>NZ_CP035952.1:1312500-3712500 GCF_004214895.1 Pseudomonas tructae | reverse complement strand
GTCCCTTTTGCCGGACCACGGTGTTTTCGATCCGGCCGCTGCCCGCCGCAATGATGATGTCTTCGCCCCAGTCAGAGCGCTGGGTTGATGAGAGGGGCAGGCACAGGTGGCTGCCAGACTCATTGAAGAAGATTTTCCCGGCGCCGGTCTGGCCAATTTCACTCATATCCCTGGCCCAGCGCACCGCGCCGTCGCGGTCGCAGCAAAGCAGGCGGTGGTTTTCGCCGACGACGAACAGGTACTGGCCATCACGGGAAAATCGCAGGTTTTTCACCTTGGCCTCCAGCGGCAACGCCACCTTGCTGATCTCACCGCTGGCGCAGTCAACCACCAGTACGCTGTTGCTGGCGCGCTCATCGGGGGCCCAGAGCTTGCCCTGCACGGGGTCGATGCTGCCGAACCTGGCGTCGGCGTCGCGAGCGATAGGCTCGCTGCATTCGCCGCTGTTCAGGTCGATGACCACGGGGCGTTTTTTACCGTTGCCGACACTGACCAGCGCATACCGGGCGCTGGGGTCGAAACGCGTCCAGTACGACAGGAACCTGTCGGTTGCCTGCAGCGGCGCACCATCCTGGATGAAACTCAAGCGCGAGCGACTGGCGCCGCGCACCACCAGCCAGTCGACCCCTTGCAAGGCCATGCGTCGACCATCGGCGCTGATGTCGCTGACACTATCGTCGGCCAGCGGGCCAAGAGGGTAGCTAACGGCGCCGCTGTCCGGATGGTATTGGCTCAGGCGGGCCGGGCGGATATTGTCGTGTTTGTCGAAGAACACCAGGCGGCGCGGTACATCAATGTACATTGGAACTTCCCAGGGTCGTTACGCAAAGAGGGGCAGGATAAAGTAAAGCCAGGCCGGGTGTCTGCAAAGCCTCACATCGGCTGCAACGCCCTGAACTGCTCGACGAGCCAGGCATGCAGCTGCGACACCGCCGGCGAGAGCTGTTTACGATGCGGGCAGACCAGGCTCAAGGGCAACACCTCGCCAGGACAGTCGGGCAGCACCAGCTCAAGACGCCCGGCCAGCACGTCGGCACTGACATCCAGCCAGGACTTGAAAGCGATACCTTCGCCCTCGATCGCCCAGCGACGGGCGACCTCGGCATCATCGCTGAACAACGGGCCCGAAACCTGAAGGGTCTGTGAGCCCACTCGCCACTTGTCGTAGACGCGGCCGTGCTGCAGGTACAGCAAACAGGCGTGGGCGAGCAGGTCCTTCGGGGTCGATGGGCGGCCATGGCGTTCAAGGTAAGCCGGCGAGGCCACCAGCACCCGCCGATTCCACGGTGCCAGCGGCAGCGCCACATAGTTGGCCTCGGCATTGAGCCCGTAGCGGATGGCGATGTCCACCGGGTCGCGAAACAGGTCGGCAATCTGGTCAGAGAGAAACAGACGCAGATTCAGTTGCGGGTGTTCGCGTCGAAACGCCGAGAGCCAGGGCAGCAGAATATTGCGCCCAAGGTCCGAGGGCGCGGCGACCTGCAGCACGCCTTGCAGCGGTGCGTTGTCACCGCGCAGGCTGTCGCGCCCTTGCTCGAGGGTTTGCAGCACCGACACGGCGGTCGGCAGGTACTGCTCACCTTGCGCTGTCAGGCGCAGGCTGCGGGTGGTGCGGGCAAACAGGCGCACGTCGAGTTCGCGCTCAAGGCGCTTGATCGCGGCTGCCACCTGGCCCGGGAGCAGGTCGGCCTCAAGCGCTGCGGCGGTGAAACTGCCCAGGGCGGCGCTGCGGACAAACATCCCCAGATCATCAATACGGATCATTTTCACTCCTGCAGTGAAAGTGTTGGCGTATTTTGCCGGTTTTTCTTTGCCCTGGGGAAAGTAAAACTATGCCTCGACCTTACTTCTTCAATCAGGAACTCACCCATGGATCTCGTCAGCCTGGCTCAACACCGCTACACCACCAAGGCCTTCGATGCCACCCGCAAAGTACCGGCCGCCACGCTGCAGGCCTTGCTTGAGCAACTGCGCAACAGCCCGTCCTCGGTGAACTCGCAGCCCTGGCATTTCGTCATCGCCCAGACCGACCAGGACCGCGCGCGCATCGCCAAGGGCACCGAGAACGGCTTTGCCTACAACCAGGCGAAAATCCTCAATGCCTCCCACGTCATTGTCTTTTGCACGCGGACCCACATGCCTGAGGAGCACTTGCAGGCGGTGCTGGCCCAGGAGGCTTGCGACGGACGTTTTCATACCGACCAGGCCAGGGCCGGGCAAGATGGCAGCCGACGTGGCTACGTCGATCTGCACCGCTTTGAACAGAAAGACTTGCAGCACTGGATGGAGAAGCAGACCTACCTGGCGCTGGGGACGCTGTTGCTCGGGGCGGCCTCGCTTGGCGTTGATGCCACGCCCATGGAAGGTTTTGACAGCAAGGTGCTGGATGCCGAACTGGGCTTACGTGAGCGGGGTTTCACCAGCCTGGTGCTGGTCAGCCTCGGCTACCGCAGCAGCGAAGACTTCAACGCCGGCCTGCCCAAGTCGAGGTTGCCGGCGCAGTCACTGTTTACCTTTCTGTAAACAGTGACTGCGCAGCCTTGGCGCACCGTCCGTGACCAGGGCCTTGAGCAGCAGGTCAGGGTACCCCTGGCCGATGGCCTGGCGGCGATCAGATCTGCGCAGGATCGGACTGCAATTGCCACTGGCTGCGTTGCGACTGCAGCTGTGCTTCCAGGATCGATAGGCCGCGATCGCGCAGGGAGATGCGCTCGCGATCGAACAGGTCGGTGAGCAGGCCAAGCAGATTGCGCGATTCGGAGACGGAGCGTGGTGTGCTCAGGTCGCTTACCAGCGCGCCATTGGCGTACGTGCGCACACGCTCGTTCTGACTCGCCTGCTGGGTGGCGCTGGCCTGCACCAGGACATTTTTGTCGTAGCTCAGGCGCGTGCTACTGCTCGATTGGTCACTGATCTGGTGGTAGCGGTAGTTCTGCGACAGCAGAGCATTGGCCAGCGATTCCTGCGGGTTGAGGCTGGTGTGGTAAGCGGCTTTGAGCTGCGCCTGCTGATCCTGTTGCACCGAGCGGTTCGCCGCAGACGCTCCACTGACCTTGGTGGACTGGGACACCTGGTAGTCGAAGTGGTCGATCTCTGTAAGTCGCAGCGGGTTTGACTGCTGGCTGGTCTGGCTGATCGATGCGCTGAAGTCGGCCAGCCCACTGAGTAGAACGGTGTCCTTGGCAGCGAGCAGCGGGATGCGGTCGGTCGACGGCCTGCCGATGTCGTCAGCGCTATTGAGTTGAACGAAGGCGTCCTTGAGCAGGCCCACCAGGTTCTTGTCGCCTTTGCCGCGGCTTTGCGCCGCATCAAATTGGTTCAGGTAGTTGCTGATCGCTGCCTGGCGCTGGGCACTTTTTCCCAGCAGTGAGCTGTCGAGGGTATCGAGGTTCAACTGCACATTGCCGGCAGGGCCCTGCAGGCTGAGTTTGCGCGTGCTGTCATCCAGTGTCAGGTCGAAGGACAACTGATCATCATTTGCCGTGTCCAGCTTGCTATGCATCTGCAGCGAGCTGAACAGGGCCGGGTCGAGTGTTGCCAGCTTGCCCAGTTGCAGGCGCGGTGGCTGTTCATTCAGGCCGCTGATGGTTGCCTGAAAACTGTCGGCCAGCGACGCCAGCCCCTTGAGCTCATCGCTCGTGAGCTGGCCGCCCTGTACCTGGGCGCTGACTGCCAGGCCTTGCTCATTGCTGGCCAGGGTCAGGGCAACGGTGGTGCCGGAGGCGGTGGTCAGGCTCAGGTTCACGGCATTGGCCGGGTGTTGGCGCAGGCTGTTGCCTTGAAGCTTGAGCGCCTCGGCGCTTGGCTGGCTACCCTCGGCGAAAGCGAACACCGATTGCGTGAATGACTGCCCGCCATTGGCCACCAACTGATTGATCAAGGCCGCGCCCAGGCCATGCAAGCGCGAGCCGATAGCCGAAGACTGGACGCCGACGAGCAGCTTCGTGCCGAGCGTGTTCGGACTGTCATTTTCCAGCGCATAGCGCAGGGGGACTGTGATGACCCCGCGCGACGAATAGGTGCTGGTGGCGTCGTCACGGGGGCTCTGGCCCAGGCTGACGGTGCTACCGGGGATTGGCGCAAGCTGCTTGGCAGCAGTGCTGACAGCGGGCGGTATCGGCTGGGGGCCCGTGTATGCGGGGGCAATGCGCAATCCTGCGTTGATTGGGGTCATGCTCGGTACCCATGGCATCCATACTTGTTCAATGGTATCGGCGGCGGATTGCCAAGCTTGAATGGGTGGGCGCAGGCTTGCCCGCGATCCGGGCGATGGGCTATAAGCGCCCCGGTTGCAGGCGTTCAACGCACTGCAGTAACCCCATGATTCAGGACGAATGAATGAGCCGTTTTTGCCTCAGGCCGCTGTTGGCCGCACTGGTGCTTTTGCCACTCGCTTACACGGGCACTGCCACGGCACAGGAGAGTAGCTGCTATGGCTACCTCACCGAGCTGGTCAGGAGCAGTAACTTCCCGTTTCTTTATGTCGGCAAGGACAAGGTCAATCTGTTGATTGACGAGGACGACGGCGAAACCGTGCAAGCGAAGCTGTTGTATGACACCGATGGCACCGGCACCATTGGCTGGATCAAATACACCCCGGCCACCCGCGAACTGCTCAATACCTCGGCGGACCTTGAAGAGCCGGTGAGGCTGCGCTTCGATGCGGCGTTTGCCGATGGCTATGCACAATGTGTAGCCGGGCAACAGAACTCACGCTAGTGGCGTTCACTGCGCCTCGGTACTGGTGATGGGTGAGCGGTGTTCGGTGTGAGCAGGAGCAACAGCGTCGCGCCAGCCGACAGTACCGTGAAAGCGCTGAGTATCAGCAGCAGGGTACTGAACCCTTGCCGATAGGCTGTCTTCAACAGCAGCGGGTCGAGCCCCTGGCGTTGGCTGAGGTCGCCCATCGCCAGGCGCTGTGCCAGTTCGCTGTAGTCGGCATGAGGCAGGGCTTGGGACAAGTTGTTGCCGATCAGGGCGCTGAGCAGGGCGAAGGTGATTGCCAGTGCCACGCCTTCGCCGGCCACCCGGGAGGTGTTGAAAATACCGGCGGCCATGCCGGCTTGCTCTTTGGGCACCAGGCTGACTGCCAGCCCGTCCATCAGGCCCCATGGCAAGCCTGTGCCGACACCGATCAGCAGCATGGCCAGCACCCCGTGCAGATGATCGTCGCTGTCGACCCGGGCCAAGGCATACAGGCCAGCGGCGGCCAGCAGGAAGCCGGCGGCGCAGAGCCTGCCGACGCTGACCCAGCGTGTCAGCCAGGCGGCCAGCATCGGCACTCCCAGCATCGGTGCAGACAGCGCCAGCATCAGCAGGCCGCTGTGCAGCGCAGTGAGACCTTCCACGCCGATCAGGCGCAACGGCAGCAACACGATCAGCACGATGTAGCAGTAGCAGGTGCCAATGGGCAGGATCTGCACACCTAGGAAACGGGGGTGTTTGAGCAGGCTCAGTTCAAGCATCGGCTGCCGGCTGCGCAGTTCAACCTTCACCAGCGCCAGCGCACTCAGTAACGCACCTGCCAGCAATGCCAGGATCAGTGGCGAAGTCCAGCCGTACTGTGGCGCGAAGATGATGGCGCTGGTGAACAGCACAAGCAGGGTCGAGAAGCTGACGATGCCAGGCAGGTCCGGTGCTTGGGCGTCGATTACTTTGCTTTCGCGCATGTGCGACCGTGCAACCAGCAGCGAGAGACTGGCGAGTACGGCGGTGGTGATGAAAATCGAGCGCCAGCCGAACTGCTCGATCAGCAGGCCGCTGAGCAGTGGTCCGAACGCCAGGCCAAGGCCGAAGGTGCTGCCTAGCAGGCTGAAGGCGCGGGTTCTGGCATGGCCTTCGAACGCCTGGGCCAGGGCCGCCGATCCGCTTGCCAGGGCGGCAGCGGCTGCGATGCCCTGCACTGCACGCAGCGCATCAAGGCACACGATGCCGGGGGCGATCGACAGCAGCAGGCTGACGATGACGAACAGCAGCAGGCCGCCAGTGAACAGGCGTTTACGTCCATAAATGTCAGACAGGGTACCCGCAGCCATCAGCAGGCTGCCGAAACTGAGCATGAAGGCGTTGGTGATCCACGTCAGGCTCGACGGCTCGGCATTGAAGGCCTTGCCAATGGCGGGCGTCGCGACGGCGCCGCCGGTGAAGCTCAGTGGCAGTACCAGGGCGGCCAGGCAGATGGCCGCCAGCACTGCGTAACAACTTGTTGGTAGGGACTGATCGGTAGCCTGGTCCATTGCGTGCGCGCTCCTGGTGTAGCAATCTGTGAATTAAATCTACAGTGGCGGCAATTTCGGATAAATAGGCTGTCAATCCACTAATAATGGACAAAAAGGATGTAATTGTATGGAGAGCCTGAGCGGCATTCTTGCATTTGTGAAAACCGCCGAGTCCCTGAGTTTCATCAGCGCGGCGCGGGCGCTGGGTATCTCGGCCTCAGCCGTCGGCAAGAATGTGGCCAGGCTCGAAAGCGCCCTGAAGGTGCGTCTGTTCCAGCGCAGCACCCGTAAGGTCAGCCTTACGGTCGAGGGCGAACTGTTCTATGAGCGCTGTCGCAAAATCCTCGATGACCTGCAGGATGCGCAGGCCATGCTTTCCCACGCGGTAGAGGTGCCGCGGGGCCGTTTGCGCGTCAGTTTGCCGACCATCGGCTACCGTTTCCTGCTGCCGTTGCTGCCGGCCTTTCGCACGGCCTACCCGGAAATCGAGCTGGAGATGGATTGCAACGACCACCTGGTCGATCTGATTGACCAGGGTTTCGATGTGGTCATCCGCAGCGGCGGGCTGCCCGACTCCAAGCTGATGTCACGCAAGCTTGGGCCCTTTCGTTTTGTCCTGTGCGCAGCGCCCGCCTACCTTGAGCGCAGGGGCAGGCCGCAGACCCTGTTCGAGCTGGAGGCGCATGACTGCTTGCGCTATCGCTTCGTTACCACTGGCAAGATCATGGACTGGACTCTGAGTGCCGACCCCGAGGTCACTCGGCTGCGCCTGCCCTGCGCACTGACCCTGAACAACATGGAGGCGATTCTGATGGCTGCGCGCGATGGTCACGGTATTGCCTATATGCCGGACTTTCTGGTCCATGACGCAGTTAGTGCCGGGGCGCTGGAAACCTTGCTTGATG
Organism: Pseudomonas tructae; assembly: GCF_004214895.1. NCBI lineage: Bacteria > Pseudomonadati > Pseudomonadota > Gammaproteobacteria > Pseudomonadales > Pseudomonadaceae > Pseudomonas > Pseudomonas tructae. Next base: position 3,705,377 of record NZ_CP035952.1, on the reverse strand, counting down.
CCTGCACCCAGGAGCAAGGGCAATTCTGGGCGCTTTGGCCGTCTAACCGTCACCTGTCACCGAAGATCCGGGTATTCGTCGACTTCATCAGCGAACACCTGTTCAAGGACCAGCCTTGAGTCGGTTTGGCTCAAGCGGAGGGTGATTCACTTGCAGCAAGGGGGGCGTCGAGACCGGCTTCAGCGGCCAGTTTCAACCGGTCAGCCTTGCAAATGTATTTAGGCTTGCTCTTGGGCGCCAATTTGGCACTGGCCTTTTTGGCGTGAGCCTTCAACAGTTGTTTGATTTTCTTTTGACGATTCACTTTTTACTCGCAATGGTAAAAGCCGGAATCATACCAGCTATGCGGAACGATGCTTCTTGATCCGGTACATATCGCTATCGGCATGGCTGAGTAGCGTGTCGGCATCCTCTGCATCGATGGGATAAAAGGCCACGCCGACACTGCAGGACGGCATCTTGATCCCGCCAAATTCAGCGCCCAACGGCTCGGCCAGGACTGCGCGAATCTGTTCGATCTTCGCGTGAACGGCCTCTTGGGAATGGATACCCGGTAACAGCACCGTGAATTCATCGCCGCCCATCCGCGCCACTGTGTCGGTCTCACGCACGCAGCCTTCCAGGCGTCGTGCAATCATGCAGAGGATACGATCACCCATGGCATGCCCATGGATATCATTGATCCCCTTGAAGTCATTGATATCCAGAAACAGCAGCGCCAGGGAGCTTTGCTGTCGGTGCGCCACGTGCAGGGCCGACTCCAGTCGATGGTTGAACAGCGAGCGGTTGCTCAGTGCTGTCAGTGGATCGTGATGGGCCAGGAAGTGCAGTTCTTCCTCGGCCTGCCTCAAGGCTGTCACGTCCCGCGCGACGCCGATTCGCGCCTCTACTTCCTCGGACCAGAACGCCGCCCAGAGGATGTGCACGACACTGCCATCCTTGCGGATGTAGCGGTTGCGAAAATCGACATGGGATTGACCATTCATGACCCGGACAATGGAGGTGCGGGTGACCGCCAGGTCGTCAGGGTGGATGTAGTCGGTGATCGGCGTGCCGGTCAGTTCGTCGGCACGGTAGCCAAGCAGCGTTTCGCAGGCATCGCTGACAAACACAATCTGATTGTCCCGGTCGACCACGAACACTGTATCGAGCATCAGGTGGATCAATTTGGGGTACAGCGCTTGCAGGTCGACGGGCATAGGCCGGGGTCCGCTTGGTTTTGCTGGATCATGGCTGCTGGTTAAGGCCGGTGGCAAGCCCCGTTGGATTAGCGTCGATAGTAACGGCGATCCTCTTCGTAGCGGTGACGCATGGCCCGATCATGGCGGCGCTCCCACTCATGGCGGCGTGCAGCTTCGCGGCGTGCTTGCTCGCGCCGCCATTGTTCCCGACGCCAGTTGTCTCGGCGCCAATCGTCGCGGCGATCGTGCCAGCGGTCGTCATGCCAGTAGCGGTCATCGTGGGCCAGCAAGGTTGCGGGTTGTTTGTCGGCGATGCTGGCCATTGTCGGCCAGGGGCTGTTGCCCGGCTGGGCTGCCGGGGCTGACACAGGGGTGGGGGTCTTCATCGAAGTGGCCGAGGCCGAGGCCATGCCCGCCAGGGCGAACAGGGCAACGAGCAGTATCCGCGGGGAATGGTATTTCATGAACCAAGACAACCTCTGCGTGACGATTGGGCGTATCCCAATAGACCGATAAACAAAGAAAAGTTCTGTGGCAGTCGCGCAGCACGGCAAAGGGCCAATCATCCGTACCAAGTCGATATACTCTGCACCATTGGTAAGTGCGAGAGAGAGGTTTATGCGCCAGGTTTTGCTTATCGTTGATGTCCAATCCACGTTCAGCCCGCCCGAGTGGCTGGTCGATGGTGTACGGGCCCTGTCAGAGAGGATCCTGACCATCGCCTCGGTCGAGTTGCATGATGAGCGGGTAACCCCGTTTGAAAAACAACTGGGCTGGCATCCGGCGGCCGAAGACGAGAGCCTGGTCGAGGCCGACCGGGTGTTTATCAAGCACGGCTACGGGCAGAGCGTGGAAACCATCGAGTACATCAAGCAACTGGGCGTTGAGCGCGTGCTGGTGTGTGGCATCCAGACTGAAACCTGCGTACTCGCCGCAGGCTTTGCGCTGTTCGATGCAGGGCTTTCGCCGACCCTGGTGACCGATCTGACGGTGGGCTCGTCGCTGGACAGGTCCGGTCGGTTGGGCATTGATCTGTGGAAGCATCATTTTCGCCAGGTCACGACAAGAGCAGAGATTCTGGCCGATCTTGATCGGTGAGTTTCTACCGTATGAAGCATTATTAACTGTGGGCTTGCCCCACGATCCAGACGTTCTGTACAGGGAGTACACAATGGACACACCTCAATGGCTGGCTTTGTTCGAACATGCTTTTCGCCGCATGGAAAAGAAACTTGAGCAGGTCGTGCAGTTGAACAGTTGCCGCGAACACTGGATACAGGCCGAGATCAGTCTCCACGCCTGGTTCGAAGATGGCATTGAAATCTGGACAGAACTGCCAATCGGCGACCGGCGCAAAGCTGACCTTTATGCCTTGGATGGCAGCGGCTCGCCGACCATGGTTGCCGAGATCAAATGCCTGGGCGATCTGTCGCAAGCCAAATGCCTGGAAGGCGACTGGTCGGTGCGGGCGGACGTCGATCGGCTGCGATCATTCGAGTGCCCGACCCGCTTGTTCGTCCTGGTCATCGCCAACGGTGAGCGGGAAACCACTACCGGGCGGCGCCTTCGTGAGGACGAGTGGGTGGATGGGCAGTGTGTCAGCGTGGACCTTGGATTTGCACTGGTGCGGATGTGGGCGTTGTGATCAACACCGCTCTCACAGGCCATGGGTGGGAGCGGGCTTGACCCGCGATGCGCCGCGCGGGCGGCGCTCGATCTCAAGGGCGCCACCAGCCTTGCGGCCTACACCTTGCCGTCATCACGCAATCAAGAGTTGAGTAGATTGCCCTGCTCATCGCGGGGCAAGCCCGCTCCCACCCATGGCCTGTGAAGCGGTGTTGTCAGCCTTGCTGCATGACGAGCAATAACCACCTGTCGGACCTGCGCGCTGGCCTGTCGATCCACCCCCCGCCCAATCGACCATCCTGCACACCCCAAAGGCAGGAGTATTCCCATGTCCTATGTAGACGGTTTCGTCCTCGCAGTTCCCACCGCCAACCGTGACACCTTCAAACAGCACGCCGAAGCCGCTGCCGTGGTGTTCAAGGAGTGCGGCGCTTTGAAGGTGATCGAGTGCTGGGGCGATGATGTGCCGGATGGCAAGATCACCTCGTTCCCCATGGCCGTGAAGCTCAAGGACGATGAGACGGTGGTGTTCTCCTGGATCCTCTGGCCGTCGCGCGAGGTGCGCGATGCGGGGATGCAGAAGATGATGCAGGACCCGCGCTTGCAGCCGGACAAGAATCCGATGCCGTTTGATGGCATGCGGATGATTTTTGGTGGCTTCAGGATTTTGGTGGATGTGTAGGTTGATCGCGGGGCAAGCCCGCTCCCACAGGCTCCGCGATGATCTGTGCCGTGTCGTTTACCTCAGCGTCCCTCATGCTGGCGCCGATACGCCCCCGGCTGCACCCCGACGGCCTTGCTGAAGGCGCGGGTGAAGGCGGCAATCGACTGGTAACCCACGGCCGCGCACACCTGTTCTACGGTGTTGTTGGCCTTGAGTAACTGGCAGGCATGGCGCATGCGCAGGGCCAGCAATACCTGCCCCGGGGATTGCCCGGCCAGCTCGCTGAAGCGTTTGAAGAACGCCGAACGCGAAAGCCCGGTGCATGCCGCCATGCTTTCCAGCGACCAGGGCTGCTCGGGGTGTTCGATCAACTGTTCGAGCAGACTGGCAAAGTTGCCGTGGCGCGCCAGTGCCACCAGGCCACGGATACCCTGATCGTCACTGACGCGCTGGCGCAGCACATATAGAAACAGCAGATGGCTCAAACGTTCGAGCAAGGCCGAGGAGGGCGCCGGCAGGCGCTGGCACTCGGCAAGGATCAGCTCGAACAGCGCCCGCGCAGCACTGAGCGCCGGGTCACCGGCGCGCAGGATGATCCAGTCGTCCAGGCCTTCGATGATCAGCGACGACAAGCCCGGCTGAAAGTGGAAGAACCCGCACACCAGGCCCACGCCATCTGTGGCTTCACTGTCCAGCGGCTGCATGACCTGGCGCGGTTGTTGTTGGGCCAGCTCGCAGTCCGCGGCGTTGGACAGTCGATAGTTGAAGTCGCGCAGCAAGAACACTGCATCGCCAGCCTGCAGGCGAATGGCTTCGGCCTGGCCGTCGATATGCAGCCAGCAATGGCCCTGGACGACCAGGTGAAAACTGGCCCGGGCCAGGCCGTGGGTGCTGGCGTGCCAGCCGCCGCAATAACGCCCGACATGGAACAGGCTGGCGTCTAGCTCAAGGCTTTCTAATAACCAATCGACGAGGGGGCTGGACGAAATCATCTAATGAAAAGACTCAGGAGCAAGTAATAGCGACTGCAGAATATGGCAGGTAATTCTTATAACCAACAGACTTGTGGCACACCCTCAGTCAGCAGGAGTCCACTCCATGTCGCGTGTCACTGTCCATACACTGCAAAGCGCCCCAGAGGCTGCCCGTCCTTACCTGGAAAACGCCCAGAAGGCCTCAGGCTTCATTCCCAACCTGCTCGGCGTGCTGGCCAACGCCCCGGCGGCGCTGGAAACCTACGTCACGGTGTCGGCCCTCAACGGCAAGGCCGAGCTAAGCCTGGCCGAGCGCGAGGTGGTGCAACTGGTGGCCGCCACCCACCATGGCTGCGACTTTTGCGTGGCCGGCCACACCGCCGTGGCCTTGAACAAGGCCAAGCTGCCGCAGGAGGTGGTCGATGCCCTGCGCGCCAAGGGCGAACTGCCGCAAGACAAGCTCGAAGCCCTGGCCGCGTTCACCCGCGAAGTGATCGCCACTCGTGGCAATGTCAGCGAAGCCGGCTATGGCGCCTTCCGTGAGGCGGGCTACAGCGAAGGTCACGCCCTTGAAGTGATCCTCGGCGTGAGTCTGGCTACCCTGTGCAATTTTGCTAATGTGTTCGCCCAAACGCCGCTCAATGACGAGCTGAGCAAGTACCGCTGGCAGCCTTCGGCCTGATGACCCTTGGCGCCAGCCTGTGCTGGCGCATTTTTTAAAGGAGTAACGCTATGCTCGATCCCGCATTGGTCACCTGGCTGGATGCTCAGGCCGAAGCCCTCGACCAGGGTCACTGCGACCCGCAGGCGGTGCTGGGGCAACTGGCGGCGGCGCAGGTACTGCGCGTGGGTATCGACCCGGCCCAGGGCGGCAGCGGCGGCACGGTCGCCGACGCGGTCGAGACGCTGGCCCAGGTCGCCAGCCATTCCCTGGCCGCCGCCTTCGTGTTCTGGGGCCAGCGCGCCTTTATCGAATACCTGCTGCACAGCCCCAACACCGGGCTGCGCGAGCGCCTGCTGGCGGACTTGCTCAGCGGCAATCTGGCCGGTGCCACGGGGCTGTCCAACGCCATGAAGTACCTGTCGGGCATCGAAGCGCTGCAGGTCAAGGGCCTGCGTGATCACCAGGGCTGGACCCTCGCCGGTCGCCTGCACTGGGTCACCAACCTGCGCCAGGGCGGTTTTGTGGTCGCTGCCGCGATCGAAGAGGAGGGCGCTGCGCCGTTCGTCCTGGCTATCCCGGACAACGCCAGCGGGCTGAGCCGCTCCGATGACCTGCAACTGATGGGCCTGCAGTCGAGCAACACCGCTGCCTTGAGTTTCGATCAGGTGTCGATCAGCCGCGACTGGTTGCTGCACGACAACGCCAAGCAGTTTCTGCCGGCGGTGCGGCCGTCGTTCCTGGGCCTGCAATGCGGCATGGCCATCGGCCTGGCGCGCCGTGCCCTGAGCGAGGTCGAGGCGCACCTGCAAGGTATGCGCTCGTTCCTCGGCGAGGCGCTGCAGGTGCTGCGCGAGCGCCTGGAAAACACCGTCAGCGAGCTGAAAACGGGCCTGCTCGACGGGCGCTTTCTGACCCAGCCGGCAGCCTTGTTCAAGCTGCGCATCACCCTGGCGGAAACCGCCGCCGATGCCGTGCAGCTGGAGTTGCAGGCCAGCGGTGGCAAGGCCTATCTGAGCGCGCATGGCGCAGGGTTTGCCCGGCGCTGGCGTGAGTCGGCCTTCGTGCCGATCGTCACCCCGAGCCTTGTGCAACTGCGCGCCGAGCTGCAACGCCAGGCGCCAGCAGCATGAGCGAGGTGCTGCTCGAGGCGCGTGGCATCAGCCTTGGCTACCCTCGCGAGCAAGGCTGGCAAAGCGTACTGGAAGGCTTTGACCTGCAACTGGCGCCGGGGGAAGTCATTACCATCCTCGGCCCCAGCGGCGTCGGAAAGTCCAGCCTGCTGCGGGTGCTGGCCGGTCTGCAACAGCCGCGCAGCGGTAGCGTGAGCCTGCTCGGCGAGCCGCTGCAAGGCCCGCATCCACGCTTGGCGGTGGCGTTCCAGGACCCCAGCCTGCTGCCCTGGCTGAGCCTGGAAAGCAACGTCGCCTTCGGCCTGGATTTCGCCCGCCAGCCCAAGCTGGCTGCCAGTGAACGGCGGGCACGTATCGACCAGGCGATCGAGGCGGTCGGCCTGCAGCACGCCCGCGAACAGTACCCGGCGCAGCTCTCCGGTGGCATGGCGCAGCGCACCGCGCTGGCCCGCTGCCTGGCTCGCCAGCCCCAGGTGTTGTTGCTCGATGAGCCGTTTGGCGCGCTGGATGAAGTGACCCGCGCCGACATGCAGCAACTGCTGCTGCAACTGATTGCCCGGCACAACACCGCAGCCATCCTGATTACCCACGATATCGACGAAGCCCTGCTGTTGTCCGATCGCGTGCTGCTACTGGGCAACCACCCGGCGCGCACCCTCGGCCGATGGCACATCGACCTGCCGCAGCCGCGCGAGCAGCGGGTCGAGGAACTGGGCGCGCTGCGCATCGACATACTCAAAACCCTTCGGCGGGCCAGCCGCACACCCGAACCTGATTCCCAACCTATGCCGCTGCCGCCGGAGACTGCCCATGTGCCTGGACGACTTCACTCACACTCGTCGTGACTTCATCAAACTCAGCGCCTTGCTGACAGCAGGTGGCGCCATGCCGCTGCTCAGCAGCCTGCAAGCGCGCGCGGCCAGTGAGCCGGATGCGCCGGTGCGCATCGGCTACCTGCCGATCACCGACGCCACGCCGTTGCTGGTGGCGCACAACAATGGCCTGTTCGAGGCCGAGGGCATCAAGGCCGAGCGCCCGGTGCTGTTGCGCAGTTGGGCGCAGGTGATCGAGGCGTTCATCTCCGGGCAGGTCAACGTCATTCACCTGCTGTCGCCGATGACCGTCTGGGCCCGTTACGGCAGCAAGGTGCCGGCCAAGGTGGTGGCCTGGAACCATGTCGGCGGCTCGGGCCTGACCGTGGCCCCGGGCATCACCGAGGTCAAGCAACTGGGCGGGCAGAGCGTGGCCATTCCGTTCTGGTATTCGATCCATAACGTGGTGGTCCAGCAACTGTTCCTTGACCACGGCCTGACTCCTGTATCCAAAGCCACTACGGCCCAGCTTGCCGCCAACGAGGTCAACCTGGTGGTGCTGCCACCGTCGGACATGCCGCCGGCCCTGGCCAGCAAGCGTATCGCCGGCTATATCGTCGCCGAGCCGTTCAACGCCCTGGCCGAAGACCTCAAGGTCGGCCGCGTGCAGCGCTTTACCGGCGACATCTGGCGCAACCATGCCTGCTGTGTGGTGTTCATGCACGAGCATGACCTGAACAACCGCCCGCAGTGGTCGCAGAAGGTGGTCAACGCCATCGTCAAGGCCCAGCTGTGGACCCGCGATCACCGCGCAGAAGCCGCCGCGCTGCTGTCCAAAGCCGGCCCTAATCGCTATACCCCGCACACGCCTCAAGTACTGAGCAAAGTGCTGGCGCCAACAGCGCAGGACCGCGAAGCCTATGTGGCCAGCGGTGCGATCCAGCACGGGCAGTGGGACGAGCAACGCATCGATTTTCAGCCATACCCGTTCCCCAGTTACACCGAAGAGCTGGTGCGCCGCCTGCAGAACACCCTGATCGAAGGCGACAAAGGTTTTCTCGCCGGCCTCGACCCGCAACACACCGCCCGCGATCTGGTCGACGACCGCTTCGTGCGCAACAGTATCGAAGCGGTAGGAGGGCTCAAGGCCTTCGGCTTGCCCGAGAGCTTCGAGCGTAGCGAGGAGTTTGCGATCTGATGGGTAAGCATGCAGTACATGGCGCCCTGGGCGTTGCCGGCCTGGTCGGCTTGTTGTTGCTCTGGTGGGCGGGCGTGCAGCTGTTTGGTGCGGCCGATGGCCTGTCGGCGCGTTTTTCGCCCCAGGCCACCTTCAGCAGCCTGATCGAGTTGCTCGGCCAGGCCGAGGTCTACGAGCACATCTGGGTCAGCCTCAAGCGCATTTTGATCGGCTTGCTGCTGGCCTTGCTCATCGGTGTGCCATTGGGCCTGCTGGTGGGCAGCTACCGCCACCTTGAAGCGGCGACCACCCCGGCGTTCCAGTTCCTGCGGATGATCTCGCCGCTGTCGTGGATGCCGGTGGTGGTGATGCTGATGGGCGTCGGCGACCAGCCGATCTACTTTCTGCTGGCGTTTGCCGCCTTGTGGCCGATCCTGCTCAACACCGCCGCCGGTGTGCGCCAGCTTGATCCACGCTGGTTGCAGTTGAGCCGCAGTTTGAGCGCGACTCGCTGGGAAACCCTGAGCAAGGTGATCATCCCCGGGGTTATCGGCCATGTGCTGACCGGTGTACGTTTGGCCATTGGCATTTTGTGGATTGTGTTGGTGCCGTGCGAGATGCTCGGGGTCAGTGCCGGGCTGGGCTATTTCATCCTCGACACCCGCGACCGCCTGGCGTACTCGGAACTGATGGCGATGGTGCTGTTGATCGGTGTGCTGGGCTTCATGCTCGATGCCCTGGCCCGTGGCCTGCATCGGCGGTGGGTGCACGCCTGATCGCGGGGCAAGCCCGCTCCCACTTTGGATGGCCTACACCCTCCTGGTGGGAGCGAGCTTGCCTCGCGATGCGATCTACCTTGTGCCGAACTGTTGCGCAATAAATTCACCACGCTGTAGTGCTTGCCCTGGCTGAAAACCCGCTACTGTCGAGACTCGCAACCCAGCCAGGAGGCCTGCGATGCTCGACATGCAAACGCTGCTGATTTTTTCCGGCGCGGTGATCCTGTTGCTGCTCTCGCCGGGGCCGAACATGGCCTTTGTCATCAGCCACGGGCTGTCCATGGGCTGGCGCGGCGGGCTGGCTGCGGCGCTGGGGATCAGCGTTGCCGATCTGCTCCTGACCGTGCTGACCGCCACCGGCGTCACCGCGCTGATCGCCGCCTGGCCGCCGTCGTTCGACATCATCCGCTACAGCGGGGCGGTGTATCTGTTGTGGATGGCCTTCAAGCTGCTGCAGCCGCGCAAGGCGGGCGAGGGGCAAGGGCGGCGGGAAACGTCACTGGTGGCGGTGTTCGTTGCGGCCACGCTGAACAGCCTGCTCAACCCCAAGGCGTTGTTGTTCTTTATCGTGTTCTTGCCGCAGTTCGTGGTGCCGGCCAAGGGCGCGGTCGCCGAGCAACTGTTGTTGCTGGGGCTGGTGCTGAGCGTGATTGCCCTGCTGTTTCATGTGCTGCTGGGGGCCTGTGGCGGGGTGATCAGCCGGTGCTTCAGTGGCCAGGGGCGTATGGCCAGGTTGCAGCCGCGTTTACTGGCCAGTGTGCTGGCGTTGCTGGCGCTGCGCTTGGTGTTGATGCAGCGCCCGGCTTGAGTGGACGAATTGCGCAGTAGCCTCGGGATTGCTCGTTAGAACCAGCGATCGTTGCGTTTGCGCCCACGGCTCAAGGCCGGCAGGATCAAACCGGCTAACAGACCGGCGCCGGCGATGGCGCCACCGTAGACCATGTAGCGCATCAGCACCTGCTTGTTCTCGTCTCCCAGGCGCGCCTGGGTGCTGCGCAGTTCCGACTGGGTGTCGCTGAGCTCGGCATTCAGCGCCTTGCTGCGTGCTTCAAGCTCATCGATCAGCGCCTTGCGCGAGTCCAGGGTTTCCTGCATGCCTTGCACGCGGGTTTTCCAGCTGTCGTCGATGGTTTTCAGTTGCTCGCTGAGCTGGGTCACCCGTTCGGTCAACTGCGGCAGGCGTTCGACCTGACCGGGCACGGCCTGCAGGTCATTGCTGGTGATCCACACGGTGTCGCCGGACTCGCCGCGAACCTGGCTGTAATTGCCCTGGGTGGTCAGCAGGGTGACCTTCTGCCCGGACTTGAGGTTGCCAACGATACGGTGGCCATCGGTCGGGCCGCTGCGCACGTAGGTGCTCAGGCTGTCACTGACCCAGCGCTCGCTGCCGGTAGCGACTTCTTCGGCGTGCAGCGGGGTGGCAAGGACCAGCAAGGCGCCTATCAGGCCACCGGCCAGCACTCGGCGTGCGTCTGGGTTCGAGGAGCAAAGCAGCGCTGGCGTTGCGCTAACAGGACGGGTGATAGGCATGATGGTCTTCGCGTGAAATAAACAGTAAAAGCCCGATGATTGGGCCGGTGAAGATGAGCGTGCGCGCAGGCCGCCTGCAGAAAGACCATATTTCTATAGGCTGGTTCACTGAGCAGTGTAGGAAAATGGCAGGAAATGTTGCGGGCACAGGCTGTGCCCGCAAGCGGGGACGTGCGGTTGAGTCAGCTCACGACGCGGTAGCAGGGCACATACTCGGCGCCGCCTGGCAGCTTCATGCGGTGCTGGTCGACGAAGGCCTGGAGCAGGTGGCCCAGCGGTTCGAGCACGGCGCTGTCACCCTTGATTTCGTATGGGCCTTTCTCTTCGATCAGGCGAATACCCTTGTCCTTGACGTTGCCGGCGACAATCCCGGAGAACGCCCGACGCAGGTTGGCGGCCAGTTCGTGGGCCGGCAGCGCGCGGCTGAGCTTGAGCCCGGCCATGTTCTCGTGGGTCGGGTCGAAGGGGCGCTGGAAGCCTTCTTCGATCTTCAGCAGCCAGTTGAAGTGGAAGGCGTCGTTGCGTTCGCGGCGGAACTGCTTGACCTGCTTGAGCCCCTCGACCATCTGCCGGGCCACTTCGGCCGGGTCGTCGATGATGATCTGGTAGTGCTCTTGCGCCTCGTCGCCGAGGGTGGCGCGCACGAACGCATGCAGTTGCTGCAGATACGGCGCGGCGCTCTTGGGCCCGGTGAGGATGACCGGGAACGGCAGGCCGCGGTTGTCCGGGTGCATGAGGATGCCGAGCAGGTAGAGGAACTCTTCGGCGGTACCGGCGCCACCAGGGAAGATGATGATGCCATGGCCGACGCGGACGAAGGCTTCCAGGCGTTTTTCGATATCCGGCAGGATCACCAGCTCGTTGACGATCGGGTTTGGTGCCTCGGCGGCGATGATGCCGGGCTCGGTCAGGCCCAGGTAACGGCTGCCGCTCATGCGTTGCTTGGCGTGGGCGATGGTTGCGCCTTTCATCGGGCCCTTCATCACGCCCGGGCCGCAGCCGGTGCAGACGTCCAGCTTGCGCAGGCCCAGCTCGTGGCCGACCTTCTTGGTGTACTGGTATTCCTCGGTGCTGATCGAGTGACCGCCCCAGCACACGACCATCTTCGGCTCGACGCCCGGGCGCAGGGTGCGGGCGTTGCGCAGCAGATGGAAGACGTAGTCGGTAATGCCCTGGGAGCTTTCCAGGTCGATGCGCTGGCTGGCCAGTTCGCTTTCGGTGTAGACGATGTCGCGCAAGGCGCTGAAGAGCATTTCGCGGGTACTGGCGATCATTTCGCCATCAACGAAGGCATCCGCCGGCGCATTCAGCAGTTCCAGGCGCACGCCGCGGTCCTGCTGGTGAATGCGCACCTCGAAGTCCTTGTAGGCTTCGAGGATGGTCTTGGCGTTGTCGACGTGCGCGCCGGTGTTGAGGATTGCCAGCGCGCACTGGCGGAACAGGGTGTACAGGCTGCCGGAACCGGCTTCACTCAGTTGCTGTACTTCTCGTTGAGACAGTGTTTCCAGGCTGCCTTTTGGGCTGACAGATGCATTGATAACTTCACGTTGGGGCATTCTGGGTTTCCTGTGAGCGGGTAAACGTCCATCTTCAGAACACCACCATACCGGCAAATTGTCGCAGCAACGAGTGCCTTTCGTTGTCAGGCCCTCCAGCCGACCGCCCGCAGGGCTTCACCCAAGCGCTCGGGCGTGAGCGCCAGGACCTTGCTGCCATGGGCCTCAAGGTCGCTGGCGGCCAGCAGGGCATTGACGATGGCTTCTTCCACCGCGTCGGCCGCAGCGCTGAACAGCGCCGAGATATGGTCGTTATTGACCATCTGAACCGTGCTGGTCGGCGCCCCGGGGTGGCCGAAGTTGGCCGCAGGCAGTTCGTTGCCGGTGGAGAAGGCGATGAAGATGTCGCCACTGGAGTCTTCGGTGCCGCCGCCGACCCGCGCCAGGCCGACGCTGGCCCGTTGCGCCAGGCGCGTGCACTGGTGGGGCAGCAGTGGTGCGTCGGTGGCCAGGGTGATGACGATCGAACCCATGCCCGGCTCGCCAACATTGCGCGCAGCGCTGAACGGCGAATGCACCTCGCCCAGCACCTGGCCGACCGGGTAGCCGGCCACGCGCAGGGCGCCGCGCACGCCATAGTTGGCCTGTACCAGCACGCCGACGGTCCAGCCACCGGCCTCGCTGTGCAGTACCCGCGAGGAGGTACCGATTCCGCCCTTGAACTCATGGCAGATCATCCCGGTGCCGCCACCGACGCAGCCTTCGGCGACCGGTCCCGACTGCGCGGCGGCAAGCGCTGCATGGACATGCTCGGCAGTGATGTGCTGGCCCCAGATGTCGTTGAGCACACCGTCGTAGGTTTCCAGCACTGTGGGCATGCACCAGTAGGTACGGGCCTTGCCCAGCTCGCGCTCGGCCGCCACCAGTGCATCGCGGACCACACCGACGCTGTGGGTATTGGTGTAGGCAATGGGCGTGGTCAGCAGGCCCGCCTCGCGAATCCACTCAAGCCCGGTGGCATCGCCGTTGCCATTGAGCACGTGCACGCCGGCAAAGCAGGGCTGCAGGCTGGCAGCCTGGGCTCGCGGCTCGATCACCGTGACGCCGGTATTGACCGCGTTGTCACCGCTGCCGCGCTGTACGGTGTGATGGCCGACGCGCACACCCGGTACATCGGTAATGGCGTTGAACGCCCCAGGGGTGCCGGTGCCGATACGAATGCCCAGATCACGTACACGCATTGATTCACAACTCCTGCTGAAGGTTTCGAAAGGCCGCAATAGCCATTGCTCGTACAGCATGACAAGTGCTCGAGCAACCGCAATACTGCGTGCCGGTGAACAGAGTCTAGAAACTCGGCCTGCCGCTGGCGATTCCCCCCAATCGTTACCCCCTAGGAGTTACCGGTGAACCTGCTATTTGAAGCCGCCGCCCATCACCATGCCCTGGCCCGGGCCATCGAGCAGTTGGGCAAACCGGGGTTCTGGCATCAACTGATCGTGCTGCTTGAGCAACTGGTGCCCTGCGATACGGCCCTGGCTTTGCTGGTTGAGCGCGACGGCGCGCCGACGGTACTGGAGGAGTTCGACCGCGGTTTTCGCGATGCGCCTGCAGCCGCGCCGATGTACCTCGGTGGCCTGTACCTGCTCGACCCGTTTATCCAGGCCATGCGCGATGGCCTGGCCGATGGCGTGTACCGCATGGAAGAGGTGGCGCCGGACGAGTTTCGCAAGAGCGACTACTTCAACAACTACTTTCGTGCCCTGGTCGGCGAGGATGAGCTGCAGCTGATCCTCAACCTTGAGGCCGGCAAGGTGTTGGCCATCTCCCTGGGCGCCAACCAGCGTTACCAGAGTGCGACCATCGGCCAGTTGAGCGTGCTCGCCCCCTGGCTGCTGGCGTTGATGCGCCAGCACTGGCACCAGCAGCATCCACAGCAGGCCACAGAACATTCGACACCGGTTGAGCGTGCTCTGGAGCATTTTGGCAGCGACACCTTGTCGGCCCGCGAGCTGGAAACCGCCCGCCTGGTGTTGCGCGGCAACTCCAGCAAGGCCATCGCCAAGCGCCTGGACATTTCCCAGGAGACGGTCAAGGTGCACCGGCGCAACCTGTACAGCAAGCTTGGGGTATCGTCCCAATCGGAGCTGTTCAACCTGTTTTTGCAACACCTGGGACAACACGACCAACAGGAGTGAGTGATGCTGCGGATACTGGGCAAGGCTTCATCGATCAACGTGCGCAAGGTGCTGTGGACCTGTGCTGAACTGCAACTGCCGTTCGAACGCGAGGACTGGGGCTCGGGTTTTCGCTCGACTGCGGATGAGGCGTTTCTGGCGCTGAATCCCAACGCCATGGTGCCGGTGATTGAAGACGGCGATTTTGTGTTGTGGGAGTCCAATAGCATCATCCGTTACCTGGCCGCGCAGTACGGTGGCCAGCACCTGTACCCGGCCGAACCCAAGGTGCGGGCACGGGTCGATCAATGGATGGACTGGCAGGCCACCGACCTCAATGGCGCGTGGAGCTACGCCTTTGTCTCGCTGGTGCGCAAGGCGCCGACCCACCAGGACCCCGAGGCGCTGGCGGCGGGGTGCCGCAACTGGGCGAAGAACATGACCATCCTTGAGCGGCAACTGGAGCGTACCGGGGCCTATGTCAGCGGCGCGGATTTCTCCCTGGCCGACATTCCCATCGGCCTGTCGGTCAACCGCTGGCTGCAGACCCCGCTTGAGCGCCCGGCATTGCCGGCGGTCGAGGCTTATTATGATCGCCTGAGCGAGCGCGAAGGCTATCGATTGCATGGGCGCAATGGTTTGCCTTGAGGTCAATTGGCCTCAATCGCGGGGCAAGCCCGCTCCCACAGGGGTGGTGGAAACCCAGTGGGAGCGGGCTTGCCCCGCGATCTTATTGTTCCAGAACCGTCAGGATCTGATGCGCCACCTTCACCCGCTCGGCAATCGGGTAGTTCTTGTTCGCCAACAAGACAATGGCAATGCGTTTCGACGGCACGAACGCTACATAGGCACCAAAGCCTTCAGTCGAGCCGGTCTTGTTCAGCAACGTGTTGGCCGGCAGCGGCTGCGCCGGTTTCAGCCAGGTCACCGGTTGCGGCTCCAGCACCATCGATGGGGCGTTGCCGGCCTGTAGCTGTTCCAGGCTGACCGGGTAGGCATACTGCTCCCAACCCAGGCCCTGAGTCATTCCGCCCACCTGGTAGTAGCCGGTCTGGGTGGTGGCGATGGCCCGTTGCAAGGGCTTGCTCAGGCTTTGCGGCTGCATGTTCAGGTCCAGGTAGTGCAACAGGTCCACGGCCGTCACTTTCAAGCCGTAGGCTTCGGCATCCAGCGGCCCGGGGCCGACGCGTACCGGTTGGTCCTGCTTGTTGTAACCCTGGGCGTAATTGCCCATCTGCGTGGCAGGCACCTGCAGGTAGCTGTGCTGCAGGCCCAGTTGCGCCAGCAGCTGTTTTTCCATCAGTTGGGCAAAGGGTTGATCCAGGCTTTTTGCCGCCAGGTAGCCGAACAGGCCCAGGCTGGGGTTGGAGTACAGCCGGTGGGTGCCTGGCGCGTAGTCGGCTTTCCAGTGCGTGTAGTAGCCGGGCAGGTCGGCTTCGCCCTTGATCTCGTCGGGGAACTGCAAGGGCAGGCCGCCGGCGCTGTAGGTGCCAAGGTTGAGCAGGGTGATGCCATCGAACGCCGTGCCCTTGAGCGCCGGCCAGTGCTTGCTGGCGGCATCGCCCAGGCTCAGCTTGCCACTGGCCTGGGCAAAGCCTGCAAGAGTCGCGGTGAAGGTCTTGCTCACCGAGCCGATCTCGAACAGGGTGTCGGCATTCACGGCCTGGCCGCTGCGTTTCGACGCAATCCCGTAGTTAAAGTAGTGCTGTTGGCCATCGACGCTGATGGCCACGGCCATGCCGGGGATCGCCTGTTGTTGCATCAGCGGGCGGATGGCGGCGCTCACCGTGGATTCCAGCGGCGCCTGGGCGAAGCTGTAGCCGGAGGCCAGGCTAAGGGCGAAGGCGGCCAGAATCCCTGGCTTGAGGTTGGTTTTTTGGTGCATGATCGGCAACCTTTCCATAAGTGGACTGTTGTGGGCCTGGCTGCAGCAGGGAGCGCCAATCTAGGCGTTTTGCCCAGGCACGACAAACGATGATATTTCGCAGCAGCCATTAGAAAAATTTGGGAGTCTGCATGATTCGACCGCACCTGCCCCTGAACGCCCTGCGCGCCTTCGAGGCCTCGGCCCGGCACCTGAGCTTTACCCGCGCCGCCATCGAGCTGTGCGTGACCCAGGCGGCGGTCAGCCATCAGGTCAAAAGCCTCGAGGCCCAGCTCAAGGTCACCCTGTTCAAGCGCCTGCCGCGCGGGCTGATGCTCACCAGCGAAGGCGAGACTTTGCTGCCGGTGCTGCGCGAGTGCTTCGACCGCATCGCCCAGACCCTCGATTGCTTCGACGGTGGCCATTACCGCGAGGTGCTGACTGTAGGTGCGGTGGGCACCTTTGCCGTTGGCTGGCTGCTACCGCGCCTGCCCGAGTTCCAGGCCCTGCACCCGTTTATCGACCTGCGCCTGTCGACCAACAACAACCGTGTCGATATCGCTGCCGAAGGCCTGGATTACGCTATTCGCTTTGGCAGCGGTGCCTGGCATGGCATCGATGCGCAGGCGCTGCTGGAGGCGCCGCTGTCGGTGTTGTGCGTGCCCGCGATTGCCGAGCAGTTGCACAGCCCTAACGACCTGCTGCAACAAACCCTGCTGCGCTCCTATCGCAGTGACGAGTGGGCCGAGTGGTTTCAGGCCGCCGGGTTGTCTGGCGCCGTCCAGCCCTCGCGGAGCATGGTCTTCGATTCGTCGCTGGGGATGATGGAAGCGGCCCTGCAAGGCGCCGGTGTCGCCCTGGCGCCGCCGTTGATGTTCGAACGATTGCTGGCTAGTGATGCCATTCGCCAGCCGTTTGACCTGAGTATCAGCACCGGCAGCTACTGGCTGACACGCCTGCAATCGAAGGCCCAAAGCCCGGCGATGAATGCTTTCAGCAATTGGTTGCTGGAGGCGTCTGGCCGCTGAACCGCGTCGGTCGGCAGCCTTGAAGCTCTGTTGCAAGCTTGCCTTCGATGAGCTCTTGCGCTACCAGCCGGCCGATCACTGCCGCGAGGGTGACGCCCGAATGCATCACCGCCAGGTACAACCCGCTGACAGACGGCAAGGTACCGATGATGGGGATGCGATCATCCGGCATGGGCCGCAGGCCAACCTCGGTGCTGAGCAGCTCAAGGCCCTGGCCGCCGTGCAAACGCTTGCGAATGGTATTCAGCGCCCGCAGGGCAATGGCCTCGGGGCCATCTTCGCCGTCGGCGTCGAGGTAGTCTTCGGCGGCCAGGATCAGCTCAGGTGTCGGTTGGCGGATTTCCAGTTCGTCGCTGGCGATCAGGGTATGCACCAGCTGGCCTTGTGCTCGCAGGCGGAGCAGGATCGATGGTGACGGGTGTAGCGGCAAGGTAACACCCAGGGGCTGCAGCAAGGCCTTGCACTCGGTGCCTGCCGCCACTACCAGACACTCGCAGGTGATCCGTCCGCCAGCGGTGACAAGCGTTTCGACGGCGCCGTCACGGCATTCAATCGCCTGCACCGGCGTGTCAGTCAGCAGGCGGGCGCCGTTGGCCTGGGCGCGCTCGAGCAGCAAACGGGTCATCGCTACCGGGTCGATTGATCCTTCCTGCGGAGCAAACAGCGCCTGCTGCATTGGCGCTTTGAAATGCGGCTCAAGCTGTTGTACGCGAGCGGGGCCGATCAGCTCGACGCCATCAGTGGGCGAGGGCGTTTCGCTGAACGACAGCGCGCCGGTCCAGTTGATCAGCGCCGTACCCAGCTCGTGTTGTAGCCGGTGATACTCGGCAATCGCAAGGCCCCGCAGCCCAGCAAATTCAGGGGGCTGTGGCGCCGTTGTGTTGAGCCAGCCAAAAGCCCGGGAGGTGACGCCCAGGCCTGGCTGGCCCTTGTCGATGATTGTCACCTGGGCATGCGTGCTCAGGTGGTAGGCAATCGAAGCGCCGACGATGCCCGCGCCGATCACCACCACGTTTGGGCGCTGATTACCTGCTGTCATTGGCGCTTCTGCGGCCAGCTGGCGGTTGGGAAGTAAGTTTCCATACCCGGCTCCTTGTGCTCGATGCCGTCGCGCTGCCAGTAGCAGGTCAGGCGCGCGTAGTTGTCCAGGTCCCCGTGGATCAGGCAGGTCGAGTGGTGCCCGGGCCAGGTGAAACGCAGTACTTTGGCCTTGGCAATGGCCGCGACCTCGACTTTGCCGATGGCAGTGTGGGTCTTGCCGTCGATGGTCTTTGCCAATACCAACTGGCCATCCAGATAACGCAGGGTGGCTCGGCCGGAATAAGTGGCGCCGTTATCCGGTTCTTTGCCGATCAGCGCGTAAGGTCCGACCACAAAGCCGTATAGCGGGTCCGGATAGTCCTCGTCATCGGCGATGCTGGCGCTGGCGACTAGCGCCAGGGCGAGCATGAACCACCTCATAGCGGTGTCAGCTGTTGGACAATCATGGGCAATCCTTTGACTGATGGCGTGTTATTGGGTCGGGACCAGATTGCTGGCAATCAGTGTCGGGCAACTGAATGTGGGCCTGGGCGCCGAAGGGTCCAAGGGGATCAGCACCGAACCATTGATTAATAATGAGTGTGGGGTGGTCGAACGATTACTGGTACACGCAGGCTCGGGCCAACCCATGGTCCAGTGATTACCCAGCGCCAGCGCATTGGGATGGTGATGAACATTCAGGGCGCCGAGCGACAAGGTTAGATGGGGTGCAACGGACGTTGTTGCAGCCGGGGGCATTCCCGCCCATCCACCATGGTGACTGGCAACCAGCGATACCAGCTGGGGGGGAGGTGATGGCCAGTGGAGATTGGCGTACTCAACGTCGCCCGGAAGGAGGGTCGCCCGTTGGGCGCCGGCATTGGGCATCACGAACCACGCCAGACCCTGGTTGTTGCGATCGTGCGGGTCTCTGGTCGGGTCGGTACGAGTGATGACGCCGGCCGCGAAGGGGACGCTCCGCAGCCTGTTTGGCCAGACCAACCGTTGGCGCAGTTGGGCAATGAAACGCAAATGTGTCGGGCCCAAGCCTTTGCCCCTGCGTCTTGCAGGTGGTCGTGGAATAATCCAGGGACGATCAAGTGCATGCGGATCGAACCTGATATTGGCGGCCCGGGTACCGTAGTTGTAGTTCATGTTGCTCACAGCATAGGCCCAATGATCGAAGTCCCAGTGAGACAGCACCACGGGAGCAGCAGAGCCACTATGGCAGACACAGCCAGGGGCAACCAGCAGTTGCGGTCGTTGCGGCGGGCGTGTGCGAGCATTGGCACTGGTCGGCCAGCCAAGGTCAAAAAACAGGCAGGGGTAGCCCAAATCGTTGACAAGCGCATTGGCGTTACCCTGGCCAACGTCGTAGGCCACTACCCATCGTGATTGACCCGCTTGCATTGCGGCGGCTTCGAGTACCTCCAGGATCTGTGTCCCGCGTACCGATAGGCCAGTCAGGAAAGCCAGTTGCTGTAGCTGTGGTGCTGCACTGCGGATATCGGTCAGGGTAAAGTGCGGGAGCGTTTCCTGGTCCTGGCCTCCAAGGCTGAGAAACCTGGCGCTGATTGCGCCTTCGTCTGCAACAGGATTGTGATCCTGCAGGTTGAAGCAGATCCACACCTTTGGCACATCAACATTTGGCTGTAGATGCAATGTCACGCGGCTCATCAGGTCTTTCAGGCTGACAGTCAGCAGCATCGTCTGTTCAAGGTGCTCGTCGTTGGGCTGGGTCCTTGCCCATTTTTGAGTGCTCAGTGCAGAAGCGGCTTGGGCAGTGATGCAATCGAGGATAACCATGGCATCAGGTCCATCGAACACAATATCTTCGATCATCGCGTAATGGGTGTACGTCATTCGCATTCCTTCCCTGGTCATCCGGGCTGAGCTGCCGGTTACTTCAACACCAACTGCCGAGTAATGGTCGGGTCACTGATCTTGTCGTCATCGATCAGCAGCAATGCCTTGGAGAGGATGATCGACAATAGCGCGTCGCCCTCGAACGGCAGGTATTGCGGCGTGGTCTGCTGGCGCGCCTTGGCGTCGGGGACGATGCACAGGTATTGATCGTTGGGCAGCATGAGGATGTTGCCCGAGCCCAGGTGGATCTTGTAGCTGCGCAGCTTGCCGGTAACCTCCAGGAAGCGCCCGTGCAGGGCCCATTTGTCCTTGAGGCGGGTCATGCGTGGCAGCAGTTTTTCCAGCAGTTGCTTGCGCGTTTGCGCGGTGGCGCCCAACTCGCCAAACGAGTGCTTGTGCCAGTAATCGCGGTAACGCCCATCCGGACCGCCATCGGCCCATTGCGGGTCGTTGGCCAGCGAGGCGACACCGACGAACAGGTCGACATCGCGCATCACTTCACTGAGCACCAGCGCCGGCACCTGGTCCAGGGGCAGGGGCGTGGCATCTTCGCCGTCACGCCAGTGTTCGGGGGCATAACCGCCGCCGCCGGCATGGGAGTAACGCTGTGCGGCATCGATGGCGTAGAAGCGCACCTGGTCGGTGCTCAGGCGCAGGAAGGCCCCGGCTTCGTTGGTATCGACGCCATAGTCATCGCCCACGCCTTCGATCCAGAACTCGGCGCGCAGGCCCCAGGCCGGCAGATCGCGGGTGGCCGGCGGGTAGCTGTCATCGACCATCAGCCGCAGTTTGTTGCGCCAGCCGCGGGCGGCGGCCAGGGCGTGGAACTGATGCTGGCGCAGAATGTGCGCGGCGAAGCGGTTGGAGTAGATGGCGGTGTTGCGCTCGGCCTCGGTCAGCAGGTAGACCTCCCGGTGGGCCTGCTTGAACGGCTGGGTAATCTGCAGCGCCTCGATACGTTCGCGCCAGGCCAGGACCTCTTCCAGGGTACGGCCGATCGGGTGCCAGAGGCGTACCTCGGCCTCGCTGGACGGTGTCACGGTTTTGCCGTCGAGGGTTTGCAGGCGGTCTTCGCTGAACACCACGGCGTGCTGCTGGCCGCCTTCTTTGATCAGCCAGATCAGCCGCCGCGCCAGGGTGCCGATCAGCGGGTGATCAAGGTAGCGCTCCTGCCATTGGCCAAACGGCCAATGTTTTTCCAGCAGGAACAGGCTGTCCAGGCGCTCGGCCTGGGCCGGCAACATGGCGCCGATGTCCTTGACCGCGCCTTGCAGCTCCTTGAGTTCGTCCTTGTGTTCGGCCTTGACCTTGGCCGGCACCGATTTTTGCGGCGTGCCGTCGGCGCGGAACCAGTTCAGGGTAGCGCTCTTGCCATCGACTTTGAGCTCGGCGACAAAGGCGCCGTCAACAAAGCTTTCCCGACGCAGGCCGACCTGCTCCAGGCCATAGCTTGGCACGCCGAGCTCTTCGATCTGGTCGCGGGGCAATTGCAGGGCCTGGGCGGCGCTGGTGAAGGCTTTTTCGATTTCCTTCTGTGCGGTCCCGAACTTGACCCGCACCTTGAGCAGGGCCAGTTGCCCGACTGCTTCATGGCTGGGGATCGACGACAGGGCGAACACCGCCGCGTTGCCGACCTTGGGCGCACGCGGGCCGATGCCGCGGACCTTGCGGTAGGCGCTCAGGGCCAGGCGGGCGATGGCCCGGGTCAGTTCGCTGTCGGCCAGCGCGGCGCTGATCCAGAGCAGGCCGCGCAGCACCGTGGCGTTGCCATCGTGCATGCGTGCGCGGTCATCGCTGCTTTCCCAGCCGACATTGAGCAGTGCGCCGCAACGCCCGGCATCGACCCGTGCAAACCAGCGCAGCAGGGCCGCCCGCAGTGGCGTCTCGCCGACCTTGAGCAGCAGCGCCTGGGCGTTCTTCAACCATTTCGCCGATGGCCGCGCCGAGGTCGCCGCGGCGGCCTGACGCAGCAACGCCAACCAGTCTTCGCGTGCCTCGGGGCTCAGTTGTTCGAGGTCTTGCAGGGCCAGTTGGGTCCAGTGCTCGCACGGCGCCAGTACCTGCCAGGCGCCGCTGCCCAGCAACGGGTCGAGCTTGGCCAGCAGTTGATCGCCGAAGTTGCCGTAGTGGCCCAGATCTGAACACTGGCTGCGCAGCAGGATCAGCAGCTCACGCAGGTCGTCGGGTACTTTCGGGAAGTTTTGTGCGATGACCCAGTCCGTCACGGTCAAGGTCGGCAGGGTGCCGTAATAGGCGAAGCGGTAGCTGGTGAACCACTGCAGCACCGGTTCGGCCAACGGGCCGACCTGGGCGCCGTTTTCCATCAGCCAGGACATCAGCGCTGGCAGCACGCCATAGTCGAAGACGTGGGAAAAGGCATGGCCGGCACTGGCTGTGCTCAGCTCACCGTTGTAGGCCACCACCCGTTCGATCAACGCCAGTACCAGCCGGGTGCGAAACGCAGGGTCCGCATCCAGGGCCATGACCGCCGGCAGTTTGCTCAAGGCGAAGATCATGGCATCGGGTCGACCATGAATCTTCTGCAGCAGCGGCAGCAGCTCGCTGATCAACCCATGCTCGTGGCGCAACTCGGAGCCTGCCAGCAGCGGGTAGCCATCGGGACCGATGTGTTCGACCGGGCCCAGTTCGGTTTGCGGGCGGTCGTGACGAAACGCCTGAAGTTGTTCCAGTGCCATGTTCAGCCTCCTATCAGCGGGGTCAGTTTGATGAAATTGACCACGCTGTCGTGGCGGATGGTCAGGACTTCGTCGAGGCTTTCGGCCTGACGCTCGTCGAGAAGGATGAAAAAGCCATTGCGCACGAAGGCGTCGCAGGCGACCTCGACCTGTTTGCGCCAGTCGATGGTCGGGCGTTCGCTGGGGCGCTCGCCATTGAGCGCAGCTTCCAGCGGCTCGGGGCTGACCAGGCGCTGGCGTCGGCTGTGGGGGGCGGTATCGCTGCTGCGCTGCAGGACTTCCTGATGGACCCGCTCGCGGATCAACTGGCGCACAGTGATGGTGTCGGTGGCAAAGTGCAGGGCGAAATCGTCGAAGACTTCGCCCGAGACCGACTCGTCGCGAACGGTGAGCGTTGCCATGGGAACTCCTTTTCTGGCAAGAGGCAAAACGGATGGGCGCAAGGGTATCAGGCCGGCCGGGGAATTTCGATGTACAGGGTTTTACAACAACACACCCTTGACCGGTTGCAAGGGCGCCGGCGCCGCTTCGCCTTCCAGCTCGCGCACGGCGATTTCCAGGTTGCGGCACATGGCATCCAGGGCCAGGTCGTTGGGCTGGGTGTCGAACGGGTCGGCAATCTGGTCACCCAGGGCATCCAGGCCGAAGAAGGTATAGGCCAGCACGCACACGGCAAACGGCGTGAACCAGCCAATGC
This sequence comes from Pseudomonas tructae, assembly GCF_004214895.1. Taxonomy (NCBI): domain Bacteria; kingdom Pseudomonadati; phylum Pseudomonadota; class Gammaproteobacteria; order Pseudomonadales; family Pseudomonadaceae; genus Pseudomonas; species Pseudomonas tructae. Next base: position 3,681,996 of record NZ_CP035952.1, on the reverse strand, counting down.
TGTCGACCAGGCAGAACGGCAGCAAAAAGCAGTAGACGTGGACGATGCGGTGCAGCATGAGGATGTAGGGGTAGGGGATGGGCGTGTTCTTGATCCGCTCGCAGCCACCGAGCACATAGGACAGGCGGTTGAGCTGCTGATCGAAATTGGCCTGGATCACCTCGCCAGCGCCGGCTTCGCGGGCCTGGGCCATGAAGCGTTGGCCGAGCAGACCGAGCAGGCGGCTGGCCGGCGCATCGCTGCTGGCCAGGGCCGTGCGCGTCGGGGTGTCGAGCAGGCGCTGGCGGTCGGCGCTGGCGGGGGTGCCGCGCAACTGGTCACGCAGCACGTAGGCGAAGCCGATCAGCGGGTCGAGCAGGGCGCGGCGCTGGTTGGCGTCGAGGCTGGGCAGCAGGCTCAGGGTCTGGCGGGTCAGGTTGCGGCTGACGATCAGCAACTCGCCCCACAGCGTGCGCGCCTCCCAGAAGCGCTGGTAGGCCACGGTGTTGCGAAAGCCGAGGAAGATCGCCAGGGTCAGGCCCCAGAGGGTAAAGGGTGTGGCAGTGAGGATCACCTTGTACTCGAACAGCGTGCCGTGGGTGGCCACTACCGCCGAACTGATCAGCACGGTGTACAGCACCTTGCGCCAGATCGCCGGGATGATCGAGCCCTTGAGCGAAAACAGCAGGACGCGGATGGAGGGTTTTTGCGGCTGGATGATCATGCAAGGCGAACCTGTACAGTAGCGCGGGGCTTTGTGCGCGCTACTGTAGGGCAAAGTCTGGCCAGGATACAGTCCGGCAAGGCCCGGTCGTGACTGTACTAGTCGTGGCAGCAGTGCGCAGGTGCCTGGCTGGCGCCTTCATAGCGATCATGGTGGCGCACCCAGTCCATGGTGCCGTCTTCGTTGCGGCCTTTGGGCATCAGGTCGAGGAAGTTGTAGGTGCCGACCAGGATGTCGAGGCCGCGGGCGTAGCTGGAGTAGGTATGGAACAGCGTGCCGGCAGCGTCGCGGTAAAACACGCTGAGGCCTGGCAGCTCGGTTTCATCGCCCGCATACGGCTCATAGTTGTATTGATCGCTGCCTTTGCCGCCAACGCCGAAGTCCTGGTTGAAACTGCTGGCATGGGATGAGACCCAGGGAAACTGCCAGCCCATGCGGTGCCTGAAGGCCTGGAACTGGGCGTAGGGCGCGCGGGAGACGGCTACCAGCGATACATCGTGATGGGCCAGGTGCAGGTTGGCGCCGTCGAAATGATCGGCCAGGAACGAGCAGCCGGGGCAGCCTTCTTCCCAGCCTTCGCCGAACATGAAGTGATAGACCAGCAACTGGCTGCGCCCGGCGAACAGCTCGGCCAGGCTCAGGTGCCCGTTGGCGCCTTCGAAGCGGTAGTCCTGCTCGACGCGCACCCAGGGCAGGGCGCGGCGGGCCTTGCTCAGTTCATCGCGCTGGTGGGTCAGGGCCTTTTCATGCAGCCACAACTGGCGGCGGGCGCTGAGCCATTCGCTGCGCGTGACCACCTGGGGGTTTTGATAGTTGTCCATGGATTACGCTCCGCTGGGGGATGTACTCATGGTCGATTGCCGGGGTGGGGATTCGACAGGTATGAGGGCAGGGGCGATGAATGGTGGTGAATTCATCGCCGGCAAGGCCGGCTCCCACAATGGATCTGCATACACTGGAACCTGTGGGCGCTGGCCTTGCCAGCGATGGGGGCGATGCGGTCCTCAGGCAGACATCCGCTTGATCAACGCCCACAAGCGCTCATCCTCGAAATCCTTCACCACCAGCTGCGCACCTGCGGCCAGCAGTGATTCAGGCCGCTGGCTGGTGGACAGCCCGACGGTAAAGATCCCCGCGCCACTGGCCGCCTTGACCCCCGGCACCGAGTCCTCGAACGCCAGCGAGTGCGCCGCCCGCGCCTGCAGGCGCTCAAGGCCGGTGAGGTAGGGCAGCGGGTCGGGCTTGGCCCGGGCCAGTTCCTCGGCCACCAGCACATGTTCGAAACGCAGGTTCAGGCCCATGGCGCCAAGCATGTGCACGGCATTGGCCCGTGGCGCATTGGTGACCACGGCAACGCCGATGCGCAGGCGCTCGGCATGCTCGAGCAGCTTCAGCAAGCCGGCGGTGGGCTGCAAGGTCGGCGACAGGGCACGAAAGCGTGCCTCTTTGCGGTCGGCAAAGGCCTGGTGCTCGTTCAGCGGCCGGTCGGGGAACAGGTAACGGCACAGGTCGGCATTGGCCCGGCCGCTGATGTGGGCGTCGAACTGCGCTTGGGTGAGTACCCGGCCTTCTTCGAGCAACAGTTGTTGCATGGCCAGCAGGTGGAGTTTGTCGGTGTCGGTGAGGGTACCGTCGAGGTCGAACAACAGGGCATCAAGCATGGTCGGTATCCGCTGCGGTGGCCGCACATGATAACCGGATCGGCGGGGCTGGTCAGACCTACAGGAAAAGAGTACAAATGTACTCCATGAATACACTATCGCCCAAACGCCGCGCTATCCTCGACTTCATTCGTCAGCGCATTGCCGATCAGGCCCAGCCGCCGAGCCTGGCCGACATCGCCACGGCCTTCGGTTTTGCCTCGCGCAGTGTTGCGCGCAAGCATATCCAGGCGCTGACCGAAGCCGGCTTCATCGAGGTGACCCCCAACCAGGCCCGTGGCATTCGCCTGGCCGGTGCCCTGCGCCGCCCCGAGGTCCTGGAAATCCCGGTGCTCGGCCAGGTGGCCGCCGGCCGGCCGATCGGCCCGGACGTGGATATCCACGAGCAGTTGATGCTCGACGCGCACCTGTTCAGCCGCTCCCCCGACTACCTGCTCAAGGTCCGTGGCGACTCGATGATCGACGACGGCATCCTCGACGGTGACCTGGTCGGCATCAAGCAGCAGGCCGACGCCCGTGACGGGCAGATCATCGTCGCGCGCCTGGACGGCGAGGTGACCATCAAGCGCTTCGAGCGGGCCGGCGGGCATTACCGCCTGCTGCCGCGCAACCCGGCGTATGCCCCCATCGAGGTAGGCCCGGAGCACGACTTCGTCATCGAAGGGGTGTTCTGTGGCCTGGTGAGGCGCGGCTGATGGGCGCGGTGGTCAGCCTCGACGGCCTGCTCGACCAGCAACGGCTCTGGAAGGGCCGGCCGCAGGCCTTGCCCCAGGGCTTGCAGCCCACAGGCCATGCTGCCCTGGATGCGGCGCTGCCCGGTGGCGGCTGGCCGCCCGGGGCGCTGACCGAGTTGCTGCTGGCGGCCGAGGGCTGTGGCGAGCTGCAACTGCTGTGGCCGAGCCTGGCGCGGCTGACCCAGGCTGGTGAGCGGGTGGTGCTGATTGCCCCGCCATTGATTCCCTACCCACCGGCCTGGCAGGCGGCCGGGGTCGACCTGCGCTGGCTGACGGTGGTCCAGGCCACTGCCGGCGAGGTGCTGTGGGCTGCCGAGCAGTGCTTGCGCTCGGGCAGTTGTGGCGCGGTGCTGTGCTGGCCGCATAAAGCCGATGACCGTGCCTTGCGCCGCTTGCAGGTGGCTGCCGAAAGCGGCCAGACCCTGGCCTTCGCCTGTCGCGCGCAACAGGCCGCGCTCAACCCGTCACCGGCAGCGCTGCGCATTGCCGTCGATGCCCAGCCGGCGCAATGGCGGGTGCTCAAGTGCCGTGGTGGCCTGGCCCCGGCTGTGGCCATTGCCTGCCCCGGGCGAGGCTGATGGATCATGCTCTGGGCCTGTATCCTGCTGCCGCAACTGGCACTCGACGCGGTGCTGCGCAGTCGCGATGACCCCGACACGCCGCTGGTGCTGCTCAGCGGCCCGGCCCAACGTCGGGTGCTGCAGGCGGTCAACCCGCCAGCGGCCGCCTTGGGCTTGCGCGCCGGGCAGTCGTTGACCACCGCCCAGGCCCTGGCCGGCAGTTTTACCTGTGTCGAGCACGACCCGGCCGCCATTGAGCAGTTGCAGCAGTTCCTGGCCGCCTGGGCTTACCGCTTCAGCTCCCAGGTCAGCCTGCATTACCCGCGGGTGCTGTTGCTCGAGGTCGAATCCAGCCTTGGCCTGTTCGGGCCCTGGCCGGCTTTCGAGGCGCGGCTGCGCGCCGAGCTGAGGGCGCTGGGTTTTCGTCACCGTATTGTCCTGGCCAGCAACCCGGTGGCGGCGCGCATGCTTGCCAATGCCCACGATGGCCTGGCCCTCGACTGCCCGCAGCAAACCCGAGCGGCGCTGGAACAGATGCCCATCGAGCGCGTCGGCCTGCCTGCCGAGGCCGCCAGCGCCTTTGCCCGCATGGGCCTGCGCCAGCTCGGCCAGGTCCTGGCCTTGCCACGTGAGGCCCTGGCCCGGCGTTTTGCCGCGCCGGTGCAACTGCACCTGGACCGCCTGCTCGGGCGCCGGCCCATGGCCCTGGCGTTCTACCTGCCGCCGGACCGCTTCGATGCGCGCCTGGAACTGAACTTCGATGTCGAGTCCCATCAGGCCTTGCTGTTCCCCCTGCGCCGGCTGATCAACGACCTTGCCGCCTTCCTCGCCGGGCGCGACAGTGGCGTGCAGCGTTTTATCCTGCACCTGGAGCATGCCCAGGGGCCCGACACCTGTGTGCCGGTCGGCCTGCTGGCCGCCGAGCGCGACCCGTCGATGCTCTTCGAACTGGCCCGTGGCCGTCTTGAGCAACTGCAGATTGGCGCACCGGTGCGCAACCTGCGCCTGCTGGCCGAAGACCTGCCGGCCTTCGTGCCGCAACGCAATGAGCTGTTCGAGGCGCGAGCGCAGCAGAACCAGCCCTGGGAGCAACTGCGCGAACGCCTGCGCGCGCGCCTTGGCGACGAGGCGGTGGGCGGCCTTGCGGCCCAGGCCGATCACCGCCCCGAATGCGCCTGGCAGCGCGGCGAGGGGCCGCGCCAGGCACCGCTGTTGACGAGTGCGCCGCGCCCGGGCTGGCTGCTGGCCGAGCCCCAGGCCTTGCCCGGCATCGGCGTGCAACTGCTGACCGGCGCCGAGCGTATCGAGTCTGGCTGGTGGGACGGCGGCGATGTGCGCCGCGACTACTATCGGGTGCGCACCGCCAGCGGCCTGCAGGGCTGGGCCTACCGCACCCTCGGTGAAGAGGGCCCACTGTGGCTGCAAGGCTGGTTCGCATGAGCGCGCCGGGTTACGCCGAACTGCATTGCCTGTCCAATTTCAGTTTTCAGCGCGGCGCTTCCAGTGCCCAGGAGCTGTTCCAGCGGGCCCGCCAGCAGGGTTATCAGGCCCTGGCGATCACTGACGAGTGCACTTTGGCCGGCATCGTCCGTGCCTGGCAGGCGGCCAGGGCTGTGCAATTGGCGCTGATCGTCGGCAGCGAAATCCGCCTGCACGATGGCCCCAAGCTGGTGCTGCTGGCGGAGAATCTCACGGGCTATCAGCACCTGTGCAAGCTCATCACCCTGGGCCGGCGGCGGGCGAAGAAGGGCGAATACCAGTTGCTGCGCGAAGACTTCGCCAGGCCCCTGGAAGGCCTGTTGGCATTGTGGGTGCCGGACGGCGGCGAAGACGACCAGGCCAGCGGCCACTGGTTGCGCGGGGTGTTTGCCGAGCGCTTGTGGCTGGCGGTGGAGTTGCACCGCGGCCCGGACGACCCGCAGCGCCTGCAGCAGTTGCTGGCCCTGGCTGAGCATCTGGGCATCGCCGCCGTGGCCAGTGGCGATGTGCACATGCATGCCCGTGGTCGCCGCGCCCTGCAGGACAGCATGACCGCCATCCGTCATCACTGCAGCGTTGCCGAGGCCGGCCAGCGCCTGTTCGCCAACGGCGAGCGGCACCTGCGCCCGCTGGCGCAACTGGCCGAACTGTATCCGCCGGCATTGCTCGAAGAAAGCCTGCGCATTGCCGCGCGTTGTCAGTTCGACCTTGGCCAGTTGCGCTATCAGTACCCCCGCGAGCTGGTGCCTGAGGGCCAGAGCGCCAGCACCTGGCTGCGTCACCTGTGCGAGCAGGGCCAGCGCTGGCGCTGGCCCGAAGGCATCGGTGACAAGGCTCGCCAGTCCCTTGAGCATGAGCTGGAACTGATTGCCGAGCTCAATTACCAAAGCTACTTCCTCACCGTCCATGACATCGTCAACTTCGCCCGGGGCCAGGGCATCCTCTGCCAGGGGCGTGGCTCGGCGGCCAACTCGGTGGTGTGTTTCGTGCTCGGCATCACCGAACTCGACCCGATGAAAAGCCACCTGCTGTTCGAGCGCTTTTTGTCCCGCGAGCGCGACGAGCCGCCGGACATCGACGTCGACTTCGAACACGAGCGCCGCGAAGAGGTGCTGCAGTACGTGTTTCGCCGCTATGGCCGCCATCGCGCGGCGCTCACGGCAGTGGCCAGCACCTACCACGCCGCTGGCGCGGTACGCGATATCGCCCGGGTGCTGGGTTTGCCGGTGCAGCAGATCAACGCCCTGGCCGACTGTTGCGGGCGCTGGAGCGACCGCCTGCCGCCGCCCGAGCACCTGCGCGAAGCCGGTTTCGACCCCCACAGCCCGTTGCTGCGCCGGGTGCTGGCCTTGACCGGCGAGCTGATCGGTTTTCCCCGCCACCTGTCCCAGCACCCGGGTGGTTTCGTGATTTCCGAGCAGCCGCTGGACAGCCTGGTACCGGTGGAAAACGCCGCCATGGAAGACCGCACGGTGATCCAGTGGGACAAGGACGACCTCGACCTGGTCGGCCTGCTCAAGGTCGACATCCTTGCCCTGGGCATGCTCAGCGCCTTGCGCCGCTGTTTTGACCTGCTGTACCGCCACCGTGGCCGTGAGCTGACCCTGGCCAGCATCCCGGCCGACTGCGCGGCGACCTACGCAATGATCGGCCGCGCCGATACTGTCGGGGTGTTCCAGATCGAGTCGCGGGCGCAGATGGCCATGCTGCCGCGGCTCAAGCCGCAGAACTTCTACGACCTGGTGATCGAGGTGGCCATCGTTCGCCCCGGGCCGATCCAGGGCGACATGGTTCACCCATACCTGCGCAGGCGCCAGGGGCTTGAGCCGGTGAGCTATCCGTCCGAGGCGCTGAAAAAGGTCTTCGAGCGCACCCTCGGCGTGCCGTTGTTCCAGGAACAGGTGATGGAACTGGCCATGGTCGCTGGCGGTTATTCGGCGGGGGAGGCCGACCAGTTGCGCCGGGCCATGGCCGCCTGGAAGCGCCACGGCGGCCTTGAACCGCACCGCGAGCGGCTGACCCGGGGCATGCTCGACAACGGCTACAGCGCAGAGTTTGCCGAACGTATCTTCGAGCAGATCAAGGGCTTTGGCAGTTATGGTTTCCCCGAATCCCACGCCGCCAGCTTCGCCTTGCTGACCTACGCCAGTTGCTGGCTCAAGTGCCATGAGCCGGCGATCTTTGCCTGTGCGCTGATCAACAGCTGGCCCATGGGTTTCTACAGCCCCGACCAGATCCTTCAGGACGCCCGTCGGCATCGCATCGAAATCCGCCCGGTGGATGTCTGCCACAGCGACTGGGACTGCAGCCTGGAGCCGGGGGCTGGGCAGGCCCTGGCCATTCGCCTGGGGCTGCGTCAGGTGCGTGGTTTTCGCCAGCAGGATGCCCAGCGTATCGAACAGGCCCGGGCCGAGCGCGGTTGGCGTGATGTCGGTGACCTGTGTGAGCGGGCGCACCTGGATGCCCGCGCCCGTGAGCTGCTGGCCGATGCCGGGGCCTTGCGCGGCCTTGCCAGCGACCGCTATCGGGCGCGCTGGAGCGTGGCGGCGGTACAGGCGCAACTGCCGTTGTTCGCCGGTATCGAGGCGCCGCCGGAAGCGCCGGTGGACTTGCCGCAGCCGTCATTGAGCGAAGACATGTTCGCCGACTATGCAAGTGTCGGCACCACCCTCGGCCCGCATCCGCTGACCTTGCTGCGCCGCCGCCTCACTGCCCTGGGTTGCCGTAGCTCGCAGGCGCTGGAGCAGGCCGGGCATGGCGACCGGGTCAGCGTGGCGGGGCTGGTGACCGGGCGTCAGCGCCCGGGGACGGCCAGCGGGGTGACCTTCGTGACCCTTGAAGACGAGTTCGGCAACGTCAATGTGGTGGTCTGGCGCGACCTGGCCGAGCGCCAGCGCCGGGTGCTGGTGGGCTCGCAGCTGATGCGGGTGAGCGGGCGGCTGGAGTGCGAGAGCGGGGTGCGGCACCTGATTGCCCAGCGCCTGGAGGACTTGAGTTCGCTGTTGCAGGGGCTGGATGTGCGGAGTCGGGATTTCCACTGATAAACATCGCGTGTAGGAGCGGGCTTGCCCCGCGAAGAGGCCAATCGCGGGGCAAGCCCGCTCCTACAGGTTGAAAGGTCAAACCATCGACAAATGCTGCTTGCGCGTCGGCGGCGCAAAAGCCCGATCAATCGCCCGCAAGTCTTCACTGCTGAGCACCAGGTTGGCCGCTGCCGCATTCAGGCGGACATGCTCAAGGTCCACCGCCTTGGGAATGGCGATCACACTCTCTTGGCGAATCACCCAGGCCAGGCTTACCTGCGCCGGTGTCGCGCCATGGCGCTCGGCAATCTCGGTCAGGACCGGGTGCTTGAGCAAGCGTCCGGCCTGGGCCAGCGGGCAGTAGGCCATGGTTGGTAGCTGGCGCTGCTGGCTCCAGGGCAACAGGTCGAATTCGATGCCGCGCTGGGACGGGTTGTACAACACCTGGTTGACCGCGCACTCGGCGCTCACCTGATACAGCTCGCGCAGGTCATCGACATCGAAGTTGGACACTCCCCAGCGGCCGATCTTGCCCTCGCTACGCAAGCGCTCGAAGGCTTCGACGGTTTCGCCCAGCGGGTATTGGCCGCGCCAATGCAGCAGGTACAGGTCGATATGGTCGGTGCCCAGGCGCTTGAGACTGCGCTCGCAGGCGGCGGGAATGCCCTTGAAGCTGGCGTTGTGCGGGTACACCTTGCTGACCAGGAACACCTGATCGCGACGCCCGGCGATGGCTTTGCCGACGACCTTTTCCGCGCCGCCGTCGGCATACATTTCGGCGCTATCGATCAGGCTCATGCCCAGCTCGATACCGTGCTGCAAGGCAGTGACTTCGGCGCGCTGGCGGTCCGGGTCTTCACCCATGTACCAGGTGCCCTGGCCGATCCTGGAAAGCCTGTGGGATGTTGTTTGCAATCGTGCGAGGAGGTCCTTTGTGTCAGTCATCAGCAACCGAGTCCGTAGTTCTTGAAAATGGTGCGGGCAACGGCTAGAAAAGGCTCGTTTGGCGCCAGGTGGCTTTTGGCATCTTCGAGCAATTGCCGAGCGTGCTCCTTGAGATCTTGCTTGAGCGCCGGATTATCAGCCTGGCGCATCATTTCAATGGCTTTGAGTGCTTGTTCCAGAGCCGCCTTGACGCGTTTCTCCTTGAGCTGGCGTTGTTCGACGAGGTCGCGCCGCAATAAGCCGTACACTTCGATGGAGACTTGTCCCTGCGGGCTGGGTACCAGGTTGGCCGCTATCTGGATTGTCCTGGGGCGGACCAGACCTTCGGCAAGAAACTCCAGGTGTTGCTCGGGGTTATCCACGCAAGGATTGAGCAGCAACGCTACTTCATTTTTTTGCGCGGCGTGGTTGCGCCAACGCAGCGTTTCATTGACTACAGGGAACAGATTGGCTTTACCGGACATGCCGGTGCTGTCATCGGCAAAGGTCTTGCCGCGTTTACGGTTGCAATCGATACACGACGGTAGCAGGTTGTCCCAGTCGGCGGCGAGCCAGTAGTAGCCGGGCTTGCTCATCTTGCCATTGATTATCACTGCGCCTTTGGGGCGAAAGTGCTCGATGTCTTCCGGCCCACCGGCAGCGTAATTGAATTCGCAGTAGGCGCATTTCTTGTGGAACAGCGTGCGCAGGGCTTCGACGATTTGCGGGTCCTTGTACACGCTGTACTCGAAGGGCGTGGACGGGGTTCCAGGCAAGGCACTGAGCACATGCGCGATGGCGCGGCGGGTCTCATCCTGGCCGGCGGATTGCGCCCCATTCAGCACCGACGGCGTGGCGCTGCGTTGTACCCGGATCATGATTCAGGCCCTTTTGCGCCGTTTGCCGCAAGCGGGGCGGGCTCAAGCTGGATTTCCTCCCACAGGCTCTGGAGTTCAATGAGCACGTCATGCTCATCCTCGGCTGGCAGCTTGCGGGCGCTCGCCATGCGCTCAGCCAGAAATTTGTCAGCCGCCTCAAAAACCATATGTTCCCGTGGCGTCAGGCCCATCTTGTTATTGCCCTGCAACTGCTCGCTGATGGCCTGCAGGCGATCTTGCTGGCCTGGGCTGCGTTTCTCCATGGCCAACAGGCGGTAGTATTCCTCGAACAGCCGATCGATCTCCACGTCCTCGGTCGAATGCAGGCCGAAATACTCTGAGGCCAGCAATTGATCGACGCGCATGTAGCGCGGGGAGGGCAGTTCAGTGTTCTTTGAGGTCATGGCCGTGACCGGGCCATCGAGCGTGCGGGTCAGTACGGCGATTTCACTGCTGTCCAGCCCCCTGAGGGTGAGCGGCTCATGGCTGGTGGCAATGAACTGGACCCGCGGAAACACTTCGCGCAAGCGCTGCACGATGCGCATCCGCCAGCGTGGATGCAGGTGGGCGTCGACTTCGTCGATCAGCACAATGCCTTCGGCCGAAGACATATCCTGCCAACCCAGGCGCATGATGCTCATGATGTCCATGGCCAGTGCCAGCACGGCCTGGTAGCCACTGCTGACGGCGGTCAGGGTATCTTGTCCGGAGGGGCTTTTGACGATGATCTGATGATTGCGGCGAACCAGTTCGACGCCATCGGCGCTGGGCAGCAACGATGTCAGTGAGCGGGCGAAGCGGTTGAACGCTGCTGAAGTGGCGGTATTGAGCCAAGGGACTCCGTTGTCCAGCAAGCGTGTCGGGTCGAACAGATTCTCCACTTTGCTCCTGGCCGCAGCAGACGGGTCGGCAGGCTGCGGTTTACCCATCAAGCGCGTTGCGCCATAAGCCAGCACCATGACTTTGGGCTCCGGTGGCGTGATGGTGATGTTGTTGCCGCGTCGGGTCAGGGTCATGACGATAGGTTCCGACATGCCCGACAACTCGACTCGCACTTCGCCACGGGCCGCGCCTTTTTGCAGCAGGTCGGTGGCTTGTACGCCCAACCGCTCAACGCCACTTTGCCCGACCAGTGCACACGCCAATGCCTGGAGCAAGGTGCTCTTGCCCGTGCCGTTCTCGCCGAGCAGCATGTACCAGGAGCCAACCTTGCCATCACTGAAAGAGGGTTCGAGTTGAAGGTGGTCAATGGCGCGAATATGCCTGAACTCCACGCGCTCGATGTACTGGGCCATTCGATAAAGTTGTTCGGGCGGCTGCGATTGCTCGATCGAGAATGACTCCAGCGCTTTGGTTCGTTGTGTCAGGTTTCTGGACGCATCGCGCAGTGCCTTGTTGCTGTTGGCATTGCTCGAGGCATCCAGCGCCGTGTTGAAACCAAGGAAGGGGGCCATGCGCTTTTGGCTGCTGGGGAACTGCACAACCATTTTTTCAGCCCAGGCCCTGACAAACTGCCGACGCATGGCGCAGAACGGGCTCTGCGGCCTGACCATTTGCGCAAGGTACTCCAGGCTCTTTGAGTCGGGGCGCTTGTTCTTCATCAGCGCTTGCAGATGCTCAAGGTTGCGCAGGTCATCGGACCTGGCTTTGATCAGGGTGCTGCGGTTCAAGCCCAGTACATCGATGGTGGCCTGGCCGCGTTCGGTTTCACTGGTGATTTTGCCGTCGCTCAGAAACAGGAACACGCCATCAAGGTCATCTTCCGTGGGATCAAGCAGCACGTTCTTTTCCTGGCGCAGGGCTTCCCCGGTGGTACCCACTTTGGCCCGTGGCCCTAGCACCGGGAAACGTGGCCCCTTTAGTGCGTTGCATTCGGCGCAACTGGGCAGGTAATTGCTCCACTCGAACGCCAACCACCAATAGTGGTCATCGGACACGCCGCCACTGAAGTCGGTGCTGCCGTAGCGTGGTCTGAACAGTTCGATTTCCGGGCGGCTTACCAACTGTTCGCAATAAGCACATTTGTTGACCTGGCGCTCGCTCCAGAGCAGACGAATATCCGGGTGCAGGCGTGCGGCAATGCGTTGGAAGCCAAAGCGCGCCTGGGCCCTTTTCGCCGCAGGCTGGCGGTAGAACGCCTCGGCATCACTGCGTAACCGGATAAACGCCGCAGAAGAAAACACCTCTGGCATTGGCCCGCGTTCAATCCTGATCATCTGGCTAGGCTCCAGTGAGGGGGCTACGGCTGTGCATAATCTCCTGACTATAGCTGTTGGAATGGCACTGATGGCGATAGAGCATCATTGACCTATAGTCAAAGCCTCAGCACAGGAGGTTGTGTAAATGGCGCGGCAACTGGTGATATGCCTGGATGGGACGAACAACCGTTTCAGTCTGCAACCGACCCACATTCTGCGCCTGGTCCGGGCGCTCGATCCGGACCCGCAGCACGTGCTGTCTTACTATGACCAGGGGGTCGGCACGTTTGGCCTCAAGGAAACCCTGTTCGAGTGGCAAAAGCTGCCGGCACGGATCTTTGGCCTGGCGTTTGGCTGGGGGCTCAAGCGCAATGTCGAGGGTGCCTACCGTTTTCTTGCCGAGCAGTATCGGCCGGGCGACCAGGTGTTTGTTTTTGGCTTCTCGCGCGGCGCCTATGCGGCCAGGGCCCTGGCTGCACTGGTGCATGGGATGGGGTTGGTCGCGGCCCATCAAGTTCATCTTTTCGATTATGCCTGGTCCATGCTCCTGGCCCGGGACAAGGACAAACGTCCTGACTTTGCCTTGCAGCACCAGTTCAAGCAGACCTTCGGCCGCACCCTGGATATCACCTTCCTGGGCCTGTTCGATACGGTGAAATCCCTGGGTTGGGTCTATGACCCGGTCAGTATTCCCTATACCGCCAGTAACCCCAGTGTGTTGACGGTGCGCCATGCGGTGTCGCTGGATGAGCGGCGCTGTTTCTTCCGTCAGCATTTGTGGCGCGCCAAGCCAACCGACCCGACCGATGTCAAAGAGGTGTTTTTTCGCGGCGTGCACTGCGATGTCGGCGGCGGCTATGCCGTGAGTGAATCACAGCTGGCCCTGGTGCCCCTGCGCTGGATGTTCGCCCAGGCCGGAGCGGCCGGTCTGGCGCTGGATGCCCAGGCTTGCCAGGCACAATTGAACCCGCTTGCCGGTGTTGCCCCCGACCCTCTGGCCGACGCCCATGACTCGATGAAGCCGGCCTGGCGGGTCGCCGAATGGATACCGCGGCTGGTATGGAGCGAGGGCCGGCGCAAGCTGGTGATCGGCGCCATGCCACCGATTCGCCAGCCGTACCCCAGGGTGTTGCCGGACGCTCTGTTGGTCCATGAATCGGTCGATGCGCGCATCAAGGCCGGTGGTTACGCGCCGGCGAGCATTGTCAGCGGCGTCACTCAGGTGACCTATGTCGCCGATCTGCCTTGAGTGAATCTGCCGAGCCTGGCGGATTGTCGGCGCTGCATTCCAACAGTACCTCCAGCAGCGCCTGGGCCGCTGCCGAGAGTTTATGGTCGGCCAGCACGGTCACGCCGATACGCCGTTCTATACTCGGTTCCACCAGCGCCACGCAATGTGCGCCCAGTTCCTGCATCTGGCCGATGCACAAGGCCGGCACGGCGCTGACGCCCAGACCATTGGCAACCATGCGGCCGACGGTCGACAACTGATGGCTTTCAAAGGCCACCGCCAGCTTGCCGTGTTCGGCAGCCAGGTGCTGCTCGAGCAACAGGCGCACTGCCGAAGGCCGTTGCAGGGCAATGAAGTCTTCGGCGAGCAGTTCGCGCCAGCTCACCTGCGGCTGTTGCGCCAGGGGCGAGTCGGCCGGCACCACCGCGACGAAGCGGTCCAGGTACAGCGGCTCGAAACGCAGGGGCGCACTGGCTTCAGGCTCGAATCCGATGCCCAGTTCGACGCGCCGGTGGCGGACCAGTTCCAGCACCTGTTCGTTGATGACGTCGTGGACGGTGACGTTGACCCGCGGGTAGCGCTGGCGGAACACCTTCAAAGCCGCCGGCAGCAGGTTGCCGGCAAAGGCCGGCATGGCGGCGATCGACACCCGCCCAAGCTGCAGGGTAAAGCGCTGGCGCAGCAGCTCTTCGGTGTTGTCCCAGTCCGCCAGCAGTTGCCGGGCCAGCGGCAGCAGCACCTCGCCCTCCGGGGTCAGGCTGACGCTGCGGGTGGTGCGGCTGAGCAGTGCACCGCCGAGGTTGTCCTCCAGGGCCTTGATGGTCAGGCTCAGGGCCGGCTGCGACAGGTGCAGGTGGTCGCCGGCCTGGGCAAAGCTCTGGTATTTGGCAACGGTGACGAAGGCGCGCAGCTGTTTGAGGTTCATTAAACTGATTCTTTTGGAAAATTTATCAAACGATCATAAAAACAAAATTAACAAATAAGTGCTCAGGGGTGAAGATGAGGCAAACGCTCACCGACACCCTGTCGGTTCAACAACTACAAAAGGCGGATCAGCATGGCCGGACTGGACAAGCGCGTAGCAACCTATGAACAGGCCCTTGAAGGCCTGACCGACAACATGACGGTACTGGCCGGTGGATTCGGCCTGTGCGGCATCCCGGAAAACCTCATCGCCGAAATCAAGCGCCGTGGCGTCAAGGGCCTGACCGTGGTCTCCAACAACTGCGGTGTCGACGGCTTTGGCCTGGGCGTGCTGCTCGAAGACCACCAGATCCGCAAGATGGTCGCCTCGTATGTTGGCGAGAACGCCGAGTTCGAGCGCCAGTTGCTCAGTGGCGAGCTGGAAGTCGAACTCACCCCGCAAGGTACCCTGGCCGAAAAAATGCGCGCTGGCGGCGCCGGCATCCCGGCCTTCTTCACCGCCACCGGCTACGGCACCCCGGTCGCCGAAGGCAAGGAAGTGCGCGAATTCAACGGCCGCAAATACATCCTTGAACAAGCCATCACCGGCGACTTCGCCATCGTCAAGGGCTGGAAGGCCGACCACTACGGCAATGTGGTGTACCGCAACACCGCGCAGAACTTCAACCCGTTGGCCGCCACTGCCGGCAAGATCACTGTGGTCGAGGTCGAAGAGATCGTCGAGCCGGGTGTGTTGCTGCCGACTGAAATCCATACCCCGGGCATCTATGTCGACCGGGTCATCGTCGGCACGTTCGAAAAGCGTATCGAAAAACGCACCGTCAAAGCCTGACCCGACCCCAGAACAACAAAGAGAACCTGAGCATGGCACTTACCCGCGAACAAATGGCCCAACGTGTCGCCCGCGAACTCAAGGACGGCTATTACGTCAACCTCGGCATCGGTATCCCGACCCTGGTGGCCAACTACGTCCCGGCCGACATGGAGGTGATGCTGCAATCGGAAAACGGCCTGCTGGGCATGGGGGAATTCCCCACTGAAGCGCAGCTGGACGCCGACATGATCAACGCCGGAAAACAGACCGTGACCGCCCGTATCGGCGCTTCGATTTTCAACTCGGCCGAATCCTTTGCCATGATCCGTGGCGGCCACGTTGACCTCACCGTACTCGGTGCCTTTGAAGTGGACGTGGACGGCAACATCGCCTCGTGGATGATCCCCGGCAAGCTGGTCAAGGGCATGGGCGGGGCCATGGACCTGGTGGCCGGCGCCGACAACATCATCGTCACCATGACCCATGCCTCCAAGGATGGCGAGTCCAAGCTGCTGCCGCGTTGCAGCCTGCCGCTGACCGGTGCCGGCTGCATCCGCAAGGTGCTCACCGACCTGGCTTACCTGGAAATCGAGAACGGCGCGTTCATCCTGCGCGAGACCGCGCCGGGGGTGACGGTTGAAGAGATCATCGCGAAGACCGCGGGCAAGCTGATCGTGGCGGATGATGTTAAAGAAATGACGTTTTAAGTAGTACTTTCGGGCCCCATCGCGGGGCAAGCCCGCTCCCACCGGTAGGAGCGGGCTTGCCCCGCGATGGGGCCTTGTGCCGTCCAATAAAACCAATAAAAGGAAAATCCCGTGGCCGCTGATATCCAAGACAGCCGCTCCGCCCGTTTTGCCCTGCGTTGCTCGAACTGGGCCGAACGCTGGTTCCCCGACTCCTGGGTGTTCGCTGCCCTGGCCGTGGTGCTGGTGTCGGTCGCGGCCATGGCCATGGGCGGCAAGCCCACCGATACTGCCAAGGCCTTTGGCGATGGTTTCTGGAGTCTGATCCCGTTCACCATGCAGATGGCCTTCGTGGTCATCGGCGGCTATGTGGTGGCCAGTTCGCCACCTGCGGTCAAGCTGATCGACCGTCTGGCGCGGATCCCCGGCAATGGCCGTTCAGCGGTGTGCTGGGTGGCGCTGATCTCGATGGTCGCGTCCTTGCTCAACTGGGGGCTGTCGCTGGTGTTCGGCGGTTTGCTGGTGCGTGCCCTGGCACGGCGTACCGACCTGAAAATGGACTACCGCGCCGCCGGTGCTGCCGCCTACCTGGGCCTGGGTGCAGTATGGGCCCTGGGCCTGTCGTCCTCGGCTGCGCAGTTGCAGGCCAACCCGGCGAGCCTGCCGCCGTCGATCCTGGCGATCACTGGGGTGATCCCGTTCACCGAGACCATCTTCCTCTGGCAGTCGGGGGTGATGCTTGCGGCCCTGGTGGTGGTATCGCTGGTGGTGGCCTACGCCACCGCACCGGGCCCGAACAGCGCGCGCAGCGCCGAAGCCTGTGGCGTCGACCCAAGCTTCTCGGCACCGCCAACGCCCCAGCGTACCCGCCCGGGCGAGTGGCTGGAGTACAGCCCGATCCTGATCCTGTTGCTGGTGGCACTGGCGGCCGGCTGGTTGTACAACGAGTTCTCGACCAAGCCTGCGATCACCGCGATCTCCGGGCTGAACACCTACAACCTGTTGTTCATCATGGCCGGTGCCTTGCTGCACTGGCGCCCGCGCAGCTTCCTCGACGCGGTGGCCCGCGCGGTGCCGACCACCACCGGGGTGCTGATCCAGTTTCCGTTGTACGGCTCGATCGCGGCGATTCTGACTCAGGTCCAGGGCGCCGATGCCCAGAGCCTGGCGCACCACATCTCGACCTTCTTCGTACAGATCGCCACCCACGATACCTACGCCTTGCTGATGGGCGTGTACTCGGCGGTGCTCGGCTTCTTCATCCCCTCGGGCGGCGGCAAGTGGATCATCGAAGCGCCGTACGTGATGCTGGTGGCCAACGATCTGCAGTATCACCTGGGCTGGGCGGTACAGATCTACAACGCTGCCGAGGCGCTGCCCAACCTGATCAACCCGTTTTACATGCTGCCGCTGCTGGGCGTGCTGGGGCTCAAGGCGCGTGATTTGATCGGTTTTTCGTTCGTGCAGTTGCTGGTGCACGTGCCACTGGTGCTGTTCCTGCTGTGGATCCTGGGCACCACCTTGCAGTACACGCCGCCAGTGATGCCCTGATCGCAGTGTTCATGGGGTGTCAGACTTCATCCGGGTTACTCAGGTAGGGGGCATTGACCGCTGTGATCTCAATTCTCAACAGCAAGGGCGTTCGCCCGGCTTCTACTGCCGTGAAGGTGCTGCTGACCTGGCTATAGGTCTTTGAGCCAAGCAGTAGTCCGCGCGAACGGTGGTAGAGGTAGAGTTGGCCGGAGGCCCCTGTAGCCTGGGGGGCGACCACCAGATTGTGGGTCTTGCCATCGGAAATCTGGAACAGGTCGGGGGCGGCATTGACATACCGCGCGAACAGCATGGCATCCTCGTTCAGATAGAGCCCTTTGCCATAGTGTTCATTGTTGCTGCGGATATACAGGCGGTACGCACCGTTGCTGTGCCGGAAGTAAAGCGAAAGGTGCTTGTCCGAGTTGTCCCAGAGGGACACCAGGTTTGCGAGATTCTTTGTTTTGCTGACGATGCCGTTGTCACGTCGGATCTTCGACATGAACGGCCGGCCCAGCTGCGTCGAGGCCACGCAAAACGCTTTGCCCGGCGCTGGGAGGCGTACCGTGGCTACAAAGGAAAGCTGTCGATCGGTAGGCATGAGCGGTGTCTCGCTTCAGGTGTGATGCCGCCAATCTATAGGGCGGGCCTGGCGAAACGCGGTACATAGTTAGCTTGTTCCAGGGCGCTCAGCTTGCAGCGCCCTGGCAGTCAGGGCCGCTCAGCTGGGCAGCATGGCAAAGCCTACGCCAAAGCGGTTCCAGGCATTGATGGTGGCAATGGCCAGGGTCAGGTTGACCACTTCGGTTTCGCTGAAGTGTTCAAGCAGGGCACGGTATTGATGCTCGGGCGCGTGCCGCTCCGGCAGCCGGGTCAGGCTTTCGACCCAGGCCAGGGCTGCGCGTTCGCGCGGGGTGAAGAAGCTGGTTTCTTCCCAGACGCTCAACGTCTGCAGGCGTGCTTCGGTTTCACCGGCTTTGCGTGCATCGTTGGCGTGCATATTTACGCAATAGGCGCAGCCGTTGATCTGCGAGGCGCGCAGGCGCACCAGCTCCAGCAGCGAGGTCTCCAGGCCTGACTTGCCCAGGGCCATTTCCAGGCCGACCATGGCCTTGTAGGCTTCTGGTGAGTGTTTGGCCCATTCGATACGGTTGCTCATTGTTGCTCTCCGGTAAGGTCCGCGGCAGGCGGCGATGGCACTACCTTACCTCCGTGCCGGGTGGGCCCGAATAGCCAATTGGGCGCTTTCTCAGGAGGCCAATCAGCCCAGGGTCTGGAGGATGTCGCGCAGCCGGTCCAGCGCCGGGTCGATGTCCAGCAGTTCGATGGCGCCAAAGCCCAGCAGCAGGCCCTGGCGTACCGGCACCCGGGCATGGAAGGGCGCCAGGGAATACAGGCCGACCTCGACCTTGCGCGCCATGCTGATGATGAACGCCACGTCCAGATCGCCCCGGGCCAGGGCGCTGAGGTGGTAGCCGGCAGTGGCCGGCACGGCTTCGAACCAGGGCGCAAGATCTCCGTGCAGGCGCCTCAGGATGCGTTCGCGGCGTGCGGCATAGACCTCGTGCACGCGGCGGATGTGCTTGAGCAGCGAGCCCTCGCTGATGAACTGCGCCAGGGCCCATTGGTTGAGGGTCGGGGTGTGCCAGTCGGTCAGTTGCTTGGCGATGCACACCGCTTCGCGCAGCGCTTGCGGGACGATGCAGTAGCCCAGGCGCAACTCCGGCAGCAGGGTCTTGGAGAAGGTCCCGACGTAGGCCACCAGGCCATGGCGGTCGAGGCTTTGCAACGAGTCGGTGGGCCGCCCTTCATAGCGAAATTCGCTGTCGTAGTCGTCCTCGATGATGATCGCCCCCAGCTGCGCCGCCCGCTCCAGCAAGGCCTGGCGTCGCGCCGGGCTCATCGGCATGCCCAGCGGAAACTGGTGCGAGGGGGTGACATAGATCAGCCGCGTGCCGGCGGCGATCTGCTCAACACACATCCCTTGCGCATCCACCGGCACGTACTGCAACTCAGCGCCCTGGGCCAGGAACAACTGGCGCGCGGGGGTGTAGCCGGGGTCTTCCATGGCCACCTGGCAGCCGGGTTCAATCAGCACCCGGGCGATCAGATCCAGGGCTTGCTGGGCACCGTTGCACACCAGCACGTCCTGGCTGCTGCAACGCACGCCGCGGGCGAAGGCGATATGCCGGGCGATGGCCTCGCGCAACTCCGGCAGACCCTGATGGGCGCTGTAGCGGGCGCTGCTGTGGCGGATCTGGCGCAAGGCATACTGGTTACAGCGGCGCCAGTCATCGAAGGGAAATTGCACCTTGCTCGAGGCGCCGCCGATAAAGTCGTAGCGCAAGGTCGGTAGCGCCAGGTCGGCCAACGGGTTGGCCCGGGCCCGCCATTTGGCCAGGGTCGCGGCGCTGGCCAGGGCAATGCTGGCGGCGGGTGCAGGGCTGTGGGTGGGGGCAGGGGTGATGAAGCTGCCCTTGCCGACCTGGCCACTGAGCAAATTGTCGTAGGTCAGGCGTGAATAGGCGTCGGCCACGGTCTTGCGTGACACGCCTAGTTGCTCGGCCAGCAGGCGGCTGGGCGGTAGTTGCGTGCCGGCGGCCAGGCGACCGCTGTCGATGCCGTCGCGCAGTTGCTGGTAAAGCTGCTCGGCCAGGCCCTTGCGGCCTTGCAGGCTGATATGCAGTTCCATGATGGGGGTGTCCGCAGGCAGTTGTCTGTTGCCCAGATTACCGTAATCAGCGCCGTTGATCCCACAGCGCACGAACGCCCGGGCAGTGGTAGCCTTGCAGGGTCAGTCGCAACGGATTCGCCCATGGCCCAGCACAAGCTCAGCATTCGTCAACGCAACGTTGACAACATCCTTCTGGCGGCGGAACAGGTGTTCGCCGAAAAAGGCTTCGCCGGCACGGCCATGGCCGACATTGCCGAGGCCGCGCAGCTTCCGCGCAGCAACGTGCATTACTACTTCAGCACCAAGGCCGAGCTGTACCAGGCGGTGCTGTTCGGTCTGCTCGATGTGTGGAAACAGGATGCCTTGTGCTTTGAGCTGTATGACGACCCGCGCATCGTGCTGAGCAGCTACATCCGCGCCAAGATGAACCACTCGCGCACACGCCCCCATGGCTCCAAGGTCTGGGCCAACGAGATCATCCATGGCGCGCCGAACCTGGGGGCGGCGCTGGATGCCCCGCTGTACGACTGGGCGAAAATGAAGGAGGCAAAAATCCGCCAGTGGATCGAGGCCGGGCGGATTTTGCCGGTGGAGCCGTCAGGCCTGCTGTACATGATCTGGGCCTCGACCCAGCACTATGCGGACTTCAGCCACCAGGTGGGGCTGCTCAATGATCACCAGCCGCTGTCGGAGCTGCAGTTCGAGCGGGCGGTACAGACGGTGACCAGTGTGATCCTGCGCGGCATCGGTCTTGAGCCTTGATTGCTCAGTTGGCTCAGCTGCGTATGAAGGCCAGCAGATCAGCATTGATGGTATCGGCATGGGTTGTGGTCATGCCGTGGGGGTAGCCCTTGTAAGTCTTCAGAATGCCATTGCTGAGCAACTTGGCCGACAGCGGCCCCGAGTTCTCGTAGGGCACAATCTGGTCATCATCGCCGTGCATCACCAGCACCGGCACGGTGACTCGCTTCAAGTCTTCGGTGAAGTCAGTCTGCGAGAAGGCGACGATACCGTCATAGTGGGCTTTGGCGCTGCCCATCATGCCCTGGCGCCACCAATTCAGGATCACCCCTTGTGAAGGCGTCGCCCCAGGGCGGTTGTAGCCGTAGAACGGCCCGGAGGGGATGTCGTGATAAAACTGTGCACGATTGGCTGCCAACTGCGCTTGCATGCCATCGAACACTGACTTGGGCAGGCCGTTGGGGTTGCTTGCGCTCTGAACCATCAGCGGTGGCACTGCGCCGATAATTGCCGCCTTGGCTACCCGCTCCTGGTGGTAACGGGCGATGTAGTGAATTACCTCGCCGCCACCGGTCGAATGCCCGACATGCACGGCCTCCTGCACACCCAGGTGTTTGACCAGCGCCATTACGTCATCGGCATAGTGGTCCATGTCGTGGCCATCCCAGACCTGGCCCGAACGCCCGTGGCCCCGTCGATCATGTGCGACGACCCGGTAACCCTGGGCAAGAAAGAACAGCATCTGTGCATCCCAGTCGTCGCTGCTCAACGGCCAGCCGTGATGAAAAAAAATCACCTGGGCATCGCGCGGACCCCAGTCTTTGTAGAAGATATCAACGCCATCGTTGGTGGTAACGAATGCCATGTTCGCCGCTCCTCTGTGGTGTGGTTGCTGCCGGTCCGACTTCAGGATCAGGGGCAATACCCTGCTGAAGGCGAGCTTTGAGCATAGGAGATCAGAATGAACCTGGCGTTGGCTTGCCAGAGGCCCGGTTTTCGACAAATGCGGCAATCTGCCGACGACCACGCAAATGCACCACCGGCACCTGCGGCCCGATGGCCACGCGCACCGCTTCGATCCCCGGGCGATAGCCGCGGTCGAAACCCCACACGAATTTCAAGAATGTCAAAAACGCCCCGTTAAGCTTCTCACTGCAACCGTCCGGAAGGTCAGGCCGAGGGCGGTTCATGACACTGCGCCTGATGACCCGAAAAAAACAGGTCAGGCGCGGTGTGTCCAGCCAGATCACCAGATCCGCCCGCGGCAGACGCAGGTCGAACGTGCGCCGGGCATAATTGCCTTCACACACCCAGGTTTCTTGTGACACTGCCTGACGCACGCGCGCGCGGTACTGTTCGGCATCGGGTTCGACCCAGCCGGGTTCCCAGAACAGCCGGTCCAGGTGCACCACCGGCAGGTCCAGGCGTTTGCCCAGGGCGCGGGCGAGGGTGGATTTACCGCTGCCGGCATTGCCGAGAATGACGATCCGTTGCATGCAGGACTACCTTGTCGGGAAAAAAAGCCGGCGATTGTGCAGGTTTTGCAGAAGAACCAAAAGCAGTTTTGATCGCATCCTGAAGAAGGTTTATCCAAAGAACTACGGAGGCTGGCTGCGTTTGCAAAACCCGCCAGATTGATTATGTTGAATAGCTAAGCGGGAACGCCCGAGTAGTAAGCCAAGCGCCTTGCAACGCAGGGGGATACGCAGTGAACATTCGAGACTGGGGCAACTTCGCGAAGAACGCGATCGAGCTGGTCGGCCGACATCCACTGGTTACCGGGATACTGGCGATCACCGGCCTTATCGGGTTCTTGTTCTCTATCTACACCTATGAGCAGGACCGAGAGAGTTCGGTCGAAAACACCCGGCAGATGGAACGCAACATCGAGGCGATCGATCGTACGGGCAAAGGTGTGGAGGCTATTTCCGAAGCGACATTTGCAACCTGTGCCAAGGCGCCTTGTTGGGCGCTCAAGGACTTCGTCAACAAAGACACCATCGGCAAACCCAAAGACCTGATAGACGCCAAGGTCGCCCCGGCGACGAGAAAGGAACGTGGCCAGTTTGTATATGAACTGGAGGGGTGCGGTGTAAGGGTGGAGTACACCGACGATGCCGTCTCGTATTTGTCTGCGAACCTGTTCAAGTGGGTGGAAAGTGTGGGCGAGAAAGACAAGGATGGGCTGGCGCCTGGGCAAAGGAGGCCGTGCAATTTTTCCCTTGATCAGCTGTTTGGTCTGGAGGGCCGCCCCACGCCTGCCGACAATGCCAACCTGACGGTTGCCGACGCAATGCGGATGGTCGAGCCGCCAGCAGACTGCAGTGGTTGCAATGCACCGGAATTACGCATTGCCAGTGCGTGTATCGATTGCGGCAACCATGCCGAGCCCTATCTTGAGTTCATGGAGCAGGGCAACCATGCGCAAATGTTCATGAACTCGTTCTTCATGACCACCTTTGACCCCGTCAATGCTACCGGTGACGAAGGGTATGCGATCTATGACACCTTCAAGGAGACGATGCGCGCAAACATTGGGGCAGATGCCGAGTTCGGCATAGAGATGCAGGACTTGTGCGCCATGAACATCTATCCAGAGGTCAAGCGAATCCTTTCCCGGTCACAGGTTATCGCCGTGGGCCTGGGCGTTGGCCCACGCACCTGGACAAATGCGTTGTTCTGCAAGTGGTGGGAGTAGGGCGTAGGGCGCTCGTCAATTTCGGCAAGGCTCGCCTGGCCAGTGACCACGCGCTTGCAGGGCCTCACACAAAAAGACCAGTGCTCGCTGGAAGACCGGGTGACACTCGGCAACAGGCAACTGCTCGAGCGGGGCCCAGAAGAACTCGAAAAGATGGCCATGGTCATCGAGGGTCTGGTGAGACCAGTGCTCGGGTAGGGTGCCCTGCACCTGGCACAGTTGAAACGACCAGACCTGGGCGAGATGGCCGGCATCCCAACAGCCCAGGTCGTCCTGGATCGTGGCAGTGCTGATACCCGACTCTTCCATCAACTCGCGCAAGGCCGCCTGGCCCGGTGTTTCGCCGTGCTCGATCGTGCCCTTGACCAGTTGCACTCCGGCCAGAGGATGCCGGAACAGCAAAATCCTCGGCGACGACCCACCACAGAACACCACGGGGCAAGCTTTGTTGGGGGGCATGGCGATTTCCTTCTCGGCATTGGCGGCCGGCCATCATACGCTTTCGCACAGGGCGAGGCAGAATTGAGCCGGGGAGCGGTCATTGCATTTCAGTGGTACTGTCCATCCCCTTTTCGAGCGAGTGGAACACTGCATGGTGCACATAGATGCAAACCTGATTACTGACTGGCAAACATTCCACAGTGTGTTCGCTGAAACATTCGGCTTCCCCAAGTTTTACGGCCTCAATATGAACGCCTGGGTTGATTGCCTTTCATACCTTGATGACCCCAGCGCAGAAATGTCGACTGTCCACGTTCAACCTGGGCAAACGCTTGCACTGGTCATCGACAATGCCCAGAGTTTCAAGCACCGCTGTCCTGAACAGTTCGAGGCGTTGGTGGAGTGTGCAGCGTTTGTGAACTGGCGAGTCGTCGTTGCTGGCGGCGCGCCGCTGCTGGCACTGGCCTTCTATGTTTAAGTGCTCGCCTATGTGTTCACTTGGTTGTTCTGGGATGCAGAACACCCGCTACCGGCGTCCTAATCATGCACTTTGCAAGGTGGTGATGCGTTGCAATTATCCCAACGCATTGAATTAACAGATTTTGCCAAATGCATCGGTTTGGCACAGGGCGTGCACCTGTTGTACTGAACATTCGATGTCCCTCGCGGGAGCAAAACATGATGACAACATCACAAACCCACATGAGTACCCTCGCCGAAGCACATAACCGTTGCGGGGTGTCATGGGCGGCAGTTTTTGCAGGTGCAGCGGGTGCGGCGGCATTGTCGCTGATATTGGTATTGCTTGGATTCGGGCTGGGCTTTTCGGCCGTTTCGCCGTGGGTTGGCGACGGCATGAGCGCCAAGAGCTTGGGTATTTCAACGATTGTCTGGCTGGCGCTGACTCAAATTGTCGCCTCCGGCCTGGGGGGCTACCTGGCGGGCCGCCTGCGGGTCAAGTGGGCGAGCGTGCAGGGTGATGAGGTTTACTTTCGCGATACCGCCCATGGCTTTCTGGCATGGGCCGTCGCCACACTGGTAACGGCAACACTGGTGGTCGGTTCGGTCAGCAGTATTGTGGGCGGTGGCGTGCAGGCAGGTGCCCAGGTTGCGGCAGGTGCAGCCAGCGGCGTTACTTCAGCCGCTGCGACCGCTGTTGGGCGTTCTGACAGCGATCCCTATGGCTACTTTGTCGATAGCCTGTTTCGTGGGGACAATTCTGTAGCGGTCAATGAGGGTGCGGCCCAAGGTGTGGTCAGCCGAATCATGACGCGCTCATTGCGCAACGGCGGTCAATTAAGTGGCGAAGATCGGCAGTACCTGGCGCAACTGATCAGCCAACGCAGCAACTTGACCCCGGCGCAAGCCGAGCAGCGTGTCGATGAGGTGTTCGCACAAGCGCGTCAGTCTATGGAAGACGCCAAAAGGGCTGCCCGTGAGGCGGCCGACGCCGCCAGCAAGGCGGCTGCGCTGTCGGCCTTGTGGATGTTCATCGCGTTGTTATGCGGGGCGTTTTTCGCCAGCCTCGCCGCAACCTATGGCGGCCGTCGTCGCGATGCTGTGATCGTCATCGATGACGCTATCAACGCACACGTCCGTTGAACCGAGGAGAACTATCATGCGCTCACTACTGTTGTTCATGCTGGGTGTGCCCATTCCCGTGATCATCCTGATTGCACTGTTCATGCATTGACTGTCAGACAAAGCCGGCGACCTTGCTGCACGCCCTAGCAAGCTAAGACTCCTTTGACTGTCCGGCAGTAAGGTAGGGCGTCACGGTGTCTTCGAGCATGGTCACAAGCTCCGGGTCCATGTAGTGGAAATCGTCGGGAATTTCCAGCACGTGAAGCTGTTTGTGTTCGAGCAGGGGAGCATATTGCGCTTGCAGCCGCTGCTGGTGTTTGCGTTCCATGACAAAGATCACGTCGGCCCAGCGAATGTCCGCTGGGCCGACGGGTTTGCGGGCGTTCGGGCTGGTGCCCGCCGAACGGGCAGTGAAGCCAGGACGACGGCGCCAGATCGTTTCCGCGGTAGGGCTGCGCCATTGATTGCGGCTGCAGACGAACAGAAGGTTTGTCACTCTTGATCCAACAGTTGGCGGGTGGAGCGAATGGGATAGCTCATGCCGAGCTGGCGTGCCCTTATCAGCTTGTCGCCTCGGGTGTATAGCTGCTTCCAGTTTTTTTCTGGCTTGAACTGCAGCGGACGCACCGCTTTGCTCCTGCCGCTTTTACGGGCCTGTGAACGTCTCCAGGCGCGGGTTCTTTCCATGGTCATTTCCTCGTGAGTACCGGGTTCAGCAGCCGCGGTAATACGAGTTGGGCGTATGGTAAGGGGGAATCGGGGCTGTGGCTAGGCGGGTGTACGGATTTGAAACCAGAAGGTCTGGGGTTTGATGAAAGGCCGCTGCCGACCCACAGCTGCCCCTGACCAAAGCACAGCGATCCGTTGCGACTGAGCGTGGTTTTCTTCAAAGCGGCTGCTACAGCCGCGTGAAAATCGGTTTATTGACCGGTGCTCATCCGGTTCGTGACTAGGCTTTGTACGAAAAGTACATTTACCATTTTTTGTGGGAGCGGGCTTGTCCCGCGATCGAGTGCAAAGCGCTCGCAAACCGGCCACCCGGTTGTATCAGGCACTCCGTATAGCCAGGGATTGCTGCCGCGTTGCGGCAGATCGCGGGACTTTTCGTACACACCCTAGTTCTCGTAGCGTAGCGTGACGGCAAAGTTACGAGGTTCGCCGTAATAGTTTCCGGTGTTTTCACTGAAAATCGCGGTGTAGTATTTCTCGTCAAAAATGTTGTTGAGATTCAATTGAACGCTCAGGTTTTGGTCAATTCGGAAGTTGGCGTTCAAGTCCACAAGGTTGTAGGCGCTCTGCGAAATATCGTTCAGGTACAGCTTGCTCTGATGGTACAAACTGGTCCCCACTCGCCATTGATCGAGCTTGCCTGGCAGCTGATAGGTCGTGGCGGCCTTGAACAGTCGCTGTGGCGAGTTTTCTGTGCCATAGGTGTCACCCTTGTTGGTACCCGCTACATATTTTGGATGACTGTAGGTGTAGCCCATCGAAGCATTCCAACCGGGCATCAACTCGCCTGAAACCTCTGCATCGAACCCGCGGTTTCGCACCTTGGCACCCTCGGTGTAGCACCGCGAATCACGCGTTGGCCCGCAGACGCGTCCTGCTTGGGGAACGACCTGTGGAAGGCCGGACTGATCCACCTGAAAGAACGCCAGGGCGGTATTCAACCTGCCATCGAACAGCTCGTTCTTCACGCCGACTTCGTAGTTACTGCCCGTCGTAGGCGCCAGCAATTGGTTGTCGACGCTGTAATTGCTCTGCATCTTGTAGATCTCGGTATAGCTGGCGTAGACCGAGGTCGTGTCATTGACGTCATAAACGATGCCACCATAAGGGATGACCTTACGATTTTCCTTGAAGCGGTCCGTCTCCCATGGGCCTTGGGTGTCATAGTCGACCCAGCTCAGACGGCTGCCAAGAATGACGTGCAAATCATCGAATGGATTGAGGCGAGTAGCGGCATAGACACCCTTGTCCTTGCGCACATGCCGACTGGGCGTCAGGCTGCCAACTATTTGCGGTTTAGGAAATTGCGAGGTATCGAAGTCCAGAATGTCGACTTTAGGGTTCACACTGGACGAGCCTGTGACGTACTGCAGCCTGTCGCGCCTCATGTTGGTCCCTATCACCAGTTCATGCTTGCGCCCCAGCAGGGTGAATGCGCCGTTGAGCGCCGCGTCGAGATTGATCTGTTCGTCATCGTAACGGGCGCTGTTCGGCCAGTACTGCATTGTCGAATCGGTGACTTTGGTGTGATACCCGACCTGAGCGAGAAAGTCTGCATTGGACCAGATCAGATTGGTGGCGACGGTGAGGTTCCAGTCCTCATTGAAACGGTGCTTGATATCGGCAAAAACGTTGCGGTTGATCTTGTCCAGATAGGCCCACTTCCCGGCGAACGACGTCGAACGCGAGAAGTTGTAAGAACTGCCATCCAGGTGGGTAGGCAAACCGCCCCAGTCGTATCCACCGCTATTGTCCTGCTGCAAGGACGCCCCCACAGCGACCGTGGTCGAGTCACTCAAGTCGGCTTCGCCTATGGCGTAGAACAGCTGATTTTCCTTGTCAGCGTAGTCCTGATAGCTATTTCGACTGTTGTACATCAGGACCGTACGGCCACGCAGGGTGCCTGCTGCGTTCAGGGGGCCGCCAACATCGAGTTGGGTGCGGTAGTTGTCCCAAGAACCTGCGCCTATTTCCGCCTTGAGCTGGTAATCATGGGTCGGTCGCTTGCGAACCATATTGATCGCCGCAGACGGATTACCTGCTCCTTGCATCAGGCCGTTTGCGCCTCGGACAATTTCCACCCGGTCATACATGGCCATGTTGTTCACTGACATGACGTCCATCGAGAAACTTTCCGTGACGCTGCTCGGCAGGCCGTCGAACTGCAGATCGTCGACCTGGAACCCTCGCGAGTAGTACAGCGGACGCTCTGTGCCGAACCCTTTGACCGTGCTGATGCCCGTCGCTGCCTTGGCAACGTCTTCCAAGGACTGCATGTTCTGGTCGTCCATCTGTTGTCGAGTGACGACACTGATGGACTGAGGCGTTTCACGCGGCGAAAGCCCCAACCGTGTTGCAGTGTTGGTAAAGCCTGTGGTGTAGGAGCCGGTGCCTTCGGTAGTCGCAGCCAGTCCCAGCTCATTCACATCGGTCGCGCCTAGCTCCAGAACTGCCGAATCAGTCGGCGCCTTGCGCAAGGTCAACGTCTTGTCATTCACGAACTCATAGCCAAAACCACTGCCCCTGAGCAGATGCTCGAGCGCCTCGTTGACCTTGTAGGGTCCGCTCAACCCAGCGCTGGTCATTCCACTGACCTCGTCGGAATTGAAAATGATGCGCAGGCCGGCTTGATCGGCGAATCGGGTGAGTGCGCTGTCCAGTGGCTGGGCAGCGATAGTGAAGACCTGAGTGGCACTGGCGGTTTCCAAAGCCCTGGTCTGAGCATTGACCGGTGCCAGGAGTCCGAGCAAGGCGGCGAGTGCCACGACGTGGCGCAACGACTGCGCGTGGGTACGTACAAAGACATGCAACATGAAAGCAACCTTTTCCCTGAAGTTGGCTGCGCGACTTTTATGTGAATGATTCGCGCTTCGTATCTACGACGAAACAACGTTCAGCACCTTGCCAAAAAATTTTCATTTTTTTTCAAAGTGCTCTCAGGGGGGGAAGGCTGCTGGCCCTGAATCAGTTCCTGGGCCGCACCAGGGTGAGTAACGGTAACCGAGTGATACGAAGTGGCTGCGTCTGCTCAAGCGCATTGAGGGCAGCTTGTGGATCATCCACTTCGAATATGCCGCTGATACGCCGTGCCGCCAGGGTTTCATCCGTCAGGTAAAGATGGCCAGGGATGTACCGGTCAAGCTCGGCAAGCACGTCGCCAAGCGGCCGCGCATTGAAGATCAGTTTGCCGCGCTGCCAGGTGGCTACGTCGTGCACATCGACCTCCACACTCGGCTGCGGTGCCATGCCTTGCCGATAGGCCGAGGATTGTCCTGCGGGCAGCCGCATGATTTTCCCGCCCGAACTGAGCTGTACTATTCCTTCGCTCACCTGCACGGTCACCTTATCGCCGCGCTGATCCACATCGAAACGTGTGCCGACCGCCTGCACATCACCTTGAGCGGCGTGAACGATGAAAGGCCGTGATGGGTCCTTGGCCACTTCGAACAGCGCCTCCCCTTGATACAGCGTAATGCCGCGCCGGTTATGGCTGTAATTCACCGATAGCACGGTGTCACCGTTCATCCACAGCAGGCTGCCATCTTGAAGGCGCAATTCTCGCCGCTCGCCAGGGTCCGTCACATGATCGGCATACAGCGCTGACCAAGGGCGCAGCAGTGCTGCACTGAGCACCAGCAATGCAACACAAGCGGCCATGCCCGCGGGCCATAACGCGCGTACCGGTTTGCGGCGCTTCACGGGGGGCGGAGCAACGAATTGTTGCGCTTTCTGTGTGAGCGGGAACGCGCCCCACAACGCCTCGGCCCTTCTCGCGGCCTGAGCATGCAGCGCAGAGCGCTGGCTCCAGTTGTCAT
This sequence comes from Pseudomonas tructae, assembly GCF_004214895.1. Classification (NCBI taxonomy): domain Bacteria; kingdom Pseudomonadati; phylum Pseudomonadota; class Gammaproteobacteria; order Pseudomonadales; family Pseudomonadaceae; genus Pseudomonas; species Pseudomonas tructae. The sequence continues at coordinate 3,651,969 of NZ_CP035952.1, read as the reverse complement.
AGGCCAGATGATCGGTTGCAGTAGCCCGACCAGAGTGCAGATGCACCAGCATCTCAATGGCCTGGTCTTCCAGCTCGGAAGGATTAACAGTATCAGTCATCGGTTCTGCAAGCTGAGCAGTATGAGGAAGTGTCAGAGTCTGGGGTTTCGTATCCGTACAAGGCAAGCGGTTCATGTCCACTGCGTCCGGTTCAAGGAGTCGCGGCAATGACGTACAGCTTGAACGATGTACTTCCCCACAGTACTTTCGGAAACGCCGAGTCTTGTGGCGATCTGCGCATGTGTCAGCCCCTCAAGACGGTTGAGCAGCAGCGCCAGACGTGCATTGGCTGGCAACTTGTCCATGGCGATATCGAGCTGCGCCAAGGCCTCATCTGTGAGCAGAGCAGTCTCTGGTGAAGGGCGTGGATCGCATACCTCCAGGGCTTGGGATTCATCGGTATGCAAGGCATTGAGTCGCCCCTCACGACGCATACGATCAATGGCCAGGTTGCCAGCTATTCGGAACAGGAACGCGCGAGGCTCCTGTATCGGTTCGCCCGCAGGCAGGTTGACCAAACGCAAGTAGGTATCTTGAGCCACATCGGCAGCGTGCTCGACGTTACCCAGCCGCCGAGCCAGGAACGCCAGCAATTCCGTGTAGTGCTCATGGAAGTGGGTTAGCAAATCAGAGGTGCCAATGCGTGACATGCTCAGCCTTAAGTCGGTGAATCGGACCCGCCGGAGAGCGGCGAATACTACATTAACTGAGAAGCATTATTAAATGGATTCAAGCATTCTCTGAGGCTAATCTGATTCACTATGTGGTCTAGCGCCGTACACGGAGAAATCATGGCCGCCCAGGCCGTCACCCAGTCTGGGCAAATGGGGCACATGGCAGGTGAGTGCCGGCGCTCTTCATCGTAGCGGTTGCCCTGGCCCTCTTGACGCCCCGCTCGCAATTCGCCGCTCGGCCCCGCACACACAATGGGGACTAAGAGCAGATAGAAACTAGAATTGCGTTTTTACGCAATTTTTTGCTCTGCTGATCAACCAACGCTGACAGATTTTACGTAGCAACGCAGCCCTCAAGAATGTGTCCGCGTTTTTTCAGCGCCTGGGACTTTTTCTGCCTGGCTACTTCAGGCGAGACTTGGCGCGTGATAAACCAAAAATCGTCATGTAGCATAGACCAATGAGTCGTTCTACAGTCACCCCCTCACTGCGCGCTTCTGCACCAACTCTAGAAGGTTTATGGATGATAAAGACTATCCCGATGTGGAAAATGGAAATGGCCGCCGAAGGTAAGATAACGGCCATTTTATTAATGGCATGCGTACCTGTTTTCGTCGTTGTCAGCGCGTTGTTGTTTCTTGATGGGTTGCAAAATGGGCAACATCGCCAGGCTGCAATTGGACTTTTGTGTGTGGTTTTTTTTGGTACGGGCATCCTGTTCTTTGCACCTTCAAAAAAATATATTCCCGGCAAAACATTTCGGGCTTATAGAAATAAAAAACTCAATTCGCAGGCGGCCATTAATTACGGTTACGGAATCATGGTTTTGATTACCGCAATTTTTGTGGCGGTTGAGCCGAAAGACGCTATAAGAGAAATAGGCTATGGAATAGCAGGGCTCTTTAGTCTTTATGCTATATCAAAAAGCTTGAAATTTCACGCCGATGTCGATTTTTCGACAAATGAATATTTGGCAACCGAGCTGGGGTTTTCTGTAGGGGAAAAAATTCAGGTCAGCTACCAGAATTTTGATGCTGATGAAGTTTATGCTGGTAGCAATGCTTTTGCCGCATCAGCGACAAAATTAATTGTAGCGTCGTTTGATGGGCATCTTTGGGGAAAGCTGTCACGGGATCTGAATCAGATTTCGCACATTGGCATCACTGGCGGTAAAAATCAAAAATACTTCGTTAAATTGCAGTTCAATGATGGCGCCGATGTGTTGTTGCGAATTGGACTTTATGACAAGCTCACATCCAGTCCCGCCCTGGTAATAAAAAAGTTGTTGGAAACGATTGATGCAAGTCTCCTGAGTGGTAGTGCCGCATCACAGATAACCCAAAGACGTCGGGTAGTTGTCAACTCTGGAGCTCCAGCCGAGCGTTCGAAAAACGTTACGCCTGCATCCATGGCGCCTGTGCGCAACATTGAGGTTGTCCCTGGCGTATTAAATGCTACCCCGGACGCAGAGGAAGTTGTTCCCGGTCGCAAGCTGGAGCTTTAACAATGTCTCATTGTACAAAGTTTGAATTTTCTTATGTTAATGAAGAGGCCATTGCCAAAGCCTTTGGCAAGTTGGGCCTTAGCCCAACAACTGGTCTGGTTTCCCTGTTTTCCAGTGATTTCAGTAAAAAGGTGTTGAGCAAAATAGGCTATATGGGTAATCAGCAGTTTAGAGCTATTTGTGGCCAAACGGCTGATGGGTTCAATCTATTTGTTTGCCAGATTGAGGAGGGCGCTTACAAGCTCCTCGTCGAACGAGAAACTATTTCGGTCGGCGATGAAGCAATAATGGCGGATTTGGCTTCAGGCTTTCAGAAAGCGTACGTCAGCGTAGCCATCGATGAAACTATTAAGCGCATAGACGCATCAGGTGTTCCTGCAAGAGTCAAAGAAACGTCTCAAGGCTTCGAGATTGAATTCGGACCTCATTACGAATACGGCATTCATGTCACCTTTACGGGCGATGAAATTACGGAAGAAGTGCATGGTGTGAAAGGCGATATTTGCACCAAGCTTACTGAAGAGCTTGAGTCTCTACTTTCTAGCCCTACTGCGGACCTTGTGACTGAATGGAAGCCGGAATATACCGTGGTCCATGAAGAGCAAACCCTTCAAATTCTCAGTGCGAACTTCTAAATGGACATCAATGTACACCATATGGAGTTGAGTAGCGTTAACGGTCCCGGGTTGCGCTTGACATTATGGGTGCAGGGTTGTGCGCTGAATTGTAAGGGGTGTTTCAATCAGAGCACCCACGCGCGCGAAGCGAGTACGCTGATGCCTATTGATGAATTGGCACAGAAGATAAATGCACTGGATATCGCTGGAGTTACCCTCTCCGGGGGGGAGCCGCTCGACCAGGCGCCAGCCTTGGAGCTATTAATAAATGCAGTCAATGGCGAGAAAAACTGGATACTTTACACCGGTTATACGCCAAAAGAGATATTCCAGAACGACGCCATGATTCGTGTTGTTAAAGCTGTAGACTTGACGCTGGCCGGTCGGTATCGGCATAACGCGAGCCATCCCTATCAGCACAAACAGATTATCAAAACCAGCGACAGAGTCGACATTGATTTTTTCCGCACTAGACGAGTTGTCGAGTTTGTAGTTTCACATGCTGGCGTTACTAAAACCGGTCTTCCGATGAGTGTATAGCTCAGTTCAAGCGCAGGGATAAAAAGCATGAACCGTACCAAGCAGATAACAGATTACCTCAAAGCGCGTTATGCCATTTTGGTCATTGAAACGTTCGAGGAAGAGCGTGCGCTCAATGAGATTTCTGAAATCGCCAAGGCACTTAGCCATCGTTTGTTTGTTTGGAACTCGACGCTAGGTGTCCAGATAAATGGCGTCGTGGCCGGGGATAAAACCTTTGATCTGAAAGTGGCCTTGGACTTCTGTGAAGAAAAGGCGAAGGATGAAGGCAGCAAAAATATATTTGTTTTTTGTGATGCTCATAACTACCTTGCCTCAAGTTCAAATCCCGTCTATCGTCGTCGACTTCGAGATTTAGCCATAAATATTCGCTCACGTGGCTATCGAAGCAATTGCATTATCGTGGCGCCCAGCTTTGAAATTGCCAATGATCTTCAAAAGGAAATAACGTTGATTGATTTTCCTTTGCCGTCAAGAGATGAAGTCAAGGGTCAGATCAATAATTTTGTTAATTCATGGCAGGGCAACAGTAGCGTCAAGATTGATCTTTCCAGCGAAACCAAAGATAAACTCATTGATGCCGCTTTGGGGCTCACGGGGTTAGAGATTGACAATAGCTTGTCTCGTTCATTGGTGTCCAGCCTGAGTGTAAACGAAAATACCGTAAAAGACCTTCTTTCCGAAAAAAGACAAATTATACGGAAAACAGGTATTTTGGAATACATCGACTCAACGTTAAATCTTGAGGATGTTGGGGGGTTGGCAACGCTTAAGAAGTGGCTTAATTTGCGTAGCCAGTGTTTTGGGCAGATGGCTCAGGAGTTCGGTGTCGGAACTCCGAAGGGTTTGCTCTTGACTGGAGTTCCTGGTTGCGGTAAGTCTCTAACGGCGAAATGTGTATCGTCGTCATGGAACATGCCGTTATTGCGTTTGGACATGGGCAAAATTTTCCAAGGGGTGGTTGGCTCTTCAGAATCCAATATTCGTTCCGCACTACGTACGGCCGAAGCTATTTCGCCCTGCATCCTATGGATCGATGAAATTGAAAAAGGACTTTCCGGCTCTTCCGGAGGCGCATCTGATGGTGGCACGGCCTCACGTGTATTTGGCACATTGTTGACTTGGATGCAAGAAAAGACGGCGCCTGTTTTTGTATTCGCTACCGCAAACAACATCAACAGCTTACCTCCGGAGTTGTTGAGGAAAGGGCGATTCGACGAAATATTTTTCGTTGACTTCCCGTCGACATCAGAAAGAAAGAAGATTATTGAAATACATCTCAAGAAGTTGAAGCGTGACCCAGGAAGGTTTGATTTGGATCGATTGGCTGCTCTAGGAGGTGAGCCGAATTTTGGTAAAGATATTGTGCTCTCGGGTGCCGAAATCGAAGCGTGGGTCGGGGACTCGCTGATTGAAGCGTTCTCACGGCGGATGAATGGCTCTGGTGATGCAAGCGACCTGACGATGGCCGATTTTGAAACTACTATTTCGCGTTTAGTACCCATGAGCAAAATGCGTAAAGACGAGTTTACAAAGCTACGTGATTGGGCGAATCAAAATGCAATTAGCGCATCGGCTATGGTTGCCGGTCAGCATGATACGGAAACTCAAATCGGCGGCAGGCAAATTGATTTTTAATCTGCGGTGATTTTCGCTGGATAAGGTTTTCAGCAGAACCGAGTGCGCCTGGGGAAGAATGGATGACTTTCGTGGTCAACATTTCTTTCCTCGGAGCAGAATTCCGAACCGCTAGATTTGGATATCGGTGAGCGGGATAGCTGTTGGCTCAAAGCGTGCGCGCGAACGGCTGCTTCGGGTCATATCCTGCCCTCGCCAAAGGCAACTTTGGGTCGATAACGGTCAGTGGTGACCGGCCGCTGATCGTGTCCCAGGAAGTGCTCATTCCCCACCATGAACGGGCATCCCACACCTCATCCCTCAAAAAAACTGCAGCCAACCCTCAATTTTTTGAATTACCACCCCCCACGCCAACCCCTGCAAAATCCCGTCCCACGCAACACTCAAAAAATTCCATCTCCAAGGACGGAGCCCATTAGGTATTGCCCCTCGCGATACTCAGCCCAGCCAGTTTGGCCGGGCTTTTTTTACTGCCCAGGTGCCCGATTTACCCATGTCTACCCGTGGTCTGAACAACTGGTTCAGCCGGCTGCTGCCGGCCCCGCTGAATATCCCTCCCAAAGAATGGCTACGCGCAGGTGTCGGTGCGTTGCTCGGTCTGTTTCTCGCAGGCTTGGCCTGCAGCCTGGCCTTTGGCCCGACGGTGGCGCTGCATTTGCTCGGGCCGTTGGCGGCCTCGGCGGTGTTGTTGTTTGCTGTGCACTCCGGAGCGCTGGCGCAGCCCTGGCCATTTATTGGCAGCTATGCCAGCGCCACTGCGGTGGGGCTGGTGCTGCACCATTGCTTTGGTTCTGCCTTGTGGGTCGCAGCCCTGGCCCTGGGTGTGGCGATCCTGGTGATGTGCCTGCTGCGCTGCCTGCACCCGCCGGGTGGCGGGGTGGCGGTGAGTGTGGTGCTGGCGGACTCGTCGCTGGCGGTGATGGGCGACCAGGTGTTCGCGCCGATCCTGCTCAATGCCCTGGTGCTGGTGGCCGTGGCGGTGATCTACAACCGCCTGACCGGGGTGCGCTACCCCAAGACCGCCGCGCCGCGCAAAGACCTGCACCACACCGCTGATGTGCTGCCCGGGGAGCGCGTCGGCGTCAGTGGCGAGGACCTTGACCAGGCGCTGGAAGAGCTCGGCGAGTTTGTCGACGTCACCCGCGATGAGCTTGAACGCATCATCATGGCCACCGAGCAGCAGGCGCTCAAGCGCAGCCTGGGCGGGATTACCGCCGCTTCGGTGATGTCGCGGGATGTGCAACTGGCCACGCCGCAAACCAGTTTGCAGCAGGCCTGGCAGTTGTTGTCGAGCCACCATCTGCACACCTTGCCGGTACTCGATGAAGAAAGGCGCCTGGTGGGGATCGTCACGTTGAGCGACCTGGTCGGGCCGGCTATGACCCAGGGACGTTTCAGCTGGCGCGGGTTGTTCGGGCGCAGGCCCGAGGTGCTGCTGGAGCAGATCATGAGCCGACCGGTGATTACCGTGCGCAGTGATGAGCCTGCGGTGGCGCTGATTCCGTTGCTCAGTGAGCAGGGCCTGCATTGCTTGCCGGTGTTGCAAGGGGACGCGCTGGTGGGGGTGGTGACCCAGACCGATCTGATAGCCGGGCTCAAGCGCCAGTTGTTGAGTCAGGCGAGCGGCTCAGATCACCGGGTCCCAGCGCTGTGACCAGTCACTCTCGCCGGCGACCACTTCGCGTAGCACCCTGAGCGCCTGCTGCAACGCCTCGCTGTCGCGTTCGCGGGCATACACCAGGTAGGTCGGGTAGGTGAACTCCGGCGCTTGCGGTACGCGTTCGAACACGCCGCTGTCCAGGTACGCCTGCACCACCCGGGTACGGAAGTAACCGCTGCCGCCGTGTTCGAGGATGTACTGCAGCGCCAGTGGCCCGAGGTTGAAACTCAGCGCCGGGCGCGCGCATTCGGGCAGGGCGGCGTCGTGGCGGCGGCGAAAGGCCTGGCCCCAGTCGATGTATACGTAGGGTTCGGGTTTGTCCTTGCGGCGGATGCGGATGAGCTTTTCTTCCATCAGCTGTTCCACCTGCAGGCCCGGGCCGTAGGTGGGCTGGTAGACCAGTACGGCATCGAGCACGCCCATTTCCACCTTGTGCAACAAGGACTCGCCGTCGCTGACTTCGCTGCGGATCGCATGGCCGGGCATTTCCCGGTGCAGGGCGCTGACCCAGCCTAGCACCATGGGGTTGCCGAGGCTGACTTCGCCACCGATGTGCAGCACCTGGTGGCAGCCTTCAGGCAAGGGCAGGTCGCGTCGCGCAGCTTCCCAGGTTTGTACCAGCTGGTTGGCGTAGACCACGAAGGCTTCGCCGTCGGCGGTGAGGCTGGCACCGCTGCGGCTGCGGATGAACAGCTGGCAGGCCAACTGCTGCTCAAGCTTCTGTACCCGGGCGGTGATGGCCGTCTGGGTGACGTGCAGGCGTTCGGCGGCGGACACCAGGCTGCCGGTGCGGACAATTTCAAGGAAAGTGCGGGCCAGTTCGATATCCATGGGGCAGCCTGGTTTTGGGGGTGGACCATTCTAGTGGCTTTGCACCGGTTTGGGGCAAAGCCTGCGCCTTCATCCGGGAATGGCCATGCGGTGGGTGGCCTTGACCTCGCGCAGGGCCAGGCTCGACTGGATCGAGGCAATGCCCAGTTGCCGGCGCAGCGCCTGTGCTATCGCCGCTCGCGACCTGACCTGCATGGACGCTCGTCGTACAAGATGCCCGGCGGGGTGCCGATGGCCTGGGTGACGTTGGGCTTCTTGCTGTTTGTACTGTCGCTGCTGGCGCTGCGCCCGGACACCCGCCTGGCGTTGTGTGTGATGCCGTTGTGGTTTATTGGCTTGGCGCTGGCGTATCGGCGGGTGCAGGGTAGGGGGGGGCTTGGCACCTAATCGCGGGGCAAGCCCGCGCCTACAGGTGTGGGAGCGGGCTTGCCCCGCGAAATCAGTCGTACAGCACCGGTTGGCGATCCCGGTGCACATCGTTCAGGGCGCTGATGCGCTTGTCTCGCGCCTCGCTCATGTCGAGCCGCGCATGGATGATCTGGGTGCCTGCTGGCGCTTCGTGCAGCGGCCCGGCCAGTGGGTAGCCATTGGCATCGACAATCACCGAACCGCCGACCCAATCCACCTCGCGCTCGTGGCCGTTACGATCGCACGCGGCGATGTACAAACGGTTGACCGAGGCATTGGCCTGTACCCGCACCACCTCTGCTGGTCGCTCGCCCACAGGCCGCGGGCCGTCCGGCCAGTTCACCGGCGCGCACAGCAACTCGGCGCCGGCGAGGGCGGGCAGGCGTACCCACTCGGGGAACTCGAGGTCGTAGCAGATCATCACGGCAATGCGCCCAAAGCGCGTATCGATCACCGGCGGCGGTTGCCCGCCGGGGCTGAAGATGCGTTTTTCGTCGTTCCACAAATGCGCCTTGCGGTACACCGCGCGCACGCCCTCGGCATCCACCAGGGCAGCGCTGTTGTACAGCTCGTCGCGCTCGGTACGCTCGCAAAAACCGCCGACGATGACGATGTCCAGTTCCGCCGCCAGGGCTGCCCATTGGCGCAGGGTTTCGCCGCTGGGGGTTTCAGCCAGGCTCAGGGCCTCGTTGCGGTCGGTGAACACGTAGCCGCTTTGTACCAGCTCCGGCAGCACCACCACCTGGGCACCTTGCCCGGCGGCGCTGCGGATCGCCTGCAGGGCGCGTTCGCGGTTGTACTTCAGCTCGCCGATCTGTGGCGCCAGTTGGCAGCAGGCGACCTGTATCAGGGTAGAACTCATGCGTGGGCTTCCTCAAGCAGGCGATCACTGGCCGCCGCCAGGCGCTGTTCGCTGTGCAGGTCGAGCGAGCGGCACAGCAGGGCATAGACGCTGCCGGTCACCAGCAGGCCAATCACAAACGCAATGTCGGCGCCGCCCAGGGCTGCGGCAGCAGGGCCGGTATAGAAACTCAAGGCCATGAACGGCACCATTGCCAGCAGGCCCAGGCCGTAGGCGATCAACCCAGGCTTGCCCCAGGCGCCGTAGATGCCCTCGGGGTTGAAAATTTCGCTGATCACGTAGTGGCCCTTGCGCACGCAATAGAAGTCCACCAGGTTGACCGCGGTCCAGGGCACCAGGAAGTACAGCATCAACAGCACGAAGGTGTTGAAGCTGCCCAGGTAGCTCTCGGGGATGGCTAGGGCCACGATGAAGACGATGCTGGCGATGACGCTGATACCGGCCACGCGAATCTTCAGCGATGGTTTGACCTTCTTGAAACAGTCGATGGCACTGATGCTGGTGAGCATGGCGCCGTAGCAGTTCACCGCCATGATGCCCACCAGCGCCGGTACCGAAATCAGCACAGTGAAGGTACCCAGGCCAGGGAAGAACTGGTTGCCCACTTCACGCACGCTGGCAATGGCGTCCGGCGCTGGCAGCGCCGAGGCAAGAAAGGCGCCCAGGGACATCAGCCACAAGGCCGAACCGGCCGCGCCCAGGTAGGTCCAGAACACCACTTTGGCGGTGGGTGTGTCGTGCGGCAGGTAGCGCGAGTAATCGGAGACATACACCGAATAGCTGATCTGGTAACCGGCGGCCGCTGACAGTTGCACCAGGAACGCGCCCCAGGAGAACTGCGGTGCCTGCAGCGCGGCATCGGCCTGCAGGGTCAGCAAGGCGCTGACGGTGAGCACGCCGAACACCAGGATCATCACGTAGGTCAGCCAGCGCTGCACGGTGTGCAGCAGGTCGTGGCCGACCACCGCCAGCAGCACAGCGATAACGATCAGCCCCAGGTACCAGGGCGTGCGCTGGCCAGGCAGGACGGTGTTGATGGCGTCGGTGGCGAGAATTACGTTGAAAACATTAAAACCAATGTACACGAAGACCACGGCAGCGAACGGCACGATGGCGCCCTTGAGGCCGAACTGCGCTCGTGACTGGATCATCTGCGGCAGGCCCATGCGCGGGCCCTGGTTGGCGTGGAAGGCCATGAAGAAGGTGCCGAAGCACACCCCGAGTACGATCGCCAGAATTGAATACAGCGCACCCAGGCCCAGGGCCGGACCGGTGAAGCCGGTGACCATGGTGGTGAGGACGAAGTTGCCGGTGAACCAGAACGGCGCCTGGTGCCAGACCTTGCCGTGGCGCTCGCTGCGCGGCACATAGTCGATTGAGCGAACCTCGATGCGCGGGCGTGCAGCCCCCGTCTTGTTGGCGTTGTCCACGGCAGTACCTCGTGTTGTTTTTATGGGGTAGCTGGCCGATGGTCCGACAGACGGTGGCGGAGGGGAATCGTTGGTATCAAAAAATTACTTCATGATTTTCATAACAATCGGGGGCATTGGTGGGAGCGGGCTTGCCCCGCGATGCGATGTGGCTGCCAAAATGCTATCGCGGGGCAAGCCCGCTCCCACAAGCTTTTTAGATTTTCATCAAGACAGTTGCTCCCACCGGTTTTTGCTGTCAGTAGCGAATCATCACCGACTTGAGCTCGGTATAGTCTTCGATAAACGCCCCGCCAAATTCGCGACCAATCCCCGAGGCCTTGACCCCGCCAAAGGGCAGCGCCGGGTCGAGCAGGGTGTGCATGTTCACCCATACCGTGCCGGCCTGTACCTGTGGCACCAGGCGCATGGCCTTGCTCAGGTCGTTGGTCCACAGGCTGGCGCTCAGGCCGTAGGGGCTGTCGTTCATCAGGGCGATCAGTTGCTCATCATCGTCATAGGGCAGGAAGGTCGCCACCGGCCCGAAGGTTTCTTCGGTGTGCAGGCTGTCGTGCACCGAGTTGGCGAGAATCACCGTCGGCTCGACGTAGCAGCCAGGGCCGTCGATCAAGCGGCCGCCATGAATGATCTGGCTGTTCTCGCTGCGGGCCTTGGCGAACAAAGCGCCCAGTTTTGCCTGGTGCTGCTTGTTGCTCACCGGGCCGAATTGGCTGGCTTCGTCCAGCGGCGAGCCGATCTTCAGTTGCGCCAGGCGCTCGCTCAAGGCGCCGGTGACGGCCTCGATCTGTGAACGGTGCACATAGAAACGCTCGGCCGCCGCGCAAATCTGCCCCGAGTGCAGAAAGCCCGCTTCGATGATGCCATCTACCGCCTTGTTCACCGGCACATCGGGCAGGAAGCCTGCGGCATTCTTGCCGCCCAGTTCCAGGGTGACGCGGGTCAGGTTGGCGGCCATGGCGCCCTGGCCAACGATGAGGCCGGTCGGTACGGAGCCGGTGAACGAGACCTTGTCGGTGCCCGGGTGTTCGATCAGTGTCTTGCCGGCCAGGCCGCCACCGGTGACCACGTTCAGTGCGCCTGCGGGCAGGCCGGCTTCGATGGCCAGTTCAGCGATGCGCAAAATGGTCAGCGGGGTGAACTCGCTGGGCTTGATGATGATGCTGCAGCCGGTGGCCAGGGCCGAGCCCAGTTTCCAGATGGCGATCATGGTCGAGAAGTTCCACGGCACGATGCCCACCACCACCCCGATCGGTTCGCGCAAGGTAAAGGCGCTGTAGCGTTCGCCATTGAACGACGGCAGCGACGGGGTGATGGTCTGGCCGCTGAGCTTGGTCGCCCAACCGGCGTAGTAACGCAGGAAGTGCGCAGCCTGGTCGACCTCGAAGTTGCGCGAGAGGCTGATCAGCTTGCCCGACTGGCAGGTCTCCAGCTGTGCCAGCTCTTCACGGTGTTGTTCGATCAGGTCGGCCAGTTTGTGCAGCACGCTGGCACGCGCGGCAGGGGCGGTTTGTGACCATTGGCTGAAACCTCGACGCGAAGAGGCGACGGCATCGTCGACAGTGTGCCCGCTGGCCTCGGCCACGCGGCTGATGACCTGGTCGCTGGCGGGGTCGATCACCTCAAGGTAGCGGGCATTGGATTCAGGCTGCTGGCGGCCATCGATGAAAGACGTGTGCTGACGCTCGAGAAACGCGCGCACCTGAGGCAAAAGGCTGATGTTGCTCATGTATTATCCTTAACGAAAAGCAAAGTCCCGACGCTAGCATAGCACCAAGGTGTCGCCTTGACTGAGCCTGCCGCCAGCCATGTGCAGGCCTGCCAGGCACTTTGTATTTCGCAGGTTTTGGCCGTAGGCTGCGCCATCCGCCGGTGCAGGAGCGCCCCTTGAACCCGATCTTCGCTTCCCTGAGCATTGCCCATTTGCGCGCGCTGCACACCCTGCTGCAGTTGCAGAACCTCAGCCATGCCGCCGAGCGCCTGGGCAGCAGCCAGTCGGTACTCAGCCGGCAGCTGGCGCACATGCGCGAGGCCTTTGACGACCCGTTGCTGGTGCGCCAGGGCCGTGGTTATGTGTTGAGCGAGCGCGCGGCAAGCCTGCTTGCCCCGCTGGAGCAGGTGCTGGCGGAGCTTGAGGCGTTGCGTCAGCCCGAGGTCTTCGACCCGGCGCGCTGCGAGCGGCGCTTCTGCCTGGCGGCCTCGGACTATATCGCCGAGCACATGCTGCCGTTGCTGGTCAGCACCCTTGAGCGTGAAGCGCCGGGCGTATCCATCGAATACCGCACCTGGCAACCGGGCCAGTACGAGCTGCTTGCCAGCGGCGCAATCGACCTGGCCACCACGCTGTTCGACGAAGCTCCGGCCAACCTGCACGGGCGCATGCTTGGCGAAGACCGTGCGGTGTGCCTGATGCAACACCAACACCCGCTGGCGAGCCAGGCCGAGTTGACCCAGGCGCACTACTGCGCCTGGAAGCATGTGCGTATTTCCGGGGGCGGCGACAAGGACAGCTTTATCGATCGTCACTTGCGTGAGCAGGGCCTGAGCCGACGTATCAGCCTGCAGGTGCCGTTCTATTCGGCAGCGGTCCAGGTGATTTGCAGCAGCCAGGCGCTGGTGACTGTGCCCGAGCACATCGCCCGCCAGCTCAGCCGCCTGCACCCATTGACCTGGCGGCCCTTGGCGTTTGTCCAGCACACCCAGCGCTATTGGGTGGTCTGGCATCAGCGCCTGCAGAACTCGGCCGATCATCGCTGGTTGCGCAACCTGGTGTTCGAGCAGTGGCAGCAGTCGCAGTTCGGCGTGCACGGCGGCCATGCACATTCGCCATAGCAGCTATGCGCCGGGCGGCGTTTTTCCCCGGCCAGCCAACGCCTAGACTCAAGCTCCCGTTACCAATGACAACAGGAGCCGTTGCATGAGCCCGGAAGAATTTCGCAAGCAGGGTCACCAACTGATCGACATGATTGCCGACTACCGCCAGGGTGTCGGTGCGTTGCCGGTCATGGCCCAGGTCGAGCCCGGCTACCTCAAGGCGGCCTTGCCGGCTTCGGCGCCGCTGCAGGGTGAGCCCTTCGCGCAAATCCTCGCAGACGTCGATCAACTGATCATGCCCGGTTTGTCCCACTGGCAGCACCCGGATTTCTTCGGCTACTTCCCCTCCAACGGCTGCTTGTCGTCGGTGCTCGGTGATTTTCTCAGCACCGGCCTTGGCGTCCTCGGCCTGTCGTGGCAATCCAGCCCGGCGCTCAGCGAGCTGGAAGAGACCACGGTGGATTGGCTGCGGCAGATGGTCGGCCTGTCGGATCAATGGAGCGGGGTGATCCAGGACACCGCCTCCACCAGCACCCTGGTGGCCTTGATCAGCGCCCGCGAGCGCAGCAGTGATTACGCCCTGGCCAAGGGCGGCCTGCAAGGGCAGGGCAAGCCGCTGATGATCTACACCAGCGCCCAGGCCCACAGCTCGGTGGACAAGGCGGCGTTGCTGGCAGGTTTTGGCAAGGACAACATCCGCTATATCGACACCGACGAAAACTTCGCCATGCGCCCCCAGGCACTGGCGGCGGCTATCGAGCAAGACCTGGCCAACGGCCTGCAACCTTGCGCGATCGTCGCGACCACCGGCACCACCGCCACCACGGCCATCGACCCGCTGCAGCCGGTCGGCGAGATTGCCCGCGAGCATGGATTGTGGCTGCACGTCGATTCGGCCATGGCCGGTTCGGCAATGATTCTGCCCGAGTGCCGCTGGATGTGGGACGGCATCGAGCAGGCCGACTCGATCGTGGTCAATGCGCACAAATGGCTGGGGGTGGCCTTTGATTGCTCGTTGTACTTCGTGCGAGATCCGCAGCACCTGATCCGGGTCATGAGCACCAACCCCAGCTACTTGCAGTCGGCGGTCGACAGCAAGGTCAAGAACCTGCGCGACTGGGGGATCCCGTTGGGGCGGCGCTTCCGTGCCTTGAAGCTGTGGTTCATGCTGCGCAGCGAAGGTATCGAGAACCTGCAGCAGCGCTTGCGCCGCGACCTGGACAATGCCCGCTGGCTGGCTGACCAGGTGCATGGCAGCAATGAGTGGGAGTTGTTGGCGCCGGTGCAGTTGCAGACCTTGTGCATTCGCCATCGGCGCGAGGGCCTTGAAGGTGACGCGCTGGATGCGCATACCCGGCGCTGGGCCGACCGCCTCAATGCTTCGGGCGTGGCCTACGTGACCCCGGCGACCTTGCATGGCCGCTGGATGGTACGGGTCTCGGTGGGGGCGTTGCCGACCGAGCGCGAGCATGTGGCTGAGCTGTGGCGCAATTTGCAGGAAATGGTTCAGCATTGAGTCTATCGCGGGGCAAGCCCGCTCCCACAGGTTAGGTGTACACAGATCCATTGTAGGAGCGGGCTTGCCCCGCGATGAGGTCTATGAAAAGTACAATCTTGCCTATGGAAGTTGCATTTTCCCCCTGAGCCAAGCCTCCCATACTGGCCCTGCATCCGCCGCTGCCTGCCACTTCGCAGGTGGCGGCGGACATCCAATAATAAGCAGGGCCCCTCATGAAAAAGCCAAACCCGCTGCTCGAAGACCTGCGTGCGATCTTGCCTGCCATCGCCGCCAATGCCGCCCGTGCCGAGCACGAGCGCAAGGTCCCGGAAGAGAACATCGCTTTGCTCAAAGGCATCGGCCTGCATCGCGCCTTCCTGCCCAAACCTTACGGCGGCCTGGAAATCCCCCTGCCACAGTTCGCAGATTGCATCGCCTTGCTCGCCGGCGCCTGTGCCAGCACCGCCTGGGCCATGAGCCTGCTGTGTACCCACAGCCATCAGTTGGCAATGTTCCCGGCCAAGCTGCAGCAAGAGATCTGGGGCGACAACCCCGACGCCACCGCCAGCAGCAGTATCGCGCCCTTGGGCAAGGTCGAGGAGGTCGAGGGCGGCTTGTTGTTCAGTGGCGAGATGGGCTGGAGCAGCGGCAGCGACCATGCCGAGTGGGCGATTGTCGGCTGCCGCCGGGCCAATGCCGAAGGCACGCAGGACTACTGCTTCGCCGTGCTGCCGCGCAGCGACTACCGGATCCGCGACGACTGGTTCGCCGCCGGCATGAAGGGCAGTGGCACCAAGACCCTGGTGATCGACCGGGTGTTCGTCCCCGAGCACCGCATCCAGAAAGCCCGGGACATGATGGAAGGCAAGTCCGCAGGCTTTGGCCTGTACCCGGACAGCAAGGTGTTCTACTCGCCGTACCGTCCGTACTTTGCCAGTGGTTTTTCGACCGTCAGCCTCGGCATTGCCGAACGCATGCTCGAAGCCTTCCGCGACAAGAGCAAAAACCGCGTGCGCGCCTACACCGGGGTCAATGTCGGCGGCGCAACACCGGCCTTGATGCGCCTGGCCGAATCGACCCACCAGGTTGCCGCCGCCCGTGCCTTCCTGGAAAAGACCTGGCAAGAGCACGCTGAGCACAGCGAGCGTCATCAATACCCCACGCGTGAGACCCTGGCGTTTTGGCGCACCAACCAGGGCTACGCGGTGAAGATGTGCATCCAGGCGGTCGATCGCCTGTTTGAAGCCGCTGGCGGCACGGCCTGGTTCGACAGCAACGAGATGCAGCGGCTGTGGCGCGACGCGCACATGACCGGTGCCCATGCCTACACCGACTACGACGTTTGTGCGCAGATTCTTGGCCGCGAGCTGATGGGCCTTGAGCCCGACCCGAGCATGGTCTGAAGCGCACCACCCCTAACAACAACGACGGCTGCCAACGATGGCCGCCGGGGAGTCTTGCATGTCTTGCGCAACCGCTTTCGACAGTCGCGCCTTTCGCCGCGCCCTGGGCAACTTCGCCACCGGCGTTACCGTGGTCACCGCCAACGACGGCCAGGGCAACCTGGTCGGGGTGACTGCCAACAGTTTCAACTCGGTATCTCTCGACCCGCCGCTGATCCTCTGGAGCCTGGACAAACGCTCCAGCAGCCTGGCGGTGTTCGAGACGGCCAGCCACTTTGCAGTGAACATCCTCGCTGCCGACCAGATCGAGCTGTCGAACAACTTCGCCAAGCCCAAGGATGATCGCTTTGCCGGCATCGGCTATCGGGCGGGCGAGGGCGGGGCGCCTATCCTTGCCGATTGCTCGGCGTGCTTTGAGTGTCAAACCCACCAGATTATCGATGGCGGCGATCACTGGATCATGCTCGGCAAGGTGGTGGCTTTCGATGATTGCGGCCGTTCACCATTGCTCTATCACCAGGGCGCCTACTCGATGGTGCTGCCGCACACGCGCATGACCCGCCGCGAAGAGGGCCAGCCGCCCAGCAGCCATTTTCAGGGGCGCCTGAGCCACAACCTCTATTACCTGATGACCCAGGCCCTGCGTGCCTACCAGGCCAGCTACCAGCCGCGCCAGTTGTCCAGCGGCCTGCGCACCAGCGAGGCACGGATGCTGATGGTGCTGGAGAACGATGCCGGGTTGAACCTTGTCGACCTGCAACGCGAGGTCGCCATGCCGGCTCGCGAGATTGACGAAGCGGTCGCCAACCTCAAGCGCAAGGGGCTGGTGTGCGACAGTGAAGCGGCCGGGCATGTGCGCCTGACGCTGGCCGGTATCGACCAGACCGAAGGCTTGTGGAGCATTGCCCGGGAACAGCAGGACAAGGTCTTCGGGCAGTTCAGCAGCGAGCAGATCGCGACCTTCAAGACTGTGTTGCAGGCGGTGATTCGCGGTTGTTGAGCAATCTATCGCGGGGCAAGCCCTATCCCACAGCCCCGCGATACTTTTACATTGCCTCCTAAATTGATATGTTATTACATAATATTAAGGAGCCCCCATGAACAATCCCGCAGGAAGGTTAACCCTGAGCCTGTCCGCCACACTGCTGGCCCTGCCAGCCGCTGCTGCCGACGCCGTGTTGCTCGATGCCCTCAACGTCAACGAGCGCCATTATGAAGAGACCGCCAGCGGCCCGGTGCAGGGTTATCGTGCCACCCGTTCCAGCACTGCGACCAAGACCGACACCGACATCCGCGACACCCCGCAAAGCATCGCCGTGGTGCCCAGCCAGGTGCTCGAGGACCTCAACAGCACACGCATCGATCGCGCCCTGGACTTTGCCGGCGGGGTCAGCCGGCAGAACAACTTCGGTGGCCTGACCTTCCTCAATTACAGCGTGCGCGGGTTCACCACCGGTGAGCTGTACAAGAACGGCTTTGCCGTCAATCGCGGCAGCTACAGCGCCCCCGATACCTCGAACATCGAGCGCATCGAGGTGCTCAAGGGACCGGCGGCCAGCCTGTACGGGCGCGGCGATCCGGGCGGGCTGGTGAACATCGTGACCAAGCGCCCGCAAGCCGAGGCCTTCAGTCACTTCAAGGCCAGCGCCGGCAGTTGGGATCGCTACCGCAGCAGCCTGGACGTCAACACGCCGCTGAGCGAAGACGCCAGGGTGTTGGCGCGGGTCAACATGGCGGTAGAGGATAACGGCAGTTTCCGCGATTACGTCGGCAGTGAGCGGCGCATCGTCAGCCCATCGTTGAGCTGGCAACTGAGCCCTGAAACCTTGCTGTCGATCGACAGCGAATTCTCGCGCACCGAGTCGGTATTCGACCGCGGTGTTCCGGCGGTGAACAACCAGTTGGGCTCGGTCAGCCGCTCGACCTTCCTCGGTGAACCCAACGATGGCCGTATTCGCAACGACAACCAGACCCTCGACCTGACCCTGGAGCACAGCCTCAACGACAGCTGGAAACTGCGCCTGGCCAACCACTACACCCAGGGCCGGCTCAAGGGCAACAGTTCCGAGCCGTCGCGGGTGGTCGGCACGACCATCAGCCGTTTCTACCGGGAGCGCGATTTCGAGTGGAACGACAACATCACCCAGGCCGAGCTGCATGGCCAGTTCCAGTTTGCCGGCTGGGAGCACCAGAGCCTGGTTGGCCTGGAGTACGAGAACTACCGTAACAGCCAGAAGTACCCGCAAAGCGCCACGTCCCTGGGCTATGGCCTGGACATCTACAACCCGGTGTACGGCCAGGCGAAGCCGCCGCTGATCAACCCCAATGACTTCTTCGAGCGCACCGAAAGCTATGCGCTCAACCTGCAGGACCAGATTGCCTTCACCGAGCGTTTGCGCGGGCTGCTGGGTGTACGCCTGGAGCATATCGAGCAGACCGCGCAGAACCGCAGCACTCGGGTCAGCAACCGCCAGGAAAAAGACGTGGCCACCCCGCGCCTGGGCCTGCTGTATCAGCTGACCCCACAGGTGGGTGTGTTCGCCAACGCCTCAACCTCATTCAAGCCCAACAGCATGGGCACCCAGGGCCAGATCTACAAACCGGAGAAGGGCCTGGGTTATGAAACCGGGCTCAAGCTCGACCTGTTCGACAGCCGCCTGGGCGCGACCCTGGCGTTGTTTCACATCGACAAGGAAAACGTCATCACCACCGATGCCTTCGGCGACAGCGTTGCTGCCGGCAAGGCCCGCAGCCAGGGGGGCGACCTGCAGTTCAGCGGCCAGGTAAGCGAGACGGTGAGGCTGATCGGCGCCTATGCCTACATCGACGCCGAAGTGACCAAGGGCGATGCTGCCTTGCCCAAAGGCAGCGACCTGCTCGGTATCCCCCGGCACAGTGGCAGCCTGATGGCGGTCTACGAGTTCCAGAGCGGGCCGCTGCTGGGTACGGACGTGGGCGCTGCCGCCAACTACGTGGGCGAGCGCTCCGGGCAGGCCGGCAGCAGTTTTCGCCTGCCCAGCTACAGCACGGTCGATCTGTTGGCGCACTACAAGGTCAGCGAACAGGCCACGCTGGGCCTGAACCTGAACAACCTGTTCGACCGCAAGTACTACGAGCGTGGCTACAACGCCGCCTGGAACCTGCCGGGAGAGCCACGCAACCTGATGCTCAGCCTGAGCCTGGCGCTGTAGGCCCCTGTACGCACCACCATCGCGGCAGTTGGTCGTTGAACGAATGAGCCGTCGGGGCCAGCGCCGGATGCTGGTTGCTGTCGAAGCAGCCCAGCAGCAACGCCACGGTCGGCTGATCATCGATGGCGCCCAGCGAGCTGCCGCAGGTGGGGCAGAATGCCCGGCTGGAATAGTCCGAGGAGCGGAAGGTTGCCGGCGCCCCGGCGGGGCCGGTCCAGCTGACCTGCTCACGGGCGAACTCTACCCAAGTGGCCGTCAGTGCGCCGGTATGGCGCTGGCACCACTTGCACGAGCAGCAGTGGGGGTTGAGGGCGGGGCCAGTGGCGGTAAAGCGGACGGCTGCGCACAGGCAACCACCGCTGTAAGTTACAACGTCCATTGTTGTCTCCCGGTTGACTGCCTACAGGTGTGCGCAAGTTATACCGCACTTGTCGGGCGCCTGGGTATGTCGCTAAGGTTGTGCCTGCAAAGGAGAGCCTTGATGACCGATCCGATCGAACTCAATCGTCGCAACTGGGATGAGCGTGCGCCATTGCACGCCGCTTCCAGTGATTATGAAGTGGACAAATTCATCGCCGACCCGGCGCATTTGTCCGAGGTGGTGCGTTTCGACTTGCCGCGCCTGGGCGATATCCGCGGCTTGCGCACCGTTCACCTGCAGTGCCATATCGGCACCGACACCTTGTCACTGGCGCGCCTAGGCGCCGAAGTCAGCGGGCTGGATTTCTCGTCGCAGTCCTTGGCCCAGGCGCGGGCGTTGGCCGAGCGCTGCGGGGCAGGCATCGACTACGTCGAGTCAGATGTATACGCCGCGGACCAGGTCCTGGCGCCGGCCACGTTCGACCTGGTGTACACCGGCATTGGCGCATTGATCTGGCTGCCGCACATCGAGCCTTGGGCGCGCACCGTTGCGTCCTTGCTCAAGCCCGGTGGGCGGCTGTTCCTGCGCGAGGGTCACCCGATGCTGCTGGCGGTGAATGAAGATCACCAGGAGCAATTAGTAATCGAGTACCCGTACTTCGAACGTGAAGCATCGACGGTGTGGGACAGTGGCCAGACCTATGTGCAGACCGACAGGTTGCTTGAGCAGACGGTCACCCACGAATGGAACCACGGCCTTGGCGAGATCATCACGGCCTTGCTCCAGCATGGCCTGCAAATCACCGCGCTGGAGGAACACGACAGCATCCCCTGGGAGGCCTTGCCAGGGCAGATGAGCAAAGACGCTACAGGGGAGTGGTCGCTGGACAAGGATCGCTGGCGCTTGCCGTTGAGCTATACCTTGCAGGCGGTGAAGCGCGGATAAAAGAGGTTGAGGGCACGGTATCTGTGGGAGCAACTGTCTTGATGAAAATCTAAAAAGCTTGCGCGATCTCCTACGCTGTTGCCTTGGGTTTACGCGTACTGCTCTTGCGCTTCTTCTTCCACGGTGTGCCCGTACGCCCAGCCGGGGTTGCCGGGCCATTGATGGTCAGGCGCATGCTGGCGCAGCGCTCGACCTGTTTGCTCATCCACGCCGACTGCTTGGCGACGAAGGTTTCCAGGCTCATCTCACCGCTCTGCACCATGTCCAGGGCCTGCTCCCAGATTGCCGTGGTGCCCGGGTCGGCAATCGCTCGCGGCACCGCATCGATAAGGCTGAACGCCGCCGGGGTGGCGCTCAGGGCTTTGCCGTTCTTGACCAGGTAACCGCGATCGAGCAAGCCCTGGATGATCCCGGCACGGGTAGCCTCGGTGCCGATGCCGGTGGTGTCCTTGAGCTTTTGCTTGAGGCGCGGGTCGTCCACCAGCTTGGCGACGTTCTTCATGGCCTTGATCAGGTCGCCTTCGGTGAACGGCTTGGGCGGCTGGGTCCACAGGTCCTTGAGGTTGACCCCGCTCACCGCGCACGCCTGGCCTTCGCGCAGCAGCGGCAATACCTGGGCCACCGGGGCTTCACGGCCTTTGGCAGGCGTCAGGGCTTCTGGCAAGGCACGGCGCCAGCCGGGTTCGACGATCTGCTTGCCCACCGCCCGCAAGGCCTGGCCTGCGCAATCGAATTCGGCCTGGGTGCGGTCGTACTCGTGGTTGGCCAGGAACTGCGCCAGGTAGCGCGCGCGGATCAGGGTGTAGACCGCCTTGTGCTTGGCTGGCAGGCGTGACGGGTCGCTTGCTGCAGCCGTGGGAATGATGCCGTGGTGGGCGCTGACCTTGGCATCGTTCCAGGCCCGGGAGCGGCGCTGGGCCTGCAGGTGCGGTTGCAAGGGCGCAAGGCTGGCATCGGCGCGTTGCAGGGCGGCGAGAATGGCCGGCGCCTCGCTGTGCTGGCTCATCGGCAGGTAACCGCAGTCGCTGCGCGGGTAGGTGATCAGCTTGTGGGTTTCGTACAAGGCCTGGGCGATATCCAGGGTCTCCTGGGCGCCCAGGCCGAGCTTCTTCGAGCACAGCTCCTGCAGGGTGCCCAGATCAAAGGGCAGCGGCGCGGCTTCGCGTACGCGCTCGGTGGCCACGTTGACCACCCGGGCACTGCTGGCTGCAGTGATTGCTGCGGCCGCCTGCTGGGCCAGGGCCTGATTCAGGCAACGGCCCTGGTCGTCGCAGGCGTCCTCTGGCGCTCGCCACTGGGCGTTGAACAGCTGGCCAGCGCTCTGCAGTTGCACCTCGATGGCCCAATAGGCCACCGGCACGAAGTCGGCAATGCTGCGATCACGGTCCACCACCAGACGCAAGGTCGGGGTTTGTACCCGGCCCACCGGCAGTACACCCTGGTAGCCGGACTGGCGGCCGAGCAGGGTGAACAGCCGGCTCATGTTCATGCCGATCAGCCAGTCGGCCCGCGAGCGCCCCAGGGCCGAATGGTAAAGGCTGAAGGTTTCGGTACCGGGCTTGAGCGCTGCCAGGGCCTTGCGGATCGAGGCGTCGTCTAGCGCCGACAACCACAAACGGCTGATTGGCCCACGGTAGCGGCAATGTTCGACCAGCTCGCGGGCAATCATCTCGCCTTCGCGATCGGCGTCGGTGGCGATCACCAGCTCACGGGCCTCGCCAAGCAGGCGCTTGACTGCCTTGAACTGGCTGGCGGTCTTGGGTTTGACCAGCATCTTCCATTTCTCGGGAATGATCGGCAGGTCGCTCAGCACCCAGCGTTTATAGCGGGCGTCGTAGCTGTCGGGCGGGGCGGTTTCGAGCAGATGACCGATGCACCAGGTGACGGTGACATCGGTGCCGACCCAGCAGCCGTCGCCGCGGCGGTTGGCACCGAGGACTTTGGCGATGTCTTTGGCCTGGGAGGGCTTTTCGCAGAGAAACAGACGCATGCCGTTCGATCTTTGGCCAGGAAAGCCCATAGGATGCGCAGGTTTGCCAGGCGTGGCAAGTTTTATCTGTATGGATATACAGCTTTGTGTTGCCGGTGCGGGCAACGAAAACTCCTCGCATTTGGCCAGCTTGCCCTCAACATCACCATGGACGGCCAATTCGTCTCTGTGGCAGCGTTTGACCTTGCCCCGAGGTGTGTCAACGGACGATTTCGCCAGGGTGTTCTGCCACCTGTACAAGGATGTTTGCCATGCCCGTTTTTGATTACCGCAACCTCGACAGCGCCAGTTCCAAAGCCCTCTACAGCGACGCCATGGCCTTGACCCTTTATTCCTACCACGGCATCGACAATGGCTTTGCCGTGGGTTACCAGCAAAATGGTTTCGGCCTAGGTTTACCCGCCACCTTGATCAAGGCGCTGATCGGTGGCACCGACAGCCAGGGGGCGATCCCCGGCATCCCCTGGAACCCCGACTCCGAAGCCCAGGCCCTGGCCGCGGTGAAGGCTGCGGGCTGGACGCCGATCAGTGCCAAGCAACTGGGCTATCAGGGCAACACGGATTTTCGCGGAACCTTCCACGGCGAAAACGCCGGTTACACCAGTGCCCAGGTGGAGATCCTCGGCAAGTATGATGCCGCCGGCCAATTGAGCGGGCTGGGCATTGCCTTTCGCGGCACCAGCGGCCCGCGGGAAAACCTGATTGGCGACACTATCAGCGACGCCATTAATGACCTGATGGCCGCCATCGGCCCGGCGGGCTATGCCAAGAACTACGCCGCCAATGCCTTTGGCCGCCTGTTCGACGATGTCGCCAAGTTTGCCAAGGCAAACGGCCTCAACGGCGCCGACATCACCGTCAGCGGTCACAGCCTTGGCGGCCTGGGTGTCAACAGCCTGGCTGAGCTCAGCGGCGAAAAGTGGGGGGGCTTCTATGAGAATTCCCGTTACGTTGCCTTTGCTTCTCCGACCCAGGCCAGCGACAGTAGCAAGGTGTTGAATATCGGCTACGAAAACGACCCGGTGTTCCGCGCCCTCAATGGCTCGAGTCTCGACTGGGCAACCCTCGGCGTGCACGACGGCGCCAAGCCTTCGGCAACCGACAATATCGTCAACTTCAATGATCATTACGCCTCCGATGCCTGGAACCTGCTGCCGTATTCGATCGGCAATATCGCCACTTGGCTGGCGCATTTGCCGACGGCCTACGGCGATGGCCTGGGCCGGGTGCTGAATTCGACTTTCTATGAATGGACGGCCAAGGATTCGACAATCCTGGTCAGCAACCTGTCCGACGTCACCCGTGGCTCGACCTGGGTCGAGGACCTCAACCGCAACGCCGAAACCCACACCGGCAGTACCTTCATCATCGGCTCCGAGGCCGGCGACCTGATTCATGGCGGGCGTGGCAACGACTACCTGGAAGGCCGCGCCGGCAATGACACCTTCCGTGACGACGGCGGCTACAACCTGATCGATGGCGGCGCCGGGCACGATACCCTGAAACTCGGCCAGGCCCTGGGCGACCTCGACATCGCCCGCGATGGCAACGGCACCCTGTACTTGCGCGACGCGGCGGGCGGCATCAGCCTGGTCAACCAGGTCGAGACGCTGGTCAGCAAGGAATCCAGCCTGGTGTTTTTCAACAAGGACGTCAGCCACCAGATCGATGCGCAAGGCTTGCTATCCAGCGGCAAGCTGCATGCCTATGCCAGCAGCCACAATGGTACGGCCGGCAACGACAGCCTCAGCGCCAGTGCCAAGGGCGACTGGCTGTTCGGCCTGGACGGCAACGACCACTTGCAGGGCGGCCGCGGCAACGACGTGTTCGTCGGCGGGGCGGGTAATGATGTGCTGGTCTCGGGCGGTGGCAGCGACACCTTCCTGTTCAGCGGGCACTTTGGCCGGGATCTGGTCCAGGGCTTTGGCGGCGATGATCGCCTGGTGTTCGTTGGCGTTGATGGCGGCACGGCGCAGCCCGATTTTCGTCAGCACCTGAGCCAGGAGGGTAACGACACGGTGCTGCGCTTTGGCGCCGACAGCGTGACCCTGGTAGGGGTATCGGCCGAGAATCTGAGCGCCGGGCAGATAGTCATCGCCTGAGTGGGCGGATGCTGGTCAGCAAGCCTTAAACGGGCTTGCCGACCAGCGCCGCAGCGGCGTACAGGTCAGCCGCGACTGGCCTCAAGCGCCTGGCTCAGATCAGCAATGATGTCATCGCTGTGTTCGATGCCGATCGACAGGCGCACCATGTCCCGCGGCACACCGGCCCGCTCCAGCTCTTCGTCGTTGAGCTGGCGGTGGGTGGTGGACGCCGGGTGGCAGGCCAGGGACTTGGCATCGCCGATGTTCACTAGACGCACCACCAGTTGCAGCGCATCGATAAAGCGCGCGCCGGCCTCCTGGCCGCCCTTGATGCCGAACGACAGGATCGAGGCCGGCTTGCCTGCGGTATAGCGTTTGGCCAGTTCATGCGCGGGGTGATCGGGCAGGCCAGCGTACTTTACCCAGGCCACTTGCTCGTGGCCTTGCAGGTAGCGGGCGACCTTGAGCGCATTCTCGGTGTGGCGCTCCATGCGCAGGGCCAGGGTCTCAAGCCCCTGCAGAATAAGGAAGGCGTTGAATGGCGACAGCGCAGCCCCGGTATTGCGCAACGGCACCACCCGGCAACGGCCGATAAAGGCAGCAGGTCCGAAGGCTTCGGTGTAGGTCACGCCGTGGTACGACGGGTCGGGGGTATTGAGCAGGGCAAAGCGCTCTTTGTTTTCGGCCCATGGGAATTTGCCCGAGTCGATGACGATGCCGCCGATGCTGGTACCGTGGCCGCCGATGTACTTGGTCAACGAGTGCACGACGATATCGGCACCATGCTCGAACGGCCGACAGAGGATCGGGGTAGCCACGGTGTTGTCGACGATCAATGGAACGCCGTGGCGATGCGCGGCGTCGGCCAGGGCCTGGAGGTCGACGATATTGCCGGCCGGGTTGCCGATCGACTCGCAGAACACCGCCTTGGTGCGGCTGTCGATCAGCGCTTCGAGGGCCGCGATATCGTCGTGGGCGGCGAAGCGGGTCTGGATGCCGAAGCGCGGCAGGGTATGGGCCAGCAGGTTGTAGGTGCCACCGTAGAGCTTGGCCACCGAGACAATATTGTCGCCGGCTTCGGCCACGGTCTGGATCGCATAGGTGATTGCCGCCATGCCCGAGGCCACCGCCAGCGCGCCGACACCGCCTTCAAGGGCCGCCATGCGCTGCTCGAGCACATCGTTGGTGGGGTTCATGATCCGGCTGTAAATATTGCCGGCGACTTTCAGGTCGAACAGGTCGGCACCGTGCTGGGTGTCGTCGAAAGCAAAAGAGGTGGTCTGGTAAATCGGTACCGCGACGGCCTTGGTGGTCGGGTCGGGGCTGAAGCCCGCGTGGATGGCCAGGGTTTCCAGCTTCATGCAATCGTTCCTTGAAAGTCGGGGGAGGGGTTAGAGCATGGAGCGGCCAGGGAGCGACGGTCAAGGCCTGTAGGAATGGGCTTGCCCGCTCCTACAGTCTCAGTGTCTCAGGGCATGTCGGCTCAACCCGCCTTGCGCAAGGTCAGGTTGATCCGCCGGCTGCCCAGCTGCGGATGGCTGCCCGGTTTGAGCGGCAGCACGCCATGAAAGCGCAGGCGATCCTCGCCACCCCAGACCATCACATCGCCGTGGCGCAGGCCAATGCGCTGGGTTGCATCGTTGCGGCGCTGGCCACCGAACTGGAACACCGCCGGCAAACCCAACGACACCGAGACGATCGGCTGGCTGTAGTCGCGCTCGTCGCGGTCCTGGTGCAGGCTCAGGCGGTTGCCCGGCTCATAACAGTTGACCAGGCAAGCGTCCGGGCAGAAATCGGCAAAACCTGCCGCCGCAGCGGCGAGGGCGGCCAGCTCGCTCAATGCGTCTGGCAAGTCCGGCCAGGGTTGCTGGCTAAGTGGATCGACCGGGCTGTAGCGATAACCGCGGCGATCGCTGATCCAGCCCAGCGCCCCGCAATTGGTCAGGCCCACGGCCATGTTCAGGCCGCCAGGGGTCAGCATATGACGCAACGGCGCGCGGGCGATGATCTGGCGCAACGCAGGCAGCAGGGTATCGACCCAGGCCAGGGCAAACCCGGGTAACACCAGCGCCTGCTTGCCGACCCAGTGCGGCTCGGCGGGGCTGGCGGGGTTGAACAGATCCAGTTCGGTTTGCATCATCGGCGGCTATTCTGGCAGCGGGTTGGGTGCAGAGCCTGTATAGTAACGCGCTTTGGCAACGCTACCGTCACCCTGTTGCTTGCACGTGAACCCCGCACTTCGGGGCGCGTGGCACCCTTCGAAAGAAAAAATAAAACTTTTTGAATTCAAGGGGTTGCCAGAGCAGGGGAATGAGTACATAATTGCGTCCATCGAAAACGAGGCACGAAAAAAGCCTAGCGTTTTCAAGGGGATAGCGGTTTTAGTCAGTTGTTTCCTTAATGAGTTGTATATGTTTGAGATCGCAATTTAACGGGTCTCGGGCATTTGAGGCCGAGTAGCAAAGTGGTTATGCTCCGGATTGCAAATCCGTCTACGCCGGTTCGATTCCGACCTCGGCCTCCATTATTGAAAGCCCCGCAATCATTGAGGTTGCGGGGCTTTTTTCATGCCTGCGGATTATCCAGGGATGCCCAGTTTGGGACAAATCTGGGACACCGAAGGAAATTGCTTGTCCCTGATGTCCCCGGCAAACTCCGCTTCATGGCTACTTATGAACAGCGCCCAGGCGGCGCATGGCGGGCAAAAATCCGCCGAAAAGGATACCCCGCACTTTCCGCGACCTTCGACACCAAGGCAGAGGCCCAGCGCTGGGCGGCCGAGATCGAGGGCGATATGTCCCGGGCACGATTCGTTGATATGCGCGAGGCCGAAAGCACGACCATGGCCGAAGCGCTCGACCGTTATGCCAACGAGGTCAGCTCGACGAAGAAGGGCGCAAAGCAGGAGCTGACGCGCATCAACAAGTGGAAGAAGAACCCGCTGGCCGGCAAGGGGCTGGCTGCACTGCGTTCAAGTGATTTTGCTGCGTATAGGGATGGTGAGCTCAAGGCGGGTAGGTCCGTGTCCACGGTCAAGCTTGACCTGGCGATCATCAGCCACATGTATACCGTGGCGATCAAGGACTGGGGTATTGAGGGGCTGAGCAACCCGGTGATGAAGTTGAGGATGCCGAAGGGGGCAAAGGAGAGGGACCGCCGCCCGATGCTGATCGAGCTGAATGGCGTGCTAAAGGCGGCAAAGGAAATTCATGCCGAAATGCCTGCAGTCATTGAGCTGGCGGTAGAGACGGCCATGCGTCGTAGTGAGCTGTGCGGCCTTCGGCGCGAGAACGTCAAGCCGAAACACGTCCTCCTTGAAGACACGAAGAACGGCACCCGCCGCCTTGTGCCACTATCGTCCAAGGCAAGGGCGGCGCTCGACAGCTTGCCGTACCGCCTTGACGGCATGGTGTTCTCGCTTGCACCGCACTCGGTAAGCCTTTATTTCGGCAGGGCGTGCAAGGCTGCATTGGTCAGGGATCTGCACTTTCATGACCTTCGCCATGAAGGGACTTCCAGGCTGTTTGAGAAAGGTTTGTCAATCATGGAGGTGGCGAGTATCACCGGGCACAAAACGATGAGCATGCTGAAACGCTATACCCATCTGTGCCCGGACGCCCTGGCTGACAAGCTCGGCTAGCGAATGCTGGCCAAGGTCGGTGGCGTGTGCCGCTTCCTGCCTGAGCGGGCAGGGTTGTGCATACCCTGCTCGCACTCCTGCAGGAATTTCCGCACCGTACTGATCCTCCAGCAGATGCGGCTGCCCTGTTTGAAGAATGGCGGCAGCCAACTGGCACCGACTTGCCGCGCACTCCTGATTGATGACTCGGACCGTCCCAGGATCTTTGCCAGCTCCGGGATGTGGATGACTTCTTGTTCCATGCAATAGATCTCCATACCCACCTACCGGCAGGCTTGAGTTGTTGTAGGGGGGTGGGTTAACGCTGTCGGTCGAAGAAGTTGCCGCCGCGGCGCTGGCAGGTCAGGTGCGCCCATTGCCGTGCAGCGTTACCGGCCTGGACGAGCGAGGTGGCTTCAGTTGAGTAGCCGACATGCAGAACCTCGTCACCTTTGGCGCTGCTCAGCACGATCATGGCGGCAAGAGGTTCTCGTTCAACCTCATTGCCCTCGATGTGCTGGGCGACTGACCGGAACCAGTCGGCCAGCTTCTTGCGCTCGACCTGATTAGCTGCCACCTGGTTGTTGTGCGCCCGGCGCGCGGACGGGAACTGGAACACTTCGGCACTCATGGCCTCGGCCCCTTCCAGATCAGGTAGGCCATGAAGAGCGGGGCGGCGATGGGTAGGATCATCATGGCTGCAGCTCCTTTGGCACCTGGACGGTATCGCCGAGTTTTGCGGTGACGATGGCGCGGCAGGCGGCAAGCAGGGCATGGTCCCCCGGCTGCACAAACTCGCCCTTGTCAGTTATTACCCAGGCAGCCCAGACATCGTCCGTTGTTTGCGGGCAGTGGAGGCTGACTTGGTGTTTCTCGATCAACGGCCCGCCAACTTGCCAATCAACGCTAGGCTTGTAGCGCACCGGGAACATCCCTTCTTGCTGGATGAACACCCGGGCAGGCACGCCGTACTGCGCTGGTGAGATGAAAGGGTTCAGGCCCACGGCAATTGCCACCGACCAGTTCAGGGGCTCACCAACCAGATCGGCTGTCTTCACTTCGATCAGGTCGGTCATCGCTGCACCGCCTGCCAGAACGGCCCCTTGTTGGTCACCAAACCTTTTCGCTTTAGGCGCTGGCATGCCTTGCTGATCTCTTCGCGAGACTCTCGGATGGCGCCGCGCATGGCGTGGGCAGTTGATCCATCGATGCCGATCAAGTGCCCCAGAACTCGCTCATCTGTCCCGCCGACGAGCATGCCTTGACCATACTTGGCAGCCACCGTTGCAACTGCCAAGCGCAGCGCGTTCATCCGGGCGCCGGGTTCGTCTGCATGCGACACCTCACTTTGCTTGAAGCCCACATACGGCACATGGGCTGTGGCCCGAGCGAGGTGGTGCAAGCAGCAGATGTCCATCCTGAGCTTTGCGATGATGAGCATCGTCTGCCGGTCATCCCGCATCGGCAGCCAAACCTCCCGGCCTGTCTGGGGATCGTCGTAGTAGAAGGCGTCACTGCCGCGCCGGTACTCCAGCTCGAAGCCCATGGCCTTGGCCGAGAGCTTCAGGATTTCTTCTTCCGTCACAGCGAATACCTCTCTTCATTCCAGCGCACTGGTGCCTTTGCAGGGGTAGGGGTGTCTTGTTCGTGCGGGGAGAGCTGGCGCTCGTTGCCGGCCTGCAGCTGGCTGTCGGGGATACAGCTGATGCCGACCCCGTTCAGCAGGTAGCAGGTGACGCCGCGCTGGCTGTCGCGCTGCACGTCGATGACGTTTTCGGTTGCGCTGGTCCCGGGCATACGCACCAACACTGGCCCTTCGTCGAACTGATCCCCTGCAGGTGGCGGCTGAGGGCGATCTTCGGCTTGTGCGCCGGCAAAGGCAGTCGCGATAACCCCGATGTAAAGGCCCAGGGCCAGGGCGGCGACCAGGCAAACGATGATTGTTCTGGTTTTCATGGCTGCTCACCCCGCGAATCCATGAAGGCGAGGATCTGGGCACCAGCGCCAACGCAAGGACTTCTGCGCAACGCCCGCTCATCGCGCTCAACCGGTGCGCTCGGCTCTGCGCTGGCGGATAGGGCGACGTCGATTTCGGCTGTGATGCACTCCTGCGAGACGACATAGCCACGCACCTTGCGCAGCAGCGCATCCCGCTCGGCCAGCTTGGCGCGCAGAGCGGTGTTTTCACCAATAACCTGCATACTCTCCATGCCCAATTCGACATGTCGCTGCGTGTTGTGCTGTCTCTGCGCTTCTAATCGATTTTCTGTCTCGACCAGGGCTGCGCGCAGCCTCTCAACCTCGCCTGGATCGGCGTGGGCGTAGAGCTTGCGCACTTCGTACTCTCCGGGGTCGGCGGCGAACACCACCAAACTTTCACCGGACGCTTCCTCCCAGCTGCAAGAACCGTGAGTGCGAACCATGTGCACCGGCTCGCCCTGGTGCTGGACGGCTGGCTGGTCGAATGCGGCGAAGATGCGTCCGGCAGCGCGGTCAATAGGCGCCTGGATAACATCGGGGATGGTTGCTCCCTTTGGCGGAATCATGCCAGTTAGGCCGCTGATCATGCCCACAAGAGAATCGGTGATTATTTCGCGCAGTTCATTTCTGTTCATTGCCATTCTCCTGCGCCCGCTGCTGGCGTATGGCGCTGCATTTGGTGTGGTTGCCCCGGTTGCGCGGTTTCTCGCAGATGTCGCACAAGGCAGGGAGGTCAAGCGGGCGCATGGGGCACCCACGGATAACGGGCTTGCGGCGGAGGGCGGTCATTGCTGGCTCTCCAGCAGGTCGATGACGGTGGCGATCCCGGCCCTCAGCCAGAGCCCGCAACTTCGCGAGGACCTTGGCCACGCCGCCGGGAAGCTTCAGTTCGTCGCGCATGCCGAAGACCAGTTCGGTGGCGTCGCGCTTGCCCTCGAGGAGCATCACGCGGTTTATGACGGGCACAGGGGTAGGGTGGCGGGCCCGGTCGAGGGCCGCCTTGGCGGTTTGGTTCATGATGTCTCCCTTATCGCTTTGGGTAGGTCTTGGTCAGGTCGCCGTTCACGGCGTGCCCGCGCTGAAGAACTAGATTGGCCAGGGCGGCCCGGTCTTTCTGGCTGTGACTGGCCTGGGTCAGTAAGCCGAAGTAGCTGTTGGCGGTCTCGCGCAGCTGCTCGGCAGGTACTGCGGCGGTACGTTTCATGGCCTGGGCAACCGAACGTTTCCGGGTTGTGCGCCGCCAGGGCTTGATCACATGCCCGACGAAGTCCACGCCACGGTCAATCGGCTGGAGGATGGTCTTTGTCGGGTTGAGCCGAGCGCCGAGGGTTGACAGGAAAGCTTCAATATCTTCCTTCCAGGCGTTCAACTGCTGTGGCGAGCCATGTAGCAGCACGAAGTCGTCAACGTAACGCACGTAGTGCTTGGCCTTGAGCCGGTGCTTGCAAAACTGGTCCAGGGCATCGAGGTAGACGTTGGCGAAGAACTGCGACGACAGGTTGCCGATCGGTAGGCCCAGGTGCGACGGCTGCGCGGTCAAGCGCTTGTGCTGCGGCACCCGGTTGAACAGGTGCGCCGGGCTTCGGACTTGGTAGTCTTCGCGCGGGTCGTGCATCAGTACCTGCAGGGCCAGGGCCCGCCACCACGGGTCAGTAATTCTCTGCTCCAGCTGGCGTGCCAGTACACGCTTGTCGATAGCCACGAAGAAGTTGGCGAGATCGCACTTCAAGTAGAAGCCTGGCTTCGACCAGTTCTGCGTCTGGCTGCGGATCTTCGCCTCAAGTCGTCGAGCGGCGTACAGCGTGCCGCGCCCTGGGATACAGGCGCAGCTGTCCGCTATAAAGCTGCGCTCGATAGCCGGGCCAATGTGGTTGTACAACAGGTGGTGCACGATGCGGTCGCGAAAGTCGGCGGCCCACACTTCGCGGGCTTTTGGTCGAGTAACCACAAAACAGATAGAGCGGCCTGGCCGGTAGTGGCCAGACACCAGGTCGCCGTGAAGCGCCGTCAGGTTCCGCTCCAGATCCATTTCGAAAGCCAGCGCGCTGGCGCTGTTGCGCTTCGAGCGCCGGCAGTCGTAATAGGCCTGGACCAGGTCGCTGAACGGGTAGGGCGTTGAAGCTGCGGACGGCGCGGACGCGGAGCTCGTTGTTCTTGTCGTTGTTGTTCTGATTGCCATCATCGAAGTTCATGTTGAATGCGTTGTTGGCGGAGCGCTGCGACCTGTCGTGCTATCTACGTCGGCCTGCCGAATCTTCAGCGGGCAAACTGCGCTGGACCTACACGGACGCTTTAGACCGGCGGTGTCCAGGATGCGCATGGCGGTGATCACAGATCAGCGGCACGACCAGGTTCAATTCGCACAGACCAGAAAGCCGTAACTCTCAGGTAGCGGGCGCGGTTGGGGTGGAACGTTTCCAGGCGTTGGCCTGTTTGCCGATTGAGGTGGTGACCTCCATCGTCTTGGCATGCTGCGGCACGCTGATGAATCGACTTTCCTTGAATATCCGCATCAGGAACTCAATCACCTGCACCTTTTCAACCAACAGCGTCAGGTGAGGACGCTTGTCTTGTGCTGAATTGGCCCGGGCGATGAGCACCAAAACATCGATGCACTCATCGATCACCCGCTTGCTGACTGACTGCTTGAGCTCTCGGGGGATGTTCCGGGTCAGATTCATGGCCATCTGCAGCAGGCCAATTGATGATTTGTAGATCGATAAATCAGTGTGCATTGCCATGACGTTGCTCCTCCTTGAGCAACCGGCCGCGAACGGCCGGAATGAATAAGCAAATTAATCGATAAGCGACCTGCGGACGGCGCGGACGCGGAGCTCGTTGAACTTGCCGTCGCTGTACTGATAGCCAACATCGAAGTCCATGCAGAATGCGTAGTAGGCGGAGCGCTGCGAGGATGACCAGTACCGGCGGTCTTGGAAGGCTTCAGGTTCGCCCTCAGCAAAGCCCGGTACCTGGGTCTTGCGTGGCGACTCTTCGGTGTACATCAGGCCAACAGGTAGGCTGTTGGGGTTGTCGCCATCTCGGCTCCAGCAGTAGTTCTCACGGCTGGTCGGCTTGAAGTGGCGATATTGCAGCTCCTGCACGTCACGCGCCGGGATCGCCCAGTCGGTGAAGCCACCGATGTCCAGGGACAGGACCTTCTGCGCCAGCTCGCTGCCGCTGGCAGCCATGGCCTCGGTATTACTGCGGCTGTCGGTGAAGCTGTCGGCGCCTTCGATCTTCTCGCCGTACTCGCCCCATTCGCCTACCAGTTCATGCGCAGCACCGGCAGTGATGTTGGCGAAGCGCTGGCCGTTCTCGATGGTGATGCCGGAGAAGAAGCCGCCGCCGAATGGCTGGCCAATCTCGGGAAGTTGTACTGCAGGTGCCGCTTTCTCTACTGCGCTCATGTGCTGCTCCTTTTTGAAGGCAACAAAAAAGGCGCTATTGCGCCTCTGCTCGAATGAATGAAGGATTAAATGAACAACCTGCGGACGGCGCGGACGCGGAGCTCGAGGTTCTTGCCGCCGTAGTACTGATTGCCACCACCGAAGTCCATGAAGAATGCGTAGTCGGCGGAGCGCTGCGAGGATGACCAGTAGTAGCGGTCCTGGGCGAACACCTCGGGGCAATTCACCCAGCAGTGATAGAGCTCAGCTGCGGCAGGTAGGTAGAAGTCGTGATGGCCGTCCGCCTGGTGCTCGGCACAGGAATTGGCTGCGGGATGCTCGGTTTCTTCGTTGCACAGCCACTCGGTATTGGCCTTGCCATCGGTCTTACTGGTCGCCTTCGATTCTTCCCGGTAGCCGCCCCATGCGTGGTCGCCGATATCTTTGGCGGCAATGATCAGATAGTGCTCCGGTACATCACCGCGAGCAGCGACCAGGCCGCCGTTGATCCCTCCTTGGCCTGGCCATGGTTGGCCGACAGTAGGAATGTCAACCGAGGAAATCGGAGTCACATTAGCCGCTGGCGGTAGAACCTGGGCGAACACGCTGGCGACTGCCAGTTTTGCCAGGGAAGACGCCGGCATCTTGATCGTGGTGTCGCCGTGTTTCAGGGTGATCATTTCTGGTTTCATAGTGAATTCTCAGTGTTTTCCGATTTGTTCCAGCCTCTGCTGCTGGTGTGGGCTGAGCATGGTGCGCGGGCCGTGACGCCGGAAGTGGCCCTGCAGGTTTTCGACGAATTCCTCTTCCCAGGCATTCGCGGCATGGAGAGCCGCAGCAGCCAGCAGGGCCTGGAACTCTTCGATTCGGTCGTACAGTTCTTCCACGGTTTGGCTTGCCATGGCGGTTACTCGCGCTGGGAGCCGTAGTCGGTGGAGGCTGCCTGGCTGATTTCGCCGGTTCCGGTATCAACAACCTCGACATCAGTTGCCACGGGCTCCGGCTGCTGATCCGGCAGGTCGTCGCCGTCGATCACGATGCCGCCCTCGATGGTGACGCCGCGACCTTGCTCTGCTGCATGGCTGACCGCGATGGCGTTGGAGACCTCCACCGAGCACGGCATGTACTTGAGGACCTGCAGGAGCGGGATCTTGCGGCAGTACATTTCCCAGTCGCGGAAGCTGTAGTGCTTCTTGCCGACCTTGTTGTATTTGTCGCGATGCTTCGTGATCTTCCCAGCCGTCCACAGTTCGATGATCGGCATGCTTGCGCCCTGGACCCAGCCGATGGCGAAGGCGTGCGTGATGTCAGTCGCTTCGTCCATGTCGGTTTCGTTGTGGATCACCAAGTCGCGGCGCGCGCCGTCGGTGAACGTGTACTGCTGGTCCTTGAAGATCACGCCGGTGTAGACGGTGCCGCGACCACTTCGGGCAACCAGGTCCACCAAGCCCTTCCAGCCAGGCACGAAGGTGCAGGTCTGGCCGTATGGGATCAGGAAGCCGGCGCCGTTCACGCCAGGCTCCAGGCCGAGCTGGGCGGCGGTCATGATCGAGGCGGCAATGCTCTGGTGGCTGCAACGCTGCAGCTGCTGCGACGTACTGAAAGCGGTCAGGGCGAGGCGGGTCATGCGGTCTGCGGTAAGGTGCTTCGGGAGAGCCAAGGCCATCTGGCCCTTGAGCTTGTCCATGAAGTTGCCGAGCTGAGCCACCGGGGAAAGCTGTCGGGCTCCGCCGGTCTGCTGCATGTCGGTCTGGGAAAATGGAGCGTTGGCGGTGCTCATTGGCGATCCTTGGCCCAGTAGGGCAGAGAGAGGGTTTCGATGCCGGACCACTCCCCGGATCGGAGGCAGTCGGCGTAGGTGGAGAGGTTCCGCTTGTAGGCTTCGCGGCCTACGGCCTTGGCCTCGGCATCCAGCACGAACAGGCGCACTGGGTACTTGCCGCACTCGATGCTGGTGCTGACGACAAGGAACACGAAGGCCTGTGGCTGCTCGCCGAAGTGCGCGGCGTAGCCGTCGCTGTAGAACGGGTCCTGCACGTGATAGCGGTAGTCGTAGATCGAGCGCTCGAACTTCTTCATGTCGGCGGTCGTCTTCACGTCCAGGACCCAACCGAACTCAGGTATCAGCTTGTCTGGCCGGCAGCGGCACAGCACGTCTTGCTCGGGGTCCTGCCAGTAGATGCTGGCCTCAACGTCACCAGCAGCCTCCAGCAACCACCGGGCATGCGGGTGGGCCATCGCGCTTTCGCGCATCAGGGCGATCTTCCGGCCTTCGTCGGGCATCAGCACGCGCTGGTCGGTGAGCCCGGCTTCGAAGTCGGCCCAGTTCTTCTTGCCTGCCGTGGTGTTGCGCGGGCTGTTGGCTGGACCCACCGCGAACTCCCGGGCGTAGCGCTCGGGCTCCAACAGGAATGCGTGGGTGGCATCACCAACCGTCAGTGAAGCCTGGTTCTCGGGGTCTTCCGGTGCCGCCTTGGCCCACTGGAACAGGGCCGGGCATTTCTCGATCATGTCGAGCTGGGTCTTCGAAATGCCGTCGCCGCCGTGGTAGTCGGCGTTCGGCAGTCCGGTGTAGTAGCCGGGCTTCATGACTCACCCCGCGCCTTGGCGATGGCTGCGCGGGCTCGGGTGGTCCTGCAATCTGCCTCGCCGCATTCGCAAAGAATTCCTTGCTCGGCAAGCGCTTCAAGAAACTCTTGTGCGACAACCAACAGTTCCGGCGCGGCGGCGATCAGGCGGGCGTTAGCGAGAAGCACGCCCGGCCCAAGCTCAACCGGTCCAATTTCGCTATTGGTCTCGCAGCCACCGCAGTCCGCAATCATCCAACCATCGGAAGTTGTCGCCTTGACACCGTCGCCGCTATCTGCGCCAAGCGCGCTGAACACCAGTAAACCGTTCAGGACCTCCCAAGGCCCCGGAGTGTGCTTGCTCATGTTGTTCACCGTGTAATGAGGTCAGCCAGAGCGATCAGCAGCAGCCAACCGGACCAGCCAAGAAGAGAAGTTGAGGCGCCGCGCCAGATCAGGTGGCGGCGCCGGCGTTGGAGGGTGGTCACGACTTGGCTCGCCGTAGCGCTCCGGTCAGCATTCGGTGGTAGCGCTTGAATCGCTCGGGCTGGTCATGCTCAAGGCTCCAGCCTGGATCCTGGCACCAGCCGCAGGCTTCCTCGCTGCAGTCGTGCCCCGGCTCGTCTGGGAAATGCTTCTTGATGATGGCCCGGGCTTCTTTGTTGATCGCAGCCGACCTGGTGAAGAACCGGCGACCCGCTGTTGGCGCGTAGTAAACCGTCGCCTGTTGAGCCTTGATGCTCATGGAAACCTCACAACGATCATTCCGCGTCGAATCTGGATGCGGATGGCGGGTAGGTCCGCGACCAAAGAAAAGCCCTGCGATTGCAGGGCTCTGATCAGTCCGGGAATGGTTGGGGCGATGACCGCCCGGAGATTACTGGTCATGGCAACAGGCCCTCACGCAGCAAGAATTCGTCGACGTCGCGCTGCTTGATTCGGTCGCGGCGAAGTTGGAAGTGGGAACGCTCGGAAAAGCTGATGAAGCCGAGCAGGCCGCACATCTCAATCGCCATGTCGACCTCGCCGTAAAGCTGATCACTGGGACCTGACGCCAGCTTTGTGAATCGGTCTTCGAGGATTTCCAGGGCATCGGCCTTGACGTTCATGCTGCCCTCCTGCGTCCGGCGCCCCGGTTGTCGATCTCGAACCAGATCTCGCGCTCGATTGCGACTGTGTTGGCTTGCGCGATCGCCGCCAGATGCTCGGCCTCCACATCCATCGGCACGCCGTCATCGTCGTAGGTGACGCCGGAAACCGCATGCCATTCCAGCTCTCGGGTGCCGTAGAGGTCCCAGTCGCTGTTCCACGTGTTCCAGCTCGGGTTGATGTTCACGCAAGAAGTCACCTCCACCCGGAGGACGACCCCTTCCACTGCAATTTCGTAGTTCATGAGTCGCCTCCAGTGGCGATGGTTGATTCCCCGTCAGCCCCTCGCGGGAAGGGCTGCCAGTGGAAGCGTCATGCTGCGAACAGATCCTGTTGCTGTGGTGCAGGCATCAGGTAGGCCATCAACTGCTCGGTTGGCCACTCCGTTACGTCGGTCCAGTCGGCGTGCAGAACTCTGAGCTCAGTCGGGTGCAGCCATCGGCCTTGCTGCTTATCCGGGCTGATGCAGAACTTGAAGCCTTGGTCTTTCAGGTGCATGGCACTTCTCCGGTTGATTTCCGAAAGCGCCCGATACAGGCGCTGACGTGAAATCTTCTGGTGGTTCCTTCTCTCCAGCCGCGACCCTGTCCGCTGGAAAACTGCTTCTGGCGCTTTACGCTGCACGCCCGGGACAGTTGCCATCCCTCTGGACCATGAGGCCGGTCCATCGCTGCCACAAATCTGCGTTGTGCGCAGACTTGTGATTTGCATTATGCGCAGAATTTAATCTGCGTCAAGCGCAGAAAATTTCTTTCGGGCGAAAAAAAAATCCCGCTCAGCGGCGGGATTCGTTTAGAGGGGTGGCGGATTCGTCACGGACAATCGTCCTTACTAACCCTGAACCGGTACACCTCAGTACCGTCTTCCTTTAGGTATACGTACCCAAATTTCGCCCCCATTCGCATTGTTTTCACGGTTCGAGGATTCTCACACAATGATTTGACCACGGCGGACTTTCCTGCTGTCAGGTCGGCAGATGCCCCCCAGCTGTCATAGTTCGCCAGCTCAAAGAATGTCGTCATCTCATGGCTGCCGCCCAATTCGGCCCGAAGCATGGTGGTCAGCTCATCAACTTTTTTCGGAGTCTGGTCGTTAATCTGCTTGATTGCCTGTGCAGTTGCGCTGCGTAGCAGCTCATCATTACTTGGCTTACCGAGCTGGGCTCCGATTTCCTTACCGATCGCACTTGCCAAACCAGCGATGACCAAAATGGTCACCCAGTAAACGGGCTTTTTTAATTTCCCTATCATTTCTTTACTCGCCTCAAAGTCCGGTCATTTTCGTATCTATCACAATTCCAATGATTTTGTATCTATCATCAATCTCTATTGAGCGATACCCGGCGTTAAGAGATCGGAGGTACCGAACACCAGCATCTTCCACATACTGTTTGAATGTGATTTCGTCACTATCAGGAAGCTTGACCAAACAGAAGCTTCCACTTTTTGCCGCCTCAATTGGCCGAACAAGTATCATCGAGCCACTGGGGAAGCTTGGAGCAGTATAGCTGGCCATGGCGTCACCCTTGACCTTTACCCAGAAAGCGTAATCCCCTGCTGGCTGCACCGTAAGCAGCCAGTCGTCGATGTCATCAAGGTCAATAGAGCTAGGATCACTGAACCACTTGTAAATTAATGACCACTCCAGGACTGGATATGGTCGAGGTGTTGCGATTTTTGGTTGTTTAACTCCAGGGGTGGAGTTGGCTTTATCAATTAATGCACCAACTATTCCACCAATCGCAGGCACCATAAAGCCGACGGCGCCACCAAGTAATGATCCTACTGCAGAGCCTTCCGATGGATTAATTGTGGATATTCTTAAATCAAGAACATCCATAATTCTTTTCAATAGTTCTTGGCTAGCACCTTGCTTGCCTCGTTCAAGTCGCGACAAGTTTCCAGTGTCGGTGTCGACCTGGTTGGCGAGCGCCTCCAGCGTCAGGCCTTTGGCCTTTCGCGCAATTCTGATTTCTTTTCCGATGTCCATTTGTTGATTTTCTGTCCTTGCTGCGCACCGCGCAAAGCGCTCTGCGCAGATTTTTGTTGCGTGTAATCTGCGTTGTGCGCAGAATTGAGCTGAACCCACCCACGAAGGCACATTCCATGTCCCCTCTGAAACGAGCACGACTGTCCCGCAAGTGGACGCTGGCCGATGTCACGGCCCGTGTTGCTTCGCTGGGCGACCGCCTCGATTCGGGAAACCTATCCCGGGTTGAGCGCGGCGAACAGAAGGCATCCACCGCACTGGCTGAAAAGCTGGTTCAGGTTTTCGAAGGCGAACTGACTGAGATCCACATCCTTTACCCCGAGCGGTTTGCCGGGGCCGATGAAGTGGCGGCCTGATCATGTCGACGACCCAATTAAACCCGGAGCAGACCGCAAGGGCCCGCAAGAACCTGCACTTCATCTTGTCGCGCCTTGCATCGGTTGGCGGGAAGCCGGTGGCCGTTGCAATGGGTTGCGACGAATCGACGATCTGCCGGATGAAGCCGGACAAGTTCCGCGAGCTTGCAGAGATCCTGGCGGTTCTCGATTTGAAGATCGTGCCCAGCGAAATGCGCTGCTTCAACGAGCGCGACATCGAAATGTTCATCCATGGTTCAAAGCGCTGGATGGAACACGTCCAGGGCCTGGACCAGCTGGAAGAGGGCTGAACCGATGGCTGCCTTCCAGATCAATGACGACGAGTGGGGCGCGCTGGCCGAAGAGCCTGCCGAGCTCTTGAAGCTGTACTGCGCCATTCGCAAGGTCATGGATTACCGGACTGGCATCGCTGGAAAATCACGTAGAATCAGCGAGCAGATGTTGCGCGAGGTTCTCTACGTCGCCCCTCTGCCTGGTCGCCACGCGCCGCCAGAAGTCACCCGCCAGAAGGTTCGATCCCTTCTCAAGCGCCTGGAAACCCTGGGCCTAACGGTCTCACTGGGTCCTCTGGTGCTCCAGCTCCCGCTAGCAACCAGTGATGGTCCGTCCAAAACAGGAGCAACCAAGGAGCAACCAGAGCAGAAACCAGATGAACAACCACAGCAAAACAGTGAAATACCCAATGAATACGGTGACTTGCCTTCTAACGCAGAGGAAGCAGCAACCGTAGGAGAATCATCCGAAGCCGAGAGGAACAACCTACCTCCGGTATCCGGTAAAAGCCCTACTACTCTCTCCGCGCGCGGCTACTTCGCGATGCATGACGGCTGGCAGTCCGAGGCTAAGACCTGGAACGCCACCGCACTGCGCAACGCCATCCCCAAGCGCGTCCCCGACGAAACCCTCAACGAATTCCGCTCGTACTGGATTGCACGCCCCGAGAAGGAGCAGTCGCAGGCCCAGTGGGAGCACCAGCTTGCCCAATCCCTGAAACACAAACTTCGCCAGGCTCAGGCCGGGGGGTACCCGTATGGACCAGAAAATTCCAGACCACTTCAAGCAAAAGCCCATCAGAAACGCCCCGGGGGTCAAGTCCCTGGCAGCCAAGGCGGTGGACGCCAGCGGCAAGATAATTCCGCTGTCGGTCAGGTCCGAGCTTCAATCGCAGCACGAGAAGAGCGAGAGCAGCGGGAACAAGCTGCCCCAGCCGCTGCTGGACAAGCTCTGGCTGAAGATGGCGGAGATGTACGGGCACCGCTGGACGTCGAATTTCGGCGCATCAGCTGACCAGGACCACGCCTGGGCGAAGATCCTCGGCGGTCTCACCGGCCAACAGCTCGCCAATGGCCTACAGGTACTGATCGACCGCGCCATCGAGTTCGAATGGCCCCCGGTGGCGAACGTCTTCCGGGGTCTATGCCTGCACGTGCCAGGCATGCCACCTCCAGACCAGGCCTGGATCGAGGCGCTGACCGGCAAGTACAGCCACGAAGCCGTGCGCGTCGCTGCAGAAGCCACCGGCACGTACGAGCTGAGGTCGGCTAAGACCACTAGCAAGGTCCTGCGCCAGCAGTTCGAGCGTAACTACGCAATCGTCATGCGCCGGGCACAGAACGCCCAGCCGCTCGACGGCAAGATCCCGACCGGCATCGGCCATGACTCACAGAAACCTGCGCTTGAACTGGCCATGGAGTACGCCGAATGGCGCCAAGGCCAGGTCATGACCGCCCAGAACATCCCAACAGACCCAAAGGCCGCACGCGCTCTGCTGCTGGCCAAGATGGGCATCCGGAGGCCCGCATGAACTACGAACCCCAGGTACGCCCCGCCAAGGGCTTCCAGCCGCTGAATCGGCAGTCGATGTCGATCTTCTGCGACGTGTGCAACAAGCCACGGAACAAGGGCGACCACGACAAGTGCGCAAAGACCCGTCAGGCCGCAGGGTTCGTGATCAGGGAGGTGAGCCGTGGGTGAGGTCGAGAGCTTGAAGTTTTTCGTCCCGGGCGAAGCCGTAGGGAAGGGCAGGCCGAGGCTTAGCACAATGCACGGCGTCACTCGCATGCACTCGACCAAGCGCTCGATCAGCTACGAAGGCTTGATCGCAATGGTTGGCACCGAGGCCATGGCCGGACGCGCATTGCTGGAAGGTCCAGTTATGGTCGAGATGCGCATCGTGCTGGGCATCCCGAAGTCCATGCCGAAGAAGCGTCAGGCCCAGGCGCTGGCCGGCGAGATCTTCCCGACCAAGAAGCCCGACATGGATAACGTCATCAAGGCCATTTACGACGGGCTCAACGGCGTGGTCTGGAAGGATGACGTCCAGGTCGTCGATGCAATCGTCCGCAAGCGCTACGGCGAAGTGCCAGGCGTTCACGTCAACGTCGTTCCACGCCTGCAGGAGGTCGCATGAAGCCTGGATTTGAAAGTCCAATCAACGCGACCGCCGCTAGGGTCGTCTGCCGTGGCGAATCCTTTGAGTACCGGGCGCTGGAAAGTGAAGTGTGCTCAAGCACTCCGCTGTCTGTCGGGCTGCTGCCTGAGAACTTGCAGGATCTGGCCGGGACCTCATTCGGTCGCCTCACTGTTCTCGGCTGGAGCGCCGACAAGCGCGGTCGCTGGGTATGCCGCTGTTCCTGCGGCAACTATGTGCTGCGTCGCACCAGGGCTATTGGCCAGGCAGCCCCTGACTCTGCATGCCCACAGTGCTACCTGACGGCTGTATCAAGGCGGAATGAGTTCACCCGGCGCACCGGAAAACAACGCCAGACCAGGGAGTTTATGTGATGAGTAAACCGGTGTGGTACGTCCAGCGGAGCACCCAAGGCCGCGTCGCTGTATGCGTGGATCACGTGGTGAGCTACAGGCGCTTCCTGAGCCGCTCTGAGGCATCAGGCGGCCCAGAGGCGTTGCTCTACGTCCTGCGCGACATGAGCGACGTTGTGGAGCGTTTGGCGATGGTGGGTCGATAGGCATGGGGCAATACGCAGAACTACGCAAGGGGGTTGTATGAAGCTGATCAGCGCACGGCAAGCATGGCGCGAAGCCTTGCATGAGAATCGTGATTCCGTCCTGGCCGTGGCTGCTGAGCGCGTGAAGCTCGGCAAGCGAGGCCGCGTCCTTGGTGAGACCACGGCGTCAGGTCGCGACAGTAACGGGCGGTGCGCACACATGCTCGCCGCCGGCCTGGTGCAGAAGGCAATAGGCACGCTACCCAAGCCCCTGCAGCACTTCGGGCACGCGCTGTATTCGCCCATCGCTGGTGGGCAGGACCTGAACATCGCCCACGCGCTGGTTTGGTTCACGGCGGACATTGAGAAGATCCCGGTCAGGCGCCGGGAGGCTGCATACTGGATGGCTCTGGCGGCGATCCGCAGTCATCAGGCCTCGGTGTCTGGTCGCGAGGCCTGGGGGCCTGGCCGCATTTCCGAATTCGTCTACGACTGGTACGGCGCGACGATCACTGTCAGCCAATGGGCCAGGGACTGGTCAGCCGTTTGGGAGGTTTTGGCGAAGACCTGTGACAGCCTCGATGCCCAGGCGCTCAGGCCGGTGGCTGCGGTGGTTGCCAGGCTGAAAGAGCGCCGCCATGTTCCAGGTGATTGCCGCTGGGATGTGCTCGATAGGGAGGAAGTGGCTGATGCGCGTGGCCAGGCCTACGCCGAGCGACGTGAGCCCTGCATACT
The DNA here is from genome assembly GCF_004214895.1 of Pseudomonas tructae. Classification (NCBI taxonomy): domain Bacteria; kingdom Pseudomonadati; phylum Pseudomonadota; class Gammaproteobacteria; order Pseudomonadales; family Pseudomonadaceae; genus Pseudomonas; species Pseudomonas tructae. The sequence goes on along the minus strand of NZ_CP035952.1, from coordinate 3,608,729 downwards.
GCGGTTGCGCGCGCGCCTGAATGCCATGCATGAACAGGCGCTACGCCATTGGTTCGCCCGTATGCGTGATTACACCAGGGCATACCGGGAAGAGTGGGGCAGTGACATCATCGAGAACCAGGCGCGGCACGCCCAGTTCTCCGACCGGGTGGCCGAGTACTGGAACCAGCGGCACCGCATCGGCGACGTGCAAAAGCGGGTCGCTTGACGATTTGTCGAGTGTTTTGATACCTTTTAACCACTGTCCAGAGCTACGGACAAAGCACAGAAACCCGCCATTGAGCGGGTTTTTTGTTGCTCATCTAATCACCCAGACCCCGCCCTCGAGCGGGGTTTGTTGTTTCTGCCCCGGAGAGGGGATATCGAGAATGCCAAACATGCCAGATAAACCAGACACCTGGGCGATAGCCCTTGCGTGGTTGAGCCAGCATGCGCCGCTGATCTACGCCGGCTGCCTTTCGTTCGTGATGGCCGCACTGCGGATCATCTACGGCGGCGGCACGCGCAGGCAGGCAGCCCTGGAGGCTTCCCTCTGCACGTTACTTACTGCCGGGGCATTCCCGCTGCTGGAGTACTTTGGGTTTCCACAGAATCTGGCTGCCGGCCTCGGTGGCGGCATTGGCTTCATTGGTGTGAAGAAGATCGCCGACCTGGCCGACCGGTTCGCGGCATTCAAGCTGCCAACCAAGGGAGCCGATCAATGAGCACCCCGCGCGGCATCCGGAACAACAACCCGGGCAACATCGACTACAGCCCGTCCAACAAGTGGTCAGGGCAACTCGGCATCGAGCAGGGCGTCGACAAGCCGCGATTCGCTCGCTTCGACACTCCAGAGAATGGCATCCGCGCCCTGGGCAAACTGCTCCAGACCTACCAGCGGGTTTATGGCCTGAACACGGTTGCCAAGATCATCGCCCGCTGGGCGCCGAGCAATGAGAACGACACCGCCGCCTACGTTCGCTCCGTTGAATCCCGGATCGGCAGTAAGCCTGGCGCCACGATCAAACTCACCGACCCGGCAGTGCTGAAGGGCTTCGTGGTCGCAATCATTGCCCATGAGAACGGCGGCAATCCCTACAGTGATGCCGTGATCTCTGAAGGTGTCCGAAGGGCGCTGGCATGAGCCGCAGACAGCCATACACGCCATGCAAGCTCTACGTCGACGGCGCCGAAGGCATCCAGGTCGGTGACTACATCACCACCGCCGCCGGGTCTGCATACCTGGTCCAGACGCTCCGGGTGAGCAGTACCAGGCCGGAGCGCAAGCACATGGACTGCCTGCGCTGGCCCATGTCCAAGATCCCCGCTGACGCACGCTGCTACCAGATGACCTGGTATGCGCGATGAGTTCCACCACCACCGAGGCAATCCCCGTGACTGACCAAGCAATCGAACTGGAAATCCAGGCCAAGGGCCTGACCGCGCCGCGCGTCACCCCCGCCGACCTCCAAGCCAATATCGCCAGTGAGCATTACTTCACCGCCACCGAGGCTTTGGTTGGTATCACTCGTGGTCCTGAGTGGCAGGCAACCCCAGCTGCCCTGGACCTGCTGACCTTCTGTGTTCTGGTGCTGCGCAACGGTTTCACCGTCACCGGGGAAAGTGCCTGCGCCAGTCCGGAGAACTTCGACGCCGAGATTGGCCGCAAGATCGCCCGCGACAACGCCGTCGCCAAGCTCTGGCCGCTCATGGGCTACGAACTGAAGGAGCGCCTGCACCAGCGGCAGCTGCCTGCTCAGGCTCCGGTCGAGTAAGTGCATGAACCGCTACCTGCTCGCCGCCCTGGCCGTGGCGCTGGTCCTGCTGGGCGCGCAGACGATTCGAATGGCCGGCGCCCGTGCCGATCATGCCGGGTACGTCGCCGGCGTCGAGCGGGAAGCGGCCCAGGCGAGCGAGCAGGCCCGCCAGATCGAACAGCAACGCCAACGAGACATTGACCAGGTGCGTACCGATGCAGCCAACCAGAAAGCGAATGACGATGCTCGCGCTGCTGAGCTGCGTGCTGTGGGTGACAGCCTGCGCAAGCAACAAGCCCAGCTGCTCGCCGACCGCGCCGCCCTCCGCGCCCGCCTTGCCGCCAGAGGCAAGACAATCGACGACCTTGTCGATCTGCTCGCCCAGCTGCGCACAGAGGCTGACAACCATGCGGGAGAACTGGCAGCAGCGCTTGACGCAAGTCGCCGGGCCGGATTCGCCTGCGAACGTTCCTACGATTCCCTGAGGGCTTCGAAATGACCATGACCTCCTACGAAGTCAGCACCCCAGACGGCGTGCTGCACCTGATCGAGGCAGTGACCCATGTCCGTGACTCCAACGGGCTGACCCTGCTGGTCGATGGCGGCAAGGCTGTGGCCATGTTCCCGGTGTTCAGCTGGATGCGCATGTCTGCGCAGGTTGCAGCCTCGCCAGAAGCTGGTAGCGAGTAATCCCCATGGCCCTGACAGCAAAGCAGCAGCGTTTCGTTGTCGAGTACCTCGTCGACCTGAACGCCACTCAGGCCGCTATCAGGGCCGGTTATGCCCCGGCGCGCGCAAGGGAGCAGGCGTATCAGCTCATGAAGAAGCCAGAGATCAAGGCGGCCATTGAACGGGCCCTGGCTGAGCGAGCAGAGCGGCTGAAGGCTGATGCGGACTACGTGCTGCAGCGGCTCCTGCAGATCGATCAGTTGGATCTGGCCGACATCCACGACGACGACGGCAAGATCATGCCGATCAAGCAGTGGCCGCCGATCTGGCGCCAGATGGTGAAGGAAGTGGACATGAAGACCGGCAAGGTCAAGTTCCACGACAAGCTCCGGGCTCTGGAGTTGATCGGTAAGCACGTCAGCGTGAACGCGTTCAGGGAGCGCGTCGAGCACTCCGGCAATATCAACCTGACGGATCTGACGGACGATGAACTTGATCGCCAAATCGCCAAGCTTTCACGGGAGCAGGGCTGACAAGCTCGCGCTCCTGGAACTGCTTGAAGAGAAGGCGCGTCGGGAGGCTCAGCGTAGACACCTGATTCAGTTCGAATCGCTGTACGCGTGGCAGCGGAAGTTCATCAAGGCCACCGCCGATCATTCGGCATGCATGCTCATGGCGGCGAACCGGGTCGGCAAGACCATGACCGGCCTCACCATCGATGCCATGCACCTGCTGGGCGACTACCCGGACGACTGGGAGGGGCATCGGTTCGATCATGCACCGCTGTGCTGGCTCCTGGGCTACTCGATGGAGAAGACCCGGGACCTGCTCCAGAAGCCATTGTTCGGCAATTTCGAGCAGGGGAAGTGGGCCGGTGGCCTGGTCCCGGCTGATCGCATTGTTGGGCACCTATCGGCAACCGGCACCTCCGGCGCAATGCGCGAGGTCCGCGTCAGCCATGCCAATGGCAGTACCTCCACGGTGCAGTTCTGGTCCTACAGCCAGGGCCAGCACGCAATCATGGGCGACAGCGTCGATTGGTATCACATCGACGAAGAGCCCCGGGATCCGAAGATCTACCCGCAGGTCATCACGCGGACCGCCACAGGCGACCGTGGACGAGGCGGGCGCGGGATCCTCACCTTCACCCCGGAGAACGGACGCACCGAACTGGTCGTCAAGTTCATGGACGACCCGGGCGAAGGCCAATACATGCAGCGCGCCACCTGGGCTGATGCGCCGCACCTCACCGAGAAAATCAAGGCCGAGTTGCTCAGTGCATACCCGGCCTGGCAGCGCGACATGCGCACAAGGGGCGAACCATTGCTTGGTACCGGACTGATCTTCGACTTCGGCGACGACGAGATCAAATGCGCGCCGTTCCCGTGTCCCGACCACTTCTGGGTCATCAACGCGATCGACTTCGGGTGGGATCACCCGCAAGCGCACGTGCAGCTCTGGATCGACATGGAGGCTGACGTGATCTACGTGGCCCAGGCCTGGAAGAAGTCGCGCACCACCCCGGTGACGGCATGGGGCACGGTGAAGACCTGGGCGCAGCATGTGCCAACGGCGTGGCCGAGCGATGGCTTGCAGTCGGAGAAGTCATCCGGCGAGCAGCAGAAGGCCGCGTATGTCGATGCTGGCTGGGCAATGTTGCCCGAGCATGCGACCTGGCCTGACGGTGGCGTCGGCGTCGAGGCCGGCCTGGTCGAGATGTACGAGCGCATGACCACCGGGCGCTGGAAGGTCTTCAGCCACCTGAGCGATTTCTTCGAAGAGAAGATGAGTTACCACCGCGACGAGAGCGGTCGGATCGTCAAGCTGAACGACGACGTCCTGTCGGCCTCTCGGTACGCGTACATGATGCGGCGCTTCGCCCGCCAGCGGTTCCAGTGCAAGCCATCGCAGGGCGGCTCGCACCAATCCCATTACGACCCCTTCAACTGAGGAATTCCACCATGTGCGGCGGCGGACTCGCGAACATCATCAAGCCACTCCACAAGATCAGTGACCCACTGGACTTGTTCAAGAAGGCCGGGCTCCCGACATCGCTCGATCTGCTGCCTCAGGAGGCGCAGACAGCAGAGACGACCACGGCTGCGAGCACTCAGGCCACGAACATCGCCAGCGACGTGCAGTCCGCCCGCGACGACGAGAAGCGCCGCCGTGCAGCCGCTGCCGGGCTGTCGAGCACCATCCTCGGTGGCAGTATGGCCGGCACAACCACCGGCAACAAAGTACTGCTGGGGCAATGACCATGAATGACACCCCGCGCCAACGCGCCGAGAAGCGACTGGGCATGCTCAAGAACGAGCGCACATCGTGGGAAGCCAGCTGGCGCGAGCTGTCGGACTTCATCCAACCAATGCGGTCGCGCCTGCTGTGCGACAAACAGGTCAACAAGGGCGATCGCCGGAACAACAAGATCATCAACAACGAGGCGACCGAGGATGCATTGGCGCTCGCTGCTGGCATGATGAGCGGACTCACCTCGCGATCGCGGCCGTGGTTCAACCTTGAACTGAAGTCGCATGCGTCGATGGAGTTCGGCCCAGTCAAGGATTGGCTGTACGAGGCTACAGAGCGCGAGCGTTCAGCCCTGTTGCGCTCCAACTTCTACAACTGCATGCACGTCGCCTACTTGGAGATGGGTGTGTTCGGCACTGGCGCGGTTTGGATCGATGAGGACCCAGAGAACGTCATCCGTTGCGAGGTCTTTACCGCAGGTGAGTACTACGTCGCCAATGGCGTCGACGGCCGTGCCAACACCTTCTACCGCGAGTTCAAGATGACCGCCGCGCAGATGGCTGAGCGGTTTGGTCGTGGAGCGCTGAGCATCCAGGCGCACAATGCCCTGCATGAGAACCGGCCGGACCAGTGGTTCGACTGCGTACAGATCGTTCAGCCAAACGATGCGCATGATCCTGAGCGCCGCGGTAGTAAGTTCCTGCCCTTCGCGGGCCTGGTCTGGGAGTGCTCAGCACCCCCTGCCCAGACATTGGAAGAGAAGGGGTATCACGAGTTCCCAGTAATGGTCATGCGCTGGGATGCGCTGCCAGGCGACTGCTACGGAACTGGTCCTGGCCGCAACTGCCTTGGTGACATCAAGGCGCTGCAGCTGTACGAGCGATCATCCGCACGCCTTGCTGAGACAGGGTCGAATCCAGCAGTTCAGGTTCCCGCCAGCCTACGAGGTCAGCCGTCTTCGATGCTTCCAGGGGGCATCACCTACGTCGATCAGATCGGCGTACAGAACACCATTCAGCCGATCTATCAGCCCAACTTCGGGTGGCTGTCGGCCATCGAGAGCAAGATCGACAAGATCTCGGCACGCATCCGTCGCTCGTTCTTCACCGACCTGTTCCTGATGATCAGCCAGATGGATGACGTCAGAACTGCTACCGAGATCGTGGCACGCAAGGAGGAGAAAATGGCCATGCTCGGCCCCGTGGTCGAGCGCATCGACTTCGAGGGGCTGGACGTAGGCGTAGAGCGCGTCACGGGGATCATGCTGCGGCAGTCCGCACCCATCTGGGCGGGCATCGTCGATGGCGACCCATGGTTGCCTCAGCCGCCAGAGGAGCTTGGCGAATCCGATATCGAGGCCGACTACATCTCGATTCTTGCTCAGGCGCAGAAGGCGCAGGCAGTGCAGGGCCTGGAGCGCTTCGCCAGCACCATCGGCAACCTGGCCGGCGCCTTCCCCGAGGTCAAAGACAAATTTAACGCTGACCAATGGGTCGACGAGTACGCGGATGCTGCCGGCGTCGTGCCCACGGTCGTCCGCGGCGACCAGGAAGTCGACACCATCCGCCAGCAGCGCGCACAGCAAGCCCAGGCCCAGGCCCTGCAGGAGCAGATCAATCAGGGTATCCAGGGCGCCGAGCTTCTTTCCAAGACCGAGATCACCCCGGACAACGTCCTGGGTCGCCTGATGGGGGCATAAGTGGAAGACAACGACGAGATCTCGCAAGCGCGGGAGGAGTTGGCGCGCCTGGCAGAGAGGCAGGCCGAAGACGACTTGAAGTGGTTGATGGCTTCTGCGATCGGCCGCCGGATCGTTTGGCGCCTGCTCGGCAGGGCGGGGGTGTTTAGGTCCTCTTTCGATCAGCACGCCGGCGTCATGAGCTTCAACGAAGGGCTGCGCAGCCAGGGCCTGCAACTGCTGGCTGACATCAACCGCCTGTGCCCGCACCAGTACCCGGTGATGGCGCAGGAAAACATCCAGAAACCCGACGAGGCATCTCAATGAGCCAGCAATACATCGGCACCAAGCAGTTGACGGCTTGGCCTGAATCGAAAGACGGCGTCCAGGGCTACGGCGTGCGCTACGCCGATGGCTATACCAGCTGGAGCCCCAAGGGTCCGTTCGAAGCCGCCTACCGCCCAATGGGTGACGTCAAGCACCTGACTGCCGAGCAGCAAGCTGTCGTCGGCGAGCACGTCCAGCTCAATGACCAGCTGATCAAGCTGGGGTTGCTGATCGACTCCCCTGCGTACAAGCAGCTTTCTCTGGCAGAGCAGATGCGCTTGGCCAGCCAGCGTGTCGCGGCCGGCGAACTGCTGCGCATCATCGCAACCCGCATCGCCGAGTTCGGGGGTGACGCATGAACCTGTTCGTGCATGGCCGCCTGGGCCACTTCCTCATGAACGAGGCGCCAGCCGATGGCGCGCCGGGCGACGGTGCCGCTCCTGCCACCGAGCCCGCGCCGCCCGCTGCTCCAGCAGATCCAGCCGCCCCGGCAAGTCCTCCAGCGCAGCAGCCTGCACCGGCGACCGGGCACGAATCCCTGCTGACTGATCCAGCCGATGATCCCGCTGTAGATCCAGCGAAGCCGGATGATCAGCCGGCCGCTCCCCAGGCGCCCGAAGCCTACAAGTTCGAGAGCCTGCCCGAGGGCTACACCCTCGACGAGGCTGCCGCTGCTGAATGGTCCACCACCTTCAAGGAGCTGGGCCTGAGCCAGGAGTCCGTCGACAAGCTGGTCGCCGCCGACGCCAAGCGTCAGCAGGGCGTAGTCGATGCGATGCAGGCCCAGTTCGCCGAAGCCCACAAGCAGCAGGTGGGCGAGTGGATCGCCCAGGTCAAGGCTGATCCAGAGATCGGCGGCGCCAAGTTCGCCGAGAACGTCGAGATCGCCCGCAGCGCCATCAAGGCCTACGGCTCCCCCGAACTTTCCAAGCTGCTGAAGGAGACAGGCCTCGGCTCCCACCCAGCGCTCCTCAAAGCATTCCACAAGGCCGGCCTGGAGCTGGGCGAAGGAAGGCTGCACCGCACCACCACCGAAGTACCTGGCGACAAACCCATCGCCAACCGCATGTATCCCAACCTCGCATAAGGAGCAGCCCACATGGCCACGCTTGCAACCAACGCCGTCACGCTTCTGGATGTGGCGAAACGCATGAACCCTGATGGCGGCGGCATCATGCCGATTGCCGAACTGTTGTCTCAGGACAACGAAATGCTAATCGACATGCCCTGGTACGAAGGTAACCTGCCGACCGGCTCGCGCATCACCACCCGCACCGGCCTGCCGGATGTGGTGTTCCGCAAGCTCAACGGTGGCGTGCCGAAGAGCAAGTCGACCACTGCGCAGGTCGATGAGTCCTGCGGCATCCTGGAGGGCCGTGGCGAGGTCGACAAGGACCTGGCGCTGCTGAACGGCAACACCGCATCCTTCCGCCTCTCCGAATCGAAGGCATTCATCGAATCGATGAATCAGCGCATGCAACGCGAAGTAATCTACGGCAACGCCGATGCCACCCCCGAAAGCTTCATGGGCATGGCGCCGCGCTTCAATACCGTGAACGCTGCGACCGCGCAAACCGCCAACAACGTCATCGATGCCGGTGGCACTGGCTCCACCAACACCTCGATCTGGCTGTTCGGCTGGGGCGAGAACACCGTGCACGGGATCTATCCGAAGGGCTCGCAGGCCGGCCTGGTGCACAACGACCTGGGTGAGGGCGACGCCTTCGACAGCAACCAGAACCGCTTCCGTGCATTCATGGATCAGTATCAGTGGAAGTGCGGCATCGCGGTCAAGGACTGGCGCTATGTAGTCCGCATCGCAAACATCGACGTGAGCGCGCTCACCAAGAATGCGAGCGCCGGCGCCGACATCATCGACCTGATGACCCAGGGCCTGGAGCTGATCCAGAGCCTGACCGGCGTTACCCCGGCGTTCTATGTGGATCGCCGCATTCGCTCGTTCCTGCGCCGCCAGACTGTCAACAAAGTCGCGTCGGGCACCCTCATGTACGACAACGTCGCTGGTAAACCTGCGCTGATGTTCGGCGAGGTTCCGGTGCGCCGCGTCGACGCCATCCTCAACACTGAAGCCCGCGTGGTTTAAGGAGCCCATCATGTATGTCGACAAGCAACTGGAGTTCTCGGACAGTCAGGCGGTCACCGCCACCGCGATCTCCACCAATGTGGTGGACCTGTACCCGCGAGGGAACGCCGTCAACACTAACGTCACCCGCGACATCGGCGTGGGCGAGGACGTTTACCTGGTCGTCCAGACAGACACCACGGCGACCGCCGCCGGTGCCGCGACGGTAACAGTAACCCTGGAGTCGTCCAGTACCGCCGACCTGGCCACCACTCCTACTGTGCACTATTCCTCGGCGGCAAACGCCCTGGCCGCCTTGGTCGGCAGCACCACCCTCCTGGCGATCAAGCTGCCTGCCGGGCAGTACAACCGCTACGTGGGTGTTCGCTACACCGTGGCTACTGGTCCGCTGACGGCTGGCGCGTTCTCGGCCTTCATCACCAAGGACGTCCAGGCTTTCCGCGCGTACGCCAAGGGCTACCAGTTCTAAGGAGGTGATCCATGGCTGCAATCAAGTGTGTTGTGCTCGAGCACAGCTTCATCAACAACAGGTTGCATGAGCCGGGCGAGGTTGTGGATTACGACCCGGGCCCGGACGGAAAGATTGGTCGCAATCTCCAGTCGATGGAGGAGCAGCCGGAGCAATCCGGCGGCGAGGGTGGAGCGGTTGTCGGCTATACCGCGAAGTTCAACGGTGGTACCCGCTGGCGGGTTGTGGATGCGGCCGGCGCCTGGTTCAGCGACTTCATCGGCGCCAGCAAGGAAGAGGCGCAGGCTGAGGCCGATCGGCTCAACGCTGGCGGCCAGCCGTTCGTGAAGTCGGCGGAGCAATCCGGCGGCGAGGGTGGCAACACCGACGACGACGGTCACCCCGACGCCTGATCCACGGCAAAACCCTCGAGGGCCCTTCGGGGCCCTTTTTCTTTGGAGTCCACCCATGTCATCCGTGGTTGAGATCTGCAACATGGCCCTGTCGAACCTCGGCCAGAGCGCCCGCATCGACGATCTTTCGGAAGCCAGCGTGCCGGCAGAGCAGTGCAGCCTGTGGTTCGTGCATTGCCGCGACTACGTATTGCGTGCTGACTGCGACTGGCCGTTCGCGACGAAGTTCGAGCAACTGGCCGGAGTCGCTTCCAACCCGGACCCCGAATTCCCCTATGCCTTCGCGGTGCCGATCGACTGCATGCGCATCCGCCGCATCGTCAATCCGGCATTCCCGCAGGGCTATTTCCCCCATTGCCACGGCGGCTACGCGCTGCCAGCCATCCCGCCGATTCGCTTCCGGGTCATCAACGGTTCGAGTCAGCGCCTGATCGCGACCAGCGTGGACGAGGCCAAGCTCGAATACACGATGAAGGTCGAGTCTCCCGAGATGTTCGACCCGATGTTCGTTGATGCGCTGTCCTGGTACCTGGCGTCGAAGATCGCCCCGAGCCTCGGCAAGGACACCTCGATTGCCGGCAACTGTTTCGCGCAGTACCAGGCCGTGACCCTGCAGGCCGCCGCCGCCGCGCTCAACGAGGGCACGCCACCGCCGCCCCATGAGTCGGCATTCATCGCGGTGCGCAACTGATGACCGAGATCCTGCAGCCCTCGTTCAGCGCTGGAGAAATGGCGCCGTCCACATCGGCCCGTGTCGACCTGAATCGCTACTTTACCGGCCTGCGCACCTGCCGCAACTTCATGATCATGCCGGAGGGCGGGGCTAGGAACCGTGCGGGATACCGCTTCCTGGCCGAGACCAAGCTCAGCGCCCGCGCCTCGCGCTTGATCCCGTTCCAGTTCAGTACTGAGCAGACCTATGCGCTGGAGCTCGGGCATGAATACATCCGCTTCTACACGAACGGCGGACAGCTGCTGAGCGGCCTGGCGGCCTACGAGGTCTCCACCCCATACCAGGAAGAACACCTGTTCGAGCTGAATTTCACCCAGTCGGCGGATGTGCTTACCATCGCCCACCCGAGCTATGCGCCGGCCGAGCTGAAGCGCCTGGGGGCGACGAACTGGACCATCGGCGATATCAGCTTCATGCCTAGCATCGTGGCGCCCACGGGGCTCACTGCCACGCCGTTGGCAGGCGGTACCGGCGACACAACCCAGTTCCGCTACGTCGTCACCTCGGTGGCCGCCGGCGAGGCCGCCGAGGAATCCGTAGCTTCGGCGCCGGCCACGGTAGCGTCCTGGAACACCAAGTCCGGCGCTGACCTGTCCTGGACGGCCGTCGCTGACGTCGACCATTACAACGTCTACAAGGAAAACAACGGCTCCGGCCTGTTCGGCTTTATCGGCCAGGCTACGAACATCACGTTCACCGACCTGAACATCAGCCCGGACAAGAACGACACGCCGCCGAGCTACCAGAACCCTTTCGCCGACGACAACAACCCCGGGGTGGTGGGCTATTACCAGCAGCGCCTGGTCTTCGCCGCGAGCGCAAAGCAGCCACAGACGGTCTGGATGAGTCGGGTTGGCGCCTTTCACAACTTCGGCTACTCGCAGCCGAACAAGGACGACGACGCGATCACGCTGACCATTGCGTCGAACCAGGTGAACCGGGTGCGCGCGATTGTGCCGCTGAAGGAAATGCTGGTGCTGACCTCTGGCGCCGAGATCACCATTTCCGGCGACGCCACCGGCATCAAGCCCAGCAACGTTCAGGCAATCTTCCAGAGCTACATCGGCTCCAGCACCGTCGCGCCGGCGGTCTACGGCAACACCGCGCTGTACGTGCAGGCCCGGGGCCAGAAGCTGGCGGACCTGGCCTACAGCTACACCAGCGACGGATTCCAGGGCCAGGACCTGACCGTGCTGTCGTCGCACCTGGTGCGCGGCTACGAGATCAAGGCCATGACCCTGGCCCAGGTGCCGAACAGCGTGCTGTGGTGCATCCGTAATGACGGCGTGAAGCTGGGCTTCACCTACCTACCGACCCAGGAGGTCTACAGCTGGCACCGGCACGATACCGACGGCGCGTTCGAATCCATCGTCTCGATCCCGGAAGGCGACGAGGACGCGGTTTATGCGATCGTGCGTCGCACCATCGCCGGCACCACCAAGCGTTACGTTGAGCGCCTGGCGTCTCGCGAGCTGCGCAGTTCCGGCTCCGGCGACTACTGGTTCGACCGGGCGTTCTTCGTCGACTCCGGCCTGACCTATGACGGTCGCCGCACCGGTACCGCAGTACTCACCGGCGGCACTGACTGGAAATACCCGAACCCGCTCACCCTCGCCGTTGGCACGACCACCTTCGATGCCGGCATGGTCGGGCGTAGCGTCGTGATGTACGGCGGAGGTACCGCGACCGACCCCGGGCAGATCCTGGTGGTGGAGATCGATGCGTTCACGTCCGCGAACGTGGTCACCGTGACCCCGCAGACAATCGTCCCGGAATCGCTACGCGGCGTATCCGCGACGCGCTGGGGGCTGGCCGCGAGCACGATCACTGGCCTGGATCACCTCAACGGCAAGACCGTCAGCCTGCTGGCCGATGGCAACGTGGCGCCGCAGCAGGTGGTCGTCGACGGCGCCGTGGCGCTCGATAGCTCGTCGCTGGTGGTGCATGCCGGACTTCCAATTCCGGCCGACTTCGAAACCCTGGACCTGGCCATACCGAACAACCCGGCGTTCCTTGGCAACAAGAAGCGGATCAATGGGGTGGTGGTGTTCTGCGAAGAGTCCCGTGGCTTCTTCGCCGGCCCGGACGCCGGCCGCCTGCGTGAGTGCAAGCAGCGCTCGACAGAGAGCTACGGCGAGCCGATCAAGCTACTGACCGGGCGCGCTGAGGTTCCGATCATTGCCGACTGGTCCGAATCTGGCCGGGTCTTCATCCGCCAGTCCGACCCACTGCCACTCACCATCCTGGGGGTCATGCTCAATGTCCAAGCCGGCGGCTGAAATGTCCAAGCCGGCGGCTGCTTTGGTAAAGGTGCGCGAGTGGCACATCAAGGCGCTGCTGGACGACCTGCGCCCAGCTGATGCGCTCGAGCTGGCGGCGATTCGCGGCTGGTCACCGGCAAAGGAAGTGCGCCATGCCGTCGCCACCGCCACGCACTGCGCGACCTGCATCGTCGACGGCAAGGTGGTGGCTATCTTCGGCGACACACGCCACGACGCCGTGCATGGCCTGCCGTGGATGATGAGCAGCACCTGGATCAACACCTCCCGGCGCCAGTTCTTGGCCGAGTGCCCGGGCGTGATCGCCGGCATGCGCAGCCGCCACCAACTCCTGATCAACATGATCGACACGCGCAACACCCTGGCCATCCGCTGGCTCAAGTGGTGCGGCTTCACCTTCCTCCCGGCGGTGCCTTACGGCATCAACGGAGAATCCTTCTACCCATTCACGATGGAGGGCACTGCATGTGCGCAGTAGCCGCGATCCCGTTCATCGCCATGGGCGCATCAGCGCTCATCCAGGGCCAGCAGGCAGCAGCCCAAGGCGAGGCCACGGCCCAGGCCAGCCTGCAGAACGCCGCGTTCGCCGACGAGGCCGCGAATGACGCCATCGCTCGCGGCGAATTCGAGTCCGACCAGCAGCGCCTGGCCACCAGATCTGCCATTGGTACTCAGCGCGCCGGCTTCGCAGCGAATGGCGTCGACGTGAACAGTGGTTCTGCTGCTGAGATCCAGGACGATACTGCTGCCCTGGGCGAGCTGGACGCCTTGACGATCCGCAACAATGCAGCCCGTGAGGCATGGGGATACCGGACACAAGCCCAGCAAGGGCGACTCACAGCCGCAAACGCCCGCAGCTCCGGTCAGTCCGGCATGTTCGGCTCATTGCTCACCGCCGGCGCCAAGGGCGCGCAGGCCTACGGCGCAATCAAGGGGTAGGGCATGGCCAGGATTCCGCAATACCAGCTTCAGGTCCGTCAACAGGGCATCCCTGGCGTGCAGGTGCGCCCTCAGTTCGTCGATAACAGCGCGCTGGCACAGGGTCTCGATGCCGTGGGGCAGGTCGCCACGGATATCGCCGCAAAGCAGCGGCAGGAGGCCGACACCACCGCCATCATCGACGCCGACAACAAGCTGACCGAGTGGCAGAACAACACCTTCTACAACCAGCAGAACGGTGTCTACACCCGCAAGGGTAAGAACGCGCTGGACGTCACCGGCCAGACCTTGGACGGCTTCGACAAGTACCAGCAGGAACTGGGGTCCACACTGTCGAACGACACCCAGCGCAAGCGCTATGCGCAGATCGTCGCCCAACGTCGGCAGTCCATGTCGAACGACCTGAACCGCTACGAGTCTGGCCAGCACCAGCAGTACATGAACGATGTGGACGATGCATCGATCAAGTTGTCTGCTGACTCCGCAGTCCTAAATTTCGGCGACCCAAACAAGATCGGCTTCTATCGGCAAAAGGTGCTCGACGTCGTCAACTCCCAGGCGCAACGCAATGGCTGGTCACCCGAAAAGACCGAGCTGGAGAAGGTCAACGCCAGTAGCCGCCTGCTGACCGGCGTGATCGCGCAGATGGTCGACAACAATCCGCAGCGCGCCCAGCAGTATTACGAAGCGTCGAAGGACGGCATGAACGCCGAAACCCAGGTTCGGGTCAGCAGCATGATCGACCAGGGTATTCGCCGGCAGCAGGCCGAGGCGAGGCAGCGCCAGATCGAGGCCAGGCAGTTGCAGGCGATCTCCAGGATGGAACTGCAGTCCCGCTTGCAGGACGCCCAAGCAGCTTGGATGCAAGGATTCGAGTTTGACAACACGCCTTCCAAAGCCGAGTTCGTCGCAGCCTACGGCAAGGACGCGGAAAGTCGGTACGAAAGTGAAGTATTGAAACCTCAGGCCATGGCACCGGCAATCCGTGAGTTTGCCACGGCGGACCCTCAAGAGCGCCAAGCCATTCTTGCGCGCTTCAACCCTGCGCCGTCGCAGCAGTCAGGCCCATTCTACGGTCGACGCGCCAGCGGCATGATCGAGAAGGGAAATATCGACCTGAATGCTAGGCCGAGGGTCAAGAATGCCGACGGGTCGATCAGCACTGTCCGATCAATGTCGGCAAACTTCGATGGGCAAGAGGTGTTGCTGCCGACCGTAAGTGATGACGGCCGCATCATGAGTGAGAAGGAGGCGATCGACACATACCTGAAGACCGGGCGCAACCTCGGCAAGTTCGACACGCCCGAGCATGCGACGGCCTATGCAGAGGTCCTGCATAACGATCAGGCGCGCCAATACGTGGATGGCGCACCGACTGTCGGCGAGGGGTTCAGGGAAGACAGCCAGCTCTACCGCCATATCGTCAGTGTCGGCGCAGGCCTGCTCAAGGAGCAGCAGCAGGACCCGGCAGGCTACGCAGCGCGCTACAGCGCTCCGGTGCGCCAGGCGCTGGCGAATGCCCAGCAGGCCGGCACGCCCGAGGCGTACAAAGCATATGCCGATGCCACCATTGCCGAACAGAGCCGGCTTGGCGTGCAGGCGCCGAAACTTCTCCCGGATGCGTCTGCCGACCAGATCGCCGCCAGCTTCAATAGCCAGGTGGCCGGGGGCGAGAATGCCGCCACCCTGATCGAGCAGCAGCAAGCGCAGTGGGGTAGCAACTTCCCGCTGATCGCTCAGCAACTCGGCAAGAAGCTGCCGCAGGAAGCCCAGGTGATCGCCACGGGCCTGCCGAAAGACCTGTCCGAGCGCATGGCCTCGGTCGCCAACCTCAGCGAAGAAGATCTGAAGAAAGGGCTCGGAAAGGGCGTTGCGACCAACGTGTCAGCAGCGGTGCAGACCGCAATGGCTCCTTTCGCTAAATCCCTTCAAGGCCAAGCCGGCGGCATCGAAACCTTCAATACCATGTACAACGCGGCCTACAAGGCCGCTCTCTCGTATGCGCGACAGGGTGGCGATCCTCAGAAAGCGGCGCAGAAGGTGGTCAATGGCATGGTCAACGACAAATACGAGTTCTTCGATACCTACCGCGTGCCGAAGGCGCTGAACACGGCAGCCGTGAAGCGTGGCGCTGAACGTGCGCTGGAGCTGATCGACGCCGACGATCTCGCCCTACTGCCGGGCCTGCGCGGCGTCCCGGCCGACGTGAATCTGGAGCAGCTGCGCGAAGCCGTTGTTGCCGGTGGCCAGTGGGTGCCGAACAACGACGAGTCCGGGCTATCGCTGACGCTCAACGGGTACCGACTGCTCGGCAAGGACGGAAAGCCGATCACCAAGACCTGGGATGAGCTGACCACCGAGGGCCTGGCCAGTCCGGCCAGCAACGCCTCCAACATCGGTCGCGTGCGCGCCCTGGGGATCAACAATTGACCATCTATGCAGGCGATGCCCCTGCGCTTGACCGGCGCACGCTACTGGACGTTCCGGCTGATAGCGGTGATGTTTTCGGTGCGGCCTTCGATGAGGCGTTCTCGACGAACCCCAGCACCTCGGCATTCCGGCTTGAAGAGCTGGCGCAGCAGCAGGAAGGCCGCGCTGCCGTTGTCGGGCCTGAGTCGTACCTTGCGCCCAATGCTGGCCGACTGGAGCCGGAAACCCCGCTGATCGGCGCCGAGCAAGCGCGCAACCAGGTTTCCGATGCGGGCCTCGATATCAAGATTCCCGATCAGGGCATTCGCCAGGGGGCGCTGGACATTCTGATTGAGCGCCACCGCGAGCAGCTGGCGCGCCAGCAGATCATGGTCCGGGCCAATGGCGTTTCGATGCCGACGCAAATCGCTGGCAGCCTGGCCGCGTCGCTGCTTGATCCGCTCAACATCGCGTCCGCGTTCGTTCCGGTGGTCGGTGAAGCGCGCTATGCGCAACTTCTGGCAGGCGCAACGACCGGCCTTGGCCGTGCAGCTTTGCGCGGCGGCGTCGGCGCGCTTGAGGGTTCAGTGGGCGCCGCCATCCTGGAGCCGCTGCCACTGCTGGCAGCCCAGCAGGACCAGACCGAATACGGCCTTTCCGATTCGCTTGCGAATATCGCCCTGGGCGGCCTGCTCGGCGGCGGTCTGCATTCTGTCGGGGGCGCCGTGAGCGATGCCCTGCGCCGGCGAATCGCTACCGAAGCGCCACGGGTGGAGACTTCGCTGGATGCCGCTGCATCCCCGCGTGCAGTTGACCTTGGCCGCGACGTCGACCTGGGCCGTCTTCTTGATGATGATCCCGATGCCGGGCTGCGTGTCGGCCTGGCGCGGCAACTGGAGGCCGACCAGGCCGCCCTGTACCGTACGGCCGAACAGCAGGCCATTGACGAGATCCGTCCGACCCTCACCGGCGAGCGCATCGGCAACATCGCCGACCTGAAGGCCGAGCGAATCGGCCTGGTGCAGCGCGACATGGCCCTGGACGAAACCTTCCGGGATCGCGCCAAGGCCTTCCAGGGCGAGCGCCTGAGTCGTAAACAGGCCGAGCGCGCTGCCCGTGACGCTATTGCCGCCGAGCGCGAGCAGATTCGCGCCCGCACCAGCGAGATCGACACCCTGATCGAGCGTAACCGCGCCGGCGAGCTGGATCGCCGCGACCTCGGCTTGATCGAACGCGGCCAGGTTCCGGAGCGGCTGCAACCGCAGATCCAGGCCCGGGCCCGGCAGATCATGCAGGGCGACCAGCAGCGCCCGCTGGGCGCCGCTATCCGCACTGCCCGCGAAACCGCAGAGGGTGCCGACTGGACGATCCGGGAGAACGCCTTGCGCACCGCCGTGGCCCAGGCCATGACCGGGCGCGATATCGACGTCGCCAAGCTGTTCGAGCTGGAGGATTCGGCCAAGGCCGGTGCCGCCCTGGAGTACCTGAAGCGTCCGCAATCGCGCCGCATCGATCCGGACGGCCAGGCCGAAAGCCGCCGCGTCGATGGCCAGATGAAAGAGGTCGACGACCTGGAAGAGGCCCGCGTCGCGCTGGCCGAGGACGAGACCCTATCCCGCGAGATGCTGGAGCAACTGCCAGAAGAGCAGCGCGCCGAAGTTCAGGCGCTGGGTCGTGACGAAATGGCCGCCGCCGATACCGAGGCGGCGAAGGCCGAACAATATGCCAAGGCCTACCGCGCCGCGGCGATCTGCGAAATCGGGAGAAGCTGATGGCAACGCTACCAACGGGCATCAGCCCTTGTGCGGATGCAGTGCGTACCGCCGCCGGCGACATGGAGTCGAGTGAGATTCAGGAGATCTTCCAACTTCTGCGCGGGCGGGCCCAGGAGATCATGGCTCGGGAGGGTGCACTGAGCCTGGAAGAGGCCTCGCTGCGTGCCGCCGATGAGTTGGCCAAGCAGGCCCAGCGTGCGGCAATCATCGAGAAGCGCAACGCCCTGCTGAACGTGCGCGCCCGGGCCAGGCTGGTGGCGTTCGTCCGCGACCAGTTCGCTGACCGCCCTGATCTCGGCATCGAGTCCTTCCTTGTCGGCACCAACCTGGTCCGCCAGGGCTCTCGACTGTCCGTGGCTGCCGAGCAGAAGGCCCTGGGGGATGCCTACATTGGCGGCATGCTGGCCGATCTTGATCGCGCCGACCTGACTGCCGTGCTCGCCAAGGGCGACTCCGACCAGGATATCGCCGACGCTCTCTGGCGCATCGGCAGGGACCTCGACACGAAGGACCTGAATCCGCAGGTGGTGGAGATCGCAAAGATCATCCAGAAGTACCAGGAGGGCGCCCGCATCGACGCGAACCGCGCCGGGGCCAGCATCGGCAAGATCCCCGGCTACATCGCACGCCAGAGCCACGACAGCGAGAAGATCGGCGCCGCCGGCTTCGATAAGTGGGCCGAAGAGATCCTTCCGCGCCTGGATGCCTCGACCTTCCGCGCCGAGGGCGACCCAATGCAGTTCCTGCGCGGGGTGTACGACGGCCTGGTCTCCGGCGATCACCTGAAGTCGCCGACCGACGCCAAGCCCAACGGCTTCCGCGGACCGGCGAACCTCGCCAAGAAGCTGAGTCAGGAGCGCGTCCTGCACTTCAAGGACGGGGTAGCCTGGCACGAATACAACCAGATGTTCGGCACCGGCAACCTGCGCGAGGCGGTGCTGCGCGGCCTGGACCTGTCCGGTCAGAACACCGCGCTGATGCGCCGTCTTGGCACCAATCCAGAGGCCAACCTGAACATGGCGCTGGACGTGATCAAGGAGGATGTGCGGAAGGGCGGCGACCCGAAGGCACTCACTCACTTCAATGATGCACGCAAAGAACGCGGGATGATCACGAATAGGTTCCGGGAGGTCAGTGGCCAGACGCGAATCCCAGGCAATGCGACTCAAGCCCGGGTGGCGGCCAACGTCCGTGCCTGGCAGTCCCTGTCCAAACTCGGCGGCGCACTGCTGTCCAGCTTCACCGACCTGCCAGTCGCTGCCAGCGAGATGCGATACCAAGGGCAGAGTTTTCTCGGGTCGCTTGCCGAGATGGGTGCCGGCCTGCTGAAGGGACGGGGCAGCGCCGAGCAACGCCAGATCCTGTCAGCTTACGGCGTCTATGCCGACTCCATGCGCGGCGAGATCATGCGTCGGTTCTCGGCTGATGACTCAGTCGGCGGAAAGATGTCGCGCGGCATGAGCCACTTCTTCCGCCTGAACGGCCTGTCATGGTGGACCGACGCGAACAAGGCCAGTGCGGGCTTGATGATGGCGCACAACCTGGCCCAGAACAAAGGCAAGGCGTGGGGTTCGCTCAACGCCGACTTCAAGCGCGCCCTGGGCCTGTACGACCTGGACGCCGGGAAATGGGACCTGCTCCGCGAGACCGAAATGCGCCATGCCGACGGCCGCGACTACATGACGCCGGAGGGTATTGCCGGGTTGACCGATGAGCGCATTGCCCAATACCTGGTTGATCTCAAGCGACCGGCATCTGCCGGCGCGATCCGCGAGACCCGGCAGGACCTGGAGCGCAGCCTGCGCGCCTACGTCAACGACCGCGTGACTTATGCGGTGCTGGAGCCGGACGCTCGCACCCGCTCGATCATGAACCAGGGCACGCAACCAGGCACCGTGCCGGGCGACCTGCTGCGCTTCCTGACCCAGTTCAAGAGCTTCCCGGCGGCGTACATGCAGAAGACCCTCGGGCGCGAACTGTACGGGCGTGGCTACACGCCGACCGCGCTGGGCAACAACCTCCGCGGCGGGCGAGACCTGGTGCAGGCGTTACGCAACGGCAACGGGGAGCGGCTGGCGCTGGCGCAGCTGATGCTCTGGACCACTGCGTTCGGCTACCTGTCGATGGCCTCGAAGGATGTGACGAAGGGGCGGGAGCCGCGACCGGCTGATGATCCAAAGACCTGGCTGGCGGCTATGGCCCAGGGCGGCGGCATGGGCATCTTCGGCGACTACCTGTTCGGGGAGGCCAACCGATTCGGCAATAGCGCCCTGGAGTCGGCCGCCGGCCCGGCCATCGGTACGGCTGCCGACGTGATCAATCTGTGGGCCCGGGCGAAGGAGGGTGACGACACTGCCGCGTCGGCCCTGCGCCTGGCCCAGAACAACACGCCGTTCCTGAACCTGTTCTATACCCGGATCGCCCTGGACCACCTGTTCCTGTTCTCGGTGCAGGAGGCGCTCAACCCGGGGTCGCTGTCGCGCACCGAGCAGCGCATCCGCGAGCAGAACGGCCAGGAATTCCTTGTAAGGCCATCGCAGCAGTACATCGACACCACTGGCGCCATCAGGGACGTCTTTCGCTAAATAATGAACCGTCCGGGATTGCGCGCTAATCTTCAAAGGTCAATTAATGGAGGCTTTATGATCGTATTCTTGGCGACACTTCTCGCATCAATGCTAGACCCGATCGCGATCCTGCTTTGCGTGGGGGGCGGGGCTCTTACGAGGTCTTTATTGAGTGCTGCTGTTACTGGAGCGCTGGTTTATCTACTGTTGATCCTGGTCTTCTCAATTCCCTTCTCGGAGGCTCCAGCATTCCTGGGGCGCATTGCCGCTGGCGCCGCATTGGCGATACTAGGACTTGGCCTTAAAAGGGTGGTTCAAGCAATGCGCGCGGTAAGCGGGCGCTAGTCTTCATCCTTCGTTTTATGAGCCTCGCCGAAGGTCACAGTTATTGACCTTCCGGAGGCTTCGCCGATCTCGGCGATCTTCTCCAGCATGTAACCGATAGTCATCGGGCCGACCGGCTTCGATTCGAAACTTTCCTCCAGTCGAGCAGTAATCTCCGCATTTATTGAGCGGTGATTGGCTTGGGCTGCCTCTTCGATCTTGGCCTTGAGGGCCGGCTGCATGCGCAGCCCGAAGGGGTTGATGTTGCGGATCAGGTCGTCTTCTTTCATGGCGACACAGTGTAGTTATTTCTGTGGTTGACACATAGACACACGATGTTATCGTTACATCGTGTTGTCACTATGAAATTACCAAGGAGAAGGCAATGAACGAGCAACTGCGCACCCAGGTGCGAATCCCCCGTGAGCTGATGGAGTGGCTGAAAGAGATGGCGAAGGACCAGAGCCGTTCTATGAACGGCCAGTTGGTCGAGGTGCTGAAACAAGCAAAGCGAGCGCAGGCAAGTGCCTGAAAAGAAGAAGCCCCGGCGAGGTGAGATTCGCCAGGGCTTCAGGGGTGTGAAAATTTCTAGAGGAAATTCACGTGACGAATCATAGCACGGCAACAACTCAGGTCATCCCGTTCCGGTTCGAGAAGCGCCAAGTGCGGACGCTTCTGATCGACGATCAGCCATGGTTTGTGGCGGGTGACGTAGCTTCGGCTCTTCTTTACAGCGAGGCATCGGCAATGACTCGCCACCTCGACGAAGATGAAAAGGGTCTGTCGATTGTGCAGACCCCCGGAGGTGGCCAGGAAATGCTGGTCATCAACGAATCCGGCCTGTACTCGGCAATCTTGCGCAGCCGGAAGGGCGAGGCGAAGCGCTTCAAGAAGTGGGTGACCGCTGAGGTCCTGCCAGCGATCCGCAGGCACGGCCGCTACGTCGACGCCGAGGGCAAGATGACAACGCTGCTGGGCCAGACCATCGGCACCGATGGCTTCCACATGCTGGGTGCGTTGGTGAAGGGCAAGGTTTCCTCCCTGCCGGTCGCAGTCCAGCGCCGGGCCACGGCCAAGATCTGGTCGCAGACGCACGCCGCTTTCGGCGTCCGCTCCGCCGAGGACATTCCCGCCGGCCAGCTCGACTCCGCCCGGAATTTCATCGCGGCGTACACGCTGGAAGGCGAGTGGCTGGGGAGGCCAGATAAGGCGTGCGGCACCGCTCTGGACGACCACCAGCTCTACAGCGTGTTTTTCCTGATCACTCACTTCAAGGCGCTGGAGGGGATCTTCAGCCGGAACCGGATGTATGAGCACCTGAGCGGGCTCGGTAGCCGGATCGGCGTCGAAATGCACGACCACTTCCAGGATGGGCGGCTTGTGGTTCATGGGCTGAACGCACTCGCTCCAGAGTTCGAGGCCGCCGAGCGCAGGCTTGAGCTCAACCGGCACCAGCCCGGTGTAGCCAACCACTGATCCGACATTCGTCAACCCATCGAGGCCCGCCACTGCGCGGGCCTCATGATTCTTGAGGAAGCGTTATGACCAAGACGAACAACGTGATTCCGTTCCGATACCAGGGCGAGGCAGTCCGGTTCAACAGTGACGGCTGGATCAACGCGACGGACGTGGCCAAGCGATTCGGCAAGCGTCCGGCTGACTGGCTGAAACAGGACGAGACCAGGCAGTACCTGGGCGCTCTGGCGGAGGCGCTTAATTGTGATCCTGAGTCACTTTTAGAAACTCGCCGCGGCCGGTACCACAGCGGCACCTGGCTGCACCCGAAAGTCGCGGTTGCCTTCGCTCGATGGCTGGACCTGAAGTTCGCCGTCTGGTGCGACCTGCACATTGATGCGCTGCTGCGTGGCGAGCTGACCGAGAAGCAACAGTTCGAGCAGGCATGCAAGCAGCTTGGCGACGGCCAGCAACTGGCGAGCCTCCATGGCAAGGGCCTGGCCGACTGGAGATCGAGGAAGCCGCTGCTGGAGCGCAACATGGAAGAGGCGCGGGACCGGTTGCAGATGGTCCTGGGGCTCGACGCCGCATAGCCAACCACCGAATTCATCGAAGCCCGCCATGTGCGGGTTTTTTCATGCCCGCAATTCGGGCGCAACCGAAGGAGCTGTTGCAATGATTCCAGACGTCAAGCCCACGGTGGGCACCTGGCAGAACCTGTACACGCTGAGCGGCTTTGTCGTGGGCACCAGGCTGCTGGTGCAGAACAAGTCGGCCGGCGGGGTGCTGCTGTGGGAGGGGGCTACGGCACCGCCAGAGGTAGGCGGTGATGATCGGCACGGCTACCTGATCCTGGGTAATGGCGAGCCGGTGAGGACCAGCGCGGCGCCGGCAGGGCTTTGGGTGTTCTGCTGGTCGTCTGGCGACTTCTCCGGCCTTGGCCGGTTGTGCGTGCAGGAGTACATCCCATGATATCGCCGGCCAATACGCCCGACCTGAGTCAGGCCAGCGTCCTGCAGATGATCCAGGACGCCATGGCAAGCGGCGCCCCGATGGTCACCATCAACCAGGCCGTCACCGAGGGTCAGGTCGTCACGCTGCCATCCACCAACAACGACATCACGCTCAACCTCGAAACCGGTGGTGCCCAGCTCAACGCCGTGACCGTGAACCTTCCCGCCAACAGCGACGGTCGTGTCGGCCAGCGCGTGTTCGTGAACTCCGACGGCCAGATTGTCCTGGCCCACTTCCAGTCCAGCATCGCCGTCAACGGTGGCGACTACATGTTCAACCCGGGCGACAACTGCGTGTTCTACCGGAACAAGCCCGCCATTCTGTCGAGGATCACAGCATGAAGCGTTTCCTTATCGCCCTGATTCTTCTGCCGGCTCTAGCCTTGGGCGCGGCCAACGATATCGTCACCAGCCAGCGCAACGCCACCGACACTAGTAGCATCCCGCGCACGGTAGCCAAGCCGCCAGGAACTCAGGACGGCGTCATGGGATTCAACGGTTCGACCGTATTGCCGGTGCACTGGACCATTGGCCAGGGACTGGCGATCAGTACCGGTGCGCTGGTCGCGCTGCCGCAGGCTTGGGCTGATATCACCGGCAAGCCGACGCTTTTCAGCGGGCTTTATGCGGACCTCTCCGGTATCCCGGCCAGCTTCACCCCGGCGGCGCACACGCATGCGGCCGGGGATATTGTGTCCGGCACGCTGGCTGCGGCCAGGATTCCCGCACTGTCGATCAGCCAGACGACCGGACTGCAGGCTGCGCTCGATGGCAAGTTCGCTACCCCGTCCGGCACCACAGTGCAGTACGTCAGGGGCGACGGCAGCCTGGCGACGTTGCCAGCCCCAGGTACTGGCACGGTAACAAGCATCACCGCCGGCGCCGGCTTGTCCGGCGGCACGATCACGGCCACCGGCACTATCAGCATGCCGAACACCGGCACGGCTGGTAGCTACGCGAACGTCACTACTGACGCGCAGGGTAGAGTGACCGCCGGCACGAACCGCAGTCAGTCGGCGGCGACCCGAGCGCTGAACACCGCATTCCAGATCAGCGCCACTCGCGACGCATGGGTCAGCTACAGCGTGCAGATCACCGTCACCGCCAGCATCGCCGGCGGACAGAACGGTGATGTTGTGCTGGAGATCGCCAGCGACAGCGGCTTCACCGCGAACGTGCAGACCCTGGCGATCAACGGCCTGGGCCAGACCTACACCCTAGCGATCGCCCTCCAGGGCGTGCAGCCCCAGACCGGTGTCGTCACCGGCTACGTGCCTGCCGGTTACTACGCCCGGCTACGCACCGTGAACAACACCGGAACCCCGACCTTCTCATACCGGGCCGGGCAAGAGGCCCTTCAGTAACTGCCTGCCACCCATGAAGAGCTTCGCTATTCGCGGGGCTTTCGCATTTCTGGAGTATTGAAAATTGACAGTCGAGACCATCGATAGTGAAGTCGTGTATGTCACCGGGGGCCCGGTATTCCCAATTCCGTTCCGGTTCCTCTCGTCAACCGACATTCAGGCGGTACTGACCAAAGTAGACGGGTCCACGGAAACACTCACGGCCAGTCAGTTCACGATCACCGGCACCGGTGACCAATCAGGCGGGGCGCTTACTTCTACTTATGCCGCATCAGCTCTATCAAGCCCAGGCGCTTCCTTGACGATTGCTCGAGCTATGAGCCCAGTGCAACCCACCGACCTGCGCAACCAAGGGAAGTACCTAGCAGAGACCCAGGAAACCGCGCTCGACCGCCTGACCATGCTGATCCAGCAGGGTTTTTCGACGTTCACTCGCGCGCTTGTCAGGCTGTTCGGCAAGGACTACTACGACGCGAAGGGATACCGCATTGCGAACGTTGCTGACCCCACCGAAGCCCAGGATGCAGCCACCTACAAATCCGTGGGCGATCTGATCTCGCAGATCCAGGGTCCAATCAACAACTCGTCGAACGTTCTCTACCAGTTCCCCGATGGCTCACCACATGTCGTTCAGGATCTGTCCGCCAGCACCGGCGCCAATGGTATCGGCTACGAGGACAGTGATGTCGGCACGACGCTCGACAACATCAGAAGCGGTCTCGGTGTGCCTATCCGAGGGAGTGCGACCAGTCAGTTTTTCGGTGGGCGTGGTTTCAGCAAGGTTCTGGAGCTCGGCGATTCGCTATCGGCAGGTAACGGCCAGCCGGATGGATTCTATGGGGGCACTATGGGGCGCACGTCGCGCTCAGTCATGAATCACTTTGATCGCGGAGTCGGAAAGCAGCGCGGCTTTGGCTATGCGACGTTAATGAACCCATATCAGGAGCTCGTCGAGTCGGCGAACGGCTGGAGCGGATCGATTCCTGCCGGTTTCGTGAGCTACCCGGACGGTAGCGGTGGTGCATGTGGAACCCTGGCTCATATGCAAGCGGGCGACTGGGTTGAGTTCACGGGGCGAGAAGTAACCACCGTTAACTTCGGGTTCGACGCGACGCTGAGTGCGGGCGCGACCTGGCGCGTTAGCGTTGATGGTGAGCAGGCCGCCACTGGAACTGCTGGAGCCTCTGGCCGTACTGGTGATATCAATCTGGCGGCGGGCGGGGACTACATTCGTACTGACTCTGTGGTGCGGTTCACTGTGCTGTCAGGCGATATCTACTATCAGCACGGGCAAACGATTCGACTAGGAAACACATGGGGCCCACTGATCTGGTGTGCTCCAGAGGGTTCACAGGGTTTCTCTGACTTCGCTACTGCGGCTCGGGTCGCCGCGATTGCACCACACATCAACGCATACCCAGGCCCAACCTTGGTGTTCAATGCCCTTGCGACAAACAACATGATTGCAACGGTCGGTAAGCAGCTCACACCGGCAGCTTTCATTGCGGCTCTCGATGCTGAGCTTTCGACGTGGGACGCGGCCCTGACTAATGGCGAAAACTTCTTTGTACAAACCGTACCGCCAAGACCAAACCTTGTCCTGCCGCTGGCAACCTATGAAGAGTATGTCAGCGTCCTTGTTGCATATGCCGCCACAAGGCCGCGAATGCTACTTGTCCGTACTGACCTGACGGTACTTGGAACTACCGATGCAGCGATCTACTACTCGCCTGATAACCTGCATATGAACACCGCCGGCCACGCCATCTGGGCGCACACGATCTGTGCGGCGCTTGGCATTCCCGTTGACGCCTACTTCCCGGTTGGGGCGCTTGCAATTGGATCGACCTATGGCCGGGGCCAGAAACCAGCTGTAGTAGCCTCGCTGTGGTCTGGAGCCGCGATCGCAGAGCGCTTGTTCGATGGCTCCGGACGATTCACGGCCGCATTGACCAAGGCCGCCGGCAGCGGGCCGGCTGCGTTCTGCCAGGTCCGGGCGAATGCCGCGCCTTCGGCTAACCGACCTGTGTTCGGGCTGGACCAAGCGGGGGCTTTGGTACCGTGCGTCATCGGCACCGACCGCAACGTCGTGATTCAGGGCAGTACCGCCTTCGTCAACGCAATCACGTCGCTCAACATCGACTGGAGGTACACCCTCTGAATTGACGGAAGACAGGGAAGTGCTGGTGATTGGTCGCCTGGCTTGACCAGGGACAATCCTGGGACAGCGGATGTCCCAAATGGTCATGAATGGCAGTGAACAGAAATTAAGGAAATACGAGTGTTTCCGGGGCGTTGCGGCTGGAGACCGCTAAAACACAGGCAATGTCAGCGGATTGCAAATCCGTCTACGCCGGTTCGATTCCGACCTCGGCCTCCATTATTGAAAGCCCCGCAGATTAACGTCTGCGGGGTTTTTCTTTTGTGGGTCGGAAAAGCCAAGAGTTCCGAAACTAAAGGCATGGAGTTCCGAAGCTTCAGCCTTTTGAGGGCTTGGCAATGGCCCCGACGCGGCGGTAAACGCGCTCGGTGATTCTCTCTTTTGAGTGGCCGAGCAGGACGCTTGCGTCGCTCAGATCGTTGATCTTAATCGCATCCTTTAGCTCTTCTGGAGCCTCCATATACACCGCCTGCCAGACGGTTTCGTTGGCGTAGAAGTCCCGCGGCTTTTCCTTGTTCTTTCTCACGCCCAGGCACGGATTGTCCCTGGGGGGAGTCCCCACTCCCTTGCTGTGTTGAAAACGTGTGAGAGATAGGGCTATCTCCCTGTTCGCCCGGGTTTTGGCTGATCGCGAATCCCGGTACTGGGCCGCCGCCGAAGCCATGGGCAGACGTTACTGGATGAGACCGAGTTGCTGGAGCAAGCAGAGTATGCGGCACAGTCGGCGGGCTAGTGGTGGAAGTCCCGCGGCCTGAACGAGCTGGCCGACGCCGGGAAGATTCAGGATATCGGCAGCATCATCAACACTGGGCAGCCGGGCCGCATCCCTGCCGGCGCAGCCGAGCGGAAAGTGTTCTACGACCTTGCGCTGCGGGTGCTGCCATGAGCGCCTGGGCGCTGTGCCTCAGCGGCGCCGGCCTGTTGATCCTGCTGGGTATGCTTGCCGGTGTCTGGATCGCCACCGGCCACTTCCGGCTTCTTCTGGATGATGAGCAGGACAAGATAGCGAGTTGCAGACCGCCCATGAGAATCTGAGCGGCCTGGCCGCCGAGCGCCGGCAGCACATCGGGTACGAAAAACGGCTTGAGGCCGCCGTCGCCGCGTGCCGGTAGAGCGACCGCCTGATCCAGGTCATGGACGATATCAATGGTAAATGGGAAGGGGACGATGCGGGCCGCCAGCGTGCCATTGGCTCCGGACTGGGGAGCGAGGTGGGACATGATGAGCCAGTCGTACACGGCCAGGCTCGATTCGTTGTGGACAGTGCGGTGCAATTAAATTACGGAAGAGAGGAGAGGCCAGTGCAATGCAAATTTAGATACCATTTAGTGTGGTTTGGTGGGCCGGACGCGGCTCGGCCCAATAAATCGACACACTAGTACAACTGGAGATCAGCTCCATGCTAGCGGAACATGCAGCGTACTCCGCAGCACCCGTACCTGGAGTGGTTTTTGTATTTCATGGAGAAGAAAAATTGACCGTCCCTACAACTGATAGTGAATACATCACCGATGACCCGAAGCTGGCAGGGCACCGGAACGGGAATCTTCTGACCTACCTTGGTCAGAGTGTCGATGCGAGCGATTTCGGCCTGGCGACGACAAACTCTGCCGAGCAGAATGCTGCGGCTCTTCAAGCTGCAATGGATTCTGCGAAACACATCTTCATCCCTCCAGGGTCTTACCTGTGCCACCCTGTGTTTCCACGGTGCAATAGCATCATCCTGTCAGGCGCGGGCCCAGTGTCCGAGCTTGTGCAAGTGCTACCCCCTTCTTGGCTACTGCCCAACGGTGACGCCACAGATCAGATTGGGTTGATTCACATTGACTCGCTATCAGTATCGAAAACGATCAATGATGTGGTCGTCACGAATCTCGCTCTCAAAGGGCAAGTGGTTGAAGAGGGGTTCTTGGAGCATGCACACCTGGTTTCAGTGAGTGGAGCACGGCGCTTCAGGCTTCTGAATTGCCACCTGATTGGATTCCGTGGCGATGCCGTGTTCTTTGGCTCCGGTAGCGAGAGCGGGGTTACCGAGCGGCACAATTACGATTGCCACGTCATTGGCAACACAATCGACGGGGTCAACAACGACAACCGTCAGGCGATGAGCGTTGTCGACGGTCGTGTCATGCACTTCGCCCGGAACACGGTGCGAAATTGTACCCGCTCGAATATGCCAGGCGCTGTCGACGTGGAGCCGATGATGCCGTTCGAGGCTACACGCGATATTTACGTGTACGAGAATGACTTCGATAACGTCGGCGGCACCTCCGGCGTCGTTTGCTACAACGCGAACCATTTGGGGATGGGAGGTTGGTTCTTCACGGTACCTAGTGGCAACATTCGGGCATGGCGAAACTCATTCAGAAACTGTGCGAATACAGGCGGACTTTTTGGTGCAAGCGTTGCCAACCTGTCGGCCGGCCCTGCAACTCCCGCACTGGACTTCGAGTTCTCGGACAATCGCGGCTATAACTGCCGACGCGTCGGCGTCATTGTTGGCGCGCACGGCGTCAAGCATAAGGGCAACGAATACACTGATATCGACTCCGGACTATTCGTTGCGCTGGCCGTCAACGGCGGCGTCTACAACTTTGAAACCGTTCACAACAATTATACGCGGGTAGGCCGAGGCAATGACGTCGGCGATGGTTACGCAATACAGATGTCGACGGCGAGTCATGTGTACATCGGACCTGGTGAGACATTCATCGACTGCGGCAAGGCTGATGGATCTTTTGGCGTGCCGATCTACTTTGTGGATGGGGCATCGGACCATGTTTCCATCCAGGGCATTACGACTCGGAATCTCACCGGACGAACGACCTCCTCTATTCGCGTGCTTGGGACGCATATTCTTGTCCCCGAAACGAACGTCTTCGAGGGCAATGATCTGGGCGTACCGGGGAACGATTTTGAATGGCGCAGCAGTGCGCTTCAGGGCTACACGTTCGCAACCGCGATCAGTGATCTTCCAGAGGGTGAATCTGCCGCTGTGGTTCAGTCAGGTACATACGGGCCTGGAGTGCTGAAGACGAGCAAGTATCGTGATCCGGTATCCCTGAGTTTTGCACAAACCACATTTCAGCTCTTTTATCCCGCGTCGACGACTGCTGATCAGTTCAATTTCCTCATGAGGAAGCCTGACCCGTTGGTGGGCGGCTGGGGAGCATGGAAGAAATTTATCGGCACATAGTCTTTGTGGGCTGGATGATCACCTATACAGATGGGCGTTCTGCTGCGCTGACCGACATGGCTATGGCTGCTCGGTTCTGCGCGGGCTCAATGAGGGTCAGTGTTGTGATCTGGTGGGTGGAGGATGCCAGCAAGGGCTGATGGCAGTTCGGCAGAACGCCGGAGGAAGGGCGAAAATCAATTCCGAAACTGAATAATAGGGGCTTGATTCCAAAGGGCTTCAGAGGGCGTGATTCACGAAGTTTGCGGAAATGCATTTTATATAAGTGGTTTATATAAAAGGAAATGCTCTTCGGATTGCAAATCCGTCTACGCCGGTTCGATTCCGACCTCGGCCTCCATTATTGAAAACCCCGCAGATTAACGTCTGCGGGGTTTTCTTTGTGGGTCGGAAAAGCCAATTGTTTCCGCATATTCGAGCGCCGTTTCCGCATTCGAGGTTGGCGAGACTCTGACCGAGTAGGGTGTTTTCTTCGATTATTAAGTTGCGGCATAGAGGGCTTTAACAGGGCTTACCGGTTCGCCGACTACTAAGCCCCATAAGGTGGTTTCTACTGCGCCAAGGGCGAGCAAAGGCTTGTTTTTCAGCGTTGGCTGACTTGACAGTGGTGCCACCTGTGATTTCAAGGCTCGAAAGTATCGGAAGCGGCGGACAGCTGCTAAATTGCCGGCGCCACCATTGTGACGCATGCGCTGATTCGTGGAGGATCAAGGCGCCGCCTCTCGCCGGGGTGGCGAGATTCGTTGACGAGGGTAATAGGCGTGCGACTTATAAGGAGTGAGCGCTGATGAGAGCCTCAGAGAGGCTGAAGTCCTGGCGCTTGAGACTGGCACTGGTTTTTCTGTTTGCAGGTGCCGGCTTGGTCAAGAGCGAGAGACTGCTGGGCAATCCCGACTACGCTCCGTTTGGGCTCGCCGCTTTTTTTATTGCAGCTGTCCTGATCGTTTGGAAGTTCTACAGTTTGCCTGATGGCCCCGAGCAATAGCTTCAGCGGGCAACGCTTAATGTGATGTCGAGCCTGAGATGCCGCCGCTCATGTCAGCCAGCATGATCACCTCGGTAGCCGAGTAAAGGCAGTCGATGCTTGCCACCACCTTTGCCCCCAGCAATTTGATCCAGCTCGAGTGTCGCGATGCCTGGGCGTCTTCGATGGTTGCGGGGCGTACTGCGGGTTTCATGCGGGTGCCTTGCTTTGGTCTGTGCTTGCATTATGACTCAGGATTTGTACGCCCCGTGCCGGGCTTTTTGCATCCAGATCATGACACCTGATCAAAAACGATGTACACGTGTTCCGTCTCCATTGATGTCGCAAGGACGTGCCATGGAACTTTTGCAAGCCAACGCTGCACTGGTGGTAATTGACATGCAGCAGGGCATGAACCATCCCAAGCTTGGGCGGCGCAACAATCCAGATGCCGAGTTGCGCATACAGCAGTTACTGCACGCTTGGCGAGCGTCACGTCGCCCCGTCATCCACGTTCGGCATATTTCTCGATCCCCGGAGTCTGTGTTTTGGCCCGGGCAGCCTGGATGCGAGTTTCAGGAGGCTTTGCACCCGCTCTCGCATGAGCATGTGGTTGAGAAAAACGTTCCTGATGCATTTACGGCTACGGGTTTGGAAAGATGGCTTCACGCTCGGTCGATTCGGCAACTGGTGATTGCCGGGGTCATCACCAACAACTCGGTTGAGGCAACGGCGCGATCTGGAGGGAATCTGGGCTTTGCCGTGATCGTTGCGTCAGATGCGTGCTACACCTTCGACCAGAAAGACTTGGCTGGCCGGCTCTGGTCCGCAGAAGATGTGCATGCGATGTCTTTAAGTAACTTGGCAATGGACTACGCGCGCATTTTCGAAGTGGCTGAGCTGATGGGCAGTATTTGAATGTGGGCAGCACCGCCGAGCTAGGTCTTTTCGCAGGCTCATCAGTAATTGAACGCCTGCGCTGTGCTTCGTCGTCTGGTGCGCACTAGTGGCAATTTGATGCCTTTTGAGGTTGAATGGCCGGATCTTCTACAGGGAAGCAGAGGCAGGGTATGCAGTTGATGCACGGTCTTCGAATGTGCGGTGTGGCGTTGCTGCTTGCTGTCGCCGCTGGATGTAAGTCCTATACGCAGAAGGGCGCAGAAGGGCTGCCGAACTCCGCAACCGCCGGCATTGAGGCCATCGAAAAAACCTTCACCATTGCCAGCGTGGATGGGGAAGATACGTTGTATGTGCTTTACACACAAAGAACAGCGTATCGATTGACCGCTGGCCCCCATCGCTTGGAAGTCAAGAAGTGGATGGGCACCCGAGCCTCCCGGCCGATGTTTCGTGACGTTAATCTGGTTGCCGGACGCGAGTACGGCATGAAGTATGTGCCGAGTGAGGACTGGTGGGACTTCAAGATTGTGGATATGCAGACCGGCGAGCGCGTCGACACGCCCGCCGCTCCATAGGTTCTGCGTGAACACCCAGAGCACATTGGCTTTTGGGTGTTCACAGCATTACTTTCGTACAGAGCTTGGCGCATCGTGCGCAGGTGACAAGCTTCAAAACTTGCTACGCACCGTCAACATGAGATTGCGCGGATCACCATAGAAGTTGTTGTACGCCGAGGTGCCCACGGTCGAGTAGTACTTCTTGTCGAAGAGGTTGTTGGCATTGAGGGTGGTCGACCAGTTCTTGTCGATCTGGTACTCAAGGCTGGCGTTCCACAGGGTGTAGCCCGACTGCAGGAACTTGTAGTCGAGCGGTTCGCCATCGAACTTGCCGCTGTCGGGGTTGTACGGCGTGACCTGGCCTTGCTTGGAGGTGGCGCTCTGGGTTGTTGCCCCCAGGCCGACCTTCCAGGCCTGCAGGTCGCCTGGCAGTTGGTACGTGCCCCAGACCTTGAGCAGGTGTTTGGGGGTGATGCCTTCAAAGGTGCTTCGGCCTTCGTTGGCGTCCTTGGCTTCGAGGCGGTTGTAGGTGTAGCCGGCCATCAGTTGCAGGCCTTGGGCAACTTCACCGCTCACTTCAGCGTCAAAACCCTTGCTGACGACTTGGCCGGCGTTGAAGTAGCAGCAGGTCGCCTCGCTACCCACCGGGCCGCTACCGAGGTCGTCGTAGACGGCAGTATCTTCTTGCTCAATGCGGTACAACGCAAACGAGGTGTTGACCCGACCATCGAACAGTTGGCCCTTGAGGCCGATCTCGTAGTTCTTCGACGTGGCCGGATCGAGTTGCGCGCCATTGGTGTCGGTATTGCCCGCTTGTGGGGTGAAGGTCTCGGCATAGCTTGCGTAGGTCGTCCAGCGTTCGCTCAGGTCGTAGGTCAGCCCGGTGTAGGGGGTGAACACGCCACGCTTGTGCTGGGTATCGGGGCGCGATGATGGCGTGACACCGTCGTAGAAGTCTTGCTTGCTCTGGTAGCTGTAGTCGGAAAGACGGCCGCCGAGAATGAGCTTCAGCTCCTCGGTCAGGGCCAGGCGGGTCATGCCGTAGGCCGAGCGGCGGATTTCGGGCAGGTCCTGTTTCTTGTTCAAGGTACTGCCCTGGTCCTGCGGCGGGTTGCGCCCGTCGAGGTCCAGGGGGATGCCCTGGATCAGCCCGGTGCGCTGAATGACGGTGCCGACGGTATGGCTGTAGTCGAGCCCCAGGAGCAGGTCGTGATGCCGGTCAAAGGCATCGAAGCCGCCTTTGACATAACTGTTGAGCGTCTTGCGTACGCTACCGCCTTTGTTCGGGTACTGGTGCCAGGCGGGACCAGTGCCGGTGAGCGGATCGACGCCGCCGAAGAAGTACAGCCCTTTGGAGTCACGATCGATATCGACATAGGTCAGGTCGGTGGTCAGCGACCAGTCGGCGTTGAAGGCGTGCTCGAGCTTGCTGTACAGCTGTGTGGTGGTTTCGCGCACGGTATTCCAGTTGGCGGTGTAGGCGGTATGCCGGGGTAGCTTCAAATCGTCGCCGTTGGTGTAGCGCGGCAGGCCGGCGTAGTACGGCACGCCGTCGTTGTCCTGGAAACTGCCGCCCAGGGTCAGGGTGGTGTCGGTGTTGAGGTCGAACTCCAGCGAACCGTAGGTGAGCGAGTTCTGCGTGTCGACGTAGTCCATGAACGACTTGCTGTCCTGGTACGCCATGCCCAGGCGACCGCGTATGTCGCCGCTGTCGAGCAACGGGCCGGTCAGGTCCAGCTCGCTGCGGTAGTTGTCCCAACTGCCGGCCGAGGCGGAGAACGACAGCTGCTTGTCCGCCAGAGCGCGCTTGCGTACCAGGTTGATGGTACCGCCCGGATCGCCGGTGCTTGAGTACAGGCCATCGACACCGCGCAGGAACTCGACACGGTCGTACTGGGCCATGTCGAGCTGGCTCAGCGAGCCGTAGCCGGCGATCGAGGAGGTCAAGGGGGCACCACCGTCGAGGGTGGTGTTGGAGACCGCGAAGCCGCGCGAGAAGAAGTTGCTTTCATTGCCCATGGCTGCCTGGGAGATCCCGCCTTTTTGCAGGGAGACACCGGTCATCTTGGCCATGACATCGGTCAGGTTGTTGAGGTTTTGATCCTCTATACGCTGACGGGTAATGACCGAGACCGAATGCGGTACCTCACGCACGGAGGTTGCCACCTTGCTGCCGACTGTCGCGGTGTTGGCGGTGTAACTGTGGGCGCCTTCTTCCAGGCCCTGGCTGCGGATGGTGGTTGCGCCCAGCTCCAGCGAATCCTGGCGCTGCGGGCTTGCTATCAGCAGGTACACGCCATTGGCCTGGCGCACCGCGTGCAGCCCGCTGCCGGCCAGGAGCACGGCAAAACCCTGGTCGACGGTGTAACTGCCGTTGAGCCCTGGCGAGCGACGCATCTGGGTGCTGGCGCCATCAAACGACAACGCCACCCTGGAGGCACTGGCGAACTGGCTCAGGGTTTCGGTCAAGCTGCCAGGGGCGATGCTGTAGACCCGGGCCTGACTGCTGCTCATCTGCTCGGCCAGCGAGACACCGGGCCAGGCGAGCGCCGTGGCCAGTGAAAGACAGAGTGTCAGGGCTGATGCCGTGTGTGTCCGCTGCAGGGTGCTCATGTTTCCCGTCCCAAAACATTCAGTTGATCAGATGGAAGGGAGAGCCGAGCGGGCCAGGGGAAAAGTGCAACGTCAGAGAAATTTTTTTCAGTGGCGTGCGGTCACCGTCACCCAGTAACGGCTGCGACGTTGCACCTTGAGTGCAAAGGCGCTTTGCAGCGCCGCCAGGGCAAGGTCGGTGTCGGTGATCGGGAAGGCGCCGGAGATTTTCATTGTTGCAACGGCCGGATCGCAATACAGCAAGCCCAGACGGTAGCGAGACAATTGGGCGACCAGCTCACCCAGGGGCTGCTCGATCGCGATCAGGCTACCGTCCTGCCAGGCGCCGACCGAGGCGTCGTTAGCGCGTACGGGACCGATGCCCGCCGGGCCGAACGTCGCCCGTTGACCGGCATCCAGGCGCAGGTGCTGGGCGGCGCCCAGTGACACCTGCACGGATTTTTCCAGCACCGCCGTTTCGCTGCCCCGCTCATCGACGCTGACGATGAAGCGGGTGCCCAGCGCACGTACCCGGCCAAAGCGGGTATCCACCACAAAGGGGCGGGCACTGGCGTCGGTCGCGGTGGTTATCAGCACCTGGCCGCGCCGCAGCAACAGCAACCGTTGTTGCGCATCGAATTGCACGTCCAGGGCGCTGTCGGTGTCGAGCAGCACTTGGCTGCCGTCCGCCAGGGTCAAGGCCCGACGCTCACCCACCGCGGTGCGATGGGTTGCGCTCAGTTCCAGACGCATATTGCTACGCCAGCCCAGCGAAACCACTGTGCCACCGCCCAGCAGCATCGCCAGGCCGTAAAGCACCTGTCGCCGGCTTCGCCCGGCGTGCAACAGGGTCGAAGCGGCCAACTCGCGCGGTAAGCCTGCAAGGGGGGTGCTGATCGCCTGCATGCGCTGCCAGGCTTGTTGATGCAAGGGGTTGCTGTCGTGCCAGGATTGCCACTGCGCCTGGTCTTCGGCGCTGACCTGGTCCGACGACAACTGCGCGTACCAACGGGCTGCGTCACGCACCGCCTTGCGCTGGGCCGGCGAGGGCGACAGGCTCATTCGCAGGATTGCCATTGCAGCAGGCAGATGTGCTCCATGGCTTTGGCCATATGGTTATTCACCGAGCGCAGGGAAATGCCCAGTTGGCCGGCAATCTGGGAGTAGGTCTTGCCGTCCAGTTGCGACAGTATGAACACCTCGCGTACCCGGGCGCCAAGCCCGGCCAGCAGGCGATCCAGCTCAACCAGGGTCTGGAACAGAACGGTTTGCGCTTCAGCACTCGGAACCTGCGCAGCGGGCAGGCTTGCCAGGGTGTCGAGGTAGGCCTGTTCCAGTGAACGACGACGAAACAGGTCAATCATCAGGCCCTTGGCCACGGTCGTCAGGTAGACCCGGGGCTCACGGATCTCCAGCGCACTGCGGGCCTTGATGATTTTGACGAAGGTATCCTGGACTAGGTCAGCTGCGTCGCTGTGATTGCCCATGCGTTTGCGTAACCAGCCTCGTAACCACGGGCTATGTTCGACGTAGAGGTTGCCGACTGCGACGCAGAGGCTGGATGGCTCAGCCGGCATGGCGAGTATCTCAAATAAGAATTGCTCGCATTATTATTGGTTTGAGAGGAGTTTGGCAACGGGGGATCCGGGAAGACATCGCATTCATTTGGGTGTGGTGCCTGTCTATCGGCGGCGTGTCACTTGGGAGGCGGCTTCCATCGCATCGATGAGGCGCGTTACCGAACGATTGTCCTCTTCTTCAAAGCGCACTCGGGCGATTCTCATCAAGTCCCTGGCCTCGGTATAGGCTTTGCGCCGGGAAGCTGGCGAGAGAAAGGTCAGTACTGCCGCCACTGCGCCAGAGACGAGCGCTAGCGTGCTGGCTGTGGGTGTACCCAGCTTTGCCGAGTGGGCGGCGAGGACCGCCAATACGCCAGCCACTATCCCAAGGCCGTAGTGAGTGATCGACCAGAACAGCTCTTTTCGCTTAAAAAACTTCTGCTGTCTAATGTATTTTTCTGGTACTTCACGGTCCATGACAGCCTCCTTGTAGTCATGCGCTCACAGGCGTGAGCCAGGTTCCTCTTAGCCTAGTAAAAGAACTGAATATTGTTAGGTGTAGGCGCGACCTGTTGGCTGACGGCTAAATAATGCTATTTTATAGCAACATAACAATCAGCTATTTATTAGCATCGTTCCATTCTAAGCCTGCTTGAGACCCGTGAATGTTCAAAAAAATACTCCTTCTCCTCGCCTCAGTATTTACATGTAACGCAGCTTTTGCCGAAGGCCTTCTTCAGGATGCAGTTGGATCCAATATTGTTGCAGTTGGACAGGTTGAAGCGTATTCCTGCCCAGGACTAGGACTGTACGATTGCTCTGGCTGGCCTGTGGGTCTTTACCGGTTCGTCGGTCAGGATGTTTGTTTCACCTCGAGTGAACCTTGCAACTTTGGTTGTGCTGCTTTGGTCGTCGAGAAGGACAGTCAGCAGTCTATCCTGCTGGTGGGTGCAAGGTACCGTGACCCGATCTCCCAAGTGTCCGGGAAGACTACGGTATGTCCAAAGAACTTCATGAAATAGGCGGTGTCGGGCGGTGATGATATCGCCTTCCTTCTTTCCAGAGTCCTCCTGGACTCACCTCATACTCAGCTCATGAAAACTGCCCCGCCACGCCTTCGCCTGGTTCGACGTCGTGGCGCTGTCGCAGTGGACGGCGCATGTCCTCACGCCTGAGCGAGGCCAGCCGCAAGCGAAATGTTTTCGCTCTCTCGTCTTTTGGCACGCACCTTCTTCGATCCACCTACTTCTCGCTTGCCTGGTGGTCGGAGGAGATTTTTCTTGTCAAGAATACTGTATATATGTACAGTATTGCGACGCGACCAAGCCTTCATGAGATGTGCTGAGCACGGCGGTCGCATACGGATTCCTCACGTCAACTAACAAGGAAAGTCAGATGACAATGATCTACACCGCTTCAAATTCTTTACCTTTCGCGGCGCTTCCCACCACCAATGGGGTGGTCCAGTATTTTCGCGCCACCATGACCAATCCGGCCGATGCTACTTATGCCCCCGACGGGCTCGCAGCGACGCCTATCTACGGCCTGGGTGGTCAGCTGTTGCAGGGTGATGAGATCGTTGCCGGCGGCAATGTAACCCTGGTTTCCCACATCGGTCCGCTGCTTAACGCCGGTAAACTGTGTTGGGTCTTGATCAGTTGTGACGGGGGCGCACAACAGGTGGCAAATGCTACACGTAGCCAGCATGCGGTGACGCTGGGGCAGATCTCCATCGCCTCCGGGGCCTCGCCAGGTGATGTGAAGTACTCAGCCTCCAACACCACTCCTGCGGGTTGGCTCAAAGCAGATGGAGCAAACGTATCGCGTTGCACCTATGCGGCCCTCTTTGCTGCAATCGGCACCACTTATGGTGTGGGGGACGGCTCGACGACATTCGGCTTGCCTGACTTGCGCGGTGAGTTTATCCGTGGATTCGACGATGGCAGGGGCGTGGACGCTGGCCGTGCGTTCGGTTCGCGGCAAAAGGGCACGCTGCAGACGTATGACACCACCGAGTACAACAAGGCCAACGGCGTCTGGAGTGCATGCACGTCACTGAAAACGGGGGCTGCATCCCAGGTAGCAATGGGCGTAGACCCGTATGAGGTCAATGACTATGCGACCGTGACAATTGGCGGGGCTGATGCAATCAATAACTTTGCATTGCCTGGCCTTGGCCAGGACCGCGGTTACTCGGGTGTGAGCCGACCCCGTAACATTGCGCTACTTGCACTGATCAAGTATTAAACACCTCGTTTTCAATCACTTTCGTCTTTCTGGCGGCGTACGAATCCTACGTCGCCTTCTCGTACATCCACTCTGCGCGTGTAATTCGGCTGATGTGTTCTGTTCGGTAGTCTTCGAGGAACGGGTTGTATTTGTTTTCCTCTGTGTGGTGATGGCGAAAGCCGCATTTGGCTTGTGCTACTTGGGACTGCCTGTTATCGGCAAAGTATCCGCACCACAATGCCTGCAGTTCAAGGGTATTGAATGCGTGCTGCATGACGGTGCAAACCGCTTCGGGAACCAGGCCCTGGCCCCAGTAGGGCACGCCGATCCAATAGGCAATTTCACCTTCCTGATCACTGATCTGAAAATTGCTGTCACTGCCAATGAGTATGCCGACACAGCCTATGACACGTTGGCTGTCCTTGAACTCCAGTGCATAAACCTCAGGGTGGTTGAAGACCGTGCTGATGATTTGCGCACTGTGCTCAACGCTCGTGTGCACAGGCCAACCAGCGATCGGGCCAACTCGTGGGTCGCGAGCGTATTCATAGAGGTCGGCGGCGTCCGTCGCATGCCAGGGGCGAAGTGTCAGCCGTTCGGTTTCAAGCTTCATCGTGTGCGCTCTGGGCAAAGAAATCATGGGGTAAAGCCTACCTCACAGTGCGCTATGTCCGATGACCAATACCCCGGCAGTTTCGGTACTTTTCGAAACTCATCAATCCACTTGTTGTAAGCTGGTCCACAGGTAATCCTTTGGTGGTGGGCTATGCGCGCAATCCCGCAGTTTTTGACAGGGGACGAGTCGGTACAAATCGGGGAGAGCACTCTGGAAGGGGGCATCGGCGCGCCGATGACGTTTACCCATGCCTACCTCACGCTGATGGTCTGCTTGTCCGGGCGCGCCCGCTTTTCGCTGAACTTCCACGAGCAGGCGATTCGGCCTGGCGATGTCCTGGTCCTGGCTGAGGACACCGTCGCTGTGCTCAGGCGTCGCTCGCGAACATTCAAGGTGTTCTTCTGCTTGATGCCCAAGGGCTTTTGCACCGCGGTGGCTTATCCGTTACCCAACTCACTGTTCAAGTTTCTCCACGACTATCCCCGCTGCAGGCCGGCTGAAGAGGACAGGGGAGCGTTAGCAATGTGGTTGACTCAGATCAGGCAACTGGCACAAGACTTCCCTGAGTACCGTCACATCATGCTCAGGAACCACCTGCAGAATTTTTTCCTGGCGATTGCCGCACGAATGCCCGGCGAGCAGCAAGAGCACCGCACCTACAGTCGCAAGGAAATGCTCAGTTGGCGATTCTGGGACTTGGTGGGCAAGCATTGCATTGAGCATCGGGAGGTTGGCTTTTATGCCCGCGCCTTGAGCATCACGCCCTACTACTTGGCGCAATTGACCAAGGACTTTTTCAACGACACACCCAAAGGCCTGATCAGCAGGCAGGTGATTCTCGAAATCAAGGCGCTGCTGGCCTGCAGTGATTTTGCCATCGGCCGGATTGCCCAGCAGATGCACTTTGACGATGCTTCCTATCTGTGCCGGTACTTCAAGCGCTACACCGGGTTCTCATTGACCGCCTATCGACGCCAGCAGCATCAACTGTGATTGCGCGACAAAAACGCCCTTGATCAGGGAAAACCGACACCGTTTTACAGTTTGACGACGGACGGTATTACGAAACATTCTCAAGGCCAATGATCTCCTGTAACCTCGCCGCCGCTTCAGGTGACGACCCGGTCGTGCACCTGTTTTCAGTACATTTGGGGGCGGGGATGGAGACGAAGAAAGGGATGGCGGCGATTCTGGAATGGCGGGTCCGCTTCCTGGGAGAGGGTGCGTTGCAGGAGGCCGATTACCACCGGGCCTTGATGGTGGCGCAGCAACTTGAGCAGTCCGGACGGATCAGCCCGATGGAGTGGGTTGCCATGGTGCGTCAGGCAAATGCGGCGTTGCTAGGCAAGCGGTAAACTGGACCTGAACACTCAGCCAGGGCAGGAAGCCAAATGAGCACAACGCAAGCGGTCACGCTGACCCGTAACGCCACGCTTGAGGATCTGAGCGCCATGCTGGCCTTCGACGCCTATGTCAGCATCAATCCCGGGCGTGGGGTTTTTCTTGCTGAGGCCGTCGACAAGCAGCAGTGCCTGGTTGCCGTGCAATCAGGCGCAGTGATTGGTTACCTGGTACTGACCTACAGTTTTTTTGATTACGGGTTGGTCGCCTTGGTGGTCACTGCTCCTGCCTATCAGCGCCAGGGCGTGGCGCTCACGCTGCTGGTCGCAGCCCAGGCGGCCTGCCAGACAGAAAAGCTGTTCATCACCACCAACCAGTCCAACCTGCCTTCGCGCGAACTGATTGCCAAGGCCGGTTTCGTGCCCAGCGGCGTCATCGAAAACCTCGATGAACAGGATCCGGAACTGATCTACTTCAAGCACGTTCGCTGATCGACAGGCGAGGGGGAGTCTTGGGTGCAGGGAACTCCCTTTAGCCGGTTGGGTCTGAGCTGGCTTTAACGGCCCTCTTTTAATGGACAGAAGTGCAACACGGAGTGTGCTTGATATGCTCCCCACCCTCATCCTCGGACTCTCCCTCGCACTGGTCGGCTGGCTGGTATTCAGTGTGGTGCTGGTTGAGCTCGCCGACACCGTTACCGATGACTCCAGTGCCTACAGCAGTGATGAGCAGCAATGCTCGTCAGAATCGGTGCAAATGCTGTTTGGTCAGCAAGTGGGCAAGGAAGTACTGCTGGTCGCCAAGTTGCTGTCGGGTGTGAGTTCGGTGCGTGTGCTGTCGATGCCTGGGCGCGACCTGAGTTATGTACCTGATCGACTCAATCTTGAAGTGAATGAGCAAAGCCGGATAGTCGCAGCCTTCTGTGGCTAACAGTTTTACGCTCAGGTGACTTATCGATGGTGGCGGCGTCTACCTGACATCACTTCAATAGCAATAAGGACATTGCGTGGCACGCCTATTCATCTTGCTGGCTGCACTTTCACAACTGAGTGGCTGCGCCTGGATGGTTGCGGTTGGCAATCGCGGGCAATCCTACGATTGCTACGACGGCCTGGAAACCGAATACCAGCTTGCTCAATTCATCGGGCCATTCGCATTGATCGACTTGCCTTTCACCCTGGTGGCGGATACGGCTTCGCTACCTTTTTGCTGGCTCTGAAAGCGCAACCTTCCTCTTGTACCATCGGCAGATCAAAGCCCATGGTCATGACGATGGGCTTTTTTGCAGCTTGGCGCTAGGTACGCGGTCTGCGCTGGTCTATGTTAAACGGCAAGTGTTTCTGGACAGCCCTGAGGTGGTTTATCGCTGCGGTGGGAGTTTTATGGAACAAAGGCCTGTATGCACCCATACGATGACCTGACCGGGCAAGAAGCCGCTGAGTCGATCGCGCCGCGCCGAGGGCGTTCGGCGTCGCTGTTCGGGCTGATCTTGAGCTTCATGCTGGTAGTCGTGCTGCTGTTCGTTGGCATTGAAGGCTGGCGGATCTGGCGCGATTACCGGCACGCATTTGCCAACGCGCAAGACGCTGTCACCAACCTTGCCAGCGCCACTGCGCAACATGCCGAGGATGCCATTCGCCAGGTCGATGTGGTGACCGCAATGCTGGGCGAGCGGCTCGAAGGCGACGGTTTGACACGGATGAACATCTCTCGCTTGCACAGACTGCTCAAGCAACAGGCTGCACTGATGCCTCAGGTGCACGGGTTGTTCGTGTACGGTTCGGATGGCCACTGGATTGTTACCGACAAAACCGACACGCCCACTAACGCCAACAATGCCGATCGTGATTATTTCGAGTATCACCGCACTCATGAAGATCGCGGTATATACATTGGTTCGGTGGTGAAAAGCCGCTCGACCGCAGATCTGATCATTCCTATCTCCAGGCGCCTTGATAACCCCGATGGGTCGTTCTTCGGGGTACTGCTGGGCACTATCAAGGTGGACTATTTCGTCGAATTCTATGGCGCATTCAAGATCGATGACCGCGGCGCCCTGGTATTGGCCAAGCGCGACGGCACCATCCTGGTCCGCAGGCCTTTCGTTGAGCGGGTGATCGGTGGCAGTCTTTCTGGTAGCGAGATTTTCCAGAAGTATTTGCCACAGTCTCCCGAAGGGGTGGTTGAAACCCAGGCGGTGGTTGACGGGACTCAGCGTCTTTATGCCTACAAGGCGCTGGACGCCTATCCGCTGGTCGTCGAAGCTGGTTTATCCCGGGCCTCGATCATCGATCCGTGGCGTGAAGACCTGATCAAGACTGCTGTGGTCCTGCTGCTGTTGCTGGTGGGGCTGAGCAGTTTTGGCGCCCTTGTGCTCAGGCAACTGCGCGAGCGCATCGTGATGGAGTCGGCCCTGCGCCGCGCCCACCAGACGGTGCGTGACCTGGCGTTGAGCGACAGCCTGACGGGCCTGGGCAATCGGCGCCGGCTGGATGCCGCACTGGCCCAGGAGATCCGCCGGGCCAAGCGTCAGGGCTACCCGCTGGCACTGGTGATGATGGACCTGGATTACTTCAAACTGTACAACGACAACTACGGTCACCCGGCCGGGGATGATTGCCTGCGTGCGGTAGGCGCCGCCATCCAGGGCAGCCTCAAGCGCCCCGGCGACCTGGCCGTGCGCTACGGTGGTGAAGAGTTCACGTTGTTGTTACCCAATACCGATGCCGCGGGTGCCAGCACCATCGTCGAGGGCATTCTCCAGGCCATTGGTGCACTGAGCATCGAGCATGTGAAGAGCCCGGCGGGCAAGGTCACGGCCAGTGCCGGCATTGCCCTGGGCTATCCGCTCAAGGAGACAGTGGCTGCCCATGCGTTGATGGGGGCGGCCGACTCAGCGCTTTATCGAGCCAAGGACAAGGGCCGTAATGGCTGGTGCCTGGTCGATGGGCTGAGTGGGAGCGGGCTTGCCCCGCGATGAGGCCAGTACAAGCAATACATTAGGTGCTGACCAGATGACGACCGCTGCGCGCACGAATCGCGGGGCAAGGTCGAGTCGTCGCACCGCCGCACACGGTGCAGTCAGCGCCCATTTATGCCAGAGCGGTTATGATGTTCGGCTCGACACATCAAGGGACTGATCATGCACGACTCCTCTTTGGCACAGCGCTTGTTTGCGATTGCGGCGATCATTGTCGCGGCAGTGGGTGGCTTTTTTTTCGTCTTTATTCTGCTCAGCCCGGAGGGTCCTTTCCCAAGCCTTGGCGCTGAGCTCGCGAAATTCACCCTGGGTGTCACCAACGCTTTGTGCCTGCCACTGGTCGGCACTTACTGGTTGCTGGCCGGCAAGCCGGCAGGCGCCGGAACGCTCCTGATTTTACAGAGCATAGGGCTGCTTGCGTTTATCGCATGGTTTGTGTCGGCACTTTGATGTTGGCAGTGCCTACATTATAGCGACTGGCACTATTGGCCAGGGTTCATCACCCAATTGGGTTCTTCTGTTTAATACTTTTTTTATATATCTTTCGTGAGCTGCCGACTCAACAAGGAAAATAATAATGAGGTACAGAGGCGCACACTACTGGGCTTGGGCAGACTGCCAACTGCACAACCAGGAGCACGAAGAGTCATTGGAGTCCGGACTTGCACTTGATGTCAAAGCGCGTGTGTCGCGCGGTGGAAGTACTCAATTGTTTCTCGGGGTTTATACCCGC
Source organism: Pseudomonas tructae (assembly GCF_004214895.1). NCBI lineage: Bacteria > Pseudomonadati > Pseudomonadota > Gammaproteobacteria > Pseudomonadales > Pseudomonadaceae > Pseudomonas > Pseudomonas tructae. Next base: position 3,564,418 of record NZ_CP035952.1, on the reverse strand, counting down.
GCCGGTCTGCCCATTGTCGAGGAATATCACGACCGTCTCGTCGAGATCAGCGTGGCCCGGGCAATCGTCTGGGGGGTCAAACGTTGCCGGGCGATTGCAGCTGAAGTCATCGAGCTTGATGAGCAGCCCGCCATGAGGGTTCACACCGGGTTGCGCACGATCACCCCGGCATCCTGATTACGTACGTTGCCGACCGCCAGGCTGACCGGGTACCAGTCGAACTGCCCGGCTGCCTCGCCCAGGTTCAAGGCGAGCTGCTCGGCATGTTCGCCGGCAGTGGCCGGGTCCAGCCATTGCCGAGCGCAAGCGGGCGCCAGGACGATGGGGCGGCGGTCATGCAGGTCGAGCAGGCCGCCCTCACTGTCCGCCGTAAGGATGACAAACCCTGCATGCTCCCCCTTGAACTGGCCTATGGCGGCGCACAAGGCCGGGCGCCCGTCACGGCGGTGAATCAGGTAGGGCTGTTTTTTCGGCCCGCCTTCATCGACCCATTCGAACCAGTTGTCGATCGGCACGATGGCCCGATGTGGCCAGATCGCACGAAAGAATGCGCCGTGGGCGACCTTTTCCACCCTGGCGTTGATAGCCGCGGCGCGATCCCGGGCCCAGTGCGGGCGCCAGCCCCAGGGCAGCAGGTCAGCGTGCAGGGTGTCGGTCTCGATGTGCAGCAGCGCCACGGGGCTGGTTGGCGCCACGTTGTAATGTGCCAGTGGCTGATCGCCGACGTTGTTGACCAGCGCGCCCGGCATGCTCAGGGCGTCGACGAAGTCATGAATGCCATGGTACTGGGATAACCTGCCGCACATGGCGTGACGCTCCGCAGGGGCTATCGGATGAGAATAGCCGTTATCGCCCAGGCCGAGATTGACGGCGTTAGCACTTGGGCTTATACAGGCGCCCCATGCTGGCGAGGCTACAGGACCTTGAGATGAACGACGACGATCTGGACATCCACGAACCCGAACACGATCACTTGCTTGACCATGAGTTTTTCGAGGACGATGACTCGCTGCAGGAGGAGGTTAATCCACTGTTTGATCCGCACGACGATGACGAGGAGGAGGGCACCGCTGAGCGGGCCGAAGATGACGATGCCTTCTGGGATGAAGGTGTCGACACCCTCGACGATCTCTAGGCGCCAGCCAGCTACCCGGCTGGCACCTGCAGGCCGGACCTCAGCGGCCGTCCACCGAGAAGCGTCCGGCGCCAGTGACCGATAGCAACAGCAAGCCACCGACGATGCTCATGTTCTTGAAGAACTGCACGGTGTTGGCTGCCTTGGCGGGCTCGACCATGCTCCAGAACGGATGGCCGATCAGCGCGGTACCGATCACGAACAGCGCAAACAGGAAGGCCAGTGGTCGGGTGTAGAACCCCAGGATAAGAAGGATAGCGACGAAGAACTCCATGATCACCGCCACCGCCGCAGCCACCGTTGGCGCCGGGGCGCCGAGGGAGGCCAGGTAGCCGACCGTGCCCTCGAAGCCGGTGAGCTTGCTCCAGCCGGACATGACGAACAGGATCATCAGCAGAATACGCGCCAGCAGGATTATCACGTCACGCTGGTTGTCGAACAGGGTATAGCGCATGGCGGCCTTCCTTCGTTGTTGGGCAATTTTACCTTAGCAGTTGCCGGAAGGATGTGTGGCGGGCCCGGGGTAAAAAGGGCATAAGGGCGTGGCGGGATCATCGCCAGACAGTAAAAAGGCGCCTTGAAGGCGCCTTTTCAGAAGATGGTGCGAGTGGCGGGACTCGAACCCGCAAGGCTCACGCCGGCAGATTTTAAGTCTGCTGTGTATACCAATTCCACCACACTCGCACTGTGTTGAGGAAAATGCAATTGCCCCCTCAAACAAGCGAGCTTTATAACCCATCGTTATAATCGAGTCAACCGCGTGCTGGCAGCTCCTCAACAAGCCGACTAAGTTTTAGACCAGCGCACGGAATCGCTTCCAGCGTCTGTTGTCATATCCTGACAAGTCACCTGCGGCTTCGTGGGGCAACCATGGTCTCGTCCGATTCCGAACTTCATGTCATGCATGCCAGTCGCTACGAGCAACTGGTCCAGACTGTTGTCGATTACGCCATCTACATGCTCGACCTCGAAGGTCATATAGTGTCCTGGAACGCAGGGGCCCAGCGGATCAAGGGCTACCGAGCGGACGAAGTCATCGGCAAGCACTTCTCGCTGTTTTTCACCCCTCAGGACTGCGCCGACGGCAAGCCGGCCTGGCTGCTCGAGCGGGCCTTGAGCACCGGCGGGGCCCAGGATGAAGGCTGGCGCATGCGCAAGGACGGTACGCTGTTCTGGGCGCTTGTGGCGCTGGATGTGATCAGGGCGCCCGATGGCGAAGTGGTGGGGCTGGCGAAGATCACCCGCGATATCACGGATCGGCGCGACGCCGCACTGCAGCTCGATGAAGTCCGCGCCCAGTTGTTCCAGTCGCAAAAACTTGAAGCCCTGGGGCAACTGACCGGAGGCATGGCCCATGACTTCAACAACCTGCTCACGATCATCATCGGCTCGGCCCGGCTGGCCCTCAACAGCCCAGATCAGCAGCGCACCCGACGGCTGCTCGAACATATCCTCGACGCCGGCGAGCGTGGTAGCCAGATGACCCAGCAATTGCTCAGTTTCGCCCGGCACAAGGCGTTGCGCTTCGGGCGCGTACGGGTCGCCGACCTGGTTGAGTCGACCCGCCTGCTATTGGGCCAGACCTTGCCCAAGGTCGTGGACCTGCAGGTGATCCTGGCAGACGACCTGTGGGATGTCGAAGTCGATGCCGGGCAGTTGCAGATGGTGCTGCTCAACCTGATCTTCAACGCCCGTGATGCCATCGATGGCGAAGGCTTGATCATCATGCAGGCGCACAACCATGAACTGCAGGGCATCCCCGACGGCCTGGTGGGGCGCTATGTGTGCATCAGCGTCAGTGACAGCGGTCGGGGGATCGACAATCTGGTATTGCCACGCATCTTCGAGCCGTTCTTTACCACCAAGAGCTTTGGCAAAGGGACCGGTCTGGGCCTGAGCCAGGTCTATGGTTTTGCCAAGCAGAGCAATGGCACGGTCAGTGTCAGCAGCGAAGTAGGCAAAGGCACGCGCATGAGCGTCTACCTGCCGGTCTATAGCCTTGCCGCTGATTCGCAACTCAACCCCTGACGCAAGAGGCTCAGCATCGTGGAATCACTCGAACGTCTTGTCACAGGAATTCCCGGGCTCGACGAACTGCTCAAGGGCGGTTTGGTGGTTGGCGCCTCGTACATCGTTCAAGGGCGTCCGGGTTCGGGCAAGACCATCCTCGCCAACCAGCTGGCTTTCAATCATGTGGCCCAGGGCGGACGGGTGCTGGTGGCGACGCTGCTGAGCGAATCCCATGAGCGCCTGTTCCAGTACCTCTCGACCCTGAACTTTTTCGATCCGACTAAAATTGGCGCACAGTTGCAGTTCGTCAGTGCCTTCGACACCCTTGAACAGGAAGGCCTGGATGAAGTGGTGAAGCTGCTGCGTGGCGAGATCAGCCGCCATCAGGCCAGCTTGCTGATCGTCGATGGCCTGCTCAATGCACGCTCGCGGGCGGAAACACCGCTGGATACCAAGAAATTCATCGCCGAACTGCATGGCCATGCCGCGTTTGCCGGCTGCACCGTGCTGTTTCTCACCAGCTCGCGGCTTGAGGACGGTAGCCCGGAACACACCATGGTCGATGGCGTCATCGAGCTGGGTGAGGAGTTGTACGGAAGTCGCTCGGTGCGCCGTATCCAGCTGCGCAAAACCCGTGGCAGCGCTGCGTTGTCGGGTATTCATGAATGTGAAATCACCGAGGACGGCCTTCAGGTTTACCCACGTCTGGAATCGCTGTACAGCTACCCCAGTGGCCTTGGCAGCGATGAGGTGAGCCGGGTGCCCAGCGGCATCGCCGTACTGGACAGCCTGCTGGGCGGTGGCCTGCCAGCGGCCTCGGTGACCCTGGTGATGGGGCCGTCGGGCATTGGCAAGACCTCGCTGGGCGCAAGCTTTCTGGGTGCCGCAACCGTCGCCGCACCGGCCCTGCACTTCGGTTTTTACGAAACCCCGCAACGCCTGCGCCTGAAGGCTCGTGCCCTGGGGCACGACTTTGCCGCGCTGGAGCGTAGTGGCGCCTTGCACATTGCCTGGCAGCCGACCACCGAAGGCCTGCTTGATGACGTTGGCATGCGCTTGTTGCGCCAGGTCGACCAGCACCAGATCAAGCGCGTGCTGATCGACAGCCTGGGCGCATTCACCCGGCTGGCGACTCATGCAGGTCGACTCAACGAATTCTTCCGTGCCTTGACGGGCGAGTTACGCGCGCGCGATGTCACCGTTCTGGCCACCTGGGAGATGCGCGATATCTTCGGCTCGGAAATCAATGCACCGGCACCTGACCTGTCGAGCATCGTCGATAACCTGCTGCTGATGCGCTTTGTCGAGCTTGAGTCCGAGCTCAAGCGGCTGCTGTCGATTCTGAAAGTGCGCGACAGCTACTACGATCCGGCCCTGCTGGAGCTCATTATCAGCGACCACGGTATCGACCTGCAGAAAGCCTTTAACCAGGCCACGGCGGTAATGTCGGGATCGGCGACGCCGGTACCCGAGCCATGAGGCGCAGGAAGGCAAGGCCATGAAGACCATTCTGGTCGTTGACGACGAGTACCTGATTGCCCAGATTCTTGGTTGGGCCCTGGAGGATGCAGGTTTCGACGTGGAACTGGCCGGCAATGGGCACAAAGCCCTGGAGCTGTTGAAAGGCAAGCGGGTCGAGTTGGTGATCACCGACTACATGATGCCGGGGATGAACGGCGAGGAGTTGGCCACAAGCATTCGCGCAGAGCCGCAATGGCAGGGCGTGTCGGTCATGCTGATGAGTGGCGCGCAGGCTTACAGGGGGCGGGAGGCTCCCGCGTTGTTCGCTGCAGTGTTCGACAAGCCCTTCGATATCGATCAACTGATCGCCAAGGTCAAGGAACTGGTCGGCACGCCCGAGGCACCTTGAGACCTGGTCGGCAGCCAGCAGGGGGCTGTCAGGGCAGGATCAAGCGCATCCGTGCGGCTTGAGTCAGCTGGGGGCTGTTTAGTGCTCGTCGCCTCCTTTCTCCGGCGCCGGGCTGCCGGCCTGAATGCGTTTGAAAATTTCCTCGCGGTGCACCTGTACATCTTTTGGTGCATCGATGCCAATCCTCACTTGCATCCCTTTGACGCCCAGAATGGTGACTTTGATGTCATCGTTGATGACGATGCTTTCGCCAACCTTGCGGGTGAGTATCAGCATGTATTTCTCCTTGGTAACGTAAGTTGCCTTGCAGGCGTTGCCCGCACAAGCCGGGATCACACGGAGGTGTTTCCCTCTTTCCCTTCATTAAAGACGCTTTCGGCGGATATTAATTCCCCCGAACACAGATTCTGTAGTGAGTCTTTAGTCGCAGGTGCCGATTGGCTGGACAAGCGATCCCGAACAGCGAGTGCTGCTCGTACCCGCAAGCATAGGGGTGTTGAAGGAATATGGGAAATTTCTCTGCGTGATATAGGAAGTAGGTTGCGCTGAATGCCTTTTCAAGTGGGGCTCAGGGTTTGTAGAAATTGCGCCAGGGCCACTTCTTCGGCCTCCAGTCCTTTGCGCGTGCGTGCCCGAGGCAATGTAGCCAATGCACCCTGGGTGAAGTGCTCGAACAGTGCCGGGTGAATGTAACAGCGTCGGCACACTGCCGGGGTGTTGCCCAGACGGCTGGCGACCTGTTTGACGGTTGCGACGATCTGGCGCCTGGCTTCCTGCTCCGGTTGCCACGCAAGCTGGCGCAGCAAGCTCAAAGCCAAGGCACTGGCGGCCCAGGTGCGGTAGTCCTTGGCGGTAAAGTCGCTGCCGGTGAGGGCTTGCAGGTAGGCGTTGACGTCAGCCGAGCCGATGCTGTGGCGCTGACCCTGTTCGTCCTGGTACTGGAACAGGTCCTGGCCGGGCAGGTCCATGCAGCGTTTGATCAGGTTGGCCAGGCGCCGATTGTTCAGAGTCACCCGGTGCTCGATGCCGCTCTTGCCGCGAAAGCAGAAACGTATGGCACTGCCGGCGACCTTGACGTGACGGTTGCGCAGGGTAGTCAGGCCGTAGGATTGATTGTCGCGCGCGTACTGGTGGTTGCCGATGCGGATCAGCGTGCTGTCGAGCAGACTGACCACCAGGGCCATGACCTTTTGCCGATCAAGCCCCGGACGGGCCAGGTGGCTGTCCAGTTGCTGGCGAACTTTGGGCAGCAGGCTGGCGAAGTTCAGCATGCGCGAGTACTTGTGGCTGTCGCGAAAGCTGCGCCAGTCGCCATGGTAGCGGTATTGCTTGCGCCCGCGAGCATCGCGGCCAGTGGCTTGCAGGTGGCCTTGGGCGTCGGCGCAGATCCACACATCGGTGTAGGCCGGAGGAATCGCCAGGGCCGAGATTCGCTCAAGGGTAAGCGGGTCTTTGACCCGGGTGCCCTGGGCATCCAGGTAGATGAAACGGCCGCGCAGCATCTTGCGTCGCAGGCCTGGCTGGGAGTCATCGACATAGTGCAAGGCGGCGGGCAGGGCGGGCTCGGGCATGGTACAGGTCCGGTGGCGGGGCTTGTACTATGGACCGCAGGCTCAGCCCAACAGTGCCACCGACTTGATCTGTGCCCACAGCGCCTGCCCGGCGTGCAGCTTGAGCTGGTCGGCGGAGTAGCGGGTAATGCGCGCCAGCAGGGTGGTGCCGGCGGCGTCCAGGCTGACCAGCACATGGGCGCTGTTGTCGGCCGGGCGGTGGTGGCTGACGGTGACCGGCAGGCGATTGAGGATGCTTGACTGCTGGTCGGCGCCCAGGCTCAGGCTCACATCACGCGCCTGTACCTTCAGACGCAATGGCATGCCGACGGCCAGCGGCTCGTGGGCGACGCGCAGTTGCAGGTCACTGTGCGGCAGTTGCAGGCTGAGTAGTTGATAGTCGCTGTCGTAGGCACTCACCTTGCCCTCTATGATCACCCCGGCGTCATCGCCCTGGGCCAGCGGCAGGTCGAGGCGCGCAAGGGTGGCGGCGATCGGGCCGCTGGCCTGGACCTTGCCGTGTTCGAGCAGCACCAGGTGATCGGCCAGGCGTGCGACTTCGTCCTGGGCATGGCTGACATAGATCAGCGGGATCTCCAGTTCGCTGTGCAGGCGCTCCAGGTACGGCAGGATCTCGCGCTTGCGCGGGCCATCGAGGGCCGCCAGTGGTTCGTCCATCAGCAGCAACTGCGGACTGCTCAGCAGCGCCCGGGCAATGCCCACGCGTTGAGCTTCGCCGCCGGAGAGGGTCGCGGGTTTGCGTTCGAGCAGGTGTTCGATGCCAAGCAACTCGCAGGCCTGCTCGAGGCTGACCTTGCGCTGCCGGGCGGGGATGCGCTTGTAGCCGAAGGTCAGGTTGGCGTGTACCGACAGGTGGGTAAACAGGCTGGCTTCCTGGAACACATAGCCAATCGGGCGCTGGTGCGGGGCGACGAAATGATCGCGGCGCGAGTCTTGCCAGATCTCGCCATTGACCTCGATGTACGCCTGCGGTGCGCGTTCAAGGCCGGCCAGGCAGCGCAGGCAGGTGGTCTTGCCCGAACCTGAATGGCCGAACAGGGCGCTGATGCCGCGCCCGGGCAATTGCAGGTCGACATCCAGGCTGAAGTCGGCGCGGGCCAGCTGCAAGCGGGCGTGGATCATCGCGGCCATGCTCAGCTCCAGACCGATTTGCTGCGGCGGCTGGAGTACAGCGCCAGTAGCACGATAAAGGAAAACACCAGCATGGCCCCGGCCAGCCAGTGGGCCTGCAGGTATTCCATGGCCTCGACATGATCGAAGATCTGCACCGAAACCACCCGGGTCTTGTCGGGAATATTGCCGCCGATCATCAGCACCACGCCGAACTCACCGACCGTGTGGGCAAAGCCGAGGATGCTGGCGGTGATGAAGCCGGGGCGCGCCAGCGGCAGTACCACATGGACGAACGTGTCCCAGGGGCTGGCCCGCAGGGTCGCGGCCACTTCCAGCGGACGCTCGCCGATGGCGCTGAAGGCGTTTTGCAGCGGCTGTACGACAAAGGGCATGGAATACACCACCGAACCGATCACCAGGCCGCTGAAACTGAACACCACCGTGCCCAACCCCAGCGCCTCAGTGGTCTGGCCGATCCAGCCGTTGGGCCCAAGGGCGAGCAACAGGTAGAAGCCGATCACGGTCGGTGGCAGCACCAGGGGCAGGGCCACCACTGCACCCACCGGCCCGCGTAGCCTCGAGCGCGTGCGCGCCAGCCACCAGGCGATGGGCGTACCCACCAGCAACAGAATCAGCGTGGTCAGGCTGGCCAGTTTGAAGGTCAGCCAGATGGCGCCGAGGTCGCTGGCATCCAGTGGCATCAGATTTGGTAACCGTAGGATTTGATCACGGCGGCGGCTTTCGGGCCCTTGAGGTATTCAACCAGGGCTTTGGCAGCGGCGCTGTCCTTGCCTTTGTTGAGGATTACCGCGTCCTGTCTGATCGGTTCATGCAGGCTGGACGGCACGATCCAGGCCGAACCGCTGCTGACCTTGCCATCCTTGTAGATCTGCGACAGGGCGACGAAGCCCAGTTCGGCATTGCCGGTGGATACGAACTGGAAGGCTTGGGTGATGTTCTGGCCTTCGACGATCTTGCCCTTGGTCGCCTCGCTCAGCTTCAGTTTGTCCAGCACCTGGGTGGCGGCCAGGCCGTAGGGCGCAGCTTTCGGGTTGGCGATCGACAGGTGCTTGAACTGGTTTTTCTTCAGAACATCGCCCTTGGCATCGACATAGCCTTCTTTGGCCGACCACAGTGCCAGGGTGCCGATGGCGTAGGTAAAGCGCGAACCTTTGACAGTGTCGCCTTCGTTCTCGAGTTTTGCCGGGGTGCTGTCGTCGGCGGCGAGGAATACTTGGAACGGCGCGCCGTTCTTGATCTGTGCGTAGAACTGGCCGGTGGCGCCATAGGCAGCAACCAGGGTGTGGCCGGTGTCTTTTTCGAAGTCTTTGGCGATGGCCTGGATGGGCGCGCTGAAGTTGGCGGCGACGGCGACCTGGACCTCATCGGCCCAGGCGCTGTTGAAGGTCATGAAGGTGGCCAGGGCGGCCAGGGCAAAACGCGGTGCGCACTTACTCATGAAAAACAGCTCCACAGACTGAGGGGTAGTCGTTATATAGGTGAATATATAGCGAATACCCGACCAACGGGAAGTACTGCTTCAGCGTTTGAGCTGGGCGAGGGCTTGTTCGGCCAGTTTGCGTGTCAGTTCGCCAGCCGGCAGAGCCTGGCCCAGCCGCAGCGCCTGGCCCGCCCAAAGGTTGCTGAAATCGCTGTTGCCGACCGGCTCGCTGATCGCCCGCAGCGGCATCAAGGCGCCACCGGCCAGGGGGAAGCCTGGCGTCAGCTCACTCATGGGCCCCAGTTCACGCATGATGCGCGTGCCGATACCGCGCGCCGGGCGCCCGGTAAACAGATTGGTCAGCGCCGTATCGCTTGCCTTGGCGCTGTGCAGGGCCTGGCGATGGGCCGCCGAGACCTTGGCCTCTGGGCAGAACAGGTAGGCGGTGCCCAATTGCACCGCCGAGGCGCCCAGGGCCAGGGCGGCAACGATGCCGCGGTGGTCGCCGATGCCGCCGGCGGCGATGACTGGCAGCTTCACTGCATCGACAACCTGCGGTACCAACGCCAAGGTGCCGATCTGGCTATTGAGGTCAGTGCTGAGGAACATCCCGCGATGGCCACCCGCTTCATAGCCCATGGCAATGATCGCGTCGCAGCCGTGATCCTCCAGCCACAGGGCTTCTTCCACCGTGGTGGCGCTGGACAGCACCCTGGCGCCCGTGGCCTTGACCCGTTTGAGCAGGCTGGCCTCGGGCAGGCCGAAATGGAAACTGACCACAGCGGGTTTGAACTCTTCGATCAGGCGACAGGTGGTGTCGTCGAACGGCGCGCGGTTTGACACCGGCGTTGGCGCGTCGAAGTCGGCGCCCAGTTCTTCGTAATAAGGCTTGAGCGCCAACTTCCAGGCCGCATCGCGGGCAGGGTCCGGTTGCGGTGCTTGATGGCAGAAGAAGTTGACGTTGAGCGGGCCACGGCTGGCCTCGGCAAAGGCTTGCAGCTCGGCGCGGAGCTGTTCCGGGCTCAAGGTGGCACAGGGCAAAGAACCCAGACCGCCGGCATTGCTCACGGCAATGGCCATGGCTGAGCCGGTAGAGCCGGCCATCGGTGCCTGAAGAATCGGCAGTTCGATGCCGAGCAGATCGAGCAGGCGGGTGTCCGGCCATGGGCTCATGCCTGGGATTCCTTGTGCTGAGGGGGTTACAGCGCTTTGCTCACTTTGATGTCGGTGATTTTACTGGCGTCTTCGCCGTGCAGCGCTTTCAACGCTGCTTGCACCTGCTCAGGCGCATCACTGCTCATCTGGGCGAAATCGAATCGTTGCGCGCCGTCTAGCTTGTACTTGATGACGTACTTGGTGGTCTGGCTCATGGGCTTATCTCAGCTTCGACGACGAACGGCGAATGAACTTGATGGTGTGGGTGAAGGTCGGCTTGGTCACTGCCGACAGGGCCCGTGGGCCGACGGTGTCGATGGTGATGTTCCAGAAGCCGGTGCTGGGTACGGTGATCTTGGCCGGGAAGTCGACAAAGGCGCCACCGTGGTAGGTGTGACGGCCGCCGTTCTTGAAGCTGCGGAAGTTGGCATCGTTCATCAGGCGGATGTTGCAGCGCTGGGAGCAATGGATGACCACGATGTCATCCTCGTTGAGGTGCTCGCGCTGGTGTACGAATTTCATGTTGCACTCCGCAGGGGATCTGTCAGCAAATCAAAACGATACCATGATGTCGGTTACACTGTCGGCCTTCGTGCCAGACCCAGGATAAAACTGCCAATCAAGGGAGCAAAATGGTCTGCGCGTGGTCCTATCCTTTTTCCGTGGTGGAGGTGTGCTTGATGAAGTGGGTCGTAGCAGCGTTGGCAGTGACGCTGGGTGGGTGTGTCAGTGTCTCGGAACTGGAAAGCAGCCCGGAAACCCTTAATGTGATTTCCGGCAAGAAACCCGAGGAATACGCTGTTTGCGTGCAGCAGCAATTGAGCGAGTCGCGTGGCCAACTGGCGGTTGAAGAGCGCCACGACGGTTTGCGTCTGGTCGTGCCGCAAAAGGTCGGTGCTGGCCCTGCCGCACTGGTGGACATCGACAAGCGTGGTAGCGGCAGCAGCATCAAGCTGTACGAGCGGTTGAACAACTTCCCCCTGCGCCTGGGTGATGTGAAGACTGCGGCGACGCGCTGCATCTCCGGATGACCTCACCTTGAACTAATCGATTCACCTGGCATCTCGCCATTATTCTGCGTTGTAGCTCACGGCGTATAAGCCTACTATTTATAGGCTTATATTTATTAAGCCTAAGCTTATAACAAGAAAATGGAGTCCGTGATGATCCCACTGGATCGAGTCCTGATCAGCAGCCTGCTGCTGTTTTCACTGCCTGCCGCGCATGCCGTCGATGGCCAGAAAGTTTTCACCCAGGGCGGCCAAAACCCGGCCGCCATGGCCTGCCTGGGCTGCCATGGCCCGGATGGCAAGGGTATCGCGCCTGCGGGTTTCCCGCGTCTGGCTGGCTTGCCAGCGGCTTATCTGAGCAAGCAGTTGCATGATTTTCAGAATGGTAGCCGCAAGCACCCGATCATGGAGCCCCTGGCCAAAGCCCTCAGCGTTGAGGAAATCCAGGCGGTAACCGCAGCCCTGGCCGCCATGCCCAGCGAACCGGCCAGCGACAGTCATCGCCAGCAAATGGCCACGAATCCTGCACAAAAACTGGCGCTCTATGGTGACTGGAAGCGCAATATCCCCGGTTGCGTGCAGTGCCACGGCCCAGGTGGTGCAGGTGTTGGCGAGCATTTCCCGCCCTTGGCCCATCAACCTGCGGGCTACCTGGTCGCCCAGCTCAACGCCTGGCGCGACGGCAGCCGTAGCAATGACCCCAACCAGTTGATGGTCGGTGTGGCCAAGGCCATGACCGATGACGAAATAAAGGCCGTGGCCAATTACTTCGCCAACCCCATCAGCCCGGAGGCCAAGCCATGAAGCCGTTGATATTTGCCGCCCTGGCCCTGGCCCTGAGCCTGGGCAATGTCCAGGCAGCGCCGATTGCCATGGAAGACCAGTCGCAGCTCAAGAGCCCACCTGCGGCGGCGGCTAGCTTCACGCCGCCAACGGAAAGCGAACTGCCGGACAACGCTTACGGCAAGATGGTCCGCGATGGCTACGCTTTGTTCGTCGACACCCGTAGGTTGATGCCCGAAAACGTTGGCAACGGCCTTAACTGCAGTAATTGCCATCTGGATCAGGGTCGCCTGGCCAATTCGGCGCCGCTGTGGGGCGCGTACCCCATGTATCCGGCCTATCGCAAGAAAAACGACAAGGTCAACACCTTCGCCGAGCGTATCCAGGGTTGCTTCCAGTTCAGCATGAACGGCAAGCCCCCGGCGGCGGACAGCCCGCAGATGACCGCTTTGTCGGTGTATGCCTACTGGCTGGCGAGCAAGGCGCCCATTGGTGTTGAAAGCGCCGGGCGCGGCTACCCGGAAGTACCGCAATCGGCGCAAGGTTATGACTTCAAACGTGGTGAGCAGGTGTACCAGGCCCAGTGCTCGATTTGCCATGGCGCCAATGGCGAGGGTCAGAAGGTGGCCAAGGACTACGTCATGCCGCCGCTGTGGGGCAAGGATTCCTACAATTGGGGCGCTGGCATGCACAGGATCAACACGGCGGCTTCATTCATCGAGCACAACATGCCCCTGGGCAAGCCTGGCAGCCTGACGGACCAGCAGGCCTGGGATGTAGCGGCCTACATCAATCGGCACGAGCGGCCACAGGACCCACGCTTGGTAGAAGGCTCGATCGAGAAAACCCGGCTGAAGTTTCACGCCAATGATGGTGTGAACTTGTACGGCCAGAAGGTCGATGGGGTGTTGATTGGGCAGGGTATATAGGCTGCCCGATAGCCGAATGCAGGTGCCGGTGGTCACTCACCGGCGCTATATTTAGGGTCCGGGGGAACTATATCCCTGTGGATTTCTCTATCATGGACTCGGCTGCCCGGTGGTGGGGCATTGTAAGGTGACCGCCGCCTGATTAGACTGCGCCGAATTTCGTACGCAAAGCCCTTGTTAAGGACGTATATGATCAAGAAATGCTTGTTCCCGGCAGCCGGTTACGGCACTCGCTTCCTGCCTGCTACCAAAGCCATGCCCAAGGAAATGCTGCCGGTGGTGAACAAGCCACTGATCCAGTACGGCGTTGAAGAAGCGCTGGACGCTGGATTGAACGAGATTTCCATCGTTACCGGTCGCGGCAAGCGGGCTCTGGAAGACCACTTCGACATCAGCTATGAGCTGGAAAACCAGATCAAGGGCACCGACAAAGAAAAGTACCTGGTCGGCATCCGTCGTCTGCTCGATGAGTGTTCGTTCTCCTACACCCGCCAGACCGAAATGAAAGGCCTGGGCCACGCGATCCTCACCGGTCGCCCGCTGATCGGCGACGAGCCGTTCGCAGTGGTGCTGGCTGACGACCTGTGCGTCAACCTCGACGGTGACGGCGTACTCAAGCAAATGGTCAAGCTGTACAAGCAGTATCGCTGCACCATCGTTGCCATCATGGAAGTCGACCCGCAGGAAACCAGCAAGTACGGTGTGATTGCCGGTGACCTGATCGGTGACGATCTGTACCGTGTACGCAACATGGTCGAGAAGCCAAAGCCTGAAGATGCGCCGTCGAACCTGGCGATCATCGGCCGCTATATCATGACCCCGGACATCTTCAAACTGATCGAAGAAACCGAGCCGGGCAAGGGTGGTGAGATCCAGATCACCGACGCCCTGATGAAGCAGGCTCAGGATGGCTGCGTGATTGCCTACAAGTTCAAGGGCAAGCGTTTCGACTGCGGTGGCGCCGAAGGCTACATCGAAGCGACCAATTTCTGCTTCGAGAACTTCTACAAGACCGGCAAGGCTTACTGAGCCGCTGGTTGTCTGAGAAAGCCACCTTCGGGTGGCTTTTTTGTTCCCGGCGCGTGAGTCGGGGTATGCTGACGGCCTGGCAAGGAGACTGAAATGGCCTACGATTTTGATCTGTTCGTGATTGGTGCCGGGTCTGGTGGTGTGCGCGCTGCGCGCTTTGCCGCAGGCTTTGGTGCAAAAGTGGCGGTAGCCGAAAGCCGCTACCTGGGTGGCACCTGTGTCAACGTCGGCTGTGTGCCGAAAAAACTGCTGGTCTATGGCGCGCACTTTGCCGACGACTTCGAGCAGGCTGCAGGTTTTGGCTGGTCGCTGGAAGACGCCCAGTTCGACTGGGGCCAGTTGATCGCCAACAAGAACCGTGAAATCGAGCGGCTCAACGGTATCTACCGCAACCTGCTGGTCAACAGCGGGGTGACACTGCTCGAAAGCCACGCCAAGCTGACCGGCGCCCATGAAGTGGAAGTCGATGGTCAGCGCTACAGCGCCGAACACATCCTCATTGCCACTGGTGGCTGGCCGCAGATCCCGGACATCCCGGGCAAGGAGCTGGCGATCAGCTCCAATGAGGCGTTCTACCTGAAGGATCTGCCCAAGCGCGTGCTGGTGGTCGGCGGCGGTTACATCGCCGTGGAGTTTGCCGGGATCTTCCAGGGGCTGGGCGCCAGCACCTCACTGCTGTACCGCGGCGACCTGTTCCTGCGCGGCTTTGATGGCAGTGTGCGTGAGCACCTCAAGGAGGAGCTGGAAAAGCGTGGCATGGACCTGCAGTTCAACAGCGATATCCAGCGTATCGATCGCCAGGACGACGGCAGCCTCAAGGCCACCCTCAAGGATGGCCGCGAACTGTTCACCGACTGCGTGTTCTACGCTACCGGCCGACGGCCGATGCTCGACAACCTTGGCCTGGAAAACACCGGTGTCGAGCTCGACCCGCGTGGCTTCATCCGCGTTGATGACCTGTACCAGACCACTGCGCCGTCGATCCTGGCCATTGGTGATGTGATCGGCCGCGTGCAACTGACCCCGGTAGCCCTGGCCGAAGGCATGGCCGTGGCCCGGCGCCTGTTCAAGCCTGAACAGTACCGCCCGGTGGATTACCAGAACATACCTACCGCCGTGTTCAGCCAGCCGCCAATCGGTACCGTCGGCCTGAGCGAAGAGCAGGCGCTGGAGCAGGGCTACAAGGTGCAGATCTTCGAAAGCCGTTTCCGGCCGATGAAGCTGACCCTGACCCAAGTGCAGGAAAAGACCCTGATGAAGCTGGTGGTCGATGCCGATACTGATCGCGTGCTGGGTTGCCACATGGTCGGCCCCGACGCCGGCGAAATCATCCAGTGCCTGGGCATCGCTCTCAAGGCCGGGGCAACCAAGCAGCAGTTCGACGAGACCATTGGCGTGCATCCTACGGCGGCGGAAGAGTTCGTAACCCTGCGTACGCCTTCGCGTTAAGCGTCGCTCCAATCGCGGGGCAAGCCCGCTCCTACAGTACGTGTAGGAGCGGGCTTGCCCCGCGATAGCTTCAAACCTTCTATTAATAATCCAGCCTTATAGCCAAAACCAATCAACAACATGAGCTTTGCCAATGAGCATTAATCCAATCCATTGGCTACGATTCTCCCATCAGTTTTTTCAACCCCTGAAGGAGCGTCACTCATGCCTATCATCAACAGCCAGGTCAAACCGTTCAAAGCTACCGCTTACCACCAGGGCAAGTTCGTCGAAGTTTCGGATGCCGATCTCAAAGGCAAATGGTCCGTGGTGTTCTTCTACCCGGCCGACTTCACCTTCGTCTGCCCGACCGAGCTGGGCGACCTGGCTGACAACTACGCGCAGTTCAAAGACCTGGGCGTGGAAATCTACGGCGTGTCCACCGACACCCACTTCACCCACAAAGCCTGGCACGACACTTCGGACACCATCGGCAAGATCCAGTACCCGCTGATCGGTGACCCGACCCACGTCATCTCGCGCAACTTCGACGTGCTGATCGAAGAAGCCGGTATCGCTGACCGTGGCACCTTCGTGATCAACCCGCAAGGCCAGATCAAGATCGTCGAACTCAACGACGGTGGCGTAGGCCGTGACGCCAGCGAGCTGCTGCGCAAGGTCAAGGCTGCCCAGTACGTTGCCGCTCACCCAGGCGAAGTCTGCCCGGCCAAGTGGAAAGAAGGTGAAGCCACCCTGGCGCCATCGCTGGACCTGGTCGGCAAGATCTAAGACCGTGAGCCAGCCGAGGGCGGTGGTCTACCGCACCTGACGTTGTCACCGCCCCGCAAAACGCCCGGGCGCTTTCGCCCGGGCGTTGTTATTTCTACCGTTTGAAAAAGGAATCGCCCGTATGTTGGACGCCACGCTTAAAACTCAGTTGAAAGCCTACCTGGAGCGGGTCACTCAGCCGATCGAGATCGTTGCTTCCCTCGATGACGGCGCGAAATCCCGCGAATTGCGCGACCTGCTGGTGGAAATCGCCGGCCTGTCGAACCTGATTACCCTGCGTGAAGATGGCAGTGACGCCCGTCGCCCGTCGTTCTCGCTCAATCGCCCGGGCGCTGACATTAGCTTGCGTTTTGCCGGCATCCCCATGGGCCACGAATTCACCTCGCTGGTGCTCGCCCTGCTGCAGGTCGGCGGACACCCGTCCAAGGCCAGCGTGGAGGTTATCGAGCAGATCAGCGCGCTCAAGGGTGAATTCAACTTTGAAACCTATTTCTCGCTGTCGTGCCAGAACTGTCCGGACGTGGTCCAGGCGCTGAACCTGATGGCGGTGCTCAACCCCAACATTCGCCACGTCGCCATCGACGGTGCGCTGTTCCAGGCCGAAGTCGAAAGCCGCAAGGTCATGGCCGTTCCCAGCGTTTACCTCAACGGCGAAGTGTTCGGCCAGGGCCGCATGGGCCTGGAAGAGATCCTCGCCAAGCTCGACAGCAGCGCCGGCGAGCGTCAGGCCGAGAAGATCAACGCCAAGGAGGCCTTCGACGTGCTAGTGGTCGGTGGTGGCCCGGCCGGCGCTGCAGCGGCGATCTATGCCGCGCGTAAAGGCATCCGCACCGGTGTTGCAGCCGAGCGTTTCGGCGGCCAGGTGCTCGACACCATGGCCATCGAGAACTTCATCTCGGTGCAGGAAACCGAAGGGCCGAAACTGGCCATGGCCCTTGAGGAACACGTCAAGCAGTACGACGTCGACATCATGAACCTGCAGCGCGGTGAAGCGCTGATCCCGGCCACCGACGGCGGCCTGCACGAAGTGCGCCTGGCCAGCGGCGCCTCGCTCAAGGCCAAGACCGTGATCCTTGCCACCGGTGCACGCTGGCGCGAAATGAACGTACCGGGCGAGCAGCAGTACCGCAGCCGTGGCGTGGCCTACTGCCCGCACTGTGATGGGCCGCTGTTCAAGGGCAAGCGCGTGGCAGTGATCGGTGGCGGCAACTCGGGGGTGGAAGCGGCGATCGATTTGGCCGGTATCGTCGCCCAGGTGACCCTGATCGAATTCGACGGTCAACTGCGTGCTGATGCAGTGCTGCAACGCAAACTGCACAGCTTGCCGAACGTGAAGGTGATCACCAGTGCGCAGACCACCGAAGTGCTCGGCGATGGCGAGAAGGTCAACGGCCTGCGCTACAAGGACCGCAACAGCGATGAGCTGCATGACCTCGCGCTGGAAGGGATCTTCGTGCAGATCGGTCTGCTGCCCAATACCGACTGGCTCAAAGGTACGCTCGAGCTGACCCCGCGTGGCGAGATCATTGTCGATGCCCGCGGCCAGACCAACCTGCCGGGGGTGTTCGCTGCCGGTGACGTGACCACGGTGCCGTACAAGCAGATCGTGATTGCGCTGGGTGAGGGGGCCAAGGCTTCGCTGGCGGCCTTTGACCACCTGATTCGGACCTCGGCGCCGGCCTGACCGGCCTTATCGCGGGGCAAGTCCGCTCCTACAGTGTTATGTGGGAGCGGGCTTGCCCCGCGATCGCGTCAATGCGCCCCAGCAGCCTTGTTCAAATCACTCGGGGCCCATTGGCTGTACACACAGGCATCCGCCACCGCCCAGCGCACCTTGACGCTATCGCCCGGCTGCATCGGCATCCCCGCCGCTGACAGCGCCTTGACCGTCATCGCCGTACCGCCGCGGGTCACCACGCTGCAGGTCTGGCTCTCGCCCAGGAACAGCACTTCCCCGACCCTCGCCGTTACCTCGTTCCAGCCCGCAGGCAAGGCCTCGCGCGCCGCTTGCTCGACACTCAGGGCCAGGGCTTTTTCCGGGCGTACCATCAGCAGCACCTCCTGACCCTCAGCCAGCCCCGGCGTCAACCGCATCGCCAGCGGCTGCCCCTCGAAACTCGCTGCGCCATTGCCATGGGCCTTGACCCGCAGGAAGTTGGAGTTGCCCAGGAACGAGGCGACAAAAGCATTCGGCGGGTTCTGGTAGAGGTCATAGCCTGTGCCCAGGCCGACGATCTTGCCGTGGCTGAAGATGGCGATGCGCTGGGACAGGCGCATGGCTTCTTCCTGGTCGTGGGTGACATAGACGATGGTGATGCCCAGGCGCCGGTGCAACTGGCGCAGTTCGTCCTGCAGGTCTTCGCGCAGCTTCTTGTCCAGCGCCCCCAGCGGTTCGTCCATCAGCAAAATGCGTGGCTCGTACACCAGCGCCCGGGCAATGGCCACCCGCTGTTGCTGGCCGCCGGAGAGTTGCGCCGGGCGGCGTTGGGCAAAGCTGTCCAGTTGCACCAGCTTGAGCATGGCGTCCACTTGCCGGTCGCGTTCGGTGGCGCTGCGCTTGCGGATGGCCAGGGGGAAGGCGATGTTGTCGCGCACCGACAAGTGCGGGAACAGCGAGTAGCGCTGGAACACCATGCCGATGTCACGCTTGTGCGGCGGCACGTTGACCAGCGAGGCGCCGTTGACCAGGATCTCGCCGCTGCTCGGCGTTTCGAAGCCGGCGAGCATCGACAGCGTGGTGCTCTTGCCCGAACCGCTGGAGCCGAGGAAGGTGAGGAACTCACCGTCCTGAATGTCCAGGCTGATGTCGTCGACGGCGGCAAAGTCGCCGTAATGCTTGTTCAGGTTGCGCAGGCTGACCAGGGGCCTGGCCTGTTGTTTCTCAGAGAGGACTGCACTCATCTTGTTGTTCTCCAGGCGCTCAGGCGCTGACCGGGTTGCGCCGGCGCAGAGCGGCGGCAATCATCATCACCAGCACCGACAGGCCGATCAGCAGCGTCGAAGCGACGGCGATCACCGGGGTCAGGTCCTGGCGCAGGGTGGTCCACATTTTTACCGGCAGGGTCTGCAGGTTGGGGCTGGCCATCATCACGCTGAGTACCACCTCGTCCCACGACACCAAAAAGGCGAACAGGGCGCCGGCGATCATCCCCGGGCGAATCGCCGGGAAGGTCACCTTGACGATCGCTTGCAGCCGCGAGGCGCCGCAGATCACCGCGGCGTCTTCGATCGACTGATCGAACAGCTTCAGCGAGTTGATGATCGAGATGATGGTAAAGGGCAGGGCGACGATCACATGGCTGACCACGAAGGCAAACAGCGTGCCGGTGTAGCCAAGCTTGAGGAACAGCGCATACACCGCCACGGCGATGATCACCAGCGGCACGATCATCGGCAGGGTGAACAGGCCATAGAGCATCTCCCGGCCAGGGAAGCGCCCGCGCACCAGGGCAAAGGCGGTGGGCAGGCCCAGGGCCACGGCAAACACCGTGGTCAGCAGCGCGACCTTGAGGCTGGCCAGGGCTGCTTCCATCCATTCGACGTTGGAGAAGAACTGGCTGTACCACTTCAGCGTCCAGCCCGGCGGCGGGAACACCAGCCACTGCGACGAGCCGAACGACAGCAGGACGATGAACACGATCGGCAGCAGCAGGAACAGCGCGATCACCCCGGTGGTGGTGTACAGGCCCAGGCGCAGGCGCCGGCTCATGGCATTGGGTGTCAGGAGCATCTTGGCTTACCTCGCGTTACTGTTGCCGACCGGGGATTCCGGTTGCAGCTTCAAGTAGAAGTAGAACAGCACCAGGGTGATGGCGATCAGCAACGCGGCGGCGGCACTGGCCAGGCCCCAGTTGAGGAACGACTGCACCTGCTGGACGATGAACTCGGGCAGCATCATGTTCTGCGCGCCACCGAGCAGCGCCGGGGTCACGTAGTACCCCAGGGACATGACGAACACCATCAGTGCCCCGGAAAACAGCCCGGACCGGCACAGCGGCAGGAACACCTTGAAGAAGTTGGTCCAGGGGCTGGCACCGCAGATGGAGCCGGCCTGCAGCACCATCGGATCGATCGCCTGCATGGTCGCCTGCAGGGGCAGGACGATGAACGGGATCATGATGTAGCTCATGCCGATCACTACGCCGGTGAGGTTGTGCACCATTTCCAGCGGCGCATCGATGATGCCGATGGCCAGCAACGCCTTGTTGATCACCCCGGAAGCCTGCAGTAGCACCAGCCAGGAGTAGGTGCGGGCGAGCAGGCTGGTCCACATCGACAGCAGCACGATGTTCAGCAGCCAGCGGCCCCAGCCACGTGGCACCAGGGTGATCGCCCAGGCCAGGGGAAAGCCCAGCAGCACGCTGATCAGGGTAACCAGCCCGGCCACCGAAAAGGTGTTGAACAGCACCCGGGCGTAGGCCGAGTTGGCGAACAGTTGCTCGTAGTTGCCCAGGCCCGGAACGGGTTCGAGTACACCGCGCAGCAGCAGGCCGATCAGTGGCGCAAAAAAGAACAGGCCAAGGAACAACAGGGCCGGCAGCAGGTTGCGGCTGCCGCGCCAGCGTGCACGCAGTGGCGGCGAGTGCTTCATCGCAGCTCCCTTGGCGCCGGCTGCGGCGCCGGACGGGGTTTGCAGGGCATTGATGGCGACTTTCATTTGACCAGCCACTCATTCCAGCGGGTGGCGATTGCCTGGCCGTTCTTGGCCCAGTAGGCGAAATCGAGGGTCACCTGATCCTGAGCGTAGGCGGTCGGCAGGTTGGGCGCGAGCTCAGGCTTGAGCAGGCTGATGCTGTCGAGGTTGACCGGCGCATAAGCGGTGAGGTTGGCAAAGTCGGCCTGGCCCTGGGCGCCGCTGGCGTTGGCCAGGAACTTCATGGCCGCGTCCTTGTTTTTCGCACCTTTGGGGATGACCAGGAAGTCAGCCATGACCAGGTTCTGCTTCCAGCTCACGCCGACCGGCGCGCCATCTTGCTGCAGGGCGTAGACCCGGCCGTTCCAGAACTGGCCCAGGCTTGCTTCGCCTGAGGCCAGCAGCTGCTGCGACTGCGCGCCGCCGCCCCACCAGACGATGTCCTGCTTGATGGTGTCGAGTTTCTTGAAGGCGCGGTCCAGGTCCAGCGGGTAGAGCTTGTCGGCAGCGACGCCGTCGGCCAGCAGGGCCAGCTCGAGCACGCCGGGGCTCGGCCATTTGTACAGGGCGCGTTTGCCGGGGTAGGCCTTGGTGTCGAACAGCGCGCTCCAGTCCTGGGGCTTGTTGGCGCCAAGCTTGCCTTCGTTGTAGCCGAGGACGAAGGAGAAGAAGAACGAGCCGACGCCGTGATCGGAGACGAAACGCGGGTCGAGGCGATCACGCTTGATGCTGTTGAAGTCCAATGGCTCAAGCAGGCCTTCGCTGGCTGCGCGCAGGGCGAAATCCGCTTCGACATCGACCACATCCCACTGCACGTTGCCGCTTTCGACCATGGCCTTGAGCTTGCCGTAGTCGGTAGGACCGTCCTGGACCACGCGGATCTTGCTGCTGGCGCTGAATGGCTCGGCCCAGGCCTGCTTCTGCGCATCCTGGGTGGTGCCGCCCCAACTGACGAAATTCAGGCTGTCGGCGGCCAGGGCGGCCTGGCAGGTCAATGTCAGCAGGCTGGCAGCCAGCACTGCGCTTGCGCGTTTGGAAAACAGCATGGGTACGCCCTCGTTTCTTGTGTTTTGAGCGGGCTTGGCACTGCCCGCCTTGTAGTGGGGAGCATCAGCAGATTTCTAGGTCTACGGGATATCATATTATGGTATTCCAAGATTTTGACAAGGGCCTGCAGGCTACCGGCTATCACCCGGCACCGGGGGCGGGACGCGGATGCCCGCAGCAGAGCCTTCGCGGTCGACCGTCTATAGTGAAGTCATGTTTTTGCGCGGGAGCCATTGCCATGGAGTTGATCAGTCGCGAGCCCTGGTGGCGTAACCCGCCCAAGCCGGGCCAGCACGAACAGGATCTGGAGTGGGGCTATCTGGAGATCTACAAGGATGGCCATGCCGTATTTGTCGACCAGCGCCCAAGTGACAAGGAGCTGGCCGAGCGCAAGAGTTGCCGTAACTTCCCTGAGGCAGATGTATAGGCCGGGGATCGCGGGGCAAGCCCGCTCCCACAGACTGGACTGCCCCCAAAAAGGCAGTGCTGAATGCTCCATATTGGTATACCGTAATACCAATAAGTCTGGATGGAGAGCGTGCAATGAAGGCTTACTGGATTGCCCATGTCGATGTCAGCGACCCGGAGCAGTATCAGCAGTACACCCAGCGGGCGCCGGCGGCATTTGCCACCTTTGGTGGCAAGTTGCTGGCCCGTGGTGGGCGCAGCGAGGCCATGGAAGGCAGGCTGACGCCCCAGCGCAGTGTGGTGATCGAGTTCGAATCCTACGAACAGGCGCTGGCGTGCTACCGGTCGGATGCATATCAGCAGGCGTGTGTATTCAGGCACGGGGTGGCCAGGGCCGAGGTGATTATTGTCGAGGGGTTATGAGGGACTGTGCGGCTATGCCGAGTTCGTCATCGCACGGGGCTAAAGCGATCAAGTCGGCGCCAGCGGGTTTAGGGCAGGCTGGACAGTCTGCCCAAGGAGATGACCATGACCCGCCTGACCCTGTCCGAAGCTCATACGCTGGCGTATTCAATCCTCTTGCACAACGGCTTTTGCGCCGACCACGCCCAGGCGGTGAGCGATACCATCGTCGCCGGTGAACGTGATGGCTGCGCCTCCCATGGCCTGTACCGGGTACTGGGCTGCGTCAGTTCGCTCAAGGCTGGCAAGGTGGTCGCCGATGCCCGCCCGCAAGTGATTGACCAGGCGCCCTCGATCGTCCGTGTCGACGCCGGTGGCGGGTTCTCCCAGCTGGCGTTCCAGGCCGGCTTGCCGTTGTTGCAAGCCAAGGCCCGCAGCAACGGTATCGCTGCCCTGGCGATCAACCATTGTGTGCACTTTTCCGCATTGTGGGTGGAGATCGAACAACTGGCCGAAGCCGGCCTGGTGGCCCTGGCGTTCACCCCCAGCCATGCCTGGGTTGCGCCAGCTGGCGGGCACCGGCCGGTGTTCGGCACCAACCCGATCGCCTTTGGCTGGCCGCGGGCCGGCCAGCATCCATACGTATTCGACTTCGCCACCAGCGCCATCGCCCGGGGCGACATCGAACTGCACCGGCGTGCGGGCAAGGCCATTCCCCAAGGTTGGGGCGTCGACGAGCACGGCCAGCCCAGCACTGACCCCAATGTGGTTCTGGACCGTGGTGCGATGTTGACCTTTGGCGGGCACAAGGGCTCGGCGCTGGCGGCGATGGTCGAATTGATCGCAGGCCCCTTGATTGGCGACCTGACCAGCGCCGAATCCCTGGCCCATGCCGGCGGCAGCAAAGCCTCGCCTTACCATGGCGAGCTGCTGATTGCCCTGGACCCGCGCAAGTTTCTGGGTGATGCCGCCGATCTGCACCTGGCCCGCGCTGAAAATGTGTTTGCAAGTATTGAGGGGCAGGGCGCGCGGTTGCCGTCGCAGCGGCGCTATGCAGCACGCGCGCGCAGCGTGGAGGAGGGGGTAGAGATACCAGAAGCCTTGTACAACGACCTCAAGGCACTGCTGGCCTGACCCCCTGTGGGAGCAAGTCCTGTTCTACAGCGCGGCGCGGCTGCTCTGGCCGTCGACCAGGCGGGCGATGCCCAAGGGGTTGGCGTTCTGCAAGGCTTCAGGCAACAGCGCATCCGGGCAGTTCTGGTAACACACCGGGCGCAGGAAGCGCTCGATGGCCAGGCTGCCGACCGAGGTGCCACGGGCATCCGAGGTGGCCGGGTAGGGCCCGCCATGCACCATCGCATCACAGACTTCGACGCCGGTGGGGTAGCCGTTGAACAGCACGCGGCCGACTTTCTGTTCCAGCAGCGGTAGTAACTCGGCATGCTCTTGCAGATCCGCCGCTTCGCCAATCAGCGTCGCGGTGAGCTGGCCGTGCAAGCCGTTCAGGGCTTGATGCAATTCACCGACATCGGCCACTTCGACCAGTATGGTGGCAGGGCCGAAGACTTCTTCCTGCAACAGTGGATCACCCTCGATCAACAGCGCCGCATCGGCCTTGAACAACTGCGGTTGGGCCTGATTGCCCTGGTGCGCATGGCCCGCCAGGTGGCGGATGCGCGGATGTACAAGCAACGCCTCGACGCCCTTGCGGTAACTGGCGAGGGTGCCGCTGTTGAGCAGGGTCTGCGCCGGTTGTTCGGCCAGTTGCGCCGCCAGTTGCTCGGTGAAGCTGCTGAACGCGGGCGCGCGCAGGCCGATGACCAGCCCCGGGTTGGTACAGAACTGCCCGCCACCGAGCACCACCGAAGCGGCCAGTTCGCCGGCGATCTGCTCGCCACGCTTGGCCAGGGCCTGGGGCAGTACCAGCACCGGGTTGATGCTGCTCATCTCGGCGAACACCGGGATCGGTTGTGCCCGCGCGGCCGCCATGTCACACAGCGCACGGCCGCCCTTGAGCGAACCGGTAAAGCCCACGGCCTGGATCGCCGGGTGCTTGACCAGCGCTTCGCCGACGCCGGCGCCGTAAATCATGTTGAACACGCCCTTGGGCATGCCGGTGAGTTCGGCGGCGCGGATGATCGCGTCGGCGACCCGTTCGGCCGTGGCCATGTGGCCGCTATGGGCCTTGAACACCACCGGGCAGCCGGCGGCCAGTGCGGCAGCGGTGTCGCCGCCGGCGGTGGAAAAGGCCAGCGGAAAGTTGCTGGCACCGAACACCGCGACCGGGCCAACACCCAGGCGATACTGACGCAGGTCGGCGCGTGGCAGCGGTTGCCGATCGGGTTGGGCGCGGTCGATCCGCGCACCGAGGCAATCCCCCCGGCGCAGCACCTGGGCAAACAGGCGCATCTGTCCACTGGTGCGGCCACGCTCACCCAGGATGCGCGCAGTGGGCAGCGCCGTTTCGCAGGTCACCAACTGGACGAAGTCATCCCCGAGGGCGTCCAGTTGTGCGGCGATGGCTTCGAGAAATTGCGCGCGCCGCCCTGGTGCCACACTGCGAAACGCCGGGTACGCCTGTTGTGCTGCGCGAGCGGCGGCGTCCACCTCCTCGGGCGTGGCTTGATGGAAGCGATAAGGCAGGGCTTCACCACCGCTTGCCGCATGGCTTTGCAGGGTGACAGTGCCAGCGGCGCTGCGCGCGCCGCCGATGTAATTGTGGCCGATGATAGCCGTCATGGAACACTCCGGAAAAAGGGTGGGGTCAGGCCAGCGCACTGCACTGGCGCGCCGACACTCAGAGGCCGACATCCGGCAGATGCGGACGGTTGGCCAGGGCCTTGGCCATGATCTGCTCGACGTAGAGCCGATCACTCTCCGGCAGGGCCAGGCGTGGCGGACGAGTCAGCGCGCTGCCGCGACCGGCGATGGCTTCGCACAGCTTGATGCACTGCACCAGGTCCGCACGCGCGTCCAGGTGCAGGATCGGCATCAACCATTCGTAGATCGGCATGGCCTCGGCAAAGCGACCGGCTTTGGCCAGGCGGAAGATCGTCTCGCCTTCTTTGGGGAACACGTTGGACATGCCCGAGACCCAGCCCTGGGCGCCGACTGCGATGCTCTCCAGCACCACGTCGTCCAGGCCTGCGAACAGGATGAAGCGGTCACCCACTTGATTGCGCACATCGATAAAACGCCGGGTGTCGCCGGAGGAGTCCTTGAAGCACACCACGTTGTCGCAGTCGGCCAGGGAAATCAGGATGTCCGGGGTGACGTCGTTTTTGTAGATCGGCGGGTTGTTGTAGACCATCAGCGGCACGTCAGTGTGCTTGGCCACGTAGCGGTAGTGCTCGGCGGTCTCGAACGGCTTGGAACCGTAGACCAGCGCCGGCATGAGCATCACGCCATCGACGCCGACCTGGCGCACCGCGTTGGCCACCTTGGCGGCCTGTACGCTGGTGAACTCGGCTACGCCGCAGATCACCGGTACCCGGCCGCGGGAGGCATCGACGGCGACCTCGGTGACGGCGATTTTCTCGTCGGCGCTCAGCGAGGTGTTCTCGCCCACCGAGCCACAGACCACCAGGCCCGAGACGCCGTCGCGGATCACGTTGGAAATGACCTGGTGGGTCTTTTCCAGGTTGATCGAGAAGTCGTCGTTGAATTGAGTGGTGACTGCAGGGAAGACGCCGCTCCAGTTTACGTGCTTGCTCATGGTGTTCTCCGGTGGTTTATTGTATTTCGTATACGATATTTGAAGTGTGTATTCAGGACCAGTGCTTTTTCATGTTTGACACTGATCGGTTTCAAGGGTGTTTTTAAATCAACAGGTTAGGCTTCAGGCGCCGGGCCAGGTGTCCGACAACCGGTAGCCCTGTGGCCAGGGATCACTCGGGTCGAGCAGCAGTTGCTGAGTGCCGGTGATCCATGCACGGCCGGAAATGCACGGGTAGATGGCCGGGCGCCCGGCGATTTCGGTGAGCGATTCGATGTGGCAGTCGAACTGCGAACCGATGATCGAACGGCCGATGAAGCGATCGCCGGCCTTCATCAGACCTTTGGCCTGCAGCACCGCCATGCGCGCCGAGCAGCCGGTGCCGCAGGGCGAGCGGTCGATCTTGCCGGGGCGGATGACCACGGCATTGGCGGCGCTGGCGACGCCGTCCTGGTACTCGATGGGCGCTGCGATCTGGCAGAAGGAAATGTGTGCCCAGTCCGGGTTCAGCGGGTGGCGGAAACCCAGTTGTTCATTGGCGGCGCGGGTGATCTTAAGGCCCATCTCGACGATATCCCGGGCTTCGTCGGGGCGTATGGCAAAGCCCAGCTGACGGGCATCGGCAATGACGAAGCTGTCGCCGCCATAGGCCGTGTCGACCTGCAGCGAGCCATGGCCTTCGACCTCGATCCAGGTGTCGAGGCGGTCGGCGAAGGACGGCACGTTCTTTACCTGCACCCGCTGTACTTTGCCGTCGCGGCAGTGGGCGACGGCTTCGATCAGGCCGCCGGGGGCCTCGAGCACCAGGTGCGTTTCAGGCTCGGTCATCGGCAGGATGCCGCTGTCGAGCAGCACCGTCGACACGCACAGCGAGTTGGAACCGGACATCGGCGGGGTGTCGGCCGGCTCCATGATGATCCAGGCCATTTGCGCGCGCGGATCCTTGGCCGGGACCAGCAGGTTGACGTGGCGGAACACGCCGCCGCGCGGTTCGTTGAGGACCAGGTTGCGCAGGCTCTGGTCGCGGGCGATCCAGCGCGACTGCTCCCAGACGCTGGCGCCGGGTGGCGGGGCAACACCGCCGACGATGACGTCGCCGACTTCGCCTTCGGCGTGGCAGTTGACGATGTGGATGATTTTCGATGAGCGCATTTACAGGACTCCTTGTGTTGTACGGGAGGGCCTTATCGCGGGGCAAGCCCGCTCCCACAGGGATAGTGGTGTGGGAGCGGGCTTGCCCCGCGATGCTTCTATTTCACCGACTTCAAGAACGCCGCCGTCTCCGGCTGCAACGGGTTGCCGATGACTTGGTCCGGCGAGCCGATTTCGTGCACCAGGCCATTGCGAAAGAACGCCACCCGGTCCGACACATCCCGGGCAAAACGGATCTCGTGGGTCACCAGGACCATGGTCATGCCGTCCTCGGCCAGCATGCGCATGGTGTCGAGCACCTCGCCCACCAGTTGCGGGTCGAGGGCCGAGGTGGCTTCGTCGAACAGCATGTAGTCCGGCGACATCGCCAGCGCCCGGGCAATCGCCATGCGCTGCTGCTGCCCGCCGGACAACTTGCCGGGGAAGGTCTTGAGCTTGTCGCCCAGGCCCACGTGGGTCAGTTGCTTGACCGCCAGTGCCTCGGCGTCCTGCTTGCTCTTGCCCAGCACCTTGCGTGGCGCGAGCATGACGTTTTCCAGCACCGTCAGGTGCGGGAAGGCGTTCCACTGCTGGAAGACGATGCCGATCTTCTGGCGCAGGCGGTTCAGGTCGGTGGCGTGGTGGTGGACCTCGACGCCGTCGACGCGGATGTTGCCTTTCTGGATCGGCTCCAGGCCGTTAATGCACATCAGCAAGGTCGACTTGCCCGAACCCGAGCCGCCGATGATCGACACCACCTCGCCCTTGTCCACGGTCAGGCTCACGCCCTTGACCACCTCGAGGTCGCCGAAGGATTTGTGTACGTTCTGGATCTCAATCATTTTCCTGCCACCTTCTTTCCAGACGGGCGCCCAGACGGGCAACCACCAGGCTCATGACGTAGTAGATGAGGCCTGCGATGCACAGCACCAGCAGGGGTTCCTGAATCCGTGTAACGATGGTCTGCGAGGCGCGCAGCAGTTCGACGATGCCGATCCACATCACCAGCGCGGTGTCTTTCATCACCCCCAGGACCAGGTTAAGCCATCCGGGAAACGCCACCCGGGTGGCCATCGGCAGGACAATCCAGCGCAGATCCTGCAGGTAGCTCATGCCCAGCGAGCGGCTGGCCCGGCGCACGCTCAGCGATACCGCCAGCACACCACCACGGACGATCTCGGTGAAGTACGCGGCGGTGTAGACCCCCAGCACGATGCAGCCGACGCTGAAGGCGCTGATGTCGAGGCCGACGATGCTCTTGAACGAGTTGAACAGTACGAACTGGATCAGCAGCGGCACGCTGCGAAACACATCCAGCAACCACGCCAGCGGCAAGCTCAACCGTGGCCACAGGGCGCGGGCCAGGCCGAACAGCAGCCCGGCGAAGGTACCCAGCAGGATGGCCCAGAAGGTCAACTGCAAGGTGATGCGTGCCCCGTCGAGCAGGAACACCAAGTCGTTCCAGGTAAAACCGGTGGAAAACATGCCGAGCTCCTCAGTAACGGAACAGCCGCCAGGCCATCAGCCGGGCCAGCGCGACGATTGCCTTGGCAATCACGTAGTACAGCGCCGCCGCCAGGGCGAAGTATTCGAAGGTGCGGAAGGTCTTGACGTTGTAGTCCTGGGTTACGCCGGTGAGGTCGTTGTTAAGGCCGACGATCACCCCCAGCGAGGTCATCAGCACTGCCCAGACCATCTGGTTGGTCAGGGGATAGAACACCACCCGCAGCAGTTGCGGGATGACGATCATCCGGTAGGTCTGAAAGGCGCTCATGCCCAGCGAGCGCGCTGCGCGCATTTGCGTGGTCGGTACGGCCTTGAGGCCGCCGCGAAAGTTCTCCGCCAGGTACCCTGCGTTGTTGAAGGTGATGCCCGCCAGCAAGGCGACCCAGGAACTGACATGCAGGCCCAGGGAGCCCAGGCCGAAGTAGAGGATGTAGATCTGGAACAGCGAGGGCGTGTTGCGCGCGATCGACACCCAGCCATTGGCAACGCCGCGCAGCAGCGGTTGCTTGCCTTCGCGCATGACGGTCAGGGCCAGGGCAATCAATACCCCGAAGATCATCGACAGCGCGGCGGTCTCGAAAGTGACCCAGGCGCCGGCGAGCATGTCGGGCAGGGCGCGCAGTGCCGAGCGCCACTGGAAGGTGTAGTCGAAGTCAAACATGGGCCCGGTCCTCCTTGCTCGCGGCAGGTCGCAGCCAGGCCGGCAAGCGGCCGCTGGCCTGGCCGCTGCAGGCCGACTCGACGCATTCGGCGAGGCTGGCGAAATGCACCGGCCGGCCGGCCAGGCCCGGCCCGTAGTGGGCATATTTGCCCGAATTGGTCATCAGCGTGCGCGCTGCAGGCGGAATTACCGGCTCACCGAGCATGCACCAGCAGGTGTCGGTCACCAGGGTCACGCCGAAGTGTTCGAGCACCGTGATGTGGCCGGCGGCGCGGGCCTGTTCGAGCACCGTTCGACCGCAAGTGATGGCCACGACCACGTCCGGGTGTTTGCGCCGGCCCTGGCACAGCTGCGCGAGTGCGGCGAATTCGCTGAAAGAGAAATGCGGGTTGCCCAGTGACACCACGTCCACCTGCGACTCACGAGCGCTGTTGAGCTCGCGCCAGCTGTGCAGCAGGTCGGCCGGATGCAGGTGTTCGGTGGGCAGGATTGCACCGGGCTCAAGCACCTGCGCCGGGTCCAGCGCTTCTGGGGTGACCCCGGCAATATGAAACAGCGGCGCGGCCGAGGTGGTGGCAAAGGCGGCGCCGAAGGCCTTGAGGTCATCCAGGCTCGGTTGCGCCTGTTCCAGCCCGTACACCAGGGGAATCCGCGAACCGGCCAGGGCGCCGATGTGGTAGCCCAGCAGTGGGTAGAAGCTGTCGTCGAGCGGCTTCAGGGCAGGCACCTCGACGATCAGTTGCGCCTTGCGCTGGCTGTCCAGGTGGCAGCCAATGCGCGGTGCACGGCCGGTCAGGGCAATGCAGATATCCAGGTAGTCGGGGTACTTGAGCGTGCGCGCACCCAGTACGCTGTTGGCGTACACCACAGCGTTGGATTCGGCCCAGACGATCTGCTCGCCTTGGCTCGGCGCGCTATCGAGCAGGTACGGCGCGCAGGTGAAACTCATCTGCGCACCCATGGCCATGTAGGCATCGCCCAGGGCGCTGGCCGGCTCGCCCAGCGCAGGATCGATGCCCAGCTCGCGCCAGCGCCGCTGGTCGACCGAGATGGCATTGAGGGTGGTCGGCACCCGTACCTTGGCGCCCCATTGCACCAGTTGCTCGGCAAAGCGCAGGCTGGCGGGGCCGGTGTAGATGCAGCCGTCGATGTGCGCCTGGGTCACGTCGAGCAACTGCTCGGCGCCTTGCAGCTCGGCCATGCGCAGGACGATCTGCATCGCTATCTGCGCCGCCTTGCCGTGGGCACCGTCGAGCAGCGCCTGATCCTGATCGCTCAGGCTCAGCGCCGTTGTGTAAGTACGCTGGCCCTCGACCCGCACAAGACCTGCGCCGCGCAAACCGGCGAAGGCTTCCCTGCCGATGCACAGCACCGGCAGGGAACGCCCGAACAGGCGTTGCGCAACCAGCACACCGAGGGTCAGGATCTCATCGGGTTCGGCCAGTACCAGTGCTGCCGGTGCGTGGCCGTTGCTGATCAGTTCCATCATCACGCTGCTGCCGGTGCACGAGCCGCGCCCGCTGGGGATGGCCAGCACGCGCCCGGCGATGCACTGGCCGCTCAGGGGATGATGACGGTCAATGACTTCGCCACTTGCGGGGTCGACCCCGCCCCAGAAGCTCAGCCCGGTATCGGCGAACAGCAAGGGGCCCTCGGCCGCGCCCTCGACCAGGCTGCGCCCGGTCAGGGGGATGGGTGTGCTGGTCATGCTGCCCACCTCAGTAGTAGACCTTTGGCACGGTCAGGTCGGTCGGGGCGATTTCAGTGCCCACCCACTTGGTGAACAGTTCGTTGTAGCGTCCGGTGCGCACCTGCTGGTTGACGAACAGGTCCAGGTAGCGCAACAGGCCATACTCGTTGCGCTTGGCGCCCAGCGATACGTAGTCGATCACGTAGGGGGCATTGCCGGCGACCTTGAGGTTCTTGTACTTGCCGGATTTGAGGGTGGCTGCGGCGACGGTGTTGGTGACCACGGTGGCGTCGATGTGCCCCTGGGCGACCGCCAGCAGGGTGTCGTTCTGCGACTGGTAGGCGCGGAAGGTGCCGCTGCCCCAGTTTTTTACATCTTTTTCCAGGGCAATGGCTTCATAGGTGCCGCTGGTGTTGCCCAGGGCTTTGCCCTTGAGGTCGTCGAAACTGTTGATGCCGGTGTTGTCGCGGGTCAGCACTACCATCTGGAAGGCGAAGTAGGGCACGGTCAGGCCGACGGTCTTGGCCCGCTCAAGGGTGTCGGAGGTAGACGCCACGATCACGTCGGCGCGGCCTGAGACCAGCGCCGGGATGCGGTCGGGGAAGGGCGTTTCGACCACTTCGGGCTCGACCCCCAGCACCTTCGCCAGGTCGCTGCAGTAATCGACGTCGAAGCCTGCGGGTTTGTTGGCGGCATCGCGAAAGCCCATGGGTGGGAAGTCCAGGGTCACGGCGCAACGCAGCTTGCCTGAACCGATGATGTCGTCGAGCTTGTCGGCCTGGGCGTTGGCAATGCAGGTGGTACTGAGAACAGCGCTGAGGGCTACGGCAAATGTGCGGTTTTTCATAGGTGCCTCGTGGTCGGGTGAGTGCTGTTGGATATCGTATTGGTAATTTCGTATACGATATTTTATGTGCAACGCCCGTGCCTGTTTTTTGGGGGGCGCAGGAATAATCCTTCAGCCCGTGAGCTAGGGCGCCTGAAGCACAAGCAGATTGTCAGGAGGGATTTGGCTGCTACGCGATGGGCGCAGCGCAGGTGTTACATATTGGAGCACTGCCTGCGCGCAGCGCCCGCCAAGGGAACACTCAGCGCTGGCTGTCGCGGTACTGGCTGGGTGATAGCCCGGTGAGGGCGCGAAACTGCCGGCTGAAGGCACTGTGGTCGGTGTAACCGCAGCGCAGGGCAATGTCGGTAATCGGCAAGTCGAGATCTTGCAGCAGGCGCGAAGCCTCTTCCAGCCGCGCCTTGTGGATCATCTGCCGCGGCGTGAGCTGGAAGATGCGCTTGCACTGGCGCTCCAGTTGCGCCACCGACAGCCCGGCGATGGCGGTCAGTTCGGCGAGGCTGATCGGGCGGCTGAAGTGGGTGCGGATATGCCCATCGACTGCGGCCAGCTTGTGAAACGCCGGGTGGTTGGACTGAGGCAGTTGCAGGTCGCGGGAGATACCGGCGAGGCCGACGATGTTGCCGGCGGCATCCTTGAGCGCACGTTTGTGGGTCAGGCACCAGATCGGCTGGTTGCCGAAGTACAGGTGCAGTTCAAGCTGGTCGGACAGCTCCCGGCCGCTGCTGAGCACGCGGCGGTCCTGCTCGGTATAGAGCGGGCCGAAGCGGGCGGGGAAGACGTGCTCGGCGGTGAGCCCGAGCAGGTCCTGGCAATGCTTGCGCCCGCAGCGCCGGGCCAGGGTCTGGTTGACGAAGGCATAGCGTGCCTCGCGGTCCTTGATGAAGAACACCACATCGTTGAGCGTGTCGAGCAGCGGCGCGATGGGTTGCAGGCTGCTGAGCAGGGTCGGCAGATCGCAGGGCGCGAAGTGGTTGAGCGTGGCGTGCATGGCGCAAAGGTCCCGGGGGCGTCCGTCCGGATCATAGGGCGCCCCCGGTGCCTACCTCAAGCGTCGCGGGTGTGCTCCAGGCACAGCAGGGTGTCGATCCGCGCCGGGCTGAACGGCGGGCGCGGCGCCGAAGGTTGCCAGCCGAACAGGTGCGCGGTGGCCGCACCGCAGATCCTGCCCTGGCAGGCACCCATGCCGCAACGGCTGGCCAGCTTGGCCTGGCGCCAGTCGCTGTGCCCGGCGAGGGCGGCATAGGGCACGTCTTCGCAGCGGCACACCAGGGTGTCGGCGGTTGCCAGCGACTTGAGCGCAGGGTCCAGGGCGAAGGCCGTGTTCAGCGCCTTGGCAAAACCCTGCCAGCGCGCGCGGCGGCGCCACAGCCGCTGCGCCGCCTG
Organism: Pseudomonas tructae; assembly: GCF_004214895.1. Classification (NCBI taxonomy): domain Bacteria; kingdom Pseudomonadati; phylum Pseudomonadota; class Gammaproteobacteria; order Pseudomonadales; family Pseudomonadaceae; genus Pseudomonas; species Pseudomonas tructae. The sequence continues at coordinate 3,530,729 of NZ_CP035952.1, read as the reverse complement.
GCGATTGCCGACCGCAGCATGACCTGCGATAGCACCTTCAACCAAGGCCCGCTCGCTGCCGCCGAAACCGGTGCATTCGCCTGCCGCGTAAACGCAAGGCTGCGACGTCGCCTGCCAGGTATCGACGGCAACGGCCTGTCGCTCTATGGCGCAGCCCAGTGCCTGGGCGAGCTGGATGTTGGGGATCAGGCCGAAGCCGCAGGCCAGTCGATCGCAGGCGATTTCCACCACCTTGCCATTTTGTTTCAGGCGCACGCCTTCGAGCCGATCGCGGCCCAAGGCGGCCAGTACATGGCTGGCGCTACGGTACTGGCGGTCGAACAGGCTGATCGACTGCAGCAGCTTGTCTGGCCAGCGCGGCAACTGTACGGCGAAGCTGGCGACGGCGGCAGACGAGGCCTGTTCGGCAATGCGCAGTACCCGGGCGCCATTGTTTTTGGCAGTGGCAGCACTGGCCAGCAGCAAGGGGCCGCTGCCGGCGATGACAATACCTTGGTCACGCACCGGCAGGCCGGCCTTGATCAGCGCCTGCAAGCCACCGGCACCGGTCACGCCAGGCAGCGTCCAGCCGGGGAAGGGCAGCAGCAGTTCGCGGGCGCCGGTGCAGAGAATCACGCAGTCGTAGTGGATCTGCCAGCCGCGCTCGGCGTTCTCCAGCAGCAGGGTGTTCGGAGCGGGGTTGGCGATCACCCGGGTGCCGCTGTGCCAGTGCACATTGGCGCAGGCGAGCACCTGCTCGCGCAGCCGGCGCGCCTGGCCAGGCACTTTGGCCTGGGGGCCGTCGCGCCAGATCTGCCCGCCCGGCAGTGGGTTGTCGTCGAGCAGCACGATGCGTTCGGCCCTGGGCGCGGCGGCCAGGGCCGCGCTCAGCCCGGCGGGGCCGGCGCCAATGATCAGCAGGTTGGCGTGTTCGTTCATGGCCGGGTCTGCACCTGCATGCCATCGCGGCACAGGGTCTGGCAGGCCAGGCGCCGACGGCCGTCGATGCTCACCCGGCACTCCTGGCAAATACCCATGCCGCACAACGGCGTGCGGCGCTGGCCGCTGACCGAGGTGCGCGAGCAGCCATCGCCACCCAGGGCGAGGGCGGCGGCGACGCTGGTGCCGGCAGCCACGTGCAACGGGCGGCCATCGAGGGTCAGCTCAGGCATGGGCGAGTGCTCCAAGGAAGCGATCAGGCAGGTAGGGGCTGGCCGCCAGCGGCGGTGCCTGGTCGAACAGTTGCGCGCTCAGCAGGTCGGCGGTGGCCGGGGCGGTGGTGACCCCCAGGCCTTCGTGGCCGACCGCCAGCCACAGGCCGTCCTGGTGCGGATGACGGCCCACCAGCGGCAGGCCATCGGGGCTGGCGGCACGAAAGCCGGTCCAGGCGCGGATGCCGTTGAGGTTGGCCAGGTCCGGCATGTACTCGGTCGCGCGCTTGAGCATGCGCGCAAGCATCCAGCCTTCCACGGCCGGGTCGGTGGTGCCGAACTGGCGTGAAGCGCCGATGAACAGCTGGCCGGTCGGGCGCGGCTGGATATTGCACGCGGTCGATGGGCCGCTGGCGTTATGCGCGCTGGTCACGTAGCCCAGCTCCACCAGGGTATGGGTGACGGTGCCGGGGTAGCGATCGGTGATCAGCAGGTGGCCTTTCTTCGGCTCGATGGGCAGCTCCGGGCACAGGTCAACGGCCTGGATACCGTTGGCCAGCACCACCGCCTCGGCGCTCAGCCACTGGCCGCTGTCCAGGCGCACGCGATTGCCCTCTACTGCGCTGACCCGCGCTCGACGCTGATCGATCCCTGCTGTTTCCAGCATCCAGCCGGCAGTGGCCGGGGCATAGAGGATGCCGTCGCCGTTGATCAGCAGACCGCCTTCGAGCCCCTCGCGCAACGCCGGTTCGCGCCGGCGCATGGCGCGTCCGGCAATAAGCTGGCAGTCGACGCCATGGGCTTGCAGGACGTTGAATTTGTGCTCGGCCACGGCCATTTCTTCGGCGTTGGCCGCAAGCCACAAGGTACCGTTACTGCGGTAGGCGCAGGCCTCTGGCAGTCGCGGGGCCAGTTCGCGCCAGCGTTGCAGTGAGTATTGGCTCAGTGCCAGCTCCGCAGGATTGTCGTCGAGCACCAGCAAATGGCCCATGCCGGCGGCGGTGGCGCCATGCAGCCCGGCATCGAGCACCAGTACGCGCAGGCCACGGGCGGCCAGCGCCTGCGCGCAGGCTGCGCCGATGATGCCGGCGCCGATCACGATCACATCGGCCACGGCGGTGCCGCTCACGGGCGAATGCCCCAGGTGAACGGGTCGTCTTCTTGCAGAATCAGCGTGGCCTCGGCGCTGATGTGAGCGCGGCCGCGAATGGTCGGGATGATCCGCTCGCCGTCGGCCTCGAACGAGCCGTCGAAGGTACTGCCGATGACGCTGGCCTGGCGCCAGGTCTGCCCTGGCTGCAGTTTGCCGTCGGCGGCAAGGCAGGCGAGCTTGGCGCTGGTGCCGGTGCCGCAGGGCGAGCGGTCGTAGGCCTTGCCGGGGCAGAGCACGAAATTGCGGCTGTCGGCGTCGGGGTCACCTGCGAACAATTCGATATGGTCGATCAGGCCGCCGTCCTCGCCACGGATGCCTTGGTCCTCCAACGCCTGTTGCACGGCATAGCTGTAGGCCGTCAGTGCCTCGATGTTGTCAGCGGCGACCCGCTGGCCGTGCTCGGCAACCAGGAAGAACCAGTTGCCGCCCCAGGCCACATCGCCGACCACCCGGCCAAGGCCCGGCACCTCCAGTGCCAGGTCCTTGCGGTAGCGGTAGGCCGGCACATTGCGCACGCTGACCGAGTGGTCTTCATGCAGGGTCGCTTGAACGGTGCCGACCGGGGTTTCGATGCTGTGCACGCCCGGTCCGATCCGGCCCAGGTGTGCCAGCGATACCACCAGGCCGATGGTGCCGTGGCCGCACATGCCCAGATAACCGCTGTTGTTGAAGAAGATCACCCCGGCGCAGGCGCTTGCGTCCAGCGGCTGGCACAGCAGCGCACCGACCAGCACATCGCTGCCGCGTGGCTCGAGCATGCACGCCGTGCGCCATTGATCGTGTTCCTCGGCCAGGCGCCGGCGGCGCTGGGCCATGCTGCCGTTGCCAAGGTCGGGGAAGCCGTCGATGACCAGGCGAGTCGGTTCGCCGCCGGTATGGGAGTCGATCACGGTAATGCGTTTCATGGAAGGCCGCGTCCGTTCAGGGAAGTGAACGACAGAGTGGCCTGTGCCCTGCTGGGCAGGCTTGATGCCTTTAGACTACACCGATGACGAAATCAGCACAGTGGCTAAACCTGGGGGTGGGGGGCTGTGGGAGCGGGCTTGCCCCGCGATAGCATTCCTTCAGGCACATCGTATCGCGGGGCAAGCCCGCTCCCACAGGTTGCCATTATTTGGTGGGAGGCAAATGCTCGAAGAGCGTTTTGCAGACGCCGGCAATGTGTTCATCAAGCAGCCGGACCGCCCGCTCGACATCCTGGGCCCGGCAGGCGTCGAGGATGTCGCGGTGTTCGTGATCGGCGCGCTCCTTGCCGGCCGACAGGCTCATCTGCAGGCGCAGGTAGCGCTCCAGCTTGTCGTTCACCGAGCGGATCATGTTGACCAGGAACGGGCGCTGCGCAGGTTCGTACAGGCAGGCATGCAACTCCCAGTTGAGCTCGGCCCAACGGCCGACGTCGTTCTCGCCGACGAACTCCTGGCAGATGCGTTCGGCGCGGGCGAAGGTCGCGTCTGTCATGTTCGGGATGGCCAGGCGCAGGGCCTTGTCCTCGAGCAACATGCGCACTTCGAACATCTGCGCCAGCTCCGCTTCGGACAGGCGCGTGACCATCGCCCCGCGATTGCGCTGGAACATTACCAGGCCTTCGGCCTCCAGGCGCTTGAGCGCTTCGCGCACCGGGATCTTGCTGACGTTGAACTGGCGGGCGATGTCGTCCTGGCGGATCGGTTCGTCTTCGGCGAAATGCCCGGCAATGATTGCATCGCGCAGGTGACGGGTGATGATCTCCGAGGTCGAAGGCGTGTTGCCCAGGTCCGGGGCGTTGAGGCGAGGTACGGTCACGGTGGCATTGTCCGAAGTTATTTCTGGATATGGTATACGAAACTATCCAGGCACGGCGCCACACCTGGCCGACGGACAGCCGTGGGACGGGTTTAACGGATGAAATGCACCTTGCCGGTGTCGTCGTTGCCCATGTAGATCCCGTACACCCCGGCTTGTCGTTCCTCGATGTAGCGCTCGAGAATCTGCCGGATTGCCGGGTAGTAGATCTCCTCCCAAGGGATGTCCTCGGGGGCGAAGAAGCGGTAGTCGAGGGTTTCCGGCCCGTACTGGCCGGTGATCTCCAGGGCGCTGGTGCGAAAGATGATGTACACCTCGCTGATGCTCGGCACGCTGAAGATCGAGTAGGGTGAAAGGATCTCGCCGCGTACGCCGCTTTCTTCCCACAGCTCGCGCAGCGCCGCCTGCTCGGTCGTCTCGCCGCTTTCCATGAAGCCCGCCGGCAACGTCCAGGTACCCGGGCGTGGCGGGATCGCCCGTTGGCACAGCAGGTACTTGCCGTCCTGCTCGATGATGCAGCCGGCGATGATCTTCGGGTTCACATAGTGGATGTAGCCGCAAGCGCTGCACAGCAGGCGCTCATGAGTGTCGCCGCTGGGCCGTCCCTGGTGCAGTTGGGCAGTGCAATGCGGGCAGTAACGCGGGACGGCGGGCATGGTCAGCGGCCTATGCGGGGTTCTTTGAGGGCAATGGGCGCGGCAATGTCGCGCACCTTGCTGTTGTCGTTCTGTTTCAGGCGCAGGTAGTCCAGTGCCACCTTGGCAGCGGCGCGCACGTGATCGACCGAGGCCTGGTGGGCGGCCAGCGGGTCGCCGCTCTTGATCGCCGCGACGATTTTTTCCATTTCCTGGTTGCTGGCGCCGCGGCGGTTTTCCTGGGAAACCGAGGTAGCCCGCAGGTAGCTGATGCGCGCTTGCAACTGACGCAATTGGGTTGCGGCAACATGGTTGCCCGAGCCTTCGAGCAGCACATCGTAGAAGCCCTGTACCGAGTCGATCACCTGCTGCAGCTCGCCTTCTTCCAGGGACTTGCGATTCACTTCCAGGGCCTTTTCCAGGGCGCGGATGTCCTTGGCCTTGGCGTTCAAGGTGAACAGCTGGACGATCAGGCCTTCGAGCACGCAGCGCAGCTCGTAGATGTCGCGGGCATCTTCGAGGGTGATGATGGCCACCCGCGGACCCTTGGCGTCGGCGAACTCCACCAGGCCTTCGGACTCCAGGTGGCGCAGGGCTTCGCGCACCGAAGTGCGGCTGACGCCAAGACGCTCGCAGAGGTCGCGCTCGACCAGGCGATCACCGGGCAACAGCTGGAAGCTCATGATCGCCCCGCGCAGTTTGTCGAGGACGATTTCACGCAGGGTGACGGGGTTGCGGTTGACCTTGAAGCTGTCGTCGAGAGGCTGGCGTTTCATCATCGGTGCTCTGCTGAAGGCTGTTGCGGTTGCACAGCCCGTCGTTATCGAGTGGGCTCCGAGTCGGCCTCGGCGAAGGCTTCGCGGGCCAGCCGGAAACTGTCCACGGCTGCGGGCACACCGCAATAGATACCGACTTGAAGCAGGATTTCGCGTATTTGCTCACGACTCAGACCGTTACGCAAGGCGCCGCGTATATGCAGCTTGAGTTCGTGTGGGCGGTTGAGCGCGGAAATCATCGCCAGGTTGATCATGCTGCGTTCCTTGAGCGACAACCCGTCGCGGCCCCAGACATGCCCCCAGCAGTATTCGGTGACCAGTTCCTGCAGGGGGCGGTTGAAGTCGTCGGCGTTCTCGATCGATCTGTTGACGTAGTCCTGGCCCAGCACCTGGGTGCGGATCTGCAGGCCTTTTTCGTACGTGTCGTTGTGCATCACTGTGCTCCCAATCAGTCAGGCCAGTGGCGGCAGGGCGCCGAGCTTGCCTTTGTGATAGATCATCGGCGTGGCCGGTTGCTCGGGCAGGATCAGGTGTTTGACCGCGCCGACGATAATGGCGTGGTCGCCGCCGTCGTACTCGCGCCACAGCTCGCACTCGATGATCGCCGTGGCGTTGCCCAGCAGCGGGTTGCCCAGCGCGCTCAGGTGCCAGTCGATGCCCTTGGCCTTGTCTTTGCCCTTGCCGGCGAAGGCATAGGCTTCGGCGGTTTGCCCGGCGGCCAGCAGGTGGATGGCGAACTGCTTGCTGTCACGCAGCACCGGGTAGGTGTCGGAGGCGTAGTTGGGGCAGAACAGCACCAGCGCCGGATCGATCGACAGCGCACTGAAGGCGCTGGCGGTGATGCCGACGATGCCGCCGTCGGCGTCCAGGGTGGTGACCACGGTGACGCCGGACGGAAACGAGCCCATCACGTCTTTGTAAATGCCAGGTTCAATCATGGACGGGCGCTCCTAACGCATGACAAAGGGGTCGGGCATGGGGGCGGTGGAGAGGTTGATCCACACCGTTTTCAGCTCGGTATAGGCCAGCACCGAATCGATGCCGCTTTCACGGCCATAGCCGCTGTTCTTGAAGCCGCCGATCGGCGCCATGGCCGACACCGCGCGGTAGGTGTTGACCCAGATGATCCCCGAGCGCACATCCCGGGCCAGGCGATGGGCGCGGCCCAGGTCGCGGGTCCAGATGCCGGCGGCCAGACCAAACTGCGAGTCGTTGGCCATGACCAGCGCCTGGGCTTCGGTCTTGAAGCGGATCACTGCCGCCACCGGCCCAAAGACTTCCTCCTGCATGATTTTCAGCGAGTGGCTGTCACATTCGAACAGGGTCGGCTGGTAGTACCAGCCATCGCCTTCGACCTCGGCGCGCTGGCCGCCCAGGCGCAGGGTCGCGCCCTCGGCCTTGGCCGCCGCCACCAGGCTTTCGACCACCGCCAGTTGCTGGGCGGTGGCCATCGGGCCCATTTCGCTGCTTTCATCTTGCGGGTTGCCGATCTTGATCCGCTTGGCCCGTTCGATCAGGCGCTCGACGAACTCATCGAAGATCTCGTCTTGCACCAGCAGCCGCGAGCCGGCCACGCAGCTCTGCCCGGAGGCGGCGTAGATGCCGGCCACCGCGCCATTGATGGCGCTGTCCAGGTCGGCGTCGGCGAAGATGATGTTCGGCGACTTGCCGCCCAGCTCCAGCGACAGCTTGGCGAAGTTCTCCGCGCTGCTGCGCACCACATGGCGGGCCGTGGCGGCGCCGCCGGTAAAGGCGATCTTGCGCACCAGCGGGTGGCGGGTCAGGGCGGCGCCGGTGCTTGGGCCAAAACCTGTGACGACATTGACCACCCCGGCCGGGAAGCCGGCTTCAAGGGCCAGGCGGGCCAGCTCAAGGATGGTCGCCGAAGCATGCTCGGACGGCTTGATGACGATGGTGTTGCCGGCCGCAAGCGCGGGCGCCAGCTTGATCGCGGTCAGGTACAGCGGGCTGTTCCAGGGGATGATCGCTGCCACCACGCCGATCGGTTCGTGCACGGTGTAGGCAAACAGCTCGGGCTTGTCCAGCGGCAGGGTGCCGCCTTCGAGCTTGTCGGCAAGGCCTGCGGTGTAGTGGAAGAACTCCGGCAGATAACCGACCTGGCCGCGGGTCTCGCGGATCAGCTTGCCGTTGTCGCGGCTCTCCAGCTGGGCCAGACGTTCCTTGTTGTCGCTGATCAGGTCGCCGAGGCGGCGCAGCAGCTTGCCACGGGCAGTGGCAGTGATGCCGCGCCAGGCGGTGCTTTCGAAAGCGCGTTGCGCGGCCTGCACGGCAAGTTCGACATCGGCTTCATCAGCATCGGGCAGTTGCGCCCAGGCCTGCGCGGTGGACGGGTCGAGGCTGTCGAAGGTCTTGCCGCTCAAGGCATCGCGCCATTGGCCATCGATGCACATCTGGAAGGGTACAAGTGTCATGCGACGATCCCCTTGGCTGAATCGGAGAGGGTTCGGGCGTGCCCGAGAAAGTCCAGGAGCATCTGGTTGACCAGGCGCGGCGACTCTACCGGCATCATATGCCGTTGCTCGGCCAGCACCACGCTCTGGGCCCCGGGAATGCGCCGGGCCAGTTGCAAGCTCATGTCCGGGGTCGAACCCAGGTCCCATTCGCCGGTGGCGATCAGGGTCGGTACCTGGATGCTGCCCAGGTCGTCGGCGCGGTACATGTCCTGGGTGGCGAACAGCTGGTAGGTGGTCAGGTAACCCTGCGGATCGTTGCTGGCCAGGGTCTGGCGAATAGCGGCGATCTGCGCCGGGTTGGCCGCCTGGTATTCGCGGCTGAACCAGCGCGCCAGGGCCGCTTCGGCGTTGGCGTCGGGGCCGTGCTCGGCGGCTTGAGCGGTGCGTGCAATGACCCCGGCGCGCTGTTCGGCGCTGCGGTTGAACACGCTGTTGAGCACCACCAGCGCGGCAAGGCGCTGCGGGTAGTGCAGGGCGAAGGCGCGGGCCACCAGGCCGCCCATGGAAAAACCGATGATGGTTGCCTGGGGCACTTGCAAGTGTTCGAGCAATTCGAGTAATTGCGCGGCATAGCCGGGCAGGCCGGTGCCTGCGGCCGGACGCGGGCTCTGGCCATGGCCGAGCATGTCGTAGGCAATCACTTGGTAGTTGCTGGCCAGGCCGACGATCTGCCCGCCCCACATTTCTTTGTTCAGGCCCACGCCGTGGATCAACACCACGGGTTGGCCTTGGCCGGTCGCCAGGTAACTGGTGCCGGCCGGGGTGCGTTCAGCAGCAGGCTGCATCATCGCTCACTCCTGGGGCGTCATTATTGTTAGTGCGCTTTTTCAGCGGCCAGCTCTTCCAGGTCGATGTAGCGGTTGCCGATGCGCGGGTGCAGGCGGCCACCGTCGGCGCAACCGAGCACCACGACGATTTCGTCGGCGCGCGGGGCGTCTTCGATCTGCATTTCCAGGGTGATGTAGTGCGAGCGCAGGCCTTCGTCGTCCTTGTGCATCATCGGGATCTGGATCGAGGTGCCCGGTCCGCCACGCTTGTTGGTGAAGCTCAGGTAGCTCTTGGCCTGGACCGCTTCGCGGTAGTGGTTGCCAAAACGCAGGGTGTGGATCACCGCCGAGGCGTGTTCGATCTCGCCGTCGGCGCCGACCACGGCTGCTTTGCCGTAGGCCTGGATCTTGTCGGCGCCACCGATGGCTGTGCACAGGCGCTCAACCATTTGCGCCCCCAGATCCGAGCAGTGGGCACGGATCTCGGGTTTCAAGTCGTCGACAAAGCCGCGACCCAGCCATGGGTTCTTGATCACCACCGCCAGGCCGACCATGGTTACAGGCTTGGCGCTAGCCTTGCCGCCTTCAATCAGGGTTTGTTCGCTGTAGGTGACGATCTTGCGGATTTCGAAACTCATGGGCTGCTCCGGTTCAGGGTATTGGTCTTGCTGTCTGATGGTATACCATAATATTTGACGCGCAAGGGCTTCCTGCAAATTTCTCTGCTCGGGGGACGGGTGGGAGGTAAAAAAGCATCGCGGGGCAAGCCCGCTCCTACGGGCCGGTAGGAGCGGGCTTGCCCCGCGATCAGCGATTACTTGCGCGCTTCAAGAATCAGATTGAACGGCGTCTCGGTCGCCCGACGAAAGCGCTTGAACCCGGCCTCTTCAAACACCGCGCGCAGCCGCGCCTCGCCAGCCTGGGCGCCAAGCCCCAGGCCAACTTCCTGGGACAGCGAGTTGGGCGTACAGATAAAGGTCGAGGCGGCGTAGAACAACCGCCCGACCGGTGTGCTGTTTTCATCCAGGGTGTCGTTGGCATAGGGCTCGACCAGCAACACCGTGCCGTCGGCCTTGAGCGAATCATAGGCATGCCGGGCGGCGCCGACCGGGTCGCCCATGTCGTGCAGGCAGTCGAAATAGCAGATCAGGTCGAAGTCGTTGCCGGGGAAGTTCTTGGCGCTGGCCTGGACGAACTGTGTGCGTTCGGCCACACCGCCTTCGGCGGCACGCTGGCTGGCGATGCTGATCGACGGGGCATGGTAGTCAAAGCCGCTGAAACGCGAGGCGGGGAAGGCCTGGGCCATAATCACCGTCGAGGCGCCATGACCACAGCCGACGTCGGCAACCTTGGCACCGGCCTGGAGTTTGTCGACCACACCGCTCAGTGTCGGCAGCCACTCGGCCACCAGGTGGGCACGGTAACCGGGGCGGAAGAAGCGCTCGGTGCCGCTGAACATGCAGGGGTGATGATCGCCCCAGGCCAGGGCGCCATCGCCACGCATGGCGGCGACCAGTTTGTCCTTGTCGTGAAACAGCGCGGCGATCACCGAGGCGCCACCGGCGGCATACACCGGTGAGTCTTCGATGGCCAGGGCCATGGCCTGTTCTTCGGGCAGGCGAAAGCGCCCATCGCTGTGTTCCATGTAACCGGAGGCCGCCTGGGCGCTCAGCCATTCGCGCAGCAGGCGGGCATTGCAGCCGGTCTTGTCGGCCAGCTGTTCGGGGGTGATGAACTGGCTGTCGGCCATGGCCCGGTACAAGCCGAGTTCATCGCCGAGGATCAGGTTGGCAAGCATCGCGGCGGCGCCCATGTCGGACACCAGCTTGCCCATGAAATCGTTAAGCCTGGCTTCGTCCATTGCGTGTTCTCCTCCAGGAAGTCCAACGTCAACGGGGTTGCCAGCATTGCCGGCAACCTCGGGCCAATGTGGATGGGGCAACCCTTAAGTCTAGTTCGCCTGGAAAAACTCCAGCAGGTGCTGGCTGAACGCTTCGTCTGCTTCTTCCATGACAAAGTGCCCGCAGTCGGCGATGACACAACCGCGCAGATCCTCGGCATGCGCTTTGAGGGTCTGTAGCGGCACCTGGGCGGTGGCGTGCTCGGCGCCTATGGCCAGCACCGGCATGAGCAGGCGCTGGTGGGCGCGTTGCTGGTTCTGGGCGATGGTCTGGCGAATCGAGCGGTAGTAGGCCAGCCCGCCGCTGAGGCCGCCCGGTTTGCTGTAGGCCTTGATATAAGTGTCGACGGCGACGCGGTCGACATGGTGCGCCCAGCGCTCGAACATGAAGGTCAGGTAACGGTCCTCACGGCCACTGATCAAGGCCTCGGGCAGGTCCTGCAACTGGTTGAAGAGAAAGTGCCAGATGAAGATGTTCTGCTCGGCGCTGACAAAGATCGGCGGCGCCTCGGCAAGCCCGGGGATCACCGCTTCGCTGAGCACCAGTTGGCTGACCGCTTCGGGGAAGTCGCAGGCCAAGGCGTAGCCGACCCACATGCCGACGTCATGGCCGGCCAGGCGGTAGCGCTGATGGCCCAGTTGGCCCATGGCCCTGTGCAACAGCGCGGCAATGCTGCCGGTGTCGTGACCGTCGGCGGCCGGGTCCGACAGGCCGGTGCCCGGAAGGTCGACGGCGATGGCCTGGTAACCCTGGCGGGCCAGGGCGCTCATCACGTGCCGCCAGGCATACCAGGTCTGCGGCCAGCCGGGGATCAACAGCACCGGTTGGCCACTGCCGGCCAGCACGCAATGCAGGCGGCGGCCGGGTTCCAGGTTCAGGTAGCGGTGTTCAAAGCGAGGTTCGGGGGTTGCTGACATCGTGCTGCACTCCATGTGAACAGGGGATTCAAGCCAGGCCCAGGAGGGTCTGGATTTGTTGCGGGTCGACCGGTGCGCCGGCGAAGTCATCGAAGGTGCGGGTGGTTACCGGGATGATGTGCTCACGGATGAACGCTGCGCCTTCGCGCGCGCCGGCTTCCTGGTCCTTCAGGCAGCACTCCCATTCCAGCGTCGCCCAGCCGGGGAAGTCGTACTGCGCCAGCTTGGAAAAGATCGCCTTGAAGTCGACCTGGCCGTCGCCCAGCGAGCGAAAACGCCCGGCCCGATCGTTCCAGTCGCAGTAGCCGCCGTAGGTACCCTGGCGGCCGCTCGGATTGAACTCGGCGTCCTTGACGTGAAACATGCGAATGCGCGAGTGGTACAGATCCAGGTAGTCGAGGTAGTTCAGTTGTTGCAGGACAAAGTGGCTGGGGTCGAACAGCAGGTTGCAGCGTGGGTGGTCATCCACCAGCTCAAGGAAGCGTTCGAAACTGCTGCCATCGTGCAGGTCTTCGCTGGGGTGGATCTCGTAGCAGAGGTTGATGCCGTGCTCATCGCAAGCATCGAGGATCGGCCGCCAGCGCCGCGCCAGTTCCTCGAACGCCGCCTCGATCAGGCCTGTCGGGCGCTGCGGGAAGGGGAACAGGTAGGGCCAGGCCAGGGACCCGGAGAAGGTGCCCATGTCGGTCAGGCCCAGGCGTTGCGAGGCCTTGATTGCCAGGTGCAATTGCTCCAGCGCCCAGGCTGTACGCTCTTTGGGTTTGCCGTGCAGCGCAGGTGGCGCGAAGTTGTCGCACAGGGCGTCATAGGCCGGGTGCACCGCGACCAACTGGCCGAGCAGGTGGGTGCTCAATTCGCTGACCTGCAGCCCATGTTCGGCCAGCATGCCGCGCAGCTCGTCACAGTAGGTCTGGCTTCGGGCAGCCAGCTCCAGGTCAAACAGGCGCAGGTCCCAGGCCGGCACCTGCAAGGCTTCGAAGCCATGGCCGGCAGCCCAGCGGGCGATCTCACCAAGGCTGTTGAACGGCGGTTGTTCGGCGCTGAACTGGGCCAGGTGCAGGCTGGGTCCTTTGAGAGTACGCATGGTGACTTCCTATTGTTTGTCGATCGACAAACAATAGGTCGGCAACGGGCTTGCGTCAACTGTTTTGCAAGGTAGAATCCGCCGCAACTGATTGGATGGACACACTACCCATGGCCGGACGTCCCCGGGAATTCGATCGTGACCAGGCCTTGCACAAGGCCCTGGTGACCTTCTGGCAATACGGATATGAAGGCACGTCGATGGCCTTGCTGGTCAGTGCCCTGGGCATTGCTTCAGCGCGGATCTACGCAGCCTTCGGCAGCAAGGAACAACTGTTTCGCGAAGTGGTGGCGCTGTACCTGGCCGAGCAGGGTGGCTTTGCCGAGCGCGTTATCCAGCGCAGCTTGCCGGTGAGTGAGGCGGTGGCGCAGATCCTTGCCGATGCCATCGCCACCTACACCCGCGCCGACGGTCCGCGGGGCTGCCTGGCCGTCTCCTCGACCGCCAGCGGCGGGCCGGATATCACGGGCGTCCTCGACTGGATGAGCGAGCTGCGCCGCCAACGCACCCAGTCGATCATCGACCTGTTGCAGCAGGCCCACGGCCGTGGCGAGCTCAAGGCTGATGCCGACCCCGAGGCGCTGGGCGATCTGTTTGCCACCTTGCTGCACGGCATTGCCATTCAGGCCCGCGACGGCATTGCCGCACCGCGCCTGCAGGCGATGATCAAACCGGCGCTGAGCGCATTACACGGCGCCTGCGCCTGACTCAGCGAGCCTGGCCGGAGGCGCGCTGCCTCAGGGCCTTGCTGACCTTCGCCTGGATTTCGTAGGCCGGGGCTTCGACGGCGTTGAAGTCGCGCGAGTAGCGCCGGGCGAATTCCTCCACCCCCCATTGCTGGTACTGCTGCACATGCTGCAGCTCATGGGCCCAGAGCGCGACGTTGTCCTGGGCGTCGGCTTGGTGGCGAAAGACGATGATGTCGATCAGGGTCACGGCGTTGACGTCGGGGTTCTGCAGCAGCGCATTGGCGCTGTCCAGGGCTTGCTGATCGCCGACCTTGTAGCGCGCCGCATCGAGTACCTGGAAGTCGTAAAAGGGTTCGAGCTGAGCGCGGATGTGCAGCGGGATCGGCAGTACCGTGCCGGCCGCCGCCGTCGTGCGCGCTTGCTGCAAGGCCAGGGCCAGGGAACTGCTGGCCACGCGCCCGAGGTCGTCGAGCACGGTACCGGCCTGGCCGGGGTCGATGGGCGAGCAGATGCAACTGCCCAGGCAGATTTCGTACTGGCCGACCGGGCAAGCGGCGAGGGCGGCAAGCGGGACAGTCAGGGCCAGGCTCAGCAGCAGTGACTCAAGGGGCTTCATGCAGGGCCCCGGTGATGAAGTCGCGGGAGGCCTTGAGCACCTGTTGCTGAAGCGGCTCGCTGGCAAGCATGCGGGCAATCACCAGCGCGCCCACACACTGGCTGACCAGCGCCCAGGCCAGCTCCGGATCTTCCAGGGTCTGCGCCCAGGCGTGCTGCAGACTGCACAGCCAGTGTTCGGCTTCAGCGCGCACCGGTAACTCTGCGCGGGCGATTTCCGCACCCAGGGTGGGGATCGCGCACCCGCCTTCGACGTTGTGCAAATGCGCCATGCTCAGGTACTGGTCAAGGCAACGCTCGAGCCGTGCGCGGCTCATGGGTTGCTGGGCAATCGGGCTGCTGGACAGCTCGCGGCGCACCACCTCGGTGAACAGGTCGTCCTTGGACGGGAAGTGGTTGTAGAAGGCGCCGCCGGTCAGGCCGATGGCCTTCATCAGCCCGGCCACGCCGGTGGTCGCGAAGCCGCCGCGTTTGGCCAGGGCACCGCTGCTTTCCAGCAGTTTTTGCCGAGTCTGTTGTTTGTGGGTGGTGGAATAGCGCACGCCGACATGCTCCGCAGGGCTGGCTTGACGAAGCCTGAATCATAGCATAGCGTTCGTTTACTAAATGATCGTTTACCAATGGAGGCGACACATGACTCAAGGCAAGAAGGTGGCACTGGTGGTTGGGGCCGGCGATGCCACCGGCGGCGCGATTGCCAGGCGTTTTGCCCGCGAGGGTTATGTCGCCTGCGTGACCCGGCGCAGTGCCGACAAGCTGCAGCCGCTGGTGGACGAGATCCGCGCGGCCGGTGGCGAGGCGCACGGTTTTGCGTCGGATGCGCGCAAGGAAGAGGACGTGGCGGCGTTGGTCGAAGAGATCGAAAGCACCCTCGGCCCGATCGAAGCCTTTGTCTTCAACATCGGCGCCAACGTGCCCTGCAGCATTCTCGAAGAGACCGCGCGCAAGTACTTCAAGATTTGGGAGATGGCCTGTTTCGCCGGCTTCTTGACCAGTCAGGCGGTGGCCCGGCGCATGGTCACTCGCGAGCGTGGGACTATCCTGTTCACCGGTGCCACCGCCGGTTTGCGCGGCGCTGCCGGGTTCGCTGCTTTTGCCGGGGCCAAACATGGCATTCGCGCCCTGGCCCAGAGCATGGCCCGTGAGCTTGGGCCGCGCAATATTCATGTCGCCCATGTGGTGGTGGACGGTGCTATCGATACTGCATTCATTCGTGACAGCTTTCCCGAGCGCTATGCACTCAAGGACCAGGACGGCATTCTCGACCCGCAGCACATCGCCGACAGCTACTGGTTCTTGCACAACCAGCCTAGGGATGCCTGGACCTTCGAGCTCGACCTGCGGCCGTGGATGGAACGCTGGTAAGCCCTCTGCCAATAACAACAAAGGAACTGCTGCCAATGAGCAAGACCGTGGAATTCTTCTTTGATCTGGGTAGCCCGGCCAGCTATCTGGCCTGGACCCAGTTACCGAAACTGTGTAATGAACAGGATGCCCAACTGCTGTACCGGCCGATGCTGCTGGGCGGGGTGTTCCAGGCCACCGGCAATGCCTCGCCGGTGATGGTGCCGGCCAAGGCCCGGCATGTGTTTGTCGATTTTCAGCGCTACGCCAAGCGCTATGGCGTGACCTTGGCATTGCCCCCGGGCTTTCCGATCAACACCCTGGGCCTGATGCGCGGCACTGTTGCCGTGCAGCGCTATCAACCAGAGCGATTCGAGGCCTACCTGAGGGCGATGTTTCAGGCCCTGTGGGTACAGCAACGCAATCTTGGCGACGTGCAGGTGCTGGCGGGTGTGCTGCAAGCGGCCGGTTTCGATCCCGAGCAGTATCAGGCCTGGACCGCTGAGGCCGAGGTCAAGGCAGCACTCAAAGAGGCCACCGAGGAGGCCGTGCGCCGCGGCGTGTTTGGCGCGCCTACCTGCTTTGTCGGCGAGCAGATGTTCTTCGGCCAGGACCGCCTGGATTTTGTGGTCGAGGCGCTGGCGAAGCGGGACAGTCAAGTGTAGCGGCATTATTTTCAGCAACTGTATGGCTGAGGCAGGTCAGGACTCCGTTAGTGTCAGTGCAGCCCAATAAAAAAACTGGATGCCTGCCATGCTCGGCTCACTGGACCTGCTCAGCGCCTTCGTGCTGTTCGCCTTCGTCTCCTCGATCACCCCGGGGCCCAACAACACCATGTTGCTGGCCTCCGGGGTGAACTTCGGGGTACGTCGTTCGATTCCTCATGCGCTGGGCATCAGCGTCGGCTTCATGGTCATGGTCCTGGCGGTGGGCTTTGGCCTGGGCGAGGTGTTCAAAGCCTACCCACCGATCTATACCGTGCTGCGTTATGTCGGCGCCGCTTATTTGCTGTACCTGGCCTACAAGATCGCCACTTCCGGGCCTCTGTCGGTGAGTAACCCCGACAGTCGCAAACCGCTGGGCTTCTGGGGCGCAGCGGCCTTTCAGTGGGTCAATCCCAAGGCCTGGGTCATGGCTGTAGGCGCAATCACCACCTACACCCCGGCCCAGGGTTACCTCACTAATGTTATCGTGATTGCCACGTTGTTCGCCCTGGTAAACCTGCCCAGTGTCTGCGTCTGGGTGATGTTTGGCAGCGCCTTGCGCACGGTACTGCAGAACCCGCGCTGGTTGATGTTGTTCAATCTGCTGATGGCGGCGTTGCTGGTGATATCCCTGTACCCCCTGCTGTTTGTAGAATCGAGCTTTTCCTGACGTGAGTGCGCTGGCACATGCAGTTGATTCCCTGGTCCCATGACACAAGTGCTGGCTTCACCCTGCGCGGCTGGAGCTCCCCAGCCAGTGGCAAGCCGTTGCTGCATTTTCTGCATGGCAACGGCTTTTGCTGCCTGGCCTACCAGCCGTTGCTGGCGCGCCTGGCCGAGCATTTCGACCTGTGGCTGTGCGATGTCCAGGGCCATGGCGACAGCGATCATGGCGGGCCGTTCGCCGGTTGGAACCGCACCGCGACGCTGGCCATCGAGGCTTTCGAAGCGGGGCGTGGCGAGTACGGTGAAGTACCGCGCTTTGCCGTCGGCCACAGCTTTGGCGGGGTGCTCAGCGGCCTGATGCTGGCGCAGCAGCCCCGGCTGTTCCAGCGCGCGGTACTGCTCGACCCGGTGCTCTTTACCTCTTCGATGATGGGCATCATGGGTGCTGCGGCACTGGTCGGCCTGCACCGTCGCCATGCCCTGGCCCGCAAGGCCGCCACCCGCCGCAGCCACTGGCCCGATCGCAGCGCCGCGCGATCGTCGCTGGAGGGCCGGGGGATCTTCAAGGGCTGGAGCGAATCGGCGTTGCAGTCCTACATCGAGCACGCCATTGGTGACTGCGGCGAAGGCGTAGTGCTCAAGTGCCGGCCCAGCCGCGAAGTAGAAATCTTCAGCTCCTTCCCGCGGCGCATGTGGGCTTCGCTGGCCCAGGTACGCACCCCGACCCTGGTGCTCTACGGCGAAAGCACCTATCCCTTCGTGCCGCAGTCGGTTCAGCGTTGGGCTCGCAACAACCCTCAGGTCACGGCCAACCAAGTGCCGGGCGGGCACTGTTTTATGCAGGAAGATGCGGCGGCGTGCAGTGAGTGGGTGGAAAAGTTCCTGTTAGGTTGATCAGAATCGGGATCAGGATGAAGGTACAATGCCATCATTGTTTGTCAGCCTATCCTGGACCGAAAGAACTTACGCATGATGCCTGCGCTCGATACCTTGATCAGTTTTGCCACTCGCTGGGGACCTCAATTTGGTGGGATCAACAGTTTCAATAGTGACCTGCTAGGGGCGTTTTCTGCGCTGTACTATCGCCAGGCCCGGACTGTCTGTGTGGTGCTTTGGGCCAGTGAGCAGGAGCGCGATGATGCCGCAGCCCAGCAGGTAACGCTGATTTCGCTGGGGCTGGAGGAGCAAAAGCAGTTTGCATCCGGCCACGAGCATCTGGCTTGGCAAGCGTTGGCAGCGGCAGGGATTGAGATAGATGCGCGGTGCGTCTGGTTGGGGCATGACCGCATTACCGGTGCCATTGCCTTAGCGTCGAAAGCGCGAGGTGGACGGTCGGCATTGATCCACCATATGAGCTATGAACGCTATGAGCCCTTTGTCGAGAACGCCCAGCGGGCCAGGTCCAAAGAGGATGAACAACGGCAGTTGTTTCAGGCTGCGGACGTGGTGATGGCTGTTGGCCCGCTGCTACGCGATGCGTTGTACGACATGCTCGACCATGAGTCGATCCCAATGTTGGTTCCAGGATTGGCGGAAATCACTGCCAAGCGTGAACCCAAGACATTGAAAGGATTCTTGAGTGGGCGTCTGAGTGCTGACGCAAGGAAAATCAAACAGGCGCATCTGGGGGTTGCAGCGTTCTCCCAGGCGATTCGTCAAGCAGACGCACAACCGGAAATGCCCAACAGGTTTCAGGGCAAGAACGAACCAAAGTTGTTGTTGCGTGGCGTAGATTTCGAAAACATCACGCAAGGCGCCGGTGACGATGCGGAAGCGGAACTGCGACGTTACGCACAGGAGCAAGCGGGGCGTGTGGTCAACATCCAGCCTCTGCCTTTTACTGCGCAACGGCAGGTACTATTCGACGACTTGCGAGGTTCATCCGTTGCAATGATGCCGTCCTGGCATGAAGGGTTTGGCCTGGTAGCCTGGGAGGCGATCGCCGCAGGCGTGCCGCTGGTGCTGAGTGTGAAAAGTGGTGCGTACAAGTTGCTCGAAGAGCTTGAACACGGGGCTTACAAGTCCTGGGTCACGACAATGGATGTCGAAGGCAGTGAGCAGGCGCCTTATCACTCAGCAACTGATGTCGAACGGCTGGTCAAGGCGCTGACGCTGATTGCACATGACCCGTCCAAACGCCACGATGCCTTTCGCCTGCGGGAGAAACTGTGCGGCCTTTATTCGTGGGCGCAGTGCGCGCAGTCCTGTGGGCAAGCATTGGGTTGGGTGTTGGAGAGTGCTCCCGTGCAGGCGCATGAACAGCGTCCGAATGCACCGCTTGCTACCGACACGACTTCGCCTATCGAGACGGTCGCGAGTCAGGTCCTGCCTGGTTTTGTATTACCCAAGGCAACCTGGCGGCCGAGACAGGGCTTGAGCGACAGTCAGCTCTTGCGTGCCGAAGAGGCAATCGTGCCTTTCGATGCCAACCGTGAACCCTTTCTGCTAACGCAGTTGGAGTGGGTACAGCGATCTGATTTTACCTTGCAAGTGCGTTTGCTCTGTGGCCCAGGGGGTGTCGGCAAGACGCGCATGGCGCTGGAAATGTGCCGACGGATGCAACTACAGGGATGGAATGCAGGATTTCTGGCGGGTGAGTGTGACACCGACAAAGTGCAGGAGCTGGCTCGGAGCCTGGTTGCAAGTCCAACCCCCAGTTTGATCGTGATCGACTACGCCGAGACCCGCCAGCCGCTTCTGCTTGCCCTGATCAAGGGGCTCAAGGACAAGTCGCAGATTCAGCCAGTACGTTTACTTCTGTTAGCCCGCGCCGGGGGCGAATGGTGGAACGTGCTGCCCGGCAAAGACAGTCAGTGTGAAGACGTGCTGGAAGGGCCCGCTACCAGCGGCCCGTTCATTCTGCCGGCACTCCATGCAAGTCCCGACTCGAGGCAATCGGCTTACAATCAGGCTTTAGCGGCATTCGCCGAAAAGTTGGAAGTGCATCCGCCGGAGCACATACCGGATCTGGAGGATTCACACTTCTCCAGGCCTCTTTACATCCAGATGGCGGCGTTGATGGCCCTGCGTGGCGAGCGGCCGAAGTCTGCCGAGGCGTTGCCGCGAGCACTGGTCAACCATGAGCGGCGTTACTGGGCCAAGATGCTGGGGGCAACCGCAGACCAGGGAGAGGAAGTCGTTCATCGGGCGAGTGTATTGATGACACTGTCCACTTTGGCCAATGGCATCGCTACTGAGCGCATGCTGGAAGACATTCTTGACGTTTCGGACGTCGAGCGAACTGAACTCAAGTCCCTTTACCGGATGCTTACCCCCTTGTATCCGGATCACCATCAGGGCCTGCAAGGCTTGCGACCTGATCTGATTGGTGAGGCGTTAGTGGCGCAGAGCCTGCTGGGCGCGCGTGGAGTGGAACTGCTTGATCAGGTACTGGCTAGCGGTAGTCACGCGCTGAGACGTTCCAGCCTGACAGTGGTAGCCCGTCTGCTGCGCGAACGCGAAGATCTGTTACCGGTAATCGAAGAAGTTTTGCGACGGCACTTTGTTTCATGTGTCGATGATTGCATTGCAGTCTGCCTCGAGACATCCGGTCCTTTGCTTGAGGTCGTTGAGCGCGCCTATCAGGGGCTACCTCCTCGATTGCAGTCGCAGGCTTCGGGTGCGCTGATGCAATGGTTGAACTACGACATTGTACCGTTGGCCAAACTGAGTATTTCTGTGCGGCAGAGCCAAGTCCTCCGGTGCCTCCAGAAAATGAGTAAAAAAGAGACCTCGCGCAGCATTGAGGATTACGCAGCAGCTCTTGGGCATTTAACCTTTGCGTTAAAGAACGATGGGCAGACACGCGAAGCATTAGCGGTTGTTGAGCAAGCACTTGCGCTCGGACCAAAGCTTCGTGGCTCGCGTGACAATGACCTGAGGCAGAATTGGCACTTGAGGTTGCATTCGGAGTTGCTGACCGTCCAGGGTCAAAATGACGAGGCATTGGCCAGCGCCCAGAAAGCCCTGCGGCTCAGTAGGCAGATTATTTCGGTGCATGGAAATAAAGATTGCATTGAGCTCTCGAAGACATTGGGGATCTGTGCAAGTTGCTTGGCCGATTGTGGAAAGTCCGAAGAAGCCTTGCAATTGAGTCAAGAAGGGCTTCAGTTAACAAGAAGCGTTGGACGAGCTGTTTCCAAATCCAACCAGAACGATCTGGCCGTCAGCTTGAGTATCTACGCCAGGTGCCTGGGGATGAACGGGCATATTCACAAGGCGTTGGCTGCAAATAAAGAGGGCTTGGGGCTGCGTCGCGCATTGATGGAGAGCGAGCCCGAGAAGCATCGGCAGAACTTTGCGCTGACATTGATGACTTACGCTGCGCGTCTATCGGATGTCGGTGAGATAGAGGAAGCATTACGGCTGACCAAGGAGAGTCTATCGATCAATCGGGCGCTCGCAGAGTCCAAACCTGAGCGATTCGGCAAGGTCCTGGCTGATACACTCTCGAACTGTATGGTCATAGAGGCGGAGGCGGGAAATTTCGACGCTTCAGTGACGCTGTCAGAAGAACTGCTGGCGCTGTACGAGCTTCTGGTTCAAAGCAATCCTGAGAGGTTTCGGTATTCCTTCGAAGAGGGCCGCTTGGGGGGCGCGTATGTTCGATGGTTAAGGGATGGGGGCTCGATGGAGGAAGAAGCACGACGGCCTGTCGCTGTAGGTGGCAATGTCCAGAAACAACGTTCGTTGGACTATGAGCAACATTGGCTGTTGGCGTTTTCCGAGTCGACATTGCAATCAGTCAAGCGTGCCAAGGAGTGTTGGGAGAAATTGGACTTCTCCCAGCAATTTTCGGTGCGTAACAAGCATCTATTGTTGAACGCTTTCAGTGACCATAGATTCGGTCTAAGTGACGAGCACTGGCGTGCACAACTTGTCGAATTGCGAGAGACGCGCAAAGGCTATATTCCTGCCTGGATGAGCGAAACGGCTCGTCTCCTGGCATTCCCCTTGCTCTAAGTCTGCAGTCACTTACGCGATATCACTGGCCTCAAACTCCGCCGCCAGAAAGTCCAGCAAGCTGCGCACCGACGGCAGCAGCCCGCGCCGCGAGGCAAACACCGCGTGTACCACGCCGCACTCCGGGGCCCAGTTCGGCGTGGCTTGCAGCAGCCGCCCGGCCTCGAGCTCTTCGCGGATCACCACTTGCGGCAGGTGCACCACCCCCACACCGGCCACCGCCGCCTGACGCAACACCACCAGGTCATCGGTGACCAGGCGCGGGGTGTGCCGCAGGCTTGCGCGGGCGCCGTCGGGGCCGAGCAGGTGCCAGTGGTAGTCGCGCTGCGGGTAACCCCAGTGCAGGCTGGGCAGGGCGCTCAGGTCCGCAGGTACCGGGCGCTGTGGCAAGCGTTCGAGCAAGGACGGCGCCGCCACCAGGTACTGGGTGCTGCGCGCCATCACCTTCATGACCAGGTCGCTGCTTTCCAGTGGCGGCACGCGTACGCGCAGGGCGATGTCGATGCCTTCCTGGATCAGGTCGACCTGGCGGTTGGTGCTTTCGATGTGCAATTGCACCAGCGGGCACTGGACCATGAAGCGGGTGAGCATGGCCCCGACCCAGAAATCCAGCAGCGCCGTCGGGCAGCTCAAGCGCACGATGCCCTGGGGCTCGGCGCGGTTGCGCTCGATCAGCTCGGCGGCGCCTTCGGCTTCGACCAGCATGGCCACGCAGTGGCGGTAGTAGGCCTGGCCAATCTCGGTCACTGAAAAGTGCCGGGTCGAGCGCTGGATCAGGCGCACGCCCAGGCGTTCTTCCAGCCCGGCGATGCGCCGGCTGAGCTTGGACTTGGGCATGTCCAGGGCGCGGCCGGCCGGGGCAAAGCCACCGTGATCGACCACTTGGGCAAAGTAGTACAGGTCGTTGAGGTCTTCCACCAGTGTTCTCCAAATGGAACGCTGAAGACAGTTTAACCGATCTACCGCCGATGTCGTTGCGCTCGTATGGTTATAGCCATGCACGAGAGGAGGCATCTGATGAAAAAGATCCAAGGCGTCTACAGCAGTCCGCACCCGCACTGGGTGGGTGATGGCTTCCCGGTTCGTAGCCTGTTTACCTACGACAACCTGGCCCAGCACATCAGCCCGTTCCTGCTGCTGGACTATGCCGGGCCCCACGACTTCACCCCGACCACGGCGCGTCGCGGTGTCGGTCAGCACCCCCATCGCGGATTTGAAACCGTGACCATCGTCTACCAGGGCGAACTGGAACACCGCGACTCCACCGGTGCCGGTGGCTTGATCGGCCCGGGCGATGTGCAGTGGATGACCGCTGCCGGCGGGATCCTCCATGAAGAGTTCCACTCTCCGGCATTTGCAGCCAAGGGCGGCACCCTGGAGATGGTCCAGCTGTGGGTCAACCTGCCGGCCAGGGACAAATCGGCGCCGGCCGGTTACCAGACCTTGCTCAGCAGTGATATCCCGGTCGTGCCACTGGGCAACGGTGCCGGCAGCCTGCGGGTGATTGCCGGAGCGTTTCGCGGCCACCAGGGCCCGGCGCAGACCTTCACTGCGATGGATGTCTGGGACCTGCAGCTCAAGGCCGGTGCGCCACTGCGCTTGCCCAGCGCGGCCGGCCGCAGTACCGCGCTGGTGGTGTTGCGTGGCCAGTTGCTGGTCAACGGCGAGCGTCAGGTCGGTGCTGCGCAACTGGTGCTGTTCGACCGCGCCGGCGATGAAGTGCTGCTCGAAGCGCAAAGCGACGTCTCGGTGCTGTTGCTCAGTGGCGAGCCGCTGGAGGAACCGATTGTCGGCTACGGCCCGTTCGTGATGAACAGCGACGCCGAGATTGCCGAAGCCTTTGACGATTTTCGCGCCGGGCGCTTCGGCCTGATGAGCGGGCAGGTCGGCCCGCGTCACCACAACTAGTCTCATAACCCCGAAGGAGAAGATGCCATGAGTACGTTTGCCAACGTTGCCAACTTCAACGGCCAGGTCCCGCGTATTGACCCTGAAAATGCCGCAATGCTGCTGATCGATCATCAGAGCGGCCTGTTCCAGACGGTCAAGGACATGCCCATGACTGAACTGCGGGCCAACGCCATCACCCTGGCCAAGGTCGCAAGCCTGGCGAAGATCCCGGTGATCACCACCGCTTCCGTGCCCCAAGGCCCCAACGGCCCGCTGATTCCGGAAATTCATGAAGCTGCGCCCCATGCCCGCTACGTGGCCCGCAAAGGTGAAATCAACGCCTGGGACAATCCCGAGTTCGTCGAGGCGGTCAAGGCCACCGGCAAGAAGCAGCTGATCATTGCCGGCACCATCACCAGTGTGTGCATGGCCTTCCCGAGCATCAGCGCCGTTGCCGAAGGCTATCAGGTGTTTGCCGTCATCGACGCCAGCGGTACCTATTCGAAGATGGCCCAGGAAATCACCCTGGCCCGGGTGATGCAAGCTGGCGTGGTGCCGATGGACACCGCTGCGGTGTGTTCGGAAGTACAGCGCAGCTGGAACCGTGCCGACGCGCAACAGTGGGCCGAAGCCTACAGCGCGGTGTTCCCGCACTATCAGTTGCTGATCGAGAGTTATCTCAAGGCGCAGCAAGTGGCCAACGAGCACGAACAACTCGATTCCCAACGCTGATCCCTCATGGCCGGTGCCTCTGGTACCGGCTTACCACTGCAAGGAGTTAGACCATGAGCAAGCCATACGTGCGCCTGGACAAAAACAATGCTGCAGTCCTGCTGGTAGACCACCAGACCGGTCTGCTGTCGCTGGTACGGGACATCGAGCCGGACAAGTTCAAGAATAACGTGCTGGCCGTCGGCGATCTGGCCAAGTACTTCAAGCTGCCGACCATCCTCACCACCAGCTTTGAAACCGGCCCCAACGGCCCGCTGGTGCCCGAGCTCAAAGCGCAATTTCCCGAGGCGCCGTACATCGCCCGCCCTGGGCAGATCAACGCCTGGGACAACGAAGACTTCGTCAAGGCGGTCAAGGCTACCGGCAAGAAGCAGTTGATCATTGCCGGTGTGGTAACCGAAGTGTGCGTGGCCTTTCCGGCGCTGTCGGCCCTGGAAGAGGGCTTCGAGGTGTTCGTGGTCACCGATGCCTCCGGCACTTTCAATGCCCTGACCCGTGACTCGGCCTGGGATCGCATGTCCCAAGCCGGTGCGCAACTGATGACCTGGTTTGGTCTTGCCTGTGAGTTGCACCGCGACTGGCGCAACGACATCGAAGGCCTGGGCACGCTGTTCTCCAACCACATTCCCGACTACCGCAACCTGATTACCAGCTACAACACCCTGACCAACGGCAAGTAACGCCGTTCATTGATCGGTCGGCCGGGCACTGTTGCCCGGCCGACCTCGTTTTTCAACGCCGTTGCCCCGGCACTGGCGCGCCGATGCCCGGATGGGTAATCATCGTTCAATGAAACCTGCCTCTTCCTTACGTGGCCACCGGCGCGGTGTGCGTCCTGGCCCCAGCATCAGTTGCTGGCTGAGTTACCAGCCGCCGTTGCACTGGCCGTCGCTGCTGGCGTTTTTCGCTGCCCGGGCGATCAACGGGGTCGAGCGCGTTAGCGCAGGGGTGTACGAGCGCAGTTTTGTGGTTGGCCAGCGCCATGGGGTGATCCAGGTCCGCAAGGCCCGTGGGCATCGCTTGCAGGTGACGGTGACGGGGCTCAGCCCCGCGGCCTTGCCGGGGCTACTCGCCCGGGTGCGCCGGGTGTTCGACCTGGAGGCAGATCCCCGGCTGATCGAGGCCCAGCTGGGTGTTGATGCATTGATGGCAGGCCTGATCGCGCAACGCCCCGGGCTTCGTGTGCCACGGGGTTGGGATGCCTTCGAGCAGGCCATGCGCACCGTGCTCGGCCAGCAGATCAGCGTTGCCGGTGCCATTACCCTGGCCGGACGCATGGTCGCCGGCTACGGCATGCCGCTGGCCACGGCGTTGCAGCATGACTCGGGTTTGACTCACCTGTTCCCGGTGGCGCAGGCCATTGCCGAGGTCGACCTCAGTGGTTTGGGCATGCCGCGCTCACGCGCGGCGACGCTTTCGACCCTGGCCCGGGCGCTGCTCGACGACCCGCAGCTATTGCGCGCCGAGCGCGATTTGCAGGGCTGGGTCGAGCGTCTGTGCCGTTTGCGCGGGATCGGCCCGTGGAGTGCCCAGTACCTGGCGTTGCGCCAGATGGGCGCGGCCGATGCCTTGCCCCTGGGGGATGTGGCGCTGATCAAGGCCCTGCGCCTGCTCGAAGGCATCGATGCGCAACTGGCCCACCGCTCCCAGGCCTGGAGCCCGTGGCGTGCCTACGCTGCGCAACACCTGTGGAGCTCATTGAGCTGATCAACCGGACTGGCGCCACTGCACATCGGTGATGCCATAGCGCTCGGCCAGGGGCTTGCTGACTTTCTTGACCTTCTCCCGGCCGTAGCGGCCTATTCGACCGATACCGGCGTCGCAACTCGCCCAGTGCCAGGCTTCGGCGTTGTCCATCATCTCGGCGCGGATGATGAAGGACTTGTGATCGCCGTGCAGGTGGTAGTCGATGACGAACAGTTTCGCGTTATTCATGGCTGTGGAAGATCCTTACAGAGCAGTGACCAAGAAATTCCCTTCAATGCCTCTAGTGAGTGCTGCGCCGACGGAAAAATTCCATCCGATTGCGCCCGTCAGTGCGCGCCGCTGATGGTCAGGTGCCGAGCATCCTTGGCAAACACCACCTGCTCGAGCCGGTGAGCGATGCCGCAGGCCAGCGAGTCGTAGGCGGGGATGACCTTTTCCTCGGTGGTCAGGCAATGAAAAATGTCCAGCTTGCGTTCGGCCTGGGCGGTTTCCAGTTCGAAGATGCGCACGTAGCGCTCCAGGTCATTGTTCAGGCTCGACAGGTATTCGCGCAGGCGCGAATGGTCCACCGCGCTCTGGCTGAAGTGCCAGGTCATGGGGTGGATGAGAAAGCGCGAGTGGGGTGCTGCGACCCGCTCGCCGGCCGCCAGGTACATGATGATGCCCATCGATTCGATATTGCCGGCGTTGACCGCGCACAGCGGCACCGGCAACGACTTGAGAAAGCTGTAGAGCGAGAAGCCGAAGTTGGTGCTGCCACCGGTGGTGGAGAGAAACAGCAGCAACGAGCTGGCACCCTCATCGACGGCCTGCAGACACCGGTCACGAAAGCGCTCGGTGGTGTCCTGATCGATCTGGCAATGAAAGTGGATGACGTGTTGGCTCATGGCAGTGCCTGGGGACCGACGCACAGGATGTGCGCCGGTCTTTGCTCCGTTAGCTACGGCCGCCACCACTGGGTTTGCGGGCCTGGTCTTTGTCCATGTCAGGCTTGCGGGTCTGGCCACCTGCGCTACCACCGGAGGCCTGGCCACCTTTTTTCCCGGCATCTGACGCTTTTTGCTTGTCGTTAGCGAAATTCCCGGGATTGGAAGTGTCTTTGTTAGCCATGATTCTCTTCCTCTTGTGAATGTTCGCAAGGCGTTTGCCTTACACAACTTGGGAGGCAGGGGCGTCGGGCAAAGTTTGAAATTTTTCGCCGGGGCGGGACGAACGGCAAAGCTGCGCCGTTTATCCGAGACAGCGCCGTACGGGTTGAACTTGCCAGGCTCGCCGTGTCTCTTCCATAGACCACCGCCGCACTGCATGGGAGGATCGCAGCATGTCACTGATGGGCGTTTCCACACTGGAGTTGTGCCACTTGATCGAACAGGCCTTCCTGCCCGATCGCTGTGTGGTGTCCTGCACCGATAGCGAGCACCTGACCATTCAGTTGGGCCAGGGCGATAGCCTGAGCGATTGCATGACGGTCACTGGTGTCCAGGTGCACAGCCTGACCACCTGTCACGAACTGGCCGCACTGGTTGCCCAGATGCGCGAAGAACAGCGCCTGGGGCGTAGCCAGATTCCGTTCCAGCCCCAGGCGCCGATTTGAGCCATCCAGGCTGACACACTTAACCAAGGCTGGCCGGGCGCAGGTACTCAGGGCTGAGCACGTTGAACCAGAACAGGATCATCGACACCAGGATGGTCACCAGCACCAGCAATCCCACTGCCCAGACACTGGTCGAATACAGCAGACCATCTTCCTTGCGCAGGCGCAGGAAGGTCGGCAGGCCGACATACAGCAGAAAGGTCGCGTATGCCGATGCTGCGCCCAACACGATCAGCGCCAACCAGCGTCCGGGGTACAGCCCGGCGACACCGGCGACGAAATAGGGCGTGGCGGTATAGGCGGCAAAACCGATGCACTGGTTGAGGCTGGGGCGCGCATCGAAGGTGCGCGACATCCAGCGGATGAAACCGCCCATGATCATCACCCCGAACACACTGGTAGCATACAGCAGCACGCCCAGCTCGGCGGCGCTGGCCACGCTCAGGCGTACCCGCTCGGTACCGGCCAGGCTCCAGCCGATACTGGTGGTGCCGATGAACAGGCACAGTGCCGGAATCAGCGCCATCAGCAGCAGGTGCGGCAGGTAGTGGCGCGGGTGCAGTTCCTCTTCCTGGCGAATTTCCATCCAGGCGTCGTCGGGGTGGGTGAAGAGTTGAACCAGATGGGTACTCATGGTGACCTCCGGGTAAGCAGGGTAGGAAACACCTCTCCCTGTTCTATGGAGGTCGGCCGGGTGCAGAGGGTTCATTTTTTGCACCAAGGCTGACAACACCGCTCTTACAGGCCATGGGTGGGAGCGGGCTTGACCCGCGATGCGCCGCGCTCGATCTCAAGGGCGCCACCAGCCTTGCGGCCTACACCTGGCAGGTTTCTCTTCGTGCACTCACCGGCCTCATCGCGAGACCTTTATTGCAACTCCAGCTGCAACTGCAAACCACCGTCATCACAACGCCGGTGGTACTGAACGATCCCGCGATAGGTTCGGCCCTCCCAGACAAACGCGACACTGTGCGAGCGTTCGAGCTTGGCTGGCACTGGGGCTTGAATCTGCAGGCGCAGGCCGGGCAGGCCATTGATGCTCAGGGGTGCCAGTTGCACTTCGCACTCGGCGCTGTGGGCCACCGGGCCGAATAGCGTGTCCTGGACAAAATCGATCTGCAAGCAGGTCGGGCAGGCCGGGCTGAGCTTTCTCATGGCACAGGCCTCCTACGGTTACTGGGGCGCGCGTGTGTGAGTGGATTGACAGTCAGCTAATACTTTTAAGAAAGGCCGCAGACGTCAGAGTTCAGCGCTATTGCGCAGGACAACCGCCGGTCGGGCCCGCGCGCGGTTCAGGCAAACCTTGGGCGCCAATGTCCTTCCAATGAGAATAAGTGCCGCCCTGGCGCTGGTTCGGGAGCTTCGTCATGGTCAGAGCCCTCTGGAAAGGTGCAATCAGCTTCGGTCTGGTTCACATCCCGGTGTCGCTGAGTACCGCGATCAGCAACGATCGGGTCGACTTCGACTGGCTCGATGAGCGCAGCCTGGAGCCGGTGGGCTATAAGCGGGTAAACAAGGTCACTGGCAAGGAAATCGCCCGCGAGCATATCGTCAAGGGCGTGCAGTACCAGAAAGGCCAGTACGTGGTGATCAGCGAAGAGGAGATCCGCAAGGCCCGTCCCGAGGCGACCCAGACCATCGATATCTTCTCGTTTGTCGACAGCGACGAAATTCCCCTGCAGCAGTTCGATACCCCGTATTACTTGAGCCCCGAGCGGCGTGGCGGCAAGGTCTACGCCTTGTTGCGCAAAACCCTGGAAAGCACCGGCAAGGTAGCCCTGGCCAAGGTGGTGCTGCACACCCAACAGCACCTGGCGCTGCTGCGCCCTCTGGAGGACGCCATGGTCATGATTACCCTGCGCTGGCCCGAGGAAGTGCGCAGCCTCGATAGCCTCGGGCTGGAAGCCAGCGTGCGCGACCCGAGCATCGACAAGCGCGAGCTGCAGATGGCCAAGCGCCTGGTCGAGGACATGAGTGGGCACTGGACGCCCGCGGAGTATCGCAACGACTTCAAGGACACCATCATGAGCCTGGTCGAAGAAAAGGCCAGCCAGGGCAAGATCACCACGGTTGCGGCGCTGGAGGGCGAAGGCGAGCAGAAAAGCGCCGATATCATCGACCTCACCGAATTGCTCAAGCGCAGCCTGGGTGGGCGCCAAGCGGCGTCGAAGAAAGCAGCGCCAGCGGCGAAAAAAACCGCAGGCACCGGCAAACCGCGCAAAAAAGCCTGATCAGGCAGTAACAGGCGTTTCATGCAGATGGCGCCAGCGCAGGGCGCCATTGTCACGCTCGAACACTGCCGTCGAGCGTCGCACCGAGCGATTGCCTGCGCCATCGGCCTGCCATTCGCGATAACTGACCACGCTCAGGCTCGGCCCTTCGGCGATCAGCTGTAATTCGTCAATGGTGATTTCCAGTCCGGCACGCTTACCGTGCGCCTGCTCGAACAGACGCCGCAGCCCTTGGTAATCGAAGACCTGGCCGGGCAGGTTGATCATTGTGAACTGCGCGCTGAAGCGTGCCATCAATGCCTCGAACTGATCCGCCGGGGCAGTGCCGGACAGCCATTGCTCGATGGCCACATGGGCGCTGAGAACTTCCTTGAAAGCGGGATGGGTCGGGTTCATGGGCAGGGCTCAAATAGTTGCAGTGGTAAGCCCCAGGGCACGAGCCCCGGGCAGTTTCAACACCATCGGCAGCGGCAGCAGGGTCAGCAGCGCGGCGAGGATGAAAGTGTGTGCGAAGGCCTGGACGTCAGGCAGCAGATGATTGAGCACGGCGCCGAGCACGGCGACGCCGAGGCAGAAGCTCAATTGCCGATTGAGGTTCCACACGGCGCTGGCCTGACCCATCTGCTGCGGCGCGATGGCCAGGAAGGCCAGGCTTTGTGCGCTGCTGCTGCACAGGCTGCTGCCCAGGCCGAGCAGGGCGAAGATCACGGTGAGCCAGGCGTGGTGTGCGGCGACCCAGGGTGAGGCCAGGCACAGCAGTGCGCCGCACTGAATCAGCATACCGGCGCTGAGCAGACGCTTGGGTCCGGTCCGGTTGAAGCGCCAGCGCACGAAGGCGATCGCGCCCAACGCGCCCAGTGCCCAGGGCAACATCAGGGCACCGGTGGCCGTGGCGCTCAGCTCGAGGCGTTGTTGCAGGTACAAGGCCGCCACAAGGTTGGCGCCGATGAACACCCCCGGCACGCACAGGTAGATCAGCATTGCCGTGCGCAGCAGCGGTTGGCCGAGCAGACGCAGGTCGAGTATCGGTTGTGGCGCCGGCAAGGGCTGGTTTGCCGGCAGCCAGGCCAGCACCAGCGCGCCGGTCATCAAGGTCAGTGGCAGCATGGCAAAGAAGATCCAGCGCCACGCGTGTTGGTCGACCACCAGGCCACCCAGTACCGGCGACAGGGCCGGGACCAATAGGGCGACCATCATCACCAGCGAGGTCAGGTGGTGACGTTGCTCAGGTGCATACAAGCGATAAGCCATGGCCTGGCCCACCGGGATCAGCAGGCCGCCACCCACACCTTGCAGCAGGCGCCAGGCCAGCAGACTTTCGATCGAGCCGGCGCCACCGGCCAGGGCCGAACCCAGGGCGAACAGCGCCAACGACAGCAGTAGCGAGCCGCGCTCGCCCAGGCGGGTGGCCAGCCAGGTGCCCAGTGGGATCGCAAGCGTCAGGCCGAGCATGTACAGGTTGCTGACCCAGCTCAGTTGCGCCACCGAGGCGTGCAGCTCCTGGCCCAGCACCGGGTAGGCGGCGTTGAGGGCGAACATGTTGAGCAGGTCTAGGGTAAAACCCAGCAGGTAGACCAGGGTGACTTTCGAGCGATAGGGCATGACAACGCCGACGGGCTGGAGGAGGGTGCAGTCTAGAAGGTTGTCGATGCTTGAATAAGATGCGAAAAGTCGGCAGATTGTTCGAATTATTTTGACAATGGCGAAGGCGAATCATGGTCAGTCTCGACCGCTTCGAACTGTTCTGCGCCGTGGTCCAGGCCGGTTCCTTCACTGGCGCCGCCGAGCGCCTGCAGCAAACCCGTGCGGCGGTGAGCTTCAGCATCAAGCAGCTGGAAGCGGAGCTGGGCGTGACCCTGCTGACCCGTACCACGCGCAGCATTGCTTTGACCGACGCCGGCGAGCGCTTCTACCAGCGCTGCCTGCAGGTGGTTGAAGACGCGCGCCTGGCCATCGACGAGGCGCGCGCCGAGCATGGCGGGCTGCAGGGCAGCCTGCGTATTACCTCCACGGTTGAGTACGGGCTCAAAGTCCTCGCCCCGGCATTGCAGGCCTTTTGCCGGTTGCATCCTGCGCTGAGCGTGCGCCTGGAGACCCATACGGCCCAGGTCGACCTGGTGCGTGAGCGATTCGATGTGGCCATTCGCCTGGGCCAGGCGCAGGACTCCCAGTACCGTGGGGTGTGCCTGGCGACCTACACCGTGCGCCTGGTGCTGGCGCCCAGTCTACTGGCCATGCATGGTCCGCAACTGATCGACTCACCCGGGGACCTGGCAAACGTGGCGCAACTGGTACACAGCCGCTTCGAGCAGAACAATCGCTGGACGCTGGTCGACAGCCAGGCACGTAACCGCCTGTATGCGCCTCAGGGCACGGCGTTGCTGGTCGCCGACAATGCGTCGATCCTGCGTGCCTTTGCCGTGCAGGGTGCAGGCGTGGCGCTGTTGCCGGACT
The DNA here is from genome assembly GCF_004214895.1 of Pseudomonas tructae. Taxonomy (NCBI): domain Bacteria; kingdom Pseudomonadati; phylum Pseudomonadota; class Gammaproteobacteria; order Pseudomonadales; family Pseudomonadaceae; genus Pseudomonas; species Pseudomonas tructae. The sequence goes on along the minus strand of NZ_CP035952.1, from coordinate 3,498,522 downwards.
GGCTGGTGGCCGATGACCTGGCCAGTGGTCAGTTGCTCGATGCGCTGCCCGGCTACCGTTTCGCGCCGCAGAGCGTCTATGCCCTGTATCCGTCCAGCCGCCACGTGCCGCGCAAGGTTCGCGCCTGGATCGACTTCATCAAGGCCTGGTTGCTTATGCCGGGGGCGGATCGTCCAGGTTGTTGAGAAAGTCACCGAAGCCGCCGCGCACGCGGCAGTCCCGGCGGCTACTGGTCGACACGCTGTTGCGCGCGGTCCAGACAATATGCGCGCCGCTTTGCTGCAGGTCGTAGACCAGTTGAACATCCTCGTGCAACGGCAGTGCCTGGAAGCCACCGACCTTTGCATAGGCGCGGGCGCAGATGCCAAGGTTGGCGCCATGAACATGCCGGTGCCCTTCGCGGGCCTGGTAGTGGGCCAGGTAGCGTTCACGCAACGTCGCGTCCTGATGGGCCTGCCAAGACTCGACATGTACGGTGCCGCACACCGCATCGGCAGCGCAGGCCAGTTGGCACAACAGCCAGTCGGTCGGCACGCAGCTGTCGGCATCGGTAAAGGCCAGCCAGCGCGCGCCACGTTCGAGCATCAATGCCGCACCGGCTCGGCGAGCGTGACCGACGTTGTGTGCTTGCACCTTGACTACTTCCACGCCATAGGCGCGGGCAATGGCCTCACTGCCATCGTGGCAGGCGTCCAGTACCACCACCGTCTGCACCTCTTCGCCCAGTGTCGACAACGTCTTCGCGGCGCGGCCGAGGGCGCGCAGGCAGCAACCGAGCAGTTGTTCTTCATTATGCGCAGGGACAATCACGGCAATCATAGGCAAGGCTCGTCGAGGTCGATGCCTGAAGGCTGCACGCACCAGTATTCAAGGAGAAAATCGGCCTCTTCATGACGCAGGTTGCGGTACAGCGGCATGCGCTCGGCCAGCAAGGCATGGACCTGATGACCGGTTTGCGGGCAGCCGTCGATTGGATGCAGCCAGTGGCACAGCAGTAGGGCGCCGTCGGGCGTCAGGCTTGCGGCGGCGCGCTCCAGTACTTCTAGCCACTGACCGGGATCCAGGTAGTAACCGATCTCACTGAGCACGATCAACTCGAATTCGCCGGCTGGCCAGTCGCCGGGCAGGCAGCCTTGCTCGACCCGCGCGTTGTGCCAGGGCCGCAGGCGTTCACGGGCCAGTTGTACGGCAGTGGCGTTGAGGTCCTGGCACAGCAGGCTCTCGCAGCGCTCGGCGAGGGCTGCGCTGAGCTCGCCATTGGCACAGGCCGGCTCGAACACCCGGTTGTAGTACTGGCGTGGCAGGCTGGCCAGCAGCAAGTCGCGCTTGCGCTTTTCGTACCAGCGGGTGCGAAACGCCCAAGGGTCGTCGTTGTGCTCGAACAGTTGCTCGAAGTGACTCGCCGATACGCTCATGTGAACACCAGTTCGAAAGGTTGCAGCAGGCGCGCCAGCGTCTCGCGGTCAAGCACTGGCGGGGTCTGATCGTCGGCCTGCAACTGGCTGACATGGGCGGTGACGGCTTGCTGTTTGAGGGCCAGCACCGCACGGTCGAGGAACAGTTTGTGGGCGCGTTGCCAGGGTAGCCGCGGGTCGCTCGGCCGGGCCCAGTGCCAGGCCCAGATCGGCACCTCGATCAGCCGGGCACCGACGGTTTCGCAGGCGCGCGCGCAGGCACGACCCACCGCCTCGTGGTCGCAGTGGCCGTCCAGGCGCCAGGTGGTCAGTACCCGGTCGCTGGCGCGCAGCAGTTGCACCAGGCGTTCTGCCAGCCAGCGCTCGTGGTTGGCCACGGCGCTGTCGGCCAGGCCCAGGCGCAGCCAGGCCAGCTGAGTCAGGTCCAGCCCAAGGCGGCGCAAGGCATCGGCGCTTTCGCGCGGGCGTTGCTGGCGCAGGCGTTCGCTGCTCCAGCGGCATGAATCAGGATGGCTGGCCTCACCGTCGCTGACCGAGATCAGCAACAGGTCCTGTTCGCGGCCGCGCATGCCAGCGAGCACGCCAGCGCAGCCGAGCACCTCGTCATCCGGGTGCGGGGCGACCACCACCAGGCGGCTGCCGAGCGGCACCAATTGAGCATGGGTAATGGCCGGCACCGCCTGCAGGGCCGCCGACGCTTGCCAGTGCGAAAGCGGCGTACCCGGCGCCTGGATCGGGTTCTGCGCAAGCTGCAGGGTCATAGCCGCCAGCCTCCTTCGGGGGTTGCACTCAATTGCCGGCCAAGCTCGGCCAGATCGCGCTCGGCATGGCTCTGGCGCAGGAATACCGGCAGGTCGGCGCTGAGCCGGGCGAAATGGCTGTCGCGGCAGAACGGTGTTGCACCCAGGGCCCGGCCGACATGATCGAGCACGCCAAGCGCGGCCCCTTCGACCTGCGCGCGCAGGCGCCGGACGACGAGTTCGGCATCGCTGCCCGGGTGGCCGTCGATCCACTCGGCGGCTTCGCGCAACGCTGCGCGGGCGCCGGCCAGGGCCGCGTCCACCGCACCCAAGTGCGCCTGGGCGTGCGGTTCTTCACGGTGGCGACAGTGGTCCAGGAGAACGTCGCCCAGGGTTTGCGCCGCACCATACCAGCAGGCGGCGATGCCCCCACCGCCATGCCAGAAACCCGGGCGGCTGAGGTACTGGCCGCTGCTGCCGACCCGTTGCGCCGGGCAGTGGTTGAACTCGACATCGACGCTGGCGGTAACGGCCATGCCGATGGCTTGCCAGCCCTCGTTGAAGATGCGCAAGGCTGGCTGATCCAGGGCCACTGCCACCAATTGCGGGCGCTCCTGTTCATCCCAGGCGGTGAGCAGCGCCCGGTCGATCTGCAGGGCACCGGAGCACCAGGCTTTGCGGCCTTGCAGGTGCACGTCGTTGCCGTTGCGCCGGACGATGCGCACGCGTGCGTTCGGCGGCTCGGCGGCCCATACGCCCCAGCTGCCGGCCGGGGCCAGATGGCTGGCGCCGCACTCATGAAGGATCGCCAGGGCATCGGTATGGCCTTCGAACAGCTTGGCCAGGGCCAGATCAATCCCGGCGACCTCGGCCAGCACCTGCCAGCGCTGCAGGGTGCGGCCATGGCCGGGCAGGGGCAACTGGTCAAAGCCGCTTTCGCGGCATTGCTCCAGGCAGCGTTGCAACTGACGGTCGAGATTCAACGCCTGTGGACGGCGAGCGAATGCCTGCAACAGCTCCCGGGGCGTCATGATTGAACACCCATGCGCCGGCGCAGCTCCTTGCTGATCGACTGGCGCACCAGGCCATAGCCGGCCCACGGATCATCGCCTTCGGCCAGGCGCGGGCCCAGGTTGAGCAGGTTCCATTGGTTCGCGCCCTTGAGTTCGGTCAGTTCCTCGCGGCGAATCGGCACCGATACCGGCAGCCCTTCGCGGGCGCGGATTGAATAGGCGCAAACGGTGGTCGCGCCTTTGCCGTTGCGCAGGTAGTCGATGAAGATCCGACCGACCCGGTTCTTCGGCCCGGATACCGCCGACAAGCGCTCGGGGAACAACCCGGCCAGGTGCTGGACCATGGCCTTGGCAAAGCCCTTGACCTCGTCCCAACCGGCACGCCGGCTTAGCGGTACGACGATGTGCATGCCCTTGCCGCCGCTGGTCTTGAGAAATGACTGCAGGCCCAGTTCGTCGAGCAGCGCCAGGGTCAACTGGGTGGCTTCGAGCATGGCCTTCCAGGGAAGCGCAGGGTCCGGGTCAAGGTCGAGGATCAGCCTGTCGGGCTTGTCGAAGTCCTTGGCGGTGGCGTTCCAGGTGTGCAGTTCGAGGGTGTTCATCTGCACGGCGCCCAGCAGGGTTTCGGCCTGGTCGATGATCATCAGCACCTGGCCGGCCTCGGCCTTGTCGTGGTGTTCAAGGCCGGGGATGTTCAATTGCGCAGCGTTTTTCTGGAAGAACAGTTCGCCAGCCAGGCCGTCGGGGGCACGTACCAGGGCCACGGGGCGGCGTTTAAGATGCGGCAGGATCCACCGGGCGACCTGGGCGTAGTACTCGGCGACCTGGCCCTTGCTGATACCGCTGCTGGCATCGACGATGCGTTGCGGGTGGGTCAGGTGCAGGGTAGAGGTTTTACCTGTCGGGGATTTCACGGGCTGCTCCAGGCCGATGGCCTTGGCCGGTTTATCGTCGCGCAGGCCGTGGAACACTGAATGGCGGACGACGCCGTCACGGGTCATCTGCGCATAGGCGATTTCGGCCAGCAGTCGTGGCTTGAGCCAGTGCACTCCTTTGGCTTCGACGCCGGTTGGCGGGTTTTTGAACCGCGGCTTACTGATTTCCAAAGGCGCCAGGCGGTGGTGAATATGCGCCAGTGTGGTGCGGGTGAAACCGCTACCCACCTTGCCGGCATAGCGCAGCTCACCGCGCTCATCATGCAGGGCCAATAGCAGCGCGCCGAAGGACTTGCGTGAGCCCTTGGGTTCGGTAAAACCAACGATGACGAACTCCTGGCGCTGCTTGCACTTGAGCTTGATCCAGTCGCCGCTGCGCCGGCTGATGTAGCGGCTGCCCAGGCGCTTGCCGATCAGGCCTTCCATCGCCAGCTTGCAAGCGCTGTCGAGCAGCGACTCGACGGGCTGGTCAAAATCGGCAGAGAAGCGCAGGCGTTTTGCATCGGCTTTCTCCAGCAGTGCCGCCAGGGCACTGCGGCGCTGTTCCAGTGGGCACTGGCGCAGGTCCTTGCCGTTGAGGTAGGGCAGGTCGAACAGGTAGTAGATGATCTGCTCGTCGCGTTGCTGGTCGAAGGCATTTTGCAGGGCCTGGAAGTCCGCCACGCCGTGCTCGTTGGCTACCACCATCTCGCCATCTAGCCAGGCCGAGTGCAGGCCGAGCTTGGCCAAGGCCCGGGCCTGGCTGGGCAGTTTGGCAGTCCAGTCATGGCCATTGCGGGTGAACAGGCGGACATCTTCACCTTCAATGCGGGTGAGGATGCGGTAACCGTCGAATTTCACTTCGTAGCGCCAGTCGCCCTCGGGCGGTGTCTCTACCAGGGTGGCCAGTTGCGGCTTGAGCACGTCGGGCAGGGCAGCCTTGCTGGCGCGGGATCTATTCGTCGGCCGGGGTGTACGGGTGACCAGGGTACGGTCGCTGAGCACACTGTGCGGCTGGGCCTGGAGGATATCGTAGCTGGCCTCTGGGCGCGCCTGGGCGTCGGCGGACTTGATCAGCAGCCACTGCTCCTGCTTGCCCGCCAGGTGGGTGCGAAACAGGTTCCAGATTCCCGAAAGTTTCTCGCCTTGCAAACGAAAGCGCAGCTTGCCCTTGGCATAGGCTTTGTGCGGATCGTCTTCGGGAATCCACACGCCACGGTCCCAGACGATCACATCCCCGGCGCCATAATGACCTTCGGGAATATGGCCCTCGAAGTTGGCGTAGTCCAGGGGATGGTCTTCGACGTGCACAGCCAGGCGCCTGATCTTTGGATCCAGCGATGGGCCCTTGGGGATCGCCCAGCTTTTCAGGGTGCCGTCCAGCTCCAGGCGAAAGTCGTAGTGCAGGTGGCTGGCGTCGTGCTTCTGGATGCAGTACTGCAGCGCGTGTGGCTCATTGCGGGTCAAGCCCGCGCCCACCGGCTCAGGGGTGGCATCGAAATTGCGCTTGCGCGCGTACTCTTGCAACGGCTTGGCCATGGCGGTGTCCTGCGGCTTTTCGGCGGCTCCTATGGAGTGGGAGCGGGCCGCAGGGGAGGGAGTTCAATTGGCTTTTGGAACCTAGCCTTGTTTCTTGATAATCGCCTCACTGATGTTCGCCGGCGCCTCGGCGTACTTGGTGAACTCCATGGTGTAGCTGGCCCGACCCTGGGTCATCGAGCGCATCTGGGTGGAGTAGCCGAACATCTCGCCCAGTGGCACTTCGGCGCGCACTACCTTGCCTGCCGGGGTCTCATCGCCGTCCTGAATCATTCCGCGGCGGCGACTCAGGTCACCCATGATATCGCCCTGGTATTCCTCTGGCGTCACCACCTCGACTTTCATCACCGGCTCCAGCAACACCGCACCGCCTTTTTGCGCCAGTTGCTTGGTGGCCATGGACGCCGCGACCTTGAAGGCCATTTCATTGGAGTCGACATCATGGTACGAGCCATCGAACACGGTGGCCTTGAGGCCAATCAGCGGATAACCGGCCAGCACCCCGTTCTTCATCTGCTCCTCGATGCCTTTCTGGATCGCCGGGATGTACTCGCGGGGCACCACGCCGCCGACCACTTCGTTGACAAATTCCAACCCTTCTTTGCCTTCTTCGCCGGGGGCGAAGCGGATCCAGCAGTGGCCGTACTGGCCTCGGCCACCGGACTGGCGGACGAACTTGCCTTCGATTTCGCAGGTGTTGCGGATCTTCTCGCGGTAGGCCACCTGAGGCTTGCCGATGTTGGCCTCGACGCCGAACTCGCGGCGCATGCGATCGACGATGATGTCCAGGTGCAACTCGCCCATGCCAGAGATAATGGTTTGTGCGGTTTCTTCATCGGTACGGACCCGGAACGAAGGGTCTTCCTGAGCCAACTTGCTCAGGGCGATGCCCATTTTCTCCTGGTCGGCCTTGGTTTTCGGCTCCACCGCCACCGAGATCACCGGGTCGGGGAAGTCCATGCGTTCCAGGATGATCGGCTTGTCGATGTCGCACAGGGTGTCGCCGGTGGTGACGTCTTTCATGCCGATCAGCGCGGCGATGTCGCCGGCGCACACGTCCTTGATCTCGGCGCGCTGGTTGGCGTGCATCTGCACCATGCGGCCAATGCGCTCCTTCTTGCCCTTGACCGAATTGAGTACGGCGTTGCCAGAGCTGAGCACGCCGGAGTAGACCCGGGCAAACGTCAGGGTGCCGACGAAGGGGTCGGTGGCGATCTTGAAGGCCAGCGCCGAGAACGGTTCGTTATCGTCGGCGTGGCGTTCCAGGTGCTTGTCTTCGTGGTCCGGGTCGGTGCCATGGATCGCCGGGATTTCCGACGGCGCCGGCAGGTAGTCGATGACCGCGTCGAGCATCAGTGGCACGCCCTTGTTCTTGAAGGACGAGCCGCAGATTGCCGGTACGATCTCATTGGCCAGGGTGCGTTGGCGCAGGCCGGCCTTGATCTGCTCGTTGCTCAGTTCCTGGCCGTTGAGGTACAGCTCCATGAACTCGTCATTGGCCTCGGCGGCGGCTTCGACCAGGTGTGCACGCCACTCGTCGGCAAGCTCGCGCAGGTCGGCGGGAATCTCTTCTTCGCGGTAGCTGGTGCCCTGATCGTCTTCGTTCCAGTAAATGGCCTTCATCTTCACCAGGTCGATCTGCCCGGCGAAGTGTTCCTCGGCGCCGATCGACAACTGGATCGGTACCGGGTGGTGGCCCAGGCGCTTGTCGATCTGCTTGACCACCTTCAGAAAATCAGCGCCCTGGCGGTCCATCTTGTTGACATAGGCCAGGCGCGGCACGTGGTATTTGTTGGCCTGGCGCCAGACCGTTTCCGATTGTGGCTCGACGCCGTCGGCGCCACTGAACACTACCACCGCGCCGTCGAGCACCCGCAGCGAACGCTCCACCTCGATGGTGAAGTCGACGTGGCCGGGGGTGTCGATGATGTTGAAACGGTACTTGTCCGGAAACTGTTTGGTCGAGCCCTGCCAGAACGCCGTGGTCGCCGCCGAGGTGATGGTGATGCCGCGTTCCTGCTCCTGGGCCATCCAGTCCATGGTCGCGGCGCCGTCGTGCACCTCGCCCATCTTGTGATTGACCCCGGTGTAAAACAGGATGCGTTCGGTGGTGGTGGTCTTGCCGGCGTCAACATGGGCGACGATGCCGATGTTGCGGTACAGCTCGATGGGGGTGGTGCGCGCCATGAGGGGTCACCTGTGTGATGCGGATGAAGAGGGTATTCCCAAGGTAGCAGAAGTGCGGCGGCTTGCACGGCGCGCCATGGCTGAAACAGGTTCATCCATGGCTTGAGCAACCATCGGTTGTAAAGCACCTGGGGCTGACGCTTAATCGTTCTATCCGCTTGCCCATGGAGTCACCCAATGCCGCTGGAAAAATCCGTCAATGCCTGGTGCCAGAGCCATCCGCTGATCGCCGACCTGGTAGCGTTGCGCCCCACCTGCTGGTTCAACCCGGCCCTGGCAGCGAGCGCCGAGGCCCTGGGTGATGTGCCATTGAACGCTGAAGATATCCGCCAGGCCAGCGCCAGGCTCGAGCGCTTCGCTGCGTTCATTGCTTCGGCGTTCCCCCAGACTGTGGCCAGTGCAGGCATCATCGAATCGCCATTGTTGCCGTTGCCCGCCCTGCAGGCCGTGCTCAGTGCCGAACAGCAACTGCCGGCAAGCGGAGCGCTGTGGCTCAAGGCCGACAACCTGCTGCCGATCTCCGGTTCGATCAAGGCCCGCGGCGGGATCTATGAAGTGCTCAAACTCGCTGAAGACCTGGCCCTGGCCGGCGGCTTGCTGCAGCCGGGTGATAGCTATGCCAAGCTCGACAGCAATCAAGCCCGGGCGTTCTTCGGCCAGTACAGCGTGGCGGTTGGCTCTACCGGCAACCTTGGCCTGTCGATCGGCCTCATCAGTGCGCGCCTGGGCTTCAAGGCAACGGTGCACATGTCCGCCGATGCCCGCCAGTGGAAGAAGGATCGTCTGCGCGCCTGCGGTGTCGAGGTGCGCGAGTACAGCGCCGACTACAGTGTGGCGGTGGAGCAGGGGCGCCGGGAAGCCGAGGCCGACCCGCGTTGTCATTTCGTCGATGATGAAAATTCGCTGAACCTGTTCCTCGGTTACGCCGTGGCGGCCGAACGCCTACAACGTCAGTTGGCCGAGCAGGGCATAGTGGTCGACGCCGAGCATCCGCTGTTCGTCTATCTGCCTTGTGGGGTTGGCGGTGGCCCGGGCGGCGTGGCCTTTGGCCTCAAGCACATCTTTGGCGATGCGGTGCACTGCGTGTTCGCCGAGCCGACCCATTCGCCGTGCATGTTCCTGGGGGTGTACACAGGCCTGCACGACGCGGTGTCGGTGTATGACTTCGGCATCGACAACCAGACCGCCGCCGACGGCCTGGCGGTGGGCCGGCCTTCGGGTTTTGTCGGCCGCTCGCTGCAGCGCCTGATCGACGGTTATTACACCGTCAGTGACCAAACCCTGTACCGCCAGCTGGCGCAAATGCAGGCCTGTGAAGGCCTGGAGCTGGAGCCATCGGCGCTGGCCGGGCTAGCGGGCATGTTCAATGTGCTGCAAGAGCAGCAAGGCTACCGTCAGCGCCTGGGTTTGAGCGATGAGCGCATGGCGCGCGCCACCCACCTGGTCTGGGGCACCGGCGGCAGCATGGTGCCGCGCGACGAGATGGACCGCTACCTGGCCCAGGGTCGTGCCGAACTGGTCGGGCGTTGAGCATGCTCAACCTGCCTGATCGCCTCGGCACCCGCTTGAGCGGCGCGCAGTTCGCCAACCTGCACACCTTCCTTGCGGTCGCCCGGCATCTGAGTTTCAGCCTGGCCGCGCAGGAGCTGTGCCTGAGCGCCAGCGCCGTTAGTCACCGTATCGCTCGCCTGGAACAGGCCGTGGCGCTACGTCTGTTCGAGCGCCTGACCCGGCGCATTCGCCTGACCGCCGAAGGCGAGCGGCTCTATCGGCTAGTACAAGGTTTCGAAGCGCAATTGCAAGAAGCCCTGCAGCCTTCGAGCGAAGCAGCCAGCGGCGCCCTGAGCCTGTATGTACGGCCTTCGCTGGCCCAGCACTGGCTGGTGCCACGCCTGGCAGGTTTCCAGCAGCGTTACCCGCAGGTCAGCCTGGACATTCGCACTGGCAACGACCCGGTGGATTTTCGCACCCGCCCGGTGGACCTGGCCTTGCTGTATGGTCATGGTGAGTTTGCGGGGCTGTGCAGCCAGCTGCTGATGGACGAAAGAATCGCCCCGGTGTGCAGCCCGCAGTATGCCGAACGCCATGGTCTGAGCGGCCACCCCGAGCGCCTGGTGGGGTGCACCTTGCTGCACGATGCCCTGGCCTGGGAGCAGGCCGCTTTCGATGCCGAATGGCAACGCTGGGCCGGCGAGCAGGCGGTGCAACCGCAGCTGCCCACAAGCCACCTGACCTTCGACCGCTCCGATCTGTGCAGTGCCGCCGCCAGCCACCATGCTGGCGTGGCCATGGGGCGCCAGCGTCTGGTGCAACCGCTGCTTGACCAGGGCGCACTGATCCTGCCCCTGGGGGGCTTCAGCCAGACGGCGGGGCAGGGCTACTACCTGGTGCATCCGCCGCGCGAGCCAATGCCGTTGCGTGTGCAGGTGATGATCGACTGGTTGCGCGAGTGCGCGGTCAGCTGAACGGTGGGGCAACTGTCTTGATAAAAATCTATAAAACTTGCGCGATCTCTGTGGGAGCGGGCTTGCCCCGCGATGGGATGTGGCTCAAAGAATGCTATCGCGGGGCAAGTCGGGGCGCCGCATCGCCGCTCCCACTCAACTCCTGCAATCAATCCCCAGCCTGAACCTGCAACATCCATTGGCCGTCAACCTCTCGCACCAGCCCGCTGGCCAGGAACAACGGCAACACGCGTGCGTGCAGCTGTGGCTCGACGAAGCCCTTGACCGCCGTCAGGTCCAGCGCGCCCAGGGCGGGCAGATCGGCCTTGGTGTAAGACAACCAGGCTTTTTTCAGCGCATTGAGCACATCGCTGCCCGCGGTACTGGCAAAGCGGCGGTTGAGCGTGCGGCCGTCGATAACGAAGGTGTGCTGGTGCTCGTAACCGCTCTCGTCACCACCACTGGCGTGGCAACGGCTGCAGGTGCACGGGCCGTCGCCGAAAGCGTTCACCAGGTAGCTGTTGAAATCCACCACGGGCTTGAGCCCCAGGCGCTTGTCGACCTCGAACATGTCCGAGGTCAGGTTCTGTTCAGCACTCAATGTCATTCCTCTGACAGGTTTTTACCGGGGGGCACAATACCAGCCGGGGCGGGTTGAGGGTACCTTCGTGCGTCGCCTCGTCGATGGGCACGGGCTTTTTCCGAGCCGCTCCATTACCCTATGCGCCCCCGAGCGTCAGCTGACGCCGTTTTTCCTGTCGTTGGAGTTCGACCATGTACAACTACACTGCCACCGTGACCGTCAGCGACGACCAGCATGATGATGTTGAAGCCGTGGAAAACATCGCTATTCGGGTGGGCCTTGAAGCCGTTACCGAGACGCTGAAGAAGGTGCACTTTGTCGGCACCCTGGCCGCCCCGGACAATGCGACGCACATTTGCGTGACCCTGGAAAACGGCCTGACCTACTACGGCCCGATCGTCAACGGCCACGCTGAGCTGGAAGGCGGCTGGATCGCCTTCGAGAGCGACATGCTCACCCCCCAAGAGCTGGGCCTGTAAATCAATTGGGCTGCAGCAGCGCAGCCCAGAGCACCCCGGCCAGGTACAAGGCCACGCCAAACACCCCATGGGCCAGCAGGCTGCGCGCACGCGCGGTGTTTGGTTTGGGGGTTTTCGAGGCGAAGAAGCCGGCACCCATGCCGGGCTGCATGATCAGGTAGGGCGCCGCTACGGTCGCAAGGCCAAGCACGAATGCCGGCACAAAGGTCGGCTGGCGTGCCCAGGCCACCCCGCAGACCGCCAGCAACAACCCCGCGAACATCACCCCGATAAGATAGTGCGCACTCCAGCCGATCAGCCGTTCACCGGCCAGGGCTGGGGCCTTGGCGATGCTGTGGTGAACCCACTGGCCGCGTGGCATGTACCCGATCCAGCGGCCCACCAATGCCCAGTTGGCGCCCGCCATGCCCAGCACCCGTTGCTGGAACAGCGACCAGAGATCGGCCAGGGCTGTGGCCGTCAAGCCGATCAAGAGCGCAAGAACGATTGTTTCGAGCATGCTGCACCTCGCTTAATAACATTCAATAGATTGATTGAATGATTAGCCAATGTTACCTTGCTGTCAATGACCGACATGAAAACCCAGCAGCACCAGCACATCGCCGATCTGGCGCGGACCCTTGGCCACGCCCATCGCCTTAATCTGCTCGAACAGATTGCCGGCGGCGAGCTGGCCGTCGAGCACCTGGCCCAGCAGTGCCAACTGTCGGTGGCCAATGCCTCCCAACATCTGCAGCACTTGCGCCGCGCCGGTTTTGTCCAGACCCGCCGCGATGGCAAACGTGTGCTCTACCGGCTCAGCGCCGGGCCGATCCCCGAAGTGCTGGCCGCGCTGGGACAACTGGCGGCGTTCAACCGCGCGGCGATTCGTGAACTGATGAGCGACAGCCTGAGCGCGCCCGAGCAGTTGGAAGCGATCAGCCGGGAAGAATTGCTCGAGCGCCTGCAGGATCACAGCGTGACCCTGCTCGACGTGCGCCCGGCCGAGGAGTTCGCCCAGGGGCATTTGCCGGGGGCGATCAACATTCCGTTCGCTGAACTGCAGCAGCGCCTGGGTGAGCTGCCCGCGCAGCAGGAGGTGGTCGCCTATTGTCGTGGGCCCTGGTGTGTGTTTTCCCGTGATGCGGTAGCGGCGCTCAAAGCGGGCGGTTTCAGGGCGCGGCACTATCTTCAGGGTATTGAGCAGTGGCCCGGTGTCTGGGACAAAGGTCTGTAGCGCCGGGCAGCAAGGCGTTACTATCGAGGATGCTTTCCACCCATAACAGACAATCAGGAAGTCTATGAGCACCCACGCCTTATCCCTGCAGGAACTGGCCGCCCCCGAGGGCGTCTGCTATGGCTGCGGCTGTTCCCACCCCAGCGGCCTGCACCTGCAAAGCCACTGGGACAGCGACGGTATCCACCTGCTGTGCCGTCACTCACCCGACAGCACCTTCCTGGGCTGGCCGGGGCTGGTCTATGGCGGCTTGCTCGCCATGCTGGTCGACTGCCATTCCAACTGGACCGCCATGGCTTACCACTACCGCGCCGAAGGTCGCGAGCCCGGCAGCCTGCCACGCATCGACTGCGTTACCGGCCAGCTCAACCTGACCTACCTCAAACCCACGCCCATGGGCATCGAGCTGCTGCTCAAGGCCCGGGTCGAGGGTGAGGTCGGGCGCAAGAGCCGGGTCGTCTGCGAGGTCTGGGCCGGTGACGTGCTGACGGTGACCGCTGACTCGGTGTTTGTCCGAGTCGACACCGAAAAGCTCAAGCACAAGGCCCACGGTACCGCCTAAAACGGCACGGCAATGGTCAGCTGGCTGTAGAGGTTGGTGCCGTTGCCGCCCACCTGGTTACCGCCGTTGTCGCTGCTCTTGCGCGGTTGGTACAGGCCCAGCAGCGGGCTGATGATCAGGTGCTCGCTCAGCGCCCATTCGGCGTACAGGTCCAGCTCGCGGCCATCGAGGTTCAGTGTGTCGCGCGCGTGCAGGGTCTTGTAGTTGAACAGCAGCACGCCCAGTGTCAGTGCTTCCACCGGCGTGGCCTTTAGGCCAACGAAGTGCACATCGTTGTTGCTGTTGAACGGGCCTGAATAGTTGCCGGTGACCTCACCCTGGAACCAGGTGCCATAGCCACGGTTCATGCCGTTGAACATCGAGTCCCAGCCTTGGGAGTAACGGCTGTAGCGGTAGGTCAGGTCCGGGCGCCAGGGCAGCTCGGCGAAGGTGTAGCCCGCCTCGACATACCAGGCTTTTTCCGGCGCTGCGTCCTTGTGCTGCCAAGCGTGCTCGAAGGCGAAATGCGCGTGCTCGACCCCGGCGTCACCGGCGCCACGCAGGCTGTAGATATCCATGCCTTCGCGCTGTTTCTGCAACTCGTTGGCGTAACGCTCATCGACATTCAGGCCACGAATGTAGGCCAGCTCCAGGGTGCCGGGCGCGGCGCTGTAGGCCAGGGTGCTGGCGGCCAGCTCGCTGTTGGCCTGGGCGCGGTTGTCCGACTTGAGCCACAGCAGGCTGCCGTGCAGGCCCTCTTTGCCGCCCAGGCGCAGCGCTGCGGTCTTGTCGAAGGCATGGCGGGCGGCCAGGTAGTAGGCGCCACCGCGGTTGAGTTCGCCATCGGCCGGGCCCTTGCCGAAGTTCAGGCCATCGTCGTTGATGATGAAACCATCGCCAAGGGTGATGACCTGGCGGCCGAACGACAGGTCCAGGCCATCCTCGCCCAGCGCCGGTATCAGTTTGGCCGAGCGCCAGCCGGCGAAGGCTTCGTCGAACTGTGTGGTGCGTTCGCTGCCATCGCTGATGCCGGCAGCATCGCCGTCGCCCCAGGTCGCCGAACTGACCAGGTTGGCGGTGCCGTAGACCGTACCCAGTTCGCTCAGGCGCTGATCGGCGCTCAGGCCATACTTGATGAAGCCTTCGCGCCAGGTCGAGCCCCCGTCGGTGCCGTCGTAGTTCTTGCGACTGTTGAACAGGCCATACACGGCGAGGAAGTTGGCATTCAGATGCGTGTCGTCGTCAGCGTACAGCTCGAAGGCCTGAACCGGTGGCAGGGCCAGCAGCAGGCACAGGCCAGTGGCCTTGAGTGAAGGGGCAGGGCGGGTGGTCATGGCAGGGGTTCCTAAACGGCGGCGTGGGTGGCCGTCATTTAGGGTGGCAAGGCCCCGGCAGGTCTTTGCTTTGCCTGCCAGGGTGGTTGATCCTGCTCGCCAGCAGCGTTAGCGCAGGGTGCCGGCCATCTGCCCGAACACGTCCAGTACGGCGCTGGCCAGGTCCTTGCTGCGTTGGCCGTTCCAGCCGGTCGCGGGGTTGGGGGCGTCGTCGTGGTCCTTGAACGGCATCTCCAGGGTCAGCGACAGGCAGTCGTAACTATTGCCGACGCTGTTGCAGGCCAGGGTCATGTTGGCTGTACCCGGGGCTGAAAGCGGGTAGCCATGGACTTGCTGGAAATCCTTGGTGCGTTCGCACAGGCTGTCGCGGAAGGTCTTTTCCAGCCCGGCGATACGCGGGGTGTAGCCGGGGTTGCCCTCGCAGCCGGCAGTGAACACGTGGGGGATTTCTTCATCGCCATGCACGTCGAGGAACAGGTCGACGCCATACAGCTTCATCTGCTGCTGGGCGAAGAGCACTTCCGGGCTCTTGTCGATGCTTGCATCCTGCCAGGCGCGGTTGAGGTCCTGGCCCGCGAAGTTGGTGCGCAGATGGCCGTGGAGGGCGCCGTCAGGGTTCATGTTGGCGATCAGGTACAGGTCGGCTTGCTTGAGCAATGCCTGGATAGCCGGGTCATTGCCTTGCAGGCGGTCGATCACCCCCTCCATGAACCACTCGGCCATGTGCTCGCCCGGGTGCTGCTGGGCGATGATCCACAGCTTGCGCTTGCCTGCCTCACCGTTGCCGACCCGCAGCAGCGGGATGTCACGGCCTTCGACGCTGCGGCCGGTGGCCAGCAGTTCGACGCCCGGCAGGGTCTTGGCACGTTCGATCAACTGGTTGTGGCGTGCGCGCGGGTAGGGCTCGAAGTAGGCGAACCAGGCCTGGGGCTGTTCGGCCTTGAGGGTGAAGGTCAGGGCCTTGCCATCGTAGGTGCTGGGCACCCGGAACCACTCTTGCTGGTCATAGGAGGCGACGGCCTGGTAACCGCTCCAGGCCTCGTGGTAAGACGATTGACCGGCGTTTTCCAGGATAAAGCCATGGATCTGGCCTGGAGACAGCCCATCGGCCTTGAAGTGGAACCACTGAAAATGCGGGCTTCGGGTGTCGGGGCGAATGGCCAGGCGCACGTGCGCAGGGTCACTGGCATCCTTGACGAGGATGTTGCCGGAATCGAAATCGCAGTCGATGTGCAGGGGGGACAGCGTCACGGTCATCACCAGGCTCCACGTAGAGTTGTTGTGACGCCTACTCTACACGCCTGGCTCAGGACCAGAAACCGATCGCTGCCAAGGCGGCCAGGCCCAGGCCGATTGCCACCGAACAGCCACCCAGCGACAAGGCCGCTCGCGCCTGTCGGTACCAGCCGTCTTCACCCAGCTGTCGGGCCGGGGCCAGCAGGGAGCGCCAGCGCAGCTCGGTGGCGTGGAACGCCTCGCGGTTTTGCGCGGCGCTGTCGAGCCAGCGGCGAAAGTCGATGCGTTCGCTGGCGGTCACCTCTGGGCTCTGCAGGCGCACGTACCATTGGCCGGCGATGCTCGCCAGGGCGTCACGCTCGTCGCGGGCAGCCTGCAGGGCCTGGTTCATGTGGCGCTCGACAGTGATGGCGGGCAGGTCCAGGCGCTCGGCAATGCTGGCGAACGGCAGTTGATCGAGGCGGCTGAGCAAGAACACCTGTTGAACGCGGCGCGGCAGCTTTTTCAGGCGCTGCAGCAAGGCGTCGTCCGCCAGGTCGTGGGAAAGGGGGTTGTGTTCAAGGGGCAGCAACAGACGGGTCATGTACAAGCTCCTTGCTGGTCAGTGGAGTGGGGGCGTCTTCCGTGACGCTGCAACAGCTTAATCTTAACGAGATTGATTCTCAAGTGCTAATTCAGCAAAGCGCTGTTACAACCATTCACTGCGCGACATTCATTTGCTATCATCGCGGCCATTCAAGCAACACCCATCTTCATTAGCCTGAAGACCAAAAAAAAGACCCGGCAAAAAGCCGGGTCAAAAACCGTGATTAGCCTGATGAGGAGATAATCTGAGAGTCCGACCTAAGGGCTTTCAGGTTACCCAACCAGTCTCGCGACCAGTTGTGAGCAATAATAATCGTTATCATTTGCAAGTCAAATGAATTTTCTGCCATTCCGTAAAAATCTTTTACCGAATGCGCTCCCTCATGACGGGCGGGCACCAACCCCGCGCACCGTCGACTCCCCACGAAGATGCTCCGTTGACGACCACTGACCTCAGGCGGGCCCTTTGTTGGCTGCCATGCGCTCAAGCATGCTCCGCACGCTATTGATCATTTGCAAGGACGTCAGGGCCAGGTCGCGCTTTGTGCCTTGCAAGCCCTCAGCCGACTCGCAGGCGGTGGCTGCGGCGTAGCGCAACAAGGTGGTGGCCTGGGCAGTGGTTTGGGCATCGCTGAGGCCTTCGCGGGCGACCAGTATCGGCTCATCAGGGTCGATCTGGGGCGGTGCCGGGTTGAGGTAGAAGTCCAGTGCGCGCCGGGCGGCATCGCTGTTACTTAGTGATTCGGAATCAAGGTCAAGGTCTGTATCAGGAATTGTCGGATTCATTCGGCTGCCTGCTGTCTAGGTAAGCGATGAGAGGTGTCGACAATGCTAATACATTTTGTATTTATGACTATTGTTTAAATACTACAGCATGTGTATTGAGCGCCAGGAGGCAGTCCGTATCGTGCCAGCGATGGATAAATGGACTGACCTGGTCAAAGCCAGGATGCGTGAACTGAAGGTCACGCAGGAAACTCTCGCCGAACGCATCGGGGTCACCCAGGGCGCCGTGGGCCATTGGTTGCGCGAGGAGCGCGAGCCGAAACTGCGGGTGCTCAACCAGATTCTGGTGGAAGTGGGCCTGCCGCCGCTACAGATGGTTTTCCCTCATCAACTGGCGGAAAACAATGGGTCCTACACAGTCTTGGGCAATCCGACGACTGTTGCTGGCGCCGATGGCCTACAGCACGAACTGTATTTTCGCTATCCGATTTTGGCTTGGGGCGATCTGGATGCGCCGGCCGAAGGCTGCCCGCTGCAGTCTACCGACTACAAAGCACAGGGGCGGGCGTTCTGGCTCAGGGTTGAAGGCGATGCAATGACGGCGCCGCTGGGCTTGAGCGTGCCGGAGGGGATGCTGATATTGGTCGATGCCGGGCTTGAGGCCGAAACCGGCAAGCTGGTGATCGCGCGTTCGCCAGGCAGCACGGCCGTCAGTTTTCGTCAGTTGAGTGAGGAGGGTGGCCAGCGCTATCTGCGCCCGCTCAACCCGACCTATCCCAAGGCCTTGTGCACCGAGCAGTGTGAATTGCTGGGGGTGGTGGTGCAGGCATTGGTCAAGTTTTGAGGTGACTTCAATCGCGGGGCAAGTCGAGTCGTCGCACCGCCGCTCCCACAGCGTTATGTGGGAGCGGGCTTGCCCCGCGATGAGGCCGTCAAACTTCTTCCAGCTCCACCAGCACAGCCCCTTCACTGACCATCTCGCCTTCCTGGCAAAACAGTGCCTTGACCGTCCCGGCATGGGGCGCGCGAATGCTGTGTTCCATCTTCATGGCTTCGAGCACCACCAGTTGCGTACCGGCCTCCACCGCCTGACCAACCTCCACCAACACCCGCACGATACTGCCGTTCATGGGCGCACCGAGGCCGCCCTGATGGCTGTGCGCGGCATCGGCTTCGGCAATCGGATCGTAGCGGTTGACGCTGTGCAACTCACCGTCCCAGTGCAGGTACAGGGTGTCGCCACGGCGGATTGCCAGGTGTCGGCGGCGCAGGCCGCTTTCGTCGATCAGCAGTTGTTCACCGTCGAGCCTGAGGTTCGACGCTGCCGCCTGGCTCAGGTTGATGGCCCGGGCTTCACCGCTGCAGGTCAAGTGCAGGCTGACCTGCGCCGGCACCCCGGCACGAAAGCCGTTGTTGGCGGCCCATGGCGAATGAAGGTCATCGCCGCGCGGTTGCAGCGGTTGGCTCTGGATAAAGGCTTCGGCCGCGGCCTGCCAGAACGCTGCGGGCAAGGCCTGCGGCGCAGGCAGCAGTTGCTCCTGATAACGCGGGATGAAGCCGGTATCCAGCTCGGCCTCGGCGAATGCCGGGTGGGCAAGGATGCGCCGCAGGAAGGCGATGTTGCTCTTCAGCCCGCCGATGGCGAACTCGTCGAGCATCGCCAGCAAACGCAGGCGCGCCTGCTCGCGGGTCTGGCCCCAGGCGATCAGCTTGCCGAGCATCGGGTCATAGAACGGCGAGACGTCGTCGCCTTCGCTGACGCCGCTGTCGACCCGCCGGCCTTCGCCCGGCGCCGACTCGCGGTACAGGGCCAGGTGGCCAGTGGCCGGGAGAAAGTCATTGGCCGGATCTTCAGCGTACAAGCGCACTTCGATGGCGTGGCCATTGAGCGGCACCTGCGCCTGGGTGATTGGCAGCGGCTCGCCACAGGCGACCCGAATCTGCCAGGCCACCAGGTCCAGGCCGGTGATCGCCTCGGTGACCGGGTGCTCGACCTGCAGGCGGGTGTTCATCTCCATGAAGAAGAATTCGCCACGGGCATCGAGGAGGAACTCCACGGTGCCGGCACCGACGTAACCGATGGCCTGGGCGGCCTTGACCGCCGCTTCGCCCATGGCTTGGCGCTGGATGCTGCTCAGGCCCGGGGCAGGGGCTTCTTCGACCACCTTCTGATGACGACGCTGGATCGAGCAGTCGCGTTCGTTGAGGTACAGGCAGTTGCCGTGCTGGTCGGCGAACACCTGGATCTCCACATGACGGGGCTTGAGCACGTATTTTTCCACCAGCATGCGCGCATCGCCAAACGATGACTGCGCCTCGCGCTGGGCCGAGGCCAGGGCTTCGCCAAGCTGGCTTTCGCTCTCGACCACCT
Organism: Pseudomonas tructae; assembly: GCF_004214895.1. Lineage (NCBI taxonomy): Bacteria > Pseudomonadati > Pseudomonadota > Gammaproteobacteria > Pseudomonadales > Pseudomonadaceae > Pseudomonas > Pseudomonas tructae. The sequence goes on along the minus strand of NZ_CP035952.1, from coordinate 3,479,199 downwards.
TCATGCCCTTGCCGCCGCCACCGGCGGTGGCCTTGAGCAGTACCGGGTAGCCGATTTTCTGGGCCGCGGCGCGGAAGGTTTCCAGGTCCTGGGCTTCGCCGTGATAACCCGGCACCAGCGGCACGCCGGCCTGCTCCATGAGGGCCTTGGCCGCCGACTTGCTGCCCATGGCATCGATGGCACTGGCCGGCGGGCCGAGGAAGATCAGCCCGGCCTGTTCGATGGCGCGGGCAAAGCCTGCGTTCTCGGACAAAAAGCCGTAGCCGGGGTGGATCGCCTGGGCGCCGCTGGCCTTGGCTGCGGCCAGCAGTTTGTCGATGTCCAGGTAGCTTTCGCCAGGCTTGGCGCCGCCCAGGTCGACGCGGATGTCAGCCTCGCGGCTGTGCCGTGCTTCACGGTCAACGGCGCTGTGCACGGCCACGGTGGTCAGGCCCAGGGCCTTGGCGGTGCGCATCACCCGGCAGGCGATTTCGCCGCGGTTGGCGACCAGCAGGGTGGTCAATGGGGTGCGACTCATGGGCGCGGCTCCTTGTTCGACGATTCGCCCTGCCAGGCCGGGCTGCGCTTTTCCAGAAAGGCGCGCAGGCCTTCCTGGCCTTCGGGGCTGACGCGGATACGGGCAATTGCGTTTTCGCAGTAGCGGCGGATGGACGGGGTCAGTTCGCCATGACCGACTTCACGCAACAGCTCCTTGCTGGCACGCATGGCTTGCGGGCTGTTGAGCAGCAGGTTGTCGATCCAGTGGTTGACCTGCTGTTCCAGCTCGGCGGCCGGGTAAGCTTCGGCCAGCAGGCCCAGTTCACGGGCGCGCTCGCCGCTGAAACGTTCGGCGGTCAGGGCGTAGCGGCGTGTGGCGCGCTCGCCCATGGCCTGGACCACGAACGGGCTGATGACTGCCGGCGCCAGGCCAATGCGCACTTCGGACAGGCACAGCTGTGCGTCGCTGGCGCCGATGGCCATGTCACAGCAACTGATCAGGCCCAGGGCGCCGCCAAAGGCTGCACCTTGCACCACCGCCAGGGTCGGCAGCTTGAGCCGTGCCAGGTTGTACATCAGCTCGGCCAGTTCGCGGGCATCATCGAGGTTGGTGTTGTAGTCCAGGGCCGCCGACTGTTGCATCCAGGCCAGATCCGCACCTGCACTGAAGTGCCGGCCGCGGCCGCGCAGCAGCACAAAACGCAGGCTGCTGTCGGCACCGATCTGGTCGATGGCGATGATCAGCTCGCGGATCATCTGCGCATTGAAGGCGTTGTTCTTGTCTTCCCGGCTCAGCCACAGGGTGGCGAACCCACGGGGGTCCTTGATCAGCTCAAGGGTAGTGAAGTCGCTCATGGTCACATCCGGAAAATGCCGAAACGGCTTTGTTCGATCGGTGCGTTGAGGGCTGCGGACAACGCCAGGCCAAGGATCTCGCGGGTTTGCGCCGGGTCGATGACGCCGTCGTCCCACAGCCTGGCGCTGGAGTAGTAGGGGTGGCCCTGGTGTTCGTACTGGTCAAGGATCGGCTGCTTCAGGCGTGCTTCGTCATCGGCACTGAAGGCCTGGCCGCTACGTTCGCTCTGCTCGCGCTTGACCTGGGCCAGCACCCCGGCGGCTTGTTCTGCGCCCATCACGCCAATCCGTGCATTGGGCCACATCCACAAGAAGCGCGGGTCGTAGGCGCGGCCGCACATGCCGTAGTTGCCGGCGCCGAAGCTGCCGCCGATGATCACGGTGAACTTCGGTACCTGGGCACAGGCCACAGCAGTTACCAATTTGGCGCCGTGCTTGGCAATGCCGCCGGCCTCGTACTTCTGGCCGACCATGAAACCGGTGATGTTCTGCAGGAACAACAGGGGAATGCCACGCTGGCAGGCCAGCTCGATGAAGTGCGCGCCTTTTTGCGCAGCTTCTGCGAAGAGGATGCCGTTGTTGGCCAGGATCGCCACAGGGTAGCCGTGCAGGTGGGCGAAGCCGCACACCAGGGTGGTGCCGAACAGCGCCTTGAACTCATCGAACACTGAGCCGTCGACCAGACGTGCAATCACCTCGCGCACATCGAACGGCTGCTTGGCATCAGCGGGGACCACGCCGTACAGCTCTTCGCTGCTATACAACGGTGCCACCGGGGCGCGTTGCTGCAGTTGGCCAAGCTTGTGCCAGTTGAGGTTGGCCACGCAGCGCCGGGCGATGGCCAGGGCGTGTTCGTCATTGTCGGCATAGTGGTCGGCCACGCCGCTGGTCTTGCAATGCACATCGGCGCCGCCCAGATCCTCGGCGCTGACCACCTCGCCGGTGGCCGCCTTGACCAGCGGGGGGCCTGCGAGAAAGATGGTTGCCTGCTGGCGGACCATGATCGCCTCGTCGGCCATGGCCGGCACGTAGGCGCCGCCGGCGGTGCACGAGCCCATGACCACGGCGATCTGGGGAATCCCCAGGGCGCTCATGTTGGCCTGGTTGAAGAAGATCCGCCCGAAGTGTTCGCGGTCGGGGAACACTTCATCCTGGCGCGGCAGGTTGGCGCCGCCGGAGTCTACCAGGTACAGGCACGGCAGGCGGTTCTGCAGGGCGATGGCCTGGGCGCGCAGGTGTTTTTTCACCGTCAGCGGGTAGTAGGAGCCGCCTTTGACCGTGGCATCGTTGGCCACGATCATGCATTCGACGCCTTCGACCCGGCCGATGCCGGCGATCACGCCAGCGGCCGGCACGTCTTCGCCGTACACCTCATGGGCGGCCAGCTGGCCGATTTCCAGGAACGGCGAGCCAGCATCGAGCAAGCGGTCGATGCGCTCGCGCGGCAGCAGTTTGCCCCGTGAGGTATGCCGCTCCTGGGCCTTTGGCCCGCCGCCCTGGTGAACCTGGGCGATCAGGCGGCGCAGGGCATCGACCTGTTCGAGCATGGCCGCGCTGTTAGTGGCGAACTCCGCCGAGCGCGGGTTGATCTGGGTGTGCAAGGTAGCCATGGCGCGATTCCTTGTGCTCAGCGGGTTTCGTTGAACAGTTCGCGGCCGATCAGCATCCGGCGGATTTCACTGGTGCCGGCACCGATCTCGTAGAGCTTGGCATCACGCAGCAGGCGGCCGGCCGGGAATTCGTTGATGTAACCGTTGCCGCCGAGGATCTGGATCGCCTCCAGGGCCATCTGGGTGGCGCGCTCAGCGCTATAGAGGATGACCCCGGCGGCGTCCTTGCGCGTGGTCTCGCTGCGATCGCAAGCCTGGGCCACGGCGTAGAGGTAGGCACGGCTGGCGTTGAGCTGGGTGTACATGTCGGCAATCTTGCCCTGGATCAGCTGGAACTCGCCGATGCTCTGGCCGAACTGTTTACGGTCATGGATGTAGGGCACCACCAGGTCCATGCACGCCTGCATGATCCCGGTCGGGCCGCCGGCGAGCACCACGCGCTCATAGTCCAGGCCGCTCATCAGCACCTTCACGCCACCGTTGAGGGCGCCGAGGATGTTCTCTTTGGGCACTTCGACGTTGTCGAAGAACAGCTCGCAGGTGTTGGAGCCGCGCATGCCCAGCTTGTCGAACTTGTTGCTGCGGCTGAAGCCCTTCCAGTCGCGCTCGACGATAAAGGCGGTGATGCCGTGGGCGCCTTTTTCCAGGTCGGTCTTGGCGTAGATCACGTAGGTGTTGGCGTCGGGGCCGTTGGTGATCCAGGTCTTGCTGCCGTTGAGGACGAAGTGGTCACCCCGCTGTTCGGCGCGCAGTTTCATCGACACCACGTCGGAACCGGCATTGGGCTCGCTCATGGCCAGGGCGCCGATGTGCTCGCCGCTGATCAGCTTGGGCAGGTACTTGGCTTTCTGCTCGGCGTTGCCGTTGCGGTTGATCTGGTTGACGCAGAGGTTGGAGTGGGCGCCGTAGGAGAGGGCGACCGAGGCCGAGCCGCGGCTGATCTCTTCCATGGCTACCACGTGGGCCAGGTAGCCCAGGCCGGCGCCGCCGTATTCTTCCGATACGGTGATACCCAGCAGGCCCATGTCGCCGAACTTGCGCCACATGTCGGCGGGGAACAGGTTGTCCTGGTCGATCTGCGCAGCGCGCGGCGCCAGTTCAGCGGCGACGAAGGACTGCACCTGGTCGCGAAGCATGTCGATGGTTTCGCCCAGGGCGAAGTTCAGGGTCGGATAACGCATGCTGGCACCTTTTTGTCGTTTGTTCTGGAATTTTCGCGGGGCTGTGGGAGCGGGCTTGCCCCGCGATCAGCGATCACCTTTACGTTAACGTAAACCTGCCACTACCCACTGTCAATCACTCCATGACCTTTACGTTAACGTTAATATCAGCCAGAGTAAGACCCGCTTGAATCAGCTCCCAGAACAAACACAAAAAGGGATTGCCATGAATCAACCGAGCTATACCCAGGGCCGCCAGGACAAGCCGCTGCTGGCCATGACCATCGGACAGGCATTCGACCAGACGGCATCGCGTTTTGCCGAGCGTGAGGCGCTGGTGGTGCGTCATCAACACCTGCGATACAGCTGGCAGGCACTGGCCGCCAGTGTCGACCAGCATGCCCGGGCAATGATGGCGCTGGGCTTGCAAACCGGTGATCGCCTGGGGGTCTGGGCGCCGAACTGTGCGCAGTGGTGCATCGCCCAGTTCGCCAGCGCCAAGATTGGGGTGATCCTGGTCAACATCAACCCGGCCTACCGCACCAGCGAGCTTGAATATGTGCTCAAGCAGTCGGGCTGCCAGTGGCTGATCAGTGCCGGCGCCTTCAAGAGCTCCGACTACCACGCCATGCTCGGCGAACTGCTACCGAACCTGGCTCAGCAAGCACCCGGGCAACTGCGCAGCGAGCGCTTGCCGGAACTGCGCGGAGTGATCAGCCTCGACGCGCAGCCGCCAGCGGGTTTCTTGCCCTGGGATCAGCTGGCGGGGCTTGCCAGCGAAACCGATCCGGCGCAGTACCAGGCCCGCCAGCAAAGCCTGCAGTTCGACCAACCGGTGAATATCCAGTACACCTCCGGTACCACCGGCTTTCCCAAGGGCGCCACCCTCAGCCATTACAACATCCTCAACAACGGTTACATGGTCGGCGAGAGCCTGGGCCTGAGCGAGCACGACCGCATGGTGATCCCGGTGCCGCTGTACCACTGCTTCGGCATGGTCATGGGCAACCTGGGCTGCATCACCCATGGCAGCACCATGATCTACCCCAATGATGCCTTCGACCCGCTGCTGACCTTGAGCTGTGTGGCGCAAGAAAAAGCCACGGCGCTGTACGGCGTGCCGACCATGTTTATCGCCATGCTCGATCACCCGCAACGCCGCGAGATGGACCTGTCGACCCTGCGCACCGGGATCATGGCCGGCGCCACCTGCCCGATCGAGGTGATGCGCCGGGTCATCGGCGAGATGCACATGAGCGAGGTGCAGATCGCCTACGGCATGACCGAAACCAGCCCGGTGTCGATGCAGACCGGTGCCGATGACGACCTTGAGCTGCGCGTGACCACGGTGGGGCGCACCCAGCCACAGCTGGAAAGCAAGATCATCGACGAGCATGGTTGCATCGTGCCGCGCGGGCAGATGGGTGAGCTGTGCACCCGCGGTTACAGTGTGATGCTCGGCTACTGGGGCAACCCGGCGGCCACTGGCGAGGCCATCGACCCGGCCGGCTGGATGCACACCGGTGACCTGGCGACCATGAACGAGGCGGGCTATGTGTGCATCGCCGGGCGCAACAAAGACATGATCATTCGCGGTGGCGAGAACATCTATCCGCGCGAGCTAGAAGAGTTCTTCTTCACTCACCCGGCGGTGGCGGATGTGCAGGTAATCGGCATACCCGATGAGCGCTACGGTGAAGAGATCGTTGCCTGGATCAAGTTCCATCCCGGCCACAGCGCCAGCGAGATCGAACTGCAGCAGTGGTGCAAGAGCCGCATTGCCCACTTCAAGGCCCCGCGTTACTTCCGCTTTGTCGACGAGTTCCCGATGACGGTGACCGGCAAGGTGCAGAAGTTCCGCATGCGTGAGATCAGCATTGAAGAACTGAGCCTGCAGCGCAACCCGTAGGCGCGGGCTTGACCCGCGATGCGATGTGGCTGACAGAATGCCATCGCGGGGCAAGCCCGCTCCTACAGTGAATTTTCCTCTACGCTTTCGGATCGGGCGTGGCCAATCGCTGATTTTTTTTGAACCCCAAGCCGCGCCCCCGCTCGAACCTTTACCGTCATTTCATAACGGAGCAACGTTCGATGACCCGCGATGAGCCCTTCGAAACCGACCGCCCGGACCCGGCCCTGAGCCTTTCCCGGGCTTTGCTCGAACCGCGGATCGTGATCGAGAACACCCTGCCGGTGCTCGACGGCGGGCTGTTTGCGGTCAAGGCGGTGGTCGGTGCGCCGGTGCAGGTCAGCAGCAAGGTCTATGCCGATGGTCATGACGCCCTGGCGGTGATGCTCAACTGGCGCCAGGCCCATGGCCGGCGTTGGCATTGTGTACCGATGCAATTTGCCGGCAATGACCTGTGGCAGGCCCAATTCACCGTCAGCGAGCAGGGCCGTCACCTGTTCAGCATCGAGGCCTGGATCGATCCGTTCGCCACCTATTGCCATGACCTGGAAAAGAAGTTCAGCGCAGGCGTTGCAGTGGCGCTGGAGTTGCAGGAAGGGCTGCTGCTGATCGAGCACAATATTGGCCGCAGCGACGGGCCGCTGCGCGACCAACTGCAGGCCTTGTGCCGGCACCTGCCGGGGCTGGCCTGCGAGGAGCAGGTGGCCTTGCTGCTGCATCCGGACACCGCGGTGCTGATGGCTGAGGCTGAGCACCGCACCTACCTCAGCCGCAGCCCTGAATACCCGCTGGATGTCGAACGCATCCAGGCGCAGTTCGCCAGCTGGTACGAACTGTTTCCCCGCTCGATCACCGATGACCCGCAGCGCCACGGCACCTTCAATGATGTGCACGAACGCCTGCCGATGATCCGTGATATGGGGTTTGACGTGCTGTACTTTCCGCCCATTCACCCCATCGGTGTGCGCCACCGCAAGGGTCGCAACAACGCCTTGCAGGCCGACGCGGATGACCCGGGCAGCCCCTATGCCATTGGCGGCGTTGAAGGCGGGCACGAGGCGATTCACCCGCAACTGGGCAGCCGCGAGGATTTTCGTCGGCTGCTGGCCGCTGCTGCCGAGCATGGCCTGGAAATCGCCCTGGATTTTGCCATCCAGTGCTCCCAGGACCACCCCTGGCTCAAGGAGCACCCGGGCTGGTTCTCCTGGCGCCCGGACGGCAGCATCCGCTACGCCGAGAACCCGCCCAAGAAGTACCAGGATATCGTCAACGTCGATTTCTACGCCGCAGACTCGGTACCGGCCTTGTGGCTGGCCCTGCGCGATGTGGTGGTGGGCTGGGTGAAGGAGGGGGTCAAAAGCTTTCGCGTCGACAACCCGCACACCAAGCCCTTGCCGTTCTGGCACTGGCTGATCGCTGATGTCCGCAGCCAGTATCCGCAGGTAATCTTCCTCGCCGAAGCCTTCACCAAGCCTGCGATGATGGCGCGCCTGGGCAAGGTCGGCTATTCCCAGAGCTACACCTACTTCACCTGGCGCAACACCAAGGCCGAGTTGCAAAGCTACTTCGAAGAACTCAACCAGGCGCCGTGGTGCTACTGCTACCGGCCGAACTTCTTCGTCAATACCCCGGACATCAATCCGTACTTTTTGCATGAGTCAGGCCGTGCCGGGTTTCTCATCCGTGCTGCCCTGGCGACCATGGGCTCGGGCCTGTGGGGCATGTATTCGGGCTTCGAGCTGTGCGAGGCGACGCCGGTGCCGGGCAAGGAAGAGTACCTGGATTCGGAGAAGTACCAACTGCGCCCGAGGGACTTCACCCAACCGGGCAACATCATCGCCGAGATTGCCCAGCTCAACCGCATCCGCCGGCACAACCCGGCGCTGCAGACGCACCTGGGCGTGGCCTTCTACCAGGCCTGGAACGACAACATCCTGTACTTCGGCAAGCGCACCGCCGAGCGCGACAACTTCATCCTCATCGCCGTCAGCCTCGATCCGCACAACGCCCAGGAGGCGCACTTCGAGTTGCCGCTGTGGGAGTTGGGGCTGGACGACAACGCCGACACCTATGGTGAAGACCTGATGAGCGGCCACCGCTGGACCTGGCACGGCAAGACCCAATGGATGCGCATCGAGCCCTGGCACCTGCCATTTGCGATCTGGCGTATCGAAAAAGCCCTCTAGAAAGGAGTCGAGCATGGCCAAGCGCGCCCGCCCAGCGGCCTTTATCGATGATCCCCTGTGGTACAAAGACGCGATCATCTACCAGGTACACGTCAAATCCTTCTTCGATTCCAACAATGACGGCATCGGCGATTTTCCCGGGCTGATCGCCAAGCTCGACTACATCGCCGAGCTTGGGGTCAACACCCTGTGGCTGTTGCCGTTCTACCCCTCGCCACGCCGCGACGACGGCTACGACATCGCCGAGTACAAGGCGGTGCACCCCGACTATGGCACGCTGGCCGACGTCAAGCGCTTCATCGCCCAGGCACACCAGCGCGGCCTGCGGGTGATCACCGAACTGGTCATCAACCACACCTCCGACCAGCATCCGTGGTTCCAGAAAGCCCGGCGCGCCAAGCCGGGCAGCAAGGCGCGGGACTTTTACGTGTGGTCCGACAGCGACCAGAAGTACGACGGCACGCGGATCATCTTCCTCGACACCGAGAAGTCCAACTGGACCTGGGACCCGGTCGCCGGCCAGTACTTCTGGCACCGCTTCTACTCGCACCAGCCGGACCTCAACTTCGACAACCCACAGGTGCTCAAGGCGGTGCTCGACGTCATGCGCTACTGGCTCGATCTGGGCGTCGACGGCCTGCGCCTGGACGCCATCCCGTACCTGATCGAGCGTGACGGCACCAACAACGAGAACCTGCCCGAAACCCATGAGGTGCTGAAGAGGATCCGCGCCGAAATCGACGCCCATTACCCTGACCGCATGCTCCTGGCCGAAGCCAACCAGTGGCCGGAAGACACCCAGTTGTATTTTGGCCAGGGCCAGGGCGATGAATGCCACATGGCCTTTCACTTCCCGTTGATGCCGCGCATGTATATGGCCGTGGCCCAGGAAGACCGTTTTCCGATCACCGACATCCTGCGCCAGACCCCGGAGATTCCGGCCAACTGCCAATGGGCGATCTTCTTGCGCAACCACGATGAGCTGACCCTGGAAATGGTCACCGACCGTGAGCGTGACTACCTGTGGAACTACTACGCCGAAGACCGCCGGGCGCGCATCAACCTCGGCATTCGTCGACGCCTGGCGCCGTTGCTGCAACGTGACCGACGGCGGGTCGAGTTGCTGTGCAGTTTGCTGCTGTCGATGCCCGGGACGCCGACCCTGTACTACGGCGACGAGATTGGCATGGGCGACAACATTTACCTGGGTGACCGCGATGGCGTCCGTACACCGATGCAGTGGTCGATCGACCGCAACGGTGGGTTCTCCCGCGCCGACCCTGCGCGGCTGGTGCTGCCGCCGATCATGGACCCGCTGTACGGTTTCCAGGCGGTCAACGTCGAGGCCCAGGCCCATGATCCGCACTCGCTGCTGAACTGGAACCGGCGCCTGCTGGCGGTGCGCAAGCAGCAGAAGGCCTTTGGCCGCGGCACACTGAAGATGCTCACGCCGAGCAACCGGCGGATCCTGGCCTATATCCGCGAGTACAGCGGCAGTGATGGCAACACCGAGATCATCCTCTGCGTAGCCAACGTCTCGCGCGCGGCGCAAGCGGCGGAACTCGAACTGCAGCAGTACGCCGACAAGGTGCCGGTGGAGATGCTCGGCGGCAGCGCGTTCCCGCCGATCGGCCAGTTGCCGTTCCTGCTGACCTTGCCGCCTTATGGCTTTTACTGGTTCCAGCTGGCCGACAAGGACCAGATGCCCAGCTGGCACAGGGAACCGGCCCAGAGCCTGCCGGAGTTCACCACCCTGGTGCTGAAAAAACGCATGGAAGAGCTGCTCGAAGCGCCGGCACGGGCCATCTTGCAAGACAGCATCCTGCCGCAGTACCTGCCCAAGCGCCGCTGGTTCGCTGGCAAGCAAAGCCGCATCGAACAGGTGCAAATCGTTTACGGGGTGCGCTTTGGCGTTGCGACAAGCCCGGTGCTGCTGAGCGAGATCGACGTGCAGGGGGCAGGTCAGAGCAGCCGGTACCAGTTGCCATTTGGCCTGATCGGCGAAGATAACCTCACCAGCCCGGCGCCGCAGCAACTGGCCCTGGCCCGGGTCCGGCGTGGTCGCCAGGTGGGGTTGATCACCGATGGTTTTGTCCTCGAAAGTTTTGTCCGCGCCGTGCTCAGTGGTTGCCGGGACGGCCTGCGCCTGCCGTGCAGCGAAGGTGAACTGCGTTTTGAGGCCACTGAACAACTGGCGGCGCTGAACCTGGGCGACGCCGCCGAAATCCGTTACCTGAGCGCCGAGCAGTCCAACAGTTCGGTGGTGGTCGGTGGCAGCCTGGTGCTCAAGCTGATTCGCCGGGTCAATCCCGGGGTGCACCCGGAGCTGGAAATGAGCGCCTACCTGACCGCTGCCGGCTTTGCCAATATCTCGCCGTTGCTGGGCTGGGTCAGTCGTGTCGACGCCCAGGCGCAGCCGCATCTGTTGATGATCGCCCAGGGCTATTTGAGCAACCAGGGCGATGCCTGGGACTGGACCCAGAACACCCTCGAACGGGCCATCCGTGACGAGATGGAGCCCTCGAGCAAGGATCAGGACGTACACACCGACGCGCTGCAGGACCTGGCTGATTTTGCCGCCTTGCTCGGCCAGCGCCTGGGCGAGATGCACCTGCTGCTGGCCGCGCCCAGCGCTGACCCTGGGTTCCAGCCGCGGGCCAGCACCCGCCGCGACAGCCAGGCCTGGAGCACGCAGGTCGCTGCCCAACTGAGCTGTGCCCTAGACCTGCTGCAGGAACACCGCGCCAGCCTCGACAGCGACAGCCAGGCCCTGGTCGATGACCTGTTACAACAACGCAAGAGCCTGCTCCAGCACATTGTCGAGCTGAGCAAACAGGCGGTCGGCGGATTGCTGATGCGCGTGCATGGCGACCTGCACCTGGGCCAGGTGCTGGTGGTGCAGGGCGACGCCTACCTGATCGATTTCGAGGGCGAACCGGCGCGGCCGCTGGACCAGCGGCGAGCTAAACACAGCCCGTACAAAGATGTCAGCGGCGTGCTGCGTTCCTTCGACTATGCTGCAGCGATGGTGCTGCGCAGTGCTTCTGGTGTCGATCTTTGCGAGGCTGCCCGCAAGGCGCGTCAACGCGTCGCCCGCCGTTACCTGCACCAGGCCCGGCATGCTTTTGTCGAGGCTTATGGGCGGGCCAGTGCGGCCATGCCCCATGCCTGGGAGCAGGCCGATGGCGAGCAGGCGGCCCTGGCGTTGTTCAGTCTCGAGAAAGTCGCCTACGAAATCCTCTACGAAGCCGAGAACCGTCCGCATTGGCTGGCCGTGCCTTTGCATGGCCTGCATGGTCTGATCAGTACCTGGGGAGAGCAGTAGATGACTCAACGCAAGCGCGAGGAAGGAGGGCTGGGGCAGCGGGATATCGAAGCCCTGGTCAGAGCCGAACACACCGACCCGTTCGCGGTGCTCGGCCCGCACCCCGATGGTGCCGGTGGCCAGTTTGTCCGCGCCTACCTGCCCAATGCCCTGAACGTGAAGGTGTTGGCCCGCAGTGACAATCGTGTGTTGGCAGAGTTGGAGCAAGGCCCGGTGCCGGGGCTGTTCATCACGCATTTGGCGGATCAGCAGGCGTACCTGTTGCAGATCAACTGGGCCGGTGGCGAGCAGGTCAGCGAAGACCCCTACAGCTTCGGCCCGTTGCTCGGCGACATGGACCTGTACCTGTTCGCCGAAGGCAATCACCGTGACCTGTCCGGGGCCATGGGCGCGCAACCGGTGAGCGTCGAGGGTGTCGACGGTGTGCGCTTTTCGGTGTGGGCACCCAATGCCCGGCGGGTCTCGGTGGTCGGCGACTTCAACAACTGGGACGGTCGCCGCCATCCCATGCGCCTGCGTCATCCGTCCGGGGTCTGGGAGCTGTTCGTGCCGCGCCTGCAGGCCGGCGAGGCCTACAAGTACGAAGTGCTCGGCCGTGAAGGCATCCTGCCGCTGAAGGCCGACCCGCTGGCCCGAGCCACCGAGCTGCCACCCAGCACCGCCTCGAAGGTCACCGGCCCCCTGAACCACGACTGGCAGGACCAGGGCTGGATGCAGGTGCGCGGTGAGCGCCAGGCCAATAACGCGCCACTGTCGATCTACGAACTGCACGCCGGTTCCTGGCAGTGCGAGCTGGACGACAACGGTGAAGTCGCGCGCTTCTACAACTGGCGTGAACTGGCCGAGCGCCTGGTGCCTTACATCCAGCAGCTGGGTTTTACTCATATCGAACTGATGCCGATCATGGAGCACCCCTTTGGTGGTTCCTGGGGCTATCAGCCGCTGTCGATGTTCGCCCCGACCGCGCGCTACGGTATGGCCGAGGATTTTGCCGCCTTTATCGACGCCTGCCACCAGGCGCGCATCGGCGTGATCCTTGACTGGGTACCGGCGCATTTCCCCACCGACAGTCACGGCCTGGTGCGCTTCGATGGCACTGCGCTGTATGAGTACGACAACCCGCTCGAAGGCTTTCACCAGGACTGGGATACGCTGATCTACAACCTGGGCCGTACCGAAGTGCACGGCTTCATGCTGGCCTCGGCGCTGCACTGGCTCAAGCATTTTCATATCGACGGCCTGCGTGTCGATGCCGTGGCCTCGATGCTGTACCGCGACTATTCACGCAAGGCCGGTGAGTGGGTACCCAACCGCCATGGCGGGCGCGAGAACCTCGAAGCCATCGATTTTCTGCGCCACCTCAACGATGTCGTCGCGCTGGAGGCACCAGGCGCCCTGGTAATTGCCGAGGAGTCCACAGCCTGGCCGGGCGTCAGCCAACCGACCCAGCAGGGCGGTCTCGGCTTTGCCTACAAGTGGAACATGGGCTGGATGCACGACACCTTGCACTACATCCAGAACGACCCGATCCACCGCACCTATCACCACAACGAAATGAGCTTCGGCCTGATCTATGCCTATTCCGAGCATTTCATCCTGCCGATTTCCCATGACGAAGTGGTGCACGGCAAACACTCGCTGATCGACAAGATGCCCGGCGATCGCTGGCAGAAGTTCGCCAACCTGCGTGCCTACCTGACCTTCATGTGGACCCATCCGGGCAAGAAGCTGTTGTTCATGGGCTGCGAGTTCGGCCAGTGGCGCGAATGGAACCACGACAGCGAGCTGGACTGGTACCTGCTCAAGTACCCTGAACACCTGGGGGTGCAACGACTGGTGGCCGACCTCAACCGCCTGTACCGCGACGAGCGCGCCTTGCACGAGCAGGATTGCCAGCCCCAGGGCTTCCAGTGGCTGATTGGCGACGATGCGCACAATAGCGTCTACGCCTGGCTACGCTGGAGTACGAGCGGCGAACCGTTGCTGGTGGTGGCCAACTTCACCCCGGTGCCGCGTGAGGGCTATCGCATCGGCGTACCGTTCGGTGAGCGCTGGGTGGAGGTGCTCAACAGTGATGCCGAGGGCTACGCCGGTTCCAATTTTGGCAACCTCGGTGAAGTGCCCAGCCAGGCGCTGCCCAGCCATGGCCAGCCGTTGTCGGTGGGGCTGAACCTGCCACCGTTGGGGGTGCTGATCTTGCGACCGCAGTGACACCTGTGGGAGTCGGGTCGCCGCATCGCCGCTCCCACAGGCGTGCTGGTCTCACCAGCGTACCCTGATCCCCAGGTTGCCAATCAGGCCGTTGAGGTCATTGTCATCCATGTCGCTGCTGTAGTCGGCGCTGACAAACAGCGCCACTTTCGGCGTGACCCGCGCCACCAGGCCCAGGCCCAGTTCGACGGTGGCGGAGTTGCGTCCGCTGCTGATCTTGTCGACCTTGTCCAGGCTCACCGTATCGGCATTGGAGAAGTCGTACCAGATGTTGGTCCGCACGAAGGGCTCGATCGGCATGCCGCGCACGTTGTAGCGCGCAGACAACTTGGCACCGACCCGGCCGGTCCAGTTCGGCTGTTCGTCGAAGGCTTGCTGGGTGTCGGTCTGAGTCTGGCTGCCGGGAAAGTACTGCTGGTTGATCAACTGGGCTTGTGGCTCCAGGGTCCAGTTGTTGCCCAGGCTGATGGGGTAGCCGCCTTCCACCGACAGGGTCAGGGCATGGCCATTGCCATCCAGGCGCTGGCCGGATTCGCTGCGGCCATTGATGTCGAAGCGGGTACCCATGGCCACGGCATCCAGGTGCCAGCCCTGGTCATGGGTCATGCTCCAGTACACGCCCAGGCTCTCGCCGTCGAGATTGACTGCGGTCTGCCTGTCGCCGACCTGGGGTTTGTGCAAGCCGTCAAAGCCGCTTTGCAGGTTGCTGTGGCCGACGAAGAAACCGGCGCGGTGTACATTGCCGCCACTGGTTTCACGAATGAACAGGTCAGGGCTGATCTGCAGGGTGCGGTTTGGTGTACTGAGGTTGTCGGCTTCCGGGCTCGGGGTGCGCACCGGGGTCGGGAAGAACTGCGCCCACTGGCTGGCGATAGTTTCATTGGCGGTCGGAGCGTTGCGCTCGGCCAGGCGCTCGGAAAACGCGCCCAGGGTGCTCAGGCCCAGGCCACTGGTGCTGACCGGGGTGAGCGAGAGGGCAGGTTGGGCCTGCACCATGTGGTTCAGCGGGTTGCTATCCTCCAGGCCCAATGCTTGGGTTTCCAACGGGGTTGCCAAGAGCAGCGACGTGGAAACCGCATAGAAAACGTACTCAAAGCCCGTGGGATTTGGAGTTCTTTTCATGGCGGATCTCCTCTGTTTTTCAATAGCCAGGGTTCTGGCCTGATGTCACGTGCTGTAATGCAAAACCAGAGGGCGACCCAAACCAGCAAACCGGTCCCGGCCACGCGCTGAAAAGCGCGAGCTAGAGGCTCGGAATGGAATCTGCAGTTGCTGCATTACTTCTAGCTAAGGAGAGGAGCGGGCGGGCGTCAAGAAAGCGTGAATCAACCGTTATCAAGCTATTGGATAAAGCAATCGTCTGAAATTAAACAAATATTTACCTTTGATAAGCACAACCGCTCTTTCCACGCTCGCGGCTATGCCGAATGATTGCTAAAGCCGCACTTGAACGGCCAGCTTGCCTGCTGCTCAGGCATCGTCGTCGCGGTACAGCTCAAGCAATGCCAGGGAGCGCCCGCTGACCTGGAGCTGGCTGGCAAAGTCGTGCTGCTCGCCTTTACGCAAAAGGGGACGGTCGGTGTCGAGCAGGCAGTTCCAGTGTTCGCCCTCCGGCACCTGGGGCAGGGTGAAAGCGACCGTGTCGTGATGGGCGTTGACGATCAGCAGCAAGGTGGCATCGGCGCCGGGGCGCAAAATGCCACTGACCTGGGCGCGACCGTCGAGCAGCATGCCCAGGCAGCGCCCGTGGGCGTCCTGCCATTGCTCGATGCCCATTTCGCTGGCGTCCGGCGCCAGCCAAGTGACGTCCTTGACCCCGATCGCCTCGTTGTAGTCACCGACCAGAAAGCGCGTGCGGCGCAGCACCGGGTAAGCCAGGCGCAGCTTGGTCAGGCGCTTGACGAACTTGAGCAGCGCCGCACCATCGTCGTCCAGCGCCCAGTTGACCCAGCCGATTTCGCTGTCCTGGCAATAGGCATTGTTGTTGCCGTGCTGGGTGCGGCTGAACTCGTCGCCGGCGACGATCATCGGCGTGCCTTGGGCCAACAACAGGGTGGCGAAGAAGTTGCGCATCTGGCGCAGGCGCAGGGCGTTGATCTCAGGGGCGGCGGTGGGGCCTTCGACGCCGTGGTTCCACGACAGGTTGTTGTTGCTGCCGTCCTGGTTGTCTTCGTCGTTGTCCTGGTTGTGCTTGTCGTTGTAAGAGACCAGGTCGCGCAGGGTGAAGCCGTCATGGGCGGTGATGAAATTGACCGACGCGTAAGGCCTGCGACCGCGCCGGTTGAACAGCTCGCCGGAGGCGGTCATGCGTGCGGCGAAGTCGGCCAGCTGGCCTTCGTCGCCCTTCCAGAAGGCCCTTACGGTATCGCGAAAGCGGTCGTTCCATTCCGCCCAGCCAGGGGCGAAGTTGCCCACCTGGTAACCGCCGGGGCCGCAGTCCCAAGGCTCGGCGATCAGTTTGACCTGGCTGAGCAGCGGGTCCTGGCGACAGGCGACGAGAAAGCTGTGACGTTCGTCGAAGCCCTCGTGGTAGCGGCCAAGAATGGTCGCCAGGTCAAAGCGAAAGCCGTCCACGTGCATCTCACCGGCCCAGTAGCGCAACGAGTCGGTGACCAGTTGCAGTACGCAGGGGTGGCTCAGGTCGAGGGTGTTGCCAGTGCCGGAATCGTTGATGTAGAAGCGCTTGTCGTCAGGCATCAGGCGGTAGTAGGAGACGTTGTCGATGCCGCGCATGGACAGGGTCGGCCCTAGCTCGTTGCCCTCGGCGGTGTGGTTGTAGACCACGTCGAGAATCACCTCCAGGCCTGCATCATGCAGGTGTGCGACCATCTCCTTGAATTCGGCGATCTTGCCATTGGCCAGGTAGCGTGGGTGGGGGGCGAAAAAGGCAATGCTGTTGTAACCCCAGTAGTTGTTCAGGCCTTTTTGCAGCAGATGCTGGTCGTTGACGAAGGCGTGAATCGGCAGCAGTTCGATCGACGACACCCCAAGCTGCTTGATGTGGCCCAGCAACTCGTTGCACATAAGCCCGGCGAAGGTCCCGCGGTTGGCGGGCGGCACGGCCGGGTGGCGCATGCTGATGCCACGCACATGGGCTTCGTAGAGGATCGTGCGTTCCCAGGGAATGCCCACGCGCTGGTCGCGGCCCCAGGTGTAGGCCGGGTCGATGACCTTGCACTTGGGCACGAACGGCGCGCTGTCGCGTTCATCGAAGCTGAGGTCGCCGTCGGGGTGGCCGATGGTGTAGCCGAACAGCGCTTCGGACCATTTCAGGCTGCCGACCAGTTGCTTGGCGTAAGGGTCGATCAGCAGTTTGTTGGGGTTGAAGCGGTGGCCGTTTTCCGGGTCGTACGGGCCATGCACCCGGTAGCCGTAGATTTGCCCGGGGTGGGCGTCGGGCAGGTAGCCATGGAAGATTTCGTCGGTGTACTCGGGCAGCTCGATACGCTCAAGCTCGACCTCGCCGCTGGCATCGAACAGGCACAGTTCAACCTTGGTGGCGTTGGCCGAGAACAGCGCGAAGTTGACCCCCAGGCCATCCCAGCTGGCGCCCAGGGGAAAGGGCAGGCCTTCGCGGATGCGCGAGGGTTCCAGGTGCACTTGGGCGGTGGGCTTAGGCTTGCTCATGGGGCTCCTTGGAGGCTATCGCGCCGCTCCCGCCAGATCAGCTTGTGGGAGCGGGCTTGCCCCGCGATCAGATTCACGCGGTCGGTGGCTTCTTGGCTGCCCTGGGCTTTTTCGGCGCCGCCGCAGCACTGGCCGTCTTGGCCTTGGCGCTGGGCTTGCGCGGGGTGACCCTGGGCGCCAGGGCTTCGGCCTCGGCGAGCTTGCGCGCCATGTCCCAGTGACGCTGTTGCTGGCCTTCGGGCTGCCCCTCCGACTCCCAGATCTGATAGGCAAATTCACGAATGCGTTTTTCTTCAACACTCATCTCGACGCTCCTCTGGACTTAAACATGTTCGATGAACAGATTGACCGGAAACTCCTTGAGTGCGGTGCTCAGCCACAGCTCCTTTGAGGCTGTGACTGCGCCCGTGGCAAAAAGTCCCGAGCAGTTGGCAGGCGACAAGGCAAACGGCAGGATCAGCCGGGTATCGTCCCAGTTCTGTGCCGGGATCAGGGGTATGGGGGATTGGTCAAGCAAGCTCCAGGCCAGGCGCGGCACCACCACTATGGCGCGCTCTGTGGCTGTCAGGCGGGCAAACGCCAGGACCCGGTCGGCGTGCCTGCCTTGCACCTGAACAGGCAGGTACTGACCGCGCAGGAACAGCTGCGGGTATTGCTGGCGTCGCTCCAACACCTGGTTGATCAGCGCCTGCTTGATCCGGCCACTGCGCCAGTCCTGGAGCAACTGCGCCATGTGGGTGCCGTCGCCCAGTGTCTGGCGACGGGCGGCGAAATCCACCGGGCGGCGGTTGTCCGGGTCAACCAGGCTGAAATCCCAATACTCGTTGCCCTGGTAGAGGTCGGGAACCCCCGGTACCGTCATGCGCAGCAGGCACTGGGCCAGGCTGTTGAGGGCACCCGGGCAGGCGATGGCCTGCACCGCTTGGGCCAGGGAGTGGCGCAACTGCTGGCTGGAGCGCTCCAGCAGCAGGCTGTCGATGAAGTCCAGGCAGGCCTGCTCATAATCCGAGTTGGGGGCGCTCCAGCTGCTGCGCAACTTGGCTTCGCGCAAGGCCTTGCGTTGCCATTGGCGCAAGCGTTCGGCATAGGCCTCAAGCGCCAGCGGATCGTCCTCACTGAGGGGCAGCGGCCAACTGCCGAGCAGGCTCTGGTACAGCAGCAGTTCATCGGCAGCGGCCGGCGCCTCGCCGTCGGCCAGGGTACAGCGCAGGGGGCTGGCGAGTTCGCGCCAGTGTTCGACCCGGCTGGCAAACCAGTTGCTGCGCTCACTGAGCACTGCCAGGCGCGCGCGGCTGTCTTCGCCGCGCTTGTGGTCGTGGGTGGCGGTGCTCAGCAGGTTGTCCGGGAACTGTTCAAGGCGCTCAAGACACTGCTGATGGAACGCCTCGAGCGGGGCGCTGAAGTGCTCGGCGTCAAAGCCGACATCGTTGCGCGACAGCAGCAGGGCCGAACGGTAGAACGCGGTGTCTTCCACGGCTTTGGCGGCAGCGGGCGCAGTCAACTGCTGGAGTCGCACACAGGCATGGCGCAGGTGCTTGCGCGCCCGCCCTGGCGGCAACTGGCACCAGGGCTCGCCGCCGAGCCAGCGCTGCAGGTGATCGAGCACTGGCCAATCGGCCTCGCTCAGGCGTTGGCGGGCACCGCGCAGGGCCTGCTGGAAGAATGCTTCGTCCGCGGCCGGGCGCCCGCAGGCATTGATGTAGGTGCGGTACACCGGGTAGTGCTCGATCAGTGCCTGCAGGGCGCGGCGAATCGCGCCCAGGGTCAGGTCGCGGCTCATCAGGTCGTCGCGGGCCACCTGCAGCAAGGCCTGGGCCACGGACTCGAAATCGCCGGCCAGGCTGCCATTGAGGACTTGCTGGCGGGCCAGGCGCACCTCTTCACTGAACTCCGGGCGTTCGCTGAGCGCGCTCCACAGTGCTGCCAGCTCCGTTTCACCAGCCGGGTCATGCTGCAGCAGCGAGACCTGGTTCATGAATTCGTAACCGGTGCTGCCGTCGACGTTCCAGTCGCGGTGCAAGTGCTCATCGGCGCCGAGGATCTTCTCGACATAGATCGGCAAGTGCTCCAGCGCAGCCTCCAGTGGGCGCTGGGCCAGCAGCCGGTCGACCCGCCGGCGCAGCTTGCGGCAGTAGCCACGGGGATCGGCCAGGCCGTCAATGTGGTCGATACGCAGTCCGTCGATCAGGCCGCGGCCGATCAGCTCGAAGAGCTTACCGTGGGTGGCCTCGAACACCGCCGCACGCTCGACCCGCAGTCCGCCCAGCTCATTGACGTCGAAGAAGCGCCGCCAGTTGATATCGTCGGCAGCGGTACGCCAGCTGGCCAGGCGATAGGGCTGGCGTTCGAGCAGCGCATGCAGGCGCTGGAAACCCTCGGGCGTGCGGCTGTCGAAGGCGTTCAGCACCGCGTCCAGCGGCTGGCGCCTGGACAGCGCCGCAAGCTCGGCCAGTAGCGGCTTGGCGCGCGCGGCGGGATCGTCGCCGCTGCGCAAGCCACTCAAGCGTGTGGCCAATGACTGCAGGGCGGCGTTGCCATGAGCAAGTATTTCGCCATAGTCGGCCGGGCAGATCGCAAAGCGCTGTTCATGGTGCTGGATATGAAACTGGCCGCTGGCGGCATCGAAGCGCAGGGGGATTTCGCCGCCTTGCAGCATCGCGCCGTAGTCAGCGGCCAGAAATGGCAGCAGCAACTGGCCCTCGAGCAGCGGGTCGGGGGAGTGCCACTGGATGTCGAAGAACTCGGCGTAGCGGCTGCGCCGTCCCCAGGCCAGCAGGTCTTGCCACCAGGGATTGTCGCTGCCCACGGCCATATGGTTGGGGACCACATCGACGATCAGGCCCATGCCATGCAGGCGCAGCGCCGCCACCAGGCGCTCCAGTGCGGCCTCACCACCCAGCTGCGGGTTGACCTGGCCGGGGTCGACAACATCGTAACCGTGGGCAGATCCGGGGCGCGCCCGCAGCAGCGGCGACGCGTACAGGTGACTGACGCCCAGGCGGGCAAAGTAGGGCACCAATGCCGCGGCCTGGTCGAGACTGAAATCGGCATGAAACTGCAGGCGCAGGGTCGCGCTCAGGGCTTTCATCGGTCCCGCTCCCAGGCTTGCTCGCGGGCTTGCGCCAGCAGTTCCAGGCGCCGCGCCGCATCGGTGTCGTCCAGCAGGGCGGCAGCCGGTAGGGCAAAACGTCGACGCCAGTTCGGGTGGCTGTCGACGGTGCCAGGCAGATTGGGCTGTTCGTCGATGCCCAGCACATCTTCCAGTGGCACCAGCACCAGGGGCGCGCGGGTATGGCCCAGGTAACGGATGCTGGCATCGATCAACGCGTCGTTGTCTGTCAGGGCCTGGCCGTAGTTTTGCGCAAGGGCGCGTTTGAGGCCCTGGCACTCGTGCTGGCGGGTTTCGCGCCAGTGGCGTTCGGTGATGCCGTCGATCAGCGCCAGGCGCAGGTTCCAGTCGATATCGCGAGCCTGCAGCCAACCGGCCAGGGGCGGCAGGTCATGGGTGCCGGTGGTGGCCAGGGCATTGTCGGGCCAATCGAGGATCGGCTTGAAGTGGCCGGGCGGGTCCTGCTCGAACAGCAGCACGCGCATGCCGAGGATCGCCCGGGCTGCTAGTTTCTCGCGCAGGCCCTGGGGGACGGTGCCGAGGTCTTCGCCGAGCACGATCGCCCGGTGCCGCACCGACTCAAGGCAGAGCAAGCGCAGCAGGTCATCGAGCGGGTACTGCAGGTAGGCACCTTCAGCCGCGCTGGCGCCCTGTGGTATCAGCCACAGGCGTTGCAGGCCCATGACATGGTCGATGCGCAGGCCACCGGCATGGGCAAAGTTGGCCCGCAGCATTTCGATAAAGGCGCGGTAACCATTGCGCCGCAGGCCTTCGGGCGAAAAGGCACAGATGCCCCAGTTTTGCCCGGCGCGGTTGAGGATGTCTGGCGGTGCACCGACGTTGAGGCCAGCCAGCAGTTCCTCCTGACGGCTCCAGGCCTGGCTGCCGGCGCCATCGGCACCTACCGCAAGGTCGGCGATCAGGCCGATGCGCATGCCATTGCTGCGCGCTGCGTCCTGGGCGCGTTGCAGGCTGCGTTCGATCAGCCATTGGCAGAAGGCATGAAAGCCCACCTCGTCACTGTGCTGGCGGGCAAAGGCATCGACCTGCGGGCTGTGCGGGTCATGCCAGGCGCTGGGCCAGTCGCGCCAGTCCTGGCCCAGGTCGTGCTTGAGCGCATGTTCAAGCAGGACTTCGAAGCGGCAATGGCGTTCCAGGGCGGCGCCGGCATGTTGGCGGTAACTGTCGAAGTCAGCGAACAACGGGTGCTCGGCGGCGATGAAGTCGCGGTACAACGCCCGCAGCAGGCGTTGGCGAAACGCTGCGGCCTGGGGCCAGTCGATCAGTGGCAGTTGTTCAAGCTGCTCAAGCGGGCCGTGCAGTTGGCAGGCTTCGATGGCCATGCGCACGGCGCGGTCACCGAGCAATGCGGCAGGGCTGGCATACAGGCTGTTGAGAAACAGCCGGCTCGACGGCGAGTAGGGGCTGTAGCGCTGGGTGTCGCCGGCGAACATGGCGTGCAGCGGGCTGATGGCCAAGGCGTCGGCGCCGCGTTCGGCGGCGCTGCGCACCAGGGCTTCGAGGGCCAGGCAATCGCCAAAGCCGCCATCGTTGGGGCGTCGCAGGCTGTACAGCTGGGCACTCAGGCCCCAACAGCGCGGGGTCGGCGTGCCGAGGGCATCGGCCACGCTGTAGCAGCGCGCTGGCGCGACGGCCAGGGTGAACTGGCGCTGGTCGAGCAGCACCTGGTGATAGCCGATCGGCAAAGTCGCGACCAGCCTGGCCTGCTCATCCAGTTGCAACTGCTGTTCGCCGCCATCTTCAAGCAGCACCTTGCACGGAGTGAAAGCTGCGAAGTAACCCGCGAGCTCCAGCGCCAGGTCCTGCTCGACGGTCAACAGCGGCGGCAGGTGGCGGGCATCGCCGGCGTCGAGCAGGGCCTGGATGCTGGCCTCGATCGCATCGCTGCTGTCAGCCGGGTGGCCAAGCCCGGCCAGCACCCGTTGCAGCGCCGGGTCACTGACGTGCTGGGCGTGACCGTTGGCGTCGATCCAGTCCACCGCAAGGCCCGCCAGTTGCGCCAGGTGCTGCAAGCGTGGGTCAGTCATGGGCAGGCTCCGCGCAGGGAATGGAAGTCAGGCTGACCAGGGCGCTGTAGGGCGGCAGTTCTTGGCTGCCGATGCTGACTTGGCTGCAACTGAACAGCCGCGCACCGCTGGCGGGCAGTTCGACCGCTGCCGCCGTCGGCCCCAGGTTGAGGTCGATACGCAGCTCGCCGCCGTTACGCAGTTGCCAGCGTGCACTCAGGGCCTGGGGCCCAAGTACCTGGGCACCGAGGGCGCGGATCCCCGGCAACTGTGGGACGATATGGCGCTCGCGCAGGGCCAGCAATTGCCGGTAGAACAGCTGCCAGGGCTGCTGCTGCGCTTGAGGCGCCAGTGGCCGTGAAGCATTGAAGGTGTCGATGGCATTGGGGTCGGCAATCCGCGCCCGGGAGACGGCATCGGCAAAGGCGCTGAAACCGGCAAACTCGGCGCGCCGGCCTTCGCGCACGGCATCGGCCAGTTCGGCGTGATGATCGGTAAAGAACACGAACGGTTGCTCGCACCCCCATTCATCGCCCATGAACAGCAACGGGATCATCGGTGCCAGCAACAGCAGAGTAGTTGCAGCGCGTAGCGCCTGGGGCGGGCACAATTGGTTGAGGCGCTCGCCGAAGGCGCGATTGCCGATCTGGTCGTGGTTCTGCAGGAACAGTACGAAGGCGGTGGGCGGCAAGTGAGCGCTGGGTTCGCCGCGGGGGCGGCCGTTGCGGTCGGGCTGGCCCTGAAAGACAAAGCCCTGGCTCAGGCAGCGCGCCAGTTTGTCGAGGGTCGATTCGCTGTAGTCCGCGTAATACGCCTCCCTCTCGCCGGTGAGCAGCACGTGCAGGGCGTTGTGGCCGTCGTCGTTCCACTGAGCATCGAAGCCTTGCTCGAGCAGGTGCGCCTGGTTGTGTTCGTTCTCAAGGGTCAGCCATACCTGACGCCCCGGGGCGATTTCATCGCGCACCCGATGGGCCAACTCGGCGACAAAGTCCGGGTCATCGATGGCATGCACGGCGTCCAGGCGCAGGCCGTCGAAGCGGTAGTCCTGCAGCCACATCAGGGCGTTCTCGATGAAGAAGTCGCGCACCTGGCGGCGGCGAAAATCGATTGCCGCGCCCCAGGGCGTCTGGCGATCCTCACGGAAAAAGCCGCTGGCGTACTGGCCAAGATAATTGCCATCCGGGCCGAAGTGGTTGTAGACCACATCCAGCAGCACCATCAGGCCATGGCCGTGGGCCTGGTCAACCAGTTCGCACAACTGCTCCGGGGTGCCATAGCTGTGTTGCGGGGCGAACGGCAGCACGCCGTCGTAACCCCAGTTACGCGTGCCCGGGAACTGCCCGATGGGCATCAGTTCGATTGCGGTGATGCCCAGTTCGGCCAGCGCCGGCAAGCGCTCCATCACCCCGGCATAGCCGCCGCACAGGCCGACATGCAACTCGTAGATGACCGCCTGGTGCCAGGGGCGTCCTTGCCAGTGCGGCTGTTGCCAGTGGTAGGCCGTACGATCGACCAGCGCGCTGGGGCCGTGCACGCCTTCGGGCTGATAGCGCGACGCCGGGTCGGCGACCGTCAGCGCGCCGTCGATGCGATAGCGGTAGCGCTCGCCTGCCTTGCATGGCAACTCGCCGACGAACCAGCCGTCAGCCTGCGCCTGCAATGGTCGATGCCGGCCAGCATTGAACTCGACATCCACCCGCTGCGCGTCCGGTGCCCACAGGGCAAACAGGGCGTTGTTGCTGTCGATCATCGCGGCCCCGTGGGCCGCCTGTTCCTGTGACCTCAAGGGCATACCTGCCACCTCGCATTCAGCGTGGGGTTACACGGGCGTTTTCGACCAGTTCCTCGTAGAGTCGGGCATACGGCTCGACGGCCTGGCACCAGTTGAAGGGCTGGGTCATGGCCAGGCAGCGCATGGCGTTGAGCAGGTTCGGTTTGCCGTACACGTAGAATGCACGGCTCAGGGCTTCGCGGTAGCTGTCCTGGGTGGATTCATCGAACAGAAAGCCGGTAACGCCATTCTCGATCGTGTCGGCCAGGCCGCCGGTATTGCGCGCCACCGGCAATGAGCCGAAGCGCTGGGCGTACATCTGGCTCAGCCCGCAAGGCTCATAGCGCGAGGGCATCAGGAGAAAATCGCTGCCGGCGAACATGCGCCGGGCATCGGTTTCATTGAAGCCGATGCGTACGCCAATCTGCCCGGGATGGCGCAGAGCCAGTTCACGCATGGCATGCTCTTCTTCCGGTTCGCCCCGGCCGATGATCGCGATCTGGCCACCTTGGCGAACGATGTACTCGGCCACCCCCAGGGTCAGGTCCAGGCCTTTCTGGTAGACCAGGCGCGAGACCACGGCGAACAACGGGCCGCTGGAGGGCTCAAGGGCGAACAACGCGCGCACCTGCCGGGCATTGGCAGCCTTGCCTTGCCAGTCGTTGAGGCTGAAGGGGTGCGCCAGGTGCGGGTCGCTGGCCGAGTCCCAGCTTTCGTCGATGCCGTTGGGAATGCCGCTGAGCAAGCCTTGCTGGGCCTTGCTGGCAAGAAAGCCATCCAGGCCGCAGCCGAACGACGGCGTGGTGATTTCCCGCGCATAGGTGGCGCTGACCGTGGTGATGTGGCTGGCGTAGGCCAGGCCCGCCTTGAGGAACGACAGCTTGCCGTAGAACTCCATGCCTTCCTGTTGCAGGGCATGCTCAGGGATCGCCAGTTCCGGGCAGCAGGCACGGCTGACCACACCCTGGTAGGCCAGGTTGTGAATGGTGAACAGGGTAGGGGTTCGCAGGCCGCGCCAGTGCATGTACGCCGGGGCCAGGCCGGCCGGCCAGTCGTGGGCATGGACCAGGTCGGGTTTCCAGTGGACCATGCCTTCGCCAGCGGCGATCTCCGCTGCGGCCAGGCCCAGGCGGGCGAAACGGATGTGGTTGTCGGGCCAGTCGCGACCGTTGTTGGCGCCATAGGGGGTGCCTTCGCGCTGGTACAACTCGGGGCAGATCAGCACGTAGATGACCAGGCCATCTGCCAGGTCCATGCGCCCGATCTTGCACGGTGGTAACGCGGCATGGCCGCCCAGCTCACCGACCAGGTGGATCGGGTTGTCGCTCTCCAGTACCTGCGGATAGCCGGGTATCAACACGCGCACATCGTGCAAGTGGCGCATGGCCCGCGGCAATGCCGCCGAGACATCGCCCAGGCCACCGGTCTTGACCAGATCGGCGATTTCCGAGGTCACGAACAAGACCTTGCGCTTATTTTTGGGATCGGTACCCAGTGTTTTGGCTGTCGGCGTGAAGTCCGCCGCAAGCGGCTCACGATGTTCCGGGGTGAATGGCTCTACATGGGGTTCGACAGCGGCACTGATCATACTTCTCTCCGTCCCTATGGTGTGCGGGCGTGGGCGCCCGTTGTTGTGTCTGCGCGGTACATCTCTCTGTGAGTGGTATTGCCTTGCGTTCCGTGCCCCGAAGCCAAGCGCACAAGCGCTACGCAAGCCGGCGTCCTGCCGACGGCGTGTTGACGGTGTAGGGTGGGTGGGCCGCGTCCGTTGCAGCGGAATCGATGGCCTACTTAGTTGCTGACCTACCGCGAATCCAGAAGTTTCGACTTTTTTCGGTCGAGTTTTCCGGGCGATGTCTGGCCGAGTACCGAGTGTAGGAGAGAAAACCGCGAGGGTGTGACCCGCTGGTCACTTTATCGGCGATGACCTGCAGCACCGAGGCTGCAGGTCGCAGGATTCAGTTGCTTGGCAGCAGCGAGGAGTGGTGGCTGGTGATCAGCCATTGCTGGCCATCCCAGCGATAGGCATAGGTATAACGCGCCGCAGCGCTTTCGCCGTTGCTGGCGAAAGTGAAGGTGTACAGGCCCGAGAGTACGGCGGTGTTGCAACCCAGGGCCAGATGATGGCTGTCCAGGCGCCCGGAGGGCCGGTTGCCGAGGAAGTAGGTGAAGTACTGGATACGTTGCGCGGTGGTCAGCCGTGGCTGGTTGGAGAGTGTCGGCAACAGGATGGCGTCTTCGCTGTACAGCGCCGCCACCTGTTCGGGGTCACCGCTGCCCAGGCGCAGGTTCCAGCGTTCGAATTGGGCGAGGATCTCTGCTTCGCTGCTTGGCTTGCATTGAACCTCTTCAGCGTTGGCCGCCGTCGACAGGCAGCCGAACAACGCCCAGGCCGAAAGCACAAAGAGTTTTTTCATGGGGTTCCTTGCAGGTAGACGACGCATCGCGCGTCGGACGGCGCAGTCTAGAAAGGCGCCGTCGTGCAAGGTCAGCAGGCAATGATTCCCCTGCAAACAAGCCCCGATCAGGCGTGGGCCGGCGCCTCGGGATTCTGCGCCTGTTGCAGCAGCAGACTGAGTTGGGCGACTTGCTGTTGCAGCTGATCACGCTCCTCTTTGAGGCGGCGCAGCTCATCGCGGTGAACCGTTACGTAGAGGGTCTGGGCAGGCATTTTCGGCAGAAGGGTTCCCATTGCACACCTCGCATAGGGTAATGCTGTTCACTAAGGTGGGAGCGAGCTTGCCTCGCGATGCGATCTGTCTGGCAAAGCGCGATCGCGGGTCAAGCCCGCTCCCACGTGCTTGATCGGCCGCGATTCTGAATTCTTTTAGCGGTCATGGGAACTTTTTTGTTTCTGGCGGTCCTGCCATTGGTCGCTGAACCAAGTGGGCACGGTCTGGACTAATCTTGAAGGCCTGAGCCGAGTCTTATTCCAAGGGGAGCATCGCACATGCAATTGGGAATCGTGGGTCTGGGCCGCATGGGCGGCAATATTGCGCGGCGCCTGATGCGTGGCGGACACCGTATGGTGGTGCATGATCGTGACCGCCAGGCGGTGGAAACCCTGGTCAAGGACGGCGCCAACGGCGCCCATGACCTTGGCGCGCTGGTCCAAAAGCTCGAGAAACCGCGTGCGGTGTGGGTGATGTTGCCGGCGGGTGAGCCGACCGAACAGACCATCGCCCAACTGGCCGACCTGCTCGATGCCGATGACGTGATCATCGACGGCGGCAACACCTTCTACAAGGATGACATGCGCCGTGCCAGCGAGCTGGGCAAACGCAACCTGCACTACATCGATGTCGGTACCTCGGGGGGTGTCTGGGGCCTGGAGCGCGGTTACTGCATGATGATCGGTGGCGAAAAAGCTGTGGTCGACCGGCTTGATCCGCTGTTCGCAACCCTTGCTCCCGGGGTCGGCGATATCCCCCGAACCCGTGGCCGCCAGGGCCCGGCCGAACGCGCCGAGCAGGGCTATATTCACGCCGGCCCCGCTGGCGCGGGGCATTACGTGAAGATGATCCACAATGGCATCGAGTATGGCCTGATGCAGGCCTATGCCGAAGGTTTCGACCTGCTCAAGAGCAAGGCCAGCGACGCCTTGCCGGTCGAACAGCGGTTTGACCTGAACCTGGCCGAGATCGCCGAGGTGTGGCGCCGTGGCAGCGTAGTCACCTCCTGGTTGCTCGACCTCACCGCCGATGCGCTGGTGGCGGACCCGCAACTGGGTGGCTACAGCGGTTCGGTCGCCGACAGCGGCGAGGGGCGCTGGACCATCGACGCCGCAGTAGAGCAGGCCGTGCCGGTACCGGTGCTGTCCAGTGCGCTGTTTGCCCGTTTCCGTTCGCGCCAGCAGCAGGGGACTTACGCGGACCGCATGCTCTCGGCCATGCGCTTCGGCTTTGGTGGCCACGTCGAGAAGCAAGCCGAATGAGCACACCTCAGATCGAAGCGGCACCGCCTTGCAACCTGTTTCTGTTTGGCGCCAATGGCGACCTGGTCAAGCGCCTGTTGATGCCGGCGCTGTACAACCTGAACCGCGATGGCTTGCTCGACAAGGGTCTGCGGATTATCGGCGTCGACCACAATGCGGCCAGTGACAGTGAGTTCGCCGCGCGCCTTGAAGCCTTCATGCGCGAGCGCGACGCGGCCAGTCAAGGCACCAGCAAATGCCTGGACGACAAGCTCTGGGCGCGCCTGGCCAAGCGCATCGGCTACCTGACTGGTGATTTTCTCGACGAAGCCACCTACCAGGCCATTGCCCAGCGTATTCGCAGCAACCCCAGCGCCAATGCGGTGTTCTACCTGGCCACCTCGCCACGTTTTTTCAGCGACGTGGTGCAGCGCCTGGGCGCCGCCGGCCTGCTCGACGAAACCGATGGTTTTCGCCGGGTGGT
This sequence comes from Pseudomonas tructae, assembly GCF_004214895.1. NCBI lineage: Bacteria > Pseudomonadati > Pseudomonadota > Gammaproteobacteria > Pseudomonadales > Pseudomonadaceae > Pseudomonas > Pseudomonas tructae. The sequence continues at coordinate 3,450,535 of NZ_CP035952.1, read as the reverse complement.
GGTGGAGAAACCCTTTGGCTCGGACCTGGCCAGTGCCGAAGCGCTCAATGCCTGCCTGCTCAAGGTCATGAGCGAGAAACAGATCTACCGCATCGACCATTACCTGGGCAAGGAGACGGTACAGAACATCCTCGTCAGCCGCTTTTCCAACGGCTTGTTCGAAGCGTTCTGGAACAACCACTACATCGATCATGTGCAGATCACCGCTGCCGAGACCGTCGGCGTCGAGAGCCGCGGCGCTTTCTACGACGGTACTGGCGCCTTGCGCGACATGGTGCCCAACCACCTGTTTCAGTTGTTGGCCATGGTCGCCATGGAGCCGCCGGCGGCCTTTGGTGCTGACGCGGTGCGCAGCGAAAAGGCCAAGGTCATCGGCGCGATCCGGCCCTGGTCGAAGAACATGGCCCTGAAAAACTCGGTGCGCGGTCAGTATACCGCCGGTAAACAAGGGCGCAAGAAGGTGCCTGGCTACCGCGACGAGCCCCGGGTCGATCCCGACAGCCACACCGAAACCTTCGTTGCCCTCAAGGTGATGATCGACAACTGGCGTTGGGTGGGGGTGCCGTTCTACCTGCGCACCGGCAAGCGCATGAGCGTGCGCGACACCGAGATCGCCATCTGCTTCAAACCGGCGCCCTATGCGCAGTTTCGCGACACCGAGGTCGAGCGGCTCAAGCCCAATTACCTGAAGATCCAGATCCAGCCCAACGAAGGCATGTGGTTCGACCTGCAGGCCAAGCGCCCGGGGCCGGCCCTGGCCATGGAGAACGTCGAGCTGGGTTTTGCCTACAAGGACTTCTTCAAGATGCAGCCTTCCACCGGTTACGAGACGCTGATCTATGACTGCCTGACGGGCGACCAGACCCTGTTCCAGCGCGCCGACAACATCGAAAACGGCTGGCGTGCGGTGCAGCCGTTTCTCGATGCCTGGAAGGACGCAGGCGAAGTGCAGCCCTATGCCGCCGGCGAGGACGGCCCGACGGCGGCGGATGAACTACTGACCCGCGACAGACGGGTGTGGCACCCGATTGGTTGAGGGGGCCAGGCCTTCAGCCTTATCGGTATCCTCGCCTACCTGGTATTTTTGCCAGTTTCGTGTCTTTCTCAATGCGCATTCAATACCTGCATTGGTAATCCTGCATGGAGAGATGCGATGACGACGCTTGCGTTAGAAGAACTGCTTGCTCCGAACCTGCCGCAGCAATTGGGCGACGGTCTATACATGGAGACATTCCCCGGCGATGTCGCGGTACTGACGCTGCCTTGGACGGGAATCGCCGAGGGGCAGACCTGCTGGCTGTCCTGCGCCGGTATCGATGAGCAGGGTACACCCGTTGAGTGGACCGTTCATGAGGCGGTTGTAGTCACTGCGTTGCACCTTGAGTATGGCCTGCGCCTGTACATCTCGCGTGAAGAGCTCGAAGCGCTGGGCAACGACACCGATCTGACGCTGGCCCTGAAAGTGAGCTTCGAAGGCAGCGAGGACGAGGATGACGCCGTGCCGTTTCCCTTGGCGCATGTCACCCTTCATCAGGCAGTCGAGCAAGCGCCTGAGGCTCATGTGCCCAAGCCGTTGTCGCTGACCCAGCTGCGCATCCCCAACCTTGCGCAACCGGTGGCGGATGGTGATGGAGGCCTCAATATCGCTGCGATGGAGGTCAGCGACTACGGCATCATGGCCATCGTCGAACCCTACCTGGGTATGGCCGGCGGCGATATCGTGGAAATTTTCTGGGAAGACGCCGAATTGCCGATCTATGTGTACCCGTTGGATCCGCAGGATGTCGGCAAGAACCAGTTCTTTTACCTGCCCAGGGCCCGGGTGGAAGAGAACGTTGGTTGGATCGAGGCGTTTTTCCGCATCACTGCCCTGTCGAGTGATCCCCAGGATTCCATGCCATTGCGCGTGCTGGTGAAGCTGGACCGACCAGGTGGCATCGACCCGGACCCCTCGACACCCGGGCATCAGCGCCTGGAAGCATTGATTCTGCCAGATGAGGTGATCGAATTCGGCGTGGATGAAGCGCTGGCGGCAACCGGCTTTGACGCTCAAGTGCCGCCTTACGAGGGCATGGTAGTGGGCGATACCCTGCGCGTGAGCTGGGGCGGTGTGCTCATTCGTCGGCGCGTGGAAGAAGCCGATTTGCTGGATGCCGTAACGGTGTTCATCGACCCGGACACCATTGCCCGCGCCGGGGACTCGGAGAACCTGCCGGTGATGTACAAGATCGTCGATGAGGTACACAACCACTCTGACGGCTGGTCGCCGCACCATTCGATCCGGGTCGACACTCAGGGCTATCCGCTGGCTGCGCCGTTGGTGCTGGACGCCGATGAGGCGGGTTACATCGACCTGCAGGCCCTGGGTTATGACGATGTGCAGGTACAGGTCCCGGATGACGAGGCGCTGGTGCCCGGAAGCCGGCTCACCCTGTATTGGATCGGCCGCACCCCTGATGGGCAACTGGTTGAGGATGAGCAAACAGTCGAGATTGCTGACCAGGGCGTCGGCCCGCTGCTGCTGATTGCCAACAACAAGGTGCAAGCCATTGCCAGTGGCCTGGCGATTGTGTCCTATCAACTGGAACCCGATGGCGAGGTCTTGCGGTCCAGGCGCAGGACGGTCGGGGTGGTGGGTGAGCCGTTTGGCCTGGTCGCGCCGGTGATTCATGAGGTGGATGAAGAAGGCCAGTTGATTGTCGGCCTGCGTTACGTGGTGGTAGAGGTGCAGCCCTGGGTCGGTATGGTCAACGGCAGCTGGTTCCAGTTGGTGTGGCGTGGCACCACGGTCGATGGCAAGGCCTACTTGTTCGAAGATACGTTCTATATCACCGGCAGCCAGGTGGGCAGGCTGCTCAAGCGGGTGGTGCGCAGCGATCATATCGACCTGCTTGATGGCGGCGAAGTAGAGGTGTCTTATCGGATCAAGACCGAACTCGACCCGCAATCACCGATCAAGGAATCGGAAAAGCTCAAGCTGTATGTCGGCCTGAGCCCGGAGATCCTCCCGGCGGTGGAAGTAGAAGACATCTACGAGGATGAGGACGGCGCCTGGCTGGACCCGGATGAACTCTTCGGCTATGCCATTATCAAGCTGCCGGGCAAGGACGCGGCGGGCGATGATGTGTTTGAGCAAGGCGACGAGATCATTTTCAGCTGGATCGGTGAAACGGCGGAGGGCACCTGGGTCGACGACTTCATCGTCCCGCCTGGGGCGGAGGGTGAGGACCTGCGCTTTGAAGTATGGGAAGACAGCATCCTGCCCAGTAACCACAGCGTGGTTCGGATCGGTTACCGGGTGATCCGCGAGGGGGTACGCACTCGACATTCCAAACCTTATGAACTGTGGATCAGTAATGGCTTGCGCTGGAATCATTTCGAGATCAATGGCTGGAACACCTTCCGTTTCGTGCCGGTGACGGGGTTTGATGGGGCTGTCTTTACCCGCAGGGTGCGATATGCCAGGGGCGTGACGTACGCCTCGGATCGGGATGAGGTCAGTGTGGATGGCGGCGGGAAAGTGACCTTCAATGAGGCGTGGCAGGGGGTCGTGACCATTACCGCGATCGCTGATAATGGCAAAAGCGGGCAGTACTCGTTGCAGAGTCCGACGAAATGGTTCGAGCAACCGTCCGCTAGAATCACGTATTTGCCTGCGCTTGCCTATTGCAGAGAAAATGGATTGGTGATGCCAAGCCAGAGGGAAGCGTCGGCGGGTTATTTTGTGAGAAGGCTTGGTAGCTTGTATGGCGAATGGGGAAACCTGTTGACGCAAGAAGCTTGGCAGCAATTGTATTCGAACACAATTTTTCAATACAGTGGGGAGCAACCTCAATGGCGTGCGGGAATTCGTGTCGATACCGGCAATATTTGGTCGTCATACGGTGATTACTGGTCTAGCGTAAGTGGCTACAGGAACCTCTCTCGAGACGTTATCAAAGCCCCAGTTCCTCAGCCTCCAGCGTATCAACTTGGCGGGCGACATTGCCCGAATATAGAGTCAGCCACCCTACAGTTTCCCCACACCATCGCCCCTGTAGCCGGCGGCGACTACGGCCTCAACCTCGCCACCCAGGATGCCGCCTTGTACGGTATCCCGGTTGCCATCGGCCCGTGCCAGGACCTGGAACCTGGGCATCGTGTGGACATCTTCTGGGGCGATCTGCCAGAACCGGTGCTTAGCCATACCCTTGGCAACCATCAACGCCATCAGCGTCTGGATTTCTACTTGCCAGGCACGCTGCTGGCGAACAGTGGCGACAGTGTGCGCGCCTATTTCCGCGTGGTGCCACCGGCAGGACGGGTGCGTTATTCCCAAGTACTTGAGCTGCGTCTGCAGCTGCAGCGTCCGGGCCTGCCTCGCCTGGCCGCGCTGGAGCGACTGCCCAAGGTCATCGACCCGGCGCTGGCCGCCAACGGTTTCACCCTCGACGTTCCGGCCCATGGTAGCCGTAAGGCCGGCGATTGGATTGAACTGCACTGGGGCAGTGAGCTGCTGCGCCGACAAATTGAGCATGATCAGGCTCCGGGACCGGTGAGCCTGTTTATCGACCCACGCACCCTCCAGCGTGCAGGTGACTCGCCAGCCCTTGGGGTGTTCTATACCGTTGTCGATGCCTTGGGCAACTACGCACAGGGTCTCTCGCCACTGCAACGGGTCAAGGTCGACAGTGGTCGCGAAGCGCTCAAATCGGCCCAGGTCCTGGCAGCAGACGCGCAGGGGCGGGTGGACTTGCAGGCGCTGGGCGAACAGCCTTTGCAGGTGGAGATCGCAGCGGCAGCCGGGTTCGCTCAGGGTGATCAGCTGGTGCTGCACTTTACAGGCCGGACCGAAGGCGGGTTGAGCCTCAGCCACTCCCAGAGCCTGACGCTGCAAGCGGGTTGGCAGCGCCTTGAGTTCCTGCTGCCCAACGCACTGATCCGGGCTTGCGCCGGTGGCCTGGCGCGGCTGGTCTACCACTGGCAAGGTCAGCAAGGGCCGGCGCAGCGCGGGCAAAGCACTTCAATCAGCTTCAGTGGCAGCCTCGGGGCTTTGCAGGCCGTACAAGTAGATCCCCTTGATGACGAAGGCAACCTGCTGGTTGGCAAGCCGCTGACTCAAGTGATGATTCCGGTCTGGGCCGGGCTGCAGAAAGGCCAGTGGCTGGACCTGTACTGGCAGGGGCTGGCCGTTGACGGCACGGCCCATTGGTATACCGAATCCATTCTGATCGAGCGTACGCCAGGGGCGCAGCCGTTGAGGTTGAACGTACCGCTCAAGCATGTCCAGCCGCTGGATGGTGGCGAAGTGCGAATCGCCTACCGGGTCAGGAACAGCGCTGATGTGCGGGCGCCACAGCTGTTCTCCGAGGTGTTGCACCTGGCGGTGGGGCGCAAGGTCCTGCGTCTGCCTGAAGTCGAGGTGGAAGGCTTGTTGCCCAATGGCAGCCTGGACCCTGAACAGGTATTCCTTTATCTGCCGGTCAACATTCCGATTCGGAACGACCACGGTCAGCCGATGATTCAGCCGGGTGACAAGGTGCATTTTTTCTGGTGGGGTGCAAGCTGGCAGCAGAACTGGGCTGACTGGCTTGAGGTACCGGCAGGCGATGAGTTGGCGGTACGCTTCGAGGTCCCGGAGCAAAGTGTGCGCGATGCCCAGGGCAGTACCGTGCGGTTGGAGTACTGGGTGGAGCGTTCGGGGCGTCGTCCGCTCTACTCGCGAGGGCTGCTTGTGCAGGTGCTGTCGAAAAGAAGTGATGGCAAGCCCATCGATTGACCGGTGAGAGTACACCCGCCCCACCACATTGGTGGGGCGGGCTTACCGTGATGAAGCAGGCAAACGAACATTCACAACCAGTACGTCACCGCCCACCAGCCCAGCCCACCCATGACCACGGTATAGGGCAGCGCCATCCACACCATGCGCCCGTACGACAGGCGAATCAGCGGCGCAATCGCCGAGGTCAGCAGGAACAGGAACGCCGCCTGGCCATTGGGCGTGGCTACGCTGGGCAGGTTGGTGCCGGTGTTGATCGCCACCGCCAGGGTCTCGAAGTGCTCGCGGCTCATGCCACCGTTGACGAACGCCTGTTTCACCTCGGTGATGTAGATGGTGGCGACGAACACGTTGTCGCTGATCGCCGACAACAGGCCGTTGGCGATAAACAGCATGCCCGGCTGCTGATCGGCCGGCAGCGCCAGCACCCACTGGATCAGCGGGGTAAACAACTGCTGCTGGTGAATCACCGCCACCACGGCAAAGAACACCACCAACAGCGAGGTGAACGGCATGGCGTCCTGGAAGGCGCGGCCCAGGCGGTGCTCGTCGGTGATGCCGGTAAAGGCGGTGATCAGCACGATGACCAGCAAACCGACCAGGCCAACTTCGGCCACGTGCAGGCCCAGACAGATGATCAGGATCAGCGCCGCCAGGCCCTGCACCAGCAGCGCGGCCCGTTGCTGGGTGGTGCGCTGGGCGTCGTCTTCGGCGGCATAGCTCGCCAGCACCTGGCGCACGCTGTCCGGCAGCAGGGTGCCGTAACCGAACCAGCGCAGCTTCTCCAGCAGTACACAGGTGACCAGCCCGGCCAGCAACACCGGCAACGACACTGGCGCGACCTTGAGGAAGAATTCGGCAAAGTGCCAGCCCATCTCATGGCCGATCAGCAGGTTCTGCGGTTCACCTACCAGGGTGCACACACCACCCAGTGCGGTACCCACGGCCCCGTGCATAAGCAGGCTGCGCAAAAAGGCGCGGAACTGCTGCAGGTCCTCACGGTGCAGGTGGGCAATGTGCTGATCGCTGTCCAGGTCCGAGTCTTCGCGTGGATTGCCGCCCGAGGCGACCCGGTGATACACCGAATAGAAGCCCACTGCCGCGCTGATGATCACCGCGGTGACCGTCAGGGCATCGAGAAACGCCGAGAGGAAGGCCGAGAGAAAACAGAACAGCAAAGCCAGCAGGGCCTTGGAGCGCACCCCGAGGAGGATGCGCGAGAACACGAACAGCAGCAGGTCCTTCATGAAGTAGATGCCGGCGACCATGAACATCAGCAGCAGGATCACCGGGAAGTTGTGTTGCAACTCTTCATACAGTGCTTGCGGCGTGGTCATGCCCAGCAGCAGGGCTTCCACCATCAACAGGCCGCCTGGCATCAGCGGGTAGCATTTGAGCGCCATGCCGAGGGTGAAGATGAACTCGATCACCAGCACCCAGCCGGCCACCACTGGGCCAAGGGTGAACAGCAGCAGGGGGTTGAGCAGCAGGAACAGGCACAAGGTGGCCTTGTACCAGCGCGGCGATTGTCCGAGAAAGTTGTGGGCCAGGGCGCCGGCCAGGGAGCGGGACATGAAAATGTATCCTTATGATTCAACAGCCGGGCAAAGTGCCGCATGTGTGGCCGCAGATCAAGGTAAAAGTCCCGGTTTTGGCACAAGCGCGGCCTTGGCGCCGACGGGCAGCTTGTTATAGTCCTGCGATCAACCGCGCCGTCTTCAAGGAGAGCACCGTGACTGAGTACCAAGCGTTCAAGGTCGAACTGAACAACCACATCGCCCACGTGCAGATCAACCGCCCGGAAAAGTACAACGCCATGAACGCGGCGTTCTGGAGCGAGATCGTCGAAATCTTCCAGTGGATCGATGAAACCGACGCGGTGCGCGCGGTGGTAATCAGTGGCGCGGGCAAGCATTTCTCCTCCGGCATCGACCTGATGCTGCTGGCCTCGGTGGCCAACGAGCTGGGCAAGGACGTCGGCCGCAACGCGCGCCTGCTGCGCCGCACCATCCTGCGCATGCAGGCCTCGTTCAACGCCGTCGACAACTGCCGCAAACCGGTGCTGGCGGCGATCCAGGGTTACTGCATCGGTGGTGCCATCGACCTGGTGTCGGCCTGTGACATGCGCTACTGCAGCAGTGACGCGCAGTTCTCGATCAAGGAAGTCGACATGGGCATGGCCGCCGACGTCGGTACCCTGCAACGCCTGCCGCGGATCATCGGCGACGGCATCATGCGCGAGCTGGCCTACACTGGGCGCAATGTCGCGGCCGACGAGGCGCAGCGTATCGGCCTGGTCAACCGGGTGTTCGACAGCCATGAAGCATTGCTCGACGCAGTCTTTGCCATTGCCGCTGAAATTGCGGGAAAATCCCCCATTGCCGTGGCCGGCACCAAGCACATGATCAGCTATATGCGCGATCACCGCATCGACGATGGCCTGGAGTACATCGCCACCTGGAACGCCGCGATGCTGCAATCCAACGATCTGCGGGTGGCGGTTGCCGCCCACATGAGCAAACAAAAACCCGAGTTCGCCGACTGACTTGCACAGGCGAACCCCGCAAGGAACCGCATGATGTCAGCGCGCTGGATCACCGCAGTACTGGATACCACCATCAGCGGCGGCTGGGCAGTCGCCCGTTGCAGCGAAGGATTCCTGGTCGATGACAACGGCGCGTTGTTCCCGCGCGACTGGCTCAAGCGCCAGGAACTGGACGTACTGTGCGAGCACGGCATTGGCCATTTCGACGGCCAGCCGGTGTTCCTCCTCGAGTTGCGCAGCCCGCAGGCGGTAGCGGGCTGTAGCTGGCGCGGGCTGCGCCAGTTCATGCTCGAAGGCGACTTCGATACCTACAAGATCCTCGGCTACGCCGCGCAGATCGGCACCTGGGCCCGTGAGCACCGCTTTTGCGGCAGCTGCGGTCAGCCCATGACGCAGGTCCACTGGGAACGGGCCATGTATTGCGCGCCGTGCGACTTGCGCAACTACCCGCGTATTTCACCGAGCATGATCGTGCTGATCACCCGTGGCGATGAAATCCTCCTGGCCCGTTCGCCGCGCTTTGTCACTGGTGTGTACAGCACCCTGGCCGGTTTTGCCGAGCCGGGCGAGTCGGCCGAAGACTGCCTGGTGCGCGAAGTACGCGAGGAGGTGGCGATCGAGGTGCGTAACATCCAGTACGTCGGCAGCCAGTGCTGGCCATTCCCCCACTCGATGATGCTGGGTTTTCATGCCGAGTACGCGGGTGGCGAGATTGTGATGCAGCCGGATGAGATCGAGGATGCCCAGTGGTTCCGGGTCGATGCGCTGCCGCCGTTGCCGGCGGGGCGGTCGATTGCGCGGTATCTGATCGATCTGTATGTGGCGCGGCGGCTTGGGTTGCAGGAGCCGGTCTTGCTCAAGTGACGTAAGTTGCCAGGGGAAACCATTCCCTCTGGAAGCCTGGAGGGCATCAGATAAAACTGCCCGACTTTTCAACCAGTCGGGAAAGGTATTTGTGGAGTTGAGTGCAGCAGGTAGCAGCTACAATCATTCTGTTGATCGTCAGGCGGAGTCGCTCGCTTCTGAACGGCGCGAACAGCTGGAGCAGGCTTGTGAGGCATGGCACGAAGGCCGAGGGTCACGTGTACAGGCCTATCAAGCGCTGCTGGAGTTTTTCGAGGCAAGTATCAGCGATACGCAAATGTCGGGTGAGCAGCGGGCGCTGACAAACCAGATACTGAGCCAGGCAGAACTTTGTGGCCCTGACCACAACCCCTTTGAACGGTTACCTCGACTTTTGCCCCATAACGTGTCGGCACCTGCGCCTGAACAGGATGACTCTCCTTCACAGCCGTTTGGATTAGCGGTTTTTGAGGACAGCGCTCAAGGGCCTTGCGTGTACTTTCATCGGACCGGCGGAGTGGATGGGTATGCTAACGCAGATGCACTGCTGCAAAGCTTTCCCTGGGAGCTTGATATCAGTCCGTCGCCCCCGGGCAATGCATTGAGCGCGCTGCTTGATATCCCGGTTCAGCACAGGGAACGGCGTAACGCGGTGGTTATTGAAAGTGGTCCCTTGCTGCTGGAGCAAGACGTGGGCTGGGGCGAGATCGAGCGTAGAGGTCAGTATACCGTGCTGGCCGAGCTCACCAGGCTTGCCGAGGCATTCAGGATGGACGAGCGGCAGATCAAGGCCGCTGTGCCGGAGTACTTACTGGATGCACAAAGTGACTGGCAAAGTTTCTTCAGGGCTGAGCATCCCACGCGTTTTCGGGAGCATGATGCGGTCTTCACTGCACGATTTGAAGACCTTGAAACTGCCCAGCCTCATCTGGACGACGGGCTATACCGCTTCTATATCGAGCAGTTGAGTTGTGACAAAGACAAGGACGAAATCGAATTGTTCAAGCAACTGGTGAACGAGTTTTTCGCCGGCGTTGAAGTCACTCGTCTTTGACCCAACGCCCGCCTGTTGCATTCAATGGGCGGGCGCAGGGCTCACGCCTGCCCAAACCAATGCTGCCACGCCAACCGCACGGTCAACGCCAGCACCACGGTGATGAACACCGGGCGGATGAACTTGCTGCCGCCGCTGATGGCGGTGCGCGCGCCGAAGAACGCGCCGACCATCAGCGCCGAGCCCATCGACAAGCCCACCAGCCAGTCGACCTGGCCACTGAAGATAAACACCGACAAGGCCGCGGCGTTGCTGACGAAGTTCATGCTGCGCGCCACGCCGCTGGCCTTGACCAGGTCGATGGGGTAGAGCAACAGGGTGCTCACCGTCCAGAACGCGCCGGTGCCGGGGCCGGCTACGCCGTCATAGAAACCCAGGGTAAAGCCCTGGGGCAGTTGCCACTTCTTTTTCACTGGCACGTCGGCGTCCAGCGGTGCCTTGGGCGTGCCGCCGAACAGCAGGTACACGCCACACAGGAAGACGATCACCGGTAGCATCTTGTTCAACCACTCAGCCGGCAGATAATGAGCCACCACGGCACCAATCAAGGCCCCGACAAAGGTGCCGGCCAGGGCATGACGCCATTGCGCGGGGTGGAACAGCTTGCGCCGGTAGTAAGTGAAACTGGCGGTGGCCGAGCCGAAGGTCGAACTGAGCTTGTTGGTGCCCAGCACCAGGTGCGGTGGCATGCCGGCGGTGAGCAGGGCGGGGGTGGTCAGCAGGCCGCCGCCACCGGCAATGGCATCGATGAAGCCGGCAACGAAGGCAACGGCGGCAAGAATCGCGAGAGTGCTGAGGTCTACACTGAGTTCGAAAGGCATGGGCGTCGGCTTGGCAACGCGCGCAGGGGCTGCGCGCAAGGAGCGACATGTTAAACGCAAGCGTTTGCGCTGCCCAGTCAGCTACAGATGAACAACAAATATCGCGCTGACCCCACTGGGCGCATTGGCCGCGTTCCCCGTAAAAGTCGACCCTCAGCGCCACGCCAGTGAGCACGATCTTCGAGTCACCTGGCAGTGTCTCGGCATTACGTCAGGCCTACCGGCAGGCCAGTCGCGCCTCGTTCGAAGTGGCGGTACACAGTGCCTATATCAAAGGTCATATAGGTGCCGACACCTATCACCGGTTCACGGCGATGCAGGCCAACAACAGCGTCATAGCGCAACCACCGCTGCACTGCAGCAGGTTGCTGCTGCTCAATACCCCGCTCAGCGATGTCCTGCTGTTCTGCGTCGAAACCGATGACACCGCTGCCCAGGCCTGCACAATCTACATGCCGCATGACCCACTTACGCCGCTCAGCCGAAGTTGCCAAGCCAAGGCTATAGATAAATAGCCCATCGCAGCGCAGCGAGGATGGTCAACTGATGTTTTCCTCAACATTGAGACGTGACCATGGCCGCCCCTCACTATGCGTTGCATGTTCCCTTCTTGCGCCAGCGCTTACCCAACTGGGTACGGCATGCGCACCCCGAGCAACTGGCGTCCTTGCACCTGGACCTGTTGCCGACGCAGGAGCCAGCCTGGCTGCAACGGGCATCCCCGGCACAGCGGCAAACACTGGATACGCTGGCACGCGCGACCGAGCGCCACCGCCATGACGCGGCGGTGGCGCTGCGCGGGCTCAAGGACATTCATGGTTTTTGCCGGCCCTTGCTCGAAGACGCGATCAAACGCAACCATGGCCTGACGGTCGATAGCCTCAAGCATGAGTTCGTGCACCTGCGCGATGATGCCAGCCTGCGCGCCGACGCCCTGTCAGACGTACTGATCGCCCGGCAGCCGCTGCTGCAGGCGGCACTGCAGAACTTCGAAGCGGCGCAGTTGGATGAGCTGCGCTACAACCGCTACAGCCAGCTAGCCCCCCTTGATGCATTGCAGCCATTCCCGGCGAGCGTGGACCCGCAGCGCCGCGCCAGCGACTCGATCCGCTACAGCAGTACCCTGGCGCTGACGCCCGAGCAATTTGCCGACTTGTGTCGCTCCCTGGATCTTGGGGCGCGTTATCAGGAGCACCTCACCGCCGTGTTCGAGGGGCCGTCCAGCGGGCCTTCGATTCGTCGTACCTATGCCCGCGCACACAAGGCCGAGTTGCAACTGCAGCTCAACCTGGCGCAGCTCCGGGGCGATATCGATGCCGACCTGCATGAGCGCATCGAGCAGCTGTTGCAGCAGACGGCCGTTAAAGCCGAACCTTCGCTGAACATCAGTCGCGTGGCTCTGGCCGGCTTTGCCTTGGCCGACGTGCTGCTGTTTTGCGAATCGATCGCAGGCGGCGCCATCGAGCGCTGCGTTGCCTACATCCCCGGGGACCGCCAGGCGCAACTCAAGCAATACCCTTCGCGCCGTGCCTTCGCCCAAGCACTCAAGGCACGCCTGGCGGACCCCAAGGATCAGGCGTTTATCCGCTCGTTCGTCGCCCGCAGCCAACAGGCCGGGTTCGCCCGCGCAATCAGCCTGGCGTCGACGCTTCGGGGGGGGGATGCCCTGGTCGAATATCCGCTCATGGGCGAATTGTTCGACGCAAGCTTCAAGCTGATGCTCGCCACTACCCGGGCCGAAGCCCGGGCCATTGCGGTGCCGACAGCCGAGGTCGACTATCAGGCCTGGCTCACCTCGCTTGAGCAATACGCGGCGTTCGGCCTGAATGTCCTCAATGCCGCAGCCTTCTTCGTCCCGGCCCTGGGGCCGATCATGCTGACGGTCATGGCCAGCCAGTTGATGTCGGATGCCTTTGAAGGTGTTCAGGCCTGGGAGGCTGGCGACAAGGAAGAGGCGCTGGCACACTTGAAATCCATTGCGATCAATCTGGCGGTGACGGTCGGACTGGGCGCCGCAACCATCGGTGCTTCGCGCCTGATCAGTGCTTCGCCGGTGGTGGATCGGCTGGTGGAGGTCGAGCGCCCGGATGGTCAGCGGCGCTTATGGAACCAGGACCTTGCGCCCTATCGCAGTGCCCACGAGCTGCCGGCGGGCCTGGTGGCCGATGCCCGCGGTGTGTATCGCCATGCTGGAGGCAGCTATGTGAAGGAGGGCGGGCACTACTACGCGCTGGTGGATGAGCAGGCGCGGCCCTGGCGCGTGCAGCACCCCACGCAGGACGACGCCTACCAGCCGCCCTTGCAGCATAACGCTCAGGGCGCCTGGCATTCGCCCCATGAGCAACCGCTGCGCTGGTCGCGCAGGCAGTTGATGCGCAGGCTCGGGCACAGCGTCGAGGCCCTGAGTGACGAAGAGCTGCAGCAAGCCTGTGAGCTGACCGGCACCGAGGGTGACGCCTTGCGGCGCATGCATGTCGAGGGCGAGCCGGTGGATCCGTTGTTGGCCGATAGCTGTGAACGTACGCTCATTCGCAAGCAGATTGTCCAGGTCATCGAAGATATTCGCAGCGGTGCCCACTCCACGCTGGATATGGACGTGGTTGCCGCGCTATTGCCCGACATCCCCGGCTGGCCTGAGGGGCAGACCCTGGAGCTGTTCGAGGGGCCCGAGCCCTGGGGCCCTTCGGCGGTCTACGGAGAACGCCCAGGTTTTGCCGCCACGGCAATAAAACTGACCCGCGTCGAATTGCGCAGCGGGGACTGGGCCAGGCTTGTCATCGAGCAACTGGACCGCCGGGCATTGGACAGCCTGTTTCCTGAGCAGCTGGCGCCGAGCGGCCGGATCGAGGCGCTGCGCGCTCAGGTCGCCGAGCATGTTTCACGGCGTCGGGCGGCTGTGTTCACCAGCCGGTACTGGGATGCAGGGGCGCCATCGTCACTGCTCGACGAATTGCGTCGTCGGTTCAAAACCATCGATGCCCCGCTGGCGCGTCGGCTGATCGATCCGCTTCCAGAGGCCGCCATGGAACAGTGGTCCGAGCGTCAGCGCTTCCCCCAGCGACTCGAACGCCAGGCGCGGCGAGTAGAGGCCGAACGCTCGCTGGTGCGGCGCTTGGAAGGCATCGTATGGCCAGAGCTTGCCGATGCGCAAAGCGAAAGCCTGGTCTTTGAAGTGCTGCCGGAACTCGCCGGCTGGTCCTCCGAGGTCTGCCTGCGGTTGCGGGTCGGCTCGTTGCGCGGTGAGGAGGTGACCCGTGTCGGCAATGACCAAGGCGCTGTGCAACGGGTGATCGTCCGCGAGGGCGGGGGCTATCGTGGCTACGCCAATGACCAGACCCTGCATTCGTTGTTTGCTGCGCCTGCGCGCAACGACATCTTTCGCGCCATCCTGCATGCGCTACCCGATGCCCAGCGCCGTGCCCTGGGTTTAAGCACGGGCGATGCCGAGGTGCTCAAGGTCAGGCTGTTGCACCGGATTTCCGAGCTGCGCCAGCGTTGGATCCCGTCAACCGACAAAGCGCCGCACGGGCGCTTGCGCGGCGGCGGTGACGGCAGCTTCGCGCGGGGCTATGCCAGCCAGAACAGTGAAAATGTGCTGGTTCAACGGCTGCGCGAACTGTTTCCGGATCTCAATGACGAGCAAGCGCTGGAAACGCTGGAGCAGTGGGGTGAGCTGGGACGCCAACCGGCCGACATGCTGGCATCCTTGCAGCAGGCGTTGGAGGTCCGCCAGCAGGCGCTGCAGCAGTGGGCAGGCGCCAGCGAGGGGCGTCAGCAACTCGCGACCGAGGTCCTCACGCAGTGGCGCCGCACGCGCCTGAGCGGGTTCATTGCAAACGATCATCATGTGCAAGTGAACCTGGTGGGGCTGGGCCTGCACAATGCCGACCTGAGCAGCTTTCCCGACCTGCAGTGGGACCTGGGCCGGGTCACTGTGCTGAACCTGAGCACCAACGGATTGACGAATCTGCCGGTGAATTTCGCCATGCACTTTCCGGGGGTGACGCGCCTGTATCTGAACTGGAACCTGTTGGAAGAAATTCCCGTCCTGGCGAACGAGCAGCAACTGCAGGTGCTGGATGTCTCCGGAAATGAGCTGCAGCAGGCCCCGGACATTTCGCGCCTGTTCAACCTGCGCGGTCTGGTGATGCACAACTGCGGGCTGACAACCATTCCTGAAAACCTGGCGAACCTGCAGCGTGTCACCTTGGTGGATCTGCGCTGGAACAACATCGTGCATGTTGATGAACACAGCTTCGAGCTTCCCGAGCATGTCAGGCGAGCGCTGGACTTGCGGGAAAATCTGCTGGATGAAGAAAGCGACAGCCGAATCGTCAACCATTACGGTACAAGCCAGATCGACCTGTTGGTCAGTGACCATTACTACCGGTTCTTGTTGAACGAAGCGAACGCAGCCCAGCGCGCACTGTGGCAGCGTTTGCGGCAGATTCCCGAGTGCCTGGAAACCCAGCGCAATCTGCTGGAGCTGGAAGTGACCGTAGCCTACGACATAGGCCGGGAAACGACCCTGAGACGTGCTTGGGAGATTCTCGAGATGCTCGAGCGCGACCCGTCGTTGCGGGCTCCGGCGGCAGAGCAAAGTTACCTGCTATACCTCGAAGGGCAGGAGCAACTGAGCAGGGCCAACCAGGTTGCGGCGGGGTTGCCGCGGGCCCGCGCACTGGTGCGCCTGGCGGTGCAGCGCAGTCGCCTGGAGCATCTCGAGGTGCGCTTCGATGCACAGTTCCCTGCTCAGCTCCTGGCGGCCGAGCGTGGCGAGGTGGATGAGTACGAGGCACTCTGGCAGCATCTGCTGCGCGCCGTGACCCGGGACGGGACAATCGATATCCCCCAGGCGCCGCGTGACGATGAATTTCTCGAGCCGCTGACCGGGCAACAGTTGCCACCAGGCTTCGTCGAAGCGCTCAAGGCCGAGCTGGCGGGTCTATCTGCCACCACCCCACAAGGCCTGGATATTGTGCTGGGTTCGGTGGTGGACGAGAGCCTGGAAGGACGGCACTTTCATCATGACTTCTGGGTCGAGTACGCCCTCAGCCGGGCCGACAGCCCCCGTCAAGTATGGAACGAAGGGCGCCTTCAGTTGCGGGAACAGGCGCACAGTGGGCAGATCAACAGCCGGGTTTTGGCCCAGCGCCTGCGTGTATTGCAGGCTCAATACCAAGCCAATCTGCAACAGTGGTTGCGGCAGATGACTTATCAAGTCGCCACCGAGCAGTCATTCGACTGGTAACAGTTGGCCCCGCGCCTGATCAGGCGCGGCGCCTGTCTCATGACAGAAAACCGCCATCCACATTCAGTGCCACACCGGTGGTGTAGCTGGAGGCATCACTGGCCAGGTACAGCACCGCCCCGGCCATTTCCTTCGGATCGGCCACGCGCTTGAGCGGAATTTGCTGCAGGGCGGTGTTGAGGATGGCGTCGTTCTTGACCAGTGCCGAGGCGAACTTGGTGTCGGTCAGGCCGGGCAGCAGGGCGTTGCAGCGAATGCCGAACGGCGCGCACTCCTTGGCAAAGACCTTGGTCATGTTGATCACCGCCGCTTTGGTCATCGAATAGATACCCTGGAACAGGCCAGGCGAGACACCGTTGATCGACGCTACGTTGATGATGCTGCCACCGCCGTTTTCGCGCATCAGCTTGCCGGCTTCCACCGACATGAAGAAGTAGCCGCGAATGTTGACGTCGACGGTCTTCTGGAAGGCGCCCAGGTCGGTATCCAGCACATTGCAGAACTGCGGGTTGGTGGCGGCGTTGTTGACCAGGATGTCCAGGCGCCCGAACTGCTCGCGAATGCCGGCAAACACCGCATTGATCTGCTCCATCTCGCCGATGTGGCAGGCAACGGCCGTGGCCTTGCCACCGGCTGCGATGATGGCGTCGGCCACCTGCTGGCAGCCCTCCAGCTTGCGGCTGGAGACAATCACATGGGCACCTTGCTGGGCCAGCAGGTGGGCGATGGCTTCACCAATGCCACGGCTGGCACCGGAAACAAAGGCGACTTTGCCGTCGAGGTCGAACAGGTGGGTCTTGGACATGGTCTTTTCCTTGTTGTAGTGGTCAGAGGCTGGACTTGGCGATGACCTGCAGGCTCATGTGCTCGAGCAATGTGTTCATGTGAATGAACTGGGCGAAGCGCTTGTCCTGGGTCTGGCCGTGGTAGAAGCGGTAGTAGATCTGCTGGACGATCCCGGCCAGGCGGAACAGGCCGTAGGTGTAGTAAAAGTCGTAATTGTCGATGCGGATGCCGGCGCGCTCGGCGTAGTAGTCGACGAACTGCTGGCGGGTGAGCATGCCTGGGGCATTGCTCGGCTGGCGACGCATCAACTGCACGGGTGCAGGATCGGCGGCCTCGATCCAGTAGGCCAGGGTATTGCCCAGGTCCATCAGCGGGTCGCCAATCGTGGTCATTTCCCAGTCGAGTACGCCGATGATGCGCATGGGGTTGTCGGCATCGAGGATCACGTTATCGAAACGGTAGTCGTTGTGCACGATCGCAGGCTTGGGATGATCGGCCGGCATCTTCTCGCGCAACCAGGCAATGACCTTCTCCCAGCGCGGCGCATCGGGGGTCAGGGCCTTCTCATAGCGGCTGCTCCAGCCTTCGATCTGGCGCTGCACGTAGCCTTCAGGCTTGCCCAGGTCGCCCAGGCCGCAGGCGTTGTAGTCGACCTGGTGCAACTCGACCATGCGCTCGATGAAGCTCTTGCACAGTGCTTCGGTGCGTCCGGCGTCCAGGCCCAGCTCCGGTGGCAGGTCGGAGCGCAGGATGATGCCCTTGACCCGGTCCATGACATAGAACTCGCCACCGATCAGCGCCGCGTCGGTGCAATGCACATAGGCCTTGGGGCAGTAGGGGAAGCCACTGTTGAGCTGGTTGAGGATGCGAAACTCGCGCCCCATGTCGTGGGCCGACTTGGCCTTGTGGCCGAACGGCGGGCGGCGCAGGACGAACTCACGCTCGGGGTACTGCACCAGGTAGGTCAGGTTCGAGGCGCCACCGGGGAACTGGCTGATGTTCGGTGTGCCGGACAGGCCCGGGATATGTGCCTTCAGATACGGATCGATCACAGCGGCGTCGAGTTCTTCGCCGGGGCGAACCTGCGTGGATTGGTCGGTAAGCGTCATGCGGTTGCCTTTGGTCGTTGAGCCGAGTCATCGAGCAATCTAATGAGTTGCCCATGGCCGGACAACCCTTGCCCCATTGTTATAGACCGCTGTGTTGCGAAGGGATCACCGAGCCTGATGCTCGCCTGCGGTCAGCGTTGGCAGGTATAGCAACAAGTAGTGCAGTCCTTGGGGCTGGATGTACGTAAATGGTGACCCCATTGCCTTTGGAGTCTCTTGCACCATGACCACTTCTCAATGCCCAGGTAGTAGAACGCCAGCGATGGGGGTTCAAATACAGGACGTGGCGGGAGTGGTTCATGATCCTGCGCAGGCGCCGCTGGGGCGGGACAGGGTGAGCCGGTTGACCCGGCGTGAGTGCACGATCCGCTGCAAAAAAAAAACCGAAGCCAGTGCTTCGGTTTTTTTTGCCGGTGTGGCTTAGGCCGGGAACAGCTCGCTCAGTTTCATCGACAGCATCATGTCGCCCTCGACGCGCAGCTTGCCGCCCATGAAAGCCTGCATGCCGTCGGTCTCACCGCTGACGATGCCCTTGAGGGTTTCGCTGTCCAGCACCAGAGTGCAGTTGGCATCGGCGTTTTCGCCTTCCTGGATTTCACAGGTGCCATCCTTGACGATCAGGGCGTAGTGCTTGTCTTCGTCAGTGATGTTGAAACCGAACACCAGGTCCAGGCCGGCGGCAGCGGCTGGGTTGAACTTGGCTTTCATCGCTTCGACGGCTTTTGCTACATCGCTCATGGTGTGTTCCTTGTTAAGTGATTTGCGCGACCTTGCGGGTCGCAACGAGCCGGTGCTCAACGGTAGGTGATGAGCGCCGGCGCCTTCAACAACTGCACGTGTGCCTGGCTGTTGAAGGAAGCCAGGGCCACCTCGCGGCCACGAAACTTCAGGTGGCTGAGCGAGGTGTTGATGATCTGCCAGTTCAGCTCGAAAGCCTGGTCGGCAGTGATACGGGTTACCAGGTGGAGCAGGGCGGCGATGGTGCCGCCGGAGGTGAAGATGGCAATGTTGTCGGTGCTGGCGGCCTGTTGCAGCACCCGCTGCAGCCCGCCATCGACGCGGTTGACAAACCCCTGCCAGCTCTCGGTGCCTGCGCAGGCGTGCTCGCCGCCATGCCAGCGCTGCACCAGCAGGGCGAACAGGCGCTGGAACTCGCTGCGGTTCTGCGTGCCGTTGCGCAGGATGTGCACGGCCTCGGGCTCCTGCGGCAACAGACCTGGCAGCAAGGCGCGGATCACCGCGTCGGCATCGAACTCGTTGAAGGCGTTGTCGGTTTCCAAAAGGGGGACATCACAGCCTGCGTTGTGCATGGCCGCCAGGGCCAGGCGCGCGGTGTCCTGCTGACGGCGCAGGTCGCCGGCCAAGCAGCGGTCAAGGCGCAAGCCCAGTTGCGCCAGATGCTCGCCGAGGGCCTCGCTTTGGCGCATGCCCACGGCCGAGAGGACGTCGTAGTCGTGCGCACCGAATGAAGCCTGGCCATGTCGAATCAGGTAGATACTGCCCACGTCGTCCGCCTGCGCTAAGGATCAGCCGAGGTTAGGTTGCCGCCAGCAGGCTGTCAATGAAAAAACATACAAGCGTTTGAAAAGAGCGTTTGAACTGCATTGCCGGAGATTTCCTACGCTGGTAGGGGGCGGGCGGCCTCGGTATGCTTGACTATCGGTTCGCGCCGTACCGGCGCAGGCATGTTAAGGAGTTACTGTGGAGTTTCTTGCAGAGTACGCAAGCTTTCTCGCCAAGACCGCGACCCTGGTGATCGCGATCCTGATTGTCCTCTCGGCGATCGCCGGACTGCGCGGCAAGGGTCGGCGCAAGGCAGGTGGGCAATTGCAGGTCAACAAGCTCAACGAGTTCTACAAGGACCTGCGCGAGCGCCTGGAATCCGGGATGCTCGACAAGGCCGAACTCAAGGCCCTGCGCAAGCAGCAGGCCAAGGAGCAGAAGCAGCAGAAGAAAAAGCCCGACGACAAGTCGCGGGTGTTCGTGCTCGATTTCGATGGCGACATCAAGGCTTCGGCCACCGAAAGCCTGCGCCACGAGATCAGCGCCGTGCTGAGCCTGGCCACCCCCCGTGACGAAGTGGTGCTGCGCCTGGAAAGCGGCGGCGGCATGGTCCACAGCTATGGCCTGGCCGCCTCGCAACTGGCACGCATTCGCCAGGCCGGCGTGCCGTTGACCGTGTGCATCGACAAGGTGGCTGCCAGCGGCGGCTACATGATGGCCTGCATCGGCGAGAAGATCGTCAGCGCGCCCTTCGCCATCCTCGGCTCGATCGGCGTGGTGGCGCAGTTGCCCAACGTCAACCGCCTGCTGAAAAAGCACGACGTCGACTTCGAGGTGTTCACCGCCGGTGAGTACAAGCGCACGGTGACGGTATTTGGCGAAAACACCGAAAAGGGCCGGGAGAAGTTCCAGGAAGACCTGAATATTACCCATCAATTGTTCAAGGACTTCGTCTCGCGCTACCGCCCCCAGTTGCATATCGACGAGGTTGCCACTGGCGAGGTATGGCTTGGCGTGGCTGCCTTGAATAAACAGCTGGTCGACCAGTTGCTGACCAGTGACGAGTACCTCAGCCAACGGGCGCGCGAAGCCAATCTCTATCACCTGCACTTTGCCGAGCGCAAGAGCCTGCAGGAGCGGGTAGGGTTGGCGGCCAGTGGCTCGATCGAGAACGCCCTGCTGGGATTGTGGAGCCGGCTCGGTCGCTGGCGCTAAGGACCAGATGCCCCGATTGCCAAGGCAGGTCGGGGCATTTTTCGTCAGTGGCGCTTGGGTGCGACATCAGGCAGGCGTGTCCTCCAGGCCTGTGGTGAGCTCTTGCAGCAGTTGCGCTTCTGCCGTTTCACGGGCCACCTGCAAGGCTTTGTAGGCGTGCGCGTATTGCTGATCAGTCAGCCGCACAAGGCCACCTTGTTCATCTGTGGCCAGCGCGGGCAGGGCCTGATCGAGCACCGTGCGCACCGGGGGCGCAAGCAGGGGCGCTGCGGTTTCCTCGCCCAGACGGTACTCCAGATAACCCGATCCTTGTGCCCATTGTTCGTTGAAGGTGTCGAACGCCTGCGCATAGCGTTCACGCAAGTAGCGTAGCCAGCTGGGTTGGCCAATCAGCCAATTGATACGTCGTGATGTATCCGTTTCCAGTCGCTTGGCCTCGGTGAGCACATTGTTTTCGGCTTCGGCTGACAACTGGGCAATGTTTTCGTACAGCATGCCGCGGCTGGGCTCGTCATATTCGAACCTTGTCGCCAGGCGTTGGCGCAATGCCAGGCGAATTTCGATATCGTCGACACCATATTGGCTCAGTTCGCTATCGGTGATGGGGTCGACAGGGTCTAGCGCAGGCAATTCGGTGAGTCGCTGGGTCAGTGCTGATCGCCTGGCCAAGCGGCCAACGGTGATGCGTTCGGCGATCTGCTCCAC
This sequence comes from Pseudomonas tructae, assembly GCF_004214895.1. Taxonomy (NCBI): domain Bacteria; kingdom Pseudomonadati; phylum Pseudomonadota; class Gammaproteobacteria; order Pseudomonadales; family Pseudomonadaceae; genus Pseudomonas; species Pseudomonas tructae. The sequence continues at coordinate 3,428,945 of NZ_CP035952.1, read as the reverse complement.
CAGGTGGCGTCGGTACAACCTGCGGTAGAGATTCTGCAAACCGCTGGCGTCGCTCAGCGGTGCGTCGAGGTAAGCATCATGGGCCTGAATGGCGACTTCCACGGCGCTGAAGGCATCTGCGCCGGCGTCCCCGCAGGTAACGGGGAATTCCTCGGCGAGGGCCTCTACGGTGTTGCGCAGCTCGTTGTCCGCGCTGACCCTGTCGAGCACGTGCCAGACCCGGGCACTCAAGCGTTTGCGGTCAACCGAAGCCTCGCGCGCGTCGCGAAGGCGCTCGAGCACGTTGTTGAGGTTGGTGTTACTGCCCGACTCAAACAGTGTCTGCCAGTTGGCCGTTCTGGTTGCTGGTGCGTCGCGGGTCCAGAACGCTTCCGGCGTCGGTGCCCGGAGAGGTTGTGGGGGCTGTTGAGCGTATGTGACGATGGCGACATCGATGTGTGCCAATCGCTCCCGGCTGGCGGCATCGAGCGGATTGTTGCGCAGGTCCAGTTGGCGGCGTCCTCTGCCTGCGTTATTCGACCAGCGTCCGAGCGGGGTGTCGCTCAGGTCTGGCACGGCGCTGATGGCGTTGTTGGACAGATCGATGTTCCGCATTGGGGCGTCCTCAACGCGCAGGGCAGCGGTCAGGCTTGCAGGCCATTGCTCGATTGCGCAGCGTGACAGCGTCAGGCGAGCGAGCAGCGGCATTTGGGAGAAATCGGGAAGTGCCTCGAATCTGGCGTGGTCCAGGTGCAGGTTGCGCAGCCGGCTCAAACCGCTCATGGCATCGGCGCGAGCCGCATCGAAGCGAATGGGGTTCAGACTCAGGTTAAGCGTGTCAAGGTTCAGCCTGGACAGGCCCGTGATCTCCTGGGGGGTAAGTGTCAACTGGTTTCTTGACAGGTTCAAGTCGAGCAACTGCGGGAACGCCGCGAGGAATCGATCAGACAAAGTACTGATCCTGTTATGTCCCAGGTCCAGCCCCAGGAGTGGGTGGCTGCTCTGCTCGCCAGCCGGGGGGATAAGCGCATCGACGACGGCATCGGCGTTTTCAATTTCCAGGCCTTCCAAGGTCAACGTTCGTAGTCGAGTGTGTTGCGTCAGCGAAGGCACTGGCGTGGGGGACGGCTGAGTAAGGCATAATTTGAGGCCTTCAAGGTTGGGAAAACACTGCAGGAACTCTGCGGGCGCCTGGGAGGATATCGGGTCGAGTGTCAGGTCGGTAATGTGCGGGAATCGGGCGTTGAGTGCGGGCAGCTCGGAAAGCCGCCAACTGTTGATTCTCAAGGTGTCGCGTTCGGCGCCGCCTTCCTGGCGCCAAGCGTTGCGCAATTGTGAACGGATCTCTTCCCGGGAGAAACGCATAAAAGGCGTACTGGAGCTATCGACCCAGGTACGCAAGGTGTTGTCCAACTCGCGAAACTCATGTTCCAGGCGCTGTACTGCCTGGCCCAGGTCACCACTGGCCTGCAACTGGTTGCGAATGTCCAGCCTCTGGGGCTCGCTCAAGCTTGGATAGAGCTCGGCCAGGCGGCTATCGGCCGATGCCTGGCCGATCGTTGAGCCAGGCCTGCCGCTCAGGGGATAGCCAAGCCGGCCATCGGCCAGGTGCATGGGCGAGCGAAAGCCTGTTCTGGGAGATTGCTGGCCGAGCAGTCGACCACTGCCTGCGCGGTCGTTTATGGCCTGGTTGAACAGTGCCTCGCGTAATGGCCCCGTTGTGCCGAGCGGGTAGCCCAGTGCAGTTCGTTCCGATTCGGGCAGGGCCTTGAGCAGCTGGGCCGAGAGGTCCGTGCCGGTTGCCAGTTCGTTGCCGTTGGCGTCTTCAATGATGTAACGCATCTGCCCATATCGCACGGACCTGAGCTCAGCTGCGGTCCCGCCGGAACTCGCCAGTAGCTTGCCCGTGGCTGGCTCGCGCAGTTCCAGGCGAATCTTGCCCGTCCATCCGCGCAACTTCCCTAGCAGTCCCACGGCCAGGCGATCGCTGTCAATGCTGGCAAGCGAGGGGCGGTACAAGCCTTCGATGGCCCGGTTCAATCGCAGGTTGGCCTGCAAACGCCGAGCTTCTTCAGCCATGCGCAGCGGTATGCGGCCGTCCTCCAACTGAGTGCGCTCGACGATGGTGGCACCCGGGCTGGCGGTTATTTCCCGGGCGACCTCATCGGGTAGTGTCGGCCAGGATTTCTTCAATGCCGTGGCCCAGCTATCTGTCAGGGCGCCGGTTCCTGGGTAAAGGGCGTCGAACACGCGGCTGCGCTGAGTGTCGATGTGCTTTGCCAGTTTAGTCTGAAGTGCCTGCACGCGCTCTTGACGGGGCACCTGCCTGCCGACCAGGTCCTCAATCGCCTGCTCATCCAGTTCAGACAGCACGGCAGGCGCCAACGCACCTCGGTGAACGTCAGCAGCGAGAATTTTCACCGGGCGCCTGGCAAGCCCGTGCGCGTGGCCGTAACTCACGTAGTCGCCCCAAAGCTCAGGGCCACGGTAAACCTCGAGTCTTCCCCCCGATGGCCAACCTTCCAGCTCGACCAGCAGGGCCGCAGGAAACTCGTTGCGAAACTGCATGGGCGTGCCGTGGCGGGTCTGGGTGATCATGGCCTCGATCTGATTGTCGGTGTGGATGCGTTTGAGGCTGTCCATCAGCATGGCCGGGGGCGGAGTGTGGTCGACTTGGGTTTTGCGTAATGCGTCCTCTTGCACCCCGCTTATCTCCAGGGCCTTGAGGCGTTCGGTATCGCTCAGGTCCGCAGCGACCGGGCCCAGGCGCCGCAGCAGGCGTGAGCGGTTCCACTGCAGGGGGTGTTCGCCCTCCATTTGCCAGGCGCCGGCCTGGTTATGATAGAGCTTGGGCGAGTAGGCTTCGGGGTCTGTGGGGTGACGGATGCGCCACTGCAGCTTTTCGTCCTGGAAGATGGCGTAGGTCTTGCCTTCAAGTTGCAGATAGCGTTGATCTTGGAGGGTGTACTGACCCAGTTCGTTGGGGCGTGTGCCCGTCAACGTCACATCGTGCTCGTAACCCTTCAGGTCCGGACGCCAGAGTCGGCGTTGGCCATTGTCCAGCTCAATCTCCAGCATGCCGTCGGAAAACGCAGGTTCATGCAAGCCTGACCCCGCAACGGCTACCCCGGCGGCTATCAGAAGAGTGCTCGCAACTGACAGAAACTCCTCAAGGGCTGCGCAGGTGTCACCTGCTTCCCATTCCTCGATGCCGTGAAAAGCACTGCTCATCAATTGCGCGGCGAACACAGGCATCATCACCGTGCCCAGCGCAGGGACGAACATGGCGACGACATTGAGCGCGTCCAGACCCAGGCCGAGCCAGAATTCAATGCGTTCGCGTCTGACTTCATCGTCGACATCTGCAGTCGGTATGGCTAGCACGCGGGCGTCGGCCTTGAGCTTGGTGACGAAGCGATCATGCAACGAGCGCCAAGGCGATGATTGCAGAAACGCTACTTCCTCCAGCGGAAGATGCACCGAGGTCCTGGCTTTCTCGAAGGGGATCTCGCCATCGTATAGCTTTTGGAGCACGGCATCTTTCAATTGTTTTTGCATGCGCGGTTGCAAACGCTGCACGAAGAAGCCGAGAAAGAAGTGTCGATACTCGGGAATCAGCAGATTGACCTGAAACGTCTGCTTGAACGCCTGCAGCGAGCTGTATTCCTTCAAGGCAAATATCGGCGCTCCGGGGATGTAGACCACACAAGGGTTGATCTGATCGGCATCGATTGGGCCAATCAACAGCACGCTGTGCACCGGATTTCCAAACAGCTTGAGCTGGCGGCACACGGCAGGGCGCCCACCATAGGTCAGCGGGGTTTCGGCCGCGGAGGTCAGCGCCAGCAGCATTGCCAAGCCTTGGGCTGATATTTCCTTGCGCATGCTGGCGATCCACGCCTGGACACGCAATTCGCTGCGATGGGCGTTGATCCAGGCGGATTTCACACCGTTGGTTTTGCTGTCGAATACACTTTGCAGATGACCCTGATAGGCTTTGCCGACATCCAGTTGCCTGCACTTTTGTGCATAGCTTTGCGGGGTGAATCCGGTCAAGGGCGTTGGATCCTGCGGGCCCGCTTGTACTCTGCTGAAGGGGCCGAAGTCTTCTTCGGCGGTAAAGTTGTGCAAGGCCGCTTGCAGTAGACTTAATGTGAATTTGGTTCCTCTTGGTGTACCTCCCAAGCCATAGAGTCGGTACACAAAAGTACCCTCGGTCACCTTGGCGGCCTTGCCTACTGCAGCTTGCACAAGCGGCATGCAGAACTCGGTGATGCCTTTGAAGCCGTACAGTGCCTGGGCGAGCGCCTTGCGATAGTGGTTGCGTTGGTTGATCGCGTCCTTCAATGCGCTTTTTGCCGACGCATCAGCAGTCACGAACCACGGCTGGAATGTGCCGTTCTCGTCCAGATACTCAGCTCGCAAGCTGCGCAGTACCGTGTGGGCATCTTTTGCCGAGAGGTGGCGAGCGTGTTCGGGAATTGACCGGGTTAGGTGGGCTTGATGAAACAGGGGGCTGGTGGCGGGCATGTTGGGTACCTCATGGAAATGAGGTACCCATTTCATGTCTGGCGAGGGGGCGCCAGGTGCTAATTAGTTATCGCAGCGTGTCAGCGCCGACGGAACAGCGGTTGTGGCTCGTCGGTGGCGGCCTGGTAGGTCACCGAGAAGTCCTGCAGGCTTTGCAAGGCTTCGACCGGGTCCTTGTCGGCACGCAGGGCGAAGGCATCGAAGCCGCAGCGCTTCATGTAGAACAGCTGGTCACGCAATACGTCGCCAATGGCGCGCAGTTCACCATTGAACTTGTAGCGATCACGCAGCAGGCGCGCATTGGAGTAGTTGCGTCCGTCGGTGAAGGCCGGGAAGTTCAGGGCGATGACCTGGAACTGGTTGGCGACCTCGCCGATCTCTTCGGCTTCCTCGTCGGCGTCCAGCCAGACGCCCAGGCCGCCATCTCGGGCCTTGAGCATATGGCCGTGTTCACGCCACAGCTGCAGCGGCACGATGTAGTCGTCGCAGTTGGTCACTTCGTCGATGCTGAAGTCCTTGGGCAACAAGTGCCAGGTTTCGTCGACGATCTGGTTGTTCTTAATGATTCGCTGCATAGACGCGTTCCTTGAATGGGTCGATGCCAATACGCTGGTAGGTGTCGATGAAGCGCTCGTCTTCGGTGCGTTGTTCCACGTAGACGTCGATCAGCTTGGCGATCACATCCGGCATGGCGTCCTGGGCAAAGGACGGGCCGAGGATCTTGCCCAGGCTGGCATCGCGGCTGGCGCTGCCACCCAGGGACACCTGGTAGAACTCTTCACCTTTCTTGTCCACCCCGAGGATGCCGATATGGCCGACATGGTGGTGACCGCAGGCGTTCATGCAACCGGAGATGTTCAGGTCCAGTTCACCGATGTCGAACAGGTAGTCCAGGTCGTCAAAACGGCGCTGGATGGACTCGGCGATCGGAATCGACTTGGCGTTGGCCAGGGAGCAGAAGTCACCGCCCGGGCAGCAGATGATGTCGGTCAGCAGGCCGATGTTCGGCGTCGCCAGGCCATTCTCGCGCAGTTCCAGCCACAGGGCATGCAACTGGCCCTGCTCGACGTCGGCGAGGATGATGTTCTGTTCGTGGGAGGTGCGCAGCTGGCCGAAGCTGTAGCGTTCGGCAAGGTCGGCAACGGTGTCCAGTTGCTTGTCGGTCAGGTCGCCTGGCGCAACGCCAGTAGGTTTGAGCGACAGGGTCACGGCCACATAGCCGGGCTTTTTGTGCGCCAGCACGTTGCGCGTGCGCCAGCGGGCAAAGCCTGGGTGCTGCTGTTCCAGTTCGCTGAAGTCGAAGTTGTCCAGGGCCTTGTAGGCCGGGTCGACGAAGTGCTTGGCCACCCGGTGTACTTCGGCTTCGGTCAGGGTGCTGCTGCCGCCGCGCAGGTAGACCATTTCGGCCTCGACCTTCTCGGCAAACACCTCTGGGGTGAGCGCCTTGACCAGGATCTTGATCCGCGCCTTGTACTTGTTGTCACGACGGCCATAGCGGTTGTACACCCGCAAGATTGCGTCGAGGTAGCTGAGCAGGTCTTGCCAGGGCAGGAATTCGTTGATGAAGGCACCGACCACCGGGGTACGGCCCAGGCCGCCGCCGACCAGAACACGAAAGCCCAGCTCGCCGGCTTCGTTGTACACCGGCTCCAGGCCGATATCGTGCACTTCGATGGCCGCGCGGTCGCTGCTCGAGCCATTGATGGCGATCTTGAACTTGCGCGGCAGGTAGGCGAATTCGGGGTGGAAGGTGGTCCACTGGCGAACGATCTCGCACCACGGGCGCGGGTCGATCACTTCATCGGCCGCAACGCCTGCGAACTGGTCGGTGGTGACGTTGCGCAGGCAGTTGCCGCTGGTCTGGATCGCGTGCATCTGCACCGTGGCGAGTTCTGCGAGGATCTGCGGGATGTCTTCCAGGGCTGGCCAGTTGTACTGCACGTTCTGCCGGGTACTGATGTGGGCGTAACCCTTGTCGTAGTCGCGCGCGATCTTCGCCAGCATCCGTGTCTGGCGCGAGGTCAGCTGGCCATAGGGCACGGCGACCCGCAACATCGGGGCAAAACGTTGAATATACAGGCCATTTTGCAGGCGCAGGGGGCGGAACTCTTCTTCGCTCAGTTCACCGGCCAGGTAGCGGCGGGTCTGATCACGGAACTGCTTGACGCGGTCCTCGATGATCCGCTGATCGTACTCGTCGTATACGTACATAGGGGTCCTGTTCTCAAGCTGCTTGCAGCTAATCGCGCGCACGGCCGCGCACTCCGATGCGGAGCGAAGGAAAGATAGCAGTTTGCGTTTATGCGCAAAAGTGATGTTTTTGCATATGAAAAGAACCATTTGGACTAAGTGAGATTGACTGGCATTTGGCCTGATGCGCCTTGGGACGGGGTATGATTGGCGGTTTGATCGGCAGGAGAACCGCGGCATGCTCAAGGCCTTGTGCCAAAGCCTGTGCTTGAGTCTGCCACTGGTGGCAAGCGCCCAGGCTGCGTCAGTGGTATTTCTCAACCCGGGCTATTCCGACGAGACCTTCTGGGTCGATTACTCGCGGTTCATGCAGGCCGCAGCCCAGGGCCTGGGCATGCAACTGACCGTCAAGTACAGCGAGCGGCGCAGTGACCTGGCCCTGACCCAGGCGCGGCAAGTCCTCAGTGGCCCCGAGCGTCCGGACTACCTGGTGCTGGTCAACGAGCAGTATGTGGCGCCGCAGATCATCCACCTGTCGCAAGGCAGCGGGGTCAAGCTGTTTCTGGTCAACAACGGCCTGACCCCGAGCCAGACCGAGTTGATCCAGGGCCATCCGCAAAAGTACCCGCCGTTGCTCGGCACCCTGACCAGCAACGACGAGCAGGCCGGTTACCAGATGCTCAAGCAGTTGCTTGTGCAGTTGCCGGCGTCGGCGAGCGGTCAGCCGGTCGAGTTGCTGGCATTTTCCGGCATCAGTACCACCCCGGCGGCGCGCTTGCGTGAGCAGGGCATGCGCCGGGCCCTGGCCGAGCATCCGCAGGTGCGCTTGCGCCAGGTGGTGTATGGCGGCTGGCGCCGGGACCGGGCCTACGAGCAGGCCCGGCAGTTGTTGCAGCGGTATCGTCACATCCGCCTGGTCTGGTCCGCCAATGATGAAATGGCTTTCGGCGCCATGCAGGCGTTTGCCGAAGCCGGCTACGTGCCGGGGCAGGATGTCCTGTTCAGTGCGGTCAACAGTTCACCAGAGGCCTTGAAAGCTCGGGTTGAAGGGCGCTTGAGCGTTTTGATGGGGGGGCATTTCAGTCTGGGTGGCTGGGCCATGGTGCTGTTGCATGACGATGCGATGAAGCTGCCGTTCAGCGCCGATGGCCGCCGCGATTTCCAGGCGCCGGTGTTGCAACTGATCGATCCTGCCAAGGCGCAGCGCTGGCTCAGGTTGCAGGCCGTGCCGGGCTATGGCATGGACTTTCACCGTTTCAGCGCCCAGGGCAAGCGCGGCGGCTACCAGTACCCATTTCTGCAGGCGCCTGTGGACTACTGAGTTAACTATCTACTGCCTGCTGGGCAGGGAAGGCTGGTGTTCTAGCGCTTTCTCATCCGCAGGTACCCCCGTATGAAAACAGCATTGAGCCCGAGCGATCATGTTGATGCACTGATTGCCCGGCAGTTGCCTTCCTGGCTTGTGCAGGCCAGCCCCGATCGACTGACGCTTTTCCACGACAGCCTGCGGCGCCAGCAACGCGACCGCCATGCCCTGGCTCCGCTGCTTGCAGCCATCACGCCGCTGGACAGCTTTGCCGCGCCGTTGTTGGCCCAGGCGCTGTTCACTGCCACCGGACGGCAGTTGGACGTACAACGTGCCACCATCGAGGTGGTCTGGCGAACGCGGGTCAATACCGGCCTGCAGTTCATCCAGGAGGCCACCCACAGCTTCACCCAGAGCCTGCTGGCGGCGGCCTTGCACAATTTTGACGACAGTGAAGTCCAGGCCGGCAGCTTTACCGATCAGAGCCACTTGTATGATGAGTCCGGCGTGCGCCTGGAGCTTGCCCCCAGTGCATTTGCCCAGCTCTGTCGCACGCTGGACCTTGGCCAGCAGTATCAGAACCTGGTTGCCGCGCAACTGAGCGCCAAGCCGGCCAAGGCGCAGGCCCAGGGCTTGTTCGAAGCGTCGTTGCGCTCAGACATGGCCGTGGCTGTGCGGATGGCACGGCTCAAGGATGAAATCGACGAAGACAGTTACTTTCAACTGTTGCCGGTCATATCGCCGGCGCTAGTGCCCAGTGACCGCAGGCCGGTTGTGTTTCAGCAACTGCGCCTGTTGGGCAAACAGATCATCGGCAGCGCGATTGCCGAGGTGCGCGCCGACAGCTCGCCTGGCGCAGCCGTGGCAGGGGTGATCAGCTATTTGCCTGGCGATCCTGGCGGTGCGGTGCGGCGTTTCGCCGACTGGCCGGCCTTTTACCAAGCGCTGGGTCGGCGCTTTCGCCAGCCTGGCTATCTGGCTTACTTTCAGCGCTTTATCGCTGAACGGGACCGTGTCGAGTTCAGTGCCAAGGTCAAACGTCTGCTGGCTGGCGGGGGTGCGGATGGCCCGATAGAGCTGGATGGGCGCAATGCTGTACTGGGGCAGGTGTTGATCGCCAACCTGGGCACCTCGCGGATCAACAAGATCATCGATGACGCCAGCGTCCTGGCCATCTCTACCGCCCAGGCCGATCGCACGGCCCGGGCGGCACGCTTGAAAGGCTATGAACAGATTGGCGTCGACCTGCTCAACCTGGCGGCATTTTTTTCCCCGGGCTTGAACCTGGTCATGTTGGGCCTGGCCGCCCTGGAACTGGCCAATGACGTATACGAAGGCTACGAGGACTGGAAGCTGGGCGATCGTGAAGGCGCATTGGAACATCTGTTCAGTGTGGCTGAGACAGTGGCGTTTGCCGGCACCGTCGCTGTCGGCGGTGTGCTGGTTGGCAAACTGTTCAAGCGTTCGGGCTTTGTCGATGGCCTGCAGCCGATCCGACGTGCCGATGATCAGATGCGGCTGTGCGATCCAGGCCTCGCGGCCTATGCGTTTGATGATCCTGGCGGGGTGGAAGGGGAAATCGTCGAGCATCAGGGGCAGCATTCGCTACGGATGACGGATCGCCGCTATCGTGTGGAGCACGAAGCTGGTGCCTGGCGGATCTGCCATCCGCGTGCGGCGGGGCGCTACAAGCCGCAACTCACGCACAATGGCGAAGGCGGCTGGCGGCACCGGCTCGAGCAACCTCGCCGCTGGCAGGGGCAGGGCTTGCTGCTGCGCCGCTTCGGTCGCGAATGGCGCAAGGTACCGGATGCGCTGGCGCAAATCCTGTTGCGGATCACAGGCCTGGACGAAGCTCGGCTGCGCCAATTGCACCTGGAAAATGCGCCGGCACCCTCGCGCCTGGGCGATGCCCTGGATCGCTACCGCTTGCATGAGCAGATCAGTGCAGAACCGTTCGAGCAACGCTATGGGGCGTTGCAGGCAGAGGGCGATGCTGCCAGCCAGTTATTGCGTCGGCACTTTGCGGGGCTTTCGGGGCGCGCTGCGAACCATTTGGCAGGGTTGGCCGACAGCAGCGAACGTTCAGCGCTGAGCGCCGGCAAGGTGCCCCTGGCGCTGGCCGAGCAGGCCCGCTGGTTGCTGCGTGAAGGCCGACTGGACCGGGCGTGTGCCGGCTTTGAGCAAGCCGCGGCGGTCAATGATGACACCGTCAGGCTGGCGCTGGGGTTGATCGACAAGCTCGCGCCCTGGCCGCGCCAGGTTGTTGTGGAGGTGCGAGACACTTCCCTGGCAGATGCGATCATCGCGCGCCGGGGGGCGAAGGGCGTGAGTGCAAGCAAGGGGTTGTCCAGGGGCGCGCAGGGCTACCTGGCGGTGGATGCCAGCGGCGAGGTCCTGTCGTCGGCACGTGCGGACAACAGCCTGTTCGAAGCTATGTTGCTGCTGCTGGACGACGGGCAAAAGACGGCGCTGGGTAACAGCACATTGACGGCCCGGGAGTTGGCACATGTGCTGGCCGTGGATGCAGCCGGGCAGCGTGAAACGAGCGCCGAGCTGATTGGCCTGGTACCTCTGCGCGGCGGCTTCCAGCCGCCCATGCGCTTGGCTGACGGTCGCCTGGGCTATCCGCTGGGCGGTGCGGGGGCATGGGAGCATGAATGGGTAAAGGATGCGGTGCGCAACAACTTTCCAGACTTCACCGAGGCAGAGGTCGATGAGTACATTGACAAGCTGGTGCGCTCGGGCGTGGACGTCTGGACGCACCTCTTGCGTCAGCCGCAACTGGCGGCGCTCAGGCGTACTCTGCTGGACTGGGTACCCCAGGGCGAGGGTGCGGCACAGATTGCCAGTCGCCAGCGAGTGGCCGATGCGATGATAGAGGCGGTCGGCAGCGGGCTGCTCAGGTGGCGAGGGGGTTACGCGGTGGCTATCAGTGATGAGTCTGTCGGCAGCCTGCCGATGTTGCCACTGCATCAGGTGTTCGGTCATGTCACCTCGCTGAGTTTGCGCAACATGGGCCTGCGGGACGTGCCGGATACCTTTTTGTCCTGCTTCCCGAACGTGCGCAGGGTAGACCTCGGCGACAACCTGCTGACGGAGGTGCCTACCGATATCTGGCACCTGCCACACCTGAGCGAGGTCAATCTATCGGGCAATCTGCTCTCTGAAGAGAGTCAAGCCAAGTTGGCCGGTGCTTTTCCTGGTGATCTGGCACCGGTACAAGTACAACCTGCTGGCACTTCGCAGGAGCAAGCGCCACAACCTGGCCCCAGCCGGGCCACGGCCAGGGAAGCATGGTTGCAGCAGGTCGACCAGGCCCATCAGGGCCGACGCCAGGCGCAATGGGATAATGTGGCAGAGCAAGCCCATGCCGAGGACTTTGTTCAACTGCTGTCCGACCTGCGTGGCACTGAGGAGTATGCAGCGCGGCGCGCCTGGCTCGCTCGCCGGGTCTGGCGCATGGTCGAGAGCTGTGAGCAACATGCCCAGTTGCGTGCTGCGGTCTTCGATCTTGCCGCCCGCTGCCGAGGACGCGCCACGATTTCGCGTTTTGACTGGCTGGAAGTGCAGGTGCTGGCGACGGCGGCAGTCGGTGAGCGCCAGGGCGAGATTGCCGAAACCGAGCTGGTCCGACTCGGCCGGTCACTATTTCGCCTGGGGGAGCTGGACCGCATTGTCGAGCGCGACATCCTCGAGCGTGAGCAAGCAGGCCAGGCATTCAATGCCGCCGCCATACGCCAGGCGTATCGCACGCGCTTGGCTACGACCCTGGAATTGCCGGTTTCATTGATCGATGTGCCTGCGCAGGAGGTTGCCGAGGTAACCTCCTTGCAACTGGTCATTGCCCGTACCCAGGTCCTGGTTGCCGAGCAGGGCGAGCGTTTGGCCGCTTCGCTGAACGAGCGGCCGTTCTGGCGTGAGCATCTGCGCCGTACCTATCCTAGAGACCTGCAGCGCGTCGAGCACCAGGCCGCCCTGCAGCGCAAGACACTGGAGCAGCACTTGCACAGTGGCAGGATCAACCCTGTGGAGTTTGCCCGCGAACTGAACCGGCTGTACCAGCAACAGCACGCACAAACCCAGCAACTGATGTTGCGCCTGAGCCGAGAAGCCCTGACGCGTTACTTGGGGCGGTCGAAGCGGGGTTGAGGGTAAATCCCCACTTGAGGAATGGGCATTGCTGAACTTAACTGCTCAGGGTGCAGTGCATTCCCATAACCACTACAAGAGGCGATGCAATGGGAAACTCGACCAAAGCGGGTAAGAATGACAGCAGTGTCGATGCCTGGGCGATACTCTGTCTGATCATCCTGGTAGTTGTGACCGCCGTGTACTGGGTCAGCCACCAGTGACATCACGCGATGGGTAACCGTGAACCGCCCGCAGAAGGGATATCTGCGGGCGGACTGCATTTCAGCGGGCACTAAGGTGCATGGCCAGTTGCACCAGCCCGACCAGTACCAGAATGAAGATCAAGGTGAATACGGTGCCCAGCGCGATGAAATGGCTGGCCTTACCGTAGGTGAAGTCGCGGGCGCGGTTCTTGCCGCTCTGCACCCCGAACGCCGCCGCCAGAATGCTTTGCAGCATCTGCCAGAAGGTCGGGGGTTTGCCTTGGGCGGGTTCGTCCATGAGGGGCTCCTGAAAGGCACTGTAGCCTTGAGTGTATACCCTTTGTCAGAAACTGCCGGGGTTGAAGTTTCCTGCACGGAAAGTCAAAAAGTACGGCGTCGACTCAAGAACGAACAGGCTGACCGACAGGCTGAGGCTGCGATGTACTGTGCCCATCACCCAAGGAGCCTGGTCATGTACAAGATCGACTACAACAGCTATCGCGCCGTCAAGGGATTCAGCCGACGGGTGCGCACACTGGTCATCCATTACACCGCAGCCAATTTCGCCAGCTCCGTCGCCTCGCTCGCAGGCGCCGGCGAGGCCAGTGCCCACTACCTCATTCCCGACCCCACCGACAGCAGCTACCGTGCAGCAGGCTTCAATGAGCTGCGAGTCTTCAACCTGGTCGATGAACAGGAGCGCGCCTGGCACGCGGGGGAAAGTGCCTGGGCGAAACGTAGCAGTTTGAACGACACCTCGATTGGCATAGAAATCGTCAACCAGGCCAGGGACACCCCCACGGGGATCGTCTTCGCGCCGTACCATCCCGAACAGATCGATGCCGTCATTGCCCTGGCCCTGAGCATTATCCAGCGCTATCCGGACATGGGGCCTACGCAGATAGTCGGCCACGCAGACATTGCCCCAGGCCGCAAAAGTGACCCCGGCCCCGCGTTTCCTTGGCAAACCCTGTACAAGGCGGGTATCGGTGCCTGGTACGACGACAGTACCAAGGCGCGCTACCTTGCAACCTTCAGCCAGGACTTGCCAGCGCGCCAGGACGTCGTGGCGAAGCTGGAACAGTACGGCTATGACACGTGCCTTGCGTCAAGCGAAATGGGGCTGCGCAATCTGCTCAGGGCCTTGCAGATGCACTTTCGGCCATCCTCCTATGACGGAGTGCTGGACGCTGAAACGGCAGCGATCCTGTACGCACTGGTAGACAAGTACTGCTGATCCGGTGGGGGCGGGGCAAGTCGGACCGCCGCACCGCCGCTCCCACCCACTTTAGCTACTCCCCTCTCAGGGGGTCAGTTGTCATAGCCCAGGTTGGGCGCCAGCCAGCGTTCGCTCACGCTCAGGTCCTGGCCTTTGCGCTCGGTATAGCTCTGTACCTGGTCCTTGTCGACCTTACCCACGGCAAAGTACTGCGCCTGCGGGTGGGCGAAGTACCAGCCGCTGACCGCCGCCGCCGGGAACATGGCGAAGTGCTCGGTGAGGAACACGCCGCTGGGCCCGGTTTCGCCGATGGCTGTGCCATCGAGCAGGCGGAACAGGGTTTCTTTTTCGGTATGGTCCGGGCAGGCCGGGTACCCCGGGGCAGGGCGGATGCCCGAGTACTGCTCCTTGATCAGCGCCTCGTTGTCCAGGTGCTCGTCCTTGGCGTAACCCCAGTAGTCTTTGCGCACCTGCTCGTGCAGCCACTCGGCGCAAGCCTCAGCCAGACGGTCGGCGAGGGCCTTGACCATGATCGAGTTGTAATCATCGCCCTTGTCCTGGTAGGCCTTGGCCACTTCCTCGGCGCCGATGCCGGCGGTGGTGATGAAGCCACCGACATAGTCTGTGATGCCAGTTTCCTTGGGCGCGACGAAGTCGGCCAGGGAGAAGTTCGGCTTGTTGTCCGGCTTGATGGTCTGCTGGCGCAGGTGGTGCAGTTGCGCCAGCGGCTGGCCGTCGGCGCCATAGACGTCGATGTCATCATGGTTGACCTGGTTGGCCGGCCAGAAGCCGAACACCGCGCGGGCGCTGATCAGCTTCTCGTCGATCAGCTTGGCGAGCATTTCCTGCGCGTCCTTGAACAGCGCAGTGGCCGCTTCGCCGACCACTTCGTCGGTGAGGATGCGCGGGTACTTGCCGGCCAGGTCCCAGGAGATGAAGAACGGCGTCCAGTCGATGTACTGGGCCAGTACCTTAAGGTCGATGTCTTCCAGCACTTTGACGCCGGTGAAGCCTGGCACCACCGGCTGATAACCGGCCCAGTCGTACTGCGGCTTGGCGGCAATCGCCTGGGCGTAGCTCAGGCGTTCGGTGCGGGCGCTGCGGTTGGCGGTGCGCTCGCGTACTTCGATGTAGTCCAGGCGGGTTTTTTCGACGAATCCGGGCTTGAGTTCCTTGGACAGCAACTGGGTGGCGACTCCCACCGCACGCGAGGCGTCGGTGACGTAGATCACCGCATCGTTGCTGTACTTGGGCTCGATCTTCACCGCCGTGTGGGCCTTGGAGGTGGTGGCGCCGCCGATCATCAACGGCAGGTGGAAGTCCTGGCGCTGCATTTCGCGGGCCACATGGACCATCTCGTCCAGCGACGGGGTGATCAGCCCGGACAGGCCGATGATGTCGCACTTCTGTTCGCGGGCGGTCTGCAGGATCTTCTCGGCCGGCACCATGACGCCGAGGTCGACGATGTCATAACCGTTGCATCCGAGCACCACGCCGACGATGTTCTTGCCGATGTCGTGCACGTCACCCTTGACCGTGGCCATGAGGATCTTGCCCTTGGCTTCGGGCTTGTCGCCTTTTTCCAGTTCGATGAAGGGGATCAGGTGGGCCACCGCCTGCTTCATGACCCGCGCCGATTTCACCACCTGGGGCAGGAACATCTTGCCCGCGCCAAACAGGTCGCCGACCACGTTCATGCCGCTCATCAACGGGCCTTCGATGACCTCGATCGGGCGTGCGCACTGCTGGCGGCATTCTTCGGTGTCTTCGACGATAAAGGCCGTGATGCCCTTGACCAGCGCGTGTTCCAGGCGTTTGCCAACCGGCAGCGAGCGCCACTCTTCGTTCTCGACTTCCTTGACCGCGCCACCGCCTTTGTAATCGTCGGCGATCGCCAGCAGGGCGTCGGTGCCTTCGGGGGTGCGGTTGAGCACCACGTCCTCGACCTTCTCGCGCAGGGCTTGCGGGATCTCGTCGTAGATCTCCAGCTGGCCGGCGTTGACGATACCCATGGTCAGGCCATTCTGGATCGCGTGGTAGAGGAACACCGAGTGGATCGCCTCGCGCACCGGGTTGTTGCCGCGGAACGAGAATGACACGTTGGACACCCCGCCCGAGCTCAGGGCGTAGGGCAGGTGATCGCGGATGTAGGCGCAGGCTTCGATGAAGTCGACCGCGTAGTTGTTGTGCTCCTCGATGCCGGTGGCGACGGCGAAGATGTTCGGGTCGAAGATGATGTCTTCGGGCGGGAAGCCCACTTCATTGACCAGAATGTCGTAGCTGCGCTGACAGATCTCGCGCTTGCGCGCGGCGGTGTCGGCCTGGCCGACCTCGTCGAAGGCCATGACCACCACGGCGGCGCCGTAGCGCTTGCACAGCTTGGCGTGATGCTTGAAGGCCTCGACGCCTTCCTTCATCGAGATCGAGTTGACGATGCCCTTGCCCTGGATGCATTTGAGACCCGCTTCGATCACTTCCCACTTGGAGGAGTCGATCATGATCGGCACGCGAGAGATGTCCGGCTCACCGGCGATCAGGTTGAGGAACTTGACCATGGCCGCCTGGGAATCGAGCATCCCTTCGTCCATGTTGATGTCGATCACCTGGGCGCCGGCCTCGACCTGCTGCAGGGCGACTTCCAGGGCTTCGGTGTAGTTCTCTTCGCGGATCAGCCGGGCGAACTTGGCAGAACCGGTAATGTTGGTGCGCTCACCGACGTTGACGAACAACGAGTTGCGGTCAATGGTGAATGGCTCAAGGCCCGACAACCGGCAGGCCTTGGGAATGTCCGGGATGGCCCGTGGCGGGTACTTGGCTACTGCCTCGGCAATCGCCTGGATATGCCCCGGGGTGGTGCCACAGCAACCGCCGATGATGTTCAGAAAGCCGCTGGCCGCGAACTCTTCGACCACCGCGGCCATTTCGGCCGGAGTCTCGTCGTACTCACCGAAGGCGTTCGGCAGGCCGGCGTTGGGGTGCGCCGAGACATGGGTGCCGGCCTTGGTCGACAGTTCTTCGAGGTAAGGGCGCAGGTCCTTGGCACCCAGGGCGCAGTTCAGGCCCACCGAGATCGGCTTGGCATGGCGCACCGAGTTCCAGAAGGCTTCGGTGGTCTGCCCGGACAAGGTGCGGCCGGAGGCGTCGGTGATGGTCCCGGAAATCATGATCGGCAGTTCGACGCCGTCCTCCTCGAACACCTGCTGCACGGCGAAGATTGCCGCCTTGGCGTTGAGGGTGTCGAAGATGGTCTCGATCAGGATCAGGTCGGCGCCACCCTCGATCAGACCACGGGTGGCCTCGATGTAGTTTTCTACCAACAGATCGAAAGTGACGTTGCGGTAGCCTGGGTCATTGACGTCAGGGGAAATCGAGCAGGTGCGGCTGGTCGGGCCGAGCACGCCGGCGACGAAACGCGGCTTGTCCGGGGTCTCCAGGGTCTTGGCGTCGGCCACCTGGCGGGCAACCCGTGCGCCTTGCACGTTCAGCTCGTATGCCAGCGATTGCATGCCGTAGTCGGCCTGGGAAATCTGCGTGGCGTTGAAGGTGTTGGTTTCCAGAATGTCGGCGCCAGCGTCCAGGTAGGCTTTCTCGATCGCGGCAATGACGTCGGGACGCGACAGCAGCAACAGGTCGTTGTTGCCTTTGACATCGCTTGGCCAATCGGCGAAGCGCGTGCCACGATAGTCGTGTTCCTCGAGGCGGTAGCTTTGGATCATAGTACCCATGCCGCCATCGAGAATCAGAATGCGCTCTTTGAGTGCTTGCTGAAGTGCTTGGAAACGAGCGCTGCGGTCAGACATAGGACTACCTGGTCGGGCAAATACAAAAGTTGCGGAATAATAACAAAGCTGCGCGGTTTTTAGACGTGTTGAAGATTTACATGAATTTCATTCATGTTGGCACGCCGTCAGCACCGGTAGAATCGTGAAGCTATCAATACCCAGGACATTCGGCACATGGTGCATCGCTTACTTGCCGGCGCTTTCGCTCTGTTCATCAGCGGCGTGGCGTTGGGGCAAGCCCCTCAACAGAGCTCGGCTATTTCGTATACCCGGGACATCCAACCGATCTTTACCGAGAAATGCGTGGCCTGCCACGCCTGCAACGATGCGGCCTGCCAACTGAACCTGGGCAGTGCCGAGGGCGCCGCGCGCGGTGCTTCGAAAGTGCCGGTGTACCAGGGCGAGCGCAGTAAGGCGGTGGCGCCGACGCGGCTGTTTTACGACGCTAACAGCACCCAGGGCTGGCAGCACAAGGGCTTCTACTCGGTGCTCGACAACCAGGGCAGCCAGGCCGCGCTGATGGCGCGGATGCTCGAACTGGGGCACAAGACCCCGCTGACACCCAACGCCAAATTGCCAGAAGAGATCGTCCTGGGCCTGAACCGCAACAACCTGTGCCCGCTGCCTGGCGAGTTCGACGCCTATGCCGGCGCGCACCCCAAAGAGGGCATGCCACTGGCGGTCACCGGCCTCACCGATGCCCAGTACCAGACCCTGCAACGCTGGTTGGCCGCCGGGGCGCCGGTGGAGCACAACCCGATTCAGCCCAGCGCCAGGGAGGCGGCGCAGATCGCCGATTGGGAAGCGCTGCTCAACCGTCCGGGCTCGACCGAAGCGCTGGTGGGCCGTTGGCTGTACGAACACCTGTTCCTCGCCCACATTCATTTTGTCGGCGGCGAGCAGGGGCACTTCTTTCAGTGGGTGCGTTCGCGCACGCCAAGCGGCCAGCCGATCGACCTGATCGCCACGCGCCGGCCCAACGACCCGCCAGGTACCGACTTCTATTACCGGCTGATGCCGGTGCAGGGCGTGATCGTGCATAAAACCCACATCACCTACCCGATGGGCCCGCAGAAGCTCAAGCGCGTCAAGCAGCTGTTCTATAGCGGCGACTGGCACGCCAATGCATTGCCCGGCTACGGCCCGCGCCACCGAGCCAACCCCTTCGAGACCTTCGAAGCGATCCCCGCGCTGGCCCGTTACCAGTTCATGCTCGATAACGCCGAATACTTCGTGCGCACCTTCATCCGTGGCCCGGTGTGCCGTGGCCAGATCGCCACTGACGTGATCCGCGACAACTTCTGGACGCTGTTCCAGGAACCGGCCCACGACCGCTACCTGACCGATGCCGAGTACCGCGGCCAGGCCACGCCGTTGCTGGCCATGCCCGGGCAGATCGACGACGTCGGCAGCATCCTGAGCCTCTGGCATGCCTACCGCGACAAGCGCAACGAATACGAAAAACTGCGTCGCGATGCCTACGCCGAAGTCCCGCCGCCGAGCTGGTCGACCCTCTGGGCCGGCAACGACAACGCGCTGCTGACCATCTTCCGCCACTTCGACAGCGCCTCGGTGACCAAGGGCCTGATTGGCGATGTGCCCAAGACCCTGTGGCTGTTCGACTATCCCCTGTTCGAACGCACCTACTACCAGCTGGCGGTCAACTTCGACGTTTACGGCAACGTTTCGCACCAGGCGCAGACGCGGTTGTACTTCGACCTGATCCGCAACGGCGCCGAGGTCAACTTCCTGCGCCTGATGCCGGCCGATGCCCGTGGTGCAATCCTCAGCGACTGGTACCAGAACAGTGGCAAGGTGAAGATGTGGATGGACTACGAGGACATCGACACCGACACCCCGAGTGCGTTGAAGCTGGACCCACGCGACCCCAAGCGTGATTTTGGCCTCAAGCTGATCCAGCGCACCGGCAGCCTCAATGCCGCGCCAGACCCGATCAACCGCTGCCAGGGTGCCTTTTGCTCTCGGCCGCAGATGAGCGAGGAGTTCCGGGACGTCGAGCAGTCGCTCAGCCGCCTGGTCTCGCGCCCGGCCGCAGGCCTGAAAGTGATCGGCCAACTGCCCGAAGCAACCTTGCTGCGCATCGAAGGGCAGGGCGGCCAGCGCCAGGTCTACAGCCTGCTGCGCAACCGCGCCCACAGCAACGTTGCCTTCATGCTCGGCGAGGCCTATCGCTACCAGCCGGGCCTGGACACCCTGACCCTGGTACCGGGGGTGCTCAGCAGCTACCCCAACTTCATGTTCAACGTGCCGGCCAGCGATGTGCCGGAGTTCGTCGAAGACCTGGAAGCGGCCCGTGACGACACGGTGAAATTCGAGCGCATCGTCATGCGTTGGGGTGTGCGCCGTAGCCACCCACAGTTCTGGCAGTACTTCCACGACCTCAACAGCTACATCAAGGAGACCGAGCCGCTGGAGTCGGGAGTGCTCGACATGAACCGCTACGAGAACCTTTGAGAAACTATCTTGACAAAAACACTAGGACTTTGTTCGGCGGCCAGGTTGGCGTAAACTGCCGGCAAGTCTGTGAGGAACTTCCATGAGCGCCATAACTATTACCGACGCCGCGCATGATTACCTGGCCGATCTGCTGGAAAAGCAGAACACCCCGGGTATTGGCATTCGCATTTTCATTACCCAGCCGGGCACCACCTACGCTGAAACCTGCATCGCCTATTGCAAGCCGGGCGAAGAGAAGCCGGAAGACGAAGCGGTGGGCCTGAAATCCTTCACCGCCTACCTCGATGCGGTCAGCGTGCCGTTTCTCGAGGACGCTGTGGTCGACTACGCCACCGACCGCATGGGCGGCCAGTTGACCATCAAGGCGCCCAACGCCAAGGTGCCGATGGTCAATGAAGACAGCCCGATCAACGAGCGCATCAACTACTACCTGCAAACCGAGATCAACCCGGGGCTGGCCAGCCACGGCGGCCAGGTCAGCCTGATCGAAGTGGTCGAGGACGGCATCGCCGTGCTGCAGTTCGGTGGCGGCTGCCAGGGCTGCGGCCAGGCCGACGTGACCTTGAGGGAAGGTATCGAGCGGACCTTGCTCGAGCGTATCCCGGAGCTCAAGGGTGTGCGTGACGTGACTGACCACAGTCAGAAAGAAAACGCCTACTACTAAAGTCAGGCTTCAATCCCGCTCCTGCAAACCCACCGTAGGAGCGGGCTTGCCCCGCGATAATCTTCTGCGCACACTCAAGCCGAGCGCCAGGGCGCACCCTGGGCGAAACGCGCCTCGATCCACTGCTTGAAGGCCATGGTCGCCGCGCTGTTGTAACGGGCCCCAGGGCGGACGAAGTAAATACCGGCCTCGGCATCCAGTTGCCAGTTGGGCAGCACCCGCACCAGGCGACCGTTGTCCAGGTCCTGCTGCATCAACCAATCCCCACCCGCCAGAATTCCCACCCCGGCGCAGGCGGCGCCAAGCAGTGCCTCATTGTCGTTGCTGACCAGCGAACCCTGTACTTTGACCGAGTGCTGCCGGCCTTCGCTGGCCAGGTGCCATTGCGGGTAGGAGCGTAGCCCGGTGAAGCCCAGGCAGTTGTGGTTGGCAAGCTCGGCGGGAGTCTGCGGTTCGCCATGGCGTTGTAGATAGACGGGCGCTGCGCACAGGATGCGCCGATGCTCGCACAGCTTGCGCGCCACCAGGCGACTGTCGGCCAGCTCGCCAATGCGGATGGCGGCATCGAAGCCTTCGGCGACGATATCGACAAAGCGCTCGGCGTACTCGGCATGCAGCGATACCTGCGGATACGCCAGAGCGAACTCGGCGAGCATCGGGCTCAGCCACAAGCGTCCCATGGACGAGGGCAGGGCGATGCGCAGCCGGCCACGGACCTGGGTCGCCCCTTGGGCGGCTTCGCGCTCGGCCTCGCTGATCAGGCTCGCGGCCTGGCGCAGGTGCTCCACCAGCCGTGCGCCTTCGTCGGTAAAGCGCAATTGACGGGTGGTGCGCTCGACCAGGCGAATCCCTAAACGCTGCTCCAGCGTCCCCAGGCGTTTGGACAGCACCGAGGGGTGGCGCTGCAGCAGGCGCCCGGCAGCGGCAAACGAACCGTGTTCGAACAACACCAGCAAGGTGGCAAATTCATCGGTCTTGCGACTGTCGAACGGGTCCATGGGGTTACCTCGGTGGGTCAGGGCGTCAGGATGATCGCGCCCTGTGAGTGTCCTGACTGCAGGTCTTGATGCGCCACAGCGGCATCGGCCAGCGCATAGCGCTGCCAGATTGCGGGGCGGATGATACCTGCCGCCACCGCCCGCAGCACCTCCTGGGCGCGGTGCTGGTACTCGGCAACGCTGGCCGTGTGCGCGGCCAGGGACGGGCGGGTGACAAACAGCGAGCCCTTGGCGTTGAGGGTGCCCAGCTCAATGGCGGGCGGTGCGCCCGAGGCCATGCCGCAGGACACCAGCAGGCCGCGTGGTCGCAGGCTATCGAGCGAGGCCGCAAAGGACAGCCGGCCAATCGGGTCGTAGACCACATCGACCTTCTGCCCTTGGGTCGCCTCCAGGACCTGCGCGGCCAGGGTGGCGGCATCGAACACCAGCACCTCGTCGCAGCCAGCGGCCCGGGCGCGGGCGACGCTTTGCGGCTTCGACACCACGCCGACGACAAACGCCCCCAGGTGCTTGGCCCAGGGCACCATCAACTGCCCCAAGGCACCGGCGGCGCCGTAGATCATCACACGGGTGCCGGGGCCGACCGGGTAAGTGCTGTGCAGCAGGTACTGGGCGGTGATGCCCTTGAACAGCAGCGCTGCGGCGGCGTCCAGGCCGAGGTTGTCCGGCAGTTTGACCAGGCGCTCGGCGGGGTACAGCCGGGCGCTGGCGTAGGCGCCCAGCGGGCCGGTGGCATAGCCGACGCGGTCACCGAGCTTGACCCCGGTGACCCCCGCGCCGATCGCCGCCACGGTGCCAGCGCCTTCCAGGCCAAGGCCCGAGGGCAAGGGGATTGGCACATCGCCCTTGCGCTGGCTGACGTCCAGCGGGTTCACGCCGATCGCCGCCTGGTCGAGCCAGACCTCGCCGGGACCGGGGGCTTGCGCGGTGGTCGGTTGGCAGTGCAAGACCTGCGGAGCGCCGGTGTGTTGAAGGCGGATGTGCATGACCATGATCGGGTTCCTGGAGTGCAGTTGGGGTGTGATCGAGGATAGGTAATGGTCATTGGTGCAGCAATTGGGTTTGCTGCAGAGGATTGATGCTTTTGGTGCATTAATTAGGGTGCATCGCGGGGCACCAAGGCTGACAATGTGAGCGGGCTTGCCCCGCGATTCATCTACCTGCGCCGCAGAAACGGCAACAACATACCCACCCGGCGCTGGTACTGCCGATACTGCTCGCCAAACAGCTGCTGCAGATCTTTCTCCTCCAGCAGCGTGCCAATCAGGATGTACACGGTACTCACCCCGGCAAACAGCAAATGCCCGACCGTCATGTGCGGGGTCGCCCAGAAGGTTATGAGAAAACCCAGGTACAGCGGGTGACGCACCAATTCGTACAACCACGGTGTTTTGAAGGTGAACGCTTCGCTCCCGTGCGGGCGAAAAGCATCCACGGCCTGCTTGAGGCCGAACAGTTCGAAGTGGCTGAGCAGGAAGGTGGCCAGCAAGACGATGATCCAGCCGAGCCAGTAAAGGCCGTTGATCAGCCCGCGAGCCGCAGGTGTCTCGATATCCCAAAGGGTCAGCGGGATCGGTTGCCAGAGCAGGAACATCAGGCTCAGCGCCAGGCTGCTGAACAGTACATAGGTGGCCCTTTCGATAGGCGCTACCACCCATTGCAACCAGAATGATTTGAAGCCTTTGCGGGCCATGCCGCTGTGTTGCAGGGCGAACAGGCTGATCAGCGCTACATCGATCAAAGCGGCGAAATACCAGGCAGTCGCCGGCCCCGAGTTGATGTCCTTGGGCACCTGCGGCGGCCCGATAAAGCCCACGAAATACACCAGTACCAGCATCGAAAAGACATAGCAGAACAGGCTGTAGAGCAGTCCGAGGCATTTGCGCAGTAGTGGTTTCTCGTCCATGAGGCATTCCTCTGAGTGAGCACCTGAGCGTCCTGCGCAGGTGGGTTGCAAGGGCTTGACCCTTAACCATAGACCGGAAAAACAGCGGTTAACCGGTTGGGGCAATCAGTCGCAGCTCAACTTTGCCCTGCGAGCCTGATAGAGTCGCCAGCCCAAACGACTCGATCTATTGCAGGAGGCAGCTTTGAACACGTGCAGTCAGTGCGGCGCGGACCATGCGCATGACCCAGGGGAGCTGGCGTTTCGCCGACCCGATGCGTTGTTCGCGCTAAGCCCCGAGGAACGCGAACACAACGCCAGGCACAACAACGACTGGTGTGTGATCGCTGGCGAGCGGTATTTCCTGCGGGCATTGCTGCCACTGGCCATGGCGGAGCAAAACGACAACTACTGCATCGGCATCTGGGTCGAACTGCAACCGAGCGATTTTGAGCGGGTCTGCGAGCTGTGGCGTGATGAGCATCAGGCTGACGAACCGCCCTTTGCCGTGCGTCTGGCCAACAGTATCCCGACGCTGCCACAGACCCTGGGGCTCGAAGGTCAGCTGCAACTGAGCGGTCCGACCTCGCGCCCCAGCGTGACGCTAAGCACCAGCAGCCACCCGCTGGCAGTGGAGCAAGTCAACGGGATATCCCTGCATCGCGCCCATGAATACAGCGTGGTATTCGCTTAAATCCCGGCGCCATAATGCACACCCAGCCACACCGTGGCCTGGGTGCTGTCGGTCCATTCGACCCGGTGCCGGCAGTGCGCCGGAATGTCGAGAAAATCCCCCGGCCGCAGCACCCGTTCGGCCGCTTCATGTTCCAGTCGTACGCCGGCCGACCCCGCCAGCAACACCACCCATTCCCCCTGCGCCTGGTTGTACCAGAACCCCGGCGGGCTGGCCTGGCCATGGGAGACGATGCGCTCGATTCGCACACCCGGCCGGGTCAGCAGTTGTTCAAAGTGTTCTTGCGCACCCGCAGCGGGGAGGGGATCGAACAGGTTGTCGAGCATGGTGGCCTGGCTCTCGTCTGGTTACACATTGTGGTTTAAGGTGAGCACCTGCCACTCATGACAGGGATCGATCATGAAACACCCGCTTTTGCAGCCCCTCGTTGTCGCGCTGTTGCTGGGCGCCAATCTGCCAGCCCTGGCGGTGTTGCCCAGCGCACCGTCCTATATCGACGATAGCGGCTACCTGCCGGCTGCCAAGCAGCGCATTCTGCCGCCGATGTTTGCCCAGACCCTGACCAGCATCCGTTACCTGGCCAAGCCGGACAACCCACTGATCACCCAGGCTGAGGCCAGCGAATTTCGCCAGACCAGCAACTACGACGAAACCCGCGCCTACATGACCCGCCTGGCCGCGGCCTCCGGGGGCAGTATCGTGCTCAACGACCTGCCGGAGAAAAGCGCCGAAGGCCACCCGATGTTGATGGCCATTGCCTCCCTTGAGGTTGACAAGTCGCCGGCCGGGCTCAATGAGTCGGGCAAACCGACAATCTTGGTCGAGGCGCAGATCCATCCTGGCGAAGCCAATGGCAAGGATGCAATGTTCATGCTCCTGCGTGACATGACCACCGGTGACAAGCCGCTGGCCGCCTTGCTGGAGAAGGTCAACATCCTGTTCATTCCCACCGTCAACGTCGACGGCGACCTGCGCCGCAGCGCCTACGGACGGATCAATCAGAATGGCCCGGACGAAACCGGTTGGCGGGTCAATGGCCTGAACTACAACCTCAACCGTGATTTCACCAAGCTCGACAGCGCCGAGATCCGTAACGTCGCCTGGGTGTTCAACACCTACCAGCTGAGTTTTTTTGCCGACACCCATTCCACTGACGGCGCCATGTACCCCTACGACAGTTCCTACTGCCATAACGGCAATGGCTGGTCGCCGGCCAGCAGTGCCTGGATGGACACGGTCATGCGCGCGCCGGTGTACCAGGCGCTGGAAGCCGACGGCCATGTGGTGCACGAGTGCATCAGCCTCAACAGCAACCAGGACCCCAGCCAGGGTTACTACCCGTACCGCACTGACTTGGCACGCTTCTCCAACCAGTACGGCGATATCCGCAACGTACCCTCGATCCTGATCGAGCAACACGCCTTGCACCCGTACCAGACCCAGGTGCTGGGCAATTACGTGATGCTCAAGAGCATGTTCCAGGTGATCGGCGACCAGGCGCTGTCGCTCAACGAAGCCATCCGCCAGGACCGCGAACGCCTTGAAGCCCAGGAGCAGGTGACCCTGACCTGGAAACCGGGCAAGGCCCAGGCCACGGCCTTTACCGTCGGTGACTACCGCTACGAGCAGTCGCCCATCACCGGCGCCAGGACCATTGTCTGGAGCAACACCGCAAAAAAACTCAGCGTGCCGGTCACGGGCAACACCGAGCCGGACCTGGTGGTCAAACGGCCTCGCCAGTATGTGGTGCCGGGGCAGTGGCGCGAGGTGATTGCCCGGCTCAAGGCCCATGGCATCCGCATGACCACCCTCGACAAGCCGACGCCGATTGCGGTGACGCTGTATCGCATGGACGAGGTCAAGGTGGCGGGTGGCTTCGAGCCCGATCGCACCCAAAGCAACCAGATCCCGGGCTACGAAGGGCGCTTGCTGGTCAGTGGCGTGGCCAAGCCGCTGGAGCGCTTGCAGACCTTCCCGGCAGGCTCCGTGCTGATCGATACCGATCAGCCATTGGGCGTGCTGGCGGTCAACCTGCTGTACCCCGAAAGCCCTGACTCGTTCTGGGCCTGGGGCTTTTTCAACTCGACCCTGGTGGCGGCCGAAGAGCCTGAGGAATACGTGATGGAGCCGATGGCGCGCAAGATGCTCGCCCAAAGCCCGCAGCTCAAGGCCGAGTTCGACAAGAAACTCAAGAGCGACAAGGCCTTTGCCGCCAGCCCTAGCGCCCGCCTGCACTGGTTCTATGAGCGTACGCCGTTCTATGACGTCAATGCCTTCGTCTATCCGGTGGGAGCGGTGTACTGATCAGGTATCAATCGGGCTGAAATCGGTATTGGTCATGCGCAAATGCTGTGATCTATAAAGGCTCTGGTCTTCCCGCCCGAGCCTTGAGTGCATGAACATCCGCCGCCGTTCACTGTTTGCTGCCAGTCTGGCCCACGCCGTGCACGATGGCCTGACCGATGTCATCTATGTATTGCTGCCGCTGTGGCAGGCTCAGTTTGCCCTGAGCTTTGCCCAGGTCGGCCTGCTGCGCGGTGCCTACGCCGCAATGATGGCCGGCCTGCAATTGCTGGCCAGCCGTGCGGCGCAACGCTGGGGCCGCGAGCGTCTGCTGGTCGGCGGCACCGCCCTGGCCGGGCTGGCCTACCTGGTTGCCGGGCAGGCCGGTGGCCTGGGTGCACTGCTGTTCGCGCTGTTGCTGGGCGGCCTGGGCGCCAGTACTCAGCACCCGCTGGCCTCGTCGTTGGTCACCGATAGCCATGAGGCCGACGGTGGGGTCAAAGAGGCGCTGGCGCAGTACAACGTTGCCGGCGATATCGGCAAGATGCTGGTGCCCGCCGGGGTCGGTTTGCTGCTGGTGGTGGCCAGCTGGCAAACCAGCGTCACTGTACTGGGCCTGCTTGGCCTGGCTGCCGCGGTTGTGCTCTGGTGGCTGGTTGCGCCGCACACATCATCAATGGCGCGTCCGCAAAAGGCGGTCACTGGCAGTGGCCACGATGCCAGCAGCGGTCTGGCCGCCTTGCTGCTGACCGGCACGCTCGACAGCGCGGTACGCATGGGCTTTCTCACCTTTTTGCCGTTCCTGCTGCAAGACAAGGGCGCAGGCTCTGCAGGTATCGGCCTGGCGTTGATGCTGTTGTTCGTTGGCGGCGCCTTTGGCAAGTTGCTGTGCGGCTACCTCGGTGCGCGCATCGGTATGATGAAAACCGTATGGCTCACCGAGTCGCTGACCGCGCTGCTGATCGTGTCGATGCTGTTTTTGCCGCTGACGGCGATGCTGGTGCTGCTGCCGCTGCTGGGCCTGGTGCTCAATGGCACCTCCTCGGTGCTGTACGGCGTCGTGCCCGACCTTGCGGGGGCGGGCAAGCGCGATCGGGCTTTTGCCTTGTTCTACACCGGCACCATTGGCGGTGGTGCATTGGCGCCGGTGGTGTTCGGGCGAATAGGCGATGGCGCTGGCATTACGGCGGCAGTGATGGGCCTTTCGGCAATCTTGCTGTTGACCTTGCCGTTGTCCTGGTGGATTGCGCGGCAGGCCTGCTCCCATAGAGATCTCGCCAGTTTTTAAAAAGCTGTGTAAAACAGTTGCTCCCACTGAAGGGAGCCGGACACCATCAGTGCGTCGCGCAAAATCCAAAGTGGGAGCGAGCTTGCCTCGCGATACGATCTACCGGTCCACGCATAATCGCGGCGTAGGCATCGACTCATTGCTCAACTGTGTGATGGCGGCAAGGTGCAGGCCTTGAGATACCTATGCCGTGATCTGCATAGGTATCGGCCTGCTCAGATAAAGATCGTTCCGCGCATGTACAGCGCTGCCTGACCACTGATGATCACCCTGCCATTGTCCCGCACTTCACAGTGCAACTGGCCCTTGCGCGCGCCGCCTTGCTCGGCGGTGAGTGTGGGCTTGCCCAGGCGTCCGGCCCAGTAGGGGGCCAGCGAGGTGTGGGCAGAACCGGTCACCGGGTCTTCATTGACGCCCACCCGGGGGCCAAACCAGCGCGAGACGAAGTCAAAGTGCGTGCCGCGGGCGGTGACGGCAATGCCGCGCACGTCAAAGGCCGCCAGCGCCGCAAAGTCCGGCTGCAGGTCGGCGATCAGCGCCGGGTCTTCGACTACCACCAGGTAATCATCGGTACGGTACAACGCCTCGATCCGATCCAGGCCCAGGGCCTTCAACAAACCGTCCGGCACGGCGACAGGCACGGGCTGCCTGGCCGGAAAATCCATGGCCAGGCGCGCGCCATCACGCTGCACCCGCAGCTCGCCGCTGCGGGTGGCAAAACGCAGGGTCTGGCACTGCTCGCCCAACTGCTCGTACAGCACCCAGGCGCTCGCCAGGGTGGCATGGCCGCACAGGTCGACTTCTACCGTGGGGGTAAACCAGCGCAGTTCGAACAGCTCGCCATTGCGCACCACATAAGCGGTTTCCGACAGGTTGTTCTCGGCGGCGATCTGTTGCAGCGTCGCGTCCGGCAACCAGGCTTCGAGCGGGCACACCGCCGCCGGGTTGCCGCCGAAGGCGTTGGCAGAGAAGGCGTCTACCTGGAAGATTTCAAGTTGCATGCTGATCATTCCTGTCTGTTGCCCGGATCTGCTCCAGGTAGTTGTAGATGGTGTAGCGGGTCACGCCGAGCGAGGCGGCGGCCTTCTCGATGCCGCCCTTGACGATGAACAGCCCGCGCTCCTGCATCTGCCGCACGGCGTCGAGCTTCTGCGCCTTTTTCATGCCCAGCACGCCGCCGGGGCAGGCATCCTGGATGATCTGCGCCATCAACTGTTCCATGTCTCTTGAATCATCTGGTACCGGCGCAGGTGCTATGGCCAGGCCCAGCAGCCCGCCGAGCACTTGATGGGCCGTGGCGATGGCGCTGAGGTCGGCATTGATGCACAGGCTGGCAAACGGCTGCCCGCTGCTGTCGCGATAGACCACGGTTGAGCTGCGCAACGGCCGGCCATCGGGGGCGAGGGTAGGGTAGTTCTCGACCACGATCGGCTCGCTACTGGAATGGTCGCTCATGGCCCGCCGCACCGCGGCGAAGCCCAGGTCATGGAGCGGCCCGCCGAGCACGGAGTCGCCAACCCGGCGCCCGGTGACATGACCGTTGGCGATGGCGAGGATGGAGCGCTGCGGGTTGAGCACGTCGTGCAGGACGATTTCGGTGTGGGTACCGAGCACCTGGCCGAGCATTTTCAGCGTGCTGTGCAGCATGCCGAGGATCAGTTGATGTTCGCTGTGCAAGGAGCGGGAAACCTTCATGAGGTGCTCGTGAGGCGTTGAGTGATGAATATCAGGCTATCAACGGGAAGTTGAATAATCAACAAAATGTAGGTATTTCCTGCTCCGTTCCTGCGCAGGAAGGTGCTTGAGGATTGCATCCGTCCGCCCGGGCCACTTAAGATATAACCATTCTCATTCAATGCCCGTATCGATGAAAGCGCCTCCACCTGCCGACAGTCTCGACACCTTGTACAAGGGCTATCACGGCTGGTTGCTGGGCTGGCTGCGGCGGCGCCTGGAGTGTCCGCACAATGCTGCCGACATGGCCCAGGACACCTTCGTGCGCTTGCTCAGTGCCGGTGCCTACGTAGCCCCGCGCGAGCCGCGGGCGTTTCTGGCCACGGTGGCGCGGCGACTGCTGGTTGACCGCAGTCGCCGGCAAAAGCTCGAACAGGCTTACCGTGAAGAACTTGCGCGGCACGTCGAACACCTCGAGCAAGCGCCGTCACCCGAACAACTGCTGGCGGCGGTCAATGCCCTTGAACACATTGCTCGCGCCCTTGAGCAGATGAGCTCACGGGTTCGCCAGGTGTTCATCCTGCGCCACCTGGAAGGCCTGAGCCATGCGCAGATCGCCGAGCGCTTTCAGGTCTCGAGCAAAACCGTGCAGAACGATCTGGTCCAGGCCTTGCTGCAGTGCCACGCCGCCCGCGAGTCGGCACGGTGAGCCCGTCGCCCGGCGCCGCAGTATTGCGCGAGGCTGCACAATGGTTGGTACGCCTGGACGATGAGCCCAGTGCTGCCGATCAGCAGGCGTTCAGTGCCTGGCTGGCCGAATCCGACGAACACCGGGACGCCGTGCAATGCTTGCAAGGCAGCCTTGCACCGCTACGCGAACTGCCGCGTGCGCCGGCCCGGGCGGCCCTGCAGCGGGTGGCGGCAGCACAGCCGGGCAAGCGTGCGCTCAAGGCGCTGGCCATCAGCCTGGCGCTGGTGCTGCCCAGTGCCGCTTTGCTCCAGCATTATCCGCCTGCGTATTTGCTGGCTGATTTGCGCACCGGCAGCGGCCAGTGGCGCAGTGAGCAATTGCCTGACGGCAGCCGCATCAGTCTGGATGGCCGCTCGGCGGTCGACCTGCAGTTCGATGCCCATAGCCGCACCCTGCACCTGGTCAGTGGCGAGATACTTGTGCAGGTGGCCAAGGATGCCGAGCGGCCGTTCCGGGTGGTCACCGAGCACGGCAGCATTCGTGCGCTGGGCACGCGCTTTGTGGTGGAGCGTCTGGGCGATAGCACGCGCCTGATGATGATCGAGTCGAGCACCGAAGTGCGCAGCGGCGCCAGCACCCTAACGGTGCATGCCGGGCAGCAGTTGCAGTTCGGTGCCTCGGGCCTGCAGGCAGTGCAACCGGTGGATGCGCCGGGCCTTGAGCAGGCGTGGGCCCGGCAGCAGATGCTGGTGCGCGAACAACCCTTGAACGAGGTGCTCGAACGCCTGTCGCGCAATCATCAGGGCTACCTGCTGTACGATGCCAAAGCGCTGGCACAGCTGAAGGTCACGGCTGTGCTGCCCGCCGACGATAGCCAGCGGGCCTTGCGCTTGCTGGCGCGCAGTTTCCCGATTCGGGTCGAGCAGTACACGCCATGGCTGACCCGTGTCGTGCTCGAATAAAAATTATTATCAAACGCTTCCAGTTCCTGTTACCCGAGCGTCCTTGTATTAGCCCAATACATCGGAGAGTCGGGAACATGCTTTCACCCAAGCCATTCAAACCTTGCCGCGCGCTGACCCTGGCGGTCCATCTTGCCCTTGGCGGTTTGCCGTTGCTGGCAGCTCAACCCCTGCAAGCGCAGGAGCAGCTCCAGCGTTACGACATTCCTGGCGGCCCGCTGGGCGATGTGTTGAGCCGCTATGCGCGGGAATCAGGCCTGGCCATCTCGTTCAATGCCGGGCAGGTGGCCGGCTTGAGCAGCGCAGGTTTGCAGGGCAGTTACGGGGTGCAGGAAGGTTTCGCCAAGGTCTTGCAAGGCCATGCGTTGCAGGCCCGGGCGAGCAGTGATGGCTATGTGCTTGTGGACGTGCCCGCCGCCAACGGCGCCCTGGAGTTGGGTGCTACCAGCATCAATGGCGCGGTGCTGGGGAGCATCACCGAAGACAGCGGCTCCTACACCACCGGGCCGATGCAGACCGCGACCAAGCTGGCGCTGACCAACCGCGAGACCCCGCAGTCGGTGACGGTGATCACCCGCCAGCGCATGGACGATCAGAACATGCGCAGCCTCGAAGATGTGCTCAAGAGCACCCCGGGCATGTCGATGACCAAGGACGGCCCGCATCGCCCGACCTTCTATTCGCGCGGGTTCATCGTGGAAAACCTGATGAACGACGGGTTGTCCAGCGATCTGTCGCATTACCTGTCGCGGGACATGAACTCGACCCCCGACATGGCCATCTACGACCACGTCGAAGTGGTCCGCGGTGCCACCGGGTTGATGCAGGGCGCGGGCACGCCGTCGGCGGCCATCAATATGGTGCGCAAGCGCCCGACGGCAGACCCGCGCTTGAGCTTCACCGGCAGCGCCGGCAGCTGGGACAACTACCGCAGCGAAGTGGATGCTTCCGGGCCGCTCAACGACAACGCCACCTTGCGCGGACGGGTGGTCACGGCCTACCAGACCCGCAACAGTTTCCAGGACGTCACCGACAGCGAGCGTTCGGTGTTCTACGCCATTGGCGAAGCCGACCTCAATGACAACAGCACCCTGACCCTTGGCGTCTCCAACCAGAGCGTCAACAACACCGCGACTTGGGGCGGCTTGCCGACCGCCATCGATGGCAGTGACTTGCACCTGTCGCGCAAGACCTACCTGGGCAATGACTGGGAATACTGGGACCAGGACAACACCACCGTATTTACCCGCCTGGACTACCGTTTGGCCAATGACTGGAAGCTGTTGCTAGCGGCCAGCCGTACCTGGTCGGACCTGAAGATGCTCGGCAGCATGACCGAACGCATGGGCGATGAGGGCGAGGTGTTCGGTCAGTACCTGGGCCAGTACCACTACGACGATGAGCAGAGCAGTTACGACGCCTATGCCTCGGGGCCGTTCCAGTTGCTCGGGCGGACCCACGAGCTGGTGGTCGGTGCCAGCCGCCGTGAGTTGACTTTCGAAGGCAAGGGCAACTACAGCGACGACGAAATCGGCATGGATATCTACAACTGGGACCCCGGTTCGCTGCCCAAGCGCGAGCTGGACCTGAGCTACTGGCATCAGGATCGCAAAACCTCGCAGACCGGCACCTACCTGACCACCCGCTTCAACCTGGCCGATGACCTCAAGCTCATCCTCGGCGGGCGCCTGGACTGGTACGACAACGACACCAGCACCCGCAACGGCAATCGTGCGCCAACCGGCAGTGACTATTCGGTGACGCGCCATGTCACCCGATACGCCGGTGTCATCTATGACCTGGACCAGCACCATTCGCTGTACGTCAGCTACACCGACATCTTCAAGCCGCAATCGGAACTCGATGCCACGGGTGCTGCGATCGAGCCCATGGAGGGCAAGAACTACGAGCTCGGCATCAAGGGCGAGTACTTTGATGGCAGCCTGAATGCCAGTGCAGCTGTGTTTCGCATCGACCAGCAAAACCGCGCCAAGGCCCTGCAGATCAACGAGTGCTCGGCGTTGGTGCCCAGTTGCTCGGAGGCTGCTGGCAAACTGCGCAGCGAAGGGATCGAGCTTGAGGTCAACGGCACCCTGTTGCCGGGTTGGGAGCTGGGTGCCGGCTATACCTTTGCCCAGGTCAAATACGTCAAGGACAGCGACCCGGCCAACGAAGGGCGCTTGTTCGCGCCGGAAATTCCGCGGCAAGCGTTCAAGGCCTTTACCACCTATCAACTGCCGGGCGAACTGCAACGCTGGAAGGTCGGTGGTGGCCTTACCCGACAGAGCAAGATCTACTACAAGGGTGATAACTTCTACGCAACCCCGAGCCGTTATCGCATCGAACAACCGGCTTACACCCTGGTCGATCTGATGCTCAACTACCAGGCCAGTGAACACCTGGATGTACGCTTGAACCTGAACAACGTGTTCGACAAGAAGTACTACCAGAGCATTGCCGGCAATACCGCCTATGGTGGCAACCTTTACGGCGATCCGCGCAACTTCATGCTGACCACGCGCTGGAGCTTTTGATCCAGCTCACCCCAGGTGCAATCCTGCCCTTGCGCAGGATTGCACCTGCCCCGAGGAATCGATAGTATTGCAAATCGTTATCAATTAGCCTGTATGCCGAGCTGACCCTGGCCATCAGGCGAAGGAGAGGCACGTGATCAGCGGAGAGATCGCATTTCGGCAACAAGTTGAGCATCTTTACGTTAACCACAGCACCTGGTTGCGCAGCCTGCTGCGGCGCAAACTGGGCAACGCCTTCGATGCTGCGGACCTTGCCCACGACGTTTATTTCCAGCTGATGAAGAAGGGCCAATTGCCGCCTGCGCAAGATTCCCGACGCCATCTCACGCAAATCGCCAACGGCCTGGTGATCGACTTGTACCGGCGTCGGCGCATCGAGTCGGCCTACCTGCAGGCACTGGCATTGTTGCCCGAAGCACTGGCGCCCTGCGAAGAAACCCGCGCCCTGGCGATCGAGGCGCTGATCGAGATCGATGCGGTATTGCATAGCTTGTCGGGCAAAGCGCGCAAGGCGCTGTTGCTGTGCAAGCTCGACGGCATGAGCTATCGCCAGATTGCCAGCGAGCTGCAGGTGTCGGTGTCATCGGTGGAGAAGTACATTGCCGCCGGCCTGTTGGCCTGTTATCAGGCGTTGCACGGCGCGGGGCGTTGAACCGCAGATGGCCAGAGATGAAGTTGCCGTTGAGGTCGTGGAGCAGGCCGCGCTATGGATGGCACGCCTGTGGGCCGATGATGCCAGCGACGCGGACAAGGCCGCTTGCCTGCGCTGGCGTGCCGAACATCCCCAGCATGAACTCGCCTGGAGCCGCTTGCAGGCCTTCGAAGACAAGTTGCACTGCGTACCCGGCGAAATTGCCCACCACACCTTGCGCGAACCGATCGCCACCCCCGATCTGGGGCGCAGACGAGCCGTGCAGTTGCTGGGCTTGTTCATCGCTGCCGGAGGCCTGGGCTACACGGTCCGTGGCACCCAGGCCTGGCAGCTGGCCAGTGCCGAGCACGGTACTGGCACTGGGGAGATTCGCTCGATCGTGCTGGCAGACGGTACCCACGTGGTGCTGGCCTCGGCTTCGGCGATCGATGTGCATTTTACCGAGCATGAACGACTGCTCATCCTGCGCGCCGGCGAGATCCTGCTGACCAGCGGCCATGACCCGGCCAGCTCGCCGCGGCCCTTACGGGTACAGAGCCCGCATGGCAAGGTACAGGCACTGGGTACTCGCTTCAGTTTGCGGTTGACGGATGAGCGCACCCGGGTCTCGGTGTTTGAAGGCGCGGTGCAGGTTGATCCGCGGTGTACCGACGGCGCCGGCAGGCGCATCGATGCAGGGCAGGGGGCAAGCTTCTCGCGTAGCCGGGTCGAGGCGCCGGTTGCAGTAGCCGACAGCGTGGGTGCGTGGGTGAAAGGTGTGCTGGTAGCCGACAACATGCCTTTGGGTGAGCTGGTCCAGGAGCTGGCACGCTACCGTCGTGGCGTGCTGCGCTGCGCCGAGGACGTCGCCCAACTCAAGGTCAGCGGCGTGTTCCCCTTGCGCGATACCGACCGGGCCTTGCACAACCTGGCCCTGGCCCTGCCAGTGAACGTGCAGCGGCGCACCCGCTACTGGGTGACGGTGGGCGGGGTGCGCTGACTGCTGCGCTACACCCTGTAGGAGTGGGCTTGCCCCACGATGGCATTCTAGCGACTTCTACCCTCGACAATCCGTGCACATGTTTTTTCGAATGCCCTTGAGGTTTTTACCTTCTCGTTCGGAAGACAGGTAAGAGTGACCACCTTCACGGTCCGTCAGGGAGACGCCATGAGTAACCAGGATGCGAACCTGCCCAATGGACGGGCAGCGGTTTCGCAGGTCTTGCACCCCATTCGCGGGCGTTTGACGCTTGCCGCGCTACTGGCCGGGCTGGGCAGCATGCTCGCGCTGGTGCCTTTGGCGGCCATTGCCCACATCGCCAACATTGCCCTCGGTGCGGGCGAGGGTGCCTGGTCGCAGGCCCGCGGTGAGGTGGCCTGGGTCGTCGGTGCGAGCCTGGCCTGCCTGCTCCTGGGCCTGCTGCTGATGTCGTTGGGCGAGGCCATTGCCCACCAGGCCGACAACCACATCACCCGCCACCTGCGCCTGGCGATCACTGCGCGCCTGGCCCAGGTGCCGCTGGGCTGGTTCAGCGCGCGGGCATCGGGTGAGCTCAAGCAGGCCATGCAGGACGATATCGGCACCTTGCACAGCCTTACCGCGCATTTCTACACCACGGCCGGACGCTGCATCGGCGCGATCCTGATCTCGGCGCTTTACCTGTTTGCCATCGACTGGCGTATGGCGATCATCGCGCTGTTGCCGTTCCCGGGGTTCTTCCTGTTCTTTGCCAAGGCGACGAGGGCTAGCGGGGCGAACATGCAGGACTTCGTCAGCCGGCTCACGCGGATCAACAATGCGGTGGTCGAATTCGTCCACGGCATTTCCGTGGTCAAGGCCTTTGGCGCCACCGGCAAGGCCCATGGCAGCTACCGTGAGGCGGTGGATGAGTTCGGTGCGGCCTTCACCGCGTTCACCCGCCCGCTGGTGGGCACCATGGCCAATGCCAACGCCATGATCGCGCCGGTGGCAGTGCTCGGCGTGGTGCTGGTGTTCGGCACCTTGCTGGTCAGCCTGGGCTGGATCAGCGCGCTGCAGGTACTGCCGTTCGCCATCGTCGCACCGGGGATCTCGGCGCCGCTGATGCTGCTGAGCTACATCACCCACGATCTCAACAACGCCACCGGCGCCGCCCAGCGAGTCCAGGCGCTGTTGGCAACGCCAGTGCTGGAACAGCCTGCGCCCGGGCAGCAGCAACTGCCCGGCGATGGCCAGGTACGGGTGGAACACCTGAGCTTTGGCTACGACTCACAGCAGCCGGTGCTGACCGACATCAACCTGGAACTGGTGCCGGGCACGGTGACCGCCATCGTCGGCGCCTCGGGCAGCGGCAAGTCGACCCTGGCGCGGCTGTTGCTGCGCTTCTTCGACCCGGACCAGGGCCGCATCACGCTGGGCGGTGTCGACCTGCGTCACCTGGGCAGCCGCGAGCTGTACCGGCGCATCGGCTTCGTCCTGCAGGAGGTGCGCCTGATTCATGCCAGCATCAGCGAAAACATCGCCCTGGGCCGCCCCGATGCCAGCCAGCAAGAAATCGAGGCCGCCGCCCGCGCCGCCAACATCCATGACTGCATCCTGCGTCTGCCGCGTGGTTACCAGTCGGTGTTCGGCGAGGATGCGCAGTTGTCCGGGGGCGAGCAGCAACGCGTGAGCATTGCCCGCGCGGTGTTGCTGGATCCGCCGTTGCTGGTGCTGGACGAGGCCACCGCGGCGGTCGATGCCCAGAGCGAGCTTGCCATCGCGCAAGCGCTGTCGGCTTTCGCCCGGGGGCGCACGTTGCTGGTGATCGCCCACCGTCTCGACACGGTGATGCACGCCGACCAGATCATTGTCCTTGAGCAGGGCCGAATCATCGAGCAGGGCAAGCACGCTCATTTGCTCGCCCTCGGTGGCCGTTACGCCCGGTTGTGGGCGCTGGGCGCTTACCGACAGACTTCTGAACAGGCGCTGCCGACATGCTGAAGACCTTTATCCGCTTGTTGGGCGATGACGCCCCGGTGTTTCGCCGCTACCTGGCCATGGCCATCGCCTACGGCCTGCTGTGCGGGCTGAGTATTTGCACCCTGGTGCCGGTGCTCAGGGCGCTGTTGGCCGGTGATACCGTGATTGCGGCGCAGTGGCTGGTGCTCCTGGTGCTGAGCATGGCAGCGTGCTGGGCAATGCGCCGGCGCCTGGACAAAGCCGGCGTCGCTGTGGGCGTGGCGGTGCTGCAAGGCGGGCGCCAGCGCATTGGTGATCATGTGGCGCGCTTGCCCCTGGGCTGGTTCAATGCGCAAAACACCGCGCGCCTCAACCATGTGGTCACCCAGGGCATGATGGCCGTGGCGCAATTGCCGGCGCATGTCTTCACCCCGGTGGTCAGCGGCGCGGTAATGCCGCTGGTGCTGGTGGTGGCGCTG
Organism: Pseudomonas tructae; assembly: GCF_004214895.1. Taxonomy (NCBI): domain Bacteria; kingdom Pseudomonadati; phylum Pseudomonadota; class Gammaproteobacteria; order Pseudomonadales; family Pseudomonadaceae; genus Pseudomonas; species Pseudomonas tructae. Next base: position 3,391,421 of record NZ_CP035952.1, on the reverse strand, counting down.
TTCATGCTGCACTGGCCCCTGGGCGTGATTGCCCTGTTGGCCCTGCCGTTGCTGGCGTGGGCGCAGGTCTGCAGCGCAGGCCTGGGCCGGCGCGCCGACCAGGCCTATCAGCGCAGCGCCGCCGAGGCCAGCCAGCGCATGGTCGAGTTCGCCCAGGCCCAGGCAGTGCTGCGGGCGTTTACCGGTGGCAACAGCACGCGCTTCCTGCAGCAGGCCATCGACCAGCAGCATGCCTCGGCCGCGCGCTTGATTCGACTCTCGGCAACCTCGGCAGTGCTCAACCTGTGGCTGGTGCAGGCGGTGTTCGCCGCCTTGTTGATTGCGGCGCTGGTGTGGATGGAGGGCGCGTTGACGCAAGTATCGGTGATTGCCGCGTGCGTTGCGCTGCTGCTGGTCAATCGCTTCATCGAGCCGCTGCTGGAGGTGGCCGGCTATGGTGAAACCCTGCGCGGTGCCGGCGTCCAGCTGGAGGCGGTGGCCGAGATTCTTGCCGTGCAGCCGTTGACTGAACCCGCTGTCGGGCAAGCGCCAGCGGATGCCTCGGTGGAATTGGCCGATGTTCATTTTGGCTACGATGTAGGCCGGCCCGAGGTGCTAGAGGGCGTCAGCCTGCGGCTGGAACCGGGCAGCATGACGGCGCTGGTCGGTGCCTCGGGCTCCGGCAAGACCACGCTGGTGCGGCTGATCGCGCGGTTCTTCGACGCCAGTGCCGGCAGCGTGCGGGTGGGCGGTGTCGATGTGCGGCAGATGACCGCCGAACAACTGGCGGCGCAGATCAGCCAGATTTTCCAGGACACCTACTTGTTCCAGGGCAGCATCGCCGACAACATTCGTCTCGGCAAACCGGGCGCGAGCACCGCCCAGGTGCTGGAGGCGGCGTGCCAGGCGGGCGTCGACGAGATCATCGAGCGCCTGCCGCAAGGGCTGTGGACCCCGGTGGGCGAGGGTGGGGCGCGATTGTCGGGCGGTGAACGGCAACGTATCGCCATTGCTCGGGCGCTGATCAAGGATGCCCCGATCTTGCTGGTGGACGAGGCGACCGCGGCACTGGATGCGCAGAACCAGGCAGCCATCAGCCAGACCCTGACGCATCTGCGCGGCAAGCGTACCTTGATCGTCATTGCCCACCAGCTGTCCACGGTGGTCATGGCCGACCAGGTGCTGGTGCTCGACCAGGGGCGAATCGTCGAGCAGGGCACACCGGCGCAGCTGGCCGCAGCCCAGGGGCAGTACGCCCATTACCTGGCCCAGCGCCAGGCCGCCAAAGGCTGGCGGATTGCCGGTGCGCCACCCGTTGATGAGCAGGGCCTGCCTTGATTCGACGTGCCTTGCCCCTGCTGTTTGTGCTGTTGTGTGGTGCATCCTTGCTGGTGGGCGTCAAGCAGCTGTCCTGGGCGCAGCTGTTTGCCGGCAGCACGGACGCCTGGTTGACCCTGACTGCAAGCCGCCTGCCGCGCCTGGCCGCGCTGGTGCTGGCCGGGGTCGGGCTGTCGCTGTGTGGGGTGATCCTGCAACACATCGTGCGCAACAAGTTCGTCGAGCCCGCCACCACCGGCGGCCTGGATGCGGCCAAACTGGGCATCCTCCTGGCGCTGACCCTGGCCCCCGAGGCTGGCGCCCCGGGGCGCATGCTGTTTGCCCTGGCGTTCTGCTTTGCCTGCAGCCTGCTGTTCGTGGCCATCATCGGCCGCCTGCGCGTACAGCACAGTGTGCTGGTACCGGTGATCGGCCTGATGTACGGCAGCGTGCTCAGTGCCATCGCCGAATTCCACGCCTACCGCCATAACATCCTGCAGAACATGCAGGGTTGGTTGCTGGGGGATTTTTCTCGGGTCGTGCAGGGCAACTATGAGGTGATCTACCTGATCCTGCCGATCGTGCTGCTGACTTACCTTTATGCCCAGCGCTTTACCGTACTGGGCATGGGCCAGGACACGGCGCGCAACCTGGGCATCAACTATGTGGCGACTGCCACGCTGGGCCTGTTGCTGGTGGCGGTGACGGTATCGGTCACGGTCATTTGCGTGGGGGCGATCCCCTTTGTCGGCCTGGTGATCCCCAACCTGGTCGCCCTGCAGTTCGGTGAAAACCTGCAACGCACGCTGCCGATCATTGCCTTGAGCGGGGCGTCGATGCTGGTGGCCTGCGACATCCTCGGACGCTTGCTGATCTATCCCTTCGAAGTCCCTATCGGACTCACCGCAGGCAGCCTGGGCGGTGTGCTGTTCCTGGCGCTGATCCTCTGGAAGCGGCGATGAACAGCGTGATCATTCGCCATGCCATCTGGCCGTTGCTCATCGTCCTGGCGCTGGCCTTCGTGCTGGTCGGCTCGGGCTTGGACCTGGCCTACGTGATTCCCCGGCGTTTGCTGCGCCTGGCGGCGATGGTGCTTGGCGGTGTGTGTGTCGCCTGGTCGTCGATCGCCTTTCAGAGCATCACCGGCAACCGCATCCTGACCCCGGGCATCATGGGCTACGAGGCCCTCTACCTGCTGCTGCAGGCCCTGCTGATCCTGGCCCTGGGCAGCACCAGCCTGGCCTTGCTCGGCCACCACGGTAACGTGCTGCTGTCGATGCTGTGCATGCTCGGCTACTCCTGGGCCCTGCATCGCTGGCTGCTGGGTAATGGCAAGAACAACCTGTATTTCCTGCTGTTGTTCGGGCTGGTGCTGACCCTGGTGCTGACGACCTTCACCCAGTTCATTCAACTGCGTATCAGCCCGGGTGAATTTTCCGTGCTGCAAGGGTTTGCCTACACCTCGTTCAACCGTGCCGATGGCCAGCAGTTGCTCTACTCGGGCGCGCTGGTGCTGGGCGTAGGGGTGGTCGGCTTCAGGACCTTGCCAAGCCTTGACGTGCTTGCCCTGGGGCGCGATCAGGCACTTTCGCTGGGGGTCGACTATCCGCGCTACGTGCGCCTGTACCTGGCGCTGATCGCTGTGCTGGTGGCGGTGTCCACCAGCCTGCTCGGGCCCACGGCGTTCATGGGCATCTTCGTGGCCAACATCACCTATGCGCTGGCGCAAAGCAGCCGCCATCGGTTGACCTTGCCACTGGGCTGCGCCATCGCCATCAGCCTGTTCATCGTCGCCCAGTTCCTGGTGGAGCAGGTATTCAACTACAAGACCACGGTGGGCATCCTCGTCAACCTGGTGTGCGGCGCGTACTTCCTCGCGCTGATGATTCGCAGTCGGGGGCAGGCATGATCACGCTCAAGCACATTCACAAGGCGTATGCCGGCAAAACCGTGTTGCGCGACGTCAGCCTGCAGTTTCCGGCAGGCCAGCTGACCTCGCTGATCGGCCCCAACGGCGCCGGCAAGAGCACGCTGCTGATGCTGATTGCCCGGCTGCTCAAACCGTGCAGCGGCGAAATTCTCATCAATGGCCGTAGCGTCGCGCACTACCGGGTCAGCGAATACGCCCGGCAGGTCGCCACCTTGCGGCAGCACCCGCAGTTCAACCTGCGTCTGACCCTTGAGGAGCTGGTCGCCTTTGGCCGCTTTCCCCACAGCCGTGGCGCCTTGAACGAAGAGGACCGGCAGCAGATCGACGAGGCCATCGGCTTTCTTGGCCTGGACCACCTGCGCAGTGCCTACATCGACGAGCTCAGCGGCGGCCAGCGACAGATGGCATTCCTGGCCATGACCATTGCCCAGCAAACCGACTACCTGCTGCTGGACGAGCCGCTCAACAACCTCGACATGAAGCATGCGGTGCAGATCATGCGCGCCTTGCGAAGGCTGTGTGACGAGCAGGGGCGCACGGTGATCCTGGTGGTGCACGACATCAACTTCGCCGCCAACTACTCCGACCATATCCTCGCCATGCAGGCTGGTGCGGTGCGTTTCTGCGGCCCGGTCGCCGAGGTGGTCACCCAGGCGCGACTGCAGGCCTTGTATGGCCTGGACTTTGAAATCCTGCGCAGCGGGCGGGGTTTTGTCTGCAACTACTTCAACCCATCGGATCAGGAGCGTGAACATGAACAGGGATAAGCTACAGCCGCGTTGGACCCTGGCGGCACTGCTGGCGTTGACCGCCACCTTGAGCGCTTGCGACCAGCCACCGGCGGTGCAGGGCGAGGTCCAGGTCCAAGCCGCAGCAGAGTACGCGCCGATCACCATCGAGCATGCGCTGGGCTCCACGGTGATCAACAAGCGGCCGCAGCGGGTGGTCGCCTTCGACATGAGCGAACTCGATACCCTCGACCAGTTGGGCGCGCCGGTGGCAGGCATCGCCAAGGATTATGTCGCGCCGTTTCTGCGCCAGTACCAGGACGACCCGAAGGTGGTGGACGTAGGCGCGACGGTGCAGCCCAACCTTGAGCGCGTGCACGGGCTCAAGCCCGACCTGATCCTGATCTCACCGATCCAGGCGCACAGTTATGCGCAACTGGCCGAGATTGCCCCGACCCTGCATTTTGATGTCGACCTGAGCAACCAGCAGGGCAATGTTATCGCCGTGGCCCGCGAACACCTGTTGACCCTCGGCCGGGTGTTCGGCAAAGAGCAGTTGGCAAAGCAAAAGGCCGATGCCCTCGACGCCAAGGTCGCGCAGATCCGGCAGGTGACGGCGGGGCGGCCGGAGAGGGCCCTGATCGTGATGCATAACAATGGCGCCTTCACCGCCTATGGGGTGAAGTCTCGCTACGGCTTTGTCTTCGACACCCTGGGCGTCAAGCCTGCTGGCGGCGAGATCGAGGCCGGCCTGCACGGCCAGCCGATTTCCAACGAGTTCATCCAGCAGGCCGACCCCGACATTCTCTATATGGTCGACCGCACGGCGGTGATGGAGCGGCGCCCGGCCCTGGACAGCAGCAGCCTGGACAACCCCTTGCTGCGCCAGACCAAGGCCTGGAAAAACGGCCGTGTGGTGTTTGTCGATGCCCAGACCTGGTACCTGTGCACGGCCAGCGTGACCTGCCTGGGCAATGTCATCGACGAGGTGACCCGAGGGTATTTGTAATGCTTTTAAAATGATTATTGTTTCGATTGAGGCTTTGGCGTTCTGGTTCGGAAGACACAGTGAGCGTCACTTATCCTTCCGAGCGCACAGGAGTCCAGCATGCCGGAACGCCGTTCTCAAAACCTTGTCCCTCTGAGTGTTCAGCCTCCAGAAGCGGCCGTCAGCCGCACACGCAACCTTGTCGCCTGGCGGCTGGTGCTGTGCCTGGGACTGGGCGCCGGATCCCTGGCCCTGATGCCGGCAACGGTACAGGCACAGACCGGTGCAGCAGCGGACTCACGTCACGGCTTCAACGTATCGGCAGGCTCGCTGTCCCAGACCCTGAACGCCTTTGCCGCCAGTGCCGGGATTGAACTGACCGTCGATGCCGTGCTGCTGCAGGGCAAGCACAGCGCGGGGCTGGCTGGCAGCTACAGCATCGACGAGGGCTTTGCCGCGTTGTTGCAGGGGCATGGCCTGCTAGCGGTGCGCCAGGCCAATGGCAGTTATACCCTGGTTGTCAGTGGCGACGGCGAAGCGGGTATCGCTCTGCCGCAAACCATGATCCAGAGCAGCGTGGCTGCCACCGGCAACCTGCCGCCGGCCTATGCCGGTGGCCAGGTGGCTTCCGGCAGCCGCCTCGGCCTGCTGGGCAACAAGGACTTCATGGAGACACCGTTCAACACCGTCGCCTACACCGAAGAATACGTGCAAAACCGTCAGGCCCAGGACATCGGTGCGGTGATCGGCGCCACCGACCCGTCGGTGTATGTACCGAGCAAGCGCAGCAACTACGAGACGTTCTTCATTCGCGGCTTTTCCACCACCGCCAACGACATCACCTTCAACGGCCTGATCGGCATGGCGCCGAACATGCGCGGCTCCACCGAGCTTGCCGAGCGGGTCGAGGTGCTCAAGGGGCCTTCGGCGCTGCTCAATGGCATGCCGCCGGACGGCAGTGTCGCCGGCAGTATCAATATCGTGCCCAAGCGTGCGGGCGACGAGCCACTGGCGCGTTTGACCACAACCTATGAGTCTCGTGGCCTTGGTGGCGTGCATGCCGATGTCGGGCAACGCTTCGGCGAGCAGAAGCAGTTCGGTGTGCGCTTCAACGGTGTCTACCGTGACGGTGATACGGCGGTGGACGACCAGCAGCACAAGATGGAACTGTCGTCCCTGGCCATGGATTGGCGCGGCGAACGCGCCCGGTTGTCCGCCGACCTCTACAAGCAGCGCGAGCGCATGGATGGCGTCAACTACTTTGGCATCTCCTCGATTGCCGACACGGTCACCCGGGTGCCGACGCCCAAGAAGGGCGACCACTCCCTGGCGCCGGAGTGGGGCTACACCGTCAATGACACCGAAACGGTGGTGTTGCGTGGCGAGTTCGACCTCAGCGAGGCCATCACTGCATACGGCGCCTGGGGGCAGCGCGATGGCGGTTATGATGCGCTGATGACCCGCGACACGCTGCTTAATGACGCCGGTGACATCGATGCCACGGCCATTCGCTCGGCTCGCGATGGCACGCAGAAATCTGGCGAAGTCGGCCTCAAGGGCCACTTCGCCACCGGCCCGGTCAACCATGCCTGGACCCTGGCGGCGAGCCGTTTCAGTTCGAAGAACAGCTTCAAGGATGCGGCGTTTTTCGGTCACGCCCGCACCAACTACTACAACCTTGATTTCGGCCCCGCACCGGACTTGAGCGGCTTTGGTGCGACCACCTCGAAAACCGAGGCCAAGCTTGGCAGCTATGCCCTGGTCGACACCCTGTCGTTTGCCCAGGACCGCGTGCAATGGACCGTCGGTGCGCGTCATCAGACTGTGCAGAGCAGCAACTATGGCCGCACCGGGGCCAAGACCGCAAGCTACGATGAAAGCCGGTTGTCTCCGGCCACCGCCTTGCTGGTCAAGGTGACGGACAACGTCTCGGTGTACGCCAACTACATCGAAGGCTTGAGCCAGGGCGCTTCGGCCCCCGACACCGCGGCCAACGCCGGCGACATCATGAAGCCGTTCCAGACCAAGCAATACGAAGTGGGCAGCAAGCTTGACCTGGGCTATCTGGCCACCACCCTGAGCCTGTTCCAGATCGAAAAACCCAGCGCCTACACCGACCCTGTGACCAACCTGTTCGGCGTCTATGGCGAGCAGCGCAACCGTGGCGTTGAGTGGAACTTCTTCGGTGAAGTGCAACCGGGCCTGCGCTTGCTGGGCGGTGCGTCCTACACCAAGGCCGAGCTGACCAAGGCGCGCATTGCCGCCAACGAGGGCAACCAGGTTACCGGCGTGCCCAAGGTGCTGGCCAAGCTGGGCACCGAGTACGATCTCGACAGCATTACCGGCCTGACCCTGACCGGTAACCTCAACTACACCGGTGAGCGTTACGTCACCGATGATCATCGCTTGTCGCTGCCCTCGTACACCACCTTCGACCTTGGCACCCGCTATAGCACACGTATCGCCGCCAAACCGGTGACCTTGCGCGCCACACTGCAGAACGTTGCCAACAAGGCCTATTGGCTGGGCTCCTGGAGCGGCGGTGATGGCAGCGGTTTGTCGGGCGGACTGGGCGCGCCGCGCACGCTGCTGATGTCGGCGTCGGTGGACTTCTGAACCTGCGCCTCAAGTTTCTCAGGCCTGTGCCGAAGCACTCTGGCACTACGCGCCCAATAAGGATATTCCATGCTCAAAAAGCTGCTTCAGGCCAGCGCGATCATTGCCACCCTGGCGATGACCGGCTGCGTCTCCTACAACGTCACCGGCCCCCTGGCCGCCCCGCAGCATCCTGCTGCCAACACCAGCCCGCGTACGGCGCAAGTTGCCGATGTTGCCGTCACCTCGCCGGGTATCGACGAGGCCACGCGCACCTCCATCAGCCGCTCGCTGACCGTGCAGCTCGATCAGTACGTCACGGCTGGCAAGTACTTCAACGCGGTGAGCCAATACCCGACCCGCCTGGATGAGCAGGATGTGCTGCTCAAGTTCAACATGACCTCGCTCAAGGGCCACCGTGCACCGCATCCGGGGTATTTCCCGGGCGCCTTGCTGACCCTGACCGTGTGGATCTGGGTCAATGGTCCGATCTACGTCGACACCTTCGACGTTGCCGGTGACCTGGTGATCGAGGACCGCAACGGCAAGGCTCTGGCCAGCTCGCACCAGGTGCTCAAGCTGGAACGCAATGTCGGCCTGTACCGTCGCGAATACTGGGCGCCAACCCTGGGTGCGCCACAACTGAACGAAGTGGTCGCCAAGCTGCTCGACGACGCCACGCTGAAACTGGCCAAACAATGATCTCAAGGAACCCCCCCATGCTGCGTATCATCAAGGCCAACCTGCTGCTCGGCGCTGTGCTGCTGACTGGCTGTGTCTCCTATTCGCAACACGAACTGGCGCCAGTGCAGAGCTGGCCGCCACAAGCGCAGGCACAGGCGGTAAAGCCCACCGCCTACGTGCGCACCACCGCGCAATACCAGGTCAACCGCGGCCAGGCCAATGCCATCGCCGGCAAACCGGCCGAGGCGTGGGAGAGTGCGCTGGTCGAAACCTACAACCAGTCCGGACGCTTTGCCCGGGTGAGCACCGACAAGGTCGCCGCGGACATTTACGCCGAATCGATCCTGACCAACCATGAGCAGTACAACGTGGCCTCGGCGATCATTACCGGCGCGACCTTCTTCGTCATCCCGTCCACGGCGCGCAACACCTTTACCCTCGACACCGTGTTCAAGGACAAGGATGGCAAGGAGCTGGGACGCATCAGCAAGAGCGAGTCGGTACGTACCTGGATGCACCTGGTGCTGATCGTCGGGATTCCGTTCCAGCAGGACACCACTGCACTGGTTCGGCAGTTGACCCAAAGCACGCTGGATGAGGCGGTCAAGCGCCAGTTGCTGTAATCACTTGTAGGCGTGAGCTTGCCCCGCGATGAGGCCAGTGCAGTCAGCACACCAGGGGTCGCCTGGTTTGCGACCGCTGCGCGCTCGATCGCGGGGCAAGGCCCGCTCCCACCCGGTCGGCGTGGCTCTCGGTGGGAGCGGGCTTGCCCCGCGATGAGGCCAGAGCAGTCAGTACACCAGGTATCGTTGTCCAGGCTTGATCTGCCGCAGCCAAGTGCGTAGCGTCCGCGCCCTGGCCTTTTGAGTAATCGCTATGACCTTGATGGAACGACTCTTCACCTGCGCATTTGGATTGAGCGTAATGGCCCCAGCCTTGGCGGCCGACAACCTGGCCATTGAACACTGGACCCAGCCCAACGGCGCGCGGGTCTACCTGTTGCCACAAAGCCAGGCAAGCGACCTGCAGATCCAGGTCGACTTCGATGCCGGCAGCCGCCGCGATCCGCAGGGGCAACCAGGCCTGGCGGTGCTCGGTGCGGCGTTGGCGACCGCGGGGATTCGCGCCCAGGGCGATGATCCGGCATTGAACGTCAACGCCGTGCAAATGGCCTGGATGCGTTTGAACAGCGAATTGAACACCCAGGTCGATGCCGACCGCTTCAGCTATATCCTCAGAATCACCGACGCCGACGCCCAACGCCAAACCGAGGCAGCGGCCCTGCTGGGCCGACAGATTGCCGAGCCGGCCTTCGCCGGTAGTGTCTGGTTGCAGGCCAAGCCGTACTTCATTCGCCAGGTCAACGGCGAAAGCACCCGGCGGTTTGCCGGTGTGGGGGAGCGTTTTGCCCAGGCGCTGTATGGCGAGCACCCCTATGGCCGCGAAGTGACCCGCCCGGGACTGCAGCGCAGCAAACAGGTCAACCTCTATGAGTACGCGCTGCCATTCGGCTATGCCCTGACGCCGGCCATGGTAGAGCGTACTGGCATGAGCGAGCTGCGTGCTCACTATAGCGCCATGATGCTGCCTTGCCGGGCTACGGTCAGCCTGGTTGGCAACCTGGACCGGACGCAAGCCGATGCCGTGGCCAGCGCAGCGCTTGGCCGTTTGCCGCAAGCCGGCTGCAAGGCTTTGCCAGCGCTGCCCAAGGTGCAGGCGCTGAGGCAGGCCAGCCACCAGAAACTGCAACCGCAACAAGGTACGATCTGGATTCAGATCGGCCAACCGGCAGTGTCACGGGCCACGCCGGACTTTTTCCCATTGCTGCTGGGCAGCGACATTTTCGGTGGCGAGCACTGGCCGACGCGACTCAACCGTGCGCTGGGGGCGAAACTGGGCGGGGATGTGAGTTGGCAATCGTCCAGCTACTTCGACATGGGCCAGCAGGGTGGGGCAATGGTCATTTCCCTGGAGGTCCCCGCCGGGCACCAGCAGCAGGCAGAAGAGGCGGCCCGCGAGGCCTTGGTGCGCTTTGTCAGCGAGGGCCCGAGCGCAGAGGAACTGGTGGAGGCCAAGGCCCGGCAACTGGAGTATTTTGCCGCTACTCGCCGTGAACGCGTGCTTGAGCATGTCGCGCAGATTGCCTTGAATCAGCTGCCGGACAATACATTGGTGACCTGGCAGCAACAGCTAGAGGCGGTGACACCTGCACAGGTGCAGGCGGCCTTCGCCCAGGTGGTGCAGCCACAAAGGCTGGCAACGGTGGTAGCGGGGCAGGATCAGTAGGCGCGGCGATAGGGGATTGTGCAATCACCTCAGCATCATGATAATGAGAGTAATTACCATTAGTGTGTGATCACTCTTGTGCCGAGCTCTGTCGACTCCAAGGCCATCGTCGCCCACCTTTACAGTGACCATCATCGCTGGTTGCGCGCCTGGCTGTACCGTCGGCTGAACTGCCCGCACGATGCGGCGGACCTGGCCCAGGACACCTTCGTCCGGGCCATGGGCAGCAGCGCCTTGCCCGCCCTGGAAGAGCCCCGTGCGTTCCTCGCCACCGTCGCCCGTCGACTGCTGAGCAACCTGTTTCGCCGGCGGGCGCTGGAGCAGGCCTACCTCGACGAGCTGGCGTGCCTGCCCGAATACTGCATGCCGTCGGCCGAAGACGTGCTGCTGGTGCGCGAAGCCTTGGCCGAGATCGACCGCCTGCTCGATGGCTTGCCGGTGCGGGTGCGGCATGCATTCATCCTCCACCGCCTGGAAGGCATGAGCCAGCCGGACATCGCCGCGCAGTTGGGGGTGTCACTGGCCACGGTCGAGCGCGACTTGCGCCGGGCCTTCCTGCATTGCCTGAGTGCGAGGCCCGAATGAGCAATATGCAACTGGATCGCGCCACCCACGAAGCCGTGGACTGGCTGCTCAAGCTGGAGAACGCTCCGGCCGGCAGTCCGTTGCTGCTGGCGTTCAACGCCTGGCTCAAGCAGGCGCCCGGTCACCAGGCCGCCTGGCAGCGGGTCAATGCCCTGCTCGGTGAACCCCTGGCTGACTTGCAGCAGGCCGAGCAGCGCAACCCCGGCCAGTTGGCCATGGCCAGCCGCAGCTTGCGCGCCTTGCCTTCGCCATCGCGGCGCAAGGCGCTGGGCGGCGGCCTGGCGATGGTGCTGCTGGGGTTGGGCGCCGGCGTGATCGGCAATCGCCTGACGCCGCTGGGCGATCTGCTTGCCGACCTGCGCACCGGCACCGGTGAGCGCCGCACCTTCACCCTGGCCGATGGTTCGCGCCTGTGCCTGAACGCACGCAGTGCGGTGGATCTGCGCTTTAGCGCCGGGCAGCGGCTGGTGCTGCTGCGCGAAGGTGAGCTGCAAGCCGATGTCCGTGCAGAACCGGGCCGGCCCTTTATCGTCGCTACCCGCGAAGGCCAGGTGCAAGCCCTGGGCACACGCTTTAGCGTGCGCCAGGAAGAGCGCCAGAGCCTGGTCGCGGTGCAGCAGCACAGCATCATGCTCAGAAGCGGCAGCGCACCCGCCCAGCGCGTGGAGGAGGGCCAGGCCTTTCGCTTTGACGGACACGCCAGCCAGCCGTTGGCCGCATCGCTACGTACCCGTGCGAGCTGGACCGAGGGCCGCCTGGATGTGCGTGACGAACCCCTGGGCGAGCTGATCGAGGCCTTGCGCCCGTACCGCGCCGGGCTACTGCGTATCAGCCCGCAAGCTGCACAGGTGCGCGTCTACGGCAGCTTCCCGCTGGACGACAGTGAGCGCACCTTGCGCTCACTGGCCGAGACCCTGCCGATCCGTGTCGACAGCTTTGGCAGCTGGCTGACCCGTGTCGACGTGATCTGAATAAAAATAATTTCGATTTCCCTGAGGGGGTTCGATCACTGGCGTGTCCTCGTTATGGACAACAACCTCCAACGAGCCAACACTTCCATGCCCGACTCCATGATCCGTCCCAGCCTGCTGGCCCTTGCCATTGCCCTGGGCAGCAGCGCGCCGCTGCTGGCCCTGGCGCAAACCGACAGCAGCATCAGCGCCAGCCAACGCTTTGATATCCCGGCCGGTGACCTGGGCGAAGCCCTCAGTCGCATCGCCCGCCAGTCTGGCCGGGTCCTGTCGGTCAAGCCTACGCTGCTTCAGGGTAAGCAATCGGCGGCGGTCAACGGCCAGCTCACGCCCGAGCAAGCGGCAACCCAGGCCCTGAGCGGCACCGGCCTAAACCTCAACATCACTGCCGGCGGCACCTGGAACCTGCTGCCCGCCGAGCAGAGCGGGGCCCTGGAGCTGGGCCTGACGCAGATCGTCTCCAATGCCGGTGAAACGGCCTGGGGCCCGGTCCAGGGTTATGTGGCCAAGCGCACCGGCACGGCGACCAAGACCGATACCTCGGTGCTGGAAGTGCCGCAGACCATCAACGTCATTACCCAGGACGAAATCACCGCGCTGGGCTCGCAGTCGGTCACCCAGGCCCTGCGCTACACCCCGGGGATCACCGGTGGCGGATTCTCCGACCGTGTGGGGATTTTTGACGAGCCCACTTCCCGTGGCTTCAGCCCGACGCCGCTGTACCTGGACGGCCTGCACCTGCCGTACGGCGGTGGCAGTACCGGTGGCGCGCTGCAGATCGACCCCTACGCGCTTGAGCGCATCGAGGTGATGAAGGGCCCGGCTTCGGTGCTCTATGGGCAGAACCAGCCCGGCGGTTTGATCAACATGGTCTCCAAGCGCCCGACCGCCACGCCGCTGCATGAAGTCAAGCTCGGTGGCGGCAGCCAGGACCGGCGTTACGGCGCTTTCGACTTTGCCGGCCCGGTGGATGAGCAGGGCGAGTACCAGTACCGCGTGACCGGTATGGGCCTGGATAAGAATGGCGAGATCGACTACGTCGAACAGCAGCGCTACATGATCGCCCCGAGCCTGACCTGGAGCCCCAACGAGCAGACCCGCCTGACCGTTTACGGCCACTACCAGCGCGACAACGGCGTACCTGAAGCCCAGGGCCTGCCTGCGGTGGGCACGGTGTTCGCCAGCCCCAACGGGCGAATCAAGCGCAGCCGCTTCATCGGCGAGCCGGGGGTCAATTCTTACGATCGCGAGCAGTACACCTTCGGCTACGAAATCAGCCATGAACTGGACGACGTCTGGACCCTCAAGCAGAACACCCGCTATGCCTACGTCGACGACAAGTTCCGGGCGCCGCTGCACGGTTACGCCTTTGTGCCCAACCCGGTCACCGGAGCCAACGACCAGAGCGCCATGACCCGCTACGGCGTGGACTGGGCGCAACGCAACAAGGTGTTTGGCATCGACAACATGGCCCAGGCCAAATTCAACACCTTCGACCTCGCCCATACCCTGTTGATTGGCGTTGATTACTACCACTCCAACTCGCAGTTCCTCGGCAAGTACGACCGCAATCCGCCGGTCATTGACCTGTACAACCCGGCCTATGGCAAGCCATTGAACTTCGGTCAGCCGTTCAACTGGGACCGCACCATCAACCAGACCGGCCTGTATGTGCAGGACCAGCTCAAGTGGGACAACTGGTTCCTGACCCTCGGTGGCCGTTATGACTGGGCCGAGTCCGATAACAAGGAGCCGATTGCCGGCAATCACACCAACGTCAAGGACGAGAAGTTCACCGGCCGTGCAGGGCTTGGTTATGGCTTTGACAATGGCGTGACGCCGTATGTCAGTTACTCCGAGTCGTTCCTGCCGCTGAGCGGCGCCGACTATGCGGGCAAGGCGTTCGAACCCTCCACCGGCAAGCAGGTCGAGGCCGGTATCAAGTACCAGCCGCCTGGCCAGGACAGTTTCATTCAGTTGTCGGTGTATGAGATCAAGCAGCAGAACATCCTCACCGCCGACGTCGGCAACCCCGGCTTCAACAGCCAGGTTGGCGAACTGCGTTCACGCGGGGTCGAGCTTGAAGGCAAGGCCAACCTGACCGATAACCTGGGCCTGATTGCATCGGTGTCGCGTAACGATGTGGTCTACACCAAGGACAACGATGGCCGCGAGGGCCGCCACCCTTCCGGTACGCCGCCGATGACCGCCTCGCTGTGGCTGGATTATCACTTTACCGGCGACACGCCGCTTGCCGGCATCGGTATGGGCCTGGGCGCGCGTTACGTGCGCGGCAGTGACGGTACCGACTGGGCCGAGGATCACTTCAGCATTCCGTCCTACACCGTGTACGACGGTATGGTCTCCTACGACTTGCAGCAGTCGCCATTGCGCCTGAAAGGGGTGAAGTTGCAGGTCAATCTGCAGAACCTGGAAGACAAGGTGTATGTCAGCCGTTGCACCAGCGACGTGGATTGCTACTACGGCGAAGGGCGGACCATTACCACTGACCTGACCTATAACTGGTAAGACCGACTTGCCCGGCGATGGGCTGCAAAGCAATCCCTGCTAGCGACAAGCCAGCAACCACTGACGAAACCCGGCCACCTGCGGCCGTTCCAGTGCCGTCGCCGGGTACACCAGGTAATACGCCAGCTCACTGGCGATGCCCTGTGCAAAGGGCGTCACCAGCATGCCTTCATCCAGCTCCCGCTGCACAAAGCCGCGGCGCACCAGCGCCACGCCGAACCCCGCCTTGGCCGCTTCAATCGTGCCGTTGCTGTCTACGAACAAGGTACCGCCACTGGCCTGCACCTGTGGCGCCCCGGCTGCATCCAGCCACATCCGCCAGTCATGGCGGTGCTCATCGTGCAGCAGGTGTACGCTGGCAAGGTCGTTGGGGTGGTGCAGGGTGTGGATGGTGCGCAAGTGCGGGCTGCACACCGGCACCAGATCATCGTCCAGCAAGCGTTCGGCGACCAGTCCGTCATAGCGGCCATAGCCATGACGCACCGCCAGGTCGATGCCGTCGCGGGCGAAATCCACCAGGCGCTTGCAGGCACTGATGCGTACATCGACACCGCTCTGCTGCGCCTCGAAACCGCCTAGCCGTGGCAGCAGCCACTGTACGGCAAACCCGGGTGTTACCCCGCGCTGCTGTGTCAGGCATCGCGCAACAGGTCATGGGCATCGAGCAGCCGGTAGGCAATCTCCGGCTGCTTCTCCAGCGCCCGGCGGATAGCCGCCGGAATATTCTGTCGGGTCTTGCGGCACAAGCCCGGCAGCTCCTCGATCTGGATACTGATACCGCGCATGGTCCGCACCTCATTGAAGCTTGGGGTGATCTGCACACGAATCCCCAACTGCTCATACAAACGTTGCCGCATGTGCTCCAGGTCCGCCAGGCTCTGCACATTTTCCAGGCGCTGGAGCAGGCGCTTTTCTTCCTCGCGGGTCAGTCGCAGGATGCGCGGATCCTGCAGCGTTTCGCGGCCGCAGTCACAGGCGCCGGGCGGGCAGGGGGTGCGGGTGGGGAGGGTGGCGTTCATGCTGTGCAGCATAGCGAATCCACCACCCTCTGCCATAGGCTCACTCCTGCTTGAGCTTCCAGGTGCCCGGCAGCGACAGGTCGCCGGAGCTGATGTCCCACACGCTGCTGACGCACAGCAGCGGGTTGTGCAGGTCGGCATTGACCTTCAGCGCCGCGGTCACGCCGTCGTAGTTGAAACTTTGCGGGAAGCCCACGGCGGCCAGCGGCACGCTGATACGCGCGGCATTCTCATTGACGCGCAGGTCATAGCCGGGTGAGTCGATGTAGATCGGCGCGCCGGGCCAGGTAGCGGGCAGCTTGGGTTTGGCCCCCTCGGGAATGTCGCGCACCTTGAGCCCGCCCGGGCGGCAACTGTCATCCTTGCTCAACACCACCCAATGCGAATGCCAGAGGCCACCGTCGTTGTCTTTCTTGCCGTCGCGGTTTTCATCCAGTTGCGGGGTGTCGTCGAAGTCCGGGTGCGAGGTCAGGGCCAGGGCAAGAATCCCGGCCTTGGCCTCGAAGCCGACACTGCTGCTGTCCAGGCTGGTGGGCCAGACATAACTGTAGACCTCGGCGCCGGCAAAGCTGCCCTTGGCCGTGGGCAGGCGGCTGCCGGCCTGGCCATCGACCAGTTGTTCGAACACCAGGTTGTCGCCTTGCTTGAAGACCCGGGTCTGGACCAGGTCGAAGGCGGCCTCGGCATTGCCTTTGGCGCTGCTGATGCCGGGCGTTTCATGGGCCCAGGCCTGGGCGGCGATCAGGCTCAAGGTGAGGGCGAGGGTGCGTTTCATGGTTATCTCCTGTTGGTATCGGATCGATACCGTTTATCCTATGCCGCTGCTGCCCTTTGTCAATATAGTTTCTATCCGATACTATTTATCAACGTCATTGATCGAGGCTCACGCGTGCTATTCGACCTGTTGGAACGGCTCTCCAGCCTGACCCGCGTCTGGTTTCGCCAGCACCCGCTGCTGGCCGACCTGCAGCCGATACAGCTCAGTGCCTTGCTCTACCTGGCGCGCTGCAATCGCTACTCCAACACACCGTTGGCGGTCACCGAGTACCTGGGGTTGACCAAGGGCACGGTCTCGCAATCGCTCAAGGCCCTGGAAACCAAGGGCTTGCTGGTCAAAACCCAGGATGCGCGGGACAAGCGCAGCGTGCACCTGGCGCTGACGCCAGCGGCCCGGGAGCTGCTGGCTGCGGTGATGCCACCGGACTTTCTCGCGGCAGCAGCCCAGCGCATGGGCACACAGGCGCAGGCCCTCGAAGGCCTGCTCAGCGACTTGCTGCGCAACATCCAACGCCATGAAAACGTGCCGGGCTTTGGCCTGTGCAAGACCTGCCGTTTCCATCGCACCACCGCCAAGGGCGGCTTCTGTGAACTGACCCAGGAGCCGTTGACCGCGCCAGAGCGCGAGCTGATTTGCCGAGAGCATCAGCTGGCCGAACCTGTAGAGGAGTGAATCACCCATGCTGGGACAGCACCTGCAACTGCAAAGCGTATTGACCGGCCGCGCCGTGGCCTTTACCCGCCCCGGCTCCTCCAGCGCCATCGCCAAGACCCCGCGCGACGGTGAGGTTGCAGTCACCGCACTGGGCCTGGCTGGTGATGAGCAGGGCGACTTACGGGTGCATGGCGGGATCGAAAAGGCCATCCATCACTACCCGCGCGAACACTACGCGGCCTGGGCGGCAGAGTTGGGTGAGCTTGCACTGTTGCAAGCGCCGGGTGCCTTCGGTGAAAACCTCAGCACGGTTGGCCTGACCGAACAGAACGTATGCCTGGGCGACCGCTTTCGCGCAGGCACTGCGGTGCTGGAAATCTCTCAAGGGCGCATGCCGTGCTGGAAGCTCAATGATCGCTTTGGGGTAAAGGACATGTCGCTGCGTGTCCAGCAGAGCGGCCGCACCGGCTGGTACTACCGGGTGCTGAAAGAGGGCGTGCTGGCGGCAGGGAGGAACATCGAACTGATCGAGCGACCGCACCCGCAGTGGTCGGTGGCGCGTTTGTCGTCGGTGCTGTTCGACAAGCAGGTCGACCTTGAGGTGATTCGCCAGTGCCTGGAACTGCCGCTGGTTGAGTCCTGGCGCAGGACCTTGTCACGACGTCTGGAGAAGGTTGAGGTGGAGGACTGGGCGCCGCGTTTGCAGGGGCCTGGGCAGGGATAAGATTGCCCTCACGCTGGAAATGACTTGAAACAAGTCGGCGTATCAAATTGCCAGCACTCTTGGAATTTTTTCCATGGCTGTGGTCTTTAGAGAGTGCCGCCAGACGGTATCTCTCTATTCCACAGGATCTGGAATACCCCATGAAGAAAGTCATGCAAGTGTTGCTGGGTGCAGTCGTACTTGGCCTGGGCACCACCGTGTTTGCTGCAGGTGGTTATGTAGGTGCCGGGGCAAGCCTGGGCAGTGGTTACGAGCCAGACGGGCGTGGTGGTTTCAAAGGCACCGGCAGCAACACCGGTGGCGATTACGAGTTGCAGGCCGACGGCTCGCTCAAAGGCACCGGGCGCAACTGGGGAGGTGGTTACACGCCAGATGGCCAGGGTGGCCTGCGCGGTACTGGCAGTAACAGCTACAGCGATTTCAGGTCTGATGGCCGAGGCGGCTATGAAGGCACCGGGCGCAACTATGGCGAGCATTACAAGCCTGATGACAGCACGCGATACTCCGGCAGCCGTGAAGCCTTCGGGGGTGGCTGGCAGGCCGACGGCCAGGGCGGCTTCCAGGGTAACGGGTTGTACACCGGGCGCGGCTACAAGCCAGACGGCCGTGGTGGTTACGAAGGTACTGGCATGAACAAGGGGCGAGGCCTTGAGCCAGATGGACGCGGTGGTTACATCGGTACCGGCGACAATGCGGGCAGCGGCTGGCGCTCGGATGGCAAGGGCGGGTTCAAGGGGACTGGTGAGGCGAAGGGGGAGCGGTGGGGGCTGGGCAACTAAGTCGTCGCTTATCGCGGGTCAAGCACTGTTTATACACAGTGCATTGACTGGATAAAAGCATAGCTTTTTGCTTAATGGGACTTGAACTGGCTCCAACCAATCACGAAGGAACCAGGTCAATCAACAATCAGGCAGCAGTCCCCAACTTCCTGACCACCTGCCCCTTGGCCGCCTGCTTGCGGCACGCATCACCAAAGGCCTGGAACATCTTCACCGAGTCCGGGTTCTTTGCGGCTTGCCATTCCGGATGCCATTGCACGGCGAAAAGAAAAGACGACAGGCTCGGGGCGTGGATGGCTTCGACCAGGCCGTCTTCGGCGTGGGCCAGCGCTTCGATGCCTTCGCCAAGGTTTTTCAGGCCCTGGCCGTGCAACGAGTTGACGCGGATTTCATCGCTGCGCAGCAGTTTGTGCAACCAGCTGCCTTGCTCCAGCTTGACGCTGTGCACCGCGCTGTACTGGACATCGACCGGATCGTCGGGGTTTTCCCGGTGGTCGTTGTAGCCAGGCTCGGCGTAGACCTTTTGGTAGATGTCGCCACCCAGGGCCACGTTGATTTCCTGCATGCCACGGCAAATGCCAAAGATCGGCAGGCCACGGGCGATGGCCAGTTGCACAAGCGGCAGGTCGAACAGGTCGCGGTTACGGTCCTGGGACTTGCCCGGGGTTTCATTTTCCTGGCCGTACAGGGCCGGGTCGATGTTGCTGCCGGCGCCGGTCAGGTAAACACCGTCCGCCATGTCCAGGTAGGCTTCGAGGTCGTCGGTACCGCAGCAGGTTGGCACCAGTACAGGTACGCAGCCGGCGTGTTCTACCAGCGGTACGATGTATTTGTGGGTCATGACCTGGTAGTCGTGGCCTTTGCGCTCCTGGGAGCCCATGGTCATCAGCACGACAGGTTTGCGAGGGGTTTGATTCTTATTGCCAATGTTGCTGTTGGGCATATGTCACCTTGGGACAGGCGCAGCCTGTCATTATTGTGCAGGCGCGCAGTTGAAACCTTTGCGCTGCCTGAGGTTTCGAGCACTGCCGGTACGCCAAGCAAGGGGCTGTATCCGGTCGAAACCTGTCATCTAGCTTGCCAGAGCCGTTTAATATGTCAAACGACTTCAGATTGCACAGGCGAAGCTTGAGATTGCCTGAATGCAATTATGGGCGCGCAGCCCCCGGCAACCCGCGTACTGCCAGCTACGGCCAGTTCATTATATTTGACAAGCGTCCGACATATGGCCGAAGCAGCGCCCGCGCGGCTTTGCTGCATCGCGCGGTTTCTCTTAAGCTGGCTGTCACCGATGACTACCAGCCTGAACCATGCCCACTCCAAGACCGTCCCTGACCCTGACCCTGTTGCAAGCCCGCGAAGCCGCCATGGCGTTCTTCCGCCCCTCGCTCAATGCCCATGGCCTGACCGAACAGCAATGGCGGGTGATCCGCATCCTGCGCCAGCAAGGCGAACTGGAAAGCCATCAACTGGCCGAGCAGGCCTGTATCCTCAAACCGAGCATGACCGGCGTACTGGCGCGCCTGGAGCGCGACGGCCTGGTGCGGCGCAAGAAGTCCAGCCAGGACCAGCGTCGGGTGTTCGTCGGCCTGACCGAACAGGGCCAGCAGTGCTTCGTCGGCATGAGCGAAGACATGGAGCACAACTATCAGCGCATCCTCGAGCAGTTCGGCGAAGATAAGCTGCAAGAACTGCTGGGCTTGCTCAACAGCCTGAAAAACATCAAACCCTGAGCACCGTTTTGGCTTACTTGCGGTTGGCTACCTATACTGTGCCCATCCGCAACAGTGTGCCGTCGTTGACCGGAGCCAGGCGCCTCTGTTCCCGTGGTCGTGACTGTCTGAAGTAGCAGGACGCGAGTCGTCAATTCTCAACGCTACAAAGGGGTTGGATCATGGATATTGTCAGTCTGATCATTCAGATTGTTGCCGGTGTGGTGGGCGGTAACGCAGCCGGCATGAGCAAGCAAAGCATGGGGCCGCTACTCAACTCGATTTTCGGTGGGGTGGGCGGGGTTATCGTCGGGCAGATAATCGCGGCGGTTACCGGTGAGCCCGGCGCGGCGGTGGCAGCGGGTGGTTCACTGGACCTGCCGGCGCTGATCAGCAGTATTGTCGGCGGCGGTGCGGGTGGTGCGGTACTGACCTTCATCGCCGGGTTGATCAAGTCGAAAATGCAAAGCCAGTAAGCGCGGTTCGGGCCGCCCCTGGCTGCAGGGGCGTGCCTGTGCTCAGAAGTACTTGAGCCAGCCGATGTCCCGGCGCCGGGCCTTGAGCGCGGCGAACCAGCGTACCGGCGGGTAGAGCGCAACGCTCAAGACCATTGCCGTCAGCCATACCGCCCAGATTGCGTCGAAGCCAAAGTAGCTGCCCTGGTTCAGGCCAATGGCGGCGACGGCGATCAGGTACAGCAATTTCAGTATGTACAGGTGCAGCAGGTAGAAAAACATCGGCGCTGCACCGAACACGCTCAGCAGCTGGATCGCGCGGCTGCCCTGCAGCTGTTCGAACCTGCGCAATAGCAACAGGCCAACGCCCAGTGTCAGGGCCAGAAACAGCAACGACGGTGGGTACTTGGTGATATTGAAGAAACTCATCAGGGTGCGCAGCGTGGTTTCACCAACCTGCCAGGGCGCCTCGCCATAAGCGTTGAGCAGGCGTAGCAGCAAGAACACGCCAAGGGCGCCGACACTTGCCAGCAGCAGCTTGCGCTGACGTGTCAGTGCCTGCGTCCCCCGAGCAAACCATGGCCCCATGGCGTAGCCCAGGGCAATCACGCCGATCCATGGCAGCAGTGGGTAGGAGGTGCGCAGGCGCAGGCCGTCCGTAACCTCCAGCCAACCACGGTCATGCAGGATCGCCCAAGGGATGTGCATCGCCGACTCTTTTGCGAAATGCAGCGGGTCGAGCAGGTTGTGTGCGGCAACGATCAGTGCACCGAGTGCCAACAGCAATGGCCGAGGCAACCACACCAGGCCGGCCAGGGCGAGCATGCTCAGGCCGATGGCCCAGATCACCTGTAGGTAGATCACCTTGGGCGGCAGCTCAAGGGTCCAGGCCAGGCTGACCAGGGTGAACTCAAGCAGCACCAGCACCAGGCCGCGCTTGAACAAGAAGGCCGAGACCGCAGCTTTACCCTGGTGCTTTTCGCCATACAGGTAGGCCGACAATCCAGTCAGCAGCACGAACACCGGTGCGCACAAGTGAGCGAGGGTGCGGCTGAAGAACAACCAGGGGTCGGTGTTGGCGACGTCCATCGGGTCGCTTACCTGATGGTGCAGGAAGAAGGTTTCGCGCACGTGGTCGAGTAGCATGAAGACGATGACCAGGCCGCGCAGGGCGTCGATGTAGAGCAGGCGTTGGTGGGTGAGTGGCATGTTGGGAGTGGACGTGAGTTAGTTATTTGGATCGTTATAACATAACTGTGATGTTTTTGGAGAATCTGGGCTAATCGCGGGGCAAGCCCGCTCCCACAGGAGAAGTGCAGGGCCTGTAGGAGCGGGCTTGACCCGCGATCGTCATCCCGGATTAGTGCAGTATCTGCGCCAGAAAGCCCTTGGCCCGCGCACTCTGCGGGTTGTTGAAGAACGCCTCGGGGCTGGCGTCTTCGATGATCTGCCCGCCATCGAGAAACAGCACGCGCTCGGCCACCTGGCGGGCAAAGCCCATTTCATGGGTGACGCAGAGCATGGTCATGCCGGTGTCGGCCAGTTTCACCAGCACATCCAGCACTTCGGCCACCATCTCCGGGTCCAGCGCCGAGGTCGGCTCGTCGAACAGCATGATCTTTGGCTTCATGCACAGTGCCCGGGCAATCGCCACCCGTTGCTGCTGGCCGCCAGATAGCTGGCTGGGGTATTTGCCGGCCTGGCTCTCGATCCCCACCTTGCTCAGGTAAAAGCGCGCGCGGTCTTCGGCTTCCCTGCGCGACAGGCCGCGCACGCTCATGGGCGCCAGGGTGCAGTTGTCGAGCACACTCATGTGCGGGAACAGGTTGAAATGCTGGAACACCATGCCGATCTCGCTACGCACCTCGGCGGCCTGGCGGGTGGTCAGGGCCAGGTCGGTGTCGTTGACGCGGATGTTGCCCTGTTCGGCAATTTCCAGGCGGTTGATGCAGCGGATCAGCGTCGATTTACCCGAACCGGACGGCCCGCAGAGGACGATGCGCTCACCCTCGCGCACCTGCAGGTTGATGTCGCGCAGCACATGGAAGGCGCCATAGTGCTTGTTCAGGCCCTCGACGGTCACCACGACCTTGCGCGGGTCGGCCTGTGGGGCAGGGGTTGGGGTGGCAAGGCTCAAAGTAGCGGTCATATTGTTATTCTCCCGCGATCAGTCGAAGCGGCTCGCGCGGTAAGGCGCAGGGTCGGTGAATGGGGTTTGGCTGGTGATCATTTCCGCCAGCAGGCGGCCGGTGACCGGGCCCAGGGTCAGGCCGTGGTGGGCATGGCCGAAGTTGAACCACAGGCCCTTGTGGCGGGCGGCCGGGCCGATTACCGGGCGCATGTCCGGCAGGCACGGGCGGCGCCCCAGCCAGGGCTCGGCATCGACGCGTTCGCCGAGAGCAAAGACCTTGCGCGCCAGGGTTTCGCAGCGTTGCAGCTGGATCTGGTTGGCGGCATCGCTGCTGGCGGCAAACTCGATGCCGGTGGTCAGGCGAATGCCCATGGCCATGGGTGCGAGCACGTAACCGCCCTGGGCATCGCAGATCGAATGCGTGAGTTGGGCGCCGTCACGGCCACGGTAATGCATGTGATAGCCGCGCTTGATCTCCAGCGGAATGCGATAGCCCAGCGGCTTGAACAGCTCGGCCGACTGCGGGCCGAGGGCGATTACCACGTCGGGAGCGGTGATCGGCCCCTGGCGGCTGTCGACCTGCCAGTCGCTGGCGACCTGGCGCAAGGTGCGGGCGTCGCCATGAATGAACTGACCGCCGCGCTGGACGAACAGCTTGGCGTAGCCACGGGTCAGGCCGCCGGGGTTGCTGACGGTCTTGGGGTCGAGCCAGTGGATGCCGCCGACCACCGTGTCGCTGAGGTCGGCTTCACGTGCGTGCAACTGCTGGCGGTCGAGGATTTCGTACTTCAAGCCATAGGCTTGCAATGCATGGGCATCGGCCACGGCTTTTTGGTAGGCGCCCTCATTGCGGTACACCTCGATCCAGCCATTGGCCTTGACCAGCTCGCCGAGGCCTGCCGCGTCGATCAAGGCGTCGTGTTCTTCGACACAGCGCTGCACCAGCGGCAGCATGGCCTGGGTCGCCACGGCAATGCCGGCAGGCGAGGAGTTCTTCCAGTACTTGAACAGCCAGGGGCTGATCTTCGGCAAGTGGGTGAAGCTGTAGCGCACGTCGGGTTGGCGGTTCAGGCCATAGCGCAGCAGGCTCGACAACTCACGGGGGAAGGCATAGGGGATGACACTGGAGCGCTCGATCAGCCCGGCGTTGCCATGGCTGGTGCCACTGCCGGGCTCTTCGCGATCGATAAGGATGACCTTGCGCCCGCGCGCTTGCAGGTGCAGGGCGGTGCACACGCCGACGATACCGGCGCCCAGAACGATGGTTTGACAATGCATTGGAACGGTCCTCACAAGCAGGCGGTCAGCGCAGGTGGCGGCCCAGGCGGGCTTCGATGTGTTTCAGGCTGCGGCGCACTATCTCGACGATCAGCAGGTAAAGCACGGCGGCCCACAGGTAGATCTGGAAGTCGAAGCTGCGCGAGAAGGCAAGCTTGGTCACACCCATCAGGTCATAGATCGTTACCAGCGAGGCAATGGCGCTGGCCTTGATCATCAGGATCAGCTCGTTGCCCAGCGGGCCGATGGCAACGATCAGCGACTGCGGCAGGATCACCTTGAAGAAGGTGGTCGAGCGTTTCAGACTCAGGGCCCTGGCAGCTTCATATTGCCCCGGGGCGACCGCCAGCAGGCTGCCGCGAAAGATCTCGGCCTGGTAGGCGGCGGTGTTGAGGGTGAAGGCCAGTACCGTGCAGTACCAGGCATCCCGGAAGAACCACCACAGGCCGACCTCCTGCCAGAAGCCCTTGAGCGAACCCAGGCCGTAGTACAGCAGGAACAGCTGGGCCAGCAACGGCGAGCCGCGGAAGAAGTAGATGTAGCCGGCGCTCAGGCGTTGCAGCACCAGGTTGTTCGACAGCCTGGCCAGGGCCAGCAGCATGCCGAGCAGGGCGCCGAGGGTGAAGGACAACGCCACCAGCTTGCCGGTCACCAGTAGCCCGTCGATAAAGCGCGGGCCGTAGCGCTCCAGCAGGTCGGGGTCGAGCACCAGCGCCAGCAGTTGATCGAAGCTCATGTGCGTGCCCCCCGCAGATGGCGGCTGAAGTACTGTTCGATGAAGGTGAACACTCGCCCCGACAGCGCCGAGAACAGCAGGTAACCCAGGCAGGCAACGCCGTAGAAGAACATCGGCTCCTTGGTGACGCTGACTGCAAGGTTGGTCTGGCGCATCAGGTCGACCAGGGAGATGGTCGACACCAGCGAGGTGTCCTTGAGCAGCGACAGCCAGTTGTTCGACAGGCCCGGCAGGGCAATGCGCACCAGTTGCGGGAACACCACCTTGCCAAAGGTAGTGGCCCTGCTCAGGCCCAGCGCGGCCGAGGCTTCGTACTGGCCCTTGGCGACGGTCTTGAACGCGGCCAGCCAGATCTCGCTGGAGAACGCGGCGAACACCAGGCTGAAGGCAATCATCGCGGCCAGGAAGGTGTTGATCAGTACTTCGCCCTCATAGCCCATGGCCAGGAGGATTTTTTGTGCGGCGATCTGGCAGCCGTAATAAATGATCAGTAGCGTGAGCAGTTCCGGCAGGCCGCGAAACACGGTGGAGAACACCGTGGCGGCAGCGCGCGGAAAGCGCTTGGAGGAGCGGGCGGCGAGGGCCACGCCCAGGCCCAGCGGCAGGCCGATGGGCAGGCAGGCCAGGGCCAGGGAAATGGTCACCAGGGCGCCGGCCAGCAACGCCTGGCCCCAGCCGCCGCTGGCGAAGGAAAGCAGTGACAGTTGTTCGAGCATGGGCGAACCCTCTCGGTTCTAGAGTGATGGTGTTTTGCAGGGTGTCATCGCGGGGCAAGCCCGCTCCTACCGTGGGAGCGAGCTTGCCCCGCGATCAGTCACTGATAGATATCGAAGGCGAAGTAACGACTGGCGATCTTCTGGTAGGTGCCGTTGGCGACGATGGCGTCCAGGGCCGTGTTCAGGCGCTCGCGCAGGGCCTGGTCTTCCTTGCGCACGGCAATCGAGGCGTCTGCCTTGGTGTCGTTGACGTCGCCAAGGATCTTGCAGCAGTCCTTGCCGGCCTTGCCCAGCCATTCGGTCAGCGGGAATTTGTCGGCAATTACCCCATCCAGGCGGCCGGCGGCAAGGTCGGCGTTGGCTTCGTCGAGGGTCGGGTAGAGTTTGACGTCGGCACCGGCCTTGCCATAGACGTCTTCGGCATAGATGGCCTGGGTCGAGGACGCTTGCGCACCGACCGTGTAGCCCTTGAAGTCGGTCTGTGCGTCGGTGATTTCACTGTCCTTGGCCACGGCTACCGACAACGGGGTCTTGTAGTAGTGGTTGGTGAAGGCGATTTTCTTGCGCCGCTCTTCGGTGTTGATCATCGACGCCACCACCGCGTCGTACTTCTTGGCCATCAGCGCCGGAATGATGCCTTCCCAGTCCTGGGCGACCAGGGTGCACTCGACCTTCATCTGCTCGCACAGGGCATGGGTGATGTCGACGTCGAAGCCGTGCAGCTTGTTATCCGAATCGACGTAGTTGAACGGAGGGTAGGCGCCTTCGGTGGCGATCTTGAGGGTTTCGGCCTGGGCCATGGTCGAGCCGGCGAGCAGCAGGGCGCAAGCCCCTGCGAAGCGGATAACAGGTTTCATGACACACCTCGATCTGTTGTTTGCACTCTTGCTATTGTTTGCTCGTTGACGTGTAGCCAACGAATTCGTTGTGTAGAGCTGCAGTTGCTTCCAAGCGTTTTTCAACATCGGGTCCAAGCTTCTTGCAGACCTCGTTGACCATCAGGTGTACCCACGACAGCATCGTCGCGGTGGACTCCCAGAACAGATTGAATTCGGTGGGGATGCGAAACACCTCACTGGCGTTGCCATCAGCCCAGTCACAAAACGTGTCGGTCACCAGGGTGACGGCAATGCCAGCCGCCTGCGCCTTGCGGCACAGGGTCAGGGCATGGCGCGAGTAACGGCGTGCCTCGAACACCACCAGGGCGCAGTCGGCCGGGTCACTGAGCAGCACCTCGCCAAAATGCCCGGCACTGCCGTCGACCACCTGCACGCCGTCGCGCAGGTACTGCAGCAGGTGGACCATGCACTGGGCGATGCCGCGCTCGGTCTGAAAACCTGCGACGAACACCTTGCGCCGCTGCGCCAGGCGCTGGCTGACCACCTGCCAGGCCGGGGTACGGCTGTACTCGTAAACCCGCACCAGCGCACCGACTTCCTGCTCCAGGCTGCGGGCCAGGCCGGCGGCATCCTGGCCGTGCTGCTGGCGAAATTCTTGCAGACGATCACCGACCAGCCAGGGGCCTTCGCCCAGGTCGTCTTTAAGGTCGTGTTTGAGCGCCTTGAGGTGTTCGTAACCCAGTGAGCGGCAGAAGCGCCCGACGCTCGACTCGCTGACGCCGATTTTTGCTGCAAGGCTTGCGGAGGTTTCGAAGGGCAGGTCGGTGAGGTTGGCGAGCATGTGGCTGGCGATCTTGCGCCCGGACGCCGCTGCGTGCTGCAGGCTGTGTTCCAGGCGCTGTTTGATCGGTTGGCTCACAGGGCGATACTCGAAGGCAGTGGCACGTGGAAACAGAAAATGAATGTTTTCTGTCATCAAGTCAATATTTGACAGTTTGCTGTCACAAGAGGAAAGTCAAGCCATTGCCCATCGCTGTCGCCCATTCCAATTCCAATAAGGGAGCTTCAGATGTCCGCACGTCCCGACACTGCTGTCGCGCAGATTGCCTTTGCCGACTTGCAGGCCTTGTTGCAGCGCATTTTTCTCCGTCATGGTTGCAGCCAGGCGGTGGCCCAGGCCCTGGCGTTCAACTGCGCCAGCGCCCAACGCGATGGCGCCCACAGCCACGGCGTGTTCCGTATTCCCGGCTATGTTTCGACCCTGGCCAGCGGCTGGGTCAACGGCCAGGCCGTGCCTGAAGTGACCGACGTTGCCAGTGGCTATGTGCGCGTCGATGCCGGTGGCGGTTTTGCCCAACCGGCCCTGGCGGCGGCCCGCAGCTTGCTGGTAGAAAAGGCCCGCAGCGCCGGGATTGCCGTGCTGGCGATTCACAACTCGCACCACTTCGCCGCCTTGTGGCCGGACGTCGAGCCCTTCGCCGATGAAGGCCTGGTGGCCCTGAGCGTGGTCAACAGCATGACCTGCGTGGTACCCCACGGTGCCCATCAACCCTTGTTCGGTACCAACCCTATCGCCTTCGCCGCGCCGTGCGCCGGCAGCGACCCGATCGTCTTCGACATGGCCACCAGCGCCATCGCCCATGGCGATGTGCAGATCGCCGCGCGCAAGGGGGAGCGTTTGCCTGAAGGCATGGGCGTGGACAACAAGGGTGAGCCGACCTGCGATCCGCAGGCGATTCTCGACGGCGGCGCCTTGCTGCCGTTCGGCGGGCACAAGGGCTCGGCGCTGTCGATGATGGTCGAACTGCTGGCCGCGGCGCTGACCGGTGGCCACTTCTCCTTCGAGTTCGACTGGTCGCAGCACCCGGGGGCAAAAACGCCCTGGACCGGGCAGTTGATCATCGTCATCGACCCGAGCAAGGCCCAGGGCAACCGCTTTGCCGAGCGCAGCCGTGAACTGGTGCGGCAGATGCAGGCGGTGGGCTTGCAGCGTATGCCGGGTGATCGGCGTTACCGCGAGCGCGAGCAATCGGCGAAGGTCGGGGTGACCCTCACTGTGGCAGAGCTTGAGCAATTGCAGGCATTGGCCGGGTAGGGCGTGCAATCACTGTGCACCCATGCACTAATCAGTTGCACCCAGGGTAATGTTCCTCGGCCTCCGGTACAGGTATCCTCGACACAGCTTTTAGTCCGAATTGTCCTGACCCAAGGAGCTGTGCGCTGTGTTCAAACATGTCGATGCCTATGCCGGCGATCCGATTCTCTCCCTGATGGAGACCTTCAAGGCCGACCCACGTGCCGCCAAGGTCAACCTGAGTATCGGCCTGTATTACGATGCCGCAGGCGTTGTGCCACAGCTGGATGCGGTGCGCGAAGCCGAGCAGCGCTTTGCCGCCCAGCCTCACGAAGCCTCGATGTACTTGCCGATGGAAGGCCTGAACAGCTACCGCCAGGCGATCCAGGCACTGTTGTTCGGTGCAGGCCACCCAGCGGTTGAAAACGGCCGCGTGGCCACCGTGCAGACGGTGGGTGGCTCTGGCGCGCTGAAGGTCGGCGCCGACTTCCTCAAGCGTTACTTCCCCCAATCGCAAGTCTGGGTCAGCGATCCGACCTGGGATAACCACCGGGCGATCTTCGAAGGCGCAGGTTTTACGGTCAACACCTACCCGTACTTCGACCAGGCCACCCGCGGCCTGGACTTCGACGCCATGCTCGCCACCTTGCAGGGCCTGGCACCCAACAGCATCGTCCTGCTGCACCCGTGCTGCCACAACCCGACCGGGGTCGACCTGAGCCAGCAGCAATGGCAACAGGTGATCGAAGTGCTCAAGGCGCGCCAGTTGATCCCGTTCCTCGACATCGCCTACCAGGGCTTTGGCGAAGGCCTGGCGGACGACGCCTACGCCATTCGCGAAGTGGCCCGTGCCGGCGTGCCGTGCCTGGTGAGCAACTCGTTCTCGAAGATCTTCTCGCTGTATGGCGAGCGGGTCGGTGGCCTGTCGGTGGTCTGTGACGACGCCGACAGCGCGCAAAGCGTGCTCGGCCAGCTCAAGGCCACCGTGCGCCGCAACTACTCCAGCCCGCCAAATTTCGGTGCCCAACTGGTGGCGGCGGTGCTCGGCGATGTGCAACTGAACGCCCAGTGGCAAGTGGAAGTCGAGAAGATGCGCCTGCGCATCCTCGACATGCGCCAGGCCCTGGTCGATACCCTGGGCGAGCTGCTGCCGGGCCAGGACTTCCAGTTCTTCCTGCGCCAGCGCGGCATGTTCAGCTACACCGGCTTCAGCGTCGAGCAGGTGCGCCGGCTGCGTGACGAGTTCGGTGTGTACCTGATCGACAGTGGCCGGGTGTGCATGGCGGGCCTGCGTCCGGACAACCTGCAGCAGGTGGCCAAGGCGTTCGCTGCGGTTCAATAAGCAACATCTATCGCGGGGCAAGCTCGCTCTATGGGAGCGGGCTTGCCCCGCGATGCTTTTAGCCCAAGGTGCAACCACTCCTCGGCCAGGGCTTTGCAAGTGCAACCAAACGGCGCACAATCGCGCCCCTCTTTGTGTGGCTAAGAGGGGCGAAGCGTCTGTTTCGCCACTCTCAGCTCTGTTGCAGTCTTGCGAGTGGAGTTGCACCCGGATGAATGAGCAGGCCCCAAGCGTTGAACAACGCTTCGAATCGACCCCCGCCGCCCTCGGCAGCTGGGCCCGTCAGGACACGACCTGGATGCTGGGTCTGTTTGGCACGGCAATTGGTGCGGGGACCCTGTTCCTGCCGATCAACGCCGGTCTCGGCGGCTTCTGGCCGCTGCTGATCCTGGCGCTGCTGGCCTTCCCGATGACCTTCTACGCACACCGCGGCCTGACCCGCTTCGTGCTTTCCGGGCGCGATGGCGCCGATATCACCGAGGTGGTCGAAGAGCATTTCGGTATCAGTGCCGGTGCGCTGATCACCCTGCTGTACTTCTTCGCCATCTTCCCGATCCTGCTGATCTACAGCGTGGCCCTGACCAACACCGTCGGCAGCTTCATGGAGCACCAGTTGCACATCGAGCCACCACCGCGCGCGGTGTTGTCGTTCGTGCTGATCCTTGGCCTTTTGGCTATCGTGCGCTGCGGCGAACAGGCCACGGTCAAGGTCATGAGCTGGCTGGTCTATCCGTTCATCGTCGCCCTGGCGTTCCTCGCGGTGTTCCTGATCCCGCACTGGAGCGGTGGCATCCTCACCACCGCGACCCAGATGCCCTCGGGCTCGGCGTTCCTGCACACCTTGTGGCTGGCGATCCCGGTGATGGTCTTCTCGTTCAACCATTCGCCGATCATCTCGGCCTTTGCCGTTGACCAGAAACGCCGCTATGGCGTGCACGCCGATGAGCGCAGCGGGCAGATCCTGTGCCGCGCCCACCTGCTGATGGTGGCCATGGTGATGTTCTTCGTGTTCAGCTGCGTATTGACCCTGACCCCTGCGCAACTGGCCGAAGCCAAGGCGCAGAACCTGTCGATCCTGTCGTACCTGGCCAACCACTTCAGCAACCCGACCATCGCCTTTGCCGCGCCGCTGATCGCCTTCATCGCCATCGCCAAGTCGTTCCTGGGCCACTACATCGGTGCCAGCGAAGGCCTCAAGGGCCTGATCGTCAAGACCGGCAAGCGCCCGGGCGCCAAGGCCCTGGACCGCATGACCGCAGCCTTCATGCTGATCATTTGCTGGATCGTCGCCACCCTCAACCCGAGCATCCTCGGCATGATCGAGACCCTCGGCGGCCCGGTGATCGCTGCGATCCTGTTCCTGATGCCGATGTACGCCATCCGCAAGGTGCCGGCCATGAGCAAGTACCGCGGGCAGATGTCCAACGTCTTCGTCGTCGCCGTGGGCCTGGTGGCCATCTCGGCGCTGGTTTACTCGCTGCTGAGCTGAACCGCTTGATTCGGGAGCCGGCAATCGGCTCCCGAACAACTAAAGATTGTCCACAAAAGTTGTCTGGCAATTCAACAATTTAACACTGGCCCATAGGTAGACGGGCACTTTCATGGTTAACTCTGGTCCTTTACTTAACCCCCGCATAAGGACTTCGTTCATGGCTCAAGTGACTCTTAAAGGCAACCCGGTTCAGGTCAAAGGCGAACTGCCGAAAGTGGGCGCCCAGGCACCTGCATTTTCCCTGGTTGGTGCAGGCCTGGCCGACGTGACCCTGGCCTCCCTGGCCGGCAAGCGCAAAGTGCTGAACATCTTCCCAAGCGTCGACACCCCGACCTGCGCAACTTCCGTACGCAAGTTCAACGCCCAGGCCAATGATGTCGCCAACACTGTTGTGCTGTGCATCTCCGCCGACCTGCCATTCGCGCAAGCGCGTTTCTGCGGTGCTGAAGGCCTGGAAAACGTGCAGAACCTGTCGACCCTGCGTGGCCGTGAGTTCATCGAGAACTACGGCGTTGCCATCGCCGACGGTCCGCTGGCCGGTCTGACTGCCCGCGCCGTGGTGGTGCTGGATGAAAACGACAAGGTGCTGCACAGCGAGCTGGTTGGCGAAATCGCCGACGAGCCGAACTATGACGCTGCTCTGGCAGTGTTGAAATGATCTGATCGCGGGGCAAGCCCGCTCCCACATGCCCTGCGAAATTGCTAAGAGTTGTTGCGGCCTGGACATAGTTCAGGCCGTTTTTATTTATAGTTCATTACTTTAGCAACGTAAGCTCAAGGTAAAGTGCCGGTAAAGGCGCTTTGCTTATCCTTCATCAGTGCTTATCGTTCAGCCTCCTCAAAAGAATTCTTTCCCGCACAATGGTCGATCAACCCATGCTTTCTCGTTCCCGTTCCCCTCGTCGCTGGCTTGTCGGCCTGCTGATCCTGCTGCTGGCCGCGGCCCTGTGCTGGTGGCTGTGGCCGTCGTCGGCCGCGCCCAAGACCGGCGCAGCAGGCAAGGGCGGACGGCCGGGCTTTGGCGCCTTCGCCGGGCCCGTGCCGGTACGGGTCGAGCCTGCCATCGTGGGGGATTTTCCGGTCTACCTGAAAGCCCTCGGCACCGTTACCGCCACCAACACGGTCAACGTGCGCAGCCGGGTGGGCGGCGAGCTGGTCAAGGTCAACTTCCATGAAGGGCAGAAGGTCAAGGCCGGCGACCTGTTGGCCGAGATCGACCCGCGCAGCTACCAGATCGCCCTGCAGCAGGCCGAAGGCACCCTGGCGCAGAACCAGGCGCAACTCAAGAACGCCCAGCTCGACCTGCAGCGCTACAAAGGCCTGTACGCCGAAGACAGTATCGCCAAGCAGACCCTCGACACCCAGCAGGCGCTGGTCGGCCAGTACCAGGGCACGATCAAGACCAACCAGGCGGCGGTCGGTGACGCCAAGCTCAACCTCGACTTTACCCGCATCCGCGCGCCTATCAGCGGCCGCCTGGGCCTGCGCCAGCTCGACCTTGGCAACCTGGTGGCGGCCAACGACACCACCGCGCTGGTGGTCATCACCCAGACCCAGCCGATCACTGTGGCCTTCACCTTGCCCGAATCGGAGCTCAACACCGTGCTGGCCCGCTACCGCAGCGGTGCCCAGTTGCCCGTCGAGGCCTGGGACCGCAGCGACATCAAGCAACAGGCGCTCGGCGTGCTGCGCAGCCTCGACAACCAGATCGACACCACCACCGGCACCCTGAAGTTCAAGGCTTTCTTCGAAAACCAGGACGAGGCACTGTTCCCCAACCAGTTCGTCAACGTGCGGCTGCTGGCCGACACCTTGAAGGACGTGGTGCTGGCGCCTTCGGCGGCGATCCAGTTCGGCACCGACGGCTCGTTCGTCTATGTCATGGAAGGCGACAACAAGGTGCGTATCCGCAAGCTCAAGCTGGGTGCCAGTGATGGCGACCTCACCGTGGTCAGCGAAGGCCTGGCCAAGGGCGAGCGGGTGGTGCTCGAAGGCACCGACCGCCTGCGCGATGGCAGTGACGTCGAGGTGGTCAACGACAGCGCCGAAGTACCGGTCACCCCAGGCCAGCACCTGCAGGGCCAGGACAAGAAGGAAGCCTCGGCCGTTAATGGCGCACAGGGCAAGGCCGGCGCATGAACCTCTCGCGGCTGTTCATCCTGCGCCCGGTGGCGACCACCCTGAGCATGCTGGCCATCGTCCTGGCCGGCCTGATCGCCTACAAGATGCTGCCGGTGGCGGCCTTGCCCCAGGTCGATTACCCGACCATCCGGGTCATGACCCTGTACCCTGGCGCCAGCCCCCAGGTGATGACCAGTGCGGTCACCGCGCCCCTTGAGCGTCAGTTCGGGCAGATGCCCGGGCTGACCCAGATGGCCTCGACCAGCTCCGGCGGCGCCTCGGTGCTGACCCTGCGCTTTAGCCTGGACATGAACATGGACGTTGCCGAGCAACAGGTGCAGGCGGCGATCAACGCTGCCAGCAATCTGCTGCCCAGCGACCTGCCGGCACCGCCGGTGTACAACAAGGTCAACCCGGCCGACACCCCGGTGCTGACCCTGGCGATTGCCTCGCAAACCATGCCGCTGCCCAAGCTCAACGACCTGGTCGACACCCGGGTGGCGCAAAAAATCGCCCAGATCGGAGGCGTCGGCATGGTCAGCATCGCCGGCGGCCAGCGCCAGGCGGTGCGGATCAAGGTCAACCCCGATGCCCTGGCCTCGGCCGGGCTGAACCTGGCCGACGTGCGCAGCCTGATCGGCGCGTCCAACGTCAACCAGCCCAAAGGCAACTTCGACGGCCCGACCCGGGTCTCGATGCTCGATGCCAACGACCAGCTGCGCTCGCCCGAGGAGTACGCCAACCTCATCCTCGCCTACAACAACGGCGCGCCGCTGCGCCTCAAGGACGTCGCCGAGATCGTCGACGGCGCCGAGAACGAGCGCCTGGCGGCCTGGGCCAACCAGAATCAGGCGGTGCTGCTGAACATCCAGCGCCAACCCGGGGCCAACGTCATCGAGGTGGTCGACCGGATCAAGGCCATGTTGCCGTCGATCACCGACAACCTGCCGGCGGGCCTGGACGTCACGGTACTCACCGACCGCACCCAGACCATCCGCGCCTCGGTCAAGGACGTCCAGCACGAGCTGCTGATCGCCATTGCCCTGGTGGTGATGGTCACCTTCGTGTTCCTGCGCCGGGTCAGCGCCACGATCATTCCGTCGGTGGCGGTGCCGCTGTCGCTGATCGGCACCTTTGCGGTGATGCACCTGGCGGGCTTTTCGATCAACAACCTGACGCTGATGGCGCTGACCATCGCCACCGGCTTTGTGGTCGACGATGCCATCGTCATGCTGGAGAACATCTCGCGGCATATCGAGGAGGGCGAAACGCCGATGCAGGCAGCGCTCAAGGGCGCCCGGCAAATCGGTTTCACCCTGATCTCGCTGACCTTCTCGCTGATCGCGGTGCTGATCCCGCTGCTGTTCATGGCCGATGTGGTTGGCCGGCTGTTCCGCGAGTTCGCCATCACCCTGGCGGTGGCGATCCTGATTTCCCTGGTGGTGTCGCTGACCCTGACGCCAATGATGTGCGCGCGCTTGCTCAAGCGCGAGCCCAAGGAGCACGAGCAGGGCCGTTTCTACCGGGCCAGCGGCGCCTGGATCGACTGGATGATCGACTATTACGGCCGTGGCCTGCAGTGGGTGCTCCGGCACCAGCCGTTGACCCTGCTGGTGGCCGTGGCCACCCTGGGCCTGACCGTGCTGCTGTACCTGGTGGTGCCCAAGGGCTTCTTCCCGGTGCAGGACACCGGGGTGATCCAGGGCATCTCCGAGGCACCGCAGTCGGTGTCGTTCAGCGCCATGAGCCAGCGCCAGCAACAGCTCAGCGCGGTGATTCTCAAGGACCCGGCGGTGCAGAGCCTGTCGTCCTATATCGGCGTGGATGGCGACAACGCCACACTCAACAGCGGCCGCCTGCTGATTAACCTCAAGCCCCATGGCGAGCGCGACCTGACCGCCGCCCAGGTGATTGCCCGGTTGCAGCCGGAGGTCGACAAGCTGCTTGGCATTCGCCTGTTCATGCAGCCGGTGCAGGATTTGAGCATCGAAGACCGGGTCAGCCGGACCCAGTACCAGTTCAGCCTGTCATCGCCCGATGCCGAGCTGCTGGCACAGTGGAGCGGCAAGCTGGTCGATGCCCTGCAGCAGCGCCCGGAGCTGACCGATGTCGCCAGCGACCTGCAGGACAAGGGCCTGCAGGTGTACCTGGTGATCGACCGCGATGCAGCCAGCCGCCTGGGCATCAACGTCGCCGACATCACCAACGCCCTGTATGACGCCTTCGGCCAGCGGCAGATCTCGACTATCTACACCCAGGCCAGCCAGTACCGCGTGGTGCTGCAGGCCGAGGCGGCGTCGAGCATCGGCCCGCAGGTGCTGGAGCAGATTCACGTCAAGGCCAGCGACGGCGGCCAGGTGCGCCTGTCGAGCCTGGCACGCATCGAGCAGCGCCAGGCGCAACTGGCGATTGCCCATATCGGCCAGTTCCCGGCGGTGATGATGTCGTTCAACCTCGGTGACGGCGTCGCCCTGGGCGAGGCGGTCAAGGTCATCGAGCAGGTACAGCAGGACATCGGCATGCCGGTGGGCGTGCAAACCCGCTTCCAGGGCGCGGCCGAAGCCTTCCAGGCCTCGCTGTCGAGCACCTTGCTGCTGATCCTGGCGGCAGTGGTGACCATGTACATCGTGCTTGGCGTGCTCTACGAGAGCTATATCCACCCGGTGACCATCCTCTCGACCTTGCCGTCGGCAGCGGTCGGGGCCCTGCTGGCGCTGATCCTCTCCGGTAACGACTTGGGCATGATCGGCATCATCGGCATCATCCTGCTGATCGGCATCGTCAAGAAGAACGCGATCATGATGATCGACTTCGCCCTGGAGGCCGAACGCAACCAGGGCATGGCCCCAGAGGCGGCGATCTACCAGGCGGCGCTGCTGCGTTTTCGGCCGATCCTGATGACCACCCTGGCCGCCTTGTTCGGCGCCATCCCGTTGATGCTCGCCACCGGCTCCGGCGCCGAGTTGCGCCAGCCCCTGGGCCTGGTGATGGTCGGTGGGCTGCTGGTCAGCCAGGTACTGACGCTGTTCACCACACCGGTCATCTACCTGTACTTCGATCGCCTGGCGCGGCGCTGGCGCCGTGAGCCTGATGCCGTGGTGCAGGCCAAGCCATGAACCTGTCCGCACCGTTCATCCGCCGCCCGGTGGCGACCATGCTGTTGAGCCTGGCGATCATGCTGCTCGGTGGCGTCAGCTTCGGCCTGTTGCCGGTGGCACCGTTGCCGCAGATCGAGTTCCCGGTGATCGTGGTCCAGGCCAACCTGCCGGGTGCCAGCCCCGAGGTCATGGCGGCGACCGTGGCCACGCCGCTGGAGCGCTCGATGGGGGCGATCTCCGGGGTCACCACCCTGACCAGCAGCTCAAGCCAGGGTTCGACCCGGGTGATCCTGGCGTTCGACCAGGGACGCGACATCGATGCGGCCGCGCGCGAGGTACAGGCGGCGATCAACGCCTCGCGCAACCTGCTGCCCAGTGGCATGCGCAGCATGCCGACCTACAAGAAGTTCAACCCGTCCCAGGCGCCGATCATGGTCCTGGCGCTGACCTCCAGCGTGTTGCAGAAGGGCCAGCTGTACGACCTGGCCTCGACCATCCTGTCCCAGAGCCTGTCCCAGGTGCCAGGGGTAGGGGAGGTGCAGATCGGCGGCAGTTCGCTGCCGGCGGTGCGCGTCGAGCTCGAGCCGCAGTTGCTCAACCAGTATGGCGTGGCCCTGGATGACGTGCGCCAGACCATCGCCAACGCCAACCAGCGTCGACCCAAGGGCTTTATCGAAGACGGCCAGCGCAACTGGCAGGTGCAGGCCAACGATCAGTTGGAGAAAGCCAAGGACTACGAGCCGCTGGTGATTCGCTACCAGGACGGCGCGGTGCTGCGTCTGAGCCATGTGGCCAAGGTCAGCGACGCGGTGGAGAACCGCTACAACAGCGGTTTCTTCAACGACCAGGACGCGGTGTTGCTGGTAATCAACCGCCAGACCGGCGCCAACATTATCGAGACCGTGAACAAGATCAAGGAGCAGTTGCCGGCCCTGGAGTCGCTGATGCCTGCCAGCGTCAAACTGGACGTGGCCATGGACCGCTCGCCAGTGATCAAGGCGACCCTCGCGGAAGCCGAGCATACCCTGATCATCGCCGTGGTCCTGGTGATCCTGGTGGTATTTCTGTTTCTCGGCAACCTGCGAGCCTCGTTGATCCCGACCCTGGCGGTACCGGTGTCCCTGGTGGGCACCTTCGCCGCCATGTACCTGTGCGGCTTTTCGCTGAACAACCTGTCGCTGATGGCGCTGATTCTTGCCACGGGCCTGGTGGTCGATGACGCCATCGTGGTGCTGGAGAACATCTCCCGGCATATCGACGACGGCGTGCCGCCGATGCGCGCCGCCTACATGGGCTCCAAGGAAGTCGGCTTCACCTTGCTGTCGATGAACCTGTCGCTGGTGGTGGTGTTCGTCTCGATCCTGTTCATGGGCGGTATTGTCGGCTCGCTGTTCCGCGAGTTCTCCATCACCCTGGCGGTGGCGATCCTGGTGTCCTTGCTGGTGTCCCTGACCCTCACGCCGATGCTCTGCGCGCGCTGGCTCAAGGCCCAGCCAGAGGGTGAACAGACCCGCCTGCAGCGCTGGAGCGAGCAGCTCAACCAGCGCATGATGGCCGGCTACGGGCGCAGCCTGGACTGGGTCCTGCGTCATCGACGGCTGACCGTGCTGAGCCTGCTGGTGACCATCGCGGTCAATATCGCCCTGTACGTGGTGGTGCCCAAGACTTTCCTGCCGCAGCAGGATACCGGCCAACTGATGGGCTTTGTCCGCGGCGACGACGGCCTGTCGTTCCAGGTCATGCAGCCGAAGATGGAAATCTACCGCCGCGCCTTGCTGGCTGACCCGGCGGTGGAGAGCGTCGCCGGTTTCATCGGTGGCAACAGCGGCACCAACAACGCCATGGTGCTGGTGCGCCTCAAGCCGATCAGCGAGCGCAAGGTCTCGGCGCAGAAGATCATCGAGCGCCTGCGCAAAGAGATGCCCAAGGTACCGGGTGGCCGACTGTTCCTGATGGCCGACCAGGACCTGCAGTTCGGCGGCGGCCGCGACCAGAGCACCTCGCAGTTCCTCTACACCCTGCAAAGCAGCGAGTTGTCGGCCCTGCGTGAGTGGTACCCGAAAGTGGTCGCAGCGTTCAAGGCATTGCCGGAGCTGACCGCCATCGACGCCCGCGAAGGCGGCGGCACCCAGCAGATCACCCTGGTGGTCGACCGCGAGCAGGCCAAGCGCCTGGGCATCGACATGAGCATGGTCACCTCGGTGCTCAACAACGCCTATAGCCAGCGGCAGATCTCGACCATCTACGACAGCCTCAACCAGTACCAGGTGGTGATGGAGATCAACCCCAAGTACGCCCAGGACCCGCGCACCCTGGAGCAAGTCCAGGTAATCACCGCCGAGGGCGCCCGGGTACCGCTGGCGACCTTCGCCCACTACGAGAACAGCCTGGCCGACGACCGCGTCAGCCACGAAGGCCAGTTCGCCTCCGAGAGCATCAACTTCGACATCGCCGAAGGCTACAGCCAGGATCAGGCCATGGCCGCGGTGGAGCGGGCAGTGGCCAAGGTCGGCTTGCCCGAGGATGTGATCGCCAAGATCGGCGGCACCGGTGATGCCTTCGCCGAAAGCCAGAAGGGCCAGCCATTCATGATCCTTGGCGCCTTGCTGGCGGTGTACCTGGTGCTGGGCATCCTTTATGAAAGCTACATTCACCCACTGACCATCCTCTCGACCCTGCCATCGGCCGGGGTAGGGGCCTTGCTCACCTTGTACGTGGTCGGCAGCGAGTTCAGCCTGATCTCCCTGCTGGGCCTGTTCCTGCTGATCGGCGTGGTGAAGAAGAACGCGATCATGATGATCGACCTGGCCCTGCAACTGGAGCGCCACGATCAGTTGAGCCCGGAGGAGTCGATCCGCCGTGCCTGCCTGTTGCGCCTGCGGCCGATCCTGATGACTACTCTGGCGGCCATCCTCGGCGCCTTGCCGCTGCTGCTCAGCCACGCCGAAGGCGCCGAGATGCGCCAGCCCCTGGGCCTGACCATCATCGGCGGGCTGGTCTTCAGCCAGATCCTCACGCTCTACACCACCCCGGTGGTCTACCTCTATCTGGACCGCTTGCGCCATCGCTTCAACCGCTGGCGCGGCGTGCGTACCGACGCTGCTTTGGAAACCCCGCTATGACCCGACGTCCGCTTCTTTCCGACCGTTCGCTGCAGCCGCTGCTGGCTGCCCGTGGCTCGCGCCTGCTGGCCTCGGCCCTGTGTCTGGCGATGCTCAGCGCCTGTACCCTGAGCCCGGACTACCAACGGCCGCAAACCCCGGCGCCGGTGGCGTTCAAGCACGCCGAAGGCTGGACCCAGGCCAACCCCTCGGACGCCATCGCCCGCGGCGCCTGGTGGGAGTTGTACGGCGACGCCCAGCTCAATGGCCTGGTCGAGCAGCTCAATGCCGGCAACCAGACCGTTGCTCAATATGAAGCTCAGTACCGCCAGTCCCAGGCCCTGGTGCGCAGTGCCCGTGGCGCACTGTTCCCAAGCCTCGACCTGTCGGCCGGCAAGACCCGCTCAAGCCAGGGCACCGGCAGCTCCAGTTCGAGCCTGAGCAACAACAGCAGCGGCATCCGCAATACCTACAACACCCAGTTGGGGGTGAGCTGGGAGGCCGACCTGTGGGGCAAGCTGCGCGACGGCCTGGCCGCCAACCAGGCCAGCGCCCAGGCCAGCCTCGCCGACATGGCAGCGATCCGCCTGAGCCTGCAGTCGGAACTGGTGCAGAACTACCTGCAACTGCGGGTGATCGACGAACAGAAACGCCTGCTGGAGGCCACCGTCGAGGCTTATGAACGTTCGCTGAAAATGACCGAAAACCAGTACCGTGCCGGGGTGTCCGGCAAGGACGCGGTGGCCCAGGCGCAGACCCAGCTCAAAAGCACCCAGGCCGATCTGATCGACCTGGTGTGGCAGCGCGCGCAACTGGAAAACGCCATCGCCGTCCTGCTGGGCAAGGCCCCGGCCGAATTCGCCCTGGCCGACAGCCAGGCCATCCCGGCACTGCCGCAGGTGCCGCTGGCCTTGCCCTCGCAACTGCTCGAGCGCCGCCCGGACATCGCCAAGGCCGAACGCAACGTGATGTCGGCCAACGCCAGCATCGGCGTGGCCCGCGCCGCCTACTTTCCCGACCTGACCCTGAGCATGAGCGGCGGCTACAGCAGTAGCAGTTTCAGCGACTGGATCAGCCTGCCGAACCGCTTCTGGTCGGTTGGCCCGCAACTGGCCATGACCCTGTTCGACGGCGGCCAGCGCGCCGCCGAAATCGACCGCAGCGAAGCGGTCTATGACCAGACCGTGGCCCAGTACCGGCAGACCGTGCTCGACGGCTTCAAGGAAGTGGAAAACTACCTGGTGCAGCTCAAGGTCTACCAGGACGAAGCCCAGGTGCGCAGCGAGGCCCTGGCTGCGGCCCGCGAATCCCTGCGCCTGACCAACAACCAGTACAAGGCCGGGCTGATCGCCTACCTGGACGTGGTCAACGTGCAGACCACTGCGCTTAGCAACGAGCGCAGCGTGCTCAACCTGATGCAGGGGCGACTGGTGGCCAGCGTGCAGTTGATCGCGGCGTTGGGGGGCGGGTGGGATGCGCAGGCGGCGTTTGCTGAGCAGAAATAGAAATATAAAATCCTTATAAAACAGATATTTATGATTCTTTATTGATGTTTTTTAGCATAAATAGAAGCTGTTGATGCAGCCTGCATTGGTTTCTATCGAAGAACATTAATATATGCTCATAACATATTGTTTTTTAACGATTAATTTTAGTAGAAATGGCTTTAAGCGGTAGTGGTCCGGCATCGCCACCTGCCACCGAAACTCCGTGCGTTTCGCCAAAGGTTGAGTACAATCATCGGCTTTTCCCGGGCCTTGCCAGTGCCCGGCCTACGGGTTGTGGAAGGCCTCATGCTGATCGGTAGTTACTCGTCTTCGCTGGTATTGATTTCGCTGTGCGTGGCCATCCTTGCTTCCTATACCGCCCTTGACCTGACCGGCCGGATCACCACCGCCACGGGCCGTGCGGTGTACCTGTGGATCGGCGGCGGGGCCATGGCCATGGGCACCGGGATCTGGTCGATGCACTTTATCGGCATGCTCGCCCTGAACCTGCCGATCGAACTGGGCTATGACATCACCCTGACCTTGCTGTCGCTGCTGATCGCCGGGCTGTCGTCGGGCTTTGCCCTGTGGCTGGTCAGCCAGCCGACCTTGCCCTGGCTGCAATTGGGCTTTGGCGCGCTGATCATGGGTACCGGCATCAGCAGCATGCACTACACCGGCATGGCCGCGCTGCGCATGGCGCCGGGCATCGACTACGACCCGACACTGTTCAGTGCCTCATTGGTGATTGCCGTGGGGGCGTCGGCAGCGGCCTTGTGGATCGCCTTTCGCTTGCGCCAGCAAACCCTGTATGTACGCCAGATCCGTGGCGGCGCGGCAATCATCATGGGCCTGGCGATTGTCGGCATGCACTACACCGGCATGGCGGCAGCGAATTTCCCCGAAGGCAGCTACTGCGGCGCCTTGGGCAGCGGCCTGAGTGGCAACGGCCTGGACTACCTGGTGTTGATCACCACCCTGGCAGTACTGGCCGCCGCCTTGCTGACTTCGGTGCTGGATGCTCGCCTGGAGGCGCGTACCGCCGAACTTGCCCGTTCGTTGACCCTGGCCAACCAGGAGCTTACCCAGCTGGCCCTGCATGACACCCTCACCAGCTTGCCGAACCGTACGCTGCTGGCCGACCGCATCGACCAGGCGATCAACAAGGTGGCGGAGCAGGGCGGATGCTTTGCCTTGATGTTCATTGACCTGGACGGCTTCAAACCGGTCAACGATGCCTTCGGCCACCACACCGGCGACCTGCTGCTCAAGGAAGTCGCCCTGCGTCTGCGCGGCCATCTGCACAGCCAGGACACCCTGGCGCGGATCGGCGGCGATGAGTTCGTGCTGCTGGTCGAGTTGCAGGAGGCCGATGACGCTGTGGGCGTGGCGGCCAAGCAGGTCAACCTGATTTCGCGCAGCTTTCGTGTTGCCGAGCAAAACCTGCAGATTTCGGCCAGTATCGGCATCGTCCTGTACCCGGGCAATGGCATCGACCAGCAAGAGCTGCTGCGCAACGCCGATGCCGCCATGTACCACGCCAAGAGCGCCGGCAAGAACGGCTACAGCTTTTTCGACGTGTCGATGAACAGCAACGCGCGCTTGCAGTTGCAACTGCTGCAAGATTTGCGCATAGCACTGGAGCAGGGTCAGTTCCGCCTGTACTACCAGCCCAAGTTCGATGCCCACGACTGCCAGCCGATAGGCGCCGAGGCGCTGTTGCGCTGGGAACACCCGCAGCATGGCCTGCTGCTGCCGGACCGCTTCATCGTCCAGGCGGAAAAGACCGGGCTGATCATCCCCATCGGTGAGTGGGTGCTGGATGAAGCGTGCCGGCAGATGCGCCTGTGGATCGACCAGGGCCATAGCAACTGGCGCATCGCCGTGAACCTTTCGGCCATCCAGTTCTGCCACACCGGGCTGGTCGAGAGTGTGGCCAGGGTGTTGGCCCGGCACCGCTTGCCGGCCAACAGCCTGACCCTGGAAATCACCGAGACCACCGCCATGCGCGACGCCGACGCCAGCCTGCAGGTGCTGCAGCAGCTCTCGGACATGGGCGTGGACCTGTCCATCGATGACTTCGGTACCGGTTACTCGAGCCTGATGTACCTCAAGCGCCTGCCGGCCAATGAACTGAAGATCGACCGTGGCTTTGTTCGCGACCTGGAGCAGGACAGCGACGATGCCGCCATCGTCTCGGCCATCGTTGCACTGGGCCAGGCACTGGGGCTGCGGATTGTTGCCGAAGGAGTGGAAACCGATCGCCAGCAGACGTTCCTGACACGCTTGGGATGCGATTCGTTGCAGGGCTACCTGCTCGGTCAGCCGCAGCCGGCCGAGCGCTTCATTGCCGATATCGAACGAGGGCGCAAGGCCCGGGCCGCCAGCTGATCAGCCGACGGCGTGCAGGGTGCAAGACAGCTGGAAGGCATCGAGCTCGGCTTCTACCGCTTCGATGATGCGCTCGACATCGGCCGCCGGCATCACGGTTGCGCAGGGAATGCCAGCGATGGCCAGCAGGGTTTCGCCACTGGCCCGGTCGAACAGGCGCGCGACCATGCTGCGTGGCGCATCCATGCTGGCTTCGAAGCCCAGCGGATGAAAATGCCAGCGCATCATCTGGCAGGCGTTGGGGAACGTCAGCTTGTTCATGCCGGCCTCCTTGTACGGTGAACCTCACGCAAGAGTGGGCGGATCAGGGCGATCCGGACAGAAACCTAAACATAGCAGCACTGGCGCCAGTGTCCGGCGCCGACCATGACGGTTTTTCGATTGTTTGACCCAGGTCACGCCCGGTCGCGGAGCGCGCGAACTACAGCCTGTCTGGAGCAAACGTTTGCCCGCAACATTTACCTGCGTGCAACTTCGGCGTTCTGCTATTTTTACCGACAGTCGGCTGGGATGCTTGCCTGGGAGTTTCGGACCAATGGCACGTCCAGGTTCAGTCAAGGAGACCGTCCATGCGTTATTCCGCGCTTACCCAACGTATCGCCGGTGACGGTGCTGCGGCCTGGAACATCCACTACCGCGCCGTCGAGCTGCAGGCCCAGGGCCGGGATATCATCCTGCTGTCGATTGGCGACCCGGATTTCGATACGCCAGCGCCCATTGTCGACGCCGCCATCGCCAGCCTGCGCGCCGGTCACACCCACTATGCCGACGTACGCGGCAGCGAAGCCTTGCGCCGCGCCATCGCCCGCCACCACACCCGCCACAGCGGCCAGCCGGTCGACCCGCTGGAGGTGGTGGTGCTGGCCGGGGCCCAATGTGCGCTGTATGGCGTGGCCCAGTGCCTGTTCGATCCGGGTGACGAGGTGATCGTCGCCGAGCCGATGTACGTCACTTACGAAGCGGTGTTCGGCGCGTGTGCGACCAGGGTGATCCCCGTCCCTGTGCGCCCGGAGCAGGGTTTTCGGGTCGACCCGGACGACGTCGCCCGGTTGATCACGCCGCGCACCCGCGCTTTGCTGCTCAATAGCCCGCACAACCCCTCTGGCGCCAGCCTGCCCAAAGCGACCTGGCAGCGCCTGGCGCAGTTGTGCATCGACCACGACCTGTGGCTGATCTCCGATGAGGTCTACAGCGAGTTGTTGTACGACGGTGAGCACTTCAGCCCGGCCAGCCTGCCGGGTATGGCCCAACGCAGCGCGACCATCAACAGCCTGTCCAAGTCCCACGCCATGTCCGGCTGGCGGGTGGGCTGGGTGATCGGTCCGCAATTGCTCGCCGAGCACCTGAGCAACCTGGCCCTGTGCATGCTCTATGGTTTGCCCGATTTTATCCAGAACGCCGCCCAGGTAGCCCTGGAGCAGGAGCTGCCACAGGTACGGCAGATGCGCG
Source organism: Pseudomonas tructae (assembly GCF_004214895.1). Lineage (NCBI taxonomy): Bacteria > Pseudomonadati > Pseudomonadota > Gammaproteobacteria > Pseudomonadales > Pseudomonadaceae > Pseudomonas > Pseudomonas tructae. The sequence goes on along the minus strand of NZ_CP035952.1, from coordinate 3,346,453 downwards.
ATACCTACCGCCAGCGCCGCGACCGGGTCTGCGCCAGCCTTGAGGGCTGCCCCGGCATTCGCGTGCACAAGCCCGATGGCGGCATGTTCGTGATGATCGACATCCGCGAGACCGGCATCGGTGCCCAGGCCTTTGCCGAGCGCCTTCTGGAGGAACATGGGGTGTCGGTGCTCGCCGGTGATGCCTTCGGCCCCAGCGCCGCCGGGCACCTGCGCTTTGGCCTGGTGCTCGACAGCGAGCGCCTGGTGCAGGCCTGCCAGCGCATTGCCCGCTGTGCGGTGCAGGTGCTCGAGGGCGTGCCGTCAGTTCAGCAAGCCGGCGGCAATGTTGATGGTAAAGCCCAGAATCGCAGTGTTGAACACAAAGCCTACCAGTGAGTGGGCCAGTACGATGCGGCGCATCTGCCGGCCGGCAACGCCGACGTCCGAGGTTTGCACGGCGACGTTGAGGGTGAAGGAGAAGTACAGAAAGTCCCAGTAATCAGGGTTCAGTTCGCCGTCGGCAAAACGCAGCAACGGCGCTTTGCTGTCGGTGGTGTAGTACAGCCTGGCGTAATGCAGGCTGAAAATCATGCCAATCATCAACCACGAGCCGGCCACGGTGAAGCCGGTATAGAGGTAGTGCAGCAATTGCGGACCACCGCTAAGGTCGCGGCTGGCCGCCAGTTGCAAGGTCACCGCGGCAAGGCTGGCGATCGCCGCAATGCTGACAGTCAACAGTACCAGCCCGGCGTTTTCATCCTCGATGCAGGCGACTTCGCGTACCTTCTCGGGGCTGGCACGCAGGGTCAGCCACAGCACCAGCACCAGGTACAACCAGACACCGACGTTCCAGCCGGTGAGAATCTGCTGAACCAGGCCCTGGGCCGGGATCAGCCAGCCGGCCAGGGCGCCGACTACGGCAGAAAAACTCAAGCGCGGGTGAGTGCGGGTCAGTCGATGGAAAGCCATGGTGCCTCAGGTCAGGGGGTACCTGGGCAACTGTAGCCCATCAAATCGCCAGCAGGGCGCGGAAGTGCTTGCTGACCGGCCTTGGCTTGGGCATCCTGCGCGCCTTGCTCGCTCATGGATGACGCCTTCTTTGTTTGCCCCCTCTTTACGCCTGGCCGCTTGCGCCTTGGGTGCGGCCCTGTCGCTTGGCGGCTGCAGCCATGGCATTGACTCGATGCCGCTGGAATTCAGCTCGTTTACCTACAACAACGGTTCCTACTACCTGCGCTTTCGCAGCGACGAGGAGATTGTCAGCCTGTTCGAACGGCACACCGGCGACGGGCAGATTGGTGAGTGGCTAACGTGCGCCTTGGGTGATGACCAGGATTTCACCGTTGGCCATGCGATGAAGTACAACCTCGCCGGCGGTGTCGATTTCGAAGGTATCTCCGAGATCAAGGGCTACAACTATGTGGTCTGGGCGCGCTTCAACAAAACGCCGAAAAGCCGTAACAACAACGATGATTTGCTCAAGCCGGCCATCCAGCGCCTGTTGGCCGGCAAAAGCACCATCCCCTGCAAGCTGAGCATTACAGCCTTTGCCTACCAGGCCTACTACTCCAAGACCATGCAGGTACCGGTCGCCCAGTTGCTCGCCGAAGTGGCCAGGCATCGCGATCGCTTGCCTGATTGGGCGCCTGTTGAACTGAGCGCAGCGCACCCGGCGCCCTTGCTCGAACCCCTGCGGATGCCGCTGTACAGCAAGCGCATGCAAATCATCGATACAGAAACCGGCGAGCCGCGTGGCCATGTGGCGTATGTCATCAAGCGCCAGGATGGCTACCTGGAACGTGGCGAGACCGATTACTACGGGAACACCCATGAAGTCATGACGCTGACGCCAGAAACCCTGGACCTGTACCTGGACGAAGCGGTGCCATGATATTGCCCTCAATCGATTCCCGGGCCGCTGATGAGGTACTATCGGCGTTCTTGCCGTGGCTAAAAAGACTTGCCAATCAATGACCTGATTGTGATGCAGGTCAGTGGCCACGGTGTTGTCAGGCGTCAGACTGGCCCGTTGCAGGCCCACTGACCACTGTTGTGCCCTACAGGATTTCCGGTTTGTCCGATTCACTGCAAAACCCCTTGTTGCAATACCTCGCCCGTCTGGCGCCTTCGAGCCAGCTGACCATGAAGTACATCCTTCAGGACGCCGCCGACCGCCTGGATTTTGAGGATTGCGACATCGCCGAGGTGCCCTGGCACCAGCTCGAACCCGGGCATGTCACCGCCCTGGTGGCAGCCTTGCGCGCCGATGGCTTTGCCCCCAACACCTCGTCGCTGTATGTCAACGCGGTACGTGGGGTGATGAACGAAGCCTGGCGCCTGGGCCTGGTCAGCCAGGAGCAGTTGCTGAAAATACGCACGGTCAAGCCGATCCAGGGCACGCGCCTGGCGGTCGGGCGCAACCTCAAACGCAGCCTGATCCGCGAGCTGATGGAAGCCTGCGCCGCCGACCCAAGGCCCCAGGGTCTGCGTGATGCAGCGGTGATTGCCTTGCTGTACGGCACCGGCATGCGCAAGTCCGAGTCGGTCAACCTGAGCTTGAGCCAGGTAGATTTCGACGAGCGTAGCCTGCAGGTGCTGGGCAAGGGCAACAAGCAACTGATCAAGTACGCACCGCCCTGGGCTTTCGAGAAACTCAATGCCTGGCTTGCGTTTCGCCGCGAGCAACTGCCTGAAGGGCAGGCGGATGATGAGTTCCTGTTCAACCGCATCCGCCGTGGCAGCCACATCACCCGCGAACGCATCACCAAGCACGCGATCTACTACATCGCCCGCCAGCGCGGCACCCAGGTCGGGGTGAAGATCATGCCCCACGATTTTCGCCGCTCGTTCATTACCCGGGTGATCGAGGAGCATGACCTGTCGATTGCGCAGAAGCTGGCCCACCACAGCAACATCCAGACCACCGCCAATTACGACATGCGCGACGACAACGAACGGCGGCGGGCGGTGGATCGTTACGATTACTGACTGTCTGCATGTTTCTATGCCGGGGGCGGCGGTGGGAGTGGGCCTTGCCGCGCGATTCGTGCGCGCAGCGGTCTATTGCTTGTACTGGCCTCATCGCGGGGCAAGCCCGCTCCCACAAGGGATCTGTGTTGAGGCCTTTCCATGGAGCATAGAATCTCCCACAGGGCTGTCACCCAAAAGCGCTACTCGCGGCCGCGCATGAAGAACCCGGCCACGTACTTGCGGAAGGTGTCCAGACTCTTGAAGTCGGCGTAGCGCTTGAAGGTCTCGCCTTCAGGCTCCGGCCCCAGCGGTTGTTCGGTCAGCGAGACCGACAGCACCCGGTCCTGATCGGAGCTCAGTACCAGCGCATCCATGCCCTGGCCACCCAGCACCGGTCTGCGCATGATCACCTTGACGCCCTTGCTGGCCATCCAGTCGATCAGCGATACGAGCATCTTCAACGGCTCGCGCTCTTCGTCGCGATACACCGGGAACATCTGCCCACGGGACAACACCGGCACGCTGGCAACATGGATCAGTTCGTAGAAGTGACTGCCGGCACTGGCCGGTGAGTAGATCGCCAGGGCCAGCAACGGCCCCGGGGTCTTGCTGCCGCCCCAGAGCAGGTGATGGCCCTGAAAGTCGAAGCCGTCCGCACTGCGCTCGTTGAACACCTTGCGCGCCTTGATCTGGCTGACACAATCGAGCAGCAAGCCATGACGGCGATGGCTGCCAAAGGCACTGGACTCGCGCAGCCGCGCCTTGAGCATCATCATGTGCTTCATGTCCAGGCGGGTTTCCAGGTAGTTGCTGGCCGGTACCCGCTCGATCAGCGGGTAACGGCTGGCGACCCCGCGCAGTTCGGCGAACTGCCCGGTCAGGTCCTTTTTTAGCTGTGTGGCGTATACGTTAAGGCCGCTGGCCTCGATCAGTGTCAGTAGCAGCGACAGCAACCGCTGCTGTTCGCGCTTGTCGCCCGTGCCTGGCGACTCGCTGCTGGTGTCGCTGGCACGCCTGAAGTCGCCAATCAGGCGCAACGGCGCATCGGGCACAAGCCAGGCCGCAGGTGGCGCTTCGTGGTCGCTGTCGCGGTTGCCGCTCTCACGCTCATCCTTGATGAATGCGCAGTCAGGTGCATGCTCGGCGGTGCCGGGGTTGTTCTTGAGGAACAGGGTACCGGTATTGCCATTGAGGTTGACGTTGAGCACTGGCAGGGCCTTGGGCTGGCAATCGCAGGCCAGCCAGTGGCCATTGGCGCGCACTTTCATCAGCAACTGGTTGGCCTGCAGCAGGCGCGGGCCTTCGAGGTTGCCCTGGACAAAGCCGCGCAGCAGTTCGTCTTCGGCAGGGGTGAGCGTGCGCACCAGCGCGGTGTTTTTTTCGATGATTCGCATGGAAATCCTTAGCTACAAGCGGCAAGCCACAAGCTGCAAGCCAGAGCCGTACGTATTGGTACTGACGGTTGCAGCTTGCAGCTTAATGCTTGTTACTGGCCGCCGAACAGCTTGGCGGCGCGGGCGCGGATCTCTTCCACGCTGAGGTCTTCCTTGTGGGTTGAGACGTACCACAGGTTGCCGAACGGGTCTTCGAGGGTGCCGCTACGGTCGCCGTAGAACTGGTCCTTGACTTCGTGGACCTGGGTGGCGCCGGCGGCGATGGCCTGGGCGAACACTTTGTCGGCGTCCTCGACATACAGGTGCAAGCCGATGCCCACACCTTTGCCCGGCTGGTTACCCTTCAGGTTGCCAGACTCTGGGCACGGCTCGGCGAGCATCAGCGAGGAGTCGCCGATTTTCAGCTCGGCATGGCCGACGCGTCCATCAGGGCCGTCGAGGCGGAACATCTCGACCGCACCGAAGGCTTTTTTGTAGAACTCGATGGCCTTGGCGGCTTCCTTGATGCCCAGGTAGGGGGTAATGCTGTGCTGCCCTTCGGGGATTGGTTTGACTGCCATTTTATGGATCCTCCTTTAACGCGCCGCAGGGTGAATAGCGCGAAGCTGTATATTTGTACAGTTTCGGCCGTTGCGCAAATCAAAACCGGCGGCGCTGGACGAGCGGCAGTCAGAAAATGTAATCGGTGGTCAAAAAACTCGACTCGCGGTTGCGGATGATGTCGCTGATCAACTGCTTGTTGCTGTCCTGGAACCTGGTCGCCACCAGGGTGCGGATCGAGAACACCCGCAGCGCATCATGCACCGACAGGGTGCCTTCGGCGGAGTTCTTGCGGCCGTTGAACGGGTAGGTGTCCGGGCCACGCTGGCACTGGGCGTTGAGGTTGATGCGGCCGACCTGGTTGGCGAAGGTGTCGACCAGCCGACCGACCTCGGCTGAATTGTTGCCGAAGATACTCAACTGCTGGCCGAAATCGGAATCGAGCACGTAATCGATCACCGTCTGCAGGTCGCGGTAGGGCACCACCGGCACCAGCGGGCCGAACTGTTCTTCCTGGTACACGCGCATCCGTGCATTCACCGGGTACAGCAGGGCGGGGTAGAAGAACGAACCCCGGCTGGCGCCACCGCCTTCGTTGATGACCCTGGCACCGTGGTCCACGGCATCGGCCACCAGGCCATTGAGGTAGTCGATCTTGCCGGCTTCAGGCAGCGGCGTCAGGGCCACGCCCGGCTCCCAGGGCATGCCTGGCTTGAGCGCGGCCAGCTTGCGCTGGAATTTTTCCAGGAAGCTGTCGACCACGTCTTCATGCACGAACAGGATCTTCAGCGCCGTGCAGCGCTGGCCGTTGAACGACAGGGCGCCGGTCACCGACTCGTTCACCGCGTTGTCGAGGTCGACCTCGGGCAGCACGATCCCCGGGTTCTTCGCGTCCAGGCCCAGGGCCGCACGCAGGCGGTGCGGGCGCGGGTGGAGTTTTTTCAGGTCGCTGGCGGCCTTGTTGGTGCCGATGAAGGCGAACACGTCGATCTTGCCGCTGGCCATCAGCGCACTGACGGTCTCGCGGCCACGGCCATAGATGACGTTGATCACCCCGGCCGGGAAACTGTCGCGGAACGCTTCGAGCAACGGCCGGATCAGCAGCACGCCGAACTTGGCCGGCTTGAACACCACCGTATTGCCCATGATCAGCGCCGGGATCAAGGTGGTGAAGGTTTCGTTGAGCGGGTAGTTGTAGGGGCCCATGCACAGCGCCACGCCCAGTGGCGCGCGGCGGATCTGGCCGAGGGTGTCCTGCTCCAGTTCGAAGCGGCTGGAGCGCCGGTCCAGTTCCTTGAGCGCGCCGATGGTGTCGACGATGTAGTCGCAGGTGCGGTCGAACTCCTTTTCCGAGTCCTTGAGGTTCTTGCCGATCTCCCACATCAGCAGCTTGACCACTGCCTCGCGCTGCGCGCGCATCTTGCCCAGGAAGGTTTCGACATGCTGGATGCGCTCGGCCACGCGCATCGTCGGCCAGGCGCCGCGGCCCTTGTCGTAGGCCTGCACGGCGGCGTCCAGGGCAGTGAGGGCGGTGTCGGCATCCAGCAGCGGGGTGTTGCCCAGGATCACCTGGCGCTCGTCGTCGCCCTCCTTGAGCCACACCGGGCTGCGCACCGTGGCCAGCGGCCCGTCCCAGCGCTGCAACTGGCCGTTGACCAGGTACTCGCGTTGCTCCAGCGGTTCACCCAGGCGGTACGCCTCGGGAATCTCGTTGGCAGTGGGAAACAGCGAATCGAGCAGACGGTCCATGGGCGCAGCACCTCTTTTTCTGTGATGGGTGAAACGTTTCAGTCCGAGCATAACGCCAGCTTGCCAATAAAAGCCAGCCCGGCTCAACATTGCGCCCAAGACGCCGATAACGCAGTAATGCGCTGCGAAATAACGGACCCATGAGCACAAGAACCCTCGCCCTCGACGACCGCCTGGCCTTGCCCGCACACCTGCGCACCACCCTCAACCGCCTGTTACCGGTAGGCTTTGCCCTGGTCGGCATTGGCCTGTCGGTGGTGCTGGGGCGCCTGGATGTGCAGCGCCAGGAAGCCGAAGTGATCGCCAACGCCAGTGCTCGCCTTTCCGGTGTGCGCGCAAGCCTGGAGGCGCAGTTGCGCTCGGCCTTCGGTGAAACCGAGGGGATCGCCCAGCTGATCAGCACCGACGGCGAAATCAGCCCCGAACACTTTCATGACATGGCCCGCCAGGCGATTGCCTCGGTGCCGCATATTCGCCATGTGTCCCTGGCCCCGGGCGATGTGATCGCCGACGTCTACCCGCTGCACGGCAACCAGAGCGTGCTCGGCGTCGACTACCGCCACCTGCCTGACCAGTACCCGCTGCTGCAACGCGCCCGCGACAACTCCAGCGCGGTACTGGCCGGGCCGGTGCAGTTGTTTCAGGGCGGACGCGGGCTGATCTACCGCCGCCCGGTGTTCCTCAAGGGCCACAAGGGCGTGAAGCTGTACTGGGGTAATGTCTCGATCGTCGCCGATATCGACCGTTTGCTCAGCACCGCCGGCCTTGACCTGGACCCGGGCTTCGAACTGGCTCTGCGCGGCGCCGACGGCCAGGGTTCGGCGGGCGGCATGATCTGGGGCGACCCGGCGCTGTTTACCCAGCACCCGGTGACGGTCAATGTCGACGTGCCTGGCGGGCTCTGGCAATTGGCGGCGAGCCCCTTGGGCGGCTGGCCGTCGATGAGCCTGTTCGCTTCGCCGCTGTTCCTCTTCGCCCTGACCTGCACCGGGCTGTTCAGCGTGTTCGTCGCCCAGCTCAACCGCAGCAACCACCTGATCAACCTGCGCAACCATGAACTGAGGCAGTCCCAGGCCGAGCTTGAGCGCCTGGCCCATTACGACGGCATCACCGGCTTGCCCAATCGCCTGCGCTTTCACCAGCAGCTACTTGAGGCGATCAACGGTGGTGAGCGCCTGGCGGTGCTGGTGCTGGACATCGACGGCTTCAAGCAAGTCAACGACAGCCTCGGCCACGCCATGGGCGACTTGCTCCTGCAGCAGGCCACCGCACGCTTTGTGCAGGTCAACGAAGACCACGACAGCGTCTGCCGGCTGGGAGGCGACGAGTTCGCCTTTGTTCTCAAAGGCCCCGAGCCGCGTTGCCTGGCCCAGGTGCAGGCCCTGTTGCAGACCTTGCAGCAACCCTTCGACCTCAAGGGCAGCGCCGCCCTGGTCACCGGCAGTATCGGCCTGGCCTGGTGCCCCGAGCATGGCCAGAGCAGCGACCGCCTGCTGCGCCATGCCGACACCGCGATGTACGCGGCCAAGGAGAGCGGGCGCAACGCCTACCGCCTGTACCACCCGGACATGACCCTGCGCCTGCAGGCGCGCCTGGCCCTGGAGCACAACCTGCGCCGGGCCTTGCGCAACAACGAGTTCGAGTTGTGGTTCCAGCCCAAGGTCGACCTGTTCAGTGGTCAGGTGCAGGGCGCCGAGGCGCTGGTGCGCTGGCGCGACCCGGAGCATGGGCTGGTCTCGCCCGGCGAGTTCATCCCCCTGGCCGAGCAGACCGGCCTGATCATCCCCCTGGGCGAGAAGATCCTCGACCTTGCCTGCGCCCAGGTTGCCGCCTGGCGCGCCGCCGATTGCCTGCCGGGGCCGGTGGCGATCAACGTCGCAGCCGTGCAGATCGAGCGCAGCGACTATGTCGCCAGCCTGTCGCGAGCCTTGCAGCGCTACGACCTGCCGCCGACCCTGCTGGAAGTGGAAATCACCGAGAGTCTGCTGATGGAAAGCCAACAGCACGCCTGCGCGGTGCTGGCGCAGTTGCAGCAACTGGGGGTGACCACGGCGGTGGACGACTTCGGCACCGGCTATTCATCGCTGGCCTACCTGAAGATGCTGCCGATCAACCACCTGAAGATCGACCGTGCCTTTATCAAGGACCTGCCCGATGACGATGACGGCGTGGCGATCACCCGGGCGATCATCGACCTGGGCCATGCCCTGGGCTTTCGCATCACCGCCGAAGGCATCGAAACCCGCGAGCAGTACGCCTTCTTGCGCAATGCCGGCTGTGACCAGGGCCAGGGCTTTGTCATCGGCCGACCGATGCCGGCCGAGCAGTTCCAGCAGTGGCTTGCGCAGGAGCAGGTGTGCCTGGCGTAGAGGGGGTGGTGGGAGCGGGCTTGCCCCGCGATCGAGGCCTGGCAGCCACATCGCATCGCGGGGCAAGTCGGGTCGCCGCATCGCCGCTCCCACCGGGTCAGTCAGCAGATGCGCGCAACTGAGCGGCCAAACAGGTAATGGGCGATCGATGAATCGATCCTTCACCCAACGCGATCAGGATCACATCCCTGGCCTTTTCGCAGTAGGCGGTCAGCGACCCATTCGCCCCCCTGATGGACACTTCATTCTGATCAAGACAGTGGTACTCAGTATTGTTCAGGTAAAAGCGTGCTGGCAGTTCGCTTTGCCCGGCAAAGAACCGAGCGATTGAACGTAGTTCTGCTTGCGTCGCCGCAAAGCCTGAGGAGTGGCTGTGAATCCTGCCGTCCAGCCCCGCCACGGCAGCTTCGGATAGGTCAGCGCGGGTCATCTGGTCGACGTACAGTACCCAGTCCCACATGCTTGTCTCCTTACGCTAACTGACGCTGCTGCCGTTCATACAGGACGCTTGCTGTTTGCATTCTTCAGGCGGCGATCAAACTTGTCACCTGATAAAAATGACAGTCGTTAACAGCAAGCGCCTGTTCTGATTACGAACGTGGAGGTTCACCACCCCCCGGCAATGGCAGCTCCAGCAACTCACCCGCTGGCCGTCCCAGGGCCTGGGCAAGGAACGCCGGGTCCTGGTCCATGCGCTCGATCCGTTGCCACAGCCGCTGCTGGGCTTGCTGCGGATCGCGCGCGAAGGCATCGCCCAGGGTCAAAACCCGCAACGCGCGGCGGTAGGCCAGGGGCAAGCGGTTCCACAGCTGCCGTTGTTCGGGGGTAATACCGCTGAGCAACTCCTCGTAGTCGCCTTCGGCGACCAGCAGGTCGACGCCGTGTTCGAGGTAATAGGTTTCGATCTGCTCAAGCACCCGTGGGCTCAACCAGTTGCTTTCCAGGCACATGACCCGGGCCACCGGTTCGGGTATCTGCAAGGGCTCGGGCAACTGGGTGAACTGGTTATCGCCAAGGTCCAGGGAGACGGGATGGTCCAGCGATGCAAGGCCGGTCGGCAGCTCGGTCAGGCTGCAGTGGGTCAGGTTGATGACACGCAACGCCGGCAGTCCGCGGAGGTCCGGCGCCTGTAGCAGCGGGTTGTTCGACAGTTCGAGCAGGCGCAGGTGAGTGAAGCTGTGCAAGGTGGATTGCGCCCGGCCGTCCCAGGTCAGGCGGTTGTTTCCCATATCCAGGGCCTCCAGGCGTGCGGGGCGCACCAGATTGGGCAACTGGTCGAAGCGACAGCCGTCAAGGTACACCCGCTCAAGGTCAGGAAAACGCGCCAACAACCCGGCCGGCAGCTGGCTCAACTGACGATTGCCGCCCAGGTCGAGGTCGCGGATATGGAAAAAGCGATCCGGTAATACCAGGGTTTGCAGGTCGTGGTTCTCCAGCTCAAGGTTGGCCAGGCTCAGGCTCTGCAACTGCTCGCCACTGCCGAGCAGGCGCGCGGAGTTGTGGCGCCAGGCCTCGACCAACGGCTCGATTGCCCGTTGCCGGCGCGGGGTTTGCCCGGCCCAGGTCTGTAGGTCTTGGCGTAGCTGGCGCAGGGCTTGCTCGTGGGCGCGGACCTCACGGATCACATTGATGCCCTCTGCCCGCCATTGCTGCAGGGTGTGGGCGATGTCGCGCTCGGCAAAGCTGGGATACAGGCGGTGCATGCGCCGCGTCAGGTAGGCAGTGGGCAGCCGATGGCCCGAGTAGGGATTGTTTTCTCCGGACGGCGTGCCACCGAGCAAGCGGGCGCGGGCAGGCGCGGGGCGGGCATGGCCCCAGAGCCAGCGCGCGGCCTGCTCGCGCGAGGCTGTCGCCTTGGCCTGGATGGCCAGGCGCAAAGGCTCGGCGGAGCCCGCCATCAGGCCCAGGGCCTGGCGCTGGGTGGCAGGCAGGGCCTCCAGCAGGGCCGCGTACAGGTCGGCGTGGACAGTGCCCGGAGCCGGGCGGTCGAAGCGCCAGGCCTCATAGCCCAAGGCGCTCTTCAATACCATGCAGCGTTGCCGCGCGCTCGCGTCGCCGATACTGGCCAGCAGCGGACCCTCGGGGCTTGCACCGCGTAACTCCAGGCGCAGTGCTGGCGACCACCCCGGCAGGCGTTGCAGGCAGGCCAGCAGCAGATGCTCACTGTCGCTGCTCGCCAGGCCAGGCACGAACAACCCTTCCAGCGCCCTGCTCAGGGGCACCTCGTTATTGACCTGGCGCGCCAGCAGGCTGAACCAGGCGGGCAGCGGCTCGCCGGCTTGCCAGGCGCTGATTTCCCCGGGTTGCAAGTGCCGCAGCAAGCGTGCTGCCAGGGGCCGGTTCAGGTGTGGGTAGTCCGCGCGCAGCTGCAGTGAGGCGCTGCTTTCATGCGGGCTTGGCTCAATGGCGGGCGTCAGCCGTTGCAGGCTATCGGCCAGCAGTGGTGGGCAGGGCTCCCCGCGCAGGTGCACCTGGCGCAGCTGCGCGCGGTCGATGCCGCTGATCAGGCGGGCTGTCTGCAACTGAGCGTCGCTGTAGCCCTGGTAGGCCTCGTTCAGCCGGCGCACCAAGGTCGGGTAGGTCCAGTCCAGCGGTTGCTCATGCGCCGCGCGCCAGGCGCCTTCGTCGTTGTGCAGCAGCGGCGGCTGCCAGGCCTCCGGGCGCTGTGGGTGAACGATGCGCCATTGCTCGCCATCGGCGTCCAGGCGCTGCTCGTACAGTTGGCCCTCGATGCGGATGTAGTGCTTGCCGGCCAGCAGATACTGGCCCCGTTGATTGGCCTCGAGGCCCTCGGGCAGCTCGACGTCACTACGATAGGGTGCAAGGTCCGGCTGCCACAGCCGGTCGCTGCCGTCGGCCAGGGTCACCGGGTCCAGGCGTTCCATCAACGGACTGTTGAACAGGCGGGTGGCGACCTTGCCGGCCACCGCCAAGCCGGCGATCAGGCTAAGATTGATGCCCACCGAGGCGGCGTGCTGCAAGGCCGTGTCGCGGTCACCCAAGTACCAGTCCTCGACGCCATCGATGCACTCGTTGAGCAGTTGCCAGGCGGTGACCGCGAGCATGATTTCGCCCAACCCCGGAATGAAGAAACTGGCGAGGTTCAGCACGTTCAAGCCAAAGCTTTCCAGGCGTTGCTTGCGTGCATCGCTGGCCTGGACGTCGGCATCGGCGGTGGGCACCGCCAGCAACCGGGCCTCGGCCTTGAGGCGTTCCAGGTGGCGGTCCTGCAGGTAGCCGAACAGTGGCTCAACAAGGGTGCCGCGTGCGATCTGCAGCTTGGCGTCGGCCCGTGGCTGCCAGTGCGCCTCGGCGTTGCCGGTATCGCTGGCGTCCAGGCGCTGGCGGAGTTTATCCAGGACGCTGGCGCGTTGCTCCAGCGGCACCCGGCCGATCAACAGGCGGCGAAATCCAGGTGCCAATAAACGCGTTTGCAACGCCTGGCCCAGGCTGGCGAAGTCCGCATACTGCTGCAAGGACTCTGTATCGCCCGGCAGGTACAGCAGCACCCCTGCATCGTCGGCGTCGATGGCCAGAGCATCATGCAACGTGGCGCCCAGCAGGCCCAGCACCCAGCAACGGCGGGCCTTGCCGTCGAGCAACGCCTGGACCGCGCGGATCGCCGGGCGGTCCAGGTGGTGGTGCAGGTGGGCCAGGGCCAGGGCTACGCGCAACTGGTCGCGGTACACCGCCGCGCCTTGTTCGCGTACCTGGGTACGGTTGGCAGGTGCTTCGTACAGGGCCTGCAAGTGGTCCTGGTATTGGCGCCCCAGGTCCAGCTGGCGGCAGCTTTGGGCAAAGTCCGCGGGCGACAGGGGCAGGCGTTTGATGCGGTAGCGTTCCGACGGCAAGTGCAGCTCATGGGCGGGCAGGTCGGGGCTGATGGTGACGAAGCTCGAGACCATGATCGGCTCGACCTCGATGTCGGCGCTCAGGGCCAGCGCACTGTCGGCGCTGAAGCTCACGTCGTCGCCGAAGTTGTGCAAGGCCGCCTCCAGCAGCGATTGCCGGTCATGGCTGTTGAGGTAGCGGGCGCCGGTCCAGTGGTAGGTCTGGTACACCCGGATCAGCTCGCTGCCGGGTAATGAGGCGCTCAAGCCATGGTCGGCCAGCAAGCGTGCGCGCAGCAGCGGTTCGGCAAAACCGGCAATGCTTTGCAGGCCCTTGAGCGAGCGCGCCAGTGCCATTTGCGAACGGCGCAGCTGCGCCTGGCTGTCGAGCAGTGCCTCCCTGAGGTAGGGCGCGGCATTGGCGAACCAGTCCGCCTCGCTGCCGGGCAGGCCCTGGGCGGGGTGCAGACTGGTGCGCAGTGCGCTCCAGTGGTCGCTGGTGAAATGCTGGGCGTCGCTGGGCAGGCGTTGGCTGAGCAGGGCGTGATGAGGGTTGTCGGGGGAGAGAGTGGGCATGGCTGGGCTCCGGTTGGGGGAGCGCACAGGAGGCGATTTAGCGGGGTAGGCAGGGTGGTAGTTATTGCTGGTTTGTGGTGGCCATCTTGACGCGTACACCCAGGCTACCAACCCCGCTCTCACAGGCCATGGCACGTTGCAAAAAATGTGGGAGCGGGCTTGCCCCGCGATGCGCCGCGCGGGCGGCGCTCGATCTCAAGAACGCAACAAGCCTTGCGGCGGACACCCGGTGGGCATGCCCCCATCCCAAGCCCTGCACCTGGCCGCCATCACGCAACAGTGCGTCAAGGCTGGCCAGAGCAGCTCCTAAGAATTACCCTACACAATCTGTCGACTTCATCTGCTTGCCCGGAAAACAGCTGCGCACTAGGCTCGTTCGTTCACCTCCACTACAACCGCACTGTTGGGGTACTGCATCAGGTCACCATCACCCCATCCTTACTCACCCCCAAACTCCCATACCCCACCCGCGGCACCCCCGCCAATCGCTGCTCCACCAACGCCTTCAACGACTCCCCCGTGCCCAGGTAAGCATCGCCAAAATCATGCCCCCCCAACGCACTGGGATGCGCCACCAGCTCCAGCACGCCACTGTCCGGCGCCAATCCCGCCCGCAAGTCTACCGGCGTGCAAACGTAGTCCGCAGTCACCCCGCACAACTGCTTGATACGCCGGTTGAGCAACGCCTTGAACACCTGCTTTGCCGGGTTGATGTTGTGTCCCAGGTTGCGCGCCAGGCGCACCGGCACGCCTTCGCGGGCGGCGAAGCGGGCGACGATTTCGCCGATCGGCCAGATGTTGTGCACGTGCTGGTGCGAGTCCAGGTGGCTGGGCATCAGGCCCTGGTTCAGGCAGTGCTGCCATTGGGCGTGCAGTTCTTGCTCGATGGCTTCGCGCTCGGCCGGGCGCAGGCGCAGGGTGCGGCGCTTGAGGCGCAGGTCGAATTCGCCGCTGGGCGTGCACAAGCGTGGCTGTGTGCGTATGGCCTCGCTCAGGGGCCGGCCGTAGGTGAGGTTGAAGTGCAGGCCGATGCGTCCGTGCAAGGCCGGCAGTTGCGCCAGGCTGCAGGCGGCGTTGAAGGCCGGCATGTTGGCCATGGCCGTGGCCGAGCTGATCAGCCCGGCCTGGAAGCCATGGAGGATCACCGCGTTGGTATGGGCGCTGAGGCCGAAGTCGTCAGCGTTGACTATGACCAGGGAGGGCATCCACGTTCTCCTGCTTGGGGGGCGGTTTGGCGCCGGGCGCCGGTGTTGGTGTGCGCAAGCGTTGCAGTTGCGGCTTGAAGCGGCGCCACAGGCGCAACGCCAGGCCCAGGGCAATACCACTGGGGCGCCAGCTGTAGAAGCTCAGGCGCTGGTGCTCGAGCTGGCCGCTCATGCGTTCATGCAATTGGTGGCTGGAGTTGTTGAGGCTGACCCGCGAGGCATCGATCCACTCCCAGCCGTCGTCCAGGCCCCAGTGAATCCATTCTTCGAGCAGCACCCGGCCACTGCCCAGGTCAGCATGGGCGGGCACGAAGGCCAGGTTGTAGTCGTAGATCCGGCCCCGCTCGTACAGGCCCAGGCGGTAGCTGATGCAGCGGCCGCCCAGTTCCAGCAGCACCAGTCGCAGTAGGCCGCGTTCGGCCAGGGCGCTGAAGGCCTGGTACATCCACTGGCGGCGCTGGGGCCCGGAGAAGATGCCGACCTCGTCATCGCCTTTCCAGCTCAGGGTTTCGACCTCGGCCACGGCATCGAGCAGGGCATGAATGCTCTGGCCATCGGGCTCCACCCGGCGTACCTGGGCGCCGCAGGCGGCGATGCGCTTGCGTGCGCGGCGCAGTTTGTAGCGTGCATCGCCGCTGATTTCCTCGCGGTCCTGGGCGACGATGCGGTGTACCGGAACCTGGCAACTCAGGCGCTGCTCATAGGTCGAGCTGCGCCGCGCCCAACGTTGCAGCAGGCCTTGCGCGCTGGCGTGCGCCGGGACTTCATCCAGTTGCAGCAGGGCATGGGGCAGTTGCTTGCGGATCGCACGCAACACCTGTGCGTCGGCGCCGCTGGGCAGGTCGCTGAGCAGGGCGATGCGGTCGCTGAGCGGGTAGCCCAGGTGGCGCACCACTTGCGCCTTGAGCGGGCCGAAGCGCTCGCGGCTGCGCACCAGCGCCAGGCACAGGCACAACCGGCCCTGATCGCGGCCGACCAGCACCTGCAGTTGTTGATCGCCGGTCAGCACCGCTTCGGCCGCCTGCAGCCAGCCCAGGTGGTTGAACGGCGTGCTGTCGGCCAGTTGCTGGCGCAGGTGCTCGTACTCGGCGGCGGGGAAGTCCGCCGCCGCAAGCGACGGGTACCACTGCAGGTCTAGGCTCATGGGCTCAGGTCACCGTGGCCGGGGCCGGGCTGGTTTCAGGTTTGCGCAAGGGTTCCAGGCGCGAGGCGCTGTAGCGGGTCTCGCGGTAGAACTTCCAGCGCCCGAACAGGCAGTACACGTGCATGACCCGCCCTTGTTCCTGATAACCCATGCGCAGGTGCAGCTTGAGCGCCGGGATGTTGTGGCTCTCGCAGACATCCACCACGGTGTCGCAGCCCTGGGCGGCCATGGCCTTCCACAGCTCCAGTTGCAGGTCGACCGACAGCTCCGTGCCCCAGTACTTGCGCGCAAGCTCGCCGCCAAACTCGAAGAACTGCCCAGGCCCCACCGGGAACCAGCAGCCGTAGAAGTGGCGGTCGTGATAGTGGCGCGGGCTACCCCAGATAAACGCCACCACATCGCCCGCGTCATCGAGGAACATCAGCCCGGTGTGGCCTTCGGTGGCCAGTTCGCGCATGGTCTCGATACGGTCGCCAAAGTGCTTGGCAAAGGCCCGCACGTTGTTGACGGTGATGGTCTCGACCCGCAGCGGCGGGTAGGGTTTGAGTTTGTGTGGGGGCACGGGGCTGACCAGGTCGCGCTCCATCCACAGCAGTTCCCAGTGGTAGAACAGGTAACGTTTGACCCCGGCGTTGAAGGTGTTGCGCAGTCCCTTACGCTTTATGCGGTCCTGGATCTTGCTCAAAGCACTCATGGTGCCTCCTGTTTCTGGCAGGTGAGGTGCGCGCTCATGACGCGCTCCAGGTCAGGGCAAACAGGGTTTGCCCCGGTAATTGAAAGTGGATGCGGCCTTGTTCGCAGGCAAACGGCATGTCGCGTGCCTGGTTGTCAGGGCCGAACAGGCTCAGTGCCGCTTGTGGGCAGGCGTGTTGGGTGGCAAGGCTGACCTGCTGCAGGCGCTCGCCCTTGTTCACCCCAAGCAGACTGCGCTGCTTACCACGGGCCATGGCCAGGGCGTCGACTTCGAAGGCGTCGTTGTCCAGGGTCAGCACCTGGTCGAGCCAGTGCTGCTGGATGAACTGCTGGGCCAGGCCTACGGGTTTGAGTTCGAAGCGATCGTCACTGAGCACCCGCACCATGCCCTTGGGCCACTCGGGTTCGTCGGCGACATGGAACCAGTTGAGCATGTCGAGCAGGCCGTCCTGGGAGGCGTTGACCACCACCGAGGTCCACCACAGCGCAGCAAAGTGGGTGTCCTGGTCGTAGGGGCTCAGGCTCGAGCCACTGGACAGGTTGGTCTGGTCCAGCAGCAGCGCTTTGTTCGGCCGGCCCTGGGCATCGAGGCCGACCAGTTCGGCGGCCTGGCGCACCGAGTCGCGGTAGCTGCGGGTGGCCAGCAGGTCGCGGATCATCCATTCGTGCCAGGCCAGCGCGTCGATTTGTGCACCGTGCTCTTTGAGCAGGCGCCGGGCCCAGTCCAGGCCGATGCGCGTGCGGCTGTCTGCATGCAGCGGGCCGTTGACCAGGCGCGAGCTGGCCGGCACGGCGATGCGCACCCCGGCCTCGCGGGCTCCGGGGAAGCGCTGCACGCGGTCGAGCATGTGCCGGAAGTAGATGCTGAAGCTTGGGTAGTCGGGGTAGAACAGGTTCGGCTCGTCGGCGAAGGCCAGGTAGTGCAGGGTGTCGTCAGGCAAGGCGCGGGTGCTGGTGAGCCAGGCGTCGAGGCCGTCGTTGCTGGTGCGGTCGGCAGCCAGCACCGATTGCCTGGCGGTGCCGCCGAGCAGGGTGATGTCCTGCTTGATGCGGTAGCGCTGCTGGTAGAAGCGGCGGAAGGCGTCTTCGTAGCCGGGCTTGCGCGCCAGCAGGTCGGAGAAGCTGTAATAGCCTGCCGCCTGGGGTTGCAGGGCGTCGAGCACCGCGTAGCTGGACGGCGGCGGCAGCACATAGGGCAGGTTCACGCCCAGGCTCGGGGTCGGCCCCAGGACGCGCTCGCCCAGGCGCAAGCTGACCTGGCCGTCGGCGTTGTGCAGTGGCCCCAGGTGTTGCGCTTGCTGGGCAAACAGGTTGGCGCTGCCGTCGAGCCAGAACGCGACCTTGCCACGGCCGAGCAGGCGCAGGCGAAAGGTTTGCTCGCTGCTGGCCAGCGGCAGCGCCAGGCGGTCGAACTGCCAGTAGGCCGGGTAGGGCTTGAGCGCGAGATTCAGTTGCCGGCCATCGCCCAGGCGCTGCACCTGCAGGCCGTGCACGCCACCGTGGTACTTGCCGGCCAGGCTCGCCTGCTGGTTGGCTGGCACGCGGAAGTACAGCTCGACATGAGGCCCGACTTCGGCGCTGAAGTGCACCTTGGCCGGGGCGAACAGGGCACGGGTGCTGTCGGCATGCTCGATGCGGTAACGGCGGAAGCTGTAGCCGGGGATTTCCAGCTGATAGTCATTGCGGCTCGCTGCAAGCGGCCATTGCACCTGGCCACGGGTTTCTGCGGCCTGGATCGAGCGTTCGGCCTGCAAGTGGCCCTGGCCGTCGAGCAGGTACAGGCGTTCGGCGTTGGCGTCGGCCTGCCAGGCCGGTTGCCAGCTGATGGTCAGGGTGTCGGCCTTGGCGGCTTGCAGGTACAGGCTGCCGTCGCGGATATCCGCCCACTGCAAGGGCGCCGCCTGTACCGTGGCCGCAAGCAGCACGGCGGCAAACAGCAGGCCGGGGCGCTTCATGCCGGCCGCCGTTGCAGCATCTGGCGCAGCGGCGCCAGGTCGCTGGGCAGTACCAGCAAGGTTTGCCAGAAGGCCACGCCACTGAGCTTGCAGTACAGCAACAGCATCGCCAGGGTCACCGCCAGGTAAGCGATCGAGGAGGCCGCCGCCGCACCGACGATGCCGTAGGTAGGGATCAGCAGCACGTTGAGCAAAAGGTTCAAGGCGGCGCCCAGGCCCATCAGCAGCGACACCGTGCCGGGGCGGTTCTTGCCCAGCAGGTCCAGGCGCAGGATGCTGGCGTAGCACAGGCCGAACAGCCCGGGCAGCAGGGCCAGCAGCGCCGGGTAGGCCGGTTGGTACTCGGCGCCGAACAGGGTGACGATCAGCCACTCGCCAATCAGCGCCATGCTCAGGCAGGCGCCGAGCATCACCGTGGCGGTCAGGCGCAGGGCCAGGGGGGTGAGTTTGTCCATGCCGGCGTCCTGCTGCAGCAGGCGTTTCATCAGGGGCGTGGTCACCGCTTCCGGGACGATCAGCAACAGCTCGGCGGCAGCGCTGGCCATGGCGTAATGGCCCAAGGCGGCACTGCCGAGCATGGCGCTGATGAACAGGTAGTCCGAGCGCAAAATAACCTGCTGGAACAACAAATCCGGGTGGCTCTTGGCGCTGTAGGCGAGCAGCTCGCGCTGGCCGCTGCGGTCCCAGCACAGGCGGATCGAGTGCTGCCGGCCGAGCCAGTACAGGCCCAGCAGCACCACCAGGCTCAGGCCCAGCAACCAGCTGATCAGCGCCGCTTCCAGGGCATCGTTCTGCCACATCCAGAACAGGCCGACGAACAGCAGCAGCGGCACCAGCGATTCGGTCAGGCGCAGGGCATTGAAGGCGCCAACCCCGCCGGTGGCGTTGTGCAAGGTGAGCAGGCCGCTCTTGAGCACCGTCAATGGCACCGCCAGCAACAGTAGCCAGGCCAGCAGGCCGAGCTGGGTGGTCACTTCCAGTTCGGTGCCGAACTCGCGGGCCAGGGCCACGCAGATCAGGGTCAGGGCACCGGCCACCAGACAGCCGTAGATCAGTACCTGGCTGAGCAGCAGGCCCATGCTGCGCTGCTTGGCCGCCTGGTAGCCAACGGCGGTGTTGAGCCCGCCGCTGGTGGCGGCGCTGATCAGGTCGGGCAGAGTGCTGAGCAGGGCAAACAGGCCGCGCTCGCTGGGGCCGAGGATGCGCGCCAGCAGCACGTTGCGCATCAGCCGCAGGGCGATCATCGCCAGGCGCGTGCCCATGCTCAGCAGCAGGTGGCGCAGGTAGTGGCTGCGGCTCATGTGCGCCCTCCGCGGCTGATGCGCCAGGCCAGCAGCGACGGCCGGCTGGCGTTGCGCTGGCTGACGCCGATGCGCGGCAGGGCCAGAGGGTCGTCATGGCCCTGGCAGATGCCGGCGCGGGTGCTCAGGGCAAAGGGGTAGCGGTGCGCGGCCAGGCGTTCGCGCACCCGCGCATCGTGGTCGCCGTTGGGGTAGCAGTACACCGGCAGCGGTTGTTTGCAGCCTTGTTGCAGGGCGTAGTGGCTACGGCTCAGTTCTTCTTCCAGGCGCTGGTCGTCCAGGCCCGGCAACAGGGCATGGCTGGCGCCGTGGGGGCCGAAGCTGATCAGGCCGGTGTTCTCCAGATGGCGTACCTGGTTCCAGTCCAGCGCCTGGGGCAGCGATTCTGCCGGGCAGGTGTTGGTCAGGTGATGCAGGGCCACCGGGCTCAAGCTCTTGAGGCTTTGCAGGTACTTGGCCAGGGCCTGGCTGCGGGCATGGGCCCGGTCGCTCATGAAGTAGGCGGCGGGCAGTGGCCTGCCGATCTTGCGCAGCTGTTCGATCAAGGCCCGCCGCGCACTTTCGCCATGGCTGCCCCACAAGGTTTCGCCCAGGCTCTCCCACCAGAAGCGCTGGCGGCTGCCGATGTAGTCGGTGGACAGGAAGATGCTCGCCGGCACCTGGTACTGCTGCAGCAGCGGGAAGGCGTTGAGGGCGTTGTCGCGCCAGCCGTCGTCGAAGGTCAGCGCGACCTTGGGCCGGTTGCCGCTGCGAGGCTGTTCATGGGTTTTGAGCAGGTCCATCAGGTGCACACAGTCGAAGTGCCGCTGCAGCCAGCGCAGCAGGCGCTCGAAGGCCTGGGGGCCGACGCACAGTTCGTTGCGGTGGGGCAGGGCGGCGCTGCTGTCGTCGGCCAGGACCCGGTGCAGCATCAGGATCACCCCGGCGCCGCGCAGCTGGTTGCGGCCCTTGGGGGAGTTCAGGTACAGCCAACCGCTGGCACGCTTGATACTGGTTTTTATCGGCATGTCAGGTGCTCACCGGGTCTGGTCGGGGGTCCATTGGTTGTAGCTGTGCCCGCGCAAGAACTGCCACAGGCCGACGCTCATGCCGGCCAGGGTGACCAGCACGAAGGCGGCCAGGCGAAACGGTTTGGGCAGGCGCTGGCGGACATCCAGCAGGCCGGCGATGGCAACGGCATAGCCGAGCAGTTGCGCGGCCAGGCTCAGGCGATAGAAGCCGTGTTCATCGAGCAGGCACAGGTTCGCCAGCAGCAGCGGCACCAGCAGCACCGGGGCCAGGCGGCGGATCAGCTTGTGGCTGATCAGGGCAATGGCATACAGGCCGTGGTGGAGCGGGTTGAGCAGTTCGCGGCGGGCGACCAGGCTGATCAGGCCGCCGACGGTGACGCGCTGGCGGCGGCTGAACTGCCGCTCGGCCTCGTCCACGCCCTGGTCGAGCACCTGGGCCTGGTCGACGTAGACCACCCGCTTACCGGCCACCGGCGCGCAGGTATTGATATAGAAGTCATCGTTGACCCGCGCCGGGATCGGCTGGTACAGCTCGCGGCGCAGCGCCTGCAGGGCGCCATCGGCCGACACCGTGCAGCCGGTGCGGCTTTCCACCCGGCGCAGCCAGGCTTCGTAGTGGCGGTACAGGCGCTCGCCCACGCTCAGGCCCTTGCCGGCCACCGGGATGATCATCTTGCCCACCGTGCCGCCCACCTGCGGGTCGGCAAAGGGCGCCAGCAACGCGGCCAGGGCGCCGTCGATCCAGTGCACGTCGGCGTCGGTGAACACCAGGATATCGCCGCTGCACTGGCTGACGGCGACGTTGAGCACGCTGTTCTTGCCCATGCGCGGCAGGTCCAGGACCTTGATGCGCGGGTCGTCGAAGGCCCGTGCCAGGGCCACGGTGCGGTCAGTGGAGCCGTCGCTGGCGACAACAATCTGCAAGTGCTCGGCCGGGTAGTCCTGGGCCAGCAGGTTGCGCAGCTTGTTGTCGATGTTGCGCTCTTCGTTGTGCGCCGCCACCACCACGCTGACCCGTTGCGGGGCCAGCGGGGCAGGCAGGTGCCGGGGGAACAGCGGCCCCACCAGGGTCAGCAGCAGCGGGTAACCGAGCCAGGCATAGAAGGGCAGCAACAGGCACAACCAATAGATGAACTCAGCCACGGGCGGGCCTCCTTGCATTCCAGTTGAACAGGCTGAGCACGAAGGCCGCACCGGCCAGGTGCAGGCGGATCCAGTGCAGGCCCCAGAGCTGCAGGACGAACAGCAGGTCGCGGTGTTTCAAACTTTGGCGCAGGCTCAGGGCCAGGGCCGGGAGGCTTGTGACAAACAGCAGCAACACGGCCAGGTGCGGGAAACCGTCGAGCAAGGCCGACAAGGCCAGGGCATCGAGGCCCCAGGCGCCCAGCGAAAGCATGGGGAAACGCAGCAGGCGCAAGCTCGGGCCATTGCTGCGCAGCAGTTGCAGGTTGCTGCCCTGGCGCCACAGCTCTTTGCCCAGCCATTCGCTCCAGCTGCCTTCGAAGCCCCAGTGCAACACCACCGGCGAACGCAGGGCCAGCAAGCGCGCGCCGGCCTTGTTCAGGTGCCAGGTAAAGTCCTTGTCTTCGCCGGTGCGCAGGGTTTCGTTGAAGCCACCGACCTGGTCGAACCAGTGACGCTGCATCAACAGGTTGGGGGTCGGCAGCCACTGCATGGCGTGCAATTCCGGCACCCCGGCGCGCAGCGTGCGCCGTTGCCAGGCGCGGGCGAACCAGGGCGCCTGGCGCGGGGTGTCGCAGTCCAGGGCAAAGACATCGCCACGGCCTTCGGCATGCAGGTCGAGCAGCAGGCTCAACCAGTGTTCGGGAACTTCGATGTCGGCATCGAGAAACGCCAGCCATTCGCCGCTGCTGGCCTGTACGCCGCGGTTGCGCAGGGCGCCGATGGTCAGCCCGGGCAGGCTCAGCACCTGGGCACCGAGGCTGCGGGCGATCTGCGGGCCGTCGTCGCTGGAGCCGTTGTCGACCACGATCAGTTCGCAGTCAAGGCCGGCATCGGCGGCGGCGTTCATGGCCGACTGCAGGGTACGGGCAATGTGCCGGGCTTCGTTGAACATCGGTACCACGACACTGACCTTCATGCTTTCACCTGCGCAAGGCGTGCCTGTTCGGCTTTAAGGCGCAACACGCTGGACAGCGCCAGCATGATCCACAGGTATTTGTGGTTGGGCGCACTCAAGAACATCAGGAACAGGCTGATGGCGAGCATGCTCATGCACAGGTGGGTGAGCAGGTCGGCTTGCTGCTGATTACCCTGTTGCAACCACAGGCGCCGGGCGTACCAGACGTTGTACAGGGCCAGCAGCACCAGGCTGACGAACAGGATGCCGGCCGGTATGCCGACTTCGCTGAAGATTTCCAGGTAGGTGTTGTGTGCACGGCGGTAGAGGTCGCCGACCTTGCGGTTGGCTGAAAACGCCTTGGCGTAGCCGGTGGTGGCGTAGTGCAGGGGGAAGGTGCCGGGGCCGGTGCCGAGCACCGGGTGCTCGCGGATCATCTTGCTGCCCACCACAATGTACGAGGAACGCCGGCCCAGGGAGTCGTCCTTGAAGGCGTTGACCCCGGACTTGAGCAGCGCCAGGGACTGGATGCGCGCCACGTAGCTTTCCGGCATCAGCGCGACCAGGGTTGGCAGCAGGATCGCCAAACCCAGCATGGCAAAGCCCAGGTGCCGCGGGCGCAGGTGGGCGACCTGGGTGCGGTAGTGCACCAATACGATGCCCAGGCTGATCAGCAGTACCACCAGGCCCGAACGCGAGTTGGTCTTGGTCATGCCCGCCAGCAACAGGATGCAGCAGGCAATCCAGAACAGCTTGTAGGCCCGCTTGGGGCTGTTGAACACCAGCCACAGCGCCATTGGCACGGCGATGGCGATGAGCATGGCAAATACGTTGGGGTCTTCCAGCAGGCCGGCGGCGCGGCCCTCGTCCTGGTACTTGGTCGAGAGCATGGCCATGATGCAGGTCAGGCTGACGCTCAGGGTCACCAGCCGGCACATCATCGGCAGGTCGAGCTCGCGGCCGATCAACAGGGTGATGCCGAACAGCAGCAGGCCCACCGCCAGTTCACGAAAATGCCCCAGCGACATCTCGCTGCTGTCGCTGGCCAGAAAGCTCAGCAGGTACAGGGCCAGAAAGCCCAGCAGCAGCGGCCACATCGAACTGCGCAGGCGCTCGCCGGGCAGTTGCTTGACCGCCAGTTGCAGCAGCAGTACCAGGGCCAGGGCCGCACCGATCAGTTTGGTTGCGGTCAGTTCGCTGTCTTTGAACAGGCCTTCGAGCGGCACCAGGGTGATGATCGCCATCAGCCCCCAGGCCGGGCGCTTGTACAGGGCCAGCAGGCCGGCCAGGCCGATCACCGCGCCGGGGGCCAGGAACGGGTA
This sequence comes from Pseudomonas tructae, assembly GCF_004214895.1. Classification (NCBI taxonomy): domain Bacteria; kingdom Pseudomonadati; phylum Pseudomonadota; class Gammaproteobacteria; order Pseudomonadales; family Pseudomonadaceae; genus Pseudomonas; species Pseudomonas tructae. Next base: position 3,322,334 of record NZ_CP035952.1, on the reverse strand, counting down.
GGGGCTGGCCAGCAGGGCCAGGCTGAGCAGCGCCACCAGGCCAATCAGCGACAGGGGAATGATCATGCGCAGGTCTCCTTGGCCGCGCCCAGGTAGACCCGGGCCCAGCGTTGTGCCAGCGTCGGCAGGTGATAACGTTCGCGTTGGGTGCGCCGGGCCTGGGTGATCAGCTCGGCGGCCTGGGCCGGGTCGAGCATCAGTGCTTCGAGCTGCGCGGCCAGCTCAGCCACCGCCAGGGGTTGGGCCAGCAGGCCACTGCGTCCGTGTTCGATCACATCCGGAATACCGCCGACGGCAAAGGCCACCACCGGTACGCCATCTTGCATGGCTTCGAGCAGGATCATCGGCGTACCCTCGGTGCGCGAGCTGATCACCAGCGCATCCAGGCGCGCCATCCACGTACGCATGTCGGCTTGAAAACCGGGCAGGCGAATGCGCTGTGTCAGGCCGGCGGCATCGATGCGCGCTTGCAGCGCGTCGCGTTCCGGGCCTTCGCCGAGCATCACCGCGTCGAGCTGGGGATGACGCTGGCACAGCGGGATCAAGGTATCGAGAAACAGGTCCGGGCCTTTCTCACTGCTTAAACGCCCAACATAACCGGCCAGCCAGCGGCCATCGCCATGCGGGCGCGCAGGCAGGGCGTCGGCCTCCGGCAAACCGTTGGGGATCACCTGCAACTTGTGCTCGACGACCCCGGCCTGGCGGTGAATGCGCTTGATGCTCTCGGCCACGCAGACGACCCGTTCGATGGTGCCGGTGCGGCACAGTTGCAGGCTGATCCAGGTGTACAGCCGCTGTTTGCGGCTGCTGGGGGTAAAGCCGTGCTGGGTGGCGACCATCGGCAGGCGCCACAGGCGGGCGCCCAGCCAGCCCAACACCAGTCCCTTGAAGTTGTGGCTGTTGATCAGCGGCTGCTGGTCGTGGTGCTTGCGCAGCTGGCCCAGCAGCTCGCCGACGCTGTCGCAGCTTTCACACGCCACGCCAGCGGCGCGAAAGCGCGCCAGCAGCGGCTGCGGGGCGCCGAGGAACAGCACCAGGTGCTGCCCCGGCGTGGCCTGGCAGTGGTCCAGCAGCATCCGCTCGGCGCCGTAGAAGCCGCCACTGCTGAGCAGGTGCAGGATCGGCCGTGGCGGGCTCTGGGTTGCGTTCAATTGCGCACCCAGTGCACCAGCCGCGGCAGCGACCAGCCCTTGTAAGGGTTGGGGGTTTCCGGGGTCAGGTCGTTGATCACCAGCAGCACCGGCAGGTCGAGCTGATGGGTGATCTGCGCCGGGTGCTTGAAGCGCCGGTCGAAGAACTCTTTGACGTAGACCAGGGCAATTGCGAGAAGCAAGCCGGTGAGCATGCCGAACGGCACGATCAGCAGCGGCTTGGGAAACGCCGCCTCGGCCGGCTCGTAGGGCGCGCTGAGGATCCGTGCATTGGACAGCCCGGCCAGCAGGTCGGCGCCGCGCGATTCTTCGTAGCGCTGGGTGTAGGTGAAGTAGGCCTTGTGCAGGGCGTCGATCTCGGTGTCGAGCTGGCGCGCCTTGCTCTGGGTTTGCTGCAACTGGTGCACGCGGCCTTTGAAGTCGGCGATGCGCTGGGTTTTCTGGGCGATCACGCCCTGCACCACGGCCAGGTCTTTCTCGCGCTCCTTGATACGGTTGGCGACGATCTTGAGGAACTGTTGGCGGGTCTTGGCGATCTGTTCACGCTGCAGCAGCATCTGCTCGCTGCCCGGCTGGAACACCGCCAGGTCGCTGACGTAGGTCAGCACCAGGGTGGTCAGCTGTTCACCGAGCTGCTTGATCTCGCGGTCTTCGAACGCCACGTTGTCGACCGTGGTGGTGAAGGTGTAGGGGAAGGCGAAATCGCGCATGTTGGCGTTGCTTGCCGCCGCCAGGCTGGTTTTCAGGTAGTCCAGCCATTGCTGGCTTTGCAGCAGGCGGTCGCGGTACTGATTGAGCGCCTGCTCCTCGGTGTTGATGGCGTTGAGGCGGAAGGTGATTTCTTCCTTGGGGTCCGAGGAGCCGATGCTTTCGAGCATGCCCAGGCGCTTGCCTTCCAGGTCATCCATGCGCACCTGGTACTGCATTTTCTTCTGCTCGTAGAACTGCTCGGGCAGCTCGTTGGATTGCAGGCTCTGGCGGTTGCGCAGGTAGTTGTCGAGCAGGCGGCTGACGAACAGGGTGCCCAGTTTCGGGTCAGGGAAGCTGTAGGTCACCGAGACCACGTTGGAGCCGGGCAGGGTCTCGACCTTCAGGTCCTTGATGGCGTCGTCGGTCAGTGCATCGAGCTGGGTGTCGCGCACCGGGTCGACCTCAAGGCCGAACAAGGTGCGCACGGGGTTGATCACCTGCTCGCGCAGCGGGTTGATGATCATCGTGCGCAGGGGCCCGGTGACCAGGCGTTGCATCAGGCTGGGCGGCACCTCGTACTGGCCTTCGGTGCGCAGCTGGCTGATGGTTTCGCGAATCAGCGTGGGCGAGCGCAGGATATTGCTCTCGGTCTCCATGTCGGCCAGCGACGGCGGGATGAACTTGTCGGTCTCCTGGGCCAGGGTGGTGTTGGTATCGCTCTGGGAGAGTTTCTTCGACTGCACGATCACCTCGGCGGTGATGTCGAAACTCTGCTTGAGCACCAGGGGTAACAGCAAGGCAATCACTGCGAAGACCAGGAACACCCGTTTGACCAACTGGCGGTTGGCAAAGAAGATCCTGAAGAATTCATGCAGGTAGTTTTCTTTTGTAGTCATGCTCGGATACCCGCCTGGAATTAGTTGTTGTCGCTGTCTTTGTTGTCAACGCGATAACCGAAGCTGAAACCGACCCCCTGGAACAGCACCACGTCAGCCAGTTGCCGGGCCAGGTCGCCGGCGCTGGCAAGCTTGGTCTTGGGCACGTAGAGCATGTCGTCCGGTTGCAGGTAGGCGACTTGCGCGGCGCTGGCATCCAGGGCGTCGTCGACGTTGTAGGGCACCGCCTGGACCTGGTTGCCGTTGCGCCGCATGATCACCACCGAGTCGAGCCGCGCCTTGACGTTCGGGCCACGGGCCAGGGTCAGGGCTTCGAGCACCGACACCGGCCGGCGGATCGGGTAGGCGCCGGGCTGGCCGACTTCACCGAGCACGTAGATCTCGTTGACTGCAGTGGACTTGAGCATCACGTCCACAGTCATCCGCCCCGGCAGGTCGGCGTAGCGTTTGTTCAGGTAGGTCTGCAACTGGGTCACGGTCATGCCTTGCAACGGCACGGTGCCGATTTCCGGGAAGCTGGCCTGGCCGTCACTGCCCACGGTGATTTCGCGGCTCATGCCGGTGGCCGGGTGGTTGAGGGCGCTCTTGAGGTTCTGCTCGTTGGTCAGCGGGCTGATCACCTGCACGGTGACGTTGTCGCGCCCCGGCTGGAACAGGCGCTTGTTGCGGTAGGCCTGCTGGATGGTGCGGCGAGCCTCGTCCGGGGTTTGCCCGGCGACGTTCACCGAGGTGTTGGCCCGCGGCAGTTCGATGGTGCCGTCGGGCAGCACCAATTGGTTGCCATTGAGCGAACTGGCGGCCGGGAAGGCCAGGCCCACGGTGTCGCCGGATTGGATACGGTACGACGCTGAGCCGCTGGTGCTGATATGGAAGATCACATCGAGCACGTCCTGCGGGCGCAGCACCTGCTCGCTGCGCGGCAGCTCGGCATCCTGGGCGTTGGCGGGGTTGGCGGTCATGATCTGCACCGGCATCTGCCGGGTGTCCTGATTGGCGCAGCCGGCCAGGGTCAGCAGGCACAGCGCGAACGTCGTGTATTTCATGTGAGGCTCCTGGGCTGCTGGCCTAAAGGTTGTTGTACAGCCACTTGGGCATGTAGTACTTGCGCTTGTTGAACACGCTGCCGATCACCTTTGCCCCGGCCTGGTCCAGGCGCTGCTTGGCGGCCTGGGCCACTTCCCAGCGGGTTTCCTCGGCGCGCACCACCAGGATCACACCGTCGACCAGGGGGCTGATGATCAGGCTGTCGGCGCTGGCGTAAACGGCTTCGCCATCGACCACCACAAAACGGTAGTGGTCGCTCATGTGCTTGAGCAGTACCCGCAGCAGGTCGGGGTTGAGGCGCTGCTTGCCGCGTTTGTAGGTGCCGGCCGGCAGCACGTCGAACGGCTGGTCGGACAGGCGCACGATGCAGTCCTGCATCAGCGGCGGGGTGTCCTGGTCGAACATCAGGTCGCTGAAGCCGCGCAGCTTGTGCAGGCTCAGTTGCTGGCTGAGGTTGTTGCCGCTGGGGCTGCTGTCCACCAACAGGACCGGGCCGCCGCTCATCAACGCCAACTGGCTGGCGAAGGCCAGGGCGCTGGTGCTGGTGCCGCTGCCGGTGTTGGCGGCGGTCAGCAACAGCACACGCTGTTCCTCGTCGAGTACCGTGGACGTAAGGTTGGTTTCGCTCGGGGTGGCGATGGTCAGACTTCTTGAAGTAGAACCGTCCATTCAACTTGCTCCGTGGCCGCTGAAGACTTTGAAGGGAGTCTTGAAGAGGATCTTCAGATCCAGCAACAAGCTCTGTTCGTTGATGTAGCTCAGGTCCAGTTCGACTCGCTGGTCGAAGTCTATGTCGCTGCGTCCGGAGATCTGCCACAGGCCGGTCATGCCGGGGTAGATGCTCAGGCGGGCGAGGTGGTTGTCCTTGTAGCGGTAAGCGTTGAACGAGGTGGGGCGAGGACCGACCAGGCGCATGTCGCCGAGCACCACGTTGAACAGGTTGGGTAACTCGTCCAGGCTGCTGCGCCGCAGCCAGTGGCCGATCGGGGTGACGCGCGGGTCTTTGTCGATCTTGAAATCGATGGCATCGGCGCCGTGTTTGTTCAGGTGGCGCACCGACTCCTTCAAGGCCTCGGCGTTGGCAACCATGGTGCGGAACTTGTACATGCCAAAGGCGCGGCCGCGGTAACCGGTGCGTTTTTGCACGAAGAACACCGGGCCCGGGCTGCTGAACTTGACCACTGCGGCGATGCCCAGCAGCAGCGGGGCAATGATCACCAGGATGCACAGGGCGCCGAAACAGGCCACCGCCCGGTTGGTGCGCGAGAGGGTCCAGGGCCGCCCGCCGGCGCGACCGGTCAGCCAGCCACGGCCTTGCATGTGAATCGCCGCGTCGATGCGCTGGCGATGCGCGGGGTCCATGCGCTTGTCTTGGTACAGTGCCTGCAGTTGCGCACTTTTAGGTTGTCCTGTCATACCGTTCTCCGTTGAGGCGCGGGCATGTGCCCGTTGACCCGCACCGCGTCCCGGTCAAGTTGCGGGTAGTACTGATGAAACCAGGCAATAAACCGCCTGAGCCCTTCATCCAGTGAAACCTGGGGGGTGAAGCCGGTGACCTGCTCCAGCGCGCTGGCATCGGCACAGGTGGCCAGCACATCGCCCGGTTGCAATGGCAGCAGCTCGATCTGGGCTTTGCGCTGGAGGTGTTTTTCCAGCAGTGCAACGTAATCGGTAAGCTCCACCGGGCGCTGGCCGCCGATGTTGAACAGCCGCCAGGGAGCATGGCTGCTGGCGGCGTCCGGATGGGCCCGGTCCCACTCGGAGTTGGCCTTGGGCGCCAGGGGGATCAGCCGGACCAGGCTTTCGACGATGTCGTCGATGTAGGTGAAGTCGCGCTGGTGCTGGCCGTAGTTGAACAGCTGGATCGGCCGGCCCTCGGCGATGGCCCGGGCGAACTGGATCGGCGACATGTCCGGGCGGCCCCAGGGGCCGTACACGGTGAAAAAGCGCAGGCCGCTGGCGGGGATGCCGAACAGGTGGCTGTAGCTGTGGGCCATGGCCTCGTTGGCTTTTTTGGTGGCGGCGTACAGCGACAGCGGGTGGTCGACAGCGTCCTCGACCCGGTACGGGGTGTGCTGGTTAGCGCCGTACACCGAGCTCGACGAGGCATACAGCAGGTGCTGCACCGGGTGGCGACGGCAGCCTTCGAGAATGTTCAAAAAGCCGCTGAGGTTGCTGTCGATATAGGCCCGCGGGTTCTCCAGCGAGTAGCGCACCCCGGCTTGCGCAGCCAGGTGGATCACCACCTCGGGCTGCTCGCTGGCGAACAGCTCGGCCATGCCGGCGGCATCGTTCAGGTCCAGGCGGTACAGGGTGAGCGGACCGCCTTCAGCTTCTATCCAGCGTACCCGCGCTTCTTTGAGCGCCGGGTCGTAATAGCTATTGAAGTTGTCCAGGCCAATCACCTGGTGGCCCTCGCGCAACAGGCGCAAGCTGCAGTGAGCACCGATGAATCCGGCGGCGCCGGTGACCAGGATCTTCATGGCGCCGGGTCCTCCGGCTGGACCTGGCGCAGGCCGATGCCGCTGTAGCTCAGGCCGAAGGTTGCCACCTGGTCGGGGTTGTACAGGTTGCGTCCGTCAATGATCAGGCGGCTGCGCAGTTTTTTGGCCAGCAAGGCGAAGTCGACCACGCGAAAGTTCTTCCACTCGGTGCAGATCACCAGGGCATCGGCGTCTTCCAGGGTGTCGTCGCGGGTGGCGCATAGCTGCAGGTCCTGGCGGTAGCCGTAGAGGCGCCGGCACTCGGCCATGGCCTCCGGATCGAAGGCACAGACCTTGGCGCCTTCGGCCCACAGCGCTTCCATCAGGTAGCGGCTGGGCGCTTCGCGCATGTCGTCGGTGTTGGGCTTGAAGGCCAGGCCCCAGAGGGCGATGGACTTGCCGGCCAGGCTGCCGGGCAGGCGCTGCTTGAGCTTGTTGAAGAGGATCTGGCGCTGGGCGTCGTTGACTTCGCTGACGCTTTGCAGCAAACGCAGCGGCATGCCGCTGTGTTCGGCGGTGTGCAGCAGGGCGCGCAGGTCCTTGGGGAAGCACGAGCCGCCAAAGCCGCAGCCGGGGTAGATGAAGTGGTAGCCGATGCGCGGGTCGGAGCCGATGCCCTTGCGCACCGCTTCGATATCGGCGCCCAGGTGTTCGGTAAGGTTGGCCAGTTCGTTCATGAAGCTGATGCGCGTGGCGAGCATGGCGTTGGCGGCGTACTTGGTCAGCTCGGCGCTGCGGTTGTCCATGAACATGAGCTTTTCATGGTTGCGGCAGAACGGCGCATAGAGCTCGGCAAGCTGGTCGTGGGCCTGGGCATCCAGGGTGCCGACGATGATCCGGTCCGGGCGCATGCAGTCGGCCAGGGCGCTGCCTTCCTTGAGAAACTCGGGGTTGGACACCACCCGGACCTTGAGCGCGACCTTGCCCAGGCGGTCAAGTTCTTCGCGTGCCAGCGCCGCCACCTTGTCGGCGGTGCCCACCGGTACCGTGGACTTGATGATCAGGGTGCGGTCGGCGTCCATCAGCTCGGCAATCTGCCGGGTCACGCCCAGCACATGGGAGAGGTCGGCCGAGCCGTCCTCGTCCGGTGGGGTGCCGACGGCAATGAAAATCAGCTCGGCATGGGCAACCGCGTCGCTGGCCTGGGTGCTGAACAGCAGGCGCGCTTGCTTGATGTTTTCTTCGAGCATGCCAGACAGGCCGGGCTCGCTGATCGGCGGTACGCCCTGACGCAGTTGACTGATCTTGTGCGCATCGACATCAACGCACAAAACCCGGTGGCCTACGTCTGCGAGGGCCGCAGCTTGCACAAGACCGACATAGCCGGTGCCAAATACGCTCACGTCCATGTCGGCTCGCCTCGTATGGAGTAAGAAGGATGAAACAGTGGTGTGATTTGGGTATAGCCCACCGGCGGCAAGTCGTGTCAATGAAATGGCATGTTTCGTCGGATTTACACTCATTACGATTTTGGCTTTTTGCCATCAAGCCGTTCTAAATCCGTGAGTTAGCGGGTGTAGGCACTGGCCAATTGCCGCATGGCAAAACGATGAACGGTCACAGGCCCTGTTAAACAAGGCGTTTACCGATATGAGCGTTTCACAATTGCAACGATTTCGCGTTATTTGAACTGTCAGATTTGGCGTCAATAAATAGGTCAGAAAATTGACGTTGTTCCGGTTTGCGCTTTGTTAGTGGCCTGCTAACGTGTCAATGTCCGAGTCACTTGCAGGGTGTTGCGCGGGGGAGTGATGCACAGATACCTCAAGGAATTGCTGCTCGCGCTGTACCTGTTGAGCAACTACCCGTACTACCTGGAGCGCTTTCAGGCCATTGGCCTGAGCCCGGCGTTGCTGCTGTACGTCGGCGTGCTGGTACTGCTGGTAGCAGCGCTGCTGCTGTGCGCGAACATTCGCCAGGGTTGGCTGCGCTGGGGCTTTGCCCTGGTGTTCAGCGCCAGCGCAGTGTTCTTCGATGCCTATACGCGCATCACCGCCGACTACCTGACCTACAGCGGCTTTATCTCGATGGTCTATTCCGGTGGCTTTATCGGTGAAGCCCTGGAGCAGTACCACAGCGTCATCCTTCAGGTATTGGGCCGCACAGTGCTGTTGTTGCTGGGCCTGGGGCTGCGGCCTCGGCACGGGCTAAAAGCTCCGGGCTTCTTGCCCTGGGCCGCGCCGCTGCTGGGTATCGCCTTGCTCACGGCCATCTTGTTTGTGCGGGCGGGCGAGGGCGCACGTGGCCTGCCGATCATGTTCACGCCGCTGGCCTATGCCAACCTGATGCTCTACGAGTCATTGCACGACAGCGTCGGCCCGCGCGAGCCGGTGACCCTGGCACGCAACGGCCCGGCCCTGGCCCGGGACATCGTGCTGATCATCGATGAAAGCGTCTCGGGCAATTACCTGGACCTGAACACCGCCCATGGCGTGCGCAGCCAGCTCAACCAGGCGCGTCCCGGGGTCGCCATCTTCAATTATGGCTATGCCGCCTCCATCGCCAACTGCAGTTCCGACACCAACGTCACCCTGCGTTATGGCGGCACCCGCGAAGACTACCTGCGCATCAATTCGACCCTGCCGTCGATCTGGCAATACGCCAAGGCGGCGGGGCTGGGCACCGTATACATCGACGCCCAGCGCACCGGCGGCAATCTGCAGAACCTGATGAACGCCGCCGAGCAGCGCGACATCGACCAGTTCATCCAGTTTGACAGCACCCCGGTGCGCGACCGTGACATGGCCGCCGCCAGCACGCTCATCGCGTTGCTGGCTGACGGCAAGCCTCAGTTGATCGTGGTCAACAAGGTCGGCGTGCATTTTCCGGTGCACGACAAATACCCCGACGACTTCATGACCTATCGCCCAGCCTTGCCGCGCGGGCAGTACGCCGACATCACCGACACGGGGCGGCGCGATGGTTTTGCCGGGCAGCCCGAAGACTGGGTGCTGTACCGCAATTCGTACATGAACAGCCTGTTGTGGAATGTCGGCGAGTTCTTCAACCGCATCTTGGCCAAGGCTGACCTAAGCCAGGCGGTGCTGATCTACACCTCCGACCACGGCCAGGACTTGCACGAGCGCGGCAACCCCGGGCTGAACACCCATTGCGACAGCAATCCAGTCGAGGAGGAGGGGCTGGTGCCGTTGGTGGTGATCCAGGGGCAGGCCCTGCGCACCCTTGACTGGCAGGCGCAACTGGCGACCAACAAAGACCGCTCCAGCCACTACAACATCTTCCCGACCCTGCTGCAGTTGCTCGGTTACGACCCCGCCGGGATTACCCCGGTGTACGGGCGTTCGCTGGTGGTACCGACCGAGGATGACTTCAGCTTCAACACCCGCTTCAATGCGCGGCTGGGGGCGAAGCCGGTGTTCAAACGCATTGACCTGGGCCAGGTGGTGGTACCCCCGGCGCCGATCCAGGAACAGATGCCGGTCGGCCAGACCGACTGAGCGACCGCTGGTTCAGTTTGGGGCGTGCAGGTTGCGGAAGCTTTCGGCTTCTTCCACCAGCCAGTCGTGCACCGCCCGCGCACCAGGGTGGGCCAGACCGCCGGGTGGGTACAGCAGCACATAGCGCTTGTGGTTGGCGATCGGCAAGCCGAAGGGCACGATCAAGGCGCCGCGTTCCAGTTCGTCGTTGAGCAGGGTGCGGCGGGCGATGGCCACGCCAATGCCGGCAATTGCCGCTTCGATGGTCAGGTGGTTGCGGTTGAAGGTATGCCCGCGGCGCACATCCAGGCCGCTGGCACCGATGCCCGCCAGGTAAAACTCCCATTCCGCGTACTCGGAACTGCCGCGCCAGGCGGTGATGTCGTGCAGCAGCGGATAATACGCAAGGTCCGCCGGGCCATGCAGCGGTGGCCGCCCGCGCAACAAGGCCGGGGCGCAGACGGGGAAGATCTGCTCGTCCAGCAGCGGTGTTGAATGCATGCCCGGATAGCTGCCGTCGTTGAGGTCGATGGCCAGGTCGAAATCGCCTTCGTGCAGGGCCTGGCTGCTGTCTTCGGCCACCAGGCGCAGCTGGATATCCGGGTAGCGTTGTTGCAGGCGCGGCAGGCGCGGGGTCAGCCATTTGGCCAAAAACGAGGGGATCGAGCGCAGGCGCAAGGTGCCGCGAATCTCGCCGGCATCCAGGCGGCGCAGTTCGGCATCGATGCTGCCATAGGCTTCGGCGACGGTTTGCGCCAGGCGCTGGCCTTCGGCAGTCAGCTCCACGCCCCGGGCGCGGCGCAGAAACAGGCGAAAGCCCAGGCGCTCTTCCAGTTGGCGGATCTGCTGGCTCACCGCGCCGGGGGTGATGTGCAGTTCTTCGGCGCAGCGGGTGAACGACAGGTGCCGCGCGGCGCAGGCAAACACGTGCAGCCAAACGTACATCTGGCCATTCATTTGTCGCTTCATCGTTTAGCTCTGCTAAAGGCTTGCTTAGAAAGTTTCGTTGGTAAAGGTGTTAGTGACCGGGCAGTATCGCGCAACTTTGCAACACCCATCAATTTTTTAACAGTGCCGTTGCGTGACATGGAATGTTGCCTCGGTCAGGCATTAGCATGGCTATCAGCGTTTTCGACCTCTTCAAGATTGGCATCGGGCCATCCAGCTCCCATACCGTAGGCCCCATGCGTGCGGCGGCAACCTTCGCCCAGGCCCTGCGTGAACAAGGCTTGCTGGCCCAGGTGAGCCGGGTCGAAGTACGCCTGTATGGCTCGCTGTCGGCCACCGGCGTTGGCCATGCCACTGATCGCGCTTGCTTGCTCGGGCTGATGGGCGAGTGGCCTGACCAGATCGACCCGCACAGCATCGAGCCGTTGATCGCGCAACTGCAACGCAGCCAGGTGTTGATGCTCGATGGCAAGCAGGCCATCCCCTTTGATTGCACGCGCGACTTGCTGCTGCTCGATGAAAGCCTGCCATATCATCCCAACGCCATGACTCTGGAGGCCAGCAGCGTCAGCGGCTCGTTGCTGCAGCAGACCTACTATTCGGTGGGTGGCGGTTTCATCGTGGAAGCCGCGCAAGTGGGCGAGGCGGGCAACAGCGCCGAGCAGGTGCAACTGCCTTATGATTTTGCCAGCGCCGCCCAGTTGCTGGCGCTGTGCAAGCAGCATGATTTGCGGATCAGCCAGTTGATGATGGCCAACGAACTGGCCTGGCGCGAAGAAGCCGAAGTGCGTAGCGGCCTGCTGAAGTTGTGGGCGGCCATGCGCGAGTGTGTCGACAACGGCCTGCGCAACGAGGGCGTCCTGCCTGGCGGGCTCAAGGTCAAGCGCCGCGCCGCCAAGCTGCACCGCAGCCTGCAGGAGCTGGGCAAACCCAACGTCATCGGCTCGACCCTGAGCGCCATGGAGTGGGTCAACCTGTTTGCCCTGGCAGTCAACGAAGAGAACGCCGCTGGCGGGCGCATGGTCACCGCGCCAACCAACGGCGCCGCCGGGATCATCCCGGCGGTGCTGCACTACTACATGAAGTTCAACCCCGATGCCTGCGACAACGATGTGGTCGACTTCCTGCTCGGCGCTGCCGCCGTGGGCATTTTGTGCAAGAAGAACGCGTCGATCTCCGGGGCTGAAGTCGGTTGCCAGGGGGAGGTCGGTTCGGCCTGCGCCATGGCCGCTGCCGGCCTTGCCGAAGTGCTCGGGGCCACGCCCATGCAGGTGGAAAACGCCGCTGAAATCGGCCTGGAACACAACCTCGGCCTGACCTGCGACCCGGTCGGCGGGCTGGTCCAGGTGCCGTGCATCGAGCGCAATGCGATTGCTGCGGTCAAGGCCATCAATGCCGCGCAGATGGCCTTGCGCGGCGACGGCGAGCATTTCATCTCCCTGGACCGGGCCATCCGCACCATGCGTGATACCGGCGCCGACATGCACGACAAGTACAAGGAGACTTCGCGCGGCGGCCTGGCGGTCGCGTTCGTCGAGTGTTGATCCCATCGCGGGGCAAGCCCGCTCCCACAGGTGGGAGCGGCGATGCGGCGCCCCGACTTGCCCCGCGATAGCTGTACCCCAGTTCCAAAGTTATTCATACGCAACAAAAACAACTACAAGGCAATATCGATGACTGATGTAAATAGCACCACGACCGTTCGTGTGGAATCGGCTGCGCCTGCGCAAAGCCGCGCCTGGAGCCGTCACGACACCACCTGGGTTCTGGGTTTGTATGGCACCGCCATCGGCGCCGGCACCCTGTTCCTGCCGATCAACGCCGGGGTAGGGGGCTTCTGGCCGCTGCTGGTGCTGGCGGTACTGGCATTCCCCATGACTTTCTACGCCCACCGCGGCCTGACCCGCTTCGTGCTGTCGGGCAAGCGCGGCGCCAGTGAAGACATCACCGAAGTGGTCGAAGAGCATTTCGGCATCGGTGCGGGCAAGCTGATCACCCTGTTGTACTTCCTGGCCATCTTTCCGATCCTGTTGGTTTACAGCGTTGCCCTGACCAACACCCTGGGCAACTTCATGGAGCACCAGTTGCACATGACCCCGCCACCGCGGGCGCTGCTGGCCTTGCTGTTGATCTGCGGCCTGATGATCGTGGTGCGTTGTGGCCAGGACATCATCGTCAAGGTCATGAGCGTGCTGGTCTATCCCTTTGTGGCCGCGCTGCTGTTGCTGGCCCTGAGCCTGATCCCCAACTGGAACGGCGCATTCTTCGCCCAGGCCGGCGAAGGCATGCCCCTGAGTCTGTTTTTCAAGACCTTGTGGCTGGCCATCCCGGTGATGGTGTTCTCTTTCAACCATTCGCCGATCATCTCGGCCTTTGCCGTTGAGCAGAAGCACCGCTACGGTGAGCAGGCCGACGCCAAGAGCGGCAAGATCCTCGCCAGTGCCCATGTGCTGATGGTGCTGACGGTGATGTTCTTCTGCTTCAGTTGCGTGCTGGCGCTGTCGCCGGCCGACCTGGCTGCGGCCAAGCAGCAGAACATCTCGATCCTTTCGTACCTGGCCAACCACTTCCAGACCCCGGTGATCGCTTTCGTGGCGCCCCTGATCGCCCTGGTGGCAATCACCAAGTCGTTCCTGGGCCACTACATCGGTGCCAGCGAAGGCTTCCAGGGCATGATCGTCAAGACCCTGCGCAGCCGCGGCAAACAGGTCTCGGCCAAGCGCCTGGAGCAGATGACCGCGCTGTTCATGGTTATCACCTGCTGGGCCGTGGCGACCCTGAACCCGAGCATCCTCGGCATGATCGAGAACCTCGGCGGGCCGATCATCGCCTGCCTGCTGTTCCTGATGCCGATGTACGCCATGCACAAGGTACCGTCGCTGCGTAAATACTCGGGCAAGGTCTCGAATGTGTTCGTGGTGCTGATCGGTTTGATTACCTTGTCGGCGATTTTTTACTCGTTCTTTGCCTGACGTCTGAAGCAGCACGTCAATCTATTCTGGGTTGACGTGCTGTGACCGCTTCCCACGTGAACAATATCTGTTTCCTGCGGTAGGGATGTGAAACGCGCACTACCTCGATTTGCTCGCAGCTACCACCCTTGGCAGCGTGAATCCTCTGGACGGGCGAGTCCTATGTTGCTGCACTGGCTGGCTGCCTAGCGCAGCACCACCCGTCGCTTGGTCAACTCGCCATCCTCGCCACTGGGCCAGTGCAGTTCCACCAGCACTTCGGTCTGCGTGCCGTCCAGGGACGGGCGCACGCTGAGCAGGGCGAAGTTCTTCGAACCGGCCATGGCGTACCAGCGTTCGCACAGCATGTTGGCCAGGCCCGGCATCTCGCCGCCGGTGCTGATGGCCAGTTTCAGCCCGCCCGGCGCCGGTATGCGCGAGATGGCGCTGGAGGTGACCTGGAACACCTTGGCCGCCGGGTACTGCTTGTGCAGCAGGCGGAACACCGCCGCACAGTGCACGTCGCCGCTGAGAAACACCACTGGCTTGGCGCTCTTGCCCAGCGCCGCGTAGACCTGGTCAAGCAGCACCTTGCGCTCGGCCTGGTTGCTCTTGTGGTCCCACTCATCCATGCAGTCGTCCTTGAACGACCCGACATCGGCGCCGTTGGTGACCGCGCTCTTCCAGTGCATCACCGGCACCGGCGAGACAATGAACACCGCCTTGGCGTTCTGCACCGCAGGGCTGCCGAGCCACTCCTTGAAACGCTTGATTTGCGCACTGCCAAGGATCTTGTGCGGATCCTTGGCCTCGACGTCGTGATGACCACGCATGTCCAGCACATAAAAGGCCGAGCCGCCTTGCTCGAAGGCGTAGTCCCAGTGGCAGTCGTCGGGTTTGTCGAGGTTGATCGAGGTGACCGGGTTGTGGCTGTGCTCGTACTCGTAATAAGCACGGCAGGCGGCGCGCCACATCAAGTCGACCAGCATCTGGTTGGTGGTGCTGTTGCTTGCGCTTTCGAACAACAGCGAGATGCGCTTCTTGCGCTCGGCTTTGGTCAGCGAGCCCCAGCCGTCCATGATCTCGTGGTCGTCCCAGATCATGTACTGGGGAAAGCGCTCGTACACCTCGAGCAGGCTGGGGATGTTCCAGTACACCCGGTAGTACCAGCGATAAATGTTCAGCAGGTACTTCTCGATGCCGGGTTTGTCGTAGCTGCTGCCTTGCTTGAACTGGGTCAGCAGCGCCTGCTTGTTGTCCTTGAGCCACTCCCAGATATCCAGAAAGCCGTTTTTCTTGTTGGTGTCGACATACATCTGGTCGCCACCACCGATGACGAACTGTGCACGCTGGTCGATCAATTGCTGATGCAACAGTGGCCAGGCACCAGCACTGCCGTCAGCGCTGATCGGGTCGTGGCAGCTGTAGAAGCCAAAGGTCAGGGTCTGGGGAGCGATTGCCGGAGTGATGAAGCTTTTGGGTGAGTCACCACCGATTTCGGTGCGCCGGCGGATGATCACCCGGTCGGTTTCACTGCTGATCAGCGCATAGTAATAGGTGCTTTGCGCCTTGAGGCCTGTGACCGCAAACACGCCGGTAAGGTCGCTGTCGAAGCTGAAGCGTTGCGCTTGCATGAACAGCGGTTTGATCTTCTGCTGCTTGAGGAAGTCGGCCACCGAGAGCTCATCGAGGCGCTGCAGGTCGCCGCTCAAGGGCTCGCCGCTGACCACCAGGACCCACTCGCCAGGCATGTACACGCGAAACCACACGCGCACGCTGGTTGGCGTGATCGCGCCCATGATCGTGGCACTGGCCAGCTTGGGGTATTTGCTTTCGTTGGAGGTAGGGTCCAGTAAGTGCGTCATGGTCGATGTCCCTATCTGCTGCTGTCCACAACCATCAAGCTCACACCGGGATCAGCTGTGCGTTGCATGCTGATCCCGGTGCCTGGTGCCTAGCGCGACTCGCTTTTGAGCTTGGCAAAACTTTTGCGCAGGTCACTGGCCCAACCGTCCAGCACGGGCTTGACGTTTTCCAGGGCCAGTTTGGAGGTGTCATTTTCCAGCGCCTCGCCCGTGCCCTTGCGTACCACCTGGGCCACCACCTTATTGTTGCCGCCATCGAGGAAGGCCGCTTCGGTGGCAATGTCCACTTCCTGGTCGCGGCCGCCGGCGGCGGTGTTGACGGCGGCGGCCACCAGGGCGATGGGAATCACCTCGTAGGGTTTGAGGCCTTCGGTCTTGGTCGAGACTGCGGTGATCGCCGGACGTACCACCAGCACACCGGGGCCCGGGCCCTGGGCCAGGGGCAATTCGGCGCCCAGTTCACGTTTGAGCGCGTTGGTGTAGTACTGGCTGATCTGCCCCAGAGCCTGGGCCGAGATCACTGCGGTGGGCTGTGGTTTGGGGTAGAACTGGCTGGGCTCGATGAACACCTGGGTGAAGCGCCCAGCCTTCACCTGCGGATCGATCCAGCGCATCACCGGCTGCCCGGAGATACTTTCGGCGGGCTTGAGGCGGCTGTAGTCCTTGAGGAATCCGGAGTACTGGCTGGGGTCGACCTGGTTACTGGAGCAACCGGCCAGAACGACCAGGGCGGAGCAGAGCAGGGTGGAGCGCAAGGTAGGCTTCATCGACTTTCGTATCCTTGGCAATGACCGCACGGGGCAGGGGAATGATCGCCAGAACAACGCTAGCAGCTCTTGGCCCGGCTGCCAGTTGCGGGCGATTAAACCTCGCTGTCCATGCCCCGCGATGAGGTCGCATTGTCAGTCCTTGACCAACGCCCGCAACGCCGCTTTTGCCTCAGGTGTATGCAGCCGTTCGATAAACAGCAAACCTTCACGCTCAACCGTCGTGGCCAACTCCTGCCGATGAGCATCCTTGAGCAAACGCTTGCTGATCCGCAATGCCTCCTGGGGCAAGGCTTGCAGCCGTTGGGCCAGCGTGCGCGCCGCCGCCAGGCACTGCTCGCCATCCTCATGCAGTTCGTTGGCCAGGCCCCATTCAACGGCCTGCTCGCCTGTGAGCAGTTCATTGCACAGCAACAACCGCGCTGCCCGTGCGTGCCCGAGCACGCGTGGCAGCAACAGGCTGGAGCCGAATTCAGGGCACAGGCCCAGGGGCACGAAGGGCATGCGCAGCCTGGCCGAACGGCTGACCAGCACCTGGTCGCAATGCAGCAGCAGGGTCGTGCCGATACCGATGGCGGGGCCCGCCACTGCAGCAATCAACGGCTTGTCCAGGGCCATCACCACCCGCATCAGGCGAAACACCGGGCTGTCCATGTCGCGGGGCGGGTGGTCGAGAAAGTCCTTGAGGTCGTTGCCGGCGCAAAAGCACTGCGCGCCGCCGGTCAACAGAATGACTTCGACCTGGGCATCTTCAGCTGCCGCCAGCAGTTGCTCGCCCAGTTGCGTATACATCGCCGTGTTCAGCGCATTGAGCTTGTCCGGGCGGTTGAAGGTCAGGGTCAGCAGGCCCTGGTGCAGGTCGCGGGTGATCAACTGATTCATGGCTGGCCTTTGTTGTTGTAGGTTTCAGAACGTCGGCGGGGTGATCACCCAGATCACTACCGCATCCACAGCGCCAGGGTTGCCGTAACGGTGCGGCTCCTGGCTGGAAAAGCTGAAACTGTCGCCTTCGTTGAGCTGGAAATAGCGCTCGCCAACCCACAGCTCGAAACTGCCGGACAGCAAATAGCCGGCTTCTTCACCATCGTGGCTGTAGCTTTGCTGGCTGTAGGTGCCCGGCGGAAAACGCGAGTGAAGAATCTCCAGCTGGCGGTTGGGTTGCGGGGTCAGCAACTGGTCGACGATGCCGTCTTCGTAGTGCACGCTCAGGCGGCTGTTCTTGCGCACCACATAGCCATTGTCTTCTGGCGCGGTGCTGGCTTCGCTGGCGAAGAACCACTGGATGGTCACGCCCAGGCTGCGGGCAATGTTGAACAGCGCCGGGATCGATGGGTAGGAGAGGTTGCGCTCCAGCTGGCTGATGTAGCCGGCGGTGAGTTCGCTCTGTTCGGCAAGCTCGGCCAGGGTCATGCCGCGACGCTTGCGCAGGCCGCGGATGCGGGTACCGAGAAAATGGGCGGCGGCGCCTTCCTGGCCGGCCGCAGGCGGCGTCTTGCTGCTGTTGCTCATGGCGTGCTCCGAACCGCACTGTCAAAGCCCCGGAGTATAAACAGGCTCACAAGCTCCAGGCGACCTTCAAGCCGTCGTAGACCGCCTCTTCGACGGTGCGTGGCGCCAGGCAGTCGCCAATGCGTTTGACCTGCACCAGGCCCTGCAACTCGGCCGCTAGCGTATCGACTGGCTGATGACCCTGGCACAGCACCAGGGTGTCGATGTTTTCGAAGATCATCGGCTCGCCGCTGGCGGTGTGCTGCAGGTACACACTGGTGTCGTCGCAACCGTACAGGCGCGCATAGGGGGTGATCGGGATGCCCAGCTTGTGCAGCTCGCCGGCCATCTGGTCACGCACGTACAGCGGCAGGCTTTCGCCGCAGTGAGTGCCGTTGACCGCCAGTTGCACCTGGTGGCCCTCACGTACCAGGCGCTCGGCGATGCCCGGGCCGATCCAGTCGCAGCGCCAGTCGACCACCAGCACCGAACGCCCGGGCTTGGCCTCGCCACGCAGGATTTGCCAGGCATCGACCACCTGCAACTCGCCGCCGCGTTCAAAGGCTGGCCAGTAGGGTTCGGCGCCGGTAGCAACGATCACCAGGTCCGGTTGTTCGCGTTCGACCAGGGCCCGGTCCACCCGGGTATTGCGCACGACCTTGACCCCGGCCAGGTGCATCTCGCGCTGCAGGTTGGTGCTGGCGCCACCGAACTCGGCGCGCCGTGGCAGCAGTTGCGCCAGCAACACCTGGCCGCCGAGCTGCGAGCCGGCCTCATACAGGGTCACCTCATGGCCACGTGCCGCGGCCACTGCCGCAGCCTTCATGCCCGCCGGGCCGCCGCCGGCGATCATCACCCGTTTGCGTGCGAGCGCTGGCTGCAGGGTGCCGAATTGCAGCTCGCGGCCGGTTTCCGGGTGCTGAATGCAAGAGATCGGCAGGCCTTTGTGAAAGTGGCCGATGCAAGCCTGGTTGCAGGCGATGCAGGCGCGCACGTCTTCAAGCTGATCGCTGCGGGTCTTGTTGGGCATCTGCGGGTCGCAGATCAGTGCGCGGGTCATGCCGCAGACATCGGCCTGGCCACGGGCGAGGATCAGTTCGGCTTCCTGGGGCTGGTTGATGCGCCCGGTGACGAACAGCGGGATGTCCAGTTGCGCCTTGAAAGTCCCGGCCTCGCGGGCCAGGTACGCAGCCTCGATCGCCATCGGTGGGACGATATGCACCGCACCGCCCAGCGACGCCGACGTACCGGCGACGATATGCACGTAGTCCAGCTCGGCCTGGAGCAGCTTCACCGCCGCCAGCGACTCATCCTCGGTCAGCCCCTGCGCATCGCGTTCATCGGCGCTGATGCGCAGGCCGATGATGAAATCGTCTGCCGTTGCCGCACGCACTGCGCCAATCACCTCGCGGACAAAGCGCAGGCGTTGTTCAAGTTCACCGTTGTAGCCATCGGTGCGCCGGTTGACCCTTGGGTTGATGAACTGCGCAGGCAGGTAGCCGTGGCTGGCAACCACTTCGACACCATCGATGCCGGCCTGGTGCAGGCGCCGGGCAGCCGCGGCGTAACCGGCGACGATCTCGTCGATCATGGCCTGGTCCAATGCGCGCGGCATCACCCGAAAGCGCTCGTTGGGCACCGCCGAGGCCGAGTAGGCCACCGCCAGCAAGCCATCGCTGGATTCCATGATCTCCCGCCCCGGGTGGAAGACCTGTGACAGCACCAGGGTGCCGTGGGCGTGGCAGGTCTCGGCCAGTTGGCGGTAGCCGGCGATGCAGGCGTCGTCGGTGGCCATCAGCACATGGGAGGTGTAGCGGGCGCTGTCGTGCACCCCGGCCACCTGCAGCACGATCAGGCCGACGCCGCCTTCGGCGCGGGCCCGGTGGTAGGCGACCAGGCGTTCGTTGACCAGGTTGTCGGTGGGCATCGAAGTGTCGTGACCGCTGGACATGATGCGGTTCTTCAGGCGTTTGCCACGGATCTGCAGCGGTTCGAACAGGTGCGCGAAGGTCGACATGGGGTCAGGCTCCAGCGGGGGTGTTGTTATTATTTTTCTATGAAAGTGTACCGATAGTAAAAAATCAACTTGTTTTTTTACTGACCTTTAACTAGCGTGCAATCACCCCCAGGTCCTGGGGCACACCTCACCACAACAAGAAAACGGGCCACACCTCACGTGGTACCGGCATGAGGAAGCACTGATGAAATCGAACCTGCTTAGCGTCTATCCCTGGCTGCTCGCCCTGAGCATTGGCAGCGCCCAGGCAGCACCGGACATGGTCGTGGTCGCCTATGGCGGCGCCGGCCAGAAAGCCCAGGATGCGGCGATCTTCAAGCCTTTCAGTGCCCAGGACGGCAGCAAGATGATCCAGAGCGAGTACAACGGCGAAATGGCCCGGATCAAGGTCATGGTCGATACCGGCAACGTCGACTGGGACCTGGTGCAGATCGAGGGCCCGGACCTGATGCGCGGCTGCGACGAGGGCATGTACGAACGCCTCGACTGGGCCCAGCTCGGGCGTGCCGAGCAGTTGATCCCCGATGCTGCCCAGGCGTGCGGATCGGCAGTGCTGGTGTGGAGCGTGGCGATCGCCTACGACCGCAACAAGCTGGCCCAGGCGCCGACCTCGTGGGCGGACTTCTGGGACGTGAAGAAAATCCCCGGCAAGCGCGGCCTGCGCAAGCGGGCGGTGTACAACCTGGAGTTCGCGCTGATGGCCGACGGGGTCAAGGTCGAGGACGTGTACAAGGTCCTGGCCACACCCGAGGGGGTTGATCGCGCTTTCAACAAACTCAGCGAGCTCAAGCCCTATATCCAGTGGTGGGAAGCGGGTGCGCAACCGGCGCAGTGGCTGAGCGCCGGTGACGTGGTCATGACCTCGACCTACAGCGGCCGGGTCGCCGTGGCCGCCCAGGAGGGCAGCCCGCTGGCCCTGGTGTGGCCGGGCAGCCTGTACGGCATGGATTACTGGGCAATCATCAAGGGTTCCCGGCACGTCGACCAGGCCAAGCGCCTGATCGCCTTCGCCAACCAGCCCGATACCCAGGTACGCTACGTCGAGCAAATCCCTTACGGGCCGACCAACACCCAGGCCGCCGCCGCGCTTGACCCGAAGCTGGCGAGCTGGGTGCCGACCTCGAAACAGAACCTTGAAGGCGCCTTGTCGATGAACGTCGAGTTCTGGGTCGATCACGGCGATGAACTTGAAGAGCGCTTCAACGCCTGGGCGAGTCGCTAACCCCAACCGCCTGGCCAGCCTAATTACCTGGGAACTACAACAATGAACTCGATCCCGCCTTCTACTGTTGCCGTCGAACAACGCCTGCGCCAGGAACTGGCCGCCTGTTATCGATTGATCGCGCACTTTCGCATGACCGACCTGATCTTCACCCATATCTCGGTGCGCATTCCCGGCCCCGAGCATCACTTTCTGATCAACCCCTACGGCTTGATGTTCGATGAAATCAGCGCCTCGAACCTGGTCAAGATCGACTTGCAGGGTAACGCGGTCGAGGCTTCGCAGTACCCGGTCAACCCGGCCGGCTTCGTCATTCACAGTGCCATCCATGGCGCCCGCGAGGACGCCCAGTGCGTGCTGCACACCCATACCAAGGCCGGTTGCGCGGTAGCGGCGCTCAAATGCGGGTTGTTGCCGGTCAACCAGATCTCCATGGAGTTTCATGGCAAGGTCGCTTACCACGACTACGAGGGTATCGCCCTGGATCTGGCCGAGCAGCAGCGCCTGGTGCACGACCTGGGCGACAAGGCGGTGCTGATCCTGCGCAACCATGGTTTGCTCAGTGTGGGCCGCAGTGTCAGCGAGGCGTTCCTGCGCATGTACTACCTGGAGAAAGCTTGCGAGATCCAGCTCACGGCGATGGCTGCCGGTGAACTGGTGCTGCCATCGCAAGAGGTCTGTGCACATACCGAACGCCAGTTCAACGAACCGGCGCGGGCCTTGAAGGACGGTGAGTTGAGCGACCCGGACGGCATGCAACTGGCCTGGTCGGCCTTGCTCCGATTGCTTGAGCGGGTGGCGCCGGGCTATCGTGACTGACACCCCCCCCTGTGGGAGCGGGCTTGCCCGGCGATTCAGGCAGTGCCTGATGTGCATTGGCCTCATCGCGGGGCAAGCCCGCTCCCACAGGGTTTTGAGCAACTCATTCGGTTCGAGAAAGCCCATGTCCCAGGAAGCCCGTTACAGCCGTATGGTCCCGGAGTTGCGCAAGGCCAACCTGGTCGAAGCGACCCTGGTGTGCCTCAAGCGCCACGGTTTCCAGGGCGCCTCGATCCGCAAGATCTCCGCCGAAGCCGGGGTTTCGGTGGGGCTGATCAGCCACCACTATTCGGGCAAGGACGAACTGGTCGCCGAGGCTTACCTGGCGGTCACCGGCCGGGTCATGGGCCTGATCCGCGAGGCCATGGCCCAGGCCGCACCCAATGCCCGCGAACGGCTGTCGGCGTTCTTTCGCGCCTCCTTCTGCGCCGAACTGCTCGACCCGCAGTTGCTCGATGCCTGGCTGGCGTTCTGGGGCGCGGTAAAAACCGCCGAGGCAATCAACCAGGTGCACGATCACTCCTACGGTGAATACCGCAACGAATTGCGCCGGCTGCTTGCCGCGCTGGCCGAGGAGGGTGGCTGGCCGGGCTTCAACGCCGACCTTGCGGCCATCAGCCTCAGCGCCTTGCTCGATGGCTTGTGGCTGGAGTCGGGGCTCAACCCCGGCACCTTTACCCCGGCGCAGGGCATTCAGATTTGCGAGGCCTGGGTCGATGGCCTGGAGGCCGGCGGCCGGCGGCGCTTCACCCTGACCGAGGGCTGTTGATCGATCGTTCAGTAATCGTTACGCTGCTGTCGCGGGTTTCACCACAACACTAATAACAAGAGACAACACGCCATGACTCCTCGGGTCCTGGTCGTCGACGACGATCCGCTCATTCGCGACTTGCTGCACGCCTACCTGTCCCAGGAAGGCTATGAGGTGCACTGCGCCGCCACGGCGGAGCAGGGCGAACACTTTCTTGCCGAGCAGGCCGTCGACCTGGTCATGCTCGATATCCGCCTGCCGGGCAAGGACGGCCTGACCCTGACCCGCGAACTGCGGGTGCGCTCGGAAGTCGGCATCATCCTCATCACCGGGCGCAACGACGACATCGACCGTATCGTCGGCCTGGAATGCGGCGCCGACGACTACGTGATCAAACCGCTGAACCCGCGCGAGCTGGTGTCGCGGGCCAAGAACCTGGTGCGCCGCGTGCGCCATGCCCAGGCCGGCAAAGTGCCCAGCGCCGCCCAGCATCCGCTCAAGCAGTTCGCCGGCTGGGCCCTGGATACCGACCGCCGACGCCTGATCGATGTACAGGGTGCTGAAACCCTGCTGACCCATGGCGAATTCCAGCTGCTCAGTGTGTTTTTGCGCAACAGCGGCCATACCCTGAGCCGCGACCAGTTGATGGACCAGATCCGCAACCGCGAATGGGTGCCAAACGATCGCTCCATCGACGTGCTGGTCGGCCGCCTGCGGCGCAAGCTGCACGACGACCCGGCCGAGCCGCAGCTGATCATCACCATTCACGGCGCCGGTTACCTGTTCACTGCCAGCGTGGCGGCCTGACGTGATGTGGCGGCTGCTCTGGCTCGCGTTATTGCTGCCGGGGGCCCAGGC
Source organism: Pseudomonas tructae (assembly GCF_004214895.1). Classification (NCBI taxonomy): domain Bacteria; kingdom Pseudomonadati; phylum Pseudomonadota; class Gammaproteobacteria; order Pseudomonadales; family Pseudomonadaceae; genus Pseudomonas; species Pseudomonas tructae. Next base: position 3,298,947 of record NZ_CP035952.1, on the reverse strand, counting down.
GGCCGAGCGCGTGCGCTATTGCGATTACCCGGTGTACCCGCCGATTTCCTGGAGTGACGGCAAGCAGGTGCGCGGCCTGGCACCGACGGTGGTGCGCCAGCTGTTCGCGCGCCTGGGCTATGAGGTAGAGATCGTCGTGCTGGGCAACTGGAAGCGCTGCCTGCTCGATGCCGCGCAAGGGCGGGTCGATGTGGTGCTGGCCTACAACAGCGATCAGCGCGATCAGACCATGCGTTTTTCCACGGTGCCGGTGCTGCGCGAGGAAGTGGCGGTGTTCTACAACCGCCAGCGGCCGGTGCAGTTCGAGCGCCTGGAAGACCTGGCGCGCTACCGCGGCGGGCTGTTGTTCGGGGAAAGCTACGGGGCCGACTTCGACCGTTTCGTGGCCCGCCACCAGAACATCGAGTGGGTGTCTTCCAGCCAGCAGAATTTTGGCAAGTTGATTCGCGGACGCATCGACTTTGTCATCCAGGAACGGCGCACCGGCCAGTTGTTTGTCGAGCACCTGCCCGGCGCCGAGGCCATCCAGGCTTTGCCTACGGCGCTCAGCGTCGACTACCTGCGGGTCGCCGTGTCGCGGCATTCGCCACTGAGCCTGCACATGGCGCAGATCGACCGGCAACTGCAGCGGATGCACGACAGCGGTGAAATCCAGCGCTGGCTCGAGCAGAGCGAAGTCACCTACCGGGACATGGCCAGCCTGCCGGCAGACGCCCGATGATTCGCCTGCAACCCGGTGGCCTGCTGCGGCGCCTGCTGCTGTTCATTCTGTTGTTCAGCCTGTGCTTTACCGTGCTGGCCAGCACCGTGCAGCTGTATTTCGAGTACCGCCGCGAGATGCGTGACATCGACGCACGTATGGCGTTGGTTCGCGCCGGCTACCTGGCGAGCCTTGAGCGCAGCCTCTGGGACCTCGACCAGGAACAGCTGAATGTGCAGTTGCGCGGCCTGGTGGACTTCTCCGATGTGGCGCGGGTGCGCCTGAGCAGTAGCGATTTCGACTTGCTGCAGGGTGAGGCGCAACCCCAGGGGCCGCTGCGCATCGAGCGCTTTGCCCTGGACTACCAACCGCCTTCGGGGCCGTTGCGCCATCTTGGCGAGCTGGAAGTCAGCATCGACCTGGGCGCGGTGCACCGGCGCCTGTTCGCCACCGGTTTGACCAGCCTGCTGTGGATGAGCGTGTTTCTCTGCGGCCTGGCGGTGGCGCTGTCGGGGCTGTTCTATCGGCTGGTCACCCGCCACTTGCAGGTGATGGCCGAATTCGCCCGCCGGGTAGGGGCCGGCGACTGGCAGGAGCCGCTGCGCCTGGATAAGCGCCGCTCGGCCCGCGACGATGAAATCGACACCGTGGCCCACGCCCTGGACGACATGCGCCGAGCGATCCTCAGTGACATCGACCGCCGCGAAATCGACCGCCTGGCTTTGCAGGACAAGCGTGATGAGTTGCAGAGCAAGGTCGAGCGGCGTACCGCCAGCCTGATGCGCGCCAAGGATGAAGCCGAAGCGGCAAACCTTGCCAAATCGCGTTTTCTGGCAACCATGAGCCACGAGCTGCGCACCCCGCTCAATGGCATTCTGGGCATGGCCGAGCTGCTGCGCGAGGCCAATCTCGATGCCCGCGACAGCAAGCGCCTGGATGCCCTGTACAAAGCTGGCGAAGGCTTGCTGAGCATTCTCAACGAGGTGCTGTACTTTGCGCGCCTGGAGGAGGGCGAAAGCCACCCCGAAGCCGTGGACTTCTCCCTGCGCCAGTTGTGCGAGGAGGTCATGACCCTGCTCGAGCCCCGGGCGCAGGCTAACGACAGCGTGCTGCTGTGCCGTATCGATCCGCGCCTGGCCGCGCGTCATCACGGCGCCGAACAGTTCCTGCGCCAGGTGCTCAGCAACCTGCTGGCCAATGCCATCAAGTTCACCGAGGCCGGTGAAGTCAGTGTCGAGGTCCAGGTGCTGGAGCCGCAGCAGAGCCGCCAGCACGTGCGGATCAGTGTCCACGACAACGGCATCGGCATCGCCCCGGCAGTGCAAGGGCGGATTTTCGAGCGTTTCGTCCAGGCCAGCGAAGCCGTGGCCCGCCGCTACGGCGGCACCGGCCTGGGCCTGGCGATCTGCAAGCACCTGGTGGAGTTGCTCGGCGGGCGCATCGGTCTTGACAGCGTCGAGGGTCAGGGCAGTTGCTTCTGGTTCGAGCTGAGCCTGCAAACGGCGACGGCAACCCCTGCCGAGCAGACGCCGGTCCCGGCCATCCGCGCCCTGGAGATCCTGGTGGTCGAAGACGTCGAGCTCAACCGAGAAGTGATCCGCGGCCTGCTGGCGCGTGATGGTCATCGGTTGTGGCTGGCCGAAGACGGTGAACAGGCCATGGGCCTGTGCGGGCAACGTCGTTTCGACTTGATCCTGCTCGATGTGCACCTGCCGGGTATCAACGGTGTCGAACTGTGCCGGCACATTCGGCAAACCCCGGGGCCAAACCGCGAGTGTCGGGTCCTGGCTCTGACCGCCAGCGTGCAGCCAGCGCTGGTGCGCAGCTACCTTGCGGCGGGTATGCAGGGCATCCTGGCCAAGCCGCTCAAGCTCGACAGCTTGCGCCAGGCATTGGCGCAGCAGGTGCCGCGGGTCGAGGCCGTGGTGGCCGGGCAGGGCATGGACTGGGCGTTGCTCGATACCCATCGCAGCTTGCTCGGCGAACAGAAAGTCCAGGGTTTGCTGGCGGTGCTGCGTGACGCCATCGAACAGCAGCGCGGCGCCTTGGCCGAGGCGCTCAAGGCCGAGGATTGCACCGATGTCGCCCACCTGGCGCATCGCCTGGCGGGGAGCTGTGACTCCCTGGGCTTTCGTGGCCTGGCGACGGTTCTGCGCGAGGTGGAAGAGGCGGCGCTGAGCAAGAACCAGGCGGCCTTGCATGCCCTGCAAGCGCCCTTGACCGAGCAAATGCGCCTGGCCTGCGACACCCTGAAACAGCTGATCCAGGGCTGACGTACAAAAACCTTACGACTTTTTACATCTTCGATCTTTACGTACAACGCCAGCTTACATCGCTTTCCAATAATCGACTTCAACCGCACTGCACGCGGTCTTCGAAGCTTATTGGAGATAATAATAATGAACTGCCGTAAAGCTCAGCCGTCCCTGCACCATCGCCTGTCCCTCCCGCGCTTCAACCACTGTTGAGGTGCTGCCATGATTGATTCTACTGACCGTAAAGGCATCCACCTGACCCGTGCGCTGAAAAGCCGGCATATCTTCATGCTGTCGTTGGGCGGGGTGATCGGCACCGGGCTGTTCATGGGCTCGGGGGTAACCATCAACCAGGGCGGCCCGGTGGGGGCGATCCTGGCCTACCTGGTGGCGGGTTTTCTCATGTACCTGGTGATGGTCTGCCTGGGCGAGCTGTCGGTGCAGATGCCGGTGTCCGGCTCGTTCCAGGCGCACGCCACCAAATTCATCGGCCCGGCCACGGGTTTCATGATCGGCTGGGTGTACTGGATGAGCTGGGCCACCACCGTGGGCCTGGAGTTCACCGCTGCCGGCATGCTGATGGTGCGCTGGTTCCCCGAGGTGCCGATCTGGTACTGGTCGGCGTTGTTCGTGGTGGTGCTGTTCGGCCTCAACGCCCTGGCCACCCGCGCCTTTGGCGAAGCCGAGTACTGGTTCTCGGGGATCAAGGTGGCGGCGATCCTGGGCTTTATCATCGTTGGCGTGCTGGTGATCTTCGGCGCGATCCCGCTGACCAGCGGCGAGCCTGCGCCGATGATGAACAACCTGATCGGCGACTCGCTGTTCCCCAATGGCCTGTCAGCGGTGTTCGCAGTGATGATGACCGTGGTCTATGCCTTTCAGGGCTGCGAGATCATGGGCGTGGCCGCTGGCGAAACCGACCAGCCGCACAAGAGCATCCCGCGGGCAGTGCGCAACGTGGTGTTCCGCGTGCTGATCTTCTACGTCCTGGCCATTGTCGTGCTCTCGGCGATCGTGCCGTGGCAGCAGGCCGGCCTGATGGAAAGCCCGTTCGTGCAGGTGTTCGACATGGTCGGCATTCCTTACGCGGCGGACCTGATGAACTTCGTCATCCTCACCGCCATTCTCTCGGTGGGCAACTCCGGGCTGTATGCCTCCACGCGCATCCTCTGGGCCATGTCCAAGACCGGTATGGCGCCCAAGAGCCTGTCGCCGTTGAGCAAACGCGGGGTGCCGCTGCGGGCCCTGAGCATCACCCTGTGCTTTGCCCTGGTGTCGCTGATGACCAGCTTCGTTGCTGCCGACACCTTGTTCATGGTGCTGATGGCGGTGAGCGGTATGTCCGGCACCGTGACCTGGATCGTCATCGCCCTGGCCCAGTACAAGTTCCGCCGCGCCTACCTGCGTGAGGGCGGCAAGCTCAGCGAGCTGAAGTACCGCGCGCCGCTGTACCCGCTGGTGCCGCTGCTGTGCATCACCCTGTGCAGTTCGCTGTTCGTGTTTTTGGCAATGGATGCGACCCAGCGGCCGTCGTTGTACTGGGGTTTTGGTTTCATTGCCGTGTGTTACGCGGCGTACTTCATCATCAATCGCAAGCGGCAGGGGGTGTTGGCACCGTCGGTGTAGGCCTATCGCGGGGCAAGCCCGCTCCTACTGCCACCTGGTATTTCTGTCAGTTGTGGCCTTTGATATCGAGGTATTGAATAAGGGCCGACCTGCCATGCGGGTCGGCCCCGCCTTGTTGGCGAGCCGTCCGATGGCCCCTGCGATCCAGACCTTCCGAGGCCATCATGAGTGACTTGAAAGCCGATGCAGCACAAAGCAACACCAACGAACTGCACCCCAGTGCACTGGACACCCCGGTGAGCGAACTCAGTCCGTTGTCGATCTTCGCCAGCGTGGCGCCGGTCAGTGGGTATGACGCCGGGGTCAACCTTGACACCCTGCAGCGCAGCGAGCAGGGCGTGCTGACCACGGTGCCGGCGTTTCGCGAAGCACGTCAAGGCGATACCCTGGAGTTTTACTTCGCCGCCACTGGCGAGCGCATTGGCCAACCTGTGACGTTGCGGGCTGAGCAGGTCAATCAGCCTGTTTCCCACTTCCTGCCCAAGGCCTTGTTTACGGCCGGTGCGGTGGGTTTTTTCTATCGGTTCTTTCGCCAGGGTGCGCTGCTGGCACGCTCCAGGACTTTAACCCTGTGGGTCAAGCTCGATCGCCCGGGGGGTAATGATTCCGGCCATCAGGGGCTGGTGCCAGTGGATGTTGCGGTTAACCCGGTCACTGCCGAGCACCTGCTGGACGGCGTCCAGGTGAGGATTGCCTTCTACCAGAACAAGGCCATCGGTGATGTGATCCGCTTGAGCTGGGGTGGGGTGATGCTCAGCCGTACCCTGCAAACCCAGCAAGAGGTTGACAACCCGGTGCTGTTTACCGTGCCGGGCAGTATCATTCGCGAGGCGGGCGACAGCGCCAACCTGGTGGTCAGTTACGAGGTCCACGACCTGGTGCATAACACCAGCCTGACCTGGGCACCGCATGTGTCGGTGGTGGTCGACACCGGCTATGCCAACCTGCCCGCCGTCACCGTGCCGGACCTTCCTGGTGACGGTTATATCGACCTCGATGCCTTGGGCGATGCCGATCTGCAACTGCAGGTCCTGGCCACTGCCGACGAGTTCAGCCCGGGTGACCGGGTACGGCTGCGTTTTACCGGCTACATCGATTCAGGGTTGCCGACGCATACCGACCTGGAGCAGTTCATTCGCGGCACGCTGCCGCAAACGCTGACGTTCAGCATTGCCAATGACCGCGTCCGCGCCTTGGCCGGCGGTTTGGTGGTGGTCGCCTATACCTTGCTGACGTCGGCGGGCGAGTTGCGTTCGGCGCACCTGACCCTGGGCGTGCGCGGTACCGTGCAGCCCTTGCAGGAGCCGAGCGTGAATCAGGCTGATGACGAGTTGGCATACGATGTGACGCGTGCCACGGTGTTGATCCCCCCTTACATTGGACGGGTGGCCGGGCATGAGATCCAGCTGGTCTGGCAGGGGACCCAATTTGACGGCCGGCCGACCTTGCACGAGCAGTGGCGCACCGTGACCGTCGGTCAGGCCGCGGGCAATGCAGCGATCCCGATCAACGTTGGCAGCGAGCATATCCGCTTGCTCGAGTCGGGCGCGGTGACGCTGTACTACCGGGTACGCATGAGCAATGCTCGTGCGGTCGGCTTGCGCGAGTCGGCGCCGCTGACGTTGCGGGTCAGCGTGGCGCCGCTATTGCCGCTGGTGCAGCTTGACGAGCCCGACGACCAGCTCGATCCGTATTTTTATCCTGAGGGGGTTGTGGTCACGGTTGCCTATCCCGGGTCGCGTGCCGGTGATCAGGTGCGTTTCACGTGGCAGGGGGCGAGCAGTGAGTCCAGCTATGGTGAGGTGGCGGTGGTACAGGCCAATGGCGCTGCGCTGAGCTTCAGGGTGCCGCAGGCAGTGGTCCAGACGGGGTTGGCCAGTGACGTGCGGCTCAGTTATGAGCTTGAACCGGTTGGCGGTGGCCGGCCGTTGCCCTCGCAGGAACGCGTGTTGACGCTGCGCTCGATCGCCCCACAGCCGACAGAGCCGACCTTGACCGGGGCACAGAATGGGCAGTATGACGCGATGCTCGGCTTGCACGGTGCGCAAGTGCTGATCAGCTACCCAGGCATGCGTGCCAGCGACCGTATCCAGTTGCATTGGTTGGGTCTGCCCGGTGCCGGCACGCCGAGTTTGAACGAGCGCCCCGGCAGCGACAGTGGCAGCGTGACGATCAGTGTGCCGCCGGCGGCGGTGGGGGCCAATATCAACACGCCGGTGCGCTGCTTCTACAGCGTGCTGCGTAACGAGCTTGCGGCGGTGCCCTCACCTGAACTGCAGGTGCACATTATTGCGCCCGCGGCCGCTGTGTTGCCACAGCCGCGTATCACCCAGGCCAGTGAGCTGGATCAGCAACTGGACCTGGACAGTTTCGCGGGCGATGCGCAGGTTACCGTGCAGCCTTGGCCTTTCATCGCCCTGGGCCAGCGGGTGTGGTTGGAGGTGCGCGGTGCAGGCCAGAGCCTGGCGTTGCTCTCTGAGCACGTGCTGGAACAGCTTGACGGGCTGTCGGTGGCCTTGCCCAGAAGCTTTTTGCAAGCCCTGGCCGATAGCACCGCGCTCAGCCTGCACCTGCGAGTCGACTTCAGCCGTGCCAGCGGCGGACCGGCCCTGGACTTTCCCGTGCGCGAGTACCAACTGCGCCAGGGCCGGCTGCAACTGGTGGTATCCGATATGGGCCTTGCCGGTGTCGCGTTGCCTGACACCTGGCAGTCGGACCGTCACACCTGCGCCCTGACCCTGCAAGGGTGGCCTGGTGGGCGCGGCAGCTTGGAGGTCAACGGCTCGGCGCGCTTTGCCAATGGCACCCAGGCCATGGATTTTGAATTGGACGCCCATGGCGAGTGCGAGGTGCTATTGGCCGACGCCCTGGCCGAAACGGTGCTGGTCAGCGGCCGATTGGAACACGGTCCGCTGCGACATGTACGGGTGCGGTTCACCTCGGTGTTCCCCTTTGACGCGCAGCAAGAGGGCGATGACGAGCAGGTGTATGGCGTACGTGCCCGCGCCGCCAGCGGCGCGCTGGCCAACGGGCGTTCGGCCAACCGGGTGGCGTTCAGTGCCGAAGGTTTCAGCGCAGTCGACTATGTGCAGGTCCAGCTCAGCGGCAGTGCCCGGATTCGTGGCCATGAAGGTCCGATTGTCAGTGTGCCGCTCAGTGCCAGCGGCGATTGCCTGTTCGAGGTGATTGACCCGCTGGTCGAGTCGGTGACTGTGGACTTTCACCTGCCCCAGGCCGGCGAATGGACCCGCTTCAGCAAGACCCTGTATTTCACCACGGTGCAGGCCCAGCAGGGCCGTGCCGAGGTCGACCCCGACCCGCGGCCGTGGTTCATGCGCGTGAGCGAGGTCGAGGCGATTAAGGACAGCCATGTGCGTATTCCGCACATGCGCCTGTTCACTGATCATCCCGCCGGGTTCCATGGCGGTATTGCCAAGCGAGCCCTGTTGGCAGACAGGCAAGGCTTGCTGGTACTGGTTGAGCCCTACCTGAATATGGCCGTCGGTGACGCAATCCACATTCATTTCGGCGACGAGGACGAACCGGCCACGCCCTTGCCGCGGGTGGTGCTGCAAGGCGAAGTGGGCGAGCTGATCAGCCTGTTCGTGCCCGAGGCGCGCGTGCCCCGGGGAGAGAACGAGGTGTGGTTCACTGTCGCGGCCTTGAGCGGTGACAATAGTGATGCCTCGGCGCGGCTGAAGGTCAAGGTCAAGGAGAGCCTGCCAGGCGGGCCCAACCCGACCCCGGGCGACCCGCACCATGGCCGCTTGATGGCCCCCAGCGTGCCCTTCGGCTTGATCGATGAGGACGTCGCCGAAGAAGGGGTGACCGTGTATGTGCAGCCCTGGCGCAACATGGAAGTGGGCGATGTCCTCAACCTGTTCTGGGGTGGGGTCAAGGTGTCCCATGAAGTCCAGGAAGGCGAGGTGCGCCAGATCATCCCGGTGTTCATCGACTTCGCCACCATCCAGGCCGGTGGCGATGCCGAGGACCTGCTGGTGATCTACCGCCTGGAAGATGAGGTGGGCAACGAGTCTGACGGGGCGTCGTTACCCAGCTATGCCTTTGTTGAGGTCAGTACCTTCCTGTTGCCACGGCCGGTGGTCGCCGATCTCGACGAGGAAGGCTATCTCGATCTGGGCGCCATGAGCGGGGCCGATGCCCAGGTGACGGTGGTGGCCGATCGTCCGCTGGGTTTCGAGACGGGCGACCAGGTCGTCATCACCTGGCGTGGTTTTACCGAGGATGCGGTGGTGGCGCCCCCTCACGTGTCGCCGGCCTATACCGTGCGCATCATTCCGCCGCCGCACCCGATTGTGCATGCCATTCCCAACCGTGAGTTGCAGGCGGTTGCCGGGGGCCTGGCCTATGTCAACTACAAGGTGACCCGGCGCGGTTATGTGATGCAGTCGCGTACCACGGTGATCGGCATCCGCGGGCGGGCGGCGGGCCTGCTGGAACCGGATGTCGACGGCCGGGATGAAGATTTCCTGCCCGATACCCTGAGCCGTGCGGTGGTACGGATTCAACCCTGGACCGGCATGTTCGCCGGCCAGCGGATCAGGCTGGTGTGGCAGGGCCGTCGCGGCAATGGCCAGAACTACGCTCACATGCAGGACTGGACGCTGTCCAATAGCCAGGTCGACAAGGTGGTGATTTTCAACCTGGGGGCCGAGCATATCGTCGCCTTGGCTGGCGGCGATCTGGAACTGTTCTACCTGGTGTTCAACGGTGGACCGGAGCCGTGGGTGTCCGAGAGCCGCACCCTGTGGGTCGGCGAGCCGGCCCCGGAGTTGATCAGCCCGCAGGTACTGGAAGCCGAGGGCGACGTGCTCGACCCGGACGACCTGTTCGTGGCCACTGTCGAGGCGCCGATCTACACCGGTATGGCACCCGGGCAAGTGGTGCACCTGGAATGGCTGAGCCCGGTACCGGCGGGTAATGTGTACGACTCGATTCCGGTGACCGAGGCCCGCGACCTGCAATTTGCCGTGTACGAGGATGACGTACGGCAAAGCCTGGGGCACCAGGTGCGGGTTCGCTACATTGCTCGCGAGACCGGGCAGCGCAGCCGCTACTCGCACTTTCGCTACCTGACCATTGGCGCGGTGCTGGTCAACCCGCCACGCCCCTTTATTGAAGAGGCCAGCGGCAATGTGCTGGACCTGATCAGCTTTGACGGCGATGCCCGGGTGCGGGTGCCCGTTTGGCAGGGGATCAGTACCTCTCATCACTACTGGTTGCGCTGTGAAGGCGTCGATGCTGACGATCGACCGCTGAGCGTGGTGCTGGCCCGTCAGCAACAGGTCAGTGCGATCGAAGTGATTCATGGGGTCGAGCACTACGTGGCGCGGGATGCGCTGAGCCGTTTTGCCGACAACAGTACTTTGCGGGTGATCATGGCGGTGGCACTCAACGGCAACACCGCCGAAGAAAATGCCGTGCCCTTCCCGCAGCGCGAGTATCAGATCCGCCAGGTACCGGTGGACCGCACGCCGTTCTTCCTGGACGACGCCGTCGGCAAGCTGCTGATCCTCAATACCTTTACCGGTAATGTGCGGTTCAGGGCCGCGCACTGGCATGGCATGGCGGTGGGGCAGTTGGTCAACCTTGGCCTGACGGCGCGGGTGGGGGGCGTCATCCGCCGTTGGCCCCTGCTGGAGAATGAGCGGGTCACCCAAGGCGATATGGACGGTGGCATGCGGCGAAACATCCCACGTTCATTTTTTGCCAATCTTGCTCACAATACCGCGTTCACGCTGACCATGTGGGTTGACCTGAACGATGGCAACGCCCCGGTGCATTTCCCTGACCAGGAATTTTTGCTGTTTCACAGCCCGGTTCGCTTGACGTGTTCGTCAGGCGGTATGCAGGTCCGTTCTTTCCCTGAACGCTGGCCTCACACCAAGGCGATGAATCAACTGTTTGTCATAGGGGTGCCAGGTACCACAGTCATGCTGACGGCACCGTTCTGGGTGACATTCGATAATGAACAGTCCTATAAAACAGTGGTACTGGATAACCTCGGGGAAGCTCAGGAGCCCTTGTTGGGTCATGAGTATGGCACTGCCACCATCAGGGCCAACGTGGCGGAGTTGGGAACCGCTGCAACGACTGTGGGTTTTACGCAGGCATTCCCCGCTACAATCAGGCACTTAAACGTAGTCGCAACAAACAACGCAATAGCTAATGGCAGGCATAAAAATACAGTAATTATAGAGTACCCTTATTATCTTAGTCAACCCTCCCATAGCATTACATGCCATGTTAATGGTCAGGCAAGGTTTTTGGCTAATAATTCGAATCGGATAGTTTTTAATATTGGGCAGTCCAGGGGGGTTATTTATCTAGAGGTCACCAATACAGTTCCGCAAACTGTAACATTAACTGTTAACGGGCCTTACGGTGGAATGGACCGAAAATTAAAATTTTCTTGAGTATGTTAACTGCTCCGGTGAGCAGATAGCGCGAACCATAAGGGGTGCTATCTGAGGTTTTTCTCACGTGTTAGCACTCCGTAACGAAATGCTGGTGAGGGTCGACTGTCGTTAGTCGACCCTTTTTCTTTTGATCGCTTAGGGCTTCATGAAGCCGTGGGTGTGTACTCAGTTGTTCGAAGTTGTAACGCTTTCGAGCGATTCTTTGAAAAAAATAAATATTTCCGTTAATAAACATATACTTACAATTATAAATTTATGTAATTTATAGATTTTTAGTTGGTTTGCCGCTCTGTTGAACGATCGTTTAGTATGGCCTCACACCTCACACCAACCACAATAATTCGAGGCCACCCATGACCACTCCTGCGTCGCTGTTCAGCCAGGTCGAAGCCGGCATTGCCTGGATCACCCTCAACCGCCCGGATCAGCGCAACGCGCTGGACATCCCCAGCCTGAGAAACCTCCACGCCCTGCTCGAAGCCCACAACGCCGATCCGGCTGTGCGCGTGGTGGTACTGACCGGCACTGGCCGCAGCTTCTGCGCCGGGGCGGATCTGGCCGAATGGGCCGAGGCGCAGGCTCGTGGCGCCCTGGAAAGCTACGGTTGGACCGAAACCGCCCACGCCCTGATGCAGCGCCTGCACAGCCTCGACAAGCCCACCATTGCCGCCATCAACGGCACCGCCGTCGGCGCCGGCATGGACCTGAGCCTGTGCTGCGACCTGCGTGTGGCGGCAGCCTCGGCACGTTTCAAGGCCGGCTACACCAGCATGGCCTACAGCCCGGATGCCGGCGCCAGCTGGCACCTGCCACGGCTGATCGGCAGCGAACAGGCCAAGCGTCTGCTGTTTCTTGATGAGCTATGGGGCGCCGAGCGCGCCCTGGCGGCTGGGTTGGTAGGCCAGGTGTGCGCCGATGACCAGTTGCTGGCGGTGACGGCCGAGCTGGCCGGGCGCCTGGCCACTGGTCCGACCTTCGCGTTTGCGCAAACCAAACGCCTGCTCCGCGATGGCGCTCAGCGCACCTTGGCCGAACAGCTGCAGGCCGAACTGGCTGCCGGCCTGCTCTGCGGGCGTAGCGCCGATGGCGCTGAAGCCTTGCGCGCAGCAGTCGAGAAACGTGCCGCTAAATTCGTTGGTAAATAAACACTTACACGAACTTCCTCAGGATCGACTCATGAATTTCCAACTGACCCAAGAACAACAAATGTTGGTGGAAGCAGTACGCAGTTTTGTCGCCAAGGAGTTACTGCCCCATGAAGAGGCGGTCGACCGCGCCGACGAGGTCTCGCCAGAGCTCGCCGCGCAGATTCGCGGCAAAGCCATTGCCGCAGGCTTCTATGCCTTCAACATGCCCGAGGACGTCGGCGGCGGTGGCCTGGACTACCTGTCCCAGGCGCTGATCGAGCGTGAGCTGTCCAAGGTGTCCTGGGCCTTGCATGTGTTCGTCGCGCGGCCGTCGAAGATCCTCATGGCCTGCAAGGATGAACAGATCAACGATTACCTGCTGCCGTGCATCCAGGGCGAGAAGACCGACTGCTTTGCGCTGACCGAGCCTGGAGCGGGCTCCGACGCCAATGCAATCAAGACCCGCGCGGTGCGTGAGGGCGACAACTTCGTGCTCAACGGCAGCAAGCACTTCATCAGCCACGCCGGGCATGCCGATTTCGCCATTGTCTTTGCCGTCACCGACACCTACGAGCACAACGGCAAGCAGCGCAACGCGGTGACGGCGTTCCTGGTCGATCGCGGTACTCCGGGCATGACCATCCGCCGTGGGCCCAAGTGCGTGAGCAACCGTGGTTACCACACCTTCGAGCTGTTCTTCGACGACTGCAAGGTGCCGGCCAGCAAAGTGCTGGGTGAAATCGGCAAGGGCTGGGAAGTGGCCAACGCCTGGCTCACCGCCGGGCGGGTGATGGTCGCTGCCAACTGTGTCGGCCAGGCCCAGCGCGCCCTGGAGGTGTCGTTGCAGTGGGCAGCCGACCGCAAGCAGTTCGGCCAGCCGATCGGTACCTACCAGGGCATCTCGTTCAAGCTCGCCGACATGGCCACGCAGATTCGCGCGGCCGAACTGTTGACCCTGCACACCGCCTGGAAGATGGACCAGGGCAGCATGAGCGACGGCGAGGCGGGCATGGCCAAGCTGTTTGCCAGTGAAGTGCTGGGCAAGGTCGCCGACGAGGCGGTGCAAATCTACGGCGGCATGGGCCTGATGGACGAAGGGCCGGTCGAGCGGATCTGGCGCAACGCGCGGATCGAGCGGGTCTGGGAGGGCACCTCGGAGATCCAGCGGCACATCATTTCCCGTGAACTGCTGCGCTCGCTGTTGCGCTGATCAGGAGCCAGCTCATGTTACCAGACAACCTCAAACGCCTGCTTGCCCCGCGCCACCTGGCGTTCGTCGGCGGGCGCAGTATGGCCCGGGCGCTCAAGCGCTGCGCCGAAGGTGGATACCAAGGGCAGATGTGGCTGGTCAATCCGCAGCACGACAGCCTCGACGGTGTGCCCTGCGTGGCCAGTGTCGCCCAGTTGCCCTGTGCGCCGGATGCGGTGTTCATCGCCACCAACCGCGAGCTGACCCTGGCCTGCGTGGCGGAGCTTGCCGCCAAGGGCGCCGGCGGGGCGATCTGTTATGCCTCGGGTTTTGCCGAAACCGGCGCTCAAGGCCAGGCCCTGCAACAACAGCTGCTCGAAGCGGCTGGCGACATGGCATTGCTCGGCCCCAACTGCTACGGCCTGCTCGATTACCTGCACAGCGCCGCGCTGTGGCCGGTGGCCCACGGCGGCAAGGCGGTGGAGAAGGGCGTGGCGGTGCTGACCCAGAGCGGCAACTTTGCCTACAACCTGTCGATGAGCGACCGCTCGCTGCCGGTGGCCTACATGGCCTCGGTGGGCAACCAGGCGCAAATCGGCATTGCCGAGCTGATGGATGCGCTGCTCGATGAGCCACGGGTGACCGCCATCGGCCTGCACCTGGAAGGCCTGAAGAACGTACCGGGCTTTGCCCGCGCCGCGCACAAGGCGCTGGAAAAGGGCATCCCGATCATCGCCCTGAAAACCGGGGTGTCGCAGATCGGCGCCGAGCTGGCGCTGAGTCACACCAGCTCGTTGTCTGGCTCCGACACCCTCTACGACAGCCTGTTCGAGCGCCTGGGGGTGATTCGCGTCAGCGGCCCGGTGAGCTTTGTCGAAACCCTCAAGGCCGCAGCCTGCGGTGAATTGCCCAAGGGTGGCAGGCTGATTGCCCTGGCGTGTTCCGGTGGTGATGCCGGGCTGATTGCCGACTATGCCGAATGCAACGACCTGAGCCTGCCTGCGCTGGATGACAGCCAGGTCGGCGAACTGGCACAGGTGCTGCCAAGTTACGCCAACCTGGTCAACCCGCTGGACTTCACCACGGCGATCTGGGGCGACGCTGCAGCGCTTGAGTCCATGCTCGACAGCGCCCTGCGCAGCGAGGCCGATGCGGCGATGCTGGTGCTCGACTACCCGGCCGAGTTTACCGGCGAGCGCAAGGAGTGCGACCTGCTGCTGGAGCTGTACTGCGCGGCGCTCAAGCGTCACGGCAAGACCGGTTTTGTCACCTCGGCCTTGCCCGAACTGCTGCCGGCCTTTGCCCGTGAGCGTTTGCATGCCCATGGCATTGCTGCGTTGCAGGGTGTCGAGGATGGTTTGGCAGCCTGGGGGCGGATTGCCGCTTACCAGGCCAGGCGCCAGGCGCTGCTCGAGCTCGGCGAGTCGGCGCTGCCGCCATTGTGTCCGCAGGCACTGCAAGGCGAGGGCGAGTTGCTCAACGAGTGGCAGTCCAAGCAAGCCTTGCAGGCGTTTGGCCTGCCGGTGCCCAAGGGCGTGTCGAGCACCCCTGAGCAAGCGGTAAAGGATGCTGAGACCGTTGGTTACCCATTGGTGCTCAAGGCAGTCAGTGCGCACCTGCCGCACAAGACCGAAGCCGGCGCCGTGGCCCTCAACCTGCGCGACGCCCAGGCCCTGGGCGCGGCGCTGGAGCAGATGCGCACGCGGATTGCGGCCTATGCGCCAGGGGTAGCTTTCGATCAGGTGCTGCTCGAACCCATGGCCAGCGCGCCGCTGGCCGAGCTGATCGTCGGCATCAAGCGTGAGAACGACTTTGGCCTGGCCCTGGTGATCGGCGCTGGCGGCATCCTCGTCGAATTGCTCAAGGACAGTAAAAGCCTGCTGCTGCCGACCACCGACGGCGCCATCCGCAACGCCGTGCTTGGCCTGCGCAGCGCCGCCTTGCTCCAGGGCTTTCGTGGCCGTGAAGCGGCAGACCTCGAAGCGTTGGTGGCGGCGATCCGCGCGGTTGCCGACTACGCCTGCGAAAACGCCGCGCAGCTGCTGGAGCTGGATGTAAACCCATTAATGGTCGGTGCCCGGGGCACCACTGCGGTCGATGCGTTGATTCGCCTCGGCCAGGTGTAAGGAGATGAACATGCACAACAACAGCCCATTGACCGGCGGCCAGGCCCTGGTGCGCCTGTTGGCCAACTACGGGGTCGACACCGTGTTCGGCATTCCCGGGGTGCACACCCTGGAGCTGTACCGTGGCCTGCCCGGCAGCGGCATCCGCCACGTGCTGACCCGCCATGAGCAGGGCGCAGGCTTCATGGCCGACGGTTACGCGCGGGTCAGCGGCAAGCCGGGGGTGTGTTTCGTCATCACCGGCCCTGGCGTGACCAACGCCGCCACTGCCATCGGCCAGGCTTATGCCGACTCGATCCCGATGCTGGTGATCTCCAGCGTCAACCACACGGCAAGCCTTGGCAAAGGTTGGGGCTGCCTGCACGAAACCCAGGACCAGCGCGCCATGACCGCGCCGATCACCGCGTTTTCCGCCGTGGCCTTGAGCGCCGAGGACCTGCCCGAGCTGATCGCCCGTGCCTACGCGGTGTTCGACAGCGAACGCCCGCGCCCGGTGCATATCTCGGTGCCGCTGGATGTGCTGGCGGCGCCAGTGGCACGCGACTGGAGCCATGAAGTGGTGCGTCGCCCGGGCCGTGGCGTGCCGGCCAGCAGCGTGCTGGATCAGGCCGCCGGCAAACTGGCAGGCGCCAAGCGGCCGATGATTATCGCCGGTGGTGGCGCCCTGGGCGCAGCGCAGGAGCTGCAACAACTGAGTACCCGCCTGGCCGCGCCGCTGTTCACCAGCGTTGCCGGCAAGGGCCTGCTGCCACCTGATGCGCCGCTCAATGCCGGTGCGTCGTTGTGCGTGGAGGCGGGCTGGCAACTGATCGCCCAGGCCGATGTGATCCTTGCGGTGGGCAGCGAAATGGCCGACACCGATTTCTGGCGTGAACGGCTGCCGCTCAACGGCGAGCTGCTGCGGGTGGATATCGACCCACGCAAGTTCAACGACTTCTATCCCTGCGCCGTGGCCCTGCAGGGCGATGCCCAGCAGACCGTCGCCGCACTGCTCGCACGCGTACCGCAAGCCCCGCGCGATGCCGGCGCCGCCAGCGACGTGGTGGCCAGCCTGCGCCAGGCGGTCAAGGCCAGCCATGGCCCGTTGCAGGCGCTTCATCAGGCAATTCTCGACCGGGTGGCTGCCGAGCTGCCCGCCAATGCCTTTATCAGCACCGACATGACCCAGCTGGCCTACACCGGCAACTACGTTTTCGCAAGCCAGGCGCCGCGCAGCTGGCTGCACCCGACCGGCTACGGCACCTTGGGCTACGGCTTGCCCGCCGGCATTGGCGGCATGTTCGCCACCGATCATCGCCCGGGCCTGGTACTGGTGGGCGACGGCGGCTTCCTCTACACCGCCCAGGAGCTGGCCACGGCGGTCGAAGAGCTGGATCGGCCCTTGGTGGTGCTGCTGTGGAACAACGACGCCCTGGGGCAGATTCGCGACGACATGATCGGCCTGGATATCGAGCCGATCGGCGTGCTGCCGCGCAACCCGGACTTTATCGGCCTGGCCCGGGCCTTTGGTTGTGCTGTGGCGCAGCCGCAAAGCCTGGACGACCTGCAACGGGAACTGCGCAGCGGCTTTGCCCGCCCTGGCGTGACCCTGATCGAGCTCAAGCACGCCTGCGCGCGCTGAGTTCCAACCGCTATTTTGGGAGACTGCCATGCGTTTTTCCGATCTGACCCAACGTATTGCCGGTGACGGCGCCGCGGCCTGGGACATTCACTACCGCGCCCTGGAACTGCTGGAAAAGGGCGAAGACGTGCTGCTGCTGTCGGTCGGCGACCCGGATTTCGACACCCCGGCGCCGATCGTCCAGGCCGCGGTCGACAGCCTGCACAACGGCCACACCCATTACGCCGACGTACGCGGCAAACTGGCCCTGCGCCAGGCCATCGCCCGCCGCCATCAGCAGCGCAGCGGCCAGCCCACCAGTGGCGACCAGGTCACGGTGCTGGCCGGCGCCCAGTGCGCGTTGTTCTGCGTGGCCCAGTGCGTGCTCAACCCCGGCGATGAAGTGATCGTCGCCGAGCCCATGTACGTCACCTATGAGGCGGTGTTCGGTGCCTGTGGCGCCACGGTGATCCCGGTGCCGGTGCGCCCGGAGCACGGCTTTCGGGTCCAGGCCGAGGAGGTTGCCGCGCGGATCACCGCCAAGACCCGCGCCCTGGTGCTCAACAGCCCGCACAACCCCTCCGGCGCCAGCCTGCCGCGCAGCACCTGGGAGGCCCTGGCCGGGTTGTGTATTGCCCATGACCTGTGGCTGATCTGCGATGAGGTCTACAGCGAATTGCTGTACGACGGCGAGCACATCAGCCCCGGCAGCCTGCCGGGCATGGCCGAGCGCACGGCGACCTTGAACAGCCTGTCCAAGTCCCATGCCATGACCGGTTGGCGGGTCGGTTGGGTGGTCGGCTCGCCTGCGTTGGCCGCGCACCTGGAAAACCTGGCGCTGTGCATGCTCTACGGCTCGCCGGATTTCATCCAGGACGCTGCGGTGGTCGCCTTGGAGCAACAACTGCCGGAGCTGGCGGCCATGCGTGAAGCCTACCGTCAGCGCCGCGACCTGGTCTGCGAATGCCTGGCCGATTGCCCCGGCTTGCGGGCCCTCAAGCCTGATGGCGGCATGTTCGTGATGGTCGATATCCGCGAAACCGGCCTCAGCGCCCAGGCGTTCTCCTATCGCCTGCTGGACCGTCACGGCGTCTCGGTGCTCGCCGGCGAAGCCTTCGGCCCGAGCGCCGCGGGGCATATCCGCCTGGGCCTGGTGCTCGGCGCCGAGGCGCTGCGCGAGGCTTGCCAGCGCATTGCCCGCTGCGCTGGCGAACTGATGGAGGCCAAGGCCGATGCGTGACTATTCGCGGTTGTACATCGATGGCGGCTGGCAGAAACCGTTCGGCCAGGGCCTGGCTGAAGTGATCAACCCGGCCACTGAAGCGCTGGCCGGCAGGGTGCCGCTGGGCGATGAGCACGATGTAAATAGGGCGGTGGCCGCGGCTCGCCATGCCTTTGGCAGTTGGTCGACAACGCCGTCCAGCGTGCGCGCCGGCTACATCCGCGCCCTGGCCGACCAGCTAAAGACCCGCGCCGATGAGATGGCGGCGGTCATCACCGACGAGCTGGGCATGCCGGTGCAGTGGTGCCGGGCGGTGCAGGTCGACGGGCCGATCGTCGGTCTTGAGCAGTACATCGAACTGGCCGGGTTGATGGATGAGGTGCGCGAGGTTGGCAACTCGTTGGTGGTGCGCGAGGCGGTGGGCGTCTGTGCCTTTATCAACCCCTGGAACTATCCGCTGCACCAGTTGATCGGCAAGCTCGCCCCGGCATTGGCCGCCGGCTGCACAGTGGTGGTCAAGCCGAGCCAGGAAACCCCGCTGCATGCATTTTTGCTGGCCGAGATGATCGAGGCCATCGGCTTGCCGGCCGGCGTCTTCAACCTGGTCAGCGGGCCGGGTTCCAAGGTCGGTGAGGCCCTGGCGCGCCACCCGCAAGTGGACATGGTCTCGTTCACCGGCTCCACCGGCGCCGGCGTGCGCGTGGCCCAGGCGGCGGCGCCGTCGGTCAAGCGCGTGTGCCTGGAACTGGGCGGCAAGTCGCCGCTGCTGATCACCGCCGATGCCGACCTTGATGCGGCGGTGCGCTATGGCGTGCAGGATGTGATGATCAATTCCGGGCAGACCTGCACGGCCCTGACCCGCATGCTGCTGCCTGCCAGCCGCTATGAAGAGGCCTTGGCCATTGCCGTGGACGAGACCCGCAAGTTGGTCATGGGCGACCCGCAAGACCCCAACAGCTTTCTCGGCCCGATGTGCTCGGCAGCGCAGCGGCGCACCGTGCTCGACTACATTCGCATCGGCCAGGAGGAGGGTGCCCGACTGTTGTGTGGCGGCGACACGGCGCCAGGTTTCGCGCGTGGCTTCTATGTAACGCCGACGCTGTTCGCCGACGTCGACAACCGTATGCGCATCGCCCAGGAAGAGATCTTCGGCCCGGTGCTGTGCCTGATTCCCTATGCCGATGAGGCCCAGGGGCTGGCCCTGGCCAACGACTCGCCGTTCGGTTTATCCAGCGCGGTGTGGGCGGCGGACCGCGAGCAGGCCTTGCAACTGGCCCGGCAACTGCGGGCTGGGCAGTGCTTCGTCAATGGCGCGGCGTTCAACTACCAGGCGCCCTTCGGCGGCTACAAACAGTCGGGCAATGGTCGCGAGTGGGGCGAGGAAGGCCTGGCCGAGTTCGTCGAGACCAAGGCCATTCAACTTTGAAGCTTCACGAGATAGCAACCGTTCAAGGAACTCTCAATGAATGTACTGATCGTTCACGCTCACCCCGAGCCGCAATCCTTCACCGCCGCCCTGCGTGACCAGGCTGTCGACACCTTCACCGCCCAGGGCCATCAGGTGCAGGTCAGCGACCTGTACGCGATGAACTGGAACCCGGTGGCCAGCGCCAATGACTTCGTCAGTCGCGAAAACCCCGATTACCTGGTGTATGCCCTGGAGCAGCGCCTGGGCGTGAAAAGTCAGTCGATTGCCGCTGACATCCAGCAAGAGCTGGACAAGCTGCTGTGGGCGGACCTGGTGGTGCTGAACTTCCCGATCTTCTGGTTCTCGGCGCCGGCCATGCTCAAGGGCTGGATCGACCGGGTACTGGTGTCGGGGGTGTGCTACGGCGGCAAGCGTTTCTATGACCAGGGCGGGTTGGCGGGCAAGCGGGCGCTGGTGAGCGTGACCCTGGGCGGGCGCGAGCACATGTTCGGCGAGGGTGCGATCCACGGGCCGCTGGAGGACATGCTGCGGCCGATCTTGCGCGGCACCCTGGCGTATGTCGGTTTCGAGGTGCTGGAGCCGTTCGTGGCCTGGCATGTGCCGTACATCAGCGATGAGGCGCGCAAGGACTTTTTGCGCAGCTACCAGCAGCGCCTGACGCATTTGTCCGATGACCAGCCGTTGGTGTTTCCTCGCCTGGCGCAGTTTGACGAGCAGCTGTACCCATTGGCTTGAAGGTTCTATTGCCATGCACCAAGACTAACAACGCCGCTCTAACAGGCCATGGCACGTTGCAACAAATGTGGGAGCCGGCCTTGCCGGCGATGCGCCGCGCGGGCGGCGCTCGATCTCAAGAGCACTACAACCCTTGTGGCGTACACCTGACAGGCTTGCCCCGCAACAAACCAGACACCTACCCATTCAGGGTATGGTCCCGCACAGCCTCTGCCTCGATAGTAACCCGGTCGGCTCACACCGAGCAGATCCTGGCGATACAAGGGAGTGGCTATGCGAAAGACACTGAAGGTGATTTCCAGTCTGTTGCTCGCGCCCCTGGCCACGGCGGCGCTTGCCGCCGACGGGGAGGCGGGCAATACACTCAGGCTGTACAACTGGACGGATTACATCGGCGAAACGACCCTCGCCGACTTTGAGAAAACCACCGGCATCCAGGTGGTCTATGACACCTTCGACGGCTACGAAACGGTGCAGACCAAGCTGCTGACCGGGCGCTCGGGCTACGACCTGGTGGTGCTCAACGCCTCCCTGGTACCACCGCTGATCCAGGCCAAGGTGTTCCAGCCGCTGGACAAGAAACAGCTGCCCAGCTGGCACAACCTCGACCCGCAAGTGCTGAATACCCTGCAAGGCTACGACCCTGGCCTGGCGTATTCTGCGCCCTACACTTGGGGCAGCTCCGGGGTGACCTACAACGTCGACAAGATCAAGGCGCGCATGGTCGATGCACCGATTGGCTCGCTGGCCATGCTGTTCGACCCGAAGATCGTCTCGCGCTTTGCCGACTGCGGTGTGACCCTGATGGATGCGCCCAGCGAAGTCATCCCGCTGGCCCTCAAGTACCTGGGCCGCGATCCCAACAGCGCCAAGCCGGATGATCTGAAAGCCGCCCAGGAGCTGCTGCTCGGGGTACGGCCCTTCATCAAGAAATTCGACTCGGTCAACTACCTGACCAGCCTGCCCAATGGCGATACTTGCCTGGCCCTGACCTGGTCCGGCGACTACGCCACCGCCCAGGCGCGGGCGGAGGAGGCGAAGAAGAACATCAAGTTGTCGTTCTTCATCCCGCAGGAAGGCTCGCTGATCTGGTTCGACAACTTCTACCTGCCCAGCGATGCGCCGCACGCGGCCAATGCCCACCGCTTTATCGAATTTCTCCTGCAGCCGCAGAACATCGCCAAGGTCAGCAACTACATCCATTACGCCAACAGCAACGCCGCCGCCACGCCCTTGGTGCAGGCCGAGATTCGCGACGACCCGGCGATCTACCCGGACGCCGCCACCCGCCAGCGGCTGTTTGCGCAGAAGACCCAGAGTAGCAAGGACATGCGCGCCATTACCCGGGTCTGGAGCACGATCAAGAGCGGTAGCTGATTTCCCGTATTCCCCAGCCAAGGACACTACTATGGCCACGCCAAACAAAGCCTTCGTAACACCCGCCACCGATGATGCCCTGGTGGCAGCCGACAAAGCCCACTACATGCACGGGTACCACGTGTTCGACGAGCACGCCGAGCAAGGCGCGTTGAACATCGTCGAGGGTGAGGGCGTCTATATCTACGACACCGATGGCCAGCGCTTTCTCGATGCCGTCGGCGGCATGTGGTGCACCAATATCGGCCTGGGCCGCGAAGAGATGGCCCTGGCCATCGCCGACCAGGTGCGCCAGCTGGCCTATTCCAACCCGTTCTCGGACATGGCCAACAACGTCGCCATCCAGTTGTGCGCAAAACTTGCCAGCCTCGCCCCGGGTGACCTCAACCATGTGTTTCTCACCACCGGTGGATCGACCGCGGTCGACACCGCCTACCGGCTGATCCAGTACTACCAGAACTGCCGTGGCAAACCGCACAAGAAGCACGTGATCGCCCGCTACAACGCCTACCACGGCTCCACCTGCCTGACCATGTCGATCGGCAACAAGGCCGCCGACCGGGTGCCCGAGTTTGACTATGGCCATGAGCTGATCCACCACGTGTCCAACCCCAACCCGTACCGGGCGCCGGATGACATGGACGAGGCGGAGTTTCTCGACTTTCTGGTGGCCGAGTTCGAAGACAAGATTCTGTCGCTGGGCGCCGACAATGTCGCGGCGTTCTTTGCAGAACCGATCATGGGCTCGGGCGGGGTGATCATCCCGCCCAAGGATTACTTCCTGCGCATGTGGCAGGTATGCCAGACCTACGACATCCTCTTCGTCGCCGACGAGGTGGTGACCTCGTTCGGGCGGCTGGGCAAGTTCTTCGCCTCCGAAGCGCTGTTCGGCGTGCAGCCGGACATCATCACCACCGCCAAGGGCCTGACCTCGGCCTACTTGCCGCTGGGGGCGTGCATCTTCTCCGAGCGCATGTGGAAGGTCATCGCCGAGCCGGGCAAGGGCCGCTGCTTCACCCATGGTTTTACCTACAGCGGCCACCCGGTGTGCTGCACCGCGGCGCTGAAGAACATCGAGATCATCGAGCGGGAGAACCTGCTGGCCCATGTCGACGAAGTCGGCGGCTACCTGGAGCAGTGCCTGCAGACCTTGGCCGCGCTGCCGCTGGTGGGCCAAGTGCGCTGCATGAAGCTGATGGCCTGTGTCGAGTTCGTCGCCGACAAGGGGAGCAAGGCGCTGTTTGCCGATGAGGTGAACATCGGCGAACGCATCCATCGCCGGGCCCAGGCCAAAGGCTTGCTGGTACGGCCGATCATGCACCTGAACGTGATGTCGCCGCCGCTGATCATCACCCGTGCGCAGGTGGACGAAATCGTCGAGACCTTGCGCCAGTGCATTGTCGAAACCGCCGAAGAGCTGCGCCATGAAGGGTTGTACGAGGGTGCATGAGAAGCCATCGCTGGCAAGGCCAGCTCCCACAGGTTCGGTGCACACTGGTCCATTGTGGGAGATTCTATGGTTCACAGGAAGGCCTCAAATAGCCTTTGATCGGTATTCGTCCTGATTCTTCATCAGGGCGAATGCCACCCTTGCCAGCTTGCGTGCGAGCATCACCAGTGCTTGTGTGGTGCTAGGCTACCATCATGGGGATTGGTGTAGGAACGCGTCCCCGGCATGGTCGACGCGCTGAGCAAGGAGAACAGAGTGTTCGAGCCTTCCTTGGTGAGAAAAATGGACGCCGCGAGGCGCCCATTACATAACTAACGCGGATCCTGGTTTTTTATATAATCATTAATCACGCCAATGAAACGCTCACAAAGATAGTCGTGACCAAAGTAGGTGCTGTCGCGGTACCACACTTTGTTGTTATGATGAAAGACGAAGGTGTACCCATATTCCCCTTCAAAAAACTCTTGGAGTTCGAGCCAGACAAAGCGATCTAAGGTCAGAGTGCAACCATAAGGAATTGATACCATTTCAACTGCAGCCAAACTCCTGGCCGGCAGCAGCCACTCTTCTGGGCCAAGTACGGTGTTGAGCGTAGCGGTGTAAAACGAAGCATGCATGTGAGCAGTCATGAACTGAATCTCTCGAGTATAGTCAAACCAATATTTAAATTTCCGGCATTCGAGGTTTCAGCGGAAGCGGTGACGGTACTCGCAGAGTTCGGCTCCATATTCGAAAAGAGGCACACGGCTGCAGGCAAGGTGTGCTAAGAAGTTTCTAATTCTAGTCAACAGGGCATAAAGATCAAAATGTTCAAGATGAGAAAGTATAAATAGTGAGCATCGAATCTTGTTGGTGATCTTGAGGAAGTCGGCCATTTGCTGCTTGGAGCGCCTTGCCATCTCCTTCGCAACACTCACCCAGCCCCGGATCCTCTCTACGATCTCCTGGTTACTGAGCTTGCTTTCGACGAAATCTAGAAAGCCTGCAGCCTCATCGCCAACCGGCGCATCCGCACCTTTCGCGCATACATCGTCCCCCAAGAGGGCTTGAAGCCTCTCGTAGGTACGCGAAAGCGAGATATCAGCGGGGCTGTCCAAAATCGCACCTGGAAACGGGACGTCAGAGGTCAGCATACAAAACTCTTTTCAGAGCGAGGTCAAGTGCTTGGTAGCGCCACGCCCCCTTCGGCCATCCCGGTGTTACCTAGGTTCTGTATGAAAACCTCTAAAATTTCGTCATGGCCCGTGGCGATCTGCGCGTCGAGGGATTCGATAGGCCTGTTGCGGCTGAGTCCGTCTGACTGAAGAAAGTAGTTAGCCGTTCAAGCAGCGTTGCCATCACGGTCGACTTGTCGGTTATAGCAACGCGACATAACATCTGACAATCCCCGCTGCAATGGCGAAGGGAAGGGCGGTTCCGGACAATGGAAGGTGACGCGATGACGATTCAGAGCGGCAGCGTACGCGGTTCAGAGTGGCGGCAATGGGATTTGCATATTCATACCCCTGCATCATTCGAGTGGAAGGGGGCAAAATTCGATCGAAAAAATCCCACTTCGCCTGCTAACACGGCCCTGGTTGATCAGATGATCAAGGCGCTGAATGAGGCAGAACCTGCTGTTTACGCATTGATGGATTACTGGACGTTTGATGGCTGGTTCGCCCTGAAGAGACGGCTTGCCGAGCCTGATGCCCCGAAGCTTACCAAGACAGTTTTTCCGGGTATCGAGCTGAGGTTGGCGGCGCCAATGAAAGGGCGCCTGAACGCGCACGTCCTGTTTTCGAATGAGCTGGACGATCAGATTTTAAAGGATTTCCTTTCTCACCTTCGCATCGCGCTGAATGATAGGCCTCTATCGGATGCAGCCATCATTGATTACGCTCGTCAGTTGCCTGAGGCAATGCTGAGCAAGCACGGGAGCAAATTAGATCAGGTTACTGCCGATGATGAGCAAGCGTACATAGCGGGTGCGAAGACTGTTGAGCTGACGTGCGAAAGCTACAAGGAAGCAATTGCGAAGGTTCCTGATGACCAGGCCATCGGTTTCATGCCTTATGACACCAATGATGGCTTGAACGATGTGAAATGGATGGAGCATTACTCCTATTTCCTTGGCCTAGTGAAGTGTTCACCAATCTTCGAGAGTCGAAATGCCGACATTCGCTCCGCGTTTGTGGGCGAGGAGACAACAGGCAATACCCGGTTTTATGCGGGTATCCGGCGCGGATTGAACGACATCTCCCGGCTGGTTGTGGCAGGTAGTGATGCGCACTGTTTTGTCGGTAAGCCTGGGGACAATGAGCGTCGAGGTTACGGTGATTTTCCGTCAGACAAGAAAACTTGGATCAAAGCCGACCCTACCTTCCGTGGGTTGCAGCAAGCTATTCGAGAGCCCGCGAAGCGCTCATACATAGGTCTGAAGCCACCCAAGCTCGAAGAGATTGCTGCCAATAAAATCTATTTCATTGACCATGTGGTGATCAGCAAGGTGCACGGGTCGCCACTAGCGTCACATTGGTTAGGCGACGTCCAGCTTCCCCTGAACTCCGATCTTGTCGCGATCATTGGCAACAAGGGGAGCGGCAAAAGCGCTCTAGCTGACGTCCTGGCGTTGTTGGGCCATTCGCGTCAGTCCAGTCACTTTTCTTTCTTGCGAAAAGAGCGGTTTCGAGGAAAGGCGGGAGAACCTGCTCGTCAATTTGAGGGCTCTCTCTCTTGGCATGACGGGAACACTAACACCTGCAACCTTAACACTGATCCTCCCGCTGAGAAGGTTGAGATGGTGAAGTACATCCCCCAAGGCCACTTTGAGGATCTGTGCAATGCGCATGTCACCGGTCAATCTCACGCCTTCGAGAATGAGCTTAGGGCGGTCATCTTCTCTCATGCTGATGAATCGATCCGTTTAGGGGCGCTAGATTTCGACCAGTTGATTGAGCGTCAGGAAAGCACGTTCCGCCTTCGGTTGAACGAGTTCCGGAAAGACCTCAAACGGATCAACCTTGAGATCGCAAATTTCGAAAGCCAGCTCCACCCACTGATCAAGAAAAACTTGAATGAGCAGCTGGAACTCAAGCGCCGTCAGCTCGAAGAGCATGAGGCGCTGAAGCCTGCTGAAATGGAGAAACCCGCAGCTGAGTTGTCCCCTGAGCAAAGAGAGACCGCAGAGGCCCTTGAGGCGATCGCTGAGCAGCTGAAACTCTTGGATGAGCAACGAACTCACGCCACAGAAACAACTGCTCAGCTTGCTGCCAAAACCAAAGCCGTTAGGGATGTGAGGGAACAAGTGCGCTTGCTCCAGCGTACCTACGAGCAGTTTTTGAACGACACCAAAAAAGATCTCGACCTCTTGGGGGTGGCCGCTACTGATCTCGCCAAGCTCGATGTGAATCTTGAACCTTTGGTCAAGCTTGAAGAGTCTGTTCAGGCGGAGCAATCTGCCCTTGGAGCGAGTTCCACTGCTGCGGATGCTCAGCGCCAAGAACTAGTTGGCAAGCAGACAGAAGCAAAGACGAAATTGGATCAACCGCAGTTGTTCTACCAAAACCATCTGCACGCGGTCGAGGAGTGGGAACAGAAGTACCAAGACCTGGTTGGCTCCGATGACTCTCCAGAAACGGTGAAAGGGCTGGAGGCCAGGATCGCTCAGATAGATGTCGTGCCTGAGCTGTTGGAAGCGCACAGGAGCCTTCGAAAGGCTCTGGCTGGTGATATCTACGACATCCTCGACGCGCAGCGCCAGGCCAGGGAGGCTCTATTCAAACCTGTCCAAGATCTAATCCAAGGAAATAGCCTGATTCGCGAAGAGTACAAGCTCCAGTTCAAGGCCATGCTTGGTGGCGCGATCGACGCTTTCGCTGGCAACCTTTTCACGCTGCTGAAGCAAAGCGTTGGGGAGTTCCGTGGCGAAGACGACAGCTTCAACACTGTTCGTCGTCTGGGCGAGGTTGCTGATTTTGACAAGCGAGAAGAGGCGATAGGCTTTGCCCAAGCATTGCATGACAAGATCGCAGCGGCGGCGGCCACCATCGGCGACAAGGTCGATTACGGTATCGAATCGATGCTGCGCAAGGACAAGAATGCAAACGAGGTTTACGACCTACTGTTCGACCTATCGTATCTCGAGCCTCGCTACTCGCTGTTGTTCCAGGATGCGCAGATTGAGCAGTTATCGCCAGGCCAGCGAGGCGCGTTGCTCCTGATTTTCTATCTGTTGGTCGACAAGGGGCGTAACCCCATCATCCTCGATCAGCCTGAAGAAAACCTGGACAACGAAACCGTCGTCAGTCTCTTGGTGCCAGTACTCACTGAGGCCAAAAAACGCCGGCAGATCATCATGGTGACGCACAACCCGAACCTAGCTGTTGTCTGTGATGCTGAGCAAATCATCTGGTCTCACTTTGATCGGGCCAACGGCCAGAAAATTTCCTACAGTGCTGGGGCCATCGAGAACCCGTCAATCAACAGCCATGCAGTGAAGGTGCTGGAAGGGACGAAGCCAGCATTCGACAATCGTCGGATCAAATATCACTGACGAGCGACACGCGTCAGACGGGCTGGCTGGTTCCCCTGAGCTGTGGTGAGAAGGGTAAGTCGACAAGACTACCTCCCGCCTCAGCAAGGCAACCCTTGCTGGAGGAGTGCATGTTGCTGGGAGTCAGAATCCGTTTTTGTCCCTCCTCCTCCCTTCAAGTATTACCATACAAGTCGGACTTGCCGGCGATGGGCTGCATGGCAGCCCCCAGGCGGGTTAAACTGCCAGGCATGACCCGAGCCTGCGCCGACACCCCGATCTGCCTGTCGTTCTCCGCCCTGCAGCAATGGCATGCCGCGCTGCAGCATGCCTTTGCCCGCAGTGACGAGGCCGACGCACTGGCCAGCCTCGCCGCCGCCCTGTGCCAGTTGGTGGCGGTGGAGTCGGTGATGATCAGCCTCGAGCGCCATGGCCAGCCGCCGCGCCTGCTCTACCAGCAAGGCATCCCCGAGCGCTACCGCGACGCCATCCTCAACCGCTACTTCAGCGCCGGCTACCTGCTCGACCCGTTCTGCCTGGCGGTGGAAAAGGGCCTGGCCCAGGGCTTCTACCACCTGCAGGACATAGCCCCGGACCACTTCTTCGACAGCGACTACTACAAGACCTACTACCTGGGCACCGGTTGCAGCGAAGACAGCTACTACATTGTCGATATCGACCCCCACAGCAAGATCTCCCTGAGCCTGTTCCAGGGCCGCGGCGGCCGCAGCCTGAGCGTTACGCAACTGAACCTGCTGCAGGCCGTCGAGCCGATGGTTCGCGAGCTGATCAGCCGCTTTGCCCGCCACGGCCTCGAGCCAGGCGGCGAAGTGCACAGCCGGGGTGGCGTGCAGGCGGCGTTCGACAGCTTTGGCTGCGCGCTGCTGACCGAGCGCGAACGGCAAGTGGCGCAGATGATCCTGCGCGGCCACTCGGTGAAATCCACCGCCAGCGAGCTGGGCATTTCGCCGGAAACCGTGCGCATGCACCGCAAGAACCTCTATCTCAAACTGCAGATCAACTCCCAGTCCGAACTGTTCGCGCGCTTTATCGACTGGTTGCGCCAAGGCTGACCATCGGCCTTGTGGAGGCCCTGATGAACCGCTCTACCGAGCAACACTTGCAGGCCTTGGGCAACGACGGCTTCGCGTTGTTGCCGGGCGTGCTCGACAGTGCCCAGGTGCAGCTGTTGCGCCTGGCCATCGACCGGCTCCAGGCGCTTCACTGGGACTACAGCGGCGGCCTGATCGAGCACTACAAATGCGTGTTCAACCGCGATCCGCTGTGGCTGCCGTTCCTTGACCTGCCCGGGATCATCGAACTGGCCGAGGCCGCCCTGGGCGATGACTGCCACGTCATCGGCCAGACTGCCTGGCGTTGCCATCCGGGCTATCAGGGCCTGCCGCTGCACCTGGACTACCTGATAATGGAAGTGGCGCCTGCGCTGATGGCGGATCCTGGCTTTGCATTGCCCATGCAGATCTGCACCGTTCAGCTGTACCTGGATGACATCGACGCCGAGCTGGGCCCGACCCGGGTGGTCGTGGGCAGCCACCGGGCAGGGCGAGCGCCGTTCAAGGGCGAGCAAGACTGGCAGGGCCGTCAGCCCCAGGCGGTGCTGTGTCAGGCCGGCGATGCCCTGGTGTTTCGCAGCGAGCTGTGGCATGCCGGCAGTGACAACCGCAGCGCCAAGCGCAGCCGCTATATGCTGCAGGTGCACTACGGCCGGCGCATGGTCGCGCAGAAGTTCTCACCCTACCTGCACTTTCACTTCAACGAGGCGGTGCTGGCCGCCGCCACGCCGCGCCAGCGCCGCTTGCTGGGTGAACACGCCGAAGCCGAGTACGACTAAGCTCAGGCGGCACCCTTGATCGCCAGTACGTTGCACAGGCGGTGTTCGAGCACATGCTCGGTGGTGCTGCCGGTCAGGCGTTCGAGCAGTTTGCGTGGGTGATTGCCCATCACCAGTACGTCGGCGCGGCTGTGGGCGATGAACTCGGCGATGCTGCGGGTGATCGGCGCCGACAGCAAGTGCTGGCGTTCCTCCGGGACCGCGTGACGCAGGGCCATCTGCTCGAAGGCCTTGCGGATCGACTTGCGTACGCCGCCTTCAAAGCCCGGCATGGTCACGGCACCTGCGCCGAAATCGGCCATGTGGGTGTGGGCGCCGTCACACACGTGCAACAGGTGCAGCTCGGCGTTGCACTGGTGGGCGAGGTCGGCGGCCGCGGCGATCACGCTGTCGTTGAGGTCACTGTGCGGGTGCTCGGGGTGGGTGGGGTCGACGGCGGCGACCACGATGCGCGGCAGCGGGCAATGCACGTCGGTAACCAGGTGCACCGGGCACGGGCACTCGCGCAGCAGTTGCCAGTCCAGGGGCGCGACCACCAGGCGCTTGAACAGCGGCTCGTGCTGCACCTCCTTGATCAGCAGGTCGGGGTCGATCTCGGCTACCTGGGCCAGCGCCGCATGCAGCACGTCACGGGCCAGGATCACTTCGGTGCTGACGTGTATGCCGTTTTCGTGCAACAAGGTCGCTTCATCGGCCAGCCACCGGCGGTTGTCCTGCATCAGGGTGTCGAGGCGGTGTTCGTCGCCGCTCATCAGCCCGAGGGTGTCGATTTCGTCGATAAAGGCGCAAATGTGCAAGGCCGCGCCCGTGGCACGGGCGAGGGCGGCGGCGCGTTCCAGCGCAGGGGTGTGACGCAGGTCGGACCCGACCATCAGCAACAGGCATTGGTACTGGCTCATGGGGCACCTCCGGTAACGTTTTGCTGCCAGCCCCCCGTGCTTGAAGTCTAGTCTATGGTGCTGTCCGACGCGTCAGGCTGACTGCGTGCAGGTTCCTCGGCTGGGAGCGGTTGCGCCACCCAGCTCATGAACAGCTCGTAGCCCACGGCCAGTACCACCGGGCCGATGAACAGGCCGATGATGCCGTTGGTCAGCATGCCGCCCAGGGCGCCGATCAACACCACCGGCATCGGCACGGCCACGCCACGGCCCAGCAGCATGGGCTTGAGGACGTTGTCGGAGAGCCCGGCAAGCAACATCCAGATGGCGAAGATCACCGTGCTGGCACCCACGCCGTCATGGGCAAACACGTAGATCACCACCGGCAAGGTGATCAACAGCACTGGCAGCTGGGTGATGCCCAACAGCAGTACCAGCAAGGCCAGCACACCGGCTGCCGGAACGCCCATGACCACCAGGGCGACGCCGACCAGCAGCATCTGGATGAAGGCGATACCGACCACGCCCTGGGCCACGGCGCGGATGGTCGAGGTGCACAGCTCGGCCAGTTGTTCGCCGCGTTGCGGGCCGGCGATGCGGGTGGCAATCGCCACCGCCGTGCGCTGGCCGATCTCACCTTTGGCCATGATCACGCCAGCGACGATCAGGGCGACGACGAACACCAGGATCCCCGAACCGATGCCCGCCAGTTGCGCCAGCAGGGTCTTGCTCAGGCCTTTGAGGTGCGGGGCGAGCTGGGTGGCAGCCCAGCTCAGGTCATTGCTGGCATGGGCCCAGATGCCGTACAGCGGCGCGCCGATCAGCGGCCAGTCGCGGACGTTGTCCGGTGGCGGCGGGATTTCGATGTGCTGGTCCTCGAAGCCGACGATGCCTTGCTGCACGGTGTCGGCGACCGAAGCGGCCAACAGGCTCAAGGGCCCGATCAGGCAGGCTAGGCCGATGATCACCAGGAGGACCGCAGCCCAGCCCGGGCGCCCACCGAGCCAGCCGCCCAGGCGCTGGCACACGGGGTAGAGGGTGATCGCCAGGATCACCGACCAGAGCATCAGGCTCAGGAACGGCTTGAAGATGTCGAAGCAGGCGATCACCAGCACGGCGATCAGCCCGGCACGGATCAGCACGTCGAGCAGTTCCCGGGCGGTGCCCAGGTGAATCGGGCGATTGTTGGCCATGAGCGAGCCCTCCGGCAGGCGAGCGGGTTTTTAGTGAACAGCCGGGCAACGGCTAGCTGCACCGCTGGCGGCCTGGCTGACCAGTTCGGTGAAGCGCTTGAGGTTGTGCTGGTGGGCCAGCACCAGTTCATCGATGCTGGCCCCGGCCGGGGTCTGGATCACGCTGCGACAGTCAAGGTTGGCGCCGCCATTGCCATTGGCCGAGCGCAAGCGCCAGCGCGCATCGAACAGCGCGTACTGCCCGGGCACCGAGTCAAAACGCTGCACATCCACGCGCAGGCCCAGGCGTGGCGCGGCGCTGGTGCCGGAGAACTGGTTGGCCAGGGCATTGCGCAACTCGTCGACCAGGGTCGCCCCCCACCATTCGGTCTCCAGGATCGCCAGGCCGCTGTTGCCCTGGCGGATCACCACCTGCGGGCGGTCGACCTGCGGCGGCACGCTGACCTGCTCCAGTTGCACCGCTGCGGCACTGGCCGGCACCGGTTGCTGCGGGATCAGCGTGTGGTAGTGGATCGGGTCGCTGCGGCAGGCGGCCAGCAACAGGGCCAGGCCCAACACGGCAAATCTTGAGGCATGCGCCATGGCGGTGCTCCTGGGGTCAATTGCGCGACGAAGGTTTCAGTGAGTCGGCCGGGGCATCCTTGGGCCTGCCCCGCAGCAGCGATTCGGGGTTGCGGCCCAGGTAGTCGGCCAGGTCCCGCAGCGAGCGCGACATGCGCCCCAGCTCATCCAGGGTCTGGGTCAACTGCTCACGCTGGGGAGAGTCTTCGGCCAGGGTCGAATTGGCTGACTGCAGGGTCTTGCTGACTTCCTGCAAGGTGCCCTGAACACCCGGCAAGGTGCGGCTGTTGAACTGTTGCAAGCCCTTGCGCAACTCCACCAGGTTGGCGTCCAGGTTGTTGGCGATGCGCTCCACCGGCAGGCGGTTGAGGCGCTCGACCATGGCCTGGAACTGTTCCTGCAGTTGCTCAAGGCTGCCTGGTACGGTGGGAATGCTGATCGGCCGGGCCGTGGGGTCGAACACCACCTTGGGTGCCTTGGGGTCGAAATCCAGGGCGATGTACAACTGCCCGGTGATCAGGTTGCCGCTGCGGGCCTGGGCACGCAGGCCGTTGTCGATGAAGGTGCCGAGCAACTGTGCGGCGGCCTTTTCATCGTCGGGGTCGTGGTTGAATGCCTTGAGCAGCTTGGTATGGGCGCGGCCCAGGCGTTGCGGGTAGATGACGATGCCGACGTTGACCGGGAAGGTGCGTTTTTCCACGTCGAAGTCCAGGTTGATCGACACCACCCGGCCAATCTCGACGCCGAGGAACTCCACCGGTGCGCCGGTCTTCAGGCCGCGCAGGGCCTGCTCGAAGCGCAGGGCCAGGTACTGGGCCTTGCCGCTGGGTGGGGCGAGGGCGGTTTGCTCGTTGTCGAACAGCTCGAAGACCTTGTCCTCGCTGGCCACCTGGTCCTCGGGGTTGTACTGCGGGGCGCGGAAGGCAATGCCGCCGACCAGGATCGACGACAGCGATTCGGTGCGCACGGCAAAGCCGTTGGCGCCGGCCTCGACATCGATGCCGCTGGCGTTCC
Organism: Pseudomonas tructae; assembly: GCF_004214895.1. NCBI lineage: Bacteria > Pseudomonadati > Pseudomonadota > Gammaproteobacteria > Pseudomonadales > Pseudomonadaceae > Pseudomonas > Pseudomonas tructae. The sequence goes on along the minus strand of NZ_CP035952.1, from coordinate 3,265,660 downwards.
AGAAACGGGTGTTGTCGGTGATGAACGCATCATTCGGGGCGTTGACGAACACCTCGATGTCCACGCCCTTGCCGTCCTTGGACAGCTCATAGGCCACCACCTGCCCGACCGGGATCTTGCGGTAGTAAAGCGGCGAACCGACCCCCAGCGAGCCGAGGTCGCCGGCGTGCAGGATAAAGCGCTTGCCCGGCTCGCCATAGGTGATCGGCGGCGGCGACTCAAGGCCGGTGAACACTTTGGCACGGCGGCTCGACTCGCCGGAGTCGGCGCCAATGAAGTCGCCGGACAGCAGCGTATCGATACCCGACACGCCGCCGGCGCCGATGCGTGCGCGCACCACCCAGAACTTGGCGTCTTCGCGGGTGAAATTTTCCGCCTGCTTGACCAGCTTGACCGTGGCGGTGACGCTTTTCTGGTCCTGGCTCAGCTCCACCGCCGTCACCTGGCCGATCACCACGTTGCGGTACTTGACCGCCGTCTTGTTGGCCTCCAGGCCCTGGCCGGTCTTGAAGGTGATCTCGATGACCGGCCCTTGCTGCATGACGTTGTGCACCACCAGCGACAAGCCCACCAGCACCGCGACAATCGGCACGATCCACACCAGCGAAATGCTGAAGCGTCGGCTCTTGACCCCGGGCGCGCCCGGTTGTGGCCTGTCTTCGCGGGTTTCAGTCATCGGCCTGCTCCTTGTCGTGCTGCCAGATCAGTCGTGGGTCGAAGCTCATTGCCGCAAGCATGGTCAGCACCACGACCATGCCGAAAAACAGGATGCCAGCGCGTGGTTCGATGTCGCCCAGGGCCTGGAACTTGACCAGTGCCGCCACCAGGGCGACCACCAGCACATCGAGCATCGACCAGTAACCGATCAGCTCGACAAAACGGAACAGCCGCGAGCGCTGGGTCTGGGCCCAGGTGCTGCGGCGCTGTACGGTGATCAGCAGCAGGCCGAGGGCGACGAACTTGGTGGCCGGTACGGCGATGCTGGCGATGAAGATGATCAGGGCAATGTCCCAGGCACCGTGTTCCCAGAACTCCATGACCCCGCTCATGATGGTGCTGTCGGCGCCGCTGCCGAACAGTGTGGTGTTCATCACTGGCAGCAGGTTGGCGGGAATGTAGAACACCAGGGCGGCGACCAGGTAGGCCCAGGTGCGGGCCAGGGAGTCGGGCTTGTGGGCATGCAGCGGCGCGCCGCAGCGTTCGCAAGTGTGCGCATGGTGGCTGTTATCGCAGGCCATGCCGCAGGCATGACAGAGCACCAGGTTGAGCTCGGCGGCTCGCGGCGGGCGGCTCATGGCAACAGCTCCCAGAGTTCACGAATATCGCGCCCGGCGATACGCAGGATCAGCAGGCTCAGCACCGCCAGGGCAAACAGGCCGATGCCGGGCAACACATCGAGCATGCCGGCCAGCTTGAACACCGCGACCATGGCGCCGAGCAGGCATACCTCGAGCATGCTCCAGGGCCGCAGGGTTTCCAGCCAGCGCATGCACAGGATAAACCCTGGGGCGCGGCCGCCAGCCAGGGCAAAGCCCAGGACCCAGATCAGCAGCAGCAACTGGAACACCGGGGCGATGATGATCGAAATTGCTGCCACCAGGGCGATGAAGGTGATCGGCCCGGTGGCCAGCGCCCGCACCGAGTCCCATAGCGTGGCGCTGTTGTGCAGGCCTTTGAGGCTGATGCTCATGATCGGGTAGAAGTTGGCGAACACCCAGAGGATCAGCGCGGTGACGCTCAAGGCCAGGCGTTGCTGCACGCTCAGGCCGTTATAGCGCTGCAGCACGGCGCCACAGCACTGGCACAGGGCTTTCTGGTGCTTGCCGAGGCTGACCTTCTGGTACACGCAATCGCAATGTTCGCAGATGATCAGCTGATGAGTATCCAGCATGGCGCACGCTCTGGCTGCGGGCGGGGACTAGCTCAATATAGACGGGGTGTGCGGATCGTCGCGGTTTTTTCCACCGGCGGCCGAGCACCGATGAACATGGGCTATACCTAGTGGGTTCGCCCCTAAGGTACGGAGTGCGCCGATGAAACCGCTCGACTGTGTTCTGGGCCTGCTGCTGGCGGTCCAGCCGCTGTATGCCCTGGCCGAACAAACCACGCCCGGGCAGACGGTGCGCAACCCGCGGGTGATCGACAAGGTCATCGACATGGGCGAGTACCTGCGCAGCCTCAAGGCCTTCAAGGTCAGTGCCCAGGTCACGCGCGACACGGTGCTGGACTCGGGGCAGAAGATCAAAAGCCAGTCGCTCAATGTCTTGCAGGTGGCCGGCAAGGATCGGCTGTATGCCCGCAGCGAAGGCGATACCCGCACCCTTGAGTTCTTCTATGACGGCAAGCAACTGACCCAGTATTCGCCGTACCTCAAGTACTACACCACGGTCGAGGCGCCGCCGAGCCTGACCGAGACCTTGCACCGCCTGGAAAACTACTACGGTATTCAGGTGCCCCTTGAAGACCTGTTCCTGTTCGGCAGCGACCAGGCCCAGATCGATGCCGTGCAAAGCGCGCTGTACATCGGCCCTGCAACCATCAACGGCCAGTTGTGCGACCACCTGGCGTTTCGCCAGGCCGATGTCGACTGGCAACTGTGGCTGACCCGCGCCGAGCAGCCGCTGCCCTGCAAGCTGGTGATCACCACCACCAGTGAGGCCAGCGCACCGGAATACAGCGCCGAGTACAGCTGGAACCTTGCACCCGACAGCAAGCAGGTGAAGTTCCGCTTCGTGCCGGGCAAGGGCGATGTCGCCATCCCATTGAAAAAAGCCAGCGAGTAGGGGAGCGCCACCATGTTCAGGATCGCCGCCAATACCGCACTGCTGTCACTGTTGAGTGTGTCCTTGCTGACCCTGCTGCCGCTGCCGGCGGTCGAGGCCGGCCCGCGGGCCATGGGCCACGCCCGGGCCTCGGTGAACCGCGCGCCGCCGGCCGGCGCGCAACGGGCCCAACGCATCAATGCGCGGCAGAACGTGGCCGGCAACCGGGTCAATAACAACCGCCAGGTCGCTGACAACCGGCAAGTCAACAGCAACCGCCAGGTCAATGCCGGCAACCGCGCCAACATCAACAACGGCACGCGCAACGTCAATATCGACAACCACCGCGACGTTGATATCGATGTCGATGGCGGCGGCCGCTGGGGTTATGACGATGACTACCACCCGATTGCCACCGCGGCAGCGGTTACCGCCACGGTGGTGGCCACTTCGGCGGTGGTCGGGGCGATCTTCCGGCCAGCGCAGTTGCCCCCCGACTGTGTGCAGGTGATGCGCTACAACACCCCCTACCTGCAGTGCGGCTCGACCTGGTTCCAGCCGCAGTACCAGGGCAGTAATGTCACTTATGTGGTGGTCAACGCGCCTTGAGCCCGGCGCTGCCGGCTACCAGCCCGGGACCCCGCGCATATCCGGCAGTTTGTGGGCGATGCCCTTGTGGCAGTCGATGCAAGTGGCCTGACCGCTGGCCAGGGCCGTCGAGTGCATGGTCGCTGCGCGCTTGCTCTGGCGAGTGAAGTCCATGAACTCGAAGTTGTGGCAGTTGCGGCATTCGCGTGAGTCGTTGGCCTTGAGCCGCGCCCATTCATGCTCGGCCAGCTCGCGGCGGTGGGCGAGGAATTTTTCGCGGGTGTCGATGGTGCCGAAGAGCTTGCCCCACACCTCTTTGGAGGCTTGCATCTTGCGCGCGATCTTGTGCGTCCATTCATGCGGCACGTGGCAGTCCGGGCAACTGGCGCGCACGCCGGAGCGGTTGCTGTAGTGGATGGTGTCCTTGAGCTCGACGAACACGTTGTCGCGCATTTCATGGCAGGAGGTGCAGAACTTCTCGGTGTTGGTCACTTCGAGCGCGGTATTGAAGCCGCCCCAGAAGATGATCCCGGCAACGAACCCGCCCAGGGTCAGGAACCCCAGGCTGTAGTAGACGCTCGGGCGCCAGAGCACCCCCCAGTATTCCTTGAGCAGCCTGAACAGTGCTTGCATGGCGCCTCCTCAGGGCTTTTGCGCGGCGTTGGCGTCGTCCTGCAGCAGCTTGTCGATGGTTTCGAAGCTGTTGCCCACCAGTGGCTGCACCTCTTTTTGCGCGACATGGCACTGGGTGCAGAAGTAGCGCCGTGGCGATACCGCCGCCAGGGTCTGGCCGTCACGGTCCATGTAATGGGTGATGCTGATCATGGGCGCCTGGCTGCGCGCGCTGTTGGCGCGGCTGTGGCAGGACAGGCACTTGTTGCCGTTGATGTCGATCTGGTAGCCGCGAATGGTGTGCGGAATGGTCGGCGGCTGGTCGGGGTAGTTGCGTTCGCGCTTGAGGTCCTTGTTCTCGTCGTTGGCCAGCGGCGGCGCGGGCAGGCTCTGGGTCAGGGTGCCACCGGGGCGGCGACCGTCCGGGCCCGGGGCGTCGAGGGGGTAGTCGACCTCGGCGGCGAGCGCAAGGCTAATGACGGCGAACATCAGCAACGGCAGGCTGCGAATAGGCATGGTGGTTCTCCTCAGGCCACGCTGATCAGCTCGATGCGTATGGCGCATTTCTTGTAGTCGGTTTGTTTGGAGATCGGGTCGGTGGCGTCCAGGGTGACCTTGTTGATCAGTTTGTTGGCATCGAAAAACGGCACGAACACCAGGCCGCGCGGCGGCTTGTTGCGGCCACGGGTCTCGATGCGCGCGCGTATCTCGCCGCGCCGGCTGACCAGCCTGACCTCACTGCCACGGCGGGCATTGAGCGCCTTGGCGTCGTCCGGGTGCATGTACACCAGGGCATCGGGCACCGCCTTGTACAGCTCTTCGACGCGCTGGGTCATGGTCCCGGTGTGCCAATGCTCCAGCACCCGGCCGGTGCTGAGCCAGAACGGGTAGTCGGCGTCGGGCGCTTCGGCAGGGGGCTCGTAGGGCAGGGCGAAGATGATCGCCTTCTTGTCCGGGTAGCCGTAGAACTGCACGCCGCTGCCTTGCTCCACGTACGGATCGAGGCCTTCGCGGTAGCGCCAGCGGGTTTCCTTGCCATCGACCACCGGCCAGCGCAGGCCTCGCTCGCTGTGGTAACGGTCGAAGCTGGCCAGGTCATGCCCATGGCCACGGCCAAACTGGGCATATTCTTCGAACAGGCCCTTTTGCGGGTAGAAGCCAAAGGCCTTGGCTTCATCGTTGAGGAATCCGGGCTCCAGTTGCTCGAGCGGGAACTGGTCGACCTGACCATTGCTGTACAGCACCTCGAACAGGGTCTTGCCCTGGTACTCCGGAGCCTTGGCCAGCAGCTCGGCGGGCCATACCTCATCGGTGGTAAAACGCTTGGAAAACTCCATCAGTTGCCACAGGTCCGAGCGCGCCTCGCCCGGGGCCGTCACCAACTGATGCCAGAACTGGGTGCGGCGCTCGGCATTGCCGTAGGCGCCTTCTTTTTCCACCCACATGGCGCTCGGCAGGATCAGGTCGGCGGCCTGGGCCGACACGGTCGGGTAGACATCCGAGACGATCACGAAGTTCTCCGGCTTGCGCCAGCCTGGCAGCACCTCCTGCATGATGTTGGGACCTGCGTGCATGTTGTTGCTGGCCTGGGTCCAGTAGACGTTGAGCACTCCATCCTTGAGCATGCGGCTCTGCTGCACCGCATGAAAGCCGACTTTTTCCTGAATAGTGCCGGCGGGCAGTTTCCAGATTTTTTCGGCGGTGGCGCGGTGCTTGGGGTTGGTTACCACCAGGTCCGCAGGCAAGCGGTGCGAGAAGGTCCCCACTTCGCGGGCGGTGCCGCAGGCCGAGGGCTGGCCGGTGAGCGAGAAGGGACTGTTGCCCGGCTCGCTGATTTTGCCGGTGAGCAGGTGGATGTTGTAGATCAGGTTGTTGGCCCAGACCCCACGGGTGTGCTGGTTGAAGCCCATGGTCCAGAACGACACCACCTTGCGCTTGGGGTCGGCGTACAACTCGGCCAGCGCCTTCAGGCGCTCTTCGGGCACGCCCGATTCCTTGGCTGCGCGCTGCAGGGTATAGGGCCGAACGAAGGCGGCGAACTGCTTGAAGTCGATGTCGCTCCAGGTGTTGGCCTTGTCTGCGTTTTTTGCCTTGGCTTCGCGCGGATCGCTGGCCCGCAGGCCGTAACCGATGTCATCGGCGCCGAGGGCAAAGCGCGTGTGCTTGCTGATGAAGTCCTGGTTCACCGCGCCGCTTTCGATGATGTGGTTGGCGATGTAGTTGAGGATCAGCAGGTCGGTCTGCGGCTTGAACACCATGGGGATGTCCGCCAGGTCAAAGCTGCGGTGCTCGAAGGTCGACAGCACTGCGACCTTGACCTGGGGCTGGCTCAGGCGCCGGTCGGTGACCCGGCTCCAGAGGATCGGGTGCATCTCGGCCATGTTCGAGCCCCAGAGCACGAAGGCATCGGTGGCCTCGATATCGTCGTAGCAGCCCATCGGCTCGTCCATGCCGAAGGTGCGCATGAAGCCCATGACCGCCGAGGCCATGCAGTGGCGGGCATTGGGGTCGATGTTGTTGCTGCGAAAGCCGGCCTTCATCAGCTTGTTGGCGGCGTAGCCTTCCCACACGGTCCACTGCCCGGAGCCAAACATGCCGATCGATTCCGGGCCTTTGTCCTTGAGCGCTTGCTTGTACTTGGCGGCCATGATGTCGAAGGCCTGCTCCCAGCTGATCGGCTGGAACTCGCCCTGCTTGTCGTACTGGCCGTTGCGCATGCGCAGCAACGGCTGGGTCAGGCGGTCATTGCCGTACATGATCTTCGACAGGAAGTAGCCCTTGACGCAGTTCAGGCCGCGGTTGACCTCAGCCTTGATGTCGCCATGGGTCGCCACCACGCGGTTGTCGCGGGTCGCCACCATAACGCTGCAACCGGTGCCGCAGAAGCGGCAGGGCGCTTTGTTCCAGTCCAGGCTGACCAGGTCGGCTTCGGTCACAAGGTTACTGGCGCTGGTCACGATCGGCAGGCCCGCCGCTGCAGCGGCGATGGCGGCGGCCTGGGCCTTGGCAAATTCACGGCGGGTCATGCTCATGGCAGGTCTCCTTCTGGGGCGAGGAGTTCGTGGTAGATCAGCGCGGCATTGAGCACGCCGGGCAGGTTGTTGATCTGTTCGATGCGCTGCAGGATCTGCGCTTCGGCGTTGGCCTCAAGCACCACCACCAGCTTGCCGGCGGGGCTGTGCTGATGCAGCTCAAGGTTGTCGAGCAGGCACAGGTTGGCCTTGACCGCCTCGAACAGCTCGGGGCGTACGAGCACAACCAGGCTTGCGATATGCACGCTGTCATCCATGGGGAGGGCCGGGCGGGCCATACACAAGTTGGAAAAACCAGACGAGAAAACCGTAGCCGCCAACGATGGCGACCGACAGCAGGGGGAACAGGCAGACAATCAGAAACACGAACAGCAGGGTTTCCTTTCTGCGCGCTATTTTGTGTTCTTCAGCCAATGACATGGAGCACTCTCCAGCCAAACGTGAAGTGAGCCTAGATCAGCCTCCCTGGCCCGGGTCGCCTGGCGCGACCAACGGTATGCCTGGCCTGCAGCGTTGCTGGCGCGTCGGGTGAACTACACTCATCCCACGGCTTGCAACGCTGCGAAGGTCAGCCATCATGCTTGATTACTTTGCCTTGGGTGTGTTGATTTTCGTCGGCCTGGTGCTGTTCTACGGGATCATCGTGTTGCACGATATCCCCTACGAAATCGCCGTGCACCGTAACCACCCGCACCAGGATGCAATCCATGCCACCGGCTGGGTCAGCCTGTTCACCCTGCATGCGCTGTGGCCCTTCTTGTGGATCTGGGCAATGCTCTACCGCGAAGACCGTGGCTGGGGTTTTGGCGACGGCAAGTCGCCGCAAAACCATGTGCTGCGCCTGGAGCAACAGGTGCTCGAGCTGCAACAGCGTCTTGAGCGCCTGGAAGCGCAATCGGCCGCTGTCGATACCGACAAAGGCGTCTGAGCCATGGACCTGCTGCTGATCCTCACCTATGCCGCCATCTGCGTGGCGATCTTCAAGCTGTTTCGCATCCCGCTGAACAAGTGGACGGTGCCCACCGCCGTGCTCGGTGGCATCGTCATGATCGGTGCGTTGATTTTCACCATGAACTACAACCACCCGTACTCGGAGGTGGCCCGTTCGTATTTCGTCTCGATACCCGTGATTCCGGTGGTGACCGGCAAGGTCATCGAGGTGCCGGTCAGAGGTAACCAGCCGCTGGAGAAGGGCGATGTACTGTTTCGCATCGACCCGGCACCGTTCGAGCATCGTTTGCGCTCGCTCAAGGCGCAGATCATCGCGGCCAGGGGCGATTTGTATCGTATCAACGAACTGATCAAGCGCAACTTCGGCACCCGCCGCGAGCAGGAAGCGGCGATTGCCCGGGTCGACGACTTGCAGGCGCAACTGGACAATGCCCAGTTCGAACTCGACAACACTGTGGTACGGGCACCCAGCAAGGGCTTTGTCACCCATGTCGCGCTACGCGCCGGGATGATGGCCAGTGCTTTGCCGCTGCGCCCATCGATGGTGTTCATTCCCCAGGAAGGCCAATACTTTGCCGCCTGGATGCGCCAGAACAGCCTGTTGCGCCTGGTGCCGGGCGATGAGGCCGAGGTGGCCTTCGATGGCATTCCGGGCAAGGTCTTTCACGGCAAGGTCAATAACGTCATCGCGGTGATCGCCGAGGGCCAGGTGCAGCCCTCCGGCACCCTGATCGGCTACACCGGCTCACCGCCTGCCGGGCGCGTGCCGGTGATCATCGAGATCGACGACCCGGCTTTTGCCCCGTACCGCCAGCAGATGCCTGGCGGCGCTTATGGCCAGGCGGCGGTGTACAGCCAGCATTTCGAGCATATCGCGACCATGCGCAAGATCCTCCTGCGCATGGCGGCGTGGATGAACTACATCTTTCCGTTCCATTGAATTTGCATATCGCGGGGCAAGCCCGCTCCCACAGAGTGGAGCCGGTAGGAGCGGGCTTGCCCCGCGATTAAGTTGTCAGGCCACCCGCGTCTGGTGCACCGGCAATTCGATCCTGAAGGTGGTGCCGACACCGACTTCGCTGAGCACGCGGATCTCCCCCCGGTGGCGCTTGATGATGCCGTAGGACAGCGACAAGCCCAGCCCGGTACCCTGGCCCACCGGCTTGGTGGTGTAGAAGGGGTCGAAGATTTTCTGCAGGCTGTCGGCGGGAATGCCGCAGCCGTCGTCAGCCACTTCGATCCACACCTGCTCGCCCTCGCAGCCGCTGCGCAGGGTGATGGTGCCACGCTGCGGGCCCATAGCCTGGGCGGCGTTGACCACCAGATTCATGATCACCTGGTTGATCTGCGAAGGCAGGCACTCGACCTCCGGCAACGGCGCATAGGCCTTGACCAGGTCGGCCTTGTACTTGAGCTCGCTGGCAACGATGTTCAGGGTCGACTCGATCCCTTGCTGCAAATTGGCCCACTGCCAGTCCTGGCTCGAATCCACCCGGGAGAAATCCTTGAGGTCCTTGACGATTTGCCCGACGCGGCTGATGCCATCCTTGGACTCGCGGATCAGCAGCGGGATGTCGTCGAGGATGTAGTCCAGTTCGATCTCGGTACGCAGCGCCGCCAGGCTGGCACTCAAAGCTACCGGATCGATGGCGGTTTCTGCCTGGCGATAGGCCTTGAGCATGTCCTGCAGGCGGCTGAAATAGTCGTCCAGCGCCCCCAGGTTGGAGGACACAAAGCCGATCGGGTTGTTGACCTCGTGGGCAACGCCTGCGGCCAACTGGCCCAGGGAGGCCAGCTTTTCCGATTGCACCAGCTGGCTTTCCAGCAGCGTGCGCTCGTCGATCTCGCGCTGCAGCGCGGTGCTGGCCTGGGTCAGGGCCAGGGTGCGGCGTTCGACCCGCTGCTCCAGTTCATCATTGGCGCCCATCAGGGCGCGGTTGACCCGGTTGATTTCACTGAAACTGCGCAGCAGGCATACCGCCATGTACAACAGCAACAGCATCAGCAGCGTGGAAAACACCAGCAGGTAGAAGTGATAACGCTGGTCGATCAGCAGGGCGGCACGTTCATCGCGGTCGAGCATCTGGGTGATGGTGTCCAGGCGCTCGGCCACCGCCACCGCTTCGATCTGCTCGAGCAACTGATTGACCTTGGGCTGCTCACGCAGAATCAAGGCGATGTGGCTGCTGAGGATATCGATGGGGTTGTGGAACTCGGCGGGCAGGCGCTCCTTGTTGACCGCCAGCTTGTTCAGGCCCACGAGGATGTCGGCCGCCTTGTCATCGGTGGTCATCTGGGCGAATTCCAGGCTGCTGAGCATCAGGTCGTAGGTGTCGGTGGCGATGCTGTGCAAGCGCAAGGTGTCGGCGGCGTCCAGTTGCCCCAATCGCACCTGGATGCCATCGGCGGCGGTGGGCAGGAACGCCAGGGAGTTGCGCAAGATGGCGTTATGCGACTTGAACCGCTCGACCCACCGCGATTTGTCCTCAAGCGCCTGCTGGTAGTCGGTGTAAGCCGCGCGCCAGGCTGGGGTCGCCGCATGCCGGTGATGGGCTTCGATGCTGTCAAAGGCGCGCCACAGTTGTTTCATCTCCACCAGTGGTGACACCAGCGGGTCATAGTTGTAGTTGATGGTGGTACGCGCCTTGAGTATCTCGTTTTCCCATTGCGAGTCGTTCTGCCTGATTTGCCGGATCAGGTCGCGAGTCTGGGCGTAGGTGTCACTTTCATCGGCCTTGGACATCAGGTACAGGTACACAAGCACCGAGGCCAGCAGCGCGGCGCTGGTGGCCAGCAACAGGAAACTACGGCGGCGGGTCAGCATCATAGCGGCTTGCCTTGCCATTGGCCGGTGAGGGTCTTGAGGAACTGGATGATCAGTGCCTTGTCTTCGTCGCTCGGCGTGCGGCCCAGCTGGTAGCGGAACATCACATCCACCGCAGCCTCCAGGGTGGCGGCCGAGCCATCGTGAAAGTACGGGGCAGTGACGGCGACATTGCGCAGGCTGGGCACTTTGAACACATGGCGATCCTCCTCGTCGCCGGTGACGTTAAAGCGCCCCAGGTCGGCCGGGGTCGGGTTGCCGCGGTCCTTGAAGTAGTCGCCCAGTACGCCAAATTTCTGCAGCATGTTGCCGCCAATATTGACCCCCTGGTGACAGGCGATGCAGCCGTACTCCTGAAAGCGCTGATAACCGTATTTTTCATCGATGCTCAGGATCGCCGTATCGCCCTGCAGGTAACGGTCGAAGCGCGAGCCGGGGGTGAGCAAGGTGCGCTGGAAGCTGGCCAGGGCATTTTGCACGCTGTGTTCATCGACGCCCTGGTCATAGGCCCGGGCGAAGCCTGCGCGGTAGCCGGGGTCATTGGCGATACGTTGCACCACCACCTGCCAGTCGCTGCCCATCTCAGCGGGGCTCTGCACCACCAGGTGCGCTTGCTCCTCCAGGGTTTGCGCGCGGCCGTCCCAGAACTGGCGGGCGTTGAGGCTGGCGTTGAACACGCTGGGGGTGTTGACCGGCAAGGGTTTGCCATCGATACCGGGGGACAGCGGTTGATTGTCGGCACCGCCCTGGTCAAGCCGGTGGCAACTGGCGCAGGACAGGCTGTTGTCACTCGACAGGCGCGGGTCGTTGAACAATCTGCGGCCCAGCTCGACGCGCTCCGGTGCAAGCTCGGGCACCGGCGGCAAGGGCGAGAGCGGGCCACCCACGGTCTGCGCCAGGGCGACGGCTGGCAGCAGTGCCAGCAGACGCAGCCAAAGGACGATAGGCATCGAGCAACCCTCCGTGGTGACAATGCGCTATAAGCCTGAGAATAGTCAGGCCAGGGCGTGCGCGCTAACCGCCAGGGCAAATGTCATCTAGCCTGTGATCAGGAACAATTGTTGAGACAGGGAAGGCAGCATGGATGAAGCCGAAGTGGAAAAGCCGGTGGTGTTGCTGGTGGACGATGAGGTCTCGATCCTCAACAGCCTGCGGCGCTTGTTGCACAGCCAGCCGTATGAGGTGGTGCTGGCCGAAAGTGCAGCCCAGGCCCTGGAAGTGCTTGAGCAACGCCAGGTCAGCCTGGTGATCAGCGATGCGCGCATGCCCAACATGGATGGCGCCACCTTGCTTGCGCTCGTGCATCAGCGCTTTCCCGCTACCTTGCGCATCCTGCTCACCGGTTATGCCGACATGGACACCGTGGCCAAGGCGATCAATGACGGCCAGATCCATCGCTACATCAGCAAGCCCTGGAACGACGAAGAGTTGCTGGTGACCCTGCGCCAGGCCCTGGCCTACCAGCACTCGGAAAGCGAACGACGGCGCCTGGAGCAACTGACCCAGACGCAGAACCAGCAACTCAAGGCGCTCAACGCCACCCTCGAACAACGTGTTGCGGCGCGCACCGCCGAGCTGCAGCAGACGGCCGACATGCTCGACCTGGCCTATGAGGAGCTCAAGCGCAGCTACGTGACCGGCACCGAAGTGTTTTCGCTGCTGGCCAACCTGCGCCTGCCCAAGGCCAAGCAGACCAATCGCCAGGTCATCGAGCTGATACGTGTCTACTGCACCCGGCATGGCCTGGATGAAAGCCGCAGCCGCGACCTGACTATGGCGGCGGCGCTGTACAACATCGGCAAGATGAGCTGGAACGACAGCATGCTGACTTGCCCAGCGGACCTGCTGCCACACACCGAACGTGATCTGTACCGGGCCTACCCGAAACAGAGCGAATCGTTGGTGATGACCCTGGAACCGCTAAAGGAGGCGGCGCAGTTGGTGCTTTACCATCAGGAGCGCTGGGATGGCACAGGCTTTCCCGAGCGCCTGAAGGGTGAAGCCATCCCCCTGGGTGCCCGCTGGCTGAAGCTGGCTGTGGATTTCATCGAGTTGCAACGCGGCCTGGTACTGGAGCGGCAGATGAACAGCGATGAAGCGCTGGTCTACATCCGCAAGTATGCCGGCAGGCTGTATGACCCGGGGCTGGTGGAGGATTTCGTCAACGTCTGCGCCGAGTTCCTCAGTGACGTGACCCTGGCCGATCCGTCAGTCAAGGTCGTGACGACTCGCGAGCTGGTGGGCGGCATGGTCCTGGCGCGCAACCTCAACGCCGACAACGGCATGCTCTTGCTCAATGCCGGCAAAGTGCTGAGTGAAGCGCTGGTGGAAAAACTGATTGCCTTCGAAACCATGGAGGGTGGCCAGTACAGTGTGTTCGTCAAGGTGCCGGATAATTGAGTGGAGTACAAATGTACCCTGTGGGAGCGGGCTTGCCCCGCGATAGCATTCTGTCAGCCACATCGCATCGCGGGGCAAGCCCGCTCCCACCGGGACGGTGTACTCAAGAGCGCTACAAACCTCAGCCGCCGGTCATGTTCATGAACCGCAGAATCTGCACCTGGTCGTTGACATCGAAGGTGTGGCTGTAGGGCTTGAGGGTCATGGCCTGGCGGATGGCCTTGTCCAGGCGCGCCGTATCACCGGGGTGGGCGCGCAGCACCTGCTTGAGGTCACTGGCGTGCTCGTTGCCCAGGCACAGCAACAAGCGCCCCTCGACCGTCAGGCGCACGCGGTTGCAGGTGCCGCAGAAGTTGTGGCTGTGGGGCGAAATAAAACCGATGCGAATGTCCGGGGCCTCGGCCAGGCGCCAGTAGCGCGACGGCCCTTGGGTCGACTCGGCAGATTCGAGCAAGGTGAAATGCTCGGCGATACGTGCGCGCACTTCATCGCTTGAGCAATAGGACTCGCTGCGTTGGTGTTCGCTGATCACGCCCAGGGGCATTTCTTCGATAAAACAAATGTCCAGCTGGCGGTCGATGGCAAAGCGCACCAGTTCGACCACCTCATCATCGTTGCGGCCCTTGAGCACCACGCAGTTGAGCTTGGTGCGGCGAAAGCCTGCGGCCCGGGCGGCATCGATGCCGGCGATGACCCGGGCCAGTTCGCCCGTGCGGGTCATGGCCTTGAAACGCTGGGCGTCGAGGCTGTCGAGGCTGATGTTCAGGCGCGCCAGGCCTGCATCGAACAAGGGTTGGGCCAGGCGCACCAGTTGCGAGCCATTGCTGGTCATGCACAGCTCACGCAGGCCGGGCAGGGCGGCGAGGCGCGAGCACAGCTCGACAATGCCTGCGCGCACCAGCGGCTCACCCCCGGTCAGGCGGATCTTGCGCGTGCCCATGGCCACGAAGCGTTCGGCGACCTGGTACAGCTCTTCAAGGGTGAGGATGCGCTGGCGTGGCAGGAACTGCATGTCTTCGGCCATGCAATAGACGCAGCGAAAGTCGCAGCGGTCGGTGACCGACATGCGCAGGTAATCGATTTTCCGACTGTAGCCGTCGACCAGTTGTGTGCCATGTGCACTCATGAAAAGCGGGGTCTCTTGTCGCGCGGCGCGAAACGCATTGCCGATGGGAGGGGTGATGATTGCCGAGGGTAGGTAGCGCTCACTCCTGCGTCAAATCACTTTTAATGACCAATCGATAAGGCCCGTCTATCGACCGCCCTTGTGCAGCAGGGCAGGGAACTCCCCAGCCCCAACGGCAATCCTAGTTGTTGTTAGGTACTCTTTATCCGGAGGCACCATCATGCGCCGTCTACTGCTCGTTTCTTCGCTTGTGCTCTGTCTGCCCTTTGGCTCGGCCCTGGCCCGCGTCGATGCCGGTGATGTCGCCACCTCGGCCGGGGTATCGGCTTCGCTGTATTCGACCTTCAAGGATGACAAACGCATCATCCCGGCGCGAGACGACGCCTCGTCGTTCATCGCCAGTGACGGTGCCATCCGTGGGGTGTACCTGGAGTCGATGCTGCAGAGCATCCGCGCACAGAACCCGGACCTTAAGGCCAGTGATGAAGAACTGGCCCGGGCTATTTTGCTGCAGGACGAGTTTGGCGCCGGGCGCTAAGCGCCGGTGTTGGCGGTGATCAGTTGCGATCAATCCACACCGTCTGCGCGTTGCAGAACTCGCGGACCCCGAAGTGCGACAGCTCACGGCCAAAGCCGCTTTTTTTCACGCCGCCGAAGGTTACCCGTGGGTCACTGGCGCAGTAGCCGTTGATGAACACGCCACCGGTGTCCAGTTCATCGGCCAGTTGCTGTGCCAGGGCCGCGTTGCCGGTGTAAATCGTCGAAGCCAGGCCGAACTCACTGTCGTTGGCAAGCTCCAGGGCGTGGCGGGCATTGCGGGCGGTGATGATCGACGCCACCGGGCCGAACAGCTCCTGCTTGAACGAGGTCATCTGGTCGGTAACGTCGGCGAGCACGGTTGGCTGGTAGTAGTTGCCCTGTCCTTGGACCTTGCCACCGCCCAGCAGCAGGGTCGCGCCTTCGGCCAGGGTGGCCTGGACCTGTTGATCAAGCTCCTCGCGCAGATCGAAGCGGGCCATGGGGCCGATGTAGGTGTCGGCGTTGTGCGGGTCGCCCATGACAAGGGCCTGGGTGGCTTCGACGAACTTGCGGGTGAATGCCTCGACCACCCCTTGCTCGACAATCAGGCGCTTGGCGGCCGCACAGACCTGGCCGGTGTTCTGGTAGCGGCCGATCACCGCAGCCTTGACCGCTTCGTCGAGGTTGGCATCGTTGAGGACGATGAACGGATCGGAACCGCCCAGCTCCAGCACGCATTTTTTCAACGCCGCACCGGCTTGGGCGCCGATGGCCATGCCAGCGCGTACGCTGCCGGTCAGGGTTACGGCCGCGATGCGCGGATCGGCAATCGCCTTGCTCACGCCTTCAGGGGTGACGTTGATGACTTCGAACACACCCGCCGGGAAGCCGGCCCGCTGGAACGCATCAAGCAGCAAGTAGGCGCTGCCCATTACGTTCGGGGCATGCTTGAGCACGTAGGTATTGCCGGCCAGCAGTGCTGGAACCGCGCCCCGCAGCACCTGCCAGATCGGAAAATTCCACGGCATTACCGCCAGCAGCGGGCCGAGCGGGCGGTACTCGATACGGGCCTGGCCGACAGGCACCGGGGCCGGTTCTGCCTGGAGCATGGCCGGACCGTTGGCTGCGTACCATTCACACAGCTGGGCGCATTTTTCGATTTCGCCCCTGGCCTGGGCGACCGGCTTGCCCATTTCGTCGGTGATCATCCGCGCCATGGCCAGCGCGTTATCACGCAAGGCACCGGCCAAGGCCAGCAACAGCTCGGTACGGGTGTCCACCGGTGTACGCCGCCAATTGGCAAAACCCTGGGTGGCGCGGGCCAGAGCAGCGTCGAGCACGGCGTCGCTTTCATAGGCGTAGTGGCCGATCTGTTCGCCGCTAGCAGGGTTGATCGACAAAGCGTGGGTGTGAAGGTTAATAGCGGTCATCACGGCGGTCCTGATAAGAGGAGAACGCTTTCAGAGTACTGCGTTGTGCCTTTGCCTAAAATTGAATAATACTGAGCAAAACATTCACGCAGCGAGAATGATGATGGATCTGGTGCAACTGGAAATGTTCAAGGCGGTAGCCGAGCAGGGCAGCATCAGTGCGGCGGCCCAGCATATCCATCGGGTGCCGTCGAACCTGACCACACGGATCAAGCAGTTGGAGCAGGAACTGGGTGCCGAGCTGTTCATCCGCGAGAAAAGCCGCTTGCGTCTGTCGCCGGCAGGCTGGAACTTTCTCGACTATGCCCGGCGTATTCTTGAACTGGTCGCGCAAGCGCGGCTGACCGTGGCCGGTGACGAGCCGCAAGGGTCCTTTGCCCTGGGCTCGCTGGAAAGTACTGCCGCCGTGCGCATCCCGTCGCTGTTGGCGGCTTACAACCAGGCCTATGCCAAGGTCGAACTGGACCTGACCACCGGGCCTTCGGGGGCAATGATCGACGGCGTTCTGGGCGGGCGCCTGAGCGCAGCCTTTGTCGACGGGCCGGTGCTGCACCCGGCGCTGGAGGGGGTGCCGGTGTTCGTCGAGGAGATGGTGCTGATCGCACCGCTCAACCATGCGCCGATCACCCGTGCGGCAGAGGTCAACGGCATGACCATCTACGCCTTTCGCGCCAACTGCTCCTACCGTCATCACTTTGAACGCTGGTTTGCCGATGACGAAGCGGTGCCGGGCAAGATCATCGAAATGGAGTCCTACCACGGCATGCTCGCCTGCGTCAGTGCCGGTGCCGGCCTGGCGTTGATGCCGCGCAGCATGCTGGAAAGCATGCCCGGTTGCAGTACAGTGAGCGTCTGGCCGCTGTCCCAGCGTTTTCGCTACCTGCGCACCTGGCTGGTGTGGCGCCGGGGCACGGTGACGCGCAGCCTGAGCACCTTTGTCCAATTACTGGAGGAGCGCGGCGAAGTGCTCAAGGCTGAAGATGACAGGTAGGAGCGGGCTTGCCCCGCGATAGTCTTCTGCCATCCACCTCGCATCGTGGGTCAAGTCGGGTCGCCGCATCGCCGCTCCCACTGGCTGAGCAACTGATCGGCCAGCTCGGCATTGATCGCCACCAGTTTGGCAATGTCTTGCCGCGCCTTGAGCAGTTCGGTATTCAGGTACTCGGCCTCGTTGGTCATCAGCACGGCCTGATGCTTCCACATTTGCACCAGGGTCGGTGAATCAGGTAAGCAGAAGTCTTCTTCGTAGTCGTTCATCATGGCGGCCCGCTGTTGCTGTATGCATATACAGTAATTCAAGTTTGCAACTGTTTGCCAGCCCATCCGACAAACTGCACCGCGTTGGCATTGTCCAACCCCCATTGCCCCCCCACCAGGACAGCCATGGCAGCACAGCGCACCGCCCACAGGGAGATTGCCCTGGACCTGCTCAAGTGGCTGGCAATCATCAGCATGGTTGCCGACCACCTGCGTTTCCTCTGGCCTGAGCAAGTCTGGCTGTTCATGGTCGGGCGCCTGGCGTTCCCCTGGTTCTGCCTGGCGATTGCCGCCAATGTTGCCCGTTCGCTGCCCGGGCAGGTGTACACCCGGGCCAATGCCCGCTACCTGATCGGCTTGCTGGTGTTTTCATTGATCTCCGAGCCGCCTTACCGCTGGCTGAATGTCGACTCGCCAACCCTCAGCGTCATGCCAACCCTGACCCTCGGCCTGCTGGTCGCCTGGGGCGTGCACCATCGCCGACCCGTGATGGGCCTGTTAGCGTTGCTGGCGTTGGTAGTCGGGGCAGGGGCGGCCAAATGGCTGATGTACGGGGTGCCCGGCGTGTTGCTGCCCGCAGCATTCGTGCTGGCCTTGCGTTTGCGCGGTGTGGCCTGGCTGTTGCCCGGGGTGACGGCGGCGATGGCCAACCTCACTGATCTCTGGCTTGCACAGCACTCCTTGCATCCGCTTGCGTTGTTGGCCCTGGGCGTGGCGTTTTGCTCGGCGGGGCTTGGGTTGGCGATGCTGCGCCTGGGCTGGCGCCAACACATCTGGCCGATAGGGCGCTGGGGTTACGCCTTCTATCCGCTGCACCTGGCGTTGATCAAGGCGCTGATCGAACTCAGTCGCTAACGCCTTCTATACTCAGGTCACCGACTGGTTCACCCGCTGCAGTACCGCCGACCCAGGACCACTTGATCAAAAAGGGCATGATCAAAGCCCGGGTGTGAGCATCATGACTATTCACTGGGGGTACCTGTTGCTGGCGGCGATGCTGATCGCCTCCATTGTCGTGCTTGCCTGCGGCGCAGCCTTGGCCCGGCGGCGCCGACGGGAGGAGTCGGTTGCCCGGCAAAACCCGCGCAAGCCCGACCCGTAAAATCCTCGTCGGCAATGGGCTGCCAGGCAGGCAGCCCGGCCTGGATCAGATCACTACACCCTGGCTGCGCAGGTAGTCATCGTAGGTACCGCTGAAGTCGATGACACCGCTTGGGCTCAGCTCGATGATGCGGGTTGCCAGCGAGGAGACGAACTCACGGTCGTGGCTGACGAAGATCAGCGTGCCCGGGTAGTTTTCCAGCGCCAGGTTGAGCGCCTCGATCGATTCCATGTCCAGGTGGTTGGTCGGTTCGTCCATGATCAGCACGTTGGGCTTTTGCAGGATCAGCTTGCCGAACAGCATGCGGCCTTGCTCACCACCGGAGATCACCTTGACCGACTTGAGGATCTCGTCGTTGGAGAACAGCATGCGCCCCAGGGTGCCACGGATCACTTGTTCGCCCTGGGTCCATTGGCCCATCCAGTCGAACAGGCTGACGTCTTCTTCGAAGTCGTGGGCGTGGTCCTGGGCGTAGTAGCCGAGCTCTGCGCTTTCGGTCCATTTCACCGCACCGGCATCCGGGCTCAGCTCACCGACCAGGGTACGCAGCAGGGTGGTTTTGCCGATCCCGTTGGGGCCGATGATCGCCACGCGCTCGCCGGCTTCAACGGTGAAGCTGAAGTTCTTGAACAGGGTCTTGCCGTCGAAGCCCTTGGACATCTGCTCGATGGTCACGGCCTGACGGTGCAGCTTTTTGGTCTGTTCGAAGCGGATGAACGGGCTGACCCGGCTCGATGGCTTGACCTCGGCCAGCTGGATCTTGTCGATCTGCTTGGCCCGCGAGGTGGCCTGCTTGGCTTTCGAGGCGTTGGCCGAGAAGCGGCTGACGAAGGTCTGCAGTTCGGCGATCTGGGCTTTTTTCTTGGCGTTGTCCGACAGCAGTTGCTCGCGCGATTGGGTCGCGGCGGTCATGTACTCATCGTAGTTGCCCGGGAACAGGCGCAGCTCGCCGTAGTCCAGGTCAGCCATGTGGGTGCAGACGCTGTTGAGGAAGTGACGGTCGTGGGAAATGATGATCATGGTGCTGTTACGCGCCGTGAGAATATTTTCCAGCCAGCGAATGGTGTTGATGTCCAGGTGGTTGGTCGGTTCGTCGAGCAGCAGCACTTCCGGATCCGAGAACAGCGCCTGGGCCAGCAGTACGCGCAGCTTCCAGCCTGGGGCGACTTCGGTCATCGGGCCGAAATGCTGTTCCAGCGGGATACCCAGGCCCAGCAGCAGCTCACCGGCGCGGGATTCGGCGGTGTAGCCGTCCATCTCGGCGAACTCGGTTTCCAGCTCCGCGACAGCCATGCCGTCTTCTTCGGTCATTTCTGGCAGCGAATAAATGCGATCGCGCTCGGCCTTGACCTTCCACAGCTCTTCGTGGCCCATGATCACGGTATCGATCACGGTGAATTCTTCGTAGGCGAACTGATCCTGGCGCAGCTTGCCCAGGCGCACGTTCGGCTCGAGCATGACCTGGCCGGCGGACGGCTCCAGGTCGTTGCCGAGGATTTTCATGAAGGTCGACTTGCCGCAGCCGTTGGCGCCGATCAGGCCGTAGCGGTTGCCGTTGTTGAACTTGACCGAGACGTTCTCGAACAAGGGCTTGGCGCCGAACTGCATGGTGATGTTAGCGGTAGAAATCAAGTGCTTATCCTGCGGGGGTTCCAGAGGTGTGTTTAGGTGCCGTCGCCTGATTTGGGCCAATTTTGGGCCAATCAGACTCTAGCCGGCAGCTTCTCCAGCTCCCTCCAATCCGAGGAGGAGCTGATCCATTTTGCGTAAGTAGAGAGCAACATCTCGACGCTATGGCCGAGCTGGTTCGCGATGAACGCGGGGTTCATCCCAGCCATTAGGCACATGGTTGCGTAGGTGTGGCGCGTGTCGTACTGCCGACGTTCACGGATGCTCAACGCGGTGAGCGCGAGCTTGAAGTGCTTGATTGTAACACTTGGCTCTCTGATCCACATCCCGCCTTTGCCTGGCTGGAACACAAATGAGCTGGTCGGCGTGGCGGACTTCGAAGCGATCCGACGAAGATCAGCCAGGCGCCTGGCCTGGCGCAAGGCGTGAAGCGCGCGCTCATTGAGCAGAATGACCCGGTGATGCTTCGTCTTGGTCCGGTCTTCGGGCTGGCCGTCGACGATAATGCGGCGGATGTTTGCGGTTCTCGCCTCCAGATCAATGTCATCCCACTGCAGACCCATGGCTTCCCCCGGGCGCAGCCCGGTGAATTAAGCGAACTCGAAGAACGGCGCATAGATCTGCGAGTACTTGCGCAGTGTCTTATAGAGGTAGGTGATAATTCGCTCGGCCTCTTCCCTGGTGTAGGGATCAACCACCTTCTTCACCACTTTCGGTTTGTCGAGCGATGTAGTGGGGTTTTTCGCGATCAGCCCGTCCAAGACCGCCGTTTTGAACACGCTTGCGAGCTTGATGATTGCATTGCGCTTCACGCCACTGGAGGACCACTCAATGTTGGCGATGATTCCTCGCAGCATGGTTGGCGTGATCATATCGATCCGGCGCAGGCCCAGGTACGGCATCCAATAGAGGTTGAAACTGCTCTTGTAGTTGTTACGGGTGCCCTGGCACATCCTGTCCTGGCCTGAGGGCGATCTGCGCACCATCACCCCAAGCGGCAGTACGCCGCTGCTGGGCCAGCCATTCGTGCATGGCGCCTGGGACTGCTGGCAGGCCTGTGCAGACTGGTATCAACGGGAGTGGGGGCGAGCCACCAGCGTTGTTTCAGGGCGCCAACCAGTGATAGCTTGTTGCCTTCATGCATGGATGAGGTGCTTATGGCTACCCGATTCAAAACGAACAGTGAACTCGAGGCCTGGGACCGCTACTTCGCAGCAGCGCTGAGCGCCTCGGTCGCACCAGCTGGGTTGAAGAACACGTCTATCAGCGCGCTGAATGAGGCTCTCGAACATGCAGCAGCGACCGCTGATGCCATGATGGTCATTCGGGGGCGAAGAGAGCCGAAGACTTGAGGCAAACGCCCAGCCCCGCGCTGGGCTTTTTGCGTCTGGTGCAAACCTTCCGTTTGCCTGTGTTAGATTTTAGGCTCCAACACGGAGGTGCCAATGAGCAACAGAGGGAAGGATCGCCAGATCGACAACATTGAGTTCAACGTCAGCGACATCAAGCGCAGCAAGGACTTCTATGGCGCGGTGTTCGGTTGGTGCTTCGTTGACTATGGCCCAACATACACCGAGTTCAGTGACGGTCGGTTAACCGGTGGCTTCACCACTGGCGAGCCAGTCAGGCCAGGCGGCCCACTGGTCATTTTGTACTCAGACGACCTCGCTGGCGCCGAGAGCAGGGTTGTGGCTGCTGGCGGCAAGATCAGCCGGGAAGTTTTTTCGTTTCCTGGTGGGAAGCGATTCCACTTCGTCGACCCAGATGGCTACGAGCTTGCTGTCTGGACAGCGGCGGTCTGAGGGAGATGGAGCCCAGCCTAGTGCTGGGCTTTTTGCATTTGGCTACCCGGTCAGCTCCGCGCTACAGTCACCCATTTCAAGGGAGGGATCACATGCGAATTCTGATAGGGGCGTTGGCGGTGGCGGTGCTGGCGGGGTGCGCCTCCATGGGGGAGCGTAGAGCCGAAGGTCCTGCTAAGGCCCTAGCTAGCACCAAAGCAGTGAACGAAGTTTCAGAATGTGTTTTGTTCGCTTGGCAGGAGCAGTCACTTGCTGGCGCCCATTACGACGCCTCTCTTCAGCCATTGCCTGGGGGTGGGAAGACTGTTGTAAGTGCCGGTCAGGTTGAGTTTGCAGATTTCAAGCCGGTAAACAACGGAACGAAAGTTGAGGTGTATTTTCAGTCCGGCTTGATGGATTGGCGAAAGAACAGACGAACCGAGGCAGTTCAACGCTGCCTTTAACATTGGCGGGATGGTCATTACAAGAACCCTTGTTGCCGCCTGCAAACCATAGAGGTGTGGACCATGGCTCGCTACGCTTCATCCTTCCCGCGCACAGCACCGTCATGGCGCTCTCTGATCTGTTCGCACGGGCTGACGCTCGAGCGGGAGAGCTGGCGAAAGCGTATGACCTTGCCCGAATAGCTGGGCTGGCGTGCGAGGCGTCCTATACTGCTCTGACCAAATAGCCGGAGCAGTAGAGTGAAGAAGACTACTGCGGGAATTATCGAGGCTGGCGAGCCGCTTATTCGCTAAGCAATAGATGCAATCCGGCTGAACCACCAAGCGAAAGCGGCTGCTGCAGCACCGGAGGAGTTGAGCACTTGCGCCTGCTGGCTGAGTCATTTGGTGGATTATCAGCTGCGGGGTCTTGATCGTCAGCCCCTCACGCGTCACTGAGCTCGCGGGACAAATTTGTGGTCTTGGTATTTCCTAGCTCTTAAGAATCTTGAGCTATGTAAACTCTCTGCTAAGATGAGGGGCGGAAGTGTATATTTTATCGCTTTTGCCTGTTTTATCTTCTAAGGATGCTACTACATGGAGGTTTTATGGGGAACTCTGTAAAGATAACTTTTGAGAATGTTACGGGCCATACGTGGGAGCGTAACGATTATGACTTGAATATGGAGTGGGGGACTACCGATCCTTACCCGCCGTATGTGATGAATCCAATGAAAAAAAATCATTGGGGGGCGCATGGTGTAACGTCTGGATGTGAAGGGAAGGTAACTTATCGGTCGCGTGACAAGCCTGGTCTATCAATGAGAATTTCATTCGATAATCCTCTTGTCGGCAAAAATTCTTACTATGTTGATTTTTTTGGGGATACGTCGCTAACATTTGATGTTGAGAATCCAGGTGGGAATCATGCGAATCCTAAAATTATCATAAGGCACTCTGGTGACTTGCCTGATGATAATTAGGTTTTTAGTGTAAGGTTCCGGCGAGCACTCCTTCTGAATCTAAGTATTAAGGGTGTGCTCGCCAGCTCCTTGCGCTAATTCGATTATGCGAATCATCAAGGCAAAGAAAAGCCCACCAGGCGGGCTCGCGAGAGCGAGAGGCGGCCGCAGTCGCGGTGATCGACTGGCAGAGTTCGGAGCAGGACCGGGGCGGAGCCCGTGAAGATCAGCTGCTGGCCAAAGACAAAACCCACCACCAGGAGCTGACCAATGCTCAAGCAACCCAGGCTCGCCTGCGCGATCGTCTTGCTACTTCTGATCTCCGGTTGTCAGTCTTACTCGCCACCCCAGCCCAGGGTAGTGGCTGTGGGTTGCCAACCACCACCGGCCCCGCGACGCGAACTTGACCGAGCGGCTGCTCAACGAATTGTCGCCATCACAGATGCGGGCGATCAAGGATTAATTGCTCTGCAGGCATGTCAGGCTCATGTCCGCACAATCGCACAATAATGAATAAGGGAACAGGCGCAAAAGAAAGCCACATAAAATATTGGATAACTGAATCGCGAATCTGAAGTGGTTGCCCCCCCTCGAAGACACCATCGCCGTGTTTTAAGAATCGTCTTATGTCTATTGGTGAGGCTGTTCTTTATGATGGCTGTTTTCCTTAAGTATGCGTCGATATCGCGTTGTTTGGCGTGGGGGTTTTGATGGCTATTAATAGCTGTTCTGCGTTGTTTGCTAAAGTTTGTTTATTTTCGTTATGGTCATTCAGCTTTTGTGTTCAGGCTCAAATCAGCTTTGATGGGGCTACACGGTTTGTACTTAATAGTGACCAAAAACTAATCACGATGATCGCGGTCAATGAGGGTGCTGATACGGCACTGGTTCAAGTTATGCTTGAGCGGGGGGAACCTGATGACGCTGAGGATCTCCCACTGGCCATATCGAAACCGTTACTATTAATTCCCCCTTACGGCAAGGCTTCTATAGACATTATATATCAAGGGCAAGGGCTGCCAAATGATAGGGAGTCATATTTCCTTATAAAGGCTTTGGTTGTCCCTAAAAAGGCTAAGAACAAAAGCGAGGTGAGCTTGGCAGTTCAGCATAATTTGAAGCTTTTTTATAGGCCGGTTTTTGCGAGCTCTATTGAAAGTGCTTATGAAGAGATTAGCTGGACTAAGAGCGGTGATGTGGAAGCAGGCGTGGTTGAAAACAAATCACCTTATTATCTGACCATGACCAATATTCAATTTTTTAATCGCGGTGGTCAAGAATGCGGAAATGTCTTGAGCCACATGATGTTAAAGCCATTTCAGGCTGTCTCCGTCTCAGCCTTGGGATGCGGTAAAGATATTACCCATGTGAACTATCGGGTTGTCGGCGATTCGGGGATTACCTACGCAAGAACAGCAAAATTTCCATTAGTTACAGGGGTAGAAAAATCATGAAGTATCGAGAATTTATATTTGCGGCGTTGTTTTTCTTAATATGGATCCCTAAGAGCTATGCGCTGAAGTGCGAGCAAAAGGGAACCGCGTTAGTGAGTGATTCGTATCTGGTCAATACGAGCGTTGCAATACCGAACCAACTGCCTGCAGGTACGATCTTGTACCGGCAGCCTAGTCAAACTGTCGAAGTTTTGTGTTGGGTTGACATCAATGGCCAGTCAGAGGAGAACATATATTTTTATGTTAACCCTCGCAATGTTAGCGTTGGTGATGATATTGAGATTGGGGTGACATATGAAGGCAATGACTATCTTTCCTCTGCACTGGCAGGAGGTAAGCTCGACATCGGCTGGAGCGTAAGAGGGTGTCCTAATGAATTAGTTTGCGGGTCGCAAAAAGAGTCTAAGACAATGACGTACTCTATCTTCTTTGCAAAAAAATCTCCTGCAGGGGCAAGCAAGGAGGGACCGTTAATATCCATGGCTAACTATATGGCATTCCAGTTTGATGGCAAGGGCGGGGTCAGGCCGGGGAAAAGTTACAATTTGACAGTTAAAGGATTGGATCGCTTCAGGTACGTGCCATGTGTTTCGTCTATTGATATATTTCCGGGCTCTATTAATTTTGGTAGGTTTACATCATCTTCCGCCAAAGTCGGGGAGATTATTAAAGAGGTTCCGTTTGTTGTTAGTGAGCGCCGGAGTTGCGACGCTGTTTATGGGGTTGACGGGTATCTTGAGCCGATGAATGCAGTGCTGTCGGAAGACATGACAATACTTTTGCCGTCCAACAATAAGTCTGTTGGGATTAGTATTTTCAAAGGTTCCGGTCAGCAGGCAGTTAAGTTTAGAGAAGAGTTCGAGTTGACACCTAAAACCAGTCCGGTTGGCAACTCAGCTCAATTCACTGCAAGGCTTCAGTGGATGACGGATACCCCGATCTTGGGTGGTTTCGATGCTGGGGCCATTGTGAACATTTTTTACAAGTGAGTTTATATAGGGGGCGTGGTGCCGGCTCAGTCTTCTGCACATCGATTACGCTCCTAGCCGCTCAAATACCAAGAGAAATCTATACTGTTTCGACTAAATGAACGGAGCGGCAGAACGTGAAGAAGACCCTTGCGGGAGTTGTCGAAGCACGCGAGCCACTGATCCAGCAGGCTATCGATGCGCAGCGCCGCTACCAAGCATCCCAGGACGCCGGGCGGCCAGGAGAGGAGGTTGAGCGTCTGAGGCTGCAGGCCGAGTCGCTTTATCAGGCTGTCACTGAGTACCCGTTGCGTGCACTAGGCGGCGAAAGCGCAACACGGCACTAATCCGGCATGATCAGTTCGCCCACCGGTAGCGCACATTTCCCACTGCAGTGTTCTCCCTAAATCATTCGAACACATCCGATGCAGACGGAAAGTCAGACGTCCTTTAAATG
Source organism: Pseudomonas tructae (assembly GCF_004214895.1). Classification (NCBI taxonomy): domain Bacteria; kingdom Pseudomonadati; phylum Pseudomonadota; class Gammaproteobacteria; order Pseudomonadales; family Pseudomonadaceae; genus Pseudomonas; species Pseudomonas tructae. The sequence continues at coordinate 3,239,363 of NZ_CP035952.1, read as the reverse complement.
CTTCACAGGTAATTCACGATAAAGGTCACCTCGGTGTTAGCGCTGCCCGCCCGGAGTTCTTCAGTGCCTAGACGGTAGTAGGCTGCGGATAGCGGGATCTTGAAGTTGAGGCCGGTCGTGGTGAACGCGTCGAACGGATAACTGGTATCGAGTGCGATGGGCTGGCCGAGAGCATTCATCAATTGCAGGCCGATACCTTTGGCGGTGGATTTGGCGTTGAGCGCAACAATGCCGTTCGGGCCATCGATGACCGGGGTGTTGGCCTTGAGCGAGTAGGTCACTTTCTTGATGCCGTTCTGGCATTGATTTAAGGCAATGTCGAAAGGCACCGTTCGCGGCTTGGCGCCAGCCTCGCGAAATTCCTGTAGTTGATAGTCGTCACCCATCACTACCGGCACGGATGGGGTCTGACAGGAGGCTGCATTCAATACGATGGGGTTGAGCAGGTTGAATTTTTTCAGGATCAGATCATCGTCTTGCAGGCTTGCCAGGTAGCCGGCATCGACGTTGACTTTGGCGTTCAGCTCACCCGTCTTGACAACTTCGAACCTGATACTGCCTACCCCCATGTTGTACCCGTTGCTCGGAACGATCGGTTGCAAAGACGTTTCATAACGACCCAGCATATCTGCCCAGATGCGGAACGACAGCCCTGTTCTACCCAGAGGTAAGGTTCTTTCTCCAGCGCTCACCGTGCCCAGCTTTGGATTGAGCGATACACCGTATAGCGAAGTTGCCGTGCACTTCCATAGATGATTTCTGGAGGCGTGCACTGTGTCTTGGTAGACGACTGTGCCATTGGGCGTGTCGATGGGGATGGTCAGACTTTGGTTCGCCAGATCGGCGCCGAAGTTAAGGGTCTCGGTGGTGGAGTTGATGGCTGTGCAGCTCCCGGCCATGGCGTCAGACATGCAAGTTAGCAACGCTGAGCCAAAAAAGGTGAGTAGCGGGCGCTGTGGTTGTAATTGCTTCATTGGGAGAAATTTACATGTCGGCCAGGAAGCGCCGTACGATAAACATGCAGCATGCTGATGGGCATCAGGCGATTCTTAAAGCACTGACCGAGTCCGCCGATGAAGGAAGTCGAGCACCTACGACTGAAGGCCGAGTCGTTGTACCAAGCAGTCACTGAATGCTAGTTGCGTTCGCTCGACGGTCCTGCGCGATCGCGGCAATGACTCATCTCCGGCCATCTGGTGCCGGCGGCATCGTGCCCCAGTTGGGGGGGCATCCGCCGAGCTGCCGATTCTTCAGTCCGGTATTTTCCACCAAGGCATCGGATAGCTTCCAGGTCATCTGCTCGATGCTTGCCTTCAGCTTGGTGATCTCGACGGCCTGGTCGTGATGGATGGCGACCAGCTTCTCGATGTTCTCCCGGGTCCGGTCGAGCTCATACCGTAGCTGTTCGCACTCGGCCTCAATCAGGCGAGCGTGCTGGCGCAACATTTGAGCAGGCGTGGGCATGCCCAGCGCGAAGCTGTCGTCTTCGATGATCACGGTGTCACCTACCAAACGCTTGATGAATTGGCCGCAATCGCCTGACTTCCCCGCACTCCAGCGTCGGCCTGTAGCGCCGCCCTGGATTATCGAGTCTGCTGACTTCTACCTTCTTTAAAATCCGCCTATCTGAAGGCGGATTCTTATGTAGCGCTAACCAGAAAGTTATCTATGCGACTTCTTTTTGTGTGGCGACTGTTTTTGATGTCTTTAGATTGGATAGTAGTTTTGATACGCTTATTTTTGAAGAATCCCTCAAGGGCTTTTCGATCAGGTGGTAAACCACCTCTGAAAGAATTAGTGAAACTCCTACGTTAATGGCGACGAAATATGCAAATGGCATATTTCCAAATCCGTATATGTCCATCAGTGAAGGTAGGTTTGTTACAACAAGCCAATGGGTCAGGTAGAGGCTGTAACTCGCATCGCCGAGCCTAACAAAGAAAGAGTTTGCCTTTAAATTGTTCCTTTCAAGCGTTAGCGCGATAGCAACTATACAGAAGGCTGAACCTCCGACAAGCAGAGGTCTGGAAAATGAACCCAAAGCGCTAACGACTGAACCAATTTGGTACAGGCCACCAAGGACTGCTACAGACACTGCTAGTGGAAGCAAAAGCTTCATGGTTAGCTTTTTAGCGTCAAAAAGCGAGTAAAGATAAACACCCAGAATGAATTCGATCATGAAAGGGTGCAGCAGTATGTTAAAAATCCCTGTCGGACGGAACTCAGCCAATGCGGAAGTCCAGCAATTACCACCAAGGCGAGTAGGGCTGTGAAGAACCTAGTTGGCCTGGCCCCGACCAGCAGGCAGACAGAAAACAACACATAGAACCAGAATTCATAAATTAGAGTCCAGCCAATGGAATAGATAGGGCCTCTATTCCAGTGGGTGAATGTCAGGGATTGCAGGAGCCAATCAAATGATGTTTTGGCAAAGTTGTACTGATCGCTAAGATACCACGGGCAGGAAGTCAGGTTTGGCGGGCATGAGATAGACATGAATGCAAGGATGTATGCGACGATTGTAAATCGCCAGTACAAAGGTATTACCCTGAAAAGCCTTCTGACTAAGAATTCAATCGATTTCTGCGGGGCGCTTCCCTTCATGCCTTTGGATACAAAGGCCATGATAAAGCCGGAAATGATAAAGAATACATCGACGCCAAAAGCACCGATTGCAAAAAGATCTGTTGGTATTCCGCTTCCCGCATATCGATTAATTAGTAGATGTGCGAATACCACAGAAAAGGCGGCGAAGAACCGCAGCGCCTGTATGTTGTTTATTGTTTCTCTCATTGCAATGCCGGTCCTTTTTACCGCTTTACTTGTCTGCTTGATGGGAATGTCATCAGTTTCCGTGACTTCATTGCCGCTCAGCTCCTTTCGGAGAGGGGCATATGCTACCCGACTCATCGACCCAAGCGAACGCCTTTGGAAGCAAATTGCTAGCCCAATATCAGACCAACCGTCGCTGAAGCTGAAATCTGCCGACGGTAGGTCCCCCTACCCGGAGTAACACATGTCCCCTTTAAGCGAGCAGCTGCTGCTGCAGATTTTCCCTAATGCCCGCCCAGTTGCGGGCATTTTTTTGCCTGCGCTGAACCGGGCCATTGCTTGCCACAAGATCAACAGCCCATTGCGCGTAGCCGCGTTCCTGGCCCAAATCGGCCATGAGTCTGGCCAGTTGCGCAACCTGGTGGAGAGCCTGAATTACAGCGTTGAGTCCTTGCTGGCGAAGTTCAGTCGCGATCGCATCAGCGAGACGGATGCCAAGGCCTATGGCCGCGCCGCCGGCCGCCCAGCAAATCAGCAGACCATTGCCAATTGTGTCTATGGCGGAGCCTGGGGTACGAAGAGCCTCGGCAACAAAAGGCCAGGAGACGGCTGGCTGTACCGAGGCCGCGGCATGATCCAGATTACTGGTCTGGTGAATTACATTCCGTGCGCCGCCGCCCTGGGCCTTCTGGGGCACCTACGAGCACGGCCGCTCGACCCTGAATGCCGAGACGGCTGCTTCCGACGCAAAACGGACGATCGCGGTGGCTACAAATTCTTTCAGTTGCAACCCACGACCCTATGTTGCTGAAATCCTCACCAGACGTACTGCAAGCGCAACGTCCAAGTGTTTACGTCCGGCGAGCCTGTGCGCTCAGAGACGGTATCAGAATAAGCAATCAAACCCCCGAACTGGGGCGATAGCATGAAGCCCAGGCTGGCACCCAGTAATGTGTTCTCTTGCTGATTATCCTGGTTGACGCCATTGATCCTGGTTTCTCCGCCTTTGTTGTAGGTCGCATCGAGGGAGGCCCACAACGCGCGATTGAAGCTGTAGCTGTAGTGGCCTTCCACAGCGTACAGCGGCTTCTGCTCAAGCTTGTTGTCGCCCAGGTAATCATCATTATCGCCATACAGAGATACGTAGGTGTTGACCTCGAGCCAGGTCGGCCCGATAGGCGTGCCAAATGCCAGCTCCGGCTTGAACACCCAGCGGTTGGCGCCGATATTGATGATGCGCTTCTTGTCGTAGTCGCCCGTGGGCGCCGTTACCCACAAGGCCCCGGTCAGGAATGTCTCGGGCTGCCAGGTGACGAATTCTTCTTGGGTCAGCGCCGGCCCGCCGAACAGGTTGTGCACGAAGACCAGCTGCACATCACCCATGCCGCCGTTGTGCTTGGTACCGTCAAAAAACCGCGCGTCGTCGAATGATGCGCTGACATCAGCGTACGGCTGGATTACCTGTATCGCAGAGTTTCGTCCGTCGATGCCAAAGGATCTTGCGTAGCGCAGGATGTACAGGTCGGCGTTCAGCGACAGTCCGTCGATCGGTAATGAAGTGTCGATTGGTGTGTTGGTGTCGATGAGGTTGTAATAGCCAAAGATCATGTTCAGGTCGGTTGGAAGGTTCTGCCAGTCGCGAGCGTTGTCTGCGTGAGCGGTTATGGACGCGGCAATGCTGATACCCAGCAGCGTTGTGTCGATACACCACGAGCGTCGAAGCATGGAGGGTCCTCACTGTTCATCCATGGAGTTGCCCCGGTCATGTACCGGGGCTTATGGCAGGTCAAGGCGTGACGATGTCGAACATCGTCGGGAAGGTATCAAGCAGTCCCAACAGCTCGTTGACCTTGGTGACATCCCCGTCCACCTTGGCCTTGCCTGCGGCAATTTCCTTGTCCAGGTCCACGCCGCCCATCATCAGCCCGGCGAAACCGAGCTTGTCGACTGTCAACGTGGCGTCGGCTTTGTCCAGCACCTTGCCTTCGGTGTAGATGATCACACCGTTGCGTAACTCCACCGCGTAATTACTGCCATCGGGCTGTTTCCAGTTCAGCAGTGCGTGCTTGCCGATGGCTTTTGGGCCGTTGATCCGCACGCCCAGGTAATCGAGCAGCAGGTCCGGGCTCATCGCAGCCACCATGTCCGGGCTCGAGGTGCTGATGCCCGGCACCTTCGGTACGCCATTGCGCAGCTCGTAGGCGCCCATCAGGTATTCATTGCGCCATGTCGGGTTTTCCGTTTGGTAGCCCAACTGTTCGAAGGCATCAGCCTGCAAGTTGCGCGCCTGCTGATTGGAAGGGTCGGCAAATACAACATGCTTGAGCACCTCGGCGGCCCAGCGGTAGTCGCCCTTGTCGATCGAGGCCTTGGCCTTGGTCATGACCGCTTCGGCACCACCCATGAATTCAACGTACTTCTGGCCCGCCTCGGTGGGTGGCAGCGGGTGCAAATTGGCCGGGTTGCTGTCGTACCAGCCCAGGTAGCGCTGGTAGATGGCCTTGGCATCATGGTTCACCGATCCGTAGTAACCACGGTTGTGCCATTTTTTGCCGGTGCTGTCGGGCAACTGCAATTGTTCGGCGATCTCGACCATGGTGTAACCCTTGTTCGCCAGGTTAAGGGACTGGTCATGGATGTACTTGAACATGTCCCGCTGGTCGGCGATGAAGTCGACGATGCGTTGCTGGCCCCACATCGGCCAATGGTGCTGGGCGATGACCACTTCGACCTCACTGCCATGGGCGTTGATCGCCTGGTTTAGGGTCTTCCACCAATTCGCCGCGTTGCGTACCTGGGCGCCGCGCAGGGTGTACAGGTTGTGCAGGGTATGGGTGGCATCCTCGGCGGTATTGAGCAATTTGAATTGAGGGAACCAGATCAGCATTTCCGACGGCGCTTCGGTGCCCGGTGCCATCTGGAACTCCATCTCGACGCCGTCGATGTTGCGCTTCTCGCCAGTCTTGGTAATGGTGTCGGTCGGCGCAATCAGGGTGAAGGTACCGAACGAGGTCGTTTTGCCGAGCCCAGCATCCAGCTGCCCACGGGCACTACGCGGCAACAACGCGCCGTACTGGTAGAGGGTGCGTCGGCTCATCGCGTTGCCGGCCAGCACGTTCTCGCTCACGGCTTCTTCAAGGAAGCCCTCGGGTGCGATGATCTTGACCTTGCCAGACTTCACGTCCTCTTCGTTGGTTACCCCTTTTACGCCACCATAATGGTCAGCGTGACTATGCGTATAGATCACCGCAACAACGTCTTTTTTGGGCCGATTTTTGTAGTACAAGTCGAGACCCGCTTTGGCAACTTCAGTGGTTACCAGCGGGTCGATGATGATCAAGCCGTTATCCGTTTCGATGATCGTCATGTTGGACAGATCGAAACCGCGAATCTGATACACCCGGTCGGTGACTTTGAACAACCCGTTGTTCAAGTTCAGCTCCGCAATTCGCCACAGGCTCGGGTTGACCGTATCGGGTGCCTCGCCTTTGATGAAGTCATAGCTGGTCAGATCCCACGACGTTCCTCCTTTTGCATCTTTAATCGTCATTGGCACCAGCGTTTCGATGAAGCCTTTCTTGGCGTCCTCAAAATCCTGCTTATCTGAGAAAGGCAGCTCTTTAAGCACCGCCGCATTGGCCTGCCGCGTTTGCTCGCTCGCATCCTTTGGCGCCACTTGAGCCAAAACCAAGCCACTGTTCAGGCTAATCGCCATGACCAACAAATGATGACGAAACTTCATCAAAATCACTCCTGTGGGACAGTTAGTCTTTCTCATTGCTGAAGCGAATAAATTAGCGAATGCCACAGTTACTAACCACGGGACGCTTGCCGGCAGAGTTGACCCCGCAGTGAGTGGCGCAGATGCGATAGGGGATGGCTGATTTCGCAGAACCTCCTTCACGAATACTCTGGTTAAGACGTCTTGGGGAATGCCAAATTCGCCTTTGCCGCTCAAGCATAGACGTTGGTTAAAAATGTGCCGGGAAGAGGCCACCGCTGATTCGGCAGGCAATCGATGCGCAGCGCCGCGACCATGCCGCCCAGGTTTCAGGTCAGCCTGCCCGGGAAGTCGAGCGCCTGCGCCTGGAGGCCGAGTCACTTGCAGACGAGGAAAGTCAGACGCCCCTTAAATGCCTCACAGGTAATTCACGATAAAGGTCACCTCGGTGTTAGCGCTGCCTGCCCGGAGTTCTTCAGTGCCTAGACGGTAGTAGGCTGCGGATAGCGGGATCTTGAAGTTGAGGCCGGTCGTGGAGAACGCGTCGAACGGATAACTGGTATCGAGTGCGATGGGCTGGCCGAGAGCATTCATCAATTGCAGGCCGATGCCTTTGGCGGTGGATTTGGCGTTGAGCGCAACAATGCCGTTCGGGCCGTCGATGACCGGGGTGTTGGCCTTGAGCGAGTAGGTCACTTTCTTGATGCCGGTCTGGCATTGATTTAAGGCAATGTCGAAAGGCACCGTTCGCGGCTTGGCGCCAGCCTCGCGAAACTCGTTGAGTTGATAGTCGTCACCCATGGCTACGGGGACGGCAGGTGTCTGGCAGGAGGCAGCATTCACTACCAGAGCATTGGCCAGGTTGAATCTATTCAGGATCAGTTCGCCTGATTGCAGGTTGCCCAGATTACCGGCAGCAATTCTGACTTGCGATGCCAATGGGCCTGACTTGATGATTTCCAGGCGGACCGTGCCGGATGCAATACCATAGCCTTTTGGGCTGATCGCAAATAAAGAAGGCTCATAACGATCTAACATGTCCATCCAGATACGGAACGAGAGCCCCGTTTTACCTAAGGGGAAGGTCGTTACGTTACTGGCCGGAGTGCCTAGTGCAGGATTTACTGCCACGCCATATAGCGAGTTGTACTGGCACGACCAACTGTGGGTTGTCGATTGCTGCGCGGTGTCCTGACCACTGTGCCATCCGGCGTGTCGGCGGGGATTGTCAGGCCTCCACTGGCCAGGCCTACGCCGAAGTTGAGGGTTTGAGTGGTGGGGGAAGGGTTGAATGTGCAATTCGCCGCCATCGCGTCCGACGCGCAGGCCAGCATCGTCGTCGCGGCAATGCCGAGCAGGGGATTCTGTAGAGTCAAATGCTTCATGAAGAGGGCTACACGGGACGGAAAGAGCGTTGCAGCCTAATCAATCAAAGTATCAATGGACATCAGGCGATTCTGAAAGCTGAAAGGACGAATTGTCGCCATTGCCGATGGAGGTGACCAAGGATTGATTGCGCTGCAGGCCTGCCAGGCATACTTTAAAACAATTAGAGTCCTAGAGAATAGGTAGCGACACACGAAAAATTGTACCCTGTTCAAGGGTCGACCCTACTTCAATTTTTCCGTCGTGCCCCGCAACAATTTCCGCAGCTATAAATAATCCCAAACCCAGGCCTACTGTCTCCCCTCGGTTGTCGTTTGAGTACCTCGAGTAACGGCCTTCAGGGCTGAAAAGAATAGGTATTGCGTCGGGAGGAATGGGCTCGCCAAAATTCAATACATCGAATAAAACTGAGGCCTCATCAGCTTTCAGGGTTACTTCTATGGGTTGTTTCAAGTCTCCATGGCGCACTGCATTGCTAATCAAATTAGAGAACACCTGTGCCATCCGTACTGGGTCAAACTGACCTACGACTTTTTCATTGTTTTTAAATACAATTTGCGCGTCAGGATGGCCGGTGCGCAGTTCATTTACGATGCCTTGACATATGTAAAGTAAATCAGTGACTTCTCTATTGATAGGGATTCCTACCCCAAGATTACAACGTGCCAGGTCGAGCAGGTCGTTAACCATCTGATTAGCATTTCGAGCGCTGATAGCAATCTGGGTCGCAAGCCTTTTTTCGCGGTCGGGCAATTTATTCGATTTGCGTAGCAGGTCGGCACCCATCGTCACAGCGCTCAACGGCGTTCGAAGGTCATGGCCCAGCACGCCTAAGACCATTTTTCTGTTCGCTTCCACGGCTTTGCCATAGGACGCGATCGACTCGGCCAGCGCTTGATCAATTGACTCGTTGAAGCGAACCATTTCCGTGATTTGGTGGCCGTCCCCTAGATACTCTTGGGCCAGCCATAATCGGAGAACACTCGATCTAAGGGCGCGATATTCGGAAACCATCTGATCCAAGCTGAAACCAGCTATCAAGCGGGTTATTGCATGTGTTTGCGCCGCCGTACTTTCTTCGCTGGTAGGTCCGTGGCCATGGGACTTTTCAATCTGTTGCTGCTCGCTCTGAGAGGTTCGCATGTCGAGCACGACCGCTCTCAATATCTGCCCTGCATGATTTCTGAGGCCGCGCTTGTCGAGATCGGGCATGGGAGTATCTACCGATCGTGCGAAATCTTCCCACCCTTGGAGAATGGCTTCCATGTTGACGAGGATGAAATCTGGCAGCTGCATGGCGATCTCATTGAGCGTCTGGTTCAGACTGATACTATCAGCCTAGCGACATGAGAAACGGCACGTAGGACTCATGATGAACCGTTCGTCATGTGGCCCGAGGCGCTCTTCAAATGACCTCTTGAAACACTTTGCTGACATCCACAGCAGCAACATGAGGAAGACGCTGACGAGCAGTTCTCGAGGCAATGCGACGCTACCACGCAGCCAAGGATGTTCATACCGTAGCTGTTCACACTCGGCCTCAACCAGGTGAGCGTGCTGGTTCAACATTTGAGCAGGCGTGGGCATGCCCAGCGCGAAGCTGTCGTCTTCGATGAGAGACTGAATGCGCCGGGTCCCGCGACGGCCAACAGCACAAGTCCACCAGCCATTGCGACGTTCTTGAGGAACATCACCATCTGGATTTGATCGCTGAACGCGGGTTCTGAAACCGCCAACGATTAACAGCCCGGCACCGAATTCATGTCGGACTCTTACGGCAATCTGGGTGGATGGGTGGTCGAGAAGATGTAGCGCGCAAAGCGCCATTCACCATCGGTTTCTCGATGCAGCAGGAAGATTTCCTGGTTGCCTTCGGCGCTGGCCTGCCGGTCGCCGGACAGCGACTTGACTGTTCCGTTAGAGCGCGTACGCGCAAACGCCCAGTCGCGTGACAGCGGTTGAATCTCATCGATGGTAAAACGTATGTCGAGCTTGATTGTGTCGAAGACCTGGCCATACGCCGCGCGCACTGCGTCACGGCCTACGGCCGGCGGGCTGTGCTGTGGCATGAACACGGCATCGTCTGCATACAAGGTCATGACACGGTCGACGTCGGATGCGTTCAGTGCGGCCTCATAGTGGTGGAGCTGCTGGGTGACGGCTGTCTTCACAGCATCCTTGGCAGCGGGTTTGGCGGCCTGAGCCGTCATGGGTAGCAGACACGCGCCGAGAACCAGTACGATCAATGTGGTACGCATGGCAGTTCTCCTTTATGTCAGAGCATGACGACGAGCTTGCCCAGTGCACGATCGCTTTCCATCAAGCGGTGCGCGTGGCGGACCTCGTCGAAGTCGAAGGTTCGGGAAAGTATGGAGGGCATGCTCTTGGCGGCGAGTTCCTTTGCGAGCCACGCTAACGGCGTGTCCTGCAATGGCAAGGCCGGTGTTCCCAATAAGCCGCTCGGGAAGAAGTTCAGTCGCGTTCCGCCAGGCAGGTCCTGCATCAGGTGGAACTGCTCCACTACCGGCGGGCCACCGAGCAGGCCGATGACGCTCACAGCGCCGAACGGTCGCAGTGTCCTGATCGTGTCGCGCAGTGTTGTGGCTCCGACGATTTCCAGTGCGGCATCCACCCCTGCAGGCGTGATTTCGCGAATACGCTGAGCTATGTCACCGTTATCGACGACCACCTCGTCAGCGCCCATTTGGTAAAGACGTTCGATGTTCTCAGCGCTGCGCGTAGTTGCGATCACTGTCAGTCCGCGGGCCTTGGCATAGGTGATGGCGGCCAGGCCAACCGACGAAGTGCCTCCCCGTACCAGCAAGGTCTGGCCTTGTTGGATGGCTAAGCTCTTGTCAAGCGCCCCCCAGGCAGTGAGATACGCCTCCGGCAGCGTGGCCAGTTGTTCCCACGAGAGAGACAGGTTGTCCAGTGAGATCACGTTATTGCGCAGTACCGTAACCTGCTCGGCATAGCTGCCATTGCGGCTGAACTGCATGCCGCCCATGGCCGTTGCCACGCGCTGGCCGGTGCGCAAGACCCCGGCGGGGTCATGGATGACTTCGCCCACGGCCTCGATGCCGGGCACACGTGGGGTGGTGATGTCACCCATTTTGCCAGCGCGCAGGTAGGTTTCTGCGCGGTTGAGGCCAAATGCACGGACGCGGATCTGCACTTCGTCCGAGGTTGGCTCGGCTGACGGGATATCTCGCAGTTGCAGGGCTTCAGGGCCGCCCGGTTGTTCAATCACATAAGCTTTCATGGTCGTTTCCTCAGGTACGTTGCGGCTTGCTTGAAGCGATGTTTTCAAGCAAGTGAGTGCACTATCCACTACTCGAATGTGGAAGATAATCCACGCGTTAGATAGGCTATATCTCAAAAATGAGAGGATTGCTGTGATGGACTTCAACGCCGTCCGGATGTTTGTCAGCGTGGCGCAGACCGGTAGCCTCTCGGCTGCCGCCGAGCGCCTGGACATTGCGCTACCCACCTTGAGTCGACGCATTCGCGAGCTTGAACAGCAGTTGAAGGTGCAACTGCTCGAACGTTCTGTACGGGGCACCAAACTCACTGATTCGGGGACGCGCTTGTACGAACATGCCAGCCGTGGCATTGAGGCGTTGATTGAAGGCGAACACGCCGTGCTCAGTGATCAGGCGCATTTGAAAGGGCACTTGCGGCTGTCGCTGCCGCCTTCATTTGAACCGTGGTGGGAGGTACTGTCGGCGTTCCAGCGCCGCTATTCGCAGATCCAGATCAGTGTCTACACCACCGAGCGCCGCATCGATCTCATCGAAGATGGTGTCGATGTGGCGTTGCGCGTGGGCACGATCGCGCACGAGACGATGGTCGCCCGTCGCATGCTGACCTACCGTCACATTCTCGTAGCCAGTCCGGCATTGATTGAGCGCCTGGGTGCACCCAGAAGCGTCGAGGCTTTGTACGGTTTTCCCTGTGCGCTCTGGAGCCAGGGTGCCAATTCGACATGGCAGTTGGGAGGGGTGGTGTTCAAACCTGAGGCGATGCTGTCCACCAACGACTATGCGCACCTGCGCAGCCGGGCGTTGATCGGTGATGTGGTAACCGAGCTTCCGCCATTTCTGGCGGCGAGTGCCATCCGGGAAGGGAACTTAGTTGCGCTACTTCCTGAACATCCACTACCGGAACAGCAAATCAACTTGCTCTACCCATCACATCGCCACCCGTCTGCCATTGTGCGGGCGTATCTGGACTTTTCGCAGGAGTACATGGGATATCTGGTAGAGGTGTCGTCTACTTCCGAGTAAAGGGTCACTTTTGGCCGTTTTTGCCTATCGCGACCGGCCGCTTCGGGTCGATAGCCGCCACTCGCTACCGACCGCTTCCGACCCAGAGCAGCCGTTCGATAAGCACTATCTTCAGCCCAGCAGATGTTTGAGCCACGAGTTGTCGTACACTGCTCAAAGCTTTGGGCTACGTGTACATAAGGAATAGTGAGTTTCATGACAACACTTCTTGAATGCTCAAATGAGGTTTTCAGTCGCGGAACCGTGTTCAGAGTCAGGGGTTCATACCCTTATGAAGAGGTTGTGGATTTCATGGTTTTCGAAACATTGGACGAGGATCGTCGCTTTGGGCTGATGGTTACCACTGGCTATAAAGCCGGGCTGCCGCTGGTTTGGCTACCTGGGGAGAGCAATGCAGAATGCCTCGGCCTCAGCAGGGAATGGGTTTTGGCCAACTGGGGCAAGTGGATCTATCCGGACTGTGAAATCTCGCAAGTCCTTGTGATTGAAGGCTATAAACCTGGCTCGCATGTGGGGTAGTTTGACTATCCCTCCAGGTGCTGAGCGGTTGGTGTCGTATTGAATCGACGTTGCTTTCGTAGACACCTCAACCGGCTGCAATGGGTCGATAGCCGCCACTCGCTACCGACCGCTTCCGACCCATAGCTGACCTTCAGATATCCCCTTAAGGCCAAGGGTATTAGGAATTACCTTAATTGCCCGGTGGTAGCGAGGCCTGTAGCGTCTTTAGGTCAGATGTCGGGAGTACAAAGCTTTCCAAGGCCAGCATGCTGCCGTTGGAGAGTTGCCAGTTGTAGAAGTCTGAAAAGTCACTCTTGGCCAGCGCCCGGATAGTCTTCGCAACAAATCCGTGCGCTACAAGAAGTACACGCTTCGACGGATATCTCGACTCCAGATCTATCAATCCTCCTCTGACCCGCTTCACAACATCAGCAATCGATTCTCCTCCGGTGGGCTCGAGCCCCCATTGACGCGTAATGTTTTGCGACCAAAGCTGCGGATATCGTTCCCTTGCGTCTGCCTGGGTCAACCCCTCGAAAACCCCTACATCACGCTCTCGAAAGCAGTCCATTGTCTGGGCCGGGAGCTTGAGCTTCTCGTTAAGAATACTGGCGGTTTCCATTGCTCGTAGACGGGGAGATACGACAAGCGTGTCCAGCTCATGGGGCAAACTCGCCCTTAGTTCTTGAGCTTGCTCACGCCCCCGTTCTGTGAGCGATGGGTCGAGCGATCCCAGGTAACGATGTTCGGCATTCGCCCAGGTTTCACCATGCCGCACGACATACAGATCCATGAAATCCATCTCATCAGTGTAAAAGCGGGGGATTGTATCAACCTTGAAGTACATGGCGCGGATGATCTCGAGCGTCCGCTATGGGTCCAGGCTGTGTGAAAACGTAGCCGAGGCTTTAGGATGTCCTCAAGCAGGACGAGAATCACCCATGTACACAAATCTGGTTCTTTCCAAACAGCACCTGACATTTGGCTTCTTGGGATAGTCTGTCAAGCATGACTCCTAACGCATGCCACAAGGATCTCCCAATGACACTGGCTGACTTGCAGCGGCTGTCCGTATCTCAGAGCGAACTAGTTCTTCCCTACGTCCATGCGATTAAAGCTCTGCAACTCCTGGAGGCAACCGGCGCTACCTTGGTGGGATGGGAGGGGTGGTTGCACTATCCAGACGGCAGGCTAGGGCATTCCGATATATATCAAGGCACCACCGACACTTCAACGTTGCCCTCATCACAGGCTTATAACTGGGCCAAAGCCTCCATGCGCCTGTCTCAGAACGAACACGAATCTCAGAGCGAGACTTCCGATACCAAGCTACTTTTTTGCATCACTGTGAATCCTTGAAAATGCCCCGCTGGTTGCTGCTGACGCTAGGATAGTCGGTGATTTTTTGGTACCGCAATTTGAGGTTTTTTATCGGTACGAAATCCACCATCGGCCCAGGCTGTGTGAACGCCCCCTCGATTGTCTAACCTTATGATCTTCGAGACCGTGGCGGGGACGACCATGAAGCGGTTCATTGAGGGTGAGTCTCGGACGCAAGTCACGTTGCTGCCGGAATGTCTGGATGATTACATCACCGAAGAAAACCCAGTTCGGGTAGTCGACGTTTTCGTCGATGAACTCGACCTTAAAGCACTCGGGTTCGAGGGTGCCAATCCCGCGACAACGGGCCGTCCGGCTTACCATCCAGCAGTGCTGCTAAAAATCTACATCTATGGCTATCTCAATCGGATTCAGTCCAGCCGCCGACTTGAGCGTGAGGCAGAGCGCAACGTCGAGTTGATGTGGTTAGTGGGCCGATTGGCGCCTGACTTCAAAACGATTGCCGACTTTCGCGGAGACAACGGTAAGGCCATTCGCAGCGTCTGCCGACAGTTCGTAGTGCTTTGCCGCAACCTCGATCTCTTCTCCCAATCGATCATCGCCATCGACGGCAGCAAATTCAAAGCCGTGAATAACCGCGACCGCAATTTCACTCAAGGCAAAGTGACGGCGCGCATGCAGCAGATCGAGCAGAGCATCGACCGCTATCTAGCGGCAATGGATTCAGCGGATCGGACATCGCCGGAAGTGGTTGAGGCGAAGACTGAGCGGTTGAAGGACAAAATCGAAAAGCTGAAACAGCAGATGGAAAAACTCAAGGACATCGATGCTCAGCTTCAGGCCAGTCCTGATAAGCAAATATCCCTCACCGATCCAGATGCCCGCTCAATGGTCACAAGCGGCCGAGGCTCCGGCACAGTTGGCTACAACGTACAAACAGCAGTCGACGACAAACACCATTTGATCATTGCCCATGAGGTGACCAACGTTGGTAATGATCGTGGGCAACTGAGCAATATGGCTAACCAGGCACGTGAAGAAATCGGTGCTGAGGCGCTGACGGTGGTTGCTGACCGAGGCTATTACAAAGGGCCGGATATCCTGGCTTGCGAGCAGGCTGGCATCACCACTTTTGTACCGAAAGCACTGACATCAAGCAGTAAAGCGGAAGGTCGATTCGGCAAGCAGGACTTCACCTACATGGCTGCATCGGACAAGTATCGATGCCCTGCGGGCCAGTTGCTGACCCGACGGCATTCCTCGGTGGAAGACGGCATGCTACTGCACTGCTATTGGTTTTCAGGATGCCAGAGCTGCTCCATGCAGAAGCAGTGTACGACTGGTAAAGAGCGGCGATTAAAGCGTTGGGAGCATGAGGCAGTAGTCGAAGGCGTGCAGATCCGATTGGAGCATGATCCGGGGAAAATGAAGGTTCGCCGGCAGACTGTCGAGCATCCCTTTGGCACGCTCAAATTCTGGATGGGAAGTACGCACTTCCTGACCAAAACCCTGCCGAGGGTAAGCACCGAGATGAGCCTTTATGTGCTTGCCTACAACCTCAAACGAATGATGAGCATCTTCGGCATCGCAGGGCTACTTGAGGCGATCAGGGCGTAAACCCCGCCGTTTACTGGCCCGCAAACAGCTATATGGGCCGCTGACGCGGCCCATATAGCACTACAAATGTCTATTTCGCTGGGTAAGGCTATTCACGCTCTTGCCTGCTGATTCCACAGGCAATCCGCGCGACTCTCAGTTTTCGACGTGTTTACTGCGTTTTCACACAGCCTGGGTCGATAGCGGCCGTTACAAACGCTTACCGAAGATAGCCAAGCAAGTAGCCGGAACAGTGCTAAGGGAGGCGACCAAAAAATACTCACCGCTCGCAATGATGCTGCAGCTTTCGTCGCGAGCGATGGAGGTATTCGAGGCGCTAGCCTGGAGGCTGCATTCGAGGTTTTGCGCACTCAGAATGCGGTGGGCACAGTCAGCGATATCGAGTTGGCTGAAGCAGTTCTGGTTTACGAATTGCGCTAGCAAATAAGCGTTCCGACCACTGGCAGCCGGCCCTGCGATGATTTTCCGGAACGGCCAAGCTGTGGCGGGCTGATGAGTGCATGATCATTCGCTAATTAAGGGCAGCGGCTTTTTTTTCGAGAAGCGTTGCACCCATCACCAGCATTTCGTGGAGCTTCAGCCTGTCTACAACCGTGGCTACCCCTAGATGGTTGTCGCCCTGCCAGACTTCTCCTGCGACCAGTCTTACGTCGAGCCCCGTTTGTGCCGGCCTCAGTTGTTCATTACCGACAGCATGCCACCGCTGTCGCTTGACAGGCACTTTCGATGTGTAGACGAGAAGTTCAAAGTCACCCGGCAGGCCACTAGGCATCTCCCGTGCGCTCACCGAATCCTTGTACACACCCAGTAAAATTACGTCTTTGTACCGCTGTGATACATAAAGAACTTTGGCTGGTTTATACCCTTCAGGGATAGGAATCAATACAATGTCACCGACGCAGGTTTTTTGAGTTTTCATGCCGTGTCTTCGCTGCAGGCTGTAGAATCCTGAGAGATCTACTCATAAATGTAAGGAGTCAGGGTGCGCGGTTTAGAGAAATTCGTATCGTTTCAGTTCGTGCTCACTATGGCGTTCATCGCACTGGGCGCGTCCCTTCACGGGGCGGGCAAGGTCGGGTTTTGGGGCATGTTCGCAATCATGATGTTGCCCAATGTCGTATTTGCTGTGCTTCGGGTTGTCCGGCGTCGGGCAGCCGCCTGAGACCTGACTGGGCCTCAGGGGCGAAAGCTGCTTGCTCCGTTATTGCAACGGAATATATATATCTGTTTGCCATTGCTCCAGCGGTGTCTGGGGATAGGCGCTCAGGTATTGAAAGAACAGCGACTGGTCACGAAGTTCCTCGCCACTGCCGGGAAGCCAGTCGCGGTAAATCGGATAGATCGTTTCACCGATGTGGTCCGGTGAACCGGTATGTCGCACCACGGCGCAGCGGCCGCCAGGAATGACAAGCTCGTGTACGCCGAACGTATTTGGCGCCACGGCTTCATGAATCTCGCCGCAAATGGCGAAGCGAAAATCTTCTGCAGGTGTCGTATCGGGGTTGTTATAGGGAATGCCAAAGGTGCGACTCGATGCCGCCGGCGACTGTCCGCTGTGCAGGCGCCACTGGATGAACGTGCGCACGCTTTCACTGACCAGTCCAGCTGCTCCGTGGTGTTCAAGCGCTGCTACCCTGACCTCGGGGAATTCCACAATTCGTACTTGCATGATGATCGTCCTGGAAAAATGAGGGATTGCGAAGACCGCATTCCAGACCTGCCAGTTCGGCTCCTTCCTGAACGCACTCGGCGCCATGCCGAACGCCCGCCTGAATGCCCTGGAAAACGCCTCGGGGCTTTCAAAACCAGCACCCAGGGCTGCGTCCAGTACCGAGTGATCAGCGGTGGCAGCCAGGCGATGTGCCGCGCGCCGTAGCCGCATCAGTTGCACATAACGTGAGACGGGTACGCCGACGAACGCGGTGAATTGGCGATGGAAGTGAAATGCCGAAAAGTTCGCCACGCCGCTCAAGGTTTTCACCGACAGGTCACCTTCAAGATGGGCATCGATGTAGGCGAGCACGGCGTTGAAGCGTTTTGTGTAAGCGAAGTGGCTCGGCATGTCAGACACTGGCAAAGGTTCCTGGAAGTAGGGTCGGCAACAGAGTCGACGATAACGGCGTGTACGCGCCTAGCCGCGTTTGCTCAAGGCACCTTTTGTTGCGACTCGTTCGTTTTCTTCCAAGGCCTTGCTGTAGACTCGGGGCGTTGCCAGGAAGGCGAGGTTGCCCGTCCAGCTGGCTACACTACTCACCCTTTACGGAAGCTCCCATGTTCACGATGAACGCCCTGGTGCCAGAACTGATCGTCAGCGACCTGCAACGCAGTCTGGCTTTTTACTGCAATATTGCCGGTTTTTCGCTGGAGTACCAGCGCCCTGAAGACAAGTTTGCCTTCCTCTCGTTTGGCCAGAGCCAGCTGATGCTCGAGCAGGATTGGCACACTGAATCGCCCTGGCGCGTAGGCCCGCTGGAGGCGCCTTTTGGCCGCGGGCTGAACCTGCAGATCCTCTGCGAGAATGTCCAGGTCCTGGCCGATGCCTTCGAAGCGGCCGGGCATCCGTTGCGCCGCGCGGTCGAAAGCCATTGGTACCGTAGCGACGATCGCGAGATCGGCCAGCGCAATTTTCTGATTCAGGACCCGGACGGCTACCTGCTGCGCTTCTTCGATAACCTTGGGACACGCGACTGCCGGTAAGGACAGCTACCGATGAACAACAGGATCAACGCCTGTGCGGTACCGGCGGGCTCGGGCATCTACGCGCAGTTGCCGGGGGCTGATTTCGTCGATGCCCACCAGGTGAGCGTCGACGATGGCGAGCGCTCGGCGATGGGCCACTTTCTCATCCTGATGAACAGCATGCCGCGCTGGATCGACAACCTGATGGTACTGCGCAATCGCGTGGTGCAACTGTTTGGTCTCAAGGACCTGGGGCGTCTGTCGCGGATCGACTTGCAGCGCGACGAGGCGTCTTATCAGATCAATGAGCGGGTCGGGATTTTTACCCTGATCAGCAATAGCCCGGATGAAGTGCTGCTGGTCGATCGTGACAAGCACCTGGACGTCTACATCGCGTTGCTACGGCGTCCCTTGGGCGCCGACAAGCGCCGCGAGATTGTGGTGTCCACCGTGGTGCACACGCACAATCGTCTCGGCCGGTTGTACATGCTGCCGGTTGCGCCTTTTCACCGGTTTATCGCGCCCATTGCCCTCAAGCGCCTGATCTGCGCCAAGGCTTGAGCTTCAGACAAAGCCCTGGCCGTGGAACCCGCGTGGCAAGCGCTGGCGGCCGGGCAGGGCCCTCAGGCGCTCGATCCAGGCGCTACGCCAGTCGCTGGCGGCGTGTCGAGCGGCGGCTCTACGCGCGCGTTGCGCGGCATTGCGCTGGTCCTTGCGGGCGGTCTTGAACGCGTCGGTATTGCGGCAGCTGCGGCACTTGACCCGATTGAGTTCGGTGGTGGCTGCCAGGTTGTTACCGTGGTGACCACAGGCAAGGTGGCCAGCGGTTTTGAAGTGAGTGACCATGGGTATCCTCCTCGGCACTGTTGTGTGTACAACAATGGTCAGGCGCCCGGGACCGAGGTGCTGAACTGCTTGCGAAACCACTCCTGGAGCATGGCTTTTTCGGCATACAGCCGGTCGGTATCGGCGCGTCGGCCAGGGCGTTGCAGGTAGAACTTGTCACTCAGGTGCGCTTGGGCCTGGCTTACTGCATGACCTGGTTGCGACAGGGTGTACTGCAGGTCGATACTGGGCCAGGTGACATCACGCATTATGCGCACCGAGTAGGCATTGGCGCGCCACGGCTCGTACTGGCCGGCGAGGTCGATATCACGGATGTCGATGCGCAGGCGTTGGCCGGGCGGCAGGTAACGCTGGCCGAGTTTGACCAGGTAGGTGCTCAACTCCTTCATGACATAGGCGTCGGCACCGCGCGCATAGCCATTGCTGTCGAGGCTGGCATCGCGAAAGTGTTCGGGTTTGTCGAAGCTGACTTCGACGTTGGGCGTGGCCGCAGGTTGCGCCAGGCTGTTGAACGCCAGCAGGCTAAGGCTGGCCAGGGTCAGGGCAGGGCGCATGATTCACCTCCAGGTGCAGCCTTGCGCAATTTGCCGCACAGGCTTCATTGTACGCCTGTGCTGATTGAAAACAGAGGAGTCGGTAGTGCGCAGGATCGAGCGATTTACAGCCAATACGCGCGGGCGTGACATTGCCGTGGGCGACATCCACGGGCATTTCTCGCGCCTGCAGCAACGGCTGACAGCCATCGGCTTCGATCCGGCAGTGGATCGCCTGTTCAGCGTCGGTGATCTGGTCGACCGTGGCCCGGAGTGTCCGCAAGCGCTGGAGTGGCTGGCCCAACCGTGGTTTCACGCCGTGCAAGGCAATCACGAAGCCTTGGCGGTGACCCACGTCGATGGTGGCGTGCTGGACTACAGCCAGTACCGGGCCGCTGGTGGCAGCTGGTTCCTGGCCCTGCCGGAAGCTGAACAGGCGCGATTTGCCGAGCAGTTCCGGCGCCTGCCGCTGGCCCTTGAGGTCGAGACCGGCGACGGGTTGATTGGCCTGTTGCACGCTGACAGCCCCTTGCGCCGCTGGGCCGAGTTACGTGAGCAACTGGAGGATACACCGCCAAAAGAAATTCAGGAGGTCTGCCAATGGTCACGCAAGCGTCTGTATGCCGGAGATGACACGCCAATCGAGGGGCTGCGGGCGTTGATCGTCGGTCACACCCCGCAACGTGAAGTGCGGGTGCTGGGCAATGTCTGGCATATCGACACCGGCGGCTGGGCCAGTGGCTGTTTCAGCCTGCTGGACCTGGGCAGTTTGAGGGTGATCAGCGACACGCCCGGTGAATGATCACGGCCAAGGCCACTAAATCATCGGACAAAGCAAACGCCCCTCCCGTTACCGGGAGGAGCGTCTATGCAGGCTCAGCCGAAATTACAGGGATTGCAAGGAGATGCTCGCCGATTGCGAATCTTGTGGGCTGTCAGCATCCATCCATACCCACTGGGAGCCATCACCCTGCAGGTTGTAGCTGATGTTCTGGATGGACGTGGACTTAATGGTAACCGCCCCATCTTCGCTGGCGGTTGGCCCCATCTTGGTAACCTGCTTGGGTAGCAGGCCGTTGGAGGTTTCATTGACCACGAACACGGTCGCCTGGGCTTCGCGGAACTGGCAGGAAATGAACTGGGTGATTGTACTGGCGATCGTCAGGTTCATCCATTTTGACGGTGGCACTGCATAGTAGCGGTTGTACTTGTTGAACGGATACTGGTCGCCATTGGCCTGCAACTGTTGATTGCTCAAACCGGCGGTGTTGGTGGGCATGCCCACGCTCCCGAGCCAGATCTCCACTTGGGACAGGCTGCTGTTAGTCGGAATTGACACCGAAACTGTCTGGGTATCCGTACCCGAGACAAAACCCATTGAAGCCAGGCCGGCATTGGCCGTGGTACCCGGGACCGTGATCGAGCACGGAGGCTGGCTGTTGCTCCAGACTACATTGACGGTAGCGTCTTTGTCGTTCTGCGCCGAGTTGTAGATGAAGATCCCGTACAGCTGACCTGGTTGCAGGGTCGTGCAGGTGGCGGTATCGCCACCTTTGAGGGTAAGACGCTGACCACCGTTCCAGTTGGTTTGGGTGGCAAGTAATCCGACGCTTTCCATGGAAATATCCTTTTCCTGATGATGAAAGAGCAGGTGACGGCGAGCTGCCTCTTTTTGTGTGCAATCTCCGTGCACCTGTGCACTGATGTGCCAGAGGGAGGTATAGTCAATCTCAATGTTAAGATTGATAATTTTTCGCTATCAATCGTGAGGTGGATTCAAGCGATTCGCAGTAACCGGTCTCTAACCTGTTGTTCTACAAAGGGCTCGGTGTACCGCCAGAGACACAGTTATTTCGTCCAGCTGTACCTTGACCCGCAAAGCTGCCACAGCGGAACCTTCTGCCTCCTGTCACCGGAGAGCCACCATGGACCTGTCCACCCTCGCCCTGTTCATCCCGGCGTGTTTTGCCCTGAACATGGCCCCAGGCCCCAACAACCTGCTGTCGCTGAACAACGCCAGCCGCTATGGCCTGCGCATCGCCTGCGTGGCAGGTATCGGCCGGTTGTTCGCTTTTGCCGGGATGATCGTACTGGCGGCCATGGGCCTGGCGGTGGTACTGCACACCAGTGAATACCTGTTCCTGGCGATCAAGGTCCTGGGGGCTGCCTACCTGTTCTACATCGCCTGGCAGCTGTGGCGCGCACCCGTGGCTGAGGCTATGGTGGCTAGCGGGCGCCAGCACGGTACCTTGCGTCTGGCGCGCCAGGAATTCTTCGTGGCGGCGGGCAATCCCAAGGCGATTCTGATCTTTACCGCCTTCCTGCCGCAGTTCATCAGTGTTGGCAGTCCGGTGCCGGTGGCCGAACAGTTCGCCTGGCTGGGCGGGTTGTTCCTGTTGCTCGAATGGCTGGCCATTGCCATCTATGCCTGGCTCGGCGCCTACCTGCAGCGCTGGTTCAACCAGCCCGGGCCACGGCGCCTGTTCAACCGGGTCAGTGCCACGCTGCTCAGCTGCGCCGGAGCCGGTTTGCTGGCAGCGCGGCGGGCCTAATAGCTCAAGCGCACGCCGAGGTTGGCACCAACCCGTTCCTGTTGACGGGCATCGAGGTTGCTGGCGTAATCGATACCGGCATGCACACTGAGGTTCTGGCTGAGCTGCGCAACCAGGCCGGTGCCGATGTCCATCGAGGTGTAGCGGTAGTCGGTCTTGACCTGGTCGAGATCGTCGAAGGTGACCGTGTCGCGGCCGCCGTCGCCATGCCAGACGTTGACCTGCAGGTAGGGCTGCAAGGGCACGCTGGCGGATTTGAAGTTGCCTTGCAGGCGCAGGCCCAGGCGCCCGGTCCACTCGGTCTGGGCGTCATAGCTGACGTGGCTGACACTGTCATTGGCGCTGTCCAGCGACACTTGCTGGGCGATGATCTGTGCCTGGGGTTCCAGCACCCAGTGCGCCGACAGCTCAAACGGATAGCCAGTCTCCAGAGACGCTGTCACAGCATGGCCATCGAGGTCGAGCTTGTCGCCGCGATCGGATTTTGCCCGGCCATCGAGGTTGGCATACTGCACCACCGCATCGACATACCAGTGCTGTGGGCCGACCAGGGTCCAGTAGGCGCCGACACTGTCGCTGTCGAGCTTCAGGTCGCCCACCGAACTGTCCTCGATGCCCAGGGCAAAGCCTTTCACATCACCGTTCAGGCGGCTGTGGCCGACATACAGGCCAACATGCTGGCGATAGCCGTTGTCACCTAGCCAGGCAAACAGGTCCTGGCCAACCTTGAAGCCGTACAGGTTGCCATCCAGGCTCGGGTCCACGGTGCCCGACCAGCTCTGGTGGAAACTGTTGCCATAAGCCTGGCCCCAACTGGCCGACAGCGCGCCGGTCTGCTTGAGCAGGTCCTGGTCGCCCTGGCGTTGATGAAAGGTGCCCAGCGCGGACCGTGCGATCAGCGCTGCAGCTCTGGGGGCGGCGGCGTATACGGCGACTTCCGGGCGATACAGCGGGATGCTCACGCCGGCCACCGGCGCCGGTACGGCTGGCAGCCCAAGGGTCGGGGCCGGGGTGGGCAGCGGCACGACCACAGGTTCGACCGGGGTCGGGTTGCCGGGATCAGGCGCTGGCTGGGGTTGCGGCGCGGCGGCCACGACGCTTGAGCGCAGGTACCAGCTATTGACGCTGTCAGGGGTCACCCCGCCTTTGTACAGGCGGTAGTCGAAGGCACCGGCGGAAAGGGTCTGGGTCTGGACGAAGGCACCAGGGCTGCTGGTGGCGCCGTTGGCCGCTTCGACCACCTGGATACCGTTCTGCGTGGTCGATGCGCCAGCTCCGCCAAAGTTGCTGATCTGCAAGTTGGTGGTGCCGGTGATTGCCCCGCCGTTGACCACCAGCCGGTCCGATGCTGCGCCGTCGCCGGCGAGCACGCTGTTGAGTTTGAGGGTGCCATTGTTGCCGGTGTAGTTACCGTTGATGGTCAGCCGACCCTGGGCATCGTTGCCGCTGCTCAGGTCAATCAGCCCGCTGTTGGTGACGGTCAGGGGTTGGCCGGCAGTGAAGGGGCGGATGCTCCCGGTCGTGGAAATCAGTGAACTGTTTGCATCGATGTTCAGGCTGGTGGAAGCGCTTGGAGTACCGGTATCGCCCAGGACAAGGGCATCGTTCAGAGTGAAACGGCTGGCGTTGTTCAGGTTGACTGTTTCCCAGTTTACATAGCGTGCGCCGCCAACGGGTTGGCTGTTGTCGAAGCTCAGGGTGTCCTGGCCGGTACCGCCGTTGACGACAGTGGTCAACAAGCTGGGATTGAGGTCGCGCAAGGTTGCCAGGTCGTCGTCGCCGCCCATGTCGATGGTGCCGCGGATGATCCCGCCGCCTTGCCAGGTCAATACATCCTTGCCGAAGCTGGCGAGCAGGTTACCTTTGAGTTCACCGCCGCTGATTTCGAATTTATCGACGCCGCCACTGGTGCTGATGTTGCCGCCAATGGTCCCGCCCTTGAGCAGTATTGTGTCGTTGCCAAAGCCGGTAACCAGGTTGCCGACAATCGTGCCACCGGACATGTCGAACAGGTTGTTGTCCAGCTTCATGTCAACCCGGCCGATACTGCCGCCCAAAAAATATGCCTCGTCACCGTCTTCAAAGGCTCCGATGATCTGCCCCGCAGTCATCCTGAAGGTGTCGCGGGCATCGCCCTGGGCCAGGGACTGAACTGTCCCGCCGGTCATGCGGAAATCATCGATGAACGCAGTTTGCACGATGGCACCGGAGGTATCACCTGGACCGACCGAGATATCTTGGGCAACGGACATTAAAGGCAGGGTGCTAAATACCACAATAAGCGAGGCTCGCATCAGGTAGGCTCCATTTCCATTCAGGTCATCGACCACTGCTGATCCAGCTTTCCTGAGAGATCTGGACGGTCCTGCCCTGATGTATAGAGCAATCAGAAATATCGACAACTGGCAAAAATGCTAGGTGGCCAGTGGCCGCCACTGCCTGGGCGCCGGCAAAAGCGCGGGATCCTTATAGTGAAAGGGTCTGATTCGACTGGAGAACATCGCCTAGGCTTGCAGGTGGACCGGGCAACACGGAACCGCTGTCCGCCACCTGCCAAGGAGACACACCGATGCTCTCGACCCTGGAGTTGCGCAACATCATTGAAAGCAGTTTTCTACCCACCCGTTGCCAGTGCACCCTGGCCGCCGACCGCTCGCTGACGGTGCGGGTGTTCGACCGCAGTTGCGAGCGGGTCGATCTGTTGGTCACGGGCATCGATGCCGAGCAATTGACCAGCAGCCGGGCGATTTCCAACCTGATCGTCGGGCTGCGCAACGACCTGGCAGACCAGCGCTCAATACGTGCCCAGCGGCGCAGCGACAGCCTTTAATCGCGGTAGAACACCTGCACCAGGTGATAACCGAACTTGCTTTTGATCGGCCCGTGAACGGTGCGCAGCGGTTTCTTGAAAATCACCTGGTCGATGGCGCCGACCATCTGCCCCGGGCGCACTTCACCCAGGTCGCCACCGCGCTTGCCCGACGGGCAGGTGGAGTGCTTCTTGGCCAGTACGTCGAACGCCTCGCCCTTGGCAATGCGTTGCTTGAGCTGTTCGGCTTCTTCAGCAGTCTTGACCAGAATATGCCGGGCCTGTGCTTTCATCTCAAGGTACCTTCGCAAGCGGTAAAAACCGCGCATTATGCCTGATCGCGCGCCTCATACGGTAGGAGCGGGCTTGCCCCGCGATGGAGTGAAGCCTGGCAGGGCCAGACCCGCTCCCACAGGCCTGTGAGGGCGGCGTTGTCAGCCTTATTCCACTGTAGCTTTTTTCACTTTGTTCGATGCCGACCACACCCGGTAGCGCACTTCAACGCCGTCCGGCACATACACCACCACCGGCAGCTTGCTGTTGTAGCGCAGCAGGAAGCCTTCACCGACCACCGGCACGAACGCCTGTTGCTTCTTGCCATCGGGGCAGGCCATCAGGGTCGAGGCCGGGCCCGAAACCGTTTCCAGCCGGTAGTAGCTGTAGCCCCAGCCTTGCAGGGTCTGTTCTTGCAGGGTGCCGCCCAGGTGCTGGCGGTTGCAGTCGACTTCCAGTTGCTTGCCCGCCAGCACTTCAAGTTTGTAGGCCGATTCGTCAGCCTGCTTGGGCAGGTGGATCACCTGGCGGGTAAAGCCTTGTTCGGCCTCGGGGTAGGGCGCCACCTCCTTGAGGCTGGCGGCCTGTACCGAAGTACCGACTGCCAGGGTCAGGGTGAACAACGCGGTGAGGGAAAGTGGGCGCATAAGGCCTCCTTGCAGGTCAAAAAAACACGATGCCGCAATCAGGCCCCGGACTGCCCGTCACTGGGCCAGCCAGCCGCCATCGATGTTCCAGGCGGCGCCACGAACCTGACTGCCAGCCTCGCTACAGAGGAACAATACCAGCTCGCCCAGGTGTTCGGGAGTGACGAAAGCCAGCGACGGTTGTTTCTCGGCCAGCAAGTCGTGCTGGGCCTGCTGCGGATCGACGCCGTTGGCGGCGCGGTCATCGATCTGTTTCTGCACCAGCGGGGTCAGCACCCAGCCCGGGCAAATCGCGTTGCAGGTGACGTTGCTGGTGGCGGTTTCCAGGCCCACCACCTTGGTCAGGCCGACCACCCCATGCTTGGCGGCGACATAGGCGGCCTTGCCGGTGGAACCGACCTGGCCGTGCACCGAGGCGATGTTGATGATCCGCCCCCAGTTGCGCTGGCGCATGCCCGGCAGCACCAGGCGGGTGCCGTGGAACACGGCCGAGAGGTTGACGGCGATGATCGAGTCCCAGCGTTCCACCGGGAAGTCTTCGACCGCCGCCACATGCTGAATGCCGGCATTGTTGACGAGAATGTCGACGCCACCGAACTCGCGCTCGGCATAGGCGAACAGGTCTTGAATCTGTGCCACATCGCTCAGGTCCGCCGGGTGATGACCCACACGCGTACCGTGCTTCGCCACTTCGCTGACGGCCGCACTGGCATCGCCAAAGCCATTGAGGATCAGGTTGGCGCCAGCCTTGGCCAACACCTGGGCAATGCCCAGGCCGATGCCGCTGGTGGAACCGGTGACGACTGCTGTCTTGCCCTTGAGAATCATGCTGTGCTCCTTAGACGATACCGGTGGCATAGAACGTAGCAATCACCACGAACACCGCCAGGGTCTTGATCAGGGTAATGCCGAAAATATCCTTGTAGGCCTCGCGGTGGGTCAGACCGGTGACGGCCAGCAGGGTGATCACCGCGCCGTTGTGCGGCAGGGTGTCCATGCCGCCACTGGCCATGGCCGCCACCCGGTGCAGCACCTCGAGGGGAATATTGGCGGCGTTGGCCGCGGCGATAAAGCTGTCGGACATCGCCGCCAGGGCAATGCTCATGCCGCCCGACGCAGAGCCGGTGATACCGGCCAGCAAGGTCACGGTGATCGCTTCGTTGACCAGCGGGTTGGGGATCGCCCGCAGGGCATCAGCCAGCACCAGAAAACCTGGCAGCGAGGCGATCACCGCGCCGAAGCCGTATTCCGAGGCGGTGTTCATGGCCGCCAGCAGCGCGCCGCTCACCGCGCTTTTGCTGCCTTCGGCCAGGCGGCTCTTGATCGCGCCGAAGCCTGCGACCAGCACTAGCAGGATCCCCAGCAGCAAGGCCGCTTCCACCGCCCAGATCGCCGTGAGTTTGGCGATGTCGGTTTGTACCGGCGTGCTCATGCCCGGCAGGTTCAAGGTGTGGCTTTTACCGTACCAGGCTGGAATCCAGTGGGTGAACAGCAGATTCATCACCCCCACCAACAACAGCGGCGACAAGGCCAGCAGCGGGTTGGGCAGCTTCAGGTCGGCGGCGGTTTCCGGTTCGTTGCGCAGCTCGGTACCGTAGCCTTCACCGGCGCGCTGGGCCTTGTTGCGTTGGCGCTGCAAATAGAGCATGCCGCTGCAGAACACGAACAGGGTGCCGATCAGGCCCAGCCAGGGCGCGGCCCAGGCGGTGGTGTTGAAGAAGGTGCTGGGGATGATGTTCTGAATCTGCGGGGTGCCGGGCAGGGCGTCCATGGTGAACGAGAATGCGCCCAGGGCGATGGTCGCCGGGATCAGCCGTTTGGGGATGTTGCTCTGGCGGAACATCTCGGCGGCAAACGGGTACACCGCGAACACCACCACGAACAGCGACACGCCGCCGTAGGTGAGCAGGGCGCAGACCAGTACGATCACCAGCATCGCCTGGCGGGTACCGAGCAGGCGGATGGCGGCGGCGACGATCGAGCGGGAAAAGCCCGACAGCTCGATCAGCTTGCCGAACACGGCGCCGAGCAAAAACACAGGGAAGTACAGTTTGATGAAACCAACCATCTTCTCCATGAACACCCCGGTAAAGGCCGGGGCCACCGCCGAAGGGTCGGTCAGCAGCACCGCGCCAAGGGCGGCGATGGGAGCGAAGAGGATAACGCTATAACCACGGTAAGCAGCCAGCATCAGCAGCGCCAGGGCTGCCAGGGCGATGATCACACTCATCGAGTGTCTCCTTGGGTGCATCTTGTTTTTGTTGGTGAGCAGGAGATAGCGGGAATCGTGCCAATTACATAAGTATTTGTTTTTTATAGATTTAATAATGATTCTATAGATTCATATCTCTAAATTGAGACTGGTTCTTTCGTGGGGCAAGCCCGCTCCTACAGGGAAGGTGCTGACTCTGTGGGAGCGGGCTTGCCCCGCGATAGCAATCTCAAATTAGAAACAACTATCTCATTATGGAGACTTGATCCCCAAGGCCACCAACTTCTTGTACAAGGTAGACCGCCCTAACCCCAGCTGCCGCGCCGCTTGCGGCACATTCCCGGCGCAGCGTGCCAGGGTGTTTTCCAGCAGTTGCCGCTCAAAATCGGCACACGCCTGCTTGTAGCTCAATGGTGCTGCCGCAGCCTGCAACGGCGCCAGGTCGCCCAGCGCGGCCTGTACATCGCGCAAGCCCAGGCGCGCGTGATCGGCCAGCAAGGTCGCCCGCTCCAGCACATTGCGCAGCTCGCGGATATTGCCCGGCCAGGCATGCCGGGCCAGCAGCGCCTGGGCTTGATCTTCCAGCTCGTGCTGGCTGCCCAGCTCTTCAAGAATGGCTTCGCTCAGTGCCGGCAGATCCTCCAGGCGTTCACGCAACGGCGGCACCTGGATCGGCAGTACGTTCAAGCGGTAGTACAGGTCGGCGCGAAACTCGCCCCGGGCCATGGCCATCTGCAGGTCGGTGGAAGTCGCGGCGATGATCCGCACATCGCTCTGAATCATCTGGTTGGAGCCCACCGGCTCGTATTCCTTTTCCTGCAATACCCGAAGCAGTTTGCTCTGCAGCGGCAACGGCATGTCACCGATCTCATCGAGAAACAGCGTGCCGCCCTCGGCAAGCTGCAATTTGCCCGGGCGACCTTTGCGCTCGGCACCGGTGAAAGCGCCGGGGGCGGTGCCGAAGAACTCGGCTTCAAGCAGGGTCTCCGGAATGGCCGCGCTGTTGATGCTGACAAAGGCCTTGTGCGCCCGTGGCGAGGCAGCATGAATGGCGTGGGCCAGCAGCTCTTTGCCCGTGCCGGTTTCGCCCAGTAGCAACACCGGTGAATCGCTGCTGGCCCCGCGGCGGGCACGGCGCTTGACCTCAAGGCTGGCGGCGCTGGTACCGATGAACTGGGCAAAGCTGTATTTGGCCTGGCGGGCACGCAGTAACGAACGGGTCGAGGCCAGCTCCTGCTGCATGCTGGCGTAGCGCTTGAGCAGTGGCGACAGGCTGCGCAACTCGTCGAACAGGGCAAAGCCGATGGCGCCGATCAGCGTGCCGGCAGCGTCGTGCACCGGCAGGCGCATGACCACCAGGGGCTCCTTGGGGGTGTCGAGCATGTCCAGCAGGATCGGCCGACCATTGTTCAGCACCTCGCGCATCAGACTGCCGGGGATCACGCTCTCGCACGGCTGGCCGATGGCGCTGCCGGCGTCTTCAAGGCCAAAACGCCGGGCATAGCGTTGGTTCATCCAGACGATGCGCGCGTCGCGATCGACGATGATCGTGCCTTCGCTGGACTGCTCGATGATCTCGAACAGCGAACGAATCGCCAGCAGGCGTACCTGCTGATAGTCCTTGAGGCTGTCACTGTCCTGCATGGGCCGCTCCGCCGGGTCAAAGGCTGCGATTATGCCCGTGGATCGAAGGCTTCGCGCAAGGCATCGCCGATGAACACCAGCAACGACAGGATCAGGGCCAGGGCGAAGAACGCGGTGAAGCCCAGCCAGGGTGCCTGCAAATGCTGCTTGCCCTGAGTCACCAACTCGCCCAGCGAGGCGCTGCCGGCGGGCATGCCGAAGCCGAGAAAATCCAGGGCGGTGAGGGTGGTGATGGCGCCGGTCAGAATGAACGGCAGGTAGGTGAGGGTGGCGTTCATGGCGTTGGGCAGAATGTGCCGCAGGATCACCCAGCGGTCCGGCAGGCCCAGGGCGCGGGCGGCCAGCACGTATTCGAGGTTGCGCCCGCGCAGGAACTCGGCGCGCACCACATCCACCAGGGCCAGCCAGGAGAACAGCGCCATGATCCCCAGCAGCCACCAGAAGTTCGGCTCGACAAAACCACTGAGGATGATCAGCAGGTACAGCACCGGCAAGCCCGACCAGACCTCCAGCAAGCGCTGGCCGATCAGATCGACCCAGCCTCCGTGGTAGCCCTGCAGGGCGCCGGCGGTGATGCCAATCAGCGTGCTGATCAGTGTCAGCGCCAGGGCAAACAGGATCGACACCCGGGTGCCATAGAGCACCCGCGCCAGCACATCCCGGGCCTGATCGTCAGTGCCCAGCCAATTGACCGCTGACGGCGGGCTGGGTGCGGGCACCAGCAAGTCGTAGTTGGGGGTGTCGGCGCTGAAGGGCACAGGGGCGAACAGCATCCAGCCGCCCTGACCTTCGATCAACTGGCGTACGTACTGGCTGCGGTAGTCCGGCTGAAATGGTAACTGGCCGCCGAACTGCTGTTCGCTGTAGCGCTTGAAGGCCGGGAAATACAGCTGCCCCTGATAGCTGAGCAGCAATGGCTTGGCGTTGGCCACCAGTTCCGCGCCAAGGCTCACCAACAGCAACAGGCCGAACAGCCACAACGAAATCCAGCCGCGTCGATTGCGCCGAAAGCGCTGCAGGCGCCTGCGCGAAACCGGCGACAGGCTGAACATCAGTGCGCCCTCGTGGCAAAGTCGATGCGCGGGTCGACCAGGGTGTAGCACAGGTCACCGATCAACCTCACCAGCAGGCCGAACAGGGTGAAGATGAACAGCGAGCCGAACACCACCGGGTAATCGCGCGACACCGCCGCTTCGTAACTCATGCGCCCCAGGCCATCGAGGGAGAAGATCACCTCGATCAACAGCGAACCGGCAAAGAACACACTGATCAGCGCCTGGGGGATGCCGGCCACCACCAGCAGGATGGCATTGCGAAACACATGGCCGTAGAGCACGCGCTGCTCGCTCAGGCCCTTGGCCCGGGCAGTGATCACGTACTGGCGGGTGATCTCGTTGAGAAAGGCGTTCTTGGTCAGCAGGGTCAAGGTGGCGAAGCCGCCGATCACCAGGGCGCCCACCGGCAGCACCAGGTGCCAGAAATAGTCGGCTACCTTGCCCAGCAGGCTTAGTTGGTCGAAATTTTCCGAGACCAGCCCGCGCACCGGAAACCAGTTGAGCGAGGTACCACCGGCAAACAGCACGATCAACAACAGGGCAAACAGGAATGAGGGCAGGGCGTAGCCGATGACGATCAGGCTGCTGCTCCAGGCATCGAAAGCGGTGCCGTGGCGCACCGCCTTGCGTATGCCCAGGGGGATCGACACCAGGTAGGTGATCAGGGTGGCCCAGAAGCCCAGCGACAGGGTCACCGGCATCTTTTCCAGGATCAGCTCGGTGACCTTGGCGCCACGAAAAAAGCTCGAGCCGAAGTCCAGTCGGGCGTACTGGCTGAGCATCAGCCACAGGCGTTCGGGCGCCGACTTGTCGAAACCGTACTGGCGCTTGATGTCTTCCAGTAGCTTGGGGTCCAGGCCGCGACTGGCGCGGGAGCTGGCGTGCAGGGTTTCGACACTGGCTCCGGGGGCGCCGCCACCGATGCCTTGCAGGCGCGCCACTGCCTGCTCCACCGGACCACCGGGGGCGGCCTGAACGATGACGAAATTGACCAGCAGGATGATCAGCAAGGTCGGGATGATCAACAACAGGCGGCGCAAGATGTAGCCGATCATGGTTGGCTCCCCAGGCGCTCGGCCATCTGCGCGTTGGTCAGCGGTGTCGGGCTGACTTGCCACCAGCTGTCCAGGCCCTCGTCGTTGCTCGCTTGCACCTTGGGCAGACCGAAGCGGTTCCACCACACGGTCGAGCTGCCCGGCGGGTAGTAGTTGGGGATCCAGTAGTAGTTCCAGCTCAGCACCCGGTCCAGGGCATGAGCATGGCGGAGCATGTCGGCCTTGGTCTCGGCCTTGACCAGGCCGTCGAGCAGGCGGTCTACCGCGGGGTCCTGCAGGGCCATGTAATTGTTCGAACCCGGGTCGCTGGCCGCGGCCGAGCCGAAGTAGTTGTACAGCTCAAGCCCCGGTGACGGTGACACCGGGTAGCCACTGACGATCAGGTCATAGTCGCGGGCCATCAGCCGGTTGACGTACTGCGAGGCGTCGATGCGGCGGATCTGCAGGGTGATGCCGATCTGCGCCAGGTTGCGCTTCCATGGCAGCAGCAGGCGCTCGAACCCGGCCTGGCCATTGAGGAAGGTGAAGCTCAGCGGCTCGCCTTGGGCGTTGACCAATTGATCGCCCTGCGGTTGCCAGCCTGCCGCTTCGAGCAGGGCGAGGGCTTGCAGCTGCTTGTCACGGATCAGCCCCGAGCCATCGGTGCGCGGTGCCTCGAACACCTGGCTGAACACCTCGTCGGGGATCTGCCCGCTCAAGGGTTCAAGCAACTTGAGCTCCTGGGCATCGGGCAAGGCCCGAGCGGCCAGGGCACTGTTGGCGAAAAAACTCTGCTGGCGGATGTACAGCGAACGCATCATCTGCCGGTTGCTCCATTCGAAGTCCCACAGCAGCGCCAGCGCCTGACGTACTCTGCGGTCCTTGAACACCGGGCGTTGCAAGTTGAAGATAAAGCCCTGGGCAGTTTGCGGCGCGTCCTTGGCCAGGTGCGCCCGTTGCAGGCGGCCATCGTCCAGGGCGGGGCTGGCGTAGCCGAGGGTGTAGGCGGTGGCGGAGAACTCGCGGTTATAGTCGAAGCCGCCACCGCGCAGTACCTGGCGCGCGACTTCGGTGTCGCCGAAGTACTCGATGCGGATCTGGTCGAAGTTATAACGGCCGCGATTGACCGGCAAGTCGCGGCCCCACCAGTTCGGCTCGCGTTCAAAGGTGATGCTGCGGCCATTGTCGACCCGCCCGACCCGGTACGGCCCACTGCCCAGCGGCGCTTCGAAGCCGGCGCCATTGGCAAAGTCGCGGTCTTTCCACCAATGCTCGGGCAGCACCGGCAAGCTTGCAAGGTCCAGGGGCAGGGTGCGGTTCTGGTTGCTTTTGAAGGTGAACAGAATCTGCCGTGGTGCCTCGACTTCGACTCGCTCGACATCGGCAAACTGGGTGCGGTACTTGAGATTGCCCGCTCGCATCAACAGTTCGAAGGTGTAGCGCACATCCTCGGCGCGGATCGGCTGACCATCGGCAAAGCGCGCGCGTGGGTCCAGGTAAAAACGCAGCCAGCGACCGTCAGGGTCGCGTTCCAGTTGCCGCGCTACCAGCCCGTACACCGTATAGGGTTCATCCTGCGAGCGCACCGCCAGCGGCGCATACAACCAGCCATCGACCTCGGCAACGCCGATGCCTTTGTCGATGTAGGGAATCAGGTGGTCGAACTGGCCGATCTCGATGGCCGAACGGCGCAATGTGCCGCCTTTGGGGGCGTTGGGGTTGGTGTAGTTGAAGTGCCCGAAGCCTGCGGGGTAGCGCGGTGCTTCGCCATAGACGGTCAGGGCGTGAACAGGGGCTGACAGGGCGACGCACGACCAGGCAAGGAACAGGCCGAAGACGAACAACTGGAACGGGAAGGGAACAATTCGCAAGCGCCTGACTACCTGAACCACGACTGTGGCTGAAGCTTAGCAGGCCAGCTAAGTGAACAAACCGGCGCTGGGCCGGTTTGTCTGACAACGGTCAGTCCTGACGGCTGGTCACTTCCAGCAGGTGATACCCAAACTGGGTCTTCACCGGACCTTGCACGGTGTTGACCGGTGCGCTGAACACCACGGCATCGAACTCCTTGACCATCTGGCCCGGGCCGAACGAGCCCAGGTCACCGCCCTGGCGGCTCGAGGGGCAGGTGGAGTTGGCTTTGGCGATGTCGGCGAAATCGGCGCCGGCTTCGATCTGGGCCTTGAGTTCGTTGCACTTGTCTTCGGTGGCAACCAGGATGTGACGGGCAGTGGCTCTGGCCATGGGAGTGGCTCCTTGAGGTAAAACGCCAAGCCTAACGCTGATGGCAATCGCGGGGCAAGCCCGCTCCCACAGGCCTCACTCTGTGGGAGCGGGCTTGCCCCGCGAAAAGGCTCACAACCGCTCAGCCGCCTCACGCAGCAAACGCTCGGTCGAATCCCAGCCCAGGCAGCCGTCGGTAATCGACACACCGTACTTGAGCGGTTGTGCACCCAGCGTCTGGCAGCCGTCGAACAGGTGGCTCTCGAGCATCATGCCGACCAGCGAGGTGTCGCCTTGCAGGCGTTGCTCCAGCACCTCGTTGAACACTGCCGGTTGGCGCAGTGGGTCCTTGCCGCTGTTGGCGTGGCTGCAATCGACCATGATCCGCGCCGCCACACCGGCCTTGGCCAATCCTTGACGGGCCAGGGCGAGGCTCTGGCGGTCGTAGTTCGGGCCCTTGTTGCCACCGCGCAGCACCAGGTGGGTGTCGGGGTTGCCCAGGGTTTCGACAATCGCCGGGTAGCCTTGCATGTCCATGCCAAAATGCCGATGGCTGTGGGCGGCACTGCGGATCGCATCGCAGGCAATGCCAACGCCACCGTCGGTACCGTTCTTGAAGCCCACCGGCAGGCCCAGGCCGCTGACCATCTCGCGGTGAATCTGCGACTCGGTGGTGCGTGCACCAATCGCCGCCCAGCTGAGCACGTCATCGAAGTAACCGGCCGCCATCGGTTGCAGCAGCTCGGTGGCCACCGGCAGGCCGCGCTCGAGCATGGCCAGCATGAGGCCGCGGGACAAGGCGATGCCGCCGTGCATATCGTCGCTGCCATCGAGGTGCGGGTCGTAGGCCAGGCCTTTCCAGCCGACGGTGGTGCGCGGCTTTTCAATGTAGGCGCGCATGACCAGCAGTATCTGGTCGCTGACGTCAATGGCCAGGTGCGCCAGGCGTTGGGCGTATTCGCGGGCCGAACGCGGGTCGTGCAGCGAGCAGGGGCCAACGATCACCAGCAGACGCTTGTCTTCGCCATCGAGAATGGCACGTACGGCCTGGCGATGGGCCTGGACCTGGGCGGTGAGGGCCGGGGTGAGCGGCATTTGCTGCTTTAGCAGCAGCGGGCTCGGCAGGCGTTGGCTGACGGCGCTGTTGGCAGCGGTGGGTTCGGACAGTGGCAGAGCGAGGTTGGACGATTGCATGTTCTGGGTTCCCTGGGCGGATGGCGGGGTCTGGCCCGCGCTGTCGGCCCTATCGAGGTGTTCGACAGTTGGCCTGATTGGCGTCATGTGTGAGCGTGCCACCAACATGTGACCGATCGGAGGCGGCAGACTGGCCCGAACGGGATTGGCTAAATCGCCAGGTGCCAAAGCGTGGGTAACGGTGGTAGATGGTGTTCATGTGCTGTTCCTCAATTTGATATCTGTTGGGCCTTGAAACGCAAAACCCCCGGTCGGGGAGCCGGCCGGGGGTTGAGTAGTCTCGTGTTCGGCGGCCCCTTGAAAGTGGGCGCCGGTGTGGGTATCAGCGGCGCCTGTGGCTAAACCAATACCCAAAATAAAACGTTGCCGGGGAGGCCGTCGCGCACTCGCCAGCCACCACAGGGCGCGACAGGCGACCGGTGCTGCAAGCGTGAGTGAGGGTGGTAGGCGACATGTGACTCTCCAGTTGATGCTCCCGAGCTTACTTCAGGCCTTGCCAAGGTTTCAATGGCTAATTTGCATAATAGAGTGCCGGCGCCGCTTACCTAGCATTTCTGCCAGTTTCGTCACCTGGCAGTCAAGGGTTGAATAGGCTTTGCGCTCAGGAGGAATACCTATGACTTGGTTGCTCGAGTTACCTTTACCACGCTTGCCTGTTGGTGAACATCTTGCGGTCGTGGTGCAAGACGAGGATGGCCATGAGGTGAACGGCGACGCAGGCGTCAACCTGGCGATGCTGGACGCCAACGGCTCGCTGGCGCTTGCCATCAGCCCCTGGCAAGGGCAGCAGGCGGGCGATCTGTTGTGGCTCTATTGGGGGGACCAGCCTGCGATAGTCCAGATGCTGAACGACGTCGACGTTAGCAATACCGTGCATGTTTCGCTCCCGGCGCACTACCTGAGCGATGGGCAGATCAGCGTGTACTACGCATTATGGCAGCCCACCCGCGGCTGGCAGGTCAGTGCACCGATACGGGTGCTGGTCAAGCTGAGCCGGCCGGGGCAGACGGCACCTGGCGAGTTGTCGCAGTTGCCTGCGCTGGCGGTGAATGTCGAGGAGGTCACAGCCTCCAACATCAATAGAGTACAACTGAGTATCGAACCTTACCCAGGCATGCGCGTACGTGATCGGGTCGAGGTGGATTGGGGGGGGCAGCGTTTCAGCCAAGTGCTCGACCTTGAGCAAGTAGGCGTCACCTTGTCCTTGACGGTGCCAGCCGAAGTGATTCGTGCGGCCGGCGATGGTGATCGCGCCGAGCTCGCTCCGACCCGACACGTGCTTGTGCAGTACCGGGTCATTGATGAACTGCTCAACAGCAGCGAAGGTGAGCAAAAGAGCCCGTGGTCACCCCGGCTGGAGGTTCCGGTAAAGGTCAATGGCGATCCGTTGCCAGCGGCTTGTGTTGCGATCAGAGGCGAAGGAGGAGGTACCGGGTGCCGGGCGCAAGTCGGAAATCTTGATGAGCGCGACCTGCTGGTTGAGATCTTTACCTATGTCTATCATTTTAGAGTCGGTGATGTGCTGGCGTTACACTTTGACGGCTTTGCTTTCAACGGCGAGCCGGTGCCGTTCCAGCATGAGTCAACGGTGGCTCAGGTGCCGGGACCGGTGACGTTCGTCGTCCCCAACGCATTGGCCAGAACCTTGGGGCGAGGCACTGCAGCCGTGTCCTATCGCCGCCTGCGGGCAGAGACCCCAGACCTGGCATCACCCCAGGTGCCGGTGATCTTTACTGACAGCCGAACACCACTGGCACTGCCCGGAGTGGAGCAAGCCAGTGAAGAAAACTACCTGGAGCCTGACTCGCCAGCGACGGTGCAGATACGCCATTACCCCTGGATCAAGGCCGGGCAAACCGTGCGGATTATCTGGACCGGCAAGCGCTTTGACAACGCTCGGGTGTTCTACGAGCAGGTGCTGACCCTTACCGAAGAAGAGCTTGAGGTCGGCCCGGGCTTCATTGAACGTACCGTTCCCGAACACTATGTGGCGCAGCTCTGGGGCCAGCGTGCTGAAGTCTACTACCTGGTCAACAACGAGCGCTCGGCTTCGTTGTTTCTGCAAATCGGTGATGCGCTCGCGCTGCTCGAGGCACCCGAGGTGCAAGAGGCCCAGGGTGGCATGCTGGCACCCGGTGACATCGGTGAAGACGGCGCCACGCTGGTCATCCCGGCGGGTGAGGATGTACTGCCGGGGAGTTGGGTGACCTATTTCTGGTACGGCTTTGATGAGCAAGGCTTTGCCAGCGAACGACAACAGGTCGAAACCGCAGAGCAACCGCCGGTGTTCAAGGTCCCCCGTGAGATCGTCCTGGCCAGCCAGGGCCAGCACATTCACGTAAGCTACACCGTCAGCAATGCCGCGCGACCTGGGCGCGCCTCGCACGCCCTGAACCTGACAGTGGGCGAACTGGATATCGGCCTGCCGGCTCCCCAGGTGCCCGCAGCCCCCGGAGCAGTACTCGACCCTTTCGATGCGGTCGATGGACTGCAGGTGCGGGTCGTTTACGAGGGTATGCACGAAGGGCAGCAAATCGCGGTCGAGTGGCAGGATGAGCTGGACGAAGACAGCTGGGTCTCGCCGAGCAAGCCGGGCAATGCTACTGGCGTAGTTGACTTCGATGTGCCCGCAGCGGTAATTGGCAGCAGCATTCGGCCGCTGTCGAGCCCGGTCGTGATTCGCTATATCGTCACTGACGGCGCTGAAGATCCACGTTTCTCCATAAAGTTCGAGCTGTCTGTCAAGACGCTTGCTCAATTGCCGCCAACCCAGGTGCTTGAAGCGAACGATGGCGGCCTTGATCTGTCCGACTTTGATGAAAATGCGCATTTTCTGGTCGCGCCCTGGCCATTTATTGCCCTGGGTCAGTGGGCCTGGTTGCGTTTGCATGGCAGCAGCGAAGAGGGGCCGGTCAATCAGACGTTGTTCGAGGGTGTACTGGACGACCCCGAGCAACTCACTGACGGCTTGAACCTGGCGATCGCGCGCGTACTGCTGCTGCAGTTGATCTCCGGCAGCCAATTCACGTTACAGTTCAAAGTCTGTTTCGACGGCTCGGCACTGGAGGCCAACGCCCTGACCTTCGCCCCCCTGCAGCTGATCGTCAAGCCTCTGGGCTGGCATCCCTATGAGGTCAATGGCTGGATCACCGGGCGCTTTGCACCGGTCAGCGGATTTGCCGGAGCACGTTTCAGGCGCAGACCGATCGGCCTGGTGCCACCGATACGTTTCAGTGTCAGTCACCCCGAACTGGCGTCGGTGGACGAAACCGGCGAGGTGACCTTGCTTGCGCCTTTACAGCAAGCCCTGTTCATCTCTGCCGATGGTGCCGATGACCGCCACGCCAGCTATCGCCTGGATGCACCGCTGAAGTGGTACGAGAAGCCGTCCAGGCTGCTGTACACCTTTACCTCGGCACAAGACTACTGCCTGCGTGAAGGCTTGCAGATGCCGACCATTGGCGAGGTGATTCATCGTGAGGGGCAGCGAGGCCTTGGACAATTGTGGAGCGAATGGGGAGATTTGCGCGCGTGCGGCTGGCTGCAAGATGAAGAGGGTAACTGGCCTGGCAGCACCATCGTGTTTCTCGGCTCCCCACCCCAGCCAGAGTATGCCTATAGCCTGTCCATAGGGGTTGGCCGAATTTATCCCATAGCCCACGGCAACATGGTTTATGCAACGGGCTATCGGCTGGCTACGCTTGCCTGCCGGGCATGCACCCCTGCGCATGCGCCTTGCGAGCACGAAGGGTCCCGCCCGGCAGGGGATTCATAGCGGGTAGTGTTTAAGCTCCCGGGCAATCAACATACGCTGGATCTCGCTCGAACCTTCGTAGATCTGGGTAATACGGGCATCACGGTAGTAGCGCTCGACCGGATAGTCCTCCAGATACCCATAGCCACCATGCACCTGTATCGCCTTGGAACACACCCGCTCGGCCATTTCCGAGGCGAACAGCTTGGCCTGGGAGGCCTCGCTCAGGCACGGCTTGCCGGCGCTGCGCAGGCGGGCGGCGTGCAGGATCAACAGCCGTGCGGCGTTGATCTGCACCTGCATGTCGGCCAGCAGGTTGGCAATGCTCTGGTGTTCGTTGATCGGCTTGCCGAACTGGATACGCTCGCGCGAGTACAGCAGCGCCGCCTCGAACGCTGCACGGGCAATGCCCAGGGCCTGGGCGGCGATGCCGATGCGACCGCCTTCGAGGTTGGACAGGGCAATGGCCAGGCCCTTGCCGCGCTCGCCCAGCAGATTGGCCGCCGGGATGCGGCAGTTGTTCAGGGTGACCGCACAGGTGTCGGAGGCGCGGATGCCCATCTTGTGTTCGCTGCGATCGACCACAAAGCCTTCATTGTCGGTGGGCACCAGAAAAGCCGAGATGCCCTTTTTGCCCAACTGCGGGTCAGTGACCGCAAAGACAATGGCTAATCCTGCGCGGCGGGCATTGCTGACGAACTGCTTGGCGCCATTGATCACCCAGTGATCACCCTGCAGTTCGGCGCGGGTGCGCAGGTTGTGGGCTTCGGAGCCGGCTTGCGGTTCGGTCAGGCAGAAGCAGCCGATCACCTGCCCACTGGCCAGGCGTTCGAGCCAGGTCTGTTGCTGTTCGGCGCTGCCATAGGCGAGCAGGGGACCGCAGCCCACCGAGTTGTGAATGCTCATCAGGGCGCCGGTGGCACCGTCGCCGGCGGCGATTTCCTCAACGGCCAGGGCATAGGCGACATAGTCGGTGTAGCTGCCGCCCCATTGTTCGGGCACGACCATGCCGAGCAGGCCCAGCTCGCCCATCTTGGCGACCACGCCATCGTCGATCCAGCCAGCCTTCTCCCAGGCCTGGGCATTGGGGGCGATCTCGCCGCGGGCAAAATCCCGGGCCATGTCGCGGATCATGATCTGTTCTTCAGTCAGTTCCAGGTCTTGCATCTGCGTACTCCAGGCCTTAAAGGCCTTCGAAGAATTGATCCACGCGCGGGCGGTCGAGGCCGGCGAGGGTGGCGGGGTTCCAGCGCGGCTGCTTGTCCTTGTCGATGATCAGCGCGCGCACGCCTTCGATCAGGTCGCCGTGGTCGAACCATTGGCGGTCCAGGTGCAGCTCCATGGCGAAGCACTGCTCAAGGTTCAGATGACGGCCACGGCGCAGCATCTCCAGGGTCACGGCCATGGCCAGCGGCGAGCGCCTGTTCAGCAGCTCGGCGGTTTTCAGCGCCCAGTCGTGGCTGTCGGCCACGGTCACGGCCTGTAGTTGTTCCACGATACTGCCAACCTCGGGCAGGGCGAAGAAGTGATCGATGGCCGGGCGCAGCTTGGCCAGGGGCGCGTCGTCGAGCACCTGGGTGCCAAGCTTGGCCAGCACGCCTTGCAGGTCCTTTAGCGGGTGTTCGCCAAAGTGCAGGCTGTCCAGGCGTTCATCGAGGCTGGCGAGTTTGCTGCTGTCCAGGTACCAGTCGGCCAGGCCGCAGTACAACGCATCGGCGGCCTGCACCTGCACGCCGCTGACGCCCAGGTAAATGCCCAGCTGGCCAGGAAGGCGCGAGAGAAAGTAGCTGCCACCGACATCCGGGAAGTAACCGATGGCGGTTTCCGGCATGGCCAGGCGGCTACGCTCGGTGACCACCCGCAGGTCGGCGCCTTGGGCCAAGCCCATGCCGCCGCCGAGGGTGAAGCCGTCCATTAGCACCAGGACCGGCTTGGGGTAATGATGGATGCACAGGTCGAGGGCGTATTCCTCGACGAAAAAGTCTCGGTGCAGGCTGTCGCCGGCCTTGTAGCTGTCGTACAGCGAACGGATGTCGCCACCGGCGCAGAAACCCTTCGGGCCTTCGCCGCGCAACACCACTGCTCGCACGTGCGGATCATTGGCCCAGGCGATCAGGTGCTGCTGCAGGCTGCGCACCATATCCAGGGTGAGGGCATTGAGGCCGGCGGGGCGGTTGAGGGTCAAGTGACCGATATGGTTGCGAACCTCGGCCAGTACCTGGGCGTCGGTTGCCGCTTGAGCGTGCGCGGTCATCGCTGTCTCCCTGCTTTGTTATTGATTTTCCACGTGTTTTAACACGGTCTGGATAGACGCTAGAGGATGCCCGGATCGTATCAGTGCAATTTTGCTCAGTTCAATGGGTAAAACTGCAGGCTGAATCTGCATTTTTGCATGGGGTGCGGGGCTGATCATCGCGACCAGCCCGCTGCACTCAGCGTGGCAGGCGTCCGCTGACAAAATGCGCCGTGTCGTTGTAACCATGGGTCGAGGCGTGGCCGGGAGTAACCAGCGAATCGATGAAGGCTTCGTCTTCAGCGCTGATCTTCACTGCCAGGGCGCCGCTGTAGGTGTCCCACTGGGCTTCGGTGCGCGGGCCGACAATCGCCGAGCTGATCAGGCGGTTGTTGAGGACCCAGGCGATGGCGAACTCGACCATGCCCACGCCCTTGTCCTGGGTATAGGCGTGGATCTTCTGGGCGATTTCCAGGGATTCGGGGCGCCATTCGGTTTCCAGGATGCGCTTGTCCTGCCGCCCGGCGCGGCTGTTGGCGTCGGGGTTGGCATTGGGCGCGTACTTGCCGCTGAGCACGCCGCGGGCCAGCGGGCTGAAGGGGACGATGCCCAGGCCGTGGTGGGCGGCGGCGGTGAACTGCTCGGGTTCGGCCTGGCGGTTGACGATGTTGTACAGCGGCTGGCTGACCACCGGCTTGGCCACGCCCAGGCGCTCGGCCAGGTTGCAGATTTCGGCGATGCGCCAGCCACGAAAGTTCGACACCCCCCAGTGGCGGATCTTGCCCTGGCGCAGCAGCTCGCCGATGGCGCTGACGCTGACCTCCAGCGGAGTGTTGTGGTCTTCGCGGTGCAGGTAATAGATGTCCAGGTAATCGGTGTCCAGGCGGGTCAGGCTGGCATCGATGGCATTGAAGATGTGCTTGCGGCTCAGGCCGCTGCGGTTGGGCAGGCCGTCGGCGGGGCCGAAGCCGACCTTGGAGGCGAGGATCCAGTCCTGGCGGTTGCGGGCGATGGCTTCGCCGACGATTTCTTCACTGCGCCCGGTGTTGTACACGTCGGCGGTGTCGATGAAGTTGATGCCCTGGTCCCAGGCCTTGTCGATGATGCGCAGCGAGTCTTCGGTGCTGGTCGGCGAGCCGAACATCATGCTGCCCAGGGTCAGCGCAGACACCTGCAGGCCGCTTTGGCCCAGAGGACGGTAGATCATGATCGAAAGTCCCTTCGCGGTTGGAATTCGATCTGTTTTACACAGTTCGCCAAGGGATTAAAAGCATCGCGGGGCAAGCCCGCTCCTACAGATTCGTGGGAGCGGGCTTGCCCCGCGATCGACTCGCTTCAGTTCACCTGCTCAGCCACCGCGCTGGCAATCCGCACCCGCGAAACCCGCAAGGCCACCAGGCTGCCAAACACAATCAACCCCGCCAGCGAATACAGCGCCGCATCGGTGGAGCCTGTCTGGTCCTTGATAAAACCGACCAGGTAGGGGCTGAGAAAACCGGCCATCTGCCCGACCGAGTTGATGATCGCCAGGCCCGCTACCGCCGTACCGGCGCTGAGCAGCGCGGTGGGCATCGGCCAGAACATCGGCAGGCCGGTGAGGGCGCCCATGGTGGCGATGCTCAGGCCGATGATGGCAATGACCGGGTTGTGGCCGAAGTTCACCGCAATCAGCAGGCCCAGGGCGCCCATCAGCATCGGCACCACCAAATGCCAGCGGCGCTCGTTGCGCAGGTCCGCCGAACGCCCGACCAACAGCATGAACACCCCGGCCAGCAGGTAGGGAATCGCGCTCAGCCAGCCGATCAGCAGGGCATCGTTGAAGCCCAGGTTCTTGATGATCGAGGGCAGCCAGAAGTTGATCGCATAAACCCCGCTCTGAATGCAGAAGTAGACGAAACCGAAGGTCCAGATCAGCGGGTTGGCAAACACCGACAGCAGGCTGTCGCTGTTGGTGATCGGTTTGCTTGCGGCATCGGCCTTGAGGTCGGTTTCGATGATCTGCCGCTCGGCCGGGCTCAGCCATTTGGCCTTGGAGTAGCCATCGCTGAGCAGGAAGATCGCCAGAAAGCCCAGCAGCACGGTCGGCAGGCCCTGGATCAGGAACATCCACTGCCAGCCGGCCAGGCCGTGTTGGCCTGCGGCGAAATGATTGAGAATCCAGCCGGAGAACGGCCCGCCCAATAGGCCCGAGACCGGGATCGCCGACATGAACAGGGCCATGATCCGCCCACGGCGGGTCGCCGGGAACCAGCGCGAGAGGTACAACACGATGCCGGGGAAGAAGCCGGCTTCGGCGGCGCCGGTAAACAGGCGCAGCACGTAGAATTCCATGGGCGTGGTGACGAACAGCAGGCAGGTCGACAGCGCGCCCCAGGTGATCATCATCAGGGCGATCCAGCGCCGCGGGCCGAAGCGGTTCAGTGCCAGGTTGCTGGGCAGCCCGCACAACACGTAGCCAATGAAGAAGATCCCGGCACCCAGGCCGTAAATGGTTTCACTGAACTTGAGCGCATCGAGCATCTGCAACTTGGCGAAGCCGACGTTGACCCGGTCCAGGTAATTGAACAGGTAGCAGATGAAAATGAACGGAATCAGCCGCAGGGTAATGCGCCGGTACAGCGCATTGCGGGTGAGGTCGTGGCCTTGGTCAGGGGCAGGGCTGTGTGCCATGATTCTCTCTCTTTTGTTATGTTTATCGCCGCAGCCTGCATCAAGGCGGCTGCTGCAATGAGTCTCGGTGAGCGGGCCGTGGCTGTCTTTGTGCTTTTGCACAGCATTTTTCCTGGACGGCTGTGCCCCGGACCAATCATTGCGAAAACAAGGATCCTCCCATGTTCGAACTGGACCATGACCTGGCGCAAGACATCGTCGACCGGGCAATGGCGATCCTGCCGTGCAACGTCAACGTCATGGACAGCCAGGGCCTGATCCTGGGCAGTGGCGAACCTGAGCGGATCAACACCCGCCATGAAGGTGCGCAACTGGTGTTGGCCAACGGTCGCAACGTCGAGCTCGATGCTGAGGCGGCCAAGTGCCTCAAGGGCGTTCAACCCGGGGTCAATTTGCCGCTCATGCTCGATACGCGGCTGATCGGCGTGCTGGGCCTGACCGGTGACCCGCAGCAGGTGCGGACCTACGCGGAGCTGGTGCGCATGACCGCCGAAATGCTCCTGGCCCAGCGTCACTTGCAAGTTGAGCAACAATGGCGGCGCCAGCGCTGCGATGACCTGCTGGCCTTGCTGCTGGGCGGTGCAGGCGACTCGCCGAGGCTGGTCGACGAAGCCCGGCAACTGGGACTCAAGCCGCAGTTGCCACGTGTTCCCTGCCTGTTCGAACTCGATGCCGGGCTTGAGGCGCAAAGCCTGGCCGGCTGGTTGATGAGCCGTTACCCGGACAGCTGGTGCGTCAGCCCGGCGCGGCAATCGCTGCTGTGGTGCCGACCGGCCACGGTGGCGCTGGATGAACCGAAACTGCTGGAGCGCTTGCAGCGTCACGGCTGGCAGGTGCAGCGCCTGGCCGCAGGTTCGGCGGCGCAAAGC
This sequence comes from Pseudomonas tructae, assembly GCF_004214895.1. NCBI lineage: Bacteria > Pseudomonadati > Pseudomonadota > Gammaproteobacteria > Pseudomonadales > Pseudomonadaceae > Pseudomonas > Pseudomonas tructae. The sequence goes on along the minus strand of NZ_CP035952.1, from coordinate 3,194,512 downwards.
CTTGAGCAACTGCGCCGTGGCTATCGCCGGGTGCGCGACTTGCTGGCCTATGGGCGTGAGGTGGTGCCCGGGCAGCAGGTGCTGCTCCTGAGCCGCTACCGGCTGCCGGCGCTACTGTGGCGTCATCGCAACGACGACGCCCTGGACGAGCTGCTCGAACCGCTGCAACGCATTCGCGCCAAGGACAGCAGCGGCCAGTTGCTGGCTACCTTGCGTGCCTGGTGCGCCCACGACGGCCAGAGTCAGGCCTGCGCCGACGCCTTGGGCATTCATCGCAATAGCCTGCGTTATCGGCTTGAGCGGATTGCCGAGTTGAGCGAGGTTGATCCGCTGCGCCTCGAGGGCATGCTGAGCCTCTACCTGGGTTTGCAACTGTTGCCCGCCAACGTCTGACATGCGTACGGTTGGCCAAGCGCCCAAACCAGGTTGCTGCAGCTTGTGCATCTGACTAAGGCTTGCGTTGGGGCCAGCTGTCAGCATGCAGTCATCTGGATCAGGAGAATCCCCATGAAAATCGTCATCGCCCCCGACTCGTTCAAAGACAGCCTGAGCGCCGAAGGTGTCGCCGATGCCATCGCAAGCGGTCTTGCCCAGGTGCTGCCGCAGGCACAGCTGGTCAAATGCCCGATGGCTGACGGTGGCGAAGGCACCATGGACGCCATCGTCGCCGCCTGTGCCGGCGAACTACGCCACGTGCAGGTGCGCGGGCCACTTGGCGAACCGGTGCAGGCGGCTTGGGGCTGGCTGGGCGAGAGCCGCACGGCAATTATCGAGATGGCCCAGGCCAGCGGTTTGCAGTTGCTCAGCCTGGAGCAGCGCGACGCCTGTCGCAGCAGCACCTTCGGCACCGGCCAACTAATCGGCGCCGCACTGGACGCCGGGGCGCAGCGGATCATCTTGGCCATCGGCGGCAGTGCCACCAATGATGGCGGCAGCGGCATGCTCCGCGCCTTGGGCCTGCAGCTGTTCGATGCACAGGAGCACTCCCTGGCCGAAGGCGGCCTGGCCTTGGGCGGGCTTGCCCGTATTGACGCCAGCGCGCTGGACCACCGGTTACTTGAAGTGCAGTTAGAAGTGGCTGCCGATGTCGACAACCCACTGTGCGGCAGCAATGGCGCTTCGGCGATCTTCGGCCCGCAGAAAGGTGCAAGCCCTGCGCAGGTGCAGGCGCTGGATAAGGCCCTTGGGCATTTTGCCGACCACTGCGCGCAACTGCTGGGCCATGATGTTCGTGATTTCCCCGGGTGCGGTGCGGCCGGCGGCATGGGCTTCGCCGCCAAGGCCTTCATGCAGGCGGCATTTCGCCCGGGTATCGAGGTGGTGGCGCAACTGGCTGGGCTTGAGGTGGCGGTGCTGGGTGCTGACCTGGTCATTACCGGCGAAGGTCGCTTTGACGCCCAAACCTTGCGCGGCAAAACGCCATTTGGTGTCGCCCGCATTGCCCAGCGTCACGGCGTACCTGTGGTGGTGATTGCCGGTACCCTGGGCCAAGGCTATGAGGAACTGTACGGCCATGGCATTGATGCCGCGTTCGCCCTGACCAGTGGGCCAATGAGCCTTGAGCAGGCCTGTAGTCAGGCCGCTGCATTGCTGGAGGCTCGAGCGAGAGATATTGCAAGGTTGTGGCACTTGGGAAGGTGAGATATTCCTTACTCAAATAATGGCCTCTGGATGACGGAGGCTAGCGTCTTTTTGCTATTGCTTTACTCACAAATTCAGGAAATTAAACTGTTTCTACGGTATGAAACAGGTGTTTTTTCTTATGTTAAATAAAATTTACACAGAACGTTGACAGTTGTGAACGGCTAATGGCTCACTGAAAACCATATTGCCGGTAGGGGTTTTCGACCCTGGCAAAAGGAAGATGCATACCAGGGAAGGTAGCCTCGCAGCGCCCGGTTTTACTGCGCGTCAGCGATTTCGCCCTGAGTATGTGTGCGTGTTAATGGCATGACACTCAAGGTTGATAGTGATGTTTACAGAAGCGCTTTCGATTTCAGTCAAACGCAACACGCCCAGCAGCCCTTCGATCGTTCGAGGCAAGGGCTGCTTTCTTTACGACGCAGACGGTCGTGCCTTTCTCGATATGTCCGGTGGTAGCGGGGCGGCCAACCTTGGTTATCAACGCGATGACCTGATCGAGGTCACCCAGCGCCAGGCCGAACTGTTGGTGCACACCGGCTGGAACATCGACAACCCGCATCGCCACGAGATGGTGGCGAAACTCGCACGGTTGGTGCCTTACCTTCAAGCCTCTGTATTTGGCGCCGTGACCGGTGCCGAAGCCATCGAAGTCGCCCTGAAAATCGCCCGTGCCGCCACCGGCCGGCAAGGCGTTGTGTACTTCGACAACGCCTTCCATGGCAAGACCCAAGGGGCCCTGTCGGTTACCTCCAACCCCAACTTTCGCAAACACCTGGCACTTGGCGGCCTGCAGGTCAGCGCGCTGGCCCTGGACTACGCGGCCGAACACGACCCGGCCAGGGCCGCGCAATGGCATGAGCAGTTGTTTGCCTACCTGACCCAAGCCAAACAGACGGGCAGTTTGCCAGCTGCGATGATCATCGAGCCGATTCAGGCGGCTGAAGGCATGTATCCGGTGCCAAGGCCATTGCTGGAGTCGATCGTCGAGCTGGCCAGAACCTTCGGTGTTGTCAGCATATTCGACGAGATCTACACCGGTTTTGGGCGAACCGGTAAGCCGTTTGTCAGTGATCCGACGCTACTGCCCGACCTGTTGGTGCTGGGTAAGGCGCTGGGCAATGGTTTGCCGATTTCGGCGGTGGTCGGACGCACCGAGCTGGTCGATTGCCTGGGCTACGCCGAGCATTCTTCGACGTTTACCTTGATGCCTTTGGTCTGTGCGGTAGCCTCGAAAGTGCTGGATATCTTCGATCAGGAACAACCGTGGCAACTGGCGGCCAGTAATGGCGCGCACTTGCGCCAGGCACTTGAACAATTGGGTCGGGACGATGAGCGAGTGACCCATGTGCGGGGCCGCGGGCTGATGCTCGCCTTCGATTTTGCCGGCGATGTGCTGGCGCTGCGCAATGGCCTGCTCGATCACGGCGTCATCGTCCGCACCGGAGGGTGCAATTCGAACACGGTCAAGCTGACCCCACCGATTGTCATGTCTGGAAGCGAAATCCAGGCATTCATGCAGACGCTGCAAGGCGTTTGCCAAGCCCTCTGATAACAACAACAGGAAAGGGACATCATGTTGCAGGCCTATGTTCGCGCTGCGGGTTCTGATGTGGTTGGCGTAATTGATTCCAGTGGTAGCCACTCGTTTGCATCAATCGAGCGGTTGCGGGCGGCACTCAGCGCCGAAATCACCCGGACTGGACGGGGTGCGGTGGTGCTCTATGCCAGCCACGGGCACCTCATGTATGCCGCGCTGGTTGCCGGTTTGGCCAGTGCTAAACGATTGGTGTTCATCGATCCTGCCAGTGATTTGGCAAGCCTGCAGGCCACGCTCAAGTCGCTGGGTGTCAGCGTGATCCTCAACGGTTCGGTACAGTCGGGCCAAAACTTGGCCACCGATCTTGCGGTGATCGACCTGGGACTGTTCGAGCCTGCTCCGGTGCCAACTGGTGAGTCGCTGCAACTGTGTTGTGAAGACTATGTCATCTTCACCAGCGGCTCGACCGGCGAGGCCAAGGCCATCGTCCAGCGTATCGACGCGCTGAACCAGCATATCGACAACTATGTGGCATACGTCGGCATCTCAGCCCGCAATCGCTTGCTGCAATTGGCATCGGCGGGTTGGGACGCAGGCCTGATGGATATCTTTGCCAGCCTCAAGACCGGCGCAACGCTGTGCAGCCTCAACCCGCGGGAGATGGATTTCGCAGCCATCGACGCAATGATTGTTGCCCATGATCTTGATGTGCTGCACATGACCGTGCCGTACCTGCGCGCGTTCTACAGTCCGGCCTCAACTGCGTATACCGCTGCCAAGCAATTGGTGATTGGCGGCGAGATCATTCATCGCTCGGACATCGAACGTTTCAACCAGTGTTTTGCAGTGGGTTCACAACTGTTCAACGCTTATGGGCCTACTGAGTGCACCACCGCTTTGCACGCCCGTATCAATCAGGGCGAACAGCTACGTTCGGTAACCTGGGCCTTGGACAGTCCGGTTGACGGTGTCGAGGTGGCAGTAACCTTCGAGCCGCAGCAGCCTTACGGCGAAGGCGTCGGTGAATTGTTGCTTTACTCGCCGTGGGTAGCTCGGCGCCTGGACAGTACCAGCGGCCAGATCGTTGCGCTTACCCAGCCCAGCCCGCTTGATCCGCAGCGCCAGTGCTACCTGACCGGCGACCTGGCCTGCCGCGAGCCGGACGGCGCGATTCGCCTGCTTGGGCGCAAAGACTCTATCGTCAAGATCAACGGCCAGAAAGTCAGTTTGGTGCACGTAGAGTCCCAGCTCAAGCGCCTGAGCCAGGTGCAGGAAGTCTGCGTGATCGCCACTCAGGTTCAGGGCAACACAGCGTTGGTCGCCTTTGTCATCGCCAGCGCCCCAGAGATTGACGAAAGCGTTGTGCGTCAGGCGGCCAAGGCGCAACTCCCGGCCCAGCAGGTTCCGGCGCGGTTCCTGTTGCTGAAGCGCTTTGCGCTGAACAGGAACAACAAGATCGACCGTCAGGCATTGGCCGAGATTGCCGCCGGCATGGCCGAGCAACCTCTCGACGCGGGTCAGGCTGAGCCGTTATGGCAGGCAATTGTTCAGGTGCTCGGTGGGCATCAGCCTGATCCGACGCTGAGTTTTATCGACAACGGTGGTGATTCGCTACGGGCGTTACAGGTGGTTGCTGCACTAAAGCGCAAGGGCCTATTGCTGGATCTGGAGGCCTTGCTTTCAGACGGTGCTCTTGAGCAATTGCAGGTGCAGCCGGCAGTGAACAAAGCCCGTGGCAAGCGACAGGCTGCAAGTGAGGCCAGCTTGCCCAACCGGCGTTTCCTGCAAAGCCGGGGCATCAGCGATTTGGACCACTGGAGTCAGGCAATTGTCCTGAACATCAGCGGCGATTTGCCTGCTCAAGCCGTAAGCCAGGCGCTGCGCGCGGTGCTTGGCCATCATGCGATCGAGCAGGGCGTACACGACTTGGGTCAGTTGGGCGCATCGACCGACCTTGCGCAGGCCGTTAGCCAAACGTGCGCTGCCATTTCCTTGAGCAATCAACAGCGCGTCTGTTTCAGCCAGCTACAACAGGTCGACAGCCACCAGTTGATCATCGCTTGTCATCAGTTCGAGGTAGACCGTTATTCGTGGATGCTGCTGGTTGCCGAGCTCGACGAATGCCTGAGCCAGGGCCTGCACTGCATCACCCAATGGCATCGGGCCTTGCGCTTTGACGAGTGGCTGCAAAGCTACCAAGCGTTGCACGCCGAGGTGCGCAACACCGACTTCTGGCAAGCCTTGCCCTGGCAGCAGTGTGCTACGTCGAGTCATCGCGGTGTAGCGTTCCCACGTCGCGAAGCGTTTGTCCGTGCCGAGCTGTCGCTGGGGGCGATTTCGCGCCTGCCAGCCTCGGCACAGGGAATGGCCGAGATCAGTAACCTGCTGCTGGCTGCAATTCTCGGGGCGATGAGCGAGCACGATGACAAGCCTGTACAGAAAGTCCACCTGCTCGATCATGGCCGCGCCTTGGACAAGCAAGGTGCCGATCTCAACAGCGTGTTTGGCTGGTTGACCCTGATCTACCCGATGGTGCAGCAGGTTGGCGGGGTAGAGCTGTATGCACTGGCCGAGCGGATCAAGGCCTATCAGCAGGCAACACAAGGCTTTGCCCACAGTTTCGGCAACCAGTACTTCGGCACTCCCCGGGCCGAGCGTCTGACGGGCGATCTTGACTGCGACTACAGCTACAACTTTCTTGGCGCACTGCAGAGCCACATCGGTAGCCGGGTCAATGTCCACCCGCTGAGTGTGCAGTTGCTGCACGGCAGCCCCAGTCACCATCTGGAGTTCACCGGCTACCTGGTCGATGGCCAGTTGCTGCTCAAAGTCGACTATGACCCCGACCGATACGCCCGCCAGGACCTGGACACTGTGCTCGACAGGATCAGAGCAACCTTGGAGTAGAGAACAACCATGAACGCTGATCACAACAACAAGAAACCCCGTTCACTGATCGCACCGCTGATGTTCGTCGGTTGCCTGATGATCTGGTCGACCAACTGGATCGCCATCTCGCTACAGGTAGAGCGCTCCGACATCGGCTCTTCGCTGATGCTGCGGTTTTTTATTGCCTACCTGGTGTTGTGGCTGTGGCAGCGGTTGTTTGGCACCGTGCAGGCCAAGGTGACGCGTAGCGCTTACCTGCAGATGGCCACCGTGGGGGCGGTGTATTTTTATGCAGGTATCGGCCTGGCCTACCTGGCCACCGCTTATATGGGCAGTGCACAGATGGCGTGCCTGAGTGCGTTGGTGATTTTCTACATCATCGGCCTCAAGCGCCTGCTGTTCAACGCGCCGGTTGCCATACACAGCCTGGTTGGCGGCCTGGTGAGCCTGCTTGGCCTGGGGCTGTTCATGCTCGGCGACGATGCTCGGCCCTTGTCCCTGCCCGGCACCGTGCTGGCCCTGACGTCGTTTCTTGGCGTGGCCCTTGGCTCGGTGCTCTCGGAGCACATTCAGCGCAGCCATGGCCTGGGCACCTTGCACATCAACAAGGTGGCTGCCGGCTGGGCCTGTGCCCTCTACGCACTCAGCCTGCTGCTGACCGGCAAGGGCCTGCAACTGCCTTCGACCCTGGCCGATGCCAGCATCCTGTTGTATCTGGGGGTGATCTGTTCAGCACTGGTGTTCGTGCTGTTCATTGACCTGATCAAGCGGGTAGGGGCAGAGAACGCCGGCTATGTCGGCGTGCTGTATCCGATCGGCGCAAGTTACCTGTCGGTGTGGCTGGGCGAAACGCCCTTGGGCCTGCACATGATGATCGGCAGTGCGCTGGTAATGCTTGGCAGCCTGATCAACTTCAAATGTCGATACAACCCTGGACTGAAGAAACTGGAGTTTTCCTGAATGAACGACCTGCAGATTCGCTTGGCCACTGCGGACGACGCCAATGGCATTTTCAACGCCCATCGCAACTCGGTGGAGCGCCTTTGCACCCAGGATTACAGCCCCGAGCAGATCAGCATGTGGCTCGACGGGCGCTCACCGCAGACCTACCGTGAAGCAATTGACAAGGGCTTGCTGTGGCTGGCCGAGACCGATTCGATTCAGGGTTTCGTCGAGGTCGAGGGCAACGAGATCAGCAAGCTGTTCATTTGCGGTGACGGCGCCCGCCGCGGTATCGGCAGCCGATTGCTTGAGGTGGCTATCGAACACCTGCGCAATGGCGGTGCGCAAATGGCCTACCTGGAAGCCACCCTCACGGCCGAGCTCTTTTACGCCCGGCATGGTTTTCAGAAAATCGGCGAAGGCACCTTCAGCCGAGGGAGCAGCCCGGTCTCGCTGGAGATCGTAAAAATGCAGCGCAGCCTTTGAACTGACAGCTGCTTACTGACAACACATCGTTTTAGTCGCCGCCCTTGAGTCTTTTCGAGGGCGTGGCTTCCTGCACCCGAAAATCGGCACTTGAGGTTACTGAAAATGACAGGGATGTTGTTGAAACTCACCGTTCTTGACCAGAACCTTTGCGCAGGCTGCGGTGCTTGCGCCCTGGTCTGTCCGGAGCAGTTGATCAGCTTCGACCCCGACACGGTCACGCCGGTGCTGGACCTTGCGGGTGATCAGTGCGAGCCCTGCGGTGAATGTCTGGCAGTCTGCCCAGGGCTGCAGCCAGACACGGACCGCGCCGAACAGGAACTGTTTGGCCGCACGCGCACCGCCCAGGAGCGCTGGCTGGGGATCAATCGGGTGGCAATCGGCGCACGCTCGACCGACGCGCACATCGTTCGGCGTTCGGCCAGCGGCGGTACCGCAACCACCTTGCTGCTGACTGCGCGGGCGCATTTGGGCGTGGACCTGACGTTGACCATGGGCCGCCATGCACAGCAAGGCTGGCGCAGTGCTGCGCAAGTGGATGGTGCTGAGCAAGCGATTATCAACAACGCCCAGTCCACCTATCAACTGGCGCCGTACCTCAATGCCTTGCGCGAGTGCTTCGAGCAAACGCCTCAGGCGCGTATCGCCTTGGTTGGCCTGGCGTGCCATGTGCAGGCTATCCGCAAGCTGCAGCGTCGGGACACGGCCATTGGCCGCTGGGCGAAAAGCCAGATTGTCTGTGTGATTGAAACCGCCTGTTCGTCCAACACCTTGCCGGCCGGTACCCGCAGCATCATCAGTGATGTGCTGGCCCAGGACCCACAGCAGGTCACGGATATCAAGTACCGCGAAGGCGAGTACCCCGGACGCTTGCAGGTAACGCTGATCGACAACCAGACCTTGGGCATCGATTTCTGGGAAATCCTCGGCAAGCTCAAGGACAACAAGACTTTTCGCTGCCTGAGCTGCGGCGACTGGATGAGCGGCCTGGCGGACGTCAGCGTCTGTGATGGTGACCCGAATATCTTCGAAGCCAGCCTCAACGGCTCGCAAGAAAAGAAGCATGGCCGTGCGCTGGTGCGTACCGACATGGGCCAGTTACTGGTTGACAGAGCGATTGCCCATGGTCGCCTGGAAACCTGGGCGATTGACCTGAGCGGTTTCAACCTTGGCCTTGAGCGCAAGAAAAACCGTCGGCGTTTCTACGAGACGCAAGATCTGGTGCTGCCCGCCGGCCCAGGCATCGGTGACCTTTTCGACGAGATGGCGTTAGTGGATGACGCCGAACTGATCAACCCCGCCAACTACAGGAGTGCACAATGATCGATTACCCGGACCGACAGATAGATTTCAAACTCGATGGCGAACATCAGGTCTGGGTGAATGTCGATGAGCGCCTGCCTTCGGACAAATCCATCAGCCACCGGATGATTCTGTTCGCGGCACTGGCGGCGCACCCGGTCAAGTTGCGCTCGCTCAACCGTGGCAAAGCCGTGACGCTATTGCTGGATGCCTTGCAACAACTGGGTTTGCAGGTGAAGCAGGAAGAGACCCGCGACTGCGTGAGTATCAGCGGCGACTTCGCTGCTGATACCCACGAGACAGTGGTTGACCTGGGCCCTTCGAGCGCCGCTGCACGGATGCTGATTGGCATGCTGGTAGGCTTGAATGTGCCGTGCATCGTCGATGGCGATGAAACCCTGCGCAATCGCCCCTTCGACTGGATCGTCGAGCCGTTGAATCAGATGGGCGCTGACCTGCGCTACCTGGGCACGCCCGGCTCGCTGCCGGTGCGCATCAACAAGGCGCAATTCAACGGTGGCCATGCCTTGATCCGCATCGGCAGTGCCCAGGCCATCAGCACCTTGCTGTTTGCCGGTGTAGCGGCCCGCAAGGCCCTGTCGATCAGCTACCCGGTGGTGTCTCGGGATCACACCCAGCGAATCGTCAACAGCTTTGGCGACAGCCTGCTCGAACGCCATCACCACATCGAATATCAGCCACGCCAGTGCACGGTGCCCGAGGAGATTTGCATTCCACAAGACCCCTCGGCGATTGCCTATCCGGCTGCGCTGTTCCTGCTGTGTAACCGGGGCCGCGCGCAGCAGCAGTTGACCTTCGACAACGTCTGCCTGAACCCCACACGGCAGGGCTTTTTCACCTGGCTTGGCCTGTGCGGCTTCAAGCTGACCGTGGTGGTGGACAGCGTGCGTCATGGCGAACCGATCGGTCGGCTGATCCTTGAAGGCGGCGGTGAACCCAGGGCTCACGACCTGCGTGACAAGGACCTGTTTCACGCGATGATCGACGAAGTGCCACTGGCCTTGGCGATCGCCTGCCTGTTGCCAGGCCAGGCGACCTTCACCGACCTTTACGAACTGACCTTCAAGGAGTCCGATCGCATCGAGGCGACCCGCCGTACGCTCAATGCCTTCGGGCTGGACTATCAGGTACACGGCTATGACGTTCGTGTAGACGGCGCACAAGTCCCCCATGCGCCCAAGGCCGTGCCAACCTTCGGTGACCATCGACTGTCGATGACTGCTCACGTATTGCTGCTGGCCCATGGGTTACAGGGCACCGTTCTTGAAGGGCATTGCTACACGACCTCATTCCCGGGCTTTGCCGAATGCCTGGACACCCTCACAGGACGCAGTGGCTTATGAGCAGACTTCGATACACCCTCACCGCCTGCGGTGCTGACGGTGTGCAACGCTTGCAGGCGTCGCTGGGCGCGCCCGCACCGACTGAGGTGCAAGTGGCCGTAGACTACACGCTGGTCAGCCCGGGCACCGAGCGACACTACATTCGCCAGGTTGCCCAGAGCGGTGAGCAACTGCCGCTCGGTTACTGTGCTGCGGGCGTTGTCAGCGGGGTGGGTGCGCAGGTCGATCAGTTCACCCCCGGCGACCGGGTGGTGGCCATGGGCTGGAACATCGCCACCCACTCCAACTGGATCAACGTACCGCAGCGGCTGGTCTGCCGGGTGCCGGACGCACTCAGCCTGGACCAGGCAGTACTCGCCACCCTTGGCGCCACAGCGGTACATGCCGCTGACCGTGGCCAGTTGGAGGAGGGCGAGCAGATTCTGGTGGTTGGCATGGGACCGGTCGGCAAGTTGCTGAGCCTGGTGGCCGCGCGGCGCAAGGTTCAGGTCTGGGCGGCTGATCTCAACCCGCACGCCATCGAGACCGGCCTGCCGCTCCGTACCCTTGATCTGCAGGGTGACCTGCAGGCGCTGAGTGGGCGCTTTAGCACGATATTCCTGTGTATTGACGCCGACATCACAGCGCTGCTGCCGCGATTGATCAGCCTGCTCAACCCGCAGGGCAAGGGTCGCGGCCGTTCGCGGCTGGTCAATGTCGGGCGCGTCAGCCTGTCCCTTGAACTGTCCCCGCAGTTGGGCAATGTCGATATCGTCAATGCATCGCGCTGTGGCACAGGCTACCGCGATGACGACTACCACCATGGACGCAAGAGCCTGCTCAGTGTGCCGGGTGAATCAACGGTCGATCACAACATTGCACGCTGCCTGGACGATCTGGTGCACAGCCAAGTGTGGCTGGACTGCCTGCGACGCGAGCAGCAGCCTGTTACCCAAGCGTTGCTCCGCTACAACTCGGCGGCCTTCTTTGCCCCGGGCATTCAACTGATCAATCACCAGGAAGGTTGACGGCATGACGTGTGTATCAATACCTGAGCGCCTGGAGCAAATATTTGCCCGCCATGCGCACGACATTGCCCTGAGCTGCAATGGGCAGACAATCAGCTATGCCCAGTTGCAGGAGTGTTCGGCGGTTGTGGCAGCGCATTTGCTTGGCTTGGGCCTGGCACCGGGCACCACGCTGGCCTTTGATGTGCAGCGCTCGATCGAGCAGGTGGTGCTGATCGTCGGGATGGTGCGGGCGGGCTTGTCGTACTGCTATCTGGACCCAGGCAACCCGGCGCAGTGGAATGCGGCGATCGTCTCGCGCAGTGGCATCGACTGGACCGTCAGCGAAGTACCTTCGGCAAACCTGCTGCTCGCCGACCTGCTCGCGCCGGCGCCGCTGCCGTCGCACTGGCCGGCCTTGAGTGGCGAGGAAGCGGTGTATGTGAACTTCTCCAGCGGCACCACCGGTGCGCCGAAAATCATCCCCTGCACCCATCAGGGCGTGCTTGGCTTTTGTGATCGGCCGCAGCACTTCGCGCTGACCCCGGGCTTTGGCATGCTCTATGCCTCGAACCTGACCTTCGATGCGTCGCAGTTCGAGATCTGGACCAGCCTGCTCAATGGCGGGCAACTGTGCATTCATCCACCCGGGCCACTGACGTTCAGCGCCTTGCAGCGCTACGTCAGGGCAGGGCAGGTCGACAGCTTGTGGTTGACCTCGACGCTGTTCAACACTTTCATAGACATCGACGCGCAATGCCTGCAAGGGGTAAAGCGCTTGATGGTCGGCGGCGAGACATTGTCACCTGCGCACATTCGTCAGGCGTATGACGCAACCTGGGAAATGACGATCTACAACGGTTACGGGCCTACGGAAAACACCATGGGCACCTGTGTTTACGCCATTCCTCGAACCTTCGACGACCACCGCGACATTCCTATCGGCCATGCGGTGGCAGACGCCATCTTATTGGTGGTGCGTGACGATGGCAGTGCCTGTGCTGAGGATGAGCCTGGCGAACTGTTGATCGCTGGTGCTGGTTTGTCCCCGGGGTACCTGGGCGATGCGGCGCAGACACGGGACAAGTTCATCGAACTGGACTGGCAGGGCACTCGGCTGCGTTGCTATCGCAGCGGCGACCTGGTGTCTTGCGACAGCGATGGCCTTTATCGCTTTCACGGGCGTCGCGACGACCAGATCAAGCTGCGTGGCCAGCGAATATCCCTGAGCGAAATCACTGCGGCCTTCAAGCAATATCCGGGCATGCTCGACTGTGCCGTTGTGCTGGATGATCCGGGCGGCGTGGAACACTTGGTGCTGGTTTATCTGCGTAGGTCGGCAATTTCGCCAGCGGACCTGGCCGATTATGGCCGGACTCATTTGCCGCCGTTCATGGTCCCTCAGCGCTTTGTTGCGATCGAGCGGTTTCCCCTGCGCGTCTCAGGCAAGCTCGATACCCACGCCCTGCAACAGCACGTGCGCGGCACCAGCGACCGGGCGGGCGATTCGGGCTCGGACTTTCTGGCGAGCTTTGGCCTGCACAGCCGGAATCTGGCGGCCAGCTTTTTCGACAACGGTGGCAACTCGCTGGCGGCGATCAAGTTGATCGGCAGGGTTAACCAGCAGCTGGGTTGGGAGTGGCTGAGCCTTGCGCAGTTCTACCAGTTGGCCACGTTGGGTGAACTGCTGGCTGTGCTGGACAGTCAGCCGGGGTTGGGTGCATGGCGGCAGGCAAGTGTCGAGCGCTATTACGTGATTGCACTGGAGCAGGAGGCGATCAATGTCTGAGCCATCCGAGGTGTTTTCGATCAAGACTCATCTGGGGCGCTTTGCCGTGCTGCGCGCCACCTCTGAGCAGCAAGCCCGGCAACGGCTGTGGGCAACTGCGGGCAGGCTTGACGATAGCGACGACCAACACACAGTGGAATTGAACAAAAGCCAGTTGTCGATGGTGTATGCGCAACTGTTGGGCAAGCATCTCACTGCCAACAACGTGGTGTACCTGTTCAACCCCGAGCAGGTGGCCGCAGCGTCAGTGGACCTGGCATCGCTAGCCCAGCAACTCAAGCGCTTTCATCCATTGATTGCCTGTCGCGTTGTGCAGGTACAGGGCGAGTATGCGTTCGATCTTGACCCGTTGCCGCCTGCAACCTTGCTGCTGACTGACGTGCCCACCTTCCAGAGTCTGGAGGATTGTGTCGAACACTTCCTGCAGCAGCCGCTCTCACTGTTCAAAGACGATCTGTTCTACCTGTTCAAAGTGCGTATTGGTGAGACGTTGCACCTGGGGGCCTGTTTGCATCACATTCTTGGCAATCATGTCGGTCAGTTCAACGTGTTGCGCAGTGTCCAGCAACTTGCCCAGCAACTGCCAGGCACAGGACAGCCTGCCGACTTCAGCTTTGTCAGCAACAACCTGATGCTGGCCGATGAGTACGAGCGCCAGGTCGACGCTTGCAGTGCCGACTGGGAAGCGCAAAGTCACCGCTATACCCGGCTGGCACGGCTACCCGCACTACCCGCCAACGCCAAGGCACTGCAGTTGCGCGCGCCACTGGCGGTCGATAGCTTGGCACTGGAGGGGCCACAGCGGCTTGCGCAGCTCCTGCAGGTGTACCGGCAAAGCTGCGCCGCTGCCCTGGGAATCCAGGCGGCCATCGTCAATGTGCTGGTTGACTGGGCCGATAGCAGCGTCACCAGCGGATTTTCCACCTATACCGTGCCGATTGCCCTGGAGCCCACGGACAGCCACCTGCAGCAACAGGTGGCACAACTCAATACCACGCTTGCCCAAGCCCTGCTCGGTTATGAGGAGATTCTCGGCGCGTTGCAATTGTACGATTTCACCCCGTCGTTTCTGTTCAATCTGGTTGCACTGACGAGTCAGGATGCGGCATGGCTGCAGCGTTACATTGCCAACCCGGTGACTGAGAAGCCCAAGACCCTGCTTGACCTGACATTGATCAAGTCTGCGCTGGGCCACGAGGTGTTGCTCAATAGCTATTTGCCGGCGGCGCTGGCCGAGTCATTCCTGGCGTGCTTTGTCGCGGGAGTAAAGCAGCTATGAAGCTGATCTGTTTCCCCGACTTTGTCGGCCATCCCATCTGTTTCTCTGCGCTGGCGCGTCAACTAAAGGGCAGGGCGCTGCTGACGACACTCAACTACAGCGATTACTGGCCCTATCCGCGCATCGAGGTGCTGGCCGAACGGATTACTGACGACCATGACCTCGCGGCCATGGATCTGGTACTCGGCTACTCATTTGGTGCCCGGGTGGCTGCCTGTTGTGTGTCACAACAGGGCGCGGCACGGCGTCTGTGCCTGGTTGATCCACCTGCGGTTGCCAGCGTTCAGGGGTACAGCCTGCAGAGCATCGCCCAGCGCCTGGCAACCGACCCGCAATATGCCTACATCGATGACCTGGTTGATGCCCAGTTGGTGGAACGCGACTGCGTGCTGGGCAACATTCAGATGCTCGCGCACTTGCCGCGCCAACCGCTGCCGATTGTGCCGGTCGACGTGTTGCTGTCAGCACAGAGCAGCGTCAGCGAACTGGCCCAGGAGCTGGGACTGCATCGCGCTGCATGCCATCGCTACCACGTTGCGCCCGGCACCAGCCATGCCTCAGTCATCAACGATCCGTGTCTGGCAGCGCTGGTCATGCAAAGCCCAGCGCTGGCATGGCCTACCTTGGCAGGTTAAGGCAGGCTGGGCAGGGTCGATGTCGGCCCTGTGTCCAGCACGGCCAGCTCACCAAAAGACACTGCGGCATCGATGTAACGCAGCGCCGACTTGGCATCTTTCCAGCCCACGTAACCCATCAAGGCCTTGAGCTCCCAGCCGTTGCTGGTGGCCCAGGTGGCGAAGCCGCGACGCAACGAGTGGCCGGTATATAAGGCCGCGGGCACACCGCAGCGTTCGAGGAGGCGCCGCAGCAGGCCGATCAAGCTGTTGCTGTTGAGCGCCTGCTCGCCGAGGTTGCCCCAGCGGTCGAGCTTTCTAAACACCGGGCCGTGGGCGATGCCGGCGACTTCAAGCCATTGCAGATAAGCCTGTACCGGGCACAGCACCTTCAATGCCGGTGCCCGATGGCGCACGCCCAGCGCCTGCCGATCGCCTTTGCTACGCGGCAGGAAGATCGACATTCCGACCCCGGCCTGCGCCTGGATATGCTCGACCTGCAAGCGCGCCAGTTCGTCACCGCGAAAGCCACGCCAGAAACCGATCAACAGCAGCGCCTTATCGCGACTGGCGCGCAATAGCGCAGGCAGGTCGTGTTGGCTGCGGGCGTGTGCGGCTTCACCTTCAAGTACAGCGATTGCCGTTTGCAGGTGTTGCAATAGCAGCGGAGCAGCCTGCCTGGGCTCACTGGGGTGCAGGGTACGAATGCCTTTGAGCACCTGGCGTACCACCGGCGCCTTGGTCGGGTCGGGAAAACCCTGGCTGACATGCCATTGTCCCAGCGCGGCCAGGCGCTGCTTGAGGGTGTTGACCGAGTGAGTGGCAGCGTGGTCGACCAGGTAACGGGCGACGCTGTCTGCCGTGGCCGGAAGAAAGCCGCCCCAGCTCACTTCGAAATGTTCCACCGCTGCTTGATAGCTACGCCGGGTGTTGTCCCGGGTGGCAGCCTGCAGATAGCGCTCGATCGTGTTCATTGCCCCTCACTCGCCAAACGTACCGCACTTGGCACTTTAACGCGGCATTTTAGCCCTTAACATGCGATAAGCCGTGATTATTTTATCTGATGAATGCATTTATCAAGCGCATATGGGTCACTTAATATAGTATGTAAATACATGGTACGTATCACAGTACGAAATCGTAGGAGGCAGCATGGCCCGTGGTGGCATCAACAAGGCAGTCGTGCAAAAGGCGCGGCAGGCGCTGCTGGCACGGGGCGAGCACCCGAGCATCGATGCGGTACGTATCGAACTGGGCAATACCGGCTCGAAAACCACCATCCACCGTTACTTGAAAGAGCTGGAAAGCCAGCACTCAGCCGTGCCCGCAACCGCCGTCAACCTCAGTGATACCTTGGCGGTATTGGTCGAGCAGCTGGCTGCGCAATTGCAGGAGGAGGGTGAGGCGCGGATCGAGCACGCCCGCGAGGCATTCGAGCAACAGCGCCAGACGCTGCTGGCCCAGGTCCAGCTCAGTCAGCAAGCCCTGGCCGCGCTGCAACAGCAGCATGAAATCCAGGCTGCCGCACTGGCCAGCGAATCAGAGGCGCTGGCGACTACCCGCAGCACCTTGCAGAGTGAACAGACACGCAACGCCACGCTCAACCAGGCGGTAGGGGAGTTGAACCTGCGCCTGGCCGACAAGGACGAGCAGATCCAGTCCCTGGAAGAAAAGCACCGGCATGCACGCGATGCGCTCGAGCATTACCGCACGGCCAGCCGCGAACAGCGTGACCAGGAGCAGCGTCGCCATGAATCCCAGGTTCAGCAGTTGCAGGTGGAGGTGCGTCAGTTGCAACAGACCCTGATCGTCAAACAGGACGAACTGACCCGCCTGAACCGCGATAACGAGGGGCTGCTGGTGCAAATCCGCACCCTCAAGGATGCCCAGCGCAGCAACAAGACCCAGAACGAACGCCAGCAGGCGCAGATTCACGGCCTGGAGGTGAGGCTTGCACAGCTGGCGGGCTCACGGGACGAGCTGGAAAAACAGAACAAGGACCTGGCCCTGAGCCTGGCTGAGCGGGTGTCGGAGCTGCGTCGTCAGTTGCAACTGATCGGCAAACAGGAAGCGCTTTTGCGTCAGGCAGAACGCGCCAGCGCCCAGGCTCAGGACAACGGCTGAAGGTTCAGGCGCATGGCGCAGCGGGTGCTCTTGAACTGCAGTTGTTCGCGCCTGAGCTGTTGGCTCAGGGCTTGGCTGAGCTGTGTTTCAGTGAGCAGCTCAAAACCCAGGCGCGCATAGAAAGGCGCATTCCACGGTACCTGCACAAAGGTGGTCAGGGTCAAGCCCTGAAAGCCCTGATCGCTTGCCCACTGGCGGACTGTGGCGATGAGTCGGCGACCCTGTCCCTGGCCCTGGAGCGCCTGTGCAACCGACAGCTCATGAATGAACAGGTCTGTGCCCGCCGGCGTGGCGCAGATAAACCCCTGGGGCGGGTCGTGTTCGTCAGTCAGCAACCATTCATGCCCCGCTTCGATGAAGCCCAAATGATCCTCAAGGCTCATGACCGGGCCACGGGCAATCCACTCAAGGCCAGGATGACGGAGGAAGGCTTGCGCTGCCGAACGCTCGACGGTCGGGAGCAGGGGCGCATCTTCAGGGCGGGCTAGGCGGATGTTCAAGGGCAGGGTGGCAACTGTGCTAAGTGATGCCGCAGTGTGGCCAATTGCCGCTTTTTGCGCAACAGCGCCGGCGCTGCAAGCCTTTTGGACTAACGCGAAAAACGTTTAAGCGCGCTTAGGTATTAAGCCTAAAGCCAGAATCGTTTTTTTTTGCAGAACTGCTATTCATTCAGGCAGCAGTGTGACCCTTCGGTCAACTATAGGCAAAAGGACTGTCTAGCATGTCGATTCAGGCGCAGATTTCCCCTCTCAATCAAAATGTCTCCTCCGCTGCCGTCCTTGAGGTGCCGGACAAAGGCATTCTCACGCTCAGCGAAAGCAGTGAAGTTGCCCTCGACATCAATCCCGAAGCGGTCGCCAGCTATTCGAAAAGCGATGCGGACCTGGTGGTGCAACTGAAAAACGGCGAAAGCATTCGCGTCGCCAATTTCTACGCGCCTGGGCAAGCACCCAGCGAACTGTTTCTGGTTCAGGAAGGCAAGCTGGTGGCGGTTAGCCTGCCTCCGGTTGCGGCAGACGGCGTGCTGGCGGCGACTTACGTTGCCCAGGAAAGCGTAGCCGGTTTTGACTCACTGACCGCCGCCGGCAGTGCCGGCGCGGGTACCGGTGCTACCGTCGCAGGGCTGGGGATGGGTGGCATGTTGCTGGCCGGCGCCGCCGTGATCGGCGCGGGCGTGGCCATCTCCAATAGCAGCGGAGGCGGTGGTGGCGGTGGCGGGGGAGGTGCACAGCCAGGGGACACCACCGCCCCGGCCGCCGCAAGCGGGCTTCAGGTCGCCACTGACGGCAGTTCGTTGAGCGGTAAGGCCGAGCCGGGCGCCACGGTCGGGGTCGACACTAACGGTGACGGCAAAGCCGACACCAGTGTGGTGGTCGGCGCCGATGGCAACTTCCAACTGCCGCTGAACCCGCCACTGACCAATGGCCAGACGGTGACCGTGGTGGTCACTGATCCGTCCGGCAACAGCAGCTCGGCGACCCAGACCAAAGCCCCGGACACCACTGCACCGGCAGCGGCTACCAATGTTCAGGTGGCTGCCGATGGCTCTAGCGTCAGCGGCAAGGGTGAGCCGGGCGCAACTGCAGGTATCGACACCAATGGCGATGGTAAACCCGAGGTGAGCGTGGTGATCGCGCCCGACGGCACCTTCCAGATCCCGCTGACGCCGCCACTGACCAATGGCCAGACCGTGTCTGTGGTGGTCACCGACCCATCCGGCAACAGCAGTCCGGTGGCCCAGGCCAAGGCCCCGGACACCAGCGCACCGGCGCCTGCGACCGAGGTAGAAGTCGCGACCGATGGCACCAGCGTCAGCGGCAGAGGCGAGCCGGGGGCACAGGTAGGGGTCGATACCAATGGCGATGGCCAGCCGGATGTGACCCAGGTGATCGGTGCCGATGGCAATTTCCAGGTGCCGCTCAACCCACCGCTGACCAATGGCCAGACCGTAACGGTGGTGATCACCGACCCGGCCGGCAACAGCAGCGCTGGGGTCAGTGTCCAGGCGCCGGACTATCCCGATGCTCCTCAGGTCAATCCCAGCAATGGCAGCGTGCTGTCAGGGACTGCCGAACCCGGCATCACCCTGGTAATCACCGACGGCGACGGAAACCCGATCGGCCAGACCATGGCCGATGCCAGCGGCAACTGGAGCTTCACCCCGAGCACGGCACTGGCCGATGGCACCGTGGTCAATGTGGTCACCGAAGATGCCAACGGCCATAGCAGCCCGCCGGCCAGCACGGTGATCGATGCCGTGGCACCAAACGCGCCGCTGGTCAATCCGAGCAACGGCGCACTGCTCAGCGGTACTGCTGAAGCCGGCGCGAAAATCGTGCTCAGCGACGGCGACGGCAACCCGATCGGCCAGACCATTGCCGATGCCAACGGCAACTGGAGCTTCACCCCTGGCAGTGCGTTGCCCAACGGCGCGCAGGTCAATGTCGTGGCCCAGGATGCGGCCGGCAATACCAGTGGCCAGAGCAGTGTCAGCGTCGATGCCATCGCCCCGGCGGCGCCCACGGTCAATCCGAGTAATGGCAGCAGCCTGGGCGGTACGGCCGAGGCCAACAGCAAGGTGATCATCACCGATGGCAGTGGCAACCCGATTGCCCAGGTTACGGCCGATGGCAGCGGCAACTGGAGTTACACACCAGGCACGCCGATTGTCGATGGCACGGTCATCAAGGTGCTGGCCCAGGACGCGGCCGGCAACAGCAGCGCCCCCGCCACAACGACCGTCGACAGCTCGGCGCCTTCGGCACCGATCATCTATCCAAGCAATGGCAGCGTTATCAGTGGCACTACCGAAGCCGGCGCCACGGTGACGCTCAAAGACAGTAGCGGCAACCCGATCGGCCAGGTCACCGCCGATGGCAGTGGCCACTGGAGTTTCACCCCAAGCAGCCCGCTGGCCAATGGCACGGTCGTGGTTGCCACGGCCAGCGATGCGGCCGGCAACAGCGCAACCGCTACATCGATCGTGGACAGCGTGGCCCCGGGCGCACCGCTGATCAGTCCAAGCAATGGCGCAACCGTCAGCGGCACCGCCGAGGCCGCGGCCAAGGTGATCCTCACCGATGGCAGCGGCAACCCGATTGGCCAGGTCACCGCCGATGGTAGCGGCAACTGGACGTTCACTCCCGCCAGCCCGTTGCCCAACGGCACGGTGGTCAATGTCACCGCCACGGATCCGGCCGGCAACACCAGCGCCCCGGCCAGCGCTATCGTCGACGCTGTCGCCCCGCCTGCACCCACCGTCAACCTGAGCAACGGCAGCACCCTGAGCGGTATGGCCGAAGCCAACAGCAAGGTGATCCTCACTGACGGCAGTGGTAACCCGATTGCCGAGGTCACTGCCAATGGCAGTGGCAACTGGAGCTATACGCCCGCTTCACCGATCGCCAATGGCACCGTGGTCAATGTGCTCAGCAAGGATGCCGCTGGCAACAGCAGCGCACCTGCCACAGTGACCGTCGACAGTTCGGCACCGGCGGCACCGATCATCAATCCGAGCAATGGCGCCGTCATCAGCGGCAGCGCTGAAGCCGGTGCTACCGTGACCCTGACCGGCAGCGGCGGCAACCCCATTGGCCAGGTCACTGCCGATGGCAGCGGCAACTGGAGCTTCACCCCGGCAAGCCCGCTGCCCAATGGTACCGTGGTGATTGCCAAGGCCACCGACCCGACCGGCAACACCGGGCCACAGGCGGCAACCACAGTCGACAGCGTCGCCCCGGGCGCACCGGTGATCAGCCCGAGCAATGGCGCAACCGTCAGCGGCACCGCCGAGGCCGGGGCCAAAGTGATGCTGACCGATAGCGGCGGCAGCCCGATCGGCGAAGCCATTGCCGATGGCAGCGGCAACTGGACGATCACGCCCACCAACCCGTTGCCCAACGGCACCGTGGTCAATGCCGTGGCCCAGGACCCGGCCGGTAACAGTGGCCCGCCCGCCAGCGCCACCGTAGATGCCCTGCCGCCAGCGGCGCCGGTGGTCAACCCGAGCAACGGCAACACCCTCAATGGCATCGCCGAGGCCAACAGCACGGTCACTCTCAAAGATGGCAGCGGCAACCCGATTGGCCAGGTCCAGGCCGACGCCGGCGGCAACTGGAGCTTCAGTCCGGGTGCACAGTTGCCCAACGGCAGCGTGGTCAATGTCACCGCCACTGACGCGGCAGGCAACACCGGCGCGCCAGGTTCCACCACCATCGATACTTCGCTGCCGTCGATTCCTCACGTCGATCCCAGCAACGGCACAATCCTCAGCGGTACGGCGGATGCCGGCAATACCATCATCCTGGCCCTAAGCAATGGCACCCCGATTGGCCAGGTAACGGTCGATGGCAGCGGCAACTGGAGTTTCAGCCTGGGCATGCCGTTGCCGGACGGCACCGTGGTCACGGTCATTGCGCGCAATCCCACAGGCACCGACAGCGCCGCAGCGGTTGCCACCATCGATGGCGTCGCCCCGGGCGCACCCGTGATAGCCGCCAGCAATGGCGCCGAACTCAGTGGCAGCGCCGAGGCCGGGGCGACCATCATCCTCACCGATGGTGGCGGCAACCCGATTGGCCAGACCACTGCCAATGGCAGCGGCCAGTGGAGCTTCACCCCGGGCAGCCCACTACCCAATGGCACCGTGGTCAATGCCGTGGCCAAGGACGCCGCCGGCAACACCAGCGGGCCAGTCAGCACCACGGTGGATGCCTTGGCGCCATCAGTGCCGTTCATCAACGCCAGCACTGGCGTAGTGATTACCGGCACCGCCGAGATCGGTGCGAAAGTCATCCTCACCGACGGCAGTGGCAACCCGATTGGTGAAACCACGGCCAATGGCAGCGGGGTCTGGAGCTTCACCCCAGGAGCACCACTGGCCAACGGCACCGTGGTCAATGCCGTGGCCAGGGACGCCGCCGGCAATACCAGCGGGCCGATCAGCACCACCGTCGACTCGGTGGCCCCGGCCGCGCCGGTGATCAACCCGGTCAACGGTACGCTTGTCACTGGTACGGCGGAAGCGGGCGCCACCATCATCCTCAAGTACAGCAGCGGCAACCCGATAGGGGAGGTGACTGCCGACGGTAGCGGTAACTGGAGCTTCCTCCCGGGTGTTGGCTCATTGCCCCATGGCCAGGTGTTCACCGCCGTGGCCAAGGACGCCGCTGGCAATACCAGTGCGCCAACCACCGCCACGGTGGACGCGATGCCACCTGCCGCACCGGTAGTGAACCCGACTAACGGCAGCGTACTTGCCGGCACCGCCGAAGCGGGCGCCAAGGTTACCCTTACCGATGGCAGCGGCAACCCGATTGGCCAGGTCAATGCCGATGGCAGTGGCAACTGGAGCTTCACCCCGGCAAGCCCGTTGCCCAACGGCACCGTGGTCAATGCCGTGGCCCAGGACCTTGCCGGCAACAACAGTGGCCCGGGCAGCACCACGGTGGATTCGCAGGCACCCGCCGCGCCAGTCATCAACGCCAGCAATGGCGCGGTGATCAGCGGCACCGCCGAAATTGGCGCGAAGATCACCCTTACCGATGGCAGCGGCAACCCGATTGGCCAGACCACAGCCAATGGCAGTGGCAACTGGAGCTTCACCCCGGGCAGCCCGTTGGCCAACGGCACCGTGGTCAACGCGGTGGCCGAAGACGCCGCCGGCAACGACAGCCCTCCGGCCAGTACCACGGTCGACAGCGTGGCCCCGCCGGCGCCCGTGCTGAACATCAGCGCCGATGGTGCCTTGCTCAGCGGTACCGCTGAAGCCAACAGCCAGGTACGTATCGTGATCAACGGCGACAGCGCCAACCCGATCACAGTCAACGTCAATGGCAGCGGCAACTTCAGCTTGCCCCTGGCACCGCCGCTGATTGCCGGTCAGCCGGTGTCTGCAGTGGCGGTGGATGCCGCGGGCAACCTCAGCGGCCCGAGCAGCGTCACCGCGCCGGACCTGGCGCCACCGACCCTGAGCGTGGCGGAAGCGGCCGACACCTGGATCAACGCTGCCGAAATTGCCAACGGTATCCAGGTCAGCGTCACGGTACGGCCGACCCTGCAGGTCGGCCAGGTGATCACCGTCAACTTTGCCGGGCAGAACGGCTACCAGGTGCAGGCCAGCCATACCCTGACTGCCGGCGACATCACCGCTGGCACCGTCAGCGTGACCCTCAACCCGTCGGGCGGGCCGTTCCCCCAAGGCGCCTCGACCATCACCGCCGACATCAATGGCGGTACCGCCTCGACACCGGTGGCCTTCACCATCGACACCGTGCCACCGGCGACCCCGGTGCTGTCGCTGGTGGGCAACCTGCTGACCATCTCCACTGATCCTGGCACCGAGTTGACGGTGACGCTCACCGTCGGCGGGGTGACCGGAACGGTAACG
This sequence comes from Pseudomonas tructae, assembly GCF_004214895.1. Taxonomy (NCBI): domain Bacteria; kingdom Pseudomonadati; phylum Pseudomonadota; class Gammaproteobacteria; order Pseudomonadales; family Pseudomonadaceae; genus Pseudomonas; species Pseudomonas tructae. The sequence continues at coordinate 3,171,168 of NZ_CP035952.1, read as the reverse complement.
GTGACGGCCGATAACAGCGGACTGGCGTCGCTGAACCTGCTGACCGACCTGGACATCGACTTCAGTTGGGACCAGTTGCTCAGCGCCCAGGTCTCGGTGGTGGGCCGTGACCCGGCCGGCAACCCGAGCAGCGTTGCGAGCATTGCGATAGGGACCAACATCGAGCAGCCCGTGACCATCGGCGGTTTTGCCGTGGACGTCAGCCTCAACCCGCTGAACCCGCGCTTTGGCTTTAGCGGCAACACCGAGGTGGGCTCGAGCCTGTTGATTCGCGTCATCACCCCGGCACTGGACGTGCAGTTGTTGCCGATTCTCGCCGACGGTAGCGGGCACTTTGCCCTGAACCTGCTGAGCCCGACCATCCTCACCCAACTGGGGCTGAACATTACCGACATCCTCAACCTGGGCTCACAGATCTCCTTCAACGTTATCGCCACCGACAGCCAGGGCAACGACAGCGCGGCCTATGGCATCACCCTGCTGCCCAACGGCTTGTCGTCGATCATCGGCCAGATCAATGTCAACGGCACTGCGGGCGATGATGTGATGTCCGCTGTCAACGGCAGCGCCGAGCACCTGAACGGCGGCGACGGTAGCGACCTGATCTTCAACGTCGGCGCTGGCGATCATGTGGCGGCGGGCAATGGCAACGACACCATCCAGATTACCGCGACCAACTTCGTCAGCATCGATGGCGGGGCAGGCTTCGACACGCTGTTGCTGGCCAATGGCATCGACCTGGACTACAACGCCGTCGGCGTCGGCACCCTCAGCAACATTGAACGGGTCGACCTGGGCAAAGGCGATGCGGGCAGCGTACTGACCCTTACCGCCGCAGAAGTGGGGCTGATCACCGATGCCAACAACACCTTGCAGATCACCGGCGAAAGCAACGACACATTGAATGTGGTGGGTGCGCTCAACACGGGTACCACGCAGACGATCAACGGCCTGGTGTATGACGTCTACGCATTTGGCGTCAACACGCTGCTGGTTGAGGAAAACACGGTCCAGGTCGTGGTTTGATGACGGCGCGCCAGCAGTATGCGCGCAAGGGACGGCAGCACGCGCAAGTAGCCTTGGGGTTACTTGTGCTGGGTCTGCCGATGGTTACGCCAGCCATGCCACTGGACCAGGCGGTCCGGGCCGGGCTGGCCATTCACCCCGAGGTGCGTTCGGCGATGGCCGAAGCCGATCGCGCCGGCACAGAAGTGGAGATTGCCAAGGGCGGCTATTACCCCTCGCTGTCGATGTCCGGCGGGCCCCAGGAGTTTGATTTTGGCGAGGTGGTCTATGACCTCACCGCGTCGCAGATGCTCTACGACTGGGGCCGGGTCAACAGCAAGGTCGACAGTGCCAGCGCCAACCAGCGCAAGCTGTCGGAGGCGGTGCTGGTGGCCCGCGACGATGCGGCGCTGGATATCGTCGAGACCTACCTCGACGTGCTGGCGGCCGAACGCCGGGTCGAGGCGGTGCGCACGCACCTGCAGCGCCTGGGCGGTATCCGCCAGATGACCCAAGACCGCGGTGGCGATGGTTATGCCGATCGCAGTGAACTGGACCGTGCCAATCTCGAACTGGCGCGGGCCCAGGAACAGCTGGCACTGGAGAAGGGCAACCTGCAGGACGCGCGCAACCAGTACCTGATTCTGGTCGGCCAGGAGCCGGATACGTTGAACGACCCCGAACCGATGTCGCTCAAACGCTACCTGGCCAACAGTGACCTGACCCGGGTGATTCACGACGCGCCCTTGCAGCGCAAGGCCCTGGAGGACGCCAACGTCGCCGAAGCCCAGGTCCGCGAGGCCAAGTCGGCGTTGCTGCCGCAACTGAACATCGAGGCTACAGCGCTGCGCCGGGAAGTCGGCGGGCACCCGGAAAGCGACTCGGTGGTGGCCTTGCGTTTACGCATGGACACCTTCCAGGGCTTGTCCAACTTCCGCCGCCCGACGGCTGCCCAGCAACGCCTGGAGTCGGCGCGCTTCAGCGCCGACGCCATGCAGCGCGATATCCGCCGGCAACTGCAAACCCTGTTCGACAATGGCGAAACCCTGGGTTGGCGGGAGCAAGCCTTGCAGGTGCAAGTGACGGAGTCGGCGCAGGTCAGCGAGCTGTACCGCGAGCAGTTCGAAGTGGGCCGGCGTGACGTGATCGACCTGCTTAGCGTGCAGCGCGAACGCTTCGAGGCCGAGCGTCAATTGATCAACCTGCACATCGAACGCAAGCGCATTGAATACCGGGCGGCCGCTCAGGTCGGCTTGTTGGGCCCACTGGTGGAGAATCGGTTGAATGGAAGCTGAGAACAGGATTGCCGGCAAGGTCGTGGCGCTCAATCACGAGCCGGGCAACGATCCGTTGCGCCAGGGCCTGCTGTTATTGTGCCGCCAACTGGGCCGCCCGCTGGGCGATGCCGAGCTGGTCGATGGCTTGGCGCTGGAGCACGGGCGGCTGCCGTTGCGCCTGGTCGCGCGAGCGTTGCGCCGCGCCGATATAACTGCACGGGTCGATCAGTTGCCCTTGGCACAGATGGACAACTACCTGCTGCCGGCGCTGCTGTTGCTCACGGACGGGCGCAGCCTGGTGCTGGTCAAGCTCGAAAATGAACAAGCCCAGGTCCTGGTGCCGCAAAGCGATGGCGGCGTCGAGTGCCTGGCGCTGAGCGAACTGGCGGCGCTGTACAGCGGCACGGCGGTGTTCGCCAAATGCCGTTTCCGGCCGGACGAGCGGGTAGGGGACTACGCCTCGGTGGTGCCCGAGCACTGGTTCTTCGGCCCGCTGAAAAAGCTCTGGCGCTCCTATGCCGAAGTGGCTGCCGCAGCTCTGATGGCCAACGTCCTGGCCATCGCCTCAGCGTTGTTCGCCATGCAGGTGTATGACCGGGTGGTGCCCAATGCCGCCTTCGACACCTTGTGGATTCTGGCCGGTGGCGTGGCCTTGGCGATTGTCCTGGACGGTGTGCTGCGGATCATGCGCGGGCACTTGCTCAACGTGCTGGGCAAGCGCCTTGACCTGCAACTGTCCAGCCTGCTGTTCGCGCGCGTGCTGAGCACGCGGATCGCCGCCAAGCCTGCGTCGATGGGGGCATTCAGCACCCAGGTGCGCGAATTCGAGTCGGTCCGCGAATTCTTTACCTCATCCAGCGCCGCGCTGATCAGCGACCTGCCGTTCGTGGTGGTTTTCTTGCTGATCATCGCCATGATCGGCGGCCAGGTGGTCTGGGTGCCGATTGTCGCTTGCGTGCTGATGGTGTTGCCGGGGCTGCTGACTCAGCGCCTGCTCGGCCGGCTGTCGCGGCAGAACCTGCGCGAAGGGGCAATGAAGAACGGCGTGCTGCTGGAAGCCTTCGAACACCTGGAAACGGTCAAGGCCAGCCGCGCTGAAGGCCGTTGCCTGCAGCAATGGGAAAGCCTGACCGGCGAGCTGTCGAGCACGGCCATGAAAACCCACGCCCTGGCCTCGACCCTGAGCTATGCCTCGAGCATCGTCCAGCAGCTGTGCTACGTCGGTGTGGTGGTGTTCGGCGTCTATCGCATCAGCGACGGTGCCATGACCGTCGGTGCCCTGGTGGCTTGCTCGATTCTTGCCTCGCGGGCAATTGCGCCGCTGTCCCAGGCTGCAGGTATTCTCGGCCGCTGGCAGCACACCAAGGTGGCCATGGAAGGCCTCGACCAGTTGATGGCCGCCGAACAGGAACGGCCCAAGGGCAAACGCTTCGTGCACAAGCCGCAACTGCGTGGGCACTATCGCCTTGAAGGTGTGCGCCTTAGCCTCGGTGATGGCCCGCCAGTGGTGGATATCCAGGCTTTGAACATTCAGGCCGGCGAGCGCGTGGCGTTGCTCGGTGGCAACGGTGCGGGCAAGTCGAGCTTGTTGCGTTTGCTCAGTGGCTTGCTCGATGCCCAGTCCGGGCGCCTGCTGCTCGATGATGTCAGCCTCAGCCAGATCGACCCGGCCGACCGCCAGCGCGGCATTGGCTACCTGCCCCAGGAAGTGGCGCTGTTCCAGGGCAGCCTGCGTGACAACCTCAATCTGGAGAACGCTGCCCTGAGCGACGATGAACTGTTGGAAACCCTCGATGGGGTTGGCCTGGGGGCATTCGTGCGCGGCCATTCGCTGGGCCTTGACCTGCCGATCCTGGGCAACGCCAGCCTGTCCGGCGGGCAACGCCAGGCCGTGGGCCTGGCCCGGGTGCTGCTGCAGGACCCACCGATCCTGTTGCTGGATGAGCCCACCGCAGCCTTCGACCAGACCAGCGAAAAACAGGTGGTCGACTACCTGCAGCAATGGCTGGGCAAACGCACGCTGGTCATCACCACCCACAAGAAGAGCATGCTCGCCCTGGTCGATCGCGCGGTGGTCCTGCGCCAGGGTAGGGTGATCATGGATGGCCCACTGGAGCAGGTGGTGCAGGGCAGCCAGGTGCAGGCCCCGCAGGCCGCAGGAGGTGCAAATGGGCTCTGAACGCAAGGCGGCCAGACTGCGCCGCGAACTGGCCGACCCGCTGCTGGCGGTCACTCACCCGGTCTACCGGCCGCTGTTGTGGCTGTTGCTGGCTTGCATCCTGATTGCTATCGCCTGGGCGGCCTGGGCCGAACTAGACGAGGTCACCCGTGGCGATGGCCGGGTGGTGCCCTACAGCCGCATCCAGAAAATCCAGAGCCTGGAGGGCGGTATCCTTGACCACCTGCTGGTCAAGGAGGGTGACCTGGTCGAGGTCGGCCAACCGTTGCTCCGCCTGGATGAAACGCGGTTTCTGACCACGGTCCAGGAATCGACCAACCAGGCTGACGGCTTGCGCGCAGCGATTGCCCGCCTGGATGCCGAAGTGCTCGGCAAGGCGCATATCGATTTTGCCGCCGACGTCGATGCCGACAGCCCGCTGGCACGCTCCGAGCGCGAGCTGTTCAAGTCGCGACGCGACAAGCTGGTGGAAAACACCCGCTCGATCCAGGCGCAGATCCGCCTGGCCCAGAGCCAGCTCGACCTGGTGCGGCCGTTGGTGGCCAAGCGCGCGGTGAGCCAGATGGAGGCGCTCAAGCTCAGCCAGGACATCGCCACCCTCAACGGCAAGCTCACGGAGCTGAAAAACACCTACTTCCAGGACGCCTACACCGAACGCTCGCAACGCAAGGCCGACCTCAGCGCCCTGGAGCCGATCATCAAGCAGCGCCAGGATCAGCTGCGCCGTACCGAAATCCTTTCGCCGGTGCGCGGGCGGGTCAATACCGTGCTGATCAACACCCGTGGCGGGGTGATCCAGCCGGGCGAGGCGATCATGGAAGTGATTCCAGTGGAGGAGCGCTTGCTGGTCGAGGCCCGGATCAAGCCCCGTGACGTGGCCTTCCTGGTGCCGGGCATGCCGGCCAAGGTCAAGATCACTGCCTATGACTTCTCCATCTATGGCGACCTCAAGGGCACCCTGGAACAGATCAGCGCCGATACCATCGAAGAAGACACCCCGCGCGGCAAGGAGTCGTACTACCAGGTGCTGATCAAGACCGATGGCAGCGTGCTCAAGCGCGGCGATGAAGTATTGCCGATCATCCCCGGCATGGTCGCCGAGGTGGATATCCTCAGTGGCAAGCGCACCGTACTCAACTACCTGATCCGGCCGCTGGTCAAGGCGCGGTTGTATTGACGATAAGCCCGCTCCTACCCAAATGTGTAGGAGCGGGCTTGCCCCGCGATAGGGCCGCAACAGCCCCCCAGTTTTTTACTCTCTAGCAACTACAAAAATCATAATTTCGCGTTTTCCCGCCTGCTCCCAGAATGCGACCTACTCCCTCCCACGGCCACCTGCGTGGGACAACTCAGTAGGGCGCAGACATGACAATCAATAAAACCAAGATCGATACGCTGGTAGTGGGCGCCGGCCAAGCCGGTGTAGCCATGAGTGAGCACCTGAGCCGCCTGGGCGTGCCGCACCTGGTGCTGGAGCGCAACCGTATTGCCGAAGCCTGGCGCACTGGCCGCTGGGATTCGCTGGTGGCCAACGGCCCGGCCTGGCACGACCGCTTCCCGGGCCTGGAGTTCGAAGGCCTGGACCCGGACGCCTTCGCCGCCAAGGAGCAGGTGGCCGACTACTTCGAAGCCTATGCCCGCAAGTTCAATGCGCCGATCCGCACCGGCGTCGAAGTCACCCAGGTGCTGCGCAACAGTGATCGCCCGGGCTTCACCGTGCACACCAGCGACGGTGTAATCGAGGCTCGCCAGGTGGTGGTCGCCACCGGCCCGTTCCAGCGCCCGGTGATTCCGCCGATTGCCCCGCAAGATCCGCGCGTGCTGCAGATGCACTCCGCCGCTTACCGCAACCCGCAGCAACTGCCCGAAGGCGCGGTGCTGGTGGTCGGCGCCGGCTCCTCCGGTGTGCAGATCGCCGATGAACTGCAGCGCGCCGGCAAGCAGGTGTACCTCTCGGTCGGTGCCCACGACCGCCCGCCGCGGGCCTACCGCAACCGCGACTTTTGCTGGTGGCTGGGAGTGCTCGGCGAGTGGGACGCCGAGGCCATGCAGCCGGGCAAGGAGCACGTGACCATTGCCGTCAGCGGCGCCCGCGGTGGCCATACCGTAGATTTTCGCAAGCTGGCGCAGCAGGGCATGACCCTGGTCGGCCTGACCAAGAGCTTTGACAACGGGGTGGTGCGTTTCGAGGCCAACCTGGCCGAGAACATCGCCCGCGGTGACGAAAACTACCTGGCGTTGCTCGACGCCGCCGACGCCTACATCGCCCGTAACGGCCTGGACTTGCCGCAAGAACCCGAAGCACGGGTGATGCTGCCCGACCCGCCGTGCCTGAGCCAGCCGATTCTCGAACTCGACCTGGCCAAGGCCGGCGTCAGCACCATCATCTGGGCCACCGGCTACTCGGTGGACTACAGCTGGCTGCAGGTCGACGCCTTCAAGGATAACGGCAAGCCCCGCCACCAGCGCGGCGTGTCCAGCGAGCCGGGCATCTACTTCGTTGGCCTGCCCTGGTTGTCGCGGCGCGGCTCGGCCTTTATCTGGGGCGTGTGGCACGACGCCCGGCACATCGCCGAACACATCGTCAAACAGCGCAGCTACTTCGATTACCGCGACGCGTCGCAGCGCCAAGCCGAACGCCAACCTGTCAGCCTCATGGGAGCCCGTTGATGCCTACTCATACCCGTATCCGCATGTTCAACACCAAAGACACCTACCCCAACCAGACCCTGGACAACGATTTGTGCCAGGCGGTACGTGCCGGCAACACCGTGTACGTCAGGGGGCAGGTGGGCACCGACTTCAACGGCCAGCTGGTTGGTCTCGGTGATCCAAGGGCCCAGGCCGAACAAGCCATGCGCAACGTCAAGCAACTGCTGGAAGAGGCCGGCAGCGACCTCAGCCATATCGTCAAGACCACCACCTACCTGATCGACCCGCGCTACCGCGAGCCGGTCTACCAGGAAGTCGGCAAGTGGCTCAAAGGCGTGTTCCCGATCTCCACGGGCCTGGTGGTCAGCGCCCTCGGCCAGCCACAGTGGCTGATGGAAATCGACGTGATCGCGGTCATCCCCGAATAAGGAGCCTGCCATGACCTTTTCCATCGTTGGCCGCTGCGCCGAAACCGGCCAGTTGGGCATTGCCATCAGCTCCTCGAGCATTGCCGTCGGCGCGCGCTGCCCGTGGCTGCGCACCGGCGTGGGCGCGGTGTCGAGCCAGAACATCACCTTGCCGGCCCTTGGCCCGCAGATTCTCGACGGTCTGGAGCAGGGCCTGGCACCGCACCAGGCGTTGGACCGCGCCCTGACGCGCAACGGCTACAGCCAGTATCGCCAGGTGGCTGTCATCGATGCCCAAGGGCGCACGGCGCTGTTCAGCGGTAATCACGCGCTGGGCATCCACAACGCGGTAGCCGGTGAACAATGCGTGGCAGCGGGCAACCTGTTGGCCAACAGCGCGGTGATCGAGCGCATGGTCGAGGCCTTCCAGAACAGTGAAGGCTGCCTGGCCGCACGTTTGTTAAGCGCCTTGCAGGCCGGCCAGGACGCTGGCGGCGAAGCCGGGGCGGTGCACTCGGCAGCACTGTCGGTGGTCGGCGAACTGGTCTGGCCGATCGTTGACCTGCGTGTGGACTGGGCCGAGGAGAACCCCATCGGCGAGCTGAGCAAACTCTGGAGCGCTTACCAGCCGCAGTTGCAGGACTACCTGACCCGCGCCCTCAACCCGACGCTTGCGCCCAGCTACGGAGTGCCGGGCGATGAGTGAACTGCGCAGCCGGGCGTTACTGGCCAAGCTGATCGGCTTTGCCACGGTCAGTCGCGATTCGAACCTGGCCTTGATCGAGTTCGTCCGCGACTACCTGCACGGCCTGGGGGTGAGCTGCGCGCTGATCTACAACGCAGAGCGCAGCAAGGCCAACCTGCTGGCCAGCATTGGCCCGGCGGTGGCGGGCGGGGTGGTGTTGTCGGGCCACACCGATGTGGTGCCGGTGGACGGTCAGCCGTGGACACTGGAGCCGTTCAGCCTCACCGAGCGCGACGGCAGGCTGTACGGCCGCGGCGCTGCCGACATGAAAGGCTACCTGGCCTCGGTGCTGGCGGCGGTACCGCTGTTTGTCGCAAGCCCCCTGCGCCGGCCGGTGCACCTGGCGTTCTCTTATGACGAGGAAGTCGGCTGCCTGGGCGTGCGCAGCCTGCTGGAGGTGCTGCCCCAGCGCATCCCACAGCCGGCACTGTGTCTGATTGGCGAGCCCACCGAGCTCAAACCGGTGCTTGGCCACAAGGGCAAACTGGCGATGCGTTGCCACGTACAGGGTGCGCCGTGCCATTCGGCCTATGCGCCCTATGGCGTCAACGCCATCGAGCAGGCGGCGCGGCTGATCGGCCGCCTGGGCGAGATCGGTCAGCGTTTGGCCGCGCCGGAGCATCAGGATGCGCGCTTTGACCCGGCGTTCTCCACCGTGCAGGTCGGCGTGATTGATGGCGGTACGGCGCTGAACATCGTCCCGGCCGCTTGCCGTTTCGACTTTGAAGTACGCGCCTTGCCGGCCTTCGAGCCGCAGGCGGTGGTGGACGAACTGCATACCTATGCGCAGCAAACGTTGCTGCCGGCCATGCAAGCGGTAAAGGCCGACACAGCGATTCGCTTCGAACCGATTTCAGCCTACCCGGGCCTGGCCACAGCACCTGAAAGCGCCGCAGCAAAACTGGTCGCGCAACTGTGCGGCAGCGATGCCTTCAGCACCGTGGCCTTTGGCACCGAAGGCGGCTTGTTCGACCAGGCCGGGATCCCGACGGTGGTGTGCGGGCCGGGCAGCATGGACCAGGGCCACAAGCCGGATGAATTTGTCAGCGTCGAGCAGATGGCGGCCTGTGACCGGCTGATGGACCGCCTGGCCGAGTACCTGTGCACCCACGAATAACAACAAGGAGTCTGCAGTGAAAGATTTCAACGAGTGGAGCAACCTGGCGCAACAGCTGCGCCTGATCGACAGCGCATTTATCCAAGGCCAAGCCTGTCAGGCCGCCAGCGGCGCGCGGTTCGAGGTGATCAACCCGGCCACCGGCACGTTGCTGGCCAAGGTCGCCGCCTGTGGCCAAAGCGACGTTGACCAGGCGGTGCGCAGCGCTCGCCACGCTTTTGAACAAGGCCCCTGGGCGAAGATGGCGCCCGGCGCGCGTAAAACCGTGCTGCTGCGTCTGGCGCAGTTGATGCTCGAGCACCGTGACGAGCTGGCCTTGCTCGATACCCTGAGCATGGGCAAGCCGGTGATGGATGCCTGGAACATCGACGTGCCGGGCGCAGCCCAGGTGTTCGCCTGGTACGGCGAAAGCCTCGACAAACTCTATGACCAGGTGGCGCCGACTGCCAGCAATGTTCTGGCAACCATCACCCGCGTGCCGCTGGGCGTGATTGCTGCGGTGGTGCCGTGGAACTTCCCGCTGGACATGGCCGCCTGGAAGCTGGCCCCGGCTTTGGCCGCCGGTAACAGCGTGGTGCTCAAGCCCGCCGAACAGTCGCCGTTTTCGGCGTTGCGCCTGGCAGAACTGGCCATCGAAGCAGGAGTTCCCAAGGGCGTGCTCAACGTCGTGCCGGGGCTGGGCGAGGAGGCCGGTCGCGCCCTGGGCCTGCACATGGACGTCGATGCCCTGGCGTTCACCGGCTCTACCGAGGTCGGCAAGTATTTTATGCAGTACGCCGCGCAATCGAACCTCAAGCAGGTGTGGCTCGAATGCGGTGGCAAGAGCCCGAACCTGGTGTTCGCCGACTGCCAGGACCTGGACCTGGCAGCCGAGAAGGCCGCGTTCGGGATCTTCTTCAACCAGGGCGAAGTCTGCTCGGCCAACTCGCGGCTGCTGGTGCAGCGTTCGATTGTCGATGCGTTCATCGAGCGCCTGATCGACAAGGCGCGCCAGTGGCAGCCGGGCAATCCGCTGGACCCGGCGAGCCGGGCCGGAGCCATTGTCGACAGCCGCCAGACGCAGCGGATCATGGCCTACATCGAGCAGGCCCAGGCCGAGGGCGCGCAACGGGTGTGTGGCGGACGGCAGCTGACGTTCAACGGTTCGAGCAACTTCATCGAACCGACGATTTTCACGGGTGTCACCGCCGCCATGACCCTGGCCCGTGAGGAAGTGTTCGGCCCGGTGCTGGCGGTCAGTGTGTTCGATGACGAAGACCAGGCGGTGGCCATGGCCAACGATCACATCTACGGCCTGGCAGCGTCGCTGTGGACCGACGACCTCAACCGCGCCCACCGTGTCGCGCGACGCCTGAATGCCGGAACGGTGTCGGTCAATACCGTCGATGCCCTGGATGTCACCGTGCCCTTTGGTGGCGGCAAGCAGTCCGGCTTTGGCCGCGACCTGTCGCTGCATTCGTTCGACAAGTACACGCAGTTGAAGACGACCTGGATTCAGTTGCGTGGCTGAGGGCCCCTGTGGGAGCGGGCGTGCCCCGCGATGAGGCCGGCATTCCAATAACAACAATTCGGAGCAACCGATGAACAGCAATGCAAGCGTGCAAACCGGCGCCCTGGCGCCACCTGCAAGTCGCAAGAAACTCGGCCTCACCGCACTGTTGGCCGTGGCCATCGGCCTGGTGGTGTCCCAGGGCGTGATGGTGCTGATGCTGCAGGGTGTCGGCATTGCCGGCCTGGGCTTCATCGTGCCGCTGGGCCTGGCCTACCTGCTGGCCCTGAGTTATGCCTGTTCGTTCTCGGAACTGGCACTGATGATCCCCCGGGCCGGTAGCCTGAGCAGCTACACCGAAGTTGCCATCGGCCAGTTCCCGGCGATCTTGGCGACCTTCTCCGGCTACATCGTGGTGGCGATGTTCGCGCTGTCGGCCGAGCTGTTGCTGATGGAGTTCATCATCGACAAGGTCTACCCGCACAGCATGCCACCCTTGTCCGTGGCCCTGGGGGTGCTGGCGCTGTTCACCGTGCTCAACCTGTTCAACATCGACATCTTCGCCCGCTTGCAAACCGTGCTGGCAGTGGTGATGACCGTGGTCTTGCTGGTGATGGGCTTGAGTGCGATGAACAGCGACATCGTCGCGCCCAACCCGACGCTGTTCGACAGCGCCCACTGGAACCCGATGGGCCTGGGCGTGATCGCCCTGACGGCAATGGCGGTGTGGGGCTTTGTCGGCGCCGAGTTCGTCTGCCCGCTGGTAGAGGAAACTCGCCGTCCGGAGCGCAACATCCCGGGCTCGATGATGCTCGGCCTGACCATCATCTTCGTGATCATCAGCCTGTACGCTCTGGGTGCCTTGCTCACCGTGCCCCAGGCGGAACTGGCCAGTAACGGCCTGCCGCATTACCTGTTCGCCACCACGGTGTTCGGCGAGGCCGGCAAGGTGTTTCTGGTCACCGCGGCGATCACCGCCACCTGCAGCACCCTCAACAGCTCACTGGCGGCGATCCCGCGCATGCTGTTTGGCATGGCTCGCAACGGCCAGGCGTTCGGCGTGTTCAAACGCCAGGGCAAGCGCAGCGGCGCGCCCTGGGTGGCGGTGCTGTTCATCGCCGCCGTTACCGGCCTGCCATTGCTGCTGATGCACGACCATGCCGACGCGATCAACCAGCTGTTGCTGTCGGCGGCCCTGGCCTGGTTGCTCGCCTACATCATCACCCACGTCAACGTCATTGCCCTGCGCCGGCGTTACCCGCAAGTGGCGCGGCCGTTCCGCACACCGTTCTACCCGTTGCCGCAGCTGTTCGGCATCGCCGGCATGCTGTTTGCGATCTGGAACGTCTCGCCCAGCCCCGACATGACCGTTTCGATTTTTGCCTACGCAGGCCTGGTGCTGCTGATCGTCTCGATCATTGCCGTGCTGTGGATCAAGGGCGTGATGGGCAAGCCGCTGTTCAAGCCCGAGCCGCTGGCAAGCGTGCTGGGCACTCAACACGATAAAAAACCGCAAGGAGACTCGCAATGACCGCTCAAGAGAAACCTGTCCGTAGCACCGGCGACTACCAGGCAGCGGATGCTGCGCACCACATTCATGCCTTCCTTGACCAGAAAGCACTGAACGCCGAAGGCCCGCGGGTGATCGTGCGTGGCGAAGGCCTGGCCCTGTGGGACAACGACGGCAAGCGCTACCTGGACGGTATGTCGGGGCTGTGGTGCACCAACCTGGGCTATGGCCGCAAGGACCTGGCTGCGGCCGCCAGCCAGCAGCTTGAGCAACTGCCGTACTACAACATGTTCTTCCACACCACCCACCCGGCGGTGGTCGAGCTGTCGGAGTTGCTGTTCAGCCTGCTGCCGGCGCACTACAGCCACGCGATCTACACCAATTCGGGCTCTGAAGCCAACGAGGTGCTGATCCGCACCGTGCGCCGCTACTGGCAGATCCTCGGCAAGCCGCAGAAGAAGATCATGATCGGGCGCTGGAACGGCTACCACGGCTCGACCCTGGGTGCCACGGCGCTGGGCGGGATGAAGTTCATGCACGACATGGGCGGGGTGATCCCGGACGTTGCGCACATCGACGAGCCGTACTGGTTCGCCCACGAAGGCAACCTGACCCCGGCCGAGTTCGGCCTGCGCGCGGCGCGCCAGCTGGAAGAGAAAATCCTTGAGCTGGGCGCCGAGAACGTCGCCGCCTTTGTCGCCGAACCCTTCCAGGGCGCCGGCGGCATGATCTTCCCGCCAGAAAGCTACTGGCCGCAAATCCAGCGCATCTGCCGTCAATATGATGTGCTGCTGTGCGCCGATGAAGTGATTGGTGGCTTTGGCCGCACCGGCGAATGGTTCGCCCACCAGCACTTCGGTTTCGAACCCGACACCCTGTCGATCGCCAAGGGCCTGACCAGCGGCTACATCCCCATGGGCGGCCTGATCCTGTCCAAGCGCATGGCCCAGGTGCTGGTGGAGCAGGGCGGAGTGTTCGCCCATGGCCTGACCTATTCTGGCCACCCGATGGCGGCGGCGGTGGCGATTGCCAACCTCAAGGCCCTGCGCGACGAAGGCATCGTCAGCCGGGTCAAGCACGAGACCGGCCCCTACCTGCAGCGCTGCCTGCGCGAGGTGTTCGGCAACCACCCGTTGATCGGTGAGGTGCAGGGCACAGGCCTGGTTGCCGCCTTGCAGTTCGCCGAAGACAAGGCCAGCCGCAAGCGCTTTGCCAACGAGAACGACATGGCCTGGCGTTGCCGCACCATTGGATTTGAAGAAGGCCTGATCATTCGCTCGACCCTGGGCCGGATGATCATGGCCCCGGCCCTGGTGGCCAGCCACGCCGACATCGATGAACTGGTCGACAAGACCCGTACCGCCGTAGACCGTACCGCCCGCGAATTCGGTCGCCTGTAAGCCCACAAGCGGCCGGCGCGCGCGGGCGTGCCGGCCTATTAGAGGAACCGCTTCATGTCCAGATCCTTGCGTTGCTGTGTTCCCTTTGCCTTGGTTGTGCTGTGCAGCGCCGTATCGGCTGCGCCGCAGAACCTCACCGTCATCTCCTTTGGCGGTGCCACCAAGCAGGCCCAGGACAAGGCCTACTTCCAACCCTTCAATGCCAGCGGCGCAGGACGCGTGGTTGCCGGCGAGTACAACGGTGAGCTGTCGAAAATAAAGGCCATGGTCGACGTCGGCCATACCAGTTGGGACGTGGTCGAAGTCGAAAGCCCGGAATTGCTGCGCGGCTGTGACGAAGGCCTGTTCGAACGGCTGGACCCGGCACGCTTCGGCGACCCGGCGCAGTTCGTGCCGGGCACCTTGAGTGAATGCGGGGTGGCCACCTATGTCTGGTCGATGGTCATGGCCTATGACCAGGGCAAGCTGGCCAAAGCGCCGAACTCCTGGGCGGACTTCTGGAACGTCGCCGACTTTCCCGGCAAGCGTGGCTTGCGCAAGGGTGCCAAATACACCCTGGAAATTGCCTTGCTGGCCGACGGGGTCAAGCCCGATCAGCTGTATGACGTGCTTGGCACACCTGAAGGGGTAACCCGCGCCTTTGCCAAGCTGGACCAGATCAAGGGCAACATCCAGTGGTGGGAAGCCGGCGCGCAACCGGCGCAGTGGCTGGTTGCCGGTGACGTGGTCATGAGCGCGGCCTACAACGGCCGGATCGCCTCGGCGCAGAAGGAGGGTATGAAGCTGAGCATCGTCTGGCCGCAAAGCCTGTACGACCCGGAATACTGGGCGGTGGTCAAGGGCACACCGAACAAGGCCTTGGCCGAGGACTTCATCGCCTTTGCCAGCCAGCCGCAGACCCAGAAGGTGTTCTCCGAACAGATCCCTTACGGGCCGGTGCACCGCGAGGCGTTGAAACTGTTGCCCAGCGCGGTTCAGCAACAATTGCCGACGGCGCAAAGCAACCTGGCCGGCGCCCGGGCGGTGGATGCCGGGTTCTGGGTGGACCATGGCGAGGAGCTGGAGCAGCGCTTTAACGCCTGGGCTGCGCGTTGAACTCATCGCGGGGCAAGCCCGCTCCCATAGAGGCAATGCAAAGCCTGTGGGAGCGGGCTTGCCCCGCGATGCGATTCAGGCCAACCAGGCAGCAAACTGCTCCTTGCAGTAATCGACAAACAACTGCGCAGGTTTGGTCAGTTGCGCACGCTTGAGCCAGCCAGCCACCAGTGCAGAACCGGTAACGTCCTCGGCAATCTCCACGCACACCACTTCCTGGCCGTCATAGCTGTAATTGCCATGGGGCTTAGTCACCAGCAGGGCAAAGCCAAAGCCCTGGCCCACCATGCCGCGCACCATCTCGATCGATGGCGAGCTGAAGACGATGTTCGGGCTCAGGTGCAACTCCTCGAAAATGCTCACGAAATAGGTCCGGCTCGGCTGCACATCCAGCAGGATCATCGGTTCCAGGGCCAGGTCGCGAATCGACACCTGGGCCTGCCCGGCAAAGCGATGACCGGCAGGTAGCAACGCATAGGGGCGCTGCGGTGCGGTCAAGGCTTCGGTTTCGATGGTGCTGTCCAGATCGTGCTCATAGAAGATCGCCAGGTCGAAACGCCCACCGGTCAGGCCCTGCACCAGTTCTTGCTGCTCACCGTCCTGCAGGCGGATCTCCACCCCGGGGAAGCGTTGGCGAAAGCCTGCGATCAGGCGCGGCAAGTAGAGTGGGGCAACGGTCTCGAAACAGCCGATGTCGATCTGGCCACAGACCACGTCGTTGTCGGCCAGGGCGTTCTGCTCGAACTCGCGGGCCATGCGCAGCAGCTCCTGGGCCTTGCGGTAGAAGCGTGCGCCACCGGGTGTCAGCGACACGCCCTGGGCGTGATGGCGGATGAACAGCTGTACGCCGAAACTGTCTTCCAGGCCCTTGATCGCGGTGGAAATCGACGGCTGAGCGATGTACAGCTTGCGCGACGCCTCGGCGACGCTGCCGCACTCAACGGTGGTGACGAAGTACTTCAGTTGCCGCAAGGTATAGGACGCCACAGTGCACCTCTGGCTGATTATTTTGCTACACGATACCCCTTGCGCAGCGAGGTGCTGCAGCGGATTTTGCTTGCCACTGAGTATATTTTCCCGGGCTTGCCGTTGATCGCCTGGGCGGCACTGCCGACAAGGGCCAAGCCTCGAATCTGTACGGCGGGCGTTTTTTGCACCGCCCTTGCGAGGTAGTAATCATGAACCAGCCACGTCCCGAAGATGATCCCCTCTGGAAAGATCCCCTGAACAATCCACAGCGTGAGCACGACCCGGTCAGCGACCCGAATGTGCCCAACGAGCCACAGCGCAGCGAGCGCCCCCAGGACATCGAGCGAGTGCCCGATGACCCGCAACTGGACGACCGTCTGCCCGAACCCGACCAACCGACCCCATTGTCGGACGAGCGGCGCTAATCGGCGCTCAGCTCCTGCACTTGCCAGCGCACGGAGCTGACGCCTTTCTCCAGGCTCACCCGGCTGACCAGGCGTTCGAGCTGGGTGGGCGCATCGGGGCTGCCCAGCAGCTCGGCGCGCACCTCAAGCTTGGCCGGGTTGGCCAGGTCTTCACTGTGCAGCGACTGCAGGCGCAGGCCGCCGTTGCCGAAGCTGTGCAGCATCAGGCTGCGCACCTGGATCTCGTCCTCGGCGCGGCAGGTGATACGCACCTCGAAGCGCTGCTCGGCCTCATTGGCCGGCAGCACGTCCTGATGATTCAGACGCTGGGCAATGTCGCGCAGCAGAATGTTGGCGCACAGCACCACGCAACTGCCCAGGGCCGCTTCCAGCAATAGCCCGAGGCTGCACAGCACGCCAATGGCGGCGGTGCACCAGAGGGTGGCGGCGGTGTTCAGGCCGCGCACGTTGAGGCCGTCACGCATGATCACGCCACCACCCAGAAAACCGATGCCCGAGACCACATAGGCGGCAATTCGCGAGGCATCGGTGGCGGCCATGCCCGGTACCGCCTGGGTCATCAGCACAAACAGGCAGGCGCCGGTGCTGACCAGGGCATTGGTGCGCAGGCCGGTCAGGCGCTGACGCAATTGACGTTCGGCGCCGATCAGCGCCCCAAGTACCAGCGCGACAGTGACGCGCAGCAGAAATACTTTCCAATCCATAGCAAACCTCGACTCCACGGCAACGCGCCGCGTTGTCATCGCCCATGGGGCGATGTACATGAACAAAGAGAATGCGCAGGGCCACGGGCCTTGAACACCGTTGAAGGTGCAAGGTGTGCGGGAGGGGAAATGAAGAATGGTCATCCGCAAGGGATGCCAATCGCCACTGACCGCCGGGTTCGGCGAGCCAGTGGCAGGGGAACCTGCTGAACTAGCGCGCCGTGTGGACCTGTCGCAATCGACCAGAGCTACTGTCCAATGCAGGACTCCTGTGTAGGCATGCAAAAATGCGGGCGAGAAACTAACCCTCGATCAGCGCAGGGTCAAGGGTAAAAACATGACAATTGTTGCATCCGCTGCGGATATGCTTTCGTGCTCAGCGGCTTTACCGCGGGCGCATTGTCAGCCTCAAGGTGACGGACAACCAGCACGTGGACAAGGGCGAGCTGCTGCTGGAGATCGACCCCGAGCGTTATGCCCTGGCTGCGTGCCGGTACCACGGCCACGGTGACGGTGCGCGAATAGGGTCGAGGTGGTAGGCTTTGCAGCGATTCTGCCACCCCACGCGAAGCTCGAACGCATGATCCTCAACCTTGTGGTATTTCTCTGTACCCTGATCGGCATGGAGGGCGTCGGCTACCTCGCGCATCGCTACATCATGCACGGCTGGGGCTGGTTCCTGCACCGTTCACACCATGAGCCGCAGCTTGGCGCGCTGGAAACCAACGACGTCTACCTGCTGGCCCTGGCCCTGATCGCCTTCGCCCTGGTGGTGCTGGGCCGCGCCGGGCATGCGCCGTTGCAGTGGGTGGGGGCAGGGGTGGCGGCGTTCGGGGTGATCTATGTGATCGTCCATGACGGCATCGTCCATCGCCACTGGCCGCTGCGGCCACGACCGCGCAACCGCTACCTCAAGCGCCTGTACCAGGCCCATAGGCTTCACCACGCGATCAAGGGCCGGGACAACAATGTGTCGTTCGGCTTTTTGTATGCGCCGCCGCTGCGCAGGTTGAAGCAGCAACTGCGGGTGCGAAGCAATCGTAATCGCGGCTAAATGTGTCGATACCCACGCCCATCGCGGGGCAAGCCCGCTCCCACACGGGAGTGCCTAGGCCCTGCGCGCAATTTCATACAAGATTCCAGCATCCCTCTGGCATTAGGCTGACGTGGTTATCACCTCAAGGCCACCTGCCATGTCCGTATCCCCTCATCAGCGTCTCGAACAACTGGGCATCACCCTCACGCCACCCAGCCCACCGGCTGCCGCCTATCTGCCGTGGGTGCAGAGCGGCAACCTGTTGTTCATTTCCGGGCATATCGCCAAGCACGAAGGCGCCCCCTGGGTCGGCCAGCTCGGCCGCGAACTGGACACCGCCACCGGGCAAAGCGCCGCGCGCAGTGTCGGCCTCGACTTGCTCGCCACCTTACTCGCCGCCACTGGCGACTTGAACCGCATCCATAAAGTGGTCAAGCTGCTGTGCCTGGTCAACAGCAGCAGTGAGTACACCGAACAGCACCTGGTCGCCAATGGCTGCTCGCAGTTGCTCGAAGAGGTCTTCGGTGAGCGCGGCAAGCATGCGCGCAGCGCCTTCGGTGCCAGCCAGATCCCGCGGGGTGCCTGTGTCGAAATAGAACTGATCGTTGAATTGACCAGTGGAGAAACCTCATGAGCCTGCACATCGAAACCCCGCTGCTGGCCTCGCGCCCGTTGAGCCTGGCCAGTGGCCTGGACATCTGGCTCAAGCTCGATGCGCTGCAGCCCAGCGGTTCGTTCAAGTTGCGCGGTATTGGCGCCGCCTGCCAGGCCTATGCCCAGCAGGGCAAGCGCCGGTTCATCTCGTCTTCGGGCGGTAATGCCGGTATTGCCGTAGCCTATGCCGGGCGCTGCCTGGGCCTGGCGGTGACGGTGGTGGTGCCAGAGACAACCACCGAACGGGCCAAACAACTGATCCGCCAGGAGCACGCCGAGGTGATCGTGCACGGCAAGGCCTGGCATGAAGCCAATGCCCTGGCGCTGTCGATGCTGGGCGAGGATGACGCCTATATCCATCCCTTCGACGACCCGCTGCTGTGGCAGGGCCATGCCAGCATGATCGATGAAGTCGCCGCCAAGGGTTTCAGCCCGGATGCGGTGGTGGTCGCGGTGGGCGGCGGTGGTTTGCTGTCTGGTGTCTGCGAGGGGCTGGCGCGCAACGGCTGGGGCCAGGTGCCCGTATTTGCCGTGGAGACCGCCGGCGCCGCATCGCTGGCCGCGGCCATGGCGCAACGGCAACTGATCGCACTGGAAACGGTCAACACCGTGGCCACCTCGCTTGCGGCCAAACAAGTCTGCCAACGGGCTTTCCAGTGGAGCCAGGCAAGGCCGGTGTACAGCCATGTGGTCAGTGATCAGGCGGCGCTGGATGCTTGCGAGCAGTTCCTGCTGGACCAGCGTATCCTGGTCGAGCCTGCCTGCGGTGCAGCCTTAGCCCTGGCTTATGCGCCGACGGCAGCGCTCAAGCAGTACCAGAAGGTGCTGGTCATCGTATGTGGCGGCGTAACCGCGACCCTCGACCAGATCCGCCAATGGCGGGCGGCCTGCTAGTTGGATAGCGTCGTCCATCAGGCCCCCGGGCATCCAGGTGTACGCCTGATCGATGCCCGCTACCAGCACTTTGCCTTTCCCCGGCATTTTCACCTGGAGTACCACATCGGCCTGATGGTCGTCGGTCAGCAGCGCTATGCCGCAGCCGGCACGCGGCAACTGGCAGGGCCCGGAGACATCCTGCTGATGGCCCCGGAGCAGGTACACGACGGTGCCAGCGCCGATGAGCAGGGATACGGCATGCGCATCCTGACCCTCGACCCGCTCTGGCTGGCTGAAGTCAGCCGCGATTTGAGTGACGGCCGCCAGGGCTTGCCTAACCTCAATGCCGCACAGCTGCGTCATCCGCAGTTGCAACAGCAGCTGGATGGCCTGCATCGCCAACGCGATCCGCTGGCATTCCACAGCCAGCTATTGGAAACCCTGGCGCTGCTGTTCGGGCTCGGCTCGACCCTGACGGTCAGCGACCACGGCCAGGGGTTTGACCCGCAACGCTGGCGGCAGCTGCGTGAATGGCTGGAGTCGCGCCTGGACCAGCCGCCAAGCCTGGAAGAGATGGCCGCTTTCGTCGACCTCAGCCCCTGGCAGTTGCTGCGCCGCTTTCGCAACCAGTGCGGATTGCCGCCGCAACAGTGGCTGACCCAATTGCGCCTGGAACGTGCTTTGCCACGGGTACTGGCCGGGCAGCCGTTGAGCACGATAGCCCTGGACCTGGGCTTTTACGACCAGGCCCATTTCAGCCGCCTGTTTCGCCGCACCTACGGTGCGCCACCTCGCGGCCTGGCGCGTTCAAGCTAGTCGCTGCTCGTGCCCACGCTCACGGCCACAGGTTCGCGGTCACGGCTTACCCACCAACCAAACCCCGCCGCCGTGAAGAACATGATCAGGCTGTAGATCGCCGCCGGGATCGCCATGGTCGAGTTGTTCAGCAGGGTAGGGCTCAAGGCCAGGGCGATCGCCAAGGTGCCGTTGTGAATGCCTATCTCCATGCCGATGGCAATCGCCTGACGCTTGGGGATGCGCAACAGCCGCGGCAGCCAGTAGCCGACGCCCAGGCTCAGCAGGTTGAACAATAGCGCCGCGCCGCCGACCACCGGGGCATAGTCCACGACCGTCTGCCAATCCTTGACCATGGCCAGGACGATGGTGAACACCAGAAACAGCGCCGCGATGATCTTCATCGGCCGCTCCATGCGCGTGGCAAACCCCGGTGCCAGGTAGCGAATCAACATGCCCAGCGCCACCGGCAGCAGCACGATGGCAAACACCTGCAAGACCTTGGCGAACTGCAACGGGATAGCCTGGTCGGCAGCCATGAAGTGCGCCAGCGACAGGTTGACCAGCAGCGGCATGGTCAGGATCGCAATCAGCGAGTTGACCGCTGTCAGGGTCACGTTCAGGGCCACGTCACCATGGGCCAGGTGGCTGAACAGGTTGGCCGTGGTGCCGCCGGGCGAAGCAGCCAGCAGCATCAGGCCCACCGCCAGCGCAGGCGCCAGGCCAAAGCCCTTGGCGATCAGAAAGCAGATAAATGGCAGTAGCAGAATCTGGCAGGCCAGGCCGATCAGCACCGGCCTTGGGAACTTCACCACCCGGGCGAAATCGGCCAGGGTCAGGGTAAGACCCAGACCGAGCATGATGAAACCCAGGGCGATGGGCAGGAAAGCACTGAGTAATGGGGATGCGGTCATATCGGTCAGCTCATGCCAAAAGGATGATCGGCAGTGTAGGCGAGGATAGCGTCCTGCGTCGGTAGCACAGCGCATTTGAGCCTGGACAGCGGCAATTTTGGTTTTGCACCTGGGTAGTGGCTAGTTACCATTACTCGACACAGTACTGGAGTTGCGCCGTGCGACGCACAAAACCGAAATGCCTTATCCACTATTCGTCCCAGCCGCTGCAGGTGTTCAACAACAGACGGTTTCAGGTCAATACTCAGCACCGGCTGTATAGCGTGGGTGTGAATCGTGGGATTACTACATGGGGAGGCACACCCCTTAGCGCTATCGTGTTTACAGGTGCGGCAGTTGATGAGTTCGTCCTTCACCCGTTTAACTTCCCTTTCTTTTTCAAGAACCTGATAGGCCAGTACTGGACGCGTGAGAAAGGCGACGTGCAGTTTACTGTCGCGCAGCAGGTCGGCAATGATGTGCTGCATGTCACAGGGCTCAGCTATCTACCCTCCAGTGCAGGCCGGGTCAGGAGCATGAACGCGCGCAGGCTGGCGCTGAACGCCGCGCTGGTGCTGGTGCTTCTGACGTTGATGACGATGGCGCTTACCGATTTCTGGGTCGATATAGGCAAACTGGTGGTCGATTGGCTCAAGGTAAGCTTTTTTGGGGTGTCCTTCGGCACTATGCTGGTGACTTTGCTTATCTGGGCAGTGCTACTGACACCTCAACTGAGCAATGATCATAAAAAGGCCGAGAAATTCAAAGCTGAGCTACAAACGCTGGGGGTTTGGCAAGCGCCATGGGCACGCTGGAAGCGTTTTGGCCTATTGGCAGCGACGGTATTGGGCGTGCCTGCGCTGGTCTGTTACTGGCCGGGTTGATTTCATTACATACCTTGCGGTTTATACGGGACAAACAGTAGCATCCCGGCTTTTACCCCAGGACCCGACTCCCGATGCAGTTTCAGCCCGGCATTCTTGCAGCTCCCGTTCCCGCCCAGGCCCGCCACCTGTTTTTCACCTTGCACTCGCCAGCCGCGCTGCCGGTCGTGCTCGATGCGTTGCTGCAACAGGTTGATGGCAGTGCTGTGGTGGCCGGCTTCGGTGCGCCGCTGGTGACGGCCCTGGGGGGCAGTGTCGACGGCCTGCGCGGGTTTCCGCAACTGACCGCGGCCGTCGACAACCCCTGCACCCAGCACGATCTGTGGCTGTGGCTGCGCGGTGAAGACCGTGGTGACCTGTGGCTGCTCAGCCAGACCCTGGAAAAACTTCTGGCGCCCGCCTTCAGCCTGGCCGAAGCCACCGACGCCTTCCGCCACAAGACCGGCCATGACCTGACCGGCTACGAAGATGGCACCGAGAACCCGGTGGCAGACGCCGCCATCGAAGCTGCGATCCTCTCCAGCGACGTGCCGGGGCTGAACGGCTCGAGCTTTGCCGCCTTCCAGCTGTGGCGCCATGACCTGGAGTGCTTCAAGGCGTTGCCGCAGGCCGAGCAGGACGACATCATCGGCCGCCGCAAGGCTGACAACGAAGAACTCGACGACGCGCCAGAATCGGCCCACGTCAAACGCACCGCCCAGGAAAGTTTCGACCCCGAGGCGTTTATTGTCCGGCGCTCGATGCCCTGGGCCGATGAGCGCGGCGCGGGCCTGGCGTTTCTTGCCTTCGGTCACGCCTTCGATGCCTTCGAAGTGCAACTGCGGCGCATGAGCGGCCTGGAAGACGGCGTGGTCGACGCCCTGTACCGCTTCAGCCGGCCGCTCACCGGTGGCTATTACTGGTGCCCGCCGCTGGGTGCAGGCGGACTTGACCTGAGCGCGGTGCTCGCACGGTAGATCAATCGCGGGGCAAGCCCGCTCCCACAGAGTGTAGGAGCGGGCTTGCCCCGCGACGAAGGCAGCACAAATGTAAGAAAATTTTACGGACTTTTTACGCAGACGCATTACGCGGACGGGGATACTGCCCGCGCATTTCTTCGAGACGTCCTGCCGTGAGCCAAGCCGCATCTTCAGCCAGCGCCCATTCCCCTGTAAAAACCTCGTCACTGAGCCTGTTGATCGCCGCCGCCGGCGTGGTCTATGGCGACATCGGCACCAGCCCGTTGTACACCCTCAAGGAAGTCTTTGCCGGCCATTACGGCGTGCAGGCCAACCATGACGGCGTGCTCGGCATTCTGTCACTGGTGTTCTGGTCGCTGATCTGGGTGGTGACCATCAAGTACGTATTATTCGTGTTGCGCGCCGACAACCAGGGCGAGGGCGGGATCATGGCCTTGACCGCCCTGGCCCGGCGCGCTGCGGCGCCTTATCCACGATTGAGCAAGGTGCTGGTGCTGCTCGGGCTGTTCGGCGCTGCGCTGTTCTATGGCGACAGCATGATCACCCCGGCGATTTCGGTGTTGTCGGCAGTAGAGGGCCTGCAACTGGCCTTCGACGGCATCAACCACTGGGTCGTGCCCTTGGCGGTGGTGGTGCTGGTGGCGCTGTTTCTGATCCAGAAGCATGGCACCGCGCGGATCGGCATCCTGTTCGGGCCGGTCATGGTCTTGTGGTTCAGCGTGCTGGGCGCACTGGGCATCTACGGCATCGTCCAGCGCCCGGAAGTGTTGCTGGCGATGAACCCGGCTTGGGCGGTGAACTTCTTTATTGTCCACCCCGGCATGGGCGTGGCGATTCTGGGTGCGGTGGTGCTGGCCCTGACCGGCGCCGAGGCGCTGTATGCCGACATGGGCCACTTCGGCCGCAAACCCATTGCCCGTGCCTGGATCCTGCTGGTGCTGCCAGGCTTGGTGCTCAATTACTTCGGCCAGGGCGCGCTGATCCTCGGCAACCCGGAGGCGGTGCGCAACCCGTTCTACCTGCTGGCCCCGGACTGGGCGCTGTTGCCGATGATCGCCCTGGCCACCCTGGCGACCATCATCGCCTCCCAGGCGGTGATCTCCGGTGCTTTTTCGCTGACACGCCAGGCCATCCAGCTGGGCTATGTGCCGCGCATGTTCATCCAGCACACGTCCAGCCAGGAACAGGGGCAGATTTACATCGGTACGGTGAACTGGGCGCTGATGGTCGGCGTGGTGCTGCTGGTGATCGGCTTCGAGTCGTCCGGCGCACTGGCGGCGGCCTACGGCGTGGCGGTAACCGGAACCATGCTGATCACCACCTTGCTGGCTTCGGCCGTGGTCCTGCTGCTGTGGAAAGCGCCGCGCTGGCTGGCGGTGCCGTTGCTGCTGGGCTTTTTGCTGGTCGACAGCCTGTACTTTGCCGCCAACGCACCGAAGATTTTCCAGGGCGGCGCCTTTCCGGTGATCGCCGGCATCGCCTTGTTCATCCTGATGACCACCTGGAAGCGCGGACGCAAGATCATTGTCGAGCGCCTGGACGAAACAGCCTTGCCGCTGCCGCTGTTCATCAGCAGCATTGCCGCGCAGCCACCGTATCGGGTGCGCGGTACGGCGGTGTTCCTCACCGCCCGCGCCGATGCGGTGCCCCACGCCTTACTGCACAACTTGCTGCATAACCAGGTGTTGCATGAGCGGGTGGTGCTGCTCACCGTGGTCGCCCAGGACCGCCCGCGGGTACCGGCGGCGCAACGCTTTGAAGTGCAGAGTTATGGTGAAGGCTTCTACCGGGTCAACCTCAACTTCGGCTTTATCGAAGAGCCCGACGTGCCGGCGGCGCTGCAGTTGTGCCACCTCGATGAGCTGGATTTCAGCCCCATGGTCACCACCTACTTCCTCAGCCGCGAAACCGTGATCCCCACCAAGCGTATTGGCATGGCACGCTGGCGTGAGGCGCTGTTTGCCTTCTTGCTCAAGAACGCCAACAGCAACCTCAAATACTTCAACCTGCCGTTGAACCGGGTAATCGAGCTGGGTACCCAGGTCGAAATGTAGGTGCGGCGGTGCAATGCCCCGCCGAGCCTACAGGCAGGTCAGACCTCGGTCAGGTCCGAGGTGAGCGGGGTGGGGGCGTTGACGCTGTCCAACTGCTGGTCAGCCAGGTCCTGGGCCAGGGCCACCATGGTCATGGTCGGGTTCCACGAACCACTGGCAGGCCACAAGGCGCCGCCGGTGACGTAGACGTTCTCTACCCCATGGGGACGGTAGTCGAGGCCGACCACACCTTCGTCCTTGTCACCGATCCACAAAGTCGACCCCTCGTGCACCAGCCCGGCTACCCGGCGTTCGGCAACATCCGGCCGCTGGCTGGTCCAATGGCCGAGGTTGGGGTCGCCATGCCAGTACTCGACCTTGCCCTCGGGGGCGAATACCCGTTCCATCATCTGGAACGTGCCCTCATCCATAGTGTCCCAGGTTTGCCGGTCGTTTTCGTTGGCCAGCACCTGCAGGTTGACGTTGGTGGTCGGGTCGGCCTGTTCGTTGAGGTGGAAGTGGTTTTCCGGGTTGCGGAAATCGAGCTCGCCGAGCACGGCGCAGACAAACACCAGGTAGTCCTTGGACGACTCCAGTTGCGCCATTGAAGCGGTGGCCACGACGTCAGGCATGTAGCGTGCGGCTTTCTGCGCATTTTTCGCAGGCTCCCGGTCCGAGAGCACCGACAACTGTACGTGGTACTGCATGCCATTGTGTTTGTTCTTGCCGGCCAGGTAGATCGCTGCCAGTTCCAGCTCGGCAAGTTTGCCGGCAAACGGATAGTCCTTGCGTGGCACTCGCGCCACCACCGAGGTGATGAAGTGCGCGGTGAATCGATCGCCGGCCCGCTTGACCTGCGGGAAGGAGTTCATCAGCAAGGTTGCCGGCGGCAGGGTACCCATGGCCAGAACAAGCTTGGCGTGGCCGATGTTGATCACCCCGCGCGAGGTTTGCAAAGCGGTAGCGGTGCCATCCTGCTGGTGGATGCGCTCGACAATGCACTCGGTGATGATGCGCAGCGGGCTGCCAGTGCCGGTGGCGGCAAGGTCGGCCTGCTTGCCGGCCAATTCCATGATCGAGGCCGGGGTCGAGAACTTGGCAAAGTCCACACCGCCAGCACGATCGGCAGCAGCGGCCAAGGGTGCTGGCAGCCAGCGCGTGGCCGAATCGATCTTGCCGATGTTGTGGTCGAGCATTTTCTGCAGTTCAAGCTGCAGGGTGCCGTACACCGGGCGCTGCTCGGTGACATGGGCGCGCACTTGTGGGTCGAGCTGGGTATCGATCTTGTCTGCCGGGATCACGTTGAGCAGTTGCTCGGCAGATTCAAAACGTGCCTCGGCGGCCGCGATGGTCTGTTCGGGCCAAAAGGCCATTTCATCCTTGGTCGGGCGCGGGCACCAGGCGCTCCACATGATGCTGCGCCCGCCGAAGAACGGCACCATGCCGTGCTGCCAACCGATATTGCCCGGTGGCTGGCTTGCGGTTCGGGCGGACAGCGTCCAGGGAAAGGTCTCGGAGAAACCGCCGAGGGTTTTCTGATAGGGAATTGGCAGGTTCTGAAAGTGCTCGGGAAGAAAGAACGGCCCGCGTTCGACCATCAGGATCCGTGCCTTGGGGTTACTGCTCAGGATTCGCTCGGCAAAGGCCAGGGAGCAAAAGCCGGTGCCGATGATGATGAAGTCGAACTGTTCCTCTTCACGGACCTGCTTCCAGGCGGATTCAGAGAGAAAAAACACATGGTCCAGCACCTTCTGGGCGTTGGGTGTTTGCGGACCGGGGGTAGGGTAGCCATGACCGAAGTTGGCCGAACTGGTGACTGCACTCATTGTTGCCTCCAATCATTGTTGGCAGAGGGTCTATCGTCCTTGTGCAGCGCTGCGGCTGCGCAGCTAACGCTAGCAGAGCGAAGTGGCAATTCAAGATCACTTGGTCGGGGCCGGGAGCCTCCTCGATCCTCAGGCAACGCCGGAGTATTTCACCGCTGCCGCCGCCCGCGACGGCACATTCAGCGTGCGCAACAACGACGACACATGGATGCGTACGGTGAACGGCGAGATGTCCAGTGCGCGGGCGATTTCCTTGTTGGTCTTGCCCTGGGCAATCAGCCGCAACACCTCTTGCTGGCGTGCGGTCAGGGTGGTTGCCACGGCGCTGGTGTCCAGCGGCAACAGCCCGGAGGGAGCAAAGCGCACCAGCACTTCGCCTTCGCGAATGGCCAGGATGGCCTGGCCGATCTGTTCCGGGGCGATGTTCTTGCCGATGAAGCCGTCGATACCGGCGGCCATCACCTCGCCGATCAAGGCTTCATCGTCGACCATCGACACCACGATCAGGGTGGTGCGCTGCAGTTGCTGACGCAGCTCGACCAATTGGGTGATGCAGGTAAGCCCAGGGAAACGCAGGTCGAGGATCAGGGTATCCGGCGCCTCGCCAGCCCCAGCCAGTCCCAGCACGCTGTCCATGTCGCCAGCTTCTTCGATGCGAGCGTCGGGCAGCAAACGCTGAACGGTACGTACCAGCGCTTCGCGAAACAATGGATGGTCGTCGGCGATGATGATCCGGCATGCCATGGTGAGTGCCTCCCTGGGCCTGGCGTTGCTTGCAGGCATGCTACTGTACCACCGGGTACAGGCGCTGCCCGTTGCGCGTACTGGATATGACGACTGCCGCACAAGGATGTTCCGATGAAGTTCGAGAAAAACACCGAGCTCGACCAGGCCAACCTGCGCATCATTGTCGCCTGCATCGCCGTGGTCTATATCGGCGTTTTGGGCTTTCTGCCCGGGCAGCAGGTCGACACCTACCTGCCGATCGTGATCTACATCATCCTGTTCCTGCTGCTGTCGATCATCCTGCGCCAGGTCATCGTGCGCTGGCCGGGGGTGTATCCGGCCCGGCGCGTTTTCAGCATGGTCCAGGACTACACCGGCACCTGCTTTGGCCTGGTGGTCGGCGGCGAGGCGGCGCTGCCGCTGTATGCGGTGATGGTCTGGGTCAACCTGGGCAACGGCATGCGTTACGGCTCGCGCTACCTGGCGATCGCCACCGTACTGGCGTTGCTGGCGTTGCTGGCCGTTTACCAACTGACGCCTTACTGGCAGGCGCAGCCGTTCATGGTGCTGATGCTGATGATCACCAGCACGGTCATCCCCATCTACGCCCACCTGTTGCTCGAACGTACGCGCAAGGCCTCCGAAGAGGCCACCGCTGCCAATCTGGAAAAATCGCGCTTTCTTGCCCAGGCCAGTCACGACCTGCGTCAGCCCATTCACTCCATCGGCCTGTTTACCGCGTGCCTGCGCGAAGCACGCCTGGGCGATGAAGAGCGGCGACTGGTGGACAACATCGACCGCTCGCTGCTCAACGTGTCGCAATTGTTTCGCTCCATTCTTGATCTTTACACCCTCGACAACGGTCGCCTGCAAGCACGCTTGCAGCGGGTGAAACTGGATGAGTTCCTCCACGATCAGGTACGCCAGAACGCCGAAGCGGCGCGCTGGGCCGGGGTGGAACTGCGCCTGCACCCCGGTGAACACTGGGTGTGGGTCGACCCGGCGCTGCTTGCCACCATGGTCCAGAACCTGCTGTCCAACTGCTTCAAATACGCCGCGCAACGGCCGGTGCTGATTGCCGTGCGCAGGCGCGGTGAGGGGTTGGCCATCGTCATCTACGACCAGGGCCGAGGCATTGCAGCCGATGAGCTGCCTAAAGTCTTCGAGGAGTTCTACCGCGTGCGCCAACTGCGCGACAAGGACGTCGAAGGCGTGGGCCTGGGGCTTTCGATTGTCAGGCGTCTGGGCCGGATGATGAACATTGACGTGGCGATCCGTTCGCGACCCGGCCAGGGCACAGCGGTCAGCCTCCTGGGTTTGGCTCGGGTCAACGCCCCCGCACAACAGGCACAGCGTGAGCACGCCAGCCAGGTTGGCCTGCTGACCGGTTTGAAAGTGTGCCTGGTGGAAGATGACCGCAACGTCCTGCTGGCTACCCAAGCCTTGCTTGAACGTTGGGGATGTGAGGTGCAGGCCGAGTCCAGCGGCCAGGCGCTGGTCAGTGACTGCGATATCATCATTGCCGACTATGACCTGGGCAACCACGCCACCGGCATCGAGTGCATCGACCAGATGCGGGCCCAGCGGGGCAGGGCAGTGCCGGCGCTGATCCTCACCGGGCACGAGGTACAGAAAATCCAGGCGGCCCTGCACGACCGCCAGATCGCGATTTTGTCCAAACCCGTGCGTCCGGCCGAGCTACGCGCGGCCTTGCGCGAGATGCACAAGGCCTCGCTGCCCTCGGCCTAGCTCAGGATCAATAGCGCTGCAGCGGGTTCTGCGGCCGGCCGCTGTTCTTGTTGTAGCAGTGCGCGCTCATGCCCATGCCCATGGAGGCAATGCCGATCATCACGCCGCTGGGCAGTTCGCAGTTGTAATCACCCGACGCGGTGCTGGCGATGTAGTAGGTAGCGCTGTTGTCGTTGCGCACGTTGGAAATCTTGGTCACCGGCTCACCGATGGTGGTCTGTGCAGTAGACTTGAGCCGGTCCTCGTTGGGTTTCATGGTCTGGCAGCCGGCGAGCGCTACCAGCAGGGCGCTGAGCAGGGTGATTTTGCTGAATGCAGGGTTGAGTTTCATGGCGCATCTTCCTTGGTGTTGTTCTGATTTTTACCGGCAAAACGATCCCTCACGTTGCATAATCGCGGCGTTGGGGAACACTGGGGTTGCAAGGAATATAGCGCCAGGGAGGAGGGGGGTCGATTAGCACAAATGGGCTAATGGCATATTGATATGGACTTTTTTGTCGACGACTATGTGGAAGAAATTCATCTGGCTGGTGGGGGTCTTGACCCTTGGTTTTGGCGCCTATGTCCAGGGTTACTGGTTTTTCAATCTCAGGCTCAATGGGGAATATGCAGATGCCCATGTCATCCGTACCTCGCCAGGTACCGTAAGCAGCAGAGGGCATATCGGCGAGAGCAACGGCACGACAGTGATATTCACGACCATTGCTGGCGACTTCGAGAAGGTGACGTTCAGCGGCGAGTTTTCCGGTGTAGAGAGGGGCGATGTGGTCGGGGTGTATTACGACCCAGCCGATGCAGACAACGTGATTCCCGATACCTGGACCCGTTTCATTTTTGCCGCCGTGTTTTTGCTGTTTGCTGCGCTGTGGAGCATCGCCTGGCTTACCTTCTGAGGCTGCATAGCTTGCGGGCAAGACGCTTGGTTAGGCATCATCGGCGCCTTCAATCAAGGATGTCCGCATGCCCATTTATCTTGCAGCAGAACAACAGCTCAACGTCGGAAGTGCCACCGTCATCGAGGCACCGGCGCAAGAGGGACCATTCGTTGTGGTTTTCGAGGACGATGAAGAAACCGGCTACTTTTATGCCCTGGACACCAGCGCTGATGACAACCCGATCCAGGATGCGCTGCATATCTACAACGTTGACGAAATATCCGATCGGGAAAAGCCCTCGACGGTGAAGATAGGTTGGTCCATGGACCATAGCAAGGCGGTGCTGCTGATCAATGACCATCCTCACGCCGTGTTTGATTTCGCCGGCAAGCAAGGCTATTGCCATTCCGGTTTCCCGCCATCGGTGGGCAAGGGCTGGTCGCTGGAGGGGCATGAGTGGAAGGATGACGTGCTGAAGTTGTTTGCCTGAGGGGAGCGAATATAACTCAACTAAATAGTTATTTAGTTGAGTTATACAAATAATGCATAGTTTCCAAACTAAAAGAGGGCGTCGTTTGAGCGAATGCAGTCATTTGAGCGTACTCAATGACTGTGTATCGAAGCAGACACGTTAAAACAGGCTGAATTTGGTCGCAACCTCTACGGTTTTACTGACGTTGTAGCCAACAACACGCCATTGTTCATCTTCTTCACCGAGAAGCACCGCCTCAGTGACGGTCATGTTTGCAAAGGTTGATTGAATCTGGATGGCGGCGTAATGGCCCGCAGGCGCATTGGGCAACTGCTTGGTGAACGAAATCAGTGCACGCTCACGCTGCTTCAATTCGCCCAGGCCCATGCGCAGGCCGCTGAGCCCCTTGACCCAATTGGACTCGGTCGTCGAGGCCTTGAGCGCCGACCCGGCCTCAGGCCAGGTCAAATCGGATCTGCCTGCATCGAGCAGCAGCAAGAACTCCAGGGCTTTTTCGCCAATATGACGTTGCTGTTGCACAGTGCCAGGTTCGGAGAGCGTTACCGTTGATGTGCTGGTGTCGGGCGCGTTGGTGTTGATCGAGATGTCGCAGCCAGCCAGCAACAGCAAGCTGGCGAATACGGTGACACATTGCTTCATGCAAAGCCTCGTGGGTTGAGGGGATCCAGCGGACGATTAAATCGAATACCAGGAGCGATGGCCAGTCGTGGGTGAGGAAAAGAGAAAGAGATTGCGCAGGTTCAGAACGGGCCTACCAAGGGTGTGACGATTCAATACAGCGATACGCATAATGTATATTATGTTAAATCAGGTGCTATGTCATTGCGCTTACAGCTGTCACCTGCACCCTAAAACCGGACTTTGCCACGAATTACCAGAATCTCTAGAAATCAACGACCTATATTCAGATGAGCATTTTTCAGTGTCGACCAATTAACTGTATTTGTATACAGTATAGTTGCTCGCGCCCGCATACCGGCCGAAAGCACCTCCAGAACCGAAAAAGGCCTGGTGCCTGCCCCGCTGATAATGGCTTGTAAACCTACTTTTTAACCAGTAAACCGGAGAGGTTTACAGTGCAAGGAATAGGTTTACAGTATTTAAATTACGCGCTAACTATGTTGTGACTGCCTTAAGGCCATGAGTACCTGATCGGAGAGGCATGCACACTTGCCTTCGATATCGTGGCTTACTCAGAAACAGGGCTGATGAGGGTGACACAGAAACGACTACCTGAGGCCCTCCACCTTGCCGAGGGAGTAATCATTGCTGCTGAGTAGAGAGCCACCGGCTCCTCTATCGCCGGCGCCAGCTTGCTGGAGATGCTGCGCCGGATTGATCACCACTCGCGCATGTTGATTAGTCGTTCCTTGAGCTCAGGTACCAGGAATGCAAATAAATGGTTGTATTGTCGATCGGGCCGATAGGCGTCATCCCGCTCTCTGAGCGCGGCGCGGATGATTGCACGTCGCTTCGCCCAGGTACCCTTCTTGTCTTGTTCGATCAACAGCTCATTTTGCTCAAAGAGTTCCAGTGTCCAACCGAACTGAAGCAGGAATGGTTTGTAGGAGTCGAAAGCCTGGTTGCAGACATTGAGCAGGCGCTCGAATCGGTATCCTATCGGCCGTCCGTATCGCGCACTTAGCATAATGGAAACGGCCCCTTGAAAAGGGTCTGACCAATGGAAGTTGGGAAGCTTGATAGCGGGAAATACATTTGCCATGCGCTCGCGCAAATCGAGCCAGCGTTCCCGGGACTCTGGAGTGTCCTGCCTGCTGAACTCCATCCAGAACGCATGAAAATCGCGGCGTAGCACGTCACTGTTGACCGATGCCTCCAGTGCTTCTCTCTGCGCCTGATAGTCGTTATAGAACACGATCTGCTTCCGGAAGCTAAACGTCAGCTCGTCCAGATAAACGTCAGCCCTCCTCCATTCGTTCACAATGGTGCGGCCGACCAACTGAGGCACGGCGTACCAGCAATCAAACGCCATGCGGCCAGCAGACCTGGACAGCGCCAGCGTCCGATCATTGACGATGAAGACGTTCAGATTGTTCAGGAAGAATATGTCCTCCTCCGCCGTTCTGGTTGCACTAGGGTCGAAATTCTCGAATACCCAGATCATCGATCCGCCGTTGGCCCTATAGAACTCGCGTCGACCGACGATCTCCGTAAGGAACGTCGTGGATAACTGTACTTCGAAGGCGATACGGTCATTGCCCCTCACCACTTGGACGTCTGGCTTGCGCCAGGTGGCACGTTCGGCGACCGCTTGGCCTTTCCAAACTTTCTCTACTTGAGGATCGCCGCACGATCTGTCTGCAACCAAGCTGTCGCGAATGATCCCCTTTAGCCGCAGGTGCGCCGCGCTCTCCTTTTGCGCGTTGTACTTGATCGCTGTGATCTGGGCTGGGCTGAGCTCACCTCTGGTAGAGATATCGCATTTGATGAGGCCTTCGATGGTCGGGTGATGGCGGAAATGGAAAAAACGATGGTGCGTGCGCACCAGTAAAAGAGCGGCGCCGCAGAGCTGACAAACTAACCAGGGCTTGTCTCGATCCAGTACGAAACGTGACGCAAGCTCCGCCCTATCCTGTATGACCAAGGACAATTCGCGGCTCAGGAAGCTGGCGATCTCGATAGGTGCGGCGCTGTCCAGATCCATAACGTCCGTCAGCTTCATGTGTTCAGTAGGCTGAGCGTATTCCAAGGTGCGCACGGCTTTCCTCCATCAGCATCGCAATTTTCGCTGCGATGCTGACCATTCGTAGACTCGGTTTCAACAGACTCAGGACATTAATGCCAACATGCTGCTGGCTAGCAGAGCATTTGACCAAGCCGCTCAGCTTGGCCCGTTAGCCTCTTGCGGTGGTTTACGTGATTTGGGCTGGAAGGCGTAGTGACCTTGTGGCCAAAGCACCTCAGCGACGTAATGGGAAATCGCCAGGCGCTCCTTCATAAAGTCGGGAGCATCGCCCTGCAGCTTATGTCCGATCACCTCATTGTTGTAAAAACGCAGCGTCCTTGAAAAGGCGTACAACATCGACCTGGGCTTGTTCGATTTAGGGTTTTCATAGAGAAGGGAAAAGGCGTTGGCAAACGTCCAATGCCCCTCGAGCTTGTCTTTGTCCGTGACCGATTTATGTCGATGGTACAGGTTGGTCAGGACGACCAGATCGACGTTGCCATAGCGCGCAGGGTCTACAAAAGAATCCTCGGTGAACATGCCCTGCTGTCCGGTCAGGTAGCCTTCCCACTGCTGCATATCCCACGCATCATCGCAGCCGACGACGAGAACGTTGTACTGGCTGAGGTCTGTTTCATCCGGGAACTTTTCATGGGCATCACACAGGTAGTCCTTCAGCTTGTTGTCCATGTGAAGCCCTTTCGTCAAACTGTTACCACCACTGGCAAAGGTCTCTTGAAGCTGAGCGACTGTGTCGTTGTAATCCGGCATCCGCCCTATGGCCCGGATGATGAATTGGCTGCCTGAATCGATTTCTTGCTTGGTCGTGTAGTCGGCACATTTCACCTCAACGTTGAATTTGTAGCCTTCGCTTCGGAAGGAGCAGTCCACATCACGAGGTGGTACCACCTTGTCTTCATAAACGAAGTCGCTGGGGAAATTCAGGGCGTAGTGCGTACATACAGTGAGTTCGACCGCCGCTTGGAGATACTGGGGTTCTGCCGGCGCTGAGTCCTCAAGGCGAAGCTTTTTGTACACCAGTGCCTCAAATTCACGCTGGGTCAGGTGCTCTCCAATACATTCCAATACGAGAGCCAACTCCCTGCGATATGCCGCAGGAGGGATGAACGGGTTGCTGACCGTCACCTCTAACTGTTTTCGAGCAGCAACCGGGTTTTTCATCACGTTCTCCATCGCAATCAGCAGACGATTGTCTGGCCAGGCGCCGGCATTTTTTTGCCGAAGTAGTTGATTGCTGAGGCCGAGCAGCGTGTTTCAAGTGCAGAATCAACCGTCCTGGGGCTCGCTCTCTACCTTGTTGTCACGCCACCGGAAGCAAAGCCTGTCATCATCGTCCATCACCCACAGACCAGACCAAATGGCTAGCCAGTATTGAGCCCTCACAAGGGTTGGCAGCGCCATTAACCGACCCAGCACCTGCAGTGTCGGGCGGGCGCTGAATTTCCGTTTTGAGTAAGCGAATGGACTGTAAACGCGGTACTCAGGTAGGCCGAACCTGAATCGCCAGTAAAGCGCGATCTCACTTTTGGCAAATTTGATCGCATTGCAATTCCAGCGTTTTCCCCAGCGGAATCTCCACTGATCATTCAAAAGCCAGCCCTGGGTCATGTAGGACTGTACGGAATCCAGGGCAGGTAACTCCGCGCCGGTTGATTGCTGGATCACACACTGCCGCAGCTGGATCTCCTCTACCGAGAATGCAATGTCATATTCCTCACCGCCCACAAATGCCTGTACAGGGATATTTGTGAGGTTCCATACGATGGGACGAGCGTCTACATCGCATACCGATACTTTTTCCTGATAGCGGATGCCTGCGCCGATCGCCTCAAAATACAAGTCAACCTTAGCGAGCCTCTCTCCGGTCGAGCGCAGCGCCAGGCGTGAGATCCGTGGCTTAGGGTCTGTGGGCAGTGCTAGGCGTACTGAGTACTCCAAGTGATTCCCTAGCGGATCCCATCGCGCTCCTAGCCGGTGGCGAATAGCCCATTTTTCATGTGACGCAGCGTAGGTTTTGTACAGCAAGGCCTTGGTGACCCTCTGCCAAATCCAGTCTGCAGCCTTGACGACGAGGTTGAACGGAACGGGGATATCCAAGCTTAACTCCTGGTTGCACTGCACAAGCTCAATGACGTGGGCAGTGGATCTTCGAGCAGTAGTGCCGCAGTCTTCGCATCAGCATCACAGCTGTCTCAGTACCCACGGATTTCAGCGCAATGGCCAGCAACGGTGGGTATCGGATGGTGCGCGCCCCAAGCTACAGCCCTAAGTCGATGGCAAAGTATTGATCGCACATTTCCTCTGAAGCTTGGCCATCATCGAGAAGGCGGCGACACAAGCTGTGAACCAGATGTAATCGCAGGGAGTGTCGTATTTCAATACTAGGGTTGAGCACGTGAAAGCGGCCGGCCCGGCTTCGAAGCAAGGCCCTGACAGCGCCTCCAGCCCCGTGGCGCCAATGTCTTTTGCATACAGCCGCGATGGGGGCTCAAGGCCAGGAGCTCGCTTGTAGCTCGAGATTGCTGAATCCAGGATGCGTTCCAAGTCAGAACCGTAGTGCTCAGAAGCCCGTGCCCACACAGCCGTTTCCAAGCTAGTGTCCAAATACTGTCCTTCCCTAATGGTCGTGCGCGAGGTTCGGGTCTGGCATCAGGTCGCTGCGGGCGCTCGTTTATACTGGCGACGACTGAAGCGTAAACCTGGAGGGTTTAGATGTTTATTGAGTTTGACCTCAACCGCAATGATTTCGATGCCCTGATGCGGCATTGCCTGACGTTCCGCCCGGACACAGGCGACCCCCGTGAGGATCAGCGGCTGCTAGATGGACTGCAGGCGCTCTTGGAGGCCATGCGAGAATCAGACCCGTCGCCTGAAGGCTGATGATTGTCACTGTACTCCTCCCCAGAGCTACCTTTCCTTGGCGCCGCCAGGTGATCCTACTCATCCTGCAAACGGTTTCGCATCACTTAACGTGGAGAAGCGTATGACGAGTGTAGTAATCAAGAAAATGGACTTGAAGCGCTTTTCGGCCCTCATCGGGCAGTCTCGTAGCCCGATGACTGAGCTTTTCACCAGGGAAATTGGGTGGTTCTCCAATGAGGACGAAACTGTCCTAGGCGTGCTTCTGATTGATTTCTTCGACAAGGATTTCACAGCTATCTTGCTTGGGAGAGATGCCGTTGGCCGCTATCGCTGCTTCGACCAAAAGGTTTCGATGCAAACGCCTCAACAAGCTCAGGGCTGGCTTGTAGATGGCATTACGGCTGTGACACTGAGCGGTCAGACGGTTTTCGAACAAGCCGATGAAACCGGTGAAGTGATGGATCTCTTCACCCCGATCAAAGCAGAAGAAAAGCTTCACCCCTATTTTCGACTCCTGTCATCTCAACCTTCCCATACAGCGGCAAGGGGCATCATTCGGGAGATGATGCCTCACTATGTGGATATCGACGGCAATTTCATCGAACAATTCCAGACCACAGGCTTTGATGCCAGGGTGTGGGAGCTCTACCTGAACGCCTACCTCGTGGAGGAAGGGCTATTCTTCGACCGCGACCACTATGCACCGGATTTCATCGTTCAAAAATACGGACACACCGTCGCGATCGAGGCAACCATCGTTGGGCGCAAGGGCCAAATTTCGGAGCTCGACTTCGACAAGATCCCTGAGATGACACCGGAGCAAATTAATGAAAAGACACGGGATGAAATGCCCATCAGGTTCGGGAGCCCGCTTTTCTCCAAGCTGCAGAAGAAGTATTGGGAGCTTGAGCACGTAGCTGGCAAGCCCCTGGTAATAGCCATCGCGGATTTCCACGAAAATCAGTCGATGCTTTGGACGTCCACAGCCCTGATCAACTACCTCTACGGTGTGCATCATGACCATCATTATGACGAGTCAGGGAAACTCATCATCACCCCGCAGAAAATCGATAAGCACATCCTAGGCAGCAAGGAAATTCCGTCCGGCTTCTTCTTCCAGGAAGGCGCAGAGAACATCAGTGCAATCATGTTCTCGGCAAGCGGCACCATATCCAAGTTCAACCGGATGGGAAAGCAAGCGGGCTTTGGAGACGACCACGTCATGCTGTTCCGTATGGGCACCTATCACGACCATGACCCCAACGCGTCGATGCCTAAAATGTTCGCTTATGAGGTCAACGAAAGTTGCGGGGAAACCTGGGCCGAAGGCATGAATATGTTCCATAACCCCAATGCCCTATACCCAGTGCCGGAGGGCCTCTTCCCGTCGATCGCACACCACTACTTTGAGGATGACCAGATTGTGAGCCATCTCCCTGAGTTTCACGTCTACTCCTCGATGACTACGATCGCCAACGTTGTGAGTGATGAGGAATGGGAGCGTAGAAAACCGGGTCGCAGCGACTGAGAGAGCAGCTTGGCGCTCGGCAATTCGGGTGCGTTTGAACGCTGAAAGCTAGGCATTCCGGTTGGCGTGCTCTAGCTCAACATGGCCAATCCAAACGGAGAGCCCTTCTGCTACTCACAGGGCCCTCCTGCCTCGATCAGGCTTTGGTAGTTTTCAGTTCAGGCTTCAGGGCGGTGAAGGATTTCTTCAGCTCCCTCCAGTTGGCATTGAGCCATTCCGTTACCTTGCCACGCCCAGGGGACGTCGACTTGAAATGCTCTTTGAGCATCCACTCGACGTACAGGCGGTTATCCTTCGACAAGTCGGATCCTTCCCCATACTCGACTTTCATTTTGTCAGACGACAGGCCTAGGTTGTTCAGGAAGGTAAGCATCTCGTAGCCCTCCTTACGGCTCAGGTGCTTCGCATCCTCATGGATCAGATGCGGATTGTCACCTTCCGTGGCCTTCCAGCTGTACTCGTACCGCAGATCGCTTTTCAAGAGCTTTGGCATGGTTGCAGAACTCATCATACCCGTTGGTGGGCAGTGTCAATATGGTGGCCACCTGGCGAGACTCAACCCCCTCCTGTGCAAAAACCGACATCAAACGCTTACCACGACTCCACGGCCATCGCGCAGGCTAGGTCTGCGTCCTACGGAGCCCGTCTGACCTGGCCTAAAACGTGACGCGCATCACATTTATCAAATATGTGTACCCCCTCCCCCCTTGAAAAACTTCAAGCGAGACGGAGTTTTTATATTTGAGAGCAAAGAAAAAGCGGAGGTCTGGGGCCTCCGCGTGAGCCAGTGCTGAAACGGAAACTTAGGTGCTACCTGTTCCTGTTTTTGCCCTGCTCTTGTCTTGGATCCTGTAATGAAACAAGTTGCATTGATACGGGTGCAGGAGAGGGTCGTCCTTCTTTGGCGGCTTTGCCGCCACCTTCTCTTTGCTGGCAAATACAACCTTACACTCGGAAAAAATTGAATGGAGGGCACCTGCGGTGGCGATTTGCAGGTACTCGTACGCCTGGAGTCAGCGTGTCTGCTGAGCTTGGCTTTGGCCTAGTGATTGTGATTCATTGGTGCCAAGGCTCATGACTTACCGCCGATCCTCTCGAGCAGCCTGTGAATCTGCTTCATGACTCGTCCCAGCTTGCCAAGCTTGTGGTAAAAGACGAGGGGCTCAAGGAAGTGTCCTAGCCGGACTCGAAGGAATTCTCTTTCTGATGCCACCTGATGAAATTCTGGGGTGTCCGCCAAGCCGGCGACGATCATGCACTGGTGGGTCGCCGTCAACTGGCGATGCCGCTCAATCTGATCGGCATGACGATTGCGGTACCAGCCCCCCAGTGTTTGATGTTTGCCCAGCAGGAAGATGTATACCCCGAGCCCCTGTAGGAAAAGCATCCACATGGTGACGTGCAGTCCCAGCCCATTCAAATATTCAGCCAGTTGAGGCGTACTCCGGCAGCACACAGCAAAAAGCATGGGACAGACTGCGGCAGCGATCAGCGCCTCGTTCGTAGAGGGGATTGCGGTAAGCCGAAGGCAGAGGCGTCGTAGCGGGGTCATTTACTGCTCCAGGGTTATAGACCGGTCTCGATCCCGGTTGGAACGAGGTGATGAAGCTTCTCGCCGTCAGGCGAGGCGGTCAAACCAAAACAGACCTACGTTTTTCCCTGCTGCTCCATTACTCAAACGGACACCAGGCAGCGCTATGAAGAGCTGCGTATATCTACGAGCCTGTAGCTGGTGATGCATCATTCCTCGGCGCGTCACCAGCAGGTGCGGCGCTCTTGGCAAGCGCCAAGGATTCCATGGCTTCTGCGAGCTGTTGGCTGAGCTTTTCGGAGGTCGATCTTAGCTGGGAGGCTTCTGCCTTGGCATCCTCGGCCTCTTTCTTGGCACTCGACAACTGCTCTTGAAGCATTTCTTTTGCGCCTTCGGCCCGGGCAGCAGTCATGTTCGCCAAGCCAAGGTCTCCCTCGAGACGCTTCAACGCGTCTTGGTTCTGATAAGCCAGCTTGCTGTGCTGGCGCGCCTCCCCCAGCAAACGTTCGTTGTCACGGATGAGTCGCGTGAGGTCATCCTGGCGCACCATGAGGGTTTGCTGCAGTTGCAGCAGTTCGTGCTGCAGTTGCTGAAGCTGTGTCTCGTGACGACGCTCTTCTTGTTCGCGCTGCTCCTTGATCGCACTTCGGTAATGCTCCATGGCATCACGAGCATGTGCATGCTTCTGTTCCAGATTCTGAATGATCAGTTGATTCAGGTCTATGAGGGTTGCCTGGGAATGCTGGACAAAGAGACGTTTGCCTTCTCATATACTTTTCAGCAGTTTTGCATCGTTCCTGTAGAAAGGACACTGAATGCAATGGAGCATCAGGTGCAACATGCCAGTTTAAAGATTGATATTGCAGCAATTAACCAGCTGGATGTGCTGCTCGACCTTTTGCGAGAGGATTATCGACAAGGGTTGATCGCCAATCAGATGACTGATTTTTTTGAAGGGGTCATCAGGGATAGCCAAAAGGCACTGTGCATTCCTAACAATTCTGACGCGTCTGCTGAAAGCTTGAAGCGGCTGCGCAAGCCAGCTGACGATGCAATGAACCGGCAGCTGGAGTTCTACTTCATCCTGCGCGATTTTATCTTGCCTGGGCTTCAATCCATGCAGGCAAATGTGCTAGTCGCAGCTCGGCAAAGTAACCGCCGAGGCCTATCAGAACAGATGCTGAGTGACGCGCATCAGTTAAGTGAGCTACTTAAGCAGCGCCACCAGTATCGAATGGAGGAGCCACAGCAGCCTTTCACTCTATCTGCTGTGAAGCATTTGAGCTCCCGAGGGATAACGATATCAGGCGAGATGGACACCATGATTGAAAAGGATGATTCTATGATCATTCGTCAGGCTATTAACGCCGACCATCCGCAACTGCTCAACATTTGGCTGCGCTCCGTTCGCGCCACACATCACTTCCTGCAAGAATCCGATATCGAGGCATTGCTTCCTCAGCTCCGCGATATTTACCTACCCGCTGTTGAATTATGGGTTGCGGTAGATGCCGAGGACTGCCCGCTAGGGTTCATAGGGCTCAATGAAAACCACGTAGAGATGCTCTTCATCGAACCAGATCTGCGAGGGAAAGGGATTGGCCGCGCACTGCTGGATCATTCCCGCAGTTCGCGCAGTCAGATGAGTGTTGATGTGAATGAACAGAACCCCGAAGCGGTAGGGTTCTATTTACATTACGGGTTTGTTCAAACAGGCCGTTCTCCGCTGGATGGCGAGGGCCGCCCCTTCCCCTTGCTGCACCTGAGTCTGCCCGGCTAGGGCTGTAATCGTGAATCGCTCCTAAGCTTCTGCTTCGGGGCGATTCATTATTCATCAGGCCGGCATCCATTGATTGGGTAGCAATTGCCCGATCTCACTGGCTCGCTGCGTTGGCAGCCGGGTCAGCACATCTCTGAGATAGGCATACGGATCATGCCCATTCATACGCGCCGATTGGATCAGGCTCATGATCGCCGCGGCTCGTTTACCACTGCGTAGCGATCCGGCGAAGAGCCAGTTCGACCTACCGAGCGCCCATGGCCTGATCTGGTTCTCCACGGCATTGTTGTCGATGGGAACGCCACCGTGATCCAGGTAGCGCGTCAGTGCTACCCAGCGTTTCAAGCTGTAATCCAGTGCCTTGACCATGGTCGAGCCCTCGGGCACAAGCTCACGCAGAGCCAGCATCCACTTATGCAACTTTCTGGCGTAGTTGATCGATGGACCCTGTAACCCACTGAGTTGATCAGTCTGAACTTCAACCAGCGAACCATTGCCTCTATCTATATCGCGCATGCTTGCCAAATGGCCAAGAGGTGAATCCTATGAAATTCGGTCGCCCTTCCCTGCTGTGTTTGAGCTTCCTGCTCCTGCAGGGCTGCTTCGATGAACCCAAGCACATCGACCAAGAGACTGACCGCAGCAAATCCTCGCTGCAAATGCAGCAGCCCAGCACCGATGAGGAAAAAGCGAATGAGCGCCGCTGACGTAGTCCTCTCAATGCAAAAAGAAAACATGAAAACTCGCTACGATGCGCTGCTTCGTGGTGACACCTCGGGCAGCGCTTCTTGGCTCGAAACGCAACTCGGCCAAGCCGACAGTTTGGAAAATGAGCTTCCTGACGATCCAACGAGAATTGCCGATTGGACTGCGCAACGCGCCGCCAATGTAGCCCACCAGTATGCCGGCTACCTCGAAAAACGTCGCCAAGGTGCTCCTCGACAGTATTTTAGTAATCGCGCGCACGCCCTCTATTTCCTCCAACATGTCGCCCCGACCAAAAACGTTGACGGCGCTTGGTTGTTCGGCACACTGCGCCATTGGGAGGACGCC
This sequence comes from Pseudomonas tructae, assembly GCF_004214895.1. Classification (NCBI taxonomy): domain Bacteria; kingdom Pseudomonadati; phylum Pseudomonadota; class Gammaproteobacteria; order Pseudomonadales; family Pseudomonadaceae; genus Pseudomonas; species Pseudomonas tructae. The sequence goes on along the minus strand of NZ_CP035952.1, from coordinate 3,128,934 downwards.
CGTTACCATGGGCTGATCCGCATATACCTTGAAGAACTCGGCGACGGTAACCCAGCCTGCAATCATGTGCTGATCTACCAGCGATTGCTTTCCACCCTCGGCTGCCATGAGCTCATCCCTTTGACGCAAGAGCGCTATTTGCAGGGGGCACTGCAACTGGCATTAGGCTACAACGTGGACGCCTTTCTTCCGGAAGTGATCGGCTACAACCTGGGTTACGAGCAGTTGCCGTTGCACTTGCTGGTGACCGCATTCGAGCTGGAGGAACTGGGGATTGACCCACACTACTTCCGACTTCATGTGACCATCGACAACGCCAGTACCGGGCATGCGTGTAAGGCCGTGCAAGCGCTCCATCAGCTATGGCCCGACAAGGATCAGGGGGATTTCTATCGTCGTGTGAGCAGGGGTTATCGGCTCAATGACCTGGGCTTGGGCGCCGCCGATATCGCTGCTGGCTTCGATCTTGAAACCCAACTGCTGGAATCCTTCGAGCGTAAACGCAACTTTGGCAGTCGCATGCATTCGGACTACTGCCGCCTCGAAGGTCGCACGGTGAATCAATGGCTCGCGGAGCCAGGTCGCATGGGCGAACTCTTCAACGCGCTGCAACGCAAGGGCTGGATTAAACGTGGCCAGGATCCTGCCAACAGCCGCTTCTGGCGACTCGTCGAAGGGCCCACGGCGCTGATGTTCGGGGTATTCAGCCCTTATGAAAGGCAGTTACTTCACGACTGGATTGCAGGTGATTGGTGTGCGACTCGTCGCGCCTACAAAACTGTTCAGGAGAGCGTCTTCGAACAACTCGACGAAAATCTCGGATCGGAGGTCGCACTGGATGTCCTGCTCGCTCACATGGCAGGTGCGCGTCACGCCCTGCCAGACGGTTTAGCGGCGACCCGGCGCTATGGTCGGCTGACCGGGTTGAGTGGAGGTCATGAATGGAACTGACAGCCGAACAACTCCAGGCCGACAGCGCCCTCCTTCAGTTAGGACGGCGCTTGATTGCTGATGGATACACGTTTACCTGTGTAACCCCAGTCACTCAACAGCGCAACCTTGAGCGAACACCAGCGAACCAGAGCCACAGCTTGCGCGATGTGTTCGGCTGGAACCGGTCATTTTTTCCTGGCAACCTTTCACCTGACGAATTGAAACAGATGTGGCTGGCCAATATCCTCGACAAGCACGGCAGCCAGTTGCGTAGCACCGTGCGCTTTTCAACGCTGGGCGATTGGCTATTTCTCCATTCCGGATACCCCACCCTTTCGCACGACGCGGTGTTCTTTGGGCCTGACAGCTATCGCTTTGCTCACGTGATCCAGGCACATTTGCAGCGAGACGCAGGTGAAATAAACCACGCGATCGAGATAGGCTGCGGTACCGGAATCGGGGCCATCCTGATTGCCACCGCGCGTCGTCACGCCCAGGTAACGGCAGTCGACATCAACGATCTGGCGCTGCGCTATACCGCCATCAATGTCGCTCTGGCGGAGTTAGCCAATGTCTCGATAGAACACAGTGATGTGCTGCACGGCATCACTGGCACCTTCGATCTGATTGTCTGCAACCCACCCTACATGCTCGATGCGGGAGAGCGCACTTATCGTCATGGAGGCGGCACGCTGGGAGAAGGTTTAGCCCTGCGTATAGTGGAAGAGTCCCTAGAGCGCTTGGCGGCGGGAGGTACCCTGCTTCTCTATTCAGGGTCTGCAATAGTGGACGGCCAAGATCCGTTCTATAACGCGGTCAAAAGCCTGCTGCAGTCCTCAGAATGGGTCTGGAGTTACCAAGAGGTAGATCCAGACGTATTTGGTGAGCAGTTGCTCGAACCCGGTTATCAATACGTTGAGCGCATTGCTGCCGTTTCGCTCAGCGTGACTCGCCGCAAATGAAGCCGGGGTTCGGAATTGAGGAGGAATTCCTGCTGGTCGATCTGGATAGTCGGCGGGTAGTCGCTGAGCCTGCCGCCGGAGCCCTCACCGCTTGCCATGAGGCGCTTGGACAATACTTTTCTCAGGAAATGTACAAGTCCCAGATCGAAGTGGCGTCTCCGGTCTTTGGCGATTGGCTGCAAGCGCAAGACTTTGTATGTAGCGCTCGCCAACGCCTGTCATCGAGCTTGGCCACTTATGGCCTTGGCATCTACGCTGCCGGCAGCCATCCCTCGGGCAATTGGCAAGCCCAGCAGCCAGCGCCAGGCGAGCACTACCACCAGCTCTTCGAGGATTACCAGCAGGTTGCTCGGCAGAGTCTGGTGTGTGGCCTGCACATCCATGTGGGAGTTGCGCCAGGTTATGACCGAATACGGCTTATCAATCAGCTATTGCCGTGGCTGCCGCTTTTGCTGGTACTCAGTACCTCATCTCCTTTCTGGGAGGGGCAGTTAACTGGCTATCGCAGCTACCGTCGTGTGTTGTGCAACGAATGGCCGCGAATGGGCCTGCCTGAGCGTCTGCTCGACTGGACTGACTACGAACACTATCTCGATTTGCTGCAACGCACAGGGGCTCGACCAGAGTTTGATTGTTGGTGGGCTATCCGGCCTTCACGGCGCTACCCGACCGTAGAATTGCGCATCGCCGATGGTTGCCCGCGGCTAGCAGACGGGCTGTGCATCGCGCTCTTATTTCACCAAATGGTTACCCACTGCCTTGAGACCCGCTCGGAGGACGTTCAGCTCACACGTGAGATGCAATGGGTTACTCAGGAAAACCTCTGGCGTGCAATGCGCCACGGACGTGACGGACGTTTCATCGATCCGCTTTCGCACGCGCCATTGTCGGCTCAGGCCTGGCTGCTCCAGTTGCAGACCCAGTTCGCTGTAGCGCCCGACCACATCGATCACGCCCTGCACATCCTCACCTCAGGCACGAGCGCCGATGTGCAGTTAGCAACCTACGACCGCGCGTTGGCGCGAGGCCTGACTCAGGAACGCGCTCTATGCGATGTCATAGACGAGCAACTTACGCACAGTGCAATGTCAGCCCTCTGAAGGCGTATTCTTCTTCCATCCACGCAGGTTCATAAAGCATAGGCAGAACTGCAGCACTACCAGCGCCCATGCCTGCGTATGCCACCCCCAAATTACCCACAACACGTTGCTGCTGATGAAACAGCAGAAGCCAATCCGGCGGCGTCCAGCCTGCCGCGAACCAATACACCATGCCGCTGCAACCGTCAGCAGCATGGCAGGCCATTGCACCAGGTCAATCAGCGTATCCACTACGTCACCGCTCACCGTTTGTACGCCTCATTTGTCAGCGCTTTAAGGGTCAACCTTCGAAGTCTCTTTGAAGGTCTGAGCCTTGTCACGCAGTCATCGTTCCATTGTTCTGGATGTCGAAAAAATTAAACCTTTGCCAATCGAAAAGATCCCATTCTTTAACGACGCTGTCGTCGCGTCCCCTTCCTTGGAGCGAGCTATGTATCCATTCCTCAAGCGATTCGGTTTTTCCATCGTACTGGGCCTGGCTTCGACCCATGCTCTGGCGTCAACTTCATCCGACTTCGTCAATTCCGCCACCGAAGCAGGTATTGCCGAAGTCGTGGCAGGCAATCTGGCCAAGGAAAAGAGCAAGAATCCCGATATCACAGCATTCGCTCAACAAATGGTCACCGATCACACACGCGCAAACCAGGAGCTGGGGGATATCGCACGCAAGCATGACATCACCGTTCCAGATGAAGCCGCGATGATCGACAAGGCCAAGAGTGTGATATTGGAATGGCGCGAAGAGTCCTTTGACCGCTCGTACCTCAACAACCAGGTCGATGCCCATGAAAAGGCAGTGGCACTTTTCAAGAAGGAAGCCAATTCGTCCGACAATGCTGACCTCAAAGCGTTTGCCAGCGAGGCTTTGCCCAAGCTTGAGCATCACCTTGAACAGGCCAAGCAGCTTCAGGCCAAACATGGACAGAAGGAATGAAACCTGTGGAGGTGGAGCATAGCGAGGTGTAATTCCGCCTTTCAGGGAGGGCACGAAGGCGACCGGCTACTCACATGATGTAATGTTCCGGTCCTCGCTCCACACACGAAAACACGCCGGAAGTTGCGGAGCGAAGGGCATGAACTTCATTGTCTGGGTCGCTGTAATGGGTGTTGTCCTGCTGCTACTGGCCTTGACCTCCGCCTACCTGCGCTGGCTGCCGGTGTCCACCTCGGTAGTATGTCTTGGGTTAGGGGCTGCCCTGGGCCCCGCTGGCCTGGGCCTGCTGCGGCTTGATCTGTCCCAGGCCTCGGGCTGGATGGAACACCTCACCGAAGTCGCTGTGCTGTTTTCCCTTTTTGTCAGCGGGCTGAAGTTGCGACTGCCTTTGCGTAGCCGGAGCTGGCGGATTGCCTTCGGCCTGGCCGGCCCGGTCATGTTGATCTGCATCGCTGGCGTTAGCCTCCTTCTGCATTTCGGCCTGGGCATGGGTTGGGGTGTTTCGGTGTTGATTGGGGCGATACTCGCTCCCACAGATCCGGTGCTAGCGAACCTGGTTCAGGTCAGTGATGCTCAGGACAGGGATCCTGTACGCTTCAGTCTGTCCGGAGAAGCCGGACTCAATGATGGCGTCGCCTTTGCGTTTGTGATTCTCGGCCTATTGCTGGTGCAGCATGAAGGCGGGCATGAGCAATGGTGGCCAGCCTGGCTGCTGCACGATGTGCTCTGGGCCGTTCCAGCCGGCCTGATATGCGGGTATTGGATGGGCAGAGGTTTGGGTTGGCTGACCCTCTACCTACGTACCCGATACAACGAGAGCACCGTCTCACCAAACGATTACCTCACGCTAGCGCTCATCGCGCTGGCTTATGTGGTGGCCGCGTTGATCGGTGGTTATGGTTTCCTCGCCGTGTTCGCCGCCGGACTAGGATTACGCCAGGCGGAAGTACACACAACCCCGGTGACACATGAACCTGCTGAGCACCTGGTACAACCCGTGGTCGGGCATCAACATGTCGCGCCCGAACATGCAGTGAAAGGCGATATCGATGGGTTGGAGGATTCGCAGGTGGCGGCTGGGATCATGCTCGGAGACATGCTCGCCTTCGGCAACCTGGTGGAGCGAGCGATGGAGGTGCTACTGGTAACTCTTCTTGGCGTGGTGCTCGCGGACTACTGGGACGGCCGAGCGCTGATCGTGGCGGCGATGCTGTTTGTGCTGATCCGACCGCTGGGTGTGCTGCTGGTGACAGCGCGCAGTCGCCTGGACCTGCACCAGAAGAGCCTCTTGGGGTGGTTCGGCATTCGGGGCATCGGGAGCTTCTACTACCTTTTCTACTCACTCAACCACGGTTTGCCCCCAGGCATGGCGATGGAGAGCAGTCGCTTTGCGCTTTCAGTGGTGGCCTTGAGCATCGTACTGCATGGGATAAGTACCCAACCACTCCTTACCTTTTACGAACGCGCCAGGCCAGGTCAGCGAAGCCAGGCCGCTGTTCCTGACCGAAAATAGTATCGCTGAGCACCCTCTAGGGTATCTGCCACGATCCCGTGTTGGCGCTGTGCTCTGGCTACATCAGTCGAGGCCACTTGGGGGCTCTGGTGGTCGCCCCGTTTGAACTTCCGCACGTGTCCACTGGCCACTTGTAGAAAGTGGAGGAGAAAATCATGAATGAGTCGAAAGAGCTGCATTCAACGGTGATCTGCACGCAAGGGGGGAGGATTCTGTTCGTGCGTAAAGAGGCTCCCGAATGGTCACTTCCCGGTGGAAAGATTGAGCCCGGTGAGGAACACCTAGAGGCTGCCCGGCGTGAGCTGAGTGAAGAAACCACTCTGCAATTGAGTAGCGCCAAATTCATCGGCCACTACGTCTACCAATCCGAAGAACACTATCTCTATCAGATGCCGGTCGAGCCCACGATAGTGCCGCATCCGTCCGATGAGATTGTGGAATGCCGCTGGTTTACCCCCAGCGAACTGGAACTGGTCAACGTAAAGCCGAATAACCTCGATTTGATATCGCGCGCAGAGCGCTTTCTCAGAAACCGAAATTGAAACCCGCGTCACCCGAGCTGCGCCGAAACGTTATACACCGCTGAACAGGTTGCGCTGAACTTTACGCTACTTAACCGGTAAGCCTTGCAGGCATCAACCGCTGAGGCATTGCGCCGGAACTTTGCTTCCTTGCTGAGGGCCTTCTGGTTCAGACCTATGGATAAATGGAGATGAAGCGATGAGTGCACAATTGAATGGTAAACGTGTGGCCTTTCTGGTTACCGATGGTTTTGAGCAGGTGGAATTGACCGGCCCTCGCGAGGCTCTGGAACAGAGCGGCGCGGTGGTCGATATCCTGAGTGCAAAAGATGGCACGGTGCGCGGTTGGAATCATGACAAACCCGCCGACGAATTTGCGGTGGATGCAACCTTCGAAAGTGCCAACTTCGATCTCTACGATGCCTTGGTACTGCCCGGCGGCGTGCAAAACTCCGACACGATTCGACTGATCCCTGGCGCACAAAAGCTGGTCAAAAGCCATGACGCAGCCGGCAAGCCGCTGGCAGTAATCTGTCACGGCGCCTGGCTGCTGGTGTCGAGTGGCTTGGCCAAGGGCAAGCGGATGACCAGCTACAAGACCTTGCAGGACGATATCCGCAACGCCGGCGGAAATTGGGTGGATGAAGAGGTGGTAGTAGATGGCAACCTGATCACCAGTCGCCAGCCTGATGATATTCCTGCTTTCAATGAGCAGTTGATCAGGGCGCTCACGGGTTGAGCCTGGTGGCCCCTTGTCGGGTATTACCGGCCCGGAGTCAAACCTACATGAGCCTTCCCAACTGCAGGAGAGCTACCATGCGTACCTACCCTACCCCTCCCTTCCCATCCCAACCCCAAAGCGTCCCAGGCTCCCAACGCAAGATGGAGCCCTATCCTGACTGTGGCGAGGAAACTTATGTTGGTCATAATCGGCTTGAGCGCAAGATCGCACTGATTACGGGTGCCGACAGCGGGATCGGGCGTGCCGTGGCCATTGCTTATGCCCGCGAGGGAGCAGACGTTGCCATTGCCTATCTCAATGAACATGAAGATGCGCAGGAAACCGCGCGCTGGGTGGAAGCCGCAGGCCGACAATGTCTGCTTTTACCTGGTGACTTGGCTGAGAAGCGGCATTGCTATGACATCGTCGATAAGACCGTTGAAAAGTTCGGTCGTATCGACATCCTGGTCAACAATGCAGCGTTCCAGATGGCCCATGAATCGCTCGAAGAGATCGCGGATGACGAGTGGGTAATGACCTTCGACGTCAATATCACCGCCATTTTCCGCATCTGCCAACGGGCGTTGGCCTCGATGCCCGAAGGCAGTTCGATCATCAACACCAGTTCGGTGAACTCCGATGACCCATCGCCCACTCTGCTGGCTTATGCGACGACCAAAGGTGCCATTGCCAATTTCACGGCAGGCCTCGCTCAACTGCTGGGGAAAAAAGGAATAAGAGTAAACAGCGTGGCGCCCGGCCCGATCTGGACACCGCTGATCCCAGCTACCATGCCCGATGAAGCCGTCAAAAAATTCGGATCCGGCTACCCAATGGGGCGGCCCGGACAACCGGTTGAGGTCGCTCCGATTTACGTTCTGCTCGGTTCTGATGAAGCCAGCTACATCTCCGGCTCTCGCTATGGCGTAACTGGAGGAAAACCCATCCTCTGAGCGCAATGCTGAGGCTCGCCGACTCGGGCCTCAGCGCTTCTTGTGCACCTCTTCCCTGGCCGTCTTTTGCGCGGTCGAATCGTGGACAGTTCCTGACGTGCCATCTGGTCGGTGTGCATCGTTGTCACGTTCTTCTTCGCCCTGCCCCTTTGCCGGTGCTCCGGTTTTGGAATGACCCCGATCCTAAAACTCGAAAAGTTAAACCTTTGGCCAGAAGATAGACTCTACCCTGTAGCGCTACTCAGGTTTTGTGAGTTGGCGTAGGCATGAAACATCCATTTCTCAATTTCCAGACCAATGGACCGTTGTATCCGAAGCAAAAATAGAACTGAATAGCAGGGCTCACCGCTCGGGTAGGTGTCTGATGCGTACCACGTGTTCTCTCTTACTAATACTCGGCAGCCTGGTCACCAGCGAGGTCTTCGCCGATGCTTGTGATGTAGTCAGCCGCTCCTCCAGCGAGGCTGTAAAGTCGATTGAACGACATACTTGCTACAGTTACAGCAACATGCCAGCTGATGCCATCGACTGGTCCTGCAGCAACGAGAGTAAAGAAATGGTCAGCGCCGAAAAGCGCAAAGTATTGAAATGCGCTGACGGCAGTATTGGCGTTTGCAGTGCGCCGCTTACCCAAGAGTCCTTGAGCAACCCAAAATCCGCAGGACGCGACGTCACACCGGAGCGTCTACCGCTGACCAGCGATGCCCGTGTCATAACCTGGTACTACGACATGGAGCACCTGGGCCAAGCCCGCAGTGATTGCGAACGCAGCGACGGCACCTGGCAGACTCAATAATGAGGGACAAGTCGTTGCCATCGTTGACAATACCCGGCGCACCTTACCCTGGGGGGCCGACCTTTCCTGAAAACACCTTGAATCCCCAGGTGTTGTAAGCGAGCGTGATCGGCACCAGCAGCACCAAGCCGCTCAGCACGAAGAGCTGAGTCGAGGGCGCAGCCGCCGCTTGCGCAAGCGTCAGCGATGGCGGGATCACCTGCGGAAAGAGCGCAACCAGCATCAGCGTGAAAGCCATGACGATCATGCCCAGTGCACAACTCAGCGGCTGCCAGTGGCGCGCCGCGCGCCAAGACCGTGCGAACCCCGCCAGCAGCGCCACGCTCAGGCTCCCGGTGGCAATCAGCAGCCACGGCTGGGTCAGGCGCTGCCAATAACGCTCATCGAGTTGCAGGGTCAAGGCCAGTACCCCACCCAGCGCCAGGATGGACAAGGCGCAGAATATCTGGGCATGGTGTTTAGCCCGTCGCTGCAAATCCCCTTCGCATCGCCAGTAGAGCCAGCAGGCGCCCAGCCACGCGTAACCCACCACCAGCGCCACTGCACAGGCCATAGGAAACGGCGCCAGCCATTCCCGGCCATTGCCACTGTACTGGCCATCGTTGTGCGGCACGCCTTGCATCAGCGTGCCCAGAATCACCCCCTGGCACAGGGTGGCGATGAGCGAGCCCAACAGCAACGCCGCATCCGCTAAGCCCTTGTTCACCACATGCTCGCGGAATTCAAGGCCGACCGCGCGCAGGATCAAGGCCATGAACATCAGCAAAAAAGGCAGGTAGAGGGCTGGCAGCAAGATGCTGTAGGCCATGGGAAACAGGGCCAGCAGCCCGCCGCCGCCGAGCACCAGCCAGGTCTCATTGGCATCCCACACCGGCAGGAGCGTGCGCACCATGATCTCCCGCTGTTCGACACGCCGTTGACCCGCAATGAGCAGGCCGACGCCTAGGTCGGTGCCGTCCAGCAGCACGTAGACCAGCACCGAGAACGCCAGCGCGGCGGCGCTAAGCAGGTCAGCCAATCGACGCCGAGCATGCTTAGCGCCCCCCGCCAAGTTCGGGCTGCGGGCCGCGTTCTTCTTCCCCCGGCGGTTCACGCAACAGTCGCAACAGCAGCCACAGCCCCAGGCTGAATATCAACATATAGAACAGCAGGATGCCCACAGTGCTGGCTATCACCGTTTGCGCCGCCACCGGCGATGCGCTGTCGGCCGTGCGCAGCAGGCCGTAAACGGTGAAGGGCTGACGCCCCACTTCGGTCACCACCCAGCCACTGAGCATGGCGACGAAGCCCGCGGGTGCCAGTACCAGGCTTGCGCGTTGCAACCACTGGGCCTGCAGCAAACGTCCACGCCAACGCAGCACCAGGCCGGCGATACCTTGCGCCAGCATCACCAGGCCCAGGCCGACCATGATGCGAAAGGCGTAGAACACCAACGGCACCGGCGGCAAATCTTGCGCGGGAAATTCATTGAGGGCCGGTATGGTACCGCTCAGGTCGTGGGTCAGGTACAACGACCCCACACGCGGGATGGCCAGTTCAAGATGGTTGCGCTGTTGTGCCATGTCCGGCACGGCGAATAGCCGCAAGGGCTCCCCTGCGCCCGGCGGCGGGCGCTGCCACGAGCCTTCGATGGCTGCTACTTTGATCGGCTGCACCTGCAGCGTGTGCTGGCCATGCAAGTCACCGACGACGATCTGCAGCGGCGCCAATACAGCGATAGCCCACAGTGCCATCGAATACTGCAGCCACGCGCGCGGGTTGCCCGGTACGCGCAGCAATTGCCAGCCCCCTACCCCCGCCACCAGCGTCGCAGTGCCGAGCAAGGCTGCCAGGAGCATGTGCGAAAGGCGATAAGGAAACGATGGATTGAACACGATCGCCCACCAGTCCTGGGCCACGAAGCGCCCCTGGCCATCGATGGCATAGCCGGCAGGCGTGTGCATCCAGGAGTTGGCGCTGATGATCCAGAACGCGCTGAACAACGCCCCCACCGCCACCGCACAAGTCGCGAAAAAATGCAGCCTGGGCCCGACCTTTTTCAAGCCGAACAGCATCACCCCGAGAAAGCCTGCCTCCAGGAAAAACGCCACCAGCACTTCGTAGAGCATCAAAGGGCCGATGATCTCGCCCGCTGCCAGCGAAAGCCCTGACCAGTTGAGCCCGAACTGGTATTCCATGATCAAACCAGAAGCGGCGCCGACCGCAACGGTCAAGGCGAAGACCTTCAGCCAATAGCGATACAGGGTCATCAGCACGGCCTGACGGCGCCACAGCCACAGCGCTTCCAAGGCCATCAGCCACTGCGCCAGGCCAATGCTGAACGCCGCCAGGACAATATGAAAACTGATGGTGATGGCGAATTGAGCCCGGGCAGCCAGCAGCGCCGTGGCGGCATCGCCATATTCAGTCAAGGTACTCGCTCGCCGGCATCCCTACCTTCAACGACGGGCTTTTTCGTCGACGTCATGCAAACGCCGCTCGATCGCGCGCGCCTGGTCCTCCTGCTGCTTGATCGATGTCGGGGTGATCACCTTGTCCACCGCCTCGGTATCCGGGTCCGGCTGCTCGAGCACCGGATCAGGTGCGGGCTTGCCCTGCTGCGCCTGCTCGGAAGAAATGGGTCGTGGGGTCTTGTCGGCGGGTTTCGCTTGAGAATGCTTCATGGGGGTTCTTCCGTAGCAGAGGGCTGTATTCAGAAGAGCCCGGCCACAGCGGAAAGTTTAATCCGTTTGCTTCAGCGCATTTCACCCAGGGTCGCCAGTGCATTACCCAACGCCGCGCCGCGAGCGGTGTTATCGAAGATGCACCAGACCGGCACATTGCAATCGGCGCTGGTCTGCAACCGTGCGGCCAAGCCATGCAAGTACTCGCGGCCATAGGCGCTGTGGTAGATCTGCGGCTCCCCATGCAAACGCCAGTACACCAGCCCTGGCCAGCCTCCCGGTTGAGCATCCGCGGCAAAGCGCGACGGGCTGGCAGCTACTTGAGCAACCTGGAAATCGATGAGCAACGCGTGCGCCGTTGACCATGACCTATGCCGCGGCTCGACCGTTACCCACCCTGCATAGCGCTCACGCAGGTAGGCAAAGAATCGATGAGCGACCGCAGCGTCGTACTCCAGTGACGGCGGCAACTGCAGCAGGAGACAACCAAGACGATCGCCCAAGTGCGCGCATTCATCGAGAAATCTATCGAGCAATCCCTCGCAGGCGTCGAGCCGCTGTTCGTGGGTGATGACCTTGGGCACCTTGACCGAAAAGCGAAACTGTCCAGGCACCGAGGCAGCCCAACGGGCATAGGTTTGAGGGCGGTGAGAACGGTAGAAAGTGCTGTTGATCTCCACCGCGTTCAAGTGTGCCGCGTAGCGCTGTAACTGGCTACCACAGGGGGAAAACTCATCGGCGTGAAGGCGTGACAAGTTCCAGCCGGCGCAACCGAGATGAATCATTCTGACAACCCTCGGTTCAGCGAGGTATCGGCGTTGTGCCGAGACGTACTGCGGCGGCCACGTCCGTGCGCAATGATAAATTCTTCATGATGAATGTCCTCATAGGTGAGTACCTTCCTTGTGGCCGCACTCAACTCGGCTTGGGAGGCGAAAATATTTTAGGCTCCTGCCTCAGGATCGCTTGCAGGCATGTTGCGAGGCTCCTTTTCAAGGCCTGCCTGATCATTGCTCGGTGCGGCGCCACCCAGGGAATCGACGTGGCTGCTACTCCCTGGCGCAGGATGCTCGCGTGATACCGAATTGTTGGCTTCTACGTCAGAGAGTTCTTCCTCAACAGGTGTCTCATCATCTGGCGTGAGAGGGATCTGGGTTTCCTCTGCGCCGGGGGTATGACCGGCTTGATTGTCTGTGCGGGCGATCCCCTGCTGCGGCTTATTACCAGATGCTTGTTTTTCAGTTTCCATGCTGGTTCTCCTGTTGCGCGGAACAATCACGCTTAAAGCTCAGAGGCGCCATGCATGCGCAGAGTGCCGCGTAGCGGACGAATGGGGGCCGTTAAAAGAAGCCCAGCGTGGCGGCCGGGCTCGTGGCTTCACCGTCTGTCATCAGAAAGCGGTGTCTGCTCATCCGCCTCAGGGGTAACCCGTTCAGCGGGATCGTCCCAGTCTTGCGGGCGGTCGCTGTCGGGGCTTTTCAACGGGTCGTATTTGTTGGGATCGTCTGGATCCAGCGTCGGCTCATCGGATCCTGGTTCGGGCCGGGTTGGAACAGAGGATGAGGGTTGATCTTGGAAGCTCGAGTCAGTGGACATATTCACCTCGCCAGCAGGCCCGGTTTTTCCGGGACTTATTGATTCGAAGCGTCTGCAGTCGAAAGGTGCTTGCGGGCAGATGAACGGCTGCAGCTAGGGGGAATCCTGGCAAATGATGGAAATCTTGCCATTGCGCTCGACAAGCGCATATTTGATCTGCGTGACGTCTTCTACTCCCTGATTGGCACGGGCCGCCTCGAGGATGTCGTCCTCGGTCAAGCGGCAGTGACGCATTCGCCAGTGCAGGAACTTGCCGTTCTCGACGACGACCGTGGCGTGGCCATCGAGAAAACGGGCGACCTTGGGCGAGTTCAGTTTGGCCAAAGACAGGCCGACATCAAGAACGATCAGGGTGGCGATCACCAGCACGGCATTGGTGAAGGAAAAGTCTTCTCCAAGCAGGGCTTGCTGGGTGGCCTCGCCAATGATGAGTAAGAGCACAAAATCAAAGGTGGTCAGGTCGGAAAGTGACCGCCGCCCGGCGATTCGGAAAAGCACCATTAACGTAACGTAGATAGCCACAGCGCGCAGGACGGAATCCATGGCCAACTCCTACGGATAGACGAAGGTGGATAGACGAACGATGCTTCCCGAAGCCAGCGACACACGGCCATCGTAGGAGCCGACGCCGTCATTGGCCAAGAGGACATGCAGCGTCGCGATACCTTCCTTATCTGTGCCCAGGTGCAGAAGAAACGTCGGGCCATGAGACAGGGACAAAAAAGGCTGAGGCTGCAGTGACTCGATATTCAGATCACGAAACAATGAACCCTCGAGCAGCAACGCAACCTGGCTGTTCGGCTCACCCTGAGCACGGATGAGCATCGAGCTCGTCGACCCTGATCGCGTGAATGCCTGGTACTCGCAGGTGATTCGCCCATCCATGCTGCCAGCACTGCGCTGACTGAGCGGACCGTTACCAAACAATCCCGCCAGCGTGAGCACGACAATCCCCAGCAACACATACCAGCCGATTCGCTCAAAACGCCAAACGCGACACTGCGAGCGCATGTCCTCCTGGACAGGATGCTGGCGTGCAGGTTGTTCGTCTGCGGGTGACATGCCAATCCCTCCTTCAGCCCCGTTCACCCCGCAGCCAGCACTGATGACATTGCGCAAGCTGCTCCAGGCCGTAGAGCGCAGCCTGTTGGATAACGGCCTGGCGATCACCGCAAAAGCGACGAGTATGGGTAAACACAGCGATTGGTCGGTCGGCGAACGCCCAGGCGAAGCACACGGTACCCGGTGGAATATCGTCTTCTGCAGCTGGGCCGGCGACACCGGTAGTGGCAATGCAAACCTTGACCGGACTGTCGCTCAAGGCGCCGAGTGCCATTTCTCGCGCCACCTCTTCACTCGTCAGCCCAAAGGCTTCGATGGTAAGCGCCTGCACACCCAGAATGCGCTGCTTCGCCGCCGGCGAGTACACCACATAGCCGCTTTCAAACACCTCACCTGTACCGGACTTTTCCGACAGCATGGCAGCCATTCGACCTGCCGTACACGACTCAGCCGTGGTCAATGTCAGCTTGTGCGTCTTGAGGTATTCCAACACAGCATCAACGGAGTCTGGGTTCATGGCAGGCATCCTGTGCGGGATATGCGGTGGACGCGCCTATTTGATATAGGGTGGGCAACACCCTTTGCACAGGGTTCAACTTTTTGAGCGTTCCCCGACCACCCACTGAAAAGCATCGAATAATCCGAAGCAATCAGCCAATAACACTTCCCAAAAGATCATATCTTTGATGACTTCCTGCTAGCACTCGACCCGCGTGTCGGCAGTCAAATATTTCAGTGCCACTTGAAAAAGGTGACGTAGCATGATACGCAACCCGCCCCCTTACAAAAAAAGGCCTGCAAAGAATTTGCCCTTATACAGAACCAGCGGTTATTTGAACAAGCACATCAAATACTACTTGACGCCTACACGTTGCTCGACACTGACTCATTAGACGCTGAAATATTCATTGAATACCAAACGCTCAAAGGCAAAGCAGAACAACGATTTACAGAGGCAATCAAACATTTAAAACTGATCAATAGTAGTGAGTTTTTTGAATCTCCCTGCAACTGAGCCCTTGAAAATAAATGGGCCATTTCAGTGGCCGGAGCGTTGTCTTTCCACCGCTGCCTGAGCCGGAGACCGACAAATGAAATTCTCCAAATTTTGCCAAGCACTTTCCAACAGAGCGGGCAGTTCAAAAACATTCCTGGTTGCGCTAGGCTTGATTGTCGCATGGGCGATAACGGGGCCATACTTTCATTATAACGATACCTGGCAGTTAATCATCAATACCTCCACAACCATCATCACATTCCTAATGGTATTTCTTATTCAAAATACGCAAAATCGTGACAACGACATATTGCACCTTAAGCTCGATGAATTAATCAGGGCTACCAAGGACGCCAAGAATGTGGCTCTCTGCTTAGAGGACCTCGATACCAAAGACCTGCACGTGCTGCGCAAAAAATATCGCATCCTCGGGGAAGCGCAATATCAGGAACCCACCGTGGCAGAAGAAGGTGGCGATGCATTGATTACTAAAAAACTGATTATCGACGATCCTATCCCATCCATGCCTGCGCCGTGCCCAAATGAGGAAACGAAAAAACCATAAGCATTCGGGCTTCTCTTTGCGCACGAACAGTAGCTTTCCCGCCTGTTGGCAAATTACTGTTGAATGACGCTCTTTCATCGGGCTCAAGATGCTGCCTCCTCTACTACCGGAACCGGAAAGCCGGTGTCCGTTGTCGAGCCACAGGGCAGCGCGTAGAAAGGGAAGAACGCACCGCTGACTTACCCTCTTTTGCCCAGCGCCTCAATCAGTTGTGCCTTGGTCATGCTGGAGCGGCCTTTGATATTCTTGCTTCGCGCTTCTTTCAACAGGCTTTGCTTGGTTTGCGTTGCCAGTGACGAGCTTGAAGCGCGCGAATGGCCCTGACGCGTTTTCACGGCGCGCTTGGCCGAATCTGAACGTGCCGTCTTCTTCTCGTTCGAAGGAGTCTTGCTGCCCGACCCACCCGGCTTGTCGCCACCGCCTGACTGCTTGTTGACAGTAGCCCAGGCGCGAGACTCGGCTTCGTCCTTGGAAACCCCCTTGTTCTCATAATTTTGCTCGATGTGCTCGGCCTTACGCTTCTGTTTTTCGGTGTATTTATCTTTGTCTCCGCGGGCCATCGCGTTCACTCCTGAAGGGTGTTTGTTGAACGGTTGAAACCCATTTGATCGTAAAAGTGCGATTGACTGGACCAATGGTCAAACTGGCGCCTTGTGGGTGGATCCGTCCATCGTCGCCATTGAACCCTTCGGGCGACGGGCGACTCCATGTTAAGGAAATCGAACCATTAACTGCCTTCAATTAGGTATCGCCATGAATGCTATCGACCTGCTGCTCCAAGACCACAGGGTGGTAAAGAAACTGCTGGAGGAACTGTCCGCCACCACCGAGCGCGCCGTGAAGAAGCGGGCCGAACTGCTGCAGCGCATCGAGCAGGAGTTACAGATCCACACGGCACTGGAGGAAGAGATACTCTATCCGGCCATCAAACAGGCCGGTGGCAAGGAAGAAGCGAAAATGTACTATGAAGCCAAGGAAGAACACCGTACCGTCGATTCGCTAGTGCTGCCCGATCTGCTGCATACCGAAACCGGTACTACGGAGTTCGCCGGCCGGGTGAAAGTGATGAAGGAGCTCCTCGAACATCATATCGAGGAAGAGGAAAACGAGCTGTTCCCAACCGCCAGAAAGCTGCTCGGCAAATTGATCCTCGAAGAAATGGGCAACACCATGCAGACACAGAAAAAAATTCTCAAGGGCGATCAGCACGCAGCTTGAAAGCCACCCGCGCGGGTTCACTGCCAGGCAAGGAATAATAGCCTGTCATTTCCGTCGATGCCAAGAAAGCCTGGATTTGCACTGGCTATATTCGTCCCGACTCCGCCGCCGCGCTCGCCTCGCCCATGGTGTAAAGCAAGGCGGCCTGCTTAGGACAATACATCCTTGCACAGCGCCTCGATTGTGCCAACCAGCTCGTCGTACTGCACAGGCTTCATCAGATGCCTATCGAACTGCATGTCGTTGCCTTTATGTGGATCCGAATTCACGCCATAACCACTCAAGGCGATCGCCGGGGTGTATTTGTGCACCTTGCCCTGGCGCAGGGAGCTGATCAGTTCATGGCCATTCATGACGGGCATTCCGATATCCGTCAGGATGACGTCGAATCGCTCTTGAAGGGATTTTTCCAGCGCCTGCGTCGGATCGCTATAGCTCTTGACCAGGGCGTCCTCCATTTCCAGTAGCATGCGCATTACGTCGAGGACCTCGGGGGAGTCGTCGACCAGCAACACCTTCAGCCCCTTCAAGCGACCCTGGGGCTCGCCCTGCTCGTCCTCATCCTGTTCGTTCAGGCTTTTTTCAGAGAGTGGCAGGGTTACACTGAAATTGAGCACTATATCCAGAGCAAACGGCGCCCTCTACGTGACGGCAAACCGACGAAATTGCCGTACCGCTATCTGTTCATCTCTGACAGAGGCCGCCCGCTGTCGATTCGCGCATTGTCTAACGTCCTAGATAGGCTGTTTCTGACCATTGAACTGGCACATCCGGGGTTGTTGACTACTTTTTCTGCGCATGACTTTCGCCACACTTTTGCCGACCGCTTCTTGGCTTACCTGGTCGAGCAGCGTGGGCACGACCTGGAGCGCGCCACGGACGAACTCCGGCGAGTCTGCGGTTGGGCTGAGACTTCGGCGATGCCACGTCGTTATGCAAGTCGTTATCTAGCCGAGTCAGCCAACCGCCATAATGCGCAGCGTGCCTCGGCAGCGTGGGGCCGGCTTGACAGTTAAGGAGGCTCGTCGTGACTAAATCAGCCGATCACGAACAGGCATCACCCTCCTCCTCTCTCTCGGCCTACGTGTTCGAGGGTCCGGCTCTGGTTGCGATTCGAACTCGCACTAATGACCAGCCAAGGTATGTCGATACCCGATTGAACGTCTGGACGTGGTACGGCGGCGGCATGGGAATGAGTATTGATTGGCCTAGTCTAAAGTTGAGCTCGGAGTTTTTCGAAATAGCCAAAGCATTTATGGTCTACATGTTAGAAAAATACTCCCCTTCAACTGCATATAGGGCCGCCAGGATGCTCCATCGGATTTCAGAAAGTGACATTTCCTTGAAATTCACTTGGGCAGCCGACGAAATTATTAGCGCATTCTGCAGTTGGAGCAGTCCAAGAGAGTACGTAGTCGTCTTTCGCACGCTTTATCGCTGGGCACTGGATAGAGGAATCATCGGTTTTGATAACGGCATTTATCTAAATATTAAGGACTTTAAAACCGAACGTTCATCTCCCTACTCTCGAATTTTTCTCTCTCAGTCGGGCTTGGAACTCGATGAACGGTTAGCCCCTGGTCCGTGATCATCTTCACCACTTGCAGCTTGAAGCCTTCGTCGAATGTCCTACGTTTGTTGACCATAAAAACCTCCTCGATAGATGCATTTTCCACCTAACGAGGTTTACGCGAATAGCAAGCTCGCCCCAAAACAGTGCAGAAAAAGTGAGCGATTCAGAAATTCATGAGGTTTTGTTACAAGCCATTGTGATCTTATTTTTACTAAGATAGCGTGTCTGTCGTTGGTAGGAGATTTTGTAGGTTAGGAATCACATGCGTACTACATGTTCGTTGAAGGGTCTTACGGTTCTTATTTGGATCGTAAATCTGTGTGCCATCTGTGCGTCAACGCTAAGTTATATCTACCTGTCTTATTACACTTACAAGGAAACCGGCAGTCTGCTTTATTCGCAGATCGTGCTGTTTTCACCCATGGTATTACCCGTATTGTTTGTCGGGCAGATTTATAGGCTGTCCGATCGGATCTCTCCGCGTACGTTATTGATTTTATCCAATGCCTTGGCGTTGTTGGTGGCGGTGTTGGTTTATTCGTTACTGCCGACTGTTGCATTGATTGCGATCCTTGGCGGTATCGCCATTGGCACACTGGACGCGTTGCAGCGGGTGGGCCGAATCGTTGCCATCAAATGCTATTTCAATTCAGCAAATGTCGAATCCACCGTTCCGCTGACCCTGATGGCACAATTCATTGCCGGTGGCATCGCCGGTGCTACAATGGCACTGGTCAAGGGTGATATGATGCCTTGGCACGCGTTGGCAATCACTGCCGTGTTGTTCTCCATAGCCTGCTTCGCCGCCTTTCTGTTGCCCCGCGCGGAACGCCCGACTACCGCCACCACCCCCCAGTCTGCGGCGCTGATCAAAACATTTACGAATTTCATGAGAACCAGCCCGCAACTGCGCCGCAGTTTCTGGAGCTTCATTATTTTCGTCAGCGTTTATCAGGGTTTCTTCAACGTGTCGCGGATTATTCTGCCGGCCCATGTCCTGGGCTTGTCGGAGGGCTATGTGGGTCTGCTGCAAGCGGTCAACAGCGTGGCCGCCCTGGTAGGCGCGATCCTTTACTACAAGCTGAACAAGCGTGGCCACAGACTGGCGCCCCTTTCCATGGCTGCCGCCAGCGCACTGTTCATGATGGTGGCCGCCTATGGTGGAGGCTTGGCCTCTAGCTATGGCGCTTACTTTTTCTATATCTTTTTCTTTGAATTGGCATTTTTCAAGTTGCAATCCGATGTCGTGCTGGCAACACCGGCCAATGCCATGCCGCTGGTTGCGTCAGTACAATATGCGGGTGTTTATGCTGGGATGATTATAACGATATTCTTCGGTTCATTATTGGTCGAGCACATTGGGTTGCTATGGACTAGCGTTATTTTTGCCGTGTGTTATTTGGCGGCTACTCTACTGCTCTCGTTCAGTTTTAAACCTGCTGAACAAGTTATCTAATAGGTTTTCCAACGTTACAAGGTCATGAGATATGCGCCAGAAAGCGCCGATATTTCCGTTCGTTCGTTTTTTTGATCTGGCTAATGGGGTAACAGCATTAAACATTCTGTTGTCTTTTGCGGCGGTAGTCGTGGCGCATCAGGGACGCTTGTCTTGGGCGGCTAGTGTTATTTGTTTGGCGGCGATACTAGACTTCGTCGATGGACACATTGCGAGAACCTGGTTGGCCGGCGACGCGCCACGGCGCGCGTTTGGCAAGCATCTGGACAGTTTTGCCGACCTGCTGAATTTCAGTGTCGCGCCAGCACTTGTCCTGATCCTGCTGCTCCCTTCATCTCTGGCTGTACTGGCGGGTTCTGTCCTGGTGCTGTCCGGTGTACTGCGCCTAGCTGTTTTCGCCATCAATGACCCCGACGCCCCGGTGGGTTATCGCGGTTTGCCGACGACCTATTCCGGTTTGCTGTTCGCGCTAGCTTTCCAGTCAGTGGCGGCGGGCAGGGTCGGCGCTCATGACGTGCTGATGCTGATGTTCCTCATTGCCGTGCTTCAGGTCACGAACCTGAAATTGCCGAAATTCAAGGCCGTTCCCACGGTGGCCTTCATTGCGATTGTCTTTTCCCTCTGCAGTTTTCTCCTCTATCACGCATAACTATACGGAGCGCTTCATGAAACATGTCGTTTTGGTCGACAGCACGGTCAGTGGCCTGCTCGCCTTTGAAGCTGCCAAGCGCCTGGGTTGTCATGTGACATTTATTCACCAGCGCGATACGTCGTTTCTGACAATATCAGTCAAGGGGGATCACTCGAAAATCGAGCCGTACCTTAAACACGTCGACGAATACATTCGCGTCGATTCGCTTGAGGGGGACGAGTTTCACAATCTGCTGGCAAAGCTCAACGACACTCGAAAAATTGATGCGCTGATCTCTACGTCCGAGGCGGCGATTGTTGCCGTGGCCCGGGAAGCCGAGCTGCTCGGTACGCGTTACCCTAGCCATGAAAACCTTTGCGGCGCTGTTTACAAGAGTCGTCTGCGTGAAACCTTGCGCGCCAACAACGTGCGTTCTCCCGACTTCCAGGTCTTGACCGAAAGCCAACTGGCCGAAGGCATCGCGCCTCGGTTGGCGTTGCCGTTTGTGGTCAAACCCACACGTGGTTTTTCCAAACAGTTTTCGGCGATCTGTTTTACCCAACAGGATTTCGACGCATTCGTCGAAAATATCCGTCAGGCCCGTACTGATTCCAATCCGATGATAGATGCCCTGGTCAGCCGCGAATACCTGGTCGAGCAATACGTGAAGGGTACGCTGCACTCTGCTGAAGTCATCGTTCAGGACGGGGTAGTGTCGTGCTACGTTACCACCATTCGTTTCCGCGCCGACTACAACGAAATTCTTGAGATGACGGCAACCATGCCATCGGGTCTGAACACGGCAGCGCGCGATGAAATAAAGGCCTACATCCAGCAGGTATTCACTGCCTTGAAACTGGACATAGGCCTGTATCACGTCGAATTGCTCCGTGACGAAAACGGCCCGTGCCTGGTAGAGATCAATGCCCGCATGATGGGCAGTGTAGCACCGCAGATGTATCGGATGCTGACCGGTATTGATCCATTCGAAATGCTGATCCGTCTGCACTTGGGGGAGATCATCAAGATTGACGATTCGCTGATTGAAACCGCGGGCACCGTGGTCACGATCGCCTCGCGACATGGCGGACGGATTGCCGATAGCTACGACCCTCGAACGCTGCAACCGCTGCTGAATAAGTACGAGATCGAGTTCTGTACTGCCCATGTCGTCCCCGGTCAGCAGGTGAGCGTCTACACCGGCAATATCGGAACCATCGGCCATGTCATTGTGCTCGACAGCTGCCCCTACGCTGCCGCGAAAAAGGGCAACAGTTTTCTGGCTGAACTGTCCTTGCTGTACGGCAACGAACTGGCGAAATACACCGGTCCTGAACTGGCGTAAATCATTGTCATACCGATTTCTGGTGGTCATTGCTGCCCACAATGAAATGTATTTACCTCTATCAATGGAAGACGACATGCAGTCGATGACTTTAGCCGGTCCTTTCGAGTTTTCCGGTAAAGCCGGGACACTGGAAAGCCTTGCCCCGTTTCTGAAAACTGGCCGCGTGCTGCCATTACATCGGTTCACGGTCAGGAACTGGCGCAGTAAGCCACAGGCCATTCTGGATTATTGTGTAAAGCGCTTCGGTGATCATTCATTGATCGTGCGCTCCAGCAGTCTGTCCGAGGATCAGGATGGCACCTCGGGAGCCGGCATGTACGATTCGGTCGGTAATGTGCGCGGGGCAGTGGCATTGAATCAGGCCATTGAACAGGTGATCTGCTCCTACGGGCAAGCCAGCGATTTCGATGAAGTGCTGATCCAGAGCATGGCAACTGGGGTGCTGGCGTCAGGTGTAGCGATGACTCGTGATCCAGAAACCGGCCTGCCTTACTACGTGGTCGATTATGTGCCAGGGCACGAAACGGATGGCGTCACCGCCGGCACCGGTACTGTTCACTCGTTTGTGGCTCTCAAATCCCAGTGCAGTTCAGAACCGGTGGAGCTTAAGGGGTTGTTCGCCCTGCTGGCCGAAGTCGAGCAACTCACTGAGCGCGACGCGCTGGATATCGAGTTCGCGATCACCGAAGGCGGGCCGCTGCTGTTTCAGGTTCGGCCGATGACGGGACAAGGCGTGGAGTACATCGACCCGCACTCGGACCTAGCGTTGCGTTCGGTCCTGGATTCGGAGGTGGTGCTGCTTGAAGGGATGGACAGAAAGACGCGGGAGCCCGAGCACAGCTTCAATGCCTTTTTGGGGCTGATGCCGGACTGGAATCCAGCCGAGATGATTGGCGTCAAGCCGCGACCGCTGGCGTACTCGCTTTACAAGGAGCTGATCACCGATGTGAATTGGGCGTCGGCGCGGTTCCGCTACGGCTACCGCGACATGCGCAACAAACCATTGATGTATCAGTTCAGTGGTTCACCGTACATCTGCATTCCCTACAGCGTGGAGTCGTTCATTCCAGCGGCGCTGCCGTTGTCGATCGTAAACTCGGTGGTCACGGAGTGTTGTGAACACCTGGCAGCTCACCAGTCGTTGCACGACAAAATTGAGTTTTCGATTATTCCCACATGCTTTACACCACAACTGGCGGCCATGCCCGCGGGGTCAATTCCAGCTTTCAACGGATTGAACGCGGCTCAGCATGCGCTCTATCTGGCAGAACTGAAGAGCGTTACCGAGCACATCATCAGCGCCGATGGGCCGTTTTTTTCGGACCTGACGCGACTCCCCCGGATTGAACAAAAAGTCGAAAGACTGGGCAGCCATCAGCAGAGCGAGGATCCGCTTCAGCGATTGCGTCACTCCCTGGCTGACGCAAAGGTGGTAGGGGAAGTTTTTTCCGGCGTAGCGCGGGCGGCATTTGTTGCTACCGCGGTCATCAAGTCGCTGGAAACCATGCAGCGAATTCCAGCGGGTTTCACGGATTCGCTGATCGGCGGCGTATGCACCGTCGGACGCAAGATGGCCGACGACTTCCGGATACTGCACAAAGAAGCGTTTTTGCGTCTGCACGGCCATGTACGTCCCGGCACCTACGATTTGCGCGTGGCCCGATACGATGAAACCCCCGACGCCTATTTCGACTGGAATACGCCGCTGCAACGGGCCCATCGCGATGAGGGGCCGCGGGTGATCAGTCATGAAATCCGCAATGCCGTGCAACAAGCCTTCGACGAGTGTCAGCTACGCGTATCGGCCGAACACTTTTTCAAGTTTCTCGATGCCGCTGTCGCCGCCCGGGAGAAGGTCAAATACTTGTACGGTGCTTTCGTCTCGCAAGCCCTCAAGGCGCTCGGCAGTTGGGGGGAGAGTCATCAGCTGAATCGCGAAGAGTTGAGTTTTGCAAGGCTTGACGATTTTGTCGGCAACCTTGAAGAGGTTCGGCTGGAGATGATTCGCGACCAGATCGCCAACAACCGAGTGCGGTGGCAGTCGACTCAGGGTATCCGCACCCCGGTCATTGTTTGCAAGCCTCAGGATTTGCTGTCCCACGCCATCGAGACGTGCAATCCGAACTTCATCACCCGCAGTGCGACTAACGCGCCAGTGGCGGTGTTGCGGGCAGAAGAAACCAGCAAGCGCAACATCGAAGGCTGCATTGTGCTGATCGAGAGCGCCGACCCTGGTTTCGACTGGATTTTCACTCACCGTATCGCGGGGTTCATTACCGCTTACGGCGGCGAAAACTCTCACATGTCGATCCGTGCCCGGGAATTTGCCATCCCTGCTGCAATCGGCGTCGGGGAGGCGAAGTTTCGTAGTTTGCTGTCGAGTACACGGTTAATTCTCGATTGTGCTGAACGGCGTATCCAGGTGCTGTCGTGACCTTGATAGCCGTCACCATGCTTCGGCTGTTCGATACAACGCGAGAGGAGTGGAGGGATGCGATTGATGGGCGCTGGACATCCTTTCTGTCTCATTGCGGGGTGCTACCGCTTTACATGCCCAATGATGCCCACGTCAGTCGCGACCTGCTGGCGCGGCTTCAGCCGCAGGGTGTGCTATTGACCGGGGGCGGCAGTTGTCAGGCGTTGTCGGGTATTGCCGACCCGCGAGATGAAACCGAAGCCATGCTGATGGCGTGGGCTCTACAGCATCGCCTTCCAGTCCTGGGCGTCTGTCGTGGAATGCAGGTGATGCTCAGCCGTGCCGGGGCAACGCTGGAGCCCGTTGCATCCCACGTAGGCGCCCACGACATTCACTGTCACGGCGCGGTTCGTCGGGTCAACTCGTTTCACGATTACGGCTTTTATGCCGCGCCACCTGGCTATGAAGTCGAGGCAGTCAGTGAGGACGGTGTAATCGAAGCCGTCAGCAACCCCGGCGCAGGTCATAGCGCCGTGATGTGGCACCCCGAACGTAATCAACATTGGGACAGTGCTGACCTTTCCTTGGTCCGCCAGGTTTATGGAGTTTCACCATGAAGGCAATCATTCTTGCGGCTGGACGTGGCAGCCGATTGGGGGCGCTAACTGATCAGTGGCCCAAGGCACTGGTGACGTTCAACGGCATGCCGTTAATCGAGCGAACAGTTCGTACCTTGCGTGCCGCAGGTATTACCGAGATCGGCATTGTCGCGGGTTATCGCAGCGACATGCTCGCGCCCTATGCCGATCGGCTGTTTATCAACCCACTGTGGAGCACAACGGGAATTCGCCAGTCGCTGAGTGCGGCCCATGAATGGCTGGACTCGCAGGCGTGCGTGGTGAGTTATGGCGATATTTTCTATTCGCCTGAACTGGTCAGTGCCCTGATACAAAAAGACGAGGATATCGATCTGGCATTTGATCCCCAGGCGGTGAAACTCTGGCAGCAGCGCTTCGATCAACCTCTGGATGACATGGAGCGATTTGTTATCGATAACGGCAGGATCTGCGAAATCGGCCATCGTGCCGAAACGCTGGAGCAGATCCAGGGACAATACATGGGGCTGTTCAAGTTGACGCCGGCGGGTTGGCATGCACTCAATGGTCAACTGGAACGGCTGAACATCGAGCAGCGTGAACAAGTTGATATGACCTCGCTGTTTTCCTTGCTGATTGAGGCGGGTGTACGGGTCGGCGGGACACCCACAAATGCGCCGTGGGGCGAAATTGACTGCCCTTCCGACGTGCAATTGTATGAGCGGATTTATCCACAACTGTGAGTTTACAACTTAAACTGCCAGTACGTTTCGAAGAAAGTCAAAATCCCCACATTGCATGGCGACGTGGGGTTTCTCATGGGGGCGCCAGACATGACGCGTTGCGCGCAAGCGCAACCAGTAGGCTGATTGCCGAGACTGGTGGCATTAAACATGAAGCCGACCACATCGTGCCAGGCATGTATCCAGCGGGCCGAGAGCTCAAAGCCAAAAAAGGGGAAAGACCTTGAAAGTACTGGCTTTTAGAGCGACTCGACTTTTGAGGTCGGCGCACGGATGGCCAGACCGCCGAACGAAGCACTAGGCTCTGTCTGAAATTCGGAGAAACCGAACATTGCGCTTTCTCCTTTCTGGCGGTCAAGCCAGCGATATCAGCTACGCACAGCCATTGCTGAACGATGTCTGCATCCCGATGAGCAAACGCGGTCGACCTCGCAAGCGCTGCCGCTGGCTTTTGGCCGACAAGGGCTACGACGCTGATGCGCTGCGGCGTTTCTGTGACCGATACCGCATGCAGCCGGTTATTCCTTTGCGTTCGATGAAGCGCAAACCCAAGCCTGGATTGCCTCGCCTGTTTGATCGCCCAAAGTACCGCCAACGCAATGTGATCGAGCGTATGTTCGGTTGGCTGAACGAGAACCGCCGACTCGTGACACGCTTCGACAAGCTCGCAAAAAGTTATGGCGCGATGGTCTCACTGGCTTGCGTCATGCGGTGTCTGCGACACCTTTTTTCAGACAGAACCTAGTATCGACATAGCGCAATGCAGATTTTACGTCCCTCCAGCCCACATAGCTCATCAGTGATTTTAGATCCCATCCACTGGTAGAGGCCCAGCTCGCCCCCCCCTGCGCAGTGAGACCTCGGACGCTTTATCAAGAATTTACGCTCGCCAAAAGAAAACCGACAGCAACTTGATACGCAACCCAATACCCTTTTTGGCACATCTTCGCGTTCTCGAGAGTGCTACATGAACACCCCCACCGAGCAGTTGGAGCAACGGCTCAAGTATCAAGGCATCACCGAAGTCGAATGTGTCGTGAGCGATTTTTCCGGCATCGCCCGCGGCAAGCTTTCCTCGACCAGCAGATTCCTCGAGGAACGTGGCATGCGACTCCCGGAAAGCGTCCTGTTGCAGACGCTGACCGGCGACTTCGTCGAGGACCAGGTCTTCTACGCCCTGCTCGATGAGGCAGGCGTCGACATGATCTGCCGCCCTGCGGCAAATGCCATGTTCCTCATGCCATGGATCGCTGAACCCACCGCCATGGTCATCCACGACACGTTCGACAAGCGCGGCAATCCCATCGAGCTGTCGCCGCGCAACGTACTCAAGCGTGTGCTCAAACTCTACGCCGACAAAGGCTGGAGGCCGGTCGTCGCGCCGGAAATGGAGTTCTACCTGACCAAGCCCAGCAGCGACCCGGACCTGCCGCTCAAGCCCCCTGAAGGCCGGTCAGGCCGACCTGAAAAAGGCAGGCAAAGCTTTTCCATCGATGCGGCCAACGAATTCAGCGCGCTGTTCGAAGACCTCTACCACTGGTGCGAGGCCCAAGGCCTGGACCTGGATACGCTGATCCATGAGGGCGGCCCTGCACAAATGGAAATCAACTTTCGTCACGGCGACGCCCTGAACCTGGCTGACCAACTGGTTGTGTTCAAGCGCACCCTGCGCGAGGCCGCGCTCAAGCATGCGCTCAGCGCAACCTTCATGGCCAAGCCGATCGCCAACGAGGCCGGCAGTGCAATGCACATCCACCAGAGCGTACTGGACGTGGCCACAGGCAAGAACCTTTTCGCCGGAAAAGAGGGTGCCATGAGCGAGCGGCTGCTGCATTACATCGGCGGCCTGCAGAAATACACGCCGAAGCTGATGCCCCTGCTTGCGCCCAATGTGAACTCGTTCCGCCGATTCCTGCCGGACGCCTGTGCCCCGGTGAACGTTGAGTGGGGTGAGGAGAACCGCACCGTAGGCCTGCGTGTTCCAGCTGCGCCAGCGGCCGCCACGCGCGTGGAGAACCGCCTCCCGGGCGCTGATGCCAACCCTTACCTGGCGTTGGCCGCCAGCCTGCTCTGCGGCTATCTGGGCATGATCGAACAGATCAACCCCTCAGCTCCCGTGCAAGGACGTGCCTACGACTGCCGCGGTCTGCGCCTGCCGAGCACGCTCGAGAACGCGCTGGTGCAATTGGAGGATTGCGAAGTGCTCAAGGAGCACCTCGGGCACAGGTTCGTGCAAGGCTACGTCGCCGTTAAGCGTACCGAACACAACAACTACAAGCAGGTGATCAGTGCATGGGAACGTGAGTACCTGCAATTGAGTGTCTGAGCGCACCACCAGGCCATGCACAGCAAAAAAACTCGTTATCGAAAAGGGCTCACTCATCGAGCCACTACACCGTCACGTTTCCATCAAACCCCGCTGGGCAGCGAAATCGCAGGCAGGCCCTGGTGCCTTGCGGTTCAAGATTGAGCAACGAGGCCTCTCCGCCGAAGTGCTCCATGACCTGCCTGACCATCACCAGGCCGATCCCCAGGCCACCTTGCCGGGTGGTGTAGAACGACTTGAACGCTGAGATTTCCTGTTGACGGGTCAAGCCAGGGCCGGTGTCGTCAATGAACAACATCAGCTCGTCGCGGCCAGCGCGCTCCAGCGACAAGCGCAGCGCTCCGCCCTCGGGCATCGCCTCGATGGCATTGGCCAGGACGCTGTTCAGGACTTGCCCGAGCAGCAGCCTGTGGCTGATGACCATGGCCGTGTCGCCGATCTGCGGCTGCGCCTGTATCCGCAACTGGCGAAGTTGCGCCTCGAAGCCACTCAGGGCCTCATGTGTGATCGCTACGAGGTCGAGCGTTTCGGCCTCGCCTCGCAAGGGACGCAGGCATAACAGCAGATCATGCACCCAGCCCGACATTCGGTCGACCTGAGCAATGATATCGGTAATGTTACGAGCGGCCGGCTGATCCGGCGCCATCTGCGCAAGCTCTGCACTGCTGCGGATACTCGCCAATGGGTTGCGCAAACTGTGGGCGACTGCGGTAGACATTTCCACCAGGCCGCCATAGGTCTTGTTCGCTACCAACTGGTCCTGTTGTTCGGTCAACAGCCGCGCGGCTCGCCAGACAATCCAGAACAGCACGAAGTAGATGATCAGCCCACCCACTGTCGTCGCCACCCAAATGAGTCTGCGTCCGCGCTCCAGGCGCTCAATCAGATCGACCGGTTCCTTGTAGATTTCCACCATCACCAGGACCTTGCCCTGATCATCGAGCAGCGGAATGTAGTTCTCGACAAAGAACATCTTCGGCGGCCGGCTGAACTGTTGCTCCAGGCGGCCGGGCTCGACTTCATCGTACCTGGCACTGACACGACCGCCTGAGGTGAAGGCAATCTCCAGCGCCTCGTCGCCACGGACCTTGCGCCCGACCAACTGTGGGTTGGTTGACCAGATAACCTCTCGTTGCGCAGAAAAGATGGTTGCCAGCAGCAGGTCCGGGAGGTTGGACAGGTGATCGAGGAATTCCGAGCGTGCCCGCAGGCGGTTTGCTGCTGTTTCCGGCGTAAGCATTCCGTACTGCGCCGCAGCAAGCACATCGCCCATTTTCATGCCCGTCAGATCGTGGTGGCGGATTTCACCCACTGCGATGGACTGAATGAACTGTGCCGACAGCAGCGCATCGCGCTCCAGGCTTTCATTGACCAGAAAGCGCGTCGACAACCACGCCAACCCCACCGCGACAGCGCTGATGACAACAAAGCTGGTCAACGAGAAGCGCCGCATCAAATTGAACGGTTCGCAGGTGTCAGCGATCCTGGCTTGCAAGTGCATGGCGCCTCCAAGTGTTCAGGCAAAGCCCGAGGACGCCGCTGCCTGGAGGGATGCTTGAACATGACCAGTGTAGTGGTAAGCGAACCAACACCTCGCCGTTTGCGCAGCTCAGCTAGTCAAAAAACTCCATCTCGCTGTAAGGATGGCTTCGGCAGGTCGCCAACCGTGATTTCAGATCACCCACATGCGCTTCCAGCTGATGCCCGTCAGCATAAAGGCCGTCCCTGGGTAGATAGACGGCCCAAATGTAGATCAGGCTGTATTAAATGTCAGCTTTGGCAAAAGCGGATCCGATTGCCGAAAGGATCGTAAACCTCCAGCAGCTTGCCCCAGTCCTGCTCGACAATGTCGGGCCGGCCAAAACCGTAGCGTTTGCCAATCAGCTCGTCGCGAAATTGCTCGATATTACGCATGGGCACAAAAAGGGTGGTGCCTGGGCTTGCGTCGCCGTGATGTTCGGACAAGTGAAGTTGCACGCTGTCCCGGCTAAGGCCCAGATAGAGGGGAAGATCCGCTTCGAAGCGGTGCTCGAACTCAACACTGAAGCCGAGAAAGTCCAGATAGAATTCCCGCGCCTTGGCTTCATCGAACATGCGCAGTATCGGTATGGCTTTTTCAAGTTTAATGGCAGCGCTGCTCGGCTCTGGAGCCAGCAGGGCTGAAGCCGTATTCCAATCCTTGTAGCCCAGTTGCTGCGCCACCATTTCAAGTGCTGCGCTGTGGGATATCGGGTGATTGCTGGCCTCTAGCGAGGTGCGCAAACGCTTGGCCATCCGCTTGGCGTTCTCGATGGTCGACATGATTCCTCCTGGAGTCGAAGCATTTTGGTGCTCGCGTTGCCAAACCTCGACTATCAAGAGAGATGTGAAAGGGTTTGGAGCAGCAATACTTTCACCCATCCTTGACGGAGCGAGCGGCAGGCAGTATCAGCCTGCGCCGATAGTACAGCGCTGGCGCCCAAGCGCGCCATAGATCTGCGACACCACCTGCATCGTGGCGTCTTCGACAGTGCTTTCATTACGGCACAGCACCCAGCCGTGATCGGCAACCGCACGCTCGAACGCCCGGGTACAGGCGACCTGCTCTTCGAGCTTGTACATCACCGTGCTGCTCAACCCACGCGAGCGCGCCGCTGCCCTGGCCCAGGAAATATCAGGGGCGGTCACCACCCCGACATGCAGGTCGGGCACTTGCACGTTGCGCTCGATGTTCAACTGCAGAATCTCTGCGAACGGGACCAGCCGGCGAAACGCGGCATCAGACGGGTACCAGCGATCGATCAGAATGATGCTGTCCGCTGGCTGTTCAGGCAGCACATGCTGGGTAATCCAGGTGCGGCTATCGGCCAGGCGTTGGCACACCTCCAGCTCCAGCTCCCGGCTGGGATGTCTGACGAGTTGGTTGACCAGGGCCATGGTTTCGCCCCGG
Source organism: Pseudomonas tructae (assembly GCF_004214895.1). Taxonomy (NCBI): domain Bacteria; kingdom Pseudomonadati; phylum Pseudomonadota; class Gammaproteobacteria; order Pseudomonadales; family Pseudomonadaceae; genus Pseudomonas; species Pseudomonas tructae. The sequence goes on along the minus strand of NZ_CP035952.1, from coordinate 3,098,382 downwards.
AAGGGATCGCTTTTTTTCTCGCAAAGCCGGATCACCTTGTTGTTGCCGGCCCGCAGTACTTGGGTGACGGCCTCCAACAGTGTGGTTTTACCGGTCCCCTTGGGCCCATCCAGAGAAACAAACAGCGCACGCTTCATTCTTCACATTACAGTTGGCAGACGGCTTGGATGAACACTCTAACAGGCTAAGGACTAAGCTAGTACGGTGGATCCTCGACTCTCAAGGTGAATGCCATGAGTACTGCCTTGTCGCTGTCTGAACTGGATGCCGCGTTACCCGGTTTGACTCGCAAGATCCGCGTACTCGATGCGCTGGCCTGGCCTGAGGGGGTTGAGGAGGTGTTCCTGGCCCAGTGGCGCAGCGGCAAGGCGCAACTGCCCAAGGTCAAGTTCAGCCCGCGCGAGCACAGCGCCGATATCGCAGCGCTGGAGAGCTTTGTCGGGCATTGCGACCAGGGCCATCCCGCCGGTCGCTTTCTTGCCAGGACCGCCCATAGCTATGCCACTGCCGGGCGCATGCTCGGCGCCATGGGCACCCCTGCCTTTACCCACTACTCGTCGGCGCTGTACCGCCGCCCGGACTTTTACTACCCCCGGCAAAAGCTGAGCATGCTCGACGCCGCCCATTTTTTTCTGAAAACCACCGATGCGCTGTTGGGTGGCAACTGTATTCCCCCCAGCCCTGCCGAGATTCCGGCTGATGTGTTTGCCGCCTGGCTGCAACCGGAGCTGGAGCGTTTTTTTGGTGCCGGGCAGATCACCATCAAGCTGGACCCAGGGCTTGCCGCCAAGGCCATTGCCGGCACCAGCCGAATTCGTCTGCGTGCCAGCGCCTTGTTCAGCGAGCTGGACAAGCAGCAGTTGCTGCAACACGAAGCCTTTGTACACGTGGCCACCGCGCAGAACGGTGCACGTCAGCCCAACCTCAAATGCCTGGCGTTGGGGGCGCCGCGCACTACCCAGACGCAGGAAGGCATTGCCACCCTGGCCGAGCTGCTCACCGGCAGCATGGACATCAATCGCTTGCGGCGCCTGGCCTTGCGCGTGCTCGCGGTGCAGCAAGCGCTCGATGGCGCCGATTTCATCCAGGTGTTTGAAGGCTTCATCAACGCCGGCCAGTCGCCGGAAGAGTCCTTTCGCTCAACCCAGCGGATTTTCCGCGGCGCCAACGTGCGCGGAGGGTCGGCATTTACCAAGGACGCCGCCTACCTGACCGGGCTGCTCGGCGTGCACACCCTGTTGCGTGTGGCGATCCGCGACAACCGCCCGGACCTGGTGGGGCACTTGTTTGCCGGGCGCCTGAGCCTGGGCGACACCCTGCACCTGGCGCCGCTGTTCGAGTCGGGCTGGCTGGTGGGGCCGACCTATGTTCCGACCTGGGCCAGCGACCTGCGACGGCTGGCCGCCAACCTTGCATTTTCGGCCTTTATCGCCCGCATCAAACTGGATGTACTCGACCTGCAACGCTTCATGGACTTTGAAGACGAGCATGAGTAACAGGGCCGCTTTGCGCCCCATCGCGGCGCAAGGCCGCTCCCACAGACTACGCTGGCCTCGCGAAAAATACGGGACCCGCTAATCTTCAGTCCAGAAAGGGACACACCAAGCAACAACCGGTTGGCGTGACAGCTACGATGAGCTGATACGCAAGGCATTCCAGAACGTCAGAGGCACGCCGATCCCCTAGGGAAGCCGATCTTGAATCTACGCATCAAGGGACAGAGCGATGGGACAGGCACTGCTGGTCAAGGTCCGTGGACGGTTAAACCCTGGGCAGAACCAAGGACTCGCAGCAGCAGTCGGCGGGCCTGCCCTGGAGGAGATCCTCAGGGTTCCCGCGCAACCTGCGACGTCCGGCGCAGCAGGCTTGGCAGCGGCGCAAGGGTCAACCTGGTACCGCGCGCAACTGCCGCCGGCCAGCAACCCCTGGGACGCCGCCCATGCAATGCTCTCCCACGGGGCCGCATTCGCAGCCACGGGCGGTGCGCAGATCGAGTTCGTCGAGCCGGACATCGAACAAGGCTGGTTTGCCGAGGTGGCAACGCCTGGGCCTGCGCTTGCAGCCGCTGTCTGTACCTTCCATCCGCAGGATGCGTCGGGACGCAAAGCCGTCTCGGTTGCAGGTAACGACTGGCACCTGCAGAGCCAACATTCACAGCTGGCCAACGCCAGAACCCGCGTCAGCCAGGCAGAGCAACAGGCCATCAGGATCGCTCACCTCGACACCGGTTATGACCCGCATCACGCAAGCCTGCCCCTGCACCTGGACCTGCAGCACCAGCGCAACTTTCGCGACCAAGGCCACCTCAATGACGCCACTGATCGCACGCCCGCCGGTTGGACAGCCATTCGCAACCAAGGCCACGGTCACGCCACGCTGAGCCTGCTGGCAGGCAACCAGATCAGCAACGCTGCGGCCGCCAACGGCTTTGTCGGTTTCATCGGCGGTGCCCCCCATGCGACGGTGATCCCCATACGCATTGCCGACTGGGTCGTGCGGTTCTCGACCAGCACCATGGTCCAGGGCTTTCAATACGCCGTGGACCAGGGCGCACAGGTGTTGTCGATGAGCATGGGGGGTCTGACTTCCCGTGCCCTTGCCGACGCCGTCAACCTGGCCTACGAGCACGGCCTGTTCATGGTTACCGCGGCGGGCAACAACATCGCCAAGGCGCCAACCCCGGGTTCTGTGGTCTTCCCTGCCCGCTTCCAGCGCGTGCTCGCGGCATGCGGCGTCATGGCGGACGGCCGGGCCTACGCCGGTCTCAGCCCGTTCACCCAGCAAGGCAACTATGGGCCGGCGTCGGCGATGCAGACGGCAATGGGCGCCTTTACCCCAAACGTACCCTGGGCTGAGTTTGGCTGCAGCAAACTGGTCAGCATGGATGGCGCCGGCACCTGCGCCGCGACACCGCAATTGGCGGCCGCCGTGGCGCTGTGGATGGGCAGGCACGCCCAGGCGCTCAAGGCTTATCCTGAACCGTGGATGCGTATCGAGGCCGCGCGCTCGGCGCTGTTTGGTTCGGCGTTAAAACACACAGCAGCGATGGGCGCAGATGAAACGCTTGAGAAGATCGGCCGCGGGGTACTGCAGGCCGACGCCATGCTTGAGTTGGCGCCGCCCGCCGCCCAGGACCTCAACAAGACCTCAAACGCTGAACCCAGTTGGGGCTGGCTCAACCTGATCTTCGGCGTCGGCGGCGTCAGTCTCGCGCCCGGGCTGACACCGGCGCAGGCTGAGATGTTTGCGCTCGAGTTGACGCAAATGGCGCAGCGCTGCCGTTTGGTGGACGAGTCCATCCCGGACAGCGATGCCGCCACCGGGATGGCACCTGCCCTGTTCAACCGCTACCTGGAGGCGGCACTTGACGCGGGCAACCCATCAACTGCGCTGAAAGCCTTTCTTGAGCAACAGCTGGGCCGCAAGCAGGCCAGCACAGGCGCTCCCCCTCCCCCTGCAACCCCGGGGCCTCAGATCGAGCGCAAAGCCAAAGTGCTGCCTACACCACCGCGACGCTTGCGGGTTTACGCCCTGGACCCTTCCATCGCCAAGACACTGGACGCTGTCGCGATCAACGAGGCGGTCATCAGCATCCCCTGGGAGGAAAACCTTGCACCCGGCCCGGTCGGCGAATACCTCGAGATTGTCGACATTGACCCGGCCTCTGATCGCCTTTACGACCCGGTCGACCTGAACGAGCCAAAGCTGTTGGGCCAGGACGGCTGGCCGCCCTCCGAGGGTAACCCGGCCTTCCATCAGCAGATGGTCTATGCCGTGGCCATGAAAACCATCAGGAATTTCGAGGAAGCGCTGGGCCGACGCGTTCTGTGGGCGGCACGCTGGGCGAAGTTCACCGATAGCAAAGGCCGCTCGCAGTACAACCCTTACACCGTTCGGCGCTTGCGAATCTACCCCCATGCACTGCGCACCGACAACGCCTACTACAGCCCGGACAAAGTGGCCCTGCTGTTTGGCTATTTCCAGTCTCAATCCGACCCAACCGGGGCCACGCCCGGGGGCACGATGGTGTTCTCCTGCCTGTCCAGTGACATCATTGCCCATGAAATGTCCCATGCCCTGCTCGATGGCTTGCACCGCCGTTTCCAGGACGCCTCGAACCCTGACGTGCCGGCTTTTCACGAAGCCTTCGCCGATATCGTGGCGATCTTCCAGCACTTCTCCCTGCCTGAGCTGGTGCGTTTTCAGGTTCAGCAGGCCCGTGGGCGATTGAGCGCAGCCCGCCTGCTGGCCTCGCTTGCCAAGCAGTTCGGCGAGGGCACCAACCGCGGCGGGCCATTGCGCGACTATCTTGCCGAGGGCGACAAGCCCAAGTATCCCGACGAAATGGAGATACATGCGCGCGGCTCAATCCTGGTGTCGGCGGTGTACGAGGCGTTCCTGAGCATCGTCGACCGCCGTACGGCCGACCTTATCCGTATCGCCACCAATGGCACTGGCCTGCTTCCAAAAGGTGCCCTCCCTCACGATCTGGTCGAGCGGCTGACGGAAGAGACCTGCAAGACTGCCCGACACGTGCTGCGCATGTGCATCCGCGCACTGGATTACTGTCCCGCAGTCGATATCACCTTTGGCGAGTACCTGCGTGCGCTCATCACCGCCGACATCGACCTGGTCGCCGTGGACAGGTTCCACTACCGCGTCGCCTTCATGGACGCCTTCCGAAAACGCAACCTGCTGCCGCGCGACGTGCGCACGGTCTCACAGGAGTCGCTGGCCTGGGGCACGCTGGCCAATCCAAGGCCGGCGTGGTTGGCGGAACTGGTAAAGGACCTTGACTTCGGCTGGGACCTCAAACTTGACCGCGAGGAGATCCAGAGGCTCAACGAAGCCAATCGCTGGAAGCTGTGGACGGGCCTTGACGCTCTTCTCAAACGCCATCCCGAACTGTACGGTGAGTTCGGCCTGCTGCCCGGTGTGCCTAGGTACTCCATTGATGGGGACGTTGTGGCCACTGCGGACAAAGGCAGTACTACCTTTGATGTGCCCAACGTTCGCCCTGCGCGCCGCGTAACGCCCGATGGCGGCTTTCAAACCGAGGTGGTGGCGACGATCCTGCAACGCCGTCGCGTGCCGGTTGACCCCAATGATCCGAACGGGCCGCAGATGTGGTTCCGGGGCGGTACGACGCTGATTCTCGATCCGCGCAAGAACGCCAGCGAAGTGCGTTACGCCATCGTCAAGAACAGTGGCAGCGAAAGCCGCCTGGCCCGGCAACGACAACAGGCCGCCAGCGGATCCCCGAGCGCGCTGCAAGCACTGTATTTTGCGGCAAACCCGAGCGAGCCGTTCGCGCTCCTGCACGCCAGCAATGGAGGGTTCGGCCATGCCCATTAAGCCTCCCGGCTTCACTGTCCGCCACTATTGCCAAGGCATCGGTGACTGTCATCTGCTGCGCTTTGCGCAAGACCAGGGTGCCCCTTACTGGATGCTCATCGACTGCGGCATTCACAGCTCCATCAAGGGCGGCTCGCAGATCATCGACGACATCGTCGCCGACATTCACCAACAGACCGGCGGCAACATCGATGTCCTGGTGCTGACCCACGAGCACACTGATCACAACTCTGCGTTCAGGGCATCCTCGAAACGCTTTGCACCGTTCAACATCGACGAAGTGTGGATGGCCTGGACCGAATCACCCAGCGACCCCGACGCGCAAAGGCTGGACAAGTTCAAGCAGCAGGCGCTCAACGCGCTGTCTGGCGCCAGCCGGCAATTGCATGGCGTGGCTCACCTGGACGCGGCCAAGGCGAGCGCGCCTCTGCGCGAAGGCATCGACGAGTTGCTGGCCTTCAGCTTCGGCGCTCAGGGCGAAACGGTACGCGGTATGCGCGATGCCGCCAGCAAGCTCGCCAATAAAGGCATCAAGTACCTTGAACCCAGCCACGCGCCGCTGAGCATTCCCGGTACATCTGCGATACGGGCCTATGTGCTTGCGCCGTCGCGCAACACCGATTACCTCAACATCGTCGACCGCGTGGGTGAACGATACTCGATGGCCAGCGATGAAAATGGATTGCGCGTTGCCCAGACGCTGTCAAACGCCTTCGCGGCAGCAGCACCCGAGAGTGACTTCACGGACCTGACTGCCCCCTTCGACCCCAGCCTGGGTAGCCGCTTGAGCGACCTTGAGCGGGCAACCAAACCGCACAATGCCATAGCCGCCTTCGCGCATTCGCACTACTTCGGGGCAAGTGAGCGTCAACCGCTGATTGCCTCGAAAAAGCGTGTACGCACCACTGACGCAAACGAGACCGATCAGGCATGGCGCCGGATTGACTTCGACTGGCTCGGCAGCGCTGGCACACTGGCGATGCAGCTCGACAGCAAGACCAATAACACCAGCCTGGTACTGGCGTTTGAAATCGTCGACAGCGGTCGGGTTGTGCTCTTCGCCGCCGATGCGCAAATCGGCAACTGGCTGAGCTGGCAGGACGCGGGCTGGACGCTGCCCGATGGCACCCAGGTGAGTGGCCCGGATCTGCTCAAACGAACCGTCTACTACAAGGTGGGTCACCACGGCAGCGAGAACGCGACGGCCAAAGCCAAGGGCCTTGAACTGATGACAAGCAAGGATCTGAGCGCCTTCGTCCCTACCAACGAGAGCGATGCGAAGAAGGTCAACTGGGGCGAGATGCCCTACCATTCGCTCCTCGCAGCGCTTGAGCAGCAGTGCGGCCCACGGGTTATTCGTGCCGACAACCCGAATCTTCTGGGCGGCCAGGCGCCCTTTACCACACCGTCCGGTTCGATCCAGGCGGTTCGAGTAGGGACTGTGGGTCAAGGCGGTGACCCACGTCGCGTGTGGGTCGAGTTCGATGTGGCCTAGATCGGCTATGATGATCGCCCTTCAGACAGCTGGAAGTCCGATCCCCCATGCTCAAGCCCCTGGTCGTCCTGACGCTCACTTGTGCTGCTGGCTACGTTAGCGCAGCGTCCTCCGAACTTGCCGGGGTCTGGACAGGTACCCTCGGCAAGGCCCGGATCACCGCCTGCTTCAACGCCGCCCCGGACAGCAACGGCAGTTACTACTACCAGCGCTTTCTCTCGCCGATCCAACTGACCCGGGAAAACGCCGACGAACCCTGGATCGAAGACGGCAACACCGGGCTCTGGCAACTGGATACGCCCCAGGGCGATACCCTGACCGGCACCTGGAGCAAGGCCCCAGGTGGCACGGCATTGCCACTGGCATTGACCCGCTCAAGTGCCGAAGGCTGTGGCGGCGACGCCTATAACGCGCCAATGGAAGCCGCAGCGCTGCCAGTCAAGGTGCAGAAAAAAACCTTCAATGGGCACGCCTACCAGGTCAGGACCCAAGGCGCTCAGGTCACCCTCAAGCTGGAAGGCAATGGCTCGGCTATCGGCAAGATCACTCAACACCTGGCACGCCTCGCCGCAAGCCCCGAGGGCCAGAGCGAATTCTTCAGCGAGCGTCGGGAGTTTCTCGGCCGCAACGGCTCGGCCAGCACCAGCGAAATCAGCGTCGAGCCCACGTACTGGTCGTCTGGGTGGATCACCGTCAGGTTCTACCGCTGGAGTGCAGGCTACGGTAGCAGCGGCATCAGTTGGGGCCTGCACAGCTGGAACCTGCAAACGGGCGAAGCCGTCGACCCCTGGACCTGGCTCGGTACGCGGTTTGAGTGGTACAGCCCTTACTCCGGGCACGTCACCCTGCCCAAAGCATTCGCCACCCGGCTCCAGAGCCAGGCCACGGCAGACGCCGACTGCCCAGGTGTGGCGAGTTACAGCAGCTACGACCTGAGTTTCGACACCCAGGGTATGCGCCTGGCCAACCGTCCCAGCGGCGATGGTTGCGACGTCGATGAAACCTTCACGTGGAAGCAGCTTGAGCCGCTGCTCTCGGCGCAGGGTCGGGCCGCGCTGCCAAGCTTGCAGGTGCCGTGAGCAGGCCCCTGAAGGCGAGCGAAGAGTGCCTTGATTGTCATTCGGGGAGTAAGGACTGAAATTTGGCTAACGCACTTTTTACCTGCGCAACATCCACGTCAGTCATTCCGATCCCGACAAGATTGCTGATCACCCGTTCGACCGGCGGTGCGTTGTCAGTGATAATCTTGACGGCCTCCTCGGGTGTATCCGTCTTGCGGATATAACGGGCAAAATCCTCCTTCGTCATCTTTCCTCCGCCGACGAAAAGCTGGAACAACAGATCGCAAACCGGTAGGTGTACTTTCTTATCTGGTTGCTCGGGCTCGGTCCAGAACGCAGAATCGAAAAACACCATTGAGGTGACGGGCTCACCCTCTTGGCGGTAGTAAATCTGAGACGCGTCCTGGAAAACCTCCTGCAAGGTTCCGGCTCGTCCCTCGGAATAGATGATCCCACTGCTCGCCAACGCAAGCAGCACATCCTCACGAATGCTGTTCAGAAAGTACTTGGCAATGTGCGTCGCGAGTGGGGTGAGAGGTTCATGGCCGTAGTGCCAGGTGGGAACGGCCAAACTCTGGTTTTCCGGCTTGAGCTGGGCTTTGCGTTCTTGAGCAATTCGCCATGCCGGCATCATCCAGACGGCCAACTCCTCGGCATATTCCTCGTTGATAAACCAGGTACGTGTATTCTTGTCCTGTGTCAGCACGCTCCCCATGTTCTTGGGCAGTGATGGCGCCTCTTTTTCCAGGCGGTTGATCGAGTCTGTCAGCGCCTTTTCTCCCTGCCCAGCGAATAGACTGCCAAGGTGCGCCGCCTCCATACATCCAGGGCCGCCGCCGCTTGCGACGAGGAAGCCACATTCTGAGAGCATCTGAGCGATCTTTGCTACGGCCCGGTAAGTGTCGCTACCCCGGTTCTCACGATGCCCCCCCATGATCGCGACAGGCCTGCGCCCTTTCTCAAGGTGGTCGTGCAGGAACTTGTTCATCCCCTGCACGATTGATGCATCGTGAAGGGCCTGCATCATTCCAGCAAAGGGATCGGTAATAGTGGTCCGACCGTTCTGCTGAAAATAGAGGTAGCTGAGATAGTCGGCAGTATCGATCACGCTCAGCGGATTATCAGGGGTGAAACCCGACAGCAATTCATCCGCGCTGTAAAGCCCATCGTGGATTGGATTGAATGGCGGATGGGGAACTAGCTTAATTGGCTTGAGCATCATCAACTCCTTCTGAGTTCTTCGCACGTTCCAAGACGTCAACCTTGTTGTCGAGCCCAACCACGACCTTATCTATCAGCGTAAGGAAAAGGCCATGCGCCAGGATTCCGGGCACGGCTTGCAGCTCCTTTGCAAGATCGTCGGGATTGCTGATCTTGCCGAATGAAATGTCGAAGATATGCGCTTGCTGGTCGGTCCAGAACACCGTACCGTCGGCTCGCAGGCGCAACGTTGCCGGAACGCCATAGCGGGCGAGTCGTTGCTCGACCACGCCTAGCGCAAATGGATGTACCTCGACCGGTAAAGCAAACCGCCCCAGCCGTTCAACCAACTTACTACTGTCCACAATGACAATCATCTGACTCGCTGCGGCAGCGGCGATCCTCTCTCTGAAAAGGGCTCCACCGCCACCTTTTATGGCGCGAAACTGGGCATCGATCTCGTCGGCACCATCAATGACAAGATCCAGTTTGCCCAGATCGCCCATCGGTCGAAGGGGAATACCAACAGATACGGCAAGTGCGCCAGTTGCGGATGATGTAGCCGTCGCCGTCAGTTTCAGCCCCTCTTCGGTCATTCGCCGACCGATCTCCCGGACCGCATAGGCCGCAGTACTACCTGAGCCCAAACCGACGACCATGTCGTCCCGAACCTCCTCTACAGCCTTCAGCGCAGCGCGCTGCTTCTGAGCTTCAAGATCTGGCATTGGCTAGCATCCTTGTATAGGCGTCCGCCAAGTTGCTGCTGCCACTAGCCTCAGCCCTCAAGATCTCGTCAGGCACACGGTCCAACAGCACACGTGCCTGCTCGAGCCGGATCAGATGCTCAGCGCTATCATCAGCATCCTCAAACGAAAAGCTCGCAGTTGATGCCACTAGAAAGGCATGTTCAATCATCGACGGCGTCACTTCATTGTCCGGGACCTTGAGCACTCGCCACGGCACAATCTTCCCCTCCCGTTCGAGTAATTCGCACACAGCAGCAACATCGCGGGCGATGGCCTTACCAATTTCTGAGTTTTTGATGGCGGGGTCTACAGCAAGGCGCTCTTCCAGCTGTGTGTACTCTCCTCGCGCTTCATGCCGGATGCCACGATGTTCCCTTGGGATGTGGTGAATCACGAAGTTCGCTGCGCGCTCAATCCAGTCGACGGGGCTTTCAACATTTCCCTGGTGATGCGCAGAGAGACGATGAGCGTCCATCGCGTTCTGCTTACCTTGCTTGGCGTCTCCCCATTTATACATTGAGGCCGATAGATGCGGATTGAAGAATCCAATATTGATCCACGCGCCGTCGTCAAGAGAGGTGACATAATCTATGTACCATTGATCAGCGTTGGATAGCTTTTCCTTGAGGTGCCGTGCAAGAACAAGTTCGTCAACATCATGGCGGTTCGCTGTAGGACGGGGTTGACCCAGGGCATCAAGGATTACGGCAAGATCGCGAGCATGCGACCACGATAAGATCATTCCCCGCCGCCACTCCTTGCGATCGAGTGGCGGAGTGTCCGCCAGCCCTCTATCTGCGAGTAGCTCCGCGGCACGCATCACAGACTGTATACGTGCTAAAACCTCAGCGGGAATCACGGCCTCCATTCTTTTGTCGAACTCAACGACCGACACACTGTCCGCGCCATCGTCGGTTGCGAAGATGTTTGGGTGATTGGCCGCAAGCTTAGTGCCATCCTGAGCCGGGTCAACGTTACGTGGAATTTGGCGAAAAACGGCGCCATCGGTACCTTCGTAGTACCCTCGCAATCCAGGGGTCATCGCAATATCTCCAGAAGTTCGGTGATGTCGTTCCGCACTAATGCATTGCGAAGGCGAGCCTCTGTGCGCAAGACCGGGGTCAAATCTACGCCCTCATTTTTCGGCTCAAATTCGCGGGCGATCAGGCGTCGCCTAGCGCGTGCCACTACAGGGTGATCCCGATAGCTCCGCGCTTTGTGTTCAAGCATGCGCTTCCAAAAGGGCACGCTTTCTAGCCGCAGCAGTACCTGCTCGATAGCCTCATCCAAAGGAGGCGCCGCAGAAAGCGTTTGGAAAAGCGCCTCGCGAATAGCCTCAAGATCCTGCGACAGGATTTGCTCGAAGTGTAGTCGGTCCAGCATGGCGAGGGCTGTCGCTCCGCGCCCGCGAGCCTGCATGGCAGCTGTATCGCGTGTTGCCAGTACGTCTAGTACTGCATCGGGCTTGAGCTCCCCCATGATGATCTTTCCATTCTCGTCCTTCTTCAGGTAATGCAGGCTGGTGCCGATGCCCACGCCATCCACGCCGCAATAGACACAGGCCTCCATATGGGTTCTGTCCATTCCAGCCGACACATAGGTTTCCAGGCCCAATTCGTGGGCGCGATGCATCAGCAACATCCACTCGGCGTCACTGAAAGTCAGAATGATCGGCTCGCTCTTTGGCAGGTTCGAAGCCCCATCCCAGGTGACCTTCTCAAATCCACCTGCCAACACAATGTCAATGGCGGTGTGAGCGATCTCCAGCTTCGCGCCTATCCAGCGAGGATTAGCCGAGTCGCGGTCGTCAAACAGAGGCACGTTCAAGTTGAACGCCGCCGACAGGAACTGGCGTGAACGATCACGCGAAACATTGCCTGCTATGGCTGCCATGAATCGAACCATTTGGCTGGTTGTCATTCGCTCCATGGCAATCTTGCAATCGGCGATACCGTTCACGAACATGACGTTACATGCGCTGGCGACAACGTGCGCAGTTTTGAGCAAGTCGTCCTCGAAGTATCGAGCCATTTGCACGTAGGTGGCAGGATGGGCAACAGAACCGTTATCGAATGGGGGGCGACCAATGTAGGCAGTGCAAGGTGCAGCCACCCCAGCCTGCAACCGAACACGAGCGGCATTGAGTGGCGAGGGCAAGCGATACGCTTCGGCAATTTCGCGGTCAGTCTGCTTGCCTCGATCAATATGCTCAATATGAACAACCGTCCCATCTAGCAGGCGGGCGTCCAGGCAGGTAACGAGGTTATGGCCTTCTCCCGGGTCTGCCAAAGAAAGGCAGGTCTGCCAAAGGCGCAAACCTGCGACGCCGATTCCTTGGTAGCCCGGCGGTAAGGTCACGCCAAACTCAAGCATGTTGTAGGCAACTGCTCTAGCGAGTTGCTCGACACCAGAGAGTCGACGATTGGTCGCTCGGGCACCGTCAATCATAATACTCGTTACGCATAGATAGCGCTGGGCATTGCCTGCCGCTTCAAGCGCAGAGCCAAGTTCGCGGGTACCGGGCGAGACCTTGGAACCGCTGCTCGCTCCGATCTTAATGTCGACGCCACCTTCGCCCGGGTCTATCACTACTGACGTCACATCGCCGGGAAGAACAGGCTGTTCAAAAAGACTCATCACCGCGACTGCCAAACTCACCAGTTCCTTGGCGTCTATGGAGGCCTGAATCAAGGTTGCCAGATCAATAGCAGCATTAGCCTTAAGACTTAGTCCCGGAAATGCAGACGCGACGGTACTCGCGAACGATGCAAGATCCCTTACACTTTCATCGATCGAGCGGCGCCGGATCAACTCTGCCTTCTCGCGACTGATGAAGTCCGGCGTGATTGACCGCTCGACCGCCTGGCGAGCTTCAGCGAGAAGGCGGCGAATCTCACCCAGCAGAACAAACCTGAAATCGCCAACGGCAACTCGCCCCACAGCATCGTCGATCTCGGTTTCCATTAGTACGCCTCCTGAATCTGGAAGGAACTGATGACCGTCTCCATAGAGACAACATCGATTTCTGGGCAGAAACCGTAGGCAGCACTCGCTATATCCATAATGCCTGCCAAACCAGCGTCGACTAGTCGGTCTGACGACGCGACCGCTGCCTCGATAATCTGCCGGCGGTTTTGCGCACGGTCGTCAATGACCGCTACAATCGCCTGTTGGCCGCGCACAGTGCTTGTGTCCTGAGCGTCGGGATAGATAGTCTGACCGTTCTGCGCGACACCGTAGTGGACCCCAAAGCAAACACCTGCCTCGATTTGGAACACTGCCGAAGCTTTTGAAGAGGCGTCGAAGGATGCACCTCCGGGGCCGAAGAATGCGAACGGTTGCTCCGCTCCCCCTAAGAGTCGCCTGATACAGGCAAGCGAAACTTCCCGCAAAGATGCGTCGCGATTCGAGAGAAAGACGATTGAGCCGCCCGCCTTCGCTACCCTGTCTGCAAAAGCGGTAAAGCCGGGAGATATCTGGTCATGTGCAAGATCGCGATCCCAGTAGCCCGCACGCAAGAGCGCATGGACCTTCGAGCAGACCCACTTTTCGCAAAGCGCGCAGGTCTGCGATTCGAGAGTGTTGCCTGTTCGCAGTTGTAGCTGTGCCAACATGTAGGCGCCGTAGGCCATGATCGAAGTGGAAGTGTATCCGGGCAGCAATGCTTGCTCCTTTCCACGCCAAATTTCCCCGAGGTGAGCCGTGAACAGTGCTCTTTGCGCTGCTGGCATAGGTAGTTCACTCGCGACAGGAGCCAGTTGCAGAAGGACCTCGCGCGACTTCTCAGGTGCCAACAGGCTCGTCAAGTCCAGGTCCACGCAGACCACAGGGCAAAGATCGGCATCGCTTGCCGCTCTGACTCGTTCAAGCAGGGTTCGCAGTACCTTCGCTTGTATTGCGGGTGAAGTCCAAGGCTCGGCGCCGATCTGATGCAAGGCCTGCGAGCGAAACCTGACCAGCTTCTGGTCAATCGACATGTCTTCTCTGGGCATAGTTACCACCTTGGACGGATTGATCACGGCGCGGTGAAGGCCTGCTCTGCACTGACCAGTTCGACGAGTCCACGTAAGCCGGTAATAGTCTCGCCCCGCGGAGCACGGCGCGTAGCAATATGCGCAAGCGCAGCAATCGGAGCATCTGCGTAAGCACTCGCTTCGATGACACGACTCACGTGGCCCACAGGATTGGGCCAACCATCAGGCAAACTGATTACGGGTTTGCCGAACACTACCCGTCTCTCCTCAGTAGCACTCAGCGACGCAGCGCATTGTGGCGCAAGAATATGTGTTTCCACATTCGGGCCCTGCCAGTTCCACGGCGGGGTAGCGCCGATACACAGCGCTCTTCCAGCGACCAGTGTCGGACGAGGCGCCCCGGCATACCCTTGCGTGGGATCAGCTGGATTCGTCAACCGTGTCAGAAACCAGAGTTCAGGATGGACGTCATCCAGAGCGATCGATCCGTTTTCTCCGGCGACTCGCCGTCCATAAAGGACCACGCCGGTACCAATGAAGGGCCTTAACCGCTCCTGAATACGGGTGTCAGCAATAGAAATTTGGCGCTGACCGTTAACACGCAAAACCACTGGACTACCGGCTACGCCATTGTCGAATAGCCGTCCCTGGGCCCAATCGCTCCACGTCAAATCAGGAAGATGCATGATCGGAGCCGCTTCCTCGACAAAGATCTGTCCTGCGTTGTCAGGCCAACCGACAACGGCCACATCATAGGCGCCGGCGAATGTACTTAAATCGGCCGCAAAGCATTCGAGGGCATTGTCGTTACAGACCAATGGGTACTCGCGAGCGCCAACAGAGAGCGCCAGCCTTACACCGAGTTCACGCGTGGTCGGGACAACCCGTACCGTCCCCCGCAGCATAGGTGCGGCGAGCGCATCGGGAACAATCAGCCCTAACTTGCGTACTGCGTCGATGGAAAATTGATTGAAAGGCGTGGTAAGTACCTTGCCAACTGTCTCGAGCTCTGCCGCGTGAGATGCAATCGCCGCCAAGTCAGGATTCGTCGTACGTAACTGTGTGATTAACTCCACGAACGGCCCACGTGCGGATGCGGAAGTTAGCACCGTGGCAAGCCATTTAACTGCACCAATGGGCTCGTCCTTAAAAAACGCAGCGTAGTCTTTCAGTCTATCGAATGTGATGGCGGCGTCGACTGGCATTTCCATCTCCCTGAATGATGTAGTCAAGCCATCATCACTATTGTCGAGGGTACGGGTTTTGTCCAGGCAAGGGGCGCGTGTCAACAAGGGTGGAGTAATCGCGAATCGCGATGATGGATAAGCGCGCATAAATAGCGACAAGTACAACCTTGTTAAATGCGATAACGGTACAAGTCAAATGCAATAAACATGCGTTGCCGGGTGCAAGATATTGATCTTCCGGACATTTGCAACATGCGTCTTTATTTTCCTTTGCAGCAGAAAATCCATGCTAAACCTAATGAACCCACGGTGCATTCGATCTGTTACGTGAGCTGCGTAAGCGGCTTCTGTAGGCGCGCGTCTGAGCAAAGCGAATTGTGTGACTCCGATTATTAGCATTGTAATAAATGTCTTGCATCACCCACCACCACTTGGGAGGTTCTGATGAAAAACCAATCGAATCTGGGTACATCCTCATCAGCCTTGCCCCCGCCTACGCGCGGCGCCCAAGCAGGACTCTTCGCGCAGGAATTTTGGGGCATCGATCGTCACCAGTTAATTGCCGGGGCGGCGCAGACCCTACTTAACGTCAGTGCGTGCGATAACATAGCGCGGATCACTTCTGCGCTTGGTAGTGACGTAGGGCTCGATCAATTGGCTGGTTGGGCGGACCAGATCAAGCGCCGAACAGCATCGCCTGACGACGATGCTGATACGGTCGAATTCCTCAATGACCCACGTAATAGCAGTCATGCTCAATGGCACTACGTCAATCTACCACTTCAGGCAACGGACTA
Source organism: Pseudomonas tructae (assembly GCF_004214895.1). Lineage (NCBI taxonomy): Bacteria > Pseudomonadati > Pseudomonadota > Gammaproteobacteria > Pseudomonadales > Pseudomonadaceae > Pseudomonas > Pseudomonas tructae. The sequence goes on along the minus strand of NZ_CP035952.1, from coordinate 3,082,567 downwards.
TAGCCGTGAGCGCTATCCGGCGTTCACGCGTGAGGACGATGTGGTTCAGACGATTACTGCCGGCATCCGAGTGCTGACGGGAAACTCTGACCGCTTCTCCAGGCTGAACGCGCTGCGCCTAGTTGTGCATTGTGTCGGTGACCTGTTTCAACCGGTTCATGTCGGTTGCTCGTATATCGACCTCAAGACGTCTCCACCGAGTCTCGTTTACGATCCGGCGGATGTGCTTTCACGACAGTTGCGCAGTGACACTGGCGGCAATGCCCTGCTGCTACCAATGGGTACCAAAGGCGTTAGCCTGCACAGCTATTGGGATAGCCGCCTCGGTGGGCGCGTGGACCTTGACGATATCGGTGCCGATGCGCGAGTCGCCGCATTTGAGCCAGCCGAGCCGGAAGATGCTTGCGTCTCTTTCAATGACCGGATCACCGAGTACACAGACATCAATGACGCTAAACGGTGTGAGCACATCGACAAACTAGTGGAGCTGATGAATGTGCCGGCTGCCATTGGACTCCTCGCACACACACCGTTGCCTGGACCTCTCGAAAGCTGGCCAGCTGTTTGGGCGACAGACTCACTAGCTGCTGCACGCGAAGCCTATAAATCCTTATCCATCGACCGACCGGTCGGCCCGGAAATGCGCAGCTTTTTCGTTCGCTGGGAGGGCGAGGATGCCTATGTAGCGCGTTGCAAGCCAATCATGTTGCAGCGACTCACCGGCGCGGCTCGTGGACTCGCCGATTTACTGAATGGTGTTTGGTCATGACCACGCCATCGAAACCGATCCGGGCAGTGTTCTTCGACCTGGGCGATACGCTTGGCGAGGCCACTGTCGAGGGCAATCCTCCCCAGCTCGTGCGCTTCGACGTCTTTTCGTATGCGCATCAAGTCCTCGCGCAACTTAAGGCCCATGGCATACGCTGTGGGCTCATCTCCAACACGGGGGAGACGCGCGGCGTTGCCATCGAACGCGTACTTGCCGCCACGGGTATTCTTGAGGACATCGACCCTGATCTACGACTTTACAGTGCTGACGAAGGCGTAACTAAGGCCTCTAGGGAAATCTACGAACGTGCAGCCGCCCGCTTTAACGGAAATGGGACGGAATGCCTCTTTGTTGGCGAGGACAGCAACGAGCGCTCCGTGGCGATGTCGGCCGGCTGGCACGTTTGCCTGCATCCGCAACTGGTCTTCGAGGTGCTCGATGGCGAGGCGTTGCAGTTCCTGCGCTTGACGGTGCCGCAGGCGCTGGCCCACAGCGCCTGGCGAGAAGCATTGCGATCGTTGGCTTTTGTGCCGCTGCATATCTCAGGGCGCAACGGAACGACTGTGATTGGCGCAACCAGCCTGCGAGTAATGCTCAAGTTGGTAACGATGCAGTTTGCGGTGGAGCTGCTGGGAATCGCAGACTTGCCTCAGAAAACGGACCTTTTCCTGCTGCGGGACGATGTCAGCCGCCGCACGGGCTTCCTGCAATCAGCAGGTGACGCCTCCCTCGTATTCACCAATCCAACTGCGCGCTCGCTAATGTTATCCGCTTCTGCAGAAGGCGTTCTGGCCGCCGTCCCGGGGGACCTCCATAATGGTGTCGACTCGCTTCATTTCGACAACGCGCGCCACGGACATGCGCTTAAATTGATGCCCGACCCCATGCTTTGGACCGAGCCTGCTGTCACGTCCGAGATGAGCGCAAGTTTAAGACCAGAGTCCGTGCCGGGGCCGATCCTGGAGGAATTGCGAAGTATCCGAGCCGAAGCGATCGCTCCCACAATCGAACGGTACACCGGACAAAGACCACTTGGTTCAGATGCCGCTAAGCGAATTCGCTCTCGGCATATCCTTTGTGCCGATAATACTCTGGCCGTCGAGCAACTCGTCGCCGATCTGACGGCCGCTGGTCAGGGGCTCTTGCAGGTCGGCTTGCACGCCTTCTCTCATGCTGGCCGTTTTCTGTACAACGTTGAGGCAGAGTTGAGCGGTACCTCGTCCGAACTTGTGTTGGTTACGGCGCATTTGGATTCGACAGCAGCCGTAGACACACACTACGACCCCCGCAAGGATCCAGCACCAGGTGCGGATGATGATGCTAGTGGTATGGCGGCCGTCCTGACGATTGCAGAGTGTTTCGCGCGGCTTGTGGCGATAGGTATTCCCAGGCGCACGGTGCGCTTCGTGCTATTCAATGCAGAAGAACAGGGGCTGATCGGAAGCCGCGCCTATGCGCGCCGGTCAAAGGCGCGCGGCGAAGCCATCGCTGCGGTTTGGCAGATGGACATGATTGGTTACAACCAAGACGCGCCACGCAAGTGGGAGCTACACGTCGGCTGTGAAACGTCGGCGGCGGTCGAGGAACGGTCGGCGCTGCTGGCCGAACTGCTGTCCGGCGTGGTGGCGCAAGTAGCAAATTCACTGCCAGCACCGGCCGTTTTCCGCTCGAACGGCCCAGTGGGGGATCCAGCCGCAGGCCGTAGCGATCATGCCTCATTCCATTCCCACGGCTTTCCAGCATGCTTGGTGAGCGAAGACTTTTTCGTGGACTCACCTGGTGGAGAATTGGCAGACGCGAATCCGAACTATCACGGCCCAGCTGACACGCTGGTCGACCTGTCCTATGCCGCTGAAATCACGCGAGCAGTTGCAGCGGCGGCTTGGTTGTCGGCGACAACTTAGGCAATCCGTTCGAACTCATAACGTGTAGAGAGGTGGCAGTGATGGCGATCGAACTCACCCCCGATATCCAGATTCGTAAAGACGATGATGGGCGCATCCGTCAAATGTCGCATACGCAACGTCAGTACTATCCAGCCGCCAGCGATTTGCTCGCAAGCGGCGTGTCGACTATTGCAGGGCCTCGCGCGCTGGCGGAACAGTACCTGCGCGACTCGGCGTATCTCTACGACTTCTCTGCCGAACAGACCAGCAACTTCGCGGCGACCGTAAGTTCGAGCCCGACCGATGCTGGAGTCGAACTGCGCTTCAAGGAAGAGAAAGTAGTCGGTTCCAGCGTCGCGATTTCCTACGACCAGACCCTGTATGGCTTACCGATCTGGCGCGCAGGCGTTACGGTGCGCATCGACAGTAAAAAAATGGGCGTGACCGGCTCGCACAATACCGCTCACTACGCAGTGCATGCTCAGCGCCCGGCAGCTGACGTCCGTTATTCTCCCAACCGCATGGATGCCGACACCGTACGTACACTCGTGGGGCTTGCGCCTGAAGCTGCTCTGACCGTCAGCGCCACCCGCGCTCTGGTCTACCTGTACAAACCGGCCGAACGATTGGACTCCCAAATTGCTGCGCATGCTGATCCCAATGTGTCGACGGGCGTTGGCGGCGACCTGGCGTTTCCACAATTGCCTCTGCCGCCTGTGCCGCAGGAGATCGTCGCTGGCATGCACTATGTCGTCACTGAAGTGCTGTTCACCTATGAGGCGCCCAGTTGGGGGGTGTTGAACTGGCGCGCCTTTGTGGAGCCAGAGACCGGCGCTGTGCTGTATCTGCGGGCCTTGGTCGCCTGTGCACGTTGCCGTGTGTTCCCCTCAAATCCGGTCTCTGCGATAGGGCAAGTACTTGGAGCGGGATCACCAATTGGCGACTTGGACAACTGCACCGTGCTCACCGATCTCCTCGGCCTGTCGCCCGTGACGCCTGCGGGACTGCAATCACTTGACGGCGAGTATGTCCGCCTGGTCAATCTGGAGGCGCCTGCTGGTACTCTCCCGTCTGAAGCCCCACCCTTCGATTTTGTGTACCCCGCAGACTCTCGCAACTTTGCAGCCTGCAGTGCGTACCACCACTGCGATAGCGTGTTTCGATTGATCCAAGGCATGGGAATTGACGTCAATTCATACTTTAACAACACTGACTTCCCCGTGCCGGTTGACCCGCACGCTTTAGGAGATGCAGTCAATGCCCAAGCGCCTGGGAATGCAATGGGCAATGGTTTGGGTCGACTCGTCTTCGGCGTTGCAAAAGCCGGAACACAATTTGGAATTGCCGCCGACTCACGGGTGGTATGGCACGAGTTCGGCCATGCTGTTTTATGGGAGCATGTTGACTCACCGAATTTCGGCTTTGCTCATAGCCCCGGCGATAGCCTTGCCGCTATCCTCCACGATCCTGGAAGTCGTGCGCCTGATCGCTTTGAAACATTCCCATTCATGAACGCATCCGCCGACATGAACCGCAGGCACGACCGCAAGGTCTCGGACGGTTGGGGCTGGTTCGGCACCAACTGGGATAGACAGTATGGAGGCGAGCAGGTCCTCTCGACGACACTGTTTCGCGTTTACCTTGCTGTTGGAGGCGATTCGGACGACCCCGCCGAGCGGCAGTTCGCCTCAAGATATATCAGTTACTTGATTCTCAAGGGCGTTGGCCTTCTGAGCTTTACTACCCAAGACCCCGATGTCTACGTCTGTGCATTGACCGAGGCGGATGCTACGACGCAAGCGTTTGAGGGGCATCCAGGTGGGGCCCTCAACAAAATCTTTCGCTGGTCGTTTGAGCAGCAGGGACTCTACCAGCCGGACGGAAGCAGTCCGACAAAGACCGGTGCACCACCAGAGGTCGACGTTTATATAGACGATAGTCGCGAGGGCCAGTACATGCCCTACCTCCAGGATCATCGAGGCAGTGCGGATATCTGGAACCGCATCAGTAGCGACAATCTGATAGAGCATCAAATAGCGGTTCCTGGAGTCGAGAGTTTCGCCTACTTACGCGTACGAAATCGAGGCCTGAGTCCTGCGACGATGGTCACGGTCCGTGGATTTCAGTCGCGTAATCCGCAAGCCTCCATTTGGCCGAGCGATTGGAAGCCGCTCGGCACACCCATACTCACCCTTGCGGCACCAATCCCACCAGGTGCTCACACGGTTGTTGGTCCCTTCCCTTGGACGCCCTCTAGTACTAGCGACAGTTTGCTCTTCTCAGTCAGTGCAGCGGGTGATCGCAGCAATCTTGAGGCCATCAATTCTGGCCCCATCCCGAATCGCCGACTTGTCTTGCTGGACAACAATATTGCTGAGCGGCGGTTCTGAGGTTTTGGCGGTGCGGCACCCTCCGCACCGCCAGAAACGCCAGAGCATTCAGCCAGCAGCCACCACACAGTGGCCATTATTACGCCATTACCGCCATTCACCCTACCGTCACCCAATCCTTGTACTAGGATACCTAGCACCCCCCGCCGCAAGCCCAGGATGAAGGCCCAGACGCCGGCGGGTCACTGCACCACCGAACCTCATGGATGACACGATGAATTCGCACTTGCTCTATCCGCAGATCGGCAAAGTCATTGCCAGCACCGGCAGCCGTCAGTTCCCGCGCATGCTGCACGACCTGATCCAGGCCCACCTGACCATCGACGCCACGCAGATCCGCCCGCTGTGTGTGACCTCTACCCCCAACAACGGCGACGCCACGCTGATCAGTGAAACGGTGTTTTCCGCCGACCCGCGTCCCGACGGTGACTTCAACGACCCGTCGTGCCTGCACCTGATTCGCCGCAAGGACGGCCACAGTCACGAGATTCGCGTGCTGCGCGCAGCTCACGGGTTTTCGGCGCGCGAGCGCGGCCACCTGGAAGACATCTCACCCTTGCTGCTGCCCATGCTGGACAAACACATCGATGCCTTGCAGCCCACTGCCGCCGAGCGCAGCGGACCGGAGCGCCTGCAGCAGCGTTTTCTCGAACGCCTGAGCCAGTCGGCCCTGGTACTGTCGCAACGCGAATGCCAGGTATGCCTGGGCCTGCTGGCCGGGCACACGGCGCCGGAGCAGGCCGAGCGCCTGGAGCTGAAGGTCAACACGGTAGAAAGCTACCTGCGCCGGGCGGCGATCAAGCTGGGGATCAGTGGCCGCCATGCGTTGTTGCGCTGGATGTATGCCGACGCTTGAGCAAGGGCCAGTGCCTCAATCACGCGCCAGGGCCTCGATCGGGTCCAGGCGCGCGGCATTGCGCGCCGGCACGAAGCCGAACAGCACCCCGATCAACGTCGAGCAGGCAAAGGCCATGACGATCGAGCCCGGCGAAAATACCATCTCCCATTGTTTGACGAACAATTCGAACAGGTAACCGATCCCGTACGACAAGGCGATGCCGACCACGCCGCCGAACAGGCAGACCATGACCGCCTCAACCAGGAACTGCTGGCGGATATCCGACTGGCGCGCGCCCACCGCCATGCGGATGCCGATTTCCCGGGTCCGCTCGGTCACCGAGACCAGCATGATGTTCATCACCCCGATGCCGCCCACCACCAGCGAAATCACCGCGATCAACGACAGCAGCAGGGTCAGCGAGCGGCTGGTCTTCTGCACCGTTTGCATGATGCTGTCGAGGTTGTTGGTGAAAAAGTCCTTGGTGCCGTGGCGCTGTAGCATCAGCTTGGTCACCTCCTCCTCCACCCGTTTGCTCGGCACACCGTCCTTGACCCGCACGCTGATGCTGTCCAGGTGGCGCTGGCCCAGCACCCGGCCCGCGGCCGTCTCGTAAGGCAGCCAGATGTTCAGGGTGTTGCTGGCGACGAACAGGTTCTTGTTCTGCGCAGTCACGCCGATCACCGTGCACGGCAGGTTGCCGACCAGGATCACCTGCCCAAGCGGGTCTACGCCCTGGCCGAACAGGCGCTTGCGGGTGTTGTGGTCGATCACCACCACCTGCGCCTGGCGCTTGGCATCCTCGGCACTGAAGACGATCCCGGCGGCCAGGGGAATGTTGCGCACCTGGAAGTAATGCTCGCTGACGCCGTTGAGTTGCACATCGACATCCAGGTTGCGATAGCGCACCAGGGTGCTCTGGCCGATCACCGGGGTGGCGCTGTCGACGTAATACAGCGCGTTGAGCGCGGCCACATCCGCCGGAACCAGGGTTTCGATGGCCTTGGCCCGGCTATCGCCGAAGTTGCTCCCCGAGAAGATATCGATGGTGTTGCTGCCGATCGCCTGGATGTCCTTGAGCACATAGCCCTTGGCGCCCTCGCCGATGGCCGAGATGGACACCACCGAGGTAATGCCGATGACGATCCCCAGCATGGTCAGCAAGGTGCGCATTCGATGCGAGAGCAAGGCGATCCAGGCCATCTTGAAGGCTTCGCGGAACAACCCCAGGCTGGCCACCAGACGGCGCCCTGGGCGTGCCGGCGCCGCAGGCTCGCCGACCGGTGTGGCTACAGGGGCGCGAACCGTGCGCCGGTCAGCGACGATTTGCCCGTCGCTGACCTCGATCACCCGTTCGGCGTGGGCGGCGACCTTGGGGTCATGGGTCACCAGGATCACCGTGTGCCCGGCGGCGTGCAGTTCCAGAAGAATGTTCATCACCTCCTTGCCGCTGTGGCTGTCCAGTGCCCCGGTCGGCTCGTCGGCGAGGATCACCTGGCCACCGTTCATCAACGCCCGGCAGATACTCACCCGCTGCTGTTGCCCACCGGATAACTGGCTGGGCCGGTGCGCCAGGTGCCCGGCCAGGCCCAGGCGGGTCAGCAGTTCACGGGCACGCTGGTGGCGTTGGGCCGGCGGCATGCCGGCGTACACGGCGGGAATCTCGACGTTACGCAGAGCGTCCAGGTGCGCGAGCAGGTGGTAGCGCTGGAAGATAAAGCCAAAATGGTCGCGCCGCAGCGCCGCCAGGGCATCGCTGTCCAGGGCGCGGGTTTGCTGGCCACCGACCTGGTAGCTGCCGCTGCTGGCGTGGTCCAGGCAACCGAGGATGTTCATCAGGGTCGACTTGCCCGAGCCGGAGGCACCGATGATCGCCACCAGCTCGCCGCTGTCGATCTGCAGGTCGATGCCCTTGAGCGCAAGAAACTCCCGGTCGCCTGCGCGAAAGCTGCGGCTGACGCCCTGCAGGCGCAGCAGCGGCTCCCCGGCCGTTGGCGCAACGGCGGTGTGCGGGCGCAACTCGGCGGTCATGTCCATACTCATGCGCCCGCCTCCTGGGTGACTGGATCACCGATCACCACCCGGTCGCCTTCGGCAAGGCCCTGGCTGATCTGCACCTTGACGTTGTTGTTGATCCCGGCCTGAACGTTGCGCACCTGGGCGAAGCCTTTGTCGTCGAGGACTTTCACCGGGTAGCTGCCATCGCCGTTACGCGGGCCCAGCGCCGCCACCGGCACAGTCAGCACGCCCTCGGCGGTGTCGAGGACGATATGCACCTGGGCGGTCATCGAGATGCGCAGGCGATGCTCCGGGTTGGGCACCTCGAACAAGGCGTTGTAGAACACCGCGCTGCTCTGCTTGGCGCCACCGCTGGCGTTCTTGTCGGCGCTTTGCGCATAGCCCTGGGGGGCGGGCTCAGTGCCGCGCAGCGTGGCATGGTAGCGCTTGTCCTCACCAAGGATGGTGAAGTACACCGGCTGCCCCGGGCTGATGTGGATCACATCGGCTTCCGAGACCTGGGCCTTGATCGTCATGGTATCCAGGTCGGCCAGCTTGAGCAGCACCGGAGCCAGCTGATTGGCAATCACCGTCTGGCCTTCCTGGGTGACGATGCCGACCACGTGGCCATTGATCGGTGCGTTGATGCGGGTGTAGCCCAGGTTGACCCTGGCCGTGTCGATCTCGACCCGCGCACTCTTGATCTGCGCATCCAGTGAGCGTACCGCCGCTTGCTGCACCAGGTACTCGGATTCGGAGTTCTCGTAGTCCTGGCGCGAGATCGCCTGGTCGCTCTGCAGCGCCAGGTAGCGCTCGTAAACGCGCCTGGCCTGGGTCAACTGAGCCTGGGCCGAACGCCGCTCGGCCTGCAGCTTTTCTTCGTCGACCTCGGCCTGGCGCAGGGTATTGCGCAGCACCAGCGGGTCGATCTCGGCCAGCCACTGGCCCTCGCTGACCTTGTCGCCCAGCTTGACCTTGAGCGACTTCAACTGCCCGGAGACCTGGGCACCGACATCCACCTGCTTGACGCCCTCGAGCATGCCGCTGGCCAGCACGGCATTTTCAATGTCGCCGCGTTCGACCACCGCAGTGATGTACTGCGGCGGTTTGGCCGGGGCCTGGACGGCATACAGGGTGATGCCGAGCACCAGGACTACGGCAGTGGCGAGGCTGATCTTGCGCACGTTGCTGGTTTTCATGACTACCTGCTGTTCAAGGGGGGGCACTACACGGCTCATGACAGTGTCACCTTGCTCGTCAGTGCCTGGCCGTCGTGCCACCACGCCGCCAGGCTGAACACATCCGGCACCTTGAGGATGCTGAAGTGGTTGCCCGGTCCCTGCCACAGCGCCAACTGCGGCAGCAGTGTGTGCCACCCGGCCTGCATGGCGGCATGTTCACGGGCGTTGCCGGCTTCATCCAGACTCGGGTCGTCCACCAGTACCAGGCCTACCGGGCCGCTGTAACGCAACAGCGGCCGGTAGGCGGTGCGCAGCGCCGTGGCGAAGGTACGCACGGTGCCGTCCAGTACCCGCGGGCTTGAACGCTGTGCCAGCAAGCCGTTGCCGACCATGGCGCCATGCAGCTGGCGTAACTGGTCATCGTCACTGGCCTCGGCAAAGGCCAGCGGCTCGATGCCCAGGGCTTTGCCGCTGGACAGTTGCAGCGCCTCGATCAGTCGCTCCAGCGCTTCGGTCAAGGTGTAAGGTCGGCCACAGCTGCTGCCCTCCCCGGGTGCTTCGCTGTCGACCAGGGTCAACGAATGCACCGGGCGCCCCTTGGCCTGGAAACGGGCGGCCATGGCATGGGCCACCCAGCCGCCGAACGAATGCCCGAGCAGATTCAGCGGCCCGTGCGGATACAGTGCCTCGATGGCCCGCACATGGCACTCGGCAGCCGCTTCCACCGAACTGTGCGGCACCGCACTGCCATCCAGCCCGCGCGACTGCAGGCCATACACAGGCCAGTCCGCGCCCAGCGCTTCGGCCAGGCCGATAAAGCTGGTGATGCTGTCACCTGCCCCCGGCACGCAGAACAACGGTGCGTGGGCGCCGTGCCCACTCTGGATCGCCACCGGCCCCAGCACTGGCGCTGCGCCTTGCCCCGTGGCCTGCTCCAGCGCCTGGCTGAGCAGTTGTCCCAGCACCTGAACCTGGGGCGCCTGGAGCATGCTCTGGTGATCCCCCGGCACCGCCACACACTGCAGCTGCTCGGCCGGCAACACCTCGGCCCAGCCCAGCGTCGGGCCGGCATGGCGCAGCAGCGGGTTGACCTGTTGCGCGCAGAACAACTGGACCGGCACCGCCAACGGCGCCACCCGGTAGTGGGCCAGGGCGTGACCATGGGCCAGTTCACGTTCGAAATAATGACGCAACTGCTGGTCGCTGGACGGCGCAAGGTTGGGTATCAGCTGCTCGGCCCGGCAATAGGCCAGCAGCGTTTCGAAATCCTGCACCTGGGGCCGTAAACGCTCGACCTTGGCCAGTTGCGCGCTGCCGGTCTCACCTTGGGCTTGCCAATAGTCGCGACAGTACGCCAGCAGATGCCGCTCAAGCAGATGTGCGCCCTGCCAGCGCGCCTTGCCGCGGTCGGTCAGGCGCGGCACATAGGTATCGATCAGCCCGATAAAGGCGACCTGTTCGTCGGCACCGAGCAACTGGGCGGCGATTTCGTAGGCCAGCACCCCGCCGAACGACCAGCCTGCCAGGCGATACGGGCCATGCGGCTGCAGCGCTCGAATCTGCTGCAAAAGGCGCGCCGCCAGGCACTCCATGGTGCGCAGTTGCGGCTGGCCGGCGGCGATACCCGGCAGGCCGTAGATCGGGAAATCGCCGTCGATGTGCCGCCCCAGCGCCGGGAAGTACAGATCAAAGCCACTGAACTCATGCATCAGGAACAGCGGCGCCTGGCTGCCACCGGCGCGCACGGTCACTACCCCCTGTTCTTCAGGCGGCGCATCGCGCGTTTCCAGGCACGCGGCCAGTTGGGCCACGCTCGGGTGCTGGAACAGCTCCACCAGGGTGGCCTGCGCATCAACCTTGGCCATCTCGGCGACCAGGCGGATCGCCAGCAGCGAATGCCCGCCCAGTTCGAAGAAGCTGTCATGGCGCCCGACCCGGGCCACTTCCAGCACCTGGGCCCAGCAATCGGCCAGGCGTTGTTCCAGCACCGTTGCCGGTGCTTCATAGGCCGTCACGGCCAGGTCCTGCTCCAGCGGCAGTGGCAAGGCCTTGCGATCGATCTTGCCATTGTTGTTCAGCGGTAGCGTCTCAAGGCCAACATAGGCGCTCGGCACCATGTACGGCGGTAGGCGCTCACTCAGAAACCCACGTACGGTCGCCGCTTGCAGCGCAGGATCCTGGCGGGTGAACCAGGCCACCAGGCGCAGCGGTCCCGAATCCAGGCGCAAGGCCATGACCACCGCCTCGTTGATGCCCGGGCAGTGGCTCAGCTGCTGTTCGATCTCACCCAGCTCGATGCGATAGCCGCGGATCTTGACCTGGTCGTCATTGCGTCCCAGGCATTCGAGCTGGCCGTCTTCGCGCCAGCAGGCCAGGTCACCGCTGCGGTACAGCTTGGCCCCGGCAAGCGCGCTGAACGGGTCGTCGATAAAGCGCTCAGCGGTCAATTGCGGACGATGCAGATAGCCCTGGGCGACGCCATCGCCACCGATGTACAGCTCACCGGCCACCCCCAGGGGCACCGGCCGCAGGTGCGTATCCAGCACGTAGACCTGGGTGCTGCCGATCGGTTTGCCGATCGGCACGCTGTTGGCCGCTTGGGCAACGGCCCGCACCCGGCTGGTGGTGGCAAAGGTCGTGGTTTCGGTGGGCCCGTAGCAATGCAGCAGGCGCAAATGCGGGGCGTGCGCCAGCAGGGTCCTGAAGGCTGCCGGGTCGCCGCGTTCACCGCCGCACAGCAGCACGCGCAAGCCTGCCAGGGCATCAGGGAGCAACTGCACGTACTGATTGAACAGTGCCGTGGTCAGGAACAGCACCGTTACCCCCTGCTCGCCCAAGGCCGTGGCAAAGCGTGGTGGATCGATCAGCGTCGGGTGATCGATCACCCGCAGCTGGCCGCCATTGAGCAACGCGCCCCAGACCTCCATCGTACTGGCATCGAAAGCCGGGTTGGCAGCAAAGGCGAAGCGATCCTGCGGGTTGAAGTCGGCATAACCGTCGTTGAGTACCAGGCGGGCAATGCCACGATGGGCCACGCGCACGCCCTTGGGCGTACCGGTGGAACCCGAGGTGTACATCACATAAGCCGCGGCATCGGTGCCCTGGGCCAGGTTCGGGTTGTACCTGGGCTGGGTATCGACGGCCACGGCATCCAGGTCAAGGCGGCGTACGCCCTGCTCAAGCGCGAACTGCCGCAATGTCAGCACCAGCACAGCCTGGCAGTCCTGGATCATGAACAGCTGACGCTCGGCCGGGGCCTGGACGTCCAGCGGCACATACACTGCCGCGCATTTGACAATGGCCAGTTGGGCGATCACCAAAGTAATCGAACGCGGCAGCAGGATCGCTACGTGATCACCCGGTTGTACCCCCTCGTCGAGCAAGTGGTGAGCCAGGCGATTGGCCTGTTCATTGAGTTCACCGTAACTCAGGCGCTGCTCGCCTTCTACTACCGCCACGGCCGAAGGATGGCGCGCCACCCGCTGCTCGAACAGACGCTGCACCGGCGCTTGCGGATACGCCTGCCGATGGCTGGCGTTGAAGGCCCGAACGGTTTGCTCGTGCTCATCCGCGGGCAGCACCGACAGCAGTTCCATGCCTTGCTCCGGCGCCTGGCGCAAGGCGCCGACCAGGCTTTGCAAGGCGTGCTCCTGGTAAGCGCAGATACGCCGCGCATCCACCCCCGGGGCGCATTGCGCCGTTAAGACAAAGCCCTCGCCCAGGTCGTCGATGCTCAGCGCCAGCGGGTAGTTGCTGCGTTCTTCGGCGTGTAGCAACTCGATGCCTTGCCAGGCTAGTTGAGTCTGGCTGTCGACAGCCTGCGCGGTGGCACTGTGGCGATAGTTGAGCAAGGCGCTGAACAACGGCGCACCGGCTGGCAAGGCACTGCAGCGTTGGGCCAGGCCCAGCTGCGCATGCTCGTGTTTGAGCAGGCCGACCAGCCGGCGATTGGCGTCGAGCAGCGCTTCACGTACTGGCAAGGAGCCCAGGTCGATGCGCAACGGCAGGGTGTTGATGAACACGCCAAAGGCCCGCTCCACCCCTTCACCGCCGTGCATGCGCCCCAGCAGCACGGTGCCGAACACCACGCTGTCGCGGCCACTGAGTTGCCCAAGGACCATGGCCCAGGCCAGGTGCATCAGGCTGGCGGCACTGACCCCCAACTGCCGGGCCTGTTCACGAACCTGGCGGGCGAGGTCGGCGTCTATCCAGCGACTGAGCTCGGCCTGCGCCTGCGGGTGTGGCGCGGGATACTGGGCATAGGGTACCGTCGGCTCGTCAATATCGCCCAACTGCTCACGAAAGAATGCTTCGTGCCCCTGCTCGTCGGCACCTTGCAGTATGTGGGCGATGTAGTTGCGGTACGGCACCGGGCTTGGCAACTGCTGCTGGCTGCCCAGCAGGATCGCCTGCAGCTCGGCGCACAACACATCCAGGGCGATATGGTCCATGACCGTGTGATGGAACAGCAGCGTGGCGATGAGCTTGCCGCTGTCGGCCTCCTCCTCGTACACCAGGCGCAGCAGCGGCGCCTGGGTCAGGTCCAGGCGCTGCAGTTGCGCAGCGTGTGCCGCCTCGACCTGCAGCGGTGCCTTGCGCCAGACCACCTGCAGCGGCTGCGCCAGCCCCTCCCAGTACAACGACGTACGCAGGCTGTCGTGGCGTTCGATGACGCGGTCAAGTGCCTGGTGCAGCGCACTCAGGCGCTGGCGGTCAGCCACCGCAAAGCGCGCCCGCAACAGGTAAGTGTCCTCGCCCTCACTGGCCAGGTGATGAAAGAGAATCCCGGCTTGCAAAGGCCCCAGCGGATAGATGTCCTGAACGTTGGCAACGCCACCGGGGACGCTGGCAACGATACGGTCGATGGCCTCCTGGGGTAACGTCACCAGCGGCAGCAGGTCGGGGGTGATGTGTTGGCAATCGGCCTCGATGCGGTTGGCCGGCACCTGCAGGCGCTGATACTGCCCGAGGGTTGCGGCCAGCGCAGCCAGGGTCGGTGTGGTGAACAGGACCTGGATGTCTGCCTGCAACCCTGCGGCGCGCAACTTGGCTACCAGGCTCACCGCCAACAGCGAGTGGCCGCCCAGTTCGAAGAAGTTGTCGTGGCGCCCTACCCGCTCCACTCCCAGCAGCTCGGCCCAGAGGCTGGCCAGCAGGGTTTCGGTCTCGCCCTCGGGAGCCTCGAACGCGCGGCTTGCGAACTCGACCTGCGGCAATGCCTTGCGGTCGAGCTTGCCGTTGGGGCTGAGCGGCAGCGCCTCCAGATGTATGAACAACGCGGGCAACATGAATTGCGGCAAGTGCGCGAGCAACGCAGTGCGCAAGGTTTCAGCAGGCTGTTGTTCACCGGTGTAATAGGCAACCAGTTGCTGCTCGCGAGCGATTACCACGGCGTCCCTGATGCCGGCAATACGGCTCAGGCCGGCTTGGATTTCCCCCAGCTCGATGCGCAAGCCGCGGATTTTCACCTGGTCGTCGTTACGGCCCAGGTACTCCAGATTGCCGTCGGCCAGGTGGCAGGCCAGGTCGCCGGTGCGGTACAGCCGCGCGCCGGGCCGGGCGCCGAACGGGTCATCGATGAAGCGCTCGGCGGTCAGTTCATCGCGGTTCAGGTAGCCACGGGTCACCTGTACGCCACCGACGTACAGCTCGCCCGCCACGCCCTGGGGCACCGGCTGCAACTGATCGTCCAGCACGTACAGGCAGGTGTTGTCGATTGGCTTGCCAATCGGCGGTGAGCCCGGCGGCAACGGCTCGCCGGGTGCCAGGGTCCACACGCTGCAGTCGACCGTGGTCTCGGTGGGGCCGTAGACGTTGTGCAGGCGCACCCCGGGCAGGCGTTGGCGCACCTGGGCGGCCAGCGCCGCCGTCAGCTCGCCACCGCCGCAGACGATATCGCTCAAGCCGGTGCAGCGCTCACTCTGCGGCGCGTCAAGGAACTGCTGCAGCAAGGCCGGGACGAACTGCACGACGCTGACCCGACGCGCTTCGATCAACTGCACCAGGTACTGCGGATCGTGCGCGTTCTGGGCCCGCGCCAGGACCAGGCGCATACCACTGCACAGCGGCCAGAACAGCTCCCAGACCGAGGCATCGAAACTGCTCGGGGTCTTGTGCAGCACCGCGGCCCCTGGCGACGCCGGAAACAGGCGCGCGCTCCAGCTCACCAGGTTGACCACATTGCGGTGCTCGACCATCACGCCTTTGGGCAGGCCGGTGGAGCCGGAGGTGTAGATCACGTAGGCAAGGTTTTGGGCGCTCAGCGCCGGGACCTGTGGTGTGCTGCTGGGCTGCTGCTCCCAGACGGGCTGATCGAGATCGATCAGTTGCCCTGGCCACGCCTGCAACACCTCACGGCTGGCGGCATGGGCCAACACCGCCAACGGGGCACTGTCAGCCAGCATATGGGCGATACGCTCGGGCGGGTAACTCGGGTCGAGCGGCACATAGGCGCCACCGGCCTTGAGAATCGCCAACAACCCCACCACCATCGACAGCCCGCGTTCGACGCAGATTGCCACACGGTCGTCCGGTTTGACCCCCAAGCCAATCAAGTGATGGGCCAGGCGGTTGGCCTGCTGGTTGAGCTGGCGATAGCTCAGTTCGCCCTCTTCACCACACACCGCCACGGCATCTGGCGTGCGGTCGGCCTGGGCCTCGATCAAGCCATGCAGGGTCTGGGTGAGGTCGTAGCCTACGGCCGTCGCGTTGAAGTCCAGCAACAAGCGCTGGCGTTCAAGCCCGTTGATCAAGCCGACATGCCCGGGAATGGCCGCGTCGCTGTTGGCAAACGACCACAACAGCTGCTCCAGATAACCCACGTAGCGCTCGATGGTCGCCCGCTCGAACAGCGCCGTGGCATAGATCAGCGCGCCGGCAAAGCCGTCACCCTGCTCGCCTACACTCAGGCCCAGGTCAAACTTGGCAATGGACGGTTGCCCGCCGACTGCGCTCACCGACAGCTCGCCCAAGTGCAACGCCTGCTGTTCGGTGCTGCCCTGCCAATCCATCGACACCTGATACAACGGCGTATGCGCAAGGCTTCGGCTGGGACGCAGCAGCTCCACTACCTGTTCGAACGGCAGGTCCTGATGTTCCTGGCCTGCCAGCACCACGGCCTTGACCCGCTCCAGCAGGGTTGCCACGTCAGGCGCGCGGTCGGTGTCGATACGCAAGGCGATGGAATTGACAAACATACCGATCAAACCATCCAGCTCAGCCAGCCGCCGGTTGGCGACCGCCGAACCGATGACCACCTCGTGCTGGCCAGACAGCCGCGCCAGCAATACCGCCCAGGCGGCCATGAACACCATATACGGGGTCACACCGTGGCGACTGCAAACGCCTTTCAATGCCTCACTCAGGTGCGGATCCAGGCTCAACTCGACACTCGCGCCACGGTAGTCCTGGCGTTGCGGTCGCGGCCGGTCACACGGCAGGCTGATCAACTCCGGAGCGCCAGCCAAAGCCTTGAGCCAGTAATCGGCCTGGCGCTGCCAGGCCTCGCCACTGAGCCAGCGGCGTTGCCACACGGCATAGTCGATGTACTGCACCGGCAGTGCCGGCAACGGATCGGCCTGGCCGCGAGCAAAGGCCTGGTAGAGCACGCCCAGTTCGCGCAGCAGTACCCCCATCGACCAGCCATCGGCGGCAATATGATGCAGGGTCAGCAGCAACAGGTGCCGTTGTGGCGCCAGTTGCACGACGCAGGCACGCAGCGGCAGTTCCTGATGCAGGGCGAACGGTTGCTGGGCGTGGTTTTGGACCAGGGTCGCCAGCACTTGCGGGTCGCCATCACTGCACTGTTCCCAGACCAGTTCAAAAGCGTCGGCATCGGCCAGCCGTACACAAGGCTGACCGTTCTCTTCGACAAAGCGGCTGCGCAGGCTCTCATGCCGCTCGACCAGGCGGCGTAGCGCCTGTGCCAGTGCCGGCCGCTGCAAGTCACCCTGCAGTTGCAGCACCAGCGGTATGTGGTAGGCGGCACTGGCCTGCTCGAACTGGGCCAGAAACCACAAGCGCTGCTGGGCGAACGACAGCGGCAAGGTAGCGCCACGGGGCGCTATCTCGATGGACGGCAGCAGTGCGCGGCGATTGCTTCCAAGGCTTGCGGCAACCCCCGCCAGGCTGTCATCAGCGAACAGCTCGCCGAGTGCCAGCTCCAGGCCCAGGCGCTGACGCACGTGGGCCAGCAAGCGCATGGCCAACAGCGAATGGCCACCCAGGTCAAAGAAGCGGTCCTGGCGGCCCACCTGTTCAACCTGCAGCAGCTCGCGCCAGACGTCGGCCAGGGCGCATTCCAGCTCGCCCGCCGGGGCTTCATAGGCGCTGCTGGCCAGGGCATCGCGAGTCGGCGCCGGCAAGGCCCGGCGATCGACCTTGCCATTGGCGGTCAGCGGCCAGGCGTCCAGGTGCACAAAGGCCGCTGGCAACATGTAAGCGGGCAAGCGCTGCTGCAAGCCCTGGCGCAATGTGGCGGCCGACAGCGCCGCTCCGTGCCCTAGGTAGTACGCCACCAGCCGCGGCTGGCCCGGTTGGTCTTCGCGTGCCAGTAGCAATACCTCTTCAACGCCTTCTAGCTGGGCCAGTTGACCCTCGATTTCCCCCAGTTCCATGCGTATGCCGCGAATCTTCACCTGATCGTCGTTGCGCCCCAGGTACTCCAGTGTGGCGTCGGCCTGCCAGCGGGCCAGGTCGCCGCTGCGGTACATCCGCGCACCAGGCACCTCGCTGAACGGATCATCGAGGAAGCGCTCGGCACTCAGTTCGGCGCGGCCCAGGTAGCCGCGGGCAACCCCGGCACCGCCGACGTACAGCTCTCCGACGCAACCAAAGGGCACCAGTTGGCGCTGCTCATCCAGCAGGTATACCCGGGCGTTGCCGATCGGCTTGCCGATATCCAGGGCTCCGCCAGGCATGACCTGGCCTGAAGTCGCCACCACCGTCGCTTCGGTGGGGCCATAGTTGTTGATCACCCTGTAGCCCGGATCGCGACTGAACTGACGCAGGCGATCGCCGCCGATCAACAGCGTGCGCAAGGTCGGATGGCGCTGGCCGCGGCTGAACAGGTATTCGGCCACCGGTGTGGGCAAGAAGGCCACTTTCAGCGGCTGCGCGCACCACCATTCAAGCAGCGCATCGAGCTGCTCGTTGCCCAGGTGCTCCGGCGGCAGGTGCAACTGCGCGCCGGCGCACAAGGCCGGCCAGACTTCCCAGGCCATGGCGTCAAAGCCAAAACCGGCAATGCTTGCGCTGTGATCGCCTGGCGTCAGGTCGAACGCGTTGCAGTGCCAATGCACCAGGTTGACCAGGGCCTGGTGCTCGACCATCACCCCTTTGGGCAGGCCCGTGGAGCCTGAGGTGTAGATCACGTAAGCAAGGTTATCGGCAGTCAAGCCTGGCACCCTTGGGTTGTCGTGACGCGCCGGCCAGCTCGGCTGATCCAGCAACAACAGTGGAGCGTCGACAACGCCCAGGCGCTCGCGCAATGCCACCTGGGTCAGCACCACGGCAGGTGCACTGTCGTCCAGCAAATAGTGCAGGCGCTCGTCGGGCTGGCCCGGATCCACCGGCACATAGGCAGCACCGGCCTTGAGCACCGCAAGCAACCCCACCAGGGTTTCCAGGCCGCGCCGGGCAACCACCGCGACCCGGTCGTCGGCGCGTACGCCAAGCCCGATCAGTTGGTGGGCCAAGGCGTTGGCCTGGGCATTGAGTTGGCCATAGCTCAGTGACCGGCTACCCGCCTGGGCTGCACAGGCCTGGGGCGCTTGCGCTGCACGGACCTCGATCAGGCCATGCACGGTCTGTTGCTGGGCATAGTCCTGATGCGTGGCATTGAAGCGGTGCACCAGGCGCTGACGCTCATCAGCACCGACCAGATCAATGTGCGCCAGTGGCGTCTGATCATTGCCGACCATGGCTCGCAGCAGAGTGTCAAAGTACCCCAGGTAGCGGCGCATTGTGTCTTCATTGAACAGTGCCGTCGCGTACTCGAGGGCGCCGACCAGGGTGTCGGCATACTCCCCCAGGGTCAGGGCCAGGTCGAACTTGGCCACTTGGGCGCTGTGCGCCACCGCTTCGAGTTGCAAACCCTCCAGCGCAAGGGCCGCTCCGGTAGTGGCCTGCCAGTTCAGGGTGGTCTGGAACAACGGCGTATGGCTCAGGCTGCGGGCCGGGCGGACAATTTCCACTACTTGCTCGAACGGCAGGTCCTGGTGCGCCTGAGCCTCCAGCAACTGACCCTTGACCCGCTGCAACAGGGACTCTGCGCAGACATCGGCAGTATCGATGCGGATTGCCAGGGTGTTGACGAACAACCCCACTAACGGCTCAAGCTCGGCGCGTATCCGGCCAGCTACCGGGCAGCCAATCACCACTTCGTCCTGCCCCGAAAGCCTCGCCAGGAGCGCAGACCAGGCGCCCAGAACGGTCATATAGAGGGTCACCCCATGACGTTGGGCCAGCATGCGCAGGCCGGCAACAAGTCGCGCGTCCAGTTGCACAGGCAGGCTGGCTCCAGCGAAGTCCTGGCGTTCCGGGCGCGGCCGGTCGCCGGGCACCTTCAACAGCGCCGGCGCCCCTTCAAGGGCGCCGCGCCAGTAGTCGGCCTGGCGTTGCAATTGCTCTCCGGCCAACCAGCGCCGCTGCCACACGGCATAATCGCCGTACTGCAGGGTCAAGGCCGGCAACGGATCTTCACGGCCATCGCGCAAGGCGCAGTAAAGCGCGCTCAGTTCAGCGGTCAACACCCCCAGCGACCAGCCGTCGGCGACGATGTGGTGCACGGTCAACGCCAATACATGGTACTCAGCCCCCAGGCGCAACAGACGGGCTCGCAGCAATGGCCCGTGGGCCAGGTCGAACGGTGCTTCGGATTCTGCACGCAGGTGCTCGGCGAGGGTCTGGGCGCTTACCTGCTCACACCGGAACCAGCCGGCCCTGACGCTTGCGGCAATCACCACCTCGGCGCTGTCCTCGTGGGGCACAAAACCGCTGCGCAAGGTTTCATGGCGCTCAACGATACGCAGCAAGGCACCTTCCAGTGCATCGACGTCCAGAGGGCCGCGCAGGCCCAGGGCCAGGGGCACGTTGTAGGCCTGGTTGCCGCCCTCCATCTGCGCCAGGAACCACAGGCGCTGCTGGGCAAAGGCCATCGGCAGGTGCGTGGTGCGCGGCGTTGCCAGGATCGGCGGCAGTGCACTGCGCCCGGCATTGCCCAGCGCCTTGGCCACCGCCGCCAGTTCGTCGCTGGCGAACAGTTCGGCCAGGGGCAGCTCCACCCCCAGGCGCAGGCGCACTTGCGAGACCATGCGCATGGCCAGCAAGGAGTGGCCGCCGAGGCTGAAGAAGCGGTCGTGACGCCCTACCCGCTCAACTTCCAGCAGCTCTGCCCAGAGCTGCGCCAGGCTGTGTTCCAGCTCGCCTTCAGGCGCCTGGTAGCCCTGTTCGATCAGCGCCGCGCGCTCAGGTTTTGGCAATGCACGGTGGTCCAGTTTGCCATTGGCCGTGAGCGGCAATGCTGTCAGCTCGACAAAGGCCGCCGGCACCATGTACTCCGGCAGATGTGCCTGCAACTGGGCACGCAAGCCCTGCGGATCGAGGGGTTCGACATCCGCCTGGGCAGTGAAGTAGGCCACCAGTCGCGGTTGCCCGGGCTGGTCCTCACGGGCCACCACCACGGCCTCGTTGATCCCCGCCAAGCTACCCAGGCGGCTTTCGATTTCACCCAGCTCGATGCGCACGCCGCGGATCTTCACCTGGTCGTCGTTGCGGCCCAGGTACTCCAGTGTGCCGTCTGCCAGCCAGCGCACCAGGTCACCGCTGCGGTACATGCGTTGGCCGGGCACTGTGCTGAACGGGTCGGCAAGAAAACGTTCGGCGCTCAGCTGCGGGCGGCCCAGGTAACCCCGGGCAACCCCGGCGCCACCGATGTACAACTCGCCCGGCACGCCCAGTGCTACCGGCTGCTGGCGTTCGTCGAGAACATACAGGCGGGCATTGTCCATGGGCCGGCCGATGTGCAGCACAGCGCCTGGCTCCACGGCACCGGAGCTTGCCACCACGGTGGTTTCGGTGGGGCCGTAGTTGTTGACCACGGCAAAGCGTGGGGTGCGGCTGAACTGGCGCAGGCGATCGCCGCCGATCAACAGGGTGCGCAGGGTCGGGTGCTCGATCTGCTGGCTGAAGGCGTACTCGGCCACCGGGGTCGGCAGGAAACTCACATCCAGCGGTTGTGCGCACCACCATTGCAGCAGCGCATCGAGATCTTCATTGCCGTCGGCCACAGGTGCCAGGTGCACGGTGGCGCCGGCACACAGCGCGGGCCAGAGCTCCCAGGCCATGGCATCGAAGCCGAAACCGGCCAGGCTCGAGGTCTGCCGGCCACGGCACAGGTCGAAGGCCCGACAATGCCAGTCGACCAGGTTGCCCAGGCTCTGGTGCTCGACCATCACCCCCTTGGGCTGGCCGGTGGAACCTGAGGTGTAGATCACATAGGCCAGGGTGTTCGCACCCAGCCCGGGCACCTGTGGATCGTCATCACGCGCCGGCCAGTGCGGGCGATCGAGCACCAGCAACGGCACCTCGACAGCCTCCAGGCGCCCACGCAACGCGTGCTGGGTCAGCACCGCCCGTGGCGCACTGTCTTCGAGCAGATAGCGTATGCGTTCATCCGGATGGGCCGCATCAACCGGTACATAGCAGGCACCGGCCTTGAGCACCGCCAGCAAGCCGACCAGGGTTTCCAGGCCGCGCCGGGCGAGCACCGCGACCCGGTCTTCGGGCTGCACTCCCAGCCCGATCAGGTGATGGGCCAAGGCATTGGCCCGTGCATTGAGCTCACCGTAGCCAAGCACCTGGCCAGCCTGGGTGGCCGCAGTATCATCGGGGTAGCGCCGGGCGTGCTCCTCGATACGCCGGTGCAGCGGCAGCACGCCGGTGTGCACGGCCGGGTAGTCGTTGAAGGTTTCCAGCAGTTCGTGGCGCTCGCTGTGCGGCAGCATTTCCAGGGATTTGACCGCCAGCTGAGGCATCTGCACCAAGCTTTCCAGGGTCTGTTGCAGGTAGGCGCACACGCGCTGCGCCGGCACCTGGGCACTGGCCAGCAGGGTCAGGCGCAACCCTTGGCCCAAGTCATCGACGCTCAAGGTCAGCGGATAGGTCGTCGCCTCGACCGCCTGCACCACCTCGATACCGGCCAGGGCGGCGCGCCGTGGTTGCTCGGCGGCCACGGCGCTGTGGCGATAGTTGAGCAAGGCATTGAACAGCGGTACGCCAGCCGTCATCCCGCTGCAGCGCTGGGCCAGCGCCAGCGACGCGTGCTCATGACGCATCAGTGCACTCAGGCGCTGGTGGCTGGCCTTGATTGCCGTTGCCAGGTCGACGTCGTCCAGGTCCACCCGCAGCGGCAAGGTGTTGATGAAGATCCCCAGGGCACGATCGACGGCTTCGGCGCCCAGCAAGCGCCCCATCAAGACCGTGCCGAACACCACCCGCTCGCGCCCGGTCAGGCCGCCCAGCACCCGGCCCCAGGCCAGGTGAAACAGGCTGGCGACACTCACTCCATGGGTTCGCGCCAGGGCGCGCAGGCTTTGGCACAGTGCATCGGGTAGTTCCAGGCTGTGTTCGTTGTGCACCAGGCCATCGCCCTGCATGTCCTGAATCGCGTAGGCCAGGGTCGGTTCGTCGACCTCGCCGAGCATGTCGCGAAAGAACCGCTCATGCTCGGCCTCGTTGATCCCCAGGACCGCCTGGGCCACATAGTTGCGAAACGGCACCGGCGCGCCCAGGCGTTCAGCTTCGCCGCTGAGCAGCGCGACCAACTCATGCTGGACGACTTCCAGCGCACTGTGGTCCAGGGCGATATGATGAAACTGCAAGGTGGCGACCAGCTTGCCGTCGGCTTGCGGCGCTTCGCGCAGCAGGCGGATCAGCGGTGCCTGGGTCAGATCGAAGCCGTCGCGGCGCGCATCGTCGGCCGGCAGATCCAGCAGTTGCAGTTCGGCATGGCGCCAGACCACTTGCAACGGGCTCTGCAGCCCCTGCCAATGCACCGAGGTGCGCAGGATGTCATGGCGCGCGATGACCCCGCGCAATGCAGCCGCGAAGGCCTGCAGCCGTCCCTCATCGGCAAACACGAAGCGCAGTCGTAATACGTAGGGGTCGTGCTCGGCGGCACTGGCATGGTGGAACAACAAGCCCTGCTGCAGCGGCGCCAGGGGGTAGATGTCCTGAACGTTGGCGGCACCACCGGGAATGCAGGCGACGATACCGTCGAGGCTGTCCTGGTCAACGCTGGCCAGATTGAGCATGGCCGGGGTAATGCGCGTGCAACCGGGCGGGATCAGATTGTCCGGCACCTGCACCGCGCCCTGTTTGACCGCCACATACTCACCACGCGCAATCATCGTCACCAGGGCGGCCTTGTGTTCACGCAGCTGCGCCACCAGTGCGGCGTCCGTCAGTACCTGACGGTTGCCTTGTACCGCCAGTTGCCCATCCTTGAGCGCCAGTTGCACATTGTTGGCTGAAAGTGTTTGCAATAGCTCATTGATACTCACAGGACGATCTCCATTCTGTCTGTGATGGCTGCGTAGCCGGCCAAGGTGGGGTAATCGAACAGCGCGCGCACATCGGCTTCCAGGCCGTGGTCACGCAAGCGCGAGGTCAGGCTCACCGCCAACAGCGAGTGGCCGCCCAGTTCGAAGAAATTGTCGTGGCGCCCTACCCGCTCCACTCCCAGCAGCTCGGCCCAGAGGCCGGCCAGCAGGGTTTCGGTTTCGCCCTCGGGAGCTTCAAAGGTGCGGCTTGCGAACTCGACCTGCGGCAATGCCTTGCGGTCGAGCTTGCCGTTGGGGCTGAGCGGCAGTGCCTCCAGGTGCATGAACAGTGCAGGCACCATGAACGGCGGCAGGTGCGCGAGCAGTGCGATACGCAAGGTTTCGGCAGGCTGTTGTTCACCGGTGTAATAGGCAACCAGCTGCTGCTCGCGAGCGATCACCACGGCGTCCTTGATGCCGGCAATACGGCTCAGGCCGGCCTGGATTTCCCCCAGCTCGATGCGCAAGCCGCGGATTTTCACCTGGTCGTCGTTACGGCCCAGGTACTCCAGATTACCGTCGGCCAGGTGGCGGGCCAGGTCGCCGGTGCGGTACAGCCGCGCGCCGGGCCGGGTGCCGAACGGATCGTCGATGAAGCGCTCGGCGGTGAGTTCATCGCGGTTCAGGTAGCCACGGGTCACCTGTACGCCACCGACGTACAGCTCGCCAGTCACGCCCTGGGGCACCGGCTGCAACTGATCGTCCAGCACGTACAGGCAGGTGTTGTCGATCGGCTTACCGATGGGTGGGGAGCCCGGCGGCAACGGCTCGCCGGGTGCCAGGGTCCACACGCTGCAATCGACCGTGGCTTCGGTGGGACCGTAGACGTTGTGCAGGCGCACCCTGGGCAGGCGTTGCCGCACCTGGGCGGCCAATGCCGCAGTCAGCTCGCCACCGCCACAGACGATATCGCCCAGGCCGGTGCAGCGCTCACTCTGTGGTGATTCGAGGAACTGCTGCAACAAGGCCGGAACGAACTGCACGACGCTGACCCGACGCGCTTCGATCAACTGCACCAGATACTGCGGATCGTGCGCGTCCTGGGCCCGCGCCAGGACCAGGCGCACACCGCTGCACAGCGGCCAGAACAGCTCCCAGACCGAGGCATCGAAACTGCTCGGGGTCTTGTGCAGCACCGCAGCCCCTGGCGACGCCGGGAACAGTCGCGCGCTCCAGCTCACCAGGTTGACCACATTGCGGTGCTCGACCATCACGCCTTTGGGCAGGCCGGTGGAGCCTGAGGTGTAGATCACGTACGCAAGGTTTTGGGCGCTCAGCGCCTGGACCAGTGGTGTGCTGCTGGGCTGCTGCTCCCAGACGGGCTGATCGAGGTCGATTATCTGCCCTGGCCACGCTTGCAACAGCTCACGGCTGGCGGTATGGACCAGCACCGCCAACGGGGCACTGTCAGCCAGCATATGGGCGATACGCTCGGGCGGGTAACTCGGGTCGAGCGGCACATAGGCGCCACCGGCCTTGAGAATGGCCAACAACCCCACCACCATCGACAGCCCGCGTTCGACGCAGATTGCCACACGGTCGTCCGGTTTTACCCCCAAGCCAATCAAGTGATGGGCCAGGCGGTTGGCCTGCTGGTTGAGCTGGCGATAGCTCAGCTCGCCCTCTTCGCCACACACTGCCACAGCATCCGGCGTGCGTTCGGCCTGGGCTTCGATCAAACCATGCAAGGTCTGGCTGAGGTCGTGGCCTACGTCAGTGTCGTTGAAATCCAGCAGCATCCGGCGCCGCTCTTCAGCTGCCAGTACCGGCAACTGCGAGAGCTGCCGTCCAGGTTCCTGTTCCAGGGCTTGCACCAGGCTTTGCAGCAACCTCGCCAGTTGCCCGCAGACCCGCTGTGCGCCGACCCAGGCGGTCACCTGGACCGACAGGCGCATACCGTCAGAAAAATCGTCGACGTTGACGCTGAACGGGTAGTTGCCGTGCCCGCCACCGGGCAACGACTCGATCCCTTCGAGCGCCTGATGTTGCGCCTGTTGTGCGCTGATACCGTGCCGGTAGTTGAGCATGGCACTGAACAAAGGCGCCGGTGCGGCCACGCCACTGCAACGCTGGGCCAGGGACAGCGACGCATGTTCATGGGCAAGCAGCTCATTGAGGCGCTGGTGGGTCGCCCGTACCCCTTGCACGACACTCATCCCCTCGAGGTCCAGGCACAGCGGCAAGGTGTTGATGAACATGCCCAGGCCCCGGTCCGCCCCGGCGCCGCCTTGCAAGCGGCCGAGCAGCACGGTGCCGAACACCACGCGGCTCTGGCCGCTGGTGGCAGACACCAGCCGCGCCCAGGCCAGGTGCACCAGGCTGGCGGCACTCACGCCCAACTGCTGGGCCTGGCGCCGCAGGCGGTGATACAGCCCGCTATCCAGTGCCAGCGAGGCCTGATCGAAGGTACTGCCATCGCCCTGGATATCGCTGAGGCCGAACGGCAGGGTTGGTTCGTCGATCTCCGCCAGTTGGGCGCGGAAGAACGCCTCGTGCTCGGCCTCACTGATGGCCAGGCGCGCCTGGGCCACATAGTTGCGGTACGGCACCGGCGGATGTTGCGGCGCCTGGCCACGCAGGTGCTCGCTGATTTCTTCGAGCACGACTTTCATCGCGGTGTGGTCAAGGGCGATGTGGTGGAACTGCAGGGTGGCTTCGATACGTGGGGTATCGACGGACTGGGTGTAGTGCAGGCGGATCAGGGGGGCGGCGCTCAGGTCCATAGCCGGGGGGACGCTATCGCGGGGCAAGCCCGCTCCCACCAAGCTATCTCCCAGCACAGAGGGGACGGTGCGCCATACCACTTGGACCGGTTGTGGCAGGCCGTCCCAGAGCACTGCGGTGCGCAGGATGTCGTGGCGGGCGATGACCTGGTCCAGGGCGCTGGCGAAGGCTTGCAGACGTGCCGGGCTGTCAAAGGCGATGCGCCAATGCAGCAGGTACGGATCCGCCCCGGCGGCGCTCAGGTGGTGGAACAGGATACCTTCCTGCAGCGGTGCCAGGGGGTAGATGTCCTGCACGTTGGCTGCACCGCCCGGCACTGTGGCGACGATGCGCTCGATCGCGGCCTGCTCCAGGGCAATCAGGGGCAGCATGTCCGCAGTGATGTGGCTGCAGCCGTGCGCGATAAGGTTATCCGGCACCGCTACTTGCCGGCCGGTGCCCAGCGCTGCGGCCAGTGCGGCCACCGTCGGTTGGCTCAGCAGCACGCGCACGTCGGACTGCAGGCCTTGCTGGCGCAGGCGCTCGATCAGGGTCACCGCCAGCAGCGAATGGCCGCCCAGCTCAAAGAAGTTGTCGTGACGCCCTACCCGCTCGACGCCCAGGACCTCGGCCCACACGACCGCCATCGCCGCTTCAGTGGCGTTTTGCGGCGCTTCATAGCCTTGTGTGAACAGATCAGCCGGATCGGGATCGGGCAACGCGCGGCGGTCCAGCTTGCCGTGGCTGGTCAAGGGTAGCTGTTCCAGGCGCATCAACGCTTGCGGCACCAGGTGCGCCGGCAATGTGCCGCGAAGGGCCTGGCGCAGTTGCTCAAGGTCGACCTCGGCGGTTGCAGTGAACCAGGCCAACAAACGCTCGCCACGCACCAGTACCACCCCATCGGCTACACCCGGCTGCGCCGCAAGCACCGCCTCGATCTCGCCCAACTCGACCCGCACGCCGCGGATCTTCACCTGGTCATCGTTACGGCCCAGGTACTCCAGCGTGCCATCGGCATTCCAGCGTACCAGGTCGCCACTGCGGTACATCCGTGCGCCCGGCTCGCGGCTGAACGGATCAGCCAGGAAACGCTCGGTAGTCAGTTCAGGACGGTTGAAGTAGCCACGGGCGACACCCGCGCCACCGATGTACAACTCGCCCACCGCACCGATCGGCAGCGGCTGGCGGCGCTCGTCGAGCACATACACTCGGGTATTGGCGATGGGGCGACCGATATGCAGCGCAGCGCCCGGCAGCAACTGCCCGGAGGTGGCGACCACGGTGGTTTCGGTAGGGCCGTAGTTGTTGATCACGGCAAAGCCCGGGTCGCGCTCGAACTGACGCAGGCGATCGCCGCCGATCAGTAGCGTGCGCAGGGTCGGATGCTGGCGTTCGCGGCGCAGGGCCTGTTCAGCCACCGGGGTGGGCAGGAAGCTGACTGCCAGCGGTTGCGCCAGCCACCAGTCGAGCAGCTCATCAACCAGCTCGTTGCCGATGTGCGCAGGCGGCAGGTGCAGCGTGGCTCCGGCGCACAGGGCTGGCCAGACTTCCCAGGCCATGGCGTCGAAACCAAAGCCGGCAACACTGGAGGTCTGCGTGCCAGCCCCCACGGTAAACGCCTGGCAATGCCAGTGCACCAGGTTGGCCAGGGTCTGGTGTTCGACCATCACCCCCTTGGGCTGGCCGGTAGAAC
This sequence comes from Pseudomonas tructae, assembly GCF_004214895.1. NCBI lineage: Bacteria > Pseudomonadati > Pseudomonadota > Gammaproteobacteria > Pseudomonadales > Pseudomonadaceae > Pseudomonas > Pseudomonas tructae. Next base: position 3,054,509 of record NZ_CP035952.1, on the reverse strand, counting down.
CTGATGTGTAGATCACATAGGCCAACTGTTGGGCGTCCAGCCCGGCAACCTGCGGGTTGTGATCGGCTTCGTCCTGCCAGGCGTCGCGGTCCAGATCGACTTGCGGGGTATCGCCGAGCAAGGCCAACGTACTCGCCTGAGCCACCACCAGCGCGGGTAAGCTGTCGGCCAGCAGGTAGGCAATGCGCTCGGCCGGGTATGCCGGGTCCACCGGTACATAGGCGGCGCCGGTTTTGAGCACGGCCAGCAGGCTGACCAGGCGTTCCAGAGTGCGCGGCAGGCACAGTGCAACCCGGTCGCCGAGGCGCACGCCACGGCCGATCAGGTGATGGGCCAGTTGGTTGGCGCGGCGGTTCAGTTCGCCATAGCTCAGGGCCTGACCATCCTGGGTCACGGCCAGCGCTTGCGGAGCGAACTGCGCCTGGGCCTCGACCCTTGCCTGCAGCGTCTGCCCACGGGGGTAGGCCTGACGCGTAGCATTGAAGCCATCGAGCACGTGCTGGCGGGCCAATTCATCGACAATCGGCAACGCATCCACCGTTGTCTGCGGTGCCTGCTCCAGGGCCAGGGCCAACTGCGCCAGGGCCTCGCTCATCCACTGCGCGACCCGCTCGGCACCGATGCCTTCTTGCGCCAGTACACTCAGGGCAAAACCTTCACCCTGGTCATCGACGCTCAAGGTCAGCGGATAGTTGCTGCGCTCTTCGCCGCCCAACAGGCGCACGCCCTGCACACTGGCGTCATCCTGCGCAGGTGCACCGAGCGCGCTGTGGCGGTAATTGAACAGCGCACTGAACAACGGCAATGCCGCCGCCACGCCACTGCAACGCTGGGCCAGGGCCAACGAGGCATGTTCATGGCCCAGCAGCGCCGACAGCCGCTGATGAGTATGTGCCACGGCTTGCGCCACCGGGGCGCTGAGGTCGATGCGCAGAGGCAAGGTGTTGATGAACACACCCAGCGCCCGGTCGGCGCCTTCACCGCCCTGCAGGCGGCCCATCAGCACCGTGCCGAAGACCACGTCGCTGCGATTGGCCAGCACCCCCAGCACCCGCGCCCAGGCCAGGTGGGCCAGGGTTGCGGCGCTGACCCCGCGTTGCCGGGCCTGCTCGCGCAGGCGCCGGGCAACGGCCGCATCGAGGCTCAGGCGGGCTTCTTCGATGGCGCGACCATCGCCCTGTACATCGGCCAGGCCCAATGGCAGCGTCGGCTCGTCAAGGTCGCCGAGCATGTCGCGGAAAAACGCTTCATGGCTCGCATCGTCCGCAGCCAACCGGGCCTGGGCCACATAGGTGCGGTATGGCACCGGTGGCGCCAGTCGCTGGGCATTGCCTGCCAGCAGCGCCTGCATTTCGCCAGCGATCACAGCCATGGCGGTATGGTCGAGGGCCAGGTGGTGGAACTGCAGGATCGCCACCACACGCTGGTTGGCCGGATCTTCGGCGTACACCAGGCGCATCAGCGGCGCACGCGACAGGTCCAGGCGCTGGTGGCGGGCATCGAAGCGCGCCTGCAGGGCATCGATGATCGAAGCACCACTGAGACCGGCGACGGCCGTAACCGCCATGCGCGCCGTGCGCCAGACCACCTGCACCGGCTGCACCAGGCCTTCGCTGAGTACCGCCGTGCGCAAAATGTCATGGCGGTCGATAACCTGCTGCAAGGCCCCGGCCCAGGTGTGCAGGCGCGCCAGGCTGTCGAATGCCAGGCGTGACTGCAGCAGGTAAGGGTCGCCCTGCTCGGCACTCAGGTGGTGATAAAGGATGCCTTGCTGCAGCGGTGCCAGCGGGTAAATCTCCTGCACGTTGGCCGCACCGCCCGGCACCGTGGCGACGATGCGCTCGATACTGGCCTGGTCCAGCTCGATCAGGCTGAGCATGGCCGGGGTGATGTGCCGGGCATCGACCGGTACGCGGTTGGCGGGCACCTGCACTTCACGGCCGCTACCGACTGCCGCCGCCAGCGCCGCCAGGCTCGGCTGGTCGAACAGCACCCGTACGTCGGCGCTCAAGCCAGCCTTGCGCATGCGCTCGATCAAAGTCACCGCCAGCAGCGAGTGTCCGCCCAGCTCGAAGAAATGATCATGCCGACCGATGCGCTCGACCTTGAGCAGCTCTGTCCAGATCGCCGCCAGCGCGGTTTCCACCTCGCCCTGGGGCGCCTCGAACGCCCGGCTGAGCACGGCGTCCCTGTCTGGCTGCGGCAGCGCCTGGCGGTCCAGCTTGCCATTGGCGGTGAGCGGCAGCGCGGCCAGGTGCACATAGGCCGCCGGCAGCATGTAGTCCGGCAACTGCCCTTGCAGCTGGGCATGCAGTTGGTTAATGGCCAGCGTGCCGCCAACGGCGCTGTAGTAGGCCACCAGGCGCTTGTCGCCCGGCGTGTCCTCGCGCAGCACCACGGCCACTTCATCTACCCCGTCACAGGCGCCAAGGCGGGCTTCGATCTCGCCCAGTTCGATACGGAAGCCGCGCAGCTTGATCTGCTGATCGCTACGGCCCAAATAGAGCAAGGTGCCGTCCGCCTGCCAGCACACCCGATCGCCGCTGCGGTACATGCGCGCACCGGGCTCGGCACTGAAAGGGTCATCAAGGAAGCGCTCGGCGCTCAGTTGCGGCTGGCCCAGATAACCCAGGGCAACCCCCTCGCCGCCAATGTACAACTCGCCCACGGCGCCTACCGGAAGCGCTTGCTGACGGGCGTCGAGGACATAACAGCGGCTGTTGCCGATCGGCTTGCCGATGGGGATGCTGCCTGCACCCACGGTGGTGATTTCGTGGGTGGTGCTGAAGGTGGTGGCTTCAGTCGGGCCGTAGCCATTGAGCAGATGCGCCGGGGCGCCGCTGCGCAGCACACGCTCGATCACCGCAGGGTCCAGGACATCGCCGCCGACCAGCAGGTAGCGAAGGTTGCGCAGTGCCGGCAACAGGGCGTCGGCGAACTGATGGAACAGACCGGCGGTCAGCCACAGCACAGTGACCTTGTGTTCAAGCAGGGCAGCGCCCAGGTCCTGGCGCGACAGCACCTGGTCCTGATCGATCACCACCAGGGTGCCGCCGTTGAGCAGCGCTGCCCAGACTTCCAGGGTGCTGGCGTCGAAGGCCGGGTTGGAGGCGAAAGCTATCCGGTCCTGGCTGTTGAAATCGGCGAAGCCGTTGTTGATCACCAGGCGCACGATGGCCCGGTGCGGCACTTGCACGCCTTTGGGCGTGCCGGTGGAGCCGGAGGTGTACATGATGTAGGCCGCTCTTGCGGCGTCTACCCTCAGGCCCGGCGAGATGTGCGGATAGCCGTCGAGCGCAAGGCCGTCGAGTTCGATCCGTTGCGTTACGCCAACCTGCGGCTCGCTGCTGTGGGTCAACAACACCCGCGCCTGGCTGTCCTGGAGCATGAACGCTTGGCGTTCGACCGGCGCGTTGACATCCAGCGGCACATACACCGCTGCACATTTGCTTGCAGCCAGTTGCGCGGCCAGCAGGTCCATGCCGCGCGGCAACAGCAACGCTATGCGATCACCGGGGCACACACCCAGCGCCAGCAGATGATGAGCCAGGCGGTTGGCGCGCTGCTCCAACTGCTGGTAACTCCACTGCAACTGTCCGTGAACCACTGCCGTGGCATCGGGGCTGAGCGCCGCGTATGCCTCGAACAGTGTGTGCAGGGCATGTTCGCGCGGGTAGTCGCGCTGGGTGGCGTTGAAGCCCTGCAACACCCGTTCGCGTTCGTCCGGCGGCAGGCAACTGATGCCGTGCAGGGCGGTGCCGGGGGCCTGTTCAAGGGCCTGTGCCAGGTTGTCGAGTGCGCAGCCCAACAACTGACAGACCTGTTCGCCGTCTACCTGTGCCACGGCCTGGACCGTGAGGACCAGGCCCTCATCCAGGTCGTCGACGTTGACCACCAGAGGATAGTGGCTGCGCTCGTGCGCGCTCAGTTGTTCGATGCCTTGCCAGGCCTTGTGCAGTGGCGCCTTGGCCGGTGCGCTGTGGCGATAGTTGAGCAGGCTGGTGAACAGCGGTTGCGAAGCGGCTACACCGCTGCAGCGCTGGGCCAGGGCCAGGGACGCCTGTTCATGGGCCAGCAAGCGGGCCAGACGCTGATGGGTCAGGCGCACGCCCTCAGCCACTGCGCCAGCGCCGACGCTGACCCGCAACGGCAAGGTGTTGATGAACATGCCCAAGGCGCGTTCAGCCCCTTCGCCACCCTGCAGGCGGCCGAGCAGCACCGTGCCGAATACCACGTCCTCGCGCCCGGACAATTGCCCCAGCACCTGGCCCCAGGCCTGGTGCACCAGGCTGGCGAGGCTGACACCCAACTGGCGGGCCTGGGCGCGCAAGCGGCTGGCCAGGCTCGGCGCCAGGGCCAGGCGGCTGTCGAGCACCGCCGTGCCGTCGCCCTGGGCGTCGCGCAGACCGAACACTTCGGTAGGCTCGTCAATATCGCCCAGCAGTTCGCGGAACAAGGCTTCATCAGCCTGGGTATTGGCACCCAGACGGGCCTGGGCCACGTAGTTGCGGTAAGGCACGCTGTCGTCGGGCAATGCCTGACCTTGCAGCACCGTACTGATGTGCGCCACCAACTGCTCGACGGCGGCGTGGTCAAGGATGATGTGGTGCAGCAGCAACGTCGCTTCATGGCGGCCGTTGGCCTGGGTTTGCAGTAGGCGGATCAGTGGAGCCTGGTTCAGATCAAGAACCGCTGAGGATTCATCGCGGCGCAAGGCCACTCCTACAGAGGGGACGCTGCACTGGACCACTTGCACGGCTTCCTCCAGCCCTTGCCAATGGAAGCTGGTGCGCAGTATGTCGTGGCGTTCGATGACCTTGTCCAGGGCCGCAGCAAAGGCATCCAGCTCGGCTTGTCCGGCAAAGGCGAAGCGCGCCTGCAGCACATAGGGGTCCGCGCCCTCGCGGGCCAGGTGGTGGTAAAGAATGCCCTGCTGCAACGGCGCCAGGGCGTAGATGTCCTGGACATTGGCCGCGCCACCAGGGATCTGTGCCACCAGGCCATCGAGGGCCTGCTGCGACAGCTCGGCCAATGGCAGCATGTCCGGGCTGATGCGGCTGCAGTGCGCCGGGATGCGATTGTCCGGGACCTGTACCCCGGACTCGCGCCCCACCGCTGCCGCCAGGGCCGCGAGGGTCGGTTGGCCGAACAGTACGCGGATATCGGCCTGCAGGCCGAGCTGGCGCAGGCGTGAGGTCAGGCTGACCGCCAGCAGCGAATGGCCGCCCAGTTCGAAGAAGTTGTCGTGGCGTCCTACCCGCTCCACCCCCAGCAGTTCGGTCCAAAGGCCGGCCAGCAGGGTTTCGGTCTCGCCCTCGGGGGCCTCGAACGCGCGGTTTTCGACCTCGACCTGCGGCAGTGCCTTGCGATCGAGCTTGCCATTGGGGCTGAGCGGTAATGCGTCCAGGTGCATGAACAGCGCGGGCACCATGAACTCTGGCAGGTGTACGAGCAGTGCGGCACGCAAGGTTTCCACAGGCTGATGTTCACCGGTGTAGTAGGCAATCAAGCGTTGTTCACGGGCGATCACCACAGCTTCCTTGATGCCCGGCAAACGGGTCAGGCCGGCCTGGATTTCGCCCAGTTCGATACGCAAGCCACGGATTTTCACCTGATCATCGTTGCGGCCCAGATACTCAAGGTTGCCGTCGGCCAAGTGCCGGGCCAGGTCGCCGGTGCGGTACAACCGCGCGCCAGGACGTGAACTGAACGGGTCATCGATAAAGCGCTCGGCGGTGAGTTCGTCGCGGTTCAAGTATCCACGGGCAACCTGCACGCCACCGATATACAGCTCGCCAGCCACACCCTGGGGTACCGGCTGCAGTTGATCATCGAGTACGTACAAGGTGGTGTTGGCAATCGGCTTGCCAATTGGCGTATTGTCCGGTGCGCTGCTGCACTGCCAGGCACTGACGTCCACCGCAGCTTCGGTTGGACCGTAGAGGTTGTGCAGCTCGACCGTTGGCAATTGAGCGTGGAAGCGCCGCACCAGGCTGCCCGGCAAGGCTTCGCCACTGCACAGCACCCGCTTCAGTCGCTCAGTTGCTACGTGGCCATCCGCCAGGAACACATCCAGCATCGACGGCACGAAGTGCAAGGTGCTGACCCCTTCGCTACGGATAATCTCGCGCAGGTACTGCGGGTCGCGATGGCCGCCGGGGCGAGCCATGACCAGCCGGGCACCGGCCTGCAGCGGCCAGAGCAATTCCCAGACCGAGACGTCGAAGCTGAATGGGGTCTTTTGCAGCACCACGTCATCGCTGCCCAGCTGATAGGCGTCCTGCATCCACAGCAGGCGGTTGACCACACCGGCATGCTCGTTCATCACGCCTTTAGGCAAGCCGGTCGAGCCGGAGGTGTAGATCACGTAAGCCAGATGGTTCGCCATCAGGCCGTTGAGGCACGGATTGCGCTCTGGCAGTGCGTGCCAGGTCGGCAGGTCCAGATCAATGATGCCGATGCTGTCCGGTACATGTCGCGTGGCAGCATGCACCAGCACGGCAACCGGCGCACTGTCGGCCAACATGTGACGGATCCGCTCAACCGGATAATCCGGGTCCACCGGCACATAGGCCGCACCGGCCTTGAGAATCGCCAACAGCCCCACCACCATCGACAACCCGCGCTCGACACAGATCGCTACGCGGTCATCAGGTTTGACCCCCAAGCCGATCAGGTGATGGGCCAGGCGGTTGGCCTGCTGGTTGAGCTGGCGATAGCTCAGCTCACCCTCCTCGCCACGCACCGCCACGGCATCCGGGGTGCGCTCGACCTGGGCCTCGATCAGGCCGTGCAAGGTCTGGCCGAGGTCGTAGTTCACCTCGGTGTTGTTGAAATCCAGCAGCACCCGGCGTCGTTCTGCTGCCTCGAGCACCGGTAGTTGCTGCACCGGCAACTGCGGCTGCTGCTCCAGGGCCGTGACCATGGCCTCAAGCACCTGGACCATCTGCGCGCAAATCCGCGCCGCGCCCACTTGCGCAGGCGTCATGGCCACCAGGCGGAAATCTTCGCCCAGATCGTCCACGTTAAGGCTCAGGGGATAGTTGGTGCGCTCCTGGCCTTCGAGTACCTCGATGCCCTGCCAGGCCTTGCGCTGTTCTGCGCTGGCCAGTGCGCCATGGCGGTAATTGAGCATGGCGCTGAACAGCGGCAGCGGCGCGGCAACCCCGCTGCAGCGCTGGGCCAGGGCCAGCGAAGCGTGCTCATGGGCCAGCAGCGCACTCAGGCGCTGGTGGGTGGCATGGGCTGCATCGCGCAGGCTTACCCCTGCCAGGTCTACCCGCAGCGGCAAGGTGTTGATGAACATGCCCAGCGCCCGTTCGGCGCCCTCGCCACCTTGCAGGCGACCCAGCAGCACGGTGCCGAAGACCACGCTGTGCTTGCCACTGGCCGCGCCCAGCAGGCGCGCCCAGGCCAGGTGGAACAGGCTGGCGACGCTGATGCCCAACGCCCGCGCCTGGCGGCGCAGGCCGGCGGCAAGCTCGCCCGACAAGGGCATCTTCACTTCTTGCAGATCACGGCCATCGCCTTGTACGTCACTCAGGCCGTAGGCCAGGGTCGGTTCGTCGATGTCGGCCAGTTGCTCGCGGAAGAACGCCTCATGCTCGGCCTGGCTGATGCCCAGGCGCGCCTGGGCCACGTAGTTGCGGTACGGTACCGGGGCATGTGCAGGTGCTGCGGCGCCCTGCAGGTATGCATTGAGTTCTTCGCCGACCACCTCCAGGGCGGTATGGTCGAGGACGATGTGGTGGAACTGCAGGGTGGCTTCGATGTGCGCGGCGCCGGGAACCTGGGTGTAGAGCAGGCGGATCAGGGGGGCGGTGCTCAGGTCCATTGGCGGGGTGTAGCTATCGCGGGGCAAGCCCGCTCCCACAGATGTAGCTCCCAGCACGGAGGGGACGTTGCGCAGGACCACTTGCAGCGGTTGCGGCAGGCTGTCCCAGAGCACCACGGTGCGCAGCACGTCATGGCGGGCGATGACCCGGTCCAGGGCGGCGGCGAAGGTCTGCAGACGTTCCAGGCTGTCGAAGTTCAGCCGCGAGTAGAGCACATAGGGATCGTGCTCCTGAGCACGCAGGTGGTGATAAAGAATGCCCTCCTGCAGCGGTGCCAGCGGGTAGATATCCTGGATGTTGGCGGCGCCGCCGGCAACGCTGGCGACGATACGCTCAATGGCCGTCTGGTCCAGTTCGATCAGGCTGAGCAGGTCCGGGGTGATCCGGGTGCAGCCGTCAGGGATACGGTTCTGCGGCACCGTCACCTGACGATCATTACCCAGGGTGGCGGCCAGGGCGGCCACGGTCGGCTGGCCAAACAGGGTACGCACATCGACCTGCAGGCCCTCCAGGCGCAGGCGCGCCGTCAGGCTGACGGCCAGCAGCGAGTGGCCGCCCAGTTCGAAGAAGTTGTCGTGCCGACCGACCTGCGCCACACCCAGCAGCTCGGCCCACAGGCGCGCCAGCAAGGTTTCCGTCTCACCCTGGGGCGGCGCAAACGGGCGCTGCTGCAAGGCTGCCTCAGGTGACGGCAATGCCTTGCGGTCGAGCTTGCCGTTGCTGGTCAGGGGCAGTGTGTCGAGGTGAATGTACAGCGCCGGGACCATGTACTGCGGCAACTGCGTCAGTAGCGCCTGGCGCAGGGTGTCCGCATCCTGCGGCTCACCACTGTGATAGGCGACCAGGCGCGGCCCGCTGCTGGCATCTGCTTGGGCCATGACCACCGCCTCACGGACACCGGCCACACGGATCAGGCAGGCCTCGATCTCGCCCAGTTCAATGCGCAGGCCGCGGATCTTCACCTGATGGTCGTTGCGGCCCAGAAACTCCAGGGTCCCGTCTTCACGCTGGCGCACCAGGTCGCCGCTGCGATACAGGCGCTCGCCCTCGACGAAGGGGCTGGCGATGAAGCGTTCGGCCTGTTGCGCCGGCAAGCCCAGGTAGCCACGGGCAACCCCGGCGCCGCCGATGTGCAGATGGCCGACCACGCCCCAGGGTACTGGCCGGTCATGGCGGTCCAGGACATACAACCGGGTGTTGTCGATCGGTTTGCCGATTGGCAGCGCGCCCGGCGGCACCGGCTCGCTGGGCGCAAGGGTCCACACGCTGCAATCGACCGTGGTCTCGGTGGGGCCGTAGACGTTGTGCAGGCGCACCCCGGGCAAGCGTTGACGCACCTGCGCAGCCAACGCCGCAGTCAGCTCGCCACCGCCGCAGACGATATCGCTCAGGCCGGTGCAGCGCTCACTCTGCGGCGCGTCAAGGAACTGCTGCAGCAAGGCCGGGACGAACTGCACGACGCTGACCTGACGCGCTTGGATCAATTGCACCAGGTACTGTGGATCGTGCGGATCCTGAGCCCGCGCCAACACCAGGCGCACACCGCTGCACAGCGGCCAGAACAGCTCCCAGACCGAGGCATCGAAACTGCTCGGGGTCTTGTGCAACACCGCGGCCCCAGGCGACGCCGGGAACAGGCGCGCGCTCCAGTGCACCAGGTTGACCACGTTGCGGTGCTCGACCATCACGCCTTTGGGCAGGCCGGTGGAGCCGGAGGTGTAGATCACGTAGGCCAGGTTTTGGGCGCTCAGCACCGGGATCTGTGGTGTGCTGCTGGGTTGCTTCTCCCAGACGGGCTGATCGAGGTCGATCAGTTGCCCTTGCCACGCCTTCAACAGCTCACGGGTGGTGGCATGGGCAAGCACTGCAAGCGGCGTACTGTCCTTGAGCATATGGGCGATACGCTCGGGCGGATAACTCGGGTCGAGCGGCACATAGGCGCCACCGGCCTTGAGGATGGCCAGCAGGCCGACCAGCATCGACAACCCGCGCTCGACGCAGATCGCCACGCGGTCATCCGGTTTGACCCCCAGGCCAATCAAGTGATGGGCCAGGCGGTTGGCCTGATCGTCGAGCTGACGATAGCTTGACGCACCCTCCTCGCCCTCCACCGCTACCGCGTTCGGCGTGCGCCGCACCTGGGCCTCGAACAACCCATGCAGTGTTTGCCGAAGGTCATGGGGCTGCTCGCTGGCGTTGGCTGCGACCAGCAGGCGCTGGCGCTCTGCCGGCCCCTGCAGTGGCAGTTGCTGCAGCGCTGACTGCGGCTGCTGCTCGAGTGCCTGCAGCACACCGCTCAGCACTTGCAGCAACTGCTCACAGACCCGCTGCGCGCCTACCTGTGGGGTTACCTGCACGGTCATGCGCATGCCATCGCCAAGGTCGTCGACGTTGACGCTTAGCGGGTAGTTGCCATGGCCGCCGCTGGGCAGGGCCTCGATGCCTTCCAGGGCCTCGCGCTGCAGCGCCTGCTCGGCGGCGCTGGCACTATGGCGGTAGTTGATGATGGCACTGAACAACGGCGTTGGCGCGGCCACGCCGCTGCAGCGTTGGGCCAGGGCCAGGGGCGCATGCTCGTGAGCCAGCAGCGCGCTCAGGCGCTGGTGGGTCAGACGCACGCCCTCACGCACGCCCAGGCCGTCCAGGTCCAGGCGCAGTGGCAAGGTATTGATGAACATGCCCAGCCCACGGTCGGCGCCGGCGCCGCCTTGCAAGCGGCCCAGCAGCACGGTGCCGAACACCACGTTGTCGGTGCCGCTGGTGGCCGCCAATAGCCGCGCCCAGGCCAGGTGCAACACGCTGGCAGCGCTCACGCCCAACTGTTGGGCCTGGCTGCGCAGGCGCAGGTACTGGGCGTTGTCGAGTTGCACGGTGGCCAGTTCAAAGTTGCTGACCTGGCCCTGAAGGTCGCTCAGGCCATAGGGCAGGGTTGGCTCGTCGATATCCGCCAATTGGGCGCGGAAGAATGCCTCATGCTCGGTCTCACTGATGGCCAGGCGCGCCTGGGCCACGTAGTTGCGGTACGGCACCGGCGGGTGCTGCGGCGTCTGGCCACGCAGGTGGTCGCCGATCTCCTCGAGTACGACCTTCATGGCGGTTTGGTCAAGGACGATGTGGTGGAACTGCAGGGTGGCTTCGATGCGCGGGGTATCGACGGCCTGGGTGTAGTGCAGGCGGATCAGGGGGGCGCTACTCAGGTCTACTACGGCGGTGTGTTGATCGCGGGGCAAGCCCGCTCCCACAAGCACAGTGGGGACGGTGCGCCATACCACTTGAACCGGTTGTGGCAGGCTGTCCCAGAGCACGGTGGTACGCAGGATGTCATGGCGGGCGACGACCTGATCCAGGGCGTTGGCAAAGGCTTGCAGACGCGCCGGGCTGTCAAAGGCCAGACGCCATTGCAGCAGGTAGGGGTCGGCGTCGACGGCGCTCAGGTGGTGATAGAGGATGCCTTCCTGCAGCGGTGCCAGCGGGTAGATGTCCTGCACGTTGGCAGCACCGCCCGGCACGGTGGCGATGATTCGCTCGATGTCGGCCTGGCTCAGCGTCACCAGGGGCAACATGTCAGGGGTGATACGGGTGCAGTCGGCCGCAATTCGGTTCTGCGGCACCGCGACCTGACGCCCCTGGCCCAGCGCAGCCGCCAGGGCAGCGACAGTCGGTTGGCTGAACAGCACCCGTACATCGGTGGACAGGCTTTGCTGGCGCAGGCGCTCGATCAGGGTCACCGCCAGCAGCGAATGACCACCCAGTTCGAAGAAGTTGTCATGGCGCCCTACCCGCTCGACCCCCAGCACCTCGGCCCACACCGCCGCCATGGTCGCTTCGGCATCGTTTTGCGGTGCTTCATAGGCCTGACCAAGCAGCGCCGCCGGGTCTGGATCCGGCAGCGCGCGACGGTCCAGTTTGCCGTGGCTGGTCAGTGGCCACTGTTCCAGGCGCACGAACGCCTGCGGCACCAGGTGTGCCGGCAGTTTGGTTTGCAGGGCCTGACGTAACGAATCAAGGTCGACCGGCGCAGTTTCGGTAAACCAGGCCAGCAACCGCTCGCCGCGCACCAGTGCCACAGCATCGTCGATGCCCGGTTGCATAGCCAAGGCTGCCTCGACCTCGCCCAGCTCGACCCGCACACCGCGGATCTTCACCTGGTCGTCGTTGCGGCCCAGATAGTCCAGGGTGCCATCGGCATTCCAGCGCACCAGGTCGCCGCTGCGGTACATCCGTGAGCCCGGCGCATCGTTGAACGGGTCGTCGAGAAAACGCTCTGCCGTCAGTTCGGGGCGATTCAGGTAACCCCGTGCCACCTGTGCGCCGCCGATGTACAGCTCGCCAGTAACACCCACTGGCACCGGTTGCAGGCCCTCGTCGAGGACATACACGCGGGTGTTGGCGATGGGCCTACCGATATCCAGCGTGCCGTTCGGCATTACGCGTCCGGAGGTGGCAACCACCGTGGTCTCGGTCGGGCCATAGTTGTTGATCACGGCAAAGCCCGGGTCGCGCTCGAACTGGCGCAGGCGATCTCCACCGATCAACAGAGTCCGCAGGGTCGGATGCTGGCGCTCGCGGCGCAGGGCCTGCTCGGCCACTGGCGTGGGCAGGAAGCTGACTGCCAGTGGTTGCTCCAGCCACCAGTCGAGCAGTTCATCGACATGCTCGTTGCCGATGTGCACCGGCGGCAAGTGCAATGTGGCGCCGGCGCACAACGCCGGCCAGACTTCCCAGGCCATGGCGTCGAAACCAAAGCCTGCGACGCTTGCGGTATGCGTACCGGCCACCACGTCGAAGGCCTGGCAATGCCAGTGCACCAGGTTGGCCAGGGCATGGTGTTCGATCATCACGCCCTTGGGCTGGCCGGTGGAACCGGAGGTGTAGACCACGTAGGCCAGCTGCTGCGCGTTCAGGCCTGGCACATGAGGATTGTCATCGGCCAGGTGGTAGGCGCCCGGCTGGTCGAGGTCGAGCCGTGGCACGTTGTTCGCCAGCCCGTCGATGCGTGAATCGGCCAGCACCAGGGTCGGCGCGCTGTCGGCCAGCAGGTAAGCGATACGCTCGGCCGGGTAGTTCGGGTCCACCGGCACGTAGGCGGCACCGGCCTTGAGCACGGCCAACAGGCCGATGAGCCGATCGGCGCTGCGCGGCAGGCACAGGGCAACCCGATCGCCCAGTTGCACGCCACGCTCGATCAGGCTGTGGGCCAGGCGGTTGGCGCGCTGGTTCATCTCGCCGAAGCTCAAGATCAGGCCGTCCTGGCTCAGCGCCACAGCCTCGGGGGCACGGCGCGCCTGGGCCTCGACCAGGGCGTGCACAGTGTGCACCTGAGGGAATGCCTGTGTCGTTGAGTTGAAGTTTTCCAGTAGTTGCCGACGTTCATCGCCATCGTGGATCGGCAAACCATCGACTGCCGTCTCCAGCCCCTGCTCCAACACCTGCAACAGTTGCTCCACAGCATTGGCCATCCACTGGGCCACCCGCTGCGCGCCAATACCCGGCAGCGCCAGTACGTTGAAGCTAAAGCCTTTACCCAGGTCGTTGACACTCAGGGTCAACGGATAGTTGCTGCGCTCTTGGCCACCGAGCAGGCGCACGCCCGCCCAGATGCCCTCACCTTCGCGTGGCGCATCGTCGGCCGTGTGGCGGTAGTTGAGCAAGGCGCTGAACAACGGCGAGGACACCGCCACGCCGCTGCAGCGCTGGGCCAGGGCCAGGGGTGCGTGCTCGTGGCCGAGCAATGCCGACAGGCTGCGGTGGGTCGCGCGTACCGCAACACGCGCTGCGGCCCCCGTGTCGACCCGCAACGGCAAGGTATTGATGAACATGCCCAGCGCCCGGTCGGCGCCTTCACCGCCCTGCAGACGGCCCATCAGCACGGTGCCGAAGACCACGTCGCGACGGTTGGCAAGTACCCCGAGCACCCGCGCCCAGGCCAGGTGCATCAGACTCGCGGCGCTGACCCCGAGCTGACGCGCCTGGCTGCGCAGGCGCAGGCCAACTTCGACGTCGAGCGCCTGGTAAGCCGTGTCGATGCTGCGACCGTCGCCCTGCACATCGGCAAGACCCAGCGGCAAAGTCGGCTCATCGACGTCGCCGAGCATTTCACGGAAGAACGCTTCGTGGCCGGCCTGGTCGCCCAAGCGCGCCTGGGCCACATAGTTGCGATAGGGCACGGCGGCCGGCAGGGTCTGCGCCTGGCCGAACAGCAGCGCGCGCATTTCGCCGGCGACCACGTCCATGGCGGTGTGGTCGAGGGTCAGGTGATGGAACAGCAAAATCGCCAGCACCTGATGGTTGACCGGGTCCAGGCTGTAGTACAGGCGCGTGAGCGGTGCCTGGGACAGGTCCAGACTCGGCTCGTCCGGCAGCGTGTCGGTTTCGATCACGGCCAGCTCGGCGTTGCGCCAGACCACCTGAACCGGCTGTGCCAGCCCTTGCCAGAGCACTGCGGTGCGCAGGATGTCATGGCGATCGATCACTTGCTGCAAGGCTCCGGCCCAGGCCAGCAAGCGCTCGACGCTGTCGAAGGCCAGGCGGGTCTGCAACAGGTAGGGGTCGCCGTGCTCGGCACTCAGGTGATGATAGAGCACGCCCTCCTGCAGGGGCGCCAGCGGGTAGATCTCCTGCACGTTGCCAGCGCCACCCGGCACAGTGGCAACGATACGCTCGATATCGGCCTGGCTCAGCTCGATCAGGCTGAGCATGTCCGGGGTGATGCGCTCGGCATGGTTCGGCACCCGGTTGGCCGGCACCGCCACCTCGCGACTGCCGCCGGCCGCAGCGGCAAGCGCGGCCAGGGTCGGTTGGGCGAACAGTACCCGCACGTCGATAAGCAGGCCGGCCTTGCGCAGGCGCTCGACCAGGGTCACCGCCAGCAGCGAATGACCACCCAGTTCGAAGAAGTTGTCATGGCGCCCTACCCGCTCGACCCCCAGCACTTCGGCCCACACTGCAGCCATGGTCGCTTCGGCATCGTTCTGCGGTGCTTCATAGGCCTGACCAAGCAGCGCCGCTGGGTCTGGATCCGGCAGCGCGCGACGGTCGAGCTTGCCGTGGCTGGTCAGTGGCCACAGTTCCAGGCGCACGAACGCCTGCGGCACCAGGTGCGCCGGTAGCTTGGCTTGCAGGGCCTGACGTAACGAATCAAGGTCGACCGGCGCAGTTTCGGTAAACCAGGCCAGCAACCGCTCACCGCGCACCAGTGCCACAGCATCGTCGATGCCCGGTTGCATAGCCAAGGCTGCCTCGACCTCGCCCAGCTCGACCCGCACACCGCGGATCTTCACCTGGTCGTCGTTGCGGCCCAGATAGTCCAGGGTGCCATCGGCATTCCAGCGCACCAGGTCGCCGCTGCGGTACATGCGCGCACCCGGCGCATCGCTGAACGGGTCGTCGAGAAAACGCTCTGCCGTCAGTTCGGGGCGATTCAGGTAACCCCGTGCTACCTGTGCGCCGCCAATGTACAACTCGCCGGTAACCCCCACTGGCACCGGTTGCAGGCCCTCGTCGAGGACATACACGCGGGTGTTGGCGATGGGCCTACCGATATCCAGCGTGCCGTTCGGCATTACGCGTCCGGAGGTGGCAACCACCGTGGTCTCGGTCGGGCCATAGTTGTTGATCACGGCAAAGCCCGGGTCGCGTTCGAACTGGCGCAGGCGATCACCACCGATCAGCAAGGCGCGTAGCGTCGGATGCTGACGCTCGCGGCGCAGGGCCTGCTCGGCCACTGGCGTGGGCAGGAAGCTGACCGCCAATGGTTGCTCCAGCCACCAGTCGAGCAGCTCATCGACATGCTCGTTGCCGATGTGCACAGGCGGCAAGTGCAATGTGGCCCCGGCGCACAACGCCGGCCAGACTTCCCAGGCCATGGCGTCGAAACCGAAGCCTGCGACGCTTGCGGTATGCGTACCGGCCACCACGTCGAAGGCCTGGCAATGCCAGTGCACCAGGTTGGCCAGGGCATGGTGTTCGATCATCACGCCCTTGGGCTGGCCGGTGGAACCGGAGGTGTAGACCACGTAGGCCAGCTGCTGCGCGTACAGGCCTGGCACATGAGGATTGTCATCGGCCAGGTGGTAGGCGCCCGGCTGGTCGAGGTCGAGCCGTGGCACGTTGTTCGCCAGCCCGTCGATGCGCGAATCGGCCAGCACCAGGGTCGGCGCGCTGTCGGCCAGCAGGTAGGCGATACGCTCGGCCGGGTAGTTCGGGTCCACCGGCACGTAGGCGGCACCGGCCTTGAGCACGGCCAACAGGCCGATGACCCGCTCGGCGCTGCGCGGCAGGCACAGGGCAACCCGATCGCCCAGTTGCACGCCACGCTCGATCAGGCTGTGGGCCAGGCGATTGGCACGCCGGTTCAACTCGCCATAGCTCAGGGCCAGGCCGTCCTGGCTCAGCGCTACGGCCTCGGGGGCACGGCGCGCCTGGGCCTCGACCAGGGCGTGCACGGTGTGCCCCTGCGCGTAGGCCTGGGCCGTGGCATTGAAAGCGTGCACAAGCTGTTCACGCGCTTGCGCGGGCAGGACTGCAAGCGTCTGAACAGGCAGCGCTGGTGTGTGTTCCAGGGCCTCGACCAAGCTGGCCAATGTCTGTTCCAGCAGCCCACAGAGGCGCTCGGCACCCCATGGCGCGAGGGCCTGCACGCTCAAGCGGAAGTCTTCGCCCAGATCATCGACGCTCACGGTCAAGGGGTAGTCGGTACGTTCCTGGGCCCCGACGATATCGATGCCCGGTGCCACCGGGATGATCTCGGCAGCATCACCGCCCGCGCTATGGCGATAGTTGAGCAAACTGTTGAACAACGGCGTCGGCGCCGCGACCGCACTGCAACGCTGAGCCAGCGCCAACGAGGCCTGTTCATGGCCGAGCAAGGCGCTGAGCCGCCGGTGGGTCGTCAGCAGGGCATCACGCACGCCGTGCTGGCCCAAATCGACGCGCAGCGGCAGAGTATTGATGAACATGCCCAACGCCTGATCGCCACCGGCGCCGGTGCTCATGCGCCCCAGCAGCACGCTGCCGAACACCACACTCTGGCGGGCCGACAACTGCCCGAGCAGGCGGGCGAAGCCCAGATGCAGCACGCTTGCCGGACTCACCCCCAGTTGCCGGGCCTGCTCGCGCAGGCGGCGGCTGAGTGAGGGTGCCAGGCTCAGGCGCGCCTCTTCGAGCGCCTGATCGCCCTTGTCTTGCAAGCCGAACGCCAGGGTCGGCGCGTCGATGTCGGCGAGCATCTGGGTAAAGAAATCCTCATGGGCCTGCTCGTCCAGGGCCAGGCGCGCCTCGGCCAGCACATTGCGAAACGCCACCGGCGCCGCCAGCTGGGCAGTCTCACCGGTCAGGTGCGCGTGAATTTCGCGGCGCACGATATCCAGCGCGGTGTGGTCCATCACGGTGTGGTGGAACGACAGCAATGCCACCCACGCCTCACCTTCGCCGCGGGCATGCATCAGTTGCATCAACGGCGCCTGATGCAGGTCCAGGCGGTAGTGCCGGGGGTCAAAACGGCTGCACAACTGCGCCAACGCCTGGGCGCCGTCCACGGCAACGGCCTCGCGCATCAGCTGCGCCTCGCGCCAGACCACCTGCACCGGCGCGTCGAGGTACTCCCAGTGCAGCGCAGTACGCAGGATGTCATGACGCTGGATCACCCACTGCAGGCCGGCGGCAAAAGCCTCCAGGTGCTCGCGGCTGGCAAAGCGCAGCTGTACTTGCGACAGGTACGGATCACCGTCGCCGGCTGCCAGGTGATGGTAGAGCATGCCCTGCTGCAGCGGCGCCAGGGGGTAGATGTCCTGGACGTTCGCCGCCCCACCCGGGACGCTGGCGACGATTCGATCGATCGCGGCCTGGTCGAGGTCGACCAGCGGCAGCATGTCCGGAGTGATACGAAACGCCGGGCTCAACCAGTCGTCATCCTGTTCAGCGAGCATGGCCAGTAACGCTGGCTTGTGCCGCGACAGTGCCTCCCACAGGTTGTCGTCCAGGGTTTGGTCGTCGCCCAGGACAATCAGGTCCTGGTCTTCACGCTGGAGTCGGATTGCATGGGTGGAGAGCGCAGCCATCAGTTCGCTGAAGAGCATCGGTAAGCATCCTGCTTTGCCAAAAGGGAAATCGTCGACACGCTAATGGATCATGACCGGCCGGTCTGACATGGGAAGTCGGGACAAAGCCGCTCTAGCCCGGGGCCGCCAGGCGGCCCCCGGGTGTTTCACAGACGCCGCCGCGTGCCCAGGCTCGGGATGGTCGTCTCGGGAATCGCTACCTGCAACGGCTGGCGCTGGGTGCTGGCCGCAAGGCCCGCCAGGGTCGGCTGGCTGAACAAGGTCCGTGCATCGACATGCAACCCGGCCTGGCGCATGCGCGCCACCAGGTTGACGGCGAGCAGCGAATGGCCACCCAATTCGAAGAAGTTGTCGTCGCGACCGACCTGCTCGATTTTCAGCACCTGCGTCCAGATGTCTGCCAGCGCCGTTTCCAGCTCGCCCTGTGGCGCCTGGTAGCTGCGGCTGATCACCGCTTCGGCACCGGGGGCAGGCAACGCCTGACGATCCACCTTGCCATTGGCGCTCAGCGGCAGTTGCGCCAGCGCCACATACGCCGACGGCACCATGTACTCGGGCATGCGCGCCAGCAAGTGGTTGCGCAGGACCTCCAGGGCCGGCGCATGGGCACCTTCGCGGCAGGTGAAATAGGCCACCAGGCGCTCTTCGCGCATCAGCACCACGCACTGGCTGATCGCCGGGTGCGCGACCAGCCATGCCTCGATCTCGCCAAGCTCGACCCGCAGCCCACGCAGCTTGACCTGAAAGTCGTTGCGGCCAAGAAAGTCGAGCTGGCCATCCTCGCGGTAACGCACCAGATCGCCGGTACGGTACAAACGATCGCCGTCCACGAACGGGCTGGCGATAAAACGTTGCGCCTGCAAGGCCGGCAACCCCAGGTAACCACGCGCCACGCCGACGCCACCGATATGCAACTGCCCCACCGCACCCAGCGGCACCAGGCGGTCGTGGGCATCGAGTACATACAGGCGGGTGTTGGCGATCGGCCGGCCAATGGGCGGCACCTGCAGCGGCAGCGGTTCATCGGCCCGCAGGGTCCAGGCGGTGCTGTCCACAGTGGCCTCGGTAGGACCATAGACGTTGTGCAAACGCACCTTGGGCAGGCGCTGGCGCACGCTGGCCAGCAGTGCCAGGGTCAGCTCACCGCCGCCGCAGAAAATGTCGGTCAGGCTGGTACAGCGCTCGACACCTGGCACCTCGAGAAACTGATGCAGCAGTGCCGGCACGAACTTGATCAGGGTCACCTGGCGGGCCTGGATCAACTGCACCAGGTAGGCCGGATCGCGGTGCCCGTCCGGTCGCGCCAGGACCAGGCGCAGGCCTGCCGTCAGCGGCCAGAACAGTTCCCACACTGAGCCATCGAAGGTGAACGGCGCCCGTTGCAGCAAGGCATCGCCCGGCCGTGGCAGGCAGATCTGCGAGCCCCAATGCATCAGGTTGCACAGGCCGCGATGCTCGATCATCACCCCCTTGGGCGTGCCCGTGGAGCCCGAGGTGTACATCACGTAGGCCAACTGCGCCGGGCCCAACCCCGGGACCTGCGGATCGTGATCGGCGCCGACTTGCCAAGCGTCCTGGTCCAGGTCCAGCAGGGTTAACCCCGACGGTTCGAACAGGCCACGGGTGGCGCTATGCACCAACAGTACCTGGGGCGCGCTGTCAGTCAGCAAGAATTGCAGGCGCTCGGCCGGGTAACCGGGGTCCAGGGGCACGTAGGCACCACCGGCCTTGAGCACCCCGAGCAAGGCGACCATCATTGCCACCCCGCGCTCGACGCACACCGCCACCCGGGTATCGGGACCAACGCCCAGGCTCAGCAGGCGATGAGCCAGGCGATTGGCCTGGGCATTGAGGGTCTGGTAGTCGAGGCTGGCGTCCTCGCTCTGCAGCGCGATGGCCTGGGGCGTGCGCCGCACCTGGGCCTCGAACAGTGCCGGCAGCGTCTGGTCCAGCGGGCTGTGGCGGTCCTCGGTGCTGTTGAAATCGTGCAACAGGCGCTGCAACTCCGCGGCCGGCACACTGCACAGCGCCTCCAGCGCACCATGGCCACCCTCGGCCAGGGCCTGGCCCAGTTGCCGCAAGGCAGTCGACAGCGCGTCCAGCAGCCGTTGCGCACCGATCGCCCGTGGCGCGCGGACGGCCAACTGCAAGGTCTGCTCCTGATCGTCCACGGTCAGCACCAGGCCATGGCTGAGCACTTCGCTGGCCGCGACCAGGGTCACCCCCGGCAGCACCTGGCCCTGCACCACCGCCCCGTAGCGGTAGTTGATCAGGCTGTTGAACAACGGCGTGCCCGCTGGCAGACCGCTGCAATGCTGGGCCAGGATCAACGGCGCATCTTCATGGCCCAGCAGCGCAGCCAGGCGTCCATGGGTCGCGGCCAGGGCCTGGCTGACCGATTGCCCGGCGAGGTTGACCCGCAGCGGCAGGCTGTTGATGAACATGCCCATGGCGCGATCGGCGTCTTTGCCAGCCATGGCCCGCCCCAGCAGCACCGTGCCGACGGTGACCTCATCGACCACCGCCAGGGTACCGAGCACCTGGGCCCAGGCCAGGTGCAGGAGGCTGGCAAGGCTGGCGCCCTGCTGGCGGGCCAGGTTGCGCAATGTGGCGGTCAGTGCATCGTCGAGGCGCTCGCTGCAGGTGTGCAGTTGATCCTCATCAACGGTCGCACCGCCCAGTCCCGGGATGGGCACAGGCGCCTCGACGCCGACCAGTTGTTCGCGAAAAAACGCCTGGTGGCCAGCCTGGCGCTCGGCAGCGCCACTGAGGGCAACATAGTCACGGTACGCCACAGGCTCAGGCAGTTGCTCACCGCTCCCGGCCATGAACGCTTCAAGTTCGCTCAGTAGTACCTGGATGGACACCGCGTCGTTGACCAGGTGGTGGAAACGCAGCAACCCCAGCCAGCGCCCTTGCTGGCGATCTTCGGCGCTGACCAGTGCCATCATCGGCGCCCGGCGCAAGTCCAGCGGCCGTTGCTGCGGATCGTAATCACTGCGTAGTTGCGCACCGACGTCACCCGTCTGCGCAACCTGGCTCCAGGTTTCGACCTCCAGCTGAGCCTTGCGCCATACCACTTGCTGGGGCTGTTCAAGATCCTCCCAGACAAGGCTGGTGCGCAGGATGTCGTGGCGCTCGATCACCCGTTGCAGGGCCTGGGCAAAGGCTGCCAGGCACTGCGGGTCGGCAAAGGCGAACAACACCTGTTGCTGGTAAGGGTCGCGCACATCGGTGACATGATGGTAGAGCAGGCCCTGCTGCAGCGGCGCCAGCGGATAAATCTCCTGCACGTTGGCGGCCCCTCCGGGCACCGCCGCGACGATACGTTCGATGGCCGCCTGGTCAAGTTCGGTGAGTGCAAGCAGCTCGGGGGTAATCTGTTGGCAGTCGCTCGGGACCCGGTTGGCCGGGACCTGCGCAACCTCGCCAACCACCACGGCGGCGGCCAGGCTGGCCAGGGTCGACTGGCCGTACAGCACCTGCACATCAGCTTGCAGACCCTGCTGGCGCATGCGCCCGATCAGTTGCACCGCCAGCAGCGAATGGCCACCCAGCTCAAAGAAATGGTCCCGCCGCCCTACCCGTTCGACCTTCAGCAACTCGGCCCACAAGACTGCCAGGCGCTGCTCGATCTCACCCTGCGGCGCCTCATGCACGCGGCGGACCTTGGCCGCGTCATCGGCCACGGGCAGCGCACGACGGTCCAGTTTGCCGTTGGCGGTCAGCGGCCAGGCCGTCAGCCTCGTGTAGGCACCCGGCAACAATGCCGCCGACAGGCGCTGGCGCAGGTGCTCGTACAACTCCAGCGGGGTAGCCGCTGCATCGCCAATGAACCAGGCCTGCAACTGGCCGTCGCGCAGCAGCACCACGCACTCGCGCACCCGGGCATGGCTGGCCAGGGCCGCCTCGATTTCTGCAAGCTCGACCCGCACGCCACGGATCTTCACCTGGTCGTCGTTGCGCCCAAGGTATTCCAGGTTGCCGTCGGCGTTCCAGCACACCAGGTCGCCAGTGCGATACATCCGCGCATTGGCAGCCTCGCTGTGCGGGTCGCTGAGAAAGCGCTCTGCCGTCAGTTCCGGGCGATTCAGATAGCCACGGGCGACGCCGCTACCGCCGATGTAGAGCTCACCGACTGCACCGATCGGCAACAACCGGCGCTGGCCATCGAGCACATAGGCTCGGGTATTGGCCACCGGCGCGCCGATATGCAGGGGCTGGCCTGCCTGGACCTGCCCGGCAGTGGCCACCACCGTGGCTTCGGTGGGGCCGTAGTTGTTGATCACCCGGTAGCGCTGCTCACGGCCCAGACGGCGCAGGCGATCACCGCCGACCAGCAAGGTGTGCAAGGTCGGATGCAGCTCGCCCTGGGCAAAGGCATGTTCAGCCACGGGCGTCGGCAGGAAGCTCACATCCAGCGGCTGGGCACGCCACCAGCGCAGCAAGGCCTCGATATCCTCGGCGCCGTCGCGTACCGGCGCCAGGTGCAGGGTCGCGCCGCTGCACAGTGCCGGCCAGACTTCCCAGGCCATGGCATCGAAGCCGAAGCCGGCCAGGCACGACTGCTGGCGGCCGGGGCCCAAGTCAAAGGCAGTGCAACTCCAATCGACCAGGTTGGCGAGCATGCGGTGCTCGACCATCACCCCTTTCGGCTCGCCGGTGGAGCCTGAGGTGTAGATGACATAGGCCAGGCTGTCGGCACTCTGGGCCAGCGACAGCGGGCGACTGTCCAGCGCCTCGTTCCAGTCGCAGCGGTCCAGTTCGATCTGTGGCCGACCATGGGCAGGCAGGCGCTCGCTCAGCGAGGACTGCGTCAAGACCACCTGCGGCGCACTGTCATCGAGCAGGTAAGCCAGGCGTTCAAGAGGTTGCGCCGGGTCGATCGGCACGTACGCAGCACCGCTCTTGAGCACCGCCAGCAAACCGACCAGGGTGTCCAGCCCACGCCGGGCAACCACCGCGACACGTTGCTCAGGCTGGCTGCCCAGGGCGATTAGGTGCCGGGCGAGGATATCGGCCCGGCGGTTCAACTCACCGTAACTCAGCTGCTGGCCGTTGTGAAAGGCGGCCACCGCTTGCGGCCAAGCTGCAGCCTGAGCCTCGATCCGCCGATGGATCAGCGCCTGGCACGCGGCGGGCACCGAGGTGGCGTTCCAGGCCTGCAAACGGGCGTGTTCGCTGGCGGTCAGCACGTCGAAGGCGGCGATGCTCAGTTCCGGTCGTTGCAAACCCTGCTCCAGTACATACAGTAAACGCT
Source organism: Pseudomonas tructae (assembly GCF_004214895.1). Taxonomy (NCBI): domain Bacteria; kingdom Pseudomonadati; phylum Pseudomonadota; class Gammaproteobacteria; order Pseudomonadales; family Pseudomonadaceae; genus Pseudomonas; species Pseudomonas tructae. The sequence goes on along the minus strand of NZ_CP035952.1, from coordinate 3,031,356 downwards.
CGGCCAGGGCCCGGACCTCCTCGGCACTGAACCAGGCGTGGTTGTAAACCAGGTGCAGGCACGCCTTGGCGCTGTGACTGTTGCCGCGCAGGTGAATACTCAAGGGGGTCGGTCCGTGGCCGTTGCAGATCATCACGGAGTGGCTGGCCGTTTGACCATAACGCAGGTCGTTGTCGTCTTCTTCGTAGGACAGCATCAGTTCGAACAGTTGCGAGCGTTCCTCACGCTGCGCACCCAGCGCCCGGTTCAGGTCACTCAGCGAGAAGCGCTGATGACGAAAATCCTGCTTGAGGGTATCGCCAATGGCGCCCACCAGTTCGGCGAACGACTGGCTGCGGCCGAAGTCCATGTGCAAGGCGCTGACCTGGCTGAACAAGCCCATGGTTGCCTTGAACCTTGCGTTGCTGCGGTTGCGCACCGGCAAGCCGAGTACCCACTCGTCACGTTGCCAGGTACGTGCGCAACACACATGCAGGGCCGCCAGCAACACGTGAAAAGCCGACGCTTGCAGGTCCTGCGCCAGTTGCCGCATGCGTGTAAGCAACCCGGCGTCGAAGGGCAGTTCCAGAGCAGCCGTCGGCTCGGCCGCGATCAGTGCGCCACGCTCACGAGGTGCCAGCAAGGGATCCGGAAGCTGCTTGTACTTGGCCAGCCAGTAGTCGCGATCGCGGGCCTGCCGCGTCGACTGCTGATAGTGGGCGTCGTCATCGATGAAATCGCGGTAGGACGGCGCCGTGTCGGGCAAGGGTTGGCCCTGTTCAAGCAAGCGATAGCAGTCGGCGGTCTGCTTGAACATCTGGTCTATCCCCCAGCCATCGAGGATCAGGTGGTGGGTATGCAGGACAAACAGGTAGCGCCGGTCAGCGATGCGAATCAGCATCGTCCCCCACAAGGGCGCTGTATCCAGCGCATAAGGGCGCTGCAGCCTGGCCTTCATCAAGGCCTGTGCAGCCGCGAACGGCTCGGGGATGGCGCGTAGATCATGCTCGCTAAGGTCGACCGCAAGCCCATCGCTAAAACACTGGCGCGGCACACCGCTGTCCTCGTCCTGCGCCACCAGCACCGTACGCAGGCTGTCGTGCAGGCCCATCAAGTGCACCAACGCCTGGCGTAGCCGACCGGCATCGATGTCGCCGTCGAAGTCGACATAGCCGCCGACGTTGTACCGCGGCGAGTCGCCATGGCTGATCTGGTCCAGCCAGATGTCACGCTGGGCGGCGGTGAGGGCAAAAGTGTTGGCGGCGGGCATGGGGCGGCGGATCCTTGTGGTTGATCATCTGCCGATTCAAGCATTGCCCTGCCAGCAGGCATGACCCCTTAAACCCGGACAGGCACAGGCCTGATGACGGCTGCTGAAAATCGCGTAGGAGATTGGCCATCAGCCAACATTCACCATTGCCTGAGTAGGAATAAGTGGCATTTTCTGTCCCTGTTTTCCATTACAGACGCATCAGCAACACCCGGGCTTGAATACCCTCACCCTTTGTACCGCCCTCGGAGAACTCGACCGCGAGACACCCGCCGTGATGCTTTGACTCAAGGATGACCAGGATATGAAGCAGACCGACAGCCTCGCCTACCGCCCCGACCCGCAGTTGTACCTGCAACTGGGCGAACTGATCGCCAGCACCGGCGCCCAAACCTTTGCCCAGCAGATGCTGCGCCTGGTCGATGCCCAGGTGACGATCCACAAGCTTGACCTCAGTGAGTGGACCCTGGACTCGCGCCAGGCCAGTGTCAGCCGCATCAAGGTGCTGGGCAGTGCCGGCCTTGAGCAGGATCTGCCGACCATGGACTATCTGCACCATCCGCTGCTGCAATCGATCATGCAAATGAAGGACCCGCTATTGATCGAGTTCAGGGCCCCACCCACCACCCGCCATCAACCCCACAGTGCCCACCAGTGCAACCTGGTTTCACGCAGTGGCAACCGCCGCTGGGTGATCTGCTTTCATCGCCTGCCCAGCCAGCGCGGCTTTTCCCTGAGCGAACTGTCGCAACTCAAAAGCCTGTCCGATACCTTGCTGCCGCTGGTCGAGCACCATGGCCAGCTCCTTGAACAAGGCGCCGGCTGCGCCCTGACAGAACTTGACGCCGGCACTTTGCGCCACGCCTTCGGTGAACGCCTGGCACAAGGCGCCATCAGTCTCTCGGTCCGCGAACAGGAAGTGTGCATGGGCTTGTTGACTGGCGGTACGGTTCCACAACTGGCGCAACGGCTGAACCTGAAGACCAGCTCAATCGAAACCTACCTCAAGCGCGCCACCGCCAAGCTGGGGGTCAGCGGCCGCCATGGCCTGGCGAAATGGATGGCCGGTGCCTGAGCTTTGCACCTTTGGTCGATGAATCCGACCAGCAGCATCCTGCATTACAGCAAGGCGGGCTAGTTTGAAAGGCAGTTGGTGTCAGCCTGATCACTCATTCGGGACGTCACAATGAAACGACACGCTCCCCTGCCCGCCCGCACACTCCCCTCGCTGCTGCTGTGCGGCGCTGTATTCACCGGCAACGCCTGGGCCGGTGGCATCCTCATCTACGAGGCCGGCCAGGAAGGCAATGGCCTGGCCAACGCCGGTGCCGCCGCCCTGGCCACCGACCCCAGCGTACTGATGAGCAATCCCGCGGGCCTGACCCAGCTGGCAGGCACCCAGGTCAGCGCCAACGGCCAGCTGATTCTCGGCAACATCCGCTTTTCTCGCGACAGCACCAACCAGTTCGACGGCAACGAAGGTGGCAATGCCCTGCAGTACCTGCCCGGCGCGAGCCTGTTCATCAGCCACCGGCTCGACGAACGCACCGCCATCGGCTTTGGCATGTACGGCAACTTTGGCCTGGCGCTGGACTACGACGATGACTGGGCCGGGCGCTATTTCACCCAGGAAGCAGCGGTGATCGGTGTGTCCTTGCAACCGACGCTCGCCTACAAGATCACCGACGATCTTTCCTTCGGTATCGGTCCGCGCATTCTCTACGGCTACTACCGCACCGAGATGGCGGTCAACAACAACCTGCTCGGCCTCGCCGATCGACCGGACGGCCAGCTCGAATACCAGGACACCGACGTCGGCGTCGGCGTCAACCTGGGCCTGCATTATCGCCTGTCACCGGCTACTCAGCTGGGCCTGGCCTACACCAGCAAGGTCAAGCTCGAGTTCGAGGACAAACCGCACCTGAGCGACATCAGCAACCCGCTGCTCAACCTGGCCTTGCGCCAGTTGGACGTCAACAGCCTGGAGCTGGACATGAATGTCCCGCAAACCGTGCTGCTGAGCGTTGCCCATGACCTCGATCCGCAATGGAAGCTGCTGGCCAGCCTCGGCTGGCAGGACTGGAGCGAGTTCGGCGATATTGGCGTTGAGGTGGATGCCGACGCTGCTGGCAACGTCAGCCGCAGCGTCGACCGCCACTACAAGGACACCTGGCACGCCGCCCTCGGCGCCCAGTACCAGGCCACACCGCGCTTGCGCTGGAGTGCCGGGGTCGGCTACGACACCTCGGCCGTGGACGACAGCGACCGCACCGTCGACAACCCGATGGGCGATACCTGGCGCCTGGCGGCAGGGGTCAACTACCAACTGGATGAAGGGCTGGACCTGCACATGGCCTACACCCTGGTCTGGCTCGGCGACATGGACGTCGAGCAAAGCAAGGCCCGCTCCGGCACGACGCTGTCCGGAAGCTACCGTGACGCGGCGTTGCACATACTCGGCGGTGGCGCCACCTGGCGCTTCTGATCAGGGCTGCCGATTACCGAGGAACCAGCGAAAATAGGGGTTGTTGCCGTCACTGCGCTGCAGCGCACGGGCCTTGCGCGCCCACGCCTGTCGATTGCCGTTGTAGGCGTGCAGGCTCAGGCTGTAAAAGCGCTGCAAGGTCAGCCACTGATCATTCACCGCCCCGGCAACGCCAGGGTCGGCGTTCAGCAGCGGCGGCGCCTGGCGTAACGCCAGCAAGGTTGGCAGGACCCGGGTAATTTCCCCTGGCCGCACCCATGCCGAGTACTCGATGCGCGGCTGATCGTCGGTCACCGCCGCTGCGGTGCCGGCATAGCGTTCAAGCCCCGTGCGATCGGTGATCCAGGTGGCCAGCAAGGCGTGCACCGAATCCACGCCCACCTCGGCCAGCGCGGAGGCCACGGCCGGATGGGAAAACCGCCGGGTGATGCGCGGCACATCCAGTTGCAAGGGCTGCAGCGAGCCGATCAGCAACATCTCGTGGAACTCCGTGGTCCACAGCGAAGCGTGGGGGAACACGTCGATGAAGCTGCGCACCAGTGAACGGCTGTCCTGATCATTCTGGGTTGGCAGCGGCAACCACTGCGCCACCAGCCCGGCCGCTTGCAGGCGCTGTGCGGCCAACTGGTAGAAATCCCGCGAATACAGGTTGACCACCCCGGCCGCAGACGGCGGCGGTGGCTCCAGAGTGATCAGGTCATAGCGCTCGGCGCTGCGCAACAGTTCGCGGCGGCCATCACGCAGGCGAATGTCCAGGCGCGGGTCGTGCACGGCATCGAAATTACCTTTGAACAGCGGCGCGGCCTCCAATACCTCGGGCAACAGCTCGGCCACCACCGGGCGCTCCAAACCTGGGTAACGCAGCATGGCGCCTGCCGTGATCCCGGTACCGAAACCAATCACCAGTGCCGAACGCGGCTCGCCGGCATGGATCAACAACGGCAGCAGTGCCTGCAAGCGCATGTAGCGCAACGACGGCATGGCATCGCCAGTGTTGGAGACACCCTGGATGTACAGGCGGTTGAAAGCTTGGCCCTGGCGTTGCTGGCTGACCACCGCCACGGTCCCGCCCTTGCCTTCGCGGTAATAGGTCAGTGCACCGTTGCGTGCCCCGGGCAGCAGTTCGGCCAGGCGCTGGGGCGGTGTGAGGATGCCGGTCAAGGCGCTGGCCAGCGCCACCGCCACCACCGTGACCTGTGCACCACGCCTCACGCCGTGGCCGCGCCATGTCGCCAGCAGGCCGATCAGCGCCGCAAGCCCGGCCAGCAGCGCCAGGGTGCGCACCAGGCCGAGCCCCGGCACCAGCACGAAACCGGTCAAAACGACGCCGGCGATACCGCCCAGGGTATTGAGCGCCACTACCCGGCCAACGTCACGGCCAACATGTGCGCCATCCACCCCAAGGCGGATCGCCAACGGGAACGCCGCGCCTAACAGCACGGTGGGCAAAAACACCATGCTCAGGGCTGCGGTGGCGAAACGCGCGCACATGCCGGCCAGTTGGTTGCCGGTGGCCTGCACGACGATCAGTTCCGCCTGGGTCTGGGCCAGCACCAGCCAGCGCCCCAGGCCCGCGACCTGCAACAGTGCCAAGAGGCCCGCGCAAGCGATAAGCACGCCAAACAGCCCCCAAGGGTCACGCACGCGGTCGGCGCGCCGTGCATAAAGGGCGCTACCGACGACCAGGCCGCACAGGTAAGTGGCCAGGACCACAGCAAAGGCATAGGCGCGGGTGCTCATGAATTGCACGATCGACTGGCTCCAGACCAGTTCGTACCCCAGCGCTACGCCACCGGCAAGACAGTACAGGCCGATGGCCAGGCGCGCCTTGGGTGTACGCGCGCGCGCGGTCGGCGCGACGGTGCGCACCGCTACCTGGTCGTTACGCCGGGCCAGCCAGGCGCCCAGCCCGGCCAGCAGGTTCATCGTGGCGGCGGCCAGGGCGCTGCCGGTCACCCCCAACTGCGGCAACAGCACAAAAGCGCCAAGCACGGTGCCGACAATGGCCCCGGCGGTATTGGCCGCATACAACCGCCCGCTGGCCTGCGCCAGTTGGCCGTCGCCCGGGGCCAGGGCCCGCACCAATACTGGCAAAGTGCCACCCATCAACAGCGCGGGCAGCCCCACCAGGGCAAAAGGCAACCCCCAGGCCAGCCAGCCAATGGACGCTTCCAGACGAGCAAACAGCGGCGCGCAAACCGCCAGCGCCAGGGTGCTGCCGATACCCAGCAGCGCCACCGCCAGTTCCAGCACGGCATACAGGCGAACCGGCCTGCGCAGGCGATCGGCCCAGCGCCCGAAGAGCAATCCGCCCAAGGCGAGCCCGGCAAAAAACGCACTGATACCGGTAGTCACCGCGTGCACTTCCACGCCCACCACCAGCGACAGCTGCTTGATCCACAACACCTGATAGATCAGCGCCGCAGCGCCCGAAAGCAGCAGCAAGACAGCGGGCAGCCACAGTGCCAGATGTGAGGGGGAGTCAGCGGTACATACCGCATTCGCAGCGCTGGGCCTGGCGGCTGAAGCCATTGACGATACCTGGGCGAGGTGTGAAAAAGGGCGTCCGCCCACAGGCGGACGCGTGTCATGCACTTACTTGGCTTTCATTTTTTCTTCGATCTTCTTGTTCACGTCAGACTCGATCTGGTCGATGCTGAAGCTCGCCGGACGCTGGCTGGGTGGGTACTCGATGAAGGTCTGGAGGAACATGGCGGACTTCTGGGTGCCCTGGAAGAACAGGTAATCGTTCTTCGTCAGCCAGTCGTAGTACTGGTCCGAAACCACGTCTGCACGCTCGTATGGATCCATGCGCAAGTTGAACAGTTTGGGTGCGCGCAGGCAGGTGAACGGTTCGCTCCAGACCGGGAAGCCACCCGGAGCGCGCTGTTCGCAATACACCACCTTCCAGTCGTTGAAGCGCATTGCGACCAGCTCGGCGTCATCGTTGAAGTAGTAGAACTCGCTGCGTGCGCTTTTGTCGGCCTTGCCGGTCAGGTAGTCCAGCTGGTTGTAGCCATCCAGGTGTACCTTGAAGTTCTTGCCGCCGACATCGGCGCCCTTGAGCAGGCGCTCCTTGATATCGGTGTCACCGGCGATAGCGAGCAAGGTCGGGAACCAATCGAGCCCGGAGAACATCTGCGTGCTGACTGTATCGGCCTTGATCTTGCCCGGCCAGCGAACAATGGCGGGAACCCGGTAGGCGCCTTCCCAGTTGGAGTTTTTCTCGTTGCGGAACGGCGTTGTCGCCGCATCCGGCCAGGACCACTGGTTAGGGCCGTTGTCGGTGGTGTAGACGACGATGGTGTTGTCGGTGATTTTCAGGTCATCGAGGGTCTTGAGCAGCTTGCCGATGTCACCGTCGTGTTCCAGCATGCCGTCGGCATACTCGTTGCCGACCATGCCGCTCTGCCCGCGCATCGACTCGCGCACGTGGGTAAAGGCGTGCATGCGCGTGGTGTTCATCCAGACGAAGAACGGCTTGTCGGCCTTGGCCTGCTTCTCGATGAAGTTGATCGCGGCCTGGGTGGTTTCGTCATCGATGGTTTCCATGCGCTTGCTGTTGAGCGCACCGGTGTCCTCGATCTTGCCATCGGCACTGGACTTGATCACCCCCCTGGGCGTGGCCGATTTGAGAAACTCAGGGTCGTCCTTGGGCCAGTACGGGCGCTCCGGTTCCTCTTCGGCGTTGAGGTGGTAGAGATTACCGAAGAACTCGTCAAAGCCATGGTTGGTCGGCAGGTACTCGTCGCGGTCGCCCAAGTGGTTCTTGCCGAACTGCCCGGTGGCATAACCCTGCGCCTTCAGGGCCTGGGCGATGGTTACATCACGCGCCTGCAAGCCTACCGGCACTCCCGGCATGCCGACCTTGGACAACCCGGTACGCTTGGCCACCTGCCCGGTGATGAAGGTCGAGCGCCCGGCCGTGCAACTGTTTTCGGCATAGTAATCGGTGAACATCATGCCTTCCTTGGCAATCCGATCGATGTTCGGTGTCTGGTAGCCAACCACGCCCTTGGAATAGGCGCTGATGTTGGTCTGGCCGATATCGTCGCCAAAAATCACCAGGATGTTCGGCTTCTCGGCCGCGCCGGCAATGCCGGCAGCCAGGGTCGCCGAGGTCGCGAGCGCGACTGCCGACAACCACGTTCTACTGGACTTCATGACGTTGCTCTCCGTTCACGTTACTGTCGCAAGGTCCGCGACTCCGTGCACGCATGATTCCGACTGCTGGCTGGGACCCAGTGCTCTGCGGTTCCGGTGTGGCTGTTACTCCTTGTCGAAGGGATAGACACGGCGCCATTCTTTGGCCATGTCCACCACTGCCCAACCCTGTTGGCCAGCGGCATCCAGCGCCTTGTCCAGGCGCCCTACGTTGCTGTTGCGGTCATAGGCCCACTCACGCTGGCCATCGGTGTGGTGCACCAGCGCGGCAAAGCGCCGGCCCTCACCGGCCATGGTCCATTGCAGCATCTGCAGGTCGCCGTCGGAGTTGCCAAAAGCCAGCAGCGGCCGGCGGCCGATCACCGCCTCGATGCTCACCGGCTTGCCGGGGCCGTCGTCGTTGTGCGCAAGTTTTGCCAGCCGCTCGATGATCGGTTTGCCGTCGCTGTCCTTGTACTCGGCCGCCAGGGTGGTGCCGATCACCTGCTCGGGCGGGATGCCATAGACTTCCTCGGCGAAGGCGCGCATGAAGGCGACCTCGCCGCCAGATACAATATAGGTACGAAAGCCATTGCTGCGCAGGTAATCGAGCAGCTCAAGCATGGGCTGGAAGACCATTTCGGTGTAGGGCCTGCCGGTCTTCGGGTGCCGGGCGCTGGCCAGCCAGCTGCGGCTACGGGCCAGAAAGTCCTCGGTGCTCATGCCGGAGTGGGTGGCGGCGACGATCTTGAGCATGCCGTCCATGCCCTGCTCGGCCAGGGCCTTGTGGTCGTCCTCGAGCACTGCCTGGAACGGCTGCTGGGTCTTCCACTCGGGATGCTCGGGGGCCAGGCGCTTGACCTCGGCCATGGAAAACAGCAGCTCGAAATACAGCGGCTGCTCGCTCCACAAGGTGCCGTCGTTGTCGAACACGGCAATCCGCTCGGCAGGCTTGCGGTAGTTCGGGCTGCCTTCGCCGGTCACGGCGCTGACGAAGGCCTCGATCGCCTGACGCGAAGGCCCGTCGCGCCAGGACGGCAGCGCATCTGCCGCCTGCGCCAGCACAGGTATCAACAACAGCAGGTACAGCATCGATCGCAGGACACTGCTTGGAACTAAACGCTGACCCATGGGACCGTCCTTGCCGCCTGGCGTTTGCCCACTTGGTTAGATCAAGGGTTCAGTGGCTTGAGGCCGTGTCGGACAGCGACCATCTGCCGACGCTGCCCAGCTGGCGGCAAGCGTTGCAAGCTGATGGTGACGTGCCCAGGCGCAGGATCGTTGCCATATCGGGACTTGAAGAAGGCTAGCAAACGATTCTCGGCTGCGCCGGATAATTGCGTGCGCAGCGACGCAAGCGTGTACCTGCCACTGCTGCGGCGCGCCCACAGGTACAGGGCATCGAGCCGAGCCGGCTGTTGCCCGCACTGGTGCCGGGCCAGTTTCCAGGCATAGGCCGGCGAGTCGTGCCAGGCCTGTTCGCGGCGTGCCCGCCCACGCAGGAATTGTCGCCAGAGCGCGCCCAGCTTGGCCCGTGCCAGCCACACCAGCGCTGCAAAGGCCAGCAGGCATCCGCCCAGCAGCAACCCGCCTTCACCGATCCTGATGCTGGCCTGATGGCCCAGGGCGTGCAGGTCTTCGCGGATGGAGAACGGCACCTGGTAACTGAGCGCGTCGGCCGCAAAATCGACCGCCGGCACCCGGGCCTGGTGCACCTCGCCACTTGCTGCATCGCGCCAGTGATAAACGATGGCCGGCAAGCGGTAATGGCCGGCAGCGCCGATCACATAGTTCACCGTATCCTCGCGCTCACCGCCCAGCGTGCCACCGCGCCCGTCGCTCAGTGGCTTGACCCTGGGCACTTGCACATAACGCTTGAGTCCCTCGACCTCGGCCAACTCCGGCGCCGGCAAGAGCATGGCCTGGGCCCCGGGCGCTTCGATACGCAGCCGGCGGGTAATGCTATCGCCGGCCCGTAGTGGTGTGTGCGAGCGCTGGATATCCTGAGTCAGGCTCAGCGTCCGCGCGACCGGTTGCGCGTCATTCGCATTGTCCGCACCGTCCCTGGCCTGAAACACCAAGGGCTGGCTGCTGACCATCAACGGGCCGCTGCCCTGCCCCGGCATGACCTTGAAGGCCAGCGCCGGAATTTCGAAACGCCGGGCCGCCTGCGGGATGATCTGGTAGCTATAGCGCAAGCCGAAGAAGCGCGTGCCGGCGATGTCCCGGTTCAGGTGCTGCGCCTCGCCACCGGGCGGCCCGACCACTGCGTCGGGCAGGTCCAGGGTGGGTAATACCGGGGCGTCGGTGAACCAGGTGTCCACCAGCAGATCGATCTCAAGGCTGACAGTGGCACCGACCATGATCGGGGTATCCGGCACCAGCCGCTGCTCCACCCGCACCTGGGGATCGGCCGCCAGCGCCAGGGGCGACAGGCAGATCAGCAGAGCTGCCAGCAGAGATTTCATTGGTGCCCCTGCGCGGACTGTTGCAGCTGGAACTTGCGTTTGAGGAACTGCGCCGGTGACGTGCCCAGGTTCTCCAGCCATACCTGGTCAGAGGCCGCCACAGGTGTGGGTTGCGCGTGCAGTTTGCCGCCTTCGACAGGTGTCTGGTCTTCAATCACCTTGTCCGGCTTGAGCTCGGGGTTGTCCTGCTGCTGGGCCTGGTAGTCCTTGAGCAGCGCCTGGGCCAACGCCAGGTTGGCCGTGGCCTCGGCGAACTGCGGTTGCAGGCGCAGTGCCTGGCGGTAGGCGGCAATCGCCTGGGCGAACCTGAACAGGCGCACGTAACAGTTGCCCTGGTAAAACCACGCCGAAGCTGTGTCCAGCCGCGCAAGGCTGGCCAGCGCCAACGAGTAGTCAGATGCTTGATAGGCGGCCACGCCTTTCCAGTAAGGGTCTTCGAAGTGCGCGGCGGCTTGCCCATAGCGGCCCTGCTCGAACGCCCAGCGCCCTTGTTGGTCGGCGGTAAAAAAAGCATCGGCCAGACCACTGGCACGCGCAGGCACAGGCCAGTTGCCCAGCAAAGCCACCGCAAGCACGCCGGCCAGCCAGTTGACCCGCCAGCCGCGGCGCACGCCGTACAGCGCCAGCAGCACCAGCGGCCAGCACAGCCAGTAGCCAGCATCCTTCCAGTGCACGCTTGCGCCATCGCCTTGGGCCGCCTGGAAATGCTGCTGGGCATGCAGTTCGATCCAGTCCAGATCATCGTCGTCCAGGGTCAGGCTGCCCAACGGCGCATCAGCCGCCGCAGCGAGGCCCTTGAGCGCCCGGGCATCAAAGCGGCCCTGCACGGGGCGGCCCTGAGCATCCAGGCGTGGCATGCCCTTGGCATCGTGCAGCACCCCGGTGTCCTGGCTGCCGACGGCCAGCACCAGTACCTGCAGATCGCTGTCGTTCAAGCGCTGGCTTAGAGCATCGAACTGGCCAGGGTCGGCGCCATCGGTGAACAGCACCAGGGTACCGGGAGTGTTTTCAGCCTCCAGCAGCTTATGGGCAATGCCCACCACCGCGAGCACGTCCTTGCCAGGTTGGGCAATCAGGTCAGTGCTCAGTGCCTGGATGAAGGTATCAAGCAAATCCGGATCGTCGGTGGCGGGCAACACCAGGTGCGCACTGCCGGCATAGGCGATCAGCGCCGTGCGGGCCCCGGCGCGGCGCTGGACCAGATCATGCAGGGTATGCCGCACGGCCGTCAGGCGGCTGGGCGGGACATCGTCGGCGTCCATGCTGGGCGACAGGTCCACGGCCAGGATCAGCGCTGCGCGGTTGTCGACAAAGTCCGGCAGGTCCTGGGTCCAGGTCGGCCCTGCGGCAGCCAACCCGCCGACGACCAGCACGGCGCCAAGCAGATGTGCCGGGCGCAAGCGCTGACTATCCTCGGGGCGAATCACCAGGTACTCGACCAGGTGTGGGGCTATGATGCCGGTCAGTTGCCGCTTCAGGTCATGCCGGCGCAACCAGGCCAGCGGCAGCAGCACGCCCGGCAACAGTAACAACAACCACCAGGGACGCAGAAAGTGCATAGCGCTGAGGTCGATGTCCATGTTCAAGGCTCCATCGCCACAGCGCGCTGCGCCAGCAGCCAGGCCAGGGCCTGAGCGCCGAGCAACGCCAATAGTGCAGCACCCAAGGGCCAGTAGAACAGGTCGCGCCGTGGCTGGTGGCTGAGGGTGGTCACTGCGTGCGGGGTGATGAGGTCGAGGGTCAGGTAGACGTCTTGCAGGCTATTGCTGTCGTCGGCGCGCCAGAAGCGTCCACCGGTGGTGCGGGCGATACTTTCCAGGGTTTGCAGGTCGACCTTGTCCTCGCCGCTGGCCTCGGGGTCGCCAATACCGATGGTGTGCACCACGATGCCCTGCTGGCGGGCGAGCCTGGCCGCATGCTCAGGGGTGATGGCGCTGCCAGTGTCATTGCCGTCCGTGAGCAGGATTAGCACTTTGTCCCGTTCCTTGGCCGCCGCCAGCAACTTGATGGTCAGGCCGATGGCATCGCCCAGAGCGGTGTTGGGGCCGGCCATGCCAACCCCCGCCTCGTCCAGCAGCGACAGCAGGCTGGCATGGTCGAGGGTCAACGGCGCTTGCGGATAGGCGCCGGTGCCGAACAGGATCAAGCCGATGCGATCGTCCTTGCGCCGCGCGATAAAGTCGCGCACCACCGCCTTGACCGCCGTCAGCCGGTCGCTGCGCTGGCCATCGGCGCCGGTGTAGTCGCGGGCCTGCATGGACTGTGAGATGTCGAGGGCGAGCATCAGGTCGCGGGTCGGTTGCTGATGGGTAATCGGCTGCTCGACCAGCACCGGCCGCGCACAGGCAGCCACCAGCAAGGCAAAGACCAGCAGGTTGAGCGGCAATTGCCAGCCCGCAGACAACACCCCGCTGCTCTGGGGGCGTTTGCCCAGTGCCCGGCTCATGGCCGAGAAGAACGGCACGCGCAGGGCGCTGCGGGCTTCATGATAGGGCTGTGCCCAGCGATACACCGCCCACGCCAGCGGCAGCAGAAGAAACACCCACGGGTACTCAAACCGCCACATGATGGGTCTCGATCCAGCGTCGGCTGGTGCTGAACAGCGCGGCCACCGACGCTTCATCCAGGCTCTGCAACTGGGCGTCCGGCCCGTAGGCGATCTGCTGCAGATCAAAGGCAAAGCCCGCCGGCAGCGGGTACCGCGCATGGGCGGCGAGAAACGCCTGCCAGGACGCCCCGCCAAGGCTGGCCACCGGCGGTGCACCAAGCATCGACAACGCCGTGCGCTTGAGCAGTTCGGGCAACTCGCGCAAGGCCGCCAGGCGCTGCTCGGCAGGCGCTGCGCGTAACTGATCGAGGCGCAGCAGTGCCTGGCGCCGGTAGCGGTCACGCCACCACTGGCGCCAGCGCCACGCGCCCCAGGCGCCGAGGCTGAACAACAGCACCGCCAGCAACACGCCCCAGGCCCAGGTCTGTGGCCAATAGCTGAACGGCGGCGCACCGCTCGCCAGTTCCTTAAGCTGGTCGATTGCCGGCCGCACGGGCGTGCTCATCGCGCCACCTGGGCCAGGCGGCCCAGCTCCTTGCGCAACTGCTCCAGACTGTCCTGACCGGTGCTGATCATCAGCAACGGTACCTGGCTGCGCTGCAGCAGTTCGGCGACATCGCGCAAGCGCCCGGCCAAAAACTCACTCAGGGGTCGGTTGACCTGGCGCTGGCCCACTTGCAGCTCGACCTGCAAAGTGCCCTGAGTGATGGTCAGGTGCCCTTTGTCCGGCACATTCAAGGCAATCGGATCGTAGACCTGAATGGCAATCACATCGTTGTGCGCGCGCAACTGGCGTAGCAACGGCAGGGTCTGTGGGCTCACGCCGGCAAAATCGCTGATGATGCAGATCAGGTGGTCATGCCCGGCCACTGCCACGCAGGTGCGCAGGGCCTGGTCCAGTTGCCCATCGCTGTGGGGGTCTTCGCCCAGCGCCGACAAGCTGTGGTTGGCCCGTGTCACCGCCGCGCACAGGGCCTGCACCCGGCTGCGGCTGCGCAAGGGGCGCACCTGGGCCAGGCCGTCGCTGCCCATCACCAGGCCGCCGACGCGATCGCCGGCGTGAAACGCCATCCAGGCGCACAGCGCCGCCAGTTGCGCGGCGGTCACCGATTTGAAGTAGCGCTGCGAACCGAAATACATGCTCATGCGCTGGTCGACCAGCAGCAAGGTCGGCCGGTCGCGCTCTTCGTTGAAGGTACGCACGAAGGGCTTGCCAAAACGCAGCGAGGCGCGCCAGTCCAGGTGACGCAGGTCATCGCCGGGCTGGTAGTGGCGCAGTTCATCGAAACTTAGCCCGCGCCCGCGCAAACGTGAACCATGGTTGCCCGACAAGATGCTCGACAGCGGCTGCCGGGCGACAAAACTCAGGCCACGGGCACGGGGCTCCAGCGCCATCAGTTGCTCGAGCGCAATGTAGACATAGCCATCTGCGGTCACGCGGTTGCTTGCCATGGGTCGCCCCGTCAGGTCGCAATAGCGACTCTGTCCAGTAAACGGTCGATCACCTGATCGGCGCCTACCCCATCGCTGATCGCGTCGTAAGACAGCTGCAGGCGGTGACGCAGCACCGGGTGGACGATGGCGCGCACGTTGTCCGGGGAGACGAAATCCTGACCGTTCAGCCATGCATGGGCCCGAGCCACGCGGTCAAGGCTGATACCGCCACGGGGACTGGCACCGATGCGAATCCAGCGCCTGAGGTCGGCGTCATAGGGTTCGGGGTGACGGGTGGCGTTGACCAGGTCGATCAGGTAACGGTCGATGGCCGGCGCCACGTGCACCCGCGCCACCTCCTGGCGGGCCGCGAAGATCACCTCCTGGTTCAGGCGCTGCGCTTGCGCAGCGGCGCTGCCAGCGCCCTGGTCTTCGCTGCGCACCAGGCGCAACACCTGGGCCTCGTCCTCGGGCTGCGGGTAATCAAGCTGCAGCTTCATAAGGAAGCGGTCCATCTGCGCCTCGGGCAACGGGTAGGTGCCCTCCTGTTCGATCGGGTTCTGGGTTGCCAGTACCATGAACAGCCCCGCCATCGGATAACTGTGCCCGGCCACGGTGATCTGCCGCTCCTCCATTGCCTCCAGCAGCGCCGCCTGGACCTTGGCTGGCGCCCGGTTGATCTCGTCGGCCAGGATTACATTGCCGAACAGCGGGCCAGGCTGGAACTTGATGCTGTTGCCTTCACTGCCCTGCTGCAGGATCTCGCCACCGGTCACGTCAGAGGGCAACAGGTCGGGGGTGAACTGGATGCGGCGCATTTGCGCGTCCAGGTGAGTGGCCAGGGCCTTTACCGTGCGCGTCTTGGCCAGCCCCGGCAGGCTTTCCAGCAGCACATGGCCGTTGGCAAGCAGCGCCAGGACGATGTGCGCAATGGTGTCGGCCTGGCCGAGGACTCTCTCGGCGACAGACGCTTGCAGCCCCAGGACCTGTGCATGAATGTTCACCCCTGCGCTCCTTGTGCTATCGGTTGTGCTACTGGTGTGAGGTTCGCTAACAATAGTTGCCATGACCTGCGCTGCAAGGCGCTGTTACTGGCCGTTGCGCCAATAGGGCTCGATCGCTTGCAGGCGCGGGTCGTCCGGGGCCACTTCGCGCAAGTGCCGGACATAGCCGAACGCTTGCTCGCGCTCACCGGCCAGGGCATGCAGGTAGATCAGCGAATACAGCAGGTCCGGGTCATCCGGCGACTGTTGCAAGCCACTGCGCAATGCCTGCAAGGCGTCCTCACGCCGTTGCATGCGCGACAGCAGCAAGCCCTGGTTATAGCGGATGCGTGGGTTGCCAGGCACGGCCTCGGCGGCCTGTTCCATCCAGCCCAGGGCCTCTTCGGCCTGGCCGCGCTCGACCAGCAACAGGGCGAGCATGTAGGCCAGGTTGCCACGGTCGGCCGCCGGCATCTTCGCCAGTGCCACGCCGTCGCGCAGCAACCGTTCGGCCTCGTCCGGACGCTGTGCGGCGTTGGCCAGGGTGACCAGGTTGACCCGTGCCGGAACAAAATACGGGTCCATGCCCAGGGCCTTGCGGTACTGCTCCATGGCCTGCTCGTCACGCCCCTGGCGCGACAGCAAAACGGCCAGGTTCAGGCGTCCGCCGGGCAGGTCGGCATTGCCGCGCAGACGCCGCTCGTAGTCGGCCAGCAGGGCCTGGAACATGGCCTGGTTGGCCTGGGGCAATTGGGTTTCCGGGATATCAGCCAGGGCCCGCACGGTTTCATCGCGGACCGCCAGGCGCGGGTCTTCGAGCAGCGGCAGCAGCGGCTGCAGGCGTTGTTCGGCAGGCACGCTGGCAAAACCCGCAACCGCGTAGGCGCGGATCAACGGTTCCGGGTCCTGCAGCGCCCAGCGCAACTGGCTGCTGGCTGCCGGGCCCAGGTCGGCCAACTGGTCGGCGGCGGTGGCGCGGACGATGGCCGGGTTGGCCGGGTCGGCCAGCAGGTAGCCCAGACGGCTGAGGGCGGTCGACGGGTCGGCGCGCACGCCCTGCAACGTCTGCCCGTAATGTACCGGGCGTTTCGGCGTGGCGAACCATTGCGCGATGGCACTGGCCGCCCAGGCCGGTTGGCGGTCCTGGTGGCAGCCGGTGCAGGCGTCGGGGCTGGCGCTCTGCGCGGCAAGGTCCGGGTGCGGGATACGCAGGCTGTGGTCTCGGCGCGGATCCACCTGCATATAGGTCTTGCTCGGCATATGGCAGTTCACGCACTGGGCGCCGGGTGAGCCTGGCACATGATGGTGATGGCTGGGGCTGTCGTAGTCCTTGGCTTGCAAGCCGGAAAAACGCGCAGTGTCGGGCCCGCTGTTATGGCATTGCAGGCACAGGCCATTGCCTTCGATGCGTACCTTGCCGGTGTGCGGGTTATGGCAATCGGTACAGGCCACACCCGCCGCGTACATCTTGCTCTGGGTGAACGAACCGAATTCATACACCTCGCCGTCAATCTGCCCGTCGCCATGGTACAGCCCCTGGCGCAGCGTGGCCGGCAGGCTCTGGTCCAGTTGCGGATGGCCTGGCAACTGGCCGTCGCCCAGCCCCTGACGGCGACTGTGGCAGTAGGCGCACTGCTCGACCATGCCACGGCTGCCCAGCGCCTTGAAATCCACGACCAACCCCTTGCCCGGCACGGCCTCGGCCGGCTTGGCCCGCGCCCAGTCGACATGCTTCTGGCCAGGCCCGTGACAGCCCTGGCAGCCGACGGTCTGCTCCTGCCAGGTGCTGGCGAAACTGTCCTGCTGGTCGTCATAGTGCTTTTGCAGGCGGGTGGAATGGCAGTCGGCGCACATCGCATTCCAGTTCTGGTAGCGGCCCGTCCAGTGCAAGGGGTCGTCGGGCGTAAACCGTTGGCCGGGGTACAGGGAGAACCAGCGCTGCCCGCCCTGCTCCTTGGTCCGGCTGTCCCAGGCGATGGTCAGTGCCTGCAGGCGGCCGCGCGACAATGCCACCAGATACTGCTGCAGCGGCCGGTGGCCGAAGGTATAGAGGATGCGAAATTCCTCGGGCTTGCCCTGCTCGCCTTCGATGTGGACGAAAAAGCCGCCACTCTTGCGGTAGAAGCGCGCCTTGACCCCGGCCTCGTCGAAGCGTACGTCGTCGAAGTTGCCCAGCACATTGGCGGCGTTGGCATCACGCAGGGCCCAGGCATGGTCCGAGTGCTGCCACTGCCCTGTTTGCTCGGCATGGCAGCCCTGGCAGCTATCTGGCCTGGCGTAGCCTTCGGAATTTGTGGCCGCCGCCGGCAAGCGGCCGACCTCGCCAGTTGCCCAGGCAACGCTGGTGACGGCCCAGACCAGCACCAGCAGGCCAAGCCTTGCCGCCGCCTTCAAGGTTCGCTGCTCTCAGGGCGGACCGCCGGCGCGTTGTACCAGTGTTCCCTGGGCACCACCTTCTCCTGCTGCGGGTCGCCCAGGTAGTGTGGCGACATGATCTGCACGCCGAACTCGTTGAACACGTCCTGGATGTTGGCGTGCAGCAGGGTCAGCAGTTCGGCCCGCGGCCGTGGTTCGCTGGGCACGGCCTGGGCCACCAGGCGATATTCGGGGTAGAAGTCTGACAATGCCGTCTGGAAAACCTGCGGCCGGGGTGACTCGAGCACACCCTCGGTGCGCCGCGCCGCTTCCAGCAGCATCGCCTCGACCTGGCGCCAGGGCGTGTCGTAGCCGATGGTGACAGTGGTGTCGACGACATACCCCTGGCCTTGCACCACCCGCGAGTAGTTCTTGGTCACCGCCCCGGTGATCATCGAGTTGGGCAGCGTCAGCACTTCACCCAGCCCGGTGCGGATGGTGGTGGTGAACATGCCAAGCTCGGTGACGGTGCCTTCGTACTCGCCGATGCGCACGTACTCGCCGGGCCGCAAGGTACGCGTGTAGGTGAGGATCAGCCCGGCCGCAGCCTGGCCGACGACGCTGGTGGCGCCCAGGGAAATCATCAGGCCGATCAAGACCGACAGCCCCTTGAACGCCTCGGTGTCGGCACCGGGCAGGTACGGATAGGCCATGGCCAGGGCGAACAGCCAGATCGCCAGTGACGTCAGCCGTGTGGTCGGCTGCAGGGTTTCCTGGTTCAACCAGCTGATCGACCCGGGCCGCGCCAGCCGTTCGAGCAGGCGCTTGCTGAAGGCGATGATGCCGCGCGCAATGAAGAAAATCAGCAGGGCAATCAACAAACCCGGGATGGCCTCGAGCATGCCCGTCAGCACATGGCGCAGCAGCCCATACAAGTAGAGGTTCAGGCTTTCGCCCCAGGGCCGGGTGTAGGGGAAGCGTTGCAGGACGAAGCTGAGCCATTCATAGGTCAGCAGCGCTACCAGAATCCAGCGCACCAGGCCCAGCAAACGCCGCAACAGCGGAAACAGGTTGCTGGCGTCGATCAGCTGGGTTTGACCAATACGCAAGGCGCTGGTGTGCTTACGCACATGCTGGGGCAGCCACGACAGCGCTTTGCGGTGCAACCAGCCCGCGAGCCTGAGCAGCAGCAGGTACACCAGGGTCGCCGCGATGCTCAGCCCCGCAGCACTGAGCAAAAACCGCGGGCTGCGTGCCTGCTGCGCTTCGGACACCACCTGACGCAAGCGCGAGGCCGCCGCCTGCGCCTCCTGCTGAATATTGAGTTCGCCGCCGACCAGGTCACCGGGCGAGACGATGAACGCCCGGCGGTCACCGAGCAGCACCAGGTAGTTGCCCTGGACGGCGTCGACACTGACCGTGTTGTCGAAGCCTTCATCCAGCCGCTCGTTGATCACCTGTTCGGCGCGCTTGACCCGGGCGGCAGGCGCCTCGCCGAGCAGGGTGGCGTGAAAGACCATGATGCTGCGGTTGGCGATCTTCAGTTCTGCAGGTTCTGCGTCAAGCAGCGCCGCTTCCACGGCAGCCCGGCTTGCGCCGCTGACCAGCATCGATGCCAGCAAACAGCATAGCGCCAGGCCGGCAAGGATTCGATTACCCATCTGAGCGCATGTCCACGAGTTGAGTGCTTCCTGGCAACTTTGGCTATCAGCAGCGTAGTACGGTGCCTGAAACCCGCAAACTGACCTACCCTCATAGGCTGGGAGATCAACCACCTGAGCGGGCAGTACCATGCGCAAGGCTTTGACGATGATCGGCATACTCGCCCTCACCCTGCTGTTTGCGGGTACCACCCGTTTATTGGCCGCCGAACCTGCGCAGGCCCCCGCCGACACCGCAATCAAAGTGACGCAGACTGACCTGCAGGCCTTGCAGTTGCGCCTGGACAGCCTCAAGCAGGAGATATCCCAAGCCAGTAACTACGCCCAGCTCGAAGGCCCGCAGGACCGCCTGCAAGTGCTGATGGTCGATATCGACCGGTTGTCCACTGCGCTGCTGCCCGAGCAAGCGCAGTTGCAAGCTCAACTGGAGGTGCTGGGCCCGGCGCCGGTCGACAGCCTGGTGCCGGGCACTTCGGATATCGCCACCCAGCGCACGGCCCTGAGCGAACAGAAAAACAGCCTCGATACCACCCTCAAGGCCCTGGCCACCTTGAAAGACAATGCCAAGAACCTGCTCACGCAGATTTCCGGTCTGCGCCGCAGCATGCTCGAAAGCGAACTGACCTTGAGCACCCACAGCCTGCTCAATCCTGCGTTCTGGTCGCCGCTGTTCCGACCTTCGGCGGACGACCGCCAGCGCCTGCAGGCGTTCATGGCCCAGGTAGGTGAAAGCGCCGCCGCGGTCTGGCAACCGGGCCAGCGGTTCTACACCGTGACGCTGGTGGTTCTGGCGCTGCTGATCTGGACAGTGGGCCGGCGCCTGGTCGACCGTTGGATGGCCTGGTTGTGCATGCACCGCGTACCCGAAGGCCGCCTGCGCCGCAGTTCGCTAGCCCTGGCCTCGGTACTGGCAACCCTGCTGGCCACCGGTATCGCCCTGAACCTGCTGTTCTACGCCTGTACCCACCACTTGCCATTGCCGTCGCCGCTGACGACGTTCTCCGAGGAATTCGAAAAGCTTGCCTACACCTGCGTGCTGATCACCGGCTTGAGCCGCGCGCTGCTTTCGACCACACACCCCTCCTGGCGCCTGCCGGACATTGCCGACCCGGTTGCCCTGGTGCTGCAGCCTTTCGCCCGCTGGCTGGCGGTCGCACTGCTGGTGCTGGTGGCCCTGGTGCAGGTCGCCAGCGCCGCCGGCATGAGCAGCCAGCTGCTGCTCGCCGGCCGGGGCATTGCTGCACTGACCATCACCGTGCTGATCATCGCCTTGCTGGTGCGCACCAGCAGCGCCCGGCGCAGCATGGCCGCCGCCGGAGACGTCCCCGAAGCCGCCTCGACCCTGGCCGGGTTGATCTACACCCTGGCCAGCCTGGCAATGGTCGCCTCGGTGCTGGCGCTGCTGACCGGCTATGTGTCGCTGGCACGTTTTATCACCTACGAGACGGTCTGGATCTTTCTCCTGCTGTCCGGCTTTTACCTGCTGATGCAGGTGTTCAGGGACAGCTGCGAGCACTTCTTTTCACCTCGGCAGGCCAGCGGCAAGGCGCTCAAGGAACTGCTGGGCATCGGTGACCGGCGCCTGGATCAGGTCGAAACCCTGATCAGCGGATTCGGCCGCGCCGCGCTGCTGCTGTTGGCGGTCGTCACCCTGTTCGTTGGCGGCATCGGCACCACCCTCGGGCAACTGGCGAGCAATATCATGGCGTTCCTCGGGGGAGCCGGCCTGCGCCAGTTCAACATCATTCCCGGGCACCTGTTCAATGCCCTGCTGGCGCTGGTGCTCGGCATCTACCTGATTCGTACCCTGCGCCGCTGGCTGGATAACGAGTTCCTGCCCAAGACCGACATGGACCCGGGCATGTGCGCATCCCTCAGCACCCTGTTCGCCAATATCGGCTATGCCCTGGTGATCCTGCTGACCTTGTCGGCGCTGGGAGTGAAGTGGACCAACCTGGCCTGGATCGTCAGTGCCCTGTCGGTGGGCATTGGCTTTGGCCTGCAGGAAATCGTCAAGAACTTCGTCTCCGGGCTGATTCTGCTCACCGAGCGACCGGTCAAGGTCGGCGACCTGATCAGCATCAGTGGGGTCGAGGGCGATATCCGCCGGATCAACGTGCGCGCCACCGAAATACAACTGAGCGACCGCTCCATCGTCATCGTGCCCAACTCGCAACTGATCTCGCAAAACCTGCGCAACGTGACCCTGGGCGGCAGTGCCCAGGGTGTGGCGTCGCTGGAGCTGGTGTTCCCGCTGGACATCGACCCCGAACAGGTGCAAACCCTGCTCTACGAGGTTTACTGCGAACACCCGACCATCCTCGACAAGCCCGCACCGTTCGTACGTTTCAGCAAACTCACCCCGGACGGCATCACCCTGACGGTAACCGGCTACGTCGCCAGCCCGCGAATCGTCGGAGTGACCAAGAGCGAACTGCTGTTCGAGATTCTCAAGCGCTTGGGGGCTGCGGGTATCGAGCTGGCCAAGCCTGCACAGCCCCAAGGCTAACAATGTGGGAGCGGGCTTGCGCCGCGCGGGCGGCGCTCGATCTCCAGAGCGCTGCAAGCCTTGCAGACTCTACCCCATCTCAAGCCTGCACCTTACCGCCATCAGCCAATCCACAGGCCTATAGATACCCATCGCGGGGCAAGCCCGCTCCTACATGGAATCCCCCATCGCTGGCATTAGTTAGCCTGCTTTCTTTTCTCCTCACACCCGGCGATCATAGCCCTCTCCCACCGCCCGCCAGCGAACGAGCTCATGTCCGTCGACACCCGGTTGATTACCCGGCAAATCCTTTCGATTGTCTTCTATACCTTTATCGCCTTCCTGTGCATCGGCCTGCCCATCGCCGTGTTGCCCAGCTACGTGCACGATGAACTGGGCTTCGGCGCAGTCGTCGCCGGCATCACCATCGGCCTGCAGTACCTGGCGACCCTGCTCAGCCGTCCGTTTGCCGGGCGCGCGGCCGATACCCTGGGCAGCAAGCGGGCGATCATCATTGGCCTGGTCGGTATCGCCGCCAGTGGCGCACTAACGTTCCTGTCGGCGCTGACTCTGAGCCTGCCACTACTGAGCCTGCTGGTGTTGCTCGGCGCTCGCGTGCTACTGGGCGTTGCCCAGGGCCTGATCGGCGTCGGCACGCTCAGTTGGGGGATCGGCGCGGTGGGCGCCGAGCATACTGCACGGGTGATTTCCTGGAACGGCATTGCCTCTTACGGCGCGATCGCCATCGGCGCCCCACTGGGGGTGAAGCTGATCGAGCAGGTCAACTTCGCCAGCCTGGGCCTGAGCTTGAGTGCCCTGGCGCTGCTGGCCCTCCTGGTGATCCGCAACCAGCCGTCGATCCCGCTGCTGCGCGGCGAACGCCTGCCATTCTGGGCCGCGTTTGCACGGGTGGCTCCCTGCGGCGTGAGCCTGACCTTGGCCTCGATCGGTTATGGCACCCTGACCACTTTCGTCACCCTGTTCTACCTCGAACAGGGCTGGCACGGCGCCGCCTGGTGCCTGAGCGCCTTCGGCATCTGCTTCATTGCGTCAAGGCTGCTGTTCGTCAACGCGGTCAACCGCTTCGGGGGTTATCAGGTGGCAATGGCCTGCATGGCCACCGAAGCCCTGGGCCTGGCCCTGCTGTGGCTGGCCCCCGTACCGGCGCTGGCCCTGGTCGGTGCGGGGCTGGCCGGTTTCGGCCTGTCGCTGGTGTACCCGGCGCTGGGTGTGGAGGCCATCAAGCAGGTGCCCAGCGCCAGCCGCGGCGCAGGCCTGGGCGCCTATGCGGTGTTTTTCGACCTGGCCCTGGCCATTGCCGGGCCGTTGATGGGCGCGATCGCCGTGTACCTGGGTTATGCCTGGATCTTCTGCGTGGCTGCCTTGTTGTCGCTGCTGGGCGTTGGTTTGACGATGCTGCTGGCGCGGCGCAGCCAGGTCTATTGATCGGCCATATGCAACCCGCCCTGGTGCTTGTCACCCAGGGCATGGTTGAAAAACCGCGCCGCTTCGGCCTGCAAGGACAGGTGGATACCCTCGCGGTCGACACCTTCCGGGTCGTTGCACAACGCGGCCATTTTCTGCCGTTGTTCGTCGTCGCACGGGGCCATGAAGACAAAGTGGCCGGCACCGGCGAGCAATTTATAGTTGGGGGTGACGGGCAGTTTGCGTGCCAGGGCCTGGGCATTCTTGTCGATCGCCAGCAACTGGTCCTTGTCACCGCTGTAGATCAACGCCGGCACCTTGACCTCGGCTAACGCATGGCGACCGAACATCAGACTCAAGGGCGCCATCAGTAGCACTGCCTTGACCCGAGGATCGGCTGTGGCGCCCAGGTCGCCACGGTCTGCGATGAGCACACCGCGAGTCTTGCAGGCGTCGGCATCCAGTGGCCGCTCCTTGCAGTAGCGTTGCAAGCGTTGCAGGTCCGGTTGCGCACCGGAGAGGATCAGCGCCGTCTCGCCCCCCGCCGAGTAGCCGATCACCCCGACCTGCGGGCCGCTGATGTAAGGGGCCAGGAAGGCATCAGCGAGGCTGGCGGTGATGGCGGCGCTGATCTGCAGCGGTCGCCCATAGAGGTTGCTCAGGGTTCCCAGGCGGCTGTGGTCCCGGGCGTTATCGCCTGGGTGAGTCACGGCGACAACGATAAAACCGCGCCGGGCCAGGGCGGTGGCCAGATCATGCAACGCCAGTGGCGTGCCGGTGTTGCCATGGGACAGCAACAACAGTGGATAGCGGCCGATGACCATCGGCGCGCCTTCCCAGGCCTGGACCCGATAGCCTTCCAGGCGGCTACTGCGCTCAGGGCCGCTGGAGGGGTAGAACGCCAGGGCCTGCACCGGTTGTGCATCCAGCGGGTCGGCGAAACTCAGCCGGTGCACCCCGACACTCCAGTGCGCAGCCGGCTCGGCGTGCACCAGCAGCGGGCCGCCCAGCAGGACAAGCATGAGCACTGCGCGAAGACGCCGCATGGGTGCGCACCCTCCCCGGCTGTTTCGATGAACGCTTACGCGTGAGCTTTAAGCGAGCATAGAACGGGCCAGATCGGCGCAGATGAAATCTCAATGAAAAAACCGACTGCGGGCACTGCCGGCAGTCGGTTACTCAGGCGCGGGGATCAGGCGGCGGCGAACAGCTCGTTGCTGATTTGTACCTGGGCGGCGTTGAGCGCCTTGACCCGGTGCTCATCGCCGTAGGCCAGGCCATGGGCACGGACGATCTCAAGGTCGGTGATGCCGATGAAGCCCAGGAACACCTTGAGGAAGTCTTCATGGCCGGCACCGGTAGGTTGACCGGCATGCAGGCCGCCAGCAGTCGACACCAGGATCACCTTCTTGTCGCCGCACAGGCCTTGCGGGCCGGCTTCGGTGTAACGGAAGGTCTTGCCTGCTACCGCCACGCGATCGATCCAGGCCTTGAGCTGGGTGGGCACGGTGAAGTTGTACATCGGGGCGGCCAGCACCACGGCATCGGCGTCGAGGAACTCCTGCAGGGTTTCGGCGCTGAGCCTGGCTTCGTGCTGCTGGGCAGCATCGCGCAGTTCTTCCGGAGTGCCGGCGGCCACCAGGGTCGCGGCGGAGAAGTGACTGATGGCGTCGCCCGCCAGGTCACGGTAGGTCACCTGCAGCGACGGATCGGCGGCTTTCCAGGCTTCGACCACGCTGCGGCTCAGCTGACGGGAGGCGGAATTGTCGCCCAGGATGCTCGAATCGATGTGCAACAGTTTCATGGGACTCTCCTGAATGAAGACCGCAAGTGGGCGATCACGATGGGGACAATCCTACTTGGGCGGCGAATAACTGATAAGTCTGCAAAAATGCGTTAGTTTGTCCTATTGGCAGGACAATGGTGAGCCACATGCAAGACCTCAACGATCTGTTCTACTTTGCCCGCGTGGTCGAAGCCGGCGGTTTTGCCGCCGCCGGCCGCCTGCTGGGCATCCCCAAGTCACGCCTGTCGCGGCGCATCGCCGAGCTCGAAGAACGCCTGGGTACCCGCTTGTTGCAGCGCACCACCCGGCAACTGAAGCTGACCGCCGTGGGCGAGCGCTACTTGCGCCATTGCCAGGCAATGCTGCTGGAAGCGGAAATGGCCGATGAAGCGGTGGCCAGCATGACCAGCGAGCCGCGCGGGCGCTTGCGGGTGTCGTGCCCGGTGGGGCTGGCCCATGAGTTCTTGCCGCAGGTGATCAGCCGTTTCCTGCAACAATACCCGCAGGTGCAACTGGACATGATCCTGCTCAACCGCCGGGTCGACCTGATCACCGAAGGGGTCGACGTTGCCCTGCGCGTGCGCGATCTGGGTGACGAGGACCCGGCCCTGGTCACCCGCCGTTTGCGCCAGGCACAAATGTTTCTGGTGGCCTCCCCGTCCTTCGTCGCTGCGCAGCCGCTCGATCACCCGCAAGACCTGGCCAGCCTGCCGGTACTTGGCGCAGTGGATGCCGACCGCCTGGTGCACCTGCGCCTGCTCGACGCCAAGGGCCGCAAGCATGAGCTGACCCTGGAAGCGCGGCTGGCGATTGACGACTTTGTCGTGCGCAAGGCCGCGGCCATCGCGGGCCTGGGCTTTACCGCGCTGCCGATCATGCACTGCGAAGAGGAACTTGCCCGTGGCGAGCTGGTGCGCCTGCTGCCAGACTGGTCGCTGCCCGGCGGCTACCTGCAGGCGGTCTATCCGCATCGACGCGGATTGCTGCCGGCAGTGCGGGTGTGGATCGATCATCTGGTGGCGGAATTCGCCCAATGCGGGGAGCGTTATGTCTGAAAGCAAACTCAGTGAAGAGCAGGCGGCAGCCTTCTGCCTGAGCCTGCCCGGTGCCCGTGAAGACTACAAATGGGGCGGCGTGCGGGTGTTCTCGGTGGCCGGCAACAAGATGTTCGCGGTGCTTGACCTGGCGGGCGCGGGGTTGTCGTTCAAGGTCGATGGCGATCTGTTTCTGGGCTATGTCGATCGCCCCGGGGTGCGCCCGGCGCCGTACCTGGCCCGGGCCCACTGGATCAGCATGGCAGCGCCCTACCCCATGGGCCGGGCCGAGCTGACCGATTTGCTGCAACGCTCCCACCAGTTGGTGGTCAGGCGCCTGCCCAAGCGCCAGCAGCCGGGCTTGCTTATCTGAGCACCGGCGCCAGGGCAGCGCCAAGCCAACGACCACCGAGCAGCAGGTGGTCGACCCAGAACACTTGATGCACAGCGACAATGCCCCAGAAGCTTGCCTGGAACGACAGCTTGCGGGTCTTGTGGCGAAAGCGTTGCTGCGCCAGCAACGCACCCGGCCAGCCGCCCAGCAGCTCACTGGCATGCAGGACCTTCTCCGGGGTACGCCAGGCCTGGTTGCGGGCCTGTTGCTTGTCGCGCCAGTACAGCAGGAAGCTCGCCAGGCTGGCCAGTGGGTAGGCCAGCGCCGGCAGCCACGACTGCCCGCTCAACAGCATCTGCAAAGCGCCCGCTACGGGTAGCACGCACAAGCCAGCGAAGGCCAGCCACTTGCTCCGGGGGTTGTGCAGGGCGCCGCTGGCAGAGGTTGCGCGGCGCGGTTGCGGCTGACGACGGCTCATGTTCAACCGTGCGCCGTGGCCCAGTCGACCCAGCCGAATGCCCAGGTGCCGAGGATGATCAAGCCAAACACGATGCGGTACCAGGCAAAGGCTGCATAGCTGTGGTTGGCGATGAATTTGAGCAGGCCGCGCACGGCGATCATGGCGAAGATGAACGAGACCACGAAACCGATGGCGAACACCGGGAAATCGTCGGGCTGGAACAGGTCACGGTACTTGTAGCCCGAGTACACCGCAGCACCGACCATGGTCGGCATGGCCAGGAAGAACGAAAACTCGGTGGCCGCTTTGCGCGACAGGCCGAACAACAGGCCGCCAATGATGGTCGAGCCCGAGCGCGAAGTCCCCGGAATCATCGCCAGGCACTGGGCACAGCCGATTTTCAGGGCGTCGCTCCAGCGCATGTCGTCGACCTGGTCGACGCGGATCACATGCTCGCGGCGCTCGGCCCAGAGCATGATCACCCCACCTACAACCAGCGCCGCAGCGACGGTAACAGGGTTGAACAGGTACTCGTGGATGAGGTCGGCGAACAACACGCCCAGCACCACTGCCGGCATGAAGGCAATCAGCAGGTTGACGGTGAAGCGCTGGGCCTGGCGTTGACGTGGCAGCCCCACCACCACCTCAAGGATCTTGCGGCGAAACTCCCAGACCACCGCCAGGATCGCACCCAACTGGATGATGATGTTGAAGGCCATGGCCCGTTCACCACCGAAGTTGATCAGATCGGCGACGACGATCTGGTGGCCGGTACTGGAAATCGGCAAGAACTCCGTCAAGCCTTCGACAATACCTAGAATGACAGCCTGCAGGCCGGTCCAAAGATCCATGTTTCCCCCGTGAGGCAATGCCTGCGGCACGCCCCGTTAAAGTCTTTTAATTGCCAATGGCTGTTCAACGCCTGGCCGTTCTACAAGCGACAGTTGGTCGCAAAGCCAGCAGAAAAGTTCACGCGGCCTTCAGGTTTATCCCGTCGAGGCCGAAATCCTATCAGACCTCTGGGCTAAACGCTGCTGGTACAACGCAACAGGGCTCAGCGAATCAGGCACTTAGCCCTTGGTCGAGTAGGTTCGGCGGATAAACCGTGCTTGCATGGGCAAGACAACAAAAAGAACTGGGGTACGCATTCCATGAAAACGCTTCGTAGTATGTCGATCAGCCGCCGCTTGTGGCTGATCCTGGTGGTGGCCGTGGTGATGCTGGTGACCCTCGGACTGCTGATGCTGCGCCAGATCCATGGCGACCTGTACCAGGCCAAGGCGGAAAAGACCCGCCACGTGGTGCAGACCGCTGCCGGCATCCTGGCCTACTACCAGGGCCTGGAGGCGGCCGGCAGCCTTACTCGCGAGGCGGCCCAGCAACAGGCCCTGAGCGTGGTACGCGGTTTGCGCTATGACCAGAATGACTATTTCTGGATCAACGACCTGGGGCCGAAGATGATCATGCATCCGGCCAACCCCAAGCTCGATGGCCAGGACCTCTCGGCGATTCGTGACCCGGACGGCTTTGCCCTGTTCAACGAGATGGCGGCGCTGGCCAAGGCCAAGGGCGCCGGCAGCATCGACTACCGCTGGCCCAAGCCCGGGGCCAGCGAGCCGGTGAAAAAAACTTCGTATGTGCAGCTGTTCCAGCCCTGGGGCTGGGTGATCGGCTCGGGGGTGTACATCGACGACATGCAGGCCGAGTTCCTGCGCCAACTGCGCGATGCCTCGATCCTTGGCCTGGGTATCGCCCTGGTCATGGCCCTGCTGGTGGTCCTGATCGCCCGCAGCATCGCCCGACCGCTGCAGGAAGCGGTCGACGCCATGGCCACCATCGCCAGTGGCGAGAGTGACCTGACCCGGCGCCTGGACACCCACGGCTTTGATGAAGTCACTCAGCTGGGCACCCACTTCAACAGCTTTACCAGCAAGTTGCAGGGGGTGATCAGCCAACTGCAGGGCGCGGTACATGCCTTGGCGCAATCGGCCAACGACGTCGGCAGCAACGCCGGCCAGGCCCAGCAGCGTAGCGAGCAACAGTCGCAACAAATGGAGCAAGTAGCCACGGCAATCAACGAAGTGACCTACGCGGTCCAGGATGTAGCCAAGAACGCCGAACAGGCTTCCAGCGAAATGCACGATGCCCAGCTGCGTGCCGAGCAAGGCCAGCACAGCATTCACGGCAGCCTGCAGCGCATCGACCAACTGTCGACGACCATTGACGAGGCGGTCCAGGTGATCCGCGCCCTGGCCGGCCAGAGCACGCGCATCGGCAGTGTCCTGGAGGTGATTCGCTCAATTGCCGAACAAACCAACCTGCTGGCCCTCAACGCCGCCATCGAGGCTGCGCGGGCCGGCGAGCAGGGTCGCGGCTTTGCGGTGGTGGCCGACGAGGTACGCCTGCTGGCCCAGCGCACCCAGCAGTCCACCGCTGAAATCCAGAGCATGATCGAACACCTGCAAGGCCAATCGGAAGCTGCGGTAAAAGCCATCGATGCCAGCAGCCAAGCCTCGCGCCAGACCGTCGAGCAGGCCAGTGAAGCCGGGGTCAGCCTGGATGCCATCAGCCAGGCCCTGCACAACCTGACCGCGCTCAACGCCTCGATTGCCAGCGCCACCTTGCAACAGTCGCATGTGGTCGAGGAGATCAACCGCAACGTCACCGAGACTGCCGACCTGTCGCAGCAAACGGCCCTGGCGGCGCAGCATTCGAGTGATTCGGGCAAGGCGCTGTTCCAATTGAGCGGGCAACTTGAGCAGTTGCTGCGACAGTTCCGGGTCTAATCGGGAAATGCTATCGCGGGGCGAGTCGAGGCGTCGCACCGCCGCTCCCACAGCGTGCAGACCCATCCCGCTTGCTAGTGGCGCCTGGCGCGCCACAAGGTACAATCGGCGCCCTTCCCTCGAATCTGCCAAGGAACGCCGATGTCCGGCCTCGAACTGTTCGCCGCCGTGCTCGGCGTCATCGCCGTGTGGCTCACGACCAAGCAGAACCCCTGGTGCTGGCCCATCGGCCTGGTGATGGTGGTGCTGTACACCTGGATCTTTTACGACGTGAAGCTGTACTCGGACATGCTCCTGCAACTGGTCTATGCCGTGCTGCAACTGTATGGCTGGTGGCAATGGACACGCCCGGACCGCCAGCGCGATGCGCGCCAGGTCAGCTTGCTGGAGCCGCATGCAGTGGCCTTCGGCTTGGGCCTGGGGTTGCTCGGCAGCCTCGGCCTGGGCGCGGCCATGGCGACCTGGACCGACGCTGTCCACCCTTGGCTTGACGCCGCCTTGACCGGCTTCAGCCTGGTCGCGCAATGGTGGATGGCGCAAAAGCGTCTGCAGTGCTGGCCGCTGTGGATCATCCTCGATGTGATTTTCGTCGGTTTGTTCCTGTCCAAGGCCATGTACCTGACTGCCGCACTTTACGCCCTGTTCACCCTGATAGCGGTGCAAGGCTGGCGTGATTGGCGACGCGATCCGGCGCTTGCGTTGCCATGAAGGTACTGGTGCTCACCGGCCCTGAGTCCAGCGGCAAAAGCTGGCTCGGCAACGAAATCCAGAGGCGCTTTGGCGGTGAGCTGGTGGGCGAGTACGTCCGTCACTTCATTGACCAACAGGCACGCGATACCTGCTATGCCGACATTCCGGCCATTGCCCACGGGCAGTTGGCCTGGGAAGACGCCGCCCGCGCCCGGCAGCCGCGACTGCTGATTCTCGATACCCACCTGTTGAGCAACATGCTCTGGAGCCGCACGCTGTTTGGCCACTGCCCGGCGTGGCTCGAAGACGCTTTGCTGGCGCGTCATTACGATCTGCACTTGCTGCTCAGCCCCGAGTCGGTCGCCTGGCACGACGACGGGCAACGCTGCCAGCCGCAACTGGCCGAACGCCAGGCGTTTTTTCAGGCTACTGGCGCCTGGCTGACCCTGCACCGCCAGCCTTGCCAGGTGCTGCAAGGTGACTGGCAACAGCGCAAGCAGGCGGCCTTTGCCGCCGTAGCTCACTTGCTCGGTACTTGAATCAATTTCCGCACAACTGTCCATTTCTGAAACACTCCCCTCTACGCAAAACCGCGATCTAAAGCGGCCGCAGTCTGTAAAGGTGAAAGTGTTAAGCGCCTGAGACACTCGACGCCTGTGGCCCTTGATACGCCATGGCGCCCGCAGGATCCAACCCTGCAGGCGGTGAGTGTCTCAGTGGCGTTACACTATTTTTTGACCCTTCCCGATCAATTGTCCCAAGCCGTTGTTTTCCAATAAAAAACAAAAACCGGCACAGCTTCTGCTCTCTTCCTCGCAACGCTGAACAAGGCCAGCGCACCGAAGAAGGAATTGCCATCGTGGGAAAAATTGATAAAGGCATCTACCGCCTCGTGCTGATCAGCTGCGTACTGGGAGCCAGCGTCAACGTTCCGGTCCAGGCAGAAAACGGGATCGTGGTGATTACCCGCGATGTGCAAACACGCAACGCCGTGCGCGCCCCCTTGGTGCCCGATCCGTACCCGACCACGGTCAATACCAACCCCTCGGTGCAGATCCTCAAGCAAACCAACGAGCTCAGCGACGGTGACTTTGCCACTATCAGCAGCGGTGCTGGCATCAGTTCCATGATCACGCAACAGACCAGCAACCTGGGCGGCAATATCAATAACCAGACACAACTGCCCAATCTGGCTGGCGGACGCTCCGGCAACTCCGGCAACGGCATATCCAACATGGTCAACTCTAGCGTGCAGAAAGGCCTGGCGCCCCTGCAGATCTTGACCGGAGGTCAGTGAGATGAAGCATCGGCTGCTGATTCTGGCCATGTTCTGCAGTACACCGGCCCTCGCCCAACCCCCAGTGATCAATAACGCCAACATCGACACCACCGGCGCCCAGTACCAGGGCAACCTTACGGTCAACCAGGCTGCCGGTGATCAACAGCAACAAGCCAACGCCCGGGCTATCGCTGTAGGCCATGGTGCCAGCGCCACTACCCAGATCCGCCAGCGCTTGCGTACCCAGGTCGACCCGAACATGGATGCCCAGTCCGGTATTCAGGGCAACTCCTTCAGCAATGGCAGCGGCGCACTGGGGGTCAACCAGAGCGCGGGCGCCGCCAACCAGCAAGCCAATGCACTGCGGATCAGCATCAGCAGTCAACCGCAAAGTATCGACGACAGCGTCCTCATGCAACAGAACGTGGCGCTGCTCAACAACTCCGATCCAACTGACTCGACACCCGGCTCTCGCCAGGTCACTACCAGTGACCAGGCCTTCACCGGCAGCCGTGGGGTCATTCAGTTGAATCAGAGTGCCGGGGTGGGAAACCGAACGGCCAACACCCTGAGCATCCGGGTCGCAGATTGACCCAAACAGGTAATAACAACACTTAACCTAAAATAAAGTACGGAGAATCACCATGAAACCTTCGATGGCACTCAAGCCTCTGGTTTTCGCAATTGCTGCGGTCATGGCTGTAGCTGTACAAGCAGGGAATGATCCACGTGGTGGCCACAATAACGGCCATAACAACAATGGCCATCACAACAACAATGGTCATCATACCCCTCCTCCTACTAAAATCCCGGTGACCGCCACCGCCAACGCCTGGGACAAACAAAGCAGCACCAACAACAAAATCCGCAACGAAGGTACCGTGAACGAAGCTGAAATGAGCAGCTCGGCCACCGGCACCAGCGGCAACGTCGGCGTCAACGTGGCTGCCGGTGCCGGCAACCAGCAAGACAACGCCGCCGCCATCGCCAACGCCGGTTCCGTCTCGGAAATTGACAACACCTTCGTGTTCGGCAATGCCACCTCGACTGCTAAAGTCTCGCAATACAGCAACCACAACCGCGTCGACAACTACGGCAGCACCAACTCCGCCGTCATGGGTGGCTCGGGCAACAACGGCAGCGGCAACATGGGCATCAACATTGCCGGTGGCGACCTGAACCAGCAGAAAAACACCATGGCGATTGCCAATACCAACGCTGCACTGGGTAACGCAACCGCTACTGCTTCTGCCGAGCAAAACGGCCCTGGCCTGACCGTCAACAACAACGCCGACCGCACCTACCGCGTCGACACTCTGACGGTGACCAAAACCGCCAGCGGCAGTGCTTCCTACGACAAGTCCTTCGAGGCCAGCGGCAGCAGGAGCAACTCGTCGAGCTTTGAAGTGGCCGGTGCCAAGCACTTCGAGGCCAGTGGCTCGAAGAGCTCTGACGCAAGCGGCTCCAGAAGCCATGAAGCCAGCGGTTCACGTGGTGCTACGCTGAACGCATCGCTGGACGTGCAATTCGACGCTAGCCGCGAACGTACCTGGGATTATGGCCGCCGCAACAATGGCAGCCGCACTGACGAAGCCAGTGCTTCGCTGACTGCTTCCCTGGATGCGTCGGTTGAAAAAACCTGGAACAAAGAGTCCAGCTCTTCGTGGGACAAGTCGTATGACTCCTCCTTCGAAAAAGCCTTCGACTCCTCGTTCGAGAAATCGGGCAGCAAGTCGTCCGAGTCTGAGTACGACAAAGCGAAAAGCTACAGTGAAAGCAGCTCTTACGATTTGAGCAATACTTTCTCTTATCAAGTGCTGACTCCAACTGGCTGGGCCAACCCTGTAACCAACACCGCAACCCTGAGTGGTTCGGTCAATGGCGGCAGCGGCAACCTGGGCGTCAACGTGGCGGCCGGTCAAGGCAACCAACAAAGCAACTCGCTGGCCATTTCCAACACCTCGATGTAAATGCTGTGGCCTGGAGGCCCCCTTCGGGGGGCCTTTTTTCAACACCGGCAGGGGGGCATCGAACATGCGCATTTTCGCCTTGGCATTTTTGCTGTGCCTGGCAAGCTTGAGCGAAGCGGCGCAACTGCCGCTTTCGGTGCTGCCAGGAGGCGCGGTGGTATTCAAACCCATCCAGAGCGTACGCGAACGCAAGTTCGCTGACCTTGTGCAACAAAAAACCGATTTCAGTTGTGGCGCCGCAGCACTGGCGACCATTTTGCGTCAGGCCTATTGGCTGGACGTCAATGAAGAACAGATCATCGAAGGCATGCTGGCCCACTCCGACCATGACATGGTCAGGGTCCAGGGCTTCTCCATGCTCGACATGAAGCGTTACGTGGAAAGCCTGGGCATGCGTGCCCGTGGTTACCGGGTAGAAATCGACGCCTTGCAGAATGTCCGTATCCCGGTGGTGGTGCTGATGGACATCCGTGGCTACAAGCACTTTGTAGTCTTGCAGAAAGTCCACAACGGCTGGGCTTACGTCGGCGACCCGGTACTGGGCCACAAACGCTACAAAGTCGGCGATTTCGTCAAAGGCTGGAACGGCATCATCTTCGCCGTCATCGGCCGGGGTTACGACAAGACCAATGCCTTGCTCGACCCGCCGCTGCCGCTGACCGCCAAGAACCGCATCAATACCTTCACCCCGGTGCAAGACGCTGAGCTGATGGATTTCGGGTTCATCCAAAGCGACTTCTTCTAATGACAAGGGAGCATGAGGCTCCGGGAGCATCCCATGAAGACTTCAATCTGGCTCGCCGTGGTTTGTCTGGCTGCCAGCCTGCCCACCCAGGCACAGACGCTCAAACCCATTGAATTGAAGGACCAGGAACTGGCGAACTTGCGCGGGCGCTTTGTCATGCCCGGACGCATCGTCAGCTTCGGCATTGTCATGAGCAGCACCTGGCAAAATGCCAATGGTGAAGTGATTGGCGCCAAATCCTCGATGCAAATTCAACAAACAACGCTAAAACCGCAGTTCTATGTGTCAATGATCGACGAAAAAGGCACCGGTTCCACCCACGCGCAAAGCACCGGCACCGGTAGCGTCAGCGGCGGCAACGGTCTCAACAGTACCGAAGGCGTGACCCAGGTGGTGCGGGCGGCCGGCGACAACAATACCGCCTACAACAACGTCGATATCAACGTCACCAAGGCCAGTCAGGCGCCGGTCACCGCGCAGGAAGGCCAGGCACTGGCCGCAGGCTCGACCCTGGTCGGCGCCAATGGCGCAGGCTCGTTGAGCGTTACGTCCACCGGTAGCGGTGTGCAATTCAACATCGTCGCCAACAACAACCAGGGCAACACCGTGCAACGCCTGGCCCAGGGCGGCCTGATGCAGAACACCACCTTGCTGGGCGCCGGCAACCGGGTCAGCAACCTCACCTCGCTCAATGTCGTGCTGCGTGAGAACGTACCCAGCGCCGGCTCGCTCAATGGCAACCTGGACCAACTCAAAGGCCTTCGCACTCTCGGATTCTGATCTACGCTCAGTCTCATCATATGTAGTCAGAAGGGACGGCTAACCCATGCACCGATCGTTAACGTTCAGAGCTATCGTCTGTTTGAGTGGCCTGACACCGGCAACCATGCTCTACGCAGCAGCCGATCCTCAGGTAGAAGTACTAAAACAAGAACTCATGGAGTTGAAACAACGTTACGAAGCACAACAGAACGCGCTGATGGTCCTCGAACAGCGCGTTCGCCAGGTTGAAGCAGCACCGCAAGCCCCTGCACCCAGACGCTTGACCAAGTCCCCGGCGGAGACCGTCAAGGGCGGCCAGACCGTGGCCAGCGGTGCACCAGGAACCACCGGCAGCTCCTACGGCCAGTCGCTCAAAGACGACTCGGAGCCGGCACAAAGCGTGTCCAACCTGTACGACGAGGCCAGCGGCTTCTTCGGTGGCGGCAGGTTCAGCGTCGAAACCGGCCTGACCTATACCCACTACGACACCCGTGCCCTGGTTCTCAACGGTTTTCTGGCGCTGGACTCGATTTTCCTCGGCAACATCAACCTCGACCGGATCAAGGCCGACAACTGGACCCTGGACCTGACCGCCCGCTATAACCTCGACCAGCGTTGGCAGTTCGATATCAACGTCCCGGTGGTCTACCGCGAATCCACCTATTCCTCGGGCGGTGCCGGTGGCGCCGGGCCGGTGACCTCCGATGCCACCGTCAGGCGCGACCCGACCATTGGCGATGTCAACGTCGGTATTGCTTACAAGTTCCTCGATGAATCGGAAAACTGGCCCGATGCCGTAGCCACCCTGCGGGTCAAGGCGCCCACCGGCAAGGACCCCTATGGCATCAAGCTGGTCAACGACCCGACCAACGACAACCTCTCGGTACCGGAGAGCCTGCCCACCGGCAACGGGGTCTGGGCGATCACTCCGGGCATCTCGCTGGTCAAGACCTTCGACCCTGCCGTACTGTTCGGCAGCCTGTCCTACACCTACAACATGCAGGACTCGTTCAGCGACATCAGCCCGACCATCAACACCAAGGTCCCCGGTGACGTAAAACTCGGCGACTCCTGGCAGATCGGTGCCGGTATTGCCTTTGCCTTGAACGAGAAGATGAGTATGTCGTTTTCGTTCTCTGACCAGTTTGCCAGCAAGAGCAAGATCAAGCCTGACGGTGGCAGCTGGCAGTCGGTGCCGAGCAGCGACTACAACGCGGCCAACTTCAACATCGGCATGACCCTGGCCGCCACCGACAACCTGACCATCGTGCCCAACCTTTCGATTGGCCTGACCGACGACTCGCCGGACTTCTCCTTCAGTCTGAAATTCCCGTACTACTTCTAAGCAAAAAGCCCGCTTCGGCGGGTTTTGATGCTGTGGGAGCGCTGTGGGCTTGCCCCGCGATGAGCATAGGTATCCATCCATCTCTAGCGAGTCAGCCTATTGGTTCTTGATAGGCGTGCTTATCCAGTTGATGTGGTGACGCTGCCGGCCCCTTCCGCCCTTACGTGAACTGACCCCCGAATGTTGGACAGGGGGCGCTAATGATTCAGCGCTTGGGTCCGAAACTGTACCGGACTCAAGCCATTCAGTCTGAGGCTTATGCGCTCTTGGTTGTAATAAGCGATGTAGTCATCTAGCCCTGATGCCAGTTGCTCGACACTTTCAAACGATTCCAGGTAGAAGAATTCACTCTTGAGTGTGCCGAAAAAGCTTTCCATGGCAGCATTGTCCAGGCAGTTACCCTTACGCGACATGCTCTGCTCAATGTTCTTTTCAGCCAGCATGTGCCGGTAGGTCGGCTGGCGGTACTGCCAGCCCTGATCAGAGTGCAGTATCGGTTTGTCATCTTGATTAAGCCGCCCAAAGGCTTGTTCCAACATACTCGAAACCATATTGAATTCGGGACGGCGGTTGGTCTGGTAAGCCAGGATTTCTCCGTTGTACAGGTCCATCACAGGCGAAAGGAACAGTTTCTGCCCCTTTACCTTGAACTCCGTCACGTCGGTTGCCCATTTCTGGTTGGGGGCTTCTGCTTTGAATTCACGCTTGAGCAGATTAGGTGCAACAAGGCCCTCATCGCCCCGATAAGAGCGGTATTTCTTCACCCTGACCAGCGATTTCAGGCCCATCAACTGCATCAATCGCTGCACTTTCTTGTGATTGACTGCCTCGCCATTGTGCCCAAGGGTCGCGGTGATGCGGCGATAGCCGTAGCGCCCTTGGTGCTTGTGATAGACACTGCGTATGCGCTCTTTAAGATCAGCATGCTTGTCAGTCAGCAGTGCTTTGTTTTGGTAGTAGAAAGTACTGCGCGCCAACCCAGCAGCACGTAGTAGCAAAGCAAGTGGATATACATGCCTCAATCCTTGGACGGCCTGCGCTTTTCTGACCGCGCAGTGCGAGGGTCCGCTTGGATCAAGGCATCGAGTTTTTTTAGATAGGCATTCTCTGCACGCAGATATGCCAGTTCTTTGAGCATCTGTTCAGGGGACAGCTCAGCGTCCGGGGGAACAGCAGCGCTCTCTTTGGGTTGTTTGGAAGGCTTGCGGGGCATGCTGGACTCTCGGTGACGATGCGGCTGAAGTGCTTCAACTCCGCCTTCATCGTACAACTTTTTCCATTGCCTGATGCTGCTCGGGCCACGGATATCAAACCGTATACAAGCTTGCTGGGCCGACAGCCCGTCTTGCTCGACGCACTGCAACACCTTCAATTTGAACTGGGCGTCGTAATGGCTGTATTTGGCAATCAAACCTGCAGCACCGTGCTTCTCATAGCCTTTGACCCAGCGGCGCAGGATCGACGGGCTCATGCCATGCTTGAGTGCCACCTCATGAACACTTTTGGCAGACAGACATTCTTCGATCAGTGATTGCTTGAGCGATAGGTTGTATTTCGTCATGGAACACCCTTCGGTGAGGTCAGGTGTCCAACATTCGGGGGGCAGTTCACGTAAGGGCGGAAGGGGCCGGCAGCCTCGCCAAATCAACTGGATAAGCACGCATGCGCAGACCACCCGTGAGCCCTCTTCATAGATCAGGATTAGAGAAGTGTAGATACCTATGCCGCGATTGCTATCGCGGGTCAAGTCCGCGCCTACTCAGCTAGCGAATCTGATGCTTGTGCAGCAGGCGGTAGAAGGTCGGCCGGGACACGCCCAGGACCTTGGCGGCAATGCTCAGGTTGTCGCTGTGGCGATTGAGCACATCGCACAGGGCCTGGCGTTCAGCACGGTGCTTGTAATCTTCGAGGGTGCCGATGCTCGGTGCGCTGGCCTCCTGGCTGAGCAGACCAAGGTCCTGGGGCTCAATTTGCCGACCTTCTGCCAGCACCAGGCCGCGCCGCACCCGATTGGCCAATTCGCGGACATTGCCCGGCCAG
Source organism: Pseudomonas tructae (assembly GCF_004214895.1). Taxonomy (NCBI): domain Bacteria; kingdom Pseudomonadati; phylum Pseudomonadota; class Gammaproteobacteria; order Pseudomonadales; family Pseudomonadaceae; genus Pseudomonas; species Pseudomonas tructae. Next base: position 2,992,886 of record NZ_CP035952.1, on the reverse strand, counting down.
TCGTGCTTGCCCATGGCAACCAGGGCATCCTCGCTGAAACTGCGCGGACGACGCCCGGTTTCCAGGCTGTAGAAATGGGAAAAGTGACTGGCCAGCATCGACAGATCACCGTGGCGGTCGCGCAGTGGCGCCGTGACCACCTGCAGAACGTTCAAACGGTAATACAAGTCTTCACGAAAGCGCCCGCTATTGATGGCTTTTTCCAGATCAACGTGAGTTGCCGCCAGGACCCGCACATCCACGGCAATCGGCTGACTACCGCCGACCCGCTCGATGTGCTTCTCCTGTAGAAAACGCAGCAGGTTGGCTTGCAGCTCCAACGGCAGGTCGCCAATTTCGTCGAGGAACAAAGTGCCGCCGTGGGCAGCTTCAATACGGCCGATCTTGCGCTGATGGGCGCCGGTAAAAGCGCCCTTCTCGTGGCCGAACAACTCCGACTGGATCAGGTGTTCGGGGATCGCCCCGCAGTTGATCGGCACAAAAGGCTTGTCGCGGCGCTGGGACTGGCGATGCAGGGTGCGCGCCACCAGCTCCTTGCCGGTGCCGCTTTCACCACGGATCAGCACCGGCGACTCGGTGGGCGCCAGCTTGCTGAGCAGCTTGCGCAGTTCACGGATCGGCCGGCTATCACCGAGCAATTCATGTTCAGGCTCGTCGACATGCACATAGCCTTTGCCCCGCAGGCGCGCCATGCCGAACGCGCGCCCCAGGGTCACCTGGACCCGCGAGACATCGAACGGCAAGGTATGAAAGTCAAAAAACCATTCACAGACAAAGTCGCCAACATTCTGTGCCCGCAACTCCTCAGGGCTCAAGACCGCAATCCATTCGGTATTGCTGCGGCTGATCAGGTCCTTGACCGCATCCGGGTGCTGCAGGTGCGTAGCCTGCAAACGCAGCAGGCCGACATCGCAGGGATGCTCCAGGGCCGAGGTCAAGGTACAGCTGTGCACATCCCAACCGACAGTGCGCAAGCCTGGTAACAAACGATGGCAGTCATCGCACGGGTCGACGATCAGCAGGCGGCGGTTGGATGCAGGCTCTAGCATGACCTATTCCTTGGCGCCAATAGTTGGAATTTTAAGTAGAAACAGTGTGTTGGCAGGCCCGTTTTAACAGTAGCAACGATGCGTCAATCGCCCACTACCGTCTGTCTGCAAAGTATCGTTAGTTGCCTAAGGGCCGGGAATTTTTCTGCGTTTTCAACGTCTGAGGCGGCGACACTTAGTCGCGTTGCGCAAACACGGTTAAATAATTTTCAATAGAGATGTGACTCACCCTGGTGCTGCGTGCATCAGTACAAGTAACTCACCGCTGCGCGATCGCCGCACGGTTTTATTCGATTGTTTGGGCCCACAGAGAGACCGAACCCATGAACGCCCCGCTCCGTGTCAACGAAGCACTGCTGATTGCCGACCACGCCTTCGAACCGTTCCAGTGTGTCGCCTGGGATGTACCCAACGGTACAGGTGAACTGAGCCTGGCAGTCATCGACCGGACCAGCACCCGCATTGGCGCCAAGCAAGTACCCAGCAGCACCTACTCCGACCCTGCGCAACTGGCTCATTTAATTGAAGAAGTGCGCGCCGAGTTGAGCGAAAAAGGTTATGCGCTACAGCCTTGGTCAATGCCAAAGTAAGCACGCTTGTGAGTGTGAAGGCGCACTTCGAACGTGCGCCTTTGCAACTTTGTTAACACTTCCCGCTCAAGCTGCGACACTTGGCCGCAGCACTTTTTAATTTCCAAAAGTTACCTGGTGATTTCCGCCAGTGTCTCCACATGCCGGTAATCGGCATGCAACTGCTGCGCAAGTAACTGCGCCCTGCCCAGCCTGATGGGCGAACTTTCGATGTCCACCAACAGGGTCTGGCACGGCAGCGGCTGCAACGCGTCCCAGGTTTTAATCCGCCCGTCGGTGACGATCAAGCAACGTTGCAGTTGCGTCGGATAGCGCCGCTGGCGCTCCTGCAGCCACTGCCGCGCCTGTTCCAGCGCTGCCAGCAATGGCGTGCCGCCCCCCGCCCCAAGGTCCTGCAACCACGGCTGCAAACTGGCCGACGCCTTGAGCCCATGGCGTTGCCAGCGCGGCGCCGTGCCGCTGGCGGTGAGCAGGGCCAGCCGGGCGCGGTTGCGGTAGGCCTGGTCGAAAAATTCGGCAAGCATGCCTTTGGCGCGGCTCAAGGCCTGATGCCGCCGGGTCGAGGCCGAAGCATCGACGATTACCAGCCACAACTCATGGCTACTGGCCGTGCGTTGCTGCCAGCACAGGTCGCTGCGGGTGCGCGGGCGCCCCTTGAGCAACGTCAGCGGCCAGGCCACCGCACCTTGGCGGGCCGTTTTTGCCCGGCCACGCGGCCCTTGGGCAAGAGAACCTGGGCGGGGTTTGGCATCCGCCGTTGAATGACGACGGATGCTCAGGGCTTTTTTGCCCAGTTCGGCACCTCGCGCCGGGCAGCACTTGGGGTTGCCTGTGGCGCCAGTTCACCCCATTGGCCCTGGCCCTGCTGACCTGCTGATGGCTGCGCCGCAGCGCCGCTGTCGGGCGTTTGTGGCTGTGGTGCGGGAGCCTCGCGACGACGGTGGCGCAAGGCGAATTCGGCCACGGCATCGATATCCTCGGCGTCGATCGCCACGGCACCGCGCCAGGCGGCGTGGGCCCGGGCCGCCCGCAGCCAGACCAGGTCGGCGCGCAGGCCATCGACTCCAGCGGCGAAACAGCGCTCGGTGATCTGCTCCAGCGCCCGGTCGTCCAGGGCAATCTGTTGCAGCCGCTCACGGGCGCTATGGCAGCGCTCGCGCAAGGCGGCCTGGGCCGCTGCCCATTGGCCACAGAACGCCTCGGGGTCAGTGTCGAAATCCAGGCGCCGGCGAATGATCTGGCCACGGGCTTGCGGCAACGGCTGGCCTTCGAGGACCACATTGAGGCCGAAGCGGTCGAGCAACTGCGGGCGCAACTCGCCCTCTTCCGGGTTCATGGTGCCAATCAGCACGAAGCGCGCGCTGTGCCGGTGGGAGATCCCGTCGCGTTCAACCCGGTTGGTGCCGCTGGCGGCGACATCCAGCAGCAGGTCGACCAGGTGGTCCGCCAACAGATTGACTTCATCGACATACAGCACGCCGCCGTCGGCCTTGGCCAACACCCCGGGGGAAAACTGCGCCTTGCCCTGGCCCAGCGCAGCATCCAGGTCCAGGGTGCCGACCAAGCGCTCTTCACTGGCGCCCAGGGGCAATGTCACGAACGGCCCTTCGCCGAGCAAATCGGCCAGGCCGCGCGCCAGGGTGCTCTTGGCCATGCCCCGCGGGCCTTCGATCAGCACCCCGCCAATTTTCGGGTCGATGGCGGTCAGGCACAACGCCAGTTTCAGCTCATCGGCGCCCACTACGGCAGCCAGGGGAAAGTGTGCAGCTTCGCTCATGTCAATTCTCTTCTTCGCCGTCGAGCAACTGCTCCTCGAGGGCTTCACGGTAGTCGCCCGGATCCTGCCACAGCCCGCGCTGTTGGGCTTCGAGCAGGCGCTCGGTGATGTCGCGCAAGGCGTCGGGGTTGTGCTGGCGGATAAACTCGCGAGTCGGCCCATCGAGCACATAGGCATCGGCCAGCGCCTGGTAATGATGGTCGTCGATCAGGTGGGTGGTGGCGTCGAAGGCAAACAGGTTATCGACAGTGGCCGCCAGCTCGAAGGCACCTTTATAGCCGTGCCGCTTGGCCCCGTCTATCCATTTGGGGTTCAGCGCACGGGCGCGAATCACCCGGTTGAGTTCTTCCTTGAGGGTGCGAATGCGCGGCCGGTCCGGCTGGCTGTGATCGCCGTGGTAGCTGGCGACGCTGTTGCCGCCCAGGCTTTCCACGGCGGCGAGCATGCCACCCTGGAACTGGTAATAGTCGTTGGAATCGAGCAGGTCGTGCTCGTGGTTGTCCTGATTCTGCAGCACCGCCTGCACCTGGCTCAGGCGCCGGGCAAAGTCGGCTCGCGCCGGCGTGCCGTCATCGCCAGCACCGTAGGCGAAGCCGCCGTGATTCAGGTAGACCTCGGCCAGGTCCTGGCGGTCATTCCACAGGCGCCCGTCAATGGCGTTCTGCACGCCAGCGCCATAAGCCCCAGGCTTTGCCCCGAACACCCGCCAGCCGGCCTGCCGGCCTGCCTGTTCGGCGTCCAGGCCCTGGGCCTGCAACTCTGCCCGCTCGCTGCGCACCTTGGCCGCCAGGGGGTTGAGCTCATCTGGCTCATCCAGCGCCGCCACCGCTTGCACTGCAGCATCGAACAGCTTGATCAGGTTGCCGAAGGCATCGCGGAAGAACCCCGAGACCCGCAAGGTGACATCCACCCGTGGCCGGTCCAGCAAGCTCAAGGGCAAGATCTCGAAATCGTCGACCCGCTGGCTACCACTGGCCCACACCGGCCGCACGCCGAGCAAGGCCATGGCCTGGGCGATGTCGTCACCGCCGGTGCGCATGGTCGCAGTGCCCCACACCGACAGGCCCAGTTGGCGCAGGTGGTCGCCGTGGTCCTGCAGGTGCCGCTCAAGGATCAGGTTGGCCGAAGTAAAACCAATGCGCCAGGCGGTGGTGGTCGGCAGGTTGCGCACATCGACGGTATAGAAGTTGCGCCCGGTCGGCAGCACGTCCAACCGCCCGCGACTCGGTGCGCCACTGGGGCCGGCAGGCACGAAGCGGCCATCGAGGGCGGCGAGCAGGCCGTGCATTTCTGCCGGGCCGCAGCCGTCCAGTTGCGGGGCAACGTGCTGCTCCAGTGCCTCGAGAATGCTCCGTACCTGCGCCCATTCGGGGCCTTGCGCCAGTTGCACAGCGCCGTTGAGCGTCTGCTCGATCAGTTGGCCGGCATACAGCTCCAGGCGCTCGCGGGTATCGCCCGCGGTGCGCCATGCCTCGTCCGATGTCACCAACAGCGCAGGCCGTGGCCCCTGCCAGGGCTGGCCAAGGTCGCAATCGAGCGGATCGAAGCCCAGGTTCAGCGCCTTGGCCAAGGCCCGCAACAAACTGCCGTTGGCCCCGCGTCCATCGCCCCGCTCGACCCGCAACAGGGCCAGCAGGGTATCGATGCGCAAGCGCCCGGCCGGCGACTCGCCAAACACATGCAGGCCATCGCGGATCTGCGATTCCTTGAGGTCGCACAGGTAGGTGTCCAGGCGTGGCAGCCAGATGGCAGCATCGTCCAGCGCGCCTTCGATCTGCAGCTCGCGGTCAATGTGATTGTCGCGCACCAGCGCGAGGATATCGCGCTGCAACTCCCGGGCCCGGCGCGGGTCGAGCAACTGAGCTTCGTAGTACTCGTCAGCCAGTAGCTCCAGGTGGCGCAACGGCCCGTAGGTTTCGGCGCGGGTCAGCGGCGGCATCAGGTGGTCGATGATCACCGCCTGGGTGCGGCGCTTGGCCTGGGCGCCCTCGCCCGGGTCATTGACGATAAACGGGTAGATGTTCGGCAGCGGGCCGAGCAAGGCATCCGGCCAACAGCTCGCGGACAGGCCAACACCCTTGCCCGGCAGCCATTCCAGGTTGCCATGCTTGCCAACGTGGATCAGCGCATCGGCGGCAAAGCCATGGCGCAGCCAGAAGTAGAACGCCAGGTAACCGTGCGGTGGCACCAGGTCAGGGTCGTGGTAGACCGCGCTCTGGTCCAGCTGGTAGCCCCGCGCCGGCTGGATGCCGACAAAGGTCAGGCCATAGCGCAGGCCGGCGATCATCATGCGCCCGCTGCGAAACATCGGGTCCTGGCTCGGCTCGCCCCAACGTTCGCGCACGGCAACCTGGTTGGCTTCGGGCAAGGCGGCAAAAGCAGCCAGGTAATCGTCCAGGGCCATGCTCTGCATGCACGGGCGCAGGTCGAGGCTGTCGAGGTCGTTGCTGACCCCGCCGAGCAAGGCCTGGATCAGCGCCGTACCGCTCTCGGGCAAAGGCGCCAGCGGATAACCTTGTGCCTGCAAGGCACGCAGGATAGTCAGCGCGGCAGCCGGGGTATCGAGACCGACACCGTTGCCAATGCGGCCATCGCGGGTCGGGTAGTTGGCCAGGATCAGCGCCACGCGCTTGTGCCCATTGGGCAGGCGCGCCAGCTCGCACCAGCGCCGCGCCAGTTCAGCGACAAAGTCCATGCGCTCGGGTTGTGCCCGGTAGCAGACCACGTCGGACTGGCTGCGCTCGCTGCGCCAGGCCAGGTCCTTGAAACTGACCGGCCGGGTAATGATGCGCCCGTCCAGCTCCGGCAAGGCAATGTGCATGGCCAGGTCGCGGGCGCCCAGGCCCTGCTCGCTGGCCTGCCAGGCCGGTTCGTTGTCCTGGGCGCAGATCGCCTGCAGCACCGGGATATCGCGACGGAACGGGCGCAGGTGCGGCTGCTCGGGGCTGGACTGGGCAAAGCCTGTGGTGTTGATGATCAGCGCGGCATCGACCTGGTCCAGCCAGTCTTCCACCTGTTGCAGGCAACCGGCTTCCTTGAGGCTGGCCACGGCGATCGGCAAGGGATTGAGCCCGGCCAGTTGCAAACGCTCGCAGAAGGTATCGATAAAGGCGGTGTTGGCCGCCTGCAAGTGCGAGCGGTAGAACAGGATCGGCACCACCGGTTGCTCCACCTGCCACTGCCCGAACCAATCCTCCAGCACTGCAGCAGCCTTGCGCGGGTGATACACCGCCGTACGCGGCAACTGTTGCGGCTCGCTCCAGGGGTAGTCGCACGCCAGGTACTGACTGGCCAGGCAGTTGAACAGGTTCAGGGCATTGGCCTTGCCGCCCTGGCGCAGAAAGTGCCAGAGCCGCTCGGCCTGATCGGCCGGCACCGTGCTCAGGCTGCTCAGTTCCGGGTCCGGGCGGTCGTCGCCCGGCACCAGGATCAGCTGTACACCACGGGCTGCCAGTTCCAGCAACTGCTCCACACCGTAGCGCCAGTAGCCGACGCCACCGTGCAACGACACCAGGATGACCTTGGCATGACGCAAGACCTCGTCGACGTAAAGGTCGACCGAGGCGTGATTCTGTACCTGCATCGGGTTGGCCAGACGCAGGCTGGGGAAATCCTCGGGCAACTGCTGGGCGGTTTCGGCCAGCAGTGCCAGGTGCGAATCACCGCTGCAGAGGATTACCAGCTCGGCCGGGGTCTGGCCGAGGTCGGCAATGCTGTCGTCCGGTACAAAGCCACCGGGCTGGGTCCGCAGCAGGTGCATGACTCAAGCGCCCAGGGCAGCGCGCAGGCTCGCTTCCAGTTGCAGCGCATCCAGCTCCTGGCCGATCAGCACCAGGCGCGTGGTACGCGGTTCTTCGCTGCGCCAGGCGCGGTCGAAATGCTTGTCGAAACGGGTGCCCACGCCCTGGATCAGCAAGCGCATCGGCTTGCCCGGAATCGCTGCGAAGCCTTTGACCCGCAGGATGCCGTGCTGCACCACCAGTTGGGTCAGGGCGTCGAGCAACAGGCTTTCATCGGCTTGCGGCAATTCGATGGAGATCGAATCGAAGGCATCGTGGTCATGGTCGTCGTGATCGTCACCGTCATGGTGCGAGTCGTGGTGAGTACGGCGCCCATCGATGTGCGCCTCGGACTCGGCGCCCAGGCCCAACAGCACGTCCAGCGGCAGACGGCCGCTGCTGGCTTCGATCACCTTGACCGCTGGCGGCAGCTCTTCTTCGACCTCGGCGCGAACCTTGGCCAGGTCATCGGCAGCGATCAGGTCGGCCTTGTTCAGGACCACCAGGTCGGCGCTGGCCAGTTGATCGGCGAACAGCTCGTGCAGCGGCGATTCGTGGTCCAGGTTAGGGTCGAGTTTGCGCTGGGCGTCGACCTGATCCGGGTAGGCGGCAAAGGTGCCCGCAGCAACGGCCGGGCTGTCGACCACGGTAATCACCGCATCAACCGTGCAGGCGTTGCGAATCTCTGGCCACTGGAAGGCTTGCACCAGTGGCTTGGGCAGGGCCAGGCCGCTGGTTTCGATGAGGATGTGGTCCAGGTCGCCGCGACGGGCCACCAGCTCGCGCATCACCGTGAAAAATTCTTCCTGCACGGTGCAGCACAGGCAGCCGTTGGCCAGCTCATAGACGCGGCCGCTGGCCTCTTCTTCGGTGCAACCGATGCTGCACTGTTTAAGGATTTCGCCGTCGATGCCCAGCTCGCCGAACTCGTTGACGATCACCGCGATGCGCCGCCCCTGGGCGTTGTCGAGCATATGCCGCAGCAGCGTGGTCTTGCCCGAGCCGAGAAAGCCGGTAACGATGGTGACGGGGAGTTTGGCCAGTGTTTTCATGTCGATGCCCTTGGCAGGATGGCGGGCATGCGGGACGATCGCCAAAGGTGTCACGCACCTGGCCTGTTCGCCACCGGATCACCCCGCCCGGTTGAATGTCGGAAACTGTTCGAGGCAGGTCTCCTGGCTTGCATTGCACCGGCCCCGGGGCCAGTCGCACGACGCCTTCCCGCAAGGCTTGCAGTGGCTGTGTCGAACGCTTGAATGCTTACAGTTGCGGGGGCAGCCGCGGCTTGAACCGCGTTCCCGTCTTAGCTTCGGCCAACGCCGAAGAACCTCGAAGCGGCTAGGCTACGCAGTGCCCGGTGAGCGGTCAACTGCTGTCACGATTGACGCCTGCCTGCGCCCGTGATTTGCTAAGGCCATTCGTTTGGGTGCCCTGTAAGGGTGAAACTGGGAAACCGGTGCGTCATACGCTTCTTTATTGAGGTGTACGACAAGTCCGGTGCTGCCCCCGCAACGGTAAGTGAGAAAAGCGTCAGTACCACTGTGCCCGCTGTCTGGCATGGGAAGGTGACGCCTGTGGTGTGGCCACCTGCCCCACCCTCACCAGCCCGGAGACCGGCCCAACGCTAGACCGAACAAACCCGCGGTGGGCGGGCGCTGTTGCAACCCCTGGGCGAATCGCGTGCAGGGGCTCGCTGCGCTTGCCTGTTGCCGACAACACCAAGAGGAAAGCGCCATGCGTACCAGTACCGCCAGTCATTCAGCCGTTACCCCTTCAAGCCTCAGCCAACGCCTGCTGGTTGCTGTCGGCGCTTCGCTGCTGGGCCTGTGCCTGGTGTACTTCGCCGGTTTCTCGCACATCGAAGCGGTGCACAACGCTGCCCACGATACCCGCCACAGCGCCGCCTTCCCTTGCCACTGAGTGCTGCCCCGATGATCAAGCGTATTGCCAGTACCGCAGGCTTTACCGGCCTGCTGGCCGCCCTGCTGCTGACCCTGCTGCAAAGCTTCTGGGTCGCGCCGCTGATTCTTCAGGCGGAAACCTATGAAAGCGCCGCGCCAGCGGTCGAGACGGCCCATGAACATGCCGCCGGCACCGCCGAGCATCATCACGACAGCGAAGCCTGGTCGCCGGAAGACGGCTGGCAGCGGGTGCTGTCGACCACCGGCGGTAACCTGGTGGTGGCGGTCGGTTTCGCCCTGATCCTTGCCGCGCTCTACAGCTTGCGCGCACCGAAGACGGTGATCAGCGGTGCGCTCTGGGGCCTGGGCGGCTTTGCCGTGTTCTGCCTGGCACCGACCCTGGGCCTGCCACCGGAACTGCCGGGCACCGCTGCCGCCGACCTGGCCCAGCGTCAGGCCTGGTGGGTCGGTACCGCTGCCGCCACTGCGGTCGGGCTCGGGTTGATTGTGTTCGCTCACAACTGGCTGCTGAAAGCTCTGGGCGTGGTGCTGCTGGTGGTGCCCCATGTGATCGGCGCGCCGCAACCTGAGGTGCACCAGATGCTCGCCCCAGAAGCCCTGGAAGCCGAGTTCAAGGTCGCATCCCTGCTGACCAACGCCGCGTTCTGGCTGGCCCTGGGCCTGATCAGCGCCTGGCTGTATCGCCGCTCCAGCCAGGCCTGACGGGATGCAGTTGTACCTCGGCCTGGGTTGCCGTCGCGGCTGCCCGGCCGACGCCCTGGGTGAGTTGCTCACCCGCACCCTGCTCGCCCATGACCTGCCGCCCGGCGCGGTCATGGGCCTTGCCAGCATTGACCTCAAGCACGACGAACCCGGCCTGCACGCGCTGGCCCGGCGCCTGGGCGTGCCGCTGCTGTTCTACAGCGCGGCGCAATTAGCCGCATTCGAACACCACCTGAGCCATCGTTCTGCTGTGGCCTACCAGCACAGCGGCTGTTATGGCGTGGCCGAAAGCGCCGCCCTGGCCCTGGCCGCGCAGTTTGCTGGCCAGCCACGCCTGCTGGTACCGCGGACCTTGCAGGCCGACGCCAGCCTGGCATTGGCCTGCAGCAGTGATTTTCGCTGATAATCAGCGCTTTCCAGCCAAGGACACCCCATGACCGTCTATTTCATCGGCGCCGGCCCCGGCGATCCCGAGTTGATCACCGTCAAGGGCCAGCGTCTGATCCATCGTTGCCCGGTGATCATCTATGCCGGCTCCCTGGTGCCGGCCGCCGTGCTCGAAGGGCACAGCGCGCAGACGCTCATCAACAGTGCCGAACTGCACCTGGCGCAGATTATCGAGGCGATCAAACAGGCGCACGACCAGGGCCTGGATGTGGCCCGGGTACACAGCGGTGACCCGAGCCTGTACGGCGCCATCGGTGAACAGATCCGCTACCTGCGCGAACTGGGTATTCCCTATGAAATCATCCCAGGCGTTACCGCCGTGGCCGCCAGCGCCGCCCTGCTCGGCTGCGAACTGACCCTGCCCGACATCGCCCAGACCGTGATCCTCACCCGCTATGGCGACAAGTCACCGATGCCCGCAGGTGAGCAACTGGCCGACCTGGCCCGTCACCGCAGCACCCTGGCGATTCACCTGGGGGTCAAGCACCTGGAGAAGATTGTCGAGGAACTGCGCCCGCACTACGGCGGTGATTGCCCGATTGCGGTGGTTCATCGCGCTACCTGGCCGGATCAGGACTGGGTGCTGGATACGCTTGATGGTATTGTCCGGCAGGTACAGGCCAAGGGTTTTCGCCGTACTGCACTGATCCTGGTCGGCCGGGTACTGGCCAGCGACAGTTTTTCCGAGTCGGCGCTGTATCGCGCCAGCCATGCCCATCTCTATCGCCCCTGACAAAGGATCTGATCATGCTCGAACTGCGCCCCAACTGTGAATGCTGCGGCACTGACCTGCCCGGCGACAGCCAGGATGCCCTGATCTGCTCGTTCGAATGCACGTTTTGCAAGGATTGCGATGAGCGTCAGCTCAAGGGCCAGTGCCCCAATTGCGGCGGAGAGCTGGTCAAGCGACCGGCGCGCTCGGCGGCCAAGCTGGTCAACAACCCGGCCTCGACCCAGCGGATCGTCAAGGAACACGGCTGCACAAGCCACTGAGCTAGTGGGAGCGGGGTTGCCCCGCGATAGCTTTCTGTCAGCTATATCGCTTCGCGGGGCAAGCCCGCTCCCACAACAAGTCCGCTCTGCTCACGGGGTCTGGTACTGGCTCAGGTATTTGTCCAGGGTCGCCTTGTCGCCACTGTCATCCCCCGCCACCTGCCACAAGCGCCGCTCGATGCCCTGGGCCAGCAGGTGCCCCACCGCTGCCTCGATCGCCGACAGTACGCACAGCTGCGCCGGCTCGTTGGTGGTGTAGCCGACCTCGGCTTCCAGCAGTTTCTTGAATTCGATGAACTTGAACACCCCGGCGCTGCGCCCGACCGAGTAGATGGTCTTGCTGGTCATGACGTTGGCCAGGACCTGGCCGCTGCGCACGTCCACCGCCCGCAGGTTGACCGAGACCTGGTCGACCCGGTACTCGCGCGACAGGTCGATGCCCAGGTAACGCGCGCCCTCGCCGCCACTGCGCACGTTGGTGTCGTAGGCAATGATGCCGCCTTCCAGCATCAGGTTGGCCGCCTGCAGCGGTGGCAGTTCACCAAGGATGTTCACCGGGGTGTCGGGCTTTTTCTGCGAGGCGCGGATGATCTTGCGTTCGGTCAGCAGGTTCTGCAGCCCCTCGCGTTCGAGTACCACGAACCAGCCGCTGGCCTGCAGGGCATCCATCAGCATGCTTGCCGCACCCTGGGTGACGCTGGTGGAAAACGAGCTGGCCGGGGTCGGTTTGTATTGCCCGGTCTGGTCGCGAAAGCCGTACACCACCGCCATCAGCCGGCCCTTGGGCCGCGGCATGTTGAGCAGGTCGTAGTAGGTCGAGGCGCGTGGCGTCAGGGTCGGGCTTTCGCTGTCCTGTTCGGCCGACATCGGCTCGCGCAGGCTGCAGCCTTGCAAGGCGGCCAGGATCAGCAGTGTGCTCAGAAATCGTTTCATGGCTGTTTCTCCCCGTTGTCCCGCCCCGTCAAGGGGCCAGGCCGTTGACCTGGATTTCCGAAATCTCACCGGTGACCCGGTCGGTGACCTGAATACTCAAGGCCCCCGAGTCGTCGATGACATTGATGATGAAGGCGTCGGTCTGCAGGCTGCCGGTATTGCCGTTGTTGATGTTGGTCAGCAGTTGCGACAGCAGGCGCGATTCCAGCTGGCTGGTGAAGCGCTCCAGCGCCGAGGTGCTGGCGAAGGCCGAAGCGCGGTCCTTGATCGCCGGGTCGTCGTGATCGTTCTGCGCCTGGGCGTTGTTGAGCAACCAGGTGCCGTTCAACGGGTTGCCGCCGAACGCCGGGTTGACCGGGGTGTAGACCAGCTCCGTGGCGCCGGCCTGGCTGCCCAGGGCGGCCAGCAGCGCGAAGGCCAGGCGGCGGGTTTTGTTATTGTTCATAGCTCGTCCCTCTCCAGATCAGTGGTGTCCTGCAGCAGCATCTGCAGCTTGCGCTGGATGATCTGCGCCTTGACCAGGTCCGCAGCCTCGTAGGCGGCGTCCTTGAGTTCGGTGGTGTTGGGTGGCAGAAAACGCCGGTACATCACCCGTTGCTCGTACTCGACCGTCACCAGGCTGCCCCAGCGCGGGTCGGGCCGTTCGCGTACCACCAGGTTGAAATCCAGGCGGCTGGTGGCACGCAGTCGCTCGGCGAAGCTGTAATAGAAGTCATGGCCGATGTGCGAGATGGTGTTGTCGACGATAAAGCCCATCATCTCGTCCTCGGCGCCGCCCCGGGCGGTGCCGGCCAGCAGCACCAGGGCCAGGGCGCAGGCACTGAGGCGGTTCATTGCCCGGCTCCCTGGGCCAGGCCCTTGCGCGCACCCGCTGCGGTTTCGGCAAAAGCTTTTTCGGCAACGAACTGCCAGTCGCTGTAGTGCTCCAGGCCCTCGAACTCGGCCCACTGCGCGGCAAAACCGCTGCGCTTGCGCGGCATCGCCTGGGAGCGGCTGTAGACGCCAGTGATACGCCCATCGATCGAACGCAGCAGGCCCCAGTCGTCGCTGTGGGTCATCGGGTCCGGGTACAGCCTGCGCAGGTGGCGCCTGGGGTCGGGGTAACGGTTGTCTTCGAGCAGTTCTTCCAGGCTCTGCGGGTACTGAGCGAGTCCCGGCGAGCTGCGAAAGTAGCTGCGCAAGGCCTGGGCGTACTGCGCGCCGACCCACAGCAGCTCGCGTTCGCGTTCGCGCTGGGCGACGCTCGACCACAGCGTGCCGGTGGCCGCCAGGACCATGCCGGTGACGGCGATCAGCAGCAACACGCCCAGGTAGGTGAAGCCTGCCTGCCCGGCCTTACCACTCGGCATAAAGGCTGCCATCACGGGCCCTCCCGGTTGAGCCGCTCTTGATGTCGGCCACTGAACCTGCGACACCTTCAGGCGGCGCTACCACCTGCCACAGGTCGCGGCGTTCGGTGATCGGGTCCAGCGGCGCGCCGCGCAGGTAACGCTGCTCCACCAGTTGTTCGAGCGATTCGGGGTAGCGGCCGGTATCGCCGTAGTAGTGGTCCAGGGCCTCGCGCATCACCGCCAGGCTCTGGCGCAGAGTGGCCTCGCGCGAGGTTTCCAGGCTGTTGAAGTAGCGCGGCATGGCGATGGTCATCAGCGTGGCGATGATCGCCATCACCACCAGCAGTTCGATCAGGGTGAAGCCCCGGCTAGCTTTCATATTGTTCACCACTGCCCGTAGGCGATGCCGTTGAGGCCTTTGCCACGGGCCTGGGAATACACATCGAAAACGTCTTCGCCATCGCGCGGGTTCTGCGCCGGACTGTCATAGGCGCGCAGGCCCCAACCGCCTGGCTCATCGTCCTTGCGCGTCGCCACCAGCGGATCCTGTGGAATGCGTCGCAGAAAGTAGAACTTGGCACCCTTGGCACTGCGCACATCGCGCACGCCATCGACCAGCACCTGCAGGTTCGGCGGGTAGCCGCTGGCGTCGAGGGATTTTTCGATGTAGCCGGCATCGAACGCGCGCTTGTAGGCGTCGATGGCATCGCGCAACTGGTACAGCGCGGTGCGCAGTTCCTGCTCCTTGTTGCGCCGCACCAGGGTTTCGGTCAGCGGCGCGGCAATCGAGGCCAGCAACCCGAGCAGCGCCAGGGTCAGCATCACTTCGATCAGGCTGAAACCTGCCATCGATCGTTTCATGATTCAGGGCCTCACTGCGTCAGGCACAGCCACCAGCGCCTGGTCGTCCGGCACCTCGACACTGCGGTTGAGGTTGCGGATCTGCATGCTGGTTTCGGTGCCGGTGGCAAATTCCATGTCCGACGGGCTCTGGTACGGCAGGTTGCGGATGATCCGCGGGGTGATCGACAGCACCAGCTCCGACTGGCTGTTGTCGCTGCGGTTGCTGCCGAACAGCCGGCCCAGGCCGGGAATATCGCCCAGGCCGGGAATCTTGTTGCCGCTGCCGCCCTGGTCGTTGCGCACCAGGCCCGCCAGCACCTGGGTTTCGCCATCGTGCAGGCGCAGGCTGGTCTGGGCATTGCGGGTGTCGACCTGGACCGGAATGGTGCCCTGGCGGGTCGGCTCCAGCGGCTTGGCGTTGCTGACCTCCAACGCCACTTTGATCGCCACTTCGTTGTTCAGGTGCACCACCGGGGTCACTTCGAGCTTGAGGCCGACATCCAGGTAGGTAACGCTTTCGGTGATCACCGGGCCCTGGGTCGAGGGCACCGAGGTGGCGCTGATGATCGGCACCCGCTGACCGATGTGGATGCGCGCCTGCTCGCGGTTGCTGACGCGGATCACCGGGCTTGCCAGGGTATTGATGTCGTTGTCCTGGGCGTTGATCTTGGCTTGTGGCGCCGGCGCGATACTGATGCGCGAGGAGTTGATGCCGCGCAGTTGGTCGAGAGTGCCCACCGGATTGCCGTCGGCATTGAGAATGCCGAAGGTGTTGGGCCACTGCAGACCGAGCTCGAGAATCCGCGAACGGGCCACCTCCATCACCTCCACCTCCAGCACCACTTCCGGGTTGGACTGGTCCTGGGACTGCAACAGCTTCTCGGCCATGCGCACGGCGTCGGAGGTGTCGCGCATGGTCAGGGTGTTCAGGCGCTCATCAACAAACACATCGCGGGTCTTGAGCATGGTCTTGACCATGTTCAGCGCGGTGTTGGCGTCGATGCTGGTCAGGTAGAAGGTGCGCATCACCAGTTCCTGGTAATCCTTGGTCTTCTGCGGCGAATCCGGGTAGATCAGCAGGGTGTTGTCGTTCACCACCTTCTGGTGCAGCTGGTTCTGTTCCAGCAGCAGGGCCACGGCATCCTCGATGCGCACATCGCGGACGAAAATGGTCGCTTTCATGTCTGGACGCAGGTCCTTGTCGAAGATGAAGTTGAGCCCCGCCACCTGCGACAGCACCTCGAAGATGGTTTTGAGGTTGGCGTCGCGAAACTCCAGGGTCACCGGGCGTTCGAGCTTGGTGCGCAACTGCGGGTTGGGCTGCGCGGTGCGGCTTTGCACCCGTTCGATGTCCTTGCGCAACGCCAGGCCGCCTTCGTTCTGCGGGTCGAGCAGCAGCACTTCGCGCATGTGTCGCTCGGCGCCGAACAGATCGCCTGCGCGCAGTGCGGCCTGGCCCAGGGCGATGCGCTCGCCGAGGTTGCGCATCTGCTCGATCTGGCGCACCGCGTCCAGGGCCCGGCGATTGTTCGGCTCCAGGGTCAACACCCGGCCATAAGCGCTGCGCGCACCGCCGAAGTCATGGCGGCTGCGGTCGCTGTCGGCCTGGGTCAGCAGCGCTTCCACCGCCTGGCGCCGGCCCTGGATCAGGGCGATGTTCAGTTCGGTGTCGCGCGGGTGCTCCTTGAGCGCCTCTTCGAGCTGGGCAATGCCGGCCTCGTACTGGCCTTCGCCGATCAGCGCCTGGGCGTCCTTGCGTACCCCGGAGGTGCCGCATCCGGCCAGGGCGACACACAGGGCCAGCATCAGGTACGGCGCTTTGTTGCACAGCCTGGTGGAAATCATGGTGCGCTCCCTACAGACAAGGTCTGGGACAGGTGCAACGGCAGGTAGACCAGGCTCAGCTCCGTGGCGGAGATCTGCTCGATCCGGTAGGTGTCATCGATCACGTCGCCACGGCGCACGACGTAGAGCTTCTCGCCGCTTTGCAGGAACACCTGCTGATCGGCGCGATCATCCAGGCGGCCGACGAACTGGAACGGCAGCGCCGGCGCGGTGGGCGCCAGGGCCACCGGGGCAATCACCACCGGTTGCTCGGTGACCGTGGTCACTTGCACCGCAGGCTTCCAGCTCTTGCTCGGGAACAGGTCGCGCGGCGTGAGCGGCGCTGCTTTACTGTCCGACTGACCCGGCACCGGCACGCTTGCCGCCACCGCGCTGGCGACGGTCACAGCTGGCTCGCCGTCTTCAGCCGCGTCGTCGAAAAAGTACCCCGGCCCCCAGGCCAGCACCGCGGCGGTGCCGAGAAATCCCAGCCAGGCCAGGCTGCGTTGAGTGTTCATCATGACCTCGACAGATAAAGGGTCATACGGATGCGCCCGGTCAGCTCGCGGTCGCCGATCTTCTTGCGTTGCAGGTCGATGTCTTCGAGCACCAGTGCCGGCAACTGGCCGAGCAAGGCATGCACGTAGCGGCGGATCTGCGGGTAGCTGCCGCGCACCGGCAGGAGGATCTGGTAGCGCGCCAGTTGCGTCTTGGGGTCGACACCCAGGGCGTATTCACCGCGGGCCAGGGTGATCTGCTCGGCCTTGGCCAGGGCGTAGATGCGGTCGATGGCCACGGTGGCCTGGGGCTGGGCCGGCAACTGCTTGTGAAAGTCTTCCAGCTCGTGCCGGGGCACCGATGGCAGCTTCAACGTGCCCTGCTGCAATTGCACGACCTGCGCACGGGCCTGATCACGCTGTTGCTCAAGGCTTTGCAGGTGTTGCCATTGCCCCGGCAGCACCGCGGCGCCATACAGCAGGGCCAGGGCCAACAGCCCGGCACCGGCCAGGCCGACCACGCCAAGCTTATGGGCGCGCTCATGAATAATCAGGCTAGGGACGCGCATTGCCGTTCTCCCAGGTGGCCGACAGGTTGAACTGCACCGGATGCTCGGCCTGTTTGGCGATGATTTCGTGGTTGAGCAACGACACATCGCGCAGTTCGTCACTGGCCTCCAGGCGCTTGTGGAAAGCCAGCATGGCTTCCAGATCGCGCGCCTCGGCGCTGATGCGCAGTTGGCCCTTGCGTGCGTCGGGGGTCAGGGTAAGCAAGGCGACGTCGTCCTGCTCCAGTCCCTCGAGCATGCCGAACAGGCGCTCCCAGGGCCGTTGCAGTTGCTGCGAGACGCTGCGCATCTGCGCCAGCTTTTCAGCCTGCTCACGGCTTTGTGCGGCATTTAGGCTTGGCTCGGCCTGCGGGCGTTTGCCCAGTTGCCGGTCGAGCTGTTCGACTTGTTGCTCAAGCGCGGCCTGCTGTTGAGCCAGGCCATGCTGCAACAGCCCGGCGCCGAGCAGCAGGCTCAGGCCGGCAGCCAGCAGCGCCCAGGCGGGCAGCCCGGTGCGGGTGGGCTGAAAATCCAGCATCAGGCGGCGCATTTCAGGCCACCGCCCGGGACATGTTGCACAGCACGTCGCGTACCGCCAGCGCAGTCGGCGCCAGCTCGCACAGCTGCACGCCGTGTAGCGCTGGCGGTTGCTCCAGGCGGCCCGGCGCATGCAGGTACACCGGCAACTGCCCGTCGCCCTGATGCAGGCCGGCCTGGCGGGCGATCAGCGCCTGCAGGGCCTGATCACTGTCAGCGCTGCCCTGGGCACTGACCTGGTGCCAGGCGCCGTTCTGGGCCAACAGGCAGACACTGCGTTGTGGCTCGGCGAGGACGAAGAGAAAATCGCCCTGGCCCAATTGCTCGGCAAAGTGGTTGTAGGCCGCCATCAGATAGGGCCGCGCCGAGCGCAGGCGCACACCCAGGCTGCGGCACACAGCATCGAGCTGATCGAGCAAGGCTTGCGGCACGGCACTGGCGATACGCGGGCAACCGGCAGCTTCGGGCGAGACGACGATACGCCAGCCCTCAAGACTCTGGCCGTAATGCGCCTCGAAACAGGCCCGGGCATAGTGCTGCAGCTCCGCCGGGGTGCTGATCGCGGCGCTCCACGGCACCAGGCAGAAGCGGCTGTAGTGGGCCGACAGCAGCACCTGCAACTGCGCACCTTTGCACGGTTGCTCAGCCAGCAGGTGTTGCAGCGATTCCAGGGCAACCGCCCAGGCCTGGCTGCGCTCGGCGATAAAGTCCAGGCTGCCCAGCCAGTGCTGTCCTGTTCCCTGGCGTTGGCACAGACCCACTCCCTGGGCGCCGAGCACGGCGATAAAGCGATCAGGCGATAAAAGTGACACGATTGATCTCCTCCAGGGTGGTCCTGCCTTGCTGCACCAGTTCCAGTGCCGAACTGCGCAGCAGGCGCAGGCCGCGTTGGCAGGCCAGGGTCTTGATGTGGGCCAGGGGCTTGCGCTCGACGATCATCTGCCGCAGGTCGTCGTCCAGGTGCAGCAGTTCGGCAATCGCCGTGCGCCCGCGGTAACCACTGCCCCGGCACTGGCCGCAGCCGCTGCCGTGGACGAACCGGTAGTGGTCGACCTGGCCAGGCTCAAGGCCCGAGGCCGCCAGTTCTTCATCGCTCGGCTGGCGGGGGGCGGCGCAGTGCGGGCAGACCAGGCGGATCAGGCGCTGGGCCAGCACCGCGTTGAGCGCCGAGACGAAGCTGTAGGGGTCGACCTGCATCTGGCTGAAGCGGCCGATCACATCGAAGACGTTGTTGGCGTGGATGGTGGTGAACACCAGGTGCCCGGTCAGCGCCGACTGCACGGCGATCTGTGCGGTATCCGGGTCGCGGATTTCGCCGACCATGATTTTGTCCGGGTCGTGGCGCAGGATCGAACGCAGGCCGCGAGCGAAGGTCAGGCCTTTCTTTTCGTTGACCGGAATCTGCAGCACCCCCGGCAACTGGTACTCGACCGGGTCTTCGATGGTGATGATCTTGTCCACGCCGTGGTTGATCTCGCTGATCATGGCGTAGAGGGTGGTGGTCTTGCCGCTGCCGGTGGGGCCGGTGACCAGGATCATGCCGTAGGGTTCGTTGGCCAGGCGACGCAGGCTGCGCAAGGTGTGTGCTTCAAAACCCAGGGCTTGCAGTTGCACGCCGCTGACGCGGTCGGCCAGGTCCTGTTTGTCGAGCACCCGCAGCACCGCGTCCTCGCCGAAAATACTCGGCATGATCGAGACCCGGAAGTCGATCTGCCGGGCGCTGATACCAATCTTGAAACGGCCATCCTGGGGCACGCGTTTCTCGCCGATGTCCAGTTCGGCCATGACCTTGATCCGCGAGATCACCTGGTCGGCGAACTCGCTGCCATTGACCTTGCTGATGCTGTTGAGCACGCCATCGATGCGGTATTTAATCACCAGGCCGTTGCCGGTCACACCCAGGTGGATGTCGCTGGCGTGCATCTTCAGGGCGTCGTACAGGGTCGAGTTGACCAGCTTGACCACCCGGCTCTGGTCTTCGCTGAT
Source organism: Pseudomonas tructae (assembly GCF_004214895.1). Taxonomy (NCBI): domain Bacteria; kingdom Pseudomonadati; phylum Pseudomonadota; class Gammaproteobacteria; order Pseudomonadales; family Pseudomonadaceae; genus Pseudomonas; species Pseudomonas tructae. Next base: position 2,973,128 of record NZ_CP035952.1, on the reverse strand, counting down.
GCTGGCCAGCGACAGGCTCTGCAGGCTGTCGAGTTCGTTGGCCGCCTCGCCCTCGGTGTCCAGCGAGTCCACGGCGTGAAAGCTTTCTTCGTGGCGGGCCAGAAAGCCCTTGAGTTCGGCCGCCTGTACCAGGTACAGCGGCGCGCCTTGCAGGCACTCATCGATCCAGGCCAGGCGGGCATCGTCGAAGGGGTCGGCGAACACCCCGAGGGTCAGGCCGGCCTGCTGCAGGAGGATGAATTCACGTTTCAGGCACTGGGCCAGGCTGACCCGCTCGAACAGCGGCGTGGCGGCGAACAGGGCCTGAGCGTCGAGCACCGGGTAATGCAGGGTGGCGCCCAGGCTCTGGACGAAGTCGCCAGGCTCAAGGCCGCTGAGTGTTTGCAAGGTATCGAGCAGGCGTTCGCCACGCAGTTCGGCACTGGCCCTGGCCTGGGCCAGCAGCACGCGGCCAAGGGGCGCCGGGGTGCTGGCAACAACGGGGGCAACGCGCGACAACGGTTCCATGGCTTGCTCTCCAACGCGGGGCGCGAAGAGCCTGGTTCAGCCCTGCTCGCGCGTTATTCCCCGGTGAGCAGCTGGTCGTCGTCGGGCCCCGGCGGCCGTATGCCATTACGTCGGCGATCGGCCAGGACCCAGCTACCGTCGAACAACTGCAGGGGGAAACTCTCACTCCTGCTCTGGCGTCGTTCGACGAACCCTGTGTCCGTGTTGGCTGCGCGCGGGTTGTTTCGCGTGATGCCCATCAGGTCGAGGACTGCGCGGGCCAGTTCCGCCAGCGGAAAAGGCTTGAACAGGATATGGCTGACACCCAGTTGGCTGGCCCGCTCACGAACCTCGGCGGTCGGGTGGGCAGTGATCAACACGAAATGACAGTCCGTACCTTGTTGGCGCACAGTCTCCAGTACCTGAAACCCCTCCATGTCGGGCAAGCGATAATCCAGCACGACCACTTCGGGCCGGGTGCGCTCGGCGGCGCCGATTGCACTGTTTCCGTCGTGGGCAACGTGGACGTCGAGGCCTTGCAGAACCAGGTAATCCTGGATATTGCCGGCAAGGGTCTGTTCGTCATCGACTACCAATACTGTGTTCACCAAGGTCCACTCCCTGAAAGCTGCTGGCCCGGTTTCCCGGCCCGGCACGAGTGCGGCCTTGTAGAGGCTTACGCATGCTTCGTGCCAGCGTGATACGGCGCAAATCACTGTGCTATGTCGTTGATTCTGTAAGCATAGACGCAAACGGGTGCTCACCCCTTCCCCAATCCCGGGGGTAGATGGCGTTTTGCCCCTAGCCGTGGCCCCAACATTGGGGGCGGCGTTGCGCTCAGTCGATACGTTGCAGTTGACCGCTATCACGCAAGCGTTGCAACAACGCCTGACGCGCTTGCGTCTGCAGTTGATCGATAAGAAGGGTTTTAGCCAGTGCAAGTCCCTGCTCGCGTTGGACAGGGTCATCCTGGCTTTGGTTCTGCGCACCGGCAAAGGTTTTGCCATTGGCCTCATAGAACGCCAGCACCTGCGCCTGGCTTGGCTCCGGTACGCGGCTGGCGGCTTGAAAGACCTGCTGCGCGGCCATTTCCTGACGGGTGTAGGCGCTAAAGCTCTGGGCATCGAAACCCGCCTCGGCCAGGCGCCGTTCGAAGGTTTGCGCCGAACCGAATGCCTGGCGCAAGTGAGCGATACGCGCCGCTACTTCATCATCGCTGACCGTCACGCCCTGGCGCTGGGCTTCCTGCCACAGCAGTTCGCGGTCGATCAGGTCGTTCAACGCCTGTTGGCGCAGGCGCTTGTAGACGCTGGGGTTGCGGATGCTGGTCAGCGCCCTGCCCTGATCCTCCAGGTACTCGGTAAAGTAACGCTCCAGGCGCAGCTGGCTGATTTCCACGCCATTGACCCGGGCCGCGGGAGGCCCGTCGGCAGCGTGCAGCGACAGGGCCAACAGGCACAGCAGCAAGGGCATCAGGCGGTTCATGGCGACCTCGTTTCAACAACGCTCTGGTAGGCGGCAACCGGGTAGAACACCGGGCCGGGCATTTCAACGGTGACCACATGCGCGCCGTTCAAGCCCTGGCGCCGTCCGGGGCCAAAGCCCAGGGCCGGGGTCAGGCCGGTTTGCACATCATGCAGGCCTTCCAGGGCCAGGGTCAGTTTCTCGCGGCTGGCATCACGCCCGGCGCGTTTGAGCGCTTCTTCGAGCAGTTGCACCGCGCACCAGGTACTGACCTGCAACACGCCCTGACGGCCATCCAGGCCCTGGCGCTGGCGCATCGCAGTGAGCGCTTCGCGCCCTTGCGGCGTCCAGTCACTGGGAATGAACGGATAGGCAAGAAATACCCGCCGCGACCAGTCTTGCGGCACCAATAACAGCTCGCTGGCGACCTGGCTCGATACCGCAAACAGGTAGGGCGTGCGTCCGGACTGTTGCAGGGCCTCGGTCAGCCGGCTGAAACCCGATGCTTTGCCGAGGTAGAAAAGCGCCTGCCCCGGTACGGCCTGCTGCTCGAACGGCGCGACGCTGACGTTGCTCCAGCCACGCTCAAGCAGCGCCTGACGCAGGGTGGCCGCCAGGGCGGCAAAACTGGCGTCGGCATAAACGATGCTGACCTGGGCCTGCTGCAACGACAGGCTGCCTTGGGCGTAGTCGGCCAGGCTGAGCAGTTGCTCGCGTAAACCGGGCAACGGGTCGAACACCTGGGGGCTGCTGGACAACTGTGGGGCTGCGCCGATCATGGGCAGGCGCGCCTGCTCCAGGCGGGCTATCAGGCTGGCATCCAGGGCCGGCGCCATCGGCGCGACCAGGGCGAACACCCGCTCCTGGTCAATCAATTGGCCCAGCGCCTGCTCGGCACTGGCCTGATCAATCCCGGGGTCGAGGTTGACCAACTGCAAGGTGCGGCCATGAATGCCACCTTGGCGGTTGATCTGCGCCAGGCGATCGTTCAGCACCGCCGCCACCACCCGCGCAGGTTCGGCCAGCGCGCCGCGGGTCGGCAGCAAGGTCCCCAGGCGCAGGGTCTGTTCTTCCAGGCCCGGGTCGCGGTCATCGGCCAGGCGTTTGAGGTAAGCCGTCAGGTTGCGCTGATCGGCCATGCTCAGGACAAAGCGCGGCATCGCAGGATCCAGGCGATTGCCGGCCGGGTCGCGCCCCTCCTGAATCGCGCGGGCCACAAGACCCTCGGAATAGGCCGGGTAGCGGCGACCATTGACCTGTCGCGCACCCTGCCCGCCGGCCAGGCGTTGCCAGTTCAGCGACGGCGGGCGCACCCCGCCTTCGGCCCGGCCCAGGCCATCGTTACCGTGACAACTGGCGCAGGGCACGACACTGGCCGGCACCAGCATGTCGGCGGCGCCGACCCGCGCCGACACCTGGGCATCGCTGCTCGACAGGCCTTCGCGGTACAGGCGTTTGCCGGCCTGTTCCTGAGGGCTGAGGTCGAGGGCGCAGGCCAAGGTGCTGGTCACCAGCACGCTCAACAGCAGGCCGATGCGCAGGTGCGCGGGCATGGTCTTCAACGCCCCGCCAAGGGTTGCGACAGCAGCTGCAGGCGCTGGGCAATGGCTTGCGCCGGGGCGTCCGGGCGGATCTTGCTCCAGCGCTTGTTGGCCACGTCACCGGCAATCAGTTGCGTCGAGTGTTGCTCGGGGCTGGGAATCAGGTGGCCCAGGCGCGCCAGCACCCGATCCATCTGCGCCTTGTCGCCGGTCAGGAACAGCCAGTTGGCACTGTCTACTCCCTGTTTTTCGGCAAAGGCCTTGAGCACTTGCGGCGTGTCGTTCTGCGGGTCGCTGCTCAGGGAAATGAAGGTGACCTTGCTGGCAGCCTCCGCCCCCAGGGCCTCGCGCACTTCGCGCAGCTTGCGGGTGATCAGCGGGCAGGCGTCGTTGCAGTGGGTGAAAATCACATTGAGCAGCACCACCCGGTCCTTGAGCACATCTTCGTAAAAACGCAAGCTGCGGCCGTTCTGGTCCTGCAGCACGGTATCGGTGAAGTAGGTGCGGGCATCACGGGTGCCGCCCTCGCTGGCCACCGGCGCCTCTGCTGGCGGCTGCCCGTGCCCTTCATGGGCCAGGGCCACGGAACTGAGGATCCACAAACACAGGGCCAGCGCCAGCCAGTCGGTGCTGCGCATGCCACGTCGGACGGCACTCATGGTTGCACCTCCTGGGCAATGGCAGTGTGCTTGGCGTGCACCCGGCGGGCGCTGAGGCGATCGATTTCGCTGATCAGCGATTGCGGGTCGGTAAAGCCGTAAAAACGCGTCCAGTGGCCGCTGTGGCCATCACCGACCAGGATCAGCGGCGGATGCTGGCCAAGGTCGGCACTGAAGCTGCCCAGGCCCTTGAGGGTTTCATTGATCGCATACGGGGTGCCGGTCAGCCAGCTCCAGCCGGGGCCGTTCTGGAACGTCTGCGCGTAGCCCAGCAGGCGCTTGGGGTCATCGCGCTGGGGGTCGACGCTGATCGACACCATCTGCACCTCGCTGCCGACCCGGCCACCCAGCTGCTTCTGTACCTTGGCCATGATCGACGACACCACCGGGCACACCGTGGTGCAGCTGGTGTAGATAAAGCCCATGACCACCAGGTGGTCGGCCACCAGGTCCTTTTCCAGGCGGACCGGCATGCCGTTCTGGTCAAGCAGCGAGACATCGGCAAAACGCACCGAGGTTTTTTCCTGATGGGCCGCCGGCGCACCATGGGCGCTGTGGTCGACACCGTTATGGGCCAGGGCGGTGCCCAGGCTTGCGGCGAGCAGGCAGAGGCTGAACAGTCTGCAGCGATCGAGCAGTTTCATTGCACACTCCTTGAACCGGCGTCGGATGCTTGTTGGGCGGCCGCAGGCAGAACCCGCAAGCTGGTGTAGTTGTTTTCGGCAAAGCGCTTGCCCAGCGACGGCGCCTGCACGTGCAGGTACCAGGCGCCCGCTTCCAGCGGCTCCAGCGACGCCTCGTAGATGCCCTCGCCGACTTCCCTGACCACGCCGGTGCGGGCCCGCGAGGTGGGCGCAAGAAAGTAGCGCAGGCTCAGGTCCTTGATCCCGGTGCGCGGCGTGCCGTTGCCCTCGCTGATGCGAAAGCGCGCGACATAAGGCTGGCCCTGGACCAGCGCCGAGCGGTCGATAAGGAACTCGATTTGCGGCGCCTGCCGGTGGGGCGCGCTGCTGGACGCTGCCACCTCGGTGCTGAAGCAATGGATGATCTGCGGCTGGTTGAGCAGGAAGGCGACATCGAAGGTGCCCGCAGCCGGCAGCTTGACGGTCGAACTGTAGACCCCCGGCGCCACCTCGCGCAGGCTGCGGTCGATCACCAGCGCAGCACGGGCACTGTGGCCGCGGTTGGCGTAGCCGGACATCGGCGCGTTCATGCCTTCGGCGTAGAAGTAGGTGGTGTTGTCCACCGGGTTGACCACGAACACCGAGTTCTCGTCACGGGCCACGGTCAGGCCCTGGGCCAGCGGCAGGTCGCCGGCCTGGCGCGGCGCTGCAGGCCCGGCCTCGAAACCCTGGACGATGGGCTGGCGACCTTCGCCCAGGCTGCTCAGGTTGATCATGCTGACCTTGGGCGATGCCAGCCCGCGAATGTAGGCATAGGCCTGGGTGAAGGTCAGTTGGTAGGGTTCGGCGGCCACCGGCAGGCTGTGAATCAGCCGGTCGCTGCTGGCGTCGATGACCATTGCCTGGTTCTCCAGGGTATTGAGGACGATGCCGAAGCGCCCGTCATTGCTGAAGCGCATCGGCCCCAGGCCCTGCTTGCCTTCGATCAGATGGCGGCGGCTGTGACTGCGGGCATCGATGACGCTGATGCTGCCGTCACGCCCGTCGGCCACGTAGACCGCCTGGGACAGCTGTGAATAGGCCACCGACAAGGGGTGCGAGCCGACCTTGAGGGTCTTGACCAGGCGCATCTCGCTGGCATCGATCACGCTCAGGGTGCCGCTGTCGCGGTTGCTGACAAAGGCGTAGCGCGAATCGGCGCTGAAAGCGATCTCATGGTGGCCGGCACCGGTGGCGAAAAACTTCAGGGTCTTGCGGCTGGGCACGTCGATCACCGTCACCCCGCTCAGCGCCGGGTCGCTGGCGTTGTTGCCAACCCACAGCAGGCGCTGGTCGGGCTGCATCGCCAGGCGCAGCGGCTGGTTGCCGGCAGGCAGGTTGGCGACGCGCTGGAAGGTCTCGGTGTCGATCAGCGCCACTTCACCGCGCTCTGGTATCGACACATAGACTTGCTTATCGTCCTTGCTCGCCACCCAATCCATCGGCGTGCCCGGCAGTTCGATGCGGGCCAGGGTGCTGGTGACGCCGCCCACCGACACCGACGGGTCGATCACGGTGAGGCTGGCGTCCTTGTTGAGCACCAACAGGAAGTAGCTGTTGAGGTCCAATAGCGGCCGTGCGCCAATGCTGCTCTTGAGAAACAACGCCACCCGCGCCTTGCAGCTGGTGTTGCGGTCCTTGGCCGCCTCGCCGGTCAGCGCAGGGTCGAGCCAGGCGCCAGGAGACACCCCGGACAACGGCTGGCCGCTGTTCTGATCGGTGATCTTGAAGCGTACGCTGGCAAAGCTGCCTTCGCTCAGTACCCCGCCCGCCCCCAATGGCCGCGCCTCGAACTCGACAGTGACACCGTCGCGGCTGAGGGTGTGCAAGGCCTGCGGGTCGCTGTCGGCCAGCTCGCTGCGCGGGTCGCACCACAGGCTTTCATAACTCACCCCCAGGCCGATCAGAGTCAGGCCCGCCAGCAGGCCCAGGTACAGCGGTCGATTCTTCTTGTTCATGACCTCTCCCCCTCGTTTACTGCGCCGGCGGCGTGGCCGGTGGTGTTTCGTTGGTCACCCGCAGGATCCCCCACAGACCGGAGACGTTGCCGTAGGCGGCGTAGTCGCGGAACAGGTAGTCACCCGGCACCGCATTGCTGCCACCGGCGCTGGGCAGCATGAAGCTGAAGTGCGCCGCCGGCAGCACGCTCTCCTGGGCGCCGATGTACATGGCCTGCGGGTTGTAGCCAAAGCGCACCGAACCGATACCGGGCAGGTTCATGGGATAGCCACCGGTATCGGACTTCTCGGCCTGGTAGGCATGCAGCGGCCACAGGTGTCCGTCAAGCTGGTAGGTGATGCCGCGGCTGCCGCCGGTGGGCATCAGCACATGGTTGCGCAGCGGCTGGCCAGGCTTGGCCCAAAGCACCGGGGTTTGCGGGTCGCCGCCGACCAGGGCATTGCTGTAGGCCATGTGGGCGTTGGGCACATCCGCCCAGCCGTTGCCATCGGCATGGCCGAACGGCGCATCCGGGGCCAGGCCGAAGCGGAACCACAGCGGTTCGGTCTTGTAGTTGATGGCCATGTTCGAGTTGTCCTTCGGATCACCTGGCACGCCGTTGCCTTCGGTGGCAATGCCTTCCACCGGCCGGCCATCGGCCCAACGCATGTTGAGCGAACGCTGCCAGAGGGTGGCGAAGTCACGGTAAGTGGTTTGCCCCGGCACCTGCACCGTGGCCGAGGCGCGGCTGGCGCCGTCTTCGCTCCAGGTGGCGCCCAGCGGCAGGATACTCATGGCGCCGATCAGGCCCTTCTGCCCCTGCTTGATGACATCGGCCGGGGTGATGTTAAGGCCGCCGAACTCGATGGCGGTGGTGTTGATGTTGTCCACCGCCCGGCCCATTTGCAGCACCGGCTTGCCTTCGCGCTCCAGGTGCCCGGCGTAGTACTGGTAGACCTTGCTTGGGTAGGCGCCGCTGTTGCCCGCGCGCGGCGGCACGGTCTGCACCGGGTTCTGGCCGACGTTGACACCGTCCGACTTGGTGATGTCATAGGCCAGCAGTTGCGCATGCAGGCCGACATGACTGGAGGGGCGCATCAGGTTGTTGTTGAAGGCGGTGGAGCCTTCGCTGCCCTGGCGGTCGCGCTTGACCACGTTCTGCATCACCGCCGTGCTGGGCAGGTCCGGCATCACCAGGGGCAGGCGGTTCTCCAGGGTGACTTTCAGGCACTCGCCGGCGGCGGCGCGCAGTACCAGCGGCTCGATCGGCACGCCGGGCTTGAGCTTGCCGGTGCCTGGGTCGAGGTCGGCCTTGCGCACGTAGAGGATCGCGGTCGGGTCGTGCAGCGGCCCGCTGTGGCCGCCAATGGTGAAGGTTTCACCGTCTTCGGGGTCGGTCACCGTCACCTGTGGGATGCTGGTGCGCCGGCTGTTGTAGACCAGGGTACCGCCGTTGGCCTTGAGCGGCCCGCCGACATGCTGGCCGGCACCGGCCGGGTCGGTGATGCTCACCCCCAGGGTGTTGCCGAGGATATCGTTGGCCAGCGCCGCGACGATTTCGTAGCTGCGCTGGGTGGTTGGCCGGGTGCCGATACCGTTGCTGTTGGCGGTAAAGCGTGGGCAGATGCCATCGAAGGCCACGGTATTGCGTGCGGCCATCGGTAGGCTGTTGTTGGGCAGCGCGAACAGGTCGTTGCGGCTGGTGGTGTAGTTGCGCATGACCCCCCAGATGCCGTTCCAGTAGCCTTCATGGGCCGCGTCCAGCGAGTACAGATAATCACCGTTGGGCGAGGACGCACTGGAGATCATCGACACCGGCGCCATGAACCCCAGCTGTTCGGAGATCCCCACCATCTGCGAGGACTTCCACCCGGAGTTGGAGCTGTTGCCGAAGCCCGAACCATTCTGCAACCACTTGACGCCGTGCAGGGTCACGTTGTGTTCCTCTTCATGGCCACCGGCATGCATGCGCAGGCGCACGTTGTCACCGGAGTAGGTGCGCAGCATCGGTGTGAACGGGTCGCCCGGCTCTGCCCCGGCGACGTTGATGTGCGGCGGGAACAGCGTGGTGCCACCGGTGGGACCGACCGCCGAGGTGATGGCCGAAGGTGACAGGTTCATCGCCGGGATGGCGCGGTCGGTACGGGTTTGCATGGCATAAGCCAGGTCACCGCCCAGGCCGTCGGCCTGCATGCCGCGCTTGCCATCCGGCGCCACTTTGTTGGGGTCGTAGACACGCAGGGCCAGAGGCTCGTTGCGGTAGTTGACGACGAACATGCCCGGGTCATCCACCGAGATCGCCTGCGGGCACGGCCGGCTCGGGCAGCCCGGGTTGAGACCGCCGCGCGACTCGACCACCGATTCCAGCAGGTTCGAAGCTTTCTGCCGCACAGGCGGATTGATCGCATAGCGGAAGCTGTCGGCGCTGGCCGGGTAGGCCTGGGCATTGGGGATGCCGTCCGGGCCTGCACCGACATACACCCCGGCTTCATAGGCGTGCTGGAAGTCGCTGTACTCAAGGAAGAATTCGCGATAGCTGTCGTTGCGCCCGTCACCGTCGAGGTCGCCGGTTTTCACCACCGCCTGCCACGAGGTCGGCCCGCCGTCTTCACGCAAGGCGCTGTTGTACAGCAGCTCGCCGGTTTCGGCGTGGTACCAGGTGGAGCCGGCCGGTTCTGCCAGTACGGTGGCATACAGGCCCAGTTGCTGGTGAGTCGATGGGCCGAGGTGGTCGTGGGTGAAGATGGTGCCCAGGCCACGGTCGACGTTGTGCACGTTGACCACCGGGTCGACGAACCAGCGCTGCATGGCCGTGCGCGCGCCCATCCAGTCGGCCCGCCCGTAGCGGCCGAAGAACGGGTGCGCCTTGGCCACCGGGCACTGGGCCGTACCTTCGCGGGGGTCACCGGCGCGGCATTCATTGAACTCGCGAATCGCATGGATGCGCTCGACCACGGTGCCGGGGGAAAGAATGCCGTCTTCGTAGTTCCAGCCGTTGGCCGAGCCGTCGGCGGCAGTCAGGTCCCATTTGGGCAGGTGGATATGCTGGCCGATGACATCGGTCGGCGTGCGCACCTGGTAGTCATCCATCTCGTAGTACGAGGGGATCAGGTTGGTGTGCTGGTACATCACGCAGTCGAAGGTGTTCATGCGCATCACCAGCGGCTCCGGTGGGCGCTGCTTGTTGATCACTGCCCAGGCGTCCTCCCAGAGGCTGATGATCCGCGCTTGCGGGAAGTGGTAGCCGACCTTGTTGTACACCGCGTCGAACTGGATGTTGGCGCCTTTGTAGATACGCGGGCGGTCGGCGGTGAAGCTCGAGCTGCCGGTAAAGCTCATGCCGTCCAGGCGCTCGCCGCTGTTGAACTCCCCGGCACCAGAGAACTGGGTCAGGCGCTTGGCGCGGTCATCCATGCACGGCTCGTAGTACGGCGCACCGGCGGTGGGTGCGGCGCCGTTGGTGCGGAAGTTGCGCGCCACTGTCTGTTTGCCGGGCAGCACGGCGTAGCTTGGGTGTTCCAGCTTGGCATGAAAGCTCATGGCCGCCTGCTCGACGTCGGTGCCCTCCTCGGGCAGAAACACGGCCTTGGCCTTGGTGATCGCCTTGGTGAAGTCCAGCGCAGTGGTGGTTACCACAGCTTCGCCACCAGCAGACAGGCCATCCAGGGCGTGGCGCGGCAAGCCGCCGTCCCAGCCACCGACCTGGGCCGGGTCGAGGTTGGCCCACAGGGCGTTGCCGGAGTTTTTCAGCTGTTGCGCCTTGGCCGGGTCGAGCATGTCCAGGGGTGGGGTTGGTGGGCGTTGGCCCACGGTGTTTTCCATACCGCCGATCCAGAACGGAAAGCCCGGGTTCTTCAGGCTGCCGTCGGCGTTGCGGTTGGCTTCGCTGCGATCGACCAGGGCCAGGGAGCCAACAGCACGCGGCGCGGCATCGTGACCTGCATCGTCATCGCCCTCCTCATGCTCGTCGTCATCGTTTTCAGCAACCAGGGTTTGCGCAAGTTTCGGAATCACCGCGACCTTGCCTGGCATCGGCGCCATGGCCTTGCCGGGCAACGGCACCACGGCGGGAATCGGTGTACCGGCGACAATCTCGCCGTCCGGCAAGGCCCGGGCGCCAGCGGCCGGTTTGCCGCTGCGCAGGGCAAACGGCTGGCTGTGATAGCCGTTCTGGTTCTGCCCGGAGACCTCCAGGCGGGTGCCTTCTTCGAACACATCGTGGACCCGCCACATGCTCCACATGCCCTGGGCAAAATGCGGGTAGAAGTGGCAGTGATAGATCGCATCGCCTGCCACCCGGTTGCGGTTGCCCGAGCCGCCGTTGGCGATTTCGTAGGTGTAGCCCACGCCCGGGCCGATGCCCTGGGCATCGACATAGTCGGAGTTGTCGTCATTGGGGTTGAACAGCCATTGGTGACCATGCAGGTGGAAGATGTGCTGCTCGTGGCCGTTGTGGGTGTTGCGGAACTTGACCATGTCACCGATGTAGCTGTGGTTGACGTTGGCCGGTTCCGCCGGGTACAGGGCCATGCTGGCCTTGACCCCGACCTGCTCGGCGCTCGGAGTCTGGCCGGGGCGGATGTTCTCAAGGCCGACGTTGGCCGGCACGTCCACCAGCATCGCCACGTCGCCCACAGTGTGCGAACTCAAGAAGAACTCTTCATAGGCGCACGACAGGCAGTCGTGCATGGGGCCCACGCCCAGGCGGTTGGCCACCACCTCCGCGCCCATGCCGCCGGAGCCATAATTGATCATGAACGAATCGCGGGTCGGCTCCAGCACATGGCCCATCACCGGGTCTGCCCAATAAGCGGGGAAGGCCTGGGTGGAGGCGGCTTCATCGGTGAACTGCGCGGCAAAATCGCGGAACGGCTCCAGGCGGTTGGGTATCGCCGGGTTGCGCTTGCCGATGCTTTCCAGCGGGTAGGTCGAGGCCGGGAAGCTGCCGTCGGCGTTGGAGCCCATGACAATGGCGTCGGATTCGCTGGAAATGATCTCGTTGCCGTCGGTCATGGCAATGATCGGCGCGCCGGCCTTGCCTTCGCGGATCCACGGTTCTTGCTGCGGGTAGCGGGCCTGGTAATCGACGATCGGCTGGCCGGTGGGGGTGCGGCCGCTGCTGCTCAGGCGCATTTCTTCTTCGGTCAGGGTATTACGGAAGGTTCGCCCACCTTTGGGGACCACCACCACCTGGCCGAACAGGCCGTTGGCGACGTTACCGGCCGCACCTTCACCGCCGAAGGTTGCGCCCTGGCTGGTGGCGGCGAAAGCTCCTTCGCGCTCGGCATACAAGGTGTAGGAGCGGCTGGCGCCGGGGGCGATCAGGAAGTTGCCATTGCGCCCGGTGTTGGCGGCGATGTCGGCGATGCTGTTGACCGCCTGCATGCCGTTGACCTGAAAGCCGACATGGCGGTCGGTGACCTGCTCGTCGGCGATAAAGTGCTCTTCACCCTGCAGGTTGCCCTCGCCGGCTTCGTTTTCCTCGCCTTCGGCCTCGTTTTCTTCTTCGTGATCGATGCCGTGCTTGTTCGGGTTGGCCTGGTAGGCCAGCAGGTTCTGCAAGTTGATGGTCAGGCAGTCACCCGCCGCCACCCGCAGCACGATCGGCCGCGGGCGTTTGTCCGGGCGCAGGCTGACCTTGCCCGGCACGGCTGCGCCGCCCGTGGCCAGCGACACCTGGTGCTCATCGACCACGTCGCGGCGCAGGGCGAACATCATGCCATTGGCGTTCTGCGCGCCGAGTCGGTTGAACATCAGTGGCTGGTCCAGCGCCACCACATTGGCCACCAGGTTGCGCTCACAGCGCACGGCGGCTTCGCTGACCTGCTGCCAGCCGAAGGTGGCGGCGGCGATCAACAGTGAAGTCAGGACTGAGCCTTTGATTGGAGTCATCATGGCGTGCCTCTGTGGTGCAAGGGAACTCTGGAAGGGCTTGAGCAAGGCCCATGCCAGATTTTTTATCGTTATTTTTTAAACACTTACAAAGCCTAGTGAATCTTGATTGGGGGTGATTCCCCGGTATTCCCCACTAATCGGGGGTGACCCTATCGCGGGGCAAGCCCGCTCCCACCCACGTCCAAGCCCTGCAGTCGCCGGTACTGGCGCAGCACCTTGGGCACGTAGCGCTGGGTCTCGGCGAACGGTGGCACCACCCGGCCGCGGCGCATCACCGCATCGGGCCCGGCGTTGTAGGCGGCGACCGCCAGGGTGATGTCGTTGTCGAACAGCGTGAGCATGCGCTTGAGGTAGCGCGCGCCACCCTGCACGTTGGCGGCAGGATCAAGCACGTTCTTCACCCCCATGGCCTTGGCGGTGTCGGGCATCAGTTGCATCAGGCCCACTGCACCACTGCTGGAGCGGGCGTTGGGGTCGTAGCGCGATTCGGCCTGGATCACCGCGTGCAGCAAGGCCGCCGGCAGGTCGTTGGCTTGCGCTGCAGCCGCCACCTCTTCGGCGTAGGGCATGCCGGTGATCAATTGCGGGCCGCTGCTGGCCAGGCTCAGCGCCGTCTCGCTGATCACCCGCTGATAGCTGCGCCCCGGCCGGTGCACATTGCTCAACACATAGCTGCCATCGGCCTTGACCGAGATGTACACATCGGCCTGAGCCGGATTGCTGCTGGCCAACCAGGCCAGGATTCCCGCAGTGAGCCAGCGCATCGTGCCACCCTCCCCGTTGCATCCCCCAGAAAGTGGGGCATATGCCCCGATCGCCAGGGCTTTAGCCTACTGACGCAAGCACTGTGCCGCCTTGCCAGGGCCGCAGGGCAAAGGCCCGGCGCAGACGCGCACGGCATTTGCATAAGCCCTTGCAGCACACCTGTGGAGGGCCTGGCAATGAACAACACATACCGCACGCAACACGGCTTCACCCTGCTCGAACTGTTGGTGGTGCTGGTGGTGCTGGGGCTCTTGGCCGGCATCGTCGCGCCCAAGTACTTCAGCCAGTTGGGGCGCTCGGAGGCCAAGGTGGCCCGGGCGCAGATCGAAGGCCTGAGCAAGGCCCTGGACCTGTACCGCCTGGAGGTGGGGCATTACCCCAATTCCGAGCAAGGCCTGCAGGCCCTGGTGGTGGCGCCCAGCGACGAAGTGCGCTGGTCGGGCCCGTACCTGCAGAAGAAGGTCCCGCAAGACCCTTGGGGCCGCAGCTACATCTATCGCCAACCGGGGGAAAACGGCGAGTACGACTTGCTGTCGATGGGCAAGGACGGCCAGCCCGGCGGCGATGGCGAGAACGCCGAGATCACCAGCTGGCAATAACCGGAGGGCGTGCGCATGCGCTATGAACTCAAAGCCTTGGGCAAAGCCGGCGTGGTCGTGCTCCAGGTCGACGCCCAGGACCCGGGCCAGGCCCGCGAGCAGGTCGAGCAGCAAGGCCTGCGGGTGGTCAGCGTGCGCAGTTGCCAGCGCCTGGCCGGCTTGCGCTGGCGGCGCAGCGAGGTGTTCAACCTGGTGTTGTTCAGCCAGGAGCTGACCACCCTGCTCAACGCCGGCCTGCCCCTGATCGATGCCCTGGAGAGCCTGGCCGAGAAAGAGACCGCGCCCCAGGCACGCAAGACCCTCAGTGAGCTGGTGCGCCTGCTGTATGAAGGCAAGTCGTTGTCCCAGGCCCTGGCGCAGTTACCCAGCGTGTTCCCGCCGCTGTACGTGGCGCTGGTGCAATCGAGCGAGAAGACCGGCGCCCTGGGCGATGCCCTGGGCCGTTACGTCGCCTATCGCCAGCGCATGGACGCGGTGCGGCAGAAGATCGTCAGCGCTTCGATCTACCCGCTGTTGCTGTTGTTGGTGGGCGGCGGCGTGGTGCTGTTTCTGCTGGGCTATGTGGTGCCGCGCTTCAGCCTGGTGTTTGAAGGCCTGGGCACGGAGCTGCCATGGATGTCGCGCTGGCTGATGCAGGCCGGGATGTTCCTGCACGCCCACCAACTGGCCATGGGCAGCGGCTTTGTACTGCTGATGGCGCTATTGTTCGGCCTGCGCCGCAACTTGCGCGTGCGCCGCTGGCTGAACCGCCAGCTGCAGCGTTTACCGGCCCTGCACCAGCGCCTGGTGATGTATGAACTGGCGCGATTCTATCGCTCACTGGGGATCCTCCTGCAAGGCGGTATCCCGATCCTCACCGCCATGGCCATGGCCCGCGGCCTGCTCGGCGCGGCCAGTGCACTGCGGCTTGAGCAGGCCTGTGAACGGGTCAAGGAAGGCCTGTCGCTGTCGGCGGCGCTCGAGGCCGGGCAACTGGTGACCCCCGTGTCGCTGCGCTTGCTGCGCGCCGGCGAGCAGTCGGGCAATCTGGGGCAGATGATGGAGCGCAGCGCCGACTTCTACGACGAAGAAATCAGCCGCTGGATCGAGTGGTTCGTGCGCCTGTTCGAACCGCTGCTGATGACCTTTATCGGCCTGCTGATCGGCTTGATTGTGATCTTGATGTACATGCCGATTTTCGAGCTGGCCTCGAGCATCCACTAGATGACAATCCCCGGGCCTTGCTGTATAGATTCGGCCAGCCGAAAAAGGACAGCAGCATGACCGCGCGCTTTACCGACAGCCTTCGCCAGCACAGTGAACCGAGCTGGACCCAGTGCATCGAACACCGTTTCGTCAACGAACTGCTCGACGGCAGCCTGGCCGACCCGGTGCTGATCAACTACCTGATTCAGGACCACCGCTTCATCGATGCCTTCCTGACCCTGCTCGGCGCCGCCATGGCCAGCGCCGACACCTTCGAGGCACGCATTCGCCTGGGGCGCTTTGCCGGGATGATTGCCGGTGAAGAGAACACCTACTTCCTGCGTGCCTTCCAAGCCCTGGGCGTCAGCCAGGCGCAGCGCCTTGAAGCGCCGGATTCAGTGCCGACTGCCGGTTTCAAGGCGATCATGCGCGAGGCCGCCGCAACCCGCTCCTACGCCGCCGCCCTGGCGGTGCTCAACGTTGCCGAAGGCCTGTACCTGGACTGGGCCCTGCGGGCCCGCGAGCCCTTGCCGCCGCGCTTCGAGCACGCCGAATGGATCACCCTGCACAACAGCCCGGCGTTCCAGGACTTCGTCGCCTTCCTGCGCGCCGAACTGGACCGGGTCGGGCCGGATCAGGCGCAGCTCAGCCGCGATTTTTTCCTGCGCAGCGTTGCGCTGGAGCAGGCGTTCTTCGACGCCGCCTACGACCTCAAGGGGTAAGCCATGGATATCTTCGAGCGCCTGAAACAGGCCGCTGCCACCGACTGGCACAGCTACGTCGAGCACGACTTCGTCCGCCAGATGGGTGCCGGCAGCTTGGCGCAACCGGCGTTTCGCCAGTACCTGGTACAGGACTACCTGTTCCTGATCCAGTTCGCCCGCTCCTGGGCCCTGGCCGCCTACAAGAGCCGCACCCTCGCCGATATCCGTGCCGCTCAGGCCGGGCTTGCGGCGATTCTCGATGAAACCGAGCTGCACGTACGCCTGTGCCAGCGCTGGGGGTTGTCGGCCGAAGATCTGGCGGCAACGCCGGAGCATCAGGCCACCGTGGCCTACACCCGCTTCGTTCTCGACTGCGGTGCTGCCGGTGACCTGCTGGACCTGCACGTGGCCCTGGCACCGTGCGTAATCGGTTACGCCGAAATCGGCACCCAACTGACACCCAACGGTGTCCAGGCGCTGGGCGATCACCCGTATCGCGAGTGGATCGGCGAGTACGCCGGCGCCGCCTACCAGGGCGTCGCCACTGCTGCCCGTGCGCACCTGGACGACCTGGCCGCGCGGAGCATGACCGAACGTCGCTTCGAGGACCTGGTCAAGATCTTCGCCCAGGCCTCGCGGCTGGAAGCCGACTTCTGGCAAATGGGGCTGGATGCTGTGGGGTAATTCGCGGGACAAGTGGGAGCGGGCTTGCCCCGCGATGCGGCCCGCACTACCACTGCCGTTTGTCCGGCCGGGTCAGGCCAAGCTTCTCGATGCGGTAACGCAGCATGTCGCGGCTCAAGCCCAGCAACCGCGCCGATTTGGTCACGTTCCAGTCGGTGCGGTCGAGCATCTTGCGCACCATGTCGCGCTCCACTTCCGGCAAGCTCGCCGAGGCCATCTCGCCATTGCCATAGGCTTCGTGCGCCACTGGCGTTGGCATCTCCAGGGGTTCATCCACCAGGCTCATGCACACGTTGAGCTGATGCGGGGCAATCACCTCCTGCGGCGCGAGCAGTACCGTCTGCTCGAGCATGTTGCGCAGTTCACGTACGTTGCCCGGCCAGCTGTAGTTGAGCATCAACTCCTCGGCCTCATCGCTAAAGCGCAGGTTCGGTTTGCCATAGCGCTTGCCGTGCAAGGCCAGGAAATGCCGGGCCAACAGCAGGATGTCTTCGCCACGGGCATACAGCCTGGGCACTTTGATCGAGATGATGCGCAGGCGGAAAAACAGATCACGACGAAACTTGCCCTGCTGCACCATCTGTTCCAGGTTGCAGTTGGTGGCGCTAATGATGCGCAGGTCGACCTTGCGCTCTTTCACCGCACCAATGCGGCGAATGGTGCGGTCTTCCAGCAGTTTGAGCAGCTTGGCCTGGAGCAGCAGGTCCATCTCGCCGATCTCGTCGAGGAACAAGGTGCCGCCGTCCGCAGCTTCGACCAGGCCGACCCGGCGGTCCTTGGCATCGGTAAAGGCACCTTTCTCATGGCCGAACAACTCTGCCTCCAGCAAGTTGGCCGGGATCGACGCACAGTTGAACTCGATAAACGGCCCCTTGCTGCGCACGCCATCAAAATGCAGGGCGCGCGCCACCAGTTCCTTGCCGGTGCCGGTCTCGCCCTCCACCAGTACCGGTGGCAGGTCACCGCTGGCCATGCGCTGCTCGGCATCGAGCAACTGGCCGATGGTGTGCTTGAGGCCAAGCATGGCCGGTGATTCGCCGATCAATGCCTGGCCGCCGGATTTTTGCGCCTCGCGCTCCTGGTAGAACGACAAGGTGCGTTCCATACGTTCGGTGGCCAGGGCCTTTTCCAGCATCAGCTTGAGTTCGGCCAGCACCACCGGTTTGGTCAGGTAGTGGAAGGCGCCCTCTTTCATCGCCAGCACGGCGTCTTCAACATTGCCGTAGCCGGTCATCATGATCACCTTGAGCTCCGGCGCACGCTGGCTCAAGGCCTTGAGCAGCTCATGGCCGTTCATCCCTGGCAGCGAGTTGTCGGTCAGCACCGCATCGGGCTGGCAGCGTGACAGTTGCTCCAGAGCCGCTTCGGCGCTGTGGCAGACGGTGACCTCGAAGCCTTTGCGCTCAAGGTAGGTCTGGATGTTCTCGGCAAGGATTTCATCATCCTCGACTACCAGAATGCTCTGCTCCATGTTCCCCTCCCACTGCACCGTTGAAGATCAGGCAAACACGGGTTCCTTCCTCTTCGCGGCTGGCCAGGCTCACCGAGCCGCCAAAACGTTCCATGATCCGCTTGACCAGCACCAGGCCGACGCCGAGGCCGCCCTGTTTGGTGGTGAAAAACGGCTTGAAGACCATCCGTTCCTGCTGCTGGGTCATGCCCTTGCCGGTGTCGCTCAAGGTCAGTTGCAGTTGCCGGCCGTCTTCAAGGCTGTGCACCGCCAGCTCCAGCCGCCCACCGCTGGGCATGGCTTCCAGGGCGTTGGCGAACAGGCTGTTGAGAATCTGGGTAAGCAACACTGGTTGGCTGATCACCCAGGCCACCTCTGGCGTGTCGACCTGCACCAGGACCTTGTGCCGCTCCAGTTGCTGGGCATAGGCATGACGGGTGTCATCGATCGCCGCCACCAGCTCGACCGCTTCGGCATCGTCGTTCATTGGCCGCAGCGATACCAGCAAGTCGCGTACCCAACGCGACATGCGGTCAACCTGGCTGATGATGTCGCTGATGTTCTTTTGCGCAGGCGCGCTGGCAATGTCCTGGGCCAGCTCGGCGCTGGAGCGGATATTGGCCAGCGGATTGCGCAGGCTGTGGGCCACTGTCGAGGACATCTCGCCCAGGGCGACAAAGGTTTCGCTGGCCACCAGCTGAGTTTGCTGGGTCTGCAGCATGCTCGCCGCGCGGCGCACGATCCAGAACAGGCCAAAGTAGATCAACGCCCCTCCCAGCAGAGTCGAAGCCCAGATCAGCACATAACCGCGCTGGATGCGCCGCACCAGGTCCTGGGGTTCCTTGTACACCTCGACCATCGACAGCACCTTCTTGCCCTGGCTGTCGAACATGGGGATGTAGTTTTCGATGAACAGGTACTGCGGCTCGCGCTGGAACTTCTGTTCTTCGCGGTCTTCGTCGGCCTTGTGATAGCTGGCCGACACCGCCACCTTCGACTCGAAGGACTGGTCAAGATCATCATCGCCTTCGATTTTCTTGCCGATCAGTTCCGGGTTGGTCGACCAGACGATGGTCCGGTCCAGCGCGTAGACATTGGCCAGCAAGGTGTCGGGCAGATGCTCGACATGGTCGAGAAATTCCACCCGGGTGGATTCGGCCAGGGTCGGGGTGACGCTAGGGTGATGCTGGTCCAGGCGCGGGTCGAGCAACTCGCCCATGGTGGTACCCGGCGGGATGCGCGAGTGGCGCACTTCGGCCTGGGCCATGGCCTGGATGAACTGGGCGGTGAGCATGGCATCGCGCTCGACGCTGTCGGTGACCACGAAGCGCGTTGACACATAGCCCAACCCGCCTGCCACCGAAGCGATGATCAACAGGCTGACCAGCGAGAACCAGCGCAACAGGTTGAACTGGCGCAAGGGTTGGCGGGTAGCCTGACTGTCGGGGCCCTCATCGGCCAGTTTCTTGTTGAGCATCTGCATCGGGTCTGATCCTGCCGTGCATGCTTTTTTCTTAGAACTTATAGCCCAGCGCGCCGGCAGGCGTCGTATATCAAAACTAATGGCCTGGGGTGCAGTGATAGTATTTTGCCTCTATTGCAGCTGGCGCACGGCCTCCTCTTCAAGAAACGTCAGCAGGGCCTGGGCATCGTCCTCGCCCAGGCGCAGGTTGGGCATCGCCACGGCGTTGAACTGCTGGTAGAGCGCCATGGCCTGGGGGTCGTGTTCGGCGAGCATGCGGTCGGGCTCGCGAATCCAGCGGCTCAGCCAGCGGTGCTCACGGCGCCGGGTCACCCCCAACAGGTCGGGGCCGACCGCGCGCAGGCCGGAGCTTTGACCATCCTCCGGGCCAAGGCTGTGACAGGCCGCACAACGGGTGCGAAACAGCTCCTCGCCGCTGCTCGGCGGGCGGATCTGCGGGGCGTCGGCGTAGCTTTGCTCGCTGCTGGGCTGTTTCCAGTTCTGCAGGCTGTTGGCCAACTGGTCGGCAAGAATCCACGGGTTTTCAAAGGGCGAGGCCTTCATCCAGCGCCCGGTGGCCTGGTTGCCGACGATCAGGCTGAGGTTATGGTCGCGGCTGCGGCCGTTGTCGACACCTTCGATAAACAGGCCCAGGGTGCGCCGCAGGGCATCGATCTGCTGCTTGTCACCAGTCAAAAAGCGCCAGCCGGGCCCAACCTTGAACTTGCCGGCGTAGGCCTTGAGTACCTCGGGGCTGTCACTGAGCGGGTCGATGCTGATGGAGTAGAAGAACACCTCACGCCCGACCCGCTCGCCCAGCAGTTGCTGGACTTGGCGCAGGCGCGCGGTTTCCAGCGGGCAGGAGTCGCCACAACCGGTGAAGATGAAGTTGATCACCACCACCTTGTCCTTGATCAGGTCGTCGAAAAACCGCAGGTGTTCACCGTCCTGGTCGATCAATTCGGTGTTGGGGAAGTACTGCGCCCCCCAGGGTGTGGCCTCCTCGGCCAGCCCCGGCAGGCTCAGGCACAACCACAGCAACGCCAGGCACCGCGCGATAACGCCCATGGCAACCTCCCCCGGCTATTTGCCGACCTTGACTTGCGGGCCCTTGCCATCACCGCTGCGCCAGGTGGGCAGCGCTGCAGAGTTGACGTACTTGACTCCATCCCAACTGGGCAACGGCGTGGGCATCAACTGCAACTGCCCCGGGTGCTCGATGTCCCAGCGCAGCAGCATCGAGTTGTCCTCGTGCTGGGTGTTGTGGCAGTGCTCCATGTAGGTGCCGGCGAACTCGCGAAAATTGATCGCCACCTCGACGTTGTCCAGGCCATCGGCCTCGCTGCCGATGCGGTAGACGTCCTTGCGCGCCCATTTTTCCCATTCCGGCGGGGCCTTGCCGCCGCGGCTGAGGATGATGCCCTCCTCGAAGTGCACGTGCACTGGGTGGCTCCAGCCATTGCCGCCATTCTGGATCTTCCAGATTTCCAGGGTGCCGAAGCCGCTGGCGCCGGCATCGGTCGGGCCGCTGGCCAGTTGTGGCGCCGCGTTCAGCCGCCGTGGGTCCATGTGGAAGCCAAAGCCGTTGTCAGTCTTGACCGTCCAGGGCGCCTGGTCGGTGCCGTCGGAGCGGCCGAAAATGAAGGTGCGGTGACGAGCCTGGGCCAGGCGGGCAATGTCCGCTGGGTCGTCACGGTGCAGCTTGAGCGGGATCATCACCTTGCCGGCCGCCTTGCCAGGTTTGGCTGGCTCATAGGCACTCGGGTCCATGGCCAGGTCCTGGCCGCTGTAGGCCTTGACGTTGAACTGCAAGACCTTGGTCACCGTCGGGTCGCCCTTGTCCCACTGTGGGCCCTTGCTGGTCTGCTTGATCACCGCCAGGTATTTTTCCGAAAGCACGTCGGCCAGGGCGATCTCTTCCTTGGGACCCTTGCCGGTGTCGTGGGCCTGCAGGTTGACCAGGAACAGCTTGTCGCCGGGCTTGATGCCATTCCTGGCGAAGTTGATCACGATGTCGAAACGCTCGGCGATGCCCTGGGTCGGCAGGATGGCGTTGTGGTCCTGCCGGTCGCCGTCGGCGTCCAGGTCCATGCTGCCGTCGAACGGCACCGCATGCTCCATGATGTTGCCGTCGTTGGCGATCATGTGGAACGGCACCCGCGCATAGGAAAGCCCCGAGCCCTTGGGCCCGGCGAACTCACCCGCGCCGCCCTTGACCTCACGCACCAGCGCCAGCTTCAGGTAGCGCGACACCGAGCCATTGAGAATGCGTAAACGGTAGCTGCGCGCGCGTACATCCAGGTACGGCTTGTACTGCCAGTTGACCAGGATCTGGTCGCCCAGAAAACCGTCGGTGTTGAACGGGTTGAACCATAGCTGGCCGTTCTGGTTCCAGGCCTTGTCGGCAATCAACAGGTTGACGTCATAGTCGCGGTTGCCCCACGACAGCGCCGAACCGCTGGGCAGGCGCAGGTTGACGCCATCGTCAAAGGCCTCGTTGCCGCGGTCCAGGGCGCTGTAGTAGTTCATCATCGCAGCGTTGCCCTTGTAGACGTTCTGCGCGGTGAAATCGAGCATATGGTCGTGAAACCAGTGGGTGCTCATGGTTTCGCGCCAGTCGCCACGAATGCGGATGCTGCCGTTGTCACAGGCTTTGAGCCCCGGGTTGACATCGTTGACCCACAGGGTCTCGCCCGGCGTGCAGGGGAACGCTGCGCGCGGATCTTCGGCGCGGGTGTTGATGCTATCGTAGCCGGCCAGCTGGATCGGCCAGCGATAGTCGTAGTACTGGCCGGGGAAGAAGAACGCATTGGCGTAGCCGTCGCTTTCAGCCGGAGAGTGTCCATTGTGCTCGTGGGTGCTGATGGTGTGCAGGCCAAAGCCGTGGTTGGCTGCAGGATCAATCGGCAAGGCGTTGTAATGGCGCATCAACAGCGGCTGACCGTAGCGCACCATCAGCAGCTTGGCTGGCAGGGTGCCGTCGAAGGTCCATAGCGACTTGTGGTCCTGCAGCGGCATATTGGGATGAAAACGGGTGTCGACGCCCTTGGTAGTCCCCAGGGTATTGGCTTGGCCTGCAGTGTTGTAGTACAGCCCGCCGGGGCCGAATTCGCCGACGCTGTAATGGTGCATCTGCAGGGTATCGCGCAACCCGCCATTGATCCGCGCACCGGCCTGCGCCGTCTTGTAGGCCGCTTGCGGGTAGAACTCGTTCCAGCGCTGGTGCGACCAGCCCTTGCCTGGCGGCCGGCCTTCGGCGGCAGAGCCGATATGCCGGTTGAGGAACTGCTCGATCTGCGCCTGCCAGGGGTTGCGGTCGATGACATTGGCAAACTGCCCAGGGAAAGGTGTCAGTCCCGGTTGTTTGAGAAAGGCATCGAGCAACGCCCCGGGTGGTGAACTGCGTGCGACATTCAACGGGTCTTGCTGCGGCGCCGGGCCGCTGGCGGGTGCCGGGAGCACCAGCAACCCGGCCGGGGTGGTCGGATCCAGCCGCGCCGGGCCGAACTCTTCGAACAGCAACAACTGCTGGCTGAACGGCTGGGCGCCGAACAGCGGGCTGGGCACGCCGTTGGTGGGGTAGTTGAAGCTGGTCTGCAAGGCTGGCGGGCGTTCGTTTTCCTGGCGCGGGGTGTTGCGGTCACCCTCGCCTTCAGGCAGGTCGAAGGCGCCAATGTTGGCCTCTGGTTGCTGCAGGATGGCGTTCAGGGCCCCAGCGGCATCGGCAGGCGGGTCGCTGAAGGCCGACGGATCGCCAGGCTCGGGCGGGTCGACGTCATCGATGGGGCTGGCGCTGGCGTCGGCGAGCAAGGCGATGGCCAGCGCGATGCTCAGAACGCGTGGGGACAGGCATGGGGTTTTCATTATCTTCACCAGATTTGGGACCGGTAATGTCGTTGTGCAATTACTTGGCCATATCTGTATCAAGATATTTAGATGTTATTTATCAGATAGTTAACTCTAATACTTAATGTTTAATTTTATAAAAAGGCTCACCCAGAACCGGGGAAAGTAGGAGCGGGCTTGCCCCGCGATGGGTACCTGCACGTCTCTGGATTGGGTAATGGCGGCAAGGCGCACGGCTTGAGATGGGGTGGCGTCTGCCAGGTGTACGCCGCAAAGGTTTTAGCGCGCTTTAGATCGAGCGCCGCCCGCGCGGCGCATCGCGGGGCAAGGCCCGCTCCCACCCATGGCCTGTGGGTCTATTCGGCCAGTTTGAATGTCAGCAGCACACAGGTCCCCTGGCCCTCTTCACTGCTCAGTTTCACCGCGCCGCCAAAACGCTCCATGATCCGCCGCACCAGCATCAGCCCGACCCCGAGCCCGCCCTGCTTGGTGGTGAAAAACGGCTTGAAGGCCATGCTTTGCTGCTCCTGGGTCATGCCCTTGCCGCTGTCGCACAGGCGCAACGTCAAGCTCTGGCGGCTCTGCCGCACACGCTCGATGCGCAACTCGCCGCCCTCGGGCATGGCCTCCAGGGCATTGGCGATCAGGCTGGTGAAGATCTGCCCGAGCAACACCGGCTGGCAGGTCACCTGAACCGAAGGTATCTCACCCAACTGCAGGCGCACGTCGCTGCGCAACAACTGTGGGGCAAAGCCCTGCAGGCTGTCCTGCAACGCGCGCTGCAGGTCCACGGGCACCGCCGTGTCGTCGAGCGGCCGCAACGACTGCAGCAACTCGCGCACCCAGTGCGACATGCGATCGACCTGGCTGATGATGTCGCCGATGTTCTTCTGCGCCGGGCCCTCTTCGATTTCCTGGGCAAGTTCGGCGCTTGAGCGAATGCTCGCCAGGGGATTGCGCAGGCTGTGAGCCACCGCCGAGGACATCTCGCCCAGGGCCACGTAGGTCTCGTTGTTGACCAGGCGCTTTTGCTGCACCGCCAATTGCCGGGCGGCGCGACGCATGATGCCGTACAGGCTGATGTACACCAGCCCCGCACCGATGGCGGTGGCCAGCCAGATCAGCAGCAAGCCGCGCTCGATACGCAGGATCAGGTCGTGAGGCTCCTTGTAGATCTCGACCATGGCCGTGACGTTGTTGCCGTCGGCGTCGAACAACGGGATGTAGTTCTCGATGAACAGCTGTTCGGGCGGGGTGATGAACTTCTGCTCGGCACGCGCCTGGTCGACATTGTGATAGCTGGCCGACACCCGCATTTTCTGATCGAAAGCATGGTCCAGGTCATCGTCGGCTTCGATCATCTTGCCCACCAACGCCGGGTTGCTCGACCAGATCACCAGGCGGTCCGGGGCGTAGATATTGGCCAGCAGCACGTCAGGCAGGTGCGCGACATGGTCGAGAAACTCGCCCCGGGCGCTGCGTCGCGCCTGCGGGTCGACGTCGGGGAAGGCCTGGTCCAGCCGTGGGTCGAGCAGCTCGCCCATGGTACGCACGTTGGGAATCGAGACGTGGCGCACTTCAGCCTGGGCAATCGCCTGGATGAACTGGGCGGTGAGCAAGGCATCGCGCTCGACGCTTTCATTGATGACGAAGCGGCTGGAGATCAACCCCAGGCCCACCGCCACCGAGAGGATGATCGCAAGGCTCACGAAGGCATACCAGCGCAGCAAGTCGAACGGCTTGCGCCCGCTGGCAGGTGCTGGGCTTGCGATGCTTGCAGGCGACGAATCGAGGTGCGGCTGGCTGCTCATCACTGACTCCTGAATGAACACTCCATAGGTTATAGCCCAGCCCGGGAAAATCCCCGCAGGCTTTCCCCACTTGCCCCCAACCCTGGGGCTCACGCCCCTTCCCCTGGCCTGCGACGACGACCGGGTATTGCCCCGGCAAGCCCTTGCCCCCCGCGGTCTGCGGCGCTTTGACAGTGTGTTGGTACGGATGTTGCCGATGCCTGTGCAGACGACCCAAGTCCATGGGCCCGATTGCAAGAGGGAAGACTCATGCACCGTCCAACGCCCCACCCACTGGCTGTGCTGATCCTGGCGAGCATTATCCAGGCACCGGCCCAGGCCGCACTGTTCGAAGTAGACCCCGGCCCGTACCTGCCGGCAACCGGTGGCTTTGCCGCCTGGTACCAGGACACCCATGGCCGGGTGCTGGACTTGTGCCTGACCAAGGCGGTCAGTTCACGGGTGCCCGGCGCCCCCGGCGCGCCCTCCTACATGTGCGTGCTCAACCCGGCTCCCGGGGTGTTCGACGACACCCAGCCGATCAGTTTCCCGGGCAACTACCCCGATGAAACCTTCTGGTTTACCGCCGATGCCGCCATCGTCGACGCCGCCCGTGGCATCGACCTGAGCTACGGTACCGCCATCGAGGCCGCCTTCGCCGCCGAAGATGTAGTGGATGGTGATCAAGTCAGCTTCGCCCGGGTGCGTATCCGCGTCGATGTGCCCACTGCCGGCACCTACATCGTCACCCACCCCTACGGCGTCGAAGTCTTCGATGTGCCGGCAGCCGGGCGGCGGGCGATCAACATGACCCGCGACATCGGCATCGGCTCGCCGAAAACCTACACCGGCGCGCTCAAGGGCGATGTCGGCCCGTTCCTGCGCGGTGTGGGCGGCCCGTACAACGAAACCAATCCGGCCACCGGCGCCAGCGAACGCTTCATCGGCGACCCGAACCTTGAAGAGGCAGTGACCGGCAGCCCGTTCAACACCAACTTCGTGCGCATCGAGGGGCCCAACGGCCTGGACCTGCGCACCGAGCTGTTTGCAGTCTCGGGCAAGTTGTCGCAAGTGGCGCGGCCAACGCCGGTGATCGCCCAGCGCAGCACCTACTCGCGCCACAGCGAGAACGGCGACCTGCGCGCCCAGCAGGATGTGTTCGTGCAAGCTCCACCGCCACCGGCCAGCGCCACCCTGAGCAGCCAGACGCCCGTCCTGGAGTTAAGCGAGGCCAACAGTACCGGCGCCTGGTACGCCCAGTCGGTGCTCAACCCGGCGCTGCCGATGAACCTGCAGGTGACTGCCGACAACCACCTGGCGATCCCCAGCAGCACGCCCACCACCGTCACCCTGCCACTGACCGACCTGGTGGTGATCCAGCGCGCCGAGTTCAGCCTGGCTTCCGGGCAACTGACCCTGGTGGCCAGCACCAGCGACGAAACCAGCCCACCGGTGCTCAGCGCCAGCACCGGCAACGGCGCCACGATCGGCACCCTGAGCGGCAATGGCGCGGTCAAGACCCTCACCACCGGCCTGTCGCCGATTCCGCCCGCCAAGGTCACGGTGACCAGCGCCAACGGCGGTAGCGACAGCGAAGAAGTGGTGCTCGTGCCATGAACACTCTTACGCCACGTCCCGTAGCAGGAGGCAGCATGAACAATTGGCCACGCCTGGCGCTCTGCGCAGCCGGGCTTTCCCTTTCGCTGGCCGGCACTGCCTGGGCCGGCCTCAAGGCGGTCGACCCCGGCCCCTATACCCTGGCCACCGGGCGTTACCCGATGTGGTACCAGGACCATGGCAACTTGTCGCTGGAGCTGTGCCAGTCGCGGGCGGCAAGCTCGCGGGTACCGGTTTCGGTCCCGCCCAACTACATGTGCACACTGCTGCCCGAGCCTGGCGTCTATGACGATGCCCTGCCGCTGGTATTCCCCGACAACTGGCCGCCGGAGATGTTCTGGTACCTGGCCGAAACCGCGATCCCGGCGGTGGGCAACAGTGGCTATGAACTGGACGTTTATGTCGCCGGCATCGAAGCCGCGTTCGCCAGCGAGAACCCGGTGGACGGCGACCAGCAGAGCTTCGCCCGTATTCGCATCCGGGTCTCGGTGCCCCAGGCGGGCACCTACGTGATCACCCACCCCTATGGCGTGGAAACGGTCAATGTCACCGCACCCGGGCGGCGCGCGATCAACATCACCCGTGACGTCGGCATCGGCGCCCCGGGCGACTTCAGCGGCGTGCTCAACGGCGCCGTCGGGCCGTTCCTGCGCGGGGTTGGCGGGCCCTACAGCGAGATCAACCCGGATACCGGCGCCAGCGAAACCTACATCGGCGACCCGAACATCACCGAGGCGGTCACCGGCAGCCCCAACAACACCAACTTCGTGCGTATCCAGGGTCCGGCCGGGACGATCCAGACCAACCTGTTCACCGTCTCCGGCAAGGTCCTCGACCCCCGCCAGCAGACCCCGGCCGAACTGCAACGGGCCAGCTACCGTCGCACCAGCGCCGGCACCCGCATCGAGGTGTTCGCCAAGGCCCCGAACAATGCCAGCCTGTGCCTGCGGCAAACCCTGGCGCTGGTACCGGGCACACCGCCCTCGCCGTGCCAGTTCAACCTGCTGGCCGACAACAACGGCCTGTTCTTCGCCCAGCACCTGAGCAACGCCGCACCGCCTGCGGTGGTGGTACTGACCGCCACCGACCCGACCGGTGCCACCCGCCCTACGGCGCTGTCGAGCAAGCTCAGCGATGTGGTCAAGGTGACCACCGCGCGCTATGACTGGGCCAACAAGCGCCTGCGCATCGAGGCCAGTTCCAGCGATGAAGTGCAGGTGCCCGACCTGGTCGCCCAGGGCTATGGCCGGCTGTCTAAATCCGGCACCGTGCAGACCCTGACGGTCAACGACCTGACGCAACCACCGGCCACGGTCACGGTCAAATCCGCCGCCGGCGGCAGCGACAGCGAGCCGGTGGTGGTGGTCGGTAATGCACCGGTCGAGGCCGCCAACCGGCC
Source organism: Pseudomonas tructae (assembly GCF_004214895.1). Lineage (NCBI taxonomy): Bacteria > Pseudomonadati > Pseudomonadota > Gammaproteobacteria > Pseudomonadales > Pseudomonadaceae > Pseudomonas > Pseudomonas tructae. Next base: position 2,944,982 of record NZ_CP035952.1, on the reverse strand, counting down.
ACCGGTGGCCCAGGCCGACAGCGGCAGCACCAGCTTTGGTGTGCCACTGAGCCTGAGCCTCTTGGCCAACGACAGCGACCCGGATGGCGACGTGCCCCTGAGCATCAGCGACCTCACCCAGCCGGCCAGCGGCCAGGGCACGGTAGCGCTCAACGGCAGCGTCGCAGTCACCTACACCCCACCGGCGGTGGTCAATGCACCTCTGGTGGCCACCTTCAGCTACCGCGCCCAGGACAGCAAGGGGCTGAAATCGGCGCTGACCACGGTGACCGTCAACGTCGCCCCGAACCAGGCGCCGACCGCCGTCAATGACAGCGCCGCGACGCTAGGCGTGACCTTGCCGATCAACGTGCTGGGCAACGACACAGACCCGGAAGGTAACCTGCCACTGGCGGTCGCCAGTGTCGGCCAGCCAGCCCCCGGACGCGGCACGGTGAGCACCGACGGCAGCCAGGTCACCTACACCCCGCCGGCCACCGTCACCAGCGCCTTCACCGCCACCTTCACCTACATCGCCCGCGACAGCCTCGGTGCGTTGTCGGCACCGGCCACGGTGACCGTGCAGGTGTCGCCACGGCCCGCGGCGGAAACCTTCGCAGTGACGGCGGCAACGGTCACCGCACGGTCCAACAACCGCTACAACTGGGACATCTCCGGCACTTCGTCGGTGACCACCGGCAACACCATCACCGTGCAGGTCACCACCCCGAGCGGGTTGGTCACCCTGGGCAGTACACCGGTGCCACTGACCGGACGCTGGCGGCTGACGGTGAGCAACAGCACCACGGTGATCCCGACGGCAGCGCCGACGGCGACCATTCGCAGCAGCCAGGGCACCGTGCGCAGCGTGCCAGTCACCGTGCAATAACCGCAGGAGAACGACCATGGCGCGCCTGACCGGTTTGTTGTTGAGCCTGACCCTGATCGGTCAGGCCGCCCTGGCCGACGATTTGCTGGATAACGCTGACCTGGCCATGGGCAGCGACCTGGGCGAGCTGTCGATGCAGCCGCTGGCGCCTTCAAGCGGCCAGCTAGCCCAGGTCGAGCAGAACGGCCAGGCCAACCGCGCCGCCATTGGCCAGGACGGCCAGGCCCTGCTCGGGCGCATCGTCCAGCAAGGCGGCGCCCAGGAGGCGTACATCCTGCAACAAGGCAACGACCTGATGGCCACGATCAACCAGCAGGGCTACGGCAACAACGCCTCGATCAGCCAGAGCGGCAGCAACAACCGCGCGCAGATCGAACAGTACGGCAACAGCAACAGCGCCAGCATCGAACAAGCCGGCAGCGGGCTTTCAAGCTCGGTGATCCAGGCTGGCAACGGTCAGCGCGTGCAAGTCAACCAATACCGTTAAACCTGGAGGCACCACCATGTTCAAGCTCGCTCCTTTAAGCGCCGCCATTGTCCTGGCCGTTGCCGGCCAGGCCATGGCCGACGACAGCCAGTCGACCCAGAACCAGTACGGCACCGAGAACATCGCCGAGGTCAAGCAGATCGCCGCGCCGCTCAGTACCACCACCCAGAACCAATTGGGCCTGGGCAACAATCATGCGGCCAAGCAGGAAGGCGGCAACAGCCAGATCCAGCAAAGTGGCGCCGGTGACTACAACGCAGGTTACGCCGAGCAACTGTTCGAATTCGGCAGCCAGATCAACCAGCACAACGCCGGGGCCCTGAACAACACCCACGCCAGCCAGTCGCTGGGCGTCGAGAACAGCGCCCAGCAGCAGCAACAAGGCACGGGCAACTTCTCGTTCATCTATCAGGACAGCCAGACCGGCAGCCAGGGCACCACCCTGCAGTTCGGTGACAATAACCGTGCCTTTGTCGAGCAGCAATTTGGCGGAGGCGGCAACAACGCCTTGAGTATCCAGGCCGGTAGCGGCAACTACAGCGCCGCCGAACACCTGAACTACAACAATGGCCAGATCGGCATCTACCAGGCCGGCGATGACAACTGGGCCTATGGCGACCAGCGCGAGGGCCAGGACGGCAGCGTGACCATCAACCAGAACGGCAGCGCCAACTCCAGCGAAGTCTGGCAGGACACTCAGCTGGGCAGCCAGGCGGCGGTGACTCAGTACGGGCAGACCAACGAAAGCGTGGTTGACCAGAGCTTCGGCGAGGGCAACCTGGCCAGCATCACTCAGGCCGGCAGTCTCAACGCCAGCTACGCCGACCAGTACGAGTCGATGCAGTCGACCACTTCGCTGTACCAGCACGGCCAGGGCAACCTCGCCTACACCTATCAGCAAGGCGACAACCATGTGCTGACGGTGACCTCCACCGGCACGGGCAACAAGATCCTGGCCAGCAACTGGAAGGGCGACAAGCATGGCGGCCAGTTCGGCAGTGCCCAGCGCGCCGAAATCAACCAGAACGGCACGGGCAACACCGCCAACCTGACCCAGGTCGACAGCAACAACGAGCTGTACTTCGAACAGAACGGTAGCGACAACCTGCTGATCGCCGACCAGCGCGGCACCGCCAACTACGCCACTGGTCTGAGCAGCGGCGAGGCCAACAGCATCAAGGTCGAGCAATCGGGCAGCGGCAACCAGAGCCATACCTGGCAGCTGTACGGCGACAACAACCAGGCCAGTATCAAGCAGGCCGATGGCGTCAACGTCGCCTACGTGACCCAGGGCGGCTCGGTCAACCAGGCCATGGTTGACCAGAGCGGCGCAAGCATGACCGCCACCGTCCAGCAGTTTGGTGCGGGTAACCAGGCGACGGTGTTGCAGCAGTAATTTGGAGCCACTGCCTAGAGCGGGTGGGGGTGGGAGCGGCGGTGCGACGATTCGACTTGCCCCGCGATAGCGGTCTGTCAGTCACATCGCTTCGCGGGGCAAGCCCGCTCCCACAGAGATCGCGCAAGCTTTTTAGATTTTCATCAAGACAGTTGCTCCCACAAAGCCACCTGATTCTCCCCAACTTGACCGTGACTCACCGCAGGGTGGTCACGGTTCTTTTTTTACCCGTATAATGCGAACAATTCGCAACTGCATCTTTTATGTTTCAGGATCTCCGGGTGCCCCCTACCTTCCCCGCCCCCCAGCAACAGCTCCATGGCCTTTATCGCGATCACCACGGCTGGCTCCAGGCCTGGCTACGCAAGCGCCTGGGCGACCGCGAACGTGCCGCCGACATTGCCCACGACACCTTCCTGCGCTTGCTGGTCAGCGGTCGCCTGCCCGGCCACGACGAAGGCCGCAGCTACCTGGTGCAACTGGCGCGCAACCTGATGATCGACCAGTGGCGCCGGCAACGCATCGAGCAGGCCTACCTGGCCAGCATCGCCCACCTGGACGAACCGCAGACGCCTTCGTTGGAGGACCGTGCAATGATCCTGCAGACCCTGCAACAGATCGACCAGATGCTCGACCGCATGCCGGCCAAGGTCCGCAGCGCCTTCTTGCTGTCACGCTTCGAAGGCCTGGGCTACGCCGACATCGCCGAGCGCCTGGGGGTGACGGTCAGTTCGGTGCAGAAGTACATGATCCGCGCCATCCAGGCCTGCTACCAGGTGCTCTACAGCCAATGAACACGGCAAGCGATGCACCGATCGACGCGGCGATTGTCGAGCAGGCCAGTCACTGGCTGATGCTGCACTGGGACGGGCCGCTGGATGCGCAACAGCGCCTGGCCTTCGCCCACTGGCAAGCAGCAAATGCCGAGCACCAGCGCGCCTGGCAACGCCTGCAAGCCCTGCAGCAGACCCTCGCCGCAGTGCCTGCGCAAACCGCGCGCAGCGTGCTCGAAGAGCGCCAGGGCCGGCGCACCCTGCTCAGGCAACTGTGCCTGGTGCTGTTGGTGGGCGGCAGTGGCTACCTGGGCCAACGCCACTTGCCGTGGCGCGAGGCCATGGCCGATCAGCGCAGCGCGCCCGGTGAAGTACGCCGCCTGCAACTGGCCGATGGCAGCCAGTTACTGCTCAACAGCCGCAGCAGCGTGAATATCCAGTTCACCCCACAGGAACGACGCATCCACCTGCTTGAAGGCGAACTGCTGTTGACCAGTGCCAAGGACCCAAGGCCGCTCAAGGTCCAGACCGGCGCCGGTGAAATACAGGCCCTGGGCACGCACTTTGCCGTGCGCGAGCTGCAAGGCGGCAGCCGTGTCGAACTGTTCGAAGGCGCCGTGATGATCCGCCCCAGCGCTGGCCATGAGCAGTTGCTCAAGGCCGGCAACGGCCTGTGGTTCAACGCGCAAGGCTGTGGCCCGCAGCATGCGGCCGAGCGCAACAGCATTGCCTGGGAACACGGCCGGCTGATCGCCGAGCGTCAGCCCCTGGGGCAGTTCCTCGAAGAACTGAGCCGCCACCGGCGCGGTGTCATCCGCTGTGAGCCAGCCGTCGCCCAATGGCCCATTACCGGCGTGTTCGCCCTGGCCGACAGCGACCGCACCCTTGCCGCCCTGCGCGACAGCCTGCCGATCCAGGTGCACTACCTGAGCCGTTACTGGGTGAGCGTCAAGGCACGCTAAACACCTCCCCTGCTCGTTTGAAAAAATATTTGCGCAAACCATTGTCGGTTTGCGGCGCTCGTTCGGGTTAGTCATCAACGCTAACCAATTCGCATTCTCAAAGGAGCCTTCGGGATGCCGAACCTGCTGCCACCCTGCCCGTCCACCCTGAGCCTGGCGATCCGCAATGGATTGTTCGGCAGCCTGCTCAGCGCCGCCTGCTGCTGCCTGGCAATGCCGGCCCAGGCCGAACCTGCCCGCCAGGAACAACGCCTGTACCAGATTCCCGCCGGCAACCTCGACCAGGCCCTGACCCAGTTTGCCGCCAACGCCGGCCTGCTGCTGTCAGTGGATGCCCGCCTGACAGCAGGCAAGCCATCGCTGGGCCTGCAGGGCCACTACTCGCCCGCCCAGGCCCTGAGCAAACTGCTGGCCGGCAGCGGCCTGAGTGCCTACTTCAGTGACGACGGCCGGGTCCTGATTGAGCAGGCCGTGCAAGCCAGCGATGCCCTGGAGCTCGGCGCGACCCGGGTCAAGGACCAGACTGACGAGGACGGGCTCAAGGACTACGGCGTGCCGCGCTCCATCGAAACCCGTAACCTGGAACAGCTGGAACGTTTTCGCGGCCGCTCCAATGCCGACCTGCTCGCCGGTATCGCCGGTGTGCAGACCTCCGACGGGCGCAATGGCGGTGGCATCGAGGTCAACATCCGCGGTATCCAGGGTCAGGGCCGAGTGCCGGTAAAAGTCGATGGCAGCCAGCAATCGCTGGATGTCTATCGCGGTTACGCCGGCACCGCGCAACGGGCCTACATCGACCCGGACCTGATCAGCAGCGTCACCGTCAACAAGGGGCCCAGCCTGGACGCCGCCGCTTCCGGGGCCATTGGCGGTTCGGTAGAGATGCAGACACTGACCGTCGAGGACATCCTCAAACCCGGCGAAACCACAGGCTGGCGCCTGCGCGGCTCGCTGGCGGACAACAGCACAGCCGATGTGCCCAGCGATTACCGGGTGCGCCCGCGCACCGAGCGCAACGACCTGCTGCACGCCCACGACTGGTCACGCAGCCTGGCGTTTGCCCACAAGGATGAAGCCTTCGACCTGGTGGCCGCCTATGCCGAACGGCGCAACAACAACTACTTTGCCGGCAAGCACGGCTATTCGCGCTATGACACCTCGGAAATCAGCGGCGGCGCCCTGGTCGATGCCAACACCGTGGCGCGCAACTACTGGCCCGGTGAAGAAGTGTTGAACTCCAGCACCCACAACAAATCCTTCATGCTCAAGGGCACCCTGTACCGGGAAAACGGCATGGAACTGGGCCTGGGCTACCGCTACATGGATTCGAGTTTCGGTGAAATCATGCCCTCGCAGATTGGCCGCACCGGTCCGTCGATGACCTGGCCACTGGGCGACTTCAAAAAGGACATCGACCGCTACGACGAAGCGTTCTGGATGCGCGCCGACCCCGAGTACTACCAGCAGTGCTCGGCCATCGACGCACCGGTGCCGGACGGCGACAACATGTGGGACAGCACCGGCTGCTATGTGCGCGAGACCCTGGACCCGGTCTACGACTACAGCGGCGCCAACCGGATGGTCCAGTTCAAGCCCGGCAACATGAAGCTGCACACCCTCACCAGCGAATTCAAGTGGCGCCCGGAGGATGACAGCCTGGCGCGCTACATCGATCTCAACGGCCATGCCTGGGCGACCTTCGGGCGCAGCATCATGTACAACAACATCGGCTTTACCGCGCCGCAACGGGGCCAGGGTTACCAGGACGAACAAAGCGAGAAGTACCGCAAATCGCTCGAGTCGGACCTGACCAACCTCAAAATTGGCGGTGATCTGAGCAACACCAGCCGCTGGGTCACCGGTGTCGGTGACTATGCCCTGACCTATGGCGCCTCCTACCTCTATGAGACCATCGACCCCAGCCGCAAGCCCTGGCAGGACGACCTGGAAAACAACCGCATCGAACGCAACGCCTACCGTAACGAGTACAGCCTGAGCAGCGCCCTGGAATACAAGCCGATCCCGGAACTGACCTTCACCGCCGGTGGACGCTACAGTGCTTATCGCATCCACGACCGCAACCGCCAGGCGCTGTATGCCGCACCCGCTGGCGCCGCCCCCGACGCGCCGTGGTGGAACGCCGAGTTTGCAGGCTTTGCCGACAACGCCGAGTTGTCTGGCCACGGTTTCGCTCCGGCCTACAGCGTCAGCTACGCCTTCACCCCGAACCTGATGGCGTACGCCCTGTACAACCAGGGTATGCGCATGCCATCGCTGTTCGAGACCACCCTGGGTGCCTGGTCGGCGCAACCCAACTACGACCTGCGCCCGGAGCGGATGAAAACCTTCGAGGTCGGTGCCTCGCTCAAGGGCAGCAACCTGTTGCTGGACAACGACCAGGCCGGGATCAAGCTGGCCTACTTCAGCAACACCATCGACGACATGGTCACCCGCAACTACCGCTACAACCCCAAAGGCCGCCCCGGCTTCAACGGCGAGCTGAAGATCCGCAACGTCGACAGCTTCACCACCCAGGGCGTCGAGCTGCAGAGCCATTACGACAGCCACTGGTGGTTCGCCGATGCCTCGTACGTCTACAACATCAAGGCCGAAACCTGCGACCGCGCCTTTGCCCAAGCCTTGCGTGACGGCGGCAAAACCGAGACGCCGGACTGCACCACTGGCGGCTTCCAGGGCTCCTACACCAACACCCAGAACCCGCCGCGCTACAGCGTCAACCTGGTGCTGGGCGCCAAGGCCTTCGAGCAGAAGCTGGCGACCGGGATACGCATGCGCTACACCAGCGGGCCGATGTACGTGCTGGACAAGAGCTGGCACGTGGGCACCACCACACCCCAGCAGCACTACCTGGAAGCGCGGATCTACGACTACTTCGCCGACTACCAGGTCAGCGACGAACTCAAGGTCAGTTTCAATGTTTACAACTTCACCGACCAGTACTACCTCGACCCGATGTCACAGAGCATGATGCCGGCGCCCGGTCGTACCTCAAGCCTGGCAGCATCCCTGCAGTTTTAGTGGCTTTTAGCCTCTATCACACTCCAGTGCGCGTAGCAGGGTTTTTCCACCCTGCTTCGTTAATATTTTATTTTTCTTCTGAAGGGTTTACTCACGAATGGTAATTCTTATCATTCTCGACTCCCGAGCGAACCTGGCCTTTCCGTCCAGCCCGCTCACCCTTTGTTTCAGGAGAGATTTGACATGGCGTCGCGCTTCAAACTCAGCCGCATAAGCATTGCCTTGCTGGCGACCCTGGGCTCCACGGCACTCGCCGCGGCCCCGCTGGAGCTGCAACCGGACGAAGTCCAGGTGCAGCCCACCGACCTGCCCGTGGCCGGCAGTCGGCAGGCCATCGAGCTTGAGAACACCCGGGTGCTGGGGACCGCCGAGGAGGAGCTCAAGCAAGCGCCCGGCGTGTCGATCATCACCGCTGAAGACATCAAGAAGCGCCCACCAGTCAATGACCTCTCCGATATCATCCGCCGCGAGCCCGGGGTCAACCTCACCGGCAACAGCAGCAGCGGCGCCCGGGGCAACAACCGCCAGATCGATCTGCGCGGCATGGGCCCGGAAAACACCCTGATCCTCATCGACGGCAAGCCGTCCACTTCACGCAACGCCGTGCGCTACGGCTGGAGCGGCGACCGCGACACCCGCGGCGAAACCAACTGGGTACCGGCCGAAGAAGTCGAACGCATCGAGATCCTTCGCGGCCCGGCCGCCGCGCGCTACGGCTCCGGCGCCATGGGCGGTGTGGTCAACATCATCACCAAGCGCCCGACCCAGGACCTGCGCGGCTCCATGACCCTGTACACCATGCTGCCCGAGGATGATTCCGAAGGCACCGGCAAGCGGGTCAACTTCAGCCTTAGCGGGCCGCTGACCGACAGCCTGATCTTTCGCGTGTATGGCAACCTGAACAAGACCGACGCCGATGACATGAAGATCAACTCGGCGCACCAGGCCACTGAAGGTTCGCTGATGGCCGGCCGCGAAGGCGTACGCAACAAAGATATCAACGGCATGTTGAGCTGGAAGATCGACCCGGCCAACACCGTCGACCTGGAATCGAGCTACAGCCGCCAGGGCAATATCTTCGCCGGTGACACCATGCTCAACGCCGGCGGCGAGTTCGTCGAAAGCCAGGTGGGCAAGGAAACCAACGTGATGCAGCGCTCAAGCTTCGCCGTCACCCACCGCGGCGACTACGACTGGGGTACCTCCACTGCGTCCTTGTCCTACGACCTGACCCGCAACGGCCGCCTCAACGAAGGCCTGGCCGGCTGGGGTGAAGGCGCGCCATCAGGCAGTGCCGGGCGCTTCGAGTCGCGCCTGCGCAACACCCGCGCCACCGCCGAGGTCAACCTGCCCCTGAGCATGGGCCTTGAGCAGGTGCTGACCCTGGGCGGCGAGTACCTCTACGAGTCGCTCAACGACCCAGGCTCACTGCGCCCGCAAAGCTATGACCCGGGCGCAGAGTTGCCAAACTTCGATCGCACCCAGACCAAGTCCACGGCGCGCAGTTTTGCCCTGTATGCCGAAGACAACATCGAAGTCGGCGAAAACACCATCATCACCCCGGGCCTGCGCCTGGATCATCATGAAGACTACGGCGACAACTGGAGCCCGAGCCTGAACGCCTCGCACCAGATCACCGAAGCCTTGAGCATCAAGGGTGGTATTGCCCGCGCCTATAAAACCCCGAACCTGTACCAGGCCAACCCCAACTACCTGCTGTACAGCCGTGGTGCCGGCTGCAACTCCAGCGAAGTCAACGATGGCGGCTGCTACCTGCTGGGCAATGCCAACCTCGAACCGGAAACCAGCGTCAACAAGGAGCTGGGCCTGGCCTACGACAAGGGCACCTGGCGCACCAGCGCGACCTACTTCCGCAACGACTACAAGAACAAGATCGAGGCCGGCAACGACACCTTGTTCCGCCTGCCCAACGGCCGTCGCATCCTGCGTTGGGAAAACACCGGCAAGGCGGTGGTGCAAGGGGTTGAGGGCAACCTGTTCGTCGAGCTGACTCCAGCCCTGGACTGGAACACCAACTTCACCTACATGATCGAGTCCGAGGACAAGAAAACCGGCGAGCCGCTGAGCATCATCCCCGAGTACACGGTCAACTCGACCCTGGACTGGAATGTCACTGACAAGCTGTCGTTCCAGCTCAACGGCACCTACTACGGCAAGCAGGAGGCGCCGACCTACAACGCCCGGGCCAACGAAACCCTGGACAAGAAGGTGCAGAAGGACGTCGATCCGTATGGCATTGTCGGCATCAGCGGGGGTTATGAGTTCACCAAGAACCTGAGCATGCGCGTGGGTGTGAACAACCTGTTCGACAAGCGCCTGTACCGTGAAGGCAACTCGGATGAAGCCGGGGCCCTGACTTACAACGAAGCGGGCCGGGCGTACTTCGCCTCGTTTACCACTTCGTTCTGATGTAAAAAATCTGGGCAGTTGACCCGGTGGGAGCAACTGTCTTGATGAAAATCTAAAAAGCTTGCGCGATCTCTGTGGGAGCGGGCTTGCCCCGCGATAGCGATGTGACTGACACAACGCTATCGCGGGGCAAGCCCGCTCCCACCAGGGTAGTTGTCATGTGTAGGAATTTCCGACAATCCATACCAAAATTTTCAACACTTCTATACTTCCTATACTTTTGTACCCTGATTCGACGTATCGTTGGCGGCTCGCCGGCTCCGGCCCGACCCGTCTTCCTGAATGACTCAGGAAACGGCTTATCTCTTCGTCAAGGAGTTGCGAAAATGCCTACGGTACTGATCGTCGATGATCACCCCACGATTCGTCTTGCGGTGCGCATGCTGCTTGAGCGCGAACGCTACGAGATCGTCGGTGAAACCGGCGATGGCGTTGCCGCCGTGCAGATGGCCCGCGAGCTTCGCCCGGACGTGGTCATTCTCGATATCGGCCTGCCCGGTCTTGATGGCCTGAGCGTGATCAAACGCCTGCACCTGATGGACCACACCCCCAAGATCATGGTGCTCACCGGCCAGCCCGCGCCGTTGTTCGCCCGTCGCTGCCTGGATGCCGGCAGTTCGGCGTTCGTGCACAAGGACGAAGACCTGGAAGCCTTGATCTTCGCCTTGAAAGCCATGATCAAAGGCTACTCGACCTTCCCCGACATGTCGGCCAACCGTGGCCCGCTGGGCAGTGAAGAGCAACGCCTGGCCAGCCTGTCTTCGCGTGAGATGGAAGTGCTGCGCCGCCTCGCCGCAGGCCACTCCAACAATGAAATCGGCGCACGTATGCACCTCAGCCCGAAGACCATCAGCACCTATAAAAGCCGGATCATGGAGAAACTTCAGGTTGGGTCCTTGGTCGATCTTATGGGGCTGACCCATCGCAACAACGTGATCTGAGTCCCCATGAACCTTCGCGCTACCCTTGTGGCCCTGTTGTTCAGCTGCCTGCCGGCTGCGCATGCCAGCGAGCCTGGCGAACCGCGCACCCTACTGGCCCGCTCACTCAGCGGCGGCGAAGGCGTAGCACTGTCAGGCCAAGACCGGCGCTGGCTGACAGAAAAAGGCGTACTGCGCCTGGGCACCTCAAGCCCGGATTACCCGCCCTTTGATATCAATGCCAGCCAGTTCGACTATGAAGGCCTGACAGCCGACTACGCCGGACTGATCAGCGAACTGCTGGGAATACCGCTTGAAGTCAGGCGTTACAGTAGCCGCAAAGCGGCAATCGACGCCCTGCACGCCGGGGCCATCGACCTGCTCGGCAGCTCCAACGGCTTCGAGGCCGCCGATGCCCAATTGGTGCTCAGCCAACCCTATGCCGATGACCTGCCGGTGATCGTCACGCCCCAGGGCAGGACCCGCGCGGTCGACGACGAGCTGGACGGCGTGCGCCTGGCCATGGTCGACCACTACCTGCCCGATGACGAGGTCAAGCATCTCTACCCCAAAGCCCGTCTGCAGCTGTACTCTTCGACCATGGCCGGCCTCTCGGCGGTGTCCCTTGGCCAGGCCGACGCCTTTCTTGGCGATGCCATCAGCAGCGACTACCTGATTGGCAAGAGTTTCCAGGACAGCGTGCACATCTCCCACTTCGTCAAACACGAGCGCGAAACCTTCGCCTTCGCCCTGGCCCGCGACAACCCGGTGCTGTTGCGCTTGCTCGACCATTCGCTGAGTGTCACCAGTGAAACCGAACGCCTGAACATCCTGCGCCGCTGGAGCAGCGGCAGCACCAGCATGCTGCTCGATCGCGGCGCCCTGAACCTGAGCGCCGACGAACGCCGCTGGATCGACCAGCACCCGATTGTTCGGGTGCTGGTCAACAAGTACTTCGCACCCTTGAACTTCAACGACGACCAGCAACAGCCGCGGGGTATTACCGTCGATGTGCTGGAACAGATCAGCCTGCGCACCGGCCTTAAATTCGAGTTCGTCGAGGCCGACGCCGGGGCTGGCATGATCAGCCTGCTGCAACAGGGCAAGGCCGAGCTGGCCAGCACCCTGATCTACAGCCCCGAACGGGCTACCCAGGTCAATTTCACCCGGCCCTACCTGGTCGACCCCTGGGTCCTGGTCAGCCGCAGCGACAGCGACCCGGCGCAGCCACCCGAGCAACTGGCCGGCAAACGTCTGGCAGTGATTCGCGACTCGCCCCTCAAGGCGCAGTTGCTGCAACGCTACCCATCGCTGAACCTGGTCGAGGTCGATAACCCGCTGGCCTTGATGGAGGCGCTGGCACACAAACAGGTCGACCTGGTGCTGAGTTCGCGGATCAACGCCGCCTATTTCATCAGCCGCCTGTTCAAGGACCGCCTGCGTATCGCCTCGCTATACGGCGACCAACCGCTCACCTCGTCCTTTGCCACGCCCCTGGATGAGCCGGTATTGCACGCGATCATCGACAAGGCCTTGCTCAGTATCGCGCCCGATGAGCTGGCGAAGCTGACCAACCGCTGGCGCACCAATGCCCTGATCAGCGACAGCCCCTGGTACAACTATCGCTCGCTGATCTGGCAGATTCTCATCGTCGCAAGCCTGGTGCTGGCCGCGGCGGTGTTCTGGAACCGCTACCTGCGCCACCTGATCCGCCAACGCAGCAAGGCCGAGCAGGCACTGCAACATGAGCTTGGGTTCAGCAAGCGGCTGCTCGAAGAGCTGCGCCTGGCCAAGGATCAGGCCGAGGATGCCAGCCGCGCCAAAAGCACTTTCCTGACGACCATGAGCCATGAGATCCGCACGCCAATGAACGCGGTGATCGGCCTGCTTGAGCTTGCCGTCAGGGACGCTGAACAGGGCCGCGCCGACCGTGCCTCGCTTCAGGTGGCGTTCGACTCGGCCAACGGTCTGCTGGCGCTGATCGGCGACATTCTCGATATCGCCCGCATCGAATCCGGGCACATGCAACTGAACACCGAAGCCACCCACCTGAGCACGCTGGTCGCCGCCACCGTGCGGGTGTTCGAAGGCAATGCGCGGCTCAAGGGCCTGGCCCTGCGCAGCGACCTGCAAGCCATCGACGAAGCCGTGCTGGTTGACCCGCTGCGGTTCAAGCAAGTGTTGTCGAACCTGCTCGGCAATGCGCTGAAGTTCACCGAACAAGGCCAGGTCAGCGTCACTCTGCGCTATGGCCCGCAGCAGCCCGGACAGCTACGCCGGGTACTGCTGAGCGTGGAAGACAGCGGCATCGGCATCAGCGCCGAAGACCAGGCGCGCCTGTTTCATAACTTCGTCCAGGTGGGTGAGCAACCCGCACGCCAGGGCAGCGGCCTGGGGCTGGTGATCAGCCGCACTTTGTGCGAACTGATGGGCGGTCGCCTGAGCCTGACCAGCACCTTGGGCGTCGGTACGCGGATCGACATCGAGTTGCAGTTGCCGGTGGCGACCTTGGCCCAAGCCACACGGGAAGAAATCGAGCAGCCGCTGACCGACGCCGTATTGAACATACTGGTGGTGGACGATTACCCGGCCAACCTCATGTTGCTCGAACGTCAGCTCAGTGTCCTTGGCCACCAGGTCAGTCAGGCCAACGACGCTCATGCGGCACTGGTGCTGTGGCGCCAAGGGCAGTTCGATGTGGTTATCACCGATTGCCACATGCCCGGCATGGATGGCCATCAGTTGGCGCGCCGCTTGCGCAGCGAAGAACACCATCAACAACGCCGCGCTGGCCTGATCCTGGGATTGACGGCCAACGCTCAGGCCGAGGAACGCGAGCGTTGCCTGGCCAGCGGCATGAATGATTGTCTGTTCAAGCCGATCGGGCTCAATGAATTGCGCCGCCATCTGATCGGCATTGCCAGCCCGGCACCCGCCCCTGAGCCAGAGGCACATGCCAGCGGCTTCGATATCGACAACCTCAAGCACCTGACCCTGGGCGACCCGCAGTTGATCGAACGCCTGTTACGGCAACTGGCGCAAAGCAACCGTGACGACCTCCAGGCCCTGCGCGCCCTGGGCCCGACGCCGGCGCGCGATGCCTTGCGCGCCCTGGCCCATCGCATCAAGGGCGGCGCCAAGATGCTCAAGGCCCGTGGCCTGGTGCAACGCTGCGAAGCGCTTGAGCAAGCCTGCGTGGGCGATGCCGCCATCGAGCAACTGCAGGCACTGGCCACGGCCCTGGAGGCAAGCCTGCAGACCTTCGACGGCCAGCTCAAGCAGCGGGTCAGTGCAATTGCAAAGTCGAGTTGATCTGGCTGATCGCATCGACCACATGCTGCGAACCCTGCTGGATCTCCAGAATCACCTCACCGGCCTCATTGGCCAGCTCCACACCCAGGCCGGTACGGCTCAGGCTCGACTGCATGCTGGCCACCGCGGTCAGCGACAGGTCGTGGTTCTGGCGCACCACTTCGACAATCTCCAGGGTCGCCTTGCTGGTGCGCGCCGCCAGGTTGCGCACTTCATCGGCAACCACGGCAAAGCCGCGCCCGTGTTCACCCGCCCGGGCTGCCTCGATGGCGGCGTTGAGTGCCAGCAGATTGGTCTGGTCGGCAATGCCGCGGATGGTCTGAACGATCTGCCCGATCAGCTCCGACTGCTTGCTGACCGCATCGATGCTGCGTGCGGCGGCGTTGAGGTCCTGGGAGATTTCCTCGATGACCTGCACCGTCTGCTGCACCACCTGCGAGCCCTTGCGCGCGCAGGCATCGTTCTGCACCGAGGTGGCGTGGGCCGATTCGGCGGCGGTCTGTTGCGTGCTGACCTGTTGGGTGATGTCACTGGCGAACTTGACGACCTTGTACAGCCGCCCTCGGGTGTCGAAGATCGGGTTATAGGAGGCCTCCAGGTACACCATCTGCCCCAGCTTGTTGACCCGCTCAAAGCGATGGGAATGGTACTCGCCACGATTGAGCGAGGCCCAGAACGCCTTGTAGGCAGCCGACTCACTCTCGCTCTTGTGGCAGAACAGGCTGTGGTGCTGGCCCACCACCTCGTCGAGGCGATAATGCATGGTATTGAGAAAGTTCTGGTTGGCGGTGAGGACCTTGCCGTCAGGGCTGAACTCGATCATCGCCATGGAGCGGCTGATGGCGTTGATCAGGCTTTGGGTCTCATGCTCGTGCACCACCCGCTGGGTGATGTCCGAGGCCACCTTGATCACACTGGTGACATGCTGTTGGGCGCCGTACACCGGCATGTAGCTGGCTTCGAGCCAGATCTCATGGCCTTGTCGGTCGATGCGGGCGAAGGTGCCACTGCGCGGTTCGCCACGGCCCAGGTCACGCCATAGCTGGCGGTACTCCTCGCTTTTGCTGAACGCCTCTTCGCAGAAGATCCGGTGGTGTTTGCCCCGGATTTCCTCGACGCCGTAGCCCATGGTTTTGCAGAAATGCTCGTTGGCGTCGAGAATGATCCCGTCGGGGCTGAACTCGATCATCGCCATGGAGCGGCTGATCGCGGCGAGCTTGGCGGTCATCTGGCCCAGGGCCTGGGTGCAACGCTCGATTTCGGCCAGATCGGACTTGCGATGCAAATCAAACATTTTGCAACACTCCATGCTCGGGATTTGCTGAGCATAGATGGCCACGGGTGCCATGCAAGCACTCTGACATTACCGTATTGAGCCCGCCGACTGACGGTTTCAGCTGCTTTCGCGGACCACCAGTTCAAAGCCCAGGTCCTGGCATTGTGGCTGCCCACGCTTGCCATCGAGCAGGCCCAGCAACGCCTGGGCGGCGCAGCGGCCGATGGCGGCACGCGGGGTGCGGATCGAGGTCAGGCGCGGAACCATGTGCGCTGACGCCGGCAGGTCGTTGAAACCGACCATGGCCACCTGCTGCGGTACCCTGATGCCCTGGCGCATGGCTTCAAGAATCGCGCCCTGGGCCAGGTCGTCGTTGCAGAAGAAGATGCCGTCAATCTCCGGGTGGCGGCTCAGCATCTGGCCAAACAGCTCCCCGCCCAGGCCGATCGAGGACGGCTGCGGGGCGAGCATTTCCCGACCGTAGGCATCCAGGCCGGCCTCGGCCAGGGCCTGGCGAAAGCCTTCGGCACGCTGCATCACCCGCGGATCGAGTTGGGCTGCGATAAAGCCCGGGCGCTTGCACCCGCGCTCAAGCAAATGCCGCGCTGCCGCCCTGCCCGCCTGCTGCTGGGAGAACCCCACGGACATCGCCTGGGCTTCCCCGCCCAATTCCATCATGTGTACACACGGCACACCGCTGCTCGCCAGTAGCTGCTTGGCGGCGTCGCTGCGGTCGAAACCGGTGAGCAGGATGCCGCGCGGCTGGTAGGCCAGGTAGTTGCGGATCAGGTTCTCTTCTTCGGCGATATCGTAGTGATAGTTACCGATCAGCACTTCAAGGCCACGCGGGCGCATGACCTCGTGGATCGCTTCGAGGGTGTCGATGAACAGGTGGTTGGACAGCGACGGGATCAGCACCACGATCGACTGGCTCTGCTTGGAGGCCAAGGCCCGGGCTGCCGGGTTGGCCACGTAGCCGAGGCTGGCAGCGGCGACCTGGACCTTTTCCACCAGCTGCGGGGCAACCGTGCTGATCCCGCGCAATGCACGAGAAGCGGTGATCGGGGAAACCCCGGAAAGCCTGGCCACTTCAGCCAGGGTAGGACGTCCGGTAGTACGAGAGCCGATGCGGGTCATGACGGGTTTTATTTTCGACTTGCAAAGAATGGGGAACGGGCACTAAGGTAGCGCTGTCTCAGACCACAGGCAATGCAAAACTGCATGAGGCCAGGAATGAGCATCCAGACTGCTTTTACAAAATCAATAACATCTGGGTGGGAAGCGCCCGAGGCTCTAGCCGCCTCGCTTCAAGATAGCGCTATCTTGCCCTGCAGGAGGTACCGATGAACCCACCCCTCTCCGCGATTGTGGTCATGGGCGTCGCTGGCTGTGGCAAGAGCTACGTCGGTGCTGCCATTGCAGGCTTGAGCGGCGGTCGCCTGATCGAAGGCGACGACTTCCACCCCGCTGCCAATATCCAGAAAATGAGTGCCGGCATCCCTCTGGACGACGACGACCGTGCCGGTTGGCTGATTCGCCTGGGCGAGGAACTGCAAGCGTGCCTGAAGGCCGGCGAACGGCCCATCCTCACCTGCTCCGCCCTGAAAAAGCGCTACCGCGACGCCCTGCGTCACGCCGTGCCGGACCTGGGCTTCGTGTTTCTCGATCTCACCCCCGCACAAGCCAGCCGGCGCGTGCTGGCCCGCCCTGGCCACTTCATGCCCGCCAGCCTGATCGACAGCCAGTTCGCCGCCTTGGAACGGCCCAATGGCGAAGCGCTGACCCTGCCCCTGGACGCCACCCTGCCGGTGGACAAGCTGGCCATCGAGGTAGACCAGTGGCTAAAGCCCTGCGGTGAGCCGCTGCTGGCGCGAACGGCCTGACCCGGGCTGTTTTCTCGGCTCACCAAAGATAGCGCTGTCTCAACCCGTAAACGCTGCAAAAGTTCCGCCCACAAAAATGACAATACGAGGCACTGAACCATGTTTGGTTTGGCAACTGATACCTACCTGCTGCTCGATGCAGTGGTCACCATCATCGGCCTGGTGCTGCTGATTACCCACTTCAAGGTCCACCCTTTCGTCGCCCTGACCCTGGCGGCCGGCTTTCTCGGCCTGACCTCGGGCATGCCGGTGGCCAAGGTGATGAAATCGTTCCAGGACGGCTTTGGCGGGGTGCTCGGCTTTGTCGGCATCGTCCTTGCCCTAGGCACCATGCTCGGCAAGCTGATGGCCGACTCCGGCGGAGCCGACCAGATCGCCCAGACACTGATCCGCGCCTTCGGCAAGCAGAAGGTGCATTGGGCGATGATGTTCGCCGCCTTCCTGGTCGGTATTCCATTGTTCTTCGAAATCGGCTTCGTATTGCTGATTCCACTGGTGTTCATCGTCGCCCGGCGCTCCGGGGTGTCGCTGATCAAGATCGGTATTCCGCTGCTGGCCGGGCTGTCGGTGGTCCATGGCCTGGTGCCACCGCACCCGGGGCCGCTGCTGGCCATCGGCATCTTCAATGCCGACATCGGCAAGACCATTTTCTACGGACTGATCGTCGCCCTGCCCACGGCGATCATCGCCGGCCCCTTGTATGGCAACTTCATATCCAAGTACATCCCGGGCAACCCGAACAAGGAGCTGATGGACCAGATCGCCCGCGAGTCCGACCAGCAGAACCTGCCCAGCTTCAGCATCACCTTGATCACCGTGCTGCTGCCGGTGTTCCTGATGCTGCTCAAAACCTTCGCCGACGTGGTCTTGCCTGCCGAGCATATCGTGCGCCAGTGGATGGACCTGATCGGCCACCCGATCAGCGCCCTGCTCGCCGCCCTGCTCCTGGCCTTCTACACCTTTGGTGCGGCGCGCGGATTTTCCCGCCAGCAGATCATGAAGCTGCTCGACCAGAGCCTGGCGCCAACCGCGGCGATTGTCCTCATCGTCGGTGCGGGCGGTGGCTTCAAGCAGATGCTGGTGGATACCGGGGTCGGCAATGTGATCGGGCAGATGGCTGTACAGGCCCAGATATCGCCGATAATGCTGGCTTGGCTGGTGGCGGCGGTGATTCGTATCGCCACAGGTTCCGCGACGGTGGCGACCATTACCGGCGCCGGGATCGTTGCGCCAGTGATCGGCATGATGCCGGGGGTCAACCGTGAGTTGCTGGTGCTGGCGACCGGTGCCGGCTCGTTGATTCTGTCCCATGTCAACGATGCCGGCTTCTGGCTGGTGAAGCAGTACTTCAATATGACCGTGGCCGAGACCTTCAAGACCTGGAGCATGATGGAGACCATCCTTTCGGTGGTCGGGATCATCTTTATCATGCTGTTGTCGCTGGTGGTTTGAGGGCCTCTTCGCGGGGCAAGCCCGCTCCCACAGTAACCTCTGTGGGAGCGGGCTAAAAGGCTGCCTTGAAGATCGCCTCGATCTCGCCCTGACTGGCCACCCGCGGGTTGGTCAGGCCACAAGCATCCTTCAGGGCATTGCTGGCCAAGGTCGGAATATCCACCTCCTTGGCCCCCAGCACCGCCAACCCCGGCGGGATATCAATGGCCTGGGACAACTGCTCGATGGCCGCCAACGCCGCGTCGCTGCCTTGCTCGGCACTCATGCCGCCGACGTCCACCCCCAGGGCCTTGGCCACATCACGCAGCCGCGCCGCGCTGACGCTGGCGTTGAAACGCTGCACATGGGGCAACAACACCGCATTGCAAACACCGTGGGGCAAGTCGTAGAAGCCGCCCAACTGGTGCGCCATGGCGTGCACGTACCCCAGCGAGGCGTTGTTGAAGGCCATGCCGGCGAGGAACTGGGCGTAGGCCATGTTCTCCCGGGCCTTGAGATCGCTGCCGTCGGCCACGGCCTGGCGCAGGTTGGCGCTGATCAGCTCGATGGCCTTGATCGCGCAAGCGTCGGTGATCGGTGTGGCGGCGGTCGATACATAGGCCTCGATGGCATGGGTCAACGCATCCATGCCGGTGGCGGCGGTCAGCCCCTTGGGCATGCCGACCATCAGCGCCGGGTCATTGACCGACAGCAGCGGCGTGACATTGCGGTCGACGATGGCCATTTTCACGTGGCGCGCCTCGTCGGTGATGATGCAGAAACGGGTCATCTCACTGGCGGTGCCGGCGGTGGTGTTGATGGCAATCAACGGCAGTTGCGGCTTGGCCGAACGGTCGACACCTTCGTAGTCGCGAATATGCCCGCCGTTGGTGGCGCACAGGGCAATGCCCTTGGCGCAGTCATGGGGCGAGCCGCCGCCCAGGGAGATCACGCAATCGCAACGCTCGCGCTGCAACAGTGCCAGACCCTGCTCGACGTTGGCAATGCTCGGGTTGGGCTTGGCGCCGTCGAAGATTGCCGAATCGATGTCGCGCATCGCCAGCATTTCGGCAATGCGCTCGGCGATCCCGGCCTTGGCCAAGCCTGCGTCGGTGACGATCAAGGCCTTGCGCAAGCCGTATCCGGCAATGGCAGCCATCGCCTCTTCGAGGCAATCGATGCCCATGATGTTGACGGCGGGGATGAAAAACGTGCTGCTCATGGCGAGATCCTCATGCAATGTACCTGTGCCTTGAGGATCTGCCTGTCTGCCCTGCTGCGTGTTGATCTGAGTCAGCCGAGGAACAGCCGGTAGGCCGGGTTGTCGGTTTCGTCCCAGTAGCGGTAGCCCATGGCGTCCAGCGCCTCGGGCAGGCTGGCCTGTTCCTCGTGCGGCACTTCCAGTGCGGCAAATACCCGCGCCTCGGCGGCGCCGTGGTTGCGGTAGTGGAACAAGCTGATGTTCCAGCGCTTGCCCAGGCGCTCGAGAAAGCCCAGCAAGGCCCCCGGGCGCTCGGGGAATTCGAAGCGCAGCACCCGCTCGTCCGCCCCGGGGCCGGCATGCCCTCCCACGGTGTGGCGCACATGCAGCTTGGCCAGCTCGTTATCGGTCAGGTCCAGCACGCTGTAGCCCTGCTCGCGCAGGCCGGCCAGCAACTGCTCGCGGGGATCGGTCTGCGGGTGGGTCTGCACGCCCACGAACAAGCGCGCTTCCTTGCCCGGGTAGTAGCGGTAATTGAACTCGGTGATCTGCCGTCGGCCCAGGGCCTGGCAAAAGGCCCGAAAACTGCCCGGCTGCTCGGGGATGGTCACGGCGATGATCGCCTCGCGCTGCTCGCCCAGTTCGGCGCGCTCGGCGACATGGCGCAGGCGGTCGAAATTGACGTTGGCGCCGGAGTCGATGGCCACCAGGGTCTGGCCTTGCACACCTTCACGCGCCACGTACTTCTTGATCCCGGCCACGGCCAGGGCGCCGGAGGGCTCGGTGATCGAGCGGGTGTCGTCATAGATGTCCTTGATCGCCGCGCACAGCTCGTCGCTGCTGACCGTGATCACCTCATCGACATAATGCCGGCACAGCTCAAAACAGTGGGCACCGATCTGCGCCACCGCCACGCCTTCGGCAAAGCTGCCGACCTGGGCCAGCACCACCCGCTCACCGGCGGCCATGGCCGCTTGCAGGCAGTTGGAGTCTTGTGGCTCGACGCCGATCACCTTGACCTCAGGCCGCAGGTATTTGACGTAGGCGGCGATGCCAGCGATCAAACCGCCGCCTCCGACCGGTACGAAGATCGCGTTCAATTCGCCCGGTTGCTGGCGGAGGATTTCCATGGCCACGGTGCCTTGACCGGCGATTACATCCGGGTCGTCGAAGGGTGGCACGAAGGTCGCCCCTGCGCTGTCCGCAAGCTTCAGGGCATGGGCCAGGGCGTGGGGGAAGCTTTCGCCGTGCAGCACCACCTCGCCGCCCCGGGAGCGCACACCCTGGATCTTGAGCTCCGGGGTGGTGGTCGGCATGACGATGGTGGCGCGCATACCCAGCTCGCGAGCGGCCAGGGCGACACCTTGCGCATGGTTGCCGGCCGAGGCGGTGATCACCCCGCGCTGGCGCTGGGCCGGGGTCAGGCGGCTGAGGCGGGTATAGGCGCCGCGGATCTTGAAGGAAAAGGTCGGTTGCAGGTCTTCACGCTTGAGCAGCACCTGGTTGCCCAGGCTGCGCGACAAGGCCGGCGCCGCTTGCAGGGGCGTTTCGATCGCCAGGTCGTACACCGGGGCGGCAAGGATGCGCCGCACGTAATCAGACAGCAGGTTCAGCGCAGCGGACGGTGTGCGAGGGCTAACGGCAAGGCTGGTCATCAGTGACTCCTGGTTTTTTTAAAGTGCCCAGGAGAGAGAGAAAAAACCCGCCTCCAGGGCGGGTTAGGTGCAAGTGCCAGCTAGCCCGCCAAAACGATAATGGCGGTAATAATGCTGTGCTGAGGCAACTGCAGGAAAGTGTTCATTCCAGCGAAACTAGCGCAGGCGGCCTGGCAAAGTCAAGCCGGTTCGCGGGCCGAGTCCGGCACATCGAACAGCCGGTCGAAGGCCCATTGGAACACGAAGGCATAGACGAAGAAGAAGGCGAACAAACCAAGGTTGGTCAGCAGTGCGGCCCACAGACTGATCTGCAGCCAACCGGCGACCACCGGCAGGAGGATCAGGACCAGGCCGCCTTCAAAACCCAGGGCGTGGATCAAGCGCCGCCACACCGTGCGTGTGCGCAAGGCCTGGCGGGCTTCCCAGTACTCGAATGCCCAGTTGTAGAACATGTTCCAGGCCAGGGCCACGGCCGAGAGAATCAACGACAGCGCAGTGGAGTGGGCCATGCTGGCATCGAAGACCCAGGACAACACCGGCGCCACACACAGCACGGCGATGATTTCGTAGAGAATGGCCTGGACGACCTTGCGCCTCTTGCCTTGCATGAAAGGCTCCCAGTGATTGAACCAGGCCCTACCCTAGCGGCGTTGAGGCAGGGCAGCAATTGAGCTAAATTGAGCCTCCCTCAACTGGCTTGAGCACCGTGTTCGCCAAACTGCCGCTGACGGCTCTGCGCACCTTCGAATCGGCGGCCCGCCTGGGCGGCTTCAAGGCTGCCAGCGACGAACTGGCAGTCACACCGGCGGCTGTGTCGCATCAGATCAAACGCCTGGAAACCCATCTGGGCCTGCGCTTGTTTGTACGCAGCGCACAGGGTGTCAGGCTCAGTGAAGCCGGTGAGCGCCTGTACATCC
The DNA here is from genome assembly GCF_004214895.1 of Pseudomonas tructae. Classification (NCBI taxonomy): domain Bacteria; kingdom Pseudomonadati; phylum Pseudomonadota; class Gammaproteobacteria; order Pseudomonadales; family Pseudomonadaceae; genus Pseudomonas; species Pseudomonas tructae. The sequence continues at coordinate 2,922,432 of NZ_CP035952.1, read as the reverse complement.
AGGTGCATCAGGGCCTGGCAAACCTGCAGCGCAGCCTGACTGACCTGCAACCACCCTGCGATCGCCAGCAATTGACCCTGACCACGACTCCGGCGTTTGCCAGCTTGTGGCTGATCCCGCGGCTGGGCGCCTTCCATCGCCAACACGGCGATATCCAGGTACGGGTGCTGACCGGCGGTGATGTGGTCGACCTGCACCGCGACCAGCGTTTCGACCTGGCCTTGCGCGCCGAATTCAATCCCGACCCCGGGTTGCAACGCCTGCCGTTGCTGGCGGAACATTTTTCGGTTTATGCCCCACCCGGTTGGCAGGAACCGCCTGCACACCTGCCACTGTCGTTGCTTGCGGTGCCATGGACGGCAGTCAATGGCCTGGTCATCGACTGGGCCCGCTGGTGTGCCATGGCCGGATGCCAGGAGTGGCTGCATCGGGCGCGCATTCACCACTACGACGATGAACACTTTGCCCTGCAGGCGGCCGCCGCCGGTTATGGGCTGGTGCTGGCCAGCAATGTGCTGGCGGCCGACAGCGTCCGCCAGGGCCTGCTGCAACCCTGGCGCGAAGACGTGCGCCTGGCAGCGGCGCAGTACAGCGCAGTGTGGTTGCCGGGGCGTGAGCGTGAGCCTGCTCTGCGGGTATTTCTGGACTGGCTTGAACATCAGTTGAGGCCTTGAGCAATCGCGGCATCGGTATCTACACATCTCTAATCATGATCTATGAAGAGGGCTCAGGGGTGGTCTGCGCATGTGTGCTTATCCAGAACCAATAGGCTGACTCGCTAGAGATGTGTAGATACCTATGGCAATCGCGGGGCAAGCCCGCTCCCACAGGTTTGGGCCGGCTCATTGGACAAGCCTGTCTTCTGCTGCTTGTATCTAAATCCTACAAGTTTGGCAAAACGTACAACTTCTCTCTAAAGGACAGACGAGGAGCGGGACTATGGCGTACACAGTCATGATGGTGTTTGGCACACGGCCCGAAGCGATCAAGATGGCGCCGCTAGCCCGGGTGCTGCGCCAGTGGCCGGGTATCGAGCTGAATATCTGCTCCAGCGGCCAGCACCGGGAAATGCTCCAGCAAATCCTGCAGGACTTCGGCCTGAGCGTCGATGAAGACCTGCAGGTGATGACCCAGAACCAGACCCTCAACGGTTTGTCGCGCCAGTTGCTCGATCAACTCGACGACGCTTACGCCCGCGTGCAGCCCGACATCGTCCTGGTCCACGGCGACACCACCACCAGTTTCATCGCAGCGCTTGCTGCCTTCAATCGGCAGATCCCCATCGGCCACGTCGAAGCAGGCTTGCGCACCGGAAACCTCAAGGCGCCCTGGCCGGAAGAAGCCAACCGGCGCCTGACCGGGGTGATTGCCGACCTGCACTTCCCGCCCACCACTAAATCCCGTGACAACCTGTTGCGCGAAGGTGTGGTGCTGGAAAACATCGAAGTGACCGGCAACACGGTGATCGACGCCTTGCTGTGGATGCGTGAGCACCTGCACAACAGCCAATGGCACCCGGCGCCCGAATCGCCCCTGGCGCAGTTGCGCAACGACCAGCGCATGGTGCTGATCACCGGGCACCGCCGGGAGAATTTCGGCCAGGGCTTCGAGCGTATCTGCCTGGCCCTGGCCGAGCTGGCCCTGCGCTACCCGGACGTGCAGTTCGTCTACCCGGTGCACCTCAACCCGCAGGTGCAAAAGGCCGTGTACGGGGTGCTCTCGCACCAATCGAACATCCTGCTGGTCGCCCCTCAGGATTATCAGCACTTTGTCTGGCTGATGAGCCGCGCCTATCTGATCCTCACCGACTCGGGCGGGGTCCAGGAAGAGGCGCCGGCATTGGGCAAACCCCTGCTGGTACTGCGCAAGGTCACCGAACGGCCTTCGGTCCTGGAAGGCGGGACGGTGCTGCTGGTGGGCACCCAGACCGAACGTATCGTCAAGGAAACCAGCCGCCTGCTCGATGACAACGACGCCTACCAGCGCATGAGCCGGGTGTTCAGCCCCTACGGTGACGGGCATGCCAGCGAACGCATCGCCGAGCGCCTGAGCCGCTGGCTGGAGGAGAACGCCAGCGAGCCTGCACAACCATGAGCCTGGCCTGGGTCGACTTTCTTACTTATGTTTTGTTCGGCCTCAAGCTGCTGGCCATCACCCTCGCCTGCCTGATGTTCCTGCTCGGCCTGGATGACCTGTTCATCGACATCGTCTATTGGGGCCGCAAGCTGATCCGCCGTTTTCGCATCTACGACAAGTATGAGAAGGCCGACGAGAAACGCCTGTTCGAGGTCAAGGAAAAGCCCCTGGCGATCATGGTCCCGGCCTGGAACGAGGTCGGCGTGGTTGGCGAGATGGCGCGCCTGGCGGCCTCGACCATCGACTACGAGAACTATCAGATCTTCGTCGGCACCTACCCCAACGACCCACAGACCCAGGCCGACGTCGATGCCGTGTGCCTGCACTACCCCAACGTGCACAAGGTGGTGTGCGCACGGCCCGGGCCGACCAGCAAGGCCGACTGCCTGAACAACATCATCGACGCCATCTTGCGTTTTCAGCAGGACGCACGCATCGAGTTTGCCGGTTTCATCCTGCATGACGCCGAAGACGTGATCTCGCCCATGGAGCTGCGGCTGTACAACTACCTGCTGCCCAACAAGGACATGATCCAGATCCCGGTGTATCCCTTCGCCCCTAGCTGGCACGGCTTCACCGCCGGCCACTATGTCGACGAATTCGCCGAGAACCACGGCAAGGACGTCATTGTCCGCGAGGCCCTCACCGGCCAGGTTCCCAGCGCTGGCGTCGGCACCTGCTTCAGCCGCCGGGCGATCAGCGCCCTGCTTGAGGATGGCGACGGCATTGCCTTTGATGTGCAGAGCCTGACCGAAGATTACGACATCGGTTTTCGCCTCAAGCAAAAGGGCATGAAGTGCATCTTCGCCCGCTATTCGATGACCGACCCGCAACTGGCGCTCAAGCGCGACTGGCAGTGGGGCATGAGCCGCGAGTTCGCCCAGGTGATTTGCGTGCGCGAACACTTTCCCCGCGACTGGCAGCATGCAATCCGGCAAAAGTCGCGGTGGATTGTCGGCATCGTTTTCCAGGGCACCCGCAACCTGGGCTGGAGCCGTACGGGCGCACTCAACTATTTTCTCTGGCGCGACCGCCGCGGGTTGTTCGCCTACCTGCTGAGCTTTCTGGTCAACCTGCTGTTGCTGGTGCTGATTGCCATGTGGCTGGTCACCCTGATCGCCCCGAATGCCTGGCGTTTTGCGTCGATCCTCAGCGATAGCCCACTGCTGACCACACTGCTTTGGCTCAACGGCCTGCTGCTGATCAATCGCCTGTTCCAGCGTGGCTTTTTCGTCACCCGCTACTACGGCATCGGCGAAGGCCTGCTGTCGGCGCCACGGATGATGTGGAGCAACTTCGTCAATTTCTTCGCCAACCTGCGCGCCCTGCACCAGGTCATGCAGATGGGCGACTCGCGGCGCGTGGCCTGGGACAAGACCACCCACGAGTTCCCGGCGCTGGGGGCGCCGATGCGCACGCCATTGGGCCAGCACCTGGTAGCCAAGGGCCTGATCACGGACGAGCAACTGCAGGCGGCGATCACCAGCCCGGTGCATCGGCGCCTGGGCCGCCAGTTGCTGCTGCGCGGGCTGCTCGACAGCGAACAACTGGTGCAAAACCTGGCCGAACAGCTCGATTTACCCTGGGCCCCGTTAAATCCATTCAAACTTGAGCGCAAATTGATTACCCTGCTGCCCCGCCGCCTGGCCGTGCACTACGGGGTGCTACCGGTAGCGGAAAACGGCGATACATTGATCCTGGCCAGTGAGACCCCGGTCAGCCAGGTGTCCCTCGGGGTCATCAGCCGTCAACTCAAGCGCCCGGTGCACTACCGCCTGGCGCCCCAGGGCCGGGTTACCCTCGGCTTGCGTTACCACTATCCCAGCCCCTGGCAGAAGGAGGAGACCCGGCACATGCTCGCGGTTCTCGAAAAGCATCAGGACGATGCCGCGTTGCTTGAGCGGGTCAGTCATCACCAAATCATGCTCGGCACCCTGTTGCAGGTGCGCGGCATAATCCCCAGCACCTTGTTCAACCAGGCGTTGATTGATTTCAACCCTGAGCACATGTCCCTGGGCGAGCACCTGATCGCCCGCGGCATCATCAGCGAAAACGTGCTGCAGCGCGCCCTCGCCGACCAGGTCATTGAACAGCAAGCCGCCTATGACCTGACCCGGGAGGTGGCATGAGCTTGCGCCCGCCACTGACGCTGGCCAGCCTGCTGTTGTCGTTGTACACCGTGCATGGCCTGGCCGCGCCCCTGACCGACTTCGAACGCTTTCGCAGCTACCCCTACCTTGAACGCAGCTACCGCGAGGCCAAGGCCGACAACTGGAAAGAGGTCGAACGCCTGACCCGCCACCTGCTCGAACGAGTGCCCAACAACAGCGAAGCCCGCGCCCTGCTGATCCAGGCCCTGGCCCACCAGCGGCGTTACCGCGAGGCCGAGCAAATGGCCGAAACCGCTGACAGCCGCGATAGCGACGCCTTGCTGGAACTGCGCCTGACCTGGATCGAACAGGACCCGCCCGCTGCGAGCCGGGTTGAACACTGGATTGCCAACAGCGGCCTGAACCCGCGCATCCGCCTGTGGCAGGCATACAGCTTGAGCCTGGCCAAGTTTGGCGGTGCAGCCAAGGCCCTGGACTGGCTCAACCACCTGCCGGCCCAGGGCGACGACAACATCCTGCGCATGGCCCGAGCCACCTGGGCCGAGCAGTTGCACAACTGGACCCAGACCATCGCCGCCCTGGCGCCGCTGGCCGAGCGCGACGAACTGCCGGCGAAAGACTGGCAACGCCTGGCCAATGCCTATGTCCAGCGCCTGGACGAAGCGCCGCTGCAACAATTGCTCAAACAAGCGCCCTCGCCCGAGATCGCCCGCCAGACTCGCCTGGCCATGGCCAACCGGGCGATCGCCATGGGCCATGCGGGGCTGGCCCAGCGCTGGCTGCAGTCGCTACCGGAACAGGACCTGCAAGACCCGGCCAGTCGCCAGCAACTCTGGGAGCTGGCCCGCCAGGGTAATGATGCCGAGCTGGTCCGGCGCCTGAGCAACGACTTGCAGCGGCCCTGCCTGGAAACCACCGACTGGCTCTCGCGCCACGACCCCCAGGCGGCGCGCGCTCAGTTCAAAAGCTGCCGAGCCGATGAAGACCGTAAAGCCTGGCTGGTGCTCGAACAGCGCCTGCAAGGCGCCAGTGGCGAGGCCCTTACCGGGCCGATGTGGGAGCGTCTGTACCGCCAGAGCGGCGACCTGCAAGCCCTTGAGCAAGCGAGTTTCCTGCAGCTCAAGCAAGGTCGCGACGCCCATGTGCGGCAGTTGCTCGAACAAGCCTATGACCGCCATCAGGGTCGCCTGCCACAACCGTTGCTGCAACGCCTGGCCGGGCTCTACAGCCAGGCCGACGCACCGCTGGACAGCCGACGCATGAGTGGCCTGATCCCACGGGTCGACGCGGCCAATCGCGCCCTGCTGCTGGCGCGCCTGGCCGAAAACGGCCAGTGCGATGCCGTTCGCCAGGCGATTCCCGCCACCCCTACCGAGGTCGGCCAACTGCGCGCCCTGGGCCGCTGCGCCATGCCCGAGCGCCCCGGTGAAGCGGTCGTCTATTACCAGGCCGCCGAGCGCCTGGGCGATACGGGCAGCCGTCTGCCGCTGGCCTATGCCCTGGAAGCCTCGGGCGACTCCTATGCCGCGCAACCGCTATGGAAGAACCTGGCTGACAGCGAGTGGAGCAACAATGCCCGCCTCACCGCCGCGCGCAGCGCCCTTAACGCCAACAATCCGTACCTGGCCGACGAATACTGGCAAAAGGCGCAGCACCTGACGGCCGATGACTGGGCCCTAGGCGCAGCCATTGCCCAACGCCAGAGCCAGATCAACGAAGCCATGGACTACCAACGCGAGGCACTCAAGCACCAGCCCCGCGCCGACCATTACTACGCCGCCGCAGTGACCGCCGCCCAGGATCGAGACCTAGCGCAAAGTACTGCCTGGTTGGCCGAAGCGGTGCGCAGGGCGCCGGATCAACCGCGCTATCGCGCCGACTACGGCATGCGCCTGGCAGGTTCCCAAGAGCAAGCCACCCGCGCCCGTTCGATCCCCCACCTTGAACGCGCCACACACGACTTCCCCGAGGATTACCGCCTGGGCGAAACCCTGGCCTGGCGTTATGCCGAGGATGAGAACAGCGCAGCGGCGCGCAAGGAGTTGCGCCGGGTACTGGATCTCGAGCAGGACCTGGTCGACGGTGATGACCAGTTCGGCAGCCTGGAGGCGCGCAAGTACCGCCAGCGCCGCGCCCACGAGGCCTTGTCGCGACGCGACAGCTTCACCCTGGCCAGTACCTGGTCGCCAGCCGGGGTGTCGACCAACGACAACTTTCGCGACGAGCGCAAGGATCGCCGCGCCGCCTCGCAGAACGTGCAACTGGCAATGTGGGACCACGCCCTGGGTGAAGAACCGAGCCGCAACGGCAGCACCTTTTCGGTCTATGGCCGGGTGCTGTTTGGCGGCAGTGGCCGCAACGACTACGCGCAAAGCATGGGCACAGGCGTCGGCCTGCGCTACAAGCCGTTGGGCACCAGCAACCTGAACCTGTACACCGAGCTATATCACCAGCGCCAGATCGACGACACCCACTACGCAGGTTTGAGCCTGGGCCAGTTGCTCAGCCCCAGTAAAGTTGGCGACAACTATGGCGACCTGCGCGGCCATGCCGAGTCGAGCAACGATTTGCTGCTGCGCGCTACCGCCTCCTATCTTGATCAAGGCAAATGGCGCAACGACTGGCGGGTTGATGAAGACGAGTGGGACGAGCGCTTTCTCTACCTCGACGCCGCCTGGTGGACCCGCGCCGGCGATCACCAGTGGCTGTCGCGCTACCAGCGCGGGCATACCTGGAAGCTGTCCGGCAATTCACCGCAAACCCTGATGCCCTATGGGTTTCTCGAGTTCTCAAGCCAGGACCCAAGCAACGACTGGCGCCAGGACCTGCGCACCGGCCTGGGCCTGCGCTGGCAGTGGTGGTTCGATGACGACCGCTACAACGCCTATCGCGGTTCGCTGAAAGTACGCGCCGAATACCAGCAGTCGCTGGGCGGCAATCTTTATGAACACGCCAATGGCGTGTTGCTGGGTGCGGAGTTGAACTTCTGATGCGCCGCTTGATCGCTGTGATGCTGTTACTTCTGAGCCTGCCGGCAACGGCCGATGAACGCCTGTTCTATCAACCCCTGAACCGTGACGCGCAGCTGAGCCAGGCGCAATGGCAGGCACTGTGGCAAGCCACCCGCGCCCAGGGCGGAAAAACCCTGATCGTGCAATGGACTGCCTACGGCGACAGCGACTTCGGCGGCGCCCGGGGCTGGCTGGCCAACAGCCTGCGCCTGGCTCACGAACAAGGCCTGCAACTGGTGCTGGGGCTGCACATGGATGCCGCTTACTACCAACGCATCGACGAACTGGACGGCGTCGGCCTTGCCGCCTACTGGAAAGCGCAGTTGGGCAAGTCCCTGGCCCAGCAGCGCACCCTGCGCCAGGATTGGCAATTGCCGGTGGCCGGCTGGTACCTGCCGATGGAACTCGATGACCTGCACTTTCACAGTGCTGATCGCCGCCAGGCGCTGTATACCCAGTTGCAAGATTTCAACCGCCGCCTGGATGCGCCCTTGCACCTGAGCGCCTTCAGTGCCGGACGCCTGAGCCCGGCCGTCAATGCCCGCTGGCTGGAACAACTGGCCAGCCTCAAGCTGCAGGTCTGGTGGCAGGACGGTGCCGGCACCGCGCGCCTGGCGCCCCTGGTGCGCCAGGGCTACCTCGACGCCCTGCCCTGCACTGTCGGCATCGTCAATGAAGCCTTTCGCCAGACCAGCGCCGCCGGCCAGCCCTTCACGGCAATGCCAGCGCCGCCCGCTGCCGGTGCCGATTGTCATGCGCGGGCGATTTTTTCCCTGCGCTATCGCCCCTGGGCCCAGGGAGTATTGCCCCTGGCGGGTCACTGAAACCGTCGTATCGAGCAAGCAGGGGTGCCATGTACAAAACCATCGAACAGCAGGTGCGTCGGCATATCGCACCGCCTGAACTGCGCCAGGAGTTCCGCCAGCACGACTTCGAGCACCTCAAGTCGTTTTGCATACTGGTGTTCGCGGCTAGTCTTGGGATCTGGGTTCTCTTCGACCTGATCGTCAGTTTTCAGGGCAACCAGGGCTTCACTTACCTGTCGGCACTGTTCATTGCAGTGATGGGCATGCTCACCATCGTCCTGGGCTTTGTGCGAAAAGCCGCCCATTTCGATGTGCTCAACCTGATCTTCATCGCCGTGATCACCCTGGCCGTGCGCCTGGTGATCGACGGCCTGCCGCAAGGGCTGCGCCCGGCCTGGATGGTGCTCGGCGCTTCCAGCGTGCTCTACAGCGTGTCGGTATTGCCGGTACGGCGCTGGTCGTTCTTTGCCACGATGCTGATTATCTGGATCAACCTTAACCCTTACCAGGTGCCGGACGTGCACCTGTTCGAACTGCGCGGCAGCCTGTTCCTGTGCTATGCGGTGTTTCTCAACGGCCTGACCCTGTACACCTACCTGAAGATGCGCCAGGCCAAGCTGCACAACTTCTACATGGCCAAGCTGCTGCTCGAGCAGGCCTATGTCGATGCCCTGACCGACATCCCCAACCGCCGCGCGTTCATGGCCACGGCGCAAAAGCACCTGCAGGACGACCCGCCTGGCGCACGCTACCTGGCGATGATCGACATCGACAACTTCAAGAAGGTCAACGACCAGTTCGGCCACGACATCGGCGATGTAGTGCTCAAGCGCATCGCCGGCAACATCAAGGCGTCAATGGCCGAGTTCGAGTACGCACGGCTGGGTGGCGAAGAGTTTGTGGTCTATCTGTGGGGCCTGGACGAGGCCGACATCACCCAACGCATCGACACCCTGTGTCGGCGGGTGCGCGAAGACACGGCCGAGCACCCGGTGACCGTCAGCATTGGCCTTGCGCAAATCCAGCGCCAAGACAGCCTGAACCACGCGCTGGTCAAAGCCGATGAAGCCTTGTACGAAGCCAAGCGCAGTGGCAAGGATCGCTATGTGCTGTGGCGCGCAGCCCAGCCCCTGTAGGAGGTCACTGTGGGAGCGGGCTTGCCCCGGGTACAAACCGGACACATGGTGGACACAAATGTGGTGTGCGACCTCACCCAGCAAGAGCGAAGCGAATTGTGCTGTTGATCTGGCTTTTGATTTTTCGCGATTTCAGGAGGCCGAGTGGAGCGCCGATGGAGGGGGTGCAGGCCCATGGATGGGCCGCAAAGCACCGAGGGACATGGATGTCCCTTCGGTGCGGCCCCTGGAGTCGGTGCGTAAGGAGGGAACCCGGAGCGCAGCGCAGGGCCGGATGATTGAGCGAGCGGTTTTGCTCACTTTTTCCAAGAAAAAAGTGAGCCGCCGTAAGGGCGGAAGGGGTCGGCAGCGTCGCCACATCAACTGGATAAGCACGCCTATCACGAGCCAATAGGCTGACTCGCTAGAGATGTGTAGATACCTATGCTCATCGCGGGGCAAGCCCGCTCCTACAGGCCGCCAAAGCGCTTGTGGAAGCTTTCTGCGGCATCCGGCAGTGGCCCATCGGCCGTTTCCATGGCGCTTTCCAGCCATTGCTCGGCCGCGGTGACGATCAACCGATAGAGGTTGCGGCACAGTTGCCGGGCCGCGCGCCCTTCCCAATCCCCCGGCAGCAGTTCATCAGGCAGTTGCGGGTCGCGCAGCAACAGCTTGCGGTACTCGTGAATCAACAGGATACGGGCCAGAAAACAGGCCTGGGGATCGAGCTCAGGCTGCTCGCGCAGGCTCTGCCAGAGCGGACGGAACAGCTGGATGAACTCGCTGTACTGGGCCGCCAGCACCTCCAGGTTCCAGCTTTCGCGCACTTGCAGGCGCAATGCCTGCGAGGCCAGGACCTCTTCGGCGGTGGTCTGGAAGACGATGGTGTCGTCCTGGGCCCCCAGCTCCAACAAGGTGGCATTGACGTCGCCACGGTCAAAGCGTGGCGAGGCCAGTAGCGTCGGTGCCAATGCGGCAAACCCCTGCCATTCGAGCTCTTCGCGAACCTGTTTGCGCTTGTCGGCGCTCAGCTGGCTCAACATGGCCAGGCACCAGGAACCGTCCCAGGCCGGCAGGTTGGCACTGTAGACACGTTTGAAGGCCTTGTCGAAGCGTCGCCGGCCGGTCCCGGTCAGGCTGTAGTAGCTGCGCCGGCCGACCTTTTCCGCGGTCAGCCAGTTTTCCTTGGTCAGGCGAAAGATCGAAGTACGGATCAACCGCTCGTTGATCCCCATGGGTTCGAGCAACTGAATCAGGCTGCCCAGCCACACCGTGCCGCCATGGGGTTCGATGGCATCGCCATACAGGGTGATGATCAACGAGCTGGCGCGGATGGGTGTCTGCTGCTGAAAACGGCTGATCAGGTGGTTGAGCGGTGTCAGCGACGACATAGGCGGTCCATCGAAAAAGTTGAAATATACCCCGGTGGCTCAGGTGAGTGGAGAAAAATTTAAGACACGCATTACCAACTTTGTAGTTATATTTGCGTATCACGTTATACCTATCACTCACCTGCAGCCAAAGGCACACGCCATGCACTACCAGCACATCCTGTTTTCCATCGACGCCGGCATCGCCCAGCTCAGCCTCAACCGTCCCGAGCAACTGAACAGCTTCACCGGCCCCATGCACGAAGAAGTCCAGCAGGCGCTGGGCCTGGTACGCCAGGATGACAGCGTGCGGGTGTTGCTGCTGCGCGCCGAAGGTCGTGGCTTCTGTGCCGGCCAGGACCTGGCCGACAGCAGCGTGGTACCCGGCGCCGAGGCACCTGACCTGGGCCTGGCCATCGAGCGCTACTACAACCCGCTGGTGCGCAGCCTGCGCGACCTGCCGATCCCGGTCATCTGCGCGGTCAACGGCGTTGCCGCCGGGGCTGGCGCCAATATCGCGCTGGCCTGCGACCTGGTCCTGGCCGCACGTTCGGCAAACTTCATCCAGGCCTTTTGCAAGATCGGCCTGATCCCCGACTCCGGTGGCACCTATGCCCTGCCGCGCCTGGTCGGCATGGCCCGGGCCAAGGCCCTGGCCCTGCTGGGTGAGCGCCTGAGCGCCGAGCAAGCCGAACAGTGGGGGTTGATCTATCGCTGTGTCGAAGACAACGAATTGCATGACCAGGCCATGCTCCTGGCCCGCCACCTGGCCAGCCAGCCCACCTACGGCCTGGGCCTGATCAAGCGCAGCCTGCACGCCAGCCTGGACAACAGCTTCGAGGAGCAACTGAGCCTTGAGCTCGACCTGCAACGCCAGGCCGGACGCAGTGAGGATTACCGTGAGGGGATCAGCGCCTTCATGGCCAAGCGCAGTGCCCAGTTCAAGGGGCGCTGAAGCACCGTTGAGGAGCGCAGTGACGCTGTCGCGGGGCAAGCGCGCTCCTACCCTCCGACGATACGATACACGTTTCTGTATTTGATATTTATTGATGTATCGCATATAAATATCTCCAGCCTCAAAGCCCCCTTCATAAAAGGCTGGAGAACCCCATGTACGCACAACTGGTTGAAACCGGCGTCAAGCGCCTGAAGACCGAAGATGAGATGTCTGCGCAGGAGCGCGACTTCCAGCAGCGCATCGACGCCGAGATCAAGATCGAAGCCAAGAACTGGATGCCCGACGCCTACCGCCAGACCCTGATCCGGCAGATCTCGCAACACGCACACTCGGAAATCGTCGGCATGCTGCCCGAGGGCAACTGGGTCACCCGCGCCCCGACCCTCAAGCGCAAGCTGCAACTGATGGCCAAGATCCAGGACGAAGCCGGCCACGGTCTGTACCTGTACAGCGCCATGGAAACCCTGGGCGCCGACCGCGACAGCGAAATCGCCAAGCTGCACAGCGGCAAGGCCAAGTACTCGAGCATCTTCAACTACCCGACCCTGACCTGGGCCGACGTCGGTGCGGTGGGCTGGCTGGTGGACGGCGCGGCGATCGTCAACCAGGTGGTGCTGCAGCGCACCAGCTACGGCCCCTACTCGCGGGCGATGATCCGCATCTGCAAGGAAGAGAGCTTCCACCAGCGCCAGGGCTACGAAATGCTCCTGACCATGATGCGCCACGGCACTCAGGTGCAGAAGGACATGGTCCAGGACGCCATCAACCGTCTGTGGTGGCCATCCTTGATGATGTTCGGCCCAAGCGATGAACACTCGCCCAACAGTGCCCAGTCCATGGCCTGGAAAATCAAGCGCCAGAGCAACGACGAACTGCGCCAGCGCTTCATCGACCAGACCATCCCGCAACTCCAGGTGCTCGGCTGCAGCGTCCCGGACCCGGCCTTGCGATGGAACGCCGAGCGCGGCCATTACGACTTCGGCGAAATCCAGTGGGAGGAGTTCTACCAGGTGCTCAAGGGCAACGGCCCGTGCAACCAGGAACGCGTTGCCACCCGCCGCCAGGCCATCGAGGACGGTGCCTGGGTGCGCGCCGCCGCCGTTGCCCACGCGCGCAAAAAACACCACAAGAACGTCGCCTGACCGGAGAACCCGTCATGTCCGAATGGACCCTTTACGAAGTGTTCGTGCGCAGCAAGCACGGCCTGAACCACAAGCATGTCGGCAGCGTTCACGCCGCCGACGCGACCATGGCGATCGAGAACGCCCGCGAGCTGTACACCCGGCGCAACGAAGGGGTCAGCCTCTGGGTCGTGCCCTCGGCGTTGATCATCGCCTCGTCCCCGGACGAGAAAGAGCCGCTGTTCGACCCGTCCCACGACAAAGTCTACCGCCACGCCAGCTTCTATGAGCTGCCACCAGAAGTGGGGCATATGTAATGCACCAGCCACTGATACCCTTCCTCCTGCGCCTGGGCGACAGCGCCATGGTCCAGGGCCAGCGTCTGTGCGAATGGTGTGGCCATGCGCCGGCGCTGGAAGAAGAACTGGCACTGATGAACGTCGGCCTTGACCTGGTCGGCCAGGCCCGCAACTGGCTGGAGTATGCCGCCGAGCTTGCCGATGACGGCCGCGACGCCGATCACCTGGTGTTTCGCCGCGACCAGCGCGACTACCGCAATCTGCTGCTGGTCGAGCAACCCAATGGCGATTTCGCCGTGACCATGCTCAAGCAGTTTCTCTACGACGCCTGGCATTTCCAGGTACTGGAGCACCTGAGCCAGTCGCCTGATCCGCGTGTCCAGGGCATTGCCGCCAAGGCGTTGAAAGAAGTCACCTACCACCTGCGCCGCTCCAGCGAGTGGATCGAGCGCCTGGGCGATGGCACCGAAGAAAGCCACCAACGCATGCTTGCCGCCATCCCTCAGGTGTGGCGCTTCACCGTCGAACTGCTCGACAGCGACGCCCTCGAGCAAGGCTTGTTCGAGGCCGGCATCATCGGCGACCCACAGGCCATCGCCGCAGCCTGGCAGCAACAGGTCGCCGCCACCTTCGCCAGCGCCACCCTGCCCTTGCCGCCAGCGGCCAGCCCGTTCTACCTGGACAGCCGCCGCGGTGTGCACAGCGAACACCTGGGCCTGCTGCTGGCCGAAATGCAGTTCCTGCCGCGAGCCTACCCCGATGCCACGTGGTGAGCTGATTGTCAGCGATGGCGGCGCCCGGGATCTGCGCAGCGATGACCTGGGCCAGGCCTGGAACGTCCTGGCCCAAGTGATGGACCCGGAAGTGCCGGTGCTCAGCGTGGTGGAGCTGGGGATCGTCCGCGACCTGAACTGGCACGCCGGCCACCTGCAGGTGGTGCTCACCCCCACCTACTCCGGCTGCCCGGCCACCGAGGTGATCGAGCAGGACATCCGCCAGGCCCTGGAAGACGCAGGCTTTGTCAGCCCGCGGCTCAAGCGTCAGTTGCATCCGGCCTGGACCACCGACTGGATCAGCGCCAGCGGCCGCCAACGCCTGCAGGCCTATGGCATCGCCGCACCGCAAGGCAGCGCCAGCAAGCGCAGCCTGCTCGGCGAAAGCCCGCAGGTGTGCTGCCCGCAATGCGCCAGCAGCCACACCGAGATGCTCAGCCAGTTCGGTTCCACCGCCTGCAAGGCGCTGTACCGCTGCTGCGACTGCCGTGAACCCTTCGACTATTTCAAATGCATCTGAGCGCCCTTTGCCGCGCCTGATCGAGAGTGACCATGAGCCAGTTCCATAGCCTGACCGTCAAGCAAGTCCGCCCTGAAACCCGTGACGCCGTCTCGATCCTGTTCGAGGTGCCGGTTGACCTGCGCGAGCAGTTTCGCTTTGTCCAGGGCCAGTACCTGGTGATGCGCACGCACCTGGACGATGAAGAAGTACGCCGCTCTTACTCGATCTGCACCGGGGTAGACGATGGCGAGTTGCGGGTGGCGGTCAAGCGCGTTGCCGGTGGCCGTTTCTCGGCGTTTGCCAACGATGTACTGGCGGCCGGTGACCGGCTCGAGGTCATGCCGCCGGCTGGCCGTTTCAATGTCCCGCTCGACCCGACACGCCACGGCAACTACCTGGCGGTGGCCGCCGGCAGTGGTATCACGCCGATCCTGTCGATCATCAAGACCACCCTGGAGCACGAACCGCACAGCCGCTTCACTCTGCTCTACGGCAACCGCGCCAGCACCTCGGCGCTGTTTCGCGAACAGCTTGAAGACCTGAAGAACCGCTACCTGCAGCGCCTCAACCTGATTTTTGTGTTCAGCCGTGAACAACAGGACATCGACCTGTACAACGGGCGCATCGATGGCGACAAATGCCAGCTGCTGTTCAGCCGCTGGGTAGACGCGCCGCGCCTGGATGCCGCGTTTATCTGCGGGCCGCAGAGCATGACGGAAATGGTCCGCGACAGCCTCAAGGCCAATGGCCTTGCCCCTGAGCGCATCCATTTCGAGCTGTTTGCCGCCGCCGGCAATCAGCAGCGCCGCGAGCAACGTGAAGCCGCCCGGGACCAGGACCTGCAAAGCAGCCAGATCACCGTGATCAGCGATGGCCGGGCCCTGGCGTTCGACCTGCCGCGCAACACCCTGAGCGTGCTGGACGCCGGCAACGCCATCGGCGCCGAATTGCCCTACTCGTGCAAGGCCGGGGTGTGTTCGACCTGCAAGTGCAAGGTCATCGAGGGCGAAGTGGAAATGGACAGCAACCATGCACTGGAAGACTACGAAGTGGCTGCCGGCTACGTGCTGTCGTGCCAGAGCTATCCGCTGAGCGCCAAGGTGGTGCTGGACTTCGACCAGTTGTAAAGGCAGCGCCTCCTGCCATCAGCCCCGCGGCAACCTGATCTTGAACTGCGCCCCGCCCAGCGCCGACTGCCCCACCGTCAGGGTGCCGCCCTGGCCTTCGATGGCCCGGCGGCTGATCGCAAGGCCCAGGCCGAAGCCACCCGTGGTGCGGTCACGGCTGCGGTCCAGGCGGTAGAACGGCTGGAAGATCAGTTCGCGCTGATCGTGGGGAATGCCGATGCCGTCGTCTTCCACGGTGAGCAGGCAGTGGCCCTGGGGGTCCAGGCTCAGGCGCAGGAGGATCTGCCCGTCGCAGTAGCGCATGGCATTGCGCACCAGGTTCTGCAAGGCCCGGGCGGTCAGCCGGGGGTCGAGGATAAAGCGCGGCAGGTGCTCGTCGGCGCGCACCTGCCATTCAATACCGCGGCCATCGAGCTCCTCGGCAAAGCTGCCAAGGATGCTGTCGACCAGTTCCAGCAATGACACCTCGACCCGCTCGCGGGCCTGATCGGCATTCTGCAGGCGGCTGTAGGACAGCAGTTCAAGCACCAGTTCGTCCAGCTCGCGTACATGGCCAACCAACTGCAGCAAGCGCTTGCGGCAGTCTGGCGGCACTTCGTCGAACAGCAGCACCAGGCCAAAATCCAGGCGCGTCAGCGGCGTGCGCAACTCGTGGGACACGGCATTGAGCAGTTCGCGCTGCTGGGTCAGCAGGCGCTCGACGTCCTGAGCCATGGTATCGAAGACCTGGGCCAACTCGCCGATGTTCGAACGCAGCGGTATCTGCGTGCGCTCCGACAATTGCCCCTGGCCCAGGCGCCGGGCGGTTTCCTTGAGCCGCTCAAGATCTCGCCAGTGCGGCCAGACCCAGAACAGCAGGCAGCCGAGCAAGGCCGCACCAATCAATACCGTCACGCCCCAGGACAGCAGGCTGATGTCCATCGGGTCAGGCGGGGTGGTCAGCGCCACCAGCCAGGTGTCGTCCAGCGGCGCCAATGCAGTTTCGTAGTAGCCCCAGTCGCCCAGGCGCACCACGTTCAGGCCTGCCTTGAGGCGATCACGTTCTTCATAACTCAGGCCGATCTGGTCCTGGCGGCGCAACTCGATGTGCAGCGGGGCAAACTCCGCCGCCAGCTCCTGGGCCTTGGCCGGCCATTCGCTGGGCGCCAGCGCCTCGAACTGCTTGACGATCAGCCGTTGCACGCCTCGCGCCTGGTCCAGGTTGTAGGCGACAAAGCGCTGGTGGAACGCTGCGACAATGGCATCGGGGATCAGGAAGATCGCCCCGGCGTAGGCGACGATGGTGATCAGGTACAAACGGATGAGGATCTTCAGCATGAGCCGCTAGAACTCCCACTCGACCCGGCTGAACAGGTAACCCTTGCCCCACACGGTCTTGATCTTGCGCGCCTCGCCTGCGCTGTCGTCGAACTTGCGCCGCAACTTGGAGATGGCCACATCCACCGAGCGGTCGGTGCCGTTGAACTCGATGCCGCGCAGTTGCTGCAGGATCCGGTCGCGGCTGAGCACCACCCCGGCGTTGCGCGCCAGCACCACCAGCAGGTTGAACTCGCCGCTGGACAGCTCCACCGGTTGTTCACGCCAGAACACATTGCGCTCGGCCAGATCGATGCGCAGGCCGCCGACCACGATCAGCTCGCTGTCAAGGCGCGGCTCGTTGATGCAACTGCGGCGCAGCAAGGTCCGCACCCGGGCCAGCAACACCCGTGGTTCACAGGGTTTGGTCACGTAGTCGTCGGCGCCCATCTCCAGGCCCAGCACCTGGTCGTGGCTGTCGTCGCGGGCGGTCAGCATCAGGATCGGCAGGGCCTGGGATTCGGCACGCAACAAGCGGCACACCTGCAAGCCATCGAGGCCCGGCAGCATCAGGTCGAGGATCACCAGGTCCGGCTTGCTGCGCCGGGCTTCGGCCATCACGTGATCGCCACGGGCAATCACGCTGACGCAGAAGTCATTGCGCTGCAGATAGCTTGCGATCAGTTCGGACAGAGCGCAGTCGTCTTCGACCAGGAGAATGTTGGGCATGGGCAGTTTGACAGGCTGGGAAAGTCAGGCAGGATATAAGAGCTCACGCATTGGCTGGGAAAAGCTTCACACTTTTTTACACATGGCCTACACAGCTTAACTGTTGCCCGTCGGTCGCCTGCCTTAGCATTGCCGGGTCATTTTCGGAAGATCCGCATGTCCAGTTCAAGTCCCGTCCGTCTGCGCGCCCTGCTGCCGCTGTTTCTGATCACCGTTGCCCTGAGTGCCTGCGACGACAAATCGCCGGCCGAAGAGAAGGCGCCACCCAGCGCTGTGCGGGTCGAAACCGTGCGCGTGCAGCCGCTGGCGATCACCACCGAGCTCAATGGCCGCATCCTCGCCCCGCGCACCGCCGAAGTACGCGCCAGGGTCGCAGGCGTGGTGCTCAAGCGGGTGTACCGTGAAGGCAGCGACGTCAAACAGGGGGATGTGCTGTTTCGCATCGACCCCGCGCCCTTCCAGGCCGACTATGACAGTGCCCGCGCAAGCCTTGCCCGCGCCGAAGCCACGCTGTTCCAGGCCCGTCTGCAAGACCAGCGCTACCACGAGTTGATCGGCATCAATGCGATCAGCCGCCAGGAACATGACAACGCCCGTGCCGCCTTTATGCAGGCTGACGCCGATGTAGCCGCAGCCAAGGCTGCGCTCGAGCGCGCCAAGCTCAACCTCGGTTACGCCACCGTCACCGCGCCGATTTCCGGGCGCATCGGCCGCGCCCTGGTCACCGAAGGCGCCCTGGTGGGGCAGAACGAAAGCACGCCGCTGGCAACCATCCAGCAGCTCGACCCGATCCACGCCGACGTCACCCAGTCGACCCGCGAGCTCAATGCCCTGCGCCGCGCCTTGCGTGCCGGCGAGTTGCAACAGGTCGGCCAGGACCAGGCCAGCGCCACCCTGATCCAGGATGACGGCACGCCTTACCCGCTGCCGGGCAAACTGCTGTTCTCGGACATCAGCGTTGACCCCAGTACCGGGCAGATCACCCTGCGCAGCGAGTTCCCCAACCCTGACCTTGACCTGTTGCCGGGCAGTTTCATCCGCGTGCGCCTGGAGCAGGCGGTCAAGCAGCAAGGCATCAGCGTGCCGCAACGCGCCATCCTGCGGGACAGCGCCGGCAACCCGAAGGTCATGCTGGTGGATGCCGAGCAGCGCGTCAGCGAACGCTCGGTGGTGCTGGGCAGCGTGCAGAACGACCGCTGGATCGTCAGCCAGGGCCTCGCCCCCGGCGACCGGGTGGTGGTCGAAGGCCTGCAGCACATCAGCCCAGGCGACCAGGTAGAGGTCGACAACGCGGGCAAGAGCGCCCTCCCCATCGTTCAGTCCACCGGCCAGTGAGGGCCTGATTCATGCCGCAGTTTTTCATTGACCGCCCGGTCTTCGCCTGGGTGGTCGCCTTGTTCATCCTGCTTGCCGGCGCCCTGGCCATCCCGCAACTGCCGGTGGCCCAGTACCCCGACGTAGCGCCGCCGCAGGTGGAGATCTACGCCGTGTACCCGGGCGCCTCGGCGCAGACCATCGACGACAGCGTAGTCAGCCTGATCGAAGAAGAGCTCAACGGCGCCGACAACCTGCTCTACTTCAGCTCGCAAAGCAGCCTGGGCAGCGCCACCGTCACCGCCACCTTCGAGCCGGGCACCAACCCGGACCTGGCCCAGGTCGATGTGCAGAACCGCCTGAAAGTGGTCGAGTCGCGCCTGCCGCGCCCGGTGACCCAGCAAGGCCTGCAGGTGGAGAAAGTCTCCACCGGCTTCCTGCTGATGGTGACCCTCACCGCCATGGACGGCAGCCTCGACGAAGTCACCCTGAGCGATTTTCTCGCCCGTAACGTGATGAACGAGATCCGCCGCCTCAAGGGCGTCGGCAAGGCGCAGCTGTATGGCTCGGAACGGGCCATGCGCATCTGGATCGACCCGGCCAAGCTGATCGGCTTCAACCTCACCCCCGATGACGTCAACGACGCCATTGCTGCGCAGAACGCTCAGGTGGCGCCGGGCAGCATCGGCGATCTGCCGGGCGCCGGCAGCCAGGAAATCACCGCCAACGTGGTGATCAAGGGCCAGCTCAGCACCGTCCAGGAGTTCCAGGACATCGTCCTGCGCGCCAACCCCGATGGCTCCACCGTGACCGTAGGCGATGTCGCCCGGGTGGAGATCGGCAGCCAGGAATACCAGTACGGCACGCGCCTCAACGGCAAGCCTACCAGCGCCTTCAGCGTCCAGCTGTCGCCCGGTGCCAATGCCATGGAGACCGCGACCCTGGTCCAGGCCAAGCTCGACGAGCTGTCGCGTTACCTGCCGCCGGGCGCCAAGTTCGACATCCCCTACGACACCTCGCCGTTCGTCAAGGTCTCGATCCAGCAGGTGATCACCACCCTGCTCGAAGCCATGGCCCTGGTGTTCGCGGTGATGTTCCTGTTCTTGCAGAACATCCGCTACACCCTGATCCCGACCCTGGTGGTGCCGGTGGCGCTGATGGGCACCTTCGCAGTGATGCTGTCGCTGGGTTTCTCGGTCAACGTGCTGACCCTGTTCGGCATGGTCCTGGCCATCGGTATCCTGGTCGATGACGCCATCGTCGTGGTCGAGAACGTCGAGCGGATCATGAGCGAGGAAGGCCTGGAGCCGCGCGAGGCGACGAAAAAGGCCATGAGCCAGATCAGCGGTGCGATCGTCGGCATCACCGTGGTGCTGGTCGCGGTGTTCCTGCCGATGGCCTTCATGAAAGGCTCGGTGGGGGTGATCTACCAGCAGTTCTCGGTGTCGATGGCGGTGTCGATCCTGTTCTCGGCGTTCCTCGCCCTGAGCCTGACCCCGGCCCTGTGCGCGACCTTGCTCAAGCCGATCGCCCAGGGCTCGCACCACGAAAAAACCGGCTTCTTTGGCTGGTTCAACCGCCGCTTCGAAAGCCTGACCAATGGCTACCAGCGCTGGGTGATCCAGGCGCTCAAGCGCAGCGGTCGTTACTTGCTGGTCTACCTGGTGCTGGTGGCCGGGCTGGTGTACGGCTTCAGCCAGTTGCCCTCCTCGTTCCTGCCCACCGAAGACCAGGGCTACACCATCACCGATATCCAGCTACCGCCGGGAGCCAGCCGCGCCCGCACCGAACAGGTGGCAGCGCAGATCGAGGCGCATAACGCCAGCGAACCGGGTGTGGGTAACAGCACGCTGATTCTTGGCTTCAGCTTCTCCGGCAACGGCCAGAACGCGGCCCTGGCCTTCACCACCCTCAAGGACTGGTCCGAGCGCGGTAGCGATGACAGTGCCCAGTCGATTGCCGACCGCGCCAACGCCGCCTTCAGCCAGCTCAAGGACGCCATTGCCTATTCGATTCTGCCGCCGCCGGTGGATGGCCTGGGCACCTCCAGCGGTTTCGAGTTCCGCCTGCAGGACCGTGGCGGCCTGGGCCATGCCGGGCTGATGGCCGCGCGTGACCAGTTGCTGGCCGCTGCCGAAAAGAGCCCGGTGCTGGTCAACGTGCGTGAAAGCGCCCTGGCAGAAAGCCCGCAGGTGCAGCTGGAAGTCGATCGCAAACAGGCCAACGCCCTGGGCGTGTCGTTTGCCGATATCGGCAATGTGCTCAATACCGCGGTGGGCTCGAACTACGTCAACGACTTCCCCAACCAGGGGCGCATGCAACGGGTCGTGGTACAGGCCGAAGGCGATCAGCGCAGCCAGGTCGACGACCTGCTGAAGATCCACGTGCGCAACAGCAGCGGCAAGATGGTGCCCCTGTCGGCGTTCGTCCAGGCCAAGTGGATCACCGGCCCCGTGCAACTGACCCGCTACAACGGCTACCCGGCCATTGCCGTGTCGGGCGAGCCGGCGCCGGGCTACAGCTCCGGTGAGGCGATGAACGAGGTCCAGCGCCTGGTCGACCAGTTGCCACTGGGGATGGGCCTGGAATGGACCGGTCTGTCGCTGCAGGAGCGCCTGTCCGGCGCCCAGGCACCGATCCTCATGGGCCTGTCGCTGCTGGTGGTGTTCCTTTGCCTGGCGGCGTTGTACGAGAGCTGGTCGATCCCGACCTCGGTGCTGCTGGTGGTGCCACTGGGCGTGCTGGGCGCGGTGCTTGCGGTGAGCCTGCGCGGCATGCCCAACGATGTGTTTTTCAAGGTCGGCCTGATCACCCTGATCGGTCTGTCGGCGAAGAACGCCATCCTGATCATCGAGTTCGCCAAAAGCCTGGTCGATGAGGGCCATGACCTGGTCGATGCCACCGTGCAGGCCGCACGTTTGCGCTTGCGCCCGATCGTCATGACCTCGCTGGCGTTCATCCTCGGCGTGGTACCGCTGGCCATTGCCAGCGGTGCCAGCTCGGCCAGCCAGCAAGCGATCGGCACCGGGGTTATTGGCGGCATGCTCAGCGCCACCCTGGCGGTGGTGTTCGTGCCGGTGTTCTTCGTCGTCGTGATGCGCCTGACCGGCAAGCGCCAGGCCAAGGCCCAGGCCTCTGCTCCGGTCGCCAGCGACAGCTGATCTGGACAGACCGCGGCGTGCATGGGAAGGTGATCGGCTGATACCGCCAGGAACCCTGCCCATGCCCGCCGCCGCCCCCTGCTCCATCCTCATCCTCGCCGGCGGTCGCGGCCAGCGCATGGGCGGCCAGGACAAAGGCCTGCTCTACTGGCAAGGCCAGCCGCTGGTTGCCCACATCCACGCCGTGGTGCGCCCACTAAGCGACGATTTGATCATTTCCTGCAACCGCAACCAGGAGCGCTACCGGCCCTATGCCGACCAACTGGTGGGTGATACCGAAGCGGACTTTCCCGGGCCGCTGGCCGGGGTGTTGGCGGGGCTTGCGGTGGCGCGGCATGACTGGCTGCTGGTGCTGGCCTGCGATGCGCCGTTGATCGACCAGGCACTGATCCTTGAGCTGATGAACCTGGCCAACGACCGGCAGGAACCGGCGATGATCCGTCAGGGCGGTTACTGGCAGCCGATGTTCAGCCTGATACCCTGCGCCTTGCGCGCTGACTTTCAGCAGGCCTGGGAAGAAGGCGACAGAGGGGTGCAACGGACCTTGCGCAAGCACCCGGTGCGGGCGCTGGAGTGTGCCGAGGGGGATCGGCGTTTGAGCAATTTCAATACTCCGGATTTGCTGCAACCCTGAGGGACTCATCGCGGGGCAAGCCCGCTCCCACAGATCCTGTTGGAGCGGGCTTGCCCCGCGATTTGCCAGCTAGCGCAAGCGCGACCTGATCCGGTGGCACACGTCCAGCACCTGCTCCACCTCCCCCTCGCCCAGGTCGATCTTGCAGGCCATGTTACCGAACACCTGAGCTGCCAGTGCCTTGAGCTCGCGGCCCTTGTCAGTCAGCAACAAGTTGCGCCGGCGGCGGTCGCTGGGGTCGAGATAGACGGTGAGAAAGCCGTTGTCTGCCAGGCGCTTGACGATCGGTGTCAGGGTGCCGAGGTCGAACAGGGTCAGCTCGCTCAGGGCACTCATCGAAACATCGTCCTGGCCCCATAACCCGGCCATCACCAGCAGCTGCGGGTAGGTCACCCCACGCGCCTTCAGTGGTTCGGCATAGTCGCGGACCATGGCATTGGCGGTGGAGTACAGCGAAAAACAAAGCATCCGGTCGAAATCAAAGGTTGGATCAAGCATGGGCACCTCCGCGCACGCGACTGAATTCATGCACCGCCTCGACCAGGGTCGTGACGGCCTCTGGCGAAGTTGCCGGGCAAATTCCGTGGCCCAGGTTGAACACATGACCATAACCCGGCGCCGCAGGGCCGAAGGCCTGCAAGGTGCGCTGCACTTCGCGGCGAATGCAGGCGGTATCGCCGAGCAGTACGCTGGGGTCAAGGTTACCTTGCAAGGCCACGCTGTGGCCGACCAGTTGCCGGGCCATGCCCAGGTCACAGGTCGGGTCCAGGCTCAGGGCGTCGGCGCCGCTGTCGGCCATCTGCGCAAGCCAGGGGCTACCGCCCTTGGTGTAGAGGATCGACGGCACCCGTTGGCCCTGATGGGTCTTGTGCAAGCGTGCCAGCACTTCACGCATGTAGAACAGCGAAAAGCGCTGGTAGGCGCCGTCGGCCAGCGCGCCACCCCAGGTGTCGAAGATCATCAGGGCCTGGGCACCGGACTCGATCTGCGCATTCAGGCTGGCCGCCACCGCCAGGCTTGTGACCTGGAGAATCTGCGCCAGCAACTCCGGGCGGCGGTAGAGCATGTTCTTGATCAGCTGAAAATCACCTGGCGGCCCGCCTTCGACCATGTAGCAGGCCAGGGTCCAGGGGCTGCCGGCAAAACCGATCAAGGCGGTCCTGGGGTCCAGTTCGCGACGCGCCTGGGCCACGGTCTGGTACAGATACTCCAGGGCTTGGGGCGCGGGCACGCGCAAGCGTTTGATGGCCTGTTCGTCGCGCAACGGATGGCGAAAGCGCGGAACCTCGCCGCGCCCAAAATACAGGCCCAGGCCCATGGCATCGGGCACGCTGAGGATGTCGGAGTATACGATGGCCGCATCCAGGTTGAAACGGCGCAAGGGCTGCAAGGTAGCTTCAGTGGCGTAATCGGGGTTTCTCGCCAGGCTCAGCAACGACCCGGCCCGGGCCCGCAGTTCACGGTACTCAGGCAGGTATCGCCCGGCCTGGCGCATGAGCCAGACCGGCGTGTGCGCGGTCGGCTGACGCAGCAAGGCCTTGATGAAGGTTGTAGTGTGCAAGGACAGGTAACTCGTACAGGATTCGCGAGAATCGTTGGAAAGACCGCCTATCAGTGGCGGTTGGGCACAGCTTGGGCAATCTCGCGGCGCAAAGCCTCGATGGTAGCGCGGTAATCGCTCTGGGCAAAAATCGCTGTTCCGGCGACGAACATATCGGCGCCTGCGGCGGCCACCTGGCCGATGGTCTCCAGGTTGACGCCACCGTCCACCTCAAGGCGGATCGCCCGGCCACTGTCATCGATCAGCTTGCGCGCTGCAGCAATCTTGGGCAATACCGAGTGGATGAACTTCTGCCCGCCAAAGCCCGGGTTGACCGACATCAGCAGGATCAGGTCGAGCTTGTCGAGCACGTACTGTGCAGCATCCAGGGTGCTGGCCGGGTTGAACACCAGGCCCGCCTTGCAGCCCAGGTCCTTGATCAACTGCAGCGAGCGATCCAGGTGCAGGGTGGCTTCGGGGTGGATCGAAATATAGTCGGCACCCGCCTCGGCAAAGGCCTGGATCATCCCGTCCACCGGAGTGACCATCAAGTGCACATCGATGGGCGCGGTGATGCCATGGTTGCGCAGGGCCTTGCAGAACTGCGGGCCCATGGTCAGGTTGGGCACATAGTGGTTGTCCATCACATCGACATGGATGACATCGGCACCGGCGGCCAGTACCTGCTCGGCTTCAGCGCCAAGGCGGGCGAAATCGGCGGCCAGAATCGACGGTGCAATCCAGAACTCTTTCACGGGTGTACTCCATTACTCATTGACTAATCGTTGTCGCGGCCCGGCCTCACGCTGGAGCAGCGCCGCGTTGATCTGCTCGATCAACGCCGCGCTGGGCGCTTCCAGGTGAAAATGGTGGCCGCCCTCATGCCAGTGCACCTGGGTAGCCCAGGGCAAGGCGTGTTTTCTTTTGTCGAACTGGGCACCGGCAAACAACCCCTGGCGCCCGAGCATCAGGTGCAAGGGGCAACTGATCTGGCGTAAAAAATCACAGGCCTGGCGCTCGGTCAGTTGCATGGCCTCCGGCAGCACCAGCCGTGGGTCGTGGCGCCAGCGATAACCGTCGCCAACGCTGAGCAGGTCACGCATGGCCAGCAATCGCGCCCCCTCGGCACACAGGGTACCGTCAAGGCTGTTGCGCCGTTCGTTGATGGCCGCTTCCAGGCTGTCGAACTGCGCTGTCTGCGGTGCCGAAAAGCCATGCAGGCGGGTGCGTAAAGCCAGGCGCAGCAGGCGCTGGGATTTTTTCAGGTGCTCGACAGTATCTTCTTCGGCAATGGTGAACGGCGCTCCCATGCCGTCGACAAACACCATGCTGTCGATCGACTTGTTCAGCGCCGCCAGGATCGACGCTACACCGCTGCCCATGGAATGGCCAAGCACGGAAAAACGATTCCAGCCCAGGCAATCGACCAGGGCGTTCATATCATCGGCGTGCTCCCACAGGTAATAGCCGCTGTCACCGCGACGGTGCTCGGAGCGCCCGTGCCCGGCAAGGTCCGGGGCGACCACGAAACAGTCCTCGAGCAGCGGCGCGATGCGCTCGAACGAGGCGGCGTTATCGAGCCAGCCATGCACCGCGAGCACCGGGTGGCCGTTCTCGTTGCCCCAGATCCGCAGGGCAACATGGTTGCCATTGACATCCAGCGATTGATCGCGCCCTCTGTTGACCAGGCTCATATGCACACATCCCCTATGACTGACTCACCCATCGAAGGCACCCCTCAACCGGCCACGGCCAGTTGTGCGTTGCGCGCCGTCTGTTGCAGCTGTTGCAGGTCGAACTTGCCATTGGCGGTGCGCGGCAAGGTGCCTTCGACACTGATAGACAGTGGCACCTTGTGCGCTTCCAGGCCGTGCCGGCAACGTTCGAGCAACTGCGCAGCCGTCAGGCCCACACCTTGGCCCAAGGTCACGAAGGCCCACAGCCCCTCGCCGACCGATGCATGTTCGACTCCGACCACCGCCGCCGCCTCGACACCGTCGATGGCATAGAGAAAGCTCTCGACCTCGCTGGGGCTGACTTTCATGCCCCGGGACTTGATCACATGGTCCATGCGCCCCTGGAAGTACAGGTAGCCGTCCTGGTCGAGGCTGCAGTAGTCACCGGTGTAGAGCACGCTCTCGCCCGGGTAGGGGCCGGGCTTGAGTTTCTGCGCGGTGGCCTGGGGGTTGCGCCAGTAGCCGGCCATCACCGTGGCCCCGCGAATCACCAGTTGGCCGACCTGGTGCGGCTGGTCGATACGCCGCCCTTCGTCGTCCACCAGCCACAGCTCGGTGTTGGGAATGGCGATGCCGACACTGCCCGGCTTGTCGTCGATGTCTTCGGGCGGCAAGTAGGTGCAGCGCTTGCATTCGGTCAGGCCATACATGGAAAAGATCTGCGCCTGGGGGAACAGGCCCTTCATCTGCGCGATGTGGGTCGGCTTCAGGGCCGCGCCGGTGTTGGTCACCATGCGCACCTGGGGGAAGCTGGCTTCGCGCTTGTGCGCATACTCGTGCAGCAGCATGAGCATGGTCGGCACAAACGGAATCACCGTGACCTGATACTGACGAATCTTCTTGATCAGGAAGATCGGCCAGGTGAATTCCTTTTCCAGCACCAGGGTCGCGCCCGCGCTCAGGGCCATGATCATCTGGTACAGGCCGTAGTCGAACGACAGCGGCAACGAGCACAGCACGTTGTCGCTCGCCTGGTAGCCCAGGTAAGTGTGCAGGGAATTGAGCGCCGCCAGCATGTTGCGGTGGGTGAGCATCACGCCCTTGGGCGCCCCGGTCGAACCGGAGGTGTAGATGATCGCCGCCAGATCCAGGTCAAGGTTGCCGCACGGCAGCGGAATGCCGGCGCCCTGCCCCAGCAGGCTTTCGAAGGTCTGGGTGACTGCCGAGTCGGCTTCACCGTCGAGCAGCACGATGGCCTTGAGGTAACTCAGCTCGGCGGTGCTGGACGACAGGCTGGCGAATTTTTCCGAGGTGGTGATCAGCACCGAAGCTTCGGCATCACGGATGATGTAATCGAGGCTGTCGGCCGGGGTTTCCAGGCCGACATTGACCATCACCCCGCCGGCCCGCAGCACGCCCCAGAACGCGCAGACGGTTTCGACCCGGTTGCCCAGGCACACCACCACCCGCTCCTGGCGCTGCAAGCCATTGACCTGCAGGCCTGCGGCCAAACGGCCGCTGGCATCTTCAAGCTGGGCATAGGTGTAGGTTTCATCGGCATAGATGATCGCGGCTTTGTCCGGGTGCAGGCCGTTGGGGCCCTCCAGGACCTGCTGCAAAAGGACGTCAGACGCCTTCATGCTGCACCTCGTGACGCGCCCGACGCGGCGCGCTCGGCAGACGATGGGCGTCGATGTAGCCGGCCAGACTCGCAACGGTATTGAAGTGGCCAGGGACGATGGTGTCGGGATTGACGAAGAAGCCTTCGATATCGTCTTCGAGGTTGACCAACAGCTCCATGGAGGTCAGCGAGTCCAGCCCCAGGTCATCGCGCAGGTGCGAGTCGGCGTTGATCGCCGTGCTTTCCGGCAGCTTGAGCACCACCCGCAGGATCTCGCTGAGCTGACGCTGGGTCGCGGCCTGGGCGATCGGCGTCGGCTCAGCCACCGCTGGCGCACCGCCGAGCATGGCCGCCAGCGGTACGTCGGCATGGCTGTCGCGGATGTCCAGGGCAGTCTGCCGGGCGCGGGCGAGGAACAACTGACCGTTGCTGACGATCACTTCGGCCGGGTGGCCGTGGCTGTGAAACAGGGTGGGTGATGCCGATGGGCCATAGGCGCCCGAGGCGGTGACAGCAAGGATATCGCCTTCGGCCAGGGTCTCGATCTGCAGGTCACGGGCCAACAGGTCATCGGGGCTGCAGAGCGGCCCGGAGATATGGTACTCGCGCAGCGCAGCGCCGGTGCTGCCGGTGGCATGCACGATACGAAAGTTGCGTTTGAGCACCTGGCCGCTGCCAGCGGCGGCGCCGTGGCAGTTGGTGCCGCCATCGGTGACGGCAAAGGTCTTGCCGTGGTTTTCCTTGATGTTGTCGACGGTCACCAGCAAGGCGCCGCACTTGCCGGCAATGAAGCGCCCGGACTCGACAATGATGCGGGTCTGCGGAAACTGCTGGTTGAACGCCTCGAACAGGGGCACCAGCAATTGTTTGAGCTGGCGGGTGTCGAGTTCGTTTTCGTTCTCGTAGTACTTGATGCCCAGGCCGCCGCCGACGTCGACCATGCGCATGTCCAGGTTGTAGCGCCGGCTCAGGTTGCGGTACAGGCCGAGGATGTACTTGGCATTGTCGTAGACCGACTGCGCGTCGAGGATCTTGGTCCCGTTATAAACGTGGATGCCCTTGATCTGCAGGTTAGGCAGCGCCGCGTAGTCGCCGAAGTTGGCCACTGCGGTGTCTTCCTGGATACCGAAATGGGTCGGCCGACCGCCCATCTTCCACGGCGAGCCGGAGGCAGAGAAATTCGGGTTGATGCGGATCGCCACCGGGGCCACGCAGCCGAGCTCGCCGGCCAGTGCCGACAGCTTGCGCAGCTCGGTCTCGGATTCGACGACGATGGCAAACACCCCGACTTCCAGGGCGCGCCGGTGTTCCTCGGGCTTTTTGTACGGGCCAAGGAAAATGATGTCCTGGGCATCGACCCCGGCCTTGAGGGCGATTTCCAGCTCGCCCAGCGAGCAGACCTCGGTATTGCCGCCATAAGAGCGGATCAGTTTCACCAGGGACAGGTTCGGGTTGACCTTCAGCGCATAGAAGATATCCACGCAGTCCGGCAATGCGTCGCGCAATTCGTTGAAACTGCTGCGTAGCACGGCTTCATCGTAGAGGTAAGTCGGTGTCCCGAACGTCGCTTTTGCCTGGAGGACCAGTTCCTTGGAAAGCTTCATCTGTTGCTCCCTTCGTTCTTATAGTGTGCCGCCGCTGCGCGCGTACCCCGTCCCGGTTGGAGAACACCGTTACAGGGGCGTATAGCGGGATGGCGTCAAGGTTGGTTGCGCACCACTGCCGGGTTTGAGAAGGTCCCGGCATAAAACTTTGCGCGCAAAGTTTGAGAAATTCTGCGGCCGCATTTACCGTGATGTCAAGATAATTCCACGGGGTATGGTCTGCGACACAGCGACACGTGGTTTGCCCGAATTTTCACAGCAGCACAGAGGTAAATCGCCGCACCTGATTCATAACAGCTTCGATATCAGCCAATGAATACGGGGGTTTTATCTGATCCGGTATTAACGTCTGTTTCTGAGTCTGTTTTGTATGCCAGCAGCTTTCTAGAGTCTGCGCCTGTGCCCCTGCCCCACGGCAGGGCGAGCCATACAGGAACTGTGGAAACTAGCCATGAGCACACATCAACAGGCGCAGGCCTATAACTACAAGGTGGTCCGACAATTCGTCGTCATGACGGTGGTCTGGGGGATCGTCGGCATGGCCATGGGCGTCTGGATCGCCTCGCAACTGGTCTGGCCCGAGCTCAACCTCGACCTGCCGTGGACGTCGTTCGGTCGCCTGCGCCCACTGCACACCAGCCTGGTGATTTTCGGCTTTGCCGGTAGCGCGCAATTTGCCGCCAGTTACTACGCGGTACAGCGCACCTGCCAGGTGCGGCTGTTCAGCGACAAGCTCGCCGCCTTCACCTTCTGGGGCTGGCAGGCGACCATCGTGATCATGCTGATCAGCCTGCCCCTGGGCCTGACCACCACCAAGGAATACGCCGAGATCGAATTCACCGGCGCGGTGTGGATGGCCATTGTCTGGGTCGCCTACGGCATCGTGTTCTTCGCCACCCTGATGCGCCGCAAAGCCAAGCACATCTATGTCGGCAACTGGTTCTTCGGCGCCTTCATCGTGGTGATCGCCATGCTGCACGTGGTCAACCACCTGTCGATCCCGGTGAGCTGGTTCAAGTCCTACCCGGTGTACTCCGGCGCCACCGATGCCATGGTCCAGTGGTGGTACGGCCACAACGCCGTAGGCTTCTTCCTGACCACCGGTTTTCTGGGGATGATGTACTACTTCGTGCCCAAGCAGGTCGGCCGCCCGGTGTATTCCTACCGGCTGTCGATCGTGCACTTCTGGGCGTTGATCACCCTGTACATCTGGGCCGGTCCTCACCACCTGCACTACACCGCCCTGCCCGACTGGGCGCAGTCGCTGGGCATGGCCATGTCGCTGATCCTCCTGGCGCCCAGCTGGGGCGGCATGATCAACGGCATGATGACCCTCTCCGGTGCCTGGCATAAGCTGCGCAGCGACCCGATCCTGCGCTTTCTGGTGCTGTCGCTGGCGTTCTACGGCATGTCGACCTTCGAAGGCCCGATGATGGCGATCAAGACCGTCAACGCCCTGTCCCACTACACCGACTGGACCATCGGCCACGTCCACGCTGGCGCCTTGGGCTGGGTGGCGATGATCACCTTCGGTTCGCTGTACCACATGATTCCGAAAGTGTTTGGCCGCGAGCAGATGCACAGTATCGGCATGATCAACGCGCACTTCTGGCTGGCGACCATCGGCACCGTGCTGTACATCGCCTCGATGTGGGTCAACGGCATCGCCCAGGGCCTGATGTGGCGCGCCACCAACGACGACGGCACGCTGACCTACGCCTTCGTCGAGGCGCTGGTGGCCAGCCACCCGGGCTTTATCGTGCGCTTTGTCGGTGGTGTGTGCTTCTTGAGCGGCATGCTGCTGATGGCCTACAACACCTGGCGCACCGTGCGCGTGGCCGATGAAAAACTGGCGCTGAACAACGCCAGCCTGGCCTAGGAGACACGCACATGGATGACTGGCTGTATGCACTGTATTGCCTGAGCGGCGTACTGTTCTTCTACCTGGTCACCAGCGCCTGCCTGCAGCGCCACAGCAGCGAAGTGGACGATCAGGCCAGCCTGATGCCCTTCGCTGACGATCCGGCGGTTGCCCGCCGGGTCGAGGCTGCCACCGGCAAACCGGTGCCGGCGGTGGCGCCGGATGCGGCGCTGAAGGCCTGAACGGGCCTCATCGCGGGTCAAGCCCGCTCCTACAGGCCCTGCGCTGGACCGGTGGGAGCGCGCTGTGATCGCAACCCAACCCGTGCGCAATCAACTACCACCCCTCTCCCGCTCATCGTCGAAGAACGCCTTGCGCCCATCCACCTGGCTGGAGGCCCGTGGCAGGTTGGCCGCCTCTGCCGTGGGCTTCTCGACGTACCAGTAACAGTGCCTGGCGGCGCGGGTAATGGCCACGTACGCCAGACGCAGCACCTCATCCTTTTGCGCATTGTCGAACGCCTGGGCGTCGCCGTCGCGACCCAGCCCCGCCTGGCGATAGACCTGGTTCTTGTAAGGTGAGTGGGTCAGGTACTGGCAGTCGCCGAGCATGAACACCGCGTCGGCCTGCAGGCCCTTGGCACTGTGATAGGTCAGCTGGCGCAGGCGCCGTTGCCCCGCCGGCAAACCGGCCTCGTGGTTGACCAGCGCCTGCAGGTGCTCGGCAATCGCCGCCTTGTCGCTGCTCTTGCGGTACAGCAGCATCACCGACTCACCGTTGCGGTAATGTTCCAGCAGGGTCTGGGCCAGGCTCGCCTCGTCACGCTCGAGCACCTTGACCGGCACCGGTGTCTCGGCCGCCGGGCCGCAGGCCCTGGCCTTCTTGCCGCTGATGGCCGGCGCCGACTTAACGATATGCTCGGCGGCATCGATGATGTGCTGGTGGCTACGGTAGTTGTCGGCCAACATCACCCGCGTGTTGCTCGGCGCCGGGAATTCCTTGCTGAACGCCATGAAGTACTTCGGCGAACTGCCACGCCAGCCGTAGATCGACTGCCAGTCATCGCCCACGCACAGCAACGAGGAATGCTGCGCCACCCGCCCGACCTGCATGGCCGGGCCGCGACGACGGATCTCGCGCAGGCAGGCACGCAGCCAGGAAACGATCTGCGGCGAGACATCCTGGAACTCGTCGATCATCAAGTGCGCCAGCGGCCGCAGCAGCGGGTCGGGCAACAGCTGCAGGTTTTGCGGGTTGTTCTCGCCGAACAGGGCGAACATGCGGTTGTAGCTCATGATTGGCGGCGACTGGCCGAGCAGGTGCGCCTCCAGGGCTTTCCAGTACAGGGCCAAGGCCTCGAAGAACAGCGCGTCGCTGTCACCGGCCGGGAAGCTCATGGCGCCGACCGCCTTGTTGACCTCAAGGCCGAGGTTTTCGATAAAGCCGGCGGCGCCGACAAAGGCATCCAGCAGCGGTGCTGCGCCCAGCTCGCCCTTGACCTTGTAATCAAAGCCCGGACCGGCCACCGCATCACCGGCCAGAGACGAGGTCAGGCGCTTGGCGGCTGCATAGTTTTCTAGCCAAATCACTGGCTTATCACAGAAAGCTTGAAACAGGGTGCGCTTGATCACCCACTCCGCCCACACCGGCAGCTTGGCCCCTGGGCGCTTGTACTGCTGGTTTTCCTTGGGGTCGAACCCCAGCACCACGTAAGCGTCCAGCTCGGCGATATGGCCGTGGAAATGGAAACGGCTGCTGTTGATCTCGACGGTTTCGCGGCTCGGCTCGATACCCTTGATCGGCCAGGCGCCGGCGGCAAACCACAGGTCTTCGATAGTGTCGCAGAGTTCTTCGTCGCGGCTGGCCGACAACTGGGTCACCGCCACGCGCTTTTGCACATCGGGATGATCACGGTCCAGCGCCTTGAGCTGCAGGGCTTCGCGGCGCAGGCTGGCGATCAACTCGGCAAAACGTGGGCTGCTGCCCAGCAGGTCGCGGTAACACAGGTTCAGTTGCTGGCGCTGAGCGTCATTGATACGCAAGTCGAACGGGTTGCTCTCGGCGTTGGCTTCACTGCCGCCGGGCAGTTCGCTGCCCAGGGTCTCGAACGCGCGCACCTGGCTGAAACCCGGCAGGCTGCGCACCAGGGGCAGGATGCGCGAATGGAAGGTGCGTACCAGCTCGCGGGCCTGGACCGGGCCCAGATCCACCTGCCACAAGGCAAACACCTGCAGCAGGCGGTTGATGAAGTCCTTGCGCGACTCACGGGTGAAGGTCACCACGGTCATGGCGTCCAGCTCGTAGCCCAGGTAGTGACGCAGCAGCAGGATGCGCAGCACCAGCGACGTCGACTTGCCGGCACCGGCGCCGGCCACCACACAGGTCGATGGGGTATCGCTGAAGATCATCTTCCACTGCGCCGCACTTGGCTGCGCATGGGGCGCCAGACGCTGGGCGACATCGGCCTTGAAGCGTTTTTTCAGCTCAGCACTCAGCGGTAGGCGCCAGTCGTCGAACAGGCTGTCGTCGATACCCGGCACACCATGGCCCTCGGGCCGGGTGTCGTGGATCACCAGCACCTGGCGCCCGGCCTCGTAGCCGTCGATCCGCCCTTCTTCATAGCCTTCGCGCAGGCCGTCGGCGTGGCCGGTGCGCTGACCGCTGGCATGGCCCTGGAACCACGAGTCGCGGTGTTGCGCCTGCAAACGGCTCAGGCCGCGTCCAAGCATGCGCGCCGCCAGGCGCCTGAACCACGGTAATTGCGCGGGCGCAGTCAACTCCAGGGGTAGCTTGGGACGCTCTTCAGACACACCGACTCCAACAAAATGAAAACCAGCGGCCATGTTCGCTCCATCGGTTGAAAATCACCAGCCGATTGCTTGCAGATCAGTCAATTAGGCGATGAAGCGCACAAACTACCCTAGCTATATATATCGATATATATGATCAAAATCAGTCGAAATTTACGCTTATTTTCGATCAGTGCTTGAGGGATCATTTGCCCATCCACTCACTGTCGAGGACAGCCATCATGCTGCAACTGCGCCCCTTCAACAGCCTTGGCCACGCCAATCACGGCTGGCTCGATGCCCACCACCACTTCTCGTTTGCCCAATACCATGACCCGGCGCGCATGCACTGGGGCAATCTGCGGGTCTGGAACGATGACCTGATTGCCGCCGGCAGTGGCTTCGCGCCGCATCCGCACCGCGACATGGAAATCATCACCTATGTGCGTGAAGGCGCCATCAGCCATCAGGACAACCTTGGTAACAAGGGCCGTACTGAAGCCGGTGACGTCCAAGTGATGAGTGCCGGCACCGGCATCACCCACAGTGAGTACAATCTGGAAAAGGTCGATACGCGCATCTTCCAGATCTGGATCATTCCTGAGCGTGTTGGCCAGGCGCCCTCCTGGGGAACCCGCCCCTTCCCCACGGGTAATCGCGGCGAAGGCTTCGTGACCTTGGCCAGCGGCCGTGAAGGCGATGAGGATGCCTTGCAGATCCGTGCCGATGCACGGCTGCTGGCGGCGACCTTGCGCGCCGGGGAAACCGCCGAGTACCGCTTCACAGCCGGACGCCGCGGCTACCTGGTGCCGGCCAAAGGGCTGGTTGAAGTCAACGGCTTGCGCGCCGAAGCCCGGGACGGGGTGGCGATCGAGGATGAGCAGGTGCTCAGGGTGACGGCGGTGCAGGACAGCGAGGTGGTGCTGGTCGATGTAGCGTGAACTTCATCGCGGGGCAAGCCCGCTCCCACAGGTTAGCAACTACCTGTGGGAGCGGGCTTGCCCCGCGATGCTTTCAGCGATCAGGCAATCGCCGCATCCACCAGTTCCTGGGCCTCTGCCACAAGGCGCTGCAGATGCGCTTCATCGATAAAGCTTTCGGCGTAGATTTTGTAGATATCCTCGGTACCCGACGGCCGCGCGGCGAACCAGCCGTTGGCGGTCATGACCTTGAGGCCACCAATGGCCTGGTTGTTGCCCGGCGCATGGCTGAGGATCTGCTCGATCGGCTCACCGGCAAGCGTGGTCGACTTGACCTGCTCGGGTGCCAGCTTGCTCAGCAGGGCCTTTTGCTGCGGGTTGGCCCTGGCCTCGACGCGGGTGGCAAACGGCTCGCCCAGCTTGGCAGTCAGCTCGGCATAGGCCTGGCTCGGATCACGACCAGTGCGGGCGGTGATTTCCGCCGCCAGCAGCGCCGGAATCAGGCCGTCCTTGTCGGTGGTCCAGACGCTGCCGTCCTTGCGCAGGAACGACGCACCGGCACTTTCCTCGCCACCAAAGCCCAGAGAGCCATCGAACAGGCCGTCGGCGAAGAACTTGAAGCCCACCGGCACCTCATACAGACGCCGCCCCAGAGCCGCCGTCACCCGGTCGATCAGGCCGCTGCTGACCACCGTCTTGCCCACGGCGGCATCGCTGCGCCACTGTGGGCGGTGTTGGTACAGATAGTCGATGGCCACTGCCAGGTAGTTGTTCGGTGCCAACAGGCCATTCGGGGTGACGATACCGTGACGGTCGTGGTCCGGATCGCAGGCAAAGGCCACGTCAAAACGCTCGCGCAGGCCGATCAGGCCCTGCATGGCGTAGGGCGAGGATGGGTCCATGCGGATCTGCCCGTCCCAGTCGACCGACATGAAGCGGAAGGTCGGGTCGACCTCGGTGTTGACCACTTCCAGGTTCAGCTTGTAGTGCTTGGCAATCGCCGACCAGTAACGCACCCCTGCCCCGCCCAGCGGATCGACGCCCAGGCGCAGGTTGGCGCTGCGGATAACGTCGAAGTCGATGACGTTTTCCAGGTCGGCAACATAGTTGCCCAGGTAGTCATGCCGGTGGGTGGTGCTGGCCGCCAGCGCCTGCTCATGGGCAATCTGTTTGACACCATCAAGGCCCGCCGCCAGCAGTTCGTTGGCCTTGGCCTCGATCCACTTGGTGACGTCGCTGTCGGCAGGGCCGCCGTTGGGCGGGTTGTACTTGAAGCCACCGCTTTGCGGCGGGTTGTGCGACGGGGTGATGACGATGCCGTCGGCCAGGCCGCTGCTGCGCCCGCGGTTGTAGCAGATGATGGCGTGGGACACTGCCGGGGTCGGGGTGTACTCGTCATCCTTGGACAGCATCACCTCAATACCGTTGGCCGCCAGCACCTGCAGGGCGCTGGCCGCTGCGGGGGTCGACAGCGCGTGGGTGTCGGCGCCGATGAACAACGGGCCATTGATACCCTTGCTCTGGCGGTACAGGCAGATGGCCTGGGTGATGGCCAGCACGTGGTGCTCGTTGAAGCTCAGGTCCAGGGAGCTGCCGCGGTGCCCGGAGGTGCCGAAGGCAACGCGCTGGGTGGCAATGCTGGCGTCAGGCTGGCCAGTGTAATAGGCGGTCAACAATTTCGGGATATCCACCAGCACGGAGGCCGGGGCCAGTTTGCCCGCCAAAGGACTGAGCTTCATGCAAAACCTCAAAAAAGGATGTTCGGGGTGATAAAAGCACGCAGTTTACTGGCAGTTTGACCAGCAAGCGACCGCCGCTATCCCCAACGCCGTGATTATTTCTGCTGCGGCGCCCACCAGGCCGGAAACATGCGCTGTACACGGGCCTCGGCAAAACGCTCATCGATCAGCAACAGCGTGCCCCGGTCCTGGGTACCACGGATCACCCGGCCTGCCGCCTGGATGACTTTCTGCACCCCGGGATACAGGTAGGTGTAGTCGAAACCTGCGCTGAACAGCCTGGCCATGCGCAGCTTGATCTGCTCGTTGACCGGGTTGACCTGGGGCAGCCCGAGGGTGGCGACAAAGGCACCGATCAAGCGCGTGCCGGGCAAGTCGATACCCTCGGCAAAGGCGCCGCCGAGCACGGCAAAACCCACGCCCTGCCCGTTGGCAACGAATCGTTCAAGAAAGCCCTGACGCTGACTTTCATCCATGCCTGGCGCCTGACGCCATTGCTCAATAGCCGGATAACGCGATTCCAACAGGTTCGAGACCTGTTGCAGGTATTCAAAGCTGCTGAAGAACGCCAGGTAGTTGCCCGGCACGCGGCCAAATTGCTCGGCAATCAGCTCGACAATCGGTGCCAGGGACGCTTCGCGATGCTGGTAACGGGTCGAGACACTGCTGACCAGCCGCACTTGCAGTTGCTCGGCGGCAAAAGGCGACGCGACCTCAAGCCACGCCGTGTCGGCTGGCATACCCAGCAGGTCGGTATAGTAGCGTTGCGGGCTGAGGGTGGCGGAGAACAGCGTGACACTGCGCGCGGCGCTCATGCGCGGGCCGATCAGCGCCGCCGGCACCACATTGCGCAGGCACAGGGTCGACAAGGCCCGCTTGCCCGGGCCCGGGCGTGTGCTGATATCGAACAGAAAATGCTCATCGAACAGGTCGCTGACCCGGATGAACTGCAATGCCTGAAAGAAGAACTGCAACACCGCAGGATCAATGCCGGTCGGCGCCTGGTTGAGCTGCTCCTGGATCACAGAAACACAGTGCTGAAGGGCCTTGAGCAGGGCTTCAGGCAAACCTTCGACCACCCGGTACGGCGCAATTTGATCTTTGTGCAGGGCGTTCCACTGGCGGTTCAGGCGCTCCAGGGCGCTGACCAGGCCCGCCGGCTTGAGCTTGCGCAAGGCCAGCAACTGGCCCTGGTCGAGGCTTGCGCTGTACATCTGCCGGGCCCGCTCGACCAGGTTGTGAGCTTCGTCCACCAGCACGGCCAGGCGCCACTGGTTGGCCTGGGCCAGGCCATAGAGCAAGGCGCTCTGATCAAAGTAGTAGTTGTAGTCGGCCACCAGCACATCGACCCAACGGGCCATTTCCTGGCCCAGGTAATACGGGCAGACCTGATGGGCCAGAGCCACTTCGCGCAAGGCGGCCTTGTCGAGCACTGCCATCGCCTGGGCGGACTGGCGTGCTGCGGGCAGTCGGTCGTAAAAGCCCTTGGCCAGCGGACAGGCGTCGCCATGACAGGCCGTGCCCGGGTATTCACAGGACTTGTCACGGGCAACCAGTTCCAGGCTGCGCAGCGCGCCCTGGGTGCCCGTGGCCATCACCTGCTGCAGCGCCTCCAGGGCCAGGGCACGCCCAGGGGTCTTGGCGCTCAGGAAGAAAATCTTGTCCAGTTGCTGTGGGACTATGGCCTTGAGCAGCGGGAACAGGGTACCGAGGGTCTTGCCGATGCCGGTGGTGGCCTGGGCCATCAGGCAACGCCCGGTGCTGACCGCCTTGTACACGGTTTCGGCCAGCTCGCGCTGGCCCTGGCGAAACTGCCCATGGGGGAATGCCAGGGCCTGTAAACCCTGGTCACGCAAGGCCTGGCGCTGCAACTGCTGCTCGGCCCAGAGCAGAAAGAGTGCGCATTGCGTATTGAAAAACTGCTCCAGCGCCTCGGCGCTCCAACGCGCTTCAATCAGCGTCTGTTCGTCGTTGTCGACATTCAGGTAGACCAGCGCCAGGCGCAGGTGCGAAAGCTTGCGCTGCTGGCACAGCAACCAGCCGTACACCTGGGCCTGGGCCCAATGCAGCTGGCGATGGTTGGCGGGCTGGCGGGCCAGGTCGCCACGGTAGGTCTTGATTTCTTCCAGGCGATTGAGCTGCGGATCATAGCCATCGGCGCGGCCACGCACCTGCAGCGTGGCGTAATGCCCCTCCAGGCTGACTTCCGTTTCATAACCCTCGCCGCGCCCGGCCATGACCCGTCGATGGCCGCTGATGCCCTCCTGGGCGGTGGGCGACGGGGTGAAACGCAGGTCCAGATCACCGACCTTGGCGCTGAACTCGCACAACGCCCGAACCGCCACGCTGTAGTTCATGTTGACCACTGCACATGGCAGACGTCGACCGGCAGGCCGTGTTCGGCGCAGAATTCGATCCAGCGCAGCTGGCTGTCTTGCAGACGGTCGCCCGGGCCCTTGACTTCGATCATGCGGTAGCGCTGCTGCTCAGGCCAGAACTGGATCAGGTCGGGCATGCCTGAACGGTTGCCCTGCAGATCCTCGAGCAGGCGTTCAAAGCAGCGTTTCAGGTGCGCTGCCGGTAGGCAAGCCAGGGCCTGCTCAAGCAGCGTTTCGCTGAGCACCTGCCAGTAAACGAAAGGTGATTGCAGGCCCTGCTTGCTGAGGAAATGACTGCGTATGGTCTGCCGGTAGCGCCCATCATCCAGTTGCCCGAGGCACTGCGCGAACAGCTCACGTCGGCGCGGGTGAAACTCGGCGTCGTGCAGGTCCTGTGGCGCACTCTGGAACGGGTGGAAGAAGGCGCCGGGCAACGGCGCAAATATCGCTTCCCAGCACAGCAGGCCGAACAGGCTGTTGAACAGCGTGTTCTCGACATAGTGCACATGCCCGCCGTCCTGCTCCAGGTGCTGCTGCACCGCCTGCTCCACCCCCATGGCCGCCCATTGTGCAGGCAGCGTCAGGTCGATCAGGCTGACCTTGGGCTTGGCCCGCCGTGGCTGCGGCGGGCCGCCGAGCTTGCGCTGCAATCGCGGCAAGATCCGCGCCAGGGCCTGCACCTCGACTGCGTTGGCCGGTTGAAGGGCCACTTGCGAGGCCAGCGCGAAGGCCGCCGGCCATTGCTCGCTGCGTTCGAGCACACGAATGTGGCGAATCCGTGCTTGCGGGTGCTGGCTGCGCGGGTAGATGCGCAGCGCCAATGGCCAGTCCGCCAGGCGCTCGCTGTGCTGGCCGAGCTGGTACAGAAGGCGTGAACGCCGCCGCTGCAGCCAGGGGTTGTCGCTGTCCAGGGCTTGGACCTGAGCCACCACCTGTTCCAGGGCAGCGCCCTGTTCAAGCCATTCGCCGCACTGATGCAGAGCCAACGCCACATCGATGTCGGAGCGCTGGCGCAGCGCCCGGGAATCGTCGCTGAAGGCCACCTGTTCATAGCGCATCAGGCCAAGGTCGGCCAGCACGAACTCTGACCAGTCCTGATACAAGTTGCCGAAAAACAACAACCGCAGGCGGTCGCACAGTGCCTGCAAGCGCAACTCGATAACCGGCTCGGCAAAACCCGGCAGCCATTCATGCAAAGGCCGAGGCGGCAACTCAAGGGCCTGCAACTGCGCCAGCAACTCGCTTTTGGTGGCCCGTGGGCGGCTCAGCAACGGGCCAAAACCTGTGGCCAGCTCATCCTTGCGCAGCAGGTCAAACAATTGCTCAAGGCTCAGCGGGCTGTCATCCACGACCCAGCCCATGGCCAGGAGCGGCTCAAGCGCCGCCCGGGGTGAGCCGATTTCGGCATACACCAGCTTGCTCGGGCGAAACAGCAGACCCTTGCGCATCACCATACGCACCAGCAAGGCCTGCGCAGCCCGGGGCTGCTGGCGGAACTGCTGAATGAACGCCCGCTCTTGCGCGTCGAGCAGGTCGGCGTAGCGCAGCTCGATCCAGCCAAGCACTTGCTGGAAGTTGTGCAGGTAATAGAACGGCTCGTCGACGGAATGGGCGATCACGGGTTTATAGGCGCTAGCAACAGGAGTACTGGTTATACATACAGAGACGCCATCCTGGCAACCTGTGGGCGACCAACGTACCCTGCGAGCCTGCCACCTGACATCAAGGAACCTCGATGCGCATTCTGTTGCTCTGCCTGATCGGCCTGCTGGCGGCCTGCCAATCCCATCAGGTACTGCCACCACCGGCGCCGATTGCGCCGCAAGGGCGCGATCACCCGGACCTTGGTGTGAT
This sequence comes from Pseudomonas tructae, assembly GCF_004214895.1. Classification (NCBI taxonomy): domain Bacteria; kingdom Pseudomonadati; phylum Pseudomonadota; class Gammaproteobacteria; order Pseudomonadales; family Pseudomonadaceae; genus Pseudomonas; species Pseudomonas tructae. The sequence continues at coordinate 2,881,987 of NZ_CP035952.1, read as the reverse complement.
CCGCGACTTGGCCAGCGGCCGCAGCCTCACCCCGCAGCAATTGGTCGAGCGCCTGGCCGGGGTACCCAGGGTGCTGGTCGGCGAGCAGCATGACAACCCCGACCACCATGCCGTGCAACTGTGGCTACTGCGCGAACTGGCAAAGCAACGTCCGCAAGGCAGCCTGCTGATGGAAATGCTCACCCCGGACCAGCAGCCAAGGATCGATGCGCTGCACGCCGAAATTGCCGGCGGTGCGCCTGCGAACGACCTGATCCAGGCGCTGGCCTGGCAACCCGGCTGGGACTGGAGCCTGTACGGGCCGCTGGTGACCTATGCGCTACGCCAGCCCTACCCGCTCCTGGCGGCCAACCTTGAACGGGCGCAAATCATGCAAATCTACACCCAGCGCCCAGTGCTTGAAGGCAAGGCCTCGACCACCCGCCAGGTACAAAGCACCTTGCTCGACGATATCCGCCAGTCCCATTGCGGCCTGCTGCCCGAAGCGCAAATGCCGGCAATGCTGGCAGTGCAGCAGCAACGCGACCGGCACATGGCCGAACGCCTGCTGGCCGCGCAGGGCCCTGTCCTGTTGCTGGCCGGGGCCTTTCATGTGCGCAAGGACCTCGGGGTGCCCCTGCACCTGGACGACCTGGGCTCGGCGCAGGGTAACGCCGTATTGATTCTGGCCGAGGTCGGCAAAACCGTGACTGCCGAGCGTGCGGATTTCGTCTGGTACACCGCCGCGCAAGCGGAGCAGGATTACTGCGCCAGCTTGCGCCGCTAGACGACTCTCCGGTCAACGAACCTGCAGGGTACGGCGCAGCTCATCACTGAGCAGACTCAAACCGTACTGCAGGTCATCCTGTTGCCCCGCAGGCCAGCCAAGGCGCAGGTGCTGGTGAAAGTCGCCGCGCAGGCTGAACAGCTCGCCCGGGGCAATCACCAGGCCCTGCTGCAACAAGCGATGGAACAGTGGCCGGGTGTCCATCGGAGCACGCACCCGCGCCCAGATGCAGCTACCCCCTGCGGGCATCTGGAACGCCAGCTGACTACCCAGTTGCAACTGCATCAGCTGGTACAGGTGGCTCAGGCGCTCTTGCAAATACTCGCGTAGCTGCTGCAGGTGCAGGTCGATGCGGCCCTTGCTGTACAGCCGCGCTACTGCCTGCTGGCGCAAGGGTGGCAAGGCAAAGCCACGCAACAGGAACTCGCGGTGCAAAGGCCCGTGCCAGTGCCGGGAAAGCAGGTAGGCATAGGGCGCTTCGGCACCGATGCTGCGCTCCAGAGAAGAAAACACCATCACCCGCCGAGGGTCAACCAGCTCACGCAAGCAGGGCGCAGGCGTCGCGTGCACACACAAGTCGGCATCCTGGTCGTTTTCCAGCAGCCACACCCCGTGCCGGTTCAGCAGCCGGGCCACGGCCTGGCGACACGCCTCGGGCATCAGGCTGCCATGGGGGACGCTCAAGCGTGAGGCGAGCATGGCCAGGCGCACCGGCTCGGTTGCCAGCAACTGGGCAAAACGCGCAAGGTCCAGGCCACCGTCAGCCGCCAACGGCATTTCGATGACCCGCAGGCGCGCCGCCTGGAACACCCGCAACAGCCGCCAGGAACAAGGCGTGACGACCAGCACGGCGCTGTCGCGCAGGTCCAGGGCGGCCAGGGTAGTCTCCAGCAGCGCTCGCACATCCGGCGCCAGGTAGACATCCTCGGCGCTCCAGTACAGCTGCGCCGAGCGGGTGTAGCGCGCCGCCAGCACGGTGCGCAGCTCCAGCTCGCCACAGGGCTGGGGGGCACCGGCAAAGCGCGGGTACTGGCGCAGCAACTGGCGTTCGATACCCAGCAGCGAGGCTTCCAGCGATTTCAGGGTTTGCGCCTGCCCGCCACTAAGCACCAGCATCCGCGTCGATCGGGCATGCTGCTGCAGGTCCTGGAGCAGATCGTCGCCACTGCTCGGCGCAACCTGAGTGGGCGGCACCTTGGCGAAGTACCCGGACTTGGGCACCGGCTGCACCCGCCCTTCATGCTCAAGCATCGAGTAGGCGCATTGCACGGTGGAGATCGACACGTCCAGGCGCTCGGCAAGGTCGCGCAATGACGGCAGCCTGCTGTAGCTGCCCGGTGCCATCTGCTCGATCAGCTCGCCCAGGTAGCGATACACCGTCCGATAGGCAAACTCGCCGTTGTGCCTGGCTTTCATTTGCGCGTGCCAGGCTGGCCGGCCTTGAGCCAGGCCCATGCCGTGGCGGGCAGACGCAGTTGTCGCAAATCTGCCCCGCGACGCTGAATTTGCGCCAGCAACGAGCGGGGCCTAGCGCAAGCTTGCGGCTCGCGCTGGTAGAGCATCTGCAGCAGCGGCAGACTCAAGCCGCTGATGTCGAGCATCCATTGCACCACCGGCTCAGGGGCCGGCAGTTGCTGCAAAGCCTTGTGCATGTACGGCAAAGCCACCAGCATGCCGGGATGGCAGCGGCGCAGGAACACCTCAAGGCGCAGGCCGCGCGAGACAAAAGGCGCGAACAATTTGCACACCAGTTGCGCTTCACTCAGGCCATAGGCCTGCGAAGCAACGTCGTTGGCCTGGGCACGGCGCTGCTGCACTTGTTCGCTGCTCTGCCAGCGCCCCAGCGAGCGATTTTGCACGGCCCGCGGCAGGCCATGGCTTTGCATCTGCAGGCGCGCGCGCCGCAAATAGGCATCAACGCCCTCGCGGTACTCGCTGTCTTCGATGAACTGCGCGTGCAACCCGCTCAGGTGCGCCAGCAGCAGCGGGTTGGCTGTGCCCGAACGGTCACCGGCAAAATACTGCTCGTCGAACCGACAACCGAGGAAACGGTTCAAACGTTCATCGTGGGGCACATCGGGATCGTGAACCAGATCGTCAATGGTGATGAAGCGCATCGCTGGCGCACAGTAATCATCGGCCAGCGCCGACGTGACGGTGCGGGTCTGGCCGAACAACTGTTCCAGATAACGCTGGCGCAACTCGCTCATGCCCGCGCACAGCGAGGCGGCACAACTGTGGATAGGACGGATGCTGAGCAAGTCTTCTTCACGCAGGGCGCGCCGGCTCCAGGCCAGGTAACGCCTGCGCTCGGACAGTGGCTGGGCACTGATGAGGGCATCGATGCCGCCGCGCCAGCCCAGAGCCTGCCGACACAACTCGGCCAGACGCAAGTAGCCATGGCTACCGAAGCCGGCACGCGGCAGCCCTGCCAGCAAGTGCCCAAACAGTAGCAACTCGTTGCGTTCGGCCTGCTGCTGGCTGGCGGATGCCGAGTGCCGGCTGTCGAAAGTCCGCAATTGCTGGTCATTGAGCATCAGCAGTTCGATCCGCGGGTCATCGTGCAGAAATAACGCCGAGAAGCTCTGTTCGATGTTGCGTAGCGCCGTGGTACTCATGCCTGGCTGGCGCACTACGGCGATGCGCAGCTGAAAGGTGCCGGGTGAGCGCGCCGCGATACTCAACTGCGCCGCCCGCAGGCAAGCCAGCGCATGGCTGGAGGTCTGACTGCCATCATGGGCAGCCATCAGCTTGAAACCGGCAATGCGCTCAATGCCGCCAGCAGCAACGATCAGGCGTTGAATCAATAACTGCAAGGACGCCCGCTGCGCTTGCGACAAGTGTTCGAGCAAACGCTGGAGCACTTGCTGATAGATATACTGCATGGCTTGGTCGTGAATAATGCCCATAACGCGCACCTAATTTCCAGAAACGGCAAGCTGATAAAAGCTCTTCTATTTAAGAACTTTCAACCAACAAAGGAGGACGAAAGAATCTCCAATTAAAGAAACATCCTACAATCTCTTAGGAGTGCATCTTGTGAGACCTCTGCCCATGAAGCACCTGTCCTCCTCCGGCACCGCTCCACATCGCCTTGCACCTGACATACGACCTTTCATGCCTCGCTCCTTGAGACGACAGTTGACGAACTATTATCGGGTGCTGCCTGACGAATAACAGATACAGATTTATGTAAAAAAACCATTCAGACTCGACATGGCCGAGGTCATTGATCAGACAATCAATTGTTATTCTTCCTCACGAACAAACATAACGCACAGGCACGCCGCACAGTGCGCAAAGTTAACTGAGAAATATCCCAAACAGCGCGAGGAAAATACTTACAAGAAGTTTGATGTTGGGCTTTTCATGGGCAGCCGATCGCGGGGCAAGCCCGCTCCCACCGGTCTGGTGTAAGTGGGCTTGCCCCGCGATCGGCCATAAAGCTCAAAGAAGGGCATCAGCCCTCGAGGGAAAGGTCCAGCACCAGCCGGCCACCGCAGGGACACTCGTCCATGTAACGATGCGCCGCGACCACCTGTTCGAACGGGTAGGTCTTGATGATCAGCGGCGTCAGCAGCTTGTCGGCGGTGAACTGGTTGATATCGCGCAAGGCGCGCTGCAGGGCCACCTGGTCCTGGCTGATGCCCAGCTCCGGCTTGCCGGTGAAGTTACCGATGCAATGGACGAAGAACTGGATGTTCTTCTGGAACGCAGCGCACGCCGGGAACGGCGTCTGGTTGCCACCCTGCAGGCCATACAGCACCAGGCTGCCGCGCGGTGCCAGGGCATCGCCGAGCAGCGCCATTTGCGGGCCGCCAAGGCCATCGAGGACCATGTCGACACCGCGGTTGTCGGTGTACTTGTTGATCTGCATGAGCAGGTCCTGCTCTTCGGTGACGATCACCTTGTCGGCACCGAGCTTGATCAGGTAGTCGCGCTGATCCGCTTCTTTGGTCGCAGCGAACACCTTCAGGCCCAGGGCCTTGCCCAACTGCACGAAGGCGGGGCCGGCGCAATGGCTGGCGTCGGTGATCAGCGCGGTTTGCCCGGCCTTGGCCCGCGCCAGGTCGACGAAGGCAAAATAGGCGATCAGCAGCGGCGTGTAGTGCACGCTGGCCTCGACCGGCGAGAGAATCTCCGGATAACGGGTCAGGGCGTTGCGCGGCATGACGATGACTTCACCGTAGACCGGGTGCTCGTTGGCGCTGCTGGCCGGGAAGCTGGCAACCTTGTCGCCGATCGCCAGGTCCTCGACGCCCTCGCCCACAGCCGTGACCACGCCCGCCATCTCGTGTCCGATACCGGCCGGCAGGCGCGCCTGGGACGGTGCCAGGTTCTGCCGCCAGAGCACGTCGTACCAGCTGATGCCGATCGCTTCAACGCGAATCTGCACCTCGCCGGCAGCGGGCTGCGCCTGGGCCTGCTCTTCGATCTTGAGCACATCGGCCGGGCCGAACTTGTGGAAACGGATCATGCGGGACATCGCAAACCTCGCCAATTAAACCTCTAATGCCCTGAACTCTATCCGGGCTTTGATGGTTAGACCATCAGTGGCCATTAATAGTCAACATGCTTGTCATTGATTGAGGGTAATACCGCCTCCATCAAATTATGCGGTGCAGGGTAGCAGCCTTTACCCGTAAGATTCACCCCTGCCCCAACCGCATTGTGAAGCCGAGCCGATGAACCGTAACGACTTGCGTCGCGTCGACCTGAACCTGCTGATCGTCTTCGAGACCCTCATGCACGAACGCAGCGTGACCCGCGCGGCCGAGAAACTGTTCCTCGGCCAGCCGGCCATCAGCGCCGCCCTGTCGCGCCTGCGCAACCTGTTCGACGACCCCTTGTTCGTGCGCACCGGGCGCAGCATGGAGCCGTCGGCGCGGGCGGTGGAGATCTTCGCCCTGCTCTCGCCGGCACTGGACTCGATCTCCACCGCAGTGAGCCGCGCCGCCGACTTCGACCCGGCCACCAGCACCGCAGTGTTTCGCATCGGCCTGTCGGACGACGCCGAATTCGCCCTGCTGCCGCAACTGCTCAAACGCGTGCGCGCCGAAGCCCCGGGCATCGTGTTGGTGGTGCGCCGGGTCAACTACCTGCTGATGCCGGCGCTGCTGGCCTCGGGGGAGATCTCCGTGGGCGTGAGCTGGACCAACGACCTGCCGGCCAACGCCAAGCGCAAAGTACTGCGGCGCAGCAAACCCAAGGTGTTGCGCGCCGACAGCATGCCCGGCAGCCTGAGCCTGGACGACTTCTGCGCCCGCCCCCACGCCCTGGTGTCGTTTGCCGGCGACCTGGGCGGATTCATGGACGAGACCCTGGAAAAAGTCGGGCGCAAGCGCCACGTGGTCCTCGCCGTACCGCAGTTCAACGGCCTGGGCAGCCTGCTGACCGGCACCGACATCATCGCCACCGTCCCCGACTACACCGCCGAAGTCCTGACCGCCGCCGGCGGCCTGCGCGCCGAGGACCCACCGCTGGAAGTACAGACCTTCGAGCTGCACATGGCCTGGCGTGGGTCGCAGGATAATGATCCGGGGGAGCGCTGGTTGCGGTCGAGGATTCAGATGTTTTTCGGCAGCGATGAAAACATGTGAGCCAAAAGCTTGGGAGAGCCTGAGTGTAGCCCCGCGCTTTGAGTTACCAAATTTCTAACCACTGAACGAAAGTGGTTTGGGGGATCCGGATAGCCTATGAATGGATTCCACTGAGAGCAAAAAATAATATTAAATTCATGTAGTTATATTTTTATTGATCCATCACCGCCCGTCGTTTTCCACCTTTTTCCACCCTAGTGTACAGATCAACCACATAGGTAACAGAAAAGTACACTCACATAGGTAACACTTTGAGTCTCACGTAGCCATCAATTGCATCCCGCACATTGACTCGGCCTAGGATGATTGGGCCGAAAATCACATCCCAAATCCCATCCTCGATCTGCTCCAGTCCAATGGTCTGGTGTCTCAGAACATTGCCGACATAGATTCTCAGACCTCGACGATGGACGAGGCCAGAGCAGTCAGCGTGAAAGCTCTCAATATGGCTTGAGTAAGTCATCTCAGGAAGTTTCTCCGGAAAGGGACGAGGTGATGGCTCATAGCATGACGCGGGGGTTCTCTGATCCAATGCTTCGTGTAACCGCTCATGGTTGTAGTGCTGCAAGAAGCGATCAAAGTGTTGTTGTTGAGCGGCCCAGGCCAACGCCGGAGGCGATGGAAGCGTGCTTTTAAGCGTCCGATGCATGCGTTCATGCCGACCATTCTGCTCCGGTCTGCCGGGGGCGATTCGCTCAGGAATAATGCCTAGGCGCAGCCACCAGATGGACAATTGGGAAAGGCCTGCACAGCCCTTGCTGGCGAATGGGACACCATTGTCGGTTCTGATGCGCTCAGGCAGACCATTCTCTCGAAACACCCGGGTAAACTCCGCCTGGGTTTCCTCGAGGTTGGTGCTGGGCATGCTGTGGCACGCGAGCAAGAAACGACTGGCGTGATCCATGATCGTCAATGGATAGCACCATACGCCCGCCCCTGTCAGATATTGGCCTTTGTAATCGGCGCTGAATAGCTGGTTGGGCGTATCGGCTTGCTTCAGCGGTTTGGGATAAACCGCCACGCGCTGGCGAAGCCGCCGTGGTTTGACCAGCTCGGCTTGCTTGAGAATGTTGTAGATGGTCGTCTTCGACGGCGGGGCCTGGTCTGGAAAGCGCTTGAGCAATGCTGCCTGAATTTTCTTAGGACCAGGCTCTGTCTCGCCCCGACCACGCAGCTCTATGATCGCCTCGCGGACAGCAGGCGGCACCACCCAGCCCTGAGTCAATCGACGACGGCTATGCTCTTCCAGTCCAGCGGGCCCCTCTTTTTCATACCGCTCAACCCACTTGTAACCGGTCTTGCGACTGACTTCATAGGCTTGGCAGAGCGCACTGAAGCTGGGTGCGCCTTTGATGTAGTCCGCGATGAACAGCAATTTCAGGTCCATAGGTTTCAGCTCTCGCCATGGCATAGTCAGATCCTCACAAGCCGACCCTGCCAGTTAAAAACTGTTACCTATGTGCGTGAACTGATTTGTTACCTATGAGGGTGAGTCGTACCCTAGGTATCTTTTGGGGTACTTTTTACTTTCTGAAAACGATCCCCCAAGTCATGCCTATCGATCTTAAGCCTGCATTCCGGCGAAAACTCAGCGATGCGTTCCTCCCCGCTGTTCCCGATCTGGTAAATACACCGACGGCGAAGTTCCTGGTTTGTACCTACATGTCCAGGCCTCGCTTAAATCGACCAAGGCACCCCCAAGTACTGGCGGATGAAATACCGTTTGCACGGAAAGGAAAACGGGTACGCGATCGGACGTTACGCTAACATCGGATTGAAAGAGGCCCGCGAACTACACGTTGAATCCCGGAAAGACCGCACACGAATGATCAGCCTATTTGCCCGGCCCCATGGCCAGCCCATTGCATCGGATCCAAAATTGATCGGCTATATGTAACATACCGAACCTGCCACACGTTAGCCTGTAGACTCGCCTACATGCGGCTGTTGGGCGACGGACGCTGCACTGGCACTGCAAATTTTTCGAGTGGTGCCGACTGTAGCTGTTAAGCAAGCACAGTAGTCTGACGCCCGCCATTGATTGATAGAGGATGCATTAGGGACGATGTTGAACATCACTGCCGAGGACATAACCCAGCTTAATGATGAAGAACTGCGCAAGCTGGTAGGCGGCCTCTGTAAGGCGGAGTTAAAGGTGAAAGGCCTATCAACCAGTCATGTGCGATTCGGCGGTGACCAGAACGTCAGCGACGGTGGTCTGAACGTTGTCGTCAGACTGCCACCTGAGTACCAGATCGACGACTTCATTCCCCGTAACTGCACGGGGATTCAGGTCAAGAAGTCCACCATGCCCGCCGCAGCCATTCTTGAGGAAATGAAGCCAGCGCCGGAGCGCCAGTTGCGTCGCACGAAAATCATCAAAGGAGGCATGGAAAAACACGATGAGGCTTTTCGTCAGGATCCGCGGTTCAATGAGTTCCTAGCCTTCCTAGTGTGGGAGATCAGTGACAAGCTGCCTCAAGCCAGGGACTGGTGACGGGTGTAGGAATTTACCAATCATTAGCATAGCCGACAATCATCAGCGTCCGGTAAAGACGGCAACACGCGAAATCCGTTCAACCATTGTGCAAGGATGATTGACTTAGCCGGCCGAATGGCATCACGATCTTGCGTGGCGGCTTTCATGGATGGATGCCAGGCGCAGCGGGCGGTGTAGCCAAAGCTCTACGTCTAACTCTCGCATTAAGGCCATCCAGTCAGCTGGCGAAGTGAGGGGGCTGCGTTCACGGAACTCCTTCTAGTGCAATGTGAATGGCATACGAGCATGATTGAGGATTCCAAGATGGCTGAAAATGAGAAGTTATGTGCCCTTTGCTACGATGAGTTTGATCTACAAGACAGCCATCTGCTGCCAAAGCACTTTTATAAATACATAGATCGAATGAAGAAAAAGGGGACAAAAACTCAGTTCAAGACGGATGACAATCGCCTGAACAATCTCGGACGCCAAGTGACGCAGTATCTGCTTGGTAAAAACTGCGAAGGCCGTTTCTCCACATACGGAGAGGACTACTGCGCAAAGCTGATCGCACCCAGACCAAATGCAATGCCGATCATATATGATCATCTCAAGGGGCTTAAAGACTCAAGTCTCTATGCTAAAGATGTTCCAGGCCTAGAATCGCAGAAAATTTACTACCTTGCGCTCAGCATCATTTGGAGAGCATCGAAAGAGGGCTGGCCAAACTACAATTCTATATCCTTGCCAGAAGAAGACTCTCTTGCCATCAAGGACTATTTACTATCGGACGGCGCACCTAACTTCCCAGCAGGCTACTATTTGGAGGTTAGCGTTTCACCATCGACTAATATTTGGACAACAACTTTTCCCACACGCCTGAAAGACGGCACACTTTTCTTCAACTATAACCACCTCGAATTTCATATCAAAAAGGATCAGTTCCTGTTCGACCTGTATTCGCATCCCAACCAAGGTGCCGTACCAATCATTTATAAGCTGAACAGAAAGCGATCCAACAATTTGATGGCAGGCCAGATGAGGGCGTATAAAAACGCCACAGCATCCAAAAAGGTAGTCAGACTGGGTCAAAATTCGGAAAGTACCGAAGATTAAGAACCACAAAGCAGTGAGCGAGCACGTTGTGCTCACTCACTCAATCAACTGCTGAGCCCATACTGCTAAGGTGACCACGCAAAAAACCTCTCATCAAGTACTCGCGGAAAAATACTGCCAATTTCCAGATCATGTAGATGAATCTGATTAGCACAACAATTCCAAAAGCTCCGCCCGCCAACAAAGCGATGAAGCTTAATGGTATGAACAAGAGGTCCAATAACCCGCTGGCCAGCGCATTTTTTAATCCAGGTGGCGAAGCCGTCCTGCTCGTACATCTTCTAGCCCTCCGTGCTTTGACAGCAAACAAGATCTGCCCCATGCGGCCTGTGCAATTGAGGCGTGCAATTCCACGGAAGCGGGTTTTCACATAACCGAACTGGCGTTTGATCACACGAAATGGATGTTCGACCTTCGCTCGCGCCTGCGCTTTGACCTTCTCGATCTTGCGTCTGGCTTTGTAGAGCACGCTGCGTTTGCTCAAGTGTTTGTAGGTGCTACGCGTAAGTAACGCACATTGTAGCCAACCCTACGGGCCTAGTGGGCAAGTGCGCAGTCGAGCGAGGTTTCCCCCACTCCGATCTGGCCGCCGATTATCGATTCAACCCATCGCGCAGCCTCTGGCCCCTGTTCAGTTACAGGATCAGGGCCTTGGCCCGCTCGCGAGCGCTGCGGTAGTCGATGTCTTCTAGGCAGCCGCTGTGGTGCAGGCGATCGGCTTTGAGGCGGGTCACCAAACACCCTCTGGTCATTGTTGTCCTGTAGACGCGGCCCGCAAACTGACAAACATCTGGGCAATATCCTGACCATCACATCGTCGCGATGACAGTCTGCATTTATCGCCGTAACGGAGAAAAGCAAGGCGCGCTAACCTGCAAATCCGCCAACACTTTCTCATACTCCAAATCTCTCTCAGCCTCTCGTGCAGGGATCACCTCGCCATCTAACTGAGCACGCAGGTCATCCCACCGCTCCAATAAAACCTGCCAGTTATGTTCATCGTAGTTCCCTCGGAAGATCACCGGATGCACATCAATGCGTGGTAGCTCCGCCGCTGGAGTACCCCGCTCCAACGCTTCGTCCAGTTGGCGACTCCAGTGACTGCCCACCCGATCGACCCGGCCGATGTGCTGCTCGACCACGCCGGGGTTCCAATCCGGGTGCATGAGAATCACGGTGTGGCAGGCCAGGTGCAGGTTGAGACCTTCGCGATCGACGGCCGACTGGGCCAACAGCACCCGGGGGAAGCTGTCGGGGCGATTGAAGGCCATCTGCAACAGGCGGCGGGTGGACTGCTCCGTGCCGCCATACATCAAGCGGCGAAACCACCCTTCTGGTGGGCATATTCATCCTGCAGGCGGGCCAGAAGCGGCTCCCATTGCAAGGCCACTTCGTCCTGGGTGATGTCGCTGTCGTCCGCATACCGGTCGCTGGCGGCCTCCAGTAAATGGCGGAAGGCCGCGCAGACATGCTCGGGGGTCGGTGATCCGGCCTGATCGCCAGTCAGGCCGAGGATCGCCCGGGTGAACAGCGCCACGGGATGCTTCTCGGCTGCATCAGCCAAGTCCTTGTTGAGTTCGGCGCCCCTGAGGCATCCAAACATGGCCCGGGGCAGTTGCTCGTTTTGGCCCAGCCCCGCATCCAGCCACTTCAGCAGAGGCCGGCGCAGTTGAATTAGCAAGATGGCGCTTAGCTATCCCACATTGGTAAGATTATTACGAACTGCATTTATCTGTATATAAATACAGTATCGTGAATTCTACCGGCCAGGATGGCGAAATTAGCTCCTCGCTGGTCTATCTTGTTTATCCAAGATTGGATTGGAGTAGCTGTGAACGCGAAGCTAGATTTTGACGCAACGAAGCTCTACGAAGCCCTGAAGTACCAAATCCACGTAGCAATTGACTACTGCCACACGCTGGATAAAGACGATGTTCTCTGGATCGAGGTATTCGGCGACGTCACCATCGAAGGCCGAGATCAGATCGAAGTAAAGGAATACAGCGATAGCCTGACCGACAGCCATGAGAACTTCTGGAATACCCTCAATAACTGGCTAAAGCCAGAATTCGACCATTCGCAGTATGCCAACCTTATTCTGCTGACCACCCAGGCTTACGGGGAGCGAACGGCTATCAAGGGCTGGCCTCAATGGAGCGGTGATCAGCGTCTGGCCGCATTGGAAGCCATCCTCAAGGACGCTGAGACTCGCTTCGATAAAAAGCCCCCCGGTGAAGACAGCGAACAAGGTGAGGCTGGAGGAAAGCCGTCTGCCCCCTCAAAAGCGTTGACGCTGCAGCGCAAGGTCATGGCAAAAGAGATGCGCCGGTCGTTGATCGATGCGCTCCCCAAAGTCAAGATCATTACCGAACAGCCAGACTTAGCCGGCTTGATTTCCAGGTACAAAAAAGCCTATCTGAAAAGCATCCATGAGCATCGCACGGACGACTTCCTGAACGATCTCTTCGGGTTCATGACGAGTGCAGTCAAAGTTACTGAAGGCTGGCGATTCACCACGGCGGAGTTCAACAGAAAATTCACTGAGCTAACCGCCCGCTACATGATCGGCTCGGTGAGGTTCCCCCGGGTCAACACTGAATTGATAGAGCGAGAAGCGGCGATACTCGATGTGCGTGAGCGTCCCTATGCCCAGAAGCTGGATGAGATCGGCGGAGAGGAGGATGTAATTCTTGAAGCGACTGCCGATTTGCTGCATGCCCAGGAATACATAGCCGAACTCATAAAAGACTGCACCACCTCCCAAGAAGACGTGGATGGTTACAGCAAGAATCACATGCGCACCCACAGTGCCCACAGATCTGAAGTCATGAGCGACTGCGACCAAAGCTCGCCCCGCACCAAGCTTCAGCAGGCATCCTTGAAGTTTTATCATTCCAGGTGTCGTTTGGACGTTGTGAAATTTCGCAACTTTGAAGACACGCCCGTTGAGTTTCGCAACGGAATCTATCACATGCTCGCGGACGCGGTGCATGCCAGCCCAGCGAAGGAGTTCCACTGGAGGCTCTGGAAATGAGCGCAAAACCAATCGAGCATCTTTTCACGCTCCAGCGCTCTCCGATCGCATTGGCGCCGGTCATCCACAATTTCTTTGCCCATTCCAAGTCTCGGAAACGCGACTTGCTGTTGAGCTATCTGGTTCTGCCCATGGTGCTGTACCCGGCCATGCAGGAATACCTGCTAACCGTGAGGAAGACCAGCAACCTACGCACGCTATGCAAAGAACAGAAACGGCTGGTCGGGCTCACCTACAACACTCAGCAATTCAAATCACTGACAAACGCCGCCCTGCTTGTGCTTCAGACAGAAAAGAGCATCGAGCTCACCGACGATCTGATGGTGAGGTCCATCAAGGACGTTAAGGCTAGCAATGCCAACCCCAAACAGCTCGAAGCCGCCCGCCGGCTGTCCATGGTCTGCGCAGAAGCAGACGTGGTTTCCATCTACAGGACGTTAGGATTCAAGTCTCTATGAAATGCTTTTTGCGGTACATCGGCGTAGTCGACACTCAAGACAAAATTCACCAGGTGCGACTGGAGCCTGGACTCAACGTCATCACGGGCAAGTCGTCCACTGGCAAAAGCGCGATCCTGGAGATCTTCGACTACTGCCTCGGCAGCACCGAGGACACCATTCCAGTGGGGACGATCACCCAACGTGCAGAGACATTCTTCATCGCTCTGCAATTCCCAAGCTATTTCGTCGTGGCCGCCCGTAAGAAAAAATCCGATCGCTGCTTTTTGCTTGAAGTGCAAGGCTCAGACCCTGAGCGGTTGCTTGAGCTCATAGAGCAACCCAAGGCGTTCTTCGATCCCAAGCACTACATGCCACTGGCAGACTTCAAGAAAAGCCTCGGACGGTACTTTGCGATCACCCTGGAGAATGTCGACGAAGACCCCTACCTGAAAGCCGCCGGCCGTAATAAGTCTGCCACCCCGTCAGTACGCAGCTTTTCTTCTTTTATGCTCCAGCATCAGAACCTGGTGGCCAACAAGCACGCGATTTTCTACCGTTTCGACGAGAAGGAAAAACGTGACCAGGCAATCAACCACTTCAAGATCCTGATGGGACTTGTGGATGAGGCCTATTTTGACCTGTACCGGGATCATGAGGTTGCCAAGTACGAGCTCAAGAAAGTCCAAGCGCAGATTCCCAAGCAAGAACAGCGTAAAGAGAAAGTAATCACTCGTTACAACCGTCATCTGGTCGAGTTCAAGACCCTGGCAGGTCTTCCGTTGACCGACGCAACGGCGGAATATATCTACAGCAATCCGGTGCCCATGCTAAAGGCAATCTCTGAGCAGGCCGTAAAAATCGACGTGCTTTCCGATGAGGTCGAGAAGCGCCGAGCTGAGCTTCACAGTCAACGAATCGCTCAGCTCATCGAGAAGCGCAAGCTGCAAGGGCAGATGAGATTGGTCGGTGAGTCTCTGACCTCCGCGACTCAATTCAGCTTGAGCATGACGGCCGACACCTTGCCCGACTCCATTGAGTTATCGGAAGCACACTGCCCCTTGTGCGAGGCCGCCACCAGCACGCCTGCCATGGAGGCCAACAAGCTAATAGACGCGATCGACTGGCTGAATGATGAGCTCAAGTTGTCCGCCTATGCGCGGGAAAGCTTCGCCGCAGAACGCAGGAACATTCAAGAAGATCTCGATAAAGTAAACGCAGAGCTACGTCGCATCCAGGCGGATATCCAGCCTCTCGACGAAGAAATTGCCAAGCTCAAGACGTCCAAGTCGATCGACGAGCAGGCAATCAAGGCCAAACTACGACTTGAGATCGCCATTCAAGAGCAATTGGACAAACCTGAATCAGAGCTGCTCACCCAAGAGAAAAACCTGCGCGCAGAAGTCGATCGTCTTGCCGCCCTCCTGGCGAAATACGACATCAAAGACAGGCTCAAAGCCTTGAGCACCGAAATCGACGCCAAGATGTGTGAAATTGGCAACCAGTTCGATTTCGAAGAAACCTACAAGCCCTCGAAGCTGCGTTTTGACATCGAAACATTCGACCTTTGGTACCAGCAGACCCCGAACACTCGGGTCTACCTGCGCTCGATGGGCAGTGGGGCGAACTGGCTGTACTCCCACCTTGCCTTGTTCATGTCGCTGCATTACCAGTTCGCCGCGCATTCGAACAAAGGGTGCAAGATCCCCCCAATCCTGTTCCTTGATCAGCCTACCCAAGTGTACTTCCCTGCGTCACTGGATGATGCGGAAGACTTTGATGCAAAGGAGCTTGCGAAACAGGCCAAACGTGAAAACGTGGTCGACGCCGACATGAGTGCCGTGACCAACATGTTCACTCAACTGGCGAAGTTCTGCGATGAGACCGGCAAGAAAACCAAGGTAGTCCCGCAAATCATCGTCTCTGATCACGCAGACCGACTTACCTTGGGCGAAGGCTATAAATTCCCGGACTATGTACGGGCCACGTGGAGGACACGAGGCTTCATCGCCGACGAGTAATAGCGACAAGAAGATGGCCGCCGCATGCGCGGGTTACCCTAGCAGGACGGGGTGTTGCGGCGCGTTTGGGGGATCAGCGCTGCAGCATAAACTCCTTTTCCATAGGCTGTTCTGCGTAATGGAAGCTGTACAGACGCCCATCCGTAATCAGCGAGTTCAGCAGAGAGACCGCAGGATTGTTTCACAAACAAGGTCGCTAACCGCTACAGCAAAATTACGCTCAAATCGTATTGAAAGTTCTGCCCAATGGAACCGGGACGTCATGTCTTGGGAAGGATTGATGAAGAAGGAAATAATCGATGCGAAGGAATGATGCTGAGAAACTCTTAAAAGTCGCCGTCGACAACGAGGCTGCTGTATTCAGGGACGGCCAATGGGAGGCGATTGATGCCTTGATTAACCACCGCCAAAAGCTGCTGGTCGTTCAGCGCACCGGCTGGGGCAAAAGCTCTGTGTACTTCATCAGTACTCGAATACTGCGCGATCGCGGGCAAGGCCCGACGATCATTATCTCCCCTTTGCTAGCTTTGATGCGCAACCAGATCGAGGCGGCTCGCCGAATCGGTGTAAATGCCGTCACCATCAATTCCACCAACACTCAGCAATGGGAACAGGCCCGCCAGGACGTACTCGCCAACCGGGTGGACTGCTTGCTGATCTCGCCGGAGCGACTGGCAAACGACGATTTTATGGAAGATATTCTGCAGCCCATCGCAGATCGTATCGGCTTGATGGTCATTGACGAAGCACACTGTATTTCCGACTGGGGACATGATTTCCGGCCCGATTACCGACGCATAGTCAACATTCTGCGTTTCCTACCTGCCAACACGCCACTTTTGGGCACGACTGCGACGGCAAACACGCGGGTGGTGAACGATATCCGCGCCCAGTTTGGTGACATCCACATCGTCCGAGGCCCCCTGACACGTGAAAGCTTGTCGCTGCAAAACTTGACCATGCCGGATCAAGCTAGCCGTCTGGCCTGGCTCGCCCAGACCATCCCAACCTTACCAGGGACGGGCATCGTTTATGCGCTCACCCAGCGCGATAGTGAGCAAGTCGCGCGCTGGCTTCGTGCTAATGGAATCAATGCCGCGCCCTATCACAGCGACGTAGCCAACTCCGACTTTGCCAATAGCGATCAATATCGCCAATACCTGGAAGACCAACTGCTTGCCAACAATCTCAAGGTACTCGTGGCGACCACTGCGCTGGGTATGGGATATGACAAACCCGATCTGGGCTTCGTCATTCACTACCAAGCGCCGAGTTCAATTGTCGCGTACTACCAACAGGTCGGCCGAGCAGGACGGGCGATCGATCATTCTCTAGGCTTGCTGATGTCCGGGGAAGAAGACGAACAGATTCATGATTTTTTCAGACGCGCAGCTTTCCCGCCGCCTAGGCAAGTCAACCATTTACTCCGTGTCTTGGCTCAGTCCAATGGGCTGACGATTCGTGAGCTGGAGGAGCACAGCAATCTTTCCCACGGGCAGATAGAAAAAATCCTCAAGCTTCTGAGCGTCGAAAGCCCGGCGCCGCTCATCAAACACGAAAGCAAGTGGCTGCGTACCCCAGTTCACTACGAATTGGATGAGAACCGTATCAACAGGCTGACCGGGCTGCGGGAGCATGAATGGCAACAGGTTCAGGCATACTTGAGTGAACCTGGCTGTCTGATGGCGTTCCTACGACACGCATTGGATGACCCTGAAGATAGTGCTTGCGGGAAGTGTGAGCGCTGCCTGGGCAGGGAGCTAGTATCAAGTCAGGTAGACAGCCGACTGGTGCATCAAGCGGCAACCTTCATTCGCCATGCCGAGTTTCCGATCAAGCCAAAAAAACAGATCGCCAAGGGAGGCTTTGAGCACTACGGCTTCCCGACCAACTTACCTGCCAACCTTCAGGCAACGGAAGGTCGAGTACTATCCCAATGGCGTGATGGAGGGTGGGGAGAGTTGGCGGCTAACGGTAAGGAACGTGGCTACTTTGACGATGCTCTGGTTACCGCCATGGCTGAGATGATCCAGTCTCGCTGGCAGCCCAACCCCAAGCCTACCTGGTTGTGCTGCGTGCCGTCTTTGGGGCATCCAACGTTGGTACCTGACTTTGCTCAGCGCTTGGCGAATACGCTAGGAATTCCCTTCGTCAACTGTGTGACCAAGGTGAAAGAAAACGAGCCACAAAAGTGGCAGAACAATCGCTTCCATCAGTGCCGTAACCTAGATGGTGTGTTCGCGGTAAATGCGAGCATTCCCGCTGGCCCAGTGCTGCTGGTTGATGACATGATCGACTCAGGCTGGACGATGACCGTCATTGCTGCACTGCTCAAGCAAGCGGGCAGCGACCTAGTCTATCCGCTGGCAATCTCATCTACGGCAAGCAACGCATGATAAATACCAATACTCAGTCGATCCTCCTGTTGACGTCTCACTTCTCAAAATCTGTCGGTGGCGCCAAACCGCTCTCCCCAACGGAATGGGGACGATTTGCTCAATGGCTCAACGCTCATGGGAAGACGCCTGCAGAGCTGGTGACGGCTGATCCACACGTGGTGCTTGAGGGGTGGCAGGATGACAAAATACCGCTGAACCGCGTTGAGCAGTTGCTTGAGCGCGGCCATGCACTGGCATTAGCGCTGGAGAAGTGGAACCGGGCTGGATTGTGGGTGCTGACTCGATCTGACGCCGACTATCCGAAGGCGCTCAAGCACCATCTACGTAACACCGCGCCGCCAGTACTCTTCGGCTGTGGAAATCCGCGACTGCTCAATAAACGCGGTATCAGTGTCGTCGGAGCGCGCAAGGCGGATGATGCCGACCTTGCCTATGCCTCCTCTCTTGGTAAGAGGATAGCGATGGCCGGAATGACCGTCGTCTCAGGTGGCGCGCGGGGCGTCGATGAGGCTGCGATGCAGGGCGGATTGAAACAGGAAGGAACCGTCATCGGCATTATGGCGGATAGCCTGTTATCGGCAGCGCTATCCAGCAAATGGCGCGATGGGCTGATGAACAACAACCTAGTGCTGGTTTCACCATTTTTCCCCGAGGCAGGATTCAACGCCGGCAACGCCATGGCCCGGAACAAATACATTTACTGTATGAGCCAGGCCGCAGTGGTGGTTCGCTCCGAAACCAAAGGCGGAACTTGGAACGGTGCTATCGAAAACCTGAAAAAAGCTTGGGTACCCTTGTGGGTAAAGCAGGATGCAAATCCGGAATCTGGAAATTTCGCGTTGGTGTCGCAAGGCGCGCAATGGCTGGAGTCTTCAGCGGCGCATGTCGATGTCCACAGGCTGAATGCTCAAGCTAAGTCCGAGCCTGAACAAGACCTCGTGTCCGGGTCAGCACCTGCCGACCATAGCGTTTTGATCACGAAGGAAGAGCCCGCCAAAATGGCTCCCGTTGAGGACGACACGGTACAGCATCCCCCCACCAGAGAGGATCTGATCAATGAAGATTCGAGCTTGGCCTCAACTCAGGCTACCGACGTTGGTGAGCTGAGTTTTTATCAATTCTTTCTGCGAAAAATGGCATGTCTGGACGGCCCTGAAACCGCCGATGAGCTGAGCGAGCGCTGGAGCATTTCCAAGAAACAGATCAGCGAATGGCTCAAACAATCAGTCGATGAGGGTCGAGTTCAAAAGCTGACTAACCCGGTGCGCTTCCAGTCGCTGGCACGTGGGAAATCTGAGGACATCCCCGCAGCAAACGCGAGCCAAGTGACCGGTGGACAGATGGGATTCAAACTGGATTGATCGTCCACTCTACGCGCCACTGAGACAACTGCCACACGCTGTCGGATCGACTCCCTGCATCCTGAGACCGCCTCAGGGGCTTTTTCTGTATGAGGGCATAGGCGTGCTGATCGAGTTTGAACTGGTATGGCGCAGAGGCGCTCATGCATCATTGCGCTGACCACCAGCCAGACACGGGTGACCTCAAAGAAAACGCGCGTCTGGCAGAAGCCCTGGCATCAGCGATCAACGACGCCATGAGCCCCGAGCCTGCTTGCGGGGAATCGACAACCACGATTGACCCTCAGTTGTTGAGAGAGGCAATCGCTTTGTTTGGGACAAAGCGATTTCATTCGGGTACCGCTCTTCTATCACCAATGACGTGCACTGAACACCGTCGACCGCCACCCGGGTCCGTGGCAGAAATCGCCATTCGGGATCGCGCATCCTGCTGGGGGTATCAGAGGGCAATTTTGCGGGTATATTTCCGTTTTTTAGAGCCTGAAATCCCGCCCCAGAGCCCTGTCCAAATGTTCTTCGGAGATCCGGACAGTCTCTAACGTGGCGTAACGGCGATTACTTGGTTACTCACGCTGCAACAAGATGGCTCATCCCCCAGCGCCCACAAACGCTGGAGGCAACCAGAGCGACCATTTTTCATCAGACACTCATCGATCACACTGATGATTACTATCGAGACGCCCATCTGTAGGCTAGGCAAAACCGCCTCCTATAATCGCGTCCAAATTTTCCCGTTCCCGCGCCTGCTGCAGGCGACAGTCCCCTTTGGAATCCAGCACCATGTCACGCGTCAACCAGGGCCCTCACGGCCTCCTCGAACATAGTCAACAGAGCGTCATACAGCAGTGGCTGGCGATTCTCTCGGTCGCCGTGGGTGCCTTCGCCCTGGTAACCAGTGAGTTTCTCCCGGTGGGCGTACTCAACGATGTCGCCAGTGACCTGGGCATCAGTGCCGGCCAAGCCGGCCTGATGGTGACCCTGCCCGGCATCATGGCCGCCCTCGCCGCCCCCTTGCTGTCTGTGGGCATTGGCACGTTGGATCGTCGCTATCTGCTGATCGGCCTGACGCTGATCATGATCATCGCCAACTCGGTGGTGGCCTACGCCAGCGACTTCAGCCTGCTGCTGTTCGGCCGCGTGCTACTGGGCATCAGTATCGGCGGCTTCTGGGCGACTGCCATTGCCCTTAGCAGCCGCCTGGCGCCCAAGGGCGTGGGCGTAGCCCAGGCCACTTCGATCATCATGGTCGGTGTGACCCTGGCCACCGTGCTGGGCGTGCCCGTAGGCACCTGGCTCAGTGGCTTGATGGGCTGGCGCATGACCTTTCTGGTCACCGCGCTGGTGGGCGTACCGGTACTGCTGGCGCAGGTCTTCCTGCTACCGCGGCTCACCCCCGAAAAAGCCATTCGCATCGCTGACCTGCCGGCCCTGTTCATCAATCCACAGGCTCGAGTTGGATTGATCGCCGTACTGCTGATTGGCCTGGCGCACTTTGCCGCGTACACCTATGTCGCCCCCTTCTTCAAACAGAATGCCGGCTTCGATGGGCCGACCATTGGCTCACTGTTGCTGTTGTATGGCGTGGCCGGGGTCGCGGGGAATATTTTCGCCGGTTTCGCCGCCAACCGAAGCGTGCGTCACACGCTGTTGCTGGTCGCCCTGATGATCGCCATCAGCACCGCGCTGTTCCCGTACTACGCCACCAGCATGACCGGCGCGGCGATGCTGATCGCACTCTGGGGCTTCGCCTTCGGCGCCTTCCCCGCCTGCGCCAGCATCTGGATGTTCGTGGTAGCGCCCAAGGATGTCGAACGCGGCATGCCACTGTTCGTCGCCATGTTCCAGGTGATTATCGCCTTGGGCTCGTTCTTCGGCGGGCAGATCGTCGACCAGTTGGGTAGCTCGGTACTGCTGAGTTTGGCCACGGCCCTGGTGGGCTGCGGCTTTGTCACTGTGCTGGTCATGGGACGCAACGTCAGCAATAGCCTGGCGGCGCAACCCTGCTGACACAACAGGTAACTGCTGTCTCTGTGGGAGCAACTGTCTTGATGAAAATCTAAAAAGCTTGCGCGATCTCTGTGGGAGCGGGCTTGCCCCGCGAATACAGGCGTTACCCGTGTCAGGCGACTCCATTTCTGGGCCGGCCTCTTCGCGGGGCAAGCCCGCTCCCACAAAATTGAGCACTTTCATCACCTTCGAGTGGCCCTTTGGCGGCAGGGGTTGATACTTCTCTGTACAGGGGGCGTGTTGCGGCTTACGCGTGCCGCGGGAGGTGGTAGATGAACAAGCTTTCGATAGTAGGTGCCGGTATGGTGGGCGAGGCGGCGGCTCAGGTCATCGCCCGGCAAGAGTTGTGCCGCGAGTTGGTGTTGATCGATGTGCAGGGCGAGTTGGCGCAGGGTAAGGCGCTGGACGTCTGGCAGGCGGCCATCGAGTCAGGGTCCGATACCCGGGTCCGTGGCGGGGTCAATGCCCAAATGCTGCAAGATTCCGACCTGGTAGTGATTACCGCAGGCGTGCCGCGCAAGCCAGGCCAATCCCGTCAGGATGTGTTGAGCATCAACCTGCCCATTCTCGATGGCATCCTGCGCGATGTGCGACAGCATGCACCGGATGCGACGCTGTTGGTGGTGTCGAACCCGGTCGACGTACTGACCTATCGGGCCTGGTCCCTCAGCGGGCTGGGGCGCGACAAGGTGTTCGGGCAGGCCGGGGTGCTGGATACCGCGCGCATGAAGTGTTTCATTGCCGAGGCAACCGGGTTTTCCGCGCGCGATATCACCGCGCTGGTGCTGGGAGGCCATGGCGACAGCATGGTGCCGCTGATGCGGTACTGCGCGGTCGGTTCGGTGCCATTGGCCCATTTCCTGTCCACCGAGCAGATCGAGCGGATCGTGGAGCGCACACGCAAGGGTGGCGGTGAGATCCTGGGCTTGAAGAAGCTGGGAAGCGCCTGCGATGCACCCGGCGTGGCCATCGCACAGATGGTCGATGCAATCGCCAATGGACGAAACCGTATATTGCCGACCGTGGCAATCCTCGACGGCGAGTATGGGCGCAAGGGTATCGCCATGGGGGTGCCGTGTGTGTTGGCAGGGCAAGGGATTGCCCGTGTGATCGAGCTGCCCCTGGATGCGCAGGAACAGCGGATGTTCGATGAGTCTGCCGATCAGGTGATGCGTGATATTGCTGAAATGAACGCTCTGTGAGCAGGCGTGCGCTTGCGCACTGCCCTAAAAAAGTTGGACCGTCAGCTAGCCTCAGCGACCTGGGCTCTGTACCTCACAGGACTCAGGTCGCTAAGGCTTCAAGCAATGATACCTTTACCAGACGCGTCCAACCTCACCACTTGTAAGTCAAATCCGCCGTCACCGTCCGCTCCGCACCCAGCAGGCAGCCTACGCTGGCGAAGCATCCCGCAATGTAATACTTATCCGTCAGATTCTTAACGTTCAGCTGCGCCTTCAGGCCATCGAGGCTGGCGTCGGCCTTGCCGAAGTCGTAGCTGAGCATCGCGTCCATCACCGTGTAGTCCGGCACCTTGAAAGTGTTCTGCGCATCGCCGAAGGTCGAACCGGTGTAGCGCACGCCCGCGCCGAAGCCAAGCCCGGCGAACAAGCCACCCTGCACGGTGTAGTCGGACCACAGCGACGCCAGGTGTTTCGGGGTACGGGCCGGGGTCTTGCCCTTGTTGCTCATGCCGGCGGCGTTGGGGTTGTCCTGGCTGACTTCGACGTCGTTTAGGCTCCAGGAGGCGATCACATTCAGGCCGCTAGCCGGCTTGAGCACGGCTTCCACTTCGATCCCGCGCGAGGTGACTTCACCTTCCTGAACGCTGTAGCTCGGCGCCGAGACATCGGTGGTCAGGACGTTCTGCCGGCGCAGATCGAAGGCGGCGACGGTGAGGTAGCTGTCGTAGCCGCTGGGCTGGTACTTCACCCCCACTTCGTATTGCCGGGCGGTTTCCGGCTCGAACGGCGAGCCGCTGCGGTCGGTGCCCGAAGTCGGGATAAAGGATTCGCTGTAGCTGATGTAGGGAAACACCCCGCTGTCGAACAGGTAGCCAAGACCAAGGCGACCGGTGAAATCATCCGCGTCCAGCGTGGTCAGCCCGCCAGTGGTGCGGCCGCTGGCCACGCTGTAGGTGCGGCTGTCGGTGTCCTGGCTGGCCCAGTCGTAGCGCCCGCCCAGCGAGGCGACCCATTTGCCGAGCTTGATCTGGTCCTGCAGGTAGACACCCAACTGGCGGCTCTTTTCCGAGGTGCCGAGCAGGCTGGTGTAACGCGAGGTATCGATCACCACACTGCGGTCCGGCGAATAGATATTGATGGCTGGCGCGTCGCCGGTCTGTACGTCGTTGCTGCGCCGGCTGTGCTGATAGTCGACGCCGCCGAGCAAGGTGTGGTTCAGCGGCCCGGTGTCGAATTTGCCGAGCAACTGGTTATCGACCGCGAAATTGTCATTGCCGTAGTCACGCAGTTGGTAATAGCGATTGAGGGTGGTGCCGGCGATCACCGCGCTGTTGCGGTACAGCTGGTGCTCGTAGCCGGTGAAGTGGGTGTAGCGGGCGTTCTGACGCAAGGTCCAGGTGTCGTTGAGCGCATGGCTGAACTCGTAGCCGAGGCTGGTCTGCTCGGACTTCTCGGCATCGAAACCGGGCTCGTTCAACGAGCGGTGGCGCGGTACCCGGCCATTGGGGTTGGAGCCGTCGAACAGCGAATACGGCATGTTGCTGGTGAACAGGTTCTTGTTGCGCTGGTAGGACGCCAGGATCGTCAGCGAGGTGTCTTCGTCCGGGGCCCAGGTCAGGCTCGGCGCCACATAGACACGGTCGTCCTTGATGCCGTCGATGCTGTTGTCGGCGTCGCGGCCCAGGGCGACCAGGCGATACGCCAGGGTGTTGTGCTGATCCAGTACATCGCCGACATCGGTATAGGTCTGCAGCCGGTTGTCGCTGCCAGTGGAGAAGCCCACCTCACGATGGGCGGCGAAGGTCGGGCGCTTGGACACGAAGTTCACGGTACCGCCCGGCGAGCCCTGGCCGTACAGCACCGAGGCCGGCCCCTTGAGCACCTCGATACGCTCCATGCCCCACGGCTCCGGCGCGTAGTAGCCGATCTGATTGTTGCGCAGGCCGTCGGTGTAGGCGTTGGCGTTTATCTGCTGGAAGCCGCGCACCATGATGGTGTTGTCGGTGGGGTTGTTGCCGGCGACACCGGCGTGCACGCCGGCGGTATAGCCCAGGCCGTCACTGACGGTTTGCGCACCCTGGGCGGTCAGGCGGTCGCGGGTGACCACGGAGATCGACTGGGTGGTTTCCAGCAGCGCGGTGTCGGTTTTAGTGGCGCTGCTGGCGCGGGTCGCCAGGTAGCCATCCACCGGCCCGTTGGGGTTTTGCGAGGCGAGCACGCCCTGGATGCTGGTGGCGTCCAGTTGCAGCGCAGCGCCCTGCTCCGCTTGCGGCACCAACACAAAGCCTGCGGCGGTCTGGGCATAGCTGTAGCCACTGCCGGTGAGCAGATGACGCAGGCCCTCTTCCACGCCATAGCTGCCACGCAGGCCATTGCTGTGCAAGCCGGACACCAGGCGCCCCTCCACCGCCAGGTCGATGCCGGCCTGGGCGGCGAACTGGCTGAGTACGTCGCCCAGCGCACCCGGCGCAATGTTGTACTGCACCGCCTGCTGCTCGGCATGGGCCTGCACGGCGATCCCCAGCGGCAGTGCACAGGCCAGCTGGACAGCAAGGAACAGCGGTTTGAACCGGGCGCGGTTACGTGGTTGCGGCATGGTGAAGCGTCTCCCAGTGTTGAGTTTCATTCTCATAAACTCAACGGACCACCGGGAAAAAGGCGAACCACGCTCCCGAACTTTTTCGACGAATCTATTTTTCGCGCAGTTTTATCCGGGTAATCCACGGCGTCAGCCGGCTGACTTCGATCGGCAGACTGGCTTCGAGCAGTTGAACTGCGCGCTGCGGATTGTCCAGCGGCAACGAGGCGAACACCTGAATCTGCGCGAGCGCCTCGCGGTCGTAGCTGAGCACCCCGGCGTACTGCCGGCCCAACTGCTCCAGCACCTCGGGCAGCGGCACGCCACGGGCCAGCAGGCGGTGTTGCTGCCAGGCCTGGTCAGTGGCCTGTACGTCGATCGGCTGCACACCCTCGAGGCCGTCACGGCGGATGCGCAACTGCTGCCCCGCCGACACCACCGCCTCGCCCGGCCCTTCACTTGGGCGGGCCAGTGTTGTCGATTCGAGCATGCTCAGGTCAGTGGCGTCGGGCTGCCGGGTGACCACGAAACGTGTGCCCAGCGCGCGGATACTGCCGTCGCCGGTCACCACCCGGAATGGCCGTTGGGCATCGACGGCAACCTCGACGCGGATTGCGCCGCGCAGCAATTGCACTTCACGCCCGGAGGTGCTGAAGTGCAGGTTCACCGCGCTGCCACCGGCCAGGGTCAGGCGGCTGCCGTCTTCAAGGCGGGTTTCCTGCCACTGGCCGGGGCCCGTGTCGAGGTCGGCAAACAGCAAGGCATTGGGGTAGTGCTGCCAGGTCAGCCAGCCGGGCATCAGCAGCATCAGGCCGATGCCCAGTGCAGCGCCCAGTCGCTTGTTGCGCCGCCCCCGCTCACTGAACCGCATTTCGCCATCGATCAGCCGGTGCAGCCGGCGACCACCTTCGGGCGTCTGGCGAATGCCGCGCAGGCTGGCCAACAGCCGCTCCATACCTTGCGCGGCCTCGGCGTGCGCGGGGCTGAGTTGTTTCCACTGCGCGTATTCGCGTTCGCTGTGCTCGCGCTCGGCGACGTCATCGGCACTGAGCAGCACCAGCCACTCGGCCGCCTGACGAGCCAGGTCGTTGTCGTCACTCATGAAGGATCACGCAGCGTCTGACAATGCAGCAGCACCTGTACCAGGTACTTCTGCACCATGCGCACGCTGATCCCCAGGTGTTCGGCGACCTGTGCCTGGGGCTGGCCTTCGAGGTAATGCAAGAGAAAGGCTTCCCGCGGCTTGCTGCCAAGACCGTCGAGCAACCGGCAAATCTGCTCCAGCGCATCGAGGGTTTCCCAGATGCGCTCGGCGCTCGGCGCGCCAGGATGCTCCAGGGCAAGCAGGGCCAACTCTTCCAGGTAGGCCTTTTCCAGACGCTGGCGACGGGCGCGGTCGATCAGCAGATTGCGTGCGGTGGTCGCGATATAGCCCCGCGACTGACTGGCCTGCAGCAGCGCATCGCGGGATGAAAGGATGCGTAGAAAGGTGTCCTGAGCCACATCCGCCGCGTTGTGCGCACAGCCGAGTTTCTTGCGCAGCCAGCCAAACACCCAGCCGTGGTGTTCGCTGTAGACATCGTGCATCAGCTTGTTGGAATCAGCCACGGAAGCAGGCTCGGAGAGGGACGGAATTGAGAATTTATCTCATTATTGATTGAATGTGAAAGCGAAGAATACGTCGGGCCGGTGTCGCGCCCCCGCTCGCAAGCGGTGACCGTCAGTCAGCCCGATGCATGACAACGTCCAGGCCTTCTTCCTCGTTGGGAGGGCGAAAATAACTCGTGATCAAATCAAACTCCGCATCAGTGGCCGCAAAGTCATGTTCAGCACGCACGTTCCTGACGTGCAGCCTGCCACGGCAGGTGTCATCGTCGATCTCAATGTAGTGAACGCAGTGAGGCACTTTCGCGGCTTCAGCCAAGCTACGCAGCCATTGGCGGTCTGCGGGCGTATTGGCAGGAAAATCCAGCACGACGCTGACACCCGCCGCCAGCGTGTCGATGACAAGAGGACCCAAAACACCTCGGATACGATGCGCTAGCTGAACGTAATCTGTTACTGACTTGATCTGTTCGGGATAAAGTCTTGATAGCCAATGATCTTCACTCAGCAAAATGGCTGAATGCTCAGTCGCCAAAGACTTCGCCACCGTAGATTTGCCTGATGCAATCTTGCCGCACAGTAGATGAAGTACCGGAGTGTGCATGGGACGTTTCCTTATGTCGACGCACGATGATGGCCTGGTAGACGCGATTGGAACAACAAGTGGTCAGTTTCAAACATCCACTCTAGCCCCCAACGGCCACTCAACACATGAGTAATGCAAAACTTGGCGCGCTCAATTCAGGCCCGCTATCGCTTCAGCGGCCGTGTGCTATGGTTCACCTTCACTTCATCATTCACCGCCCCGAAGCATCTTGGTGCCACAACTCATGCAGTTCGTAAAATATCACGCGGCTGGCAATGACTATCTCGTCTATCACGACAACACTCCATTCGATTGTTCGGCCCAGGCTATCTCGCTGGTAAGCGACCGGCATAGGGGACTTGGCAGTGACGGCATCCTGGTTCCTGTCATTGCGCCCGGCGAGATGCTCTCGGTGCGCATCTTCAATACCGATGGCTCCGAGGCGGAGAAGAGTGGCAACGGCCTGCGTATTTTATGTCGCTACCTTTGGGATCAGGGGATCGTTACCCACGAACCGTTCGAACTGGCAACCAAAGGCGGGAGGGTGCGCTGCCAGGTGCTCGACAACGGCCGACGCATTGCTATTGCCATGGGAGTGGCGACATTTCCCGAGCCCGAACGACACTCAATGGAAGTCGACGGCATGCACCTGCACCTGAACCCAGTATCGATGGGCAACCCCCATTGCGTGGTGTTCGTCGATCAGCCGACTGAAGCACTCGCACGCAAATTCGGGCCCATCATCGAACATTTATCGCTGTTCCCGAACCGAACCAACGTTCAATTCGTGAACGTTGTCGATCGCCAAAACCTGATGGTGCAGATCTGGGAGCGTGGTGTGGGCTACACCCTGTCGTCGGGAACCAGCAGTTGCGCCGCTGCGGCAGTTTCACGCCGGCTTGGGTTCGTTGACGATCAGGTGACCGTGCACATGCCGGGCGGTCAAATCACTATCGAACTCGATGACGATAACAACGTCCTCATGCAGGGCCCGGTGTGCAAGATAGGGCGGTATTCGCTGGATCAAGAGTGTCTGACACAGATCGGTTGAATGCTCTCACACTCGCATATTTGGCCTTTCTCCCCCCAACACCAGCGTCGCTCCTGACCAAGTACACACTCGGGGGCATCCTCTTTTGGCCGAAAAGCAGCCAATCGCGAACGGCTGCTTTCGACCCATTGCAGCCGGTCAGCTTAGGGATAAATCACCCCAAAGCGCACGTTCAGAGCGCCAGCTTATTTAAGCAATGGCTCTCATTCATCCGCTTCTGTAATGGGCGCGTACGCGGCTTTTGCGCGTCTATTGAACGAAGCGATCACCGGTTTGATCGGTTTCACAAGCAGGCCTTGAAATTAGTTTCTTGCGCAAGAGCGCGCATTGCCGGATAATCTAAAAATGTCCGTCATTCGACGGCAACTGAGCAACTCCTATGCCTTCCCCATCAATGGAAGGTGACGGTCGAGGACCTACCCCCTGAGGCAACTCAGGGGGTGGATAGGTCTTAGTTAGGCTCAACCTTTTTTCGCTTTAAAATTCTTTTGTGCACGGGCATCTGCTTCTCTAAGCGGACGAATTTTTTCGATCGCTTCACTGGCATACGGGTAGTTCGTGACTTTGAAACTACCGTTTTTCCCTTCTAGATTTGCTCGAATTTTCGCTGTAATAACCGTGTTAAGAAGCAATAGTAACTCTCTGTCCTCGGAGATCAAAGCTAGTCGACCGTAATAATCGAGTAAGCGCATGCACTGATCGCACCCTGGCGCCTTGATGTCCCACTGAGTGATAAGATTGATACCCTCCAGAAAGAACTGACGATCAGCAGTTTTAGATGTGTCGGCCTGCTGGCTGAGGAAGAAAATACGTTGCTGTTTTGCCTGGTGAAAAGTGAAGAATAGAACGACTATAAGCGATAGCGACCCCGCGAATGCCGATGTGTGACCTCCAAAGAAGTCCCCAAATTGGCCAAGCTGAGAAAGATCAAGGTGAGACGAAAAACTAACCTTTAGATTATTATATCCAGCAACGATCATGTTTGCGACTGGAAGGATCGCGAACAGACTGACTACCAAGAGTAGATAAACCATCCAGCGTGGCGTTTCTTTCAGATAGTTGTAGCGCATAATTTTGTCGACTGCCTGTGGATGAGTTCTGATTGGCGGATAATGATCTTTTATAGACGGGCTCGAAATTTAACTTTCCACTGCGACAGTGGAGTTGCGAATTAACCTGACGAATCCTTTTGCCAGCATGCTGGTCGGATCGCGCGTTAGCTTTCAGTCTGAGCATTTGACAATGGGGTTTGAGCGCTGGGATGACTACGGCGTATTTCCATAAAATGGGCGTAGATTTCCCTATGCTTCCTTAAATGCCCTAGACGTAGCTGTTGCTGTGGCCGATAGCTGCCTGTGGTCTCAGGCAGGTGTTATCAGCTCTTTCGTAAAGCAGACCACCTTCTGGCAACACCTTCATGTAAAAGCCCCTTCGCAGGGGCTTTTTTTACACTTGGAATTTTCGACACTGGACTTTTTCGTGCGAGTCCGTGTACAGCATGAGCTTAATACACATAATAAAACGAGGGTCTTTCACCGAGTAGCCACCGGTATGCTCATTCTTTGAGATAAGGGGGGTTGATCCGGTAGCGAGGTCAGACAATATAGACCCTATACCCATGTTAGTGTTAGGTACGGTAAGAGGGAAATTTTCCCTGACAAGCTTGTCAATGTCATTCGAGTCGAACTCGTGCCTTTTAACCTTGCCGATGCAGTAAATAACCTGATTGCGTCGTGCGACGGTGGTCTCTCGGCTGTTTAGGTTTTTTTCTACGACGGAGTAAGCGTGTCGTAATCCGGCCGTCAGCCACGCACGATCAGCTGTCTGCAGCGTCTTCGGAAGATACGTCCAGCCATTATCCTGAATCGCGTAGGCGAGGTGCTCACAAAATTCATGGACGCGCTGTGCAATCCCTAAGGTTACGTCCGATACATGGTCCGATATTTCAATTAGCGAGGCCCCGGAAAGGGGGATTTGCAGATGAGCGAACCCTTTGCTCACGATTTCACGCACCTGACCTGAGTCAAGGCCGCTCACTTTTTGAATCTCCTGTAACCGGTTGGCTACGGATTCAGCGTTTTTAACATCACGGAAGTACTGGAGGACCCCGTTTGGAACACCCACAACAAGGAAGTTAATGTTACACTCGGCGTAACGCGAGTCGTCTAGGAGGATGATAATGTTCGAGAGCTCATCCATCAGATCGCTGGAAGCGAATATTGACTCCAAATTATCCAGAACAATGATTTTCTTCTCATTATTCACGGAGGCGTACAGCTTGAAGGCCATTAGTAACGGCTCTTCCTGGGTAATATCGAAGCGGTCATTCTGCTTCACCGAACCTTTCAGAAAAGCCGCAGAAAG
This sequence comes from Pseudomonas tructae, assembly GCF_004214895.1. NCBI lineage: Bacteria > Pseudomonadati > Pseudomonadota > Gammaproteobacteria > Pseudomonadales > Pseudomonadaceae > Pseudomonas > Pseudomonas tructae. Next base: position 2,851,399 of record NZ_CP035952.1, on the reverse strand, counting down.
CTCTCCTACCTTCTCAACGTTGTACCCGAGATTCAAGGCCGTGCCCGGGGCGATGAGGCAGTTGCAAATCTCAGTAGTCAGTGACTTGATGCGTGCAGCATTTGCGCAATTGACAGTCACATACGTGATCCCATCGTCTTCGAGAACTTTTTTGTAGAGCCACGATTTACCGTTGCCGCTTTCACCAAAAATTAGTGTGTGGGAGTTTCGCTTGAACGCCCGCGAAAGCTCCAGCTCGAGCCGGGGCCGCTGCACGTACATATTCACGTTCACTTCGCTGCGCCGAGGCGTAAATACCTCGGTAATCTCTTTCCTAAGCAACATAGAAGTCCATCAATGGTGTGTCGGGGCAGCCCGGCTTGTACCAAGCCTCTCGTCTTTGCATGGTACTCGATTATTGGCACTGATAGCTAAACGACAGCAGTGTTTTATAGGCCAATCGATGGCTCTTCTCTTAGCCGGCATGAGTCATCCAGCTGCGAGGGTGGCCACTGGATGGAACCGGTGCCCGACGTTGGTTCGGTCCTCAGGCTAGAGGACGGGTTCGTCTGCCAGAATCTCAGCTAAAACATCCTATGCAGCAGGATGATGGGCACGATGTTTTCCTCGGGACCGTCACAGATCATCTCGATTTAGAGGCCGTTTTTGGCCGATTGCAGCCTTTCGCGAGAGGCAGCTATGGGTCAAAAGCCGGCCTTCAATATTGGCCGCTTCTGGCCGCAAGCAGCGTCTCAGCCCGCAGGTTCCGGGGCTGCCCAAGTCTGCGCCCGCGCCCTGCCATGTTTCTCACCTTCCCCGCCGAGCCATTGCACATCCGCCGGAAGATGCCATAGGCTGCCGCCTCATCAATCAGTGCTACTGACGTTGGATAAACGATGATCGAACTACAAGGATGTTCCGCGTTTTCCGGTCTGCAGTGCCGGCCCGTTGGGCCCTCTGACGCAGAAATGATCTGCTCCCATCGCCAGGACATGTTTCTTGAGGCAGGCGGGAATCCTGAAGAACTGCGGGTCATGACCCAGCACTTTCGCCCATGGCTGCAAGAGCGGCTCGGTGACGGTCGGTATTACGGGTTCAAACTCCTGGATGGCGACCAACCGGTCGCGGCCATTGGCCTGATGAGCATCGATTGGCCGCCCCATCCAACGCACCCAACCCTGGATAAGCGTGGCTACGTGTTGAATGTGTACGTCCAGCCGGCCTACCGCCGCCGTGGCCTGGCGTCAGCCTTGATGCAAGCGGCTGACGCCGAGTTCGCTCGCCGAGGCATCACCTTCGCAGTCCTGCACGCCACCGAGACGGGCAAACCGGTCTATGAGCAGATCGGTTGGGCTGGAACGTCGGAAATGGCCAAATCCATTCCTTGATAGTGACCTCGCTCGGCCCAATGCTGCTCTTTGCGGTGGGAGGCTATTAGGAGAAGTTCACGACCTTTTCGAGAGCCACGATCAATGAACGTTATTCGTAGCAAAGATTTCACAGCCACTCACGCCTGGGGTGCAGAGGACATAGCAAACATGGATGGCACCACCTGGACCGACCAGCCGTACAAGTGGCATGTCAATGATGGCGAGGAGGTATTCGCTGTCCTCGACGGCACGGTAGATATGCATTATCGCGAGTCAGGCATTGAACAGGTCGTAACCTTGGGGGTGGGTGACGTGTTTTTCGCAGGGGTTGGTTGTGAACATGTTGCACACCCTCACGGCGAAGCGCGGATTCTGGTCATCGAACGTGAAGGCAGCGTTTGAGTTGAGCACCCGAGTGCAGCCGGCCTACCCCCGACTGCACTCCTATTTGACCTGCACGATTCGCAACAGCCAGGCGCTTCCCCCTGTCACAGCAACTCGGGGAAGGCAGCGCCCAGCAGGTCGGGGTCCTTCAGGATCGCTGCACTGCTGGCGATATCCGGTGCCAACCAACGGTCCTGGGCATAGGCCGGGACCCGTTTGCGCAACAACTGCCAGGCAACGCTGGTACCTGCGCCAAAGCGCTGCTCCTTGAGGAACTCGAAGGCCTGGGCCGCCAACAGGTATTCGATGGCGAGGATCTGCGTGCAGTTCTCCAGGGCGCGGTGCAGCTTCAACCCGGCATTGGTGCCCATGCTCAGATGATCCTCCTGCAGACCGGAGGTGACGTAGTTGTCGATGACGGCCGGTTGTGCCAGCTGACGGTTCTCGGCACAGAGTGAAGCGGCCACGTACTGGACAATCATCATGCCCGAATTCACACCCGGTTGACTGACCAGGAAGGCCGGCAAACCGCTGACCAACGGGTTGATCAGGCGATCGAGACGACGCTCGGCAATTGCCCCGATCTCGGCCACCGCGATGGCCAGCAGGTCGGCCGCCATGGCCACGGACTGGCCGTGCGGATTCGCCTGGGAAACCACCCGATACGACTCGGGTGTACCCAGCAACATCGGGTTGTCGGTGGTGGAGTTGAGTTCGGTCTCGATCTGCCGCGCCGCGTGTTCCAGCTGATCACGCGCGGCGCCATGAACCTGCGGGATCGAGCGAATGCTCAAGGCGTCCTGGGTGCGAATGCCATGGCTGCTGGCAATGATTTCGCTACCGTCGAGCAGGCGACGCAAGTTGCTGCCCACGCGCTGCATGCCGGGGTGCGGTTTCAGCGCAATGATTTCAGGGTCGAAGGCATCGAGTTGGCCGCGCAGGGCCTCGAAGCTCATGGCGCTGATAACGTCCGCCCATTGGCTCAGCCGAGTGGCATCGTCCAGGGACAGGCAGCTCAGGCCGGTCATGCAAGGGGTACCGTTGACCAGGCACAGCCCATCCTTGGCTCCCAGCTTGACCGGCGCCAGGCCGACCTCGGCCAAGGCTTGCTGCGCCGGCACGATCTGGTCGCGATAGCTGACCTGGCCGACGCCCAGCAAGCTGATGCTGATATGGGCCATGTGGGTCAGGTACCCCACCGACCCTTGTTTCGGCACCTGCGGGGTGACGTGCTGGTTGAGCAGGGTCAGCAGCGCCTCGACCACCTTGCGCTGAAGGCCGGAACGGCCCTGGCAGAAGTTGATGATCGCCGCGCACATGATGGCCCGGGTCTGCTCGTCCGACAGCGCGGTACCCACGCCGCAGGCATGACTGAGCAAGGTGTTTCGCGACAGCTGGCTGAGCTGTTCGTCCTGCAGCGAGACATTGCACAAGGCGCCAAGCCCGGTGTTGACGCCATAGGCGCGGTCACCGCTGGACACGATGCGCTGGACAATCGCCTGGGCGTTCTCGATCCGCGCCCAGGCCGATGGTGCCAGTTCAAGCTTCGCGCCATGCCGGGCCACAGCCACCACGTCCTGCCAGCGAACGGGCGCGTCGGCGATGATGATTTTTTCGGCAAACGACATACTCGCGATTCCTTAAAGCGAAGCTACGCGACGCTGCACGAAACGATCGACGTATTCGTCCGCAGGCTGGTAGAGGATTTCCTTCGGCGTGCCGACCTGGATCAGGCGGCCGTCCTTGAGAATGGCAATTCGGTTGCCGATGCGCACTGCTTCGTCCAGGTCGTGGGTGATGAAGACGATGGTCTTGTGCAGGGTCTTTTGCAGTTCCAGCAACTGGTCCTGCATTTCGGCGCGAATCAGCGGGTCGAGCGCACTGAAGGCTTCGTCCATCAGGATGATGTCGGTGTCGGCAGCCAACGCACGCGCCAGGCCCACGCGCTGGCGCATGCCGCCCGACAACTGATGCGGGTACGACTTCTCGTAACCCTTGAGGCCCACGGTGTTGATCCAGTGCAGGGCACGCTCTGTGCACAGGGCTTTGCTTTCGCCACGGACTTTCAGGCCGTAGGCGACATTGTCCAGCACGGTGCGGTGCGGCAACAGGCCGAAGCTCTGGAACACCATGCTGATCTTGCGCCGGCGGAATTCGCGCAGGGCCTGCATGTCGTACTGCAGGATGTCCTCGCCATCGACCAGGATCTGGCCGCTGGTGGGGTCGATCAGGCGGTTGAAGTGACGCACCAGGGTCGATTTGCCCGAGCCCGAGAGGCCCATGATCACAAAGATCTCGCCGCTGCCGATGGACAACGAGAGATCGTTGACCCCCACCACGCAGCTGGTCTCGGCCAGGACCTGCTCTTTGCTTTTGTTCTCGCAGATCAGTTTCAGGGCATCTTCGGCACGCGCACCGAATATCTTGAAGACGTTTTTGACTTCGATCTTGTTCATCGTCTGCTTGACGCTCATTTGCCCACCCCATGCCGTGGCCGGCCATAGGCCTGGGTAATGCGGTCGATCACAACCGCCAGAATCACAATGGCCAGGCCCGCTTCGAGGCCGCGGCCCACGTTCAGGGTCTGGATACCGACCAGGACGTCTTCACCCAAGCCACGGGCACCGATCATCGAGGCGATGACCACCATCGACAGGGCCATCATGGTGGTCTGGTTGATACCGGCCATGATGCTCGGCAACGCCAGTGGCAGTTGCACGCCGAACAGTTGTTGCAGGCGATTGGCACCGAACGCATTGATCGCCTCCATGACCTCGCCATCCACCTGGCGAATGCCCAGGTCGGTCAGGCGAATCAGCGGCGGGGCGGCATAGATGACGGTGGCAAAGATCGCCGGCACCTTGCCCAGGCCGAACAGCATCAGTACCGGGATCAAGTACACGAAGCTGGGCATGGTCTGCATGATGTCGAGCAGCGGCATCAACACCGCCCGCAGGCGATCGTTGCGCGCCGACAGGATACCCAGCGGAATGCCGACCAGGACCGAGATCAGCGTGGCCACCAGCATCAGCGCCAGGGTCTGCATCAACTTGTCCCAGAGCCCTACCGCACCGACCAGGAACAGCAAGCCGACGATCACCGCAGTGGGTACGATTCTACGGGTGGCGTGCCAGGCTATACCGCCGACGATGGCCAGCATCAGCCACCAGGGTGTTGCGCGCAGTAAACCTTCAAGATTGACGATGGCCCACAGCAGGGTGTCGGAAATGTGCCGGAACACGTCACCGTAGTTGGTGACCAGCGCATCGACCCAGCCATTGACCCAGTCGGCAATGGAAAACGTGAAGTTTTTGGGAAACATGGATTTCTCTCGAGCAAGTGCGTGAAGCGGACTGCTGTGTGGCATGCCCGGCAGCCGCCGGACCGGCCCACACCCTTCAGAGTGCCGCGTCTACCTTTTTGGCTGCGTCTTCGCTGACCCAGCTGTGCCAGACCTCGGGGTGCTCCTTGAGGAACACCTTCGCCAGTTCCGCCGACTCGATACGGTCCCTGGTCATACGCGCCAGGTTCTGGTTCAGCAGATCGATCGGCAGATTGACCTTTTCCAGCACCGCCACCAGTTCCGGCGCCTGCTCGTGGAAGGTCTTCGACACGCCCACCTTGATGGTCACGGATTTATCCACGCCAGGCTTCTCGTCCAGCTTGACCAGGTCGGCCTGGCCCATCAGCGGGGTTGGCGACCAGTAGTAGAAGAGGATCGGCTCGCCACGCTTGTAGCTCGACAGCACGGCGGCATCCAGTGCCGGGCCGGTGCCCGGACGGAAGTTGGTGTAGGTGTTTTCCAGACCGTAGCTTTTGAGCATTTGGCTGTTGTCCAGCTCGCAGGTCCAGCCGGCCGGGCAGTTGTAGAAGCGCCCCTTGTCCGGTTCTTCCGGGTCCTTGAATACCTGAGCGTATTGCCCCAGGTCGGCAATGCTCTTGAGGTTCGGTGCCTTGGCTTCGAGTTTGCGCTTGGCATCACCTTCGATCACATAACGCGGGACATACCAGCCTTCGACCGCGCCAACCACCGGCGAGCCGACACCGACGACCTTGCCGGCGGCCTGCGCCTTGTTCCAGACCTCGCTGCGCCCTACCCACTCTTCGGCAAACACCTGGATATCGTTGCTGCTCAGGGCGTTCTCCATGGAGATGGAGTTACCCGGCAGGCTGTCGGTGTCACAGCCATAGCCATTTTTCAGCACAAACTGCATCACCTCAGTGAGCAGCATCCCGCTTTCCCAGTTCAAACCGGCGAATTTCACCGGTTTGCCTGACTCGCACCAACCGGCCGCCTGGCTGGCGCCAGCGCACGCCAAGAGCCCTAAGGAAAGTGTCGTGGTCAGCAGAGCCTTTGTAATTGTCATTGTGACGCTCCCAAACATGATGATCACTGCGCAGGAGAAATATTTCACAACAATAAAAAAGGATAAAATAATAAGTCCTGATGAATCACCACGGAAAAAACTATGAAGTTCACACTGCGACAGCTTCGCTACGCGCTCGCAGCGGCCAAGCATGGAAACCTGACCACTGCCGCCATGGAGCTTCATGTTTCACAGCCCTCCATCTCGGCGGCCATCACCGAATTGGAGGAGGTGCTGGGCCAATCGATCTTCATACGCCAACGTGGCCTCGGCATCTCGCTGACCCCCTTCGGTCGTACCGTCATGGTCCAGGCCCGTCGCGTGCTGGCAGAAGCCCAGACCTTTGCCGAGATCAATACCAATGCAGGCGAGTGTGTCGGGGAACTGGTGGTCGGCTGTTTCGAAGACCTGGCGCCCTATTGCCTGCCACAAATCGTGCGACGAATGCAGGAGTCCTGCCCAAGGGTCACTGTCGATATGCGCGATGGCAGCTTCGATTATGTGGGCAAGCGGCTCAGTGAGGGCGCGATAGAACTGGCCATCACCTATGACCTGGGTTTACCGCCGAATACCCATTGCACCCAGCTGTGTCAGCTGACCGCCCAGGTATTGCTGTCAGCCGATCACCCGTTGGCCAAGCAGGCGCGTGTCAGCCTCAAGGCGCTGGCCGAATACACCTTGGTCGTCACCGATCAGGTCCACAGTTGGCAGCATGTGTTGGATCTGTTCAGCTTTTACGACCTGTCACCCGCCGTTGTGCACCGTGTGCGCACCTTCGAGTTGCAGCGCAGCCTCGTCGCCAATGGCTTTGGCGTGGCGCTGATCTATACCCGGCCCTTTGGTGACCGTAGTTACGATGGGCAAGCGCTGGTATGTCGGCCGACTCAGGAGAAGTTGCCAACCCATAGCATTGTATTGGCGCATGATCAGCGCTATCCGCTGACGCCTTCGGCCGAGGCGTTCAAGGAGCTGGCGGTGGCATGGTTTGCGGAGCGACCTTCGTTTGCGTCCGAATGAATAACGGGCGGGACTAATGCCGCATGACGGTGGTTGGTGGGTAGATGAGAGGCCCGGCGTGCTTAATCTAACGACCACAGAAGTGATCACGCGGAACCTGTTGGAGCGGGTTTACCCGCGAACACGGGCGAAGCCCGTGCCATCCAACGCGTTGCCTGCTTCGCGGCGGTTCGGCGTCCCGATGAACCCACCCCCACAAGTTCCCTGCTGACTTCACCAGCCGCGTCGGGCTGGAAGCAGCCGGTTACGATCGAGGGCTATCGACCCAAAGCTGCCTTCGGCGGAGGGCAGCAAACGGCCAAAAGCTGTCAATCAAATACATCTAAAAAACTAGGGCAACTCAGTGATTAATTAGATGGGGCACTGATTGAGCGACAATAAGTTATTATTCCATTGCCTATCGGCATAAGTGCGCAAATACGGAGCTCGACCAGGTTCGCGTACGACACCGATATCTGCACGGGCACCACTTACCGGATCAATCACATAAAAAGTGTTTGTACCGTAGCACGAGTGTGGCCATTGCCAAGTAAGCGCCGACCAAGTTACTTTCCGAACTCCAGACCACCACCGCGCCAATAAGGACTCAGGCCTACCGGGTCGGATCCGGACAGGCCTGACCAGGCGGCATCAGCGGCTCTCAGGCTGCCACCGCAAACTCTACAAACTCTCATCAAGAAACTTGACCACCGTCCCCATGCAAGCCACCCGCTCCTCCACATGGGGCATGTGGCTTGAGTTCTCGAACAATGCCCAGCGGATACCCGGGATCAGGTCCAGGTACGGTTTGACCACCAGCGGCGTGGCTTCGTCGTAGCGCCCTGAGATCAGCAGGCTGGGTACGTTGATTTGCGCCAGGCGGTCGACGATGGTCCAGTCCTTGGTGCTGCCAATGATGTGGAACTCGTTGGGTCCGGTCATGGCGTGGTACACGGTGGGGTCGGCGTCGACCTGGGCGAAGGTGCGGGCCACTTCGTCCGGCCAGGGGTTCAGGCGGCATACGTGACGGTCGTAGAACACGCGGGTGGCGGCGATGTAGTCGGCGGCGGTGTAGTCGCCCACGGCTTCATGGCGCAGTAGGGTGGCCTGCACGTCCTCGGGCAGTTTCTCGCGCAGGCGGTTGGCCTCCTTGACCCAGGTGCGCATGTCTGCCGGAGAGTTGGCGATCACCAGGCAACGCAGGCCCGCCGGGCGCCGTACCGCGTGTTCGCTGGCCAGCATGCCACCCCAGGACTGGCCCAGCAGGGCATAGCGCTGGCTGATACCCAGGTGTTCGAGCAGGTTATCGAGCTCTTCGAGGAACAGCTTCACCGTCCAGAACGACGACGGCATCTGCGGCAGGTGGGTCGAGCGGCCATTGCCCAGCTGGTCATAGTGGATGACCGGGTAGCCACCGGCCGCGACGTCCTTGTAGGCATCGACATAGTCGTAGGTGCAGCCCGGCCCGCCATGCAGGATGACCAGCGGGGTGCGACCACAATCCAGGTCGCCGGTGACGCGGTACCAGGTCTGGTAGTCGCCGAACGGGGCAAAACCTTCATGCGATTTGATGAGTTCCATTTCATCCGGCTCCGTGCGAATCGTGGAGTACACAATATCGCTACACACGGCCCGGCATAACTAGAGAGTTCTCTAGGTTTTCGGATTTTTTACCACTCAGGTGTCGAGCAGACGGTAGTGCACCGCCCGGGCGACCGCCTGGACCCGGTTCTTCGCCCCCAGCTTGTGCATGGCCGAGGTCAGGTGCAGGGACACCGTGGCCAGTGAGCGGTTGAGAATTTCGGCGATCTGCGTCGCGGTCAAGCCGTCGGCAGCCCAGCGCAGGCACTCGAGCTCACGGCGGGTCAGGCGGATGGCGCGCACGGCAGCCTCCTTGCCCAGCAAGGGATAGGCCGCCTCCTGCAAGGCATGGGCGATCAGGCTGAAGTCGCTGAGATTGTTGCGGGCATCGTCCAGGTCGCGCTGACTGGCCTGGGGCCGCAGCCCGGTCAGGGTCGCCAGCCCACCGCGTGGCAGGTGGATGGGCACGGTGACACCGCAAGCCAGCTGCGCATCGCACAGATAGCCCACCACCGGCGCATGGCGCTGGTCGAGCAGGCGCTGCAGGACGGTCTCGCCCTTGGGCAGGTACGACCAGGCGAAGGGTGCGATGGAAGAAACGGCCAGGTGCTGCACCGGGTCGATCTGGTAGAAGCCTGCAGTGCACCACAGCTCCTGCCAATCATTCGGGGTCTGGCGCAGCCTGACCACCGAGGGGGTGATCAGCCCGCCGAGATGATCCAGCGGCACCGGACTGTAGTCGTACACCAGGGCATCGAAGCCCAGTTGCGCCGCAAGGGCAGCGACGCTGTCCATCTGTTCGTCCAGGCTACTGGCCAACGACAGACAGGTATGGAGCTCAGCCAGCTTGGCCTGCATTCCTTGCACTCCTGTGTATATACCCTGTTGGATTTCCATCTTGAAGTCCGCCAAGTAGAATGCCACGGCTCGGCGCGGGACTGCCAGACAAAACCTATAAGAAATACTAGCTTGTAGGCGGCGCACTCTCCTGCGCAGGGTATAGCGCTAAGCCATGGCCAACAGGAGAGTAGCGATGTGGCGTGAGATGCAACCTGACCAGCAGTTCAACGTATCGGTCGATGGCCACAATCTGGTGGTGTACAGCTTTGGCGAAGGGGATGAGGTGCTGCTGTGCCTCAACGGCGGGCCGGGCCTGCCCTGCGACTACCTGCGCGATGCCCATGCCTGGCTCAAGGACAAGGGCATCCGCGTGGTTGCCTTCGACCAGCTGGGGACCGGCGCCTCCGACCGCCCCGACGACGACAGCCTGTGGAACATCACCCGTTACGTGGCCGAAGTCGAGCAGGTCCGCCAGGCCCTGGACCTGGGGCGTGTGCACATGCTGGGGCATTCCTGGGGCGGCTGGCTGGCGATCGAGTACGCCATCCACCATCCGCAGTCGCTGAAAAGCCTGGTCCTGGAAAACACCGTCGGCGACATCCCGCACCTGATCGGCGAGCTGGAACGCCTGCGCAGCGCCCTGGGCAGCGAAACCGTGGCGATGATGCAGCGCTTCGAGGCCATGGGAAACCTTGACCATCCCCAGTACCAGGCCGCCGTCACCCTGCTCAACTACCGCCATGTGTGCCGCCTCGACGAGTGGCCCGCACCGGTCAAACGCTCGCTGGGCGACTGGAATATGGGCCCCTACACCACCATGCAGGGCCCCAACGAGTTTCTCTACATCGGCAACCTCAAGGACTGGAACCGCCTGGAGCACATGGGCAAGTTCCAGATGCCGGTGCTGATCACCACCGGCCAGCACGACGAACTGACCCCTGCCTGCGCCCTGCGCATGAAACTGGCACTGCATGACCAGGCCGAGCTGCACGTGTTCGCCAACAGCAGCCACATGCCGTTCTACGAAGAGCCGCAAGCCTACTTCCCGGTGTTGCTGGATTTCCTGCAGCGCAACCGGGGCTGATCGATGAACCTGGCACGCTACCGGTTCGTCCTGATCCGCCCGTTGCAACTGCTGCCGGTGCTGCTGGGTATCAGCATCATCACCTTCGTGCTGGTCCGCTCGATTCCGGGCGATCCGGCGCGGGTGTTGCTGGGTGCGCGCAGCACCCCCGATGCGATCCAGAAGATCCGCGCCCAGTTCGGCCTGGACGAGCCGCTCTGGGTGCAGTACCTGTACTTCCTGAAGAACCTGCTCAACGGCGACCTGGGCAAATCGCTGCTGTACAAGATCGATGCCCTGCCCCTGATCGCCAGCCGCATCGAACCCACCCTGATGCTGGTGCTGGGCAGCGTGCTGCTGGCGCTGCTCATCGCCGTGCCGCTGGCCATCCTCGCCGCCCGCCACAAGGGCGGCTGGACCGACAACCTGATCCGCCTGTTCACCACCGCAGGCCTGGGCCTGCCATCCTTCTGGCTGGGCCTGATGCTGATCCTGCTGTTCAGCGTGCACTGGGGGCTGCTGCCGGTGTCCGGTTATGGCCGGACCTGGGCCGACAAGCTGCAGCACCTGGTGCTGCCCTGCCTGACCATCGCCCTGGCGCTGTCGGCGGTGCTGGTGCGCAACCTGCGCGCCAGCCTCCTGCTGGAGATGCAGGCCGACCACGTCACTGCGGCCCGCGCCCGCGGCCTGGGTGAAGGCGCGTTACTGCGGCGGCACATCTTGCCCAACGCTATGGTGCCGACGATCAACCTGCTGGCGGTCAACATCGGCTGGCTGATCAGCGGCACGGTGGTCATCGAGAGCCTGTTCTCCTTGCCCGGCATCGGCCAGTTGCTGGTGCGCGGCATCTTCACCCGCGATTACATGGTGGTCCAGGGCGTGGCCATGGTGCTGGCCTGTGCCACGGTGGCGGTGAACTTCATCGCCGACGTGCTGACCACCGCCCTTGATCCGCGGGTGAAGATCCAATGAGCCGCAGCCACAGCCCCACTGCTTCGATCCGCTGGCGCCTGAGCTGGAACCTGGGCAATGGCCGCCTGACCCTGTATTGCGGCCTGGCCATCGTCCTCGGTTGGTGCCTGCTGGCGCTGTGTGCGCCGTGGATCGCCCCGTTCGACCCGCTGTTGCAGAACGCCGAGCTGCGCCTGGCCGCCCCCAGCCTGGCGCACCCCTTCGGCACCGACAACTTCGGCCGCGACGTGCTGTCACGGGTGATCTGGGGCGCGCGTATCGACTTGCAGATGGCCCTGATCGGGGTGATCTTTCCGTTCCTGCTGGGCACCGGCATCGGCGCCATATCCGGCTACATCGGCGGCTTGCTGGATAACGCCTGCATGCGCCTGATCGACATCGTCCTGGCCTTCCCTTTCCTAGTGCTGATGCTGGCGATCATGGCCATTCTCGGCCCCGGCCTTGGCAGCTTTTACATCGCCATGGCGCTGGTGGGCTGGGTGTCCTATGCACGGCTGATCCGCTCACAGATCCTCGTGCTCAAGCACAGCGACTTCGCCCTGGCCGCCAGGAGCCTGGGTTTTAGCCACCGGCGCACACTGTTCGGCCATCTGTTGCCCAATGCCCTGTTCGGCTCGGTGGTGTTCTGTATGTCGGACGCCGTGCTGGTGCTGCTCAACGGCGCCGCCGTCAGTTACCTGGGCCTTGGCGTGCAGCCACCGACCCCGGAGTGGGGCACGATGGTGGCCGAGGGCCAAAGCTTTATCACCCGTGCCTGGTGGATCTGCACCTTCCCTGGCCTTGCCGTGGTGACCCTGGCCATGGGTTTCAGCCTGCTGGCCGATGGCGTCGCCGAACGCCTTGGAGAGCGCTCATGAGCACACCCTTGCTGCAAGTTCGGGAGCTGAGCGTGATCGCCCGCAACGACCGCCGTGAAGTCACCCTGGTCGAGCGCCTGTCGTTCGACCTTGGCCAGGGCGAGATCCTCGGCCTGGTGGGCGAAAGCGGCTCGGGCAAGACCCTGGCCTGCCGTGCCCTGATGCGCCTGCTGCCCTCGCCCGACCTGCGCATCGAGGGTAAGTCTGTGCACCTGGCGGGCCGCGACCTGCTGCAACTGGACGAGGCCGGTATGCGCCGCCTGCGCGGACGCGAGCTGGGCATGATCTTCCAGAACCCCAGCAGCCACCTGGACCCGCTGATGCGCATCGGCGAACAAATCGCCGAGGGCATCCGCCTGCACCAGGGCGCGTCGCGCCGCGAGGCACGGGCCGAGGCCATCGAGGTGCTGCGCCAGGTCGGCATTCCCGATCCGAAGTTGCGGGTCGACAACTACCCCCACGAGTTCTCTGGCGGCATGCGCCAGCGGGCGATGATCGCCGTGGCCCTGGGCTGCAACCCGAAAGTGCTGATCGCCGACGAACCCACCACCGCCCTGGACGTCACCGTGCAGGCGCAGATCCTGCGCCTGCTGCTGGAGCTGCGTGACCGTCGCGGCTTGTCGATGATTCTCATCAGTCACGACCTGGGGGTGGTAGCGCAGACCTGCGACAGCATCGCCGTGATGTACGCCGGACGGCTTTGCGAGCACGGCGACAAGCACGAGCTGCTGGCCCATCCACGCCATCCGTACAGTGCCGGGCTGCTGGCCTGCCACCCTGCGCAGCAACCCCAGGCGCGGCTGATGAATAGCATTGCCGGGCAACCGCCCTTGCTCGATGCCCTGCCCCCGGGCTGTCGCTTCGAGCCGCGTTGCGCCCAGGCGCTGCCGCGGTGCCGCGAGCAGCTACCGGAGCTGCATGAGAGCGGCCCCGGCCACCGCCTGGCCTGCCACACCCCGCTGCTGGCCGGAGGCCCGTCATGACCACGCTGTTGCAGGTCAATGACCTGCATGTGCAGTTTTCCACCGCCGGCGGCGGCCTGTTCGGCCTGCGCCCGCGCACAATCAAGGCGGTCAACGGCGCCTCGCTGACCCTCGCCGCCGGCCAGACCCTGGGCCTTGTGGGCGAATCGGGCTGCGGCAAAAGCACCCTGGCCCGGGCCATCTTGCACCTGAATCCGGTCAGCGCTGGGCAGGTGCTGTTTGACGGCATCGACATGACCCAGGGCCGCAAGGTCGACATCGCCCGCCTGCGCCGCGAGACGGCGATGATCTTCCAGGACCCGTACGCGGCGCTCAATCCGCGCCAGCGCGTCGGCCAGATCCTCGCCGAAGTCCTCCAGGTGCAGCGCAAGGTGCCTGCCGAACGGATCCCGGCGCGGGTCGCCGAACTGCTCGAGCTGGTCGGCCTGCGCGCCGAGCTGGCCGAACGCAAGCCCGGCTCGCTCAGCGGCGGCCAGTGCCAACGGGTCGGCATTGCCCGGGCCCTGGCCATCGAGCCGCGGCTGATCGTTGCCGATGAATGCGTCGCTGCCCTGGATGTGTCGATCCAGGGGCAGATCATCAACCTGCTGCTGACGCTGCGCGAACGCATGGGCCTGGCGCTGCTGTTCATCACCCACGACCTGGGCGTGGTGCGCCGGCTGTGCGACCGGGTGGCGGTGATGTACCTGGGGCAGATCGTCGAGGAAGGCCCGGTGGATGAGGTATTCGACGCGCCCCATCACCCCTACACCGCCGCGCTGATCCAATCGATCGCCGACATCGACCCGGCCCGCCGCCTGCCAGAACGCCCGCTGGCCGGCGAGCCACCGAGCCCGCTGCAACTGCCGTCGGGTTGCGCCTTCCAGCCACGTTGCCTGCATGCGCTGCCTACCTGCAGCGAAACCGCGCCGCCCAGCCACGTACAGGGTGCCCGGCGCCATGCCTGTATCCATCCGCGGCCGCCGTACTGACCCAACAACCATGACCATCAAACGGAGCTTGAGCATGAAACCCACCGCATTGAAGTTACTCACCGCCGCCGTGCTGGCCGCCAGCACCCTGGCCGCCGGCATGGCCCAGGCAGCCGGCGTGCTGACCATCGGCTGCCGTGAGGAGAGCACCACCTTCGACCCGATCAAGAGCGCGCAGAACCGCGACAGCTGGGTTTTTGCCAACGTCTACGACGTGCTGGTGCGCGTGGACAACAGCGGCACCCGGCTGGTCCCGGGCCTGGCCGAAAGCTGGAAGGTCTCTGACGACGGCCTGACCTATACCTTCAAGATTCGCGAGGCCAAGTTCTCCGATGGCTCGCCGCTGAGCGCCAGCGATGCCGCGTTTTCCCTGCTGCGCATCCGCGACAACCCCGGCTCGCTGTGGGCCGACTCCTATAAGATCATCGACAAGACCGAAGCACCGGACGAGCGCACCCTGGTGGTGACACTGAAGAACAAGTCGGTGCCCTTCCTTGCGCAACTGGCCACCGCCAACGTCTCGATCCTGTCGAAAAAGGCCATGGATGCGATCGGCGAGGAGGCCTACGCCCAGGAACCGGTGACCTCCGGTGCCTTCAAGGTTAAAGAGTGGTTGCGCGGTGATCGGGTGATCCTGGAAAAGAACCCGCACTTCTGGGAGGCCGACAAGGTCAGCCTGGATGGTGTGGAGTGGATCTCCATCCCCGACGACAACACCCGCATGCTCAAGGTCCAGGCCGGCGAGCTGGACTCGGCGATCTTCGTGCCCTTCTCCCGTGTCGATGCCCTGCGCAAGGACCCGAGCCTGACCATTCACATCGACCCTTCGACCCGTGAGGACCACCTGCTCATCAACCACGAGAAAGGGGTGCTGGCACAACCTGCGGTGCGCGAGGCGATTGACCTTGCGATCGACAAGAAAGCGCTGGTGGACACGGTGACCTTTGGCCACGGCGAAGTGGCCTATTCATACATTCCCAAGGGCGCGCTCTATCACAACGCCAACAACCTGCAACGCCCCTTCGACCCGGCCAAGGCCCGCGAGCTGCTGAAGAAGGCTGGCGTCGAGGGGCTCAAACTCAACTACGTGGTCAACGCTGGCAACGAGGCCGACGAGCAGATCGCCGTGCTGGTGCAGAAGCAGTTGGCCGATGTCGGCATCACCGCCAACCTGCAGAAGGTCGATCCGACCCAGAGCTGGCAGATGCTGGTCGATGGCGACTACGACCTGTCGGTGATGTACTGGACCAACGACGTGCTGGACCCGGACCAGAAGACCACCTTCGTGCTCGGTCACGACACCAACATGAACTACATGACCCGCTATCACAACGACAAGGTCAAGGAGCTGGTGGCGGCGGCCCGGGTGGAGATCGACCCGGGCAAACGCAAGCAGATTTATCAGGAGCTGCAGAAGCTGGCCAAACAGGATGTCCACTGGATCGACCTGTACTACAGCCCGTACATCAATATTTCGCGCAGCAATATCCAGAACTTCCTGCAAAACCCGCTGGGGCGCTTCACCCTCGAAGAGACGGTGAAACTGCAAGCCGGTGAAAAGACCGCGCAGAACTGAAGCAGCCAATGCCAGGGCCGTCCATCGGGGCGGCTCCGGCGCTGCATCTGGATGCAGCCGACCTGAAACCTGCTAGAAAAGTTTCATATGAGTCATTTTTAAATCATATGAGTGTCAGAGCTTGGCATTTGCGTCACAATGCCCGCTCAGCTAGCAATGTGAGAAACCTCAATGTCCCTTCCGGTAACCGACGAGCGCCTGCTCAAAGCGTTGGCCAATGCCATCGTCGTCCATCCCCGGGCCACGTTGAAAGAACTGGCCGAAGCAGCGGGTGTCAGCAAGGCAACCCTGCACCGATTCTGCGGCACCCGTGACAACCTGGTGAGCATGCTGGAGAGTCATGGTGAACGGACGCTGAATCAGGTCATCCTCGAGGGCGACCTGAAAAACGCCGAGCCGTTGACCGCCCTGCGCCACCTCATCACCGAGCATCTCAAGCATCGTGAGATGATGGTCTTCCTGCTGTTCCAGTACCGTCCTGACACATTCGACGATAGCGAAGCGAACCGACCCTGGCGATCCTATGCCGACGCCCTGGATGCGTTCTTTCTGCGTGGGCAGCAGGCCGGTGTTTTTCGCATCGACATCAGCGCCGCCATTTTTACCGAGATGTTCTTGAGCATGGTCTACGGCATCGTCGACGCCGAGCGCCGCGGACGTGCGGCCAGCGCAACATCGGTCCAGACTCTGGAACTGCTGTTCCTTCATGGTGCCGTGTCGCCCTGCCAGTGAGCGACTTTCAGCGCTCATAACAAGGCTCTTCAAGGAATCCCGGGGCGCCGCTGTAGAAGCTGAAACATTTAGGCTCTGTACGAAATGTATTGCCGCGAAGCCCATGAAAGAAACAGGCGAACAAGAGGATTTTACTGTTTGTAAAAATAATTCCAAACCCGTTTTCAATTCAGCATGGGCGGACTCTGATGCATTTCGCAGAGGGCTTACACAACGGCGACCAGGCACAAATTCAACAGCCACTAGAAAAATAGATATAATCAATCAACAACAAGGCAACAAAAAAGCCGACCACACAGTGCGTTACAAGCCTCCCCTTGTCTGACATATTCAGCGCTGGAAGTTGATCTCTCTCTGCCATTTCCACTCCGGGATCGTTGAGCACAGCATACGCAAACACAGCTGCATCCTCTCCAAAGTGCTTGTCAAATCTACTCAGTAGACGCTCATGCTGCGGGGTCAATATTGTGGGGTCTGCAGTTTTTGCTAGCAAGAAATCTCTAACATCAACTTTAGAATAGGATATAAATGGGTTGATGGGGACCTTGAGGTATTTGTACATTAAGAAGTTAATTTTTTCTTGTTTCAGCGCATAACTATTTGACCATATCTTACGAGCCCGCCTCCGCCCGACTGCGAGAAAAACTCCTAGCAGTATAAGATCCTTGAGCGTGGCAGGAACTGCAAATGGCAGCCAGCCCGTTAAAAAGTCGACTATAGGATGTAAAACGCTGCGCCATGTAACCGCAATACTATGAATAGCCTGTGGTATTTTTTCGAGAATGACAGCCAAACTCAAGCTAACTGAGCCTACCCATGCAATAGACGTATCCCAAAAAGCTTTCCACGCCTTAAGATCATCAAAGATACTGATAAGACCAACGAACCCTGAGAACTTAAGAAAAAACCCTATAAGAAGGCTTATTGCTCTCCACCTGGCCCCATCCAACAAACAACCCTTTTTTTTCATTATCACCCCGAAGACACGGCTAAATTCACTTCATTATTCTCTTATTATTTTTTTGACCTTTCAAGGCCGGCCAATAGTTTCTCCTGAAGAAATTTCCTGGCTTATGGCTATTTCAATATCTGCTCATTTTCGAATTCTCGCTTTCAAGGGATGCTAGGTGCCCAGAGCTTATCCATTCGATATGGCTGATGCACCTGGCCCCTTCCGCCCTTACGGCACTATGCTGCGCTTCGGGTTCCCTCGCTCCGGTGCCTTGCGGAGCATCGCGGCCTACGACTTGCTACGCCAAGTCTCCGTCTCGCGTCTTCGGCTGATGCCGAAGGTGCTACGCACAGCCCCTCCAGACACCTGCGCTCAGCCTTCTGAAGTCGCAAAGTTACGGGCGGCGTCTGGGCTGGCTTTATCTTCGATTGCCCGTTTTAGGGTGACCGTTACATCCATCGTGGGGCAAGCCCACTCCTACAGGAAGCCGGTAGCGACGCCACAGGAGTATCGTCCCTGTGGACTGCGTGAAGAACCATAAAAAAGCCCCTGGACATGATATCCAGGGGCAGGAGTTGGACAGGCCAACCAAAGGAGCCGTTGCCTAGGCCTTTTTCGACCAGCCCCCGCCCAAGGCGCGGAACAGGTCGACCAGTGCCAGCTGACGCTGTGTGCTGGACTGGATATAGGCCGCTTCATTCACAAAATGGCTGCGCTGTGCATCCAGGTAGCGCAGGTGACTGTCTACGCCGCCTTCATAGCGCGCCTTGGCCAGCGCCAGGGTCGCCCGACTGGTATCAACCAGCGCCCGCCGCGCGATTTCCTCACGGCGCAGCGTATCGGTCGCGGCCAGCGCATCGGCGACTTCACGGAATGCGGTCTGGATCGTGCCTTCATAGGCCGCCACCGCCGAGTCCTTGCGCACCTCGGCCAGGCTCAGCCCGGCACGGTTACGGCCGGCATCGAACAGCGGCAGCGACAGTTGCGGCATGAAGCTCCAGCTACGTGAACCGCCGTCGAACAGCCCGGACATCTGCGCACTGGAGGTGCCAAAGCTGCCGGTCAGAGTGATTCGTGGAAAGAACGCCGCCCGCGCCGCGCCGATATCGGCATTGCGCGCTTGCAGCTGTCGTTCGGCGGCGAGGATGTCCGGACGACGCTCGATCAG
Organism: Pseudomonas tructae; assembly: GCF_004214895.1. Lineage (NCBI taxonomy): Bacteria > Pseudomonadati > Pseudomonadota > Gammaproteobacteria > Pseudomonadales > Pseudomonadaceae > Pseudomonas > Pseudomonas tructae. The sequence goes on along the minus strand of NZ_CP035952.1, from coordinate 2,832,608 downwards.
TGCCGACGGCGCGCCAGGCATGATGTCCTGTAGCACCATCGGCTGATTCGCTCGCTCGCCCGGAATCACCTTGGCCGCGTCCGCGCTGCCGAGCAGCAACACCAGGGCGTTGTAGGCCTGGCGTTGCTGGCGAAGCGAGGATTCAAGCTGCGCACGGGACTGCTCGACCAGCCCCAGCGCTTCCTGGTGGTCCAGCGCAGTGGCCGCCCCGGCGGCGCGCCGCTGGCCGACCAGTGCCAGCGAGTCCTCTCGACTGGCCAGTGTCTGGCGGGTCAGCGCCAGGCTCCGCTCGGCGCCATCGAGCGTCAGGTAGGTCTGGCTGACCTCAGCGATCAGGGCAATGCGCGCAGCGCGGCCAACCTCCTCGGTGGCCAGGTACTGCGCCAGCGCCGCATCGCTCAGGCTCTTGACCCGACCGAACAGGTCCACCTCGTACTCTGGCAGCGACAGCCCTACCTGATAGCTGCTGTTAACACCTTCACCTGCGTCGTTCGACAACTGCGCAGGTAGGTGCTGGCGATTGCCGGAGGTACCGGCATTTACGCCGGGCAGCCGGTCGGCGCGCTGGATCCGATACTGCGCACGGGCCTGTTCGATATCCAGCAGGCTCTGGCGCAGCGAACGGTTATTGTCCAGCGCGGTACCGACCAGCTGACGCAACACCGGATCGACGATAAACGCCTGCCAGTCCAGAGACTCGACCCTCTGGCCGTGATCTACTGCAGCGCCACCCCACTGTGCCGGCACCGGTGCCTCGGGACGCTGATAGGTCGGCGCCAGGGAACAGCCCGCCAGGGTCAAGGCCAGGACCAACGCAACAACACGATTACCCATGACCATCACTCGTTGACCTCGACAGCATGTTGCACAGGAGCAGGCTTGCTTTTAAGCAACGACAGTACCCAGACGAAACAGATCGGCACGAACACCACTCCCAGCAAGGTGGCGCTGAGCATGCCGCCGATCACCCCCGTGCCGATGGCGCGCTGGCTCGCCGCACCCGCACCGCTGGCAATGGCCAGCGGAACCACGCCGAGGATAAAGGCCATGGAGGTCATCACGATCGGGCGCAAACGCAGGCGTGCAGCCTCGATGGCAGCGTCACGCAGGCTGTAGCCCTTCTCCCAGAATTCCTTGGCGAACTCGACAATAAGGATGGCGTTCTTCGCCGCCAGGCCAATGATGGTGATCAGGCCGACCTTGAAGTACACATCGTTCGGCATGCCGGTGGCCATCACCGCCCACACCGCACCCAGGGCGCCGATCGGCACGATCAGCATCACCGTCAGCGGGATCGCCCAGCTTTCATACAGCGCCACCAGCAGCAAGAACACCAGGACGATGGCGAGGCCGAACAGGCCGGCGGCCTGGCCACTGGACACCTGCTCCTGGTACGAAAGGCCGGTCCAGGCATAACCGATGCCCGGCGGCAGCTCGCTGGCCAGACGCTCCATCTCGGCCATCGCCTGACCGGTACTGTGGCCCGGTGCGGCGTCACCGGCGATACGGATCGACGGGTAACCGTTGTAGCGCACCAACTGCACCGGCCCTTCCTCCCAGCGGGTGGTGACGAAGGCACTGAACGGCACCTGCTGGCCATTGGCGTTGGGCGCATAAAGGCGCAGCACACTTTCCGGCGTCATGCGTTCGCCTTGATCGGCCTGCACCACAACACGCTGCTGGCGCCCGGCATTGGTGAAGTCGTTGATCACCGCCGAGCCGAACGCCGTGGCCAGGGTGTTGTTGATCGCTTCGAAGGAGACGCCCAGGGCGTGAGCCTTCTCGCGGTCGATCTGCAGGCGCAATTGCGGCGCTTCGGCCAGACCTTCCATCATTGCGTAGAGAATCACCGGATTGCCGTTGGCTTGCGCGAGCAACTGATCACGAGCGGCCAGCAGCGCTTCGCGCCCCAGGCCGCCGCGGTCCATCAGGCGCAGGGCGAAGCCGCCGGAGTTGCCCAGGCCGTCGATCGGCGGTGGCATGACGGCGGTGATGGTGCCGTCGCCATTGGCTGCAAACTGCGCGTTGATAGCCGCGGTTTCTGCCTCCGCCGACTGCGCCTTGCTACGCACCGACCAATCCTTGAAGGTTGGGAATGCCAACGCCGCGTTATCACCCTGCCCCGAGAAACTGAAGCCACTGACGATGAACGAACTGGCCACCGCTTCACGCGACATCAGGTAGGTCTCAAGCGCTTGGGCCGTATGATCGGTACGCACCCGGCTGGCGCCCGGCGGCAGCTGGACATCGACAATGCTGTAGCCCAGGTCCTCCGACGGTACGAAGGCTTCCGGCAAACGCAGGTAGGAATAACCGAGCACCACCAGGATGCCGACGTAGGCCAGCATCCAGCGACCCGCACGGGCCACCAGGGCGCTGTTCATTACCGAATAACGCTCGGACAGGCGCGCGAAACTGCGGTTGAACGCACCGAAAAAGCCGCCTTTTTCATGGTGCCCATGGGGCACCGGCTTGAGCAGCGTGGCGCACAGCGCTGGGGTGAAGGTCAGGGCCAGGAAGCCGGAGAACAGGATCGACACTGCCAGCGACACGGAGAACTGCTGGTAGATCACCCCCACCGAACCCGACATGAACGCCAAGGGCAGAAACACTGCGGCGAGCACCAGGGTGATACCGATGATCGCCCCGGACACTTGTCCCATGGCCTTGATGGTGGCGTCCACTGGCGACAGGCCTTCCTCACCCATCAACCGTTCGACGTTCTCCACCACCACGATGGCGTCGTCCACCAGGATGCCGATGGCCAGCACCATGCCGAACATGGTCATCATGTTCACCGAGAAACCGAGCAGTTTCATCACCATCAGCGTACCCAGCAGGCACACCGGCACCACGATCGACGGGATCAGGGTGTAACGCACGTTCTGCAAGAACAGGAACATCACCAGGAACACCAGCACCATGGCTTCGATCAGGGTATGAATCACCTTTTCGATGGCCACGTCGACGAAGCGCGAGGTGTCATAGGGTACCGAGTATTCGACGCCTTCAGGGAAGAACTGCGACAGTTCCGCCAGGCGCTCCTTGACCAGCGTCGCGGTCTGGATCGCGTTGGCGCCAGGCGCCAGTTGCACGGCACCGGCAACGGCCGGATGGCCGTCCAGGCGCGAGGACAGGTTGTAGTTTTCGCTGCCAATGGCCACGCGTGCGACGTCGCCCAGGCGCACACTGGAGCCATCGGGGTTGGCGCGCAGAACGATACCGGCGAAGGCCTCCGGGGTATCGAGCGTGCCCTGCACCGCCAGGGTCGCGGTCAGTTCCTGCTCGCTGGCACCTGGCGTGCTGCCGAAGCTGCCGGCCGGCACCTGGACGTTCTGCGCCCGGATAGCGGTGTTGATGGCGTCGATGGACAGCCCGTAGCCCACCAGTTTCTGCGGATCGACCCAGACCCGCATGGCCGCTTCCGAGGCAAAGAACTGCAGCTTGCCAACCCCCGGCACGCGCAACAGTTCGTTGTTGATGTTGCGGGCGGCATAGTCGGCCAGCGCCGTGGTATCGCCACGCTCACCAGCCTTGCTGGTCAGGGCGTAGATCAGCAGAAAGCCGGAGCTGGCCTGCTCGACCTTCAGCCCCTGCGTCAGCACTGGCTGAGGCATGCGCGCCTCGGCTTTTTTCAAGCGGTTCTGCACATCGACCTGGGCCATGTCCGGCGTGGTGCCTGGCTCGAAGGTCACCATCACCTCGGCAACGCCGTTGGAGTTGTTGGTGGACTCGTAGTACAGCAAGCCCTTGGCGCCGTTGAGCGACTCTTCGATGATGCTGGTCACCGACTCCACCAGCACCTTGGCCGAAGCACCCGGGTAGGTCGCGGTAATGGAAATCTGTGGCGGCGCCACGTTGGGATACTGGGCCACCGGCAGCGCGGGGATCACCAGCAAGCCGGCCAAGGAGATGAGCAGTGCCATGACCCAGGCAAAGTTCGGCCGATTGATGAAGAACTTGGACATTCGCTTTACCCTCGCCTTACTTTGCCGCGGCCTGTTGTGCCTGGGTCGCCAGCACCGGCATACCCGGGGCCAGGCCGGCGGGGCTACCGACGATGACTTGATCACCGGCGCGCAGGCCCTCGATGATCTGCCAGCGCGCGCCCTGCATCACCCCGGTGCGCACACTGCGCGCCTCAGCCAGGCTACCGCTGCCGACCACCATCACCCGCGCCTCGCCATTGCTGTCACGCTGCACCGCGCGTTGCGGCACCAGCAGCGCCTGCTGAGCGGTGCCTTGGGGGGTTCGCACACGCACGTACATGCCCGGCAAGAGGATGCCGTCGGCATTGTCGAAACGACCGCGCAGGGTGACCTGGCCGGTACTTCTGTCGACTGCCACGTCGGTAAACATCAGCGCGCCCTGACGCTGAAAGTCGGTACCCTCTACCTGAGCGCTCAACGCCTTGTCGTCACCGCCAGCCAGGTCGCCATTGTTGAGGGACTGACGCAGGCGCAAGGCGTCCGCCGCTGACTGGGTGAAATCGACATAGATCGGGTCAAGCTGCTGGATACGTGCCATCAGCGTGGCGTCGCCCTGCCCGACCAGCGCGCCTTCGGTGGCCAGAGCCCTGCCGATGCGCCCAGAGATCGGCGCGGTGACGGTGGCGTAGCCCAGGTTCAGGCGTGCAGTCTGCACGTCGGCCTGGCCGGAGCGTACGGCCGCTTGCGCGCTGCGCAGTTCGGCGGTGGCGCTGTCGAAGTCCTGCTGGCTGACCGCCTCGATCTTGACCAGCGGTTCATAGCGCTTGAGCCGTGCCTGGGCCTCCTGCTGCACGGCCTGGGCGCGGGCCAGGTCAGCCTCGGCACGTGCCAGGGCAGCCTTGAAGGGCGCAGGGTCGATCTGGAACAGCACCTCCCCGGCGTTGACGTCAGCCCCCTCTTCGAAGCGCTTGTGCAAAACGATGCCCGGCACCCGCGCGCGCACCTCGGCGACCCGCATGGGCTCAACCCGTCCTGGTAACTCGGAGGCCAGGGCCAACGGCTCAGCCACTACGCTCACGACTTGCACCGGGTAGCTTGTGTTGGCCGCAGCAACCTGCTCCTCAGCCGGGCCGCACCCCGACAATGCAATTGCTCCTGCCAACACAACCATCCTTATTGCACCTGTCTTGCCCATCACTCACCCGCGCCTCGATTGAAAACGGTGCAGATGATGCCGACAAAACCCTAATGAGTCAATTTTGTCTCATTAGAATCCATTTAACACCTGTGAGGTAATTCGCAGACGATCCTCCCTATCCACCCAGCGCAGCGGCCTGCCAAGAGCATGCCGTCGCCCCTTTCGCCATTCTCCAGTGCTTTGTTACCCTGCGAGCACGTTGCATTGGAAGCGCTGGCCTTGCCCTCGCAGCAAGCCCCACTTAAACATCAAGGCAGAATGAAAATTAAACGATCACCCATCGCTTTGCTGGCGATCCTATCTCTTACGCCAACAGCGCCCGCCTTCGCAGACACTGCCAATGGCAAGAACCTCTTCGTGCAAAGGTGCGCCGTGTGTCACGGCGCTGATATCAAAGGGACGGGACCACTGGCCAATAAAAGCAGCCCGCCAACACCTGACCTTACCTCGTCGAACTTCAAGCAACGACTCAAGGCGTACCCGGGCGTTATTGTGTCCTCCGTGATACTTCGCCCCAATGGCAATCTGATTCCCAAAACGTTGCAGCAGAACGGTGTAAAGATACCGCCGCACGCCTGGAGCGTTCAGGATCTGCGCGACCTGAATCAATACATGAGCGATGTGATTTTAAAATCACGACGTGCCTAGCAACCTGCTGCGGCTACCGTCAGCGCGCCCGCAGCATCACCGCGGCACGCACGCGCTGCCTGCCGAAGGTGCTCATGCGCTGAAACTCGGCATGGCTCACCGGCAGGTGCTGGCAATCAAGACTTTGCCGCTGGCGGCTGTGATCCACATCCGGATCGTGCAGATAGACGAATTCCTCGTCGCAGCCGGTCACCACGACCCAATGAGGCGCCTTGAGCCGGGTAAATCGGTAGCTGCTGATCAGCACCAGCGGCTTGAAGCCTGCCGACAAGGCCGCCGCCAAGTCCAAGTGCACGCCAATGCGTTGCTCGACACCGGTATCTGCCAATGAGCGGGCAAAGCCGTCTTCGACCAATTGCATGACGGCCTTTTTTTCCGGGCTACGCACCCCATCGAGGAACAGCGAGCCTGCCTGGCTCAGCACCAGGCGCACCGCAAACCCGCGCGTCCAGGCGGCCAGCGCCAGGCCTTGGGGGCTACACCCGCCGTGACCGGCAGTCATGAATATCGTGGTCGCTTCACGCCACAACTGGATTTCTTCGGCGCGATTGAGCGAGCGCTTGCTGTCGATCGCCGCCATGGCCATCAACAGGCACGCCGCACCACAGGTGAATTCCGTGGTTTGCGGGTAATAAGGCACCTGCCGGGCCGGTGGCGGAGCATGGCGCAGGATGCGCTTCTCGTAGCGCAGCGCCTGGGCGTGATCCTCATAGTAGTCATCGACCACGGCAAAACGCCGGTAGCCGTTGGCCTCGTAGAGGCTGATGGCCGCTGGGTTGTCCGCACGAACCTCCAGGCGCAGCCAGGCGCAATTGCGCGTCAGCGCCGTCGCCTGGGCCTGCTGCAGCAAGCGCTGGCCCAGGCCATGCCCACGAAAGGCCCGCCCCACCGCAATGGAGTACAGGCGCGCCAGCGAGGTGCCGCGGTGAAACAGCAGCAGTGCATAACCGGCCAGTTGCCCGTCCTGCTCGGCAACCACCAGGCTGGCATTGGCACGGCTGAGCATCCAGTGAAAATTGCGCGGGCTCAGGCGATCGAGGGTAAAACACGCCTGTTCAAGCGCGACCAGATGGTCGATATCGGCCATCGATGCAAAGCGAAAATCAAAAGCCATGGCAACACCGTAATGTTTGAGTAACGAACCGGGACAGGGGGATTAACCCGTGATTTATTGAAGGTCTGTTCACTTCAACTGGGATCGACTACTCATGTCAGCGGTGCAAGCCAACATGGCCGAAGTATTGGACAAATCCGAACGTTCCACAATAACCCTCAGCGAAGAACCTCCCAGTACGCGGCGCGCCGGCAACCGCCTGCTGATCCTGGTGGAGCGCAAGGAAGACTGGGCCAGCTACCTGCCCAGCGAGAGCCTGATGCTCGCCCAGGACTACCTGGAACACAGCGACGACGGCGCCGGGCGGACCCAGGTCATCAACCTGTGCCGCAACTACAAGTACCTGGGCCAGGGCTATTACTGTTCGCTGCTGGCCGAAGCACGCGGGCACAAGGTGCTGCCGTCGGTACGCAGCATCAGCGAGCTGTCGCGCAAGGCGTTGTACGGTGTGGGCCTGGATGATCTGGAACGCACCCTCGAAGCTGCCCTGGTCAACCATCCCTATGGCAGCACCGAGGGTTTCACCCTGACCCTGTATTTTGGCAAGACCCTCATCACGCCGCTGCAGGCACTGGGCCGGCAACTGTTCGAAGCCTTCCCCTGCCCCATCTTGCTGGTGGAGTTTCGCCGCGGCGAGGCCTGGCAGATCGCCGGAATCAAGGCCGGGGCGCTGCACAAGCTGCGCGATGAGCAACAGCATGTGTTTGCCGACGCGCTGGATGCCTTCAACCGCCGCACCTGGCGCCAACCCGCGTCCAAGCGTATTGCCCGCTTCGACCTGGCGATACTGCACGACCCCGCCGAAGCCTTGCCGCCTTCCAACACCCTGGCACTGGAGCGATTCGTCGAAGCGGGCAAAGCGCTCGACATCGACGTCGAACTGATCGAGAAAAAAGACTATGCGCGGCTTGCAGAATTCGACGCGCTGTTCATTCGTGAGACCACACGGGTCGATGACCATACCTACCGCTTCGCCAAGAAAGCCGAGAGCGAAGGCCTGGTGGTCATCGATGACCCCTCCTCCATCTTGCGCTGCACCAACAAGGTCTACCTGGCCGACCTGCTCAAGCGCCGCAGCCTGGGCATGCCGGCAACGGAGATTCTCTACAAGGATCGGCCCCAGGAGCTGGAACAGGTGGGACGGCGCCTGGGCTTTCCGCTGGTGCTGAAAATTCCGGACGGCTGTTTCTCCCGTGGGGTCATCAAGGTCGCCGATGCGCAAGCCCTGGCCAACGCTGCCCAGGAGCTGTTCGAGCACTCGGTGCTGCTGCTCGCCCAGGAGTACTGCTACACCGAATACGACTGGCGCATCGGCGTACTCAACGGCGAAGCCCTGTACGCCTGCCAGTACTTCATGTCCAAGGGCCATTGGCAAATCTACAACCACAAGGCGCTGGCCGACGAAGTCAATGGCAAGTGCCGGGCGGTGCCTGTCGACCAGGCGCCGCCTGCAGTGGTCAAGCTTGCGGTCGATACCGCGCGCCTGATTGGCGAAGGCCTCTATGGTGTCGACCTCAAGCAGTGCGGTGAGCGGGTGCTGGTCATCGAAGTCAATGACAACCCCAACCTGGACGCCGGCATTGAAGATGCCGTGCTCGGTGATGAACTGTACCGGCGGGTGCTGCAGGCCTTCATCCAGCGCCTGGAACTCAAGCAACGTGGCCAGGCGTGATGATCGAAACCTATTGCATCCATGAGGGCAAGCTGTGCGCGAGCGCTGAACAGCTGGCAACGGTGTGGCTGTGCATTGCACCCGGAGCAGGCGAACGCCAGGCCCTCAACCTGCAACTGGGCATCAGCCTGCAAGCGCTGGAAAGCTCGCTCGATCCGGATGAAGTGGCGCGTATCGAGATCAAGCCCGATCACCTGTTCCTGGTCTGGAAACGTCCGGAAAGCTTCGACGGTCGTGCGTTCAACGTGTCGTCGTTTGGCGTGGTGCTGAGCGAGCAGCGCCTGGTGGTGGTGTGCGCAACCAATTCGTTATTGAACAGTCTGCATGGCGGCACGCTGCTGCAGAGCCCACTGGACGTGCTGATGGCCCTGCTCGATGAAAGCGTGCATCACTACCTGGGCCACTTGCGCGTGGTCAAGCAGGTGGCGCGCGAAATCCAGCAGCAGTTCAGCAGAACGATGGCCCCCGCGCGACTGGTGCAGATGTACAACTTGAGCGAGAGCCTGGTGTATTACGTCAACGCCATCCAGAGCAACGGCGCGGTGCTACAGCTGTTGCGCAGCCACGGTCGGCGCCATGGTTTCAGTTCGGCCCAGCTTGAAACGCTCAATGACCTGATCATCGAGAACGAACAGAGCTACCAACAGGCGAAAATCCACGCCCGGCTGTTCGACAGCCTGATCGAAGCCCGCGCCAACCTGGCCAACAACAGCATGAACCAGGCGCTGCGCAACCTCACCCTGATCAACGTGGTGTTTTTGCCACTGAACCTCATCGCCAGCATCGGTGGCATGTCCGAGTTCAGCATGATGACCTCGGGAGTGCCCTGGTGGCTGGCATTTCCCGGATTGCTGGCGGCCATGGCCGGTCTTGGCGCGGCCATGGCTTACGCACTCAAACGCATGGCGTGACTCATCTTCCTAGACACTTTTACAGGAGTACAACGGTGGAAAATTCAGACATCGGATTGTTCATGCTGGCCCTGATTGCAATCACCGGTGCCCTTATCAGTCTGCTCGAGCATCGCACCAGCAAACCCGCCAACCCTGAAGATCGCTCCCCCGAGTAGGCGCCAGCTCATGCTGGCACCCACCGGCAGCTCAAGGCTGTGAATTGACCAAGCGCAGCCCGGCCGCACTCCCCTGTGCTCGAACCACCGGGTCACAGGCCACAAAATCCTCCTTGCGCAACACCAGCAACGCCAGCAGCGAGACAACCCCGGTGGCCACGTAGAAGTACCACGGTGCAGTGATGTCGCCGGTCACCTTGATCAGCCAGGTGGAAATCAGCGGCGCACTGCCGCCGAACGCCGCCACCGGGATGTTGTAGGCCACGGCGATGCCGGTGGAGCGGATGCGGGTCGGCAGCAGTTCGCTCATTAGCGCGTAGGTCGAGGATGCGTAGAGCCCGAACAGGATCGCCACGGCCATCAGCGGCCAGATCAAGGTGGCCGGGGTGGCGCCGGGCGCGGCCTTGAAGAACCAGTACATGGCCAGGGTCGCCAAGGTGCCGATCACCATCAGGAACGGCTTGCGCCCGTAGCGATCGGTGAAGGCGCCGCCCAGGGGCATGACCAGCGCCGCCGAGAGGCTGGCGACGAACACGTAGAGCAAGGTGGTGCCGCTGTCGAACTTGAGGGTGTTGGCCATGTAGGTCGAGGCGAAGGTCAGCACCAGGTAGAAGATCGAGCTGTGCAGGGTGATGATGAAAAACACCAGGGCAATCGAGCGCTTCCACTGCCAGACTTCACGCAGCGGCGCCTTGGAAGTTTCCCCGGCCTCGACCAGGGCCAGGAACTCCGGGCTGTCTTCCAGCTTCAGGCGGATGTACAGCGAGATGAAGCCCAACGGCCCTGCGATCAGGAACGGAATCCGCCAGCCCCACTCCTGCATCAGCTCGGCGCCCAGGGCCCAGGTCATGCCGTTGGCCACGACGCCGCCCAGGACCAGGCCGAGCACTGCGGTGACCATCAGCCAGCAGGTGGCAAACCCTCGGCGCCCGGGGCCGGCGTACTCGGAAATGAAGCTGGTGATGGTGCCGATCTCGCCACCGGCAGAGAACCCCTGTACACAGCGGATCAGCACCAGCAGCACTGGCGCGGCGATGCCGATGCTGGCGTAGGTCGGCAGCAGGCCCAGCAGAAAAGTCGAGCCGGCCATCATCATCAACACGGTGATCAGGGTTTTGCGCCGGCCGATCTTATCGGCCAGGGGGCCGAAGAACAGGCCGCCCAGGGGCCGGATGAAGAAGCTCAGGGCAAAGGCGGCAAAGCTCGCCAGCAAACTGCTGGTGGGGTCGTCGGAGACGAAGAAGGCCTTGCCGATGTACAGGGCCAGAAAACCGTAGACGCCATAGTCGTACCACTCGATCAAGTGGCCGGAAGTGGCGCCGATGAAGGCCCGGCGCCGCTGGCGCTGGCGCTGGGAATTGGAAGATGACACGCCCATAGTGGGGACTCCTGTCGTGGTGCTATCCATGAAATGCCGTGCTTCAGAGGTTGCTCAAAGGCTCCGTGGGGTCCTGCAACCACTGGCGCAAGCGGGTCTTGAGGATTTTGCCATAGCTGTTCTTCGGCAGCTCGGGGCAGAACAGGTATTTTTTCGGCTTTTTGAACGAGGCCATGCGCGCCAGGAACCACTGACTGAGCCCCTGGGCATCGAGGCTGTGAGGTGTGCGCAACACCACGAAGGCCACCACCGACTCACCCCACAGGGCGTCGGCCTCGCCCACCACGCACACCTCGAACACCTCGGGGTGCTGCATCAGCACTTCCTCGACTTCGCGCGGGTAGATGTTGCTGCCACCGGAGATGATCACATCCTTGCAGCGATCGGTCAGGGTCAGGTAGCCCTGCTCGTCCAGCACGCCAATATCGCCTGTGAGCAGCCAGCCATTGACCAGCGCCTCGCCGGTGGCCTGCGGATTATCCCAGTAACCCTGCATCACCGTGGCCCCGCGCACGGCGATCTGCCCCGGCTCGCCCCGGGCCAGGGGCTGGCCTGCGGTATCCAGCACGCGCACTTCGATGCAGGCATGGGCACGCCCGACCGAAGCGGCGATGCGCGGCCAATCGGCGTGACTGCGGTCAGCGATGACCTCCCGGGACAGCGCGCTGATGGTCATCGGGCATTCACCCTGGCCGTAGATCTGCACCAGGCGCGGCCCGAAGGTGTCCAGGGCCTGGGCGAGGTCCGCCAGGTACATCGGCCCGCCGCCGTAAACGATGGTCTTGATCCCTTCGCCGTCATAACCCTGCTGCCGGGCCTGATCGACCAGGCGCTTGACCATGGTCGGTGCGGCAAACAGGCTGACCTGGCCCAGCTCCCGGGCCAGCTCGAACAGCTCCGCCGGCTCGAATCCTCGGGACACCGGTACCACGTGGCGGGCGCCACAGCGCACATGGATGAAGTTGTAGAGGCCCGCGCCATGGGACATCGGCGCAGCATAGACCACTGCGTCATCAGCGCTAACGGGGTCGACGTCCAGCGGATAGCACAAGGACATGGCGACCAGGTTGCCATGGGACAGCATCACGCCCTTGGAGCGCCCGGTGGTGCCGGAGGTGTAGAACAGCCAGGCAAGATCGGTGTCCGCCTGCGGATGCGGCTCCAGCAGTTCGTCGTCCGCCAACGGGCCTGACAAAGTCGGTTCGGGTACGCCCAGTTCGTGGCAGCCGGCCGGCAGGTTGGTCCCGGTAAAAACCTCGCCGTCATCGGTGTAGACCAACCGCGCCCCGGCGTTGTCAACAATCCAGGCTGCCTCCCGTGGGTGCAGCTTGCTGTTGATCGGTACCGCCACCGCCCCGCTCCACCAGATGGCATAGAGCAGCTCGAGATAGGCGCAGCTGTTTTTCATCAGCAAGGCCACCCGCTCGCCCGCCACGATGCCATGCTCATGGCGCAACTGCACGGCGCGGGCCCGGGCCCGGGCAGCGAAGCCCTGGTAGTCGGCGACCTGCCGGCACCCCTCGAAGAGCGCCGCCCGTCGCGGCCAGCGCTGCGCTGCATCGCGCAGCCAATGGGCGATGTTCATCCTCAGACCTTGATTGCTTGCAAGACGCTTGCGTAGTTGGCCACGGCCATGCCGCCCATGTTGAACAGCAAGCCGAACTCTGCCCCTGGCACACCCAGGCCGATGGGTTTGCCGGTCAGTTGGGCGAACCCCAGGGCATGCATCGAAACCCCGGTGGCACCCACCGGATGGCCCTTGGCCTTGAGCCCGCCGGACAAGTTCACTGGCAAGCGTCCGCCCGGGCGCACGCTTCCGTCGTCGATGGCCCGGTGCCCTTCGCCCCTGGGTGCCAGCCCCATGGCTTCGTAGATCAGCAGTTCGGCGATGGTGAAGCAGTCGTGGACCTCGGCGAAACTCAGGTCGCCCAGGGTCACCCCGGCCTCGCGCAAAGCGCCCTGGATCGCCCGTTGCGGCCCTTCGAAAGCCAGCACGTCGCGGCGCGACATGGGCAGGAAGTCATTCACCTGGGTCATGGCGCGGATCGCCACCTGGCGCTGCATGGAACGGGCGCGCTGCGGCGAGGCAAGGATGATCGCCGCCGCACCGTCACTGATCAGCGAGCAGTCGGTCAGCCGCAGGGGCGGTGCGATCAGCGGGTTGCCCTGGGATACGTTGTTGCAGTGTTCGAAATCCATTACCCGGTGCATCTGCGCCAGGGGGTTGGCCATGGCATTGGCGTGGTTCTTCACCGCGATCGCGGCCATCGAGGCCAATGGGCTGTGGTAGCGTTCGGTGTACTGCTGCGCCACCTGGCCAAACAGCTGGGCGAAGCTCAGCCCAGCCTCCTGCAGGGCATTCTGGTAGCCGGCGCCGGCCAGGGCGCGGGTGACTTCGACGGTGCTGTTGCCGGTCATTTTTTCCGCGCCGACCACCAATACCAGCTCGGCTGCACCGCTGCGGATCGCGTTGATCCCGGCCTGGATTGCCGCAGACCCCGAGGCGCAGGCATTCTCGCAGCGGGTCGCGGGCTTGAAGCGCAATTGCGGGTCAGCCTGGAGCATCAGCGAGGCGGGGAAACCATCGGCCACCAGGCCCGAATTGAAGTGTCCGAGAAACAGTGCGTCGATCTCGGCGGCGTCGATCGCAGCGTCCGCCAGGGCCTCGCGGGTTACCTTGACGATCAGGTCCTCGAGGTTCAAGCCATCCAGGCGACCAAAAGGGCTGTGGGCAGCAGCGACGATGGATACGGAATCGTGAGTCATGGTGATTTTCTTCTGTCCTTGAAGCGCGTATTCCCTACAATGATTCATCGCCTGAATCTCACGCTAGTTGGGGCAACTACGTACGTCAGTAAGTAGTAGCTCAGCAGGGGGCGCCGATAAACCCTAGGCAGGATGCCTGATGAGCGAACACCCGCAGCCTTTCCAGGATCTCGAACGCCTGGCCTTCCAGGTTTCCCCCGCACCGCAGCTGATTACCGGGCATCGACGGATGCTCGACTGCAACCAGGCCTTCGTCCGCCTGTTTGGCTACCCGCGCGAGCACCTGCAAGGCCACCTGACCCTGCTGTTGTACCCTTCTCACGCCGACTACCAGAGCATCGGCGATCGCAGCGAACACTGGCTGCGCAACGGCCCCGGCGCCTTTTACTCGGACGAGCGCTTCATGCAGCATCGCAATGGCGAGGTGTTCTGGGCCCGGGCCCACGGTTTTTCCCTGACGGAGGAGGATCCGTTCAAACTGATGGTCTGGCATTTCGAGCGCCTGGACCGCCAACCGGCGCCGACCATCCAGCTGACCCCGCGCGAACGGGAGATTTCGCTGCATATCGTCAATGGCCTGACCTGCAAGGAGGTGGCCCGCAAGCTGGACATTTCCCACCGCACCGTGGAAGTCCACCGCTCGCGGCTGATGAAGAAGCTTCAGGCCAAGAACAGCGCCGAGCTGGTGTCGAAGATCATCTTTATCAGTTGAGTAGCAGAGCACGCCTTGCGCAGACACTCAATTACCGCATTACACTCAAAGACACCACGCACCCTCGCGGACAGCCCCCGACATGAACAGCACCGCCCTCACCGCCTGCCTGCTCGCACTCTGCCTGGTACTGTCGGCCGGCTGTTCGAGCAAACCCAAGGCTCGCTACCAGGTCGCCAATGCCGGTTCCAACTGCCACGCCAAAGCCGTCCCCCGTGTCGGCGAAGGCGGCCTGGCCTGGGGCGCGACCTTGCAGATCGCCCGGCAGAAGTCCATGAACAACTGCATCCGCTATGCCGGGCGTTCCGGCGGCCTGCCCGATACCTGCAAGGTGGTGCTGGCCGAGTGCAAACGCTAGTCTCGCTGTAATCCATTCGCTATATATTTTTATATATAGCGTTGTCTATTTGCGCGCCTGGCTCTAGTATCCGTGGCGTTCTGCCATTGCGCGTGCCCGCTCGATCGATTCGACCTGACGGCCCCGGGGAGGGAGTTGTCGGTTGTATTGCGTCATGCGCTATATAAATAAATATATAACGATAACGACAAAGGAGCGCCATGACGCCGTTCGCCCCCCGTCCCCTGCTGCTCGCCCTGGCTGCCCTCAGCGCCCAGGCCGCAATGGCAGAGCAGAAAAACACCTTCAGCCTCGGTGAGATCCAGATATCGGCCCCGCAAGATGATGCCTTGGCCACCGGCAGCAGCGTCGTCGAGCTCGAAGACATGCGCCTGCATGATCGCGAAACCGTCGACAAGGCTCTGGCCCTGGCCCCCGGGGTGAACCTCGCCTACATGGGCGGGCGCGCCGAGCAAGTGGTGTACGTGCGCGGTTTCGACCGCCTGCAGGTACCGGTGTACATCGACGGCATCCCCACCTACGTGCCCTATGACGGCAATATCGACCTGGGCCGTTTCACCACCTATGACCTGTCACGCATTGAGGTGGCCAAGGGCTTTGCCTCGTTGCTGTACGGCCCCAACACCCTGGGCGGGGCGATAAACCTGATCACCCGGCGACCTGCCCAAGTGTTCGAAGGTGAAGTGGGCGGCGGCCTGGAACTGACCGACCATGGCAACCTCAACGCCCATCGCAGCTATGCCAACCTTGGTTCCAACCAGGGCAGTTGGTGGATGCAGGGCGGTGTGTCCTATGTCGACTACGACTATACGATGCTGCCGGACGACTTCGAGCCAACCAACAATCAGCAAGGCAAGGGCCGCCGCGAAAACAGCGACAAGCGCGATGCCAAGTTCAGCTTCAAGCTCGGATTGACCCCCAACGACACCGACGAATACGTGCTTGGCTATGTCCAGCAGCAAGGCCGCAAGGGCCAGCCACCCTATGCCGGCGACCTGCCTGCCACTGGCCAGCGCAAGCGCTGGTGGGAATGGCCGAAATGGGACAAGACCAGCCTGTTTCTGGCCACCAATACCCGCTTCGGCGAGCACGGCCTGAAGACCCGGGTTTACCACGATACCTTCAAGAACTCGCTGGAAAGCTTCGTCTACAACAACAGCATCCATGGCGCCATGCAGCCTGGCTTTCCGAGCAAGTACGACGATGAGTCCACCGGTTTCTCGGTCGAAGGCGACCTGGCCCTGAGCGCAGGCAACCGCCTGGGCATCGCCTACCACTTCAAGGAAGACGTGCACCGCTCGCGCGATGGCAGCGACCCGCAAACGCACTTTCGCGACCAGACCCAGTCCATCGCCCTGGAAGACACCCTGCGCCTGAACGACATCTTCAGCGTGGTCGGCGGCGTCTCGTACAATTACCGCAAGAGCCTTGAAGCCGAAAACTTCGGCACCCATGCCGCCTCGCCCAGGATCAAGACCCTGTATGACGAGCCCACCGGCAGCGATGATGCAGTCAACAGCCAGTTGGGCCTGTTCATCAACACCGGCCCGCTGCTGAACATCGATCACAATGGCCAGGTGCGCCTGACCGTCGCGCGCAAGAGCCGTTTCGCGACCATCAAGGACCGCTACTCGACCCGCTTTGGCACCGTGATCCCCAGCCCCGACCTCAAGTCCGAACGGGCCACCCACTACGAGCTGGGCTACAGCGGTGCCATCAACCGCCAATGGACCCTCGACACGGCGCTGTTCGTCAGCAACATCGAAGACTCCATCCAGCAGGTCACCGTCACCCCGGTAACCGGTTGCGCGGCGCCGTGCGGCCAGTACCAGAACATTGCCAAGGCACGTAACCAGGGCGTCGAACTGGGCCTGCGCGGTGATCTGGGCAACTGGGAACTCAGCAGCAGCTACACCTACCTGGACCGTGAAAACCGCAGCAACCCCGCGCTGCGCCCGATCGACACACCGCGCCACAACCTGTTCGCCTCGGCCAGCCTGAACCTCGACGCCTGGCGCCATACCGCCAGCATGGAAGCCGCCTCGCGGCGCTACAACCAGTCCGATGGCAGCCAGATGAGCGCAGGCTACGCGGTGTACAACCTCAAGAGCGGCTACCGCTTGAGCAACGACGTGCGCATCGAGGCAGGCGTGCGCAACCTGTTCGATCGCCTTTATGAATACAGCGAGGGGTATCCGGAAATGGGTCGCAGCTACTTTGTACAGTTCAATGTGCCACTGTAAGGCCTGGCTGCTGGCCCTGGCGCTGGGCGCGGCCAGTGTCCAGGCCGCAGCGCCGCAGCCGGTGGTGGTGCTGACCAGCTACCCGCAAGAGATGATGACGCGCTTCGAAGAGGCTTTCGAGCGCGCCAACCCGCAGTACCGCCTGCAAATCCTCTGGCGCCAGGGCTTCGATGCCCTGCCCTATCTGCGTCAGGCCGATCAGGGCGGCGTCGATGTCTACTGGGCGCCGTCGCCGGGCAACTTCCAGCGTTTGGCCCAGGGCGCCGGCTGGCAGCCGCTGGGTGTCGACCTGGACGGCTTGCCAGAGCGCATTGGCGGCATCGCCCTGCGCGACCACGATGCGCGCTACCAGGCCACGGAGCTTGCCGGTTACGGCTTTGCCATCAATCCGGGTGAATTGACCAAGCTCGGTATGCCTGCCCCGCAAGACTGGCCGGACCTGCTCGATGCCCGCCTGCGCGGGCGCATCGCCCTGCCGGATCCTGCACGGGTCGGCTTTGCCCCGGTACTGCTGGACATCGTCCTGCAGGCCTACGGCTGGGACAAAGGCTGGGCGCTGTGGAGCGAAATCGCCGGCCAGTCACGGCTGGTCGAGCGCGGTGGCACCCTGGTCAGTGACGAGGTGGTCAGCGGCCGCTCGGCGGTGGGTGTGTCGATCGACTTCTTCGTCGCCTCGGCCGTGAGCAACGGCGAAGCAGTCGAATTCGTCTACCCCGCCCATGGCGGGCTTAACCCGGCGCACATCGCCATCACCCGCCAGGCCAGGCAGGTCGAGGGCGCGCGGAGCTTTGTGCGCTTTGTATTGTCACCTGAAGGGCAAACCCTGCTGGCCGACCCGGACATTCGCAAACTGCCGGTACGCCCGGCCGTGTATGCCGATCTGCCAGCGGCCTATCACGACCCCTTTGCCGCCGCCCGCCACGGTGCCTATGCCTACGCCGATGACAGTTCACGCGAGCGCCTGGCGCTGATCACTTGCGTGTTCGATCAGTGGCTTGGCCAGCCCCATGAACGCCTCAGCGCTTTGTGGGCGCGGGTTCACGCAGGTGAAGCCCTGGGCCGTGATCTGGCAGCCGTGCGCGAACTTCTCAGCGCACCGCCCATCGATGAGCAGCAAGCTGCATCAGCCTCGCTGCTGGAACTGTTTGGCCAGCGTCAGGACCAGGGCATGCTGCGCCAGCCGGCCAGCGACCAGGACGCCCTGGGCCGCACGGAAATTGCCTGGCAGTTCCATAGCGCCAGGCAACAGGCGCAAGCCGAGCGCCTGCTGGCGGCCATGGGCCTGTGATGCGTGCTATCGGGATGCTGCTCGGCGTGCTGCTGAGTCAGTCCGCCAGCGCCGCCGCCACCCGCGAAGCCTTCGCCCAGCCCTTGCCGGGCCTGGATAAGCCGCAGCAGCGGGAGCGCTTCTTCCATGGCCGCAGCCTGTTCCGCCAGGCCTGGGTGGTGGCGCCCTCGCGGGACGAAGCGGTCGATGGCCTGGGGCCGTTGTACAATCGCATCAGTTGCATTGCCTGCCACCCCAAGAACGGTCGCGGGCAGGCACCTGCCAGCCCACACGAACCGCTGCGCTCGATGCTGGTCCGGCTGTCACTGCCCGGGCGCGATGCCCAGGGCGGGCCGCTGCCGCATCCTGCCTATGGTGATCAGCTCAACGAATCGGGGATTCCCGGTGTGGCGGCTGAAGGCCAGGCACATATTCGTTGGCAAGAGCAGTTTGTGACCTTGGCCGATGGTCAGCGGGTCGGCCTGCGCTCGCCACAGTTGAGCTTCAGCGAACTGGCCTATGGCCCGTTGGGTGACGTACGGACCTCGATGCGGGTCGGCTCGGGGGTGTTCGGCCTGGGCCTGCTCGAAGCCATCGACGCCAGCACCCTGCAAGCACTGGTCGACGTGCCCAAGCCCGATGGCGTCAGGGGCCGCGTCAACCTGGTGTGGAGCGTCGAGCGCCAGCGCCTTGAGCCCGGGCGCTTTGGCCTCAAGTCAAACCAGCCGGACCTGCGTCAGCAGATTGCCAGCGCCCTGCACGGCGACTTGGGCATTACTTCGCCGCTGTATCCCGAACAGAACTGCATGCCATTGCAAGCTGACTGTCGCCAGGCGGAAAGTGGCGGTGAGCCGGAGCTCGATGCCCTGCAGTTGGGCGACCTGCATTTCTACCTGGCGCACCTGGCACCACCGCCGCGACGTGATCAGGACAACCCCCAGGTGCAGCGGGGCGAGCGGCTATTTGGCGAGGCTGGCTGTGCCCAGTGCCACCGCCCACGCCTGACCACGGGCCAGCATCCGCTGTACCCGCTGTTGTCAGCGCGGCCGATCGAGCCCTACAGCGACCTGTTGCTGCATGACATGGGCCCGGGCCTGGCTGATGGCCGTGATGACTACCAGGCCAATGGCCGCGAGTGGCGTACCCCGCCACTGTGGGGCCTGGGGCTGCTCGAACGGATCAATCCGGGGGCCGGATACCTGCATGATGGCCGCGCGCGTACGCTTGAGGAGGCGGTGTTGTGGCATGGGGGGGAAGCGGCCGTGGCGCGGGAGCGTTTCAAGGCGTTGGTCGCCGATGATCGGCGGGCGTTGCGGGCGTTTTTACAGTCGCTGTAATCCCAATCGCGGGGCAAGCCGAGGGTGTCAGAAATTTTGTGTTTGAGCATAACATGAGTAAAAGGTGCATGTATGCCAACCAAAAAGAAACCGCTCCGAGAGTTACCAAAGGTTCCGAAAGAGCTGCTTGAGCGGTTTTCCGCTACCCCGCTGATGACCGCAGAAGCCATCGAAGAAGCCTCTGCGGCATTCTGAGCGGGTCCTGAGCGCCGAGCTGGGTCATCACCTGGGCTTATCCTCCGGGCGCGCAGCGTCCGGAGGATGAAACCAACCAGCGCAATGGCAAGAGCGGCAAGACCGTGCTAACCAGCGATGGCCCGTTACGGCTGGATATCCCGCGTGACCGGGATGGCAGTTTTTCGCCCATTCTGATCCCCAAGCATGAGCGCCGTTACACCGGTTTCGATGACAAGATCATCGCCATGTATGCCCGCGGGATGACGGTCAGAGAAATCCGCGTCTTTCTCTCCGAGCAGTACGGAACAGAGGTCTCGCCCGACTTCATTAGATCTGTGACCGACGAGGTCATGGAAGAAATTGGCGCGTGTCAACAGCGGCCCCTGGAGCCGATGTATCCGGTCATTTTCTTTGATGCTTTGCGGGTCAAAATTCGTGAAGAAGGATACAGTCAATGCACGAAAGGGCTGCACAGCAGCTCTTTCGTGCCCAGTACTACTTGACGTTCAAGTCACACCTAAGATCCTTTCATACCGGTGCCGCCGTGCCTGGCAAATAGAATGTCCACAAGCATGCTCTTCCAATCAGGTGCCCACTGTGGCCGAGGCCCCGAGAGCCACCCGGCCACGATGTAGCCTTTGGAACTGACATCGTTGGAAGCAAGGGACTTACCGTTAAAGAGTAGGATCTTGATATGCTCATCGGTGAACGTCTTTCCTGGGTTGTTGGCTAACCAACCTGGTCGCTGTTTCGGATACAACGCCAGCGAGCAGGCTGTAGCAAACCACCGTCTTGGCGCGTCTGTCTCTTCTTTCGCGGCATCAGCTGAGGTCTTGTCGTTCAAGAATGCCATGATCCCGATACTGGTCAGGTGAATGCCGTGGGTCTCATCCAGCGCTTGCCTTACTCCTCCCAGGGTCAACACCTTGTCATTGGCCTCAGCCGCCAGCAAAGCCGTTGAAAACGCTGAAACCGAGGTAGTATTCAGGTCGACGTGGACCTTTGATGTCCAGTAATTCATATCATCGAAGAGATTAATTACAGTCAAGGGTTCCCACAGCCCAGAAAAGTCCAGTACGTACTCTTCACCCACATTAAACGTCAGCTGCTTGACCTCGCCAGCAGCTAATGCCTCAAGCTTTCCACCATTTGCCATATAAAAAACGATAGTGCCGGAAGCATTACCATTCCTGCACGTCATGGTAATCGCGCCCACTGCTGGAGCATGTTCAGGACGCATATTATCGAATCTGAATCGATTTTTCCCTGCCTTAATTTCGTGCAGGCACTCATCCCTGTTCACCGTATACTGGCGCTCACCTACCCAAAGGAAAATCATATTATTAGAGGCTACATTCAACGTAACAGTCGAGTAATCCATAGCGTTCACCTTCAAGTTAAACTCATCACCCCAACGACCTCGCACGCACCAACAAGCGCTACTACTTATTGCTCTTGACGCTTGAGTTTTTTAAATTACAACAGCAGAAATCTTAACGCCATTACGGGGCGTATAACGTATGCTTAAGTCTATCGCCGGCCCCAAGCCTTCGCTGCCTGTCACAGTGGGCAAGGAAAAATGCCCTTCGAATAAATCTGTGTGAGTACTTACGTGAGAACACGTATGGCTAGTCGTATTGAAAACTTCAGGATTGTCGCCAGTAAGCGGACTAACACCCATTACATTAACCATACTCCACCTTACGTAGGTAAATTCACGCCGAGCCAAGGCATCCGAAACCCTTCAGTTGCACTGTTATCCAGAACCATGATCGTCGTCTACTGACAAAAATGTCAGGTCACGTGTGTTAACGCACAAACCATGCGGTCAAAACTGTGGTGTGAGTACTTTCGCTCACCGGCATATTCGAGAGGACGTGGCGTTCAACTCGCCGTTGTTTTCCTCCGGACTCACTCCCATCCAACACCGCCTCGACCAGCGCCATGGCCACCTCCAGCGAATGCTGGGTAGCCCAGGCATGGCCGCGACCAGAGGCTTCGGTATGTTCGACGATTTGGCTAAAGGTGGCCGTGGCGGCCTTCAGGTACATCAGCGCATGCACCAAGGCATCTTCGGCGCTGACGCCGCCCAGGACGCAGAGCAATGGCGGGTGGTCGGGGCAACTGTGCACGCTAGTTTCGGCGGTACGGGTGAAGGTGAAGCGCGGGGGATCGGGGACGGGCTTTTTCATGGTCAACTCCTAACTTGTGGAGCCGCCACGCCATCGTCGCCAAACAATCGGGTGGCAGCTGTACGCGGGTTGGCGAACCGGTAAGTTAGGCAAAACCGGCAGGGCCGAAACCCTCCCGCGCACAGCCACCATAGAAAAGCATACTGGCGCTCAAGCCAACTGCCACTACGCAGATGCCAAACGTGTTCAGGGTCGCAAAACCCAATCACCGAAAAATCAGGTGAACGAACGGGCCTAGTGCGCAGCTCTTCCCCGGGAAGCAGATGAAGCCGACAGGTTACGTAGGGTAGATCGAGCGCCGCCTCCGCGGCGCATCGCGGGGCAAGGCCCGCTCCCACCCATGCCTTGGTGCACGGCGACAGCGTGTCCGGTCAAGCAACCGAATCAACATCCAGATGTTAGCTATCTTCGCGGGTGTGCCACATGCGCAGCAGGTAAATGGTGGCGTCTGCGATCTCGTAACGAATCTCGTAGTGCCCGACCAGAATACGCCGTACGTCACGCGGTTTGAACTCTTCCAGGCGCTCGCAGAGGCGCGGATTAGTCAGCAGTGTGGTCGGTACTGTCGCAAGCCACTGCACCGTGTGGGCCTCTGCGGGCTGGTTCACCACCGCCAAATACTCGTAAAGTCGGGCCAGATCGGACAGCGCCTTGCTCGTCCACTTCAACTGCATCAATGCGGTACCGGCAGTGGGGTTTCGCTGCTCAGGCTCTCAGCCCAGGCCTGGACGGCCTGATGGTCGATCACACGGCCAGCATCCACATCAGCCAGGGCCTCGCGGGTCAAGCGGCTACGCTCCTCTTCCTGGTCGAGCCAGGCGTACAGCGCTTGCTTGACGATCCAGTTCTTGGAACGTTCCAGGCGCTCGGCGATTTCATCGACTCGTTCGGCCAGCGCTACAAACTGTCTTGCACCGCATTTTAAAAGCTGGCGAAATCCCTGTGGGAGCGGGCTTGCCCAAAACCATAGAATCTCCAACAGCGTGCCCTCATATCATTCCCAATGATAATAACCTTCGCCCCATTCGATTCGTTGTTAATAGTTACAAATCGCAGAATCCGCCCACTATCAATACATTGGCGGACTCCCCATGGAACAGTCACTCAAACCTTTGCGTTACCCCCTTGCTCTATTGGCTGTAGTGGTGATGAGTGCCTGCGGTCGCGCCCCGGAGGCCGTGCAGGCGCCGGCGGCGACCAAGGTCAGCGTGGCCAAGGTGCTGGAACAACCGATCAACGAATGGGACGAGTTCACCGGGCGCCTGGAGGCACCGGAAACCGTCGAGGTGCGTCCGCGGGTCTCTGGGCAGATCGACCAGGTGGCCTTCACCGAAGGCGCCCAGGTGAAAAAAGGCGACCTGCTGTTCCAGATCGACCCGCGTCCGTTCCAGGCTGAGGTCCGCCGCCTCGAAGCCCAACTGCAACAAGCCCGCGCCACCGCTATCCGCAGCGAAAACGAAGCCCAGCGCGGCGAACGCCTGCGCAGCAGCAATGCGATTTCCGCCGAGCTTGCCGAGTCGCGCACCAGCGCCGCCGCCGAAGCCCGTGCCGGCGTCGCCGCGATCCAGGCACAGCTGGACCTGGCGCGCCTGAACCTGAGCTTCACCCGTGTCACCGCGCCCATCGGCGGCCGGGTCAGCCGCGCCCAGTTCACTGCCGGCAACATCGTCAGCGCCGATGTGACGCCGCTGACCAGCGTGGTCTCCACCGACAAGGTCTACGCCTACTTCGACGCCGACGAGCGCGTGTACCTCAAGTACACCCAGCTGGCGCGCGATGGCCAGCGCGGCCAGAGCACCCCGGTGTACCTGGGCCTGTCCAACGAAAGCGGCAACCCGCACCTGGGGCAGATGAACTTCGTCGACAACCAGGTCAACCCCAAGACCGGCACCATCCGTGGCCGGGCGGTGTTCGACAACACTGACGGGCAGTTCACCCCGGGCCTGTATGCGCGCCTGAAACTGGTCGGCAGCGCCACCTATTCAGCGGTGCTGATCAACGACGAAGCGGTCGGTACCGACCTTGGCAAGAAGTTCGTGCTGGTCATGGACAAGGACAACAAGGCCGCCTACCGCGCTGTGGAGCTTGGACCGAAACTCGAAGGCCTGCGCATCGTGCGCAATGGCCTGAGCAAGGACGACCGCATTGTCGTCAAGGGCCTGCAACGGGTGCGCCCGGGCTCGCCGGTCGACCCGCAGGACACGCCAATGGCCAGTGACGCGACCATCGCCGCCCTCGCCCAACAACGTCAGGCACTCGAAGCCAGTATCCAGGGCAAAGCGGTAGCCACCCCCAGCGTAAAACTCGCCAGTGCTTCGGCACCGCGCGGTTAAGGGATCAGTTCGATGAATTTTTCCAAGTTTTTCATTACCCGGCCGATCTTCGCCGCAGTGCTGTCGCTGCTGATCCTGATCGCCGGCAGCATCTCGCTGTTCCAGCTGCCGATCAGCGAATACCCGGAAGTCGTGCCGCCCACCGTGGTGGTGCGCGCCAACTTCCCCGGTGCCAACCCGAAAGTGATCGGCGAAACCGTTGCCGCGCCACTTGAACAGGCGATTACCGGGGTCGAGAACATGCTTTACATGTCCTCGCAATCCACTGCCGACGGCAAAGTGACCCTGACCGTCACCTTTGCCCTGGGCACTGACCTGGACAACGCCCAGGTGCAGGTGCAGAACCGTGTAACCCGGACCCAGCCCAAGCTGCCCGAGGAAGTCACGCGCATCGGTATTACCGTCGACAAGGCCTCGCCCGACCTGACCATGGTCGTGCACCTGACCTCGCCGGACAACCGCTACGACATGCTCTACCTGTCCAACTACGCCATCTTGAACATCAAGGATGAGCTGGCACGCCTGGGCGGTGTCGGTGACGTGCAACTGTTCGGCATGGGCGACTACTCGTTGCGGGTGTGGCTCGACCCGAACAAGACCGCCTCGCGCAACCTGACCGCCAGCGATGTGGTGGCGGCCATTCGCGAGCAGAACCGTCAGGTGGCGGCCGGTCAACTCGGTGCACCGCCAGCACCTGGGGCTACCAGCTTCCAGTTGTCGGTCAACACCCAGGGCCGCCTGGTCAGTGAAGAAGAGTTCGAAAACATCATCATCCGCTCCGGTGCCAACGGCGAAATCACCCGCCTGAAAGACATCGCCCGGGTCGAGCTCGGTTCCAGCCAGTACGCCCTGCGCTCGCTGCTGAACAACCAGCCGGCGGTGGCCATCCCGATCTTCCAGCGCCCTGGCTCCAACGCCATCGAGATCTCCGATGAGGTCCGGGCAAAAATGGCCGAGCTGAAGAAGGACTTCCCTGAAGGCATGGACTACAGCATCGTCTATGACCCGACGGTGTTCGTCCGTGGTTCCATCGAAGCGGTCGTGCACACCCTGTTCGAAGCGCTGATCCTGGTAGTACTGGTCGTTATTCTGTTCCTGCAGACCTGGCGCGCCTCGATCATCCCGCTGGTGGCCGTGCCGGTATCACTGATCGGTACCTTCGCGGTGATGCACCTGTTCGGCTTCTCGCTCAACGCCCTGTCGCTGTTCGGCCTGGTACTGGCCATCGGTATCGTGGTGGACGATGCCATCGTTGTGGTGGAGAACGTCGAGCGTAACATCGGCCTGGGGCTCAAGCCCCTGGAAGCCACGCAAAAGGCCATGGGTGAAGTGACCGGGCCGATCATCGCCACGGCGCTGGTGCTGTGTGCGGTGTTCGTACCGGCCGCGTTTATCTCCGGCCTCACCGGGCAGTTCTACAAGCAGTTCGCGTTGACCATCGCCATCTCTACGGTGATCTCGGCCTTCAACTCCCTGACCCTGTCGCCGGCCCTGGCCGCAGTACTGCTCAAGGAACACCACGCACCCAAGGACCGTTTCTCGAAAGTGCTCGAGCGCCTGCTCGGTGGCTGGCTGTTCGGCCCGTTCAACCGCTTCTTCGACCGTGCCAGCCATGGCTACGTCGGCGCCGTCGGCCGGGTCATCCGCAGCAGCGGTATCGCCCTGTTCGTCTATGGCGGCCTGATCATCATGACCTGGCTGGGCTTCTCTTCGACGCCTACCGGTTTCGTGCCGGCGCAAGACAAGCAGTACCTGGTGGCCTTCGCGCAACTGCCCGATGCTGCAAGCCTTGATCGCACGGAAGCGGTGATCAAGAAGATGAGCGAGATCGCCCTCAAGCAGCCAGGAGTTGCTGACTCGGTGGCCTTCCCGGGCCTGTCGATCAACGGCTTCACCAACAGCCCCAACAGCGGCATCGTGTTCACCCCGCTCAAGCCGTTCGATGAGCGCAAGGACCCGAGCCAGTCGGCCGCAGCGATTGCTGCCGCGCTGAACGCGCAGTTCGCCGATATCGAAGACGCCTACATCGCCATCTTCCCGCCGCCGCCAGTACAAGGGCTGGGCACCATCGGTGGTTTCCGCCTGCAAATCGAGGACCGTGGCAACCTGGGTTATGAAGCGCTGTACAAGGAAACCCAGAACATCATCGCCAAGAGCCACAACGTGCCGGAGCTGGCCGGGTTGTTCACCAGCTACCAGGTCAACGTGCCGCAGGTCGATGCTGCCATCGACCGGGAAAAAGCCAAGACCCACGGTGTAGCGATCAGCGATATCTTCGACACCCTGCAAATCTACCTGGGTTCGTTGTATGCCAACGACTTCAACCGCTTTGGCCGTACTTACCAGGTAAACGTCCAGGCCGAGCAGCAGTTCCGCCTTGAAGCCGAGCAGATCGGCCAGCTCAAGGTGCGCAACAACCAGGGCGAGATGATCCCGCTGGCGACCTTCATCAAGGTCAGCGACACCTCGGGGCCGGACCGCGTGATGCACTACAACGGCTTCATCACCGCCGAGATCAACGGTGCCGCAGCGCCTGGCTACAGCTCCGGACAAGCGGAGAAAGCCATCGAGAAGCTGCTCAAGGACGAACTGCCCAACGGCATGACCTTCGAATGGACGGAGCTTACCTACCAGCAGATCCTGGCCGGTAACACCGCGCTGTTCGTCTTCCCGCTCTGCGTGCTGCTGGCCTTCCTGGTGCTGGCCGCCCAGTACGAAAGCTGGAGCCTGCCGCTGGCGGTGATCCTGATCGTGCCGATGACCCTGCTGTCGGCGATCACCGGGGTGATTCTGTCCGGTGGCGACAACAACATCTTCACCCAGATCGGCTTGATCGTACTGGTGGGGCTGGCGTGCAAGAACGCCATCCTGATCGTCGAGTTCGCCAAGGACAAACAGGCTGAAGGCCTCGACCCGCTGGCCGCGGTACTGGAAGCCTGCCGCCTGCGTCTGCGGCCGATCCTGATGACGTCGATCGCCTTCATCATGGGTGTGGTGCCGCTGGTGTTCTCTTCCGGCGCCGGTGCTGAAATGCGTCACGCCATGGGTGTGGCGGTGTTCTCCGGGATGATCGGGGTGACCTTCTTCGGTCTGCTGCTGACGCCGGTGTTCTTTGTCCTGATCCGCCGTTACGTGGAACGCAGCCAGGCCCGCAAAGCGGCGCGTGCGCTGAAGCTGGAGACTCATGCATGAACCGCAGTGTGAAACTCTTTGTGCCTAGCCTGCTGGCCCTGGCCCTGGCCGCCTGTGCGGTGGGCCCGGACTACCAGGCACCCGGCACCGCCGCTGCGCAACTGAGCGCGGCCAATGAGCCGACCGCCAAGGCTGCGTTCGACCGCAGCCGCTTTGAAAGCATCTGGTGGAAGCAGTTCGACGACCCGGTACTCAACCAACTGGTCAGCCAGTCGCTGGACGGTAACCGTGAACTGCGTGTGGCCTTTGCCCGTCTGAAAGCGGCGCGGGCGATCCGTGACGATGTCAGCAACGATGCCCTGCCAACCGTAACCAGCCGCGCCAGTGCCGACCTGGGTAAAGGCCAGGTCCCCGGCCAGACCGACGATCGGGTCAACAGCGAGCGCTATGACCTGGGCCTGGACATGGCCTGGGAGCTGGACCTGTTCGGCCGCATCCAGCGCCAGCTGGAAGCCAGCGAGGCTGAGCAGGACGCCGCCCAGGCCGACCTGCAGCAGTTGCAGGTCAGCCTGATCGCCGAACTGGTGGATGCCTATGGCCAACTGCGCGGTGCGCAACTGCGCGAGAAAATCGCCCTGGCCAACCTCAAGACCCAGCAGGATTCGCGGGGCATTACCGAAACCCTGCGTGACGCCGGGGTCGGCAACGACCTTGACGTGGTGCGCGCCGATGCCCGCCTGGCAGCGGTGGAAGCCAGCGTGCCGCAATTGCAGGCCGAACAGGTGCGGGCGCGCAACCGCATCGCCACCCTGCTCGGCCAGCGCCCGGATGCCCTGGCCATCGACCTGTCGCCTGCGCAGCTGCCGGCCATCGCCAAGGCCTTGCCGGTGGGTGACCCGGGCGAGCTGCTCAAACGCCGTCCGGATATCCGCAGCGCCGAACGCCAGTTGGCCGCGGCCACGGCCAACATCGGCGTGGCTACCGCCGACTTGTTCCCACGGGTCAGCCTCAGCGGCTTTCTCGGCTTTACCGCCGGGCGCGGCTCACAGCTTGGCTCTTCGGCCGCCAAGGCTTGGGCCCTGGGCCCGAGCATCACCTGGGCGGCGTTCGACCTGGGCAGTGTGCGCGCTCGCCTGCGCGGCGCCAACGCCGATGCCGAGGGCGCCCTGGCCAATTACGAGCAGCAGGTGCTGCTGGCCCTGGAGGAATCGGAAAACGCCTTCAGTGACTACAGCAAACGCCAACAACGGCTGCTGGCCCTGCTGCGCCAGAGCGAAGCCAGCCGCAAGGCGGCGGACCTGGCCTCGATTCGCTACCGCGAAGGCACGGTGGATTACCTGGTGCTGCTCGATGCCGAGCGCGAACGTCTGAGCGCCGAAGATGCCCAGGCTCAGGGTGAAGTCGACCTGTACCGCGGCATCGTCGCCATCTACAAGGCCCTGGGTGGTGGCTGGCAGGCCGAGAGTGTGGCGACGAACTGATTCAACGGCTCCTTTGGTTGGTTTCTGACCGGCCTTTTGCCCCGCTTGCGGGGCTTTTTTATATCCAATGCGCGGAAAACTGTGGGAGCGGCGATGCGGCGACCCGACTTGCCCCGCGATTGATCTCCACCCCTCTATTACATTTGACGCCACCGGCCCTGGTGACCCAAGCTCAACCCTTTGCAACCGCGACACGCTTCGGATTCACCATGTCCAAACAGCGCCAGTACACGCTCATCAGCCTGACCCTGCTCATCATCCTCGGCCTGGGTGGCTATTTCTGGCGTGACGACAGCCCTGCGCCCACCCCCGCGCTCAAGCACAGCTACAGCAAGGCACTGACCATGGCCCACGACGGCCAGCCCGGCGCTGCGAGGGTGCTCTACCAACAGTTGGGGCGCAGCGACCTGTCGCCGATCCGTCGCGCCAGCCTGTACAGCGAACTGCCCAATTATCCCTCGCCCCTGGCCCTGAAGCTGGCCAGCCGCGACCTGCAACATGACGATCCACTGGTGCGCCGCGCCGCCATTGCCAGCATTCAGGCCATGCTGCCCGGCGCCCAGCGCAGCCTGGTACTCGGCCCGCTGCTCGACGATGAAGAGCAAAGCGTGCGCTTTGCCGTGGTCGATGCCCTGCTCGGCCTGGGGCCGGATGACATCGGCCTGTACTTCGGCCCGCTGCAACAGGTGCTGGAGCAGTACCAGCAGATGCTCGCCCAGCGCCGCGACGATGCCAGCGCGCAATTGCACCTGGCGCAGCTCTACCTGCACGAGAACAGCTACCAGGAGGCGGCACAAGCACTGCAGCGTACCCTGCAATTGGCGCCGGACAACCTCGAGGCCCTGGCCGCCCAGGTACAGTTGCTGGAGCGCCAGAACCAGACCGACGCCTCGCGGCAGCTACTGGCCAAAGCCCTGCAACAACGCCCGGACTCCGCCTTCCTGCAGCACGAACTGGGCCGCTGGCTGCTGCGCCACGGCCAGGACGAGTACGCCCTGCTGGCCTTCGCCAGGGCCCTGGAGCTTGAACCGGACAACAGCGACTACCGCTACACCCTGGCCACCAGCCTGCACCAGCTGGAACAGGTCGATGCCGCGCAAAAACAGCTGGAAACCATCCTCGCCCGGCAACCGGCCAACCGCAAAGCCCGGGTACTGCTGATCGAGTACTGGAAAGAAACCGGTCAGTTGCAGAACGTGCAGGTGCTGCTGGCCCAACTGGAGCAGCAGAACCCCGACGATCCCTTGGTGCAGCAAGGTTTGTAAGACGTAAAGCGACCGCCTGAGAACCCGGTTGAACCCCTCGGCAACGGCCGTGGTCCAGAGAGAGTGTGAGGGCAACAGGCACCGACAGGTGTGCCTGTCCACGCATTATCGAAGGAGACCAGCTGTGGGCGACGCATTAGCCAATGCCGAACGAGCGTTGATTCTGGCTCCAGCGCAGTTGAGCCAACGGGCCCTGTGCCTGCTTGATCAGGCAGGCATCCAGGCCCTGGCGGCTGCCAGCATGGAAGAACTGGGGTGGGCGCTGGAGCAAGGTGTGGGCTTGGCAATCATTGCCGCTGCCTCGCTCAACGGTGCCACTCACTCGGCCCTGCATCAGTACCTTGGCAAGCAGCCACCTTGGTCGGATTTGCCGGTGGTATTGCTGACCGCAGCGCCCAGGCGCGGCCAACGTTCGCCCCACAGCCCTGACACCAGCCTCGGCAACCTGTTCCTGCTGCAATGTCCATTCGAATCTGCCAGCCTCGTCGCCCTCGCCCAATCTTCTTTGCGCGCCCGGCGCCGCCAATACCAAGCCCGCAACCAGAACCAGGAACTGGAACGACAACAGCACCTGCGCCAGGTCGAAAGAATGGAGGCTATCGGCCAGTTGGCCGGTGGCGTCGCCCATGACTTCAACAACTTGCTCACTGGCATCGGTGGCAGCCTGGCGCTGATGGGCACACGCTTGCAGCAGGGCCGCACAGACGCCCTGCCCGGCCTGCTGAACCTCAGCCAGGAGGCCGTCAAACGCGCTACACGCCTGACCCAGGGGCTGCTGGCGTTCGCCAGCCGGCAATCACTCGATGCCCAGCCGGTGCAACTGGGCAGGCTTTTGGGTGCTGAGTGCCTGAGGCCGGTGCTGGGCCCGCAGATCAAACTAAAGGTGCAGATCGCCCCTGACCTGTGGTCGGTCGAAGTCGATCCACTGCAGTTGCGCGAGGCCCTCGACAACCTGCTCAACAATGCCCAGGAGGCCATGCCCAATGGCGGCTGCCTGACGGTCAGTGCCCATAATCAGCACCTTGACGCCAGCCAGTGTGATGGCCATTGCCTGCCTGCCGGTGACTATGTACTGATCAACTTCCATGACAATGGCTGCGGCATGGCGCAGAGCACGCTGGAGCGGGCATTCGATCCATTCTTCACCACCAAGCCGATCGGCCAGGGTACCGGCCTGGGGCTGTCGATGGTGTATGGCTTCAGCAAGCAGTCCCAGGGCCATGTCCAATTGCACAGCCGCATCGGCCATGGTACCCAGGTCGACCTGTTCTTGCCGCGATACGAGCGCCAGCCTGCACCGTCAGCGCCTCTGCAGACGCCGGCATCGGCCACTGGCGCTGCGGCCAACGTGCTGATCGTCGAAGATGACGCTACCGTGCGCCTGCTGGTGCACCAGGCGCTGGATGAGCAAGGCTACGTGTGTAAGGTAGCCGCCGACGCCAATGCGGCCCTGGCGATCCTTCAGGGCGGGGAGCCGGTCGACTTGCTGGTCAGCGATGTCGGGCTGCCGGGCATGAATGGCCGTCAGCTGGCGGAAATTGCCCGTACTTTGCGCCCGGCGCTGAGAGTGCTGTTCATCACCGGCTACGCCGAAACCGCTTTGGTGCGTAATCGCTTTCTCGACCCTGGCATGCAGATGCTCTGCAAGCCTTTCGAGTTCGCTCAGTTGACCGCCAAAGTCGCGCAAATGCTCGGCAAGGGTGGCCAGCCATGAGCCAGATGGAACTCGATAGCCGATTGCAGGTAGCACCACCGGTGCATTCACTGCGAGTGATGACGGTCAACGCCCACAAAGGCTTCAGCCCGCTGAACCGCCATTATGTGCTGCCGGAACTGCGCGAAGCGGTACGCAGCGAAAATGCCGACCTGGTGTTTCTCCAGGAGGTGCTGGGCAGCCATCGCCAGCACGGCCGGCGCCACCGCAACTGGTCGGATGTGCCCCAGTACGAGTTCCTCGCCGACAGCCTCTGGCCGGTGTTTGCCTATGGTCGCAACGCCGTGTACCCCGAGGGTGAGCACGGTAACGCGCTGCTGTCTAAGTTCCCGATCCTGCGCCACGACAACCTCGATGTCAGCGTCCATGGCACCGAGCAACGCGGCTTGCTGCATGCGGTGCTGGCGTTGCCGGCAGACACCCAACTGCACACTGTGTGCGTGCACCTGGGGCTGGACGAACGCCAGCGCCAGCAGCAATTGCGCTTGCTCTGCCAGCTGTTGCACAGCCTGCCCGGCGACGCCCCGGTCATCGTCGCCGGCGACTTCAATGACTGGCGTTTGCGTGCCGACTTGGTGCTCGGCGAATGCGGCTTGCACGAAGTGTTCCGCCAAGCCCATGGCCGCCCGGCGCGCAGCTTTCCAGCACGCTGGCCGCTGCTGTGCCTGGACCGCATCTATCTGCGCAACGCCTGCGCCATGGCACCCAAGGTCATGGGCCGCAGACCCTGGACGCACCTGTCGGACCACTTGCCGTTGACCGTGCAGGTACTCTTGTGAACAGCCCATGGCGAGCGGACAACCAGGTGCAACTGCTGATCAACGGCGAAGACTATTTCGCCTGTGCCTTCGCCGCGATCGCGCAAGCCCGGGCGGAAATTCTCCTGGAAACCTTCATCATCTACGAGGACAAGGTCGGCCGGCAGTTGCAGCAGTTGCTGATCGCGGCGGCGCAGCGCGGGGTAAAGGTAGAGATGCTGGTCGATGGTTACGGCACAGCCGACCTCAGCGTCGATTACCTGCGCGAGCTCAGCGACGCCGGTGTCCACCTGCAGGGTTTTGACCCGAGCCCCAAGCGCCTGGGCATGCGCACCAACCTGTTCCGACGCCTGCACCGCAAGATCCTGGTAGTCGACGGCGAGGTTGGTTTTGTCGGCGGCATCAATTACTGCGCCGATCACCTGGCCGATTTCGGCCCCATGGCCAAGCAGGACTACGCCGTGCAGGTACGCGGGCCGATCGTCGCCGATTTGCAGCGCGCCACCTTGACATTGCTGGAGCAGCGCAGCGCACTCACGCCAGGCAGCCGACGCTGGTGGCAGCGTCGCCTGCCGATCGCCGCCGACAGCGAACAGGCCAGCATCACCCTGTGCATCCGCGACAACCAGGATCACCCCAATGATATCGAGCAACACTATCTACAAGCGATAAACACCGCCCGTGAGCGCATCACCATCGCCAATGCCTACTTCTTTCCCGGTTACCGACTGCTGCGGGCGATTCGCAATGCCGCCCGACGCGGCGTCACAGTCACCCTGGTGCTGCAAGGCATGCCGGACATGCCCTGGGTGCGTCTGTGTTCACGCCTGCTGTACAACTACCTGATCAGCGATGGCGTGCGTATTTTCGAGTACTGCGAGCGGCCGCTGCACGGCAAGGTCGCCCTGGTAGACCGGCAGTGGTCGACCGTCGGTTCGAGCAATCTTGACCCGCTAAGCCTGGCCTTGAATCTGGAGGCCAACCTGATTATCCGCGATCACGCCTTCAATGCCCGCCTGCACCAGCACCTGCACGACCTCACCGCTCATCGCTGCAAGGCGATCAGCCAGCAGCGGGCGTTGCGCGGCTACTGGTGGCGGGCACCGTTGATCTTCCTGACCTTCCACTTCATCCGCCATTTTCCTGGCCTGGTCGGCTGGCTACCCGCCCATGTACCGCGCTTGAAACCGCTGTATGCAGGCAACCGCGCAGCGCATAAAACCACATGAGCAGACATACAACCCCCTGGCGACGCGCCCGGCAACTGCTGACCCTGGCGTTCTTCGTGCTGGTGCCGGTGCTGCTGTTCACTTTGCTGCAGAACCTCGACTGGCAGGAGTTGCGCCGGGCGTTGGCCGCCTACCGCTGGAGTACCCTGGGCCTGGCGTTCGCGATCAGCCTGTGCAGCTTCGCTCTGTTCAGCAGTTTCGACCTGCTCGCACGGCACTACACCGGGCACCAACTGCCAGCACGTCGAGTATTGCCCCTGGCGTTCGTCTGCTATGCCTTCAACCTCAACCTCAGTGCCTGGGTGGGCGGTATCGCTCTGCGCTATCGCTTGTACAGCCGGCAGGGCCTCAAGGTCGCGACCATCACCCGGATTCTCAGCCTGGGCCTGCTGACCAACTGGCTGGGCTATTTTCTACTGGCGGGCAGCGTGTTCATCTGTGGCCTGCCCCGGTTGCCGACCGGCATGGAGATCGGCAACAGCGGTCTGCGCCTGATCGGTGCACTGTTGCTGCTGCTGGCGGCAACCTATTTGCTGGCCTGTGCGTTTTCCCGCCGGCGCACCTGGCGCCTGCACCGGCATCAGATCACCCTGCCCGGCATCCGCCTGGCGGCACTGCAAGCGCTGATGGGAGCCTGCAACTGGTCGTTGATGGCGCTAGTGGTGTTCAGCCTGCTGCCCAACGGCGCGGGCTATCCGACAGTGCTGGCCGTGCTGTTGATCAGCAGCATTGCCGGGGTCGTGACCCATATTCCGGCGGGGTTGGGGGTGCTGGAGGCTGTGTTTCTGACCCTGCTGCAAGGCACGTACAGCAAGGGCACGCTGCTGGCCGCACTGCTCGGCTACCGGGTGCTGTACTTTCTCTTGCCGTTGCTGGTCGCAAGCCTGGTTTACCTGGTACTGGAGCGCCTGGCCAGTCAGCGCGGCGCTGCGGCAAGGTCGGGCAGCGGCGGCTGAGCAGGCGCGAGCATCTCGTGCACCTGCTGGACCAGGTCTTCCAGGCCGAAGGGCTTGGTCATCAAGGCCATGCCCGGCTCGAAGACTTGCTGCTCGGTCACCGCTTGCTCGGCGTAGCCGGTGATGAACAACACTTTTTGTTGCGGCTGCTGCATGCGCAAGGCGCTGGCCACCTGACGGCCGCTGAAGCCGCCTGGCAAACCGATATCGGTGATCAGCAAGTCAACCGTACCCAACTGGCGATACTGCTGCAGCGCCGCATTGGCATTGCCCGCCTCGAAGACTTCATAGCCCTCTTCCTCCAATGCCTCCTTGAGCAGCAGGCGCAAGGTGTGCTCATCATCCACCAGAAGGATACGTTCACCATTGGCCCGGGCGAAGGTCTTGCGCACAGGCTCGTCTGCCAGGCTCTGGGGCAATTCACCCAGAAAACGGGGCAGGA
The DNA here is from genome assembly GCF_004214895.1 of Pseudomonas tructae. Taxonomy (NCBI): domain Bacteria; kingdom Pseudomonadati; phylum Pseudomonadota; class Gammaproteobacteria; order Pseudomonadales; family Pseudomonadaceae; genus Pseudomonas; species Pseudomonas tructae. Next base: position 2,797,238 of record NZ_CP035952.1, on the reverse strand, counting down.
GAACCTTCACCCGGGTACCCTCGCCCGGGCTTGAATCGAGCCACACCCGCCCGCCAGACTGGCGGACGAAACCATAGACCATCGACAAGCCAAGCCCGGTCCCCTGACCAACTGGCTTGGTGGTAAAGAACGGCTCGAAGGCACGGGCGACGACGTCGGCACTCATGCCATGGCCGTTGTCCTGCACCTGCAATGAAAAATAGTCGCCCGCGACCAGGCCATCTTCACCTTCCTGCGCAAATTCATGGCGTTCATTACTGGTGGTGATCCGCAGGCACCCGCCGGCGCCCATGGCATCCCGGGAATTCAGGCACAGGTTGATCAGGGCGTTTTCCAGTTGACTGGCATCGACCAACACCCACCAGGGAGCGGGCTCTACCTTGACCTGTAGGTCAATGTGCGCGCCGAGGGTCTGCTGGACCAGATGCTCGATGTCCAGCACCAACTGATTGACACTGACAGGCTTGGGATCCAGCGCCTGGCGTCGGGAAAAGGCCAGCAAGCGGTGAGTCAGCATGGCGGCCCGCTTCGCCGCGCCGCGGGCGGCATCAAGGTAGACCTGCAGGTTGTCGAAATGCCCTTGGGCGATGCGCCGCTCGAGCAACTCGATGCTGCCGCTGATCCCGGTCAGCAGGTTGTTGAAGTCATGGGCCATGCCCCCGGACAGTAGCCCAATGGCTTCCATCTTCTGACTTTGGTGCAGCAGTTCTTCGGCGTGGGACAACGCTTCTTCGCGCTCACGCTCCTGGGTAATGTCATTGCCAACAGCAGTGAAGCCAAGTTCCGACGGCGCGGCAACCCAGTTGAACCAACGGTAATGGCCATCCTTGTGGCGCAAGCGGCTGACCCTGTTCTCGCTTGTCTGGCCGGCGCGCAGACGCTCGATGACCGACTCGACCTCCTGAAGGTCATCGGCATGGATCAAGCCCATCACCGATGTTCCCAGAATATCCTCTTGCGCCCAGCCCAGCATCTGACTCCAGGCCGGGTTGACGGTGCTGATGCGCAGGTCCGGCAGGACGGTCAGCATGATATTGCTGGACATATGCCAGAACTGGTTGCGATCGGCGGTATGTTCGTGCACCTGGCGCTCGAAGCTATCGGCCAGATGCCGCCACTGCTGTTCGGCCTCGACGCTGGCGGTGGTTTCGATCACCGTGTCGAGAAAGCCGGCCACCGCCCCCCGCTCATCACGGATCGGGCTGTAGCAGAAGGTGAAATAGGTTTGCTCCATGCTGCCGTTGCGGTTGATCAGCAGCGGAAAGTTCTCGATGAAGATCGCCTCCCCGCCAAGGGTGCGAAAGACCAGGGCACCGATACTGTCCCAGGCCTCGCTCCAGACTTCGTCGAAGCCCCGGCCCAGCGCCTCGGGCTTGGCGCCGAGAATGGGCTTGAAGGCATCGTTGTAGATGGTCACCATCTGTGGGCCCCAAACCAGGCAGCCGGGGAACCTCGAGGCCAGCAACATGTCCACCGCGATGCGCAACGGCGCCGGCCACAGGTGCAACGGCCCAAGGGCCGTGCTGCCCCAGTCATGGTTGCGAACCTTTACACTCATCGATCCTGGCATGGGCGAGCTCGGTGGTTGCGGGGAGTCTGACAGTCGGACCTAAACGCCGATGTCTTCGTTCCAGAGCGTTGGCTGCTCTTCAATGAAATCGCTCATCATCTGCACGCAAACATCATTTTGCAGCACGTGCACCTCGACACCTCGGGCCGTTAGCAAGTCTTCCTCGCCCATGAACGTCTGGTTCTCGCCGACAATCACCTGTTTGATGCCGTACAACAAGATCGCGCCGCTGCACATCGGACAAGGCGACAAGGTGGTGTACAGGGTTGCCTGGGCATAGACACGGGCCGGTTGGCGTCCGGCGTTCTCCAGCGCGTCCATTTCACCGTGCAGGATCGCACTACCCTGTTGTACACGACGATTGTGGCCGCGGCCGATGATCTTGCCGTCGTGGACCAGCACCGAGCCAATCGGTATACCTCCCTCGTCACGGCCCTTTTGCGCCTCGTCGATGGCCGCCTGCATGAACTGATCAACGGGTTGGTTCGAAGTGCTCATCCGTTTGTCGACTCCTGTTGCAATGTTGATACGCTTGCCGGGCAGGCTAGCACATCGCTAGCGGGGAATGGCATCCACGGCCACCGCTACTATGCTGAACTGGTTTCTCCTCTGCGGCCTGGGCAGTCCGGGTCCGTTCCAGTATAGGGAGCATTGCAATGAGCAAGAAAATACTGGTGGTGCTGACCAACACGGCCAAATACCCGACGCTCAAGCGCGCCACCGGCCTTTGGCTGGGTGAGGCAGTGCATTTTGTCGACAAGGTCGAGCAGGCAGGCTTCAAGGTCGACTATCTCAGCCCGGCGGGTGGATACGTGCCGATCGACCCACACAGCCTGAGCATGGCCGCTGATGTTGATTGGAAATGGTACAACGACAAAACCTTCATGAACCGCTTGGGTACCACGCTGAGCCCCGGTCAGGTCAAGGCCCAGGATTACAGTGCCATCTACTATGCCGGTGGCCATGGCGTGATCTGGGACTTTCCCGAAAACAGCCAGTTGCAGGACCTGGCACGACGCATCTTCGAAGCTGGCGGCGTAGTCGCCTCGGTGTGTCATGGTGCGGTGGGCCTGCTCAATATCAAGCTCAGTGACAACACTTTGCTGGTCAAGGATCGCGAAGTCACCGGTTTTTCCAACATTGAAGAGCAACTGGCGGAACTGGACAAGGTGGTTCCCTACCTCACCGAAAACGAGCTCAGCGCCCGTGGCGGGCTGTACAGCAAGGCTGAAGATCCCTGGCAGGCCTACGCCATCGCCGACCAGAAAGAAGGCCGGCTGATCACCGGCCAGAACCCGGCATCCGGTGGCGCAGTGGCTGAACTGGTGGTGGAAGCGCTGAAAAAGCGCTGAAGCACTTACCTGGATTGCCGACGGGTACTTCAACTGCGGTAAACCCGGCCTACAGCCGCCGCAGACTGCACTCCTTATGCTGACAGGAACGAGCCGACCAGGAAGGTCGGCTTCCCGTTCAGCATAGAGGTGCAAACATGGCTCCACCCCGTCTTGCCGGCCGCAGTCTGCTCGAACTCCTGATTACCCTTCTGATTGGCCTGGCACCCGTGGCCTGCGGCCTGCTGGTGCTGGCCCTGCAGGTCGAGCGCAAACAGGAAGACACGGCTGCGGTGTCCGCCGTTGAGGCCATTTACGCCATCGACCGGGTCATCGATGCCATGCACAGCACCAGCAACGCCGTGCTCGGGCTGGCGGGGCAGCGTTGCGAGCGAGTCCTCCCGGCCCTGCGCCAGGCAGCCTTGAGGCAACCCAGCGTGCGCTCGCTGGTGCTGATCCGGGACAACCGTGCCTACTGCGGTACCGTACTCGGTAACTTCGATGCGGCCATCGACCCGGGCAACTACTTCAACCAGCGCCTGCGCCTGGACTTGCAGAACCAGATCACCCCGGACATGCCAGTGTTGCACTACCGCCTGCTGGAGCATCCGGTCGGCGTTGTCGCCATCAGCGATGCGAGCACTCTGCAACTGGAGCTGCAAGGCTTCAAGAACGGCATCGTCCTGGCCCTGCAGTTCGGCAGCGATTTTCTCTGGACCAACGGCAGCGGTAGTGACAGTCAAGTACCCAACCATGAAGAAAACAAGCAACGCCAGGTATCGGACAAGCACGGCTACACCGTGCATGCCGGCTACCCCGCCGGCCATACCCGGCAGATGCTGCGCCAGGCCCTGTACTCCACCGTGCCGTCATTGCTGCTGGTTGGCATCCTGACTTCGGCGGTGGTCTATTGGGGCCTGTTCAGGCAGCGGCGCAAACCGACACCGCACGCAGTTTGAACCCACGCCATGAAAAAAGGCCATTGAGCAAACCCTCAATGGCCTTTTTCAATGACCGATCAGATCAGTCGGTGCTCAGCACGCCACGACGGACCTGGTCACGCTCGATCGATTCGAACAGCGCCTTGAAGTTGCCCTCACCGAAGCCATCGTCACCCTTGCGCTGGATGAACTCGAAGAACACCGGCCCCATCAGGGTTTCCGAGAAGATCTGCAGCAGCAGGCGCTTGTCGCCGGCTTCGGAAGAGCCATCCAGCAGGATGCCACGGGCTTGCAGCTCGCCAACCGGCTCGCCATGGCCCGGCAGACGGCCTTCGAGCATCTCGTAGTAGGTGTCCGGCGGCGCAGTCATGAAGCGCATGCCAAGCTTCTTCAAGGCATCCCAGCTCTCGAGCAGGTTGTCGCAGAGGAAGGCCACGTGCTGGATGCCTTCGCCGTTGAACTGCATGAGGAACTCTTCGATCTGCCCGGCGCCCTTGGACGATTCTTCGTTCAGCGGGATACGGATCATGCCATCCGGCGCGGTCATCGCCTTGGAGGTAAGGCCGGTGTATTCGCCCTTGATGTCGAAGTAGCGGATCTCGCGGAAGTTGAACAGTTTCTCGTAGAAGCCGGCCCAGTACGCCATGCGCCCGCGGTACACGTTGTGGGTCAGGTGGTCGATGATCTTCAGGCCCGCACCCGCCGGGTGACAGTCGACACCTTCAATGAACTTGAAGTCGATGTCATAGATCGAGCTGCCCTCTTCGAAGCGGTCGATCAGGTACAGCGGCGCGCCGCCAATGCCCTTGATCGCCGGCAGACGCAGTTCCATCGGCCCGGTTTCGATTTCAACCGGTTGCGCGCCCAGTTCCAGGGCACGGGCATAGGCTTCATGGGCGTTACGCACACGGAAAGCCATGCCGCACACCGACGGACCATGCTCGGCGGCAAAGTACGAGGCGACGCTGTTCGGCTCGTTGTTCAGGATCAGGTTGATGCCGCCCTGGCGGTACAGGTGCACATTCTTGGAACGGTGGGTCGCCACCTTGGTGAAACCCATGATCTGGAAGATAGGTTCCAGGGCGCCCGGGGTCGGCGATGCGAACTCGATGAATTCAAAGCCCATCAGGCCCATCGGGTTTTCAAAGATATCAGCCATGCTCGTTTCCTCATCATCAAAGCGGGTAAATAACGGTCGTTAATTGCTATCGATGTCGAGCAGGCGTGGTGGCGCGCAAGAGATGCCCCTCACACTGCGGGCGAGGTAGTCACCATAGATCAGCTTGAACCCATGACACTTCATATGGACCCATTCTCGGCGGGTTGATTCCCCGAAGGTGGGGAACCTTATTATTGTATGCGTAACCTGATTCTACAGTGCGTAAGCGGTTTTGTCCGCACTTAAGTTGACGCCCGGTGTTAGACGAACGGCTATTCTAGGCAGACAAGCGTTGCCACTCTCCTCGCGTGCACAGGCCAGCCACCATGCCCCTTACGGTAAAACGCCCCGGACGCTGGACCCTGCGAGCCCTGCTACCCTGGGCTGTGGGCGCCATGCCGATACTCTGCGGCCTGTTGATCATGCACCTGCAAGCCGAACGCGAGCTCCAGGCACGCAGCCAGGACACGGCCCGCCAAGTGGTGGCGCAGGTGGAACGGATCCTCGACAACATCTCCGCCGCAGCCCAGGCCTTGCTGCCACTGGCCGGCTCACCTTGCGACGAAAAAAAGCTCGCCCTGCGCGACCAGGTTACCCGGCGCTCGTTCGTGCGCTCGACCAACCTGGAGTATCGCGGCGAGCTGTATTGCAGCTCGCTGTTCGGCCCTTACAGCGAACCCATCAACACCAGTGACTACGTCGACGGCAAACTCTGGCTGATGAACGGCAACTCGGTCACCCCTGGCCACCCCCTGCTGGTGTACCGGGTGGCCGACGGCGATCGCGGCGCCATCAGCACCGTCGATGGCGACCATCTGCTCACGGCCCTGCACCTGATCGGTCCGCACACCCAGTTGTCGCTGCAGGTCGGCCGTTTCTGGATGGACAAGGATGGCATCGTGCGCGAAGGCCTCGTCCCGGCCGCTGCGACGGCGGCGGTACGGCTCAGCTCGCAGCGCTACCCTTTTGCCATCCACAGTGGTTATGGCGCGGACAAAGTCGGCCAGGTGATGCGTGACGAGTACCCCGCCCTGTTCGGCCTGCTGGTGTTTCTCGGGGTGATTGCCGGCGCCGTGTGCCGCTGGCTGCTGCGCCGGGCCAGTTCACCGCGCGCCGAACTGCAACGGGCCATGGACGCCAATGAATTCCTGCCTTACTTTCAGCCGGTGGTGCGCAAAGGCGACTATCGCTGGGCCGGCGCCGAAGTGCTGATGCGCTGGCAGCACCCGCGTGATGGCCTGGTGCGCCCCGACCTGTTCATCCCCTACGCCGAACACAGCGGCCAGATCGTGCCCATGACCCGCATCCTCATGCGCCGCACCGCCGAGCTGCTGGCACCCCATGCCGCCTTGATGGACGAGGGCTTTCATGTCGGCATCAACATCACCGCCGACCATTGTCAGGACCTGGCCCTGTACGACGATTGCCGGGCCTTTCTGGCCGCCTTCCCGCCTGGGCGGGTACTGCTGACCCTGGAGCTGACCGAGCGCAAACTGATCGTCCCCACCGAGATTACCCAGGCGTTGTTTGCCAAGTTGCATGCCCTGGGAGTGATGATCGCCATCGACGACTTCGGCACCGGCCAGTCCAGCCTCAGCTACCTGCGTCAGTTCAAGGTCGACTACCTGAAGATCGACCAGAGCTTCGTCGCCCTGATTGGCGTCGATGCCCTGTCGCTGCACATTCTCGACAGCATTATCGAGTTGTCGGCCAAGCTTGAGCTGGGCATCGTCGCCGAAGGGGTGGAGAACCCGACCCAACGTGACTACCTGGCACGCCACGGCGTCGACTTCCAGCAGGGCTACCTGTTCGGCCGGCCCATGCCGATCGACAGCTTTGTCGAAGCCCTGGCAGCCCAGGTGGAACCCCGGGCACAGCGCGTGGAGGTTGCCGGCTAGGCAACCGCACTGTCATCTATTGCAACCGAGGCATTTGTGTCAAAAGGCATCATTACATCGGTCACGGCGTCGTTCCTGTTCGCCGTGATGTACTACTACACCTCGCTGCTCACGCCGCTCGATGGCGAAGAAGTGTTCGGCTGGCGCATGCTCCTGACCCTGCCCTGCGTGACCCTGTTCATGTTGCTGACCCGCGACTGGCCGCTGGTCACCGGGCTGCTGGCACGGATACGGCAAAAACCGCTGTTGCTGCTCGGCCTGTTCGGAACGTCGTCACTGATGGGCGTGCAGCTGTGGCTGTTCCTCTGGGCACCGCTGCACGGGCGTAGCCTGGAAGTATCGCTGGGCTACTTCCTGCTGCCGCTGACCATGGTGCTGACCGGCCGCCTGGTTTATGGCGAGCGCCTGTCACGCTTGCAAAAGGTGGCGGTGGCCTGTGCCCTGACCGGTGTCGGCCATGAGCTGTACCAGCATGGCAGTTTTGCCTGGGAAACCCTGCTGGTGGCCGCAGGCTACCCGTTGTACTTCGTGTTGCGGCGTCGTTGCGGCACCGACCATCTGGGCGGCCTGTGGGCCGATATGTGCCTGTTGCTGCCGGCTGCGCTGTATTTCGTCATCCAGGGGCCACTGTCGGCCCAGGACCTGGCCGCACACCCGGGGCTGTACGGCCTGATTCCACTGCTTGGGGTGATCAGCGCCCTGGCGCTGATCTGCTACGTGCTGGCCAGCCGCCTGCTGGCCTTCAGCCTGTTCGGCCTGCTCAGCTACGTCGAACCGGTACTGCTGGTGGCCGTGGCCTTGCTGCTGGGCGAGACCATCGGCCCCGACCAGTGGCTGACCTACCTGCCGATCTGGCTAGCGGTGCTGGTGCTGATCCTCGAAGGCGTCAGGCACCTGCTGCGGCACCGGCGGCGTTCGGTGTAAGGCGTACCTGGCGTACCCGGCGCTCTTCCACCGCTACCACGGTCATCTTCCAGTCGTTCCAGACCAGGCTGTCGCCCACCATCGGCAAGCGGTCGAGCAAGCTCATGACCAGGCCCGCCAGGGTCTGGTAATCCTCGGTCGCTTTGGCGGCAAAGCCGGTGCGGGCCTGGATCTGGCTGAGGTTCAGGGCGCCGCTGACGATAAAGCCCTGCTCGTCCTCGACGATGCCCGGCCCCTCCACTTCACTGGCATCGGGCAGCTCGCCGGCAATCGACTCGAGGATGTCGGTCATGGTCAGCACACCGGTGAAGTCACCGAACTCGTTGACCACGAAGGCAATGTGCGTCGACTGGCCGCGCATCTGCTCCAGGGCATTGAGGATACTGAAGCTCTCCAGCAAGTTCAGCGGCGTACGCGCCAGGCTCTCGAGGTCAGGCTGGTTGCCGGCCAGCAGTTCCTTGAGCAGTTCCTTCTTGTGCACGAAGCCCAACGGCTCCTCGATGCGACCGTCGCGGATCAGCGGCAGGCGCGAATAAGAGGAATGCATCAAAGCAGTACGAATCGCGTCGGCTGGCTGTGCCAGGTCAATGGCGTCGACCTCGGCGCGCACGGTCATCAGGGTCTTGATCGGCCGTTCGGCAAGGTTCAGCACACCGCTGATCATCACCCGCTCGCGACGGTCGAACAGTACCTGCTCCTCACCACCCTCGACCAGATCGGCAATCTCCTCGCCGACCTCGTCCGCCTCGATCCGCCGCCCGCCGAGCAAGCGCAATACCGCATGGGCAGTACGCTCGCGCAGCGGCCGATGCTGCTGCAGGCTGCGCTTGCGGCGGGCACGGGCCAGCTGGTTGAACAGCTCGATGAGGATCGAGAAGCCAATGGCCGCGTACAGGTAGCCCTTGGGTATGTGGAAGCCCAGGCCTTCGGCGGTCAGGCTGAAGCCGATCATCATCAAGAAGCCCAGGCAGAGCATGATCACTGTCGGGTGATTGTTGACGAAACGCGTCAACGGCTTGCTGGCAACGATCATGATACCGATGGAGAACACCACCGCGATCATCATGATCGACAGCTCTTCGACCATACCCACCGCAGTGATCACTGCGTCCAGGGAGAACACCGCATCGAGCACCACGATCTGCGCCACGATCGGCCAGAACGCGGCGTGGCGCAGGCTGCCGTTGTGCTGGGCGACATGCCCTTCGAGGCGCTCGTGCAGCTCCATGGTGGCCTTGAACAACAGGAACACACCACCCAAGAGCATGATCAGGTCGCGACCGGAGAAGCTCTTGCCGAAGATATCGATCAGCGGCGCGGTGAGGGTCACCATCCACGAAATACTGGCCAGCAGGCCCAGGCGCATGATCAACGCCAGCGACAGGCCGATCACCCGCGCACGGTCGCGCTGATGGGGCGGCAGTTTGTCGGCGAGGATGGCGATGAATACCAGGTTATCGATACCCAGTACCAGTTCCAGCACAATCAGCGTGGCAAGGCCCAGCCAGGCCGTGGGGTCGGCTAGCCATTCCATGGGCGATCACTCATGTGCAAGAACAGACGGGAAACGTCACAAGGACGGGAGAATGGCCGGGACGGCCAGGTACTGGGGGGCTCCGAGAACGAAGTCATATCAACCTGAAATCAATTGGGGATGTGATCCTACAATTGCAGCAGGCTTTTCTCACAGCATGAAACTATTTCAAATTCTGTATAGCGCTACCCGGTGGGAGCAACTGTCGGTGGGAGCGGGCTTGCCCCGCGACAGCCCGCTCCCACACGGGATCTGTGTTGAGGCCTTTCCATGGGCCATAGAATCTCCAATACCCGCACATCAGCTCTCGGCATCGTGCACGACCACCAGCAGTTGCGCCTGAACCTCGCCCAGCGAGCGCAGCCGGTGCGGGGTCTGGGCGTTGAAATACAGGGCATCGCCGCGCTCCAGGACCACTCGCTCATTCATGAAGTCGACTTCCACCTGCCCCTCATGGACGAACAGGAATTCTTCACCCAGGTGCTCCTTGAACGAAGCATCGCTGAATTCATGGGCCGGGCTGATGATGAACGGCAGCAGGCTGCGGCTGCCGATTTGCGTGGCCAGCACCGTGTAACCCGGCCCCGCCAGGGTCTGGCGCTGGTTGTTGCGCACCAGGCTGTAGCGGGCCTGGCCTGGCTGGTCTTCGGCGAACAGCTCCTCGACATTGACGTTCAAGGCCCGCGCCAGCTTCAGCGCCGCAGCGATTGACGGGGTATTCAGGCCGCGCTCGACCTTGGACAGGTAGCTCTTGGTCATGCCCGACAGTTCGGCCAGCGCTTCCAGGGTGATCCCCAGTTTTTTTCTCAACAGTTTCAATCGGATAGACATGTAACGCAGTTTTCCCAATGCCATGGGCATGTTTTTTCTTGCCAATGACACAATGTGTCATATAGCCTTTGTTGTGTCATGCGATTAACCACCCCGTCACCTTCCAAGCAACCGGGGTGGACACGCCCTGACGCCCCATCACGCCACCGAGGATAGCCCCATGGCCAAGACAATGGCACTCCCCAAGGACCAACTGATCCAGAAGGCCCTTCAGCAGATGCAAGGCTCGCTTGCCGATAATACGTGGACTGTGCGCGAAAAGCTGGCACTGACCTGTCGGATTCTGTTCGACAACGGCCACGATTCCGGCCTCGCCGGGCAGATCAGCGCCCGCGGCCCGCAACCCGGCACCTTCTACACCCAGCAACTGGGCCTGGGTTTCGATGAAATCAGCGCCAGCAACCTGTTGCTGGTCAACGAAGACCTGGAAGTGCTCGAAGGCCAGGGCATGCCCAACCCGGCCAACCGCTTCCACAGCTGGGTATACCGGGCCCGGCCGGATGTGAACTGCATCATTCATACCCACCCGACCCACGTCGCCGCCCTGTCGATGCTGGAAGTGCCGCTTGCGGTCTCGCACATGGACCTCTGCCCGCTCTACGACGACTGCGCGTTTCTCGAAGCCTGGCCAGGCGTACCGGTGGGCAACGAAGAAGGCGAGATCATCAGCGCCGCCCTGGGTGACAAGCGGGCGATCCTGCTCTCGCACCACGGCCAACTGTCGACTGGTGCCAGTATCGAAGAAGCCTGTGTGATCGCCCAGTTGATCGAGCGCGCGGCCAAGCTGCAACTGCTGGCCATGGCCGCCGGCACGATCAAGCCGATTGCACCTGAGCTGGGCCGTGAAGCCCATGACTGGATCTCCCGGCCAAAGCGCCACAGCGCCGCCTTCAACTACTATGCGCGCCAGTGCCTGCGGGTCCATGGCGACTGCCTGAACTGATTGCAGCCGTTCTCATCTACCTTGCGGAGCAAATTTCATGTCCAAGACTTTTCACGGCATCATCGGCTACACCATCACCCCGTTCAGCGCCGACGGCGAGCAGCTTGACCTCGACGCCCTGGGGCGCTCGATCGATCGCCTGATCGAGGGCGGCGTGCATGCCATCGCGCCGTTGGGCAGCACCGGCGAAGGCGCCTACCTGAGCGACCTGGAGTGGCAGCAGGTGGCCCGCTTCAGCCTGGAGCACATTGCCGGGCGAGTACCGACCATCGTCAGCGTCTCCGACCTGACCACCGCCGGGGCGATCCGCCGCGCGCGTTTTGCCCAGGCCCATGGCGCCGATGCGGTGATGGTGCTGCCGGCCGCCTACTGGAAACTCACGGAAGCGGAAATCTTCGAGCACTATCGGGCCATTGGCGCCAGCATCGAGCTGCCGATCATGCTCTACAACAACCCGGCCACCAGCGGCACCGACATGTCGGTGGAACTGATCCTGCGCATCGTGCGCGAGGTCAGCAACGTGACCATGGTCAAGGAGAGCACCGGCGATATCCAGCGCATGCACAAGCTGCAGCAGCTCGGTGAAGGCCAGGTGCCCTTCTACAACGGCTGCAACCCCTTGGCCCTGGAAGCCTTCGTGGCCGGTGCCAGCGGTTGGTGCACCGCAGCGCCAAACCTGATCCCGGCGCTCAACCAGCAGCTGTACCAGGCCGTGCAGGACAATGATCTGAAGGCTGCCAAGGCTGTGTTCTATCGCCAGTTGCCGCTGCTCGAGTTCATCCTCAAGGGCGGCCTGCCGGCCACCATCAAGGCAGGCCTGGGCATGAGCGGCTTGCCGGTCGGTGAACCGCGCAAACCGGTGTTTGCCCTGGACCAGGCCGGCCAGGCGTACTTGCAGGGCTTGCTCAAGCAATTGAGCTAAACGGCTCATGCGCTGTCCGGCGCTGGTAACGGCGCCGGATTTTCTGATTCGCCACAGTATCAGGGAGTACTCCTACACCTTGCGTTGAAATCCCATCTGGGTCGCCTCACGCCTCGCTCCTACCATTCGAAGGCCTTACTGGCCAAACCTTCGTAATGACAGGACCGTCTCAATGAACATCAGGACTTTTTCAGGCTACACCCTGGGCTTGCTTGCCTCGGCCATGGTGCTCGCCAGCACTGCCAATGCCGCACCGCTGACCCGTGACAACGGCGCTGCGGTGGGTGACAACCAGAACTCGCAAACGGCCGGCAGTAGCGGCCCTACCCTGCTGCAAGATGTGCAACTGATCCAGAAACTGCAGCGCTTTGGTCGCGAGCGCGTGCCTGAGCGCGTCGTGCATGCCCGCGGCACTGGCGTGCACGGTGAGTTCGTGGCCTCCAGCGACATCTCCGAGCTGACCCGGGCCAAGGTGTTTACCCCAGGTGAGCGAACCCCGGTGTTCGTACGTTTCTCCTCGGTGGTCCATGGCCTGCACTCGCCGGAAACCCTGCGCGACCCGCGCGGTTTCGCCACCCGCTTCTACACCGCCGATGGCAACTGGGACCTGGTTGGCAACAACTTCCCGACCTTTTTCATTCGCGATGCGATCAAGTTCCCTGACATGGTCCACGCCTTCAAACCCGATCCGCGCAACAACCTTGGCAACGACGCCCGGCGCTTCGATCTGTTCTCGCACATGCCTGAAGCCACCCGCACCCTGACCCTGCTCTACTCCAACGAAGGTACGCCACTGAGCTACCGGCACATGGACGGCAACAGCGTACATGCCTACAAGTTCGTCAATAGAGATGGCCAAACCACCTACGTGAAGTTCCGCTGGAAGACCCTGCAAGGCCAGAAGAATCTTGATCCCGCCGAAGTGGCCAAGGTGCAGGGCCATGACTTCAGCCACATGACCAGCGACCTGGTCAGCTCGATCAACCGCGGCAACTATCCGAAATGGGACCTGTACATCCAGACCCTCAAGCCCGAGCAATTGGCCGGCTTCGACTTCGACCCGCTTGACCCGACCAAGATCTGGCCCAATGTGCCTGAACGCAAAGTCGGACAGATGGTGCTCAATCGCAACGTCGGCAACTTCTTCCAGGAGACCGAACAGGTGGCCCTGGCACCGTCCAACCTGGTCCCGGGCATCGAGCCGTCGGAGGACCGCCTGCTGCAGGGCCGCCTGTTCTCCTATGCCGATACCCAGATGTACCGGGTCGGCGCCAATGCCGCCGGCTTGCCGATCAACCAGCCCAGGGTCAAGGTCAACAACGGCAACCAGGATGGCGCCCTGAACGCCGGGCGCACCGTCGGTGCGGTCAATTACGAGCCAAGCCGGCTGACGCCACGCCCCTCGAGCGAGTCGGCGCGCTACAGCCAGTTGCCGTTGAGCGGTAGCACCCAGCAGGCGGGCATCGAGCGCCAGCAGAACTTCAAACAGGCCGGCGAGCTGTTCCGCGCCTACGACAGCAAGGGCCGTCGCGACCTGATCAACAGCTTCGGTCAGTCACTGGTCACCGCCGATGATGCCAGCAAGCACATCATCCTTTCCTTCCTGTACAAGGCCGATCCGGAGTATGGCAAGGGCGTGGCCAAGGTTGCCGGCGGCAACCTGGTGCGGGTCAAGCAGCTGGCGGCGCAGTTGCAGGACTGAGCATGCGCTGGCGATAACTGCCGGGGCTCTCGCCGGTCCACTTCTTGAACGCCCGGTGAAACGCGCTGGGCTCCTGAAAGCCGGTGTGCTCGGCCACTTCGGCAATACTCAGGTGCATCTGGCGCAGGCATTCAAAGGCCATGGCCCGGCGCACCTGGTCCTTGATCTGCTGGTAGGAGCTGCCTTCGCGCTCCAGTTGCCGGCGAAAGCTGCTGGGGCTCAGGCCCTGGCGCTCGGCCATGGCCAGCAAGGTCGGCCATTGGCCGTACTGGCGAGCGCGCAGGTAGCGATAGACCTGGGCCACCTGGCCATTCTGGTTACGGTAGCGAATCACCAGCCATTGCGGTGCGCTGCGCAAAAAGGTCTTCAGCGCAGCCAGGTCCTGAACCACAGGCAAGCGCAGGTACTCGGCGGCAAACTCGATCTCGGTGTGGCCACAGCCCAGCTGCACGTTGGCGCCCCACAGCAACGGGTCGTCCTCCTGGGCCGGGCGCAGGTCGGTCAGCGCCGTGCGGTCGATGACGATGCGCCGCCCGGCCAGCCAGCACAGCAGGCTGATCACCAGGGCCAGGAAGGTTTCTTCGGCATAGACCCGGGTCAACGGGTCGGCAATAGCGCTGCGCAGGCTGACCACCGCACGCGCGCCCTTGATCGTCAGCGTGGCGCGTATGTCACGCAGGAACAGGGCAAAGTTGTTCAGGCACTGGCGCAGGGCCTTTTCCAGGTTGGGTTCCTGGATCAGGCCACGGCAGATCAGGGCAAAGCTGCCCAGCGGCATGCCATGGCTGTCGAGGTTGAAGAATTCATCGTCAAGGGCCTCGATCAGGATCAACCACAACCGCGCAAAGGCCGACGCCGGCACCCGCGCTGCGGGGACTTGCAGCAGTGCAGGGTCGATGCCGGCGCTGCTCAGCAGCACCGCTGCCCGTTCGGGCTGGGCACGTAGGGCGTGAAGCATGGTGTGGACGAAGTAGATGGCGACTGTATCGTTTTCCCGCATGGCGGTTTCCGCAAGGGTATGGCAAAAAATACCAGTGTCACTGGACAGTTATGGCATAGGCCCGCGCGCAGGCTTTGCCTAGACTCGAAAACAACCTGAAGGTGGCTGTGGGCAGCATTCTGGCAGAGGCCAGGCCTGCCCCGCCACGCTTTCGCACACTGGAGTCGACCATGAATACCCCGGACATCTACGTAGTCAGCGCCGTTCGCTCGGCCATCGGCAGTTTTGGCGGCGCCCTCAAGGACCTACCCTTGGCGGACCTGGCCAGCAGCGTGGCCCGCGCTGCCATTGAACGCGCAGGCGTGGCGCCGGAACAGATCGGCCATGTGGTGATGGGCAACGTTATCCCTACCGAGGCACGCGACGCCTACCTTGCGCGGGTGGCGGCAATGAATGCCGGCATCCCCAAGCAAACCCCGGCCTTCAACGTCAACCGTCTGTGCGGCTCGGGCCTGCAGGCCATCGTCTCGGCGGCGCAGAGCCTGCTGCTGGGCGATGCCGAAGCGGTGCTCGCCGCTGGCGCCGAATCCATGAGCCGTGGCCCTTACCTGCTGCCGCAAGCCCGCTGGGGCGCGCGCATGGGCGATCTGCAGGGCATCGACTACATGCTCGGGATCCTTCACGACCCCTTTGCCGGCTTTCATATGGGCATCACCGCCGAAAACGTTGCCGAGCGCAATGGCATCACCCGGCAGATGCAGGATGAACTGGCCCTGACCAGCCAGCGGCGTGCGGCCCGGGCAATTGCCGAAGGGCGCTTTGCCAGCCAGATCGTGCCGATCGAGATCCCCGGCCGCAAAGGCCCGGTGCGCTTCGAGGTGGACGAGCACGTGCGCGTCGACGTGACCGCCGAGCAACTGGCCGGCATGAAAGCCGTGTTCAAGAAAGACGGCACGGTCACCGCCGGCAATGCCAGCGGCCTGAACGATGGCGCCGGCGCCCTGGTGCTGGCCACCGCTGATTTCGTCAAACGCCATAACCTCAAACCACTGGCGCGCCTGGTGGCCTACGCCCATGCTGGGGTTGAGCCCGAACTAATGGGGCTGGGCCCGGTACCGGCGACCCGCAAGGTGCTGGAAAAGGCCGGTCTGACGGTCGCCGACCTTGATGTGATCGAGTCCAACGAAGCCTTTGCCGCCCAAGCCTGCGCCGTCGCGGGCGAGCTGGGCTTTGACCCGGAAAAGGTCAACCCCAACGGCTCGGGCATCTCCCTCGGCCACCCGGTCGGTGCCACCGGGGCGATCATCGCCACCAAGGCCATCCACGAACTGCAGCGCATCGAGGGTCGTTACGCCCTGGCAACCATGTGCATCGGTGGCGGCCAGGGTATTGCCATCGTCTTCGAACGCGTCTGAACCAAGGAATTGAATGTGACTATTGCAAACATTGCGGTGATCGGTGCCGGCACCATGGGCAACGGCATTGCCCAGGTGTGCGCCGTGGCCGGTTACCAGGTCACCCTGATCGATGTCTCTGACGCCGCGCTTGAGCGCGGTGTGGCCACCTTGCGCAAGAACCTCGAGCGCCAGGTCAGCAAACAGACCCTGGCCGCCGAAGACGCAGCCGCTGCCGTGGCACGGATCAGTACCAGCACAGACTACGCACGCCTGCAACACGCCGAGCTGGTCATCGAAGCGGCGACAGAAAACCTCGAACTCAAGCTGCGCATCCTCAAGCAGATTGCCGCAAGCGTCAGCGACCAGTGCGTGATTGCCACCAACACCTCGTCATTGTCGATCACCCAACTGGGCGCGGCGGTCAGCCAGCCTGAGCGCTTCATTGGCGTGCACTTCTTCAACCCGGTGCCGATGATGGCCCTGGTCGAGATCATCCGCGGCCTGCAAACCAGCGATGCAACCCACGCCAAGGCCCTGGCCCTGACCGAAAAAGTCGGCAAGACCCCGATCAGCGCCGGCAACCGCCCAGGCTTCGTGGTCAACCGCATTTTGGTGCCGATGATCAACGAAGCCATTTTTGTGCTTCAGGAAGGCCTGGCCAGTGCCGAAGACATCGACACCGGCATGCGCCTGGGCTGCAACCAGCCGATCGGCCCGTTGGCCCTGGCCGACCTGATCGGCCTGGATACCCTGCTGGCGATCATCGAGGCCTTCCATGAAGGCTACAACGACAGCAAATACCGCCCTGCTCCACTGCTCAAGGAAATGGTTGCCGCCGGCTACCTTGGGCGCAAGAGCGGCCGCGGCTTCTTCACTTACTCCTGATCCTAGCCCTACCAAGGAGCCCTGCCATGGACGCCGCTTTGCGCTGTGCGAACTTCGAAGAGCGGCGTGACAAGGCCCTTGAACTGTTCGCCGAGAAGGGTTTCGGCCAGGTCAGCATGCGCGAACTGGCCGCGCACCTGGGGCTGACCGCCGGCTCCTTGTACCACCATTTCCCAAGCAAACAGCACTTGCTGTTCGACTTGATCGAAGAGCTCTACGAAGAACTGCTGGCCACCCTCAAACCGCAACGCCGTACCCAGCAGCAATCCCTGGGCGAGGTCATCAAGGCCCACTGGCTCCTGCATACCGAACGGCCGCTGCAGTTTCGCCTGGCCGAGCGTGACCTGTGCTGCCTGAGTGGCGAACAGCAAGCGCACATCAGCCAACTCCGGCAACAGTACGAAACGGCCTTGCTGCGCCTGCTGGCGCCCAGGGCATCGCTGGGCAGCAAGGCACTGCACGCCAGCGCCCATGTCACCGCCAAGCTGCTCAACAGCCTGCCCGGCTGGCTGCAAGCCTCGCAATTGCAAGAGGCCGAGGGCCTTGCACTGATGGAAAGCCTGCTGCTGGGCGGGATTGAACGGACCTTACGGCCTGACGCCATGTGACAGGCCGGGCGCTACTCATTGGGAAACACACTGCGCTGGCCATTGTCACCCGGGCGATGGAAAAACATCACCTGGGCGCCGTCGCCGCCCAGATGGCCCGCGCGATTCCAATGGCTGGACAGATGAATGTAGCGTGTACGCAGCAACAGCTCTTCTTCTGCCGTCAACCCTGGCGCAGGTTGCTCACCCAGGACATACGCACGCAGCTTCGTGGCAATGCCCTGCAACTCCTCGGGCAAGCCTGGGCCTTGCCTATCGTCCAGCGCGCGCAACGGCGCACCGTTGCGGACCCCTAGTTCATGCATGATGCGCAAGTAGATCAACGATAAGCCGGCAAAGACTTCGCGCTCGCAGCGTAACAAGGCAATCACCCGCTTTTGCGGATATAGGTCGCGTTTTGGCACAAAGGGCAGGTCCTCTGACCAGGTCAGCGTGTCGACCGGCAACGCCTGCCATGCCAAGCGATTGTCCAGGTAGTCTTGTTGTGTTCGCAGATAGGCCTGGCTGCGTTCATTGGCCAGGCTGCGTGGTTCGACACTGGTGCGTGGGCGCACCAGCACCACCTGTTCGCGCACTCGCGCAGGGTAACCGCCCCCCACATCCGAATGCGCGCCGGGTACGGTGAAGTCGTTGTCGGTGCGCGTGAGCGGGAAATTCCTGCGCAGTTCATCCCGGGCCGCCAACTGCACGATGGTGCGGGCGGTTCCGGCCTCGAGTTTCATTTCGACACCGGAGTAATCAGCATTGGCAGGGCTGAAGTTACCGTTGAGCACCGCCACGATGGCTGCCACAGAATCGAAAAGGCCAATGAACTGGATGTTCAGATTGTCGTTGGCATTCCAGTCGAAGTGCTCGCAAAGCAGCGTTAGTCGTGCCGGCCAGCGTTTGGCCAGGCCGCTGTTGCTACCTTTGCGCAAGTCATTGGCAAAGTGCCTGGCGGCGGCAGCCCCTCGGCTGAAACCAAACAGATCGAACTGCAGTGCATGGACCTTTGCCTGCGGGTGGTTATCAGACCAGTGGTGCAACTGCTGCAGAACCTGCTGATGCGCCTGCGCTGTCCGAGCAATCACCCCGGTTCGGTAACGACCGCTGGCCTTGGCCAAGGGCGAATCTGCCCCTGCGTTCGTCGTACCGACTCCCTCGATGTAGACCTTGAGGACGTCCTGGCTTGGCTGATACGACTCGTACAAGCGCGCCACGTTGGTCTTGTCGCTGCCGTAGCTGTTGTCCGGGGCATTACCTTGCCCGTCATATCCATACCTTTCGCAATGACGCAGTATTGCCTCGCGTTGATCCTCAAGCCCGGCCCCCGGATCCAGGCAGTGCGCAACGAGACTGCTGTTGGCCAGGTTGTTGCCCGTGCCATCGAAGAACACACCGATGCGCAGGCTGATGCCAGTGTTCATATGCCCATTCCCGGTGACCATTCACAGGGTAGCTATCGAACATCTTCCGCATCGAGAAGGACATCAGCCAGCCACGATGGAGGCCGTAGGAAGTACCAACAGGCCACTAGCGCAACAGTTCCTGGATCTGCTCACCCAGTGTGTCCAGGTCAAAGGGTTTGGCCAGGATCGGCGCCTTGAAGGCAATAGGGCTGCCGGAGTCACGGATCTCTGCTGGGTAGCCGCTGATAAAAATCACCTTCAGGTCCGGTCGCAGCCTGAGCGCAGGTTCCGCGATCTGCACCCCGGAAATACCGCCGGGCAAGCGATAATCGGTGACGATCAGATCCAGGTGCGGCTTGCGGGCCAGAATGTCGAACGCTTGCTTGCCGTCCTCGGCCACCAGCACGTGGTAGCCCTCGCCTTTGAGATAATCCTCGAGAATCATGCGGATCGCTGGCTCGTCCTCGACCACCAGCACTACGTCCTGCGCATCTTCACTCATGCCATTGCCTTGTTCGCTGAAATACTCGATTGCCTGTCCATACGACCCCGGCCTCAGGCAGAGGTTGCCTGCTCCCGGTCACTTTCTCGCAGCACCCGGCTCAGCGGCAGGCGCACAGTGAAGGTCGCACCCTCGCCTTCGATGCTGTGCACACCGATATGGCCACCGTGGGCCAGGACAATCTGTTCGCAAATGTACAGCCCCAGGCCCAGCCCGGCGCTGCCCTGGCTGGAGGCGACCCGCTCGAACTGCTGGAAGATCCGTTGCTGGTTGTGCTCGCTGATGCCAATGCCGTGATCACGCACCTCGATGCAGGCCATGCCGGCGTGCTCGAAGGTACGTACCTGTACCGGGCTTTTTGCCCCGTAGCGCAAGGCGTTGGTCAGTAGGTTGGCAACCACCTGTTCGATCCGGAACTCATCCCATACCCCGTTCAAGGGCACACCTGCGTCAAAATCGATAGGCACCTGGACAGCCGCGGCCTGGGCCTGGAAGTTCTCCACCAGGCCGCCGACCAACTGGCCCAGGTCGAACGCGCTGGGGCGGATCGACAGCTTGCCGGTGCGAATCCGCGACACGTCGAGCATGTCCTCGATCAGGCGGATCAGGCTGTTGATCTGGCGCTCGTCGCGCTCGACCATGGCGCGCATCTTGTCCAGGGTAAAGGCTGCGGCGTTGTCCTTGGCCAGGTGCAGCTTGCGCAGCTGGGTTTCGAGGATCAGGCCGTTGAGCGGCGTGCGTACCTCATGGGAAACAATCGACATGAAGTCGTCACGCATGCGCACCGCATGCTCAAGCTCGCCGCGGGTTACCTGTAGCTGCGCCAGCAGCAGCTCTTGCTCCTCGCGGCTGCGTTCCAGAGCCTCCAACTGCTCGCCAAGGGCCTTGCGCTGGCGGAACAGGTCGACGAACACCGCCACCTTGCTTTTCACCGCCAGGTTATCCAGGGGCTTGTGCAAAAAGTCCACTGCACCGCTTTCATAGCCTTTGAAGGCGTAGTTCATCTCGCGCCCGGCGGCGCTGACAAAGACGATCGGGATATTCTTGGTTTTCTCGGTACCGCGCATCAACTCAGCGAGCTCAAAGCCGTTCATGCCCGGCATCTGCACATCGAGAATGGCCAGGGCGAACTCATGTTCGAGCAACAGTGCCAGGGCCTGGTCGGCAGACTGGGCCTGGTGCACCTCACGGTCTTCACCCTTGATCAACGCCTCGAGCGCCAGCAGGTTCTCCGGCAGGTCGTCGACAATCAGCAGTTTTGCTTGTATGTGCCTTAGCATTCAGGGGCTTCCAGGCTGGCGAGCAGTTGCCCGATGCCATTCAAAGGGAGTATGTAGTCAGGCTGGTGCAAGGCCAGCGCCGCCTGCGGCATGGTCGCCACTTGCGCCTCATCGGGGTCCTGGACGATGGTCCGTCCACCTTGCTGCTTGATCCGTGCCAGGCCACGGGCGCCGTCTTCATTGGCACCGGTCAGGAGCACACCGAGCAGGCCCGGGCCATAGGCGTCGGCCGCCGACTCGAAGAGAAAATCGATCGAAGGCCGGGAAAAGTGCACACGTTCTTCCTGGCTCAACGACAGGCTGAAATCACGCTCCACCGACAGGTGATAGCCCGGTCCGGCCACATAGATGATGCCTGCACCAATGTCTTCCTTGTCACAGGCTTCGCGCACCGGGCGCTTGAGCCTGCGCCTGAACACCTCGGCCAGGTGGCTGCGGCGATCGTCCGGCAAATGCAGCACACACAGCAGCGCAATGTCGAACATCGGCGGTAAGGCATGCAGCACCGTGAGCATGGCATGCACGCCTCCGGCCGAGGCGCCAAGGACAATCGCGCGGACCCCGTTCATGATTTGCGGTAGATCCGTTCGGGCTTTGCCAGTGCCTCGAAGGTGCGTGAGTAGGCGGAGAAATCCAGGGTTTCCTTGCTGCCCAGGACCAGAAAGCCGCGATGGCACAAGGACTCGTGGAACAGGCCGAAAGCGCGGTCCTGCAAGGTCTTGTTGAAGTAGATCAGCACATTGCGGCACGAGATCAGCTGGGTTTCGGAAAACACACTGTCGGTGGCCAGGCTATGGTCGGCGAAGGTGACGTTGTCGCGCAGGCTGCCATCGACCATGGCATTGCCATAGGCCGAAGTGTAGTAGTCGCAAAGTTCGCCACGCCCGCCGGCCTTGCGGTAGTTCTCGGCGTACAAGTGCATGTTCTGCATGCTGTAGATGCCCTGCTTGGCCTTTTCCAGGGAGCTGGGGTTGATGTCGGTGGCATAGATGATGGTGCGCTCGAGCAAGCCCTCTTCGCGCAGCAGGATGGCCATCGAATAGACCTCCTCACCGGTGCTGCAGCCGGCGATCCAGATCTTGATCGACGGCCAGGTGCGCAGCAGCGGCACCACTTCCCGGCGCAACGCCAGAAAGTGCTCGGGGTCGCGGAACATCTCGCTGACCGGAATGGTCAGGAATTGCAGCAACTGCATGAACATACCCGGATCGTGCAGCACCCGTTCCTGCAGCGCAGAGACGGTCTTGAGTTCGAACTGGCGCAAGGCATGCTGGATCCGGCGCTTGATCGAGGCGCCGGAGTAGTCGCGAAAGTCATAGCTGTACTTGAGGTAGATCGCTTCGATCAACAGCCGGATTTCAATGTCTGTGTTGCGTTCGATAGTCAAATTCGCTCCAGTTGCGGCAGCCAGACACGGATCAGCGAGAACAGGCGATCCAGGTCAATGGGCTTGGCCAGGTAATCATTGGCCCCAGCTTGCAGACAACGCTCCTGGTCATCCTTCATCGCCTTGGCGGTGACGGCGATGATCGGCAGCTTGCGCCAGCGCGGGTCCTTGCGGATCAGGCGAGTGGCTTCATAGCCATCCATCTCCGGCATCATCACATCCATCAGCACCAGGTCGATGTCTTCGTGCTGCTCCAGGCGTTCGATGGCTTCGCGGCCATTGCGCCCGATTTCGACAATCGCGCCCTTGTGCTCCAGGGCGCTGGTCAAGGCAAAGATATTGCGCACGTCGTCATCCACCAGCAGCAACTTGCGGCCTTCGAAGACCTTGTCGCGGCTGCGGGCGGTCTTGAGCATGCGCTGGCGTTCATGGGACAACTTGGATTCGACTTTGTGCAGAAACAGCGTCACTTCATCGAGCAGGCGCTCTGGCGAGCGCGCGCCCTTGATGATGATCGAGCGCGAGTACTTGAGCAGGTCGGTTTCTTCCTCGCGGGTCAGGTTGCGCCCGGTATAGACGATCACCGGAGGGAACGCGCGGATGTCATCGTCGGACATGCGCTTGAGCAACTCGTTGCCGAGCATGTCCGGCAGCTTGAGGTCGATGATCATGCAGTCGTAGATGTTCTCGCGCAGCAGCTCCAGGGCCTGCTGGGCCATGCCCACGGCGGTGATCTCGATGTCCTCGTCGCCGATCAGGCGGGCAATGCTTTCGCGTTGCAGGTCGTCGTCCTCGACCAGCAGGATATGCTTGAGCTTCTGCGTAAGCTTGGCTTCCAGGCGGGCAAACACCTGCTTGAGCTCTTCGCGCGTAGCCGGTTTCACCGCATAGCCGATGGCGCCCATGTGCAGCGCCGCCTCGACCCGGTCCTCGACCGAGATCACATGCACCGGGATGTGCCGGGTGCTGGCCTGCTCCTTGAGGCGCTGCAGTACGGTCAGCCCGGAGTGATCGGGCAGGCGCATGTCCAGCAGCACCGCATCGGGGATGAAACTTGCGGCCAGCTCAAAGCCTTCATCGGCGGCCTGGGCCACCAGGCAGCTGTAGCCCAGTTCATGGGCCAGGTCGAACAGGATCCGGGCAAAGTTCGGCTCGTCTTCGATCACCAGGATGCAGCGATTGCTGAACGGGGCCTGGTCGCGGTCGTCGGCAAAGCTTGGCGCCTGGCGTGGCACCGCTTCTGAGACAGGGTCCAGCACGATGGGCGTGGCGACGATCCGCGCAGGCTGATGAATGATCACCGCCCGGCCCTGGTCAATAATCGGCTCATAGCGCTCCGGCAGGATCAGGCTGAACACACTGCCGTTGCCCAGGCTGCTGTCGACGCTGATCTGGCCACCGAGCAACTGTGCCAGGTCACGCGAGATCGACAAGCCCAGACCGGTCCCGCCATAGCGGCGGTTGGTGGTGCCATCGGCCTGGTGGAAGGCTTCGAAAATACTCTGCTGCTGGTCGGCGGCAATGCCGATGCCACTGTCACGTACCGAAAAAACAATGCCGCTTCCGGCCTGCCAGCCTACGCTCAGGCTGACTTCGCCGCGCTCGGTGAACTTCACCGCGTTGGACAGCAGGTTCTTGAGGATCTGCTCCAGGCGCTGACGGTCGGTGTACAGGGTGGGCGGCACCTGCGGCTCGACCACGACGCTGAAGCTCAGTTGCTTCTCGCCGGCCAAGGGCTCGAACAGCGTGCGCAGGCCTTCGGCCAGGCGCGCCACATGGGTGGTTTCCGGGC
Organism: Pseudomonas tructae; assembly: GCF_004214895.1. Taxonomy (NCBI): domain Bacteria; kingdom Pseudomonadati; phylum Pseudomonadota; class Gammaproteobacteria; order Pseudomonadales; family Pseudomonadaceae; genus Pseudomonas; species Pseudomonas tructae. The sequence continues at coordinate 2,773,304 of NZ_CP035952.1, read as the reverse complement.
GAACTTCAAGCTTGCCGGCTTCGACCTTGGCGATGTCGAGAATATCGTTGATCAGGTTCAGCAGGTCATTGCCCGCCGAGTAGATCGACTCGGCAAACTTGACCTGTTCGTCGGAGAGGTTCTCTTCGGTGTTCTCGGCCAACAGCTTGGCCAGGATCAGCGAGCTGTTGAGCGGCGTGCGCAGTTCGTGCGACATATTGGCGAGGAACTCGGACTTGTACTTGCTCGAGCGCTGCAACTCTTCAGCACGCTCCTGCAGCTCGACCTGGGCCTGGTTCAGCTCGCTGTTCTTGTGGTCCAGGGCATCGCGCTGATCGGCCAGGGCTTCAGTGCGCTCGGCCAATTGCTCGTTGGTCTGCTCAAGTTCGGCCTGCTGGATTTCCAGGTTGGCCTGGGACTCCTTGAGGACCCGCGACTGCTCTTCGAGCTCTTCGTTGGCGGTTTTGAGTTCTTCCTGTTGCACCTGCAGCTCTTCGTTGAGCTGCTGGGTTTCGGCCAGGACTTCCTGCAGGCGCTGGCGGTAGCGGGCGCTCTCGATCGAAGTGCCCATGTTGCCAGCCACCAGCTCCAGGAACTCGATGTCGCGTTCATCCAGGCTGCGCAAGAAGCCCAGCTCCAGCACGCCGTTGACCAGCCCGTCGTTGCTGGTCGGCATCACCAGCACGCTACGCGGCAAGCCTTCGCCCAGGCCGCTGCTGACCTTGAAGTAATCGCTGGGCAGTTCATCCAGGCGCAGCAGGCGTTCCTGCATGACCGCCTGGCCAAGTATGCCTTCATGGCTGGCGATGATCTGCTCCTGGGCCGCCTGCTCACTGGACAACCCGTAAGTCGCCACCCGGCGCAGGTTGCCATGCTCGTCGCGGGCATACATCGCACCCACCGCGCTGCCCAGGTAGCCGGCAAAAAACTGCAGGATGTTATTACCCAGCAGCGGCAGGGTCAGTTGCCCCAGCACCCGGCCAGCCAGCTCGGTCTGCCCGGTGCGCAGCCAGGCCTGGCGCTCCAGGCGTCGGTTGGCACGCTGCTGGTCGTCAAGGCTGGCCGCATAACTGCCGGACAAGGCCAGCAAGTCGCGGCGCCCCAGGTAGGCCAGCAAGCCACTGAGCAGGATGACAAACACCAGGTAGGCACTGATTGACACCACGGTGGTGGTGTTGACCGACTCGTTGCGCGCCACCCGCAACTGATGCTCCATGGCGATGAAGGCATCGAACTCCTTGCGGATCTCATCGGTTATGCGCTTGCCGCGCCCTGAGCCGATGGCCTCGCGATAATTGCCGTTGTCGCGGCGCAGGCTGATCATTGCACTGGCGTAGGTGTTCCACTCATCCTGCAGGCTTTGCACGCGCGCCAGGCGCTCGACTTGCTGCGGGTTGTCCGCCACCATCTGCTCCAGGCCCTTGATACCGGCGCCCACCCGCGACTTGGCCACCTCGTAGGGGTCAAGAAAACGCTCGTCGCCAGTGAGCAGGAAACCGCGCATGCCGGTTTCCATGTCGATCGACAACTTGATCGTCTCGTTGGCATTGTTGATGACCCGGTCGGTGTGCTCGACCCACTGGATGGCCGACAGCAGGTAGCTGATGATGGTGATGAACACCACGGCACTGAGCAGTCCGACCCCCAAAGGCAGACCGACGTTGCGGGCCAGCAGTTTACGGAAGCTACGCTGATCGATTGAGGCTGGTTGAATCATCTCAAGACGCCCAAGCAAAGAATGCAAACGAAAGAGTGTGGCCCAATGTGCGAGTAATCGTTCTATTTCCCCAGCAAAAGCCATTCTGCCAGCCTTTGCTACTCCGAGTCTAAACGCCTTTGGCAATTATGCAGGGCATTTAGCCAGCATTTGAGAGGCACCCGCGGCAAACGTTCCCTACTTTTTCATCAGCCGCTATGCTGATCAACCGCAGGTTTTTTGCACGCCGAGGGAACTTCGGGCGACCTGTGGCTTACAGATAGTGAACAAACCCTTGTACAGGAATACCGCCATGCCCCGGACATCCCCGCCCCTGCTCGTCGTCGAAGATGACGACATCGTGCGCATGCTGATAGTCGAGGTGCTGCAGGAGCTGGACTACGAGGTGCTGGAGGCTGCCAATGCGCAACAGGCGCTGACTATTTTGCAAGACTCGCAACAACCCCTGGCCTTGATGATGACCGACGTAGGCTTGCCGGACATGGACGGCAAGGCGCTGGCAGCAAAGGCCCGGGAACTGCGCCCGGAACTACCGGTGCTGTTCGCCAGCGGCTATAACCAAAGCCTGGACCTACCGCCAGGCATGCAGCAGATCGCCAAGCCATTCAGCATCGACCAGTTGCGCGACAAAGTGCAGGATGTCCTCGAGCAGCGCAATGGTGGGAGCGGCGGTGCGGCGGTCCGACTTGCCCCGCGATAGCGGTCCGTCAACCTCATCGCATCGCGGGGCAAGCCCGCTCCCACTGTGCCCAAGGCTGCATGGAATCTGCTTTAATACGCGCTTTTGCCAAGGTTCCCGATCCCATGCCCGCCACCGCCCTCAATGTCCTGGTCATTGGCTACGTCTGGCCCGAGCCGCGCTCTTCGGCTGCTGGTTCGCACATGATGCAGATCCTTGAAAGCTTCTTGCAGCGTGGCTGGCGTATTACCTTCAGCAGCCCGGCCACCGTCGGCGAACACAAGGCGGACCTTGCCAGCCTGGGCATCGCCGAGCAAGCCATTACCCTCAACGACAGCAGTTTCGACCGCTTCGTCAGCGAGCTGGCCCCGGATGTGGTGCTGTTCGACCGTTTCATGATGGAGGAGCAATTCGGCTGGCGCGTGGAGAAACACTGCCCCAACGCCCTGCGCGTGCTGGAAACCTCCGACCTGCAAAGCCTGCGCGATGCCCGTCAGCAACTGTTGCGCCGGCGTTTAATCGAAGGCCTGGACCCCAACGATTTTCGCGCCCTGTTCGCCACCTCCGGCCCCGACCTCTATCGGCAGATGGCCAGTGCCGACCTGACGCTACGCGAACTTGCGGCCATCTACCGCAGCGACCTTAGCCTGATGATCTCCGACGTCGAGATCGACCTGCTGCTCAACGGCTTCGGTGTACCCGAGCACCTGCTGCACTGGTGCCCGTTGATGCTCGACGCACCCAGCGAGCCGTTCAAGCCGTTCGCCGAGCGCGCACATTTCCTCAGCATCGGCAACTTCCGCCATGCCCCCAACTGGGACGCAGTGCTGTGGATGAAGAACAGCCTGTGGCCGATGATCCGCCGGCGCCTGCCACAGGCGCAGCTGCATATCTACGGTGCCTACACCCCACCCAAGGCCACGGCACTGCACAAGCCCGCCGAGGGCTTTCACATCATGAACTGGGCCGAAGATGCCCTTGAGGTCATGAGCAACGCGCGCATCTGCCTGGCACCGCTGCGTTTTGGCGCCGGGATCAAGGGCAAGCTCACCGACGCCATGCAATGCGGCACTCCCAGCGTGACTACTCCTATCGGCGCCGAAGCCATGCATGGCGCCCTGCCCTGGCCCGGCGCCATCGCCCAGACCGCCGAAGGTCTGGCCGAAGCCGCCGCCACCCTGTACAGCGACGAAGCGCGCTGGAACCAGGCACAACAGGACGCACGGCGCTTGCTCGGCGCACGCTACGACCGGCGCCAGCACGCCAGCGCTCTGGTCGAACGCATCGAGTACGCTCTGGCCGACCTCGACCAACACCGGCTGTTCAATTTCACCGGCGCCATGCTCCGCCATCACCAGCACAAAAGCACCCAGTACATGGCCCAGTGGATCGAGGCCAAGAACCGCCTGGCTACAGCGGCCGACGCAGCAGATAAGTGTCCATGATCCAGCCCTTGCGTGCCCGCGCCTGTTCGCGGGCAGCGAGGATCTGCGCCTTGACCTCCTGCAACGGCCCGGCAATCACCAGCTGATCGGCAGTGCCCAGGTAGGCGCCCCAGTAGATGTGCAACTGCGGGTCATCCAGCCCGGCAAAGGCGCACTGGCCATCGAGCATAACCACCAGGTTGTCGATACGCAGCTGTTCGTCCAGGCGCCGCCCGGGCAGCACGGTCAGCGGCTCGCCGATACGGTTCAAGGGGATGCGATGCGCAGCGGCCAGGGCCTGGACGCTGCTGATGCCAGGGATCACCTCAAGCTGCAGCGCGATGCCCATCGCCTGCACCAGCTCAAGAATCCGCAGAGTACTGTCGTACAGCGTTGGCTCGCCCCACAGCAGGAAAGCACCACATTCACCGTCAGCCAGTTCATTTTCGATCAGCTTGGCGTATAACGCCGCGCGCTGCTGGTGCCAGTCCTGAACAGCGCCAACGTAATCACTGGCAGCGCCATCGCGCAACGGATCCTCGACCTGCACCAGGCGATAGCCAGGCTGCTCGATGTAACGTTCAAGAATGTCCTTGCGCAGTTGCAGCAACTCATCCTTGAGCGCGCCCTTGTCGAGCACAAAGAACACCTGGGCACGGTTGAGCCCGTCGATGGCTTCAAGGGTTATCTGGCGCGGATTGCCCGGCCCGATTCCTATCAACAGCAGTTGTTTCATTGCACGTAGACTCCATGGCTCGGCCAGCCCCTATAGTCGGCTGGCCGAAGCACAATGGCAACGTACGGCTGTTTAGAGGATCGAGAAGTTGTAGCTGACGATCACCCGGGTTTCATCCATGTCGCGGGCATACTTCTCATAGTTGCTGCGATAGGTGGAGTTACGCAGGCGTACGCTGACATCCTTGAAGGTGCCACTCTGGATCTGGTACTTGAGCTCACTGTCGCGCTCCCACTCCTTGCCCTCGGCCAGGCTGCCCGGGACCTTGATATGGTCACCGTTGATGTAGCGGGTCAAGAAGCTCAGGCCGGGCACACCCATGGCCTTGAAGTCATAGTCATAGCGCAACTGCCAGGAACGCTCCTGGGCTGCGGCAAAATCGTTGACCTGGGCGTAGTTGACCAGGTACGGGTTGCTGCCATCGAGGTACGGCATGGCGTTCTCGCCATACATACGCTGCCAGCCGGCGCTGAGCTTGTGGCCACCCAGGCTGTAGCCGAGCATGCCGCTCAAGGCGCGGTGATCGATATCGCCGGCGCGGGCACGGCCGATGTCATCACTCTTGATCAGGCGCAAGTCCGCCGACAGGCTGCCGACGCGCAGCGGCTGGCTGGCAACCAGACCAAGGAAATGCTGGCGGTAGATGTTTTCAAGCTTGGCCACCTGGTACTGCGCGCTCAGGCGATCGTTGAACCTGTAGTCGACCCCGGCCATCTCGAAATGGTCGGCAGTCGTGTCGCAGGCATAGCGCTTGTTCTTGCAGTGAACGCGAATGTCCTGGCGGTCGGTAGAGTCCCGCGCGGTGTACTTGTCCAGGCGCGCGACGGTGAACTTCAGGTTGCTGATTTCTTCCGACGTCAGCATCGCCCCGTGGAACATGGTTGGCAGCAAACGCCCATCGTTGTATTTGAGCAACGGCATGTCGGGCATCATCGAGCCGACCTTGAGCACGGTCTGCGAGTAGCGCACTTTACCGGCCACGCCCATCTTCGCGTACTGGTCTTCAGATCGACGCGGATCATGCCCACTGGAAGGCAACAAACCACTGTTGCTGTCGGCGGGACTGGAGTCGAGTTTGATCCCGAGCATACCCACGGCGTCCACACCAAAACCTACAGTGCCTTCGGTATAGCCTGACTGAACATTCAGAATAAAGCCTTGAGCCCATTCTTCGCGCTTTGATGCCCCTTGAGCGGAATTGGTATGACCATCACGAAAGTCGCGATTGAAATAAACGTTGCGGGCTTCGATCTTGGCACTGCTGTCTTCGACAAAACCGGCAGCTTCTGTCGAGACGGCAGCAAACATCGCGAGCAGGCCAACAAGGCTGCGCCCGGGCGCGAGAGGGTATGGGGCAAACATGAGAAGCAACATCCGAAAGAAAGGCAAAAAACAACCGGCGCAGATCCCTGCACCGACAATGCAGCCAACGCCGATGGCAGTCGACGATGACCGACAATCATCGCGCAAGCGCTCTGCAACAGGCCATTGGACCATGGTCTAAGCCACCTGGGGCATCCTCGACTAGTTCCTTGGCCAGCGTCTAAGGCTAATTAATTAAGTTCCACCCCTGGCAATATAAAAGTTTAATGTTTACCCGCCGCGCGAGCACTACTACACTCTTTTTAGTGCGATGTTGTACCCAACCCGGTGGCGGCTGCGTTATTCACTTTGCAACTCATTTTTACGCATGCCGGGCCACTGCAGACTTAAAGGAGTGAAGACAGTGTCCAGACTTGCAGAGTTCCGCGCTGCCGAAAAGGCCCTTCAGGAACAAATGGCGCAATTGGAGGCGCTGAAAAAGGACGCCGGCCTGAAACGCGAAATCGAGTTCGAGAAAAAACTTGTCGACCTGATGAAACACTACAACAAGAGCCTGCGCGATATTGTCGCCATTCTCGACCCCAAGGCGGCCCACAAAGCCCCGGTCAGTGCACCGAAACAACGCCGCGCGCGCGTGGTGAAGGTCTATGAAAACCCCCACACCGGCGAGCTGATTGAAACCAAGGGCGGCAACCACCGTGGCCTTAAAGCCTGGAAAGAACAGTACGGCGCCAAGACAGTCGACAGCTGGTTGCGCACGTGAAAAACTTCTTCACACTTTTTTCACATCCACTGGCTCAGGATGAAGGCTGCTAACGGACTAGCGCCCCATACGCCCGCTTCGGCGGGCTTCTAATTCTTGCGCCCCGCCCCCTAAAGGCGGGGCGCAAATCGTTTGCGCAATCGCTTCAGTTCCGTATCATGACGCCCTGACTTTTTTGCTGGCCATACTGTTGCCAGCCCAATTGCGGAGAGCCCATGAGCCAGAACCCTCTCGACACCTTGCCGGGTGTCACCGCGCAACCGGATGCCGCGACCCACAACTTCGTTTTCAACCACACCATGCTGCGGGTCAAGGACGTTACCAAGTCCCTGGACTTCTACACCCGAGTGCTGGGCTTCAGCCTGGTCGAGAAGCGCGACTTCCCGGAAGCCGAATTCAGCCTGTACTTCCTCGCCCTGGTCGACAAGGCGCAGATCCCGGCTGACGCGGCCAAGCGCACCGAGTGGATGAAATCGATCCCCGGGATCCTCGAGCTGACCCACAACCACGGCAGCGAGAACGACGCCGACTTTGCCTACCACAACGGCAACACCGATCCACGTGGTTTCGGCCATATCTGCATCTCGGTGCCGGATATCCGCGCTGCCTGCGAGCGTTTCGAGGCGCTGGGCGTGAACTTCCAGAAGCGTCTGAGCGACGGCCGCATGAAGCACCTGGCGTTCATCAAGGACCCGGATGACTATTGGGTCGAGATCATTCAGCCAACCGAGTTCTGATTCAGTTCCAGGCTATTCCCTCGCGGGGCAAGCCCGCTCCCACAGAATACTGTTGAGCCTGTGGGAGCGGCGGTGCGGCGGTCCGACTTGCCCCGCGATTGCGATCTACTGATTCTCCCCTCCCCAATCCGCTCAAACCCCATATTTATCGGCGCGCCGCCCTATCGCCGAGGGCTGCTCACGGCAAAAATTCCTCTTGCATATTAGGTATTACGGTATACCATCAGACACATCTAACAATAAACGCGGACCACCGCTGTCTTCCGAGGACCACACCATGATCGACGCAACCGTCTACAAGAACGTCCTGGGCTCCTTCCCCTCCGGCGTCACCGTCATCACCACCCTGGACGACGATGGCCAGGTCGTCGGCCTGACCGCCAGTGCCTTCAGTTCCTTGTCCATGGATCCGCCGCTGGTGCTGTTCTGCCCCAACTACAGTTCCGACTCCTACCCGGTGCTCATTCGCAACAAGCGCTTCGCCATCCACCTGCTCTCCGGTGCCCAACAAGCCGAGGCCTATGCCTTTGCGCGTAAAGGCAAGGACAAGGCGCAAGGCATCGACTGGACCCTGAGCACGCAGGGCAATCCCTTGCTGGCCAACGCCACGGCGATCATCGAATGCGAACTGTGGCGCGAGTACGAAGGCGGTGACCACGCGATCATGGTCGGCGCGGTGAAGAACCTCATCGTCCCCGAGCAGGCCCCCAGCCCGCTGGTGTACTGCCGCGGCAAGATGGCCGAACTGCCGGCCTTTGCCTGAGCCGCACTATTCTCACGACAAGCTGCCTGATCCGACAGACGCCCCATAACAAGATCCGAGGAATGCGCCATGAAATTTTCGTTGTTCGTGCACATGGAACGTTGGGATGAACAGGTCAGCCACCGGCAGTTGTTCGAAGACCTGACCGAACTGACCCTGATGGCCGAAGACGGCGGTTTCAGCACCGTATGGATCGGCGAACACCACGCCATGGAATACACCATTTCGCCCAGCCCGATGCCGCTGCTGGCGTATCTGGCGGCGCGCACCACCACCATCCACCTGGGCGCCGGGACCATCATCGCGCCGTTCTGGCACCCGCTGCGGGTGGCGGGTGAATGCGCCCTGCTCGATGTCATCAGCAACGGGCGCATGGAAGTCGGCCTGGCCCGTGGCGCCTATCAGTTCGAGTTCGACCGCATGGCCGGCGGCATGCCGGCCTCCGAAGGCGGCCAGGCGCTGCGGGAGATGGTCCCGGTGATCCGCGCCCTGTGGCAAGGCGACTACGCCCACGACGGCGAGATCTGGAAGTTTCCCACCTCGACCTGTGTGCCCAAGCCGATCCAGCAACCCGTGCCACCGATGTGGATCGCCGCTCGCGACCCGGACTCGCACAACTTTGCGGTCAAGCATGGTTGCAACGTGATGGTCACCCCGCTGATGAAAGGCGATGAAGAAGTCCTGGACCTTACGAACAAGTTCGAAGCCGCCCTGGCCAACAACCCCGAGGTGGCGCGCCCGCAACTGATGGTGCTGCGCCATACCCACGTGCATGCCGCCCAAGACAGCGACGGCTGGAAAATCGGCGCCCAGGCGATCTCGCGCTTCTACCGCACCTTCGACGCCTGGTTCGGCAACAAGCAGGTGCCGGACAACGGATTTCTGGCGCCGAGCCCCGAAGAAAAGTTCAAGGAACGCCCGGAGTTCGACCTGGACAACATTCGCAAGAACACCATGATCGGTACCCCGGCAGAAATCATCGCGCGCATTCGCTACTACCAGGAACTGGGCGTCGACGAGTTCAGTTTCTGGTGCGACAACAGCCTGCCCCATGCCGAGAAGAAAAAGTCCCTGGCGTTGTTCATCAACGAAGTGGTGCCCGCGTTCCGCTGATGCTCACGTTCGTCGGCCCGGACCTATCCGGGCCGTTGCACGGGCATACTGGATCGGTAGGAGCGGGCTTGCCCCGCGATTGTGCCTTGCCCATTACATCGCCTCGCGAGGCAAGCTCGCTCCTACTTCGGTACCACAGCAGCGAGGTCAGGACGATGAAAACCCTTCAATGCGTGCATCGCAACCACACCATCACCGCCAGCGTCGAAACCCACCCAGGCATCCCCACGCCGTTCAACGCCGGGTGCCTGATCACCGATCCTGAGGGCCACACCAGTCGGCGATTATCGCTGCCGGTGAAGATGGCCTATCTGGCCGATCTTGAAAATGCCCAGCACGCGGCGCTGGCCCATGGCAAATGGCTGGTCGATCAGCAACTGGACAAGCGCCAGCACGTGTTCTGAAGTCTGCTTAGTGCGGGTTGGGCGCGGGCTGTTCCTGCGGCAATGCCAGCCCGTACTCCCCTTGCTGATTCCAGTCGTCGCCAAATAGCTCCGCCGGATGCATGGTTCGGTCGGCGCCATTGCCACACGCCAAGGCGTTGGCCGCGCAATAGCGGTCGCAGCCCCAGCAGATGCGCTCGGGGTGCTTGGGGTTGTTGGGAAAGGGCTTGGCCATGAAATGCCTCAGGCGGGCAATGGGCGAGCTTCAACGCTACTGCGCCGTTGCGTCGCGATCCTTGACTCACATCAAGGCCGGGATTGATCAGCGCTAAAATTGATAATAATCATTATTGTTCGCACAGAAGCTTCCTAGACTCGGGCTCCCCTGCCCAGCCCTGGAAGTCATCATGCGTAGCACCCTCTCGCTCCCTCTGCTGTTGCTGCTGATCAGCCCACTGACCCACGCCAAGGAATACCCCATCGGCGAACCACAGTCGTGCCCGGGCCTTGAAGTCAGTGCGGTGTACCTGCAACCGATCGAAATGGCCCCGGCGGGCATGATGCGCGCCACCGCCGACTCCGACATCCATCTGGAAGCCGACGTCCGCGCCACCGAGAACAACCGCCAGGGTTTCCAGGAAGGCAGCTTCGTGCCCTACCTCAACGTCGCCTTCAGCCTGCACAAGCAAGGCAGCGACACGCCCATCAGCGGTGACTTTCACGCCATGGTCGCCAACGACGGGCCGCATTATGGCGACAACGTCAAGCTGCAAGGCCCAGGCAAGTACCAACTGACCTTCACCCTGCTGCCACCGGCGGGCCACGGCTCGCTGGGCCGGCATACCGACAAGGAAACCGGGGTCGCGCCCTGGTTCGAGCGCTGCGAACTGCACTACGCGTTCGTCTATGCCGGGATTGGCAAGAAAGGCGGTTACTGACATGAAGGCCCTGGCCCTGCTGCTTGCCTGGGCAGCCCTGCCTTTGAGTGCCGCACCGCTGCCAAGCTTCGAGCTGATTTTGCGCGATGGTCACTTTACCCCCGCCCTGCTCGAAGTACCGGCCGGGCAGCGCTTCAAGATCGTCCTGAAGAACTTGGGCGAAGGCCCGGCGGAGTTCGAAAGTACGCCACTGCGGGTCGAGAAAGTGCTGTCGCCCGGGGTGACCAGCTTTGTCGTCATCCACCCCCTGCGCCCCGGCCACTATCCGTTCTTCGACGAGTTCAATCCACAGTTGCCCGAAGGCGGCATCCTCGCGAAATAACCTGTGCAGGAGGTTTCATGAACCAGGCACTGTTCATCGTCTGGCGCGAAAGCGTCGAGGCCTTGCTGGTGATCGGTATTCTTCAGGCCTGGGCCGGCCAGCAGCAAGGCGCCCGGCGCCTGCTCAGGCTTCTCTGGGCCGGCGTGGCCCTGGGCTTGTTGCTCTCGGGGGTGCTGGCGCTGCTGATCCTGGTTGCTGGGCAAGCCATGAGCGGCGCCGGCAACGAATGGTTCCAGGCCGCTCTGGCACTGCTGGCAAGCCTGTTGATGGTGCAGATGGTCGGCTGGATGCACCGGCATGGACGCATGCTCAAAGGTCAGCTGCAACGCCAGGCCCAGCGGCAATTGGCGCGCCAGGGCGGCCTGGGGCTGATGCTCCTGGCCATGCTTGCGGTCAGCCGTGAAGGCAGCGAAACCGTGGTCTTTCTCTACGGTGCCGGCGCCCGCCTGCACGGGCCGCAACTGGGCCTGTTCGCCGTGGGCGGCGTCGCCGGGCTGGTGCTCTCGGGCCTGACCATCGCCGTGCTGCAGGGCAGCCGCCGCTGGCTGTCCTGGCCACGTTTTTTCGCCTTGAGCGAGGCAGTTCTGCTACTGCTCGCCGCGGCCTTGCTGGTCAGCGCCAGCGAACGCATCGGCGGCCAGTTGCTGGCCCTGGAACTGCCCGAGATGGCCTACAGCCTGGTCGGTGACGCGCTGTGGGACAGCAGCCCCTGGCTGAGCGACAGTCATGGCCTGGGCGGTTTTCTCGCCGCCTTCGCCGGCTACCGGGCCAGCCCCAGCGCCCTGACCCTACTGGTGCTGGCGGGCTACTGGTTGAGTGTCGGCAGCTGGTTGCTGCAACGCCGAACAGGCAGCGCACCATGTCCGGCCTGAGCCTGCACAACCGCTGGCTGCAGCGCCTGGGCGACGGCATGCGCCGCCACGCCGGGATGATCCGGCTGCTGCAATGGACGGTGGTGCTGTGCTATGCCCTATTGCTGGTGCTGCCAGCGCTGTTGCCACTGCCCGATAGCCAGGCGCGGATGCTCGACAACCTGACGCTGTTGGCCCAGTTCCTGTTCTGGGGCATCTGGTGGCCATTCGTGCTGCTGTCGATCGTGCTGTTCGGCAGGCTCTGGTGCGGCGTGCTCTGCCCCGAAGGCGCGCTGAGCGAATGGGCCAGCCAGTATGGCAAGGGCATGGGCGTACCGCGCTGGGTACGCTGGGGCGGCTGGCCGACCCTGGCGTTCTGCCTGACCACCCTTTATGGCCAGTTGATCAGCGTCTATGACTACGCTCAGGCGGCGCTGTTGATTCTCGGTGGCTCGACCCTGGCGGCGGTGCTGGTCGGCCTGCTGTTCGTGCGCGGCAAGCGCATCTGGTGCCGCTACCTGTGCCCGGTCAGCGGTGTCTTCGCCCTGCTCGCACGCCTTGCGCCGGTGCACTTTCAGGTCGATGAACAACGCTGGCAAGCCAACGCCGGGCCGCGCCTGCCACCGCCCAACTGCGCCCCGCTGCTGGACATCCGGCGCATGCGCGGCGCCCGTGATTGCCATGCCTGTGGCCGTTGCGCCGGGCAACGCGGCGCGGTGCAGTTGATCGCCCGCTCCAGCAACCAGGAAATCCTTGAATCGGCCACGCGCGCGCCTTCGCCCTGGGATAGCCGCCTGCTGTTGTTCGGGGTGATTGGCCTGGCCATGGGCGCCTTCCAATGGACCGTCAGCCCCTGGTTCATCGCGCTCAAACAGCACCTGGCGCAGTGGCTGGTCGAGGCCGACCTGCTCTGGCCGCTGCAAGACAACGCGCCCTGGTGGCTGCTGACCCACTACCCGCAGCTCAACGACAGCTTCAGCTGGCTCGACGGTTTGAGTATTGTCCTGTACCTGAGTGGCAGTGCCCTGCTACTGGGAGGCCTGTTGTGGCTACTGCTGCGCCTGGCCGCACGCCTGGCGGGCGATCCGGCGCTGTTCTGGCCCTTGAGCCTGAGCCTTACGCCCCTGGGTGCTGGCGGACTGTTTCTGGGCCTGTCGGCGACCACGGTCAAGCTGTTGCGCTATGAAGGCTTGCTGCTGGAGTGGGTACAGCCGGCCAGGGCCACATTGCTGCTCGCGGCCATGGGCTGGAGCCTGTTGTTGGCGAACAAGTTGCTGGCCAGTCACAACCTGGGCAACTGGCGCCGTTGCAGCGCCAGCGCTTGTCTGCTGCTGGCCATAGCCGCAGTGGGCTATGGCTGGTGGTTGCAGTTCTGGGGCTGGGGTTAAACCTTGAAACGCGCCACGGTCTGGCTCAGGCTGCCAGCCATCTGCGCCAGGTCCTGACCGGCGGTGTCGGTGTGTTGCGCACCGAGCAGCACCTGTTCGGAGAGGTTGCGAATACCCACCAGGTTGCGGTCTACCTCGCGGGCTACCAAGGCCTGCTCCTCGGTGGCACTGGCAATCATCAGGTTGCGCTCGTTGATCTGCGAGATCGACCGGGTGATCGCCTCCAGCGCCTCGCCGGCACGTTGCGCCACTTCCAGGGTGCTGTGCACCCGCTCGCTGCTGCTGAGCATGGCGGTCACGGCCTGGCCGGTATCCTGACGAATATTGCCGATCATCTGTTCGATCTCCTGGGTCGAGGCCTGGGTACGATGGGCCAGCGCCCGCACCTCGTCGGCAACCACCGCAAAGCCACGCCCGGCGTCACCGGCGCGGGCCGCTTCGATGGCGGCGTTGAGTGCCAGCAGGTTGGTCTGCTCGGCGATGCTGCGAATCACATCCAGCACGGTGCTGATGTCCTGCACCCGGCCGGCCAGTTGCTGGATGCGCTCGGAGGTGTCCGTCACGCCTTCGGCCAGGACGCTGATCGAGGCCACGGTCTCGCGCACCTGTTCACGGCCACGCTGGGCGGTCTGCTCGGACACCTTCGAGGCTTCGCTGGTGCTCACCGCATTGCGTGCCACCTCATCCACGGCGGCGGTCATTTCGTTGACCGCCGCTGCCGCCTGTTCAATCTCCAGGCCCTGCAACTGCAGGCTGCTGCTGGTCTGGCTGCTGACCGCACTGAGCTCTTCACTGGAGCTGGCCACCCGCTCCACCGAGGCGGCGATGTGCTTGACCATGTTGTTCAGGCTCTGCTGCATGTGCTGCATGTTAAGCATCACGCTGCCCTCGGCACTGGCGTGGGTCGGCACCTCAATGGTCAGGTCGCCCTGGGCGATCTGGCTCAGTACCCGCGCCGCAGTGTCCGGCTCGCCGCCCAGGGGCCGGGTGACGCTGCGGGTCACCAGCAGCGCGGCCGCGATCACCGCCAGCAGGCACAGCACGAATAGCCCAAGCATGTTCAGCCGGGCGTCGTTGTACAGGGCCTGGGCGGCCTGTTCGCGGTCGGCGAAGATCTGCCCTTGCAAGGCCATGAGGGTTTCCAGGTTCTTGTAGACCTCAGCCTCGGCAGGCACTACGTGCTGCTTGAGCTGGGCCATGGCCGCTTGCCCGTCGCCCTGGCGAATCAGTTGCTGCACCTGGGTGAACGCCGCGACATAAGCTTCGCGGCTGCTCTTGAGCGCAGCGTAGGCAGCCTTGCCTTCAGGCAAATAGAACAACGGCTCAAGCGTTGCCAGGGCCTGGGTGATGCGCTGTTTGGTGGTGTCGATGGCCTGCTGTACCTGCAGGTTGTCCTTGTCGATCAGCAGGTCGCGGGTGTTGCGCGCGTTGTCGCGCACACCGGTGGCGATGACCATGATCGGCTCGATCTTCGGCCAGTCCTGCTGGACGATCACCACCGCCTGCTGCTTGAGCGTGGCCAGGTCGTGCAGTGCATAGAAAGCCAGGCCCAGAAGCGCCAGCGGCGCAATGGCAAAGCCGATGAGGATACGTTGTGCTGTGGTCAATCTGTTCATTTCAAAGCCTTACTAGTCGCGTACTTCGAACGCGGGAAACAGCGCGTGGAGGGTGCCCCACAGCTCGGGCAGCAAGCTTTGTGCCGAAGCACTGGGCAACTGCTCATCGAGCATGCGTGCCGTGCGCACCAACTGCACGACGAAGCGTTTGACCCCGAGCGCATTCAAGCGCCGGGCCAGGGTGATGAGTCGGGGGGGATCGATCAGGTGCCAATGCACCGTGGTGCGGCATTCGTAGTCGACGCCGCTGGCCAGCAGGTAGTCGAGGCTGCGCCAGTTGGCCTGGCCACTGCCGCGCACGCCGGTAACCGTTTGGCCGTCCTCGGCCAGGGCCTTGACGTCAAAGCCCACCCAGTCGGCGCCGGGCAGCACCCGGGCCAGGGCCTGGGGCTTGATCCCGGCACTGTGCAGGCCAACGGCAAAGCCCATGGCCCGGACCTGGGCCATGGCCTCGGCCAGGCTGTCCTGCAGGGTCGGTTCGCCACCGCTGAAGACCACGGCGTCGAGCAGGCCCTGGCGCCGTTGCAAAAACTCCAACACCTGCGCCCAGGGCAGCTCAGCGCAGCCCCGGGGCGGGATCAGTTGCGGGTTGTGGCAATAACGGCAACGCCAGGCGCAGCCCTGGCAGAACAGCACGCAGGCCAGCCTGCCGGGGTAATCGAGGGTGGTCAGGGGCACCATGCCCCCGACTCGCAGCGCTGGGGTCATGGGTGCCCGGCCGTTGCCACGCGCTCATTGAAGTGTTGTCGCTCGTTGTGCTCGGACTGTTTGCCGGGGTTGAATGCCGACACCGGGCGGTGATAGCCCATGACCCGGGTCCAGACTTCGCACCGTTGGCGTTGCGCCACGGGCAGGGTGTGCTGTGCAGTCATGATGAAGCTCCTTGCGGTTGAAAATAGGGGGTCAGTGCAGGCTGCCCTGCTGCTGGGCCAGCAGCAGCGCCTCGTCGCACTTGGGACAGAACTCGTGTTCGCCATCCAGGTAGCCGTGTACCGGGCAGATCGAAAAAGTCGGGGTAATCGTCAGGTACGGCAGGCGGAACCGCTCCAGGGCTCGGCGCACCAATTGCTTGCAGGCCTGGGCCGAAGAGATCCGCTCGGCCATGTACAGGTGCAGCACGGTGCCGCCGGTGTATTTGCATTGCAGCTCGTCCTGCAGCTCCAGGGCTTCGAACGGGTCGTCGGTGTAGCCCACCGGCAACTGCGAGGAGTTGGTGTAGTACGGCGCCTGGCTGCAACCGGCCTGGAGGATCTCAGGGAAGCGCTTGCGGTCTTCCTTGGCGAAACGGTAGGTGGTGCCTTCGGCCGGGGTGGCTTCAAGGTTGTACAAATGGCCGGTTTCTTCCTGGAAACGCACCAGAGTGGCACGCACGTGGTCCAGCAGGTTCAAGGCGAAGCGCCGGCCCTGGCCGGTGTGCAAGCCCATCTGGTCGTCGCTGAAGTTGCGCAGCATCTCGTGCAGGCCGTTGACGCCAATGGTCGAGAAGTGATTGCGCAAGGTCCCCAGGTAACGCTTGGTGTAGGGGTACAGGCCGGCGTCCATGTGGTGCTGGATCACCTTGCGCTTGACCTCCAGGCTCTCCATGGCCAGTTCCATCAGGGCGTCCAGGCGCTGCAGCAGGCCGCTGACATCACCTTTGTAGACATGGCCCAGGCGCGCGCAATTGATGGTCACCACGCCCAGCGAGCCGGTCTGCTCGGCCGAACCGAACAGGCCGCCGCCGCGCTTGAGCAGCTCGCGCACATCCAGCTGCAGGCGACAGCACATCGAGCGCACCTGGTTGGGCTGCATGTCTGAATTGAGGAAGTTCTGGAAGTAAGGCAGGCCGTAGCGGGCGGTCATTTCAAACAGGCGCTCGGCGTTATCGCTGTCCCAGGCAAAGTCGTGGGTGATGTTGTAGGTCGGGATCGGGAAGGTGAACACCCGGCCCTTGGCATCGCCGGCCTGCATGACCTCGATGTAGGCACGGTTGAGCAGGTCCATCTCGGCCTGCAGCTCGCCGTAGGCAAAGGGCATTTCCTCGCCGTCGATCACCGGAATCTGCTCGCGCAAATCTTGCGGGCAAACCCAGTCGAAGGTCAGGTTGGTAAAGGGCGTTTGCGTGCCCCAGCGCGACGGCACGTTGAGGTTGTAGATGAACTCCTGGATGGCCTGGCGCACCTGCTCGTAGCTCAGCTGGTCCTTGCGCACATAGGGCGCAAGGTAGGTGTCGAACGAGCTGAACGCCTGGGCCCCGGCCCACTCGTTCTGCAGGGTGCCGAGGAAGTTGACCATCTGCCCCAGTGCGCTGCCCAGGTGCTTGGGCGGCCCGGCCTCGACCCGCCCGGGCACGCCATTTAGGCCCTCGTGCAACAGGCTGCGCAGCGACCAGCCGGCGCAGTAGCCGGCGAGCATGTCCAGGTCGTGAATGTGCAGGTCGGCCTCGCGGTGGGCGCGGCCAATGGCTTCGCTGTAGACCTCGTCGAGCCAGTAGTTGGCGGTGACCTTGCCGGAGACATTGAGCACCAGCCCGCCCAGGGAGTAGCCCTGGTTGGCGTTGGCCTGCACCCGCCAGTCCTCGCGATTGAGGTATTCGTTCATCGAGGTCGCGACCTCGACCAGGGTCTTGCGGTCGCGGCGCAGGCGGCCGTGCTGTTCGCGGTAGACAATGTAGGCGCGCAGCGAGAGGAAATGGCCAGCATCCATCAGCACCCGCTCGACCCGGTCCTGGATCTGCTCGACGTACAGCTTCGAATAGCCTTCCAGATGGGCGAGCACGGCGTCGAGCAAGCCATCTGCTTCGGCCTCGGCATACTCGCCAGTGGCCTTGCCGGCGGCGATCAATGCCTGGCGGATCTTGTCCGCGTCAAAGGCCACCAGGCTGCCATCGCGCTTGTGCAACCGGTTATGCCCTACCCTGATCAGCGTGCTGTGCATTTGCCCTCCAGGCACTACATATAGATATTTATAAAACTGAAAACACAATATGCGGTGTAGGCTACGGGCAAAGCCGGTGGAAGGAATTGATCGATATCAAGTGTGAGAGCGGGATTGCCCCGCGATGAGCCTAGGTATCTACACATCTCTAACCCTGATCTATGAAGATGGCTCAGGGGTGGTCTGCGCATGCGTGTTTATCCAGTTGATTTGGCGAGGCTGCCGGCCCCTTCCGGGTACGACTCACCCAGCAAGAGCGAAGCGAATTGTGCTGTTGATCTGGCTTTTGATTTTTTCGCGATTTCAGGAGGCCGAGTGGAGCGCCGATGGAGGGGGTGGAGGCCCATGGATGGGCCGCAAAGCGCCGAGGGACATGGATGTCCCCTCGGCGCGGCCCCCGGAGTCGGTGCGTAAGGAGGGAACCCGGAGCGCAGCGCAGGGCCGGATGATTGAGCGAGCGGTTTTGCTCACTTTTGCCAAGACAAAAGTGAGCCGCCGTAAGGGCGGAAGGGGCCCGCAGCGTCACCACATCAACTGGATAAGCACGCCTATCAAGAACCAATAGGCTGACTCGCTAGAGATGTGTAGATACCTAGGCTCATCGCGGGGCAAGTCGGGTCGCCGCATCGCCGCTCCCACAGGTTCGGTGAACACAGGTTCAACGTTTCACCCCCCACTCATGTTCATGAAGCGCAAGATCTGCACCTCCCCCTGCGGATTGAAATCATGGCGCAAGGGCTTGCGCCGCAACGCTTGTTGCAGGGCATGGATGATCGGTTGGTCATCCAGCGGATAACGCCTTAACAAACCGCGCAGATCCAGCGAGTCCTCCTGCCCCAGGCACAGCAACAAGCGCCCTTCCACGGTCATCCGCACCCGGTTGCAAGTGGCGCAGAAGTTGTGGCTGTTGGGCGAGATGAAACCGATGCGGGTCGCCGGGTGGCGGGCCAGGCGCATGTAGCGCGCCGGGCCGCCGCTGTGCTCGGCGCTGTCGAGCAAGGCATGGCGGCTGGCAATCAGCGCCCGTACCTGGTCACTGCTGCAGAACGACTCACCGCGCGAACGGCCCACTTCACCCAAGGGCATTTCTTCGATGAAGGTGATGTCGATGCCTTGTTCGATGGCGTACTGCAACAGCGCCGGCACTTCATCGAAGTTGCGCCCCTGCATCACCACGCAGTTGAGCTTGACCCCTTCGAAACCGGCATCACGCGCCGCCTCGATGCCGCGCAGTACCTGATCAAGCTCACCATTGCGGGTAATCGCCCGGAAGCGCTCGGGGTCCAGGCTGTCGAGGCTGATGTTGATGCGCTTGACCCCGGCCTCTACCAGCGGCCGGGCCAAACGCTGCAGTTGCGAGCCGTTGCTGGTCATCACCAGTTCACGCAGGCCCGGCAAGGCGGCAATGTCACGGCACAGCTCGACGATGCCGGGGCGAATCAACGGCTCGCCACCGGTCAGGCGGATCTTGCGCACGCCCTGGCCGACGAACAGCGTGGCCAGGCGTCGCAACTCCTCCAGGGTCAGCACCTGCTGGCGCGGCAAGAAGGTCATGTGCTTGGCCATGCAGTACACACAACGAAAATCACAGCGATCGGTCACCGACATGCGCAAGTAATCGATCTGCCGCCCGAAGCCGTCCTGCATCACAGTGCTCATCGCCTTCCCCTTATTGCACCAGCGGTGAATCGGCGCCCTGCAAGCGGATGCCGCGAATGTCGGCGGCACCGATCAGGGTTTGCAGGTACTGCACCAGCGCTTTTTGCCACACGCCCTGCTGCAACTGGGTGCGGATCGCCGTGGCCACCGCTTCATATGGCAAGGCCTGGCCTTCGATACGCTGGTCGACACTGACCAGGTGCCAGCCGTAACGGCTTTCCAGGGGCTTGAGCGCCAGCCCCGGCGCCAGGGTGAACAACTGGCGCTCCAGCTCCGGCACCGTCTGGCCCTTGCTGATCTGCCCCAGCTCGCCGCCCTGGGCCTTCGACGGGCAGGCCGAGTACTTCTGCGCAAGTTCGGCAAACTGCTCGGGGAACTGCAGCAGGCGTTCATGGAGGATCTCGGCCTGCACCAGCGCCAGGCTGCGCGCCTCGGCATCGTCAGGCGCGCATTCGAGCAGGATGTGCCGCACCGCCAGCAGCGGCGCACTGTGAAAGCGCCCGCGGTTGCTGTCGTAATAGCGCTGGCAGGTGGCCTCGTCACAGATCGGCACCTGCACCTCGCGCTCGAGCAGCAAGCGCGTGGCCGCTTCCTCCTGGTGCTCACCGGCGCCGACCTGCACCGACAACCCCAGCTCGGCAATGCGCTGCTGCATCAGCTCGCGAATCACCAGGGCGCGGGAGGCCATGTAGATGGCCTCCTCGCGATCGGCGGCCGGGTGGTATTGCAGCTCCTGGGCCAGGGCCTCGGGGCTGATCGGTACAGCATTGACACTGATGATCGGCCATTCCTGTTCACTGCTGGCGATCAGTTGCACCGGCGGTTCGATTTCCACTGCCAGGGCACCTGGCCCGGCCTCAATGACCGTCGAATCAACGACGGTCGAAGACCCGCAACCACCGCCGCCACCGTTACTGCCGCCACATCCACATCCGCTAGCCATGGCAACCTCCTCAGACTTTCTGCCGAACGATTTGATAACGCCGCCCCAGGTACCACACCGGCGCGCTGACGATGTGCACCAGGCGGGTGAAGGGGAACAGCACGAACAGGGTCAGGCCCAGCAGCACATGCAGCTTGTACACCAGGCTCACCGGGGCAATCGCCGCCGCCGCTTGCACCGGGCGCAACAGCACGGTGTTCTGCGCCCAGTCGGCGAGCATGACCATCACCGAGCCATCCATATGGCCGGTGGAGGCAACGATGGTCAGCAGGCCCAGTACCAGTTGCGCCAGCAGCACCAGCAGGATGAGGATGTCCGAGGTGCTGGAGGTGGCGCGTACCCGTGGCTCGGTCAGGCGCCGGTGCAGCAGCATGATCAGGCCGATCAGGCACAGCAGGCCGAAGAAGCCCCCCGAAACCATCGCCAGCAGTTGCTTGTGCTCGGTGCTGATCACATGGTGATAGACCGACGCCGGGGTCAGCAGGCCGACAAAATGCCCGGCCAGGACGAACAAAACCCCGATGTGGAAGAAATTGCTCGCCACGCGCATGCCGCGCCTGTCGAGCATCTGGCTTGAGCCGGCCTTCCAGCTGTACTGCGACAGGTCAAAGCGCGCCCAGCTGCCGAGCAAGCAGATGGCCAGGGCCACGTAAGGATAAATCCCGAACAACAACAGGTTCCACTTAGACATTGCCCACCTCCGTGGCCGGCGCGCCGGCCTGGCCTTGATGCTGAAAATCGACCCAGTGCAGCGGTACTGCGCTTTCTTCGCGGGCCTTGCCCGGGGCGCTGGGCAGTGAACTGCAACGCTCCTGCTGCTCGGCCTTGAGAAAGTCCACCGCCTCCTCTTCCCAGATCTTGTCCAGGGCTTCGAGGGAGTCATCGCGTTGCTCGGCCGCCACTTGCTCGCGCAAGTCGGCCACCGCCTGGTGCGGTTCGGCGCCGGCGATCTGCAGCAGTGCCCGGAAGCAACTGGCGTAGGCGCTCTCGCGCTCTTCCAGGCGGGCGGCAAGCAACGCCAGCAGGTGCGCGACATCGGCCAGGCCCTCGCGGGCCTCGAGGTCTTCGCGGGTCGAGAGGTATTCCAGGTACAGCGGGATGTAGTCCGGCAGCTCCTTGACGCCGATGGCAAAGCCCGCCTCTTCATACTGGGCCAGCATGTCGACCATGGCCTGGCCACGGTCGCGGGACTCGCCATGCACGTGTTCGAACAGCAGCAGCGAAAGCGAACGGCCACGGCCGAACAGCGCACCGTAATGCTCCTGGCCATCCATCAGGTCGTTGTTGCAGATCAGCTCCAGCAGCTCGAACAGCGCGCCGCGCTGGCGCGGGCTGATTTCCCGCGCCTGGATGATCGCCTGCTCCAGCTCGTCGCGGCCGGCCACCAGGGTTTCGCTCGGGTAATCGAGCAGCAGCGAAATCACGTTGAGAATGCGCATGCTCATTCCTCCCACAGCTGTACGGTTTTGAGGATGTCGCGGCGGTTGGCTTTCTTTGCCCCGAACATGTTGGTATCGGAGCTGCCGCTGCAACCGCTGCCGAAGCTGAAGCCGCAACCTGCGCGCTCGGCAAAGGCATCGCTCATGGCTTCTTCGCGGTGGGCGCTGGGTACCACATAGCGGTCTTCGTAGTTGGCGATGGCCAGGTAGCGGTACATCTCCTCGACCTGGTTCACGCTCAAGCCGACGTCGCCAAGCACCTTGAGGTCCTGGACGCCTTCGACCTGCTCGGCGCGTTTGTAGGCGCGCATGGCCAGCAGGCGCTTGAGCGCACGTTTGACCGGTTTTTCGTCACCGGCAGTGAGCAGGTTGGCCAGGTAACGCAGCGGAATGCGCAGGCTGTCGACATCCGGAATCACCCCGTTCATGCCCACGGTACCGGCGGCTGCAGCGTTCTGGATCGGTGACAGCGGCGGCACGTACCAGACCATCGGCAAGGTGCGGTATTCAGGGTGCAGCGGCAGTGCCAGCTTCCAGTCGACGGCCATCTTGTACACCGGCGAGCGTTGCGCGGCGTCGATCACCGACTGCGGCACGCCGTCTTCCAGGGCCTGGCGGATCACCGCCGGGTCGTTGGGGTCGAGGAAGATCTCCAGCTGTTTTTCATACAGGTCGTGCTCGTTGGCGGTGCTGGCCACCTCGGCGATGCGGTCGGCGTCATACAGCAGCACGCCCAGGTAACGGATGCGGCCCACGCAGGTTTCGGCGCAGACGGTGGGCATGCCGGCTTCGATGCGCGGGTAGCAGAAGATGCATTTCTCGGATTTACCGCTCTTCCAGTTGAAGTAGATCTTCTTGTACGGGCAGCCGCTGATGCACATGCGCCAGCCGCGGCATTTTTCCTGGTCGATGAGAACGATGCCGTCCTCTTCGCGCTTGTAGATCGCCCCGCTTGGGCAGGACGCCGCGCACGCCGGGTTCAGGCAGTGCTCGCACAGGCGCGGCAGGTACATCATGAAGGTGTTTTCGTACTCACCGTAGATGTCGGCCTGGATCTGGTCGAAGTTCTTGTCCTTGCGCCGCTTGGCGAACTCGGTACCCAGGATTTCTTCCCAGTTCGGGCCCCATTCGATCTTTTCCATGCGCTTGCCCGACACCACCGAGCGCGGCCGTGCGGTGGGCTGGTGCTCACCCAGGGGCGCGGTGTGCAGGTGCTGGTAATCGAAGTCGAACGGCTCGTAGTAGTCGTCCAGGCTTGGCAGGTCGGGGTTGGCGAAGATGTTCGCCAGCACCCGGAACTTGCCGCCGATGCGCGGGTTGATCGAGCCGTTGGCGTTGCGCACCCAGCCGCCCTTCCATTTGTCCTGGTTTTCCCACTCTTTCGGGTAGCCGACCCCAGGCTTGGATTCAACGTTGTTGAACCAGGCGTACTCCATGCCTTCACGGCTGGTCCAGACGTTCTTGCAGGTGATCGAGCAGGTGTGGCAACCGATGCATTTGTCCAGGTTCAGGACCATGCCAATTTGTGAACGGATCTTCATGACAGCACTCCTTATTCGATGTCGGTCGGCAGTGGACGGGGCAGCTCATCGCCGCGCGAACCGTCGAGCCAGTCGACCTTGGCCATCTTGCGCACCACGACGAATTCGTCGCGGTTGCAACCGACCGTGCCGTAATAGTTGAAGCCGTAGGCCTGCTGCGCGTAGCCGCCGATCATGTGGGTCGGCTTGAGCACCACGCGGGTAACCGAGTTGTGGTGGCCGCCGCGGGTCTTGGTGGTTTCGGCGCCCGGCACGTTCACGATCCGTTCCTGGGCGTGGTACATCATCACCATGCCTTCCTTGACTCGTTGGCTGACCACCGCCCGGGCGGTCAGCGCGCCGTTGGCGTTGAAGCACTCGATCCAGTCGTTGTCCTCGATGCCGGCCTTTTTCGCGTCGATCTCCGAGAGCCAGACGATCGGCCCGCCACGGCTCAAGGTGAGCATCAGCAGGTTGTCGCTGTAGGTGCTGTGGATGCCCCACTTCTGGTGCGGGGTGATCCAGTTCAGGACGATCTCGGTCTCGCCGTTGCTGCGCTTGTCTTTAACCCCGGCAATGGTGCGGGTGTTGACCGGTGGCCGGTAGCTCATCAACTGCTCGCCGAACGCCTGCATCCACGGGTGATCCTGGTAGAACTGCTGGCGGCCGGTGATGGTGCGCCACGGGATGTTCTCGTGGACGTTGGTGTAGCCTGCGTTGTAGCTGACGTGGTCATCTTCGAGCCCCGACCAGGTCGGGCTGGAGATGATCTTGCGCGGCTGCGCCTGGATATCGCGAAAGCGGATCGCTTCGTGGGCCTTGGACAACGCCAGGTGGCTGTGGTCGATGCCGGTGAACTGCGACAGCGCCGCCCAGGCCTTGACCGCCACATGGCCGTTGGTTTCCGGTGCCAGCGAGAGGATCACCTCGGCGGCGTCGATGGCGCTGTCGATCTTCGGCCGGCCCTGGCTGATGCCCGGCTCGACTTCGCGGTAGTTCAGCTCACCGAGGAATTTCACTTCGGTGTCGGTGTTCCAGTTGATGCCCTTGCCACCGTTGCCGAGTTTTTCCAGCAGCGGGCCCAGCGAGGTGAACTGCTTGTAGATGTTCGGATAGTCGCGCTCGACCACCTGCAGGTTCGGCGCGTTCTTGCCCGGCTGCGGCGCAACGCCTGCGGTTTTCCAGTCGGTGCCGCCGAACGGCTGGGCCAGTTCACCGACGCTGTCATGCATCAGCGGCACGGTGACCAGGTCCTGCTCGATGCCCAGGTGCCCTTGGGCCATGGCCGAGAAGGCCTTGGCGATGCCCTTGTAGATTTCCCAGTCCGAACGCGACTCCCAGGCCGGGTCGATGGCGGCCGAGAGCGGGTGGATGAAGGGGTGCATGTCCGAGGTGTTCATGTCGTCCTTCTCGTACCAGGTCGCGGTCGGCAGGACGATGTCGGAATACACGCAGGTCGAGGACATGCGGAAATCCAGGGTGGTCACCAGGTCGAGCTTGCCGATGGCGCCCTCATCGACCCATTCGGCCTCTTGCGGCTTGCAGTCGCCGACCTGGCCGATGTCCTCGTTCATCACGCCGTTGCGGGTGCCGAGCAGGTACTTGAGCATGTACTCGTGGCCCTTGCCGGAGGAACCGAGCAGGTTGGAGCGCCAGATGAACATGTTGCGCGGGAAGTTCACCGGGTTGTCCGGCTGCTCGCAGGCAAAGCGCAGGCTGCCTTCGTGCAGGCCCTTGACCACGTAGTCCTTGGGCGCCATGCCGGCTGCAGCGGCATCACGGCAGATGTGCAAGGGGTTGGTGTTGAGCTGCGGCGCGCTGGGCAACCAGCCGGCGCGTTCGGCGCGGATGTTGTAGTCCAGCGCGTGTTCGGGGAACTGGCTCTTGTCGGCCAGGGGCGAGAGCACGTCGTGCATGCTCATCTTCTCGTGGCGCCACTGCGAGCTGTGGGCATAGAAGAAGCTGGTGCCGTTCATCTGCCGTGGCGGCCGGCTCCAGTCCAGGCCGAAGGCCAGGGGCAGCCAGCCGCATTGCGGGCGCAGTTTCTCCTGGCCGACGTAGTGGGCCCAGCCGCCGCCGGTCTGGCCGACGCAACCGCAGAGCATGAGCATGTTGATCAGCCCGCGGTAGTTCATGTCCATGTGGTACCAGTGGTTCATCGCCGCGCCAACGATGATCATCGAGCGGCCACGGGTCTTGTCGGCGTTGTCGGCAAACTCGCGGGCGATCTGGATGGCTTTCTCGCGGCTGACGCCGGTGATCTGCTCCTGCCAGGCCGGGGTGCCGGGCACGCTGGCGTCGTCGTAGTCGCGGGCCACGTTGGCGCCACCCAGGCCACGGTCGATGGCAAGATTGGCCGCCGACAGGTCGAACACCGTGGCCACCTTGACCTGGCTGCCATCGGCCAGGATCAGGCTGCGCACCGGTACGCGGCGGTACTGCACGGCATCGCCGGCAACGTGCTGGAAGTGCTCGTGGCTTTCACCGGCAAAATACGGGAAGGCCACCTCGGCGACATCGCCACCGATCAGGCTCAGGCTCAGGTCGATCTCGCGGCCCTCGCCGCCTTCACGGGCGAGGATGTTCCACTTGCCCTGCTCGCCCCAGCGATAACCGATCGAGCCCTGGGGCGAGACCAGTTCGCCGCCGGCATCGACAGCGATGGTTTTCCATTCCGGGTTGTTGTCCTGGCCAAGGTTGCCGGCCAGGTCCGAGGCGCGCAGGAAGCGGTCCGGCTGGTAACCGTTGCCCGGCGCGGTGCCGAGCATCGGCTTGAGCAGCACCAGCACCGGCAGGTCGGTGTAGCGCTTGGCGTACTCGGTGAAGTAGGCACTGGGCTGGTCCAGGTGAAACTCTTTGAAGATCACATGGTTGAAGGCCTGGGCCAGGGCCGCGTCGGTGCCCTGCTTGGGGTTGAGCCAGAGGTCGGTGAGCTTGGCCACTTCCGAATAGTCGGGGGTGATGGCCACGGTCTTGGTGCCCTTGTAGCGCACCTCGGTGAAGAAGTGCGCGTCGGGGGTACGGGTCTGCGGAACGTTGGAGCCCCAGGCGATGATGTAGTTGGAGTTGTACCAGTCGGCCGACTCCGGCACATCGGTCTGCTCGCCCCAGACCATAGGGGATGCCGGCGGCAGGTCGCAGTACCAGTCGTAGAAGCTCAGGCAGGTGCCGCCCAGCAGCGACAGGTAGCGGGCGCCCGCGGCGTAGCTGACCATCGACATCGCCGGGATCGGCGAGAAGCCCACTACCCGGTCGGGGCCGTACTGCTTGATGGTGTAAACGTTGGCGGCGGCGATGATCTCGGTGACTTCATCCCAGCTCGAACGAATGAAACCGCCCATGCCGCGCTTGCTCTTGTACGAGTCAGCCTTGGCCTTGTTCTCGACGATGCTCGCCCAGGCTTCCACCGGCGCCATGCTCTGGCGCGCCTCGCGCCACAGTTTGAGCAGCGGCTTGCGGATCTTCGGGTATTTCAGGCGGTTGGCGCTGTAGATGTACCAGCTGTAGCTGGCCCCGCGCGGGCAACCGCGTGGCTCGTGATTGGGCAGGTCGTTGCGGGTGCGCGGATAGTCGGTCTGCTGGGTTTCCCAGGTGATCAGGCCGTTCTTCACGTAGATTTTCCACGAGCAGGAGCCGGTGCAGTTGACCCCGTGGGTGGAGCGCACGATCTTGTCGTACTGCCAGCGCGAACGGTAGACGTTCTCCCAGTCGCGCGACTCTTTGCGGGTTTCGCCATGACCGTCGGCGAACTCGCCCTGCTTGCGGTTGAAGAACCGCAGTTGATCCAGTAAATGACTCATGGTGCTTTCCTCTCAGGCTTGCTGCTGCGGGGTTCTGTGCCCCGCCCGGGCAAGGTGTGAATTCGGGGTACTGTCAGCAGGGGGTCGCGGCGCCTTTGCGCGCGTACCACCACCAGGTCACGACGATGCAGCTCAGGTAAAAGCCGACGAACATGTAGAAGGCCATCTGCGGGCCACCGGTCAGGGCCATGGAGCTGCCGAAGGTCTTGGGGATGAAGAACGCGCCGAACGCGCCCATGGCCGAGCTGAAGCCGAGTACTGCGGCCGACTCCTTGCCGGCATCCTTGAGCGCCTGCTCGCGGGCGGCAGCGCCTTTGCCGCTGGCGGCTTTTTCGTGCAGGGTGCGGAAGATCACCGGGATCATGCGAAAGGTCGAACCGTTGCCGATGCCGGTGGTGATGAACAGCAGCATGAACATGCCGAGAAAGCCGTAGAAGTTGCCGCTCTCGCCCTGGGCCGGGATAAAAGCCAGCACGCCGAAGACCATGACGATCATCAGCACGAAGTTCCACAGGGTCACCCGCGCGCCGCCAAGCTTGTCCGCCAGCCAGCCGCCCAGTGGGCGTACCAGGGCACCGACCAACGGGCCAAGGAAGGCAAAGGTCAGGGCATTGACCTGCGGGAAAGCGGTCTTGATCAGCAGCGGAAAGGCCGCCGAGAAGCCGATGAACGAGCCGAAGGTGGCCAGGTACAACCAGCACATCAGCCAGTTGTGCTTGCGCTTGAAGATCACCGCCTGCTCGCTGAACGAGGCCTTGGCGCTGGACAGGTCGTTCATGCCGAACCAGGCCAGCACGGTGACCAGGAGGATGAACGGCACCCAGATGAAACCGGCGTTCTGCAGCCACAGCCGGCCACCGTCGGCCAGCACTTGCGGTTGGCCACCGAGGGCGCCGAACAGGCCGAAGGTGATCACCAGCGGTACGCAGAACTGCATCACCGAGACGCCCAGGTTACCCAGCCCGGCGTTCAGGCCCAGGGCGGTGCCCTGCTGCGACTTGGGGTAGAAGAAGCTGATGTTGGACATGCTCGAGGCGAAGTTGCCGCCACCAAAGCCGCACAGCAGGGCAATCATCACGAACACGCTGTAGGGGGTGTTCGGGTCCTGTACGGCAAAACCCATCCACAGTGCGGGCGCCAGCAGCGAGGCGGTGCTCAGGGCCGTCCAGCGCCGGCCACCGAAGATCGGCACCATGAACGAGTAAAACACCCGGAAGGTCGCTCCCGACAGCCCCGGCAAGGCCGCCAGCCAGAACAGCTGATCGGTGCTGAAGCTGAAGCCGATGGCATTCAGGCGCACGATCACCGTGCTCCAGACCATCCACACGGCAAAGGCCAGCAGCAGTGCGGGGATCGAGATCCACAGGTTGCGGGTCGCGGTTTTCTTGCCGCTGCGGCCCCAGAATGCAGGGTCTTCAGGGCGCCAGTCGTGAATCACCGGGCCTTTGTCAGGCTGTTTAAGAACCGACATGGTCTTCTCCTTGGGCAATACTGGAAAACGGAGGGGCGCCGGCTGCGGGCTGTCTGCCCAGCAGCGGGCGCTTGCGGACTTCGCTGAAGTACATCCAGATGAGCGACACCCAGACCACGCCGTACATCAACATGAAGCAGGAAGAGCGCACGCCGGTCAGGTCGACCAGCGCACCAAACAGAATCGGCAGGACGAAGCCGCCCAGGCCGCCGGCGAGCCCGACGATGCCGGACACCGCGCCCATGTTCTGCGGGTAGTCGTTGGCGATGTACTTGAACACCGAGGCCTTGCCGAAGGCGAAGGCGATGCCCATGACGAACAGCAGCACGGTGAACAGCGCGGGGTTCAGGCCGATGTGAAAATCCAGCGGGCCATTGAGGGTCTGCACCTGCAACTGGGTTTGCGGGTAGGACAGCAGGAACAGGCAGATCCAGCTCACCCACAGCACCCACCAGGTCACGCTCTGCGCGCCCCAGCGGTCCGACATCCAGCCGCCGACGGCGCGCAGCACCCCGCCCGGCAGCGAAAAGCAGGCGGCCAGCAGCGCCGCGCTTTGCAGGCTGAAGCCATATTCCTGGACGTAGTACTTGGTCATCCACAGCGCCAGGGCCACATAGCCGCCGAAGACAATCGAGTAGTACTGGCAGTAGCGCCACACCGCAGGCTCGGCCAGGGCCTTGAGCTGCTCGCCGAGGCTCGCCCCCGAAGCGCTGCGGTGGGCCTTGTTGTCGGCGCTGAGAAACCAGAACAGCAAGGCGGTGATGAACAAGATGGCGCTGAACACTTTCGGTACCAGTTGCCAGCTGCCGGCGGCAATCAGCGCCGGGGCAAGGAACTTGGTCACCGCCGCCCCGGCGTTGCCGGCGCCGAAAATGCCCATGGCCAGGCCCTGATTGTCCTGCTCGAACCACTTGGCAACATAGGCGATGCCCACCGAGAACGAGCCACCGGCAAGGCCGACGAACAAGCCCAGGACCAGGAACTGCCAGTACGCGGTGGCATGGCTGATCAGGTACAGCGGCAACACACAGGCCAGCATCAACAGGAAGAACACGCTGCGCCCACCGAAGCGGTCGGTGAGCATGCCCAGTGGCAGGCGCACCAGCGAGCCGGTCAGTACCGGGGTGGCGGCCAGCAGGCCGAACTGGGTTTCGTTGAGCTGCAGCAGGTCCTTGATCGGCACGCCGAGCACGGCAAACATCATCCAGACCATGAAGCACACGGTGAAGGCCAGCGTACTCATGCCCAGCACCAGGCCTTGGCGTATTCGCGGTTGAGTCATCTTGGGTCTCCAGTCAGGTAGCCATGGGCCGCAGACTAGAGAGGCAAACCCCGAGAAAACTTGACCCCGATCAAAGAAGCCCTGGCGCTACTGGGCCTATGCTTGGGCTGCCTACCTCCAACGAGGTAGCGCCGAAAAACCTCTAAACCCTTTGTTTATCAGGGTGTTGTCAGTTTCCCGCCAGGCTTGGCGGCCAAACTGGCGGTTGCAAACTCTTTAGAGGTAGAGCGCCAGGGACCGGCTGCGAAACGATCAGCTGCAACACCCTGGAGTGCTCCATGTGCCGTTTTCCCCACCTCGCCCCCGGCCCACGCCCATGATCGGCTGGCTGCGCAGCTCGTTGCCTGCCCGCGCAGGCCTTGCGGTGATTCTGATCGCCGTACTGGCCCTGGCCAGCTCGCTCAGCGCCGGGCTGATCGCCTGGTTCAGCCAGGGTGATGCGGCGGCCATCAACACCGCAGGCTCCGTGCGCATGGAGACCTACCACCTGGCCTGGAAGCTGGCCGCCGGCGCCGAGCCCGCCGAGCTCGAGCGCATCCGCGACAGCCTGCAGCAGCGGCTCAACAGCCAGGCGCTGCACGCGGTGCTCGAAGACGGCAAGAACCGCGAATTGCAGGCCAGTTACCAGCAGTTGCAGGACTACTGGCAGCAGACCCTGTTACCGGCCTTGCAAGGTGGCGACGCCGCGGGCTTTCAGGCCAGCACCCTGCCCTTCGTCGACCAGCTCAACCAGTTCGTCAGCCTGCTGCAACAGCAGAGCGAGCATAAACAGGGTTGGCAGCAGGTGATCCAGGGCGCGGCGCTGTTCACCACCATGATCGTCCTGCTGTTTGGCCTGTATGAGCTGCAGTACAACGTGATCAGCCCCTTGAAGGAGTTGGTGGACGCCACCCAGCGCTTTCGCCGTGGCGAGTTCCAGACCCGGGTCAATCATCAGTCCGAGGATGAGCTCGGCGAGCTGGCCACCAGCTTCAACGCCATGGCCCAGACCATCGAAGAATCGCACCGCACCCTGGAAACCCAGGTGCAGCACAAAACCCTCAACCTGCAACAAGCCAACGCCGCCCTCGAGCTGCTGTACCAGAGCAGCCGCAGCCTGGCCACGCGGCTGGCCAACGCCGAAGGCCTCGATGAGTTGATCCGGCGCTTTCAGCAGCGCCTGCCGGGGCTGCGCCTGTCGCTGTGCCTGCACGGCCAGGTGCAGGCACCGGACCAGCAACTGCTGGCCTTGCATGGCGCCGACAGCCGCAAGATCTGCGCGGTCAGCGATTGCGCCAGTTGCCAGCGCCACCAGCGCGGCAACCACCACGCCTTCAGCATCAGCAACCAGGGCAGCACCCTGGGTGAACTCAAGGCGCAGTTTATCGACAGCCATGACCCGCAAGCCTGGGAAACCGAACTGATCCAGGCCCTGGCCAACCTGATCGGCACCTCGCTGTCGCTCAAGCGCCAGCGCGAACAGGACCACCGCCTGGTGTTGCTAGAGGAGCGCGCAATCATCGCCCGCGAGCTGCACGACTCCCTGGCCCAGGCACTGTCGTACATGAAGCTGCAGGTCAGCCGCATGCAAACGCTGATGCGCCGTGGTGAACCGGTGGCGACCCTGGAGAACGTCACCGCCGAACTGCGCGAAGGCCTGAACAACGCCTACCGCCAGTTACGCGAGTTGCTCACCACCTTTCGCCTGCAGATCCACGACGCCGGCCTGGTCCAGGAACTCAAGGACACCGCCGAGGAGTTCTCCCGCCGCGGCGAGTTCCAGGTGCACCTGCACGTCGACAGCCTGGCGTTCGAGCTGTCGGCCAGCGAGCAGATTCACATCCTGCAGATCACCCGCGAGGCGCTGTCCAACTGCCTGCGCCACGCCCATGCGCAGAACGCCTGGCTGCAGTTGCGCCAGCATGGCGAGCAGGTGTGCCTGTCGATCGAGGACGATGGCCGTGGTTTTAGCGGCACCCATGACCTGCGCGAGCACCATGGCCTGAACATCATGGACGAGCGCGCCCGCAGCCTGCGCGGGCAGTTGCACATTGTTGGCCGGGAGCCCCAAGGCACCCGGGTACAGATGGCATTTCGCCCGGAATTTCTCGGGCACTTGAACGAAGGTAACCCTGTATGAACCCCTCCCCGCGCTACCGCATACTGCTGGTCGACGACCACCCGATGATGCGCCGCGGCATCCGCCAGATGCTCGAACTCGAAGACGACTTTGACATCGTCGGCGAAGCCAACCATGGCGAAGAAGCCCTGGCGCTGATCCCCTCGCTGCAACCGGACCTGGTGCTGCTGGACAACAACATGCCGCAGATGAACGGCATTGAAACCCTGCGCCACCTGCGCAGCCAGGGCTTTGCCGGCAAGGTGCTGCTGTTCACCGTGTCCGATGCCGAAGACGACATCCGCGACGCCTTGCGCCTGGACGCCGACGGCTACCTGCTCAAGGACATGGAGCCGGAGCTGCTGATCCAGTACATCCGCGACGCCATGGCCGGCGCCCTGGTGATCAGCCCCGGCCTGACCCGGGTCATGGCCCAGGCCCTGCGCTCGCCCCCGCGCCAGCCGGAAGTGGAACTCACCGAACGCGAGCGCCAGGTGCTCAAGACCATCGCCAGCGGCTACAGCAACAAGGTCATCGGCCACAAGCTGGGCATCACCGAGGGCACGGTCAAGGTGCATGTGAAGAACCTGCTGCACAAGCTTGGCCTGCGTTCACGGGTGGAGGCGGCGGTGTGGGCCATGGAGCACCTGCGCCACAGCGCCTGAACTGCAGACTGCCCCTTTGGAGGTAGACCGGCAGAGGCATGGGCCGCCGGCGCCGCAGGTTTTACCATAGGCGCCAGCGGAGGACGCCATGCTCACCCACCCTTCTACCGTTCTGGTTTTACGTCGTCACCACCTGTTCAGCCAACTGCCGGAGAAAGTCTTCGAAGACGTCTGCGGCCTGGCCATGCTCCGGCGCCTGAGCTGCCATGACACGCTCATGCACCAGGGCGACCCGGCCAAGCGCTTCTTCTTGCTGGTCAGTGGCCAGATCAAACTGTACCGGCTCAGCGCCGAGGGCCAGGAGCACCTGGTGGAAATCATCCAGCCGGGCCAGACCTTTGCCGAAGCGCTGCTGTTCAGCCAGGCCCGCAGCTACCCGGTAACGGCCACCGCGCTCAAGGATTGCGTGCTCATCAGCATCGACGGCGGCCACTACCGCAACGCCCTGGAAGACCAGCCGCAGGTGTGCCTGGCCATCTTGGCGAGCATGAGCATCCACCTGCACCAGCGCCTCAAGGACATCGACACCCTGACCTCGGCCAGCGCCAGCCGGCGGGTGATCAACTTCCTGCTGCAAGAGTGCGACCCGGACACTGGCCGGGTCGAGTTGCAGGTGTCCAAACGCCTGGTGGCCTCAAAGCTGGGCATCCAGCCGGAGACCTTTTCACGCACTCTGCACCGCTTGGTGGAAAGCGGCCTGATTGCCATGGAGCGGCGCAGTATTCATATCCTGGCTGCCAAAGCGCTGGCGGCTTATCAACAGTAGCCGAGTACTCTGCTCATGTTTGGGAGCAGTTGGAGGCCTCTGTACAGACACTGCAAAAATAGCCACCCGCCCCCTCTGAGCGTCTTCAACCAGCCCCCTCTCCGTGAGCCTTCAGCTGAAGTAAACAGACTGCATAGGGGGTAATTCCTAAGACCATCGCTGACCAGCCTCAAGCCGCTTCAGCCGATGCAGTGGCCGTTCAGCCCCGGTCACGGCGTCAGGACCTGTCATTTTTGTCAGTTGTCGGCTTTTGTCGTAGGCCGCTAAATACGGCGTGACCGGCAGAACACTGATCCGGATTGCAACGATTCGCTTATTGATAAGCGGCCAACTGCCGTCTTGACACGCTGTAAATTGCACTTCACGGAGAGAAAAATGGCTAACAATTTGATCCACATTGACGAGCACAGCGGTCACGGCGGACTGCGCATTGCGCTGGCCAGTTTATTGAAAGACGGGCAGGAAGCGGTGTTCGACGTTTGTCTTGTCAGTGACCTGCACCAGCCGGGCTTGCAATTGTTGTCACACGGCTCCTGGTCTGTCATCGGTCGCCCCGATGACCTGACGTTTACCTTGAGCGGCGTGCCTCTGTACAACGCCCCTGCGGCCGATTTCTCATTTGGCTCGCGTGACCATGGCTTGCTTAGAGGCATGGGATTGGCTCTGGATGCAAGAGCGTTTGTCAAGGCGATGTCCCAGTTGGCCAAGGAGATGCGGGACAAAGACGAGACCATGAGTGAGTCCGCACTGGACAGCATGACTGACATAGAGTTTAAGGAGTGGGAAGCCGCGACGGATTACACGCGCCAGGAAACGGGCGACCGGAGTGTGGCATTGATTGGTAAAAACGGCATCGCCCAAGTGTTCGAGTGCGCTGGCGGTGGCAATAGCCCCCACAACTCAAAGGTATTCTTGAAAAGCCTGGTGTTTCCTTCCGGACGTTCTCTGGAGTTTACCTGGCGAGACCGGACGACAGTACCGAAGCTGACCAGGATTGCGGATGCCAACGGCGCCTTGATGACCGCCGAATGGGCATCAGGGACAGGGGCCACCGCACTGCAGAAGGTGGTTGTGTTTCCGGGTTCCAATGAAGAAATCACCTGCACTTGCGCAAGCGAGGACAAGGCTCAGGTCATCACCTTGAAAGGCGTGGGCATCGGCGCGGATGAGCAGGAATACCGTATCGACACCACGGGCGGAAAAATCAAGCAGGTGGAGGTGAAGCGCGTCGATCAGATCACCGGCAGCAACGAAAACGTGACCCACACGGCGCTTGAAGCCGTGACCTATGGCAAGGATGGCAAAGTCGCCACCTACACCACCTCTGCGGCAAACCACTCGAGCGCAACTGCCAACGATGGCTATGAGCCCGTGGTGGCGACCTATACCTATGAAACCGGTAAAACCACGATCACTTATGTTCAGGGTACCGTCATAGGCAAGGATCACACCGGGA
The DNA here is from genome assembly GCF_004214895.1 of Pseudomonas tructae. Classification (NCBI taxonomy): domain Bacteria; kingdom Pseudomonadati; phylum Pseudomonadota; class Gammaproteobacteria; order Pseudomonadales; family Pseudomonadaceae; genus Pseudomonas; species Pseudomonas tructae. The sequence continues at coordinate 2,738,557 of NZ_CP035952.1, read as the reverse complement.
GCGAGGCCGAAATCGCCAGGGAGGTGGCGCGTGAGGTGTATAGCTTCGATGCCGACGGTTCGCAGTCGCTGACATCGACGGTTGAAGGTGAAGCCATTACCCAACGTCGTAACGTTAAGCTTGATAGCGCCTCACATACGGCAACTATTACGCTGTCCCGGGAAGTGTCGGGGGTGATGGTTGAAGAAGTGGTTCAGACCTTTGATGCTCGAGGCAATCTGGTGTCGCAGCAACAGGGGAATCAGTTCACCGAGTGGACCTATTACAACGACTACGATAAGTACGAGCTTACCGAGACCACAGAACGCGTCAGCAGCGTCAGCCTAGCCAGCGGCACTGCCAACGGCGTTACCACCGCCGCCCTGTCTCTCTTTGATTACGCCAACCCCATCGGTTGGGGAAATCTGATTTTTGGCAGCCGTGGACTGACCTGGAGTACGGTCAGCTATGTACGGGTGAGCACAACACCCACCGGCAGTCACTACGCGATGGACGCCTTTGAGTTGCCTGTGAAGGTTGGTTATCCGGGTAGCCCCGAGGGATTCTCCACCCACCTTGAGTCTGAGCTGGTCTATTGCAAGGAAGACGAACAAGTCCATGCCCAGCGGTTGACCTATTTTGGCTACGATAAATTTGTGCCTGCCAAACATGCGGCACTGACCCGTGCGTATGTACTGGTGCCGTCGATAAAGTTGACAGTGACCAACCCTTCCTATGAAAAAATCGATATTTCCGCCAAACAGCTGGAGATTGCCAAGGCCGCAGCGAAGACCTATGTCGATCATTTGAATGCGCGCATAAATGACAACAACCAAACGGATACAGACGCCTATAAAGCGGCACTGGCGTCACTGAATGACAATCTCAAGGCCCAGAGCAAATTCAATGGCAGTGGGTTCAAGCTGAAGAAACCCTGGGTGGCCGATACCCTGCAGCTTGAGGATCTGACCTATGAGACCGATGGTAACAACGCCGGTTTTGGCCAGGTCAAGTCGAACACGGTCCAGCAGTTGGACGCCGAAGGCAATAAAGTGGCGGCCTCGAAGGTCACCACCCTTATGACCTACAGCCGGGACAGCCAGAACAAGCGCAAACTCACGGTCAAAACAAGTGTGACGGCTGTGGGGGTGCCCACATTGAACTCAAGCAACACCCTGTCCGAGCTATCGGGCAGGCGCTACCAAACGATCGACAGCAACGCGATAAGCACTCAGATCGAATACGACGAAACGGGACGGGTCAAGACGCGGCAGGTCAAGCAAGGCGACACGCTGATTGTTGCGAACCAGTTCTCTCATCAGGTGCTTAAAGACAGTGTGTACCAGTTCGATCAGCTGACGGCTGATGGTAAAAGTGGCGAGCGCAGCGTATGGAGCCAGAATGGGCGGATGTTACAGTCCTGGGTCTGCGATGAGGGAAACTGGATTCTGCTGAGTGACATGCAACTCGACGGATACGGGCGGCCATCGGTTGATATCAAGTATGACTACGATGCGGCTAACAAGTGCATCCAGAAGTTGCAAACATCCTGGGCTTATCAGGCAAGTTCAAACGAAATCACCACCACACTGATGGATGGGCAAGGCAAGACCCTCGACAGCCAAAGCGTGACGTTCAGCGGCAGTGGCGGCGAGAAGCGAATGAAGCACGGCAGCTTTGAACTGTCACAGCGTCTTGATCTCGGCAAGCGCACCTTGACCCGACAAGTAGCAGATAGCAGTGGGCCGATGCTCAAGGAGACGACAACCTACGACAATCAATGGCGCCCGGTTGCGGCACGCCAGGACTCGGTCAAAGACAGCACGGTGACCCCTTTGACCAGCGCAAGAATGAGCTATGGCTGGAATGGCCTGCTCAGCAAACTAAGCGTACAAGATGGGGTGACGACCGCCTACGGCTATGACCACTTCGGTAGGTTGACAGAGCAAGATTCGGGTGGCGTGGTCATCAACAACAGCTATCAAGCCACGCTGGGGGGAAGTGTTGCAACAGAAGCGACAATCAAGGGGGCGGGCAAGGATGATGTTGCCATATCATTGGGGCGGCAAGCGGTAGACCCGTTGGGACGCTTGAAAAGCCGTACGCTCAATGGAGCGAAGCAAGATTTTGCCTACACCGGTAGTTCGCGGTTGCCAACAGTAGACGCTGCGCAGGGGCCTTCCGTCATGAAGGGGTTTACTTCCACCTGGGATGCCAAGGCCTACACGCTCAGCGAGAGTTGCGTTATCAGCAAGATCGACACAGAAGTAGGTGAGACGGCTACATCGAAAACGCGTTTGAGCCGGTGCGGGCAAGTGCTGGGTTTCACCGACATCAACGGCATCGACATCGTCTACACCTACGATGCATGGGGGCGGTTGACAAAGAGCAAAAGCAGTTTGTGTGAAACCGTATTGAAGTACGCTGACAGTGGCGTGTTGATCGAGGAAGAAGTGAAGGACCTGAGTCGCAAGCTCAGTATGACCATTGCCTATGGCTATGATGTTTCAGGCGATGAGATTTCGCGCTCTTTTACCTGCCCGGGTATGAAGACACTGGTGCTCACGTGTGAGCGCGACCAGACAGGACGCTTGCTCAAGTCGGTGCTGAGCGAAGGCGGGAGTGAACAGACCTGCAACGCCTACGTCTACGATAGCCAGGGGCGGCTAGAGGAGTGGACACGTACCAAAGGACCGGATAAGAGCAAGGTCAGGGAAGCCTATACTTATAATGTGCTAGGGCGAGTTGAGAAATGTGAGCGATCATTTGATGTTTTCAACGTGGTGTCTCAGTTCGAGTTCGATCCAAAACATGCGGATGTAATGAAAAATGCCACGCTCCGCGACATTGCGACGTCCGTAAGTCTTGACGACAAAGGAGCGTTGACATCGAGCGGTATTGAATATTACCCCAACGGGCAGTTGAAAGGCGCCGTGGTGGGGAATTCGCATCGCTATGACCTGAGGTATGATGAAAGTCGTCGTCTGCGTGCGATTTATAACAATTACTGCGGCGCGAACACGCCTGATCCGGAAGGCAGCTGGGGGTGTCAGTATCATTATCGTTTTGGCCGGATTTACGCTAAAACGGTTATCTCCGGGAAAGCGCCATGGGGTCAACGTGGCAGCATGTTGATGCTGAATGAAAGCCGTGGATGTTACTTGCAGCAAGAACATACACGCGAGCTCACCGAGCCTGCCGTTGACGATAGTTCTACAAGCTTCGTGCTGCGTGATTTAACGGGCACTGCCTTCGCCGCCGTGAACGGTACAAACATTAAACATATAGACTACTCAGCGTATGGTGAACGAGGGGCCGGAACGGATGCCGCACTGTTCGGATTCAAAGGCGAAGTTAACTTGCCAATGGACGTTTACTACCTGGGTAATTATCGTGTTTACGACCCGAAGTACTTTTCATTTCTGTCGCGCGATAGTGACAGCCCGTTCGGTCCAGGCGGGCCGTCGGCTTACGCCTACTGTGGTGGGGACCCGGTCAACTATCATGACCCCAGTGGTCATAACAGGGAAATCACGAGTTACAGCTACAACTCCAGCTATCCATTGATGTACAGCCGCGAATTTAGAATCGGTACAGCGGTGCTGGGGCTGTTGCTGGCGCCCTTTACGGGTGGCAACTCATTGGCGATATCGTTGGGGGTTACCGGCCTGGCAGTTGTCGCGGCGGGGTTCGATATTGCCTCGGCGGTGCTGGAGGAGAGTGATCCGGAACTGGCTCGGACCTTGGGGTATGTGGGGTTGGGGTTTGCGGTGGCATCAGGATTGGCAGCTTATGGTGCTGGCAAGCTGGCCTCCCATTCCGCTGGCAGGATGGTTACCCGTGCCGAAAGTAGTGCGCTGGGATGGAGGGCACCAAAAATAGCACCCGGTTCGAGCCCGGCAAAATGGCATGAAATGGTCCCAAGGGGCCGTAACGGGGTTCACATTTGGGCGGCTGATGGCCTTGTCGACGCCGAACGATTGAAGGCTCCTTTGAAAGCCATCGGCCGTAGGGGATCTGACAGTGATATTCACATCTATACTGGAGTACATGGGGAGCCCGCAGGAAAAAACTGGATGACGCAAAAAAACACGTTTATAAAGAGATACCCAGACTTAGACGCTACTCACTTTTACTATCAAGACATCAAATACGACACCCTCAATGTACCCTTTGTTGGGAATTGGAGGGAACTGGAGCGAGCAGTACGCCTTCATCCAAACCTTGGGGGACGGGGTATTCACGTTCACTACATTGGCAGCGAAGCCAAGGCTTTTCCCCTCAGCGTTGAGCAATTAAAAATGCACCATACACTCCCCGGGCATCACGTTCATGCCTATTGCTATAGTTTAAATGATTCTTGGTTACGGAGTACATTTAATCTTGGCCCCATAAACCCTACTAACGGACTTGTTAGAGCCTGGCGCTCGATGTTTCCAAACTCCGTAAATTCTATTATTCATGATCTCAACATCGGCTGGCTTCCATAGGTGATAGTGCGTGGTAAGGGAAGGGTTTTCAGCGTTTACAGAGCAATTCACTGGACCTTACCACGCTCCACGTCTCTCGCTACCTGGGGCGCCCATCACCCCGCCGCCAGACCCTTCCCTGCCCGCTCCAGATTGCGCCACAACCACACCGGCAATACCTCCGGGTCGAGGCTGTCGATCAGGTTCTTCAGGGTCAGGCCCAGCTCGGTATCGCCCTCGATCACCAGGCGGCGGCGAAAGAACAGGGTGTCCGGGTCTTCCTGACGGCTGGCCAGCAACAGGAACTCGCGCCAGTTGCCACGAATGGTCACGCAGGCCTTGGCCCGCTCGGCAATCTGCAGGCCTTCGCGGTTGCGGGTCAGGTACCAGGCCAGATCCAGGTCGGGGATGCGCAGGCACAACCAGCGCCCGCGCAACAGGTCGAACTCGCCGTCGCGCAAGGGCTCGGCCAGGCAGCGGTTGAGCGCCTGCTGCAAGGCCACGCGCTGGATCACGAACGGCACCCGGCGGACCAGCGGCAGCACCTTGTCGGCGCCCTTCAACAGCCATTGCGATCGGCTCAGCACAGGCCCACCTCCTCGACCCGCAACATGCCCGCCTGGCCGTGCCAGTAGCCGTTGCAACCCTCGACACACAGCGGCGGCGTCTCGCCCTGGCGCACCCGGGCAAACGCCTGGACCACCTCGACCATGCCCTGGGCTCGTGGGCTCAGGCGCAGCAAGTCGGCGCCGCAAGCTTGCAGCCCGGCATAATCGGCCAGCAGGTTAGTGACCTCGGCGGACATGGTCTGGATGCCGTTGAGGGTGAACAATGCCTGGCCTTCCTGGCTACTCAGGGCCAGGCCGTCGGGGTAGTTGATGCAGCAGAACTGGCAGTCGTCCTTGGGCCGGTTTTCTGCCCGGGCGGTAAAGCAGCGCGCCGAGTACGCCAGCGGCAGGTGCCCATAGGCAAACACCTCCAACTGCGGCAACGCCCGGCCCAGCTCGGCGATCTGATCGAGCACGGCGCGGATCAGCGTTGCCGAGCATTCCACCGGCGGCACCCAGCGGATCATCCCGCAGTCGAGCAGTTTGGCCACGGCATGACCGTTGTACAGGTTGAGCGCAGGCCCCGCCACGAACGGCAGCTTGCGCTCGGCCAGGTACTGCACCGCGCCCATGTCGTTGGCCTCCACCAGCAGCTCGCCGTTGTCGCACACGCGGCGCAGGCTGGAGAGCTCGGAGGCGGCTTCGATCAGGGTCAGGCTCGACAGCACGATCTGCGCCGGGCTTACCGCCTGCAGCTCGCGGCCCAGGCCAAGCCAGTGGTCGAGGCTCATGGCCCGGCGCTTGGAGCACACGGTTTCACCCAGATAGATGACATCCAGGGGCAAGGCCGACATTTCGCTGTAGAAACGCCCCAATTGTTCCTTGTCCCAGTAGTACAGGACGGGTCCCAGGCTGAGTTTCATGTGCAGTCCCTCATTGCCATGATCGATGGTAAGCACCCAGGGTGGTCTGGCTGCCTTCGGACAAACCGGCCAGCACCTGGCGCCACTGGTCCTTGACCGTGAAGCGTTGCGGCGCCAGGCGGTGGGCGTCGAGCGCGGCGCGCCAGACCTGGGTGACCTGCTCGACATAGGCCGGGCTGCGCTGGCGGCCCTCGATCTTCACCGCCTCGACACCCATGGCGGCAAGCTCCGGCAGCAGGTCGAGGGTGTCGAGGCTGGTGGGCTCTTCCAGGGCATGGAAGCGCTTGCCGTCGACCACGAAGCGGCCCTTGCACAGGGTCGGATAGCCGGCGGGCTCGTCGGGTTGATAGCGGTCGATCAGCACTTCGCTCAGGCGCGCACTCAAGCCCTCGGCGTCTTCGCTCCAGCGCACCGCCTTGGCGGGCGAGCAGACGCCACACAGGTTCGGCGACTCGCCGGTGATGTACGAGGACAGGTGGCAACGCCCCTCGGCCATGATGCACAGGCTGCCGAAGGCGAACACCTCGATCGGCACCGTGGCGCTGGCCGCCACCTGGCGCACCTGGGCCAGGGACAGCACCCGGGGCAACACCGCGCGGCGAATGTTGTAGTGCTCGACGTAGAACGCCAGCGCACGGGCGTTGGTGGCCGAGCCCTGGACCGACAGGTGCAGGTTCAGTTGCGGATGGCGCTCGGCCGCATAGCCCAGCACCCCGGGGTCGGCGGCAATCATGGCATCGACGCCATGGTCGGCGGCGCGATCCACCGCCCGTTGCCAACGCTCCCAGCCCTGGGGCTGCGGGTAGGTGTTGACCGCGACATACAGCTTGCGCTGGTGTTGGCGGATATGGGCGACAGCGGCGTCGAACTGCTTGTCGTCCATGTTCAGGCCGGCAAAGTGCCGGGCGTTGGTGTCATCGCGAAAGCCGACATAGACCGCATCGGCGCCATGGCGCACCGCGGCTTTGAGTGCAGGCAGGTTGCCTGCCGGGCAGACCAGTTGCATGGGTTTTCCTCATCAAAGAAACCTATCTCCACTGGCCTGCACGCGAAAACCTCGAGCCGGCCCGGAGCACTGGAAAAAGCGCTGCCAGTCTAGCCAGCGCTCCCAGTAGAACCTTGACGGCAATCAAGGCCGCTCACTGCATCAGCTCGGCAAATGACAGGAACTGCACGCTGTCGTGCTTGTGCACCTGCTGCTCGCAGTCCACCACTGCCAGGCCATCGGCCCAGCAGGCGGCGCTGAGCATTGCCGAGCTTTGCTGAGGGTGCAGTTGCACGCTGGACTGACCGCCCGCCTCGGGCAGCAGCCGCGCACGCAGGTACTGGCGGCGCTTGTTGCGCTGCAGCCAATCGAAACCGGCAGGCAGCGCCACCGGACGCGGCAGCACATCGCGCACGCCCTGGGCGCGCAACAGGAAGGGCCGTACCACCACCAATGCGGTGATCAGCGCCGCAGCCGGATTGCCCGGCAGGCCGATCCACGGCCGGCCCGCCACCTCGCCAAAAGCCAGGGGCTTGCCCGGCTGGATCGCCAGGCGCCAGAAATCGACACTGCCCAGTTCCTGGATCGCCTGCTTGAGGTGATCCTCCTCCCCCACCGAAACCCCGCCCGAGGTCAGCAACAGGTCGCATTCGGACGCCGCCAGGTTCAGCGCGTGCTTGCTGGCCGCCAGTTCGTCGGCCATCACGCCGTAGTCATGTACTTCCACGCCCCAGCCTTGCAACAGGGCGCTCAGGCAATAGCGGTTACTGTTGTAGATCTGCCCCGGGGCCAGGGGTTGGCCAGGCTCACGCAGCTCATCGCCGCTGCTCAGCAGGCCGACGCGTAAAGGCCGGTAGACCTCGACCCAGGCCACCCCGCAGGCGGCCAGCAGGCCCAGCTCCTGGGCGCGCAGGCGCTTGCCGGCTTGCAGCAGCAGGTGGCCTTCGCGCACCTCCTCGCCAGCCTTGCGCACGTGCTCACCCAGGCTTGCGGCCGGCAGCCAGACCTGTTCGCCCTCGACCCGGCACAGCTCTTGGGGGGCCACGGTGTCGGCGCCCGGCGGCAAGGGTGCTCCGGTGAAGATCCGCACCGCCTGCCCGGGCTGCAACGCAACGCTGGCCTGCTGACCGGCGGCGATGCGCCCGGCCAGGCTCAGGCAACCGCCAGCGGCCGACAGGTCGGCGGCCCGGAAGGCAAAGCCGTCCATGGCGCTGTTGTCCCAGCCCGGCAGGCTGCGCGGGGCATGGATATCAACGGCCAGTACGCGGCTCAGGGCGTGTTCGAGCACCAGCGTCTGCGCCGCCGGCGGTGCGGGTGCCTGTTCGAGCAAATGACGGATGGCCTGATCGACCGGTATCAGCTTGCCGCTGTCGCAGACCGGCGCGCTCATGGCCGCGCTCCACAGGCCTCAAGGGCCTGCTCGGCCTGGACCTTGAGGTGCGGCGCGAAGTTGCACGGGCCGGTGCGGCTGTCCAGCTGGTTTTCGAGGATCTGCGTCCAGGCCGTGCGACAGGCCCCGGGCGAGCCGGGCACACAGCACACCAGCACGCCGTTGCTCATCCCCGCCAAGGCCCGGGACTGCAGGCTGGACATACCAATCTCGGCCAGTGAGACCTGGCGGAACAACTCGCCAAAGCCTTCGACATGCTTGTCCAGCAACGGCAGCACCGCTTGCGGGGTGTTGTCGCGGACGGTGAAGCCGGTACCCCCGGTGGTCAGCACCACCTGCACTGCGGGGTCGGCGATCCAGCGCGAAAGGCTCGCACGGATCTGGTAGATATCGTCCTTGACCAGGTCGCGCTCGACCAGCACATGCCCCGCCGCTTGCAGCAGGTCGACCAGGGTCTGCCCGGAGCTGTCGGTGGCGAAGGTGCGCGTGTCGCTGATGGTCAGCACGGCGATGTTCAAGGGGGTAAAGCTGCGTTGCGCCAGATGGGCCATGGCCTGGGCTTCCCGTGAAATGTGGATGGGCCAAAGCCTGAACCTAAAGCCTGGGCGAACCTATTCCTCCTTGGAGGTATCTCTTGCGCTCAGGGCGCCAGGCGCTGGCGGGTCCACTGTCCGCCGTGATGGCGGTAGTCGAGACGGTCATGCAGGCGGTCGGCCCGGCCCTGCCAGAACTCCATGCGCTCGGGTTTGAGGCAGTATCCGCCCCAGTGCTCGGGGCGGCGCAGCGGCTGTTCGACGAAGCGGCGGATGGTCTGCGCCAGCAAGGCTTGCAGCTCATCACGGTCGGCCAGTGGCTGGCTCTGCGGCGACGCCCAGGCGCCCAGGCGGCTGGCTTCGGGGCGTGAATCGAAATAGCGATCGGAAAGCTGCGAATCAATGCGCGCCACCGGCCCCTCGATACGCACCTGGCGCTCCAGCCCCGGCCAGAAGAAGGTCATTGCCGCATAGGGGTTGGCCGCCAGCTCCTGGCCCTTGGCGCTCTGGTAGTTGCCAAAAAAAGTAAAACCCTCCTGGTCAAAGCCCTTGAGCAACAGCACCCGGCAGTGCGGGCGGCCCTCGGCGTCGACGGTGGCCAGGTGCATGCTGTTGGCCTCGACCGGCTCGCGTTCGGTCTCGCGGGCCTGCGCCAGCCACTGCGCAAACAGGCTCAGCGGCTCCAGGGGCGCAGCGGCCTCCTGCAGGCCACCGAGGGTGTAGTTGCGACGCATCTGGGCAAGGGACAGTGGCATGGCGGTGATCTCCTGTGAAGTTGTGCGCAGTCTGTAAGCTGCGCCCCCACCCCACCTTGATCACCATCAACACCGCAGCCGTTACTTGAGGCCCAGGCGTCGGGCCAGTTTGTGCAGGTTGCTGGGGTCTACCGCCAGCAAGCGCGCGGCACTGGCCCAGTTGTCGCAGCTTATGCGCAGGGCCTGGAGAATGGCCTGGCGCTGGCAGGCATCGACGGCCTCACCGAGGGAGGCAAAGGCCAGGCCGGGGTGCACCGGCACGTCGGCCAGCGGTGTTACGGACGGTGCGCTGTCGAGATCGAGCACCTCGGGCTCCAGGGTGATGATCAGGTTGCGGCTGCCGTCGCGGCTGAGCTGCTTGAGCGCGGCGCGGCTGATCACATGCTCAAGTTCACGCACATTGCCCGGCCAGGCATAGGCCAGCAGTGCCCGCTCGGCCGCCGCCGACAAGCGCAGGCCGCGCAGGCCCAGGCGCGTGCGGTTGAGTTCGAGAAACTGCCCGGCAATCATCAACACATCGTTGCCGCGCTCGCGCAGCGGCGGGATCGGCAGCGGGTACACCGACAGGCGATGGTAGAGGTCGGCGCGAAACAGGCCATCGCGAATGCTGTCGGGCAAATGCCGGTTGGTGGCGGCGATGATGCGCACATCCACGTGCAACGGCTTGTCGGCGCCCAGGCGCTGGATTTCACCGTTCTGCAAAGTCCGCAGCAGCTTGGCCTGGACACTCAACGGCAGCTCGCCGACCTCATCGAGAAACAGCGTGCCGCCGTTGGCGGCATCGAAGCGCCCGGCGCGGTCGCTGCTGGCACCGGAGAAGGCGCCTTTGACATGGCCGAACAGCTCGCTTTCGGCCAGGGATTCGGGCAAGGCTGCGCAGTTGACCTGGATCAGCGGCTTGTGACTGCGTCGCGACAGGCGATGCAGGCGGCGGGCGAACAGCTCCTTGCCGACCCCGGTCTCGCCCAGCAGCAATACGGGCAGCTCAGCGTCGGCCAGGACGTCTATTTCGTTGAGCAACTGCTGCAGCACCGCACTGTGACCAAGGATCTCGGCCTCTTCCACCGGCCTGCGCGGGTCTTGGGTGTCGCTACGCGACAGGCGCAGGCTGCGGTTCTCCTGCTCCAGGCGGGTGACCCGCAGGGCCGCTTCGATCTGCAGGGTGCAGCGCTTGAGCTCATCGCGGGCGTCACTGCCGAACGTCCCGGCCTGCAGGGCATCGAGGGTGATCGCGCCCCACAGCTGGCCCTCCACGTACAGGCTGACGCCCATGCAGTCATGCACCGCCAGGGGCTCGTGCACGGCGGTGTCGAGCAAGCCGTCGTAAGGGTCAGGCAGACGGCTGTCGGGCTCGAACCAGGTCGGCTCGCGCGAGGCCATGATCGCGGCCAGGCGCGGATGCTGGGCAATCACGAAACGCCTGCCCAGGGCCTCGTGGACCAGGCCGATGCAGGCCAGCGGACGCAGGCTGTCACCCTCCAGGCGCAGCAGGCCGACGGCGCCACAGTTGAAGTATTCGCGCAGGGTCTGCACCAGGCGCTGCAAGCGCACGGCATTGGGCAACTCGACGATCAGGTCGGCGGCCAGGCTTTCACGCAACATGGTAGTCATCACCCTCTGTGGTTGTCTCTACCCTGAAGTATCGGGTGAATTTCACCACACCCCGCACAATTGCCCTTGATTTCGCGCAAGTAAAGCTGGCATGGGCGATGCAACCACCTGGCAATCCTTACACACGAACCAGGAAGCCCGATGAACCCGACCGAACTGATCGCCCACATCCTCACCCGTTATCACGACCGCCACCGTCAGCAACTGCCGGAACTGATCCGCCTGGCCCGCCGTGTGGAGCAGGTCCACGGCGGCCATGAACAGTGCCCCAATGGCCTGGCCGATCACCTGCAGGACATGCAGCAGGAACTTGAAGGGCACATGCTCAAGGAAGAACAGGTGCTGTTCCCGCTGCTGCAACGGGGCATGGGCCGCCAGGCCTCGGCGCCGATCCAGGTGATGCGCCTTGAGCATGACCAGCATGGAGAGGCGCTGGCACGCCTGAGCCTGTTGACCCACGACATCAACGCGCCTGACGGTGCGTGCAATACCTGGCGCACCCTGTACCGGGGGCTGGAAGAGTTTCGCGAGGATTTGCTGGAGCATATTCAGCTGGAGAATGATGTGCTGTTTACCAACGCGCAGGCTTGATGTAGCGGCCTTATCGCGGGACAAGCCCGCTCCCACAGGGTTTGAGGTATCTCTGTGGGAGCGGGCTTGCCCCGCGATGCTAATGCCAATAAAACATCGCCTTGGCCAGCACCACGATCACCAGCATATGCCCAAGTATGCTGCAGCGAATCCACCACGCCCGGCCTTCGCTCAGCCGCCCGCGCTGCAACCAGTACGCCAGCAGCAGGTAGTGGCCAATGATGCTCAGGGCCAGGACGATTTTCAGGCTCAACAGGCTGGCAAAGCTGCTGGCCCACGGCTGGCTCAGTGCCGCGCGGTGGTGCCAGGCCAGCACCAGGCCTGCGCCATACAGCAGCAACACCACTCCATGCAGCACCTTGCGCGAACGCAGCGACAAGGCCTGGTCGACCCCGGACTGGGCCGCAGGCGGCACCTGGCGCCGTGCCACACGCCAGATAAACACCTCGAAAAACAGCGTGCCGATAAAGGCGATGGCCGCCAACAGGTGAATCACCAACACATACGGATAGATCATCCTTGCCCCTCCAGGCACTTAACCCGGGTGCCCGTCGACCCGGGCGCGCAGCAGCATCGGCCCATAGCGCCAGGCATACAAGGCAAACGCCAGCACCCAGCACAACCCTGCCAGCCACAAACCCCCCAACGGCAGCCACAGCACCAGCAGGACCCGGCTGACTGCGGCCAGGTTGAGCAGGATGAACGCCAGGGTCATCCCCGCCGGCGGCTGCAACGGCCGACCGGTGTGGCCAAGGCTGACCCGGGCGATCATCGCCAGGATCAGGCCGGCCATGGCGCCGATGGTCAGGCAGTGCACGGCCAGGCTCGGGTTCAAGCCGATGCCCACATGCCACAAGGCCATGCCCAAACACGCCAGCGCCAGCCAGGCGTAGGCCAGGTGCAGCGACCACAGCAGCGGTACCCGCCACAGCCCGCGATCATGCCAGCGCCACAGGCGTACGCCATGCCCCAGCGCCAGGGCGCCGAACAGCAGGCCGATCCAGGTACTGGCTGTCAGCGCCAGGCCTGTGGCATACAGCACCGCCACCAGCGCAGAGCCGCCCAGCAACAGCCAGTCGAGCCAGGGCCAGGGCACCACGGCCGTGGCCCGGCCCAGGCCGCGCTGGGTAAAGAACGGAATCACCCGCCCGCCAATCAGGCCCATCATCGCCGCCACCAGCCAGATACCCGCCAGCACGCCCTGGCGCTGCCAGCCGTCGTGGCCTTGCACCAGCCCATACACCGCCAAGCCATCGACGGCCGCCAGCAACAGCAGGACCATCACCACCGGGTAATTGCGTTGTTGCCGCACGCGCCACAGGGTACTGCCCATCAGTACCGCCACCAGCAGCGGGAAGCCCAGCTCCAGCAGCGCCAGCAACGGCCAGGGCGCATTGCCCAGCCATGCCAGCCGTCCTGCCAGCCACAGCAGCGCCAGGCCTGCCAACGGCTTGCCACTGAGGCCCGGTTGACTGGTCCAGGTCTGCACTGCGGTCAGCAGAAAGCCGGCAATGATCGCCAGGCCAAATCCGAACACCAGTTCATGCCGGTGCCAGGCCAGCCAGCCGCCGGCCGGCTGCCAACTGCCCAGAGCGCCATTGAGAGCGGCCAGCCACAGCGGTATGGCCAGCATCGCCAGGCCACAGCCGGCGAGGAACAACGGCCGGAACGCCAGCCGCAGCAGCGGCGCGATGGCCAGCGCTTTACGGCGATCAAGTACTTGCATCAAGCCTCTCCTTAACAGGGTGCCGGAACCGCACACAAACCCGGCGTCATCATCTGCCATTGGCGCTCGCTTGCCCTTGTCGCACGTCAAGGCGCCTGGCGTATAACCGCGTAGGCTGCCAATGGCTGTTGAACAACCCTGTGCAAGGGCCGTGCCCTGGCGCAATTGCAGGCCGGCGCAGGCAGCATCGGGGTAAAAATGACCCTGCCAGGGTAAATATCACCCAAAGACTCCGGGTATTTTCAACCCTGCCCCATCCGCAGCATGGATAACACGGCAAATGCCGACTGGCCCGGCTCTTGCTCATGCACCACCCCATTTCCCGCCTGAGGATGAACTGCCATGGTTCTGCACCGCGTCCACCACCAGATTTTGCGCAGCCACCACCTGTTCGAGCCGTTGAACGACGAGCAGCTCGATGAACTGATGGGCAACAGCCAACTGCTCAATGTCGACAAGGGCGAACCGCTGTTCCGCCAGGGCGAGCCGGCCGAGGCGTTCTACTTCGTGATCGCCGGGGCGGTGAAGATCTACCGGCTGACGCCGGACGGCCAGGAAAAGGTGTTTGAGGTGATCGGGCCGCGGCAGACCTTCGCCGAAGCGATGATGCTGATGGACACGCCCAACTATGTGGCCTCGGCCGAGGCAGTCGGCCAATCGCAGTTGTACCGGCTGTCGACCGGCACCTACATGCGCCTGCTGCAAAGCAACAGCCGGTTGACCTTCGCCCTGCTCGGCAAACTGTGCGTGCGCCTGCACCAGCGGGTCAATGAAATCGAAACCCTGTCGCTGAAGAACGCCACCCACCGGGTGGTGCGTTACCTGCTGGGGCAACTGATGCATGCGCAACCGGTGGCGCGCCAGTTCGAACTGCCGATGGCCAAGCAGTTGATTGCCGGGCACCTGTCGATCCAGCCGGAAACCTTCTCACGGATCATCCGCCGCCTGATCGATGAAAAGATCATCTCCCAGCAAGGCCGCTGCATCGCCATTCTCGATCGACCACGGCTGGAGCAGTTCGAATGAATGCCCTGCCCGTGTGCCTGTACTGCGAACACACCAACCCGGCCAAAACCAGCACCTGCGAGCACTGCGGCATGCCGTTGCCGGCCACCGCAGCGCTGGCCGGGGCGCGCCAGCAACTGCGTTTTCTGTGGTTCTGTATCGGCCTGACGCTGTTTTGTGTGGCGATGGTGCTGTGGTTGCCGCGCTAGGCTTGCGTCAGTTGCCGATACAACTGCGGCAAGCGCAACGGCAGCTGTTCGGGCTGGCGAATCAGGCTGTAGCCATTGCTGCCGAACATGTACGGCAGGTAGGCGCCGGCTTCCCGGTCGATGGTGATGCAGAACGGTGTGAGGCCCATGCGCCGGGCCTCGCGCACCGCTTCACGGGTGTCCTCGACGCCATAACGCCCTTCATACAGGTCCAGATCGTTAGGCTTGCCATCGGTGAGCAGCAGCAACAACTTGCGCCGCTGCTTGCACTTGCCTAGCACCTGGCTGGCCTGGCGGATCGCCGCACCCATGCGCGTGTAGTAACCGGGCGTGAGCCCCTGGATCGTGCCACGGGTCACATCGTCATAGCGCTGGCCAAAGGCTTTGACTTGCTGCATGCGCACCTGCTGGCGGCGCAGCGAAGAGAAACCGTACAAGGCAAAGTCATCGCCCAGCGTATTGAGGGCCTCGGCAAACAGCAACAGACTGTCGCGAATCACCTCGATGACCCGTTGTTCATCGTTCAGGTGCGCGTCGGTAGACATCGACAGGTCCGCCAGCAACAGACAGGCAAGATCGCGCCGGGTGCGGCGCTGCTCCAGGAACAGGCCACGCTCGACACCCTGCCCCTGCTGGCACTGGACGTGAAAATCCAGCCAGGCCTGCAGGTCCGGCTCGCTGCCCTGAGGTTGATGGCGCAACCACTGACGGTCAGTGCGCAATTGTTCGAACTGCCGGCGCAAGCGCCGCGCTGACGCCTGCAGGTGAGCAGGCAAGGCTTTGGGCGCGGTGTCTCGCGGCTCGAGCATCTGCACATTGGCGAAATCCGCCTGCAGGCGGCCCTGGCGATAATCCCATTCCGGCAGCTTGATGCCTGCGCCCAGGGGAATGTCGTCGACCTCCGCCGGCGGCAGGTCCAGGTGCAGTTTCAGGCCGCCGCCCTTGCGAATTCGGGTGCGCGACAGGGTCAGTTGATCGAGGTCTTCGGCAACCCGGGCGGCCTCCGGGTCTTCGCTGTCGTCCTCCCAACGGTCAAGGTCGACGTGTTCGGTCCAGCTGAACAGGTTCTCCAGGCGCACGATCAACAGGCCGCCCTTGGCCGGGCTGTCATCGATGCGGGTGGCGCGTTTGCGCCCACCCTGCTGCTGGCCGGGGGTGTCGGGTAGCGCGTACTCGGCCTCTTCCAGGTCACCCGCCTGGGGGCTGGCCAGGTGCAGGGGCGGATACAGCCACAGCGGTAGCGGCCAGGCTGCCCGTTCGCTGCGCGGAAAATCCTCGACGCTGCCCGGCGCGCGCAGGGCCTGACGCAAGGCGCGTTCAAGCCGCGCCTCATCGGCGCTCAGCGCGGCCGGATCCGGGCGCAATTGCAGGTGCGCCTCGACCAGCCGCTGGTAGCGGCCGGTCAAGCCGGGAAAGCGTTGCAGCAATGCCCGGGTCCAGCGCTGGTTGTCCCGCCCCCAATGGCGCATCGGCCCCGCCTGCGCCGCGAGCAAGGCCAGCCAGCGATACAGCTCCTCGTTCAAGGCCGCGTCAGGAAACACCGCCAGGTGAGCCGGCAAGCGCAGGTTGTGGGCGTCGCACCAGGCCAGTGGCGCCTGCTTGCAAGTGCCGGCGATCTGCTGCAACAGGCTGCGGCGCAGCAGCAGGTCACGCTCACTGGCCGCCTCCACACCCATACCGCCAGCCCCGCCCATGGCCCGGAACAACAGGGCCAGGCGCTGTTGCCGCGGTGCCAGTTCGACCTGGGCCTCAGGGAAATCGACACTTGCCCGGCGGGTGATGAAGCGATGCCAGAGACTACCGACCCATTCTTCCAATTCGACCGTGAAGGCCATTACGAGGGCACTACCCTGGCCGGTGCGCGCAAGGCGGCGCGAGCGCGCTGGCGAAAGCTCAGCAGGTAGCACACAAGTCCCGCAAGAAAGCCCACGCCACTGACCAGCCGCGCCCAGAACAACCCGCGCAACTGCTCGGTGGTGGACATGAACGGCAAGGCGCTGCCATCTTCGGCCCAGCGCTGCAACAGCACCTGGACCACGCCAGCGGCGGTGAGCAGCAAGGTGATCATCACCATCGACAGGGTCATCAGCCAGAAGCCCCACACTTCCAGGGTCTGCGAGCGCTCATCGGCGGCCTCGCCGAGCCCGCGCAGGCGCGGCATGGCGTAGCTGATCAAGGTCATGACGATCATCGCGTATGCGCCATAGAACGCCAGGTGGCCGTGGGCGGCGGTCAGTTGCGTGCCATGGGTGTAGTAGTTGACCGGTGCCAGGGTGTGCAAAAAGCCCCAGACCCCGGCGCCGAAGAACGCGGTCACCGTGGTGCCCTTGGCCCATAGGGTGGCGGCGCGGTTGGGGTGCTCGCGGCGACGGTTCTTGACCATGCTGAAGGCGAACATGACCATGGCCAGGAAGGGCAACGGCTCCAGCGCCGAGAAGATCGAACCGACCCACAGCCAGACCTCGGGCGCACCGATCCAGAAGAAATGGTGGCCGGTGCCGATGATGCCGGTGATCAGGGCCATGGCGATGATCACGTACAGCCACTTTTCCACCACTTCGCGGTCAACCCCGGTGATCTTGATCAGCACGAAGGCCAGCATCGCGCCCATGATCAACTCCCACACGCCTTCGACCCACAGGTGCACCACCCACCACCAGTAGAACTTGTCACGGGCCAGGTTCCCCGGGTTGTAGAACGAGAACAGGAAGAACACCGCCAGGCCAATCAGGCCGGTCATCATCACCATGCTCACGGTGGTCTTGCGGCCCTTGAGCAGGGTCATGCCGATGTTGTAGAGAAAGCCCAGGCAGACCACGACAATCCCAAGCTTGGTGATGGTCGGTTGCTCGAGGAACTCGCGGCCCATGGTCGGCAGCAACTCGTTGTGGGTCAGCCTGGCCAGCCCCGCATAGGGCACCAGCAGGTAACCGAGGATGGTCAGCACCCCGGCGGCGGCGAATACCCAGAACAGCACGATTGCCAGTTTCGGGCTGTGCAGCTCGCGGTCGGCCTCCTCCGGCACCAGGTAATAGGCCGCGCCCATGAAGCCGAACAACAGCCAGACGATCAGCAGGTTGGTGTGGACCATGCGCGCAACGTTGAAGGGAATGACCGGAAACAGGAAGTCACCGACCACGTACTGCAGGCCCATGATCAAACCGAACAGCACCTGGCCCAGAAACAGGATCAGGGCAAACACGAAGTAGGGTTTGGCAACAGCCTGGGAGGCAAATTTGAGATGGGGATTGGCAATGCTCATTACTCAGCCCTCCTGGTTTGGCGGCCAGCCATTGGTGTTGATGTTCGAGCTCCACTTGAGGAACTCGGCGATATCGTCGACCTCCTGTTCGCTCAGGTTGAACTGCGGCATGGCCCGACGCCCGGGCACGCCCAGCGGCTGCATCTTCATCCAGGCATGCAGGAACGGCTTGAAGCCCTCCTCGCCGCCACGGCGCTTGAACACGTTGCCCAGCTCGGGTGCAAAGTACGCGCCCTCACCCAGCAGCGTGTGGCAGCCGACGCAGTTGTTCTGCTCCCAGACCGTCTTGCCGCGCACCACCGCCTCGGTCAATTGCGCTTGGTTACTGCGTTCGGGAAAGGTCTGTTCGGTGTGGTAGGTCAAGGCCAGGAAAATCAGGAAGAAGAACACGCTTCCCCCGAAATAGATGTTCCTGGCCATGCCCTTGGTGAAGGTCTCTGACATGGTCGCGTCCTCATTGCTTGGCCTGGCCATGATAGAAAGCGCGGGGGCAAAACCTGCTTGATGGCAATCAAGAAACGTTGATGGTTTTACTCGGGTATTAACCGCGAAGGTACAAGCCAAGGCCCAACAGCGCCGCCAGCACCAGGGCCCAGCTGAGCATCAGCCAGCGCCAGCGCTGCGGGCCGTGGCGCAATTCCATGAAGCCATCGGTGATCAACCAGGCCTTGGCCACGGCCAACAACAGCACCAGCGCGCCCTGACCGAGCAGCACCGAACCCAGGCTCAGGCAGGCCAGGGCCAACCAGCACAGCAACAGAAATATCGAAGACGACATCCACCCTCCTCAACCGATCAGGTAGACCAGCGGGAACAACAGCACCCAGACCAGATCGACCATGTGCCAGTACAACACCCCGGATTCGAAGCCGCTGCAACGCTGCGGGCCGTAGCCGTGACGCCAGGCGGTGAGCGCCAGCCAGGCGAGGATCAACAGGCCCAGCAGCACATGCAGAAAGTGAAAGCCGGTGAGAATCCAGTACAGGGTGAAGAAGGTGTTGTGCTCGATGCCCAGGCCCGCGCCCAGCAGGTGGTGATACTCGAAAAGTTTGAGCCCGACATAGACGCAAGCAATCAGCATCGCCGCTAGCAGCAACCCGGCCGCCCGCCGCGACTGCCCCTGGCGTACCTGCACCTGGGCCAGCGCCGCCAGCAGGCCGGCGCTGAGCAGGCTCAGGGTCATGGCCAGGCCCGTGGAGATGTCGAGCAACTGGCGGCTTTGCCCGAACAGTTGCGGCTTGAGCTGCTGGGTAACGCTGAAGGCCAGGATCAGCAGGGCGAACACCGTAAGCTCGGCCAGGATGAACAACCACATCGCCAGGTCGCCCGGCAAAGGCCGGACGCCAGGTTCAAGGGAAGTGGACATCGACCACGTCCATCAGCGCCGCCACCGTCACCGGATCATCGCTCAGTGGCTCGGCCAGGCAGGCCCGGCAGGCTTCTTGCGGCCCCATGCCGGCGCCGATCATGCGCGCGGCAAAGATCAGCAGGCGGGTCGAGGGCACCTCTTCCAGGTCGTGCTGATCCAGCCGGCGCAGGGCCTGGCCGAGCTTGACCAGTTGATTGGCCAGGGCGCCATCGACGCCGGCCTCGCGGCGCACGATAAGCGCTTCTTCAGCGGCCGGCGGGTAGTCCAGGCGCAGGCCGACAAAGCGCTGGCGAGTGCTGGGTTTCATGCCCTTGAGCAGGTTCTGGTAACCGGGGTTATAGGACACCACCAGCATGAACGACGGCGGTGCCTGCAGCACCTCGCCGGTACGTTCGAGAAACAGTTCGCGGCGGCCGTCGGCCAGCGGGTGCAGCACCACCACGGTGTCCTGGCGCGCTTCGACCACTTCATCGAGGTAGCAGATGCCGCCTTCGCGCACCGCGCGGGTCAGCGGGCCGTCCTGCCACCAGGTGCCCTGGGCGCAGATCAGGTGCCGGCCAACCAGGTCGGCGGCGCTCAGGTCGTCGTGGCAGGCCACGGTGTGCAGGGGCAGTTTCAGGCGCTGGGCCATGTGCTGGACCAGGCGGGTCTTGCCGCAACCCGTAGGGCCTTTGAGCAGCACCGGCAAGCCGTGGCGCCAGGCCTGTTGGAACAGCGCCAGTTCGTTGCCTTGCGCGTGGTAGAAGGGTTCGCAGCGAGGTTCTGTGAGGTCCATGGCATACCTGGATAGACAGCGGGTTCGACCACCACGCTAAGAGCCCCTGCGACAACCTGGCAAGCACCGCAGCCGGCAAACTTGATCGCCGTCAAGCGGTCTGCGGCCTGCTCCGGCATAGCCTTTCCCGGCACCAAGAACCTGCGCTCTGTCCTGGCCTGCCAGCACATCGCAAAGGTCTAGCCTGAGGAGAGAAGGAATGCTGATCAGTACCCGAAAAACCTTTGCCCTGAGCCTCTGTTCGGCGTTGGCGCTGGCCTTGCCCGGCAGTGCCAACGCCGAGCAGAAACCCCCGACCGCGACGCCAGCGGCCATGGTCACCAGCCCCGGCGCGCCGGACATGAGCCAAACCGATTTCGATGCCTCCAAAGAGATCTATTTCCAGCGCTGCGCCGGATGCCACGGCGTGCTGCGCAAGGGCGCCACCGGCAAGCCGCTGACCCCGGACATCACCCAGGCCCGTGGCCAGGCCTACCTGGAGGCGCTGATCAGCTATGGCTCGCCCGCCGGCATGCCCAACTGGGGCACTTCCAACGCGCTGAGCAAGGCGCAGATCACCCGCATGGCCCAGTTCATCCAGCACACCCCACCCACCCCGCCGGAATGGGGCATGGCCGAAACCCGCAAGACCTGGAAGCTGCTGGTCAAGCCCGAAGACCGCCCGACCCGCCAACTGAGCAGCCTCAACCTGCAGAACCTGTTCTCGGTGACCCTGCGCGACGACGGCAAGATCGCCCTGATCGATGGCGACAGCAAACAGATCGTCAAAGTCGTCGAGACCGGCTATGCCGTGCACATCTCGCGGATTTCCGCCTCCGGGCGCTACCTGTTGGTCATCGGCCGCGATGCGCGCATCGACATGATCGACCTGTGGCCCAAGGAGCCGACCAAGGTGGCCGAGGTCAAGATCGGCATCGAAGCGCGATCGGTGGAGACCTCCAAGTTCAAGAGCTATGAGGACAAGTACACCATCGCCGGTGCCTACTGGCCGCCGCAGTTCACCATCATGGATGGCGAAACCCTGGAGCCGAAACAGATCGTCTCGACCCGCGGCATGACCGTCGACAAGCAGGAATACCACCCCGAGCCACGGGTAGCGGCGATCATCGCCTCCCACGAGTGGCCGGAGTTCATCGTCAACGTCAAGGAAACCGGCAAGGTCATGCTGGTCAGCTACCAGGACATCAAGAACCTCACCATCACCAGCATCGACGCCGCGCCGTTCCTCCACGACGGCGGTTGGGACAGCAGCCATCGCTACTTCATGACCGCTGCCAACAACTCCAACAAGGTCGCGGTGATCGACTCCAAAGAGCGCCGCCTGACCGCCCTGGTCGATGTCGGCAAGACCCCGCACCCCGGCCGTGGCGCCAACTTCGTGCACCCGCAGTACGGCCCGGTGTGGGCCACCAGCCACCTGGGCGATGCCGGTATCTCGATGATCGGCACCGACCCGCTCAAGCACCCGCAGTACGCCTGGAAACAGGTCGGCTCGCTCAAGGGCCAGGGCGGCGGCTCGCTGTTCATCAAGACCCACCCCGCGTCGCGCCACCTGTACGTCGACACCACCTTCAACCCCGACCCGAAAATCAGCCAGTCGGTGGCAGTGTTCGACATCGACAAACTCGATGCCGGCTACAAGGTGCTGCCGATTGCCGAGTACTCGGGGATCAAGCAAGGCGCCCTGCGCGTGGTCCAGCCCGAATACAACAAGGCCGGTGACGAGGTCTGGTTCTCGGTGTGGAACGGCCAGACCGAGGAGTCGGCGCTGGTGGTGATCGACGACAAGACCCTGGCGCTCAAGCAGGTGATCAAGGACAAGCGGCTGATCACCCCGACCGGCAAGTTCAATGTCTACAACACCCAAAACGACATTTATTGAGCTTCATCAACGCAAGGAGCCGTCATGAAAAATACTCTGCTTTCACTGCTTGGCCTGCTCGCCAGTGCCAGCCTGCAACCGGCAGTGGCCGCTGATGGGCTGGCACTGTTCCAGAGCAAGTCCTGCGTTGCCTGCCATGCCGTCGACAGCAAGCTGGTAGGGCCTTCGCTCAAGGACGTGGCGGTAAAAAACGCAGGTGTCAAAGGCGCCGCCGACACCCTGGCCAGCCACATCAAGAACGGCACCCAGGGCAACTGGGGGCCGATCCCGATGCCGGCCAACGCGGTCAGCGATGATGAAGCAAAACTGTTGGCCAATTGGGTCTTGAGCCTCAAGTAAGCCACCCAAGGAGGGCGTCATGAACACCTGCAACGGCGTTGTCAGCCTGACGGCCCTCCTGCTCTGCTTGCCTGTTTTCGCCGCGCCTGACGCCCAGCGCCAGGCGCAGCTCAAACACCTGCTGGCCCAGGACTGCGGCGCCTGCCATGGCCTGCACCTGACCGGCGGCCTGGGCCCGGAACTGACCCCAAAAGCCCTGGCCGGCAAACCCCGCGACAGCCTGATAGCCACGGTGCGCTTCGGCCGCCCGGGCAGCGCCATGCCCGCCTGGCAGGCGCTGCTCAGCAGCGAAGACATCGGCTGGCTGGTCGATCACCTTTTGCAAGGAGCACCCACCCCATGATCCGAAGCCTGATCCTGCCCGCCGCCGCGGCGCTGCTGCTGTCCGCCTGTGCGCAAGCGCCGCTGCGCGGCAGTGGCGACCTGGGCCTGGTGATCGAGCGCGCCAGCGGCAGCGTGCAGATCATTGAGACCAGCCACGGCCAGGCCCTGACGCGGCTCGACGGGCTGGGCGACTTGTCCCATGCCTCGGCGGTGTTTTCCCGCGACCAGCGCTACGCCTACGTGTTTGGCCGCGATGGCGGCTTGAGCAAAATCGACCTGCTCAAGCAGCGCATCGACAAACGCCTGATCCAGGGCGGCAACAGCATCGGCGGCGCGATCAGCCAGGACGGCAGCTTGATTGCGGTGTCCAACTACGTGCCCGGCGGGGTCAAGGTGTTCGATGCCGCGACCCTTGAGCTGGTCGCCGACATCCCCGCCACCCTGCTGGCCGATGGCAGCAAACGTTCGCGGGTGGTCGGCCTGGTCGACGCGCCGGGCCAGCGTTTCGTCTTCAGCCTGTTCGACAGCGGCGAGATCTGGAGCGCCGACTTCAGCCAGGGCAACACCCCGCAGATCACCCGCTACAGCGATATCGGCAAGCAACCCTATGACGCCCTGATCACCGCCGACGGGCGTTACTACCTGGCCGGGCTGTTCGGCGAAGACGGCATGGCCCAGCTCGACCTCTGGCACCCGGAACGCGGGGTCAAGCGCGTGCTCGGTGATTACGGCCGCGGCCAGGCCAAGCTGCCGGTGTACAAGATGCCGCACCTGGAAGGCTGGGCGCTGGCGGACAACCAGGCATTCGTGCCAGCGGTCGGCCGTCATCAGGTGCTGGTGATGGATGCGCGCAGCTGGCAGCAGACCGCCGCCATCGCTGTTGCCGGGCAGCCGGTGTTCGTCACCGCGCGCCCGGACGGCCGTCAGCTGTGGGTCAACTTCGCCTACCCGGACAACGACCGGGTGCAAGTCATCGACAGCGAATCCCACCAGGTGATTGCCGACCTCAAGCCCGGCCCGGCCGTACTGCACATGGAGTTCACCGGGCGTGGCGACCAGCTGTGGCTATCGGTGCGTGACGCCGATCAGGTCCAGGTCTGGGACCCCTACCGCCTCAAGCGCCTCGCCAGCCTGCGCGCCGCCGCGCCCAGCGGCATCTTCTTCAGCAGCCGCGCCCAGCAGATGGGGTACTGAGATGCCAGCGCACAGCCTTGAACGCCGCTTGATCGAACGCTTTCAGCATGGCATGCCGGTCTGCGCCGAACCCTACCGGGAGATGGCGCAGCAACTGGACTGCAGCCAGGATCAGCTCATTGCCTGCCTGCAACAGATGGCCGAGCGTGGCAGCCTGTCGCGCATCGGCCCGGTGTTCGAGCACCGTCACGCCGGCGCCAGCACCCTGGCGGCCCTGGCCGTGCCTGCCGAGCGCCTGCAGCAGGTGGCCGCGCGTATCAGCCAGTTCCCCGAAGTCAATCACAACTATGCCCGCGAGCATCACTACAACCTCTGGTTCGTGCTCACCGGGCCGGATCGCCCGCACCTGCAACAGGTCCTCGACGAGCTCGAGGCCGACACCGGCCTGACCCCGCTCGACCTGCCGATGCTCACCGCTTACCGCATCGACCTGGGCTTCGCCCTGGCAGAAGCACCATGAACCGCGCACTGGATGCCGGGCAAAGCCTGGCCCTGCGCCGTCTGCTCGAAGCGGGCCTGCCCCTGCTGGCGCGCCCCTATCAGCACCTGGCGCAGCAGATCGGTGCCGAGGAGCAACAGGTCCTGGCGCAGGTCCGGCAGTGGCAGCAGCACGGTCTGTTCCGTCGCCTGGGCCTGGTCCTCAATCACCGCGCCCTGGGCTATACCGCCAACGCCATGCTGGTGCTGGACATCCCCGATGCGCTGATCGACGAAGTCGGCCAGCGTCTGGGGCGCGAGCCGCAGGTCAGCCTCTGCTACCAGCGCCCGCGTCGTTTGCCGCAGTGGCGCTACAACCTGTTCTGCATGGTCCATGGCCGCCAGCGCGAGCGGGTCGAGGCGCAGATCACGGCGTTGCTCGAGCGGCACCTGCTCAGCGACCTGCCCTATCAGATCCTGTTCAGCACCCAGGCCTTCAAACAGTGTGGTGGCCGTTTCGCCCCCGCCAGCCACGGAACTTGCTCCCATGGATGAACTTGACCGGCGCCTGATCAACCGCCTGCAACTGGGCCTGCCGCTGGTGCCGCAGCCCTGGCAGGTGCTGGCCGAAGAACTGGGCAGCAGCAGCCAGCACCTGCGCGAACGCCTGCAGCGGCTGCTCGACGACGGCAGCCTGACCCGCTTCGGGCCGATGTTCGACATCGAGCGCCTGGGCGGCGCCTTTACCCTGGCCGCGCTGACGGTGCCCGAAGCACGCTTCGAGGCCGTCGCCGCCACACTGGCGGCGATGCCCGAAGTCGCCCACAACTACCGCCGCGAGCATGCCTGGAACATGTGGTTCGTACTCGCCTGCGCCAGCCCCGAGGCACTTGACCACGCCCTGCAGCGCATCCACCAACGCACCGGCCTGGCCCCGCTGAACCTGCCCAAGGAGGAAACCTACCATGTCGGTTTGTACTTCTCGCTCTGAACAGGCCCTGGCCCTGCGCCTGGTAGCCCTGACCCAGGCCGGCCTGCCGCTGGTGGACGATCCCTGGGCCTGGCTGGCCGAGCAGTTGCAGCTCAGCGTCGAGGCAACCCTGGCGCTACTCAAGGGCCTGCAGGCCGACGGCGCGATTCGGCGCATCGCCGCCGTGCCCAATCACTACCGCCTGGGCTATCGCTTCAACGGTATGACCGTCTGGGATGTCGACGACACTCAGATGCCGCGCCTGGGCCGGTTGATCGGCGCCCAGCCCTTCGTCAGCCACTGCTACCGGCGCCCACGTAACGGCCGCTGGCCGTACAATCTGTTCGCCATGGTCCATGGCCGCAGCGCCACCGAGATCGACAGCTACCGCGAACACCTGCGCTATTTGCTGGGCAATGCCTGCCGGGCCGACGAGATGCTGGTCAGCAGCCGCATCCTGAAGAAGACCGGCATTCGCCTGCCCGCCAGCGCCCTGGGTCAAGGAGCCTGACATGCTCAGAATCAGCCATTACCTGCGCGCCTTGGCCGGCACCAGCCCGGCGCCACGCAGCAGCCCACCGGGCAGCCCGCGCCCGCCGGTGGTGATCTGGAACCTGCTCAGGCGTTGCAACCTGACCTGCAAGCACTGCTACGCCACCTCGGCCGACAGTGTGTTTCGCGATGAACTGGACAGCGAGGCGGCCCTGCAGGTGATCGACGACCTGGCCGCTGCCGGGGTCAAGGTGCTGATCCTCTCCGGCGGCGAGCCGCTGCTGCGCGACGACCTGTTCCTGCTCAGCGCCCATGCCCGCGACAGGGGCATGTTCGTTGCCCTGTCGAGCAACGGCACCTTGATCGATGAAAGCAACATCGCCCGGGTGCGCGCCGCCCGGTTCGACTATGTCGGCATCAGCATCGACGGCCTGGAGGCCACCCACGACGCCTTTCGCCAGCTCAAAGGCAGCTTCGCCCGTTCGCTCAAGGCCATCCGCCTGTGCCGCGAACAGGGTATTCGCGTCGGCATGCGCACGACCCTGACCCAAGACAACCACGCCCAGTTGCCGGCCTTGCTGGCGCTGATGCGTGAGCACGATGTCGACAAGTTCTACCTCTCGCACCTGAACTACAGCGGCCGTGGCAAACGCAGCCGCAAGCTCGACGCCCTGCAGCAGATGAGCCGTGAGGCGATGAACCTGCTGTTCGACCGGGCCTGGGAGGATATCGAGCACGGCCGCGACAGTGACTTTGTCAGCGGCAACAACGACGCCGATGCCATCCTCTTGCTGCAGTGGACCGAGCGCCATCTGCCTGAACACGCAGCGCAACTTGAGCAGATGCTGCGGGCCTGGGGCGGCAATGCCTCGGGCAGCGCCATCGCCAATATCGACAACACCGGCGAGGTTCACCCGGACACCTACTGGTGGCAGCATTCGGTGGGCAATGTGCGCCGCACGCCGTTTCGCACCTTGTGGCTGGACGAGCCCGACCCGCTGCTGCTGCGCCTGCGCCAGCACCCTCGCGCGGTAACCGGGCGCTGCGCCGCCTGCCGCTGGCTGAGCATCTGCAACGGCAACACCCGTACCCGCGCCTGGGCCGCGGGTGACCTCTGGGGCCAGGACCCCGGCTGCCACCTGAGTGATGAAGAGATCGGCCTGCCGCCCTCGCCCGGCATTCCTTGCGTGATGACCTGACAACCTGACCGGGCAAGGCGCCGAGACAGCCGCCACCCCGGCACCCCTGATGATGGATCAAGGAGCGCCCTCATGCATTGTGCCTCTGTTCTACCCGCAGCCCTGCACTCGCCCTTCAACCCGGGCGAGGTGGCCCTGGTCGGCGCCGGCCCCGGCGATCCGCGCCTGCTCACCCTGCGCGCCTGGAGCCTGCTGATGCAGGCCGATGCGGTGGTCTATGACCGCTTGATCAGCAGCGAGCTGCTGGCGCTGATCCCGCCGGGTTGCAACCGCCACTACGTTGGCAAGATCAGCGGCTATCACAGCCTGCCCCAGGCGCAGATCAACCAGCTGCTGGTCGATCTGGCAAACCAGGGCCTGCGCGTGGTGCGGCTCAAGGGCGGCGACCCGTTCGTCTTCGGCCGCGGCGCCGAAGAGCTCGAGTTTCTCCTGCACCAGGGCATCGATTGCCAGGTGGTACCGGGCATCACGGCCGCTGCCGGCTGCAGTGCCTACGCCGGCATTCCCCTGACCCACCGCGAGCTGGTCAACTCCTGCCGCTTCGTCACCGGTCACCTGCAGCACGATGGCGAACTGAACCTGCCCTGGCAGAGCCTGGCCGACGACAGCCAGACCCTGGTGTTCTACATGGGCCTGGCCAACCTGCAGGTGATCAGCGCGCAATTGATCGCTGCCGGGCTTGCTGCCGATACCCCGGCGGCGCTGATCAGCCGCGGCACCTGCGCCGACCAGCAGGTGCTGCGCGGCACCCTCGGGCAGTTGCCGACGCTGGCCCGGCACTGCCCTGCCGCGACTCCGACCTTGACCGTGATCGGCAAGGTGGTCGGGTTGTTCGCCGAGCAGACGCTGCGCTACCCGGCAAGCTTTTCCAGCCGGCAGACTGCAGCGCAGCTTACGCCCGCTCAGACCGTCCTGGAAAACTGACCCTGGCGCCCGCCGCCAAGGTAGGCGTCAAACGCCATGGCGGTGTTGCGCATCATCAAGTGGCCCTGGGGCAGCAACTGCAGGGCATCCTGCCCCAGGGTCAGCAGTTGGTCATCCACCTGCTCGGCCAACTGCCCCAGGGCATCGGCGAAGTAGTCGTTGAAGCGGATCCCATGGGCCGCTTCCAACTGAGCGAAGTCGACCCGGCCATGGCACATCAGCTGGTTGATCACCTCGCGGCGCAGCACATCGTCGGCGTTGAGGCGGTAGCCGCGCTGGATCGGCAGCAGGCCCTGGTCGAGCCGCGCATAGTATTGGGAGAGCAGCTTGACGCTCTGGCTGTAACTGTCGCCGACCTTGCCGATGGCCGACACGCCCAGCCCGATCAGGTCACAGTCGGCATGGGTCGAGTAGCCCTGGAAGTTGCGCTGCAGGGTGCCGTTGGCGCGGGCCAGGGCCAGCTCGTCGTCGGGCAAGGCGAAATGGTCCATGCCGATGTACACGTAACCGGCCTCGGTCAGGCGCTGGATGGTCAGCTCCAGCAGCTCCAGCTTGCGCTCTGGTGGTGGCATGTCTTGTGGACGGATCATCCGTTGCGCCCGCACCTGTTCAGGCAGGTGTGCGTAGCTGTAGGCGGCGATGCGATCCGGGCGCAGGTCAATGATCTTGCTCAAGGTCACATCGAAGCTGTGCACGGTTTGCAATGGCAGGCCGTAGATCAGGTCGACACTGACCGATTTGAAGCGCGCCTGGCGCGCTGCCGCCACCAGGGCGTAGATCTGTGCCTCGCTTTGCCGGCGATTGACCGCCGCCTGCACATCGGCGTCGAAATCCTGCACGCCGAAGCTCAGGCGGTTGAAGCCCAGGCCGCGCAGCATTTGAACCTGCCCGGTGCTGATGGTGCGCGGATCGACCTCGATGGAAAACTCGTGAGCATCGCTGTCGTCGAGGTTGAACGCCTGGTGCAGGCAGTCCATCAGCTCGGCCAGTTGGGCGTTGCTCAGGTAGGTCGGCGTACCGCCGCCCAGGTGCAGTTGGGTCAATTTGCGGCTGCGTTCGAACAGCGCGCCCTGCATGGCAATCTCACGCTTGAGGTAGCCCAGGTACTCGGCCGCGCGATGGGTCTTGCGGGTGATGATCTTGTTGCAGGCGCAGTAGTAGCACAGGCTCTGGCAGAACGGGATGTGGATATAGGCCGACAGCGGTTTGGTTGCAGCGCCCTGGTTGCTGGCCTGCACCGCTTGCAGGTAATCATCGAGGGCGAAGGCCTGATGAAACTGCGGCGCGGTCGGATAGGAGGTGTAGCGTGGCCCCGGACGGTCGTACTTTTTCACCAGGGCGCGGTTGAATTCAAAGGCTGGCATCGTGGTCGACCCATTGCTGATGGAGGGAAAGCCCCGGGCTGCTCGGTGCGAACAACTGGCAGATGGCATCCACTTCCACACGGCCGGCGGGCAATATGCTGATGTAACGCACTGACAGCTCAACCAGCCCGGCCCGGCTCATGGCCTCCAGCTGGCACCAGGCGCTGGCGAAGTACTGGGTAAAGTCCACCCCGTAACGGGCCTCGAAGGCCTGGATATCCAGCTCCAGGTCACAGGCCAGGCGCTCGGCCAGCCGTTGGCGCAGCTGGTCATCGGCCTCACAGCGCCAGCCTCGACAGGTGGCCAGCTGGTCGTTGCCAAGCGCTTGCAGGTAGTGCGCAAGCGTCAGGGCATTCTGGGTGTAGAGCTCGTCGAACTGGCTGATGGCGCCAAGGCCCAGGCCAACGTGGTCGCAGTAACCGTGCCGGGTGAAACCCTGGCAATTGCGGCGCAGGCGCCCGCGTTCCTGGGCGATGGCCAGGTCGTCGTCGGCGCGCACGAACTGGCCCAGGCCGATGTGCTGGTAGCCTGCGGCGAGCAACTGGGCAAAACACAGCTGACGCATCCGGGCCTTGTCAGCCGGGCTGCACGGCGCTTGCCGGGCGCTGTGGGCATAACGCGCCGGTGGCTTTGCATAATCGAAGACCTGCAGGCGGTCAGGCTCAAGCTCGATCAGGGTGGCCAGCTTGCGGGCGAAGCTGTCCAGGGTCTGCCAGGCGTGACCGTAGCCAAGGTCGACGCTCACCGAACGAAAATCGAAGGTGCGCGCCGCATCGATCAGCGAGTGAATCGGCGCCGGGTTCTGGCAGCGGGCGGGCGACGGCAGCGCGTCCTGGCGACAATCGGGCACCCCGATGCTGACATGGTTGAAACCCAGGTCACGCAGCAAGCCCATGGTCGCCCAGTCGGTGTGGTGCAAATCGACTTCGACGCCGTAGTCGCCCAGTTCGTGTTCAAGAAAGTTGAAGCGCCTGCGCAGTTGCTCCATCAACCCTTGCAGCACCTGGGCACTCGGGGTGGCACCACTGAGTTGAAACTGCTCGATGCGCTGGTCGGCGCCCAGGTGGCAGCCCACCAGGGCAATCTCCCGTTGCAGGCAGCGCAGGTAGGCGTCCTGCTGCTCGCCACCGAGGCCGGCCGGCAACTGCACGCTCAACGACAAGGGCCGGTGCTGCTGGCGGCTGGCGCGCAGGGCACGCAGGGCATCCAGCGAACCGATGCCGGCATGGAACCTGCGGGTATCGGCATGCCCCCCAGGCTCACCCGGCCAGTGCCCGTGCGCGGTGGTCTGCTGCCAGTGGCGATGGAGTGGATCAAGCATGGCGGGGCTCCGAGACGGGCTACGGAGCCTCAGTGTCCGCCGAGTCCGGCCTGCAGGCCTTGA
Organism: Pseudomonas tructae; assembly: GCF_004214895.1. NCBI lineage: Bacteria > Pseudomonadati > Pseudomonadota > Gammaproteobacteria > Pseudomonadales > Pseudomonadaceae > Pseudomonas > Pseudomonas tructae. Next base: position 2,707,938 of record NZ_CP035952.1, on the reverse strand, counting down.
TTTGCATCAAGCGCCGCGCGGGTGGCTACCAGCTCAGGTAGAACATGGCCTTGGCCAGCAACAGGATCAGCAGCAGATGGATGAACACACTGTGGTGAATGAACTTCACCCGGCCACTGCTCATGCGCCCGCTCCTGAACAACAGCATGGCCGCCAGAAAATGCACCAGGACGCTGGCAGCGAGGGCAATCTTGAGCAGCAGCAAGGTGGCAAAGGACGACGCCAAGGGCGCGGCCAGCAGCGGCGCATAGCGCAGGGCGACCATCCCTGCCCCGGCGCCGAACAGCACCAGCAGCACCCAGGGCATCAGTTGCCGGGCGCGTTGGCCGATGGCTTGTTCCAACAGCAGCATGAGCTTGGCCGGTAGCTGCTTGCGGATGTGTTCCAGGAACAGCACCTCGAAGAACACCGTACCGATGAAGATCACTGCGGCGAACAGATGCAGGGTTAACAGCAGCGGGTAGAGCATCGGGGCCTCGGCGGGTGGCTGGCGCTGAGGTCCAGACTAGCGCAGCGGCAGGCCTGGGCGGTTGACGGCAGTCAACTAATTCCAGGTGGGAGCGAGCTTGCCTCGCGATGCGATGTTCGCCTGGCAGAACGCATCGCGGGGCAAGCCCGCGCCTACAGCGCGCATGGCTTTTGCGATTCTGCGCCGCTTTTACATTTCTGTGCGACACATCCCATTTCAGGGGCTCCCGTGTCACCCGCCGTGGTGGTAGCTTGGAAAAGTTTTGTTGCATTCATCCTTTCTCATCACTTGCCTGCAAAGGAATGTCCCCCGCAATGAATTTCGCCCTGAAAAAACTGGCTGCGGCCACCCTTGTGTTCGCTGGCCTGGCATCGGTCACCTCGCCTGCCCTTGCCAACATCACCCCACAGCAAAGCGCGGCCATCCTCAAGAGTTTCACTGACGCTTCGGTCAAGGACTTCCGCCAGTTCCTCGCCAGTGTGGCGAAAAGCGATCTGGCCAAGGCCGACAAGCTCGACCAGAGCATCGCCGCGTTTCTCGGCAACAAGCCGCTGACGGCCGAGCAGCAGAACGAAATCCATCGCTTGCTGGGTATCTATGCCCGGGTCAAGTACGGCGCGGCGGCCACCCAGACCCTGCGTGAGCTGGTGGCCATTCCGACCTTCCGCGTCGAGGGCGTCGAGCAGCACGACAACCCCGAGTTCATCAAGATCGCGGCAAAGATCAAGGACCTGGCCCAGGCCTTCAACCTGAACTTCCGTAACATCGACAACCGTGTCTATGAAATCTCCCTGGAAGGCCAGGGCGATGAAGTGGTCGGTATTCACGCCCATGCCGACGTGGTGCCGGTGACGCCGGAGAACTGGGTGCTCAAGGATGGCACCCGCCTCGACCCGTTCAAGGTCACTCTGGTGGGCGACCGCATGTATGGCCGCGGCACCGAAGACGACAAGAACGGCATCGTCGTGGCGATGTACGCCATGAAGATCATCAAGGAAGAAAAGCTGCCGCTGGCACGCAACTTCAAGCTGCTGGTCGACACCACCGAAGAGACCAGCGGCGACGCCATCCCCTACTACTTCGAACGCAACCCGACACCCAACTACAACCTGGCACTGGACGGTGGTTACCCGGTGGTGATCGCCGAGAAAGGTTACGGCACGGTCATGGCCAGCTTTGCCCGCCGCGCAGGCGACGGCAAAGGCGCCGAAATCACCGGCTTGACCGGCGGCCTGGCCACCAACCAGATCCCTTCGACCTCGGTGGCCACTCTGGTGACCGACAAGCCTGCCGAGCTGGCGGCGGCCCTGCAAAAAGCCGGTGTTCAGTACGCCAAGGCCAATGGCGGCAACTTCGAGGTCAGCGCCAAGGTCGATGGCAAGGACGTCAAGCTGACGGTCACCGGCGTCTCGGCGCACTCCTCCGAGCCTGAGTCCGGGGTCAACCCGGTGGCGCGGATGCTCGACTTCATCAATAGCCTCGACGGCAAGGTCGCGCTCAAGCACAACCACATCACCGACGCCGCCCGTTACGCTGCCGACAACTGGGGCCTGGACTACCTGGGCGGCAAACTGGGTGTCGGCTTCTCCGACAGCTTCATGGGCCCGCTGACCACCTCGCTGACCTACGTCGGCCTGGACGACAAGGCCTTGAAGCTGGCGGTCAACCTGCGCGTGCCCAAGGGCAAGAGCCCGGAAGTCTTGAAGAAAGAAATCGCCGACAAGCTGGGTGCCTGGAGCAAGCAGAGCCATATCGCACCGACCTTCGATTACTCGATCGCCGCGCCGATGTTCCGCAACCCCGAGGGTGAATGGGTCAAGGCGCTGCTGGCCGTGGCCAGCGAAAACCTGGGGATGAAGCACGAGTTCGGCACCTCCGCCGGCGCCACCTCGGTGCACGAATTGCCCAATGGCGTGCAGTTCGGCCTGGCCATGCCCGACGTCAAGTACACCGGGCACAACGACAACGAGTTCAAGACCGTGGAGCAGTTCCTGCTGGACCTGCAGGTGGTGACGGAAATGATGGGGCGTGTGGGGCAATTGCCCAAGCTTTGATCCTGCTGCTGTCTACCCAGGGCTGCTTCGCAGCCCATCGCGGCGCAAGGCCGCTCCCACAGTGGGGGGCCTTGCGCCGTTTTTCTTCAGTGATATCATTTTGACGTCAACTAATTTACCATCGCCGCGCTCTTCTGCGTGGCACCGCCTTTTTTAATGCAGCGAAGTCCAGCCCCGCACGGAAGCGAAGCACTCAACACGCCGTTAAAGGATTAAACCGTGACTCCTGTGATGTTCCGCAAGACCCTGCTCGCCCTGGCCGTAACCGCCACTGCCCTGCCCGCCCTCGCCGAAACTGTCCAGCTGACCAACGCAGGCTTCAAGAGCGAACACCAACGCTACAGCGGCAATCTTGAGATCAACGGTGCCTACACCGGCGGCAGCGATGAAGATGCCATCGAACTCAATGGCTCAAGCATCGAGAAAGACCTGATTCTCAACGCCACCATCAACAGCACCGGTGACTTCGCCGGTGGCGTCGACATGGATGTCTGGGAAGGCACGCAACCCTGGGTCGCCAATAGCATCGGCGGCGACGTGATCAACAAGGGCAGCATCTCGGCCATCGGCGGTGGCGCCAACGCGCTGATGATCGACCCGGCCAAGATCGGCGGCAGCGTCATCAACCAAGGCCTGCTCTACGCAGAAGGTGCTCCACTGACCGACGGTGGCGGCCGCGACGTCGCCCGTGCCCTGGACTTCTCCGGATCGTCGGTGATCAAGGGCAACCTGCTCAATGACGCCAGCGGCAAGATCATCGCCAAGGGTGAAGATGCCAAAGGCATCAACCTTGAAGGCGGCGAGATCCTCGGCAAGGTCATCAATCGCGGCCTGATCGAAGTCACCGGCGCAGGCGCCACCGGCATCGACGCCACTAGCAGTGGCTCGGGCATGCACACCGACATGGTCGACTTGATCGGCATCGAGAACCACGGCACCATCATTGCCAATGGCGATGACGCCGAGGGCATCCGTATCGATGGTGCCAGCTTCACCGGTATGAACAACCACCTGATCAACACCGGCACCATCCGCGCCGAAGACGCCGCCATCGCCATCGGTTTCAGTGACTTCGACGGCCCGGGCGCCCAGCCCTGGTACAAGGAGCATGGCGACTTCAACGTTTTCAACAACGGTACGATCATCTCTGCCGATGAAGCCATCGACGCCTCGGAAAGCAACCGCCCGGTCGAGCTGATCTTGCGAAAAGGCAGCGTCATCGTCGGCAACCTGATCGACCTGAGCAACATCGATGTCGAAGGCGATACTTCCTTCACTGGCACCGACAGCCGTGCTGATGGCTCCAACATTCGCCTCAAGGACGGCGGCTGGATCGAGGTCGGCAGCGCAAGCGACGACCGCAAAACCACCCTGACCCTCGAAGCCCCACACACCAGCATCGACGGCAACCTGTACGTCGCCGGCAACTCTGCCCTGGGCCTGAACCTGAGCAACGCCACCAACGCCAGCAGCGCCGTGCTCAAGGTCACCGGCACCACTCAGTTCGGCCAGGGCGCGCAGCTGCAACTGGCGGCCAAAGGCGAAGATTTCAACGCCAATGGCAGTACCTACAAACTGCTCGAAGCCGGCCGGATCGAGCTGCTCGGCGCAGACGGCGAAACCGTCGACCCGAATGCCAAACTCAACCTGGTCAGCACTTCTGCGCTGCTCAAGGTCGACAGCTACACCGTCGACAACCAGCAGGTAGTGGCCGTCGTCACCGGCAAAGGCAAGGAAGAAGTCGATCAGATCATCACCAACCAGGGCGGCTCGGCCAACAGCCAGCAAGCCCTCGGCAGCCTGACCGCCGACGGCATGATCGGCAAGCTGGCCGACAACGACCCGTTCAAGCAGGCCCTGCTCAACGCCGATGAGGCCCAGGTCGCCAAGCTGGCCTCGGAACTGACCCCGGAAACCAACGGCGGCGCGACCCAGGCCGCCACCACCAGCCAGAACCTGGTGAGCAACGTCACCGGCAACCGCACAAGCGCCCTGCGCGGCGCCTCCTCGGGTGAAGGCTTCAAGGAAACCGGCGTCTGGGTGCAGACCCTGTACAGCGACGCCAGCCAGGACCTGCGCGACGGCGTGGCGGGCTACAACGCCTACAGTCGCGGTATCGCGGTCGGTGCCGATGGCAAGCTCAACGACAACCTGACCCTGGGCCTGGCTTACAGCTTCATCAATACCGACGTCAACGGCAAAAGCGGTAACCAGACTGAAGTCGACAGCCATGCCTTCACCCTGTACGGCGGCTTCGAGCAGGGCAACTATTTCGTCGATGCCAGCCTGACCTACGGCGTCAACGACAATGAAAGCACCCGCTCCATCGCCGGCACCCGCGCCAAGGCCAACTACGACAGCGACCTGCTGGGCCTGAACCTGGTCGGTGGCTACACCTACCACATCAACTCGCAGATGCTGGTTGAACCGCGCCTGGCCGCCCGTTACAGCCTGGTCAACATCGACGGCTACCGCGAGAAGGGTTCTTCGGCAGCCTTGAAAGTCGAAGACCAGCGTTACGAGGCCATCGAGCTGGGTGCAGGCCTGCGTGTGGCCGGCAGCTTCCCATTGGGCGCAGGTACCCTGGAGCCGCAAGCCAAGCTGATGGCCTATCACGACTTCGCCGCTGACGAAGCCAAGAGCACCTCGACCTTCCTGCTCGGCAGCACGCCGTTCGTGACCAGCGGTGCCAAGGCGGCGCGTGACAGCTATGAAGCCGGCGTAGGTGCCGATTACAAGCTGGGCGCGGTGACCCTGGGCGTCAACTACGACTACATTGGCAAGTCGGGCTTCGATGCTGACGTGTTCTCGGCGAAAGTCCGTTACGACTTCTGATGCGTAACCGCCTGGCCGGCCCACGCCTGTGGGCCGGCGCCTGTCGAGCCTTGGGGGCGCTGCTGGTCAGCGCCCTTCTTGGTGCCTGCCAATCCCCTTATTCAGCACTGCAGCAACTGGCGCAACAGCACGGCCGACACCTGGAAATCGTGCCGGGCCAGCCGTTTCCGCTAGCCCTGCTGGCGCCTGAACAACCTGCAAACAAGCGTCTACGGGTGTACCTGGAAGGCGACGGCCATGCCTGGGCCACGCCCAGCCAACCCAGCCTCGACCCGAGCCCACGCAACCTGTTGGTTGCGCGCTTGGCAATCAATGACCCAACACCCAATGCCTACCTTGCACGGCCATGCCAGTTTGTCACGGCCGCCGGCTGCACAGCCGCGCTGTGGACCGACCGCCGCTTTTCCCAGGAGGTCGTCACCAGCCTCAGCCAGGCGCTGGACCGGCTCAAGCAGCAGTTTGGCAATCGCGAGTTCGAGTTGGTGGGCTATTCAGGTGGCGCGGCGCTGGCCGTGCTGCTGGCCGGACAACGGGACGATGTGACGCAGATTCAAAGTATCGCCGGCAATCTGGACCCGCACTTGTGGGTGCAGCGCAAAGGCCTTTCGCCGCTGAAGGGTTCCCTGGACCCGATGGCGTACAAGGCGCGTATCCAGTCATTGCCCCAACGCCACCTGGTGGGAGGTGGCGATGCGGTGATTGGCGCTGAAATCATCAGCAGTTTTCGCGGCACTGCAGCGTCGCGCCCCTGTAATCAACTCCTGATCCTGCCTGACGCCACCCACGAGTCGGGTTGGGAACCGGTGTGGGCGACCTGGAGCACCCGGCCCATCGAGACCTGCCGCTAAGCTCGACAGCCACTGTGGTAAATGCCGCACCTGATAATTTTGCCAGTTACCCAGGACCTCATGCCCCTTTAGACTCCCATCGTGGTTAGCACTGGCATGCCGTGGGTCTATGCCTAATGTTCATTCGACACTGCAGGCGTCCTGTATGCAAACCCTGATTCGGAGCATGTCCGCAAAGAAATACATCGCATTGGCTGCGCATGAGCGATGCAAGAACACCCTGGTCAGTTGGGCCTTTGACAACCGCACCGCGCTAGCTCGCCACACACTCTTCGCAACCCGTGCAACAGGCAATCTGATCCAGCGTGCCACCGGCATCCACGTCAGCAAAATGCTCAGTGGCCCCCTGGGAGGGGACCAACAGATCGGCTCGCTGATAGCGGAGGGTAAAATAGATGTCCTGATTTTCTTCTGGGACCCCCTGGGCAACTTTCCCCACAGCTGCGACGTCAAAGCATTGCTGCGCCTGGCAACCGCCTGGAACATCCCGATTGCCAGCAACGAGACAACGGCCAACTTCTTGCTTCAGTCACCCTTGTTCGAGCAGCAGGTGAGGATCGCCATTCCTGGCGAAGCAATGTCCTAGGGACTTCACTGTGCCCAACGCGCCTCGCTGTTCTGCAACGCCGAAGCAATGGTCGCCAACGTGCTATCGGGCAGTGTGTCCGGCAACAAGTCGGTGCCGGAGCTGACATACAACTGCGCGTAGGCGTTACGCAACTCGGCGTACGAGAGGTCGCGTTTCAACTGCGTCTGCAGGTTGTTCAGCTCGCCCTGGATCAACTCCAGCTCACCGATGTTCTGGGTCTGGTAGCGGTTGCGCAACTGCTCTGCGATCTGCCCGTCCAGTGCCGCCAGCTCTTCGCTGGTGCGGAACTGACGCGCGGCCTCGTTGTAGTTGGCGTTGGCCACGTACAACTGCGCCAGTACCGCCATCGACATGGCCTGGCGTCGTGCCGCCGCGACGTCTTCACCGGCTTTGGCAACCTTGATCGCCGCCGGGGCCGACAACACGTTGAACAGGTTCCAGGTCACCTTGACGCCGTAGTCCGCCCAGCTCTGATTGACCAGAAAGGAGTTGCTGTCGTAGTGCCCACCGGCCGAGAACTCAAGGCCCGGTAGCAAGCGCAGCATGGCCTTGCGGGTTTCTGCGGCGCTGATCCGTGCCTGGTAATCCTGTTCGCGCAACTCAGGACGGCTGGCCAGGGCCTGCTGTTCCAGGCGGGTGAAATCCCCCTTGAACTGCGGTACCTCGTAGCCTGCTTCCGGTGCCAGGGTGAACTCGGTGTTCAGCGGCAGGTTGATCAAGGCCGCCAGTTCAGTCTTGGCCAGCGACAAGGCGCGGCGCTGCTCTTCGAGCTGGCGGGTGGCCTCGATCAGGGCGCGCTGATAGCTGAGCGACTGCACCGGATCGCCGATGCGCTGGCTGCTCATGTGCTGGCTGTTGTCCCGGGCCTCGGCCACCCGGCCCATCAGGCTGTCGATCTGGGTCAGCAGGCGCTGCGCCGCAACCGCCCGCCAGTACGCCGAACGTACGTCCTGGGTAATGGTGTGAATGACCTTGCGCCGCCGCTCCTGGAGAATCAGGCGCTGGTCGGCCTGCTGCTTGGCGCTGACGTAACTGACACCAAAGTCGAGCACGTTCCACACCATGGTCAGGTCCGCCACCTCGCGGTCGCGGTCCTGGGAGGTCGAAGGTTCCAGAGACTGGGTACCGGTCTGCACGCTCTGGCTGCTCGAGGCGCTGACATTGTTGCGCCCGGCATAACCGGCTTCCATGGCCATGCGCGGCAGCATGTCGAAGCTCGCCAGGTCGACCTGACGCTTGGCCAGGGCTTCCTCCATGACCTTGAGGCGCGATTCGAGGTTGTATTTCACCGCCCGTGCCATGGCCTGGTGCAAGGTCAAGGGACCGCTGAGCGGTTCCTGGTCCTTGAACATGTTGACCAGGTCAGTGCGCGCCCGCGCCTCGCTAAGGCTGCGGTCAATCGGCTCGCTGGTCACCGCACATCCGCTGATTGCCAGCGCGAGCACGCTGGCACTGAACAGTTTCTGACTTTTCTTCATCCTTGGGCCGCCCCCTGGTACGGCTCGATCATTTCTGAATAAGTGCTGGCGTTTCAGGTCCGGTTGCCGATCTGTGTCGGCTGTGCCAGAGCCATGGCCAATTCGCGTACAGGACGCTGTTCGGCGTCCTTGATGTTCTGCAACTGCTGCTCCAGCGAGGCGGCGCCAAACACTGCGCGCAAGCCTTGCGCAGGGTCGGTGGTGCGCCACTGCTTGCCGTCGAACACACGCATCGACTCCCCCTCCTGCGCCGCCTCCCGGGCGAACAGGCCGGCAAAGGTACTGCTGCCGAAGACCCCAGCGTCACCGCCACCAAAACCGAGGAAGCCCAGCCCTGCGCTGTCGCCACCACTGTCACTGCTGGCGAACACCTGGGCGATGAAGCTCGGCGCACTGAGGCCGTTGTGAATGAAGATATTGCCCAGGGTATCGATGCCGCTGCCCAGGGTGCGCTCTTCGAACAGCGGCGCGGGCAGCAAGGGCGAGGTGCTGGCAACCGCAGGCACCAGCGGCACCTGCGGTTGCAGCACTGGGGTCGTCAATGTCGGGTTGCTCAGAGGCGGGTTGACCCGGAACTCCAGATCACCGACATCCTGGCTCAGCAATTGGTACAGCGGGCTGTTCATCGACACTGCCAGGGCATTGCCGGCGCCATCGCGGATGCCGCTGTTCAGGGCGTTCAGGCTCACGCCCAGGCCGCCCTGCCCGCTGACATTGCCCAGGGTCACCCGATAGGTGCGGGCATCCAGTTGTTGTACCGATTGCACCACTGCGGTGGCACTGCCGCTGGCCAGGACGCTGAAATCACTGGCATCCACGCCGCTGACCGCCTCGTCGAAGCTTAAGGTGTAACTGAGCGTCGACGCCCCGGGTGCCCCCGGGGCATCCACGACAATCCCGGCCGGGCGTGGTGCCCGGGCATCGACGATAACCTCTGCGGTGTTGCCGACATTGTTCAAACCGATGCGTGCATCGTTGCCGCGGGCATCGCGCACGGTGCTGCCATTAAGCTCCAGGCTGGTCGCCAGGCTCAGGCCATGGCTGGCTTGCAAGCCCGGGGTGATGCTCAGGCGGAACACCAGGGTGTCGCTGCCGGAGCCGGACACATACTCGGCGTAGGCCACACGGCCATTGTCGAGGGTGACCGCCAGGCGTGGCGCACCGTCGCCGGTATCGACCAGTACCGTTTCATCCAGCTGCACGCTGAACTCCAGGCCCTGCCCGGCCACATAGCTGCCGGCTGCGGGGACCGCCACGGCGGTGACGCTCGGCGCCACCCGGTCGATACTGTAGGTGCTGCCTTGCAGGCCTGCACCCAGGGCGTTGCCAGCGGTATCAAGGATACCGCCGGAGACACCGACCAGGTCCAGGCGCACGCTGCCGACGCCGCTGAGGTTGTCGACCAGCACGCTGTAGGTGCGCCCATCGATCGCCGTGACGCTGCTGATGCGCCCGGCGACGCTGCCACTGAAGGCCAGGGCGAAATCGGCCGGGTCGACGCCACTGACGTTCTCGTCGAAGGTCACGGTGTAGCGCAGCGAGCTGCTGTTGCTTGGGCTGACATCCACCCGCACGATATCCGCCACTTGCGGCGCCGCGGTATCGACCAACACGCCGCTGGTGTTGCCGGCAGCACTCAGGGCCGGGTGCAAGGTGTTGCCCGCCGCATCGCGAATCGCACCGCCATTGAGGTCCAGGGTGCTGCCCAGCTGTATGCCATCGGCATCGTTGTTGCCCGCCTGCACGCTGTACTGGAACAGCAACTGGGCTGTGCCGGAACCGGAAACGTAGGTGGCATAGCGGGTGACCCCACCGATGCTCAACTGCAGGCGCGGCGTGCCCGCCAGGGTGTCGACGATCACCGATTCGCTGGCGTTGACGGTAAAGCTCAGGACGTCACCTTCGTTGTAACTGCCAGCACCGGGTACCGCCACGCTGGCAATCGTCGGCGCGACGCGGTCGATCTGCAGGCCCAGACTCTGCGCGGAACCGGGCAGCGCATTGCCGGCCACATCGGTAACATCGCGCGTGTTGGCCAAGGCCAGGTGAATTTCACCGACCCCGCTCAGTTCGGCCACGAACACCCTATAATTGCGGGCATCCAGGGCGCTGACGCTGATAATCCGCCCCTGCACACTGCCCCCCAGCAGCAGGGTGAAATCCTCGATGCCGACGTTGCGCACGTCCTCGTTGAAGCTGACGTCGAAGCTTGCGTTACTGGCATTGCTCGGTCCCTGGGTCCGGACCGTGATCGCCTGGACACTGGGTGCCACGGTGTCGATCACCACCCCGGAGCCATCGCCCACACCGTGCAGGCTCAGGTCCATCTGGTTGTTGGCCTGGTCGTGGAACGACGGCATGGCCATGATCGTGAACACCTGGATACCCGCGCCCGGCGCCGTGTTGTCGTTGGCCTGGACCTGGTACTCGAACACCAGCGCCGTGCTGCCGGAGCCAGACACATAGTGGGCGTTGACGTTGCGGCCACCGATATCGACGATGATCCACGGCACGAAGGTGACGTTGACGATTTCGCTGGTGTTGACGGTGAAGCGCAGCACATCGCCGGCGTTATAGGCGCCGGCTGCGGGCACATCGATGGAGACGATGGTCGGTGCGACCCGGTCGATGCTGTACAGCGCACCACCCAGGCCACCCGCCAGAGTGTTGCCGGCACTGTCGACAATGCCGGTGCCGCTGGCCTTGAGGTTCAAGGCCAGGGTGCCCTCGCCGCTCAGGCCACCCACCACCACGGTGTAGGTGCGCGCGTCCACCGCCAGCACCTGGGTGATGCTGCCACTCACGCCACCGGTCATCTGCAGGGTGAAATCGGTGGCATCCACACCACTGACCGCCTCGCTGAAGGTCACGGTGTAGCGCACGGAACCGGCGTTGCTCGGGCTGCTGTCGATGGCGACAATGCCGCTGGCCTGAGGCAGCACGGCATCGACATTGACCCCGGTGGTGCTGCCGACGCTGTTGAGTGAGGCCACGGCGCTGTTGCCACTGGCGTCGCGAATCGTGCCGCCATTGAGCAGCAGTTGGTTGCCGAGGCCGATGCCGTTGGCATCAAGTTGGCCGCTGCTCACCGTCAGGCGGAACAACAGCGCGCCAGTTCCCGAACCCGACACATAGTCGGCGAACACCGTACCGCCGGTGTCGAGGGTGATCTGCAGGCGCGGCGTGCCGCTGACCGTCACGGCCTCGCTGAGGTTGACGGTAAAGTCCAGGTTCTGCCCGGCAATGTAGGTGCCATTGGCCGGCACGCTGACGCTGGTGACCTGCGGCTCGATGCCATCGATGACCAGGTTGCGGTTGGCCCCCAGCGAATGGGCGCTGCCCGGCGTTGGCAAGCTCAGCACGGCGTCGTCTGAGGTAACGTTGCGAATCACCGCGCCATTGAGGGCCAGGGCGCTGTTGCCGCTGTAGTCCAGGTCGGCGCTGCTGTCGCCGGCCTGCACGGTGTACTGGAAGGTCAGGGTATTGCTGCCCGAACCCGACACATAAGTGGCATTGCGGTCGATGAGGCCGGTTTCCAGCAGCAAGGTCGGGATGCCGCCGGTAGTATCGACTGTAACCGCCTGATCGAAGGTCACGGTCAGGCTCAGGGTGTCGCCGGTCTTGTAGTTGCCATTGGCGCCGCTGCTCGACACATCGGTGACTTGCGGATTCAACGAAGCCACCTGGATGGCGATGCTGTCGCTGTCGGACAACGCCCCGCCACTGCCGCTGCCGCCCTGGTCGTTGGTGATGATCTGCAGGCTGGCCGCACCGTTGTAGCCCGCGACCGGTGCGAACAGCAGGCCATTGAGCGCGGCATTGATGTCGCCCTGGCTGCCGACGAAGGTCATGGTCCCATCGCTTGCGCCGCTGCCGACCAGGAAGGTCAGGCCACTGATGCCCGACAAGCTCAGCAGGCCGTGACTGGCGGTCAGGGTCACTTGCAGGTTGCCGCTGCCGGCATCCGGGTCGCTGACGCTGATCAGGTTGCCGTTGCCACTGCTGAAAATCAGCGAGCTGTCCTGGCGTACGCTCTGGCTGGCCGGTAGCTGGTTGACCGGTGCGTCGTTGACCGCAGCGATGGCCAGTGTCACCACCTGGTTGGTGACCTGCGCAGCGCCGGAACCGTTATGGCCGCCATCGTTGTAGCTCAGCGTCAGGTTGACATTGCCGCTGGCGTTGGCTGCGCCAATATAGGAAAGGCTGTTGCTGGCGATAAAGGCGTTGATGTCCGCCACCGTACCGAGCAGCGACAGGCCCGAACCCACACTACTGACCGTAACGCCTAGGCCGCTGCTGGCACTCAGTTGCCCGGCGGCCACGCTCAGGTCCAGGGTAACCAACCCGCTGCCGGCATCGATATCGGCGATGGAGATGCCCGAAACCGTGCCGGCGGTATCTTCGCTGAAGTTGAGGCTGCCGGGCGCGGTGATGGTGCCCGCGTCATTGACCGCCTGCACGGTGACGGTGCTGCTCGCCGCCGCGCTGTTGCTGGAGCCGTCGTGGACCGTGAAGGAGACGGTCCGCGCGCCGCTGTCGGGGTTGTCCGAGCTGTTGCTGTACGCCACCGCGCGCAAGGCGCTCTGCCACTGCGCAAGGGTGGCGGTGGCGCCGACGGAGTTCAGGCTGAGCACCCCGGTCGCGGCGTTGTAGCTGGCGCTGATGTTGCCCATGCTGGCCGGGTTGTTGATGAAGCTCAACACGTCCTGGCCGGCCTGGAAATTGGCGCTGATGCTGACGCTGGCGCTGGCCAGCGTGCCGCTGTCCGGGTCGCTCAGGGTCAGCCCGTTGTCGACGGCCACGGCCGCGCCATTTTCGACATAGCCTGAGGAGGCGCCCGAGGTATTGACCAGGGGCGTGTCATTGACCGCCTGGACGCTCACGGTGCAGGTCGCCGCAGGGCTGTCGAGGGCACCGTCGTTGACCACGAAACTCAAGGTCCGGGTGGCGGTGTTGGGTGTGTCGCTGGCGTTGCTGTAGGTCACTGCGCGCAATGCCGCCTGCCATTGCGCCAGGGTCGCGCTGGCGCCAGCGGAAGTCAGGCTCAGCACGCCCGTGCCGGCGTTGTAGCTGGCGCTGATGTTGCCCATGCTTGCCAGGTCGTTGCTGAAGGCCAAAAGGTCCTCGCCGGCCTGGAAGTTGCCAGTGATGCTGACCCTGGCGCTGGCCAGGGTGGCGTTATCCGAATCACTCAGGGTCAGGCCGCTGTCGACCGCCACCGGGGTCGAAGCGACATTGTTGCCCTCCACGAACACGGCGCTGCCACTGCTGCCGGTCAACGTCGGCGCATCGTTGACTGCAGTGACGGTGATGCTGGCGCTGTCGGTTGCCACGGAGAAGGCGCTGGTGCCACCGCTGGCCGTGGTGTCGAGCTTGCTGCCCTGCTGCCCTGCCGAGGCGCCGGTCTGGTCCCAGGCCTTGTAGGTCAGGCTCGCCACGGTGCTGGTGGAGCCGTCCGGCACCAGCCGGACCTTGTCGGTGCTGCGCAGGAGCAAGGCGCTGCTAGCGCTCACCGCGCCGATATCGGTCCAGGTGCTGCCGTCGGTGCTGTACTGCCAGGTGCCGCTGCCGCTGTTCAGGCCGAGGATGGCAATGCCGCTGACAGCACCCGTGTCGACATCGCTGACGCCGGCCAGGAAGCTGCCCACGGTTTGCCCGGCGTTGTTCAGTTGGCCATCGGTGATGCCGTTCAGCACCGGTGCGGTCGGCACCAGAACCGGCGCATCGTTGACCGCCGTGATGGTGATCTGCGCTTGTGCGGTACCGGACGAGAAGCTGCTGGTCGCACCGTTGCTGCTGGTGTCGGCAGTGCTGCGCACACCGTTGCTCGACGCCGTGCCGCTGGTCTGGTCCCAGGCACGCAAGGTCAGGCTGGCGCTGCCGGCGTTGGCACCATCGGGGACGAAACGCACCTGCGAGCTGCTCGACAACAACAGCGCGGCGCTACCGGACACTGCCCCCATGTCGGTCCAGGCCAGGCCGTCGCTGGAGTACTGCCAGACGCCGTTGCCCGTGGAGGCTATCACCGCGATACCGCTCAACGAGCCGGCACCGTCCACATCGCCATGGGTCAAGCCGGCGAGGATCGTGGCAACCAGTTGCCCGCTCGAGGTGCTGTCTTCGTTAGTGCCCGGCAGCAGGAACGGCCCGCCCGACAGGCTCGGCGCATCGTTGCTGGCCAGCACCGTCACCGTCGCGGCAATGGCCACAGACGTGGTGTCTACCCCGCCATTGCTGGTGCCACCGGTGTCCTGCAGGCTGCTCAGGGTGATCACCCGGCTGCCGGTGGTCGGCGCATTGCTCAGGTTGCTGTACTGGACACCGTCGATCAGGGTCTGAACCAGGCTGGTGCTGATGCCCGCCACCTTGCTCAAGGTGACCGTGGCGGTTGAACCGCTGAGTGTGATCGAGTAGCTGAAGCCGTTAATGGCCGTGGTGCCCGAGGCACCGTTGAGCAGGTCAAGGTTGCTGCCGTCGAGGGTCAGGCGCTCGTACCCCAGGTCACTGACGTTGCTGACCGTGAAGGTCAACTGGCTGATGCCCTGGCCGGCCTCGATGGTCGACACCAGCACCGTGTTGAACAGGTCGACCGGCGCGCCGCCTTCGGTAAAGGTCGGTGTGCCGGCGCTGGCGCTCACGGTGGGCGCATCGTTGACGGCGACGACCGCAATGGTCACCGAGGCGCTGGTGGTGCTGGCGCTGTCGCCGTCATTGATGCTGACCTGCACCGTGCGGCTCAGGGTCGAGATATCCGCGCCGTTGCTGTTGCTGTAGGTCAGGTTGCGCACCAGTGCCTGCACGGCAGCGGCTGTGGCATTGGCGTTGAGCGAGACCACCAGGTTGTTGCTGGCGCTGCCACCGGCGAAGGTGCCGATGAGCACCCCGCCGTAGCTCAGGTTGCTGCCCGAGACCCCGATCTGTCCTGCCCCGGTGCCCTGGTTGAAAATACTCAGCAGGTCCTCGCCGCTGGCCCGGTTACCGGTGATCGACACCGTGACGTTGCCACCGTTGAAGTCCGCCGAGTCGCTGTCACTGACCAGCGCATTGCCGCCGGCATCGAGCAGCACTGGGGATGCGCCTTCGACAAAGCTGGCGCTGTCGCCATTGAGGTTGCTCACCGTGGGCGGATCATTGAACTTGGTGGTGAAGTTCAGCGTGGTGTTGTTCTTCACCCCTTTGAAGATTGCGCCGTCGCCGTCGACAAAAGTCTTGGCATCCAGGCGGATGGCGTAACCGGTGCCCAACGCCAGGGTGATCGACGGGTCGATGGTCCAGGTGCTCCCCGAGCCGGTGATCTGCCCGCTGCCGATGGCGATGGTCTCGACCACGACACTGTCGGAGGTGCGCACGATATAGATGTTGCCCGTGCTGCCCTTGGTCACCGACTCATTGAAGGTCAGCACGATGTTGGCTTGGGGATCGACATTGACGCCGTTGTCGCTGGGCGTCGAGCTGACCACGATCGGTGGCCGGTCGTTCTGGATGTACTGGTTGCCGGCGCTGCCGTTGACCCCGCCATACAGGTCGATGTCGCCATCGCCGTCGAAGTCGGCGGCGCGGTAGGTGCTGCCGGTGTGATCGACCAGGGTCAGGCCGGCCAGCGGCGACTGGGCCAGGGTTTGCAGGGTGAAGGTGCCGTCACCGTTGCTGCGGGCATAGGCGAAGGCCGAACCGTTGGCGCCGGTCTGGTAAAGGATATCGGCGTCGCCGTCACTGTCGAAGTCGGCCACCACCATGCGCCCGAACGCGGCCGGTGACGGGAACGTGGCGGTTGACTGGCTGCTGAAGCTGCCGCCGTCGTTGCGCAAGTACACGCCGGTGCTGGCGTTGTTGCCGGCCAGCACATCGATGTCGCCGTCGCCGTCGATGTCGGCGGCGAAGTAGTTGCTGCCGTTGTGATCCGGTAGCGTCAGCCCGGCGAAGGGCGATTGCGCCAGGGTCAACAAGGTAAAGGTGCCGTTGCCGTTGCTGCGCGCGTAGGCGAAGGCCGTACCGTTGGCGCCGACCTGGTAGAGCAGGTCGGCGTCGCCATCATTGTCGAAGTCGCCGGCCAGCATGCGCGAACCGGCCCCCGGTGCCGGGAAACTCGCCGTCGACTGGCTGCTGAAGCTGCCGCTGTCATTGCGCAGGTAGGTGCCGGTGGTGCTGTTGACGCCCGCCAGCACATCCAGGTCGCCGTCACCGTCGAAGTCGGCGACATGGTAGTTGAAGCCGGTGTGGTCCGGCAGCGTCAGCCCGGCAAACGGTGACTGGGCCAGGGTTTGCAAGGTGAAGGAGCCGTTGCCGTTACTGCGCGCATAGGCCCAGGGCGTACCGTTGCCAACGGTCTGGTAGAGGATGTCGGCATCGCCATCATTGTCAAAATCACCGACCACTACCCGGCTGCCAGCGCCGATGGTGGTGCCGCTCAGCGGCGCGGTGCCGGTGCTCCAGGTGGTGGCCAGCAACCCCTGGTAATCATTGAGCGCCAAGGCGGTGGCCTGGACCTGGCCGCTGCTGCGTTCCAGGGTCCAGTTGCCGCCCAGTGCGCTGGCGCCGGTGTCGTCGACGGACGCACCGATGTCGGCGGCGGTCAGGCTCGCCAACTGGCTGACAAAGGCCTGGCCTGCGTCATCCTTGCCAACCTGGCAGCCATAGAGCATCAGGTCGCCGTCGGCCTTGAGCGACTGGCCGATGGACTGCAACGCCTCGCCATGATCGGCCAGGTTAGCGCTGTTCAACCAGACATTGCCCAGTTGCACGGTACCCGAGGCGCCGTGGGAAAACACGTGGATGGCATCCAGGTCGCTGCGGCCCTTGAGGTAGTCGGCCATCTGCTGCAGGCCGTCCTTGCTCGGGTCGAGCACCACCACCTCACTGCCCGCCGGCAGGCCTTTGAGGGCATCCTGCGGGTTGTTGATCTGGCCATCGACGAACACCACCTCATGACGCTGGCTGGCGCCGGCGGCGCCAGCATCTGCCGAGGCCAGCGCCGCCTTCTCGGCAGGGGCGCCGTCGGTTGCGGTGTCCTTGGCAGGGTCGGCTTCAGCCGTCGCCTCCTGGGCGACCACCGCGACCGAGGCGTCGAACATGATCCGCGGCTCCAGGGCCAACAGCAGCGGTGCCTGAGCGGCAGCAGCGCAGACGCCGGGCACTGGCTGGCCCGGGCGTTTGAATCGGTCGATGAACTTCATGGTGCACCTCACGCTGTACGGGTTGTTGCCCTGGAACTGCTATGGAACTGCGCTGGCAACGGTGGCGCAAATCAGGCGCCACCGCACCGTTTTGTCATCAGGGTCGCGAAGGGAAGATGCCTTCGGTGGCGATGATCATGCTTATGCCCAGGTACGGGCTGCGCTTGTCGAACGGCTGGCTGCCGCCGACATTGCTACAGGTTTGCGGCCACAGGCTGGTCAGGGCGGTGGGGTTGCCGTAAACGTTGACCGTCCCCAGGTTGACATCAGCGCTCTGCGCCAGCACCAGAGCGGGGCCGCCCTTGTCGGTGCTGGCCGCTTCGGTCGAAACCAGCACCTGATGGCTGTGAATCGGCATTTGCTGCACGCTCAAGGTCATGCTCTGGCTGCCTGCCGACTCGCCAAGATCCACGTTCACCAGGCCAGGCCCCTGGCCCCAGCCCACAGGCGAGCGGCCTTGCAGGTCGGGCAAGCCGAACGTCGTCTGGCCGTTGCCACCGTAGGTGACACCCAGGATGGAGAACAGCGCGGCGTTCTGGGAAATCGCCATCAACTGCCCCGTGCACATCGCATAACCACGCGGCGCAAAGTTGCCACCGAACATCTTGATCTCACCGATAAAGGGCTCACTCATCTGGCATTACCTGTTTTTGGGGTTGTGGGTGTGAACAGATCAGATCAAGGCGCTCAGGGCTGCGGCTCGCGCTCGCGGTGCAGCACAGCCTGCAGCACATGACGGCCATCGGGTTCCGGCTGCACCGGGGTCATCAACAGCAGCCATTCCTGCTGCTCTGGGCCAATGACGCGGTAGACGCCCTGCTGCGGCAACAGGCCGGCGGGCAAAGCGAAAAACACCAGGAAGCACTCGTGGCGGGCACTCATCGCCACGCCCTGGGTCAACTGCACGCGCTCGATGGCCACGCGGTTGTCCGCGCCCAGCCATAGCGCAAAGGCATAGGGGTCGGCCGCTTGCAACTGGGCAAACGTCGGCATGGGGAACTGGGCTGCTACGTTCATGAGGCCTCCGTGCTCAGGCAAACCGAGGTGTCAGCTTCACGGCGCAGGCGGCGGTAGACCCCCGACTCGCCAATCGGCACAAAACCGAGCCGGGCGTACAACTGCTGCGCCGGGTTGTAGTGCTCGACACTGAGCTCGCACGCCAGCCCCTGCTCGTCGGCGCGTTGCAGCAGGTTCGCGAGGATGGCGCTGCCGATGCCCTGGCCGATGCAGGCGGGCAACAGAGCGATATCGATAAGGTTGAGCGCGGTCTGCCCCCAGAACAGGTACAGACGGCCAATGGCCTGGCCCTGGCGCTCGATCAGAAGAAACTCGCCGTCCGGGTAATGGGCCTGGTAATACTGGTGCTGGGCCGCGAACTGCTGGCTGAGAAACTGCGCAATCTGTTCGGCCGACCAGCCGCTGTGGCGCATCTCGCCGGCACGGGTGGTGGCATACAAATGCTCGAGCAAAGGCAGGTCGCCTTGGTCGATGGGGCGGAAACTCAAACCGAGTGGGTTCATCGTGTGGAGCATCCCTGCGAGCTGCTGCGCGTTGATCCGTACGCCCCAATACCCCACGTCAGGCGTGAGATCATTGTGATGGCATCTTATGCTAATCGTCTGACAATCGCACTCTCAAAATCCGCTTTCTCTTACTCCTAACGCGGCCATTCGTCGCCAGGCCGCTGCCAGCAGCGACTGGCCTTGGCCTTCGACTACCACCAGCCCGCGAACCGGACGCTGGAGCGGGCCTGGCGCGCTGCTTTGCAGCGCAAAGCGCACACCGTACTGCCCGTGCAAGGGTTGCGCCCGGTGGTTCTCGTCACGGCGGATGGCAATGGGCCCCTGATGGTCGGAAACCAGCGCTTGCTGATCGATGGCGCCGACCCCGGTGGTATCGATTTCGCTCAAGGTGACCGGCAGTGAAGCACGCAACGGATCGTCGGCGACAAAGTGCCCGGACGCGCCGGCTTCGACCCGCCACAAATCCGCCTCGGCCAGATAACCCCGCAGGCGCACGCCCTCCTCGACCACGGCGGCCAGCGGCAATTGCGCGGCAATCCAGCGGCCTGGTGCCAGGCCTTCGGCCAGGTCGCGCACCACCCCGGCGTGCGGCGCGCGCAGGCTCAGGCGCTCGCGTTGGGCGGCGAGCCCGCGGTACTCGGCCAGCGCCTCGGCCAGCCGTTGCTCGATGATACCGCTGTCAGCGGCGGTTTCGCTGCGTCCAGCCTGGCGGCGCAACTGCACCTGAAGGATCTGGATTTCCTGGCGCACAATCTTCAGGCGCGAATCCAGGTCCGGTGACTGCAGCACTACCAGCAACTGATCCTGGGTCACCCGCTCGCCGTCCTGCACCTTTATTTCGCGGATACGCGCCGCCGTCGGTGCATGCAGGGCGCTGACCCGCGAGGCTTCGAGCAACGCCGGCACCTCGACGTCGCTGCGCCACGGCAGTACCAGCAACAGCAATAAGGCGAGAAGGCCAAGGCCGAGGCCCAGCACCTTGCGCGGCTGCGCCCGCTGGCGCTGCTGCCACCAGTGGCGGCCCTCCTGGTAGATCGGCAAGGCGATGAACCAGGTCAGCTCCACCAACATCAGGAAAATGCCCAGCGCCTTGAAGAACAGGTGATACACCGCCAGGGCAATGCCCAGGAACAGCACCGCACGCCACAGCCACGAGGCGTAGCCCCAGGCCAGCAAACGCCGGCGCAAGCCCGTCGACAAGGGCTCGGGCGCCGCCTCGCCATAACCGAACAGCGCCTCGCGCAGGCGCCAGCGGCACACGGCAAAGGCCCGGCCCTGCAGGTTGTCGACCGCCCACAGGTCGCTGAGCAGGAAGTAGCCGTCAAAGCGCATCAGCGGATTGAGGTTGATCGCCAGGGTGGTGATCCAGGTGGCGCTGGCCAGCATGAACGCCGCCGTGCGCCCTGCCCCATCGGGTAGCAATGACCAGGCCAGCAGCGCCACGCAGGCCAGCAACAGCTCGGCGAGCACGCCGCCTGCGCCGATCAGCAAGCGGCTGCGGCGGTCCTGCACCCGCCAGGCATCGCTGACATCGGTGTAGAGCATCGGCAACAGCACCATGAACGCCAGGCCCATGCTCGGCACCCGGCAACCGGCGCGCTTGGCCATGTAGGCGTGGCCAAATTCGTGGCACAACTTGGCAAAGCCCAGGGCAATAGCGAAGGCCACCGCGCCGCCCAGGCTCAACAGGTGCGGGAAGGTGGCAAGAAAGCGCTGCCAGTCACGCAGCACCAGAAACAGCCCCAGGCACAGCACCGTCGGCAGGCCGTAGCGCAACAAGGCCGGACCGAATCGCGCAAGCCAGGGCCAGGTGCGGTTGAGAAAGGCATCCGGGCGCCACAGCGGGATGCGAAAGAACAGGTATTTGTGCAGCAGCTGGGTCCACAAGCCCTGACGCTGGCGAGCGGCCTTGTCGGCGTAGCTGGCACGCTGCTCATCATCGCTGGCCGTGACCAGGTCATGGCCACGCAAAAAACGCAGCAACTCGTCGATGGCTGTGCTCGGCAGCGGCATGCCCGGTTCCTGGTTGGCCGCTGCCAGCACCCGCGCCGGATCACCCAGCGCCCAGTGACGCAACAGGCGCATGGCCGGCGCCCCGAGTTTGAAATAGCGCCCGCGCAGCGGGTCGGCCAGGGTCCATTGCGCCGCGCCGTCCAGCCCTGGCGCGGCGGGCGACAGTTGCAGGTCCGGGCGCAGCGCCGGCAACATCACAGGCCCACCGTCTGCCGTAGGGCCGCCAACGGTCGACGCAGTACATACAGCGCCAAAGGCGCGCGCTGGCCGAACAGTTTGGCGGTGCCGCGCAAGCCAATGCGCGGCGGTGCCTCGATGAAGCGCGCATCCAGGCGGTAGGCCAGTTGCCCGGCCGGGGTGGTCTGCGCCTGGTAGGCCGTACGTTCAAGCTCGGCGCCGTGGCGGTGCAGCGGGTCGCTGTCGAGAAACAACGCGACCTCGGCACCGGGCTCAAGGCTCAGGGCATCGGCCACCGGCAGCTCGATGCGCAGTTCGGCCTGGGCCGGGTCGGCGATTTC
Organism: Pseudomonas tructae; assembly: GCF_004214895.1. Lineage (NCBI taxonomy): Bacteria > Pseudomonadati > Pseudomonadota > Gammaproteobacteria > Pseudomonadales > Pseudomonadaceae > Pseudomonas > Pseudomonas tructae. The sequence continues at coordinate 2,686,438 of NZ_CP035952.1, read as the reverse complement.
CAGCAGGCGCTCGCCGGTTTGCAGTGGCTTGCCGGTCAGGCGCTGGGCATCGGCGAACACCGCAATGCCGGCGCGCTCGGCGCGCACCTCGGCACGTGCCAGCAACTGGCGGGCGTAGTCGCGCTCGGCGCGCTTCTGCTCAACCCGAGCCGCCAGCAGGTCCAGCCGGGCGCTGGATTCGCTATCGGAAAAGGCCCGCTGGGTATTGGCCTTGAGCTCGGCCTCGGCAACCCCGAGGGTGCGCTCGGCGACGTCGGCCTGGGCCTTGAGGCTGGTGGCGTCAAAGCGCACCAGCACCTGCCCGGCCTGCACCGTCTGGTTGGGTTTGACCAGGAACTCGGCAATCACCCCATCCAGCGGCGCGGCCACCACCTGACCGTTGCGCGGCACCACTTCTGCCGGCGCCAGCACCGACTGGCGCACCGGCACCAGCAGCACCAGCAGGGCTGCGGCGGCTATTGCCCAGCGGGTCCGCGCCGGCCAGCGCAGGCGCCACGGCTTGTCCGGCTGCAAGGCCAGCCAGGCATGGCTGTAGCAGTCGCCCAGGTGGCTGAGCAAGCTGTGCTCGGCCTCGACCCAGGGGGTGTCGCGGGCCAGCCACACGCCACCAAAGACTTCGCCATTACGGTCCTTGAGCGGCAACCAGAAGGCATGCGCCGCCGACAACGACTGCCAGTCCTCGCGGCTGGCCTGATCGAAATCGTCCGCGCTCAGCGGCCCGCTGACACCCAGCCGCGCATGGTTAGCCAGCTGCGCGGCGGCATGCTCGATGAACGCCACGAACGGCGCATTCGGCTCGACCACGCTGATACCGGTCAACGCCCGCACCTTGCCGGCAATCAGCAACGCGGCGTGGCGAAAGCCGAAGAGCGCCTGGGAATCGTTGACCATGCTGAACGCCAGGGTCTGGACCGAAGTCGCAGCACGGGCCTGATGCTCCAGGCGCAAATACTGCGCCAGCAGTTGCTCCATGGCATTGGGAGCGGGCGCGTTCATGGCTGCGTGGCAAAGTGCGCGGTGCCGCTCATGCCAGCCAGCAGCCCGCGACTGTTGGCCGGCAGGGTGGCGATCAGCAGCAGTGTCTGGCTGCCTTCATCGATGCGCGCCCCCAGGCGCTTGACCACGGCCTCCAGCGGCGCGCCGGTTTCGTCGGGGACAAAACTGAAGGTCTGCTCAGGCTTGAGCTTGCCCAGCCAGCGCGAAGGCACTAACAGGTGGACTTCCAGGGAGCGGTTGTCGACGATCTCCAGCAACGGCGCGCCGTTGGCCACGCTTTCGTGGGCCTGGACCTTGCGCGCCACCACCTGGCCGTCGAACGGCGCCTTGACCTGGCAGCGTTGCACCTGCACCTGGTAGACCTGCGCCTCGGCCTGGGCCTGAGCCTGACGGGCCTCGGCCAGGGTCACTTCGAAACGCCCGACCGAATTGAGCGCGGCCAGTTGCTGCTTGTTGCGCAACTCTTCGCGGGCCGCACGCACGGCGGCGCCGGCGGCATTCTGTTGCGCCTGATAAGCGCTGCAATCGAAACGCACCAGCACATCGCCCTTGTTGAACGATTGGCCTTCGGCAAATGGCATGTCCACCACACGCCCGGCCAGCTCGCTAGCCAGCACCGCCTGGGAGCGCGCGCGCAGCACACCGCGCACTTCACTGGCGCTCGAAGTGGCGCCGTCGAGCAGCGGATCGCTCTCGGCAGCAGCCTGCGCCAGGCTACCGAACATCACCAACAACAGGCACCACGCTCCGTGCTTCATCTCGCTGCATCCTTTCATTGTTGGTTGTATGCGGTGTATATCGGTTGCAGCGGCGCAAAACTGACTGCCGTTGGTCAGCAGCCGATAACGAGCAGGCCAGGCACCACCCTACGCACCAGGCACAGGCGTCATGGCGAGTGTAGTAGCGCAAGAACGTGCGCGAAGAAATGCGCGACTGCATTTGAGGTAAGTGGCAGGATGCTATCAGTGTTTTTCGAAGCGCGGTAGCAGGCGCAAGAGGGGCTCAGGTATTTTTTATCGCCCGGCGATCTGGCCTGCGACAGCAGCCAGCACGGTGAGGGAAGGTGGGAACGGCCGTACTTGAGAACTCAGGCAGCCTGCGCCGAAACGAAAAAAGACGCCGAAGCGTCTTAATTCAATGACCTACAGATAAACCCTGTAGATCGATATTTGGAGCGGGAAACGAGACTCGAACTCGCGACCCCGACCTTGGCAAGGTCGTGCTCTACCAACTGAGCTATTCCCGCGTCGTGATGGGGGTTATTGTAACGATTCGAAAAATATCGTCAAGCCCTTGATTCAAAAAAGCTTTATTTCTGCTCCGAGCCTTCGCGCAGGTGCGGCCAGGCGGCGCGCAGGTAGTGCACCATCGACCACAGGGTCAGGCCCGCCGAGACCATCAGCAAGGCATAGCCCAGGATCACCCAGAAGGTCAGCACCGGCGGGTTGGCCAGCAGGATCACCAGGGCGAGCATTTGCGCTGCGGTTTTCCATTTGCCCAGGTTCGACACCGCCACATGCGCCCTCGCCCCCAGCTCGGCCATCCACTCGCGCAGCGCCGAGACCACGATCTCGCGACCGATGATCACCGCCGCCGGCAAGGTCAGCCAGAAATTGGCGTGCACTTGCACCAGCAGCACCAGGGCCACCGCCACCATCAGCTTGTCGGCCACCGGGTCCAGGAAGGCACCGAACGGCGTGCTCTGCTGCAGGCGACGGGCCAGGTAACCGTCCAGCCAGTCAGTGGCCGCGGCGATGGCGAAGACGCTGCTCGCTGCGATATAGCTCCAGTGATACGGAACATAGAACAGCAAAATGAAGATCGGAATGAGCAGGACGCGAAGAACGGTAAGCAGATTTGGAATATTCATCGGCACAACTGGCTGCAAAGTGAGCGGGCATTCTACTCGCTATGCAGGTTGGCATAAATCGACTCGGCAAGCTTTTTACTGATTCCCGGTGCCTTGGCGATTTCCTCGACGCTGGCGCGGGTCAGCTCCTGCAGGCCACCGAAGTGCTTGAGCAGGTCGCGGCGGCGCTTGGGGCCGACGCCGGCAACACCTTCAAGGGTCGAGGTACGCCGGGCCTTGCCGCGGCGGGCGCGGTGGCCGGTGATGGCAAAGCGGTGGGCTTCGTCACGGATCTGCTGGATCAGGTGCAACGCCGGTGAGTCGCCCTTGAGGGTGAACTCATGGGCCACGTCATTGAGGTACAAGGTCTCGAAACCGGCCTTGCGCGTGGCGCCTTTGGCCACCCCGAGCAGGATCAGGTCGGGCACCGCCAATTCCTGCAGCACTTCACGGGCCATGTTTAGCTGGCCCTTGCCACCGTCCACCAGCAACACATCGGGCAGCTTGCCCTCGCCGTCCTTGAGCCGGCCAAAGCGCCGGGTCAGGGCCTGGTGCATGGCCGCATAGTCATCTCCAGGGGTCACGCCCTCGATGTTGTAGCGACGGTAGTCACTTTTAAGCGGCCCTTCCGGGCCGAATACCACACAAGAGGCAACGGTGGCTTCGCCGCTGGAATGGCTGATGTCGTAGCACTCCAGGCGCTGCGGGGTTTCATCCAGGGCCAGGACCTGGGCCAGGGCCTCGAAGCGCGATGCCATGTGCTGACGGTTGGCCAGGCGTGCGCCCAGCGCCTGCTCGGCGTTGGTCACCGCCAACTGCTGCCAGCGCGCCCGGGTGCCGCGCACCCGGTGGCTGATGGTCAGCTCGCGGCCGCGCAGGGTCTGGATGGCGGCGCTGATGGCGGCGAAGTCCTCATGCACCACGTTGACGATCAACTCGCCCGGTAATTCGCGCTCGGCATTGGCCACATAGTATTGCGAGAGGAACGCGGCCATGACCTCGGCCACTTCCTCCTCGATACCCACTTGCGGGAAGAAGTTTTTGCTGCCCAACACCCGCCCGCCCCGCACGCTGATCAGGTGCACGCAGGCGCCGCCGGGGTTGACGAAAGCGGCGACCACGTCGACATCGCCGCTGCCGCCTTCCATGCTCTGCTGGTCCTGGACCCGACGCAGCAAGGCGATCTGGTCGCGCAGCTCGGCGGCCTTCTCGAATTCCAGGGCCATGGCCGCCTGCTCCATCTCGGCGTTCAGCTCGTTGGTCAGCTGGTGGCTGCGACCTTCGAGGAACATCACCGAGTGACGCACATCGACCGCATACTCCTCAGCCTCGACCAGGCCGACACAGGGCGCCTTGCAGCGCTTGATCTGGTATTGCAGGCACGGCCGGGTACGGTTGCTGTAGTAGCTGTCTTCACACTGGCGAACGAAAAAGGTCTTCTGCAGCAGGCTCAGGCTTTCGCGGATGGCCCCGGCACTGGGGTACGGGCCGAAATACTTGCCCTTTTGCTTCTTGGCCCCGCGATGGATACCCAGGCGCGGGTAGTCGCCGTCGGACAAAAACACATAAGGATAGGATTTGTCGTCGCGCAACAGGATGTTGTACGGCGGCCGCCATTCCTTGATCAGGGTCTGCTCGAGCAGCAGCGCCTCGGTCTCGTTGGCGGTGATGGTGGTTTCGACCTGGGCGATGCGCGCCACCAGGGCAGCCGTCTTCGGCGCCAGGCCAGTCTTGCGAAAGTAACTGGCGAGGCGCTTCTTGAGGTTCTTGGCCTTGCCCACATACAGCAGCCGGGCTTCACCGTCGAACATCCGGTAAACGCCCGGGCGACCGCTGCAGGTCGCCAGGAAAGCGCTTGAATCGAACACAGGTGTCATGAGTGCGCTCAGAGACTGGCGTCAACCATGCCGTGGCGGACCGCCAGCAGCGTCAGCTCGACGTCGCTGGTGACCGAGAGTTTTTCGAAGATCCGGTAGCGGTAAGTATTGACCGTTTTCGGTGACAGGCACAGCTTGTCGGAGATGATCTGCACCTTCTGGCAGCCAACGATCATCAGGGCAATCTGGATTTCGCGCTCCGACAAGGCATCGAACGGCGAGCCTTGCGGCTGGAACGACTTGAGCGCCAATTGCTGGGCGATCTGCGGGCTGATGTAGCGCTGGCCGGCAAACACCAGGCGAATGGCCTGGACCATTTCATCCAGCCCCGCACCCTTGGTCAGGTACCCGGCTGCACCGGCCTGCAACAGGCGGGTGGGGAACGGGTCTTCTTCACAGACAGTCACCGCCACCACTTTCACGTCCGGGTGGCTGCGCAGCAGCTTGCGCGTCGCCTCCAGGCCGCCGATACCGGGCATTTTTACATCCATCAGGATCACGTCGGGCTTGAGTTCACGCGCGACTTTCAGCGACGCCTCGCCGGAGTCGGCCTCACCCACCACCTGCAGGCCATCGATATCGGCCAGCATGCGCGTGATGCCCGTACGCACCAGATCGTGGTCATCGACCACCAGCACCCTAATCAAGCAGACACCTCGCACTGCGGCGGTAATTGGATCCCGCCACCTTAGCAAAAAATACAGCCGTAGACCTAACGGAACCCGTCATTTGTCTGACGTCATTTTTCATTTTCCTGACAGCCGTCCATACAGCCCGCGCCCATAGCCAGCCGCCCTGGTCGGCGGCCGCGGCGCGTGTTCGGCGAGGCTGCCGAGCAATTGCTGAACAGCGGCCCGGTCGGCCACTGCCGCCAGGCGAAAGCTGCTGAGCAGCTGTTCTTCCTCGGCATTCAGGCTGCTGTGTTGAACTGGCGTATGCACGCCGCTCAACACATACAAGGCATCGACCCCGCGCGCCGCCACGGCGGCGAGGTAGTCGGCCTTGGGTGTGCGTTCGCCGCTTTCATACTTGCCCTGGGCGTTGGGCTCTACCCCACCGATGTCGCCAAAGGCGCGCTGGGTGAGGCCCAAACGTTCTCTTTCTTCCCTGATACGCGAACCGATTCCGTTCATTGATCTGACGTCCCTTGTCCAGCATCCGGATGGATGAGCGCACACCCTTCAATGGCGTGCCTCGAACGAAGTCCGAACTATGCCGCGATCGGCTGCGCTGCACAAGTCGAAGCCCGAGCTACCTGTCCAGGCTTGTCAGGACAACCGCTACACGTCTTGCAGTGCACACCCGCACTTCATACACAAGGCCAGATTAAATAGACAACTTGGTGCAAAGACCAAAGTGCCATCACCCGCGCAATTGAACTCAATAAGACAGGCACGACAGGGAGAATAAAGAAGTCCAAAACAACAGGCAAAAGCACCGTCAAAAAAACCGTAAAAGAGGCGAAAAGCCACCAGGTCAACGACTTTCTGACGCCATTTTCACGGCAAAATGCCGATATCGGTTTTTTGACGCCCAACTAATATCAAACTTTAAGTTATTGTTTTTTAACGGTTTTTTAACTTTAACAGAGGCGGTTTAAACTTTATCAAACACAATGTTAGATCCCGCTTGCCGAAGTTAAAAAAACTCCCTTAGGATGTAATAAGACAACCAAAAACGCTTGCATCGCCTCCCGTTAGCGCGCTGCTTTTGCTTGCGCGTCTGCCACCTTGACCACACCGTTTAACTGAGTATCTCGGTCAGCTTGTGCTGCGCCCGGAGAGAGGGAACTATGAATATCAGTATCTTTGGATTGGGTTATGTGGGCGCTGTCTGTGCCGGTTGCTTGTCCGCCCGTGGGCACCAGGTACTGGGCGTGGATATCTCGCAGGCCAAGATCGACATGATCAACCAGGGCAAGTCGCCGATTGTCGAACCGGGCCTTGAACAGTTGCTGCTCGATGGCGTGCGCCACGGTCGCCTGCGCGGCACCACCGATGTCCAGGCCGCCGTGCTGGCCACCGAGATGTCGCTGTTGTGCGTCGGCACCCCAAGCAAGAAGAACGGTGACCTGGACCTGGTCTACATGGAAGCGGTATGCCGCGAAATCGGCACCGCCCTGCGTGACAAGGCCAGCCGCCATACCGTGGTGGTGCGCAGCACCGTGCTGCCCGGCACCGTCAAGAACGTGGTGGTGCCGATCCTCGAAAAGTACTCCGGCAAGCGCGCCGGCATTGATTTCGGTGTCGCGGTCAACCCCGAGTTCCTGCGTGAAAGCACTGCGATCCAGGACTACGACTTCCCGGCCATGACCGTGATAGGCGAGCTGGACACCCATTCCGGCGACCTGCTGCAGTCGCTGTACAAGGGCCTGGATGCGCCAGTGATCCGCAAGTCGATCGAAGTCGCCGAGATGATCAAGTACACCTGCAACGTCTGGCACGCGACCAAGGTCAGCTTCGCCAACGAGATCGGCAACATTGCCAAGGCTAGCGGTGTCGATGGCCGCGAAGTGATGGACGTGGTCTGCCAGGACTACAAGCTCAACCTGTCGCGCTACTACCTGCGCCCAGGCTTCGCCTTCGGTGGCTCGTGCCTGCCCAAGGACGTGCGCGCCCTCACCTATCGCGCCGGCCAGCTGGACGTCGAGCACCCGCTGCTGGCCTCGATCATGGCCAGTAACCGCAACCAGGTGAAAAACGCCTTCGACCTGATCGCCCGCCAGGATAAACGCCGCATCGGCCTGCTGGGCCTGAGTTTCAAGGCCGGCAGCGACGACCTGCGCGAGAGCCCGCTGGTGGAGCTGGCGGAAATGCTCATCGGCAAAGGCTTTGACCTGACCATCTACGACGCCAATGTCGAGTATGCCCGGGTGTTCGGCGCCAACCGCGAGTACATCGAGTCGAAGATCCCCCACGTGTCCTCGCTGCTGTGCAACGACCTGCAGCAGGTGATCCGCGAAGCCGAAGTGGTGGTGCTGGGCAACAACGACGACCGTTTCGCCCAGGCCCTGGAGGCCAGCGCCGACAAGCAGATCATCGACCTGGTCGGTTTTATGGCCCATGCCAGCGATGCCCGGCAAGAAGGTATCTGCTGGTAAGGCCCCGCTACGCCAGCCAGAGCGTACTCCACCCAGAAAGTACCCGGCGATTCACCCAGGCTGCGCGCCTGACTGACTGCCCACCCACTTGTCGCCCGGCCGACCCTGCCTTGGCCAGGCGCGAACAGTGCGCATGTCATTCAGGCGGGCGCGGCCCGAACACAGGAGCAACGACTACATGGAACGACAGCAACAGCCGCCTCACCTGCAGACAGCCGCGCGCTTTTGCGCCTGGGCCTGCCTGTTCGGTCTGATCGCGCTGGCGTCGCAGATGGTCGCGCCGCAGTACCTGGATCCTGCGCACCATAAGTTCATCTTCATCATCGGTGCGCTAGGTATGTGGCGCTATGGCAACGCCATCGTCCATTATCTGCGCGGCATGTACTTTTTGCACTGGAAGTTCCCGCGCATGCGCAAGGCGGTCGAGCGCATGGGCGATGCGGCGCTGCCGGCGCACATGTTCATGGTGGTGACCAGCTTCCGCATCCCCAGCCACACCACCTTCAAGGTCTACCAGTCGGTGTTCCAGGAGGTGCAGCGGCTGCAGGTGCCGTGCACGGTAATCGCCTCCATCGTGGAAAAGGGCGACGAGCAGTTCATCAAACAGATCATGCGCAACGAGGTCAAGGACCGCGACGACATCAAGCTGGTGATCGTCCGCGCCCGTGGCACCGGCAAACGTGACGGCCTGGCCCACGCCTTCCGCGCCCTGTCACGGCAGATGCCGCTGGAGGATTCGGTGGTCGGCGTGGTCGACGGCGACACCATGATGCTGCCCGGCTGTGTCGAGCGCGCGGTCAAGCTGTTCGCCTACCTGCCCAACGTCGGCGGCCTGACCACCAACGAGTTCTGCGAGGTTGAAGGCAGCAACCTGATGCGCCAGTGGCACTCGATGCGTTTTGTCCAGCGGCACATCAACATGTGCTCGATGGCACTGTCGCACCGGGTGCTGACCCTGACCGGGCGGTTGTCCTTTTTTCGCGCAAGCGTGATGACCGACCCGGATTTCATCCGCGACGTCGAGGCGGACTTTCTCCAGCACTGGCGCCTGGGGCGTTTTCAGTTTCTGACCGGTGACGACAAGTCGTCGTGGCTGAGCCTGATGCGCGCTGGCTGGGACACCTTCTACGTGCCCGACAGCAACACCCTGACCGTCGAGCATCCGCCAGACAACAGCTTCTGGCGCGCCACCCGCCAGTTGATGTTCCGCTGGTACGGCAACTCGCTACGGCAGAACTTTCGCGCCACCGCCCTGCTCGGCCGCGCCCGCCTGGGCCTGTTCACCCTGTACGTGCTGCTCGATCAGCGGGTGTCGATGTGGACCTGCCTGATGGGCCTGACCGCTTCGGTGGTGGCCGGCATCGTGTTCGGCATCCAGTACCTGCTGGTGTACCTGTTCTGGGTGCTGCTGTCGCGCAGCATCGTCACCGTGCTGTTCCTGTTTGCCGGCCACCCGGTCAGCCCGGTGTACCCCTTCGTTCTTTATTACAACCAGATCATCGGCTCGCTGATGAAAGTCTACGCGCTGTTCCACATGGACCAGCAAAGCTGGACCCGGCAGAAAACCACATTAAGCAACGGCAGCGTCAGCTTCGATGCCGCCCTGAACCGCTGGTCCTCGAAAGCGATGCTGCTGTCATCCATCGCGATTTTCTTCGGGGTCATCTCGGTTCTTCTCGAACTCACGCAACGTTAAGGAAAGGCGCCTGCCATGAGTAGCTCAAGTACACCCGCAGTACCGGCCAACGTAGTCCACGAAGCGATCGACGAACGCCAGTACGTGCGCACCAAACTCAACGCCCGGGTCAAGCTCAGCGCGGCCGGCCAGGCGCCGTTCGACAGCACCCTGCAGGACATCTCCCTGGGCGGCATCGGCCTGCTCCACGCCGAGCCGCTGAAGATCGGCAGCCTGTACCACGCCTCGATCCAGCTGCGCCTGAACCAGGTCGACCTGAACATCGACAGCCAGATCAAGATCGTCTCCCAGCGCGACCAGGAGGTCGGCGCCCAGTTCGTCGAACTCGACGCGCAGAAGCGCGACATCCTGCGCTACATCATCAGCGCCTACCTGTCGGGCGAGATCGCCGACATCAATGGCCTGTTCAACGTGATGCAGCGGGAAAACTACATCAAGGAGCGCAAGCACAAGTACGCCAGCCCGCGCAGCTCGAGCGAGCGCCTCAAGGCCACCCTCGGCACCCTGCTGTATGCCGCCGCGGGCATCGCCGCACTGGGCTTTGTCGCCTACAAGTGCTACCTGCTGTTCTTCCGCATCCCGGCCGTGCAGGCCCAGGTTTCGGCCAATGCCCAGGTCATCAGCATGCCCGACAACGGCTATGTGAAGTTCCTCCTGGCACCGGGGCAGACCGAGGTCAAGGCCGGCATGCCGGTTGCGAACATCTCCACCCAGCTGGCCACCAGCTTCACCCGCCCGGCCGACCTCAAGGCGGTCGCCGACCTTGCGCCCGGCGACCTGCAGACCCTGCTCGGGCGCGCCAGCATCGAGACCGTGATCAACAGCCCGTGCGACTGCGAAGTCTACTTCCCCAGCAAGCCCCTGGACGGCTACGGCTACAAGCAGGCGCCCCTGGTGCATTTGCTGCCCAAGGATGAAGGCCTGTTCGTCACCGCCAACGTGCCCTTCGACAAGCTCGCCGACATCAGCCGGGTGAGTTCGGTGGAGCTCAAGGTGTTCGGCCTCGACCAGGCATACAGCGGCAAGGTCATCGATTCGCGGGTGGATGAGGTCAACAAGAACCTGGCCCTGACCATCGCCCCCGACAGCCCGCTGCCCCGCGCCGCGTACCAGAAACCGGTGGCGGTGGACCTGTACCTGGGCCTGCCGTTCACCGCTTCGCGCTGAGCACCTGCAAGGAAGGAATAGGCAATGAATGCGAAGACGCCCTCCCGCCTGCTGCTGGCCAGCCTCGGCCTGGCCTGCGCCAGCAACGCCCTGGCCGGGCAAAGCCTGGAGCAGATCCGCTATGCGCTGTACAAAGACCCCAGCGCCAATGTCAGTGCCGACCTGCGCGCCCTGGCCGACCGCGGTGACCTGGCGTCCAAGCTGCTGCTCGGTGATGTGCTGGCCAACAGCGATGGCGCCAACCGCGCAGAAATCATCGGCCTGTACAAGGACGCTTTCGCTGACGGCCGTGGCCAGGTCCCGGCGCTGGCCTCGCTGGCGCGCCTGCTGGATCGCACCCCGAGCCTGCAAAAAGGCCAGCAGCCATGGATCGCCCAGGCCCTGACGCGCTACCCGGCAACTCTGGACCCACGCAATGCCAGCACCACCCTGGAGGTGTTCCTGGTTTACCCGCAGCTGGTCCCCACCGAGCAGGCGGCGCAGTTGCTGGCGCTGTACCAGCAGTCGTGCCTGCTCAATTGCCGCCCCGAGCTGTACCAGGCGGTGCTGGCCGAACGTCAGGGTGACCGCGCCGGCGCCGAACACTGGTACCAGCAGGCGGTACGCGTGGATGTGCGGGCGATCGATCGCTATTACCGTTTTCTCGGCGACGACCAGGACCGCGCGTTCCCGGCCTTTGCCCAAAGTCTCGAAGCGCTGCGCCCGACTCTTGCGGTAGAGATCGTGCACCGCATCGGCTCCTTGCTCGACAGCATCAACAGCGTGCAGCGCGCCGAACAGGAAGCCGACCGCTACCAGCGCCAGGCCAGTGCCATGGGCCCGGCGCGGGTGCAGCCGGACGCCGCGCAGCTGGCTCTGGAAAAACAACGCAGCGATGCCCTGGACCTGGCCCGGGCGCAAGCCCATCGCTGGCGCGACAACGCCGTCGAGCGCGGCTTCGTCCCGGCCATGGTGTCCAAGGCCAGCTTCATGATCTCCAACCCCACCGAGCACAACGCCGAAGAGACCCAGGCGCTGATCGACCAGGTCAAGCTGCGCGAGGCGACCCGGGCCAAGGCCCTGCAGGCCTCGTTCTACATGGTCAACAACTGGCTGACCCTGGACCCGGACAAGGCCCGCGCCTTGATCGACGAGCTGCTCGCCAGCCGCTACCCCGATGCCGAGCTGCTGCTGGCCGACTACTACAGCAAGGGCGTGGCCGACCAGCCCGACCAGGACAAGGCCCTGGAGATTTTCCAGGCCCAGGCTCAAGCCGGCTCCACCGCTGCCTGGTATCGCATGGCCACCCTGCACGCTTACGGGCGCGCCCTCTGCCATGACCCGGTCAAGGCCTACACCTATGCCCAGGTGGCCCTGGCACTGGGCGAGAGCGGTGCGCGCAGCCTGGTCAAGCGCCTGGAAAAGACCCTGAAAAAGGATGATATCGAGCGTGCCCTGGCGGCGCGTGCCGATCTGTTGAAGGAGGCAACCCTGTGAAAGCCCATCACACCCTGTTCGGCGCCCTGCTGACCCTGACCCCGCTGTACCCGGCGCAGGCCCTGGAAGAAGTCACCGGCCCCGAGGCCGACAGCAGCGAGCCGGTGCGGATCAGCGACGCCAGCACGCCGGTGATCACCTCGGAGTTTTTCAACAAGCTCACCGTGCAAACCGGCTACGGCCCTGAAAACTCCGAAGTCGGCCGCAGCCGCGAGATGTTCTACAGCTTGCGCTACGAGCCGTCGTTCGCCTGGTACTCGCCGGAAAAACGCTGGGCCAAATGGATGGTCTACGGACGCCTGTGGTTGAACTACGACTCCAGCGAATCGGCCAGCGTGCAGAACGAAAACGCCAACAACCTCGACCGCGAACAGCCCGAAGGCTGGTACGCCGAGCTGCGCGAGCTGTATGTCAAACGCAACCTGCTCGGCGACGACCCGCGCTTCTCGCTGTCGGCCGGGCGCCAGCGCTATTTCGACGACTACGGCATCTGGTGGGACGACAGCATCGAGTCGCTGCGTTTGAACTACAACGACACCTTCTCCCGTGGCTTCGTCGCCGTGGCGCAGAAGTTCTACAACTACAACAGCGACGTCAATCGCCTGGCCGACAGCGAAGAGCGCACCACCTACCTGATGGGCGAATACGCCTACCGCTGGAGCGAGCACAACTGGGCCGGCATGCGCCTGATGCACGAGAACGACCACAGCGGCCACGACGCCGAAGACCGCTATGACTTCAAGGGCATGCGCTACGGGCTGTTCTTCAAGGCCGATGACCTTAACGTGACGCCGCTATTCAGCGACTACCACCTGGAGCTCGCAGGCCTGGACGGCAAGGTCGACAACACTGACGTCAACGGCGTTACCAGTACCGGCCACAACGCCAGCGGCTGGGCGGCCCTGGGCGAGATCGGCAAGCGCTTCCACGACCTGCCATGGACACCCCGGGTGGCCCTGCGCGGCGGCCTGACCGACAAGCCGAGCAACGACAACGACGGCTTTCGCCTCAATGCCATCCAGTCCGACCGCATCACCCGCCAGGGCAGCTACAGCACGCGCCTGGCCAGCTCCTTCGTCAGCCTCGATCTGCGCAACCTGAGCTACTACGGCATCGCCCTGGAAACCAACCCGACGCCACGCAGCGCCCTCGATTTTCGCCTCACCGAGCTCAAGCTGCGCGACGCCAACGGCACCCTGCCAATCCGCCTCGAAGGCGACCAGCGCAGCGAGCGCAACCGCGCTATCGCCCAGGGCAACCACGGCGGCGGCAAGGAGGTCGGGCAGATGTTCGACCTCAACTACTACTGGAAGATGTTCCCGGTGGCCATCGACGGCAAGCACCTGGACGTCAACGCCCTGGTCAGCGCCAGCTACCTCAACGCCGGCAACGCCCTGGACAGTGGTGATGACTACCAGCTGACCGTCGGCGTCGTGGTCAGCTACTAAGGACGCAGCCCAAGATGATCTTCGCCTCCAACGTCTTCCTGTTCCTTTACCTGCCGCTGTTCCTGGCCGTGTACTTCCTCGCCCGGGCGCCGTGGCGCTCGACGGTGATCGTCGCCGCCAGCTACATCTTCTACGCCTGGTGGCGGCCGGACTTCTTGCTGTTGTTCGTCGCCATCACCTACTGGAACTACTGGTTCGGCCTGCGCATCAAGGCGCGCCTGGATGCCGGCGACAAGCGCTGGGCGTTTCGCCTGCTGTGGATCGGCATCATCGGCAACCTGTCGACCCTGGGCTACTTCAAGTACGCCAACTTCGGCGCCGAGGTGCTGGCCGCCCTGCTCGCGCCGCTGGGCATCAACACCTTCACCCTGGAGACGATCTTCCTGCCGCTGGGCATCTCCTTCTATGTCTTCCATGCCCTGAGTTACATCGTCGATATCTACCGCAAGGACGCTACGCCGACCAACAACTTCATCGACTTTGCCGCCTTCGTCGCGCTGTTCCCGCACCTGGTGGCCGGCCCCATCCTGCGCTACAGCCAACTGGCGCCACAGCTGCGCCAGCGCAGCCACTCGCTGGAGCTGTTCTCCCTGGGCGTGTGCCGGTTCATGCTCGGCTTCATCATGAAAGTGCTGATCGCCGACCAACTGGCGCCGATCAACGTGCTGTTCATCAGCGAAGGCACCCTGCAACTGAGCGATGCCTGGTTCGGCCTGGTGGTCTCGACCCTGCAGCTGTACTTCGACTTCGCCGGCTACAGCCACATGGCCCTGGGCCTGGCCTTGATGATGGGGTTTCGTTTTCCGGAAAACTTCAACCAGCCCTATGTGTCGCAGAGCATCACCGAATTCTGGGCACGTTGGCACATGACCCTGGCGCACTTTCTGCGCGATTACGTGTACATGCCACTGGTGCGCAAGCGCATCGCCGGGGCGCTGCCGGCGCTGGTCTACACCATGCTGCTGTCGGGCCTGTGGCATGGCGCCAGCTTCGCCTTTATCTGCTGGGGGCTGTTCTTCGGTTTGGGCATGGTCATCGAGCGCAAGTTCAACCTGGCGACCAAGGTCACCACGCCCTACCACCTGGGCCGCAACCTGCGCACTTTCGTGCTGATCATCCTGAGCATGCCGCTGTTCTTCACCAACGACCTGCGCCACAGCCTCGACATCTACCAGGCGCTGTTCGGCTTCAACGGCCTGGGTTCGCTGGAGCTGTACGTGCTCGGCGCCTCGAAGATGGCCATGTCGTTCGCCGCCATTGCCCTGTGCTGGCTGGTGCTGGCCGGCAGCAACAACGTGCGTTTTTACGCCGGCAACAAGCAGCAGTACTTCATGCGCCATGTCGGCGGCCTCAAGGCCCTGCTGCTCTGGGCCGGATTCGCCCTGGCGCTGAGCAGCCTGGCGGCGCATTCGTTCTCGCCGTTTTTGTACTTTCAGTTCTAGGAGCGCGCCATGTACCCGGTCATGAATTCGGCCAGCAAGGTCAACGGCATTGCCTTCGGCGTGTTGCTGGCGGGGATGTTCGTCTACTCGCTGCCACCGGTGTTCAGTTTTGCCCGCAACCAGAGCCAGGCCTGGAACCTGTTCGTCGACGGCAAACTGCTGCGCAAGTTCGAGCAGGTCTACGACAAGCGCTTTTTCCTGCGTGAGCCGTCGCTCGAGCTGTGGGCCAACGCCCAGTACCGGTTGTTCGACGAAGGCACCAAAGGCGTGGTGCTGGGCAAGGACGGCTGGCTCTACACCAACCAGGAGTATCGGGTGCCGAACGACCTTGAAGCCAACCTCGACGGCCAGCTCAAGCAGATCGCCGAGATCGAGCAGCGGCTCAAGGCCCACAACAAGCGCCTGATCCTGTTGCCGCTGCCGATGAAGGTCGATGTGTATGCCGCGCACACCGAGCGCGCGGTCGACCCACGGGCGATCAGCCTCTATGACCGTTTCGTCGAACGCCTGCAGGCACAGGACACGCCGGTCACGCCGCTGCGTTCGGCGTTCCTGGCCAACCTCGCCGGCCCCGCGCTGTTTCTTAAATCCGACACCCACTGGAGCCCCGAAGGCGCACGCCTGAGCGCCTATGAGCTGGCCCGCCAGCGTCCGGAACTGCTGGGCGACGAGCGCTACCTGTCGCACAAGGTTGCCGACAAGACGATCAAGGGCGACCTGATGAACTACATCCAGTTCAACCACGCGCAACTGGCGCCGCAGTTCGGCTCCAACCAGATCGCCCTGTACGAAACCATCAAGGCGCAGCAGGACGCCAGCGACCTGTTCGCCAACCAAAGCCAGAGCCTGATGCTGGTGGGCACCAGCTACAGCAAGATCGATGACTGGAACTTCACCGGCTTTCTCAAGGAAGCACTCAACCGCGACCTGCTCAGTGTTTCGGTGGAGGCCCGCGGGCCGTTCGAGGCGATGAGCCAGTTCCTCGCCAGCGACCAGTTGAGCAACCCCGAGATCGACACCGTGGTCTGGGAGTTCCCCCTGCGCACCCTGCTCGCCCACCGCCTCGGCGCCCTGAGCCGCCCCGGCCAGACCCAACATTTCTAAGGAGAGACTGATGAATACCGCACTGCAACGCCTGCTCGCCACTTCCGCCCTGCTGCTGGGCAGCGCCGCCCTTCATGCCGCCGAAGGCAACGCCGACCTGTACGACGCCGTGGCACCCGCCGACTCGGCGTTCGTGCGCGTGCTCAACCTGTCCAGCAGCAACATCGACGTCACCCTGAGCGGCAAGATCAACGCGCAACGGGTCGCCGCCGGTCAACTCAGCGGCTACCGCTTCACCCCGGCCGGGGTGCACAAGATCGCCGTCGGTAGTACCGCCATCGAGCCGCAGCTCAAGGCCAACGCTGCCAGCACCGTGGTCTTTGACGGCAGCACACTGACCTTGATCGCCGACAAGTACGTCAATGAGCCAAAGAAAGCCCAGGTTGCCTTCTACAACCTGACCTCGGCCCCGGCTGCGCTCAAAACCCTCGACGGCAAACACGTGATCGTCGACCCGTTGGGCAAGGACCAGACCGGCAGCCGCATGGTCAACGAGATCAAGATCGGCTTTGCCGCCTACGTCGCTGAGCAGAACGTGGCCAGATTCGATGAGCTGTTCCTGAAAAAAGGCCGCTCCTACAGCTACGTACTGCTGCCCAAGGGCGCCGGCTACCAGAGCATGAGCCTGGCCAACAGCATCGACCCGAGTGAGTGATCATGAAGCGCATTCTTCCCCTTGGCCTGGCGGCCCTGCTCGGTCCTCTGCTGAGCACCCCGGGCGTGGCCGCAGAAGCCGCCAAGGCCAACTGCACCAGCCTTGAGTGCATGGTCTGCCCGGGCCTTGGCAACCCGCAGAACTACGCCGAAGGACGCATGAAGCTGATGCGTGAAATCGTCCCGGGCAAGGAGCGCTGGCTGTTCCGCTCGGCGGTCGACCTGACCAACGATTTCGGTATCCCGACGCCCATGCGCCCGGAGTTCGCCCGCTTGATGGCCGCCTTCCGCCAGCAGGGCATCCACGTGGCCATGGCGGTGCAGCCGACCCGTGGCCTGATGCACCGCGACAAGCTTTACCCCGACAAGCTGCACGACTTCGACTTTGCCCGCGCCAGCGGCAACCTGGAAAGCTACCTGCAACAACTGCGCGCGGCAGGCGCGGTGGTGCCGCCGTTGATGCAATTGGTGCAGAGCCCGCCCAAGGGCGAGTACTTCTTTCGCCGTGACCACCACTGGACTCCGGCCGGCGCCGAAGCCACGGCGCGGCTGGTGGCCGAAGAGGTCCGCCGCCAGCCGTTTTACGCCCAACTGAGCAAAAAGCAGTACCGCACCGAACCTGGGGTCATGGTGCCCAAGGACGGCACCCTGAACCTGGCCCTGAGCTATATCTGCGGCAACAATTATGGTTTCCAGTATGTGCGCGGCTACCAGACCATCCCCGCAGCCGACGGCGCCGAGGCGCTGTTCGACGATGCGCCGGACCCTGAGGTGATCCTGGTCGGCGACAGTAACGCCGCCGCCCGTGAAGACGAGAGCAAGCAGTTCAACTTCGACGGCTACCTCAAGCAATACCTGCAAGCCGATATCCTCAACTACGCCCTGCCCGGCGTCGGCCAGGACGGCTCGCTGCTCGAATACCTGCTGTCGGAGAACTACAAGCCCAAGGCGCCGCCCAAGCTGATCATCTGGGAGTTGCCGGCCAACTACCAGTTGGAGTCCGAGGCGATGTACCGCCAACTGATTCCGGCGGTCAAGGGCGGCTGCCCGGTGTCTACCGAAGTCCTGGCCAACCGGGTGCAGCGCCCGCCGCTGCGGGTCAATGAGCGTATCGAGCTGCTCAGCAACGCAGGCGAAGGACGCAAGAACCTAAACAGCGGCCAGGGTTTTCTCGATATCCGTATCAGCGACAAGAACGTCAAGGATTTCTACCTGATCGTCTATTACGACAATGGTGCCCGCGACAAGGTCTGGTTTCGCCGCGAAGCGGTGGTCACTGGAGGTCAGTACTACCTTGAGCTGAGTAGGGCCAAAGAGTTCGCCGGGGCCAACCTGCTGTCAGTGTTCATGGAGCCGACCAAGCCCGGCACTGCCGCCACCCAAGTGGAAACCCGACTATGTCTGTAAAGACCTGGGCAGCGCTGGGCCTGGGCTTGTGCGCCAGCCTGCAGTTGGCCGACAGCCTGGCGGCCAGTTCGATCTGGCCGCCACGGGCCAGCGCGCAGTCGGCGATGATCGCCGACTACCGCACCCTGCGCTGCAGCAAGGAAGTACCGCCGCCCTACACCGGCAACTTGCAGCTGCAAAGCAAGTACGACCAGCGCGATGCCAGCAAGTCGACCCTGCGCAGCAGCCCGGACGCCAACAGCGAAGAGATCGGCAAGCAGGTCAAACCCTTCATCGGTGGCCTGATCTACGCCAGCAAGCGTTTCCAGCGGGCGAAGAGTCCACAGGAGGCGAACATGGCCCTGGCCTGCCAGGACCAGTGGCTGGAGCGCTGGGCCCAGGCCGGGGCCTTGCTCAACCCCGACGCCAGCAGCACCGGCATGGCCGCGCGCAAATGGGCGGTAGCCGCCATGGCCTCGACCCTGCTGATGACCCAGGCCGCCAGCGACGCCAAGCAGCAATTGACGCCAGCGCAGAAGGCCTGGTTCAGCCAGCTGGGCGAACGCATCATCACCGAGTACCAGCCACGTCGCACGCCCGGCTTTACCTGGTTCAACAACCATGACTACTGGGCAGCCTGGGCCGTAGCGGCGACCGGCATGCTGGTGCAGCGCGACGACTTCATCCAGTGGGCAGACGGCAACCTGCGTCGCGGCCTGCGGCAAGCGGTCAAAGCCAGCGACGGCAGCTACGCCTACCTGCCCCTGGAAGTGGCGCGCAGCAAACTGGCCGCCACCTACAGCCAATACGCCCTGGTGCCGCTGGTGCTGCTGGCGGAATCGGCGCGGGCCAACGGCCTGCCGTGGAGCAATGAAGATCAGCAGACCCTGGAACTGCTGGCCAATTTTGCCGCCCGCAGCATCCTCGACCCCGACGGCCTGCCCGAGCTCAAAGGCCAGTCGCAGGCCGACGTCGCCCCCTACAAACTGGCCTGGCTGATCCCCTTTCTGCAGCGCGCCCCGGGCCATCGCCTGGCCCGCCAGCTGTATGACAGCGAGGATGGCGAGGTCGACAACTACAGTCAGATCGGCGGCCCACTCAAGCCGTTCTATCCCAAACTGCCGTAACCCAAGGACGAACCGTCATGGCCATGCTTGCCCGCCCGCTTACCCTTTCCTGCCTGGCGCTGCTGTTCAGCGCCGTAGCCCAGGCTGCCAGCCAGAGCTTGCCGTTACAGCAATCGCTAAGCACAGTAAGCAGCGCCGAACACCAGCGCGACCTGCAGCACTTGCAGCAACAGCTCAGCCAGGCCGTGCAACTGCAGGTCGACGAACGCCCGCGCCCGGCGGGCCGCGCCAGTGTCAGCCTGCAACCGATGTTCTCGTCCCAGGCGGGCAGTTGGCCGTTCGAGCCGTTCGTCAACAACGGCCTGTTCCGCGCCATCGCCGGCTACCAGGCGCATCACCCGCAAGCGCTGTTGGTGCGTGGTGGCAGCATTACCCTGGCGCAGTTGCACGATGCCCTCAACGATCCAAAGATCCTCAAGCGCTACAAGGACGGCTACCTGCTCAGCTACCCGCTGGTGATCGCCAGCGACGGCGGCCTGCTGCTCGAAGGCACCAGCCTGTACCTGTACAGCTACTCCGGCACGGCGCTGATCAACCAGGGCTGGCTGGGCCTGAAGCAGTCGCGCCTGGAAAGCGTGGCCGGCGACAAACCCGGCAGCACCGACCGCGCCTGGCGGCCGTTCGTGGTGGCCTGGGCCGGTAGCCACACCCAGGTGCTGGGCTCGACCCTCAAGCGCCTGGGCTACAACGCCAACCTCTCGCGCGGCCTGACCACCGCCCTGAGCAGCCAGCAAGCAGCGACCACCCACCCGGCCACCGTACTCATCCGCGACAGCCAGTTCCTCGAGCTGTCCACGGCGCTAGAGCTACAGCACAGTCGGGCGCAGATCGACAACAGTCAGTTCGGCCAGTCCCAGCAATACGCCATCGACGTGCGCGACAGCCAGGTAAGCCTGCGCAACAACCAGCTGCGCGGCATCGACAACAACAGCGGCATCCGCCTGCGCGGCCAGACTCACGGGCGTATTGAAGGCAACCTGATCCTGGGTGCACACAAGGCAGCGATCGAGGTCAGCGAACAACAGGGCGCCCTGCTGCTGAGCGCCAACCTGATTGGCGACAGCCGTGGCAACGGCATCCAGCTGCGCAACCTGGCGCCGACAGCGGCGGCGGCGCTGCTGATCAGCGACAACCTGATCGGCAACAGCCAGGGCAGCGCCGTGGATGCCAGCGAAGTCGGCGCCGTGAACCTGATCAACAACCGCATCGGCAACACTCCCGAATACGCCGTCAGCCTGCGCAACGCCACGCCACTGGCCGGCCCCCTGACCTTGAGCGGCAACACCCTGGGCACGGCCGGCAAGGCGCTGGTGCGGGTTGAGGGTATGCAGCAGGTGGTGCTGGGGCCGAACACCTTCGAGGGCAAGCCGATCCTGCAGAACCTGCTGATTGGGGATTTGTTAGCCGTACAGGGGCCACTGTTACAGGCGCTCCAGCGCCCGGGATGCGTGGTGCGGGTCGAGCTAGTCAATCGCCCGCTGCATGCGCACAAAGCACTCGTCTTCGCCGACACAGACAAAGCCCTGGCGCAGGTACAGGAGCCGTGCCGGGTTGCTGCTGAACACCATCAGGCGCAGCAGCGGCAAGTGCCGTTGCCGGGTCCAGTCAGCCAGTTGCGTTAATACCCAACTGCCGATGCCCCGGCCGCGACAGCTTTCCAACAGGTGCAGTTCACGGATGAACAGGGCCTGGCGGTCCTGGCTGAGGCTGAAGTAGCCCACCGGTTGCTGGTCTTCGCTGATCAGCCATTGCTCGCGCCACTCCCAGGCCTGGTCGAAGGCCTCTTCCTGCCAGAGCAGGTCGAACTCGCGGTAATAAGGCAGCATGGCCCGGCGGGTGAGGTCGCGGGCGAAGGTGCGGTGCTGGTCGGTGGCGGGGGTCAGTTGCAGGGTCATTTATGGTTCTCTTCGCGGGGCAAGCCCGCTCCCACAGTGTAGGAGCGAGCTTGCCCCGCGATGCTGTTCAGGGTTCGAATTCATCGGCGTAGCATACTGGCGAACTCCCCGGCCCCCGACGCTCCAGCTCATCCTCAAGCCATTGCGCCAGCACCGTGGCATTGTTGCGTGCAGTGTCCTTGCCGGCATACAGCAAGGTCAGATCGCCCTGCCCGGCCATGCCCAGCAGTTTCCACCAATGTGCCGGCTGCGCGCTCAGTTCCTGGCGGTAGCGCTCGGCAAACCCGGAGAAATCCACTTCACCGCCATGAAAAGCCTGGCGCAGCACCGTTGAAGGCGCCACCTCAGGCATCCACACCGCCTGCAACTGGTCCTTGCGCTTGTTGCGCGGCCACAACCGGTCAACCAGCACGCGCTGGCCATCGCTGGCCTCAAGCGGATCATAAACACGTTTACAGCGGATCATCACTTCGCTCCAGCAGGTGGTTCACAGATCCTAGGACTTTCCTTGACCGAGGTCACGGTGCAGCCGGCGATTGTTTTTATCATGGCCAGGCAAGGCTTGATCCTTTCTGCTAACCCGGACCCGTCATCATGACCACCCCGACCCTGGCTGGCAGCCCATCGCTGACCAACCACGACCCACGCCCGCGTCTCGATCACAAACCCGGCCGCACCACCCTGACCCTGTTCTTCGGCCTGCTCGCAGCAGGCCTTGTGTATACCGCCTGGAGCCTGTTCCGCGACATCGATGCCACCGGCACTGTGGTCACCACCTGGACGCCCTTTTTATTGCTCGGCCTGGCGTTGCTGATTGCCCTGGGCTTCGAGTTCGTCAACGGTTTTCACGACACCGCCAATGCCGTGGCCACGGTGATCTACACCCATTCGCTGCCGCCGTCGGTGGCCGTGGTGTGGTCTGGCTGTTTCAATTTTCTCGGCGTACTGCTGTCCAGTGGCGCGGTGGCCTTCGGCATCATCGCCCTGCTGCCGGTCGAGCTGATCTTGCAAGTCGGCTCCTCGGCGGGTTTTTCCATGGTCTTCGCCCTGCTGCTATCAGCGATCATCTGGAACCTGGGCACCTGGTGGCTGGGCCTGCCGGCATCGTCCTCGCATACCCTGATTGGTTCGATCATCGGCGTCGGCATCGCCAACGCACTGATGCACGGGCGCGACGGCATCAGCGGGGTGGACTGGAGCCAGGCCAGCAAGGTCGGCTATTCACTGTTGCTCTCGCCCCTGGTGGGTTTTGCCTGTGCGGCGCTGTTGCTGCTGGCCCTGCGCATGCTGGTCAAGCGCCGCGAGCTGTACCAGGCGCCGGTGGGCAACACCCCACCGCCCTGGTGGATTCGCGGGCTGCTGATTCTCACCTGCACCGGGGTGTCCTTCGCCCATGGCTCCAACGACGGGCAGAAAGGCATGGGCCTGATCATGCTGATCCTGGTTGGCACCTTGCCCATGGCCTACGCCCTGAACCGAACCATGCCAGCCGAGCAATCCTTGCAGTTCGCCGCTGTGGCCGAAGCCACCCAGCAGGCCTTGCAGCGCAGTGCGCCGCACACCGCGGTGGACGACCCCCGCCAGACTCTCAGCGCGTTCATCCGCCAGCCGCAGGCCAGCGCCGAACTGCTGCCGGCCCTGGCAGAGCTGGCCGGCATGATCGGTACCGAGGTAAAGGGCTATGGTTCGCTCAACCGCGTACCCGCCGAGGCCATGGCCAACGTGCGCAACGATATGTACCTGACCTCCGAGGCCATCCGCCTGATCGACAAACACCAGTTGGGCAACTTCGATGCCGATACCCAGGCCAAGGTGCAGGTGTTCAAGCAACAGATCGACAGCGCCACCCGTTACATACCAGTGTGGGTGAAGATCGCCGTGGCCATCGCCTTGGGGCTTGGGACCATGGTTGGCTGGCGGCGCATCGTCGTGACCGTCGGCGAGAAGATCGGCAAGACCCACCTGACCTACGCCCAGGGCGCCTCGGCCGAACTGGTGGCGATGTGCACCATCGGGGCTGCGGACATGTACGGGCTGCCGGTGTCGACCACCCACGTGCTGTCGTCCGGGGTGGCCGGGAGCATGGTCGCCAATGGCTCGGGCCTGCAGATGCGCACCGTGTTCAACCTGATGATGGCCTGGGTGCTGACCTTGCCGGCGGCGATTGTGTTGGCTGGCGGGTTGTACTGGGTGTTGCGGCAGGTGTTCTGACTTGACTGTACCGGCCTTATCGCGGGGCAAGCCCGCTCCCACCGGTTAGCGCCGCGCGACCATCACCCAGTCGCGGTGGCGCTCCGGGCCGCACTCGAACAGCGCCTCGCCAACCTTGGCAAAGCCATTGCGCTGGTAGAAACGGATAGCCCGGGCATTCTGTTGGTTGACCGTCAGGCGAATGGCCCCGCACACCTTGGCCAAGGTGTCGTCGAGCAACAGCTGCGCAGCACCGAGGCCATGTTGCTCGGGCAGCACATAGCAGCGGCTGAGCTCCGGCAGGCCGTCTGCCTCGGCAATCCCCAAAACCTGGGGTGCCGTGTCGATCAGGCTGTAGCCCACCACTTTACCCAGGTACTCCAGCACCCGCAGGCGCTTGCGCCGGTTGAGCAGGTGCAGGACAAAATGCTCGGGCTGCAGCTGGGTGTCGATGTATTCCTGCAACGCCTGGGCGGCAGCATCCGGGGGGCTGGCCAGGGCGAAGGTCTGGCCGGCAACATGGCTGAGTGCCTCGGCATCACTGGGCCGGGCAACACGGGTAGTGAAGGGCATGCAGCAACATCCTGTCGATCGGGCGATACCTCCATGGTATGCCCGATCCCCTAGAAGGCAAAACAGGAACAACCAAAGGCGCCCCAAAAGCCCTGAAAGTCACTGACCGGTACCGAAGATTGCCGAGCGCGCTGATGGTGGTGGGCATGCACCGCACAGGCACCCACGCATTGATGCACCTGGGCGGTGAGCGCAGCGCCCTGGCGCCAGTGCCCGGGCACCTTGGCCACCGGCGACCAGTCGGGCAATACCGGCAGCGTCGGCGGGTCGAGCCGGGCGAACTCGGCGGCGCCGTACACCACCTTTCCATCGACCAGGGTCAGTACCGATTCCAGGTGCTTGATCGCTTCGGCGTCGATGCTGAAATAGTCGGCGCTCAACGCCGTCAGGTCCGCCAGTTGGCCGACCTTGATCTGGCCCTTGTTGCCCTGCTCGCTGGAGAACCAGGCGCTGCCATGGGTGAACAGCGACAGCGCGGTATCGCGGTCCAGGCCCTGCGGGTACAGCTCCAGGCCGCCGACAGTACGCCCGCTGACCAGCCAGTACAGTGAGGTCCAGGGGTTGTAGCTGGACACCCGGGTGGCATCGGTGCCGGCGCCGACCGGGATGCCTTCAGCGAGCATGCGCTTGATCGGCGGCGTGTGCTGGGCGGCCTTGGCGCCGTAGCGCTCGACGAAGTATTCACCTTGGAAGGCCATGCGGTCCTGAATGGCAATACCGCCGCCCAAGGCTTTTACCCGCTCGATGTTCTTCGGGCTGATGGTTTCGGCATGGTCGAAGAACCACGGCAGTCCGTTGAAAGGGATATCGCGATTGACCTTCTCGAACACCTCGAGCATGCGCGAGATCGATTCGTCGTAGGTGGCGTGCAGGCGAAACGGCCAACGCTGCTCCACCAGATGGCGCACCACCGGCTCTAGATCGCCCTCCATGCTGCCAGGCAGGTCCGGACGCGGTTCGAGAAAGTCCTCGAAGTCGGCGGCGGAGAACACCAGCATCTCGCCGGCACCGTTGTGGCGCAGAAAGTCGTCGCCCTGGCCGTATTTGACGCTGCTGGTCCAGTTCTTGAAGTCGGACAGTTCTTCCTTGGGCTTTTGGGTAAACAGGTTGTAGGCGATGCGCACAGTGAGTTGCCTTGTCTTGGCCAACTGCTCGATAACCGCATAGTCATCGGGGTAACTCTGATAGCCGCCACCGGCGTCGATGGCACTGGTCAGGCCCAGGCGGTTGAGTTCGCACATGAACTGGCGCGTCGAGTTGACCTGGTATTCCAGCGGCAGCTTCGGCCCCTTGGCCAACGTCGAGTAGAGGATCATCGCGTTGGGCCGGGCGATCAACATGCCGGTCGGGTTGCCGTTGGCATCGCGCTGGATCTCGCCTCCTGGTGGGTTGGGCGTGTTGCGGTCGTAGCCGACCACACGCAGGGCGGCTCGGTTGAGCAAGGCGCGATCGTACAGGTGCAGGACGAACACCGGCGTGTCTGGCGCCGCCTGGTTCAACTCGTCGAGGGTCGGCAAACGGCGCTCGGCGAACTGGAACTCGTTCCAGCCTCCCACCACCCTCAGCCACTGCGGCGCGGGCGTGCGCAAGGCCTGCTCCTTGAGCAGGCGCAAAGCATCGGCCAACGACGGCACGCCTTCCCAGCGCAGCTCCAGGTTGTAGTTCAGGCCGCCGCGGATCAAATGCAGGTGCGAATCGTTGAGCCCGGGGATCACCGTGCGTTGCTTGAGGTCGATGACTTGGGTCGCCGGCCCGCGCAAGGCCATGACCTGGGCATCATCGCCCACCGCCACGAAGCGTCCATTGCGAATGGCCACCGCAGTTGCTTGCGGCCGCTCGCGGTCTACCGTGTGCAGCAGGCCGTTATGCAGGATCAGCTCGGCCGCCACAGCCGTTTCGGTGCCGCGTAGAATGGCTCCGGCGGCCAGTGGCGCCGTCGAGTACATGGCCCCGGCGGCGCCCACCACGGAACTGGCAGCGATAAAACGGCGGCGACTCTGCTGATCCTGGTTCATGGCGGCTCCTGAGGCGCGGCATTGCCGGGCGAACAAAAGCTAAACGATAGACCAGCGCCGACGCCGTACCAGTCAACGCCGACGAAACAACGGCCGCGGCTCGATCACCGAACGCCCGTACAGCACGCTCATCCCCGCCAGCCCCTGCAACGCATCCGTAGCGCATTTGTCTTCACGCACCGCATAGCTGTCGAAGCCGCACTGGCGCATATGGCTGAGCTGGTCGCGCAGCACATCGCCAATGGCGCGCAGCTCGCCGTGCCAACCCAGGCGAGTGCGTAGCAGGTAGGCCTGGCTGTAGCCACGGCCGTCGCGAAAGCTGGGGAAGTCGACGGCGATCAGCGGCACCTGCGCCAGCCACGGCCGCAGCGGCTCGACTTCGTCGTCCGGCCCCAGCCACAAGCCGTCGCGACCCGGCAGGCGCTGGGCGCGAGTGGCGAGCCAGCTGGCCAGCGGCAAAATCAGCAGGCCGTCGGGCAGCACTTCGCCGGGTTCGCGCAACAACTGCCAGGGATCCGGCTCGATCAACTGCGCCTCGCCGTTGCGCAGGGCAATCACATTACGCATATCAACTCCTCCGGGCGCTTGCCGTAGACCCGCTCCTTGAAGGGTTCCAGGCCGACCCGACGCACGGTGTCGACAAACGGTTCGTCCAACTCGCGGTAGGCGCAATAGGTAGCGATGATCTGCTCGATCACCCGCGGAATCTGCGCAGCGCTGAACGACGGGCCGATGACCTTGCCCAGGGTGCTGTGCTTGCCCTGGGCGCCGCCCAGGGTGACCTGGTACCACTCGCTGCCGTTCTTGTCGACGCCAAGAATGCCGATGTTGCCGATGTGGTGATGGCCGCAGGCGTTGATGCAGCCAGAGATGTTCAGGCTCAGTTCACCCAGGTCGTGCAGGTAGTCCAGATCATCGAAGCAGCGCTGGATCGACTGGGCAATGGGGATCGAGGTGGCATTGGCCAGGGCACAGAAGTCGCCACCCGGGCAGGCAATGATGTCGGTCAGCAGGCCGATGTTGGCAGTCCCCAGACCGCGCTCGCAAGCCAGGCGCCAGAGCGCATGCAGGTCGCGCTTGCGCACGTCAGGAAGAATCAGGTTCTGCTCGTGGGCAATGCGGATCTCGCCGAAGCCGAACTGCTCCGACCAGTCGGCCACCGCCTCCATTTGCTCATCCGTCAGGTCGCCCGGTGGCGAGCTTTCCCCCGGTTTGGTCGAGAGCACCACGCTGGCGTAACCGGGGACCTTGTGCGGCTTGACGCAGCAGGCCACCCAGCGGGCGAAGGCATGGTCCTGGGCCAGGTGCGTGTCGTAAGCCAGTTCAGTGTCGACGACGCTGTCGTAGGCCGGCGGCTCGAATGCGCTAGCGACGCGCTGGAACTCGTCCTCGGTGAGTTG
This sequence comes from Pseudomonas tructae, assembly GCF_004214895.1. Lineage (NCBI taxonomy): Bacteria > Pseudomonadati > Pseudomonadota > Gammaproteobacteria > Pseudomonadales > Pseudomonadaceae > Pseudomonas > Pseudomonas tructae. The sequence goes on along the minus strand of NZ_CP035952.1, from coordinate 2,659,043 downwards.
CGCCGGGCCATCCTTGATGTGCTGCCACTCCTGCTCCACCTCGCGGGAGAACGCCTCGATGCCCAGCGCCTTGACCAGGATCTTGATCCGCGCCTTGTACTTGTTGTCGCGTCGGCCATGGCGGTTGTAGACCCGCAAAATGGCCTCGACATACGACAGCAGGTGCTGCCACGGCAGGCCCTCGCGGATCTGCAAACCGAGGATCGGCGTACGCCCCAGGCCGCCGCCGACCATGACCCGCAGGCACATCTGGCCATGGCCATCGCGGTACAGGTAGAGGCCGATGTCATGCATCATGATCGCCGCGCGGTCCTCGATGGCCGAGCAGATGGCGATCTTGAACTTGCGTGGCAAGAACAGGAACTCGGGGTTGATGGTCGACCACTGCCGCAGGATCTCGGCCAGCGGCCGCGGGTCGAGCAGCTCATCGGCGGCGACCCCGGCAAAAGCTTCGGTGGTGATGTTGCGCACGCAGTTGCCCGAGGTCTGGATCGCATGCATCTCGACTTCGGCCAGGCGCTGGAGGATGTCCGGCACCTGGGCCAGCTCGATCCAGTTGAACTGGATGTTCTGCCGGGTGGTGAAGTGCCCGTAGCCGCGATCGTATTCTCTGGCGATCTGCGCCAGGGTACGCATCTGCTGCGCCCCCAGGGTGCCGTAAGGGATGGCCACACGCAGCATGAAGGCATGCTTTTGCAGGTACAGGCCGTTTTGCAGGCGCAGGGGCAGGAACTCTTCTTCACTCAGTTCGCCAGCCATGAACCGGCGTACCTGATCGCGAAACTGCGCCACGCGCTCGAACACCAGCGCACGGTCATACTCGTCATAGTGATACATGGTTCGGACCTCATCAGGGAGGCCCTTACTATGGCTTTTGGGTGTACTGGGTTACAGATTCAGGTTATCGGGATTAATACGGATCAGATGAGCTGGGCGCCTCACCTGGCAAGGCCTTGCGCCTGACGCTGGCGGTACACCCCCGGCGTCATCTGCGCGTAGCGCGCAAAGAAGCGGCTGAAATACGCCGGGTCCTTGAAGCCCAGGCTGTAGCAGATCTCGTTGGCCGAACTGCCGGTGAATAGCAGCATGCGCCGTGCCTCCTGCATCAAGCGTTCAAGAATCAGCCGCTTGGACGGCAGGTCGGCGATGCGCCGGCACACTTCGTTGAGCCGCGCCTCGGTGACACCCAGGCCCCGGGCGTAGCGCGCCAGCGGCCAGTGTTCGAGGTAGTGGGCCTCGATCAGTTCGTTGAAGCGGTGGAACAGTTGCAGGTCGTCATGGCGGGTCTGGCGTGCCGGCAGCGAGCGCGCGCACAGCCGCAGCAGGCTGGTCATGATCAGCCGCGTCAGGCTTTGCAGCGCCGCCTCGCGCCCGGCCTCGCCGGTGTTGATCTCACGGTGCAGCTCACCGAACAGCAGCGCCAGCCGCCGCGCCTCGGCGGCGTATTTGGGTTCCAGGCCGCTCAAGGCGACACAGGCCGGGGCCACCTGCGGCCCCGGCGCCAGGCTGGGATCGGCTTGCAGCAGTTGCCAGACCAGTTGCTGGCGCACGGTCAGGACATGGCCGTCGGCGTCGGGCTCTGTGACAAAAGAATGCGGAATGGTCGGCGGTGTCAGAAAGAACATCGGCCCCGATTCGACGTACTGCTGGTCATCCAGGTACACCCGCACCGTGCCGCTATTGACGTAATGCACCTGGAAAAACCGGTCATGGCGGTGCACCGGCATGTTGCGACCGAAGAACCCGGCCAGGTTGCCAAGCTTGTCGTAATGCACCTCGGCATCGCTGTAGCGCTGATCGTAGACCTGGCCGATGTTGATATTGGGGATTGGCTGGCGCTCGTTCATGGCCCTGCTCGCTGTTCTTGTTGTTGTGCCACCAGCTTACTCCTGCAGCAAGCCGCTTGCATTTCGTTAACATCTTAATTATAACGTTAACACATTAACAATTATTCGAGCAGGGACCCTGCCCTGCCCCAGCCAGGAGAACCCCATGAGCCGTGCCTTGCACGATGCTGCCAGCGGTACCCTGTTCGGCGTTGCGCTGAACTACCAGGGGCTGCTTGACCAGCATCTCGCCGCATTCGAGCAACCGCCGTACCAGAAGCCGCCGGTCAAGCCGGTACTGTTCATCAAGACTCCCAACACCCGTAACGGCCATGGCCAGCCGGTGGTCTATCCGCACGGCATCGAGCACCTGCAACCGGGCCCGGCCCTGGGCGTGGTGATCGGCAAGCGCGCTACCCGGGTCAGCGTCGACAACGCCCTGGCGCATGTCGCCGGCTACACCATCGTCAATGAATTCAGCCTGCCCGAAGACAGCTACTACCGCCCGGCGGTCAAGGCCAAGTGCCGCGACGGCTTCTGCGCCCTGGGCCCTGAGCTGGTGCCGGCCACGCAGGTTGCCGACCCGCAGCAATTGAGCATCAAGCTGTTCATCAACGGTGAACTGCGCCAACACAACAGCACCGCCAACATGGTCCGCAGCATCGCCCAGCTGATTAGCGAAATCAGCGAGTTCATGACCCTGCATGAAGGCGATGTGCTGATCACCGGCACCCCGGAAGGCCGCGTCGATGTGCTGCCGGGCGATCAGGTTGAAGTCGAGATCAGCGGCCTGGGTCGCCTGACCAACAGCATCGTTGCCGCCCAGGAGAATCGCTGATGAAACACGCACGTATCCGCTACCAGGGTGAAGTCCACGCCGTTACCGTCGAGGCCGACAATGCCGTGCGCCTGGCTGATGGCCGGCTGTTGCCGCAGCAGCAGGTCGAGTGGCTGCCGCCGGCCACCGGCAGCATGTTCGCCCTGGGCCTGAATTACGCCGACCACGCCGCAGAGCTGGCCTTCACTCCGCCTACCGAGCCGCTGGCGTTCGTCAAGTCGGTGGGCACCTACACCGGCCACAACCAGGTCAGCTGGCGCCCGGACAACGTCGCCTACATGCACTACGAGTGTGAACTGGTGGCGGTGATCGGCAAGCCGGCGCGCAACGTCAAGCGTGAAAATGCCCTGGAGTACCTGGCCGGCTACACGGTGTGCAACGACTACGCCATCCGCGATTACCTGGAGAACTACTACCGGCCCAACCTGCGGGTGAAAAACCGCGACGCCACCACCCCGGTCGGGCCATGGATCGTCGACGTCGCCGATGTGCCGGATGCCAGCAACCTGACCTTGCGCACCTGGATCAACGGTGAGCTCAAGCAGCAAGGCAGCACCCAGGACATGATTTTCGACATCCCCTACCTGATCGAATACCTGTCCAGCTTCATGACCCTGCAGCCGGGCGACATGATCGCCACCGGCACCCCCGAGGGCCTGGCCGACGTGGTACCGGGCGATGAAGTGGTGGTCGAAGTCGAAGGCGTCGGGCGCCTGGTCAACCGTATTGTCAGCGAAGCCGAGTTCTTCGCCCTCAACCGCCAAGAGGCATGAGCAAGATGATCAAACACTGGATCAACGGCCGTGAGGTCGAAAGCAAAGATGTGTTCGTCAACTACAACCCGGCCACTGGCGAGGCCATTGGCGAAGTCGCCAGCGGCGGCGCCGAGGAAGTCGCCCAGGCCGTAGCGGCAGCCAAAGAAGCCTTCCCCAAGTGGGCCAACACCCCGGCCAAGGAACGCGCCCGGTTGATGCGCAAGCTCGGTGAACTGATCGAGCAGAACGTGCCGCAACTGGCCGAACTGGAAACCCTCGACACCGGTTTGCCGATCCACCAGACCAGGAACGTGCTGATCCCTCGCGCTTCGCACAACTTCGACTTCTTCGCCGAAGTCTGCACGCGCATGGATGGCCACAGCTACCCGGTCGACGACCAGATGCTCAACTACACCCTGTACCAGCCGGTGGGTGTGTGCGGGTTGGTGTCGCCATGGAACGTGCCGTTCATGACCGCCACCTGGAAGACCGCGCCGTGCCTGGCACTGGGCAACACCGCGGTGCTGAAGATGAGCGAACTGTCGCCGTTGACCGCCAACGAACTCGGCCGCCTGGCCGTGGAAGCCGGGATTCCCAACGGTGTGCTCAACGTCATCCAGGGTTATGGCGCTACCGCCGGTGATGCCCTGGTGCGCCACCCTGACGTGCGGGCGATCTCCTTTACCGGCGGCACCGCCACCGGCAGGAAGATCATGCAGACCGCGGGCCTGAAGAAGTACTCCATGGAGTTGGGCGGCAAGTCGCCAGTGCTGATCTTCGAAGACGCCGACCTTGAGCGCGCCCTGGATGCGGCGCTGTTCACCATCTTCTCGCTCAATGGCGAGCGCTGCACCGCCGGTAGCCGCATCTTCATCCAGCAAAGCGTGTACCCGCAGTTCGTCGCCGAGTTCGCCGCACGGGCCAAGCGCCTGATCGTCGGCGACCCGCAAGACCCGAATACCCAGGTAGGCTCGATGATCACTCAAGCCCACTATGACAAGGTCACCGGCTACATCAAGATCGGCATCGAGGAAGGCGCCACCCTGCTCGCTGGCGGCCTGGAGCGCCCAGCCAACCTGCCGGCGCACCTGGCCCGTGGTCAGTTCATCCAGCCAACGGTGTTTGCCGATGTGAACAACGACATGCGCATCGCCCAGGAAGAGATCTTCGGCCCGGTGGTGTGCCTGATCCCATTCAAGGACGAAGCCCAGGCGCTGCAACTGGCCAACGACACCGAGTATGGCCTGGCCTCGTACATCTGGACGCAGGACATCGGCAAGGCGCATCGTCTGGCCCGTGGCATCGAGGCGGGCATGGTGTTCATCAACAGCCAGAACGTGCGCGACCTGCGCCAACCGTTCGGCGGGGTCAAGGGCTCGGGCACCGGCCGCGAGGGTGGGCAGTACAGCTTCGAGGTGTTTGCCGAGATCAAGAACGTGTGTATCTCGATGGGCAGTCATCACATTCCGCGCTGGGGCGTCTGACCCCCTGGAGGAGCGGGCTTGCCCCGCGATGCGGTGTTGCTGCCAATGCACAATCGCGGGGCAAGCCCGCTCCCACAACAAGAACAACAATTTTCAGGAGTTCCATCATGGGCGAAGTCGTCCTCGCAGCCAAAGTCTGCCACGTACCTTCGATGTACCTGTCCGAACTGCCCGGCAAACATCACGGCTGCCGCGCAGCGGCGATCGCCGGGCACAAGGAAATCGGCCGCCGCGCCCGCGAGCTGGGCGCCGACACCGCCGTGGTGTTCGACGTCCACTGGCTGGTCAACAGCGGCTACCACATCAACTGTGGCGAACACTTCAAGGGCACCTACACCAGCAACGAGCTGCCGCACTTCATCAAGAACATGGACTTCGAGTACCCCGGCTGCCCGCAGTTGGGTGAACTGATAAGCCAGGAAGCCAACGCCGCCGACGTACGTACCCTGGCCCATAACATCCAAAGCCTTGAACTTGAGTACGGCACCCTGGTGCCGATGCGCTACATGCACATGGATGTGCCAGACGAACAAAAGCTCAAGGTCGTGTCGATCGCTGCCTGGTGCGCCTGGCATCGCCTGGAAGACAGCTTCGCCTTCGGCGCCGCCGTGCGCCGGGCCATCGAAAAAAGTGACCGCAAGGTGCTGGTGCTTGCCTCGGGTTCGCTCTCGCACCGTTTTTCGGACGACCGCAATGCCGAAGCCAACATCCACAACTGGACCCGCGAGTTCGACAAGCAGATGGACCTGCGGGTAGTCGAGCTGTGGAAGCAAGGCCGCTTCAAGGAGTTCTGCGCGATGCTCCCGGACTACGCCAAGCACTGCTACGGCGAAGGCGGCATGCACGACACGGCGATGCTCCTGGGCCTGCTCGGCGGCGCCGACTACGACAAGCCGGTGCAAGTGCTGACCGAGCCGTTCGGCAGCTCCGGCACCGGCCAGATCAACGCCATCTTCCCCCTGTAACAGCCCCCTGTGGGAGAGCCTCATGCCGCATTTCATTGCCGAATACACCGACAACATCGAGCAACAGGCCGACCTGCCCGGCCTGTTCGAGAAGGTCCATGCCAGCCTGGGCGCCAGCGGCGTATTCCCGCTGGGTGGTATCCGCAGCCGTGGTGTACGCCTGGACACCTGGCGTATGGCCGATGGCAAGCATGACTACGCCTTCGTCCACATGACCCTGAAGGTCGGCCACGGTCGTGACCTGGCCACCCGCACCCAGGTCGCCCAGGCGCTGTTCGAGGTGATCACCGCGCATTTTGCCGAACTGCAAGGCCAGCGCCTGCTGGCCCTGTCATTCGAGATGATCGAGCTGCACCCGCAGCTGAACTTCAAACAGAACAACGTCCACGCCTTTCTCCACAACCAGGCGGGTTGAACCACAGCCACCCGCCCTACCACAACGGCCCTCTGACAAAAAGTACAAGATCATGAGCCCAGCCAATACCGCAGAACTCGCCGCCCTTGCCCAACATGACTCGACCCACAGCAAGATCACCTGGCGGCTGATGCCGCTGCTGCTGATCTGTTACCTGTTCGCGCACCTGGACCGCATCAACATCGGCTTTGCCAAGATGCAGATGAGCAGCGACCTGCACTTTAGCGACACGGTCTACGGCTTTGGTGCCGGGCTGTTCTTCATCGCCTACGCGTTGTTCGGAGTGCCGAGCAACATGGCCCTGGACCGGATCGGGCCACGGCGCTGGATCGCCACCTTGATGGTGGTCTGGGGCACGCTGTCGACCAGCATGCTCTGGGTCGAGTCGGCCCAGGGGTTCTATGTTTTGCGCTTTTTGCTCGGGATGGCCGAAGCCGGCTTCTTCCCCGGCATTCTGGTCTACCTCAACCGCTGGTACCCGGCCCGCCGCCGTGGGCAGATCACGGCGCTGTTCGCCATCGCCGTACCCATGGCCGGTGTGGTTGGCGGGCCATTGTCCGGAGGCATTCTTGAGCTGTTCCACGACGCCGCCGGGCTGCGTGGCTGGCAGTGGATGTTCCTGATCGAGGGCGCGCCGGTAGTCTTGCTCGGCCTGGTGGTGCTCAAGTGCCTGCCGGACAGTTTCGAAAGCGTCAGCTGGCTGAGCAGCGAGCAGAAACAACGCCTGCGCGAGCAACTGAGCCAGGAGGAGCAACGTAAATCCATCACCTCCTTCGCCGGCATCCTGCGTGACAGCCAGGTCTGGCTGCTGGTGGCGGTGTACTTCGCGGTGATGCTGGCGGTCAACACCCTGGCCTTCTGGATGCCGACCCTGATCCACGGTGCCGGCATCGGCAGCGATGGCCGGGTCGGCCTGCTCAGCGCTGTGCCTTACCTTGCCGGGTGCTTTTTCATGATTGCCTGCGGGCGCTCCTCCGATCGTCAGCGTGAACGCCGCTGGCACCTGTGCGTACCGCTGCTGATGTCGGCCATCGGCATTGCCATGGCAGGCCTGGTGCCGGGCAACCCGGTGCTGGTCCTGGGCGGGCTGATCATCGCCGGCATGGGCGCCAGCGCCGCCTTGCCGATGTTCTGGCAACTGCCCCCGGCGTTCCTGTCGAACACCACCCAGGCCGCCGGCATCGCCCTGATCAGCTCGTTCGGCAGCATCGCCGCGTTCCTCGCCCCTTACCTGATCGGCTGGATGCGCGACACCACCCAGAGCGCCAGCCTTGCGCTGTTCGTGCTGGCGCTGTTCATCACCCTGGGCGGCTTGCTGGTGCTGCGCACCAAGGCTGCCATCGTCAACCCTCAGTAAGAGACTTTGCCATGCTTGACCACAGCCAGATCCTGCACGCCGCCGCTCAGCTGGAGCGCGCCGAACGCAGCCGCGAACAGGTGCGGCAGTTCTCCCTGGAGCACCCGGGCATCAGCATTGAAGACGCCTACGCCATCCAGCGTGCCTGGGTTGCGCAAAAGATCCGCGACGGGCGCAAGCTGGTCGGCCACAAGATCGGCCTGACCTCGCGGGCCATGCAGGTGTCGTCGAACATCAGCGAGCCGGACTACGGTGCGCTGCTCGATGACATGTTCTTCGACGAAGGCAGCGACATCCCCTTCGAGCGCTTTATCGTGCCGCGGGTCGAAGTGGAGCTGGCGTTCGTCCTCGGCAAGCCGCTCAAGGGACCGAACGTGACCCTGTTCGATGTGCTCGACGCCACTGAATGGGTGATCCCGGCGCTGGAGATCATCGATGCACGCATCCAGCAGATCGACCCGCAGACCCAGGCCACCCGCAAGGTCTTCGACACCATCTCCGACAACGCCGCCAACGCCGGCGTGGTTATGGGCGGACGCGCGGTGCGCCCCGGCGATATCGACCTGCGTAAGGTGCCGGCGGTGCTCTACCGCAATGGCGTGATCGAAGAGTCCGGAGTCTCGGCGGCGGTGCTCAACCACCCGGCCAAGGGCGTCGCCTGGCTGGCCAACAAACTGGCGCCCTATGATGTCACCCTCGAAGCCGGGCAGATCATCCTCGGCGGCTCCTTCACCCGCCCGGTGGCGGCCAACCCCGGCGACACCTTCCATGTCGACTATGACATGCTCGGTTCGATCGCCTGCCGTTTCGTTTGAGGACTTGCCCATGGACATGCCCGTCAACCGCTTCAAACAACGCCTGCAACGCGGCGAAGCGCAAATCGGCCTATGGCTCGGCCTGGCCGAGCCGTACTGCGCCGAGCTTGCCGCCAACGCCGGCTTCGACTGGCTGCTGATCGACGGCGAACACGCGCCCAATGACCTGCGTGGCATGCTTGGCCAGTTGCAGGCCATTGCCCCTTATCCGGCCCAGGCGGTCATCCGCCCGGTAATCGGCGACACTGCGCTGATCAAGCAGGTGCTGGATATCGGCGCGCAAACCCTGTTGGTGCCGATGGTCGAAAGCGCCGAGCAGGCGCGCGAGCTGGTGCGCGCCATGCACTACCCGCCCAAGGGTGTGCGCGGCGTCGGCAGTGCCCTGGCGCGGGCCTCGCGCTGGAACAGCATCCCCGCTTACCTGGACCAGGCCGATGAGCAGATGTGCTTGCTGGTGCAGATCGAAAGCCTGCAAGGGTTGGAAAACCTCGACGCCATCGCTGCGGTCGAGGGCGTTGACGGGGTGTTTATCGGGCCGGCGGACTTGAGCGCGTCCATGGGCCATCGCGGCAATCCTGGGCACCCCGAGGTACAGGCGGTGATTGAGCAGGCGATCGTACGGATTCAACAGGCCGGCAAGGCGGCGGGGATTCTCAGTGCCGATGAGACCCTGGCGCGGCGCTACCTGGAACTGGGCGCCGGGTTTGTCGCGGTGGGAGTGGATACCACGGTGTTGATGAAGGGGTTGCAGGGGTTGGTGGGTACGTTCAAGGGGGATGTGGTGGCGGTGTCCGCTCCATCTGTGTATTGAATGGGCCGGCCTCATCGCGGGGCAAGCCCGCTCCCACAGGATTCTACCGCCGTACCTGCTTCAACTCCTCCAGCAAGCCCAGCAGCGCCTGCAGCTTCTGCTCGCCAAACTGCTCCTGGATCCGCTGGTAGTTGCCCTCCATGCACTGGCTCATCGAGGCAAAAATCTCCTCGCCTTTGTGCGCCAGGTTGACCAGCACCCGGCGCTGGTCATGCTCGGCCTTGCGCCGGCTGACCAGCCCGGCAGCCTCCATGCGCACCAGCACGCCCGTCATGCTCGGCTTGAGGATGCAGGCCAGCTCCGCCAGGCGGTAGATCTCCATTTCCCCCTGCTGGCGCAAGATACGGATCACCCGCCATTGCTGCTCGGTCAGCCCATGCTGGTTGAGCGAGGGGCGGAAAAAACCCATGGCCGCTTCGCGGGCTTGCAACAAGGTCAGGGTCAGGGAGGGGCGTGGCTGGGGCATGGAAGGGCTAATCTTCAGGCTATTTTGTTAACACTTTAACAAAATCAGTGCCTTGCCACAGCCCTGGCACCGGCAGTCAAGCCGTGCGGCAGGCAGGATCAAGACGCCCGCGTGCTACAGGGCCTTAATGGAGCCCATCAGTACTTCACTTTTCAGGCTGCGCCATGATCAACATCGAAACGCCGACCTACTACACCGCCACCAAAAAATACAACCTGAGCTTCCCCACCCTGGAAGAGGACGTGGACGCCGACGTGGTCATCATCGGCGGCGGCTTCTCCGGGATCAACACGGCCCTGGAGCTGGCGGAAAAAGGCATCACCAATATCGTCGTGCTCGAGGCCCGCTACCTGGGCTTTGGCGGCACCGGGCGCAATGGCGGGCAGATCATGGCCGGCATCGGCCACGACCTGGAGAAGATCAAACAGCACGTCGGCGACGACGGTCTGCGGCAGATCTTCGAGATCAGCGACCTGGGCGCCGACATCATCAAGAAGCGTATCGCCAAGTACGCCATCGACGCCGACTTCTGCCACGGTTACGGCTACCTGGGCTTCAATGCCCGCCAGGAAAAGACCCTGCGCGCCTGGGAAAAGGACTTCAAGTCGGTCAACTCCCAGCACGAGATCCGTTTTCTCGGTGGCAGCGAGGTCAAGCAGATCATCGGCTCCGACGCCTACAGCAGTGCCCTGCTGCACATGGGCGGCGGCCATGTGCATTCGCTCAACCTGTTGCTCGGTGAAGCCAAGGCGCTCAGCGAACACGGTGTGCGCCTCTTCGAGAACAGCCCGGCGCTGCAGGTGCAGTACGGCGAACGCATCCGCGTGCGTACCGGGCGCGGTTCGGTGACCGCCAGCAAGCTGCTGTGGGCTTGCGACAGCTTCCTCAACAAACTGGAACCGGAGCTGCACCGCTCGACCATCAACACCTACGCCTTCCAGATGATGACCGAGCCGCTGTCGGACGAACTGATCCAACGCATCAGCCCGATTCGCGGCGCCTACAGCGACATCCGCCCGGTGATCGACTATTACCGCGTAACCAACGAAAACCGCCTGCTGTTCGGCGCCGCCACGCCACTGGTGGAGCACATCCCCCGTGATCTCAAGGCCTGGAACCGCAACCTGATGCTGAAGATCTTCCCCTACCTCAAGGACGTGAAGATCGACCTGGCCTGGGGTGGGCCAATGGCCTGCAGCCCCAACCTGTTCCCGCAGATCGGCACCTTGCCCGGTCGGCGCAACGCCTTTTACGTGCAAGGTTATTCCGGCTTTGGCGTCACCCCCAGCCACATCATCTGCAAGGTCCTGGCCGAAGGCATGAGCGAAGGCTCGGCGCGTTATGACCTGATCAGCTCGGTGCCACGCCCGACCATCCCGGCCAAGGACCAACTGCGCTCAGTGCTGCTGACCGCTGGCAAATCCTGGCACCAGTTGTCCGGCTATTGGAATGGCCGGCGCTGAACTCATTTCCATTCAACCCTCAAGGAACACTGCCATGACCCTGACTGCCATCAAACAGACTATCCAGCTCAACGAACTCGACGCCTGGGGCACCGTAGCCGACCTGGGCTCGGAAATACTCGAAGGCGAAGTGCGCGCCTTCGGCAAGATGACCTTCGGCGCCCCGACCGACCCGGTCAGCAGCGCCTACTTCGGCACCACCACCGGCAAGTTCCGCATGGTCTACCCGTTCAACGAACAGGCGGTGGTGGTCACAGGCCAAGTGCGTTTGACCGATGAAGCAACCGGAGTGAGCCGCACCTACAACCCGGGTGACAGCTGGTTCGTCAGCAAGGGCACGCCTGTGTTGTGGGAGATTCTCAGCGAGAGCTTTGTGAAGCATTACTTTGCGGTGGTCTGACTAACAGCATCGCGGGGCAAGCCCGCTCCTACCAGTCCTGTGGGAGCGGGCTTGCCCCGCGAAGACTTTCCCCAAACACCCACCAAAGCGCCGCCAGGCGCCGCGCAAAAGCCCCCGCTCCCGCATAAATCAATTCGACATTCAAACTGTCGACAATCCCCAGGTACGCGTCGCCATACAAGCGCTGCTGCTGGTCATCCAGCTCCGGCCTGAAACGGCGCAACGCCTGAGCAAACAACTCGCCCAAACGCGCCAGGTACGCCTCGAACCCGGCACAGATCACCGGCCGTAATTCGCTCGGAGGGAAGAACGCCGTGCGTAGCATGAAGCGCAGATGCGCCGAGGCCTGGTAACGCTCATTCAAACGCTCGGCAAAGCGCTGCCCTGGCAGTTCACTGGCCGGCACCTGTTCGGCAAAGCAGGCCTCCAGGTACTCATGTTCGGTCTGCAACGCTCGCTCGTAGACCACCTGGAACAGGTCATCCTTGCCGGCGAAATGCGCATACAAGGATGGCTTGCGCATGCCCGCGGCGGCGGCGATATCGTTCAGCGACGACGCGTCATAACCCAGCTCGGCGAACTGTTCGACGGCAATCGCGCAGATCTTTTGCGCCGACGGCGTCAGGCTTCTCATAGCGGTGTCTCCCACAAACAAAACGGATCAGTGGCCAGCCAGGCCCTGCAGATGCGGCTCGGCATCGCGGGTACTCACATGCACCAGCACGGCGACGAATACCGCCGAACAGCCGAGCAACAGCGCCCAGTGCGCCGCGCCCAAGGGCGCCATGATGCCCGACAATGGCGTGGCGAACGACGAAATGATCAACTGGAACGCCCCCAGCAAGGCCGCCGTCGAACCCAGTGCCGTGTTCTGCGAAGACATCACCAGGGACATCAGGGTCGCTTCGGCAATGCCCAGGCCGAACATCGCCACAGCCATGCCGGCCACGATGCCCGCAAGCCCCGCCGAACTCAGCGCACCTGCCAGTACCAGTACGGCACCGACCAGCATGCAGGCCGCGCCCCAGCGCGCCAGGCGCACCAGGCCCTTGCGCGCCACCAGGCGGCCAGCAGTGATGGCGCCGAGCAAAATGGCCACGCCGGTAGCCCCGAACAACGTGCCGAAGGCCTCCACCGAAAGGCCGAAATGATGCTGGTAGACGAAGGCCGCCCCCCCGATGTAGGCAAACAGAAAGAAGAACACCGCCGACAAGGCCAGCGCCGGGCGCAGAAACTGGCGGTCAGAGGCGATACGCACATAAGTGCGCAGGAACGCCCGTGGCTGCCAGGCCATGCGCTTGTCCTGGGGCAAGGTCTCCTTGAGCATCAGCGCCGAGTTGATCAGCACCAGTACCCCCAGTACCGCCAGCACCAGCATGATCGCCCGCCAACCCAAGTGCGCACCGACAAAGCCACCCAGCGCCGGGGCGATCACCGGGGCCAGGCCTTCGATGGTCATCAGCAAGGCGAAGATCTGCGCGGCCCGCGCACCTTCGGCAACGTCGCGGACCATGCTCATGATCACCACCAGGGTCAGGGCGCTACCCAGGCCCTGGATAAAGCGCGCCAGCAGCAGGCTATTGAGGTCTGGCGCTGCTGCAGCGGCCAGGGAGCTGAGGACGAACACCAGCAAACCGGCAAGCAATGGTCGGCGCCGGCCGAGGGTATCGACCAGTGGGCCGAACAACAGTTGCCCGGCGCCCATGGCCAGGAGGAACACGGTCAGGGTCAGTTGCACACCGGCATAGGAGGTGGCGAACTCGCTGGCAATGCTCGGCATGCTGGCCAGGTACATGTCGACCGCCGAGGGCCCGAGGGCGCCGATCAGGGCCAGAGAAATGGCAAAGCCGACCCGGGCGGTCGGCGTGGAGGCTGCACTGTGCATAGGTTCGATTCCAGATAAAAACAAGACCCGGCTGGCGTTTACCGCTCAACCTACCTATCGGTAGGTAGCCGGATCAGGCGAGCCTATACAGACCGCATCCTGCGGTCAAGTCAGCGGTGATGAAGTGCTGCTCAGCCCAGGCTGCTGGCGCGGTAGTCCTTGGGCGATTGTTCGAACTGCTTCTTGAACGAGCGGCTGAAGTGCGCCGAGTCGGTGAAGCCCCATTTATAGGCAATGGTGGTGATCGATTCGCGCTGCAGCACCGGGTTGGCCAGGTCGGCGGCGCTGCGTTTGAGCCGCGCGCGCTGGATGTAGCGGCAGACACTGTCGTCCTGCTCTTCGAACAGGCGGTAAAGGTGGCGCACCGAGATATTCAGGCGGTTGGCGAGGCTGACCGGGGTCAGGTTGGCCTGGCCGAGGGAGTCGTCGATGACTTTCTGCACATAACTGCGCAGGTTGGCGCCTTGCAATGAAGCCGGCATTGCCGTGAGCTCATCGCTGCCTTCCAGGGCCGAACCGAGCAATGACAAAAAGGCACTGTGCAGGGCCTGGCCCTCGCCCTGCTCGCCTTCCCCGGCATGCTGCTCCTTGCACAGCTGGTCCATCAGCAGGTGCAGCATGCGCCCGCAGGCACGGGTCTGGGAAATCTTGCCGAAGGTGTGGCGCTCGCCGCCCAGTTGCTTGCACACCTCGGCCCGCGACAACGACAGCGAGGCGTGCTCGATCAGGCCGAAGGGCATGATCTCGCAGGCGCCGGCGGCGTCCATCAGGAGCATCTCGCCGGGTGCCAGCTGGATGCTGACGCCGTTCTGGGTGATCTGCGAAAAGCCGGTGCGCTGGCTGACCAGAAAGCAGTGCTGGTCGTTGTCGCGGTCGCTGTTCAGGCCCTTGCGGCGGATCAGCCCGGCATTGGTGCGCAGGTTGGCCAGGGCCAGGCCGCCGCGCGACCAGGTGGAAATCTCACCGATGAACAGCGCGGGGTTGAACGCCAGTTCCGTCTCGTACACCCCACAGATGTTCTGCATCGTTGCGTTCCAGCGTTCCAGCGCAGGGCTGCTGGCGTGATGGATACTCATGGGCACCTCCACAATGGCATCTTGTTTTTGTTGCGCAATAGTTAACATGTTATCTATGTAGGCGCAACGTGCTTGAAGCAGCCAGGGTGAAAGCAGGTTTGATGCCAGCTGGCCGGGTCAGAGCCCGGCCATCAGCGCCGCGAGGCCTTGCAGCGCAGCCAGCAGGTGCTGGCGTTGCTCGGGGCTCAGGCGGATGTAGCGACGAAAGGCCGGCAGACGGCTGACCACCTCGCTGGCGCCGATATGTTCAAGGGTCAGGGTCCACTGGCCCTCGTGCCTTTGCAGCCGCAGGCGCTTGAAGTCCAGGGGCATCAGCGCCTGCAGCAAGGCCGCCTGCGCCTGTAGGCGACCCTGCACTTGAGCCTGTAGCGCCGGTGTGCCCTTGCGCAGGCGCACCCGCAGCCCGCTGCGCCGCAACGACCCGCTGTGGTGCAGCTCCAGGTGGGCGTTGCCCTGGTCGCTGGCAGGCAGTTTCAGGCTGAACTCGGTCAGCACCAGGTGCATCAGCAGGTGTGCCTCACAGCGCTCGCGCACCTGCACCGTCTGCCCGGCCCAGTCGAAGCAGCCCTGCCCCGGAGCAAGTACGACAAAACTGTCCAGCCCCAGGTTGGCCTGCACCCGCTGCAGGGTCAGCCCCGGCCGATAGCCGGCCGGCGCCCGTTCAGACAGCCTTTGCCACAGTTGGCGCAGGGCAATAGCCATGTGCAGTCCCCGGTTGGTGAGCGAATTCGCGCGCCAGCACCTCTTCTACCGAGGCCGGCTTGAACGGATTGACCTTCTGCACCACCAGGGTCCAGAACAGCGCATACACCGCCGTGCCGCCCAGCATCAGGCCAAAGGGCACGTAAATGTCGGCCGGGTCCATGCCGGGCGGGGTGATGAAGCACATGCCCAGGACAATACCGACGCTGGAGAGGATCTGCGGCAACGGAAACAGCGGCGAGCGATAGGCCCGTGGCAAGTCCGGGCGGCGGATACGCAGGATCACCACCGACAGCGTCACCAGCAGGTAGGCGGTGCTCCAGGCACACACCGCCGCCAGCACCAGGTGCATGATGCGGTCGGTATTGCCGCCCAGCCACAAGGCATGCAGGCACGGAATCAGCGCGGCAACGAGGATACACAGCAGCGGCGTTTTAAAGCGCGGGTGCAGGTAGGTGAAAACCTTGGGCAAGGCGCCGTCGACGGCCATGCCGTAGAGAATCCGCGGCACCCCGGCCATCAGCGTGTTGATGGTCGCAGCACCGGCAAACAGAAAGCCGATGCCCAGCCACAGCGGGCCGATATCGCCCATCACTTGTTCGGCAAAGCGCGGAATGGCCATGGGCGTGTCCAGCAGGTGCACGCCGCTGGCGGCATCGAGCAGCACGTTCTCGACCTGGCGCTTCATCGCCGCGCCGTAGATGAACATGCACGTCGCCACCCCCAGCAGGCCCAGGGCCATGGCCCGCGGCATGCTTTTGGCCGACTGGCGCAAGTCCGGAGCCAGCGGCGTGACGAACTCGCAGCCGACGAACATGAACATGGCCATGCCCACCAGCGAAAGGATGGTCATCAGGTCCGTGCCCACCAGCGACACCCCGAACCAGCCCGAAAGCTCCACCGCCGGCGCGGCAACCAGGCCCAGCACGCCAAAGACCATCAGGGTGGTCCACATGCCGAAGGTGAGGATGATCTCGGCCTTGCCGAACACACTGACACCAAAGGCATTGAGGATGGCGAAGACGATCACGAAGCCCACGCCCAGCAGCCATGAGCCACCGGCCGACTCGGCCAGGGTGTTGAGGTGTTCGAAGTTCACCAGGGCCATGACCCCGGCCAGCATGGTCTCGGCGGTGCCGGCGAAGACGTGGACGATCAGGTAGGCCGACAGTGTGCCGGTAATCGCGAAAAAACGGCCCATGCCGCAGTTGATGTAGTCGTAGACCGCGCCGGTGGTCGGCAGGATCGACGCCGCTTCGGCAAAGGTGGTCGCCTGCGCCAGCATCATCACCACGGCGATCAGCATGGCCACGGCGAAGGCGCTGCCGCCGATACCAAAGCCCATGGTCGCGGTGAGGATTACCGGGCTTGCCATGATCAGGCCGATGGTACTGGCAAGGGCGGTGGGAAAGCCGACCGTGCCGCGATGCAGGTGCGCACTGAGCGTGTCGTTGAGCGACATGGCAAAAGACCTCGAGCAGAAGAAGACAGTGCGCCTACTCTGCTCCCGGCGGCAATGGCCGTCTTGCCCGAGGCTGCCGTAAAGGTTGTAGCTGGCTGCCAGGCTCAGAACTGCACGTCGAGTATGACGTTGTCCAGGTAGGTACCGGCGGGTGGTGTGGCCTGGTCGGTGTAGACCTTGGCGTTGTAGTTGAAGATCTGGCTGCCGGTGCCGGTGCCCGCGCCAGGGTTGATATCGGCGTCGGTACTGGCCCGACGGGCCGTGGTCAGGCTGCCCCAGCGCACACTGCCGGCGCTTTTGAAGATGTCATAGGCCAGGTAGTTGTTGGCCGCCGACTTCATCCGTCGGCGCCCGGCGGACACATTCTGGCCATCGTCCAGCCCCACGGTATAGTTGCTGCCCTTGGTGCAGGAGACGTTGACGTTGCTGCTGACCGTACTGAAGCCTGCCACCACCGGGGCGTTGCCGAAACTGATGTTGGGGCTGGTGATCTGGCAGTCGTTGGTCACCGTTACGCTCACCGTCAGGCTGGTGGTGCCGGTAAGGTTCTGCCGGCCCAGGCAGATGGTGCCGATACCAATCCCCCAGCAATAGCTGATGTTCCAGTACACCGACAGGGTTTCCTGGTAGAGGCCGGCGGCGACGTTGCTGCCGGTCAGGCTCTTGAGGTAGATCGGCACCGACTTGGGCGTAGTGCCATTGAGCAGGCCCAGGGCATCGAGAATGCCGTTGCGGGCAAAGTCGTAGGGCTGGCCACGGGTGATGGCAAAGTTGGTGGTGTTATTGGCATACAGGGTGTAGGCAATCACATCGCCAGTGGGCCCGACCATGCCGGTACTGCCCACCGGCGGGGTGAAGGTTGCATAAAAATGATCATCGCTGGCCAGCAGGCTCACCAGCGAGCCTGTGCATTGCAGCCCGCCATTGAGGGTCGAGGCCGACTGCACCGCGTTGCGTACCAGGGTCGAACTGACGCTGCCGAAACTGGCCGGCGCGGTGTCGATCACGCTGCACAGCGCCTGTGCCTGCGCGCTGGCCAGCAGTGCCAGGAGCGTCAACAGGCGTTTCATTGACACACCAACGGGCCGATCAGCGGCACCTGGTCCTGCTCGGGCGCCAGCGTGAACTGCACCCGGCAACTGCCGCCATTGGCGATTTGTACCTGCAAGCCGTTGTCCTCGGCAAGGCCTTCCAGGTACACCAGCCCGTCCCAGCCCACCACCGCCAGCGCCCCGCTCTGCTCGTGGCGTACCTGGCTGCCCAGGGGCAATACCTGGTTGTGGCTATCGACCAGGACGATGCTGGCCGCCACCACCCGGTGCAGCGGGAACTCCAGCAGGTAACCGCTGCCACGGCGCACCGCGACCCGCTGCTCGACCTGCGGGGACTGGACGTTGGCCGGCAGCTCCATCGGGTCGATTTCGTACTTGGCCCGGTAGTAGGCGCTGCTCCAGGGCACCAGCAAGTGACCATTGCTGTCGGTGCGCCCGATCAACTGGTTTTCATAACGCACCGGCACCTGGGCAAAGCCTGCGGTGCTGACCACCACAAACGCATCGTCGATGCGGTTGGCGGCGAATATCCCAGCGTCCATCCACACCAGCGAGCCACTGGCATCGGCCCAGCGGGTCATACTGTCACTGCTGCCGTAGGCACCGGCCTGCAGTTGCACCGACTGCAGGCGCCAGGTGAGGTCGGCCTGGCGATAGGCCTGGCGGTCGCCGTCGGCGTAACCGAGGTTGAAGCCGACCCCGCCTTCGCTGGGCACTGCGCGGCTGTAGTTGACCCGTTGCTGGCGCTCGCCGTCCTTGTTGCGCTCGACGCTGAAGCTCAGGGTGCCGCGCAAGTCGAACGGGATCACCAGTTGCGCCTGCACTGCCCATTGGCTGTCGCCGATCTCGCGGTTGGCCGACAGGTACAGGCTGCTGTTGCCCCACAGCGGCTTGCTCCAGCTGAGGTTGAGCAAGCGGGTGCGCGAGTTGTCACCGGCGCGCACATCGAAATAACCGGCGCCGAGGCTGCCGTAACGCTCGAGGTTGACGCTCAGGGTGACCTGCTCGCTGCGCTGGCTCAGGCGGGTGTAGGGGCTGTCGACCAGCGACAGGTCGGCATAGTCGCCGCGCCGCTGCAGGCGCTGGTAATTGAAACCCAGGCGCTGGCTGTTGTACTGGTAGCCGAAGCTCAGTTGCTGGCCGCTGCGGCTGTCGAAGCGGCTCTGGCTCAGGGCGGCGTTGACCACCCCCCAGTTGCCCACCTGCCAGTTGCCGCCCAGCCCGCCAAGGGCCAGGGATTGCGCCGCCTCGGCGTGGCTTTCGAGGGTGAAGCTGTCGCTCAGGCCGTAGCGCAGGCTCCCGGCAGCGACCCCCGGGCCATAGGCAAAGTCGCGAATCGCATAGTCCCGGCGCAGGCTGCCGGCGGCCAGCGAGAAGTCTGCCAGGCCCTTTTGCAACAGGCTACTGGTGACATAGAACGGCAAGGTGGTCGACACCTGGCGGCCGAGGGCATCGGTGGTGACCACCACCGCTTCACCTGCGCCATTGATAAATGGCACGTTGGTCAGGGTGTAAGGGCCTGGCTGCAAGTCGGCACTGGAGCTTTTGTAGCCATTGATGAACAGGTCGACCGACGACGGCACCGCCGCTTCACCGGCAAACGCCGGCAATGGGTAGGTGACCAGGTCCGGGCGCACGGCGAAGTCCCGTGACAGTTGCAGGCCACCCAGGCGCACCGAACTGGTCCAGGGCAAGGCGCCGCTGAGCACGTCACCGGCTTCCAGGGTCAGCAGGCGTGCTTCGTCGGTGTAGCGCCAGGTGGTGTCGTAGCGGCGAAAGCCTTCCTGGCTGTCGGCAAAATCGTTGCCGCCCAGCGACTGACGCCACTGGCCGGTGGTCGACAGCGTGCCCCAACCGTCGAACAGACGCAGTTCGTTCCAGGCCGCCAGATATCGGCCACCGTCGTCGGTATCGTTCAAATACAGGTCATAGTTGAGCAGCGCGCCAAAGCTACTGCGGGCCTCGCTGGCCGGGTACAACTGGCGGTTGCCGATGCGCTGGGTCGGCAGCCAGCTGGGCGGGACTTGCACGACCAGGCGCTGGCCCTGGCTGTCGTAGTCGGTGTGCAGGCCAGGGATGCTGTCCAGGGCCACTTCGGCGCCGTACTCGCCCGGCAGTTCGATACCGGCGGCCTGCAGATCAGCGCTGGCCATGTACAGGCGCCCGGCGCGCTGCTGCACCGCGACCAGCTCAGGGCTGCTCATCTGATTGACCACCAGTTCCAGGAACAGCGGCGCATCGGCAACCGCTTCGAGGGAGGCCGGAGGCGGCGGCAGCTCGCCGGCCAACAGCGAACCACAACCCAGCACGGTCAGGCCACAGGCCCGCAGCGCCGACGAGATGCTCACACACAGTATCCGACCATTACCGGGTCCTCCCTGGCCCCTGTTGTCTTGCCGCTAACAGTGCTTCATTGGCCCTGGCTCAGGGTCTGCGCCGGTTCCTGGCCGTTGACCCGGCCCTTGAGCACCGAGGCCGCCGTCATTGGCTGCGGCGCCGGCCAGCGCATGGTCGCGCCGGGCAGTACATAACCGAGCAAGCCATCCACCAGCGGCCGGCTTTGGCCGCCCTGTTGCAGCACCACATCAGTCAGGCGTGCATGCACAGGGCCCGTGTTGCGGATTTCCACATAGGGTTTGCCCTGCACCAAGACCTGACGCCAGCTCAGTGCCGGTTTGCCCAGGGCACTGGCACTGCGCTGGCCGCTGGCATCGGCCTTGCCCCAGAGGCCCTCGCCGTAGACGAACAGCGGCACCGAATAGCGCATCTGGAAGCGGATCGCCGCCTGGGCCTTGTCGGCACTGGCCGCTGCCGGCAACGCCGGGGGAATTTCATCGATGATGATCCGGTAGGCCTGTTCCTGGCCGATCGGCGAGGCGCCGGTGCGGGTCAGACGGATCAGTTGCTTTTGCCCCGGGGCGATATTGGCCACTGGCGGACTGCCGATAATCTCGCGCTGGGCCTGGTACTGATCGTCAAACTCGCCCTGGCGCCAGGCGAACACCCGCACCTGCAGGTTGGCCGGCGCATCGCCGCGGTTTTCCAGCCACAGCGCACCGGCTTTCTGGTTGGCCTCAAGGACCGGATCGATCGGCCAGATCAGCACCGACGTGGCAGCCTGCAGCGGTGCACTGCCCAGCAGCGCCGCCATGCAGGCCAAAACGTTGTAGCTCAAGCGCGAACTGCCAGCGCCTACTTCCATGCACACACTCCTTTGATTGAAATCTTCCACGGACGCCTAGAACGTCAGCACCACCTGCACCACATCGGTATAGCTGCCAGCCGGCAGGATGCCGGTCAGTTGCGCGCGGGCGTAGACCGGCAGCTTGATCGCCGTCGGATCGCCATAGCTCACCGCAACGCTCTGGTTGATGCCCAGGGCCTGGCTGAAGCCGGCGTCGCGAAACAGCTCATAGGCCACCAGCGATGTACCGCTGCTGCGCTTGAGGTTGCGCGTGCCGCTGGCACTGTTGAGGCCGGCATCGACACTCATGCTCAGGCTCACCCCCGGTGTGCATTGCAAGGTCACCGTGGTGCCGCCCAGGGCGGTCGTCACGCTGCTGCTCGACAGCGCCGAATAGCTGCCGAAATCCAGGTTGCCGTAGTTGCTCACTCCGCCCACCACCAGGCAACCGGCGGCCACCGTGGCGCTGACCTGGAAGGTGCTGGTGGTGACCGCCGCCAACGGCAGCGGCACGCCCCAGGCAACCATGGCCAGCAGCGCGGGCACACCGCGGGTCATGGCTCAGAAACTCAGCTCGACCGCGACCGTGTCGGTGTACACACCGGCCGGCAGCCCCGCCTTGCCCTTGGCCAGGCCATAGAGATTGACCGTCTGGGCCACGCCGGTGCTGGTGGGCAAGGTGATGGTGCCATCGATGGCCAACACCGTGCTGTGCCCGGCGTCGGTATAGAAGTCATAGGGTACGTAGTTGGCGACGCCGTCGTACAGCGCCCGTGTGCCACCCGCCGACTGGCTGTCGTGGGCGCCGGCACGCACCTTGACAGTCGGCACCGTGCCGCTGGAGCACAGAATGCTCATGGCCCCGCCGCCACCGCCCAGCACCTGCCCCGAGGCGTTGACGAACAGCGCATCCTGGGTGCCGAAGTTCAGCGCACCGAAGTTCAGGCCGCTGCTGCCACTGCCGCCGTTGACCTGGCAACTGGCGATCAGCGTCAGGGTGGCGGTGATATTGCCGGTCACCGTGGCCGCCTGGGCCTGGGCCGCGAGCGCCAGGCCGACACCGGCGAAGATCAAACGTGAAAGGTTTGGGTGCATGAGTCACTCCTTGCGTGCTACCAGTCCAGGGTCACCATCAGGGTGTCGCGGTAAATACCGGCCGGCAGCGCCTTGGGATGGGCGACCACCGCACCGTAGATCGGAATCGGAATCTGCGCGGCGCTGGTGATCGCAAAGTTGCGGCTCTGGCCGATGGCATAATGGGCGCGCCCGGAAGGATCGGCAGACAGCTCATAGGCAATCAGTTCGCGGCCATTGCTCAAGCGCCGGGTGGCGCCATTGCCGTTGGTGCCGCCATTGATGCTGACAGTAAAGGCCCCCACCGCCGGGTTGCAGCGTACTTGCAGGCTGCCGTTGCCGGCTGATTCTTCGATGGCCGAACGCAGCGGGTTGGTCCAGCTCGGGCCCTGGCTGCCAAAGTCCAGCACGCCGCCGCCGGAGGTTTCCAGAGCGCTTGCATCGCCACTGATCTGACAGGCACTGCTGATCACCAGGCGCGCCTGGATCTGCCCGCTCACGGCCGCGAAGGCCATGGGGCTGATCAACAGCATCGGGGCAATGCCCAACAGCAATACGTGTTTCATACTGCCAGTTCCTTTAGCAGGCGCCGCCCCGGTTACCAGGTGACGGTGACTTTGAGCAGATCCGAGTAACGCCCCACCGCCGGCACCTGGGCCAGACGATCGATACGCGCGTACAACGGCAGCGCCACCGAGCCGCTATCCGGCACCCGGGCATGCTGCACGACATTGACCGGCAAGGGCTCACGCCAGGCCGGGTCCTGATACAAACGGTAGGGAATGGGCTGCGCCGCAGGCTGGTTGCTGGTCAGGTAACGCACTTCGCCAATGCCGCCGTGCTGGCCGCCATCGACCTGCACCTGATACGCCGTGTCGGGGTTGCATTCCAGGCGTGGCGGGCGCAAGGCCAGCAGTTGGCTGCTGAGCGGTCCGGCCGGGGCATCCAGGCGCGTGGTGCGGCCGAAGTCGAGCATCCCCAGGGCCTGGGCGCCAGCATCGCGGGGTTGGTGGATGAGTACGCAGCCGCGCTGCACTTCCACTTTGACTTCAACCATGAAATCGGCGGCGCCTGCCATGCTGGCCGTGATCAGCCCAAGCAGTGTCGCCAGAACGCGTCCCTTCACCGTGTCATCCTTCAACGCAGGATTGATCTGACCTTGAGGGTAGCAGTGAAGGAAAAACCTGCCAGTTCGCAGGGAAATGTATAGCCCAGGTACAAGATTTCCCCGCCCCTGTTCGGTGTACACAGGTCCCGTGTGGGGCCGGTACAACCTGCACATCTGGAGTTGTCTGAATGACGACCGCTACGCGCTCGATCGCGGGGCAAGGCCCGCTCCCACCGGGACGGTGTACGCAGTTCAAGAGCGGGGCTTGCCCTGCGATAGAAATCATCACCTATCACCATTACAAGATCACTGGCCGCCCTCAATCATATTGGTTAAATTACCCGACCTCGCTCAAGGTGACGGGTGAGCAGCAGCGATTCAGCCAGGGCCGGCATGCGAGCAGCCGACGGCAGTGATCGACTATCTGGAACTGGCCAGGCCGCTAAGAGATAGCGTCGGCGGCAACGCCAGGTAATACACGCCGATGCAGGCGCCGCCCATCATTGGGAGCAAGAGCCATGAATGAACTGCTGCTGCGCCGCCTGCAACTGCCGGAGCCGATCGGCCAGGTGCTGATCGTCGGTGATGGCCAACGGTTGTTGGCGCTGGAATTCGATGAGCCCGAAAAGCGCCTGCTGCGGCTGCTGCGCACCCGCTTCGGCGCAGACGTGCAACTGCGCGAAACCGCCGGGCTGGCTGACCTCGCCGAAGCCGTGCAGGCCTACTGCTCGGGCCAGTTGCAGGCATTCGATAGCGTACCCTTGGCGGCGGGCGGTACCCCGTTCCAGCAGCGCGTGTGGGCGGCATTACGCGCAATCCCCGCAGGCAGCACCCGCAGCTACGGCCAGATTGCCGCAGCGCTCGGCAACCCGGCAGCCGCCCGGGCGGTGGGCCTGGCCAATGCCTTGAACCCGGTGAGCCTGGCCATCCCCTGTCATCGGCTGGTCGGCAGCAGTGGTGCGCTGACCGGTTATGGCGGCGGACTCGAACGCAAGCGCTGGCTGCTGGAGCATGAACGTCACTGGGGGTAATCGCCCGCTGCCACCTAGGCTGTTGCCGTTCAAAAATCCCAGCGAGTGGTCAGCATCAAATTGCGCGGATCACCATACGACATCGAGTTATAGAAACCGATGTTGGTGTAGTAACGCTTGTCGAACAGGTTGTTGGCATTGACCGTTGCCGATAGGTTCTCGGTGATCTGGTAACGGGCCATCAGGTCCACCAGCCAGAACGGATCCTGGGCAAATTCCTGGTCAATGTCCTTGGGCCGGTTGTGCAGCACCTGCCAACCCTTGCCCTGCCAGCGCGCACCGCCACCGACGGTCAGGCGTTCCAGCGCACCCGTAAGCTGGTAGCTGGTGTAGAAGCTGACCTGATCTTCCGGCTCCCAGGTCGACACTTTCTTGCCGTCGTCATCGCGGATCACCTTGTGGGTATAACCGGCCTGCAGCTGCCAACCCGGCGCCAGCTCACCCGATACTTCGGCTTCGAAGCCCTTGGTCTTGGCTTTCACGCCCATCCAGGCAAAACCCACAGCGGGGTTGGTCGGGTCGCCGTTGTACTGGTTGTCTTCGACGGTACGGTTGCTCTGGTGGATCTCGAAGTAGGCAAGGCTGGCGTTGACCCGGCCGTCGAGGAATTCACCCTTGAGGCCCACTTCGTAGTTCTGCCCTTCGTCCGGGTCCAGCAACCGGTCGTTGCGGTCGCGGAACCAGGCGTCCTGGGGCATGAAGATATCGGTGTAGCTGGCATACAGCGAGTAGGTGTCGTTGAGGTCATAGACTGCGCCCAAGTAGGGGATCAGGCGGTCGTTTTCCTTGTTGTTGGCATCGATCCCGTCGTAGCTGTAGTTGACCAGGCGTCCGCCGAGCAGCAGGGTCAGGTCGTCGGTCGGGTGCAGCCGTGCGGTAAGGTAGGTGCCGTTCTGCCGCACTTTGTCGTCGGTGCGCGCCGCCACCGGGCCCCAGTCGGGCTCGCCAATGTCACCGTTCCAGTTAGGG
The DNA here is from genome assembly GCF_004214895.1 of Pseudomonas tructae. NCBI lineage: Bacteria > Pseudomonadati > Pseudomonadota > Gammaproteobacteria > Pseudomonadales > Pseudomonadaceae > Pseudomonas > Pseudomonas tructae. Next base: position 2,633,905 of record NZ_CP035952.1, on the reverse strand, counting down.
AAGTCCTCGATGATGTCGTCGGCGTAGGTGACATCGCGGTAGTCCTTGCCCTTCCAGCGCGAGGCCGTGTAGGAATTGCCGATCACCAGTTCATGCTCGCGGCCCAACAGCTGGAACGGCCCGCTTGCGTACAGGTCGAGGGAGTTGCTCACAGTCTCGCCGGTGTACTTCTGCGCATAGATATCGGCGGTGCCGTCCTTGCCTGGCTGGTAGCCCTGGATCGAGCCGAGCGGCGCGTGGTAGCCGTTGATCTTGTGATCAAGCTGGGCCTTGGCCACCCAGCCGTTGTCCAGGTGATGCTCAAGGCTTGCGAACACGGTGCGGGTGTACTGCTCCCAGGTGCTCCATTTGGCCGCGTTGTTGAAATGATGCGAGACATTGTTGGTGTCGCCATAGCCATTGTACAGCGGCACGGTGCCCGACCAGCTGGAGCCTTTGGGGTTGTTGTCCTGGTAGTCGGCGCCGACGGTCAGCAGGGTATCGGGGTCGAGGTCGAACTCGAGGATGCCGTAGTAGACGCTGGTCTTGCGCTCGTAGTGATCGAGAAACGAGTGCTTGTCCTGATAGGCTGCCACCGCCCGGCCGCGCACATTGCCGTTGTCAGTCAGCGGGCCGCTGACGTCCAGCTCGCTGCGGTAGTTGTCCCAGGTGCCGGCACCGAGGGCGAAGTGGCCCTTGAACTCGGCGGTCGGCTTCTTGCGCACCAGGTTGATGGTCGCGCCGAGGGAGCCTGCGCCAGTCAGCAAGCCGGTGGCGCCTTTGAGCACTTCGACGCGGTCGTAGATGGCCATGTCGCTGAGGCTGTTGCCGGCCGAGTAACCGACGTTGCGCGAGGTCGAGGGAATGCCGTCGTACTGGAAGTTGCTAATGGCAAAGCCGCGCGCGTAGTAGCTGTTGCGTTCGGTGTCATAGGCCGAGACGGTGATGCCCGGGGTGTGGCGCATCACGTCGTCGATGTTGTTGAGGCCAAAGTCATCCATGTGCTGGCGGGTCACCACGGTGATCGACTGCGGCGTCTCGCGCGGGGTCAGAACCAGGCGGGTGGCGGTGGCGATGGTGCCGGGGGTGTAGGACCGGCTCTCTTCAGTGATGGTGCCCAACTGGTTGCTGGTGACCTCGGTGGCACTGAGGCTGATCGCCCCCGCCTCGTTCACTTCACGCACCAGGCTGTAGCGCCCGTCCGCCTCCTTGATCAGCGCCAGGCCCTTGCTGGCGAGCAAGGCGCGCAGGCCTTCTTCGACCTCGTACTGGCCGTGCAGGCCTTCGCTGCGCAGGCCCTGGGTCAATGCCGGATCAAACGACAGCACCACCCCGGCTTCGGCGGCAAAGCGGGTCAGCACCTGGCCCAGATCGTCCTGCGCCAGGTCGTAAGTACGCGTGGCCGCTTCGGCCTGGGCCAGGCTCAAGGGCAACAACAGCGCGCAACAGCGCAGGGCGTGGTGGATCCGGCGACTTCTCATTCGATGCGTTCTCTTCTGGTTGGCATTCAGGCAGTGGGCCTGCCTTCCATGAGTCGAACGACAAGACGAATTAATATCATTTACATGAAAATTTATTTATCTAACGTGCCTCTACTGTCACCCAGTAGGGCGTGCGCTGGCTGACGCGTACCGGCAGCGTACTTTCCAGAGCACGGAAGATCTGCGCCTGGTCATCGAGCCTGAAGGTGCCGCTGATGCGCAGCCCGACCACCTCTGGCGCGCAGCGCAACCAGCCGCGTCGGTAACGCGCCAAGTCGGCGATAAAGGCCCCCAGGTACTGTTCGTTGGCGATCAGCAGGCCTTTGCTCCAGGCGTCCAGGTTACTTTCCAGTGGTGAACTGAGCACCAGCGCCGGGTTGGCAAAACGGCATTGCTCACCGGCCTCCAGCAGCGCCCCGCCACCCTGCTCGCCCGGCAGCACCCGCACCTGGCTTTCGAACACGGCCAGGCGAGAGGTGTTTTCGCCGGCCAGCACCGAGAAGCGCGTGCCCAGCGCCTGCAGCGTGCCGTGCCGGGTTTGTACCAGGAAGGGTCGATTGGCCGGGTCCTTGGCGGTCGTGACCAGCACCTCGCCATCGCGCAGCACCAGCAAGCGCTGCTGCGGGTCGAAACGTACATCCAGGGCACTGGCAGTGTTGAGCTGGACCTGGCTGCCGTCATCGAGGGTCAGGCTCAGGCGCTCGCCGGTACGGGTCTGATAGTCGGCAAACCAGGCGTCTGGCCGGGCTTGCTGATAGCCGGCCCAGCCCAGGCCACCGGCACCGGCCACCAGCACCAGACCCTTGAGTGCGCTGCGGCGGCTCATCGCCGACAGCGCCAGGGTGCGCCCGGCCAGGCCCGCAGGCATCTGCTGCAAGCGTTGCTGGACCCGCTCGACCTGCTGCCAGGCCCAGCGATGTTGTTCATCAGCCTGCATCCAGGCGTGCCAGGCGGCGTGTTCGGCGGCGCCTGCGCTTTCATCGCCCAGACGTGCGCGCCAGGCGGCGGCCTGTTCGAGGGCGGCGATTTGGCGCGAATCCAGTGCGGGCATCAATCGGCCTCGTGTTGCAGGCTGTACAGCGTGCAGTGGTGCAAGGCCTTGGCGATGTCGCGGTTGACCGTGACCACCGAGATGCCGAGGGTGGCGGCGATGGCCTTGTAGGTCATGCCATCGAGCTGCGACAGCAGAAAGGCCTTGCGCACCCGGGCACCTAAACCTGCGAGCATGGCGTCTAGCTCACAAAGGGTTTCCAGCAGGATGGCCCGGGCTTCGGCCGAGATGTCCAAGGCTTCGGGTTGCTCGGCCAGGGCTTGCAACCAGGCGCGTTCGAGCCGGGCGCGGCGAAAGTGATCGATCATCAGCCGGCGGGCGATGGTCGCCAGGTAGCCCCGGGGTTCGCGCACATCGCGTAGCCGGTCGCTGGCGTCGGCGGCGCTGAGCACCCGCACGAACACGTCCTGCATCAGGTCGGCCGCCAGGGCATGGCACGCCACCCGCGGGCGCAGCCAGGCGGTGAGCCAGCGGTGATGGGCCTGGTACAGATGGCTGACCTGCTGGTGCAGGGCGGGGTTGGCGTCGGACATGGTGATGTGAAAATTAAATGAGAATTTCTATCATTCTATGCGAATGAGGGAAGTGCTTGGAAGTGCAGTGGTGGCTCTATCGCGGGGCAAGCCCGCTCCCACAGGTGAAGTGATACGAGTGGGAGCGGGCTTGCCCCGCGATAGCGAGTGCAGCCATTACCCATTCAGGGTTACTCCATCAACGTGATTACCGCCTGCACCGTCGCGCCGCATACTCGTTTGCAGCCCCCCGCCAGGAATCTTTGATGAAAATCGAACTGATACAGCTCGCCGGCCGCGACGGCGATACCGCCTACAACCTGCAACGTACCCTCGAAGCCATCGCCAATTGCGCCGCCGACACCGATCTGCTGGTGTTCCCGGAAACCCAGCTGATGGGCTTTGCCAATGCCGAGCAGTTGCCCGAAGTTGCCGAAGCAGTGGACGGCCCGAGCGTTGCGGCCGTGCTGCAGGCACTGCGTGAACGTGATGTCGCGGCGGTGATCGGCCTGGCCGAAAAAGCCGACGGCCACTACTACAACACCTCCCTGTTGCTGACCCCCGAAGGCATCGCCCTGCACTACCGCAAGACCCACCTGTGGCCTTCGGAACGCGGCCTGTTCACTGCCGGTGATCGCTACGCCACGACCCGCTGGAAAGGCCTGCGTATTGGTCTGCTGATTTGCTACGACATCGAGTTGCCGGAAAGCAGCCGCGCCCTGGCGCAACTGGGCGTCGATCTGATCGTGGTCAGCAACGGCAACATGGACCCCTACGGCCCGGTGCACCGCACCGCGATCATGGCCCGCGCCCAGGAGAACCAGGCTTTCGCCCTGATGGTCAACCGCGTCGGCGCTGGCGATGACAACCTGGTGTTCGCCGGTGGCAGCGCCGTGGTCGACCCCCATGGGCGCCTGCTGTTCGAGGCCGGGCGCGAAGCTTGTCGGCAGGTCATCGAACTGGACCTTGCGCAACTCGACCACGCTCGCCGTGCCTACGACTACCTGGCCGACCGCCGCCTGCAACTGCCCGGCCAGCGCCTCGACCACGCCGATGGTCGCCGCGAACTGCTGATTCCCTGAGCGCTGCCTCTTACAACAACAAGATCCCGGAGTGCCCCCATGAAGTCGATCCGCCGCCTGCCCCTGGCCCTGGCCGCGCTGCTGAACCTCGCCGCCGCCCAGGCTGCCGCGCCCAGCGTGCACATCTACAACTGGTACGACTACATCGCCCCCAACACCACCAAGGAGTTCCAGCAGGCTTCGGGTATCGCCCCGGTGTATGACGTGTTCGACAACAGCGATGTGATGCAGAGCAAGCTGATGGCCGGGCGCAGCGGCTATGACGTGGTGTTCGCCAGTGGCGACCTGTTGCCCAACCTGATCAAGGCCGGGGTGCTGGCCGAACTCGACCGCAGCCAGTTGCCCAACCTGCCGCACCTGGACCCGCAGCTCCTCGCCAAACTGCAGGTCAACGACCCCGGTAACCGCTTCGCCGCACCGTACTTGTGGGGTACCACGGGCCTGGGCTACGACGTCGACAAGGTCAAGGCGCGCCTGGGCAGCGATGCACCGCTCAATTCCTGGGACCTGATCTTCAAGGAGGAAAACATCGCCAAACTGGCCGACTGTGGCGTGGCCATGCTCGATGCGCCCAACGAGATCATCCCCATCGCCCTGCACTACCTGGGCCTGCCCTACAACAGCAAGAACCCCGAGGACTACCGCAAGGCCGAGGCGCTGCTGCTCAAGGTGCGCCCGCACATCGCCTACTTCGACTCTTCGCGCTTTATCTCGGACCTGGCCAACGGCAACGTCTGCGTGGTGCTGGGCTGGTCGGGTGGCGTATTCGACGCAAGGCTCGCCGCCGACAACGCCAAGAACGGCCGCGATATCCGCTACAGCATCCCCCGCGAAGGCGCACCGTTCTGGCTGGAAAGCATGGTCCTGCTCAAGGATGCGCCCAACCCGCAACAAGGCCTGGCCTTTATCGACTACATGCTGCGCCCCGAGGTGATCGCCGCCTCGACCAACTACCTGGGCTACCCCAACGCCAACAAGGACGCCGCTCCACTGGTGAATGCGAAGATCCGCGACAACCCCTCGGTGTACCCGCCCCAGGCGGTGCTGGATACGCTGTTCGCCCTGGAGCCATTGCCGCTCAAATTTGAACGCATACGCACCCGGGTGTGGAGCAAGGTCAAGACTGGAAGTTAGTGGCTCAATCTTCCAGGGGCTTGGGTGGTGGCAGGGGCTTGGCAGGTTTTGCCGGCTTGGCCGGTTTGCCCTCCTTGCCTGGTTTGGCGTCCTTGGCCGTTGCCGCGTCGGCTTTCTGCTCGGCAACGGTCGGCGCCACGATGGCTTTCTCTGCGGCTGGCAACTGGTCGACCGCGTCGAAAATCGCCTTGGGCTCAACTGTACCGGTGTGTTCTATGCGGTGCTGTTCACCATCCTTGCCCACCAGTACCACCTGGGTGACCACCGTATCCCGGGCGCTGAACTTGAACTGGCGGATCAGCGCCATGGTCGCCTGTTGATCCAGAAACTTGTCATCGCGTTTGCCGATCATGCCGGCGACGCTGTAGATCACCAGCTTGCGCTCCTCAAAGGCAGCCTTGGTGGCCGGATCTTTCAAGGCCTCGTTCAATCCGCGCAAGGTCGGGTCGGCGGTGCTGGGGGCAAGGACAATCAAGGGACGCGCCTTGTTCAGGTCCTGGGCCAAGGGGTCGTCGCTCTCGGCAGCGAGGGCAGGACCGGCAACAACGGCCAACAAGGCGGCGAGGGTCAGTGACCGAACAAGCATGCGCATCTCCTTTCAATTTCCATGTATCAAAGACTACATATCGCGACGAAAGATTCGGGTTGCGAGCCTAAACTACAGGGCCAGATGAGTGGGCAAGGCAAAGGTAACTTCCGATTACCAAGTGCGACCTTGGAGGCATGCCGAAAGGCCTGTCATCCGATTCTGAGGATAGCTGAAGGCCGTCAGCCATGCCCGTAGACCACCCTGGAAAAAGGCCTTTACCATGAGCGTTGCTGACACCCTGCTGTTACTGCTGATCCTTGTCACGGCCCTGGGCTGCGGGTTGATGGGCGGGTTGTTCTTCGCCTTTTCCAACTTCGTCATGCAAGCCCTGGAGCGCATCCCGGCGCAGAGTGCGGTCAGCGCCATGCAGTCGATCAACCAGGTGGTGCTCAACCGCCTGTTCCTTGCGCTGTTTCTGGGCACCGGCGTGACGTGCGCGGTGCTGCTGAGCTGGGCCTGGCTGCGCTGGCCACTGCCCGGCAGCCTGTGCATCGGCATTGGCAGCGGCCTGTACCTGCTTGGCAATGTGCTGGTGACCTTGCTCTTCAACGTGCCGCGCAACCAGAGCCTGGCACGCCTGGACCCGGCCAGCAGCGAGGCGGCCAGCGCCTGGCCCAGCTATGCGCGGGTGTGGAAGCGCTGGAACCATGTGCGCACCATTACCGCGCTGGCGGCGACGGCGTGGTTGATGGTGGCGTTGCTGAGGGTGGTGTGGGCTCAATGAGACAGGGGGCTGCTCCCACAGGGATCTCTCCAGCTTTGAAAAAGCTGTGCAAGGCAGTTGCTCCCACAATGAGGCCTTTCCATAGACCATAGAATCTCCCACAGGGTTCGCTAGAACAGCCCCATCTGCCGATCGATCAGCGTCGTGAAGTCATCCTCCACGAACGGCAGAATCGCATCCGCCACCGGCTGCAGTTGCCGGGTCAGGTAGTGGTCGTAGTCGATCGCCGAATGCCGCGTCTCCAACGGCTCAGGCCCGGCCAGGGTAATCACGTAGCTGATCCACCCACCATTCTGGTACTGCCGCGGCCGGCCCTGGCGATCGTTGAAGTCGTCGGCCAGGCGCGCCGCACGCACGTGCGGCGGCACGTTGCGCTGGTAGTCGGCCAGCGGCCGGCGCAGGCGCTTGCGGTAGATCAGCAGTTCATCCTGCTCGCCGGCCAGGGTCTTGCGCACATATTCGCGCAAGTACTGCTGGTACGGCTGGCGCTTGAAGATCCGCTCGTATAGCTCCTGCTGGAACTGCCGGGCCAGTGGCGACCAGTCGGTGCGCACGCTTTCCAGGCCCTTGAAAACCATTTCTTCATGCCCCTCGCCACGCCGCACCAGGCCGGCGTAACGCTTCTTGCTGCCCTCCTCGGCACCGCGAATGGTCGGCATCAAGAAGCGCTTGTAGTGGGTCTCGTACTGCAGCTCCAGGGCACTGTCCAGGCCGAAGCTCTCGCGCAGATGCTCGCGCCACCACTGGTTGACCTGCTGCACCAGCTCACGGCCGATACGCGCCGCGTCCGCTTCGCCGTGGGCGCCCTTGAGCCAGACGAAGGTGGAGTCGGTGTCGCCGTAGATCACCGCATAACCCCGGGCCTCGATCAGCTCACGGGTGCGGCGCATGATCTCGTGGCCGCGCATCGTGATCGATGAGGCCAGGCGCGGGTCGAAGAAGCGGCAGCCACTGGAACCGAGCACGCCGTAAAAGGCGTTCATGATGATCTTCAGCGCCTGGGACAGCGGCGCGTTGTGTTCGCGCTTGGCCGTCTCGCGGCCCTGCCAGACCCGCTCGACAATGGCCGGCAGGCAGTGCCGGGTACGCGAGAAGAACGCGCCGCGAAAGCCCGGCACCGAGCTCTCAAAGCCCGGCTCGCGCAAGCCTTCGATCAGCCCCAGCGGGTCGATCAGGAAGGTGCGGATAATCGACGGATACAGGCTCTTGTAGTCGAGCACCAGCACCGACTCGTACAACCCCGGCCGCGAGTCCATGACAAAGCCACCAGGGCTGGCCTCTTCCGGACGCTCGCCCTGGTTCGGCGCGACGAAACCCTGACGGTGCATCAGCGGCATGTACAGGTGACAGAACGCCGCCACCGAGCCGCCGCTGCGATCGGCCGGCAAACCGGTGACCGTGGCCCGCTCCAGCAGGAAGGTCAGCAGCTCAGTCTTGGCGAAAATCCGCGTCACCAGCTCGCAGTCCTTGAGGTTGTAGCGGGCCAGGGCCGGCTTGTCCTCGGCGAACATGCGGTTGATTTCATCCATGCGCTGGTACGGCGTATCGATGGCCTTGCCTTCGCCGAGCAGGGTCTGGGCGACGTTCTCCAGGCTGAACGAGGGAAAGCTCCAGGTCGCCGAGCGCAGCCCTTCGATACCGTCGATGATCAGACGCCCGGCGGCACCGGCAAAAAAGTGCGCGCGGCTGCCGTGCTCGCGCCAGTCCATTGCCTCACCGCCGCGCCCCAGGCGCAGCGGCACCTTGAGCTGGGTGGCGTGGTGCTGCAGCACGCGCAGGTCGAACTGCACCAGGTTCCAGCCGATGATCGCATCGGGGTCGTGCAGGGCCAGCCAGTCGTTCAGGCGCTCGAGCAGTTGGCTGCGGCTGTCGCAGTATTCGAGGTCGAAGTCCACGCCCTCGGCCTCGCCATTGGCCGGGCTAAGCATATACACCTGGCGCTGGCCGCAGCCTTCAAGGGCAATGGAGTACAGCTCGCCGCGCTCGGTGGTTTCGATGTCCAGCGACACCAGCTTGAGCGTGGGGCGGTAGTCGGGGGCAGGCTTGAGTTGGGCATCGACCCACACGCCGCTGGCCTCGAGCGTACCGCTGAAACTGACCGGGGCGGTAATGAAACGCTCCATCAGGTAGCGCTCGGGCGGGCGTACATCGGCTTCGTAGATTTGCACTCCGCTTGCGCGCAGGCGTTTTTCCAGCTGGATCAACTGGCGGTGCTGGCGGCAGTACAGGCCCAACACCGGCCGCTGCTCGAAGTCGCGCAGGGCCAGTTCGCGCAACTCGACATCGCGCTCGCCGCGCAGCACGCTTTCGGCCTGCTCACGCTGCTCGGCGGGGATGAACGCCACCGAGGTCTGCGGCGCCAGCCGCACCCGCTGCGGGCCCTGATCGGTGGCCAGCCAGAACTCGACCACGGTACCGGCGGGGGTGTCGCGCCAATGCCGGGTCAGGACAAAGCCCTGCTGTAACTCCACCGCTGCAACCTCAAAAACACCTGTGTATGCGCCGATTCTACCCGTCCGCGCCGCTGCCTGCCGAACTTAGCTGAGCACCCGTGCACCCGGGGCGAAACCGTGCCCCTGGGCACGCCCGGCAATCAGCAAGGCCAGGCCGATCAGCGCCAGCAACACCCAGGAAAAACTGCCCACGCCCCACTGGCTGAGCAGCACGCCACCGAGCAGGCCGCCGGCGGCAATCGCCGAGTTCCAGACCGTGACGATCATCGACTGCGCCACATCCGCGCCCTCCCCGGCGGCGTCGGCGCTGGCGGTTTGCAGCAAGGTCGGCGCACCGCCATAGGTCAGGCCCCAGAGCGCGACACTGGCATACACCAGCGCTGGCGACTGGCTGACAAAACCGAGCACCAGCGCCACCACGGCAAAGCCGAACAAACTCAGCAGCACCATGTTGCGCAGGTGCTTGTCGATCAACGCACCAACCACGCCGATACCGGCCAAGGCGGCGATGCCGAAGGTCAGCAGGACCATGCCGGTGCTTGCCGCAACCCCCACTGAGGCCAGGAACGGCACGATGTAGGTGTACAGCACGTTGTGCGCCAGCACCCAGGTGAGGATCACCAGCAGCACCGACAACACCCCGGGTGTCCGCAACACCTGGACGATGCCCGGACGCTGGCCTGGAGCATGGCCATCAAAGTCCGGCACCTTGCACAACACCCAGACCACCAGCAGCAGGGTTGCGGCCGAGACCAGGGCAAAGGTCATACGCCAGCCCAGCAGCTCGCCCAGCCAGGTGCCCGCCGGCACCCCCAGCGACAAGGCCAGCGGCGCGCCGATCATCGCCAGCGCCATGGCCCGGCCCTGTTGCTCGGGGCTGACCATGCGCCGCGCATGCCCGGCAATCACGCCCCAGGCCAGGCCCGCGGCAACGCCGGTCATGAAGCGGGCGAGCAACGTCAGCCAGTAAGCACTGGACAAGGCCGTCACCGTGTTGAACAGCAAGAAGCCGACAATCGCCAGCAACAACACCGGCCGCCGGCGCCAGCCCTGGGTCAGGGTCACCAGCGGGATGGCGGTGAGCAGCGAGCCCAGGGCATAGACGCTGACCATCTGCCCGGCCATGGCCTCGCTGATCTGCATGCCGCTGGAGATCTGCCCGAGCAGGCCAGCAGGCAGGGTTTCGCTGAGGATGGCGATAAACCCGGTCATGGCCAGGGCCAGCAGGCCGCTGACCGGCAGGGGCTGAGCCAGTGCGGCGGGCCCATCGGCCGTGCAACTCATCTGGGTCATGGTGAAACTCCTGTAGGAAAGATGGGCAAACCTTAAGCTTGCGGCGACTACGGAAAAAGACGAGTACAATTCCGCTCATAACGGACATTGACGTCCGCAATCAGGGAACGCAGATGGATAGCCTCAGTGGTTTCGTGGTGTTCGTGCAGGTGGCGGAAACCGGCAGCTTCGTCGGCGCCGCCCAGTCGCTGGGGGTCAGTGCTTCGGCCATTGGCAAGCGCGTGGCGCGCCTGGAAAGCCGCCTGGGGGTGCGTCTGTTTCACCGCAGCACGCGCAGCATCACCCTGACCGCCGAGGGCAACCTGTTCCTGGAACGCAGCCGGCGCATCCTCGCCGAGATCGAAGCCACCGAGCTGGAACTGTCCCAGGCCCGCGAGGTGCCGCGCGGGCGCCTGCGTATCAGCCTGCCGCAGGTAACCGCACTGGTGATGCCGGCCTTGAGCGAGTTCATGGCCCAGTACCCGGCCATCGAACTGGACCTGGATTTCGACGACCGCATGGTCGATATCATCGGCGAAGGGTTCGATGTGGTGATGCGTGGCGGCACGCCCAGCGACTCGCGCCTGAGCGCGCGCTTTCTCGGCCACTTCCATCATGTCCTGGTGGCCTCACCGACCTACCTGGCAAACAATGGCACCCCTACCCACCCCGACCAGTTGGCCCGACACACCTGCCTGCATTACCGCTTCCCCAGCACCGGCAAGCTTGAACAATGGCCGTTGCGCCAGGAACCGGCCGGGCGTGAATACCAGATCCCGGTGTCGATGGTCTGCAATCACGTCGACACGCGCATCTGCTTTGCCGTGCGTGATCGCGGCATTACCTGCATTCCGGATTTCACCGTGCGTCAGCAGCTGCAGCGCGGTGAGCTGGTGACGGTGCTCGATGACTATATGGAGCGGCGCGGCAGCTTCTACCTGCTGTGGCCGTCCGGGCGGCAGGTACCGCCACGGCTGCGGGTGTTCATCGACTTCATGAGCACGCGGGTGCTGCCGCAATATTAGTCATATAAATAATCCAGCCCGTGACTGGGCCGCTGCGGCACATTTTCCAGCAAGAATTCACCCAGTGCCTGGACCTGGCGCGCCTTGGGGCTGGCCTGTAGCCAGGCCAGGTAGTAGCCCTCGCCCGTGGCCACTGCTTGGGGAAAGGGCGTAACCAGGCGCCCGGCGTCGAGTTCGCCACGGGCCAGCAGCAGGTCGACCACGGCCACGCCCAGGCCTTGCTGGGCCGCCGAGATGCCCTGATCCAGGGTATCGAACACTTGCCCACGCTCCAGGTTGACCCCTGCGCCCCCCGCCCGTTTCAACCAACGCCGCCAGTCACGGCGATCCGGCGAGGGGTGCAGCAGCTCGCAGCGGGCCAGGTCTGCCGGGTAACCGGGCTGGCACACCGGCACCAGCCATTCGTCAAACAGCTTGAGGCTGGCGATGTCTGCGCCGAAATGGCCGTCTGCCAGGAGAATTGCGCAGTCGTAGGGCTCGCTGTAGAAGTCCACCGTGTCGATGTCCATCCACACGCTGCTCAGTTGCACCTGAGGGTGCTCTGCACCTTGCTTGAACAGCGCCAACTGCCTGAGCAACCAGCGCACGGTCAGGGTCGAGGGCGCTTTCAGACGCAGATGCTGGCGGTCCTGCTTGAGCAGGCCACAGGCGTTTTCGATGATCTTGAAGCCGACCTTGAGCTCCTGGGCCAGCAGCCGGCCCGGCTCGGTCAACGTCACTTTCGGCCCGCGCCGCTCGAACAGCGCGCAGTCGAACAGACCTTCGAGGGTCTTGATGTGATGGCTGATGGCGCCTTGGGTCAGGGCCAGTTCTTCAGCGGCGCGGGTGAACGAGCCATAGCGCGCGGCCACCTCGAACGCCCTCAGGGCTGGCAATGCGGGGATGCGTTCGGTCATGGTCGCCCAAAGCATGAGTAAAACTAATAGAAAGCCACAGTAACAGGCGTTTTACAACCTGATGGGGCCTGCCGAGAATGCCGCTCCTGATAAAAACGCCGAGACATGCCGATGAACAGTGCCCTGCTTGCCACCTATGCTCTGACTGTCCTGCTGCTGATTGCCAGCCCCGGCCCGGTGGTGGCACTGGTGGTCAACACCACCGCCCGCGCCGGGCGCAAACAGGCGCTGCTGACCGCCCTGGGCACCAACGGCGCGTCGCTGGTGCTGATTGCCCTGGCGGCGCTGCTGATCATCAGCAGCGCCGCCCTCAACCCGCTGCTGCTCAGCGCCCTGAGCCTGTTTGGCTGCCTGTTCATCGGTTACCTGGGCTTGAGCGCCCTGGCCGAACTGCGCCAACCCGCCGCTGCAGCCGAGCCCCTGGCGCCTCGTCAGGGTGGCTTGTGGCAAGGCTTTGCCATCGGCCTGTCCAACCCCAAGGACATTCTGTTCTTCGTCGCCTTCTTCCCGCAGTTCATCCAGGTCACCGAGCACTTCAGCCACAGCCTGATGCTACTGGCGCTGGTCTGGCTGGTGCTCGACCTGGGAATCCTGGGCCTTTACATCCTGGCGATCGGACGCCTGGCCGAACGCATCAACCGGCGCCTGATCAGTGCCATCAGCGCGGTGGTACTGTTGCTCATCGCAGTCGTGGGCCTGGGTTATAACCTTGGGCAACTGCTGCCCTGACGGGCTACGCTTCCGGGCGCGGGCCCGGGCGGGTAGAATGACGCGCCACATCCCAGGCCAGCCACACTATGGACAGTCGGATTGAACCCTGAACAGCGCCGTCGTCTCAAAGGCAACACGCAACCCCGCCCAGCCCCGAATTGCAGAGGCACCTATTTGATCCGCTCGCCCCTTTTGCACGGCCTGCTCGCTGTCGTGCTACCTGCGTCGGCACTGGCAGCCGGCGTGCAGATCGATCCACATGCCGACCTGTTATACCGCCAGGCCCTGACCTTGCTGGAACAGGCCGACAGCCAGAACGCCAGCTTCAGCCTCAAGACCAGCACCACCGACCAGGACCTCGCCCAGCAAGGCCAGGCCCTGGGCCGCACCCTGGCTCCGGCGGTCAGCCTGTTGAAAAAAGCCGCAGACCGCAATCATCCGGTGGCCCAGTATCGCCTGGCGCTTTATTACATCACCTACCTGCCTGCCGCGCAGATCGCCGAAGCCGCCTGCCCGCTGCTCGAAGCCAGCATGAACCAGGGCTTCGCTCCAGCAGCCCTGGGCATTGAAAACTGGTGCCCCAGCTATAGCCGCAGCGAGTATCGCGCCGCCCTCGAAAGCGTGCCGAACATGGCCAGCCTCTACGCCTCCTACTACCCGCAACCGGCTGTGCGCCTGTTGTGCCACCGCGAAAAACCACAAGGCCTGGCCATGCAGTGGGGCCGCCAGCGCGACTACCAGGCCGAGGCCTACCGCCTGCTGGCCAGCGCCGACCCGGCGCAGAGCAAGGCCTACTGGCAAAAAGCGGTGGAGATCAATGGCTGCATCGCGGCGCAGCGGCGCCTGGTCAACAATCAATATTGACCCTGGGCGCCGGCGCTGACAGCAAGATCGTTCAAGCCAGTGGCCCATGGCTCTGGCATGCTGTACAGCCTTGTTCATTTGTCGTTGCCGCCGTCCATGTCCAGTCCGCCGTTTGCCCGTCAGGCTTTTACCCGTGGCGCCATCGCCATCCTGCCGTTGTCCCTGGCTGTCGCGCCCTGGGGCCTGCTCGCAGGTTCCATGGCCATCGAAGCCAACCTCACTCCCTGGGAAGGCCAGGGCTTGTCGGCCATTGTCTTTGCCGGGGCCGCGCAACTGGTGGCGATCGGCATGCTCAAGGGCGGCGCCAACCTGTTCTCGATCCTGCTGACCACCCTGCTGCTGACCTCTCAGCATTTGCTCTACGGCTTGTCGATGCGTCCGGTACTGTCAGGCCTGCCGACCCGCTGGCGGCTGGGCCTGGGCTTTTTGCTCACTGACGAATTCTTTGCCCTCACCAGCCAGTACGACAAGCAGCAGTTCAACCGCTGGTACGCCCTGGGGGTGGGCCTGACCTTCTACATTGCCTGGAACCTGTTCACCCTGGCCGGGATCATCCTCGGCCAGAACATCCCGCACCTGGACCAGTTGGGCCTGGACTTCTCCATCGTCGCCACCTTCGTCGCCCTGATCGCACCGCTGGTGCGCAATCTGTCGACGGTGGTGTGCGTGGCGGTGTCGCTGTTCTGCTCGGTGCTGTTCAGTTACTGGCACTGGGACATCGGCCTGGTCGCCGCCGGCCTGCTGGGCATGAGCGCCGGTTTCATCTGCCAGAAGTTCAGTGGAGCACGCGCATGATCTTCGCCCTGATTATCGGTATGGGCCTGCTGGTGTTCCTCAATCGCTATGCCTTTCTGGAGCCACGCCTGCCCTTGCGCCTGAGCTCCAATGCCCGGCAGTTTCTTGGCTTCGCCGTACCCGGCATGCTCACCGCGATCTGCGGGCCAATCGTCTTCCTGCCCGGGCACCAGCTCGACCTGAGCCTGAGCAACCCCTACCTGAGCGGATCGATTGTTGCCGTGGCGCTGGTTTTGTTGACCCGTAGCGTGTTGATCAGCATGCTGCTGAGCATGGCTTTCTTCTTTGTCTTTCGTTGGTGGTTGAACGGCAGCCCATGAACCCTGCACACAAGGAACAGACGCGTTTCTGGCAAGCCTCGGCGCTCGGTGACACCGAAATGCTGCATGCGCGTTATTTTCAGCAGCGCTTTGCCCCCCATGTGCATGAAGGCTACGTGATCACCATCATCGAATCCGGCGCCCAGCGCTTCTGGCACCGAGGCAGCGAACACCTGGCACCGGTAGGCAGCATGGTGCTGATCAACCCCGACGAGCTGCACACCGGCGCCAAGGCCAGCGAAGACGGTTGGCGCTATCGTGGCTTCTATCCCGACTGCGAGCGCATCACTGGGGTGCTCGACGAGCTGGAGCTCAAGCGCGACGGCCTGCCGCGCTTCGACGCCAGCGTGTTGCACGACCCACAACTGGCCAAGGCGTTCAGCTGGCTGCACTGCTCGGCCGAACAGGGTGCCAGCGCCCTGGAACAACAGACTGCCTGGCGCGAAGCCGTGTTGCTGCTGGTGCAGCGCCACGCTCGTAGCGGCGAGGCCCGAGCACCAGGCAACGAGCCCGGGGCCGTGGCCCGGGCCAAGGAATTGATGGACAGCCGCCTGGCATATCCGCCGTCATTGGAGGAGCTGGCCACGGCGGTCAACCTTTCGCCGTTTCACTTTGCCCGGGTGTTCCGCCAGGCCACGGGCTTGCCGCCCCATGCCTGGCTCAAGCAACGACGCTTGAGCCGCGCCCGCGAGCTGTTGAAAAACGACTGCCTGCCGTTCAACGTCGCCTTCGCCCTGGGTTTTGCTGACCAGAGCCATCTGAACCGCCAATTCAAGCAAGCCTATGGCGTAACGCCCGGCGAGTATCGGCGCGCCTGCACTCACTGACGGACTGACCCCATGCCCTACCCGCTTGCCTACCGCTGGTTCATTCACAAGGGCCTGACCGATTGGGAACCCTGGTACTTCTGCGACACCCAGGCGTCGCTGCAACAGGCGCCGGACCTTGGCAAGAACGCCTTTGCCACCCGCGCCTTCGCCAAGGAGACCGGGGCAGACTTCCAGGTGTACCTGTTCGCCCGCCGCCAGGACCGGGAAGACTTCGCCTTCTTCGTGGTGCGCGACGGGGTGATCGAGGACAAGGTGATCACCGTGCACCTTTCGTTTGCCGACAAGCTGGAGCTGCGTGAACGCCTGAGCCATGCACAGGTGACCCAAAGCTTCAGCCAGTGGGTCACCGAGGTGGCACTGGCCGATGCGCTGGAATGGATGAGCGAGGAAGACCTGGAGGACTGACAGGCGCCCTATCCAACCCGCGCCAGGCTCGCCAGCACCGCCTCGATCTCCACCAGTACCGCCGGATCATCCAGGGTCGAGGGCGCGGTATAGGGCTGCTGATCGGCAATCTTGCGTAGCACCGCGCGCAAGATCTTGCCCGAACGGGTCTTGGGCAGGCGCTTGACCACCCGCACCTGGTTGAAACACGCCAGGGCACCGATCTGCTCGCGCACACTGGCCACCAGCTCGCTCTGCAACTGCGCCTGAGCGATGTCCTGGCCGCCCTGGAGCACCACCAGCGCCAACGGTACCTGGCCCTTGATGTCATCGTGCACACCAATCACTGCACATTCGGCCACCGCCGGGTGGCGGGCCACCAGGTCTTCCATCTCACCGGTGGACAGGCGATGCCCCGAGACGTTGATGACGTCGTCGGTGCGGCCCATGATGTAGACAAAACCGTCCTCGTCCAGGTAGCCGCCATCGCCGGTATGGTAATAGCCCGGGTAGGTCTTGAGGTACGCCTCCAGATAACGCGAGTGATCGCCCCACAAGGTCTGGCTGCAGCCCGGGGGCAATGGCAAGGCAATGACGATCGAGCCTTGCTGGTTGGCGCCGAGCAAGTGGCCATCGTCGTCCAGCACCTGCACGTGATAGCCCGGCACCGCCCGGTTGCTTGAGCCCGGCCGTGCGGCACTGCCCTCAAGGCCCATGCACGGCGCGGTCACCGGCCAGCCGGTCTCGGTCTGCCACCAATGGTCGTGCACAGCCTTGCCGCTGGTTGCCTCCAGCCACTGATGGGTACTGGAATCAAGCTTCTCACCGGCCAGGAACAACTGGCGCAGGGAGCTCAGGTCATAGCGGCGCAACAGCTCGCCGTCAGGGTCCTCCTTGCGGATCGCGCGCATGGCGGTGGGTGCACAGAACAGGCCGTTGACCCGGTACTGCTCGACCACCCGCCAGTAGGCACCGGCATCCGGCGTGCGAATCGGCTTGCCCTCGTAAAACACGGTGGTGCAACCGTTCATCAGCGGCCCGTAGACGATCAGCGAATGGCCGACCACCCAGCCGACATCCGAAATCCCCCACCACACGTCGCCGGCCTGCATGCCATAGATATGGCGCATGGCAAACCCCAGGGCCACGGCGTTGCCGCCGTTTTCACGGACGATGCCCTTGGGTTTGCCGGTGGTGCCGGAGGTGTACATGATGTACAGCGGGTCGGCGGCTGCCAGCTCAACCGGTGCCACCGGGTTGGCTGTGGCGACGGTATCGAGCCAGTCCAGGTCACGGCCTTCGAGCAGCGCAGCGCGGGCTTGCGGGCGCTGCAACACCAACACCTGGCGTGGCTGATGCGTGGCCAGTTGCAAGGCGCGATCGACCAGCGGCTTGTATTCGATGACCCGGTCGAACTCCAGCCCGCAGGAAGCGGTGAGCAGCAGCGTGGGCCGGGCATCGTCGATGCGCAGGGCCAGCTCGTTGGCGGCAAAGCCGCCGAACACCACCGAATGCACCGCGCCGATGCGTGCGCAAGCGAGCATGGCCATGGCCGCCTGGGGCACCATGGGCATGTAGATGATCACCCCGTCGCCCTTCTCTACCCCAAGCTCGCGCAACAGCCCGGCCAGGCGCGCCACCTCATCGCGCAATTGCGCGTAGGTGTACTGTTGCTGGCTGCCGGTCACCGGCGAGTCGTAGATCAGCGCAGTCTGCTGGCCACGGCCTTGCTCGATCTGATGATCGAGGGCCAGGTAGCAGCTGTTGAGCTGGCCGTCGGCAAACCACTGGTGGCTGCCATCGGCATTTTCACTAAGGGTTTGTCGGGGCTTGCGGTACCAGGCCAGGTGGTCAGCCTGTTCGGCCCAGAAACTGGCGGGGTCGGCGATGGAGCGGGCATAGCTGTGCTGATAGGTCATCGACTGGAAACCCTGAACTTGTTGTTATTAATAAAGGGCGAGCTTCGAGTATGGACTGCAGCGGCCAGTCTGCCATGGGACTTAAGTCGCATCTTGCCGGTATGATGGGCGCCGTCCAATTTCGAGCCTGTCGCCACGCCCATGCATACCCTTGAAGACCTCAAAGCCGGCCGCCTGGCGGGCATCTCCCGCCTCGACCTGGCCTGCGGACTGAAGCAGTTCCCGCGGGAAATTTTCGACCTGGCCGACAGCCTGCAAGTGCTCAACCTGACCGGTAACCGCCTGAGCGACTTGCCCGAGGACCTGGGCCGCCTGCACAAGCTCAAAGTGTTGTTCTGCTCGCAAAACCGCTTTCGCCATTTACCCGAAAGCATCGGCCAGTGCCCGATGCTGGAAATGGTCGGCTTCAAGGGCAACCAGATCGAGCAGGTCAGCGCCGCCGCCCTGCCGCCGCGCTTGCGCGCCCTGGTGCTGACCGATAACCGCATCGAGACCTTGCCCGAGGCGCTGGGCAACTGCAGCGAGCTGCAAAAGCTGATGTTGGCCGGTAACCGCTTGAGTGAACTGCCGGCGGCCCTTGCACGCTGCACCAGGCTCGAGCTGCTGCGCCTGTCCGCCAACCGCTTGCCGGCCCTGCCCCAGTGGCTGCTGCAAATGCCGCGCCTGGCCTGGCTGGCGTACGCCGGCAACCCCATGGCGGCGGGTTTCTGCACGCCGGCAGATCCAGGCCATTGCCAGGTCGTTGACTGGCAGCACATCACGCTTGAACAGGTGTTGGGCCAGGGCGCGTCCGGGGTCATCCACCAGGCCCGCTGGCAACAGCAGAGCGCGCCGGTGGCGGTCAAGCTGTACAAGGGCGAGATCACCAGCGACGGCTTGCCGCTCAACGAAATGAGCGCCTGCATTGCGGCGGGCGATCATCCGCAACTGGTGCGCCTGGCCGGGCGCATCGACAACCACCCGCAGCAACTACCGGCGCTGGTGATGCAGTTGATCGAGCCGAGCTGGTTCAACCTCGCCGGGCCGCCGAGCCTGGACTCGTGCACCCGCGATTGCTATCCGCCGCAGCGGCGCTTGAGCCTGGCCTGCGTACGGCGCCTGGCCTGTGGACTTGCCTCGGTCGGTGCGCACCTGCACGGGCATGGCATCACCCATGGCGACCTGTATGCGCACAACGTGCTGTGTGATGAGGATGGCGATTGCTTGCTGGGGGATTTTGGTGCGGCGTCGTTCCATCCGCTTGATGGCAGCGTGGCAGCCGCCGCGTTGCAGAGGATCGAAGTGCTGGCGTTCGGGGTGTTGCTGGGGGAGTTGCTGGCGTGTTGCGAGGAGGATTGCGAGGTTTTGCGCGCGGTGCAGCAGGCGTGTGTGCAGGTTGAGGTGATGCGCCGACCGGCGTTTGCCGAGGTTTGTCAGCAACTTCGCGGCGTCTGAATCGCGGGGCAAGCCCGCTCCCACAGTGGGAGCGGGCTTGCCCCGCGATGAGGCCCGAAAGGCTTACCTCAACCCGCCAGACCTACGTAGACATTCTGCACGTCATCGTTATCGTCGATCGCGCCCAGGAAGGCTTCAACCTCTGCCATCTGCTCGTCGGTCAGGCCGCTGACCGGGTTTTTCGGGGTGTAGCCGATTTTCGCCGAAACCACGGTGAAACCTTGAGCAGGCAGGGCTTTCTGCACGGCATCCAGGTCGGTGGTGTCGGTGATGAACAGGGTCGCGCCCTCTTCTTCGCCTTCGGCAAAATCCTGGGCCCCGGCTTCGATGGCGGCCATTTCCGGGTCGGCGTCAGGGCTGTTCGGCGTGGCTTCGATCAGGCCGACATGGTTGAAGTCCCAGGCCACCGAGCCCGAGGCACCCAGTTGGCCCTTGCGAAACAGTACGCGGATCTGCGCCACGGTGCGGTTGACGTTATCGGTCAGGCACTCGACGATCAGCGGCACTTGATGCGGGGCAAAGCCTTCATAGGTCACAGCGGAGTAGTTCACCGCATCGCCGTCCAGGCCGGCACCCTTGCGGATCGCCCGCTCCAGGGTCTCGCGGGTCATCGAGGCCTTCTTGGCCTGTTCGACGGCCAGGCGCAGGCGTGGGTTCATGTCCGGGTCGGCACCGGCCTTGGCAGCGATCTGGATCTCCTTGGACAGCTTGCCCATGATCTTGCCTTTGGCGTTGGCTGCGGTTTCTCTATGCTTGGCTTTCCACTGTGCGCCCATCTCGACTCTCTTGTTTCAGGTGCCGGTCAGGTAGCGACCGGCCAAAGTGGCGAGCAGTTTATACGCTCTGCAAGCCATCGACAAAAAAACCCTTCAGGCCTTGAGATCGAGCGCCGGCGGTGCCCCGCGACAGGCCCCTAAGCCGCCTCCCTGCCCCGCGCCACCGCCTGCGCCGCTGCCAGCATCGAGCGCAACAGCACCGCGCAGCCATCGGCCAGGTCTTGCGGCGCGGCATTCTCGATCTCGTTGTGGCTGATGCCGCCTTCACAAGGCACGAAAATCATCCCGGCAGGCCCCAATTCAGCGACAAAGATCGCATCATGCCCGGCGCCACTGACGATATCCATGTGCGAAAGCCCCAAGCCCTTGGCCGCGCTACGCACCGCCTCCACGCAGCCCTGGTCGAAGTACAACGGCGGGAAGTCCGCTGTCGGCGTCAGGCTGTGGGTCAGCCCATGCTGCTGGCACGTGCTGCTGATGACATCCTTGACCTGGGCAATCATCGAGTCCAGCCGCGCCGGCTCCAGGTGACGAAAATCCAGGGTCATGCGCACCTCGCCCGGGATCACGTTGCGCGACCCCGGGTAAGCCTGCAGGCAACCGACCGTGCCACAGGCATGGGGTTGATGCTCCAGGGCCACGCGATTGACCGCCGCCACCACCGCACTGGCGCCGACCAGGGCATCCTTGCGCAGGTGCATGGGCGTGGGCCCGGCATGGGCCTCGACGCCGCGCAGGGTCAGGTCGAACCACTTCTGTCCCAATGCCCCCAACACCACGCCGATGGTCTTGTGCTGGTCTTCAAGGATCGGCCCCTGCTCGATATGCGCTTCGAAATACGCCCCTACCGGATGGCCGCTGACCGCCCGTGGCCCGGCATAGCCAATGGCATTGAGCGCCTCGCCCACCGTGATGCCCTCGGCATCGGTCTTGGCCAGGGTCTGCTCCAGGGTGAACTTCTGTGCAAACACCCCCGAGCCCATCATGCACGGGGCAAAGCGCGAGCCTTCCTCGTTGGTCCACACCACTACTTCCAGCGGCGCTTCGGTTTCTACCTTGAGGTCATTGAGGGTGCGCAGCACTTCAAGGCCGGCCAGCACGCCAAAGCAGCCGTCGAATTTGCCGCCGGTGGGCTGGGTGTCGATATGGCTGCCGGTCATCACCGGCGGCAGTTGCGGGTTGCGCCCCGGGCGGCGGGCGAAGATATTGCCGACGCCATCAATCGTGACCGTACAACCGGCCTCCTCGGTCCATTTGACGAACAGGTCGCGGGCCTGGCGATCCAGGTCGGTCAGGGCAAGCCGGCAGACGCCGCCCTTGACCGTGGCGCCGAGCCTGGCCAGGTCCATCAGCGATTGCCACAAGCGGTCGCCGTTGATATGGCGCTGAGTCGATTGCAGAACGTCCTGAGCGGTTTGCATGATTCTCTCCTGCATCACGGGCCTGGCCTCTGCGGGCCATGGCGGTTACACGGTAGGTTTGAGATTGGTCGCGCGGGCCGCCCTGAGGCTGCCAAGGCCGTAGTAGATCAGCCCGCCCAGGGCGGAGCCGGTGAACCAGCCAAAGTCGTAGAACCAGCTGAAGGCGGTGCTGTGCAGCGACAGAAGGGTCAGCGCCACCGGCACACCGAAGGCGATGAAGCCGGCGGCGTTCCAGGCCGGGTAAACGTCGTCGCGGTACAGGCCGGCCAGGTCCAGGGTCTGTTTGCGAGTGATGAAGTAGTCCACCACCATGATCCCGGCAATCGGCCCGAGCAGGCTGGAATAGCCCAGCAGCCAGTTGGAATAGACGCTCTCCAGGCTCACCTCACTGACGATCCAGCCGAGCTTTTTCAGCAATTCGTGGCCCATCAACAGCAAGCCCACCAGGCCGGTGAGCAGCACCGCCGTGGTGCGACCGATCCATTTCGGCGCCAGGTTCTGGAAGTCGTTGGTCGGCGAGACGATGTTCGCCGCGGTGTTGGTCGACAGCGTGGCGATGATGATCAGGGCCATGGCCAGCGCCACCCACACCGGGCTCTGGATATGCCCGATCAGGCTGACCGGGTCGGACACGGTCTGGCCCACCAGCGAGGCAGAGGCTGCAGTCAGCACCACGCCCAGGGCGGCGAACAGGAACATGGTCAGCGGCAGGCCGAAGATCTGCCCGAGGATCTGGTCCTTCTGGCTTTTCGCATAACGGCTGAAGTCGGGAATGTTCAGCGACAAGGTGGCCCAGAAACCGACCATGGCGGTCAAGCCGGCAAAAAAGTAACCATACACACTGGCGCCTTCGGGGCGCTTGGGCGGCTGGGCCATCAGCTCACTGATCGAGACGTTGGGCAAGGCCCACACCAGCAACCCGGCACCGACCAGCACCAGCAGCGGCGCCGACAGGGTTTCCAGCCACTTGATCGATTCGGCGCCACGCAACACCACCCACAGGTTGAGGCACCAGAACAGCATGAAGCCGATCACCTCGCCGGTGCCGCCCAGGGCTTTCCAGTCCGCCGACAGCGAGCCGAGGAACAGGTGAATGGCCAGGCCGCCAAACATGGTCTGGATACCGAACCAGCCACAGGCCACCAAGGCGCGGATCAGGCACGGCACATTGGAGCCAATGATGCCGAATGACGAGCGCAGCAGCACCGGGAAAGGGATGCCGTACTTGGTGCCGGGAAAGGCATTCAGGGTCAGCGGGATCAGCACTACGGTGTTGGCCAGCAGGATCGCCAGCAGTGCTTCGCCCACGCTCAGGCCGAAATAGGCGGTGAGTACACCACCCAGGGTATAGGTCGGCACGCAGATCGACATGCCGACCCACAGCGCAGTGATGTGCCATTTGTTCCAGGTGCGCTCGCGCACCTTGGTCGGGGCGATGTCGTGGTTGTACCGGGGGCTGTCGAGGACGTCGCTGCCGGCGTCGAGTTCATACAAGCCGTCGCGTTCGCTCACCTGCGATCTGGTCTGCTGCATGGCCGCTCCACTGTTGTTGTGTTTTTGGGAGTTGGTTGCATTGCACGGGCATAGGGGCAATCACGGTTACCCATGAGAAATCTTGACCATTTCCACAAGCTGTCAAGAACGACAGGACCACTGGTCGTTTTCTTTCAGTACGGCAAAAACGATAAAATCCTTTTTAATCAGTTATTTAACATTCGAATAAGCTTATAAATTAAATATTTGCCCTATCGAAAATCGCCGACTAGATTCAGTTCCTGACAGCGATGACAGGTTTTCACCTACGCTGAAAACAGTACAAAACCTAGAACCGGTAACAACCGGTCAAGCCTGCGAGGAGCATCTGATGACGCTTATGATTCGTGGCGCCACCCTGATTACCCATGAAGAAAGCTACCGTGCCGATCTGTTGTGTGCCGACGGCGTGATCAAGGCCATCGGCAGTGACCTGGAGGTCCCGGCCGGTTGTGAAGTGATCGACGGCAGCGGTCAGTACCTGATGCCTGGCGGCATCGACCCGCACACCCACATGCAACTGCCCTTCATGGGCACCGTGGCCAGCGAGGACTTCTACAGCGGCACCGCTGCAGGCCTGGCTGGCGGTACCACCTCGATCATCGATTTCGTGATCCCCAACCCGCAGCAGTCCTTGCTCGAGGCCTTTCACCAGTGGCGTGGCTGGGCCGAAAAATCAGCCAGCGACTATGGCTTTCATGTCGCCGTGACCTGGTGGAGCGAACAGGTGCGCGAAGAGATGGGCGAGCTGGTCAGCCGACACGGGGTCAACAGCTTCAAGCATTTCATGGCCTACAAGAACGCGATCATGGCCGCCGACGACACCCTGGTGGCCAGCTTCGAACGGTGCCTGGAACTGGGCGCGATCCCCACCGTGCATGCCGAGAACGGCGAACTGGTCTATCACCTGCAGCGCAAACTGCTGGCCCAGGGCATCACCGGGCCGGAAGCGCACCCGTTGTCGCGGCCATCGCAGGTAGAGGGTGAAGCGGCCAGCCGGGCGATCCGGATTGCCCAGACCCTGGGTACCCCGGTGTACCTGGTGCATGTATCGACCAAACAGGCGCTGGACGAGATCACCTATGCCCGGCAGCAGGGGCAAAAAGTCTATGGCGAAGTCCTGGCCGGGCACCTGTTGCTGGACGAGGACGTCTATCGCCACCCGGACTGGCAGACCGCCGCAGGCTATGTGATGAGCCCACCCTTCCGCCCGCGCAAGGAAGGTCACCAGGAAGCGCTGTGGGGTGGCCTGCAATCGGGCAACCTGCACACCACCGCCACCGACCACTGCTGTTTCTGCGCCGAACAGAAGGCTGCCGGGCGTGACGACTTCAGCCGCATCCCCAATGGCACCGCCGGGATCGAGGACCGCATGGCAGTACTGTGGGACGAAGGCGTCAACACCGGCAAATTGTCGATGCAGGACTTCGTCGCCCTGACCTCGACCAACACCGCGAAGATCTTCAACCTGTTCCCGCGCAAGGGCGCCCTGCGCGTGGGCGCCGATGCCGACCTGGTGCTCTGGGACCCGCAGGGCACGCGGACCATTTCGGCGGCCACGCACCATCAGCAGGTGGACTTCAACATCTTCGAAGGCAAGACCGTACGCGGCATTCCCAGCCACACCATCAGCCAGGGCAAGCTGGTCTGGGCCAACGGCGACTTGCGCGCCGAACGCGGCGCCGGGCGCTATATCGAGCGGCCGGCGTACCCGGCGGTGTTCGATCTGCTGAGCAAGCGCGCCGAGCATTCAAAGCCGGTCGCTGTTAAGCGCTGAAAAAGCATC
Source organism: Pseudomonas tructae (assembly GCF_004214895.1). NCBI lineage: Bacteria > Pseudomonadati > Pseudomonadota > Gammaproteobacteria > Pseudomonadales > Pseudomonadaceae > Pseudomonas > Pseudomonas tructae. Next base: position 2,608,934 of record NZ_CP035952.1, on the reverse strand, counting down.
GCGGGGCAAGCCCGCTCCCACAGACACCACCCAGGCTGTGGGAGCGGGCTTGCCCCGCGATCAAAAAAAAATAAAAAAAGAGGAAACCACCGTGATCGATGCCCTCAACCACCTCCCCCGACCGTCGCAAAGCAACGCCACCCTCGCCGAGCACTTCAGCGACCTGGCCCCGCCGCTGAACGCCCGCCAGGCCACCCTGGAAGCCTCACGCTGCCTGTACTGCTTCGATGCTCCGTGCGTCAACGCCTGCCCCAGCGAGATCGACATTCCCTCGTTCATCCGCAACATCCACCAGGAGAACGTCCAGGGCGCCGCGCAGAAAATCCTCTCGGCCAACATCCTCGGCGGCAGTTGCGCGCGGGTCTGCCCCACCGAGATCCTCTGCCAGCAGGCCTGCGTGCGCAACCATCACCAGGAATGCGCGCCGGTGCTGATCGGCCTGTTGCAGCGCTATGCCGTGGACCATGCCGAGTTTGCCCAGCACCCGTTCCAGCGCGCTGCCAGCACCGGCAAGCGCATTGCCGTGGTCGGCGCAGGCCCTGCGGGGTTGTCCTGCGCCCACCGACTGGCCTGGCACGGTCATGAGGTGGTGATCTTCGAAGCCCGGGAAAAAGCCGGTGGCCTCAATGAATACGGGATCGCCAAGTACAAGCTGGTGGACGACTTCGCCCAGCGTGAAGTGGACTTCGTCCTGCAGATCGGTGGCATCGAAATCCGCCACGGCCAGGTGCTGGGCGACAACCTCAGCCTGGCCGAGCTGCAACAGCAATTCGACGCGGTGTTCCTTGGCCTGGGCCTCAATGCCGTGCGCCAGCTGGGCCTGACCAACGAGGCCGCGCCGGGCATGCTCGCCGCCACCCACTACATCCGCGAACTGCGCCAGGCCGACGACCTCACCAGCCTGCCGCTCGCCGAGCGCTGCATCGTCCTCGGCGCCGGCAACACCGCCATCGACATGGCCGTGCAAATGGCCCGCCTCGGCGCGCGCGATGTCAACCTGGTGTACCGCCGTGGTGTCGAGGACATGGGCGCCACCGAGCACGAGCAACACATCGCCAAGCAAAACCAGGTGCGCCTGCTGACCTGGGCCCAGCCCGAGGAAGTCTTGCTCGACGATCAGGGCCGGGTGCGCGGGATGCGCTTTGCCCGCACGAGGATGGTTGACGGGCGCCTGCAAGCCAGCGGGGAAACCTTCGAGCTGGCCGCCGATGCCATTTTCAAAGCCATCGGCCAGACGTTCGATAACAGCGCCTTGAGTGACAGCAGCGGCCAGCAACTGGCCCGCGACGGCGAACGCATTCGTGTCGACGAACAACTGCGCACCAGCCTGCCCGGCGTGTATGCCGGTGGCGACTGCACCCAGCTCGGCCAGGACCTCACGGTCCAGGCCGTGCAGCACGGCAAGCTGGCCGCCGAGGCCATGCATGCACACCTGATGCTCAATGTGGAGGCTGCATGATGGCTGACCTGTCGATCGAATTCGCTGGCATCAAGGCGCCCAACCCGTTCTGGCTGGCCTCCGCACCGCCCACCGACAAAGCCTACAACGTGGTCCGCGCCTTCCAGGCCGGCTGGGGGGGCGTGGTCTGGAAAACCCTGGGCGAAGACCCCGCCGCGGTCAACGTCTCCTCGCGCTATTCGGCGCACTACGGGGTCAACCGCGAGGTCATGGGCATCAACAACATCGAACTGATCACCGACCGTTCGCTTGCGATCAACCTGCGCGAAATCACCCAGGTGAAGAAGGACTGGCCCGACCGTGCGCTGATCGTGTCGCTGATGGTGCCGTGCGTCGAGGAATCGTGGAAAGCCATCCTGCCACTGGTCGAGGCCACCGGCGCCGACGGGATAGAACTGAACTTCGGCTGCCCCCACGGCATGCCCGAACGCGGCATGGGCGCAGCGGTCGGCCAGGTGCCGGAGTACGTCGAGCAGGTCACCCGCTGGTGCAAGAGCCACTGCTCGCTGCCGGTGATCGTCAAGCTGACACCCAACATCACCGACATCCGCCAGTCGGCCCGCGCCGCCCATCGCGGTGGCGCCGACGCGGTGTCGCTGATCAACACCATCAACTCGATCACCAGCGTCGACCTCGAACGCATGGTCGCCCTGCCGATCGTTGGCGACATGAGCACCCACGGTGGCTACTGCGGTTCGGCGGTCAAACCGATCGCCCTGAACATGGTCGCCGAAATCGCCCGCGACCCGGCCACCCAGGGCCTACCGATCAGCGGTATCGGCGGCATCGGCAGCTGGCGTGACGCTGCCGAGTTCGTCGCCCTGGGCTGTGGCGCTGTGCAGGTATGCACGGCGGCAATGCTGCATGGTTTTCGCATCGTCGAAGACATGAAGGACGGCCTCTCGCGCTGGATGGACAGCCAGGGCTACCGCAGCCTCAAGCAATTCCAGGGCCGCGCCGTGGGCCACACCACCGACTGGAAGTACCTGGACATCAACTACCAGGTGGTGGCCAAAATCGACCAGCAGGCGTGCATCAACTGTGGTCGCTGCCACATCGCCTGTGAAGACACCTCGCACCAGGCCATCACCAACCTCAAACAGGCCGACGGCAGCCACCGCTATGAAGTGATCGACGCCGAGTGCGTGGGCTGCAACCTGTGCCAGATCACCTGCCCGGTACAGGACTGCATCGAGATGGTCCCGCAGGACACCGGCAAGCCGTTCCTCGACTGGCTGCATGACCCGCGCAATCCTTATCGCGAAGCGTCCTGAAACAGCAGGTATAAACCGCGAGGGAGGATCATTGATCCTCCCTCGCGTGCTTTAGCTCAACGCAGATCGCTGCGCCGGTACAAACTCAACCCCACCGCCAGCGCCGCCAGCATGCCGGCGCAACTGCGGTTGATCCATTGCAGGGTGCGCGCCGAAAACCGCCGCATGGCATGACGGCCGCCATAGGCGTAAACGGCCATCATCACGCCATCGATCGCCGCGCTGGTGATCGCCAGCACCAGGTACTGCTCGGCCACTGGCTGATCGGGACGAATGAACTGCGGCAAAAATGCCGAGAAAAACAACAAGCCCTTGGGGTTGGACAAACCGACGAACAAGGCCCGCAAAAAGGCGGAACGGCCTGTGGCGCCGGCGCTGATACCGCTGCGTTGCAAGGCGCTGGTCGGCGCACGCCAGAGCACCCAGGCCAGGTACAGCAGGTACACCGCACCCACCCACTTGACCACACTGAACAGCTGCTCCGAAGCCTGCAGCAGCGCGCCCAGGCCGCAACCCACTGCGGCAATCAACAGCAGGTCGGAGAGCATCGCCCCGGCCATGCCGAACCCCGCCACGCGCATGCCGTGGGAAGCACCATTGTTCAGGGCCAGGAGCATGGCCGGGCCGGGGGTGATCATCACCGCGCCGGCGGCGATGACGTAGAGCAGCAGGGTCGAGGCTTCCATGACAGGCTCCGCAGGCAGAAAGCCCCAAGCATGCCTTGCTCAGGTGGATCATGGCAATCGTGCCGGCCAGTGAATGCCTATATCATGGTGACTACAGGAACCCCCCACGAGGAAGGAATCGTCATGCTGTACCGCTTGGGCGCCGATGGTCTGGTGCTGTTTCACTTGTTGTTCATTGTCTTCGTGCTGTTTGGCGGCTTGCTGGTACTCAAATGGCGCGGCGCAATGTGGTGGCATTTGCCGGCAGTGTGCTGGGGCACCGCCGTGGAGTTCTTGCACCTCACCTGCCCGCTCACCGCCTGGGAAAACCACCTGCGCCAGGCCTCGGGCCTGGCCGGTTACGAAGGCGGTTTCATCGAGCACTACATCTGGCCAATCATCTACCCGGCCGGGCTGACGCCGGGCATCCAGCTGGTGCTTGGCTCGGTGGTGGTGCTGGTCAACGGTCTGGTCTACCTGCGTGTGGTGCGCCAGTGGCAGGCGCGCCGTCAGCAACGCATTGCCTAGCGGGTGGCAACGATGAACAGCCGCGGGAACGGCAACAACACCGTGCCATCGGCCGCAGGCGGATACGCCTGCTCCATGGCCTGCAGGTAGTACTGAAGAAAGTCTGCCTGCTCCTGGGCCTCCAGCGCCGCCAGATACGGCCGTAGCGCCGAACCCTTGAACCACTCCACCACCGCCTGCGCGCCGCCCACCAGTGGGTGGTAGTAGGTGGTGCGCCAGACATCGACCCGTCGGCAGTGAGGGCTGAGCACATCGTAGTAGTAGGCGGCGGTGTGCCGAGGCGGCAACTTCAGGTCGCCAACCTTGCTGGCCCAGGTACCAAGCTTTGCGATCTCGCGAATCTGCCGATGGGCCGGCTCATCGAGGTTGTCCGGGGTCTGGATGGCCAGGCTGCCACCAGCCGCCAACTGGCGCACCAGGTGCGGGTACAGCAATGCGTGGTCAGGCAGCCACTGCAAGGAGGCGTTGGCGAGGATCACATCGACGCCCTGCTCGCTGCGCCAGTTGCCGATATCGCCCACCTCGAACGCCAACTGCGGCAAACGCTGGCGGGCGGCAACAATCATGTCTTCGCTGCTATCGAGGCCGCTCACCTGTGCCCCGGGGTAGCGAGCGGCAAGCACTTGCGTGGAGTTGCCCGGGCCGCAGCCAAGGTCCACGGCGCTGGCCACCGCCTGGTTGGGCAATGCTGCCACCAGGTCGCGCACCGGGCGCGTGCGTTCGTTTTCGAAAGTGCTGTACTGGGTGGCAGACCAGGTCATCGCAGGTTTCCTTTTAGTGGCTTTGGGAATTCGAGCGTGGCCCTAGCATGCCGGTTAGCCGCTGATTAGCATAGGTCTCTACGCCGCTCTGGATTGTGAGATGGCGGCAAAGCGAGGTGAGCTGTGTACACCGTCTTGGTGGGAGCGGGCTTGCCCCGCGATGCGAGGTAACTGACAGAATGCTATCGCGGGGCAAGCCCGCTCCCACAAGGGATCTGTGTTGAGGCCTTTCATGGGCTAAATACTTATGCGCCGATCAGAAAACCTCGCGCAGCAACGCCGCCAGCTTGCCGGCGGCAAAGCGCAGTTGTGCAGATGTCAGGGCAGTGAAGCCGATGATTACCGCAGGCGGCAGTTGCACCTGCTGGCAGAAACTGCCAATCGGCTGCAGGTGCAGGCCTTGCTGGGCAGCGCGCTGGCAAAACGCCTGCTCATTGCTCCCCGCCGGTAACCACAGGACAAAATGCAAGCCGGCCTGCTGCCCGGTCACCGTGAAGCGGCCCGGGGCTTGCTCGGCCAGGCACTGGAGCAGCAGGTCGCGGCGCTGCTGGTAAGCCTGGCGCGCCTGGCGCAGGTAACGCACGAAACTGCCATTGGCCAGGTACTCGGCCAGGCCCAACTGCTCGGTAATCCCCACCGCCCCACCGGTACCCTGCAAGGTGGCCAGCAGTTGCCCGCGCAGGTTGGCCGGTACCAGCATGAAGCCCACGCGCAGGCCGGCGAACAAGGTCTTGTTGAAACTGCCGCAGTAGATCACCCGATCGCCGTGATCCAGGGCCTTGAGCGCCGGCAGCGGCGCATTGTTGTAATTGAACTCGCTGTCGTAGTCATCTTCGACGATCCAGGCATCGGCACGCTTGGCCCAGTCCAGCAGCATCAGCCGCCGCGACACCGACAGGGTGACGCCCAGTGGTGACTGATGCGCAGGGGTGACGCACGCCAGGCGCGCATCCAGATGGATCTCCAGCACCTGTTCGTCGATGCCCTCGGCGGTGACCGGCACCGCGACCACCTGCGCCCCGGCCCGCTCGAACAGAGACCGGGCGGTGCGGTAGCCAGGGTCTTCGACGCAGGCCTTGTCGCCCGGGCGAATCACGCTGCGCGCCAGCAGATCGATGCACTGGCGAATGCCGCTGGTAACGATCAACTCCGAGGCATGGCAGCGAATACCCCGGTAGCGCCGCAGGTAGTCGGCAATCTGTTCGCGCAAGGCCGGCAGGCCTGCCGGGTCCGGCGCACTGAGCTGGGCAGGTGGTGCACTGCTCAACGCCTTGACCAGCGCCCGGGACCAGGCTTTCACCGGGAACAGCGCCGGGTCCGCCAGGCGCGCGACGAACGGCACGCCGACTTGCACGCCACTAGTCACCGAGGCCGCTACCTCACCGGCCGGTTGCCCCGGGCCCGGATTGCTGCCGGCGGCGATGAACAGGTCGGGAATGACCGCGCAGACCCGCGTACCCGAGCCGGCCACCCGGCTGACATAGCCTTCATCGCGCAGGCGCTCGAACACCAGTTCCAGGGTCCCGCGCGACAGCTGCCAGCGCTCGGCCAGGGTGCGCGTCGAGGGCAAGCGGGTGCCGGCTGGCAAGCGTTTGTCGAGTATCGCATCGCGCAAGGCGGCGTAGGCGCCTTGCTGCTTGCCCTGGGCCAATGCTGTGGGCAGCGGTAGATCGAGGGCGATGGCGGCTTTGCCTGTGCGCATAGTGGTCCAATAAAATTCTGCCTTAATGGCGCTGTCGATTAAACCACATCAGCCTTTAAGGTTTGCGCATCGACGCCAAGGAAATGTTCAATGCGCCCCACCCCTTCGCCCGGCCCACGGACCTGGCTGCTACTGTTGCTGATGATTGTCTGCCTGCCGCGACTGGCCCTGGACATCTACCTGCCCGCCCTGCCCGATATCGCCGCGGCCCTGCAGGCCAGCGACGCCCAGGTGCAACTGACGCTGACCCTGTACATGACCGGCTACGCCCTGAGCATGCTGATCAGTGGCCCGTTGTGCGACCGCTTTGGCCGCCGCCCGCTGTTGCTGCTCGGCGGCACGCTGTACCTGCTGGCGAGCCTGGCCTGTAGCCTGGCCAGCAGTGTCGAGGTGATGATTGCCGCGCGCCTGTTCCAGGCCCTGGGCGGTTGCTGCGGCGCAGTAATCGGCCGGGTGATGGTGCGCGATCACTTCGACCGCCAGCAACAGGGCCACCTGTTGGGTTACCTGTCCATGGGCATGGCCTTGTCGCCGATGATCGCGCCCTTGCTGGGCAGCCTCATCGAAACCGCCCTGGGCTGGCGCTGGATCTTCCTGCTAATGAGCCTGAGCGCCGCCCTGAGCCTGCTGCTGATCGCCCTGCGCCTGCCGGAAACCCGCCCGCCGCAACCTGCCGGGCAGCGCCACGAAGCGGTGCTGAAGGTGTACCTGCGGCTGCTCGGCGACGCCTATTTCATGCGCTATTCACTGGCGATTGCCTGCGTGTACTGCACCTACTTCCCGTTCATCGCCGAGTCCTCGACCCTGCTGCAGCGCAGCCTGGGCCTGAGTTCGCTGCAATACGCGGCGGTGTTTGCCGTCACCGTCGCCGGCTACCTGGCCGGCTCGCAACTGTTTCGCCGGCGCAGTGAACACTACAGCGCCGACGCCTTGCTCGGCCAGGCCCTGTTCCTGAACCTGGCCGGTGCGTTATTGCTGCTGCTCGCCACCCGGCTGTGGCCCGAAGCGCTGCTGGCAATCGTCGTGCCGATGCTGCTGATCATGCTCTCGGTGGGCCTGGCGATTCCAGCCTGCCAATGGGCGGTGCTGCAACCCTATGCAGCCATCGCCGGCAGCGCCTCGGGGTTGTTCTTCTTCATCCAGATGGCCTTCACTGCCCTGTGCAGCCTGGTCGTCGGCCAACTGTCCGATGGCACCGCCGGCCCGCTGGCGGGGATGACCGCGCTGGCCAGCCTGGGCTTTGCCCTGGTGCTCAAGCGGCTGCGCAGCGAAGCGATTACCCTCAAGGCCAGTTCCGGCTAACATGGGCGATTACCTCACCTGCCGGAAAGCCTGCCATGAGCCTGACCATCCGCCCTGCCCGGCGCGACGACGCCGCCCAGATCCTTACTTTCATCACTGAACTGGCCGACTACGAACGCGCCGTCCACGAGGTGATCGCCTCCCAGGCCGACATCGAGCGCACCCTGTTCGATGACGGTGCCAAGGCCCTGAGCCTGATTTGCGAACGCGATGGCCAGGCCATCGGCTATGCGGTGTACTTCTACAGCTATTCGACCTGGCTGGGGCGCAACGGCATCTACCTTGAAGACCTGTACATCACTCCGCAACAGCGCGGGGGCGGTGCCGGCAAACAGCTGCTGCGCCACATCGCCATCGAAGCCTGCGAGAACGGTTGCGGACGCCTGGAGTGGAGCGTGCTGGACTGGAACGAACCGGCCATCGAGTTCTACAAATCCCTCGGTGCCCTGCCCCAGGATGAATGGGTGCGCTACCGCCTTGAAGGCGAAGGACTCAAGGCTTTTGCCCGCGGTTGAACGGCTGGGCAAGGCCGGCGCGATCGGCTAAGGTGCGCGCCTTGCCCCTCTCTCGCCTTGCCAAGGAATGCACCCAATTGAAGGCTCTGTTTCGCTCCCTCCCGTTGCTGTGCCTGGGCGCTGCCCTGACGGCGTGCAGCATCACTCCCGCCGATCCCATCAGCTTTCGTGAAAATGGCAAGTACGGGCTCAAGGACTCCACCGGCAAAGTCATTGTCGCACCGACCCTGGAACTCCAGCCCACCTATCATGAAGGCCTGGCACCCGTGCGGATCGACAACAAATGGGGCTTCATGGACCGCCAGGGACAATTGCAGATCCCTGCCCGCTACACCAAAGTGGACGGTTTCTCCATGGGCCTGGCGGGTGCCTGCCTGACGCCCGATTCCTGCGGCTACATCGATACCAAGGGGCGCACAGTGGTGCCCTTCGACTATGAATGGGTGGAATTCTTTCGAGAAACCCAGGACGGCCTGGCCATCGTCAAAAAAGACGGCCGCTACGGCATGCTCAACCGCAAGGGCGAAGTGGTGATCCCGCTGCGCTTCAGCCATCGCCCGCTGTGCCAGGATGGTTATGTGGTGGTTTACGAGAATGGCCTGGGTGGCCTGATGAGCACCTCCGGCAAACAGGTACTGCCCTTCCAGTACGACGGTATCGCCTACAACACCTGGGGCGGACGGCTGATCAACGACAATCTGCTGAGCGTATCCAAGGAAGGCAAATGGGGCTTCGTCGACCTCACGGGCAAGGTGGTACTGCCCTTCATCTACGACAGCCGGGCCTTTTTCCGTGACGGTCAGGCCATTGTAAAACGAGAAGGCAAGCACTACCGGATCGACCGCAAGGGTAACGAAACAGCGCTGGAATACGAACCGCTGAAGCTCCCCTGAAATGCTGAGAACCTCTTCAAGCAGGCAGTACCGACTCGGCGGTGATCTTTAAGGATCGTCTGATATCACCCCGACTTCTGCCTGCTTAAAGTGCCGGCATGAGATTGAAGACGTACCTGCATCAGATCAACCCGATCCTTTCCACCCCCAATGCGGCGCGGCGCTTGTTACGCATCTTTGCCCTGGTGCTGCTGGTTGGCATTTTGGGAGGGGTCTACAACTTTCTGTTGTTCACCTTCACCAATGAAGTGTCGCAACGCCGTGGCTACATGAGCAGTGCCATTGCCGAAGCGCATACGTTCTTCACCACCCGCCAGGCCTTGCTCGAAAGCCTGAGCCTGTCCGCTACGCGTAAATCACGAACGCCTGCACCGGCCTCCGATGAAGAGATCCACCTGCTGCTGGGCAATGGCCTCGACAAGCAGTGGCGTATCGGCTTGACCCAGCGCATGCGCGACAACCTGAAAGCCAAGCAGGTCAATCTGCTCTACGTCAGCAGCGGTAGCCACGCCCAGGTGAAACGCCTGTACACCGCAACCACGATGCCAAAAGCCTTCCCCCAGGCGATGCTGAACCGCCTGGAAACCCTCACCCGCGAAAATGCAGCACCCCACGAGGAGCTTTGGCTGACCCATCAGTCGGCCCGGCATTCACAACTCTATATTTTCATCCGCCTGGACGCGCGTGACGTCAACTCCGGCTGGCTGGGGCTGGAAATGGACGGCAGCAAAGTCTCCAGTGCCTTGAACGACCAGAGCGCCGGTGAATTCCTGATGTACAACGCCCAAGGCATGTTGCTGTTCAGCAACAGCCACAGCCCGCACTTGAGCCAGAATCTGCTGCAGCTGCAGCGTGAGAACTTCTTTGGCCTGGTCGGTGAGGGCTGGCTGCCCGATCATCTGGTGATTCGCAAACAACTCAAGTCATCCGATTGGCAACTGGTGTATTTCATCAGCCTGCAAGCGCTGCTCGCGGCCTTGGTGCCACAACTGGCAGGCGCCCTGCTGTTCTGCCTGCTGAGCATCAGCCTGGTGTGGCTGCTGATCCGACGCCTGGAGGTGCGTTTCATCAACCCGACGATTCACCGGATCCAGGCGGTGGTCGAAAGCGAATTGTTCAGCCGTGATGTAATCCAGACCGCCCCCGTGGCCCTGTGTGTGCTGCGCCGTAGCGACGGTCAGATCGTGCTGGAAAACACCCTGTCGCAACAATGGCTGGGCCAGGGCAGCGAGCGCGAACAACTGTGCCCTGGCTGGATTTGCGAGGCATTCGATAGCCCGTCGGCGACCCTCACCGACTATTTTCAGACCGCTGACGGACGCCACCTGTACTTGAGCGGTGCGCCGAGCCGCTACAAGGGTGAGGAGGTCCTGCTGTGCGCCTTCAGCGACATCAGCGCGCGGACCCAGATCGAAGAGGCCTTGCAGCAGGCACGCCAGCTGGCCGATGCCGCCAACGAAGCCAAGACCCTGTTTCTGGCCACCATGAGCCACGAGATCCGTACGCCGCTGTATGGCGTGCTGGGCACCCTGGAACTGCTGGCGCGCACCCCGCTGGATGTCCAGCAGCGTGATTATCTGCGAGCAATCGAAGGCTCCTCGGCGACGTTGTTGCAACTGATTTGCGATGTGCTGGACGTGTCAAAAATCGAAGCGGGTCAATTGGTGCTGGAGTCCAACGAGTTTTCCCTGTTGGAGCTGGTCCAGGAAAGCATCCACGGCTATGCGGCCGCCGCTCGCAGCAAAGGCCTGATGCTGTATAGCTGCCTGGACCCGAAGCTACCGGAACGGGTTATCGGCGACACCACGCGAATCCGTCAGATCCTCAATAATCTGCTGAGCAATGCCGTGAAGTTCACTGACGCAGGACGAGTGGTTTTGCGGGTCCGGCTGCTGTCCCAGGAGGGCGAGCGCAGCAACGTGCAGTGGCAAGTGTCAGACACCGGCAAAGGCGTCAGCCAGAACGACCAGGCGTTGATTTTCGACCCCTTCTATCAGATCAACGGCAATGCCAATGTGGTGGCCGGCACGGGCTTGGGCCTGCCCATCTGCCAGCGCCTGACCCATTTGATGAACGGCAGCATCCGCATGGTCAGCGAGCAGGGTCTGGGTAGCAGCTTTTCTTTGACCCTGCCGTTGGTGCAGCCCTCTGGCAGCAGCGCCCCCAGCGCCATGAACGCATTGCTGCCGGAGGTCATTTATGTGGTTTCCCCCATCCGTGAACTGGCCGAAGCCATCAGTGGCTGGTTGCGACGCTGGGGCGCCCGCCCGCACATCGGGCGTCCGCCCCGGGCGGAACTTGCCGCGCAAAGTGTGGTGATTGAACTGCACCCCGACGCGTTCGAGCAACGCCTTGAACCCCAGTGGCGCGGACCGCTAGTGCTCGCCAGCGCTGATGGTAGCAACGAACCGCAAATCATGTCCGGCGCCTGGAAGGTCAACCTCAACGACTTGCCGGCTATTCACCAGGCCGTAAGCCTGGCTCAGGGACTGTGGGTGGCAACGCCGCAAGAGGCACTCGAGTTGGTCGACCTCAAGCCGCTGGGTCTGCACATTCTTGTGGCCGAAGACAACGTTATCAATCAACTGATCCTGCGCGATCAACTCGAAGAGCTTGGCTGCACCGTGGCATTGGCCGCCAATGGTAAAGAGGCGTTGTCACTCTGGCCCAACGGGCAATTCGATGCGGTCCTGAGCGACGTCAACATGCCTGGTCTCAATGGCTACGAGTTGGCTCGGGAACTGCGCGACCTGGGTTGCACGGCGCCGATCATCGGTGCCACCGCCAACGCCCTGCGCGGTGAAGCGGCCTTGTGCCTGGCAGCGGGCATGAACCACTGCCTGGTCAAGCCTTTCACCCTCAGAGACCTGTTCAATTACTTGGCGCCTTATGAAAGAACTGCCCATGAAGCCCTGTAGCATCCTGATTGTCGAAGACCACCCGTTCCAGCATCTGTACATGCAGCACCTGTTCAGCGAACTGGGTGATTTCCATCTGGAGGTGGCAAGCGATGGCGCAGAGGCGCTCGCGCGATTGAAGCGGCGTGAGTTCGACCTGGTCCTCACCGATCTACTGATGCCCGGCATGGATGGTGTGCAGTTTATCCAGGGCCTGGCAGCCCTGCGCTGCCGGCCCGCCCTGGCGATCATGAGCGCCACCTCGCGACGGATGATGATGGCGGCCGGCCTGGTTGCCCGCAACCTGGGGCTAAGGGTCATCGGCCTGCTCTCCAAACCGGTGCAAGCCACTGCCCTGCGCAACCTGACAGAGCAACTCATGGACGTGCGCAACGCCACCCTGCCCGCAGCGACTCCAGGCTTCGAGCGCCAGACGATCCTCGATGCCCTCGGCAATGGTCAACTGCAGGCCTGGTTTCAACCCAAAAAGGCCCTGGCCAATGGTCGCATCGTCGCAGCCGAAGCGCTGGTGCGCTGGATGCACCCCGAGTACGGTGTGCTGCTGCCGGGCATGTTCCTGACCGCACTCAAGCTGTACGGCCTGGAAGAACCGCTGTTGTGGCGGGTGTTGGGGCAGGCGATCAAGGCCCAGGCGCAATGGCGGGCGCTGGGCTATGACATTCCGGTGTCGATCAACCTGCCCACGCACCTGCTCAACAGCCATGACCTGGCGGATCGCATTCTGGCGTTTGTCCACGAGCAACACGGCGTGCCGGGTAGAATCTGCTTTGAGCTGATGGAATGCTCGGTGCCACAGGACATGAGCAACTTCTACGCCGGTGCCTGCCGTTTGCGGATCATGGGGTTTGGCCTGTCGCAAGATGATTTCGGCAAAGGCTACAGCTCTTACATGAACCTGGTATCAACGCCGTTTACCGAACTGAAGATCGACCGGGCACTGGTCCAGGGCTGCAACGAGAACGAAGAGCTGGCCCAGGCCTTGACCAGCATTGTGGCGTTGGGCCGCAAGCTGGGGCTGACCGTGGTGGCCGAAGGCGTGGAAACCGCGCAGGAACTTGCTCTGTTGCGTAAAATCGACTGCACTCAGGTCCAGGGTTTCCTGATTTCCCACGCCGTGTCTTCGAGTCAATTCCAGCAATTGTTGACCCATGACGGTCCGGCGAGTACCTATTGACCCGAACATACGTGCTCAAGAACGCCTACTGTTTCGAGGTCAACGTGCATAACCGCTTTACGCTCAGCCACCGGGTGGCCACGCGATGAATCAACCCAATGCCTTCTTCGAGAGGCTGGCCAATAGTTCACTGCGCTTGCACGCCGGCCTGACTGTCCTTTGTGCAACCGCTGTGTTGCTGATCGGTATCAGCTATTGGGGGGTGCAACGCACACTCGAAGAACAGCACGACACCGTGCGCTTCCACTTTGCCCGGCTCCTGGAAAACCTGCACGAGCAGGAGGCTTTTCTCAACACCGTGTCTGTGCAGACTGCCATGGGTGAGCTACCGGCTGCAGTCGCCTCTCCCCTGGCATTGCAACAGGCACTGCCCAATGAAGGCCCTGATATCGTTCAAGGGCAACAGCATTCGTTTTCCCTGCCCTTCAGCGTGAAGATCGACGCAGAAAAGGTTGCAGTGAGCCAGCACCCGAAAATTTACACCCTGGGCGCGCACCTGGCCGACTACTACAGCGCCTTCTGGTCTGCCTCGCACTTTCAGTCACCCCAGGTGTTTCTGTTCAACGTTCCGGACAACTTCGATATTGCCGTGCCTGCCGCTGGACGGTTGCGCGGCGCCGGCCAGATACAGGGCGGTACCTTCGTCGCAGTGATGCAGCATGTACTGCAGCGCCTGCACGACAGTAACCCCCGGCCGCTGGACGGTCGGGTGCACTGGGTACAATACAACGCGGCATCCGACAACGAGGCCATCCCCTCCGTGCTCGGTTACATCAACATCGACCTGGCTTCGATTCACCGGGACATTCAGGGCGCCAGCCCCTGGGTCGTCGTCGCTTCACTGCTCAACCTGTCCCAGATCAACAACATCGAGCGGATCATGCAGTGGTCGATCTATGACCATTTCACCCTGATCGCCCCCTCTGGCCAAGCACTGATCGGCACGGTGAAGCCGCAGGTGCACCTGCATGAAGGGCTGAACTTCAACAGTGACGGCCTGGTGTTCAAAGTGTCGAGCACCGGCGAGCGCCCCTGGTCGGGGATCTACGTCATCAGCGTGAAGAGCTTCCTCAATTACGCCCGCTGGCCGTTGCTCGGCCTGTTGCTGGCGCTGCTGGCGGCGTTGGCCGGTGGCTGGGCATTCAATCGCTGGTACAAGCGCCGGGTCGTGCTCCCGGCCCACAGGGCCCACGAAAGCATCGCTGAAAGCGAGGCATTCAGCCGCGCCGTTATCGACTCGGCGCCTACCGGCCTGTGCGTGATACGCCGCAGTGACCACAGCGTACTGCTGGAGAACCTGCGTGCCCAGCAATGGCAGGACAGCACCAAGCTGATCAGTGCCCTCAACCGCCAGCACGACCTCACCCACTCCGGGCAGACCGACCTTGAGAGTGACGGTCGACACCTGCATGTCGACTTCATCTCCACCCGCTATCACGGTGAGGACGTCTGGCTCTGTGCGATTCACGATGTCACCCGCAGGGTCGAGGACGCCGCCGCGCTGGAAGAGGCGCGCAAGGACGCAGATTCCGCCAACGAGGCCAAGACCCGGTTCCTGGCCACCATGAGCCACGAAATCCGTACGCCCCTGTATGGCGTGCTGGGTACCCTGGAACTCTTGGGTTTGACTGCGCTTGAGCCTCGCCAGCGGCAGTACCTGGATACCATCCAGCGTTCTTCGGCCACCTTGTTCCAGTTGATCAGCGATGTACTGGATGTGTCGAAGATCGAGTCCGGGCAGATGACCCTGGAAACCCAGGACTTCTGCCCTCTGGAACTCACCGAAGATACCTTGCGCACCTACAGTGCATTTGCCCAGGCCAAGGGTTTGCAGCTATATGCCTGTATTGACGCCACTCTCCCTGACCGGGTGCGCGGCGATCCGCTGCGCATCCGCCAGATCCTCAATAACCTGCTGAGCAACGCCATCAAGTTCACTGAGCACGGGCGGGTGGTATTGCGACTGCGCGTGGTGGAACAGCACGGCGAGGCAGTCAGCCTGCAGTGGCAAGTCAGCGATTCGGGCATCGGCATCTCCCAGGCCCAGCAGGTTCAGTTGTTCGATCCGTTCTATCAGGTCCGCGATGCCTCCAGTGAAGCGGGCGCCGGCTTAGGCCTGGCGATTTGCTGGTGGCTGTGCGAGTTGATGGCCGGCCAGCTCAAGGTGGTCAGCGAACCTGGCCTGGGCAGCAGCTTCTCCCTGCAACTGACCCTTGAACAGCGCCCGGGCAAGCTGGCCGATTGTCCGGATTTGCAGGCGAGCGCTGCGCAGGTTTGCGTGCGTGCCCCGACCCAGGAGCTGGCGCAACACCTGTGTGCCTGGCTCAACCGCCTGGGTGCCCAGGCCTGGCCCGCTGGCGCCGAGATGAAACCGGCAACGGTCGCGACACTGTTGGTAGACATGTTACCCACAGACAACCAGGCACCCTGGCCCGGTACACGGATTATCGCCGCCGCTGGCGCGCCGAATCCGCCGCAGCATGCGGCCCATGGCTGGGACGTCGATGCCCATGATGTACGGGCAATCGCCTGGGCCGTGTACCTGGCGCAGCAAGGCGCCGACCCTGAACATCAACTACCGCCGCCGCACCCGGCCCTGCCCCTGAACCTGCGGGTACTGGTGGCCGAAGACAACCCGATCAACCAGGCCATCATCGAAGAACAACTGCAAGCCCTGGGTTGTGTGGTAACGGTGGCAGACAATGGTGAACAGGCGCTCGCCCAGTGGCTGCCCGGGCTGTTCGACCTGGTGCTCACTGATGTCAACATGCCCATCACCAATGGCTACGAACTGGCCTCGGCGTTGCGCCAGCAAGATAGCCAGGTGCCGATCATCGGGGTCACGGCCAATGCACTGCGCGAGGAAGGTGAACGCTGCGCCGCCGTGGGCATGAATGCCTGGCTGGTCAAGCCGCTGACCCTGCACACCTTGCGCACGCAATTGCTCAAACACTGCAAAGCCGAGCAGATCATCAGCCCCCCCCTGCCCCCGCCGCCGCAACCGGCCTCCCCCCCGTTGCAACTGTCCGTGAAAATGCGTGAACTGTTTGTGCGCACCCTGCAACAGGACATGCAAGGCACCCTCGCAGCGCTGGAGCGTGGCGATGCCGACGGCGTTGCGCAGAAACTTCACAGCATGGCCGGATCCTTGGCCGTGGTGCATGCTGCCGAGCTTGCCCAAGCCTGCGCCGAACTCGAGTGCCGCCTCACCGGGCTGATCATCACCCCGCCCCTGGCGCTGGCGGTACGCAACATCCTTGAACAGCTGAGCGCCCTGCTGCTCAGCGTTGAATGATCAACCCCGTATTTTCAATAGCGCTTAAGGATGACCAGGTCATGGAGAAGTTAAACGTTGTCATCGCTGATGATCACCCGATCGTGTTGCTTGGCGTACGCGAGCTGGTCGAGCGCGATGTGCATTTTCGTGTAGTCGGCGAAGCCATCAGCTCCGACGGTCTGGTTGCACTGCTGGAGCAACAGCCGGTAGACCTGATCATCACCGATTTCAACATGCCCGTGGACTCCCCCTACGGCGATGGCCTGAAGCTTGTGGGCTATTTGAAACGGCGCTTCCCGGACGTGCAGATCCTGGTGCTGACCATGATCAGCAACCCGCTGATCCTGACCCGGCTGCATGAACTGGGCGTGCTCGGCGTTATCCAGAAAAGCCAGTTGCACAACGACATTGCAGTCGCACTCAAGGCCGTCGCCACGGGCAAGCCGTTTCGCAGTGTCGGGCCTGCGCGAACCTCGGTGGTGGAATCCACCTGCGCCCTGGACGAGCGCTTCGCCCGGCTCTCGCCCAAGGAACATGAAATATTGCGTCTGTTTGTCGCCGGGCTGAGCGTCAACGATATCGCCCGTATGCAAAACCGAAGTACCAAGACCATCAGCGCGCAGAAGGTCGCCGCCATGCGCAAACTGGAAGTCACCAGCAATCAGGACTTATTGGCCTATTGCCTTGAACGTAAACTGTTCGACTAGGCTTATAAGGATCGTCTGATTCTTGCCGCCCGGTGTCCTTTGTATTGTGTCCCTGCACTTACATGCAACACTTCAAACACATACGGACATCACGATGAAAACGTTCACCCTGGCATTCATGACCCTGTCGATCCTCGCCGCCACCGGTAGTGCATTCGCCGCCGACCCGGTGCCGACCAAAGCCGGCTCCGGCACGATCAGCTTCACCGGCCAAATCAACAATGACGCCTGCTCGGTACAAGGCTCGGACCTGAACAAGTCGATTTCCGTGCCCATGGGCAACGTGTCGATCAAAGACATGGGCACCGCCGCCGCGCCCATTGGCAACGGCACACTCAGCGCCGAAAACTTTGACATGAAGATCAGCTGCAACAAGGGCACCAAAGTGTCGATGATCTTCCAACCCAAAACCGGCGCCGGTTCCGGCCTGGTCGAGGGCACCAAAGTGCTGCGCCTGATCGACGGCCTGGGGGCTGCGAAGAACGTCGGTATCGCGCTGCTCGATGGCAACGGTGCGCTGATCGACCTGACCTCGGACACCACCGCCCGTGTCGAAAACACCCTGCAGGACGGCAACACCTCGCTGAAGTTCTCCGCCGCCTACGTCACCACTGGCGCCCTGGACACGGTCGTCGCCGGTCGCGGTGACGCCACCCTGCCATTCGTTCTGCAGTACGAATAACCCCACTGCGGGTTTGACCTGGAGCGGGGCCTGGCTGCCCCGCTCTGTCTCTTTGCAATAACGCGGTATTCATTATGTTGCTACGTCACCCCCTACGATTTTGCCTGGGCATTCTCGGCATGCTCGCGTTCACCCAGGCCAGCGCCGGAATCTCTTTGAGCGGCACCCGCCTGGTCTTTGATGGCAAACACAAAGAGGCAGGCATCACCGTACGCAATAGCGGTGAAGACGTGTTGATCCAGTCCTGGGTCGATCGCGATGGTCCTGACACCACGCCGGTGCCTTTCGCGGTGACTCCACCCCTGGCGCGGGTGCCTGGCAACGAACAGCAGTTGCTGCGGGTTATCTATGAGGGCGCCGGCATGCCGTCGGACAAAGAGTCGGTGGTCTGGCTCAACGTCCAGGAAATTCCTCAGGCGGCGAAAACGCAAAACACCTTGCAACTCGCCGTACGCCAGCGCATCAAAGTGTTTTTTCGCCCGCAAGGCTTGAGCAGCAACGCCTACCTTGCCCCTGCGCAACTGCAATGGACTGTGCTGCAGCAGGCAGGAAAAACCTCCCTGAGGGTCGAGAACCCTGGTCTCTACCATGTGTCCATGGGGGATATAACACTGCACTCAGGCCAAACCAAGGAAACCGTCGTTGACTCGATCATGATCGCGCCAGGTGAGCATAAAGCCTTCGCGGTAAAACACATCAACAGTGCACAGGCTGCGCAGTTGTCGTTCACCAGCATCAACGACTATGGCGCGCAAGAGCGTTACGCCACACCACTGGGCAACACCGCGCCAGCAACTGCCGAGTTGATCAAAGCGTCGCCTTGACGCGCCCATTGGGTTGCCCACTACCTCTCCCGCACTTTACTTCGCTCCGCTCGGTTTCGTATCGGGGGTGATATAGGTTCTTTGCATGTCTTTACTCACCGGCTGCAGACTTGCTCATGGCGTTCACCCTGGCAAGCGATCGTCTTCGCCTGCTGCCTTGCAAATCCCCCCGACGCTTGGCCCACTGTTTGTTGCCCTGGCATCCTGCCTTGGCCCTGATGCCAGCGCAGCGACCGCCAACGACCATGCGCCAGAGCAGGTCGAGCAATTCAATACTTCGTTTCTGCAGGGCGCCCCCTCGTCGGTGGATGTGCAATTACTGCTCTCGGCCAGCAGCGTATTACCGGGCAGGTATCGGGTCGACCTGTACAGCAACGAGATGCTGGTAGGCCGTCGTGATATCGATTTCCGGCGCCATCCCGACAGCGGCAAAGTCGAGGCCTGCCTGACCCTGGACATGCTCGAGCAACTGGGCATCGACATGAAAAAACTCGAAGCCGCAGGCAAACTCAACCTCGATGACCCGCAGGGCTGCTACGACCTGCCAGCGTTGATTGCCAAGGCTACCCAGCGCTATGACGCCAGCCGCCTGCGCCTGATGGTCAGTGTGCCGCAAATTGCCCTGCAACGAGGGATGCGCGGCTATGTCGACCCGGCGTTGTGGGATCACGGCGTATCGGCAGCATTCCTCAACTATCAGTTGAGCAGCAGCCGCAACAGCACCGACAACGCCACCACCTTCTCCAACAACCTGGGGCTGCGCAACGGTATCAACCTGGGCGCCTGGCGACTGCGTAACGAATCGAACTTCAGCAGCAGCACCGGCCAACCCAACAGGTTCAAGAGCAACCGCAGCTACGTGCAGCATGATGTGACCGCGCTGAAGGGGCAATTCAGCGCCGGCGAGATCTTTTCCGACGCCGATGTGTTCGACAGCGTGCGCTATCGTGGCCTGAAACTGGCCTCGGACCAGGGCATGCGGGCCGACAGTGAGCGCGGCTACGCCCCGATCATCCGTGGCGTGGCACAAACCAGCGCCACCGTGGAGATCCGCCAGAACAACTACATCCTCTACACTGCCAACGTACCGCCGGGCCCGTTTGAAATCAGTGATATCTACCCCAGCGGCTCGAACGGTGACCTGCAGGTGACCATCATCGAAGCCGATGGCACGCGCCGGGTCACGGTGCAGGCATTTTCCAGCCTGCCGATCATGGTGCGCGAAGGTCAGCTGAACTACAGCCTCTCGGCGGGCCAGTACAACAGCAACAGTGAAGGCCTGGCCACGCCAAAATTTGTCAGCGGCACACTGGCCTATGGCATCAGCAGCAACCTGAGCGGCATCCTTGGGCTCCAGGCCAGCGAGAACTACCAGGCGCTGGCGCTGGGTGCCGGGCGCAACACGGCCATTGGCGCCGTGTCTGTCGACCTCACCCACTCAAGCAGCCGCACCCCGGGGCAATCGGTCCGGGGCAACAGCCTGCGGGCGCTGTACGCGAAAACCTTCACCGGCACCGACACCAGCTTCACCCTGGCTGCCTACCGCTATTCGACCGAGGGGTATCGCACCCTGACCAACCATGTCGAAGAGCTCGATAGCGACAGCCAAAGGCGCACCGGCAATTCGAAAACCCGGACAGACCTGACCATCAACCAGAGTATCGGCCGCAACCAGCAGTATGGCAGCGTCTACCTCAATGCCAGCGACCAGCGCTACTGGGGCCGGGGCGGCTCCCAGAGCCTGTCGGCCGGTTACAGCAACTATTGGGGTGAAGTGAGTTACAACCTTGACGCCACCTACAGCAAAGACGTCGGTGATTTCGGCCCCTCGAACAACGACACCCTGTTCAACCTGTCCGTGTCATTCCCGCTGGGCTCCAAACCTCGCGCGCCACGTGCCTTCGTCTCGGCCAGCACACAGAAAAACAACGACACCGCGCAAGCAGGCATCAACGGTTACCTGTCAGAAGACAGCGACACCTATTACTCGGTGCAAGGCGGCAACAGCAGCACCGGCGGCAGCACCGCATCGGCCAACATCAACACCCGCACCGCTGTTGCCGACATCAGTGCCGGTTACAGCCAGGGGCGTGGCTACAACTCGCAAAGCCTCAACCTGGCAGGCTCGATCGTCGCCCATGGTGGCGGCATCAACCTTGGCCAAACGGTGGGCGAAACCTTCGCTCTGGCCCAGGTCCCCGACGTATCAGGGGTCAAGATTGGCAGCTACAGTGGAGCCAAAACCGGCGCCAACGGCTATGCAGTGGTACCCAACGTGCAGCCGTATCGGGTCAACTGGATCAGCCTGGACACCCGCGACCTGGACACCGGTATCGACATGGACAATGCGACCCAGCAGGTCGTGCCACGGCGTGGCGCCGTGGTGCTGGCCCGCTATGCCAGCAAGAGCGGCAGGCGGGTGCAATTCGAACTGTTCGATGCCCGGCATCAGCCAATCCCGTTCGGTGCATCCCTTGAAGACCAGGCCGGCAAACAGCTGGCGATCTCCGACCCCAGCGGCAAGGCGCTGGCATTGATGGAAAAGGACGCTGGCGAGTTGGTGATCAGATGGAATGACCAACACTGCACCGCCGCCTACGCGCTACCCGAGCGCAACCCGGCGCTGAACTACGAGCGCGTACCATTGGTGTGTCAATCGCCCTTGCCTTGATCGCGGGAACAGGAACTGTTCTATCCTTCACCCCATCGACGGTTGCGGATATCGACATGTGCCCCCCGGACACCAGGCTTTTGCAAAGCTGGCAGCACAACGCCCACGCCTGGATCAAGGCCGTGCGCAGCGGTGCCATCGACAGCCGCCAGCAGGTTACCGACCAGGCCATCCTGCTCGCGGTGCTGGGCCGTCAGCCTGGGCGTGTGCTGGACCTGGGCTGCGGCGAGGGCTGGTTGCTGCGGGCGCTGGCTGAGCGGGGCATCGATGCCGTCGGGGTGGATGGCGACCCGACCCTGGTCGAGGCTGCGCGCAGCGCAGGCTCGGCGACCGTCTACCTGGCCGATTACCAGGCATTGACTCAAGCCACAGTGGATGTGGGCCACGACTACGACCTGATCTGCGCCAACTTCGCCCTGCTGCACCAGGACATCATCCCCCTGCTCTGCGCCATGAACACCCTGCTCGCCCCTGGCGGCGCCCTGGTGATCCAGACACTGCACCCCTGGACGGCAAGCGCCGGCGATTACCAGGATGGCTGGCGCGAAGAAACCTTCGCCGGATTCAAAGGCCAGTGGCAGCCGATGCCGTGGTACATGCGCACCTTGTCCAGTTGGATCACTGCCCTGGACATGGCGGGCTATAAACTGCTGAGCCTGCAAGAACCGCAGCACCCGCAAAGCGCGCTGCCGCAGTCGTTGTTGCTGATCGCGCAACCCTACTCACCCTAAAAGACAGGATGTACAGCATGAGCGATGCGCCAAAAGTAAAAGGACCGGCCTCGTACTTTCCCTCGATCGAGCAAAAGTACGGCCAACCCATCAGCCACTGGCTGGGCCTGCTCGGCACCCTCAGTGGCAAGAAGCATATGGAACTGGTGGCCTGGCTCAAGGCCGAGCATGGCCTGGGCCATGGCCACGCCAATGCGCTGGTGGCGCACTTTCTGGCGGCGGCAAACACGCCATAGCGCCGCCGTGCAATGCTGGTCATCGAACACCTGCACAAGTCCTACAGCACCGCCCAGGGCAAACTGGCGGTGCTGCAGGGTGTCGACTTGCAACTGGCCCGGGGCGCCAGCCTTGCGCTGATGGGCGAATCGGGCAGTGGCAAGAGCACCCTGCTGCACCTGATCGCCGGGCTCGACCGCGCCGACAGCGGGCGCATCCTGATCGATAACCAACCCCTCGACGGTCGCCTCGAATCAGCCTTGGCGCGCTGGCGCCGGGAAAGCATCGGCTTGGTGTTCCAGCAGTACAACCTGATCAGCAGCCTCGATGTGGCCGCCAACCTGAGCTTTCAGGCCCGGCTGGCCGGACGGCTTGACCGCCAGTGGCTGGGCTGGCTGAGCACCCGCCTTGGCCTGGACAGCTTGCTGCAACGCTACCCGGAGCAATTGTCCGGCGGCCAGCAGCAGCGGTTGGCCATTGGCCGAGCGCTGGCCGCCCGCCCGGCGCTGGTGCTCGCCGATGAGCCCACCGGCAGCCTTGATGAGGCCAGCAGCGATGAAGTACTGGCGCTGATGCTGCAGCTGGTCAACGAGGCCGGCAGCAGCCTGCTGATGGTGACGCACAGCCCGCGCCTGGCCGCGCGCCTTGAGCGGCGTTGCGTCCTGCACGCCGGGCGTGTGCACGCCGAGGCCAACTGATGAAACCGCTGCTGATTGCCCTGCAGGCGCTGCTGAGTCACTGGCGGCGTCATCGCTTGCAGTTTTTCAGCATCTTCACCGGCCTGTGGCTGGCCACCGCGCTGTGGACCGGAGTGCAAGCGCTTAACAGCCAGGCCCGCGCCGACTATGCGCGCGCCGCTGCAGTGCTGACCGGCCCCGGGCAAGCGCAACTGCTGGCGCGTGATGGCGGGCGCTTCGAGCAAGCGCTGTACCTGCAACTGCGCAGGCTCGGCTGGCAGGTCTCACCGCTGCTCGAAGGCCGCTTGCGGATTGGCGGGGAGCATCCGCTGACGGTGCGCCTGATCGGCATCGAACCGCTGAGCCTGCCCAGCACTGCCGCCGTTGCCGGCATTGCCATCCCTTCCTTCGATCTGCAGGCGTTCATCAGCACTCCCGGGCAAGCCTGGATTGGCCCAGATACTTTGCAGCAACTGGGCTTGAGCAACAGTGAGCAAGCCACCAGCAGCGACGGTCAGCGGCTGCCGCCGTTCGTTGTGCAGCCGCAGTTGGCGCCCGGGGTGATTGTGCTGGACATCGGCCATGCGCAGACCTTGCTGCAGGCGCCGGGGCAATTATCACGGCTACTGCTGGCCGGTGAGCCCAGACCCTTGCCGGCAGATCTCGCCCAGCGCCTGACCCTGCAAGCGCCCAGCGATGACGGCGATCTGCAGCGGCTGACTGACAGCTTTCACCTCAACCTCACGGCCCTGGGCCTGCTGGCCTTCGTTGTCGGGCTGTTCATTGCCCACGCCGCCATCGGCCTGGCCCTCGAACAGCGCCGTGGCCTGATCCGCAACCTGCGGGCCTGCGGTATCAGCTTGCACACGGTACTGCTCAGCCTGACGCTGGAACTGGGGGTGTTCGCCGTGCTCGGCGGCCTGGCCGGGGTGGCCAGCGGCTATGGGCTGGCTGCCGCGCTGTTGCCCGACGTCGCCGCCAGTGTGCGCGGCCTGTATGGCGCCCAGGTTGCCGGGCAACTGAGCCTGCCGGCCGGGTGGTGGCTGACCGGCGTGCTGGTGAGCATTCTAGGCGCCTTGCTCGCTGGCGCCAGCAGTGTGCTGCGCGCCGCACGCCTGCCGTTGCTGGCCCTGGCCCAAGCGCAAGCCTGGCGCATGGCCCAAGGCCCCTGGCTGCGCCGCCAGGCTATGGCTGCAGGGCTGTTGCTGTTGGTCGCGCTAGGTTGCTGGCAATGGGGCAACAACTTGATCAGCGCCTTGATCCTGCTCGCGACGCTGTTGTTGGCGGCAGCACTGCTGCTGCCCGCCCTGCTCGACGGCGCATTGGCGTGGCTGGCCCACGGCTGTCGCGGCGCGCTGGCGCAATGGTTCATTGCCGACAGCCGCCAGCAACTCCCCGCGCTGAGCCTGGCGTTGATGGCACTGCTGTTGGCCTTGGCTGCCAGTGTCGGTGTGGGCAGCATGACCGAGGGCTTTCGCAAGACCTTTACCGGCTGGCTCGATCAGCGCCTGTCCGCCGATCTCTACCTCACGCCGCAAGACACCCCCCAGGCCTTGCAGATCAACGCCTGGCTCGCCCAACAAGCGGCCGTCACCGTGCTGCCCAGCTGGCGTGCGGAAATTCGCTTGCAGCAGTGGCCGGTGCAGGTTCAGGGCATCATCGACCACCCCGCCTACCCCACCCGTTGGCCACTGCTTGAGCAAAGCCCGCAGGCCTGGGCGCAACTGGCGAGCGCCCGGGGCGTCATGCTCAGTGAGCAGTTGGCCCGACGATTGGGCCTGCGCCTGGGCGACAGCCTTGAGCTCGCAAGCGACACCCTGACCGTCGTCGGGATCTACGCCGACTATGGCAACCCCAAGGGCCACCTGCTGGTCAATGCCGGCTGGCTGCGCGCTCACCTGCCCCAGGCGACATTGAGCGCCCTGAGCCTGAACCTTGCCCCCGAGCGCATCGCCCCGCTCAAGGCCGAACTGCAGCAACGCTTCGCTCTGGACGACAGCCGCGTGGTCGAGCAGGCCACCTTGAAGCGCTGGTCCACGGAAATCTTCAGCCGCACCTTTGCCGCCACCACGGCGCTCAACAGCCTGACCCTGGGGGTAGCGGGCATCGCCTTGTTCATCAGCCTGCTGACCCTGAGCCAGAGCCGCCTGGGCCAGTTGGCGCCGCTGTGGGCCCTCGGCGTACGGCGCCGTCAGTTGGCGTGGTTGTCGCTGGGGCAAACCCTGCTGCTCAGCAGCCTGACCGTGCTGCTGGCGGTGCCCCTGGGACTGTTGCTGGCCTGGTGCCTGGTGGCGGTGGTCAACGTCCAGGCCTTTGGCTGGCGCCTGCCGCTGCACGTGTTTCCCGTACAGTTGCTGCACCTGGCCGCGCTCGGCCTGTTGACCAGCCTGCTGGCCAGTGCCTGGCCGTTATGGCAACTGGCGCGACGCCAGCCCAGCGAGTTGTTGAGGCAGTTTGCCGATGAAGCCTAGCCTCTGCCTGTTGATCGGTTCATTACTGCTGAGCGCTTGCGATCAGCCTGCGCCAGCGCCCAAAAGCTTTGCCGGTTTGGCTCAGGACGCAGCAGCCTTCAAGCAGGTGACGCGTAACCAGCCGCTGGTCTTTCCCCTCGACCACGCTGCCCACAACGGCTTTCGCATCGAATGGTGGTACGTCACCGCCAACCTTACCGATCGCCAGGGCCGTGACTGGGGCGCACAGTGGACCCTGTTCCGCTCGGCCCTGCGCCCAGGCGCGGAAACAACCGGCTGGAACAGCCCCAATCTGTGGCTGGGGCATGCCGCGCTGACCGGCCCCGGCGGCCATCAGTCCAGTGAAACCCTGGCCCGCGGCGGCATCGGCCAGGCAGGCGTCGAGGCCCGGCCATTTCGCGCCTGGATCAACGATTGGTCATTGCAGGGCAGCGACGACATCGGGCGCCTGCACATGAGCGCCAATGGCAAGGGTTTCAGCTACAGCCTCAACCTGCTCAGCAGCGGCCCACTGGTATTGCATGGCGCCCAGGGCTACAGCGAAAAATCCGGCAAGGGTCAAGCGTCGTACTATTACAGCCAGCCGTTCTACCAGGTCAGTGGCGAGGTCGAACGCGACGGCCAGCGCCTTGAGGTTACCGGCGTTGCCTGGCTCGACCGTGAATGGAGCAGCCAGCCCCTGGCGCCTGGGCAATCGGGTTGGGACTGGTTCTCCCTGCACCTGGACAGCAGCGCCAAGCTGATGCTGTTTCGCGTGCGCGAGCAGCAAGGCGCGCCCTACCGTGCCGGTACCTGGATCAGTGCCGACGGCACTGCGCAGGCGCTGCAGGGCGAGCAGATCCAGCTGCAGGAACTGGCCTGGAGCAAACAGGACAACGGCCGCAAGGTGCCTACCCGCTGGCGGGTGCAGGTGCCGGAGCATGGCGTGGATGTGCAGGTGGATGCTTTGGAGCCCAAGGCCTGGATGCAAACGCGCTTCCCCTACTGGGAAGGGCCAGTGCGCTTTAGTGGGAGTGTGAGCGGCATGGGGTATCTGGAGATGACTGGCTACTGATCACCACAGCCCATCGCGGCACAAGGCCGCTCCCACATGACCGCTGTCTACCACTGAATTCGCAGCATGCAGCAATTGGGTGGGAGCGGGCTTGCCCCGCGATAGCATTCTGTTAAACACAAACACCCAGCAACCGCGCAGCGCCACTGCACGGTTGCCCTCGGCCAGGTCAGGTAAATGTCATGGTCTTGGAGAACTCGGCCCACGGATGCTGGTCAAGCCGGAACGATACCCTCACATTACCGGGGCGGGTGTTAGTGATATCAACGTGGAAATCGAAAAATCGATCGCCCAGAGAAATCACCGCAGTATCGCCGGGATAACCGACAATCCTTGCGCCGTTGGTGACGGTTACCGTCGCATAGTTGGCGTTGGTAATGATGTGAGTGTCATAACAGATGCGATTCACGCTTCGACCATCGGCCTTTGCCCCTGTCGCCAGTTGAGCGCGCGCCCTCATGGCTCCGTTGCTCTTGTCAAACAGCCAAGTCTCGACGAATGCCAAGCCAGCGGCCACATCAGGGTGTCCTGCAACCGATGCCGTAACCGTGGTGCTCTCGCTTGAACAGCGCACCATCTCGTGAGCCTCACCATGCTCGCCCAGCGTTACGGTCTTTTGCGTCGAGCCATCGGCAAAGCGCCCATTGCCACTCAGTCTCAAGCTCACCTCCTGCCCCTCGAGCCCCTTGACCAGTACGCCACTGGTCTCCCTGGGGTGGCGCCAGTCGCCCGGGAAAGCCGCCGTGCTCAGCCCCCTGGTCGAGACTGTCAGGGCAACGGGTGCCAAGGTACGCACCTCATAGCCGCGTTCGGGTGCTTCGACTGCATTCTCGAAATCCCCTGTGCCACTGAGGTCGACCCACAACTGGATGCTCAGCCGTGAACCATCGGCCAATATCTCGAGCGCCGAACGGGGAATAGGCCTGCTTAACCCCTGTTCCGTCTCGGCCTGGGTGATTGCCTCACCGTCTACAAGCGGCAACTCCCAAGCGCTACGCGCCCCTTGAGTACCGCGCAAGGTGATCCAGACCACCTGCCCTTCGGCAATCTCATTCCAGGGTTGGACCGTCAAGGTTGCATCACCTGAGAACGATGCCAGGATCAGCTGATTCCCCATTGCCTCTTCAATCTGCGGTTCAATCAACGTCACCGAAGCTTGCTTGATTCGGTAACCACGCGAAGGGAAAACCACTGCCTCTTGCTCTTGCGCATCCGGATGCAGCCCAACCGCCATGTGCACGTCTATCTGGCTATTATCGGAGAAGCGACGCAAATCATTGCGGCGCGTACGTGCTAGCACACCCAGGTCAACTTCACCTGGCGTCACCGCCTGGCCCTGCGCCAAGGCCAAGCTCAAGGGCTCACCGGAAACATCCGTGCCGTCTATACGCAACCAGTAACGCTGCTGCTCGCCAATCCCATTCCACGGCGACACCACCACCGTCGCATCCCCCGGGAATGACTGTAAGTCCAGCACATTCCCCTTGGCCTCCTCGATTCGCGGCTGCGGTGGGTTGCTGATGGCCCGGCCAATGAACAGTTCCAGGTAGTCCGAGTAGCGGCTCTGTTCGCCCGGCTCCCGAACGATGTAGCGCACCCGAACCTGGTGATTGAGGCTAGGCAGGATGTCTTCCTCCGGCACACTGAAAGGCAAGTCCTGGGCACTGGTCACCGGGATATAGTCGAAAAAATTGCCTGCGGCGATCGGGCTCAGCCACTCCAGGTGCACGTCCTGGCCGGGTGCCATGCCGGTGTAGATCGGCGCCACGGCGGTGGCGACGATCAGGCCGACCGGGTCCAGCGCACCATCTTCGGCCTCTTCCACCTCGGGCATTACCAGCTCGGGGGCCGGCTCGCCCACCCAGAGCTCGAGGGTTTCCGACACCCATGGCTCGCCCGAAGCGTTGTGCACCTGGTAGAAAAGCTCCAGCTTGCCACCCTTCAGGGCCCGGATATGCTCGGCATCCAGCACGAATATCACCTCATTGCCGACCTGACTGCCGCTAAGCGGTCGTTGCTCGGCATAGGTATAGGGCCTACCGTCCTCGCGGATACCCTGCCAAAACACGCGCACTTGCTGGCCAGCGATCATGCCCAGCCACGCCGGGATTCGCACCACTGCCCGAGACAGATCGTCAGGCAGATAGTTCTCGTCACGGCCATCCACATCCGGCTCGCGCAACTGTGTGGCCACCCCGCGTACCCCGATCGCTGTGGTTCGCGAACGCAATGGCTTCGGGAAACCCGTGCGGATCACTTGGTAAGAGACATAAGCCAGGCCACCGGCAATGGCCTGCACCACGGCATTGGGCAAGGCGTACTCGATACGCCGCGGCGGTGGAATCTGCGGCACCCGCACAGGCTCCGATTCATGGGGCGGCAAGGCCACTGCGCCGTCGGTGAAGCCACGCCACTGGAACACCACCTCATCACCCGGGATGAAGCTGGGGAAATCGGCGACGGTGAACAGCAGCGGATCCATCGGGCCCAGATCGCCGAGATCAATGAAACCTTCACTGTCCAACGGCTCGATCACAGGCCTGGGTAGCAGAAAGGTGCTGATCTCGACGAAGGCGTAGCTGGGCAGCGAGGCGCCATCGGACTCGTTACCCACCTCATCCTCCAGCAAATAAAGCACCAGCAGCTCTTCCGCGTCGCCTGCCGCTTCGATCACCTCGAACGGCACATGCACAGGGATGATCTTGCCGACCTCACCTTCGACAACCCGATGCACGACCTTGACCCCACCCCAACTGAGCACCAGGGCATCGCCAACCTCCATGTAGATCCAGGGATAGACATGGGCGATGACCCCAGGTTGAGCGACATCCCAGTCAATCAGCCCCGGCGGCATGATCGGAAACATCAGGCCCGTATGGTGGGGGCTGCCTGGGTTGGGGTTGGGGCCGCCCGGCAGGGTCGTCTTGATCTTTACCTTGAGCGCTGCCGAGGATTGCTCGTCGCTACTGAGCGCTTTGACCGTGAACCAGATCTCATGAACGTCCTTGGGCACCCTGTTACTGGGTACATAGATGAACAGCAGTTCATTGACATCCTCAGGCCGAACCACATACGCCGTTGGTGTTACCGGGGTAACCTTGTCCCCGCAGTAGATTTGCACCTGGTCCCCTGCCGCCATTTTCAGGTAAGGCTCCACCAGCACCAGCATACCCTTGCTGTCCCCCTGCAGCGCCCGAATCCCGATGCCGCCCTGCACACCCTCAGGATGATCCTCGAAGAGTTTCATATGGGGGATACGCACATGCGAATCTTCCAAATTACGGACCTGGTTCACCCGTAAAAACCAGGGGCGCGGGTCGTCGCTCGATTGCAGCCGGTACCGCGAGGCCAGGCTGCTGAAGCGCACGGTTTTGCTAAAGCGTGTCCAGCTGCCGGCTTGCGGCAACTGGAACGTCAAGGTGACTTCCTCGACCTCACTGTCGATCACATCGAACACACAATCACCAGCAATCAGCGGCACGCTGACCACCTGCCCGACATGCCCCAGGATCCGTGCACTGCCACTGAGTTCAACCTGCACATAGGCGGCCTCGGTCAGACCGAGGCTGTCGAAGCACACCCGGTTCGCCGAGCGCCCGTTGGCCAGGGCACCGTTAGTTGCGCGTGCGCGAACGCCTTGCCCCGCCTCATGTTGTTCATCGTATGGGAATACGTCGCTGAAGCGCACCGGCACATGACGGGAGACGCTCCCGTCCAATTGCCCACTGACCAATACGGTCTCGGCGTAAGGGTCGCTCAGCCAGAGCACCTGTTCGCCCTGTTCATCCAGTTGGACATCCGCCGCCTGGCTACCATCGGCAAAGCGCGCCGAACCGTTGACGGTGACCCGACCGGTGGCGTTGGCTCGCCCCACCAGGGTGACTGCACACGTCAGTTGTTCCAGCGCCCAGTCGGCCGGCAACGCCGAGCCGGCCAGGCCGCCGTCGGACACCAGGATATGCAACTGGCCCTGGCGCACGCGGTAGCTGGCCAGTGGAAAATCCACCGCCTGGCCAGGGTTCGCTTGGCCACGCAAGTCCACGCGCACCTGCAGGGTCAGTTCACTGTCGTCCGCAAGGTTGGTCAGAAAGCTGCGTGGCAGCGCCACCGTCAGGCCGAAGCCGACCATACCGGCATCCACCGGGTGCGCCTCAAGCAACGCAAGCACCTGCCCGCCACTGCGCGCCTCCAGCCAAAGCTGCTGGCCCAGGGCAATGAACGGCCAACGTCGCAGGGTCACCAAAGCATCGCCGTCAAAGCTGTCCAGATCCAACTGCTCGTCCCAGGCCTGCTCGATAGCCGGACGGGGCAAGGCACCGAGCGCAGGCTTGAGCACCTGGACGGTCGTCGGAGGGGACGGGACCGCCTCCAGTTCATTGCGCAACACCTGATAGCGGAGCATCACACTGCCGGGGATATTCGCCCCCACCGCACTGCTGGGCACGTTTACTATTACCGTGCCGCTGACGCTGCCATCGACTTCCATCAGGGTTGGCGTTCCCAGACCGGGCGTCCCCTCCCAGACCACCTGAATTCGATCGCTGGCGCGCATGCCGTCATAACGGATGCGTACCTGAGCCACTTCCACGCCAAGCAGAGGGTCATAGTGGCCATCGACTGCTCCCACTAACGCTGGCTCCAACAACTGTGGCGTGCGCGACCGCAACTCAAGCTCCAGGCTGTGCGAAGGCAATGGCCGTGTAGTACCCGCCAGCACCACCTGGTAGTCCACCGTGACGCTGTGGCCCAGGTTGACTTGGGCGATGGCCTGCGGCACCTCGAAGGGCAAGGGCTGATTGGCCTGAGCGACCGTCTGACGTTGCGTATAATCGCCACCCTCAGCCGCGCCCTTCCAGGCCAGAGTGACCTCGTCTCCCACCCGCATGCCAGGGAAACTCACCGACACCTGGACACCCTCGGGATAGTCGTAAGGGTCAAGGCCTGTCGCCGCATCTTCAACAATCGGAGCAGGCAACAGCCCAGCGCTACTGACCTGCAACTCCAGCACCGCCGACTGTCGCCAACCGGTGCTGCGGCTGTTGGCCATGCGCACACGGTAATACAGCAGGAGGCTACCGGACTCGAGCAAACGGATATGCTCACTGGTTACGTTGATCGGGATAGGTGCAGTGCCGGCAGCCTGGCCCGCGGTCACGATCCGCGTGGTTTCATGCAGGGTGGGCTTGCTGTCCGCCATGCTACCCAGCCACACCAGGGTGATCTCGTGCCCTGCCGTACGCCCCAGATAATTGGGAACCATCACCGTGGCACGGGTCACGTCGTAGGCCAGCAGCCCGTCTGGCGCCTGGCTGACGCTGGGAGCCTCAAGCGGTAACGGCTGTCCTGTGAAACCCACGGTCAGGCGTTGCGAGCGCCGTTCATTGCCGGTAACAACGCTATAGTCGATTGCCGCCAGGCCACTGGCCAGGGCCCAGACCCGGTCATTGGCAATCCTGAACGCCAGTGTCTGTGGCAGCGGGCCGTCGACGGTCTGCTCCAGCCTCACTTCAGTCGGCAGGC
This sequence comes from Pseudomonas tructae, assembly GCF_004214895.1. Lineage (NCBI taxonomy): Bacteria > Pseudomonadati > Pseudomonadota > Gammaproteobacteria > Pseudomonadales > Pseudomonadaceae > Pseudomonas > Pseudomonas tructae. Next base: position 2,576,913 of record NZ_CP035952.1, on the reverse strand, counting down.
CGGAGTCGATATAACCGACAAAACGCAGGCTGACCTTATCGCCAATGGCGAAGTTCGGCGCTTGGGCCTGCACCTCGATGAACAAATCGTCATCGCCCAGCTGTGCCAGGTCGATGTAGCCGTCAGGCCCCACCTGGGGCAAGGTCACGGCGGGCAATCTGGCTTGGCCGGTATCGACCACCACTGAGACATGCGGCGCCCAGGCCATGCTGGTGTTATAAACCTTGTCGTGCACTTCCCAGGTGACGACCAGGTTGGGGCTGTCACCCGCCTCGAGAATATCCGCGCCGCTCACCTGCAGCTCCAGTGGTGTGTTCAGATCCTCGGGCGTGACCGTATGGGTACGCATGACGCCGCCCCAGCTCAAGCGGACAACGTCGCCAACCGCCTTGTTCTCATAGTGGAACACGCGCACCCTGACTCCGTCGCGCAAGTGTTCGGCAGTCACCGGGTTGGCCCCGACTTCTGCGGCCACCAGCCCCTGGTGGCCGGGAGCTGGATCGGTATCCTCGCCTCCTGGGCGATCGAGCTTGACCAACACTCGCAGAGGCCGCGAGCGGGCATAGATCAAACCACTGCGCATGACCTGGTAATACAGCGCCCGCTCTCCGGGGAGCAATCGTTCTGCTGGCACGTACAGCGACAAGGGCCGATTCAGATCTTTGTCGGTGACTTTGAACTCACTGTTGAGCGGCTCGCTTTCGCTCTCCAGCATGACCTGCACCAGGTCGCCCGAACGCAGCGCGGCGAAAGCGGGAATGGTGGTCAAAACCCCGCGCAGGTTCGATTCGACCACATCCAGATTGATGCCGCCGTCAAAGCCAGCCACCGGCGTGGCCAAGCGCAGAACCGTCAGAGGGGGGAGGTCCTGGGCGGTCGCTAATGGGGTATCGGCTTGCAGATCGGTCATGGGACTTGCTCCAATGCATCAATGCCCCGAGAACGCCCCAGGGCCCGATAGAATGTCGATTGGCCCTTTACTTGAAAGAGCCGGCCCGCAGCGCGGGCCGGTTCATATTTAATGCCTCGTTTTCGATGCCAACAACTGACAGAAATGCTAGGTTGCAGTGCACCCGGAATCATGGCCCTTGCAGGCACATTGAGGGCTAAATGCTCAGTTGGCACTCCATGGCCTGCGACAACAAGCTTGAACCCTCACGCAGTGGCTCCGGGGCACCGACTGGCTGGAAGCCATGGGCCTGGTACAAGCGCATCGCCGGGGTATCGGCGAGCGTGACACCCAGGCGCACCTGGTGCACCGCAGCGCTTGCCGCCCACGCCAGTGCCGCCTTGAGCAACGCACTGCCGGCGCCCAGCCCCCGCGAAGCCGGGTCGACCCACATCTGATACAGGTCCGCCGCACCCGGCTCGGCCGCAGACAATTTGCACCAGACCAGCCCGCATGCCGCGTCACCATGAAAAGCGAAAAACGCCCGGTCATTGCCATCGGCAGCGGCCGCCGCGATCCGCGCGGCCCAGTTTTCATCGGTGCGTTGCGACTCGGACTCGAAGGTACTGCCAAAGGCATCCGGCGAATCGCGCAGCGCCCGCAGGCGCAGGTCGCGGTAGGTTGGCCATTCATGGGGTGAAACGGGACTAATGCTGATCACAAGGCTTCCTGCGCTAATTGACCCTAAACAGCTGCCAGACTAACACCAAGGTGCGATCATGCCGCCCTTCAGTGACTGCGCAGGATCGATGCACGATGTTTTCAGCAAGATGGAACTGGCTGGCCCTTACCCTGTTACCCACCCTGACCCTGGCCGCCACGGCAGAACAAGTGCCGTTGAGCCGGGTGTTCCAGGACTGGCGGGTGGCCTGCGACAACACCCGCCGCTGCACGGCAGTGTCGGGCAGCACCGACAACCCGGGCATGGGCCTGTACATCGTCCGCGAAGCCGGGCTCAAGGGCAGCACCCGGGTCAGTGCGATCAGCTACGACGACATCAGCCTGCGTTACGAATTTCACCTCGATGGCCACCCTACCGAACCATGGAAGTACGGTTCGACAGCGCGTGAGTACTATTACCTTGAGGGCGACGCCGCCGTTGAAAAGCTGCGCGAGCTGAGCATCAGCGACACCCTGAGTTCCAACAGCAACCATGGCGAGCGCCGGGTATCGCTGCAGGGCTTGAGCGCCACATTGCTGTTGATGGATTCGGTGCAAGGGCGCATCGGCCATCCCAGTGCATTCATGCGCCCGGGGTTCCAGCCGGACAGTCGCCTGCCCACCGCCCCGGCCACGCCCAGACTGCCGCGTTTTACCCTGGCGCCGACCTTGAGTGAGGCCGAGCAACAAGCAATCGGCGATGCCATGATCGCGCAGACCAAAGACGAGTTGAGTGCCTCCCCCCATCAGAACTGGAAAGCCCAGGCCGAGGTCTACCCCCTGGACCCGGCCCATGCCCTGGTGCGCCTGCGTTACGGTTGCGCCGAAGACGGTTGCAACCACAGCCTCTACCGCGTCTCACGCGCAGCGCCGTACCAGGCGACGCCATTGGAACTCAAAGCAGACCCCAAGGCTCACTTTAGCCCCGACCTGTATGGGCAGATCAGCTTCAATCCGGTTAGCGGCCAATTGAAAATCTACCGCGAAATGGGCAAGGACTGCGGCGAAAGCTCGGTCTGGCAGTACGACGGTGCGGCCATGCAGCTCAAGGACCGGCGGACGATGTGGCACTGCGACAGCATCAACGAGGAATACTGGCCGGTGCTCTGGCGCGCCAAGGGTTGATTCAGGCGCCCAGGTCATCCCAATACGGCGGCGTACCGATAGCGTCGAGAAAATAGTCCCAGACCCGCCGCACCTTCTGCGAGCGCAGGCGGTTTTCCGGCGACAGCAGGTGAATCTGGCTGGGCGTCGCCTCCACGGCGCCTTCCCAGTCGGGCAGCAACTGCACCAGGGCCTTGCTGGTAAAGCTGTGTTTGCTGAACAGCCAGGAGGGGAAGAACACAATACCCCGCCCGGCCAGGGCCGCCTCGACCAGCACCTGGGCATTGTTGCTGCGCAGCGGCCCCTGGACGTCGACCACTTCAACGCTCTCGCTGCCCGGGCGGCGCAAGTGCCAGCGTTGCGCGCCGCCCGTGCCTTTGTAGACCAGGCAACAGTGCTGGCGCAGGTCCTGAGCGGACGTCGGATGGCCATGTCTGGCGAGGTAATCGGGGCTGGCGCACAGCACATAACGCTGGGTGCAGATCTGCCGCCCGATCAGCCCCGAATCCTCTAGATGGCCGACGCGAAAGGTGATGTCGGCGCCCTCCTGCACCGGGTCGATATAGGCATCGGTGGCGGTCAGTTCCACGCTCAGTTCCGGGTACTGCTCCTGCAAGCCATTGAGCAGCCGGACGATATGCAGATGGGCGAAGGCCACCGGCGCGTTGATCCGCACCAGGCCACGAATGTCGCCGGCCTTGCCGCTGATCGACTCGTCAGCGGCATCGAGCAATTCCAGTACCTCGCGGATCTGCAGGTAATAGCGCTCGCCGGCCTCGGTCAGCTTGACTGCCCGGGTGTTGCGATACAGCAACTGCTGCCCGATCTCGGATTCGAGCGCGGCAATGAAGCGTGACACCGACGAGGCAGGTACCTGAAAGTGCCGGGCGGTGGCGGAAAAGCTGCCGGTCACGGCCACCCTGGCGAAAAACCGATGGGCTTTGAGGTGCATGAACGGCTCCGGCAACGGGAAATTCGGCCAGTGTATTGCTTTTTTAGCAATAGAGTTTTGACTTTTACCTTTATTGTAGCTGTTTTGGCAAAAACCTAGGATGGCGCCATTCCACTTGGAGCGCCACCCATGAATGACCTGTTTGCCCCCTACCCCCTCGGCCCATTGACCCTGAGCAACCGTTTGGTCATGGCCCCGATGACCCGCTCTCGCGCGCCTGAAGACATTGCCACCGAACAGATCGCCCTGCACTACACACAGCGCGCCAGCGCCGGCCTGATCGTCTCCGAAGGCACGCCGATCTCCCGCCAGGGCCAGGGTTACCTGTTCAACCCGGGCATCTTCAGCGCGCAGCAGATCCAGGGCTGGAAGCTGGTGACCGACTCGGTGCACAGCGTCGGCGGCAAGATCTTTGCCCAGCTGTGGCACGTCGGCCGGGTGTCGCACACCTCGATTCAGCCCGACGGCCAGGCCCCGGTCAGCGCCACCGGCAAGGTTGCCCAGGGAGCGGTCGCCTTCGGCTATGACGAGCGCGGCGAACCGGGTTTCGTCCCCACCTCGACACCGCGCCCGCTGACCACCGATGAAGTCGGCCAGGTGGTCGCAGACTTTGCCCAGGCCGCAGCCAACGCCATCGATGCCGGTTTCGACGGCGTCGAGATTCACGGGGCCAACGGTTACTTGCTCGAACAGTTCCTCAACCCGCGAGTCAACGATCGCAGCGACCGTTACTCGGCGGCCACTCTGGAAAACCGCCTGCGCTTTGTCTTTGACGTGGTGGACGCCGTGGCTAGCCGCATCGGCGCCGACAAGGTCGGTATCCGCATCTCGCCGTACGGACAGTTGTTCGATATGCCGCTGTACCCTGAAATCGACGAGACCTACGCGGCGCTCTGCGCGGGCATGGGCGCACGCGGCATCGCCTACGTGCATGTGATGGACCAGAGCCACTTCTTCCTTGCCAGCGAAGGCGCCCAGGCTCAGGAGCAGGCACTGCGTGATTTGCTCAGTCAATGCAAGGCGCAGCTGGGCCGCACCGCGCTGATCCTGGCCGGCAACATGACCCTGGAGCGCGCCCAGGACCTGGTCGACGCCGGCCTGATCGACCTGGCAGGTTTTGGCCAACCCTTCATCGCCAACCCCGACCTGGTTGCACGCCTGAAAAATGGCTGGCCCTTGACCCCCGCGGACCGCGACACCTACTACGGTGGCGGGGCCAAAGGCTACATCGACTACCCGCCGTACCAGCCGGCCTGACCCACCAGCGCAGCGCGTGGCATTATTGGCGAAATCGCTGTCCCCTTTTGTTCGCTCGCTTGTCATCAAGGGCATGTGAACCCAAAAGAGAGCGCAACAATGCCCGCACTGACCCGCCACCGAACGCGCCTGGCGTCTTCGTTTTCATCGCCCACCCTGTGCCTGGTGCTCGGTCTGGTATCGCTGGCTCCCCTGACGGCACTGGCCGACGCCGCCACCCGCAGCTACCAGGTACCGGCAGGGGAGCTGGGCACGGCGCTGACCCGCTTCGCCGCCCAGGCCGGGGTCAGCCTGTCGGTGGACCCCGGCCTGGTCAATGGCCGGCGCAGTGCCGGTTTGAGTGGCAGTTTCAGCGTTGACGAAGGTTTTGCCCAGCTGCTGCAGGGTTCTGGCCTGCAACTGCAACCGGTGGCTGCCGGTGCCTACACCCTGGTGCCAACCCCGCACAGCGCCGATGCAGTGGAGATCGCCCCAACCAGCATCCTCGGCGCTCACACCGACAACGACGATGGCCAGCGCTACGCCGGCGGCCAGGTCACCCGTCGCGGTTCGCAAGGTTTGCTCGGTTCGCGGGACTTCATGGAAACGCCCTTCAGCATGACCACCTACACCAGCGAGGCGATCAAGGGCCAGCAGGCGCGGACCCTCGGCGACCTGATCGCCAGCGACCCGTCGGTGCGCGCCACCAACCCGGCCGGTGGGCGCTTCGAGCAGTTCACCATTCGTGGTTTGAGCCTGTTCAACAGCGATGTCGCCTATAACGGCCTGTACGGCATCCTGCCAACCTACTCCATCGACATGGAAATGGCCGACCGCGTCGACATCATCAAAGGCCCCAGCCAGTTGATCAACGGCATCTCACCACGGGGCAGTGTCGGCGGCGGCATCAACGTGGTACCCAAGCGCGCCAGCGACAAGCCGATCACCGAGTTCACCGGCAGTTACGCCTCAGACAGCCAGGTCGGCGGCGCCGTCGATATCGGCCGGCGCTTTGGCGAGGACGGCAAGTTCGGCCTGCGCTTCAACGGCGTCAAGCAATCGGGCGACACTGAGTGGGACCAGCAGAGCGTCGACCGCGAGATGGCCGTGCTCGGCCTGGACTTTCGCGGCGAGCGGCTGCGCCTGTCGACCGATATCGGCCACACCGAGCGCGACACCGACGCGCCCCAGGAGCGTGTGATCATCGGCGCCACTGCCAAGGTCCCGGATGCCGAGGATGTGCGGCGCAACTACGCCCAGGCCTGGAGCAAGGCGCGCACCAACGATACCTTCGGCACGCTGAACGCCGAGTTCGACATCAATGACGCGCTGATGGCCTATGGCGCAGTCGGCGCACGCAAGAGCAACCACGAATTCCTCCGGCACAACGTGCCGGTTTCCAACGATGCCGGCGACTTCAGCGTCCAGCCCCGCGACTTCACCCGCGATGAAAACGTGCGCACCGCCACCGCCGGCCTACGCAACTGGTTCCAGACCGGCCCGGTGAGCCACGAGCTCAACCTGGCGGCCAACTACTTCTACATGGACTTCGAGAACGGCGGCGGTCGTTATGCCGCAGGCTCGAGCAATCTTTATAACCCGCGACCTACCCCTACCCCCGGCACGTTGCTGCGCTCGGATGCCAAGGTCTACACCGAGAACCGCTTCAGCGGCGTGGCGCTGTCCGACACCCTGGGCTTTTTCGACCAGCGCCTGCTGCTGACCCTGGGCGCGCGCTGGCAACGGGTCCAGGTCGACGACTGGAGCGATGGCATCAAAGGCGACACTGCCTATGACGAAGAAAAGCTCTCACCCTCGGGCGGCATCCTGTTCAAGCTCAGCGACCAGCTCTCGCTGTATGCCAACTACATGGAAGGCTTGAGCCAGGGCAAGATCGCCCCGTCGACCTCGATCAACGAAGACCAGATCTTTGCACCGTTCATCAGCCGTCAGGTGGAAATCGGCGCCAAGTACGACCTGGGCAACTTTGCCCTGACCGCCAGCGCCTTTCGCATCAAGCAACCGGCCTACGAGACCAACGCCACCACCCGGGTGTTCGGGCCCAACGGCAAGCGCGAGAACAAGGGTGTCGAGCTCAATGTATTTGGCGAGCCGCTCAAGGGCTTCCGCTTGCTGGGTGGGGTGATGTACATCGACAGCGAACTGACCGACACCGTCGGTGGTACTTTCGATGGCAACCGCGCGCCGGCAACACCGCAGTACAACGTCAGCCTGGGCGCCGAGTACGATGTGCCGGCCCTGTCCGGGCTGACCCTGACCGCACGCGGCATCCACTCAAGCTCGCAGTACCTGGACCAGGCCAACAGCAAGCAGATCGACGGCTGGGAGCGTTACGACCTGGGTGCGCGCTATGCCTTCAAGCTCGACGACAAGGACATCACCTTGCGCGCCAGTGTCGAGAACGTGCTGGACGACCGCTACTGGGCCTCGGCCGGCGCCTCCGACGACAGCGAAGCGGGCTTGACTCTGTCGACGCCACGAACCTATCTGGTATCGGCGACCCTGGGCTTCTGAAGGCAATCTTTATAACGATCGCGGGGCTTGTGGGAGCGGCGGTGCGGCGATCCGACTTGCCCCGCGATGAGGCCCGCCCAAACAACACATCTGCTCGCTACTCTCCCCTGAACGCCGCCTCAATCAGCGCAATATCAATCTTGCGCATGCCCATCATCGCATCGAAGGCGCGCTTGGCCGCCGCGCGGTCAGTGCTGGTCACCGCCTCGATCAACAGCCGTGGCGAAATCTGCCACGACAGCCCCCACTTGTCCTTGCACCAGCCGCAAGCGCTTTCCTGGCCGCCATTGTCGACAATGGCGTTCCACAAACGATCGGTTTCGGCCTGGTCTTCAGTCGCGATCTGGAATGAAAACGCTTCGCTGTGCTTGAACAGCGGCCCGCCGTTGAGCCCCACGCAAGGGATGCCCAGCACGGTGAATTCGACGGTCAGCACGTCACCTTGCTGGCCCGAAGGAAAGTCGCCCGGCGCTCGGTGCACCGCCCCGACCTTGCTGTCGGGGAAGGTCCGGGCGTAAAAGGTCGCAGCCTCCAGCGCTGTGCCGTCGTACCAGAGGCAGAGGGTAGTTTTATTGCTCATTCTGATTCTCCTCGGTGGGTCAATGCCAGGTTGATTCTAGACCTCAAGACAACCTACAGCGCGCCATGCAACTGCCCCAGGTCCGCCGCCAACTGCAACCTGGCGGTGTACCAGTTGACCTGCGCCTCCACGCGCCGCTGCTCGGCGATGGCCAGTTCATTCTGCGCCCTGAGCAGTTCGATGATGCTGCCCACCCCGGCCTTGTAGCGCCCCAATGCGACCCGCTGGGATTGCCCGGCGCTGCTGACAAAGCTGCGGCTGATCGCCAGTGCCCGGGTGCGGGCATCCAGGGCCTGACGGCTCTTCCAGACGTTGAGGGCGACTGTGCGCTCGGTCTGTGCCACGGCCTGTTCGCGGGCGCCGGCTTCGTAATCGGCGGCGCGGGCACGTCGGCGGCTGAGAAAGCCGTCGAAGATCGGCACAGTGATTTGCACCCCGACACTCCAGGTCTCGATCTGCTGGCGCGTCGATACCTGGTCGATCGGCGTGTCCTGCTGCTGGTAGCTGCTGAACAACGACACCTTGGGGCGCCCTTGCGCCCGCGCTTCATCCGCCTTGGCGCGGGTTGCGGCCCACTCGGCGCGGGCCTTGTCGATGGCCGGGTGCTGGGCCCTGGCTTGCGCCATCAGCGCATCGACACTGGCCATGAACTCAGCCTCCTGCCCCGCCGGTTCGTTCAAGGCCGCAAGTGTCAGCGGTGCCGAGGGTGACAGCCCCAGGGCACTGGCCAGGGCACCTTGCGCCGCGGCGTATTCACCCTCGGCCAATACCCGTTCGAGCTGCGCCTGTTCATGGGTGGTCTGCGCCTGCAGGCGATCGCTCTGCTCGCCGGCCCCGGCCTGGTATTTGGCCGTAGCCGCCTTGAGGCTGTTGGCCGCCAGGGACTCGGCACTGCGCTTGGCCTCGAGCAAGGCGGCGTTGGCCTGGACCTGGTAGAAGGCTTTGCTGGTGTCGAGCACCGTTGCCTGGATTTTCTCCACGCGGCTGCTGCTGGCGGCGTTCAACACTTGGCGGGCGCCCTCGACTTTCGCCGCCCGCAGGCCAAAGTCATACAACACCCAGCTCAGGTCCAGGCCGTAGCTGTTGGTGCGGGTGCTCAAGGTCGAGTCGGCTTCGGGAAAGTTGTCGTAGCGCGTCTTGCGGTTGGCGCGCCCACTGCTGAGCTGGGCTTGCACGGTCGGCCAGTACGCCGAATGCGCGGCATCAAGGTTGGCCTGGCTGCTCAGTTGCGACAGCCAGGCCTCGCGTACCTCAGGATCGGCGCACAGGGCCATGGCGACGGCAGTGGACAAGCCCAGCGGCTCGGACAGTGATACATGGCCGGGGCAGGCATCGGCGGCCGCGCCTTGCACATGGGTGCAGACAACCAGCAGCCCTGCCAGCCACCCGTTGAACAGGTGCCTGTTCATGACGGGGACGCCGCACCCTGGACCACGGCGCCCGGTTCCTCGACCGTCTCGATCAGCGGCCCGTCATACACCACCCGGCCATTGTCGAGCGCCAGCACCCGGCGTGCCGAACGAATGGTATCGGGCCGATGCGCGACAATGATGCGGGTGATGTTCAGCGCTTGCAGCGCGTGGTTGACCGCCGCCTCCCTGGCAATGTCGAGGTGGCTGGTGGCTTCGTCGAGAAACAGCAGTTTGGGCCGCCGGTACAGAGCCCGCGCCAGCAAAATTCGTTGTTTCTGCCCACCCGACAGCACCGTGCCCATGTCGCCCACCAGGGTGTTGTAGGCCATGGGCATCTGCGCGATATCGTCATGTACCGCCGCCATGCGCGCGCACTGTTCGACCCAGCGCGGGTTGGCCTGGGCACTGAAAAAGCTGATGTTGTCGGCTATGGAGCCGGCGAACAGCACATCGTCCTGCAACACCGTGGCGCTGACCCGCCGTAGCCGCTCCAGGTTGTGGCTATCGATCGCCACACCGTCAAGCAGCACACTGCCACTGACCGGGGTGAGGATACCGAGCATGACGTTGAGCAAGGTGGTCTTGCCGCCACCCGAGGGGCCGACAATAGCCAGTGAATCCCCGGCGTCGATGCGCACCGACACCTCGTCCAGCACATAGGGTTCATGGTCGCTGTAGCGGAACTTGAGTTGGCGCACTTCAAGGCTTGGCACGCTATCGACCGCGTCGTTGTCGTCGGCCTCTGCAGAGGCGGCGCGTTCGGGCACCTGCAAGAGGATATCGGCCAGGCGTTCGCCATGCAGGCGCAGCATCAGCACATCGACCAGCTTGTCGATCAGACCGGCCACACGGCTGTTGAACTGTTCCTTGTAAGCGTTGAAGGCGATGAGCATACCGGCGCTGAACTGGCCCTCGAGCACCAACCGGGCGCCGAGCCAGATCACCAGCAAGGTCACCAGGCCGAACAACAGGCCATTGAACGCGCGGTAAGCCAGCTCCAGCTTCTGCGGGCGCAAGCCGGCGTTGATTTCCTCGACCAGCAGACTGCCCCAGGTACTGGCCCGCTGCTCCTGATGGCCGAACAACTTGAGGGTGCGTACCCCGCGCATGCTTTCCAGGAAGTAGCTCTGCTGCCGGGCGGCGTGCACCAGTTGCTCTTCGCTGGCGCGGCGCAACGGGCCGAACCAGGCCCAGCGAGCCAGGGCATAGATGAGCATGGCGATCAGGGCGATCAGGGCCAGTGGCGGGCTGTAGGCGAACATCAGGCCCAGGGTCACCAGGGTCATCAGGCCATCGAGCAGGGCCTCGACGAACGAGGTGGTCAGGGTGTGCTGGATCGCTTTCAGCGAACCGAAGCGCGAGACGATATCGCCCAGGTGGCGCCGCTCGAAAAAGGCCACGGGCAAGCGCACCAGGTGGCGGAAGACATTGATCTGCCATTGGCTGCCGAGCAGCGTGCCCAGGTACATCAGGGCCCAGGAGCGGGCCAGGGCCAGGCTTTGTTGCATCAACAAGAGCAAGCCGAAACCGATCGCCAGCACCGCCAGCAGGTCAAGGTCGGCGCTGACCAGCACCTTGTCGATCACCGTTTGCAGGAAGAACGGGCTGAGCACCATGCACAGCTCCAGCGCCACCGCCAACAGCAGTACATGGCTGAGCACCCCGCCAAAGCCTTGCACCCGTCCCAGCAATTGGCGCAAGCGCAGCGGCGGATTGGCCGGCCCCGGCTGGAAGTCGCTCTGTGGCCACAGCTCCAGCGCCACGCCGGTGAAGGCTGCCGACACCTCCTCGAATGACAGTTTGCACACCCCGCGCCCCGGATCGTGCAGCGTCACCCCACGCGGCCCCACCTCCTTGAGCACCACGAAGTGGTTGAAGTTCCAGTGCAGTACACAGGGCAAGCGCAACTGCCCCAGCGCCTGCAACTCCAGGCGCAATGGCCGGCTGGCCAGGCCCAACTGGGCGGCCATGGCCATCAACTGCTTGAGGGTCGCGCCCTTCATTGACGGCGACAGCTTCTGGCGCAGGGAAAACAGGTCGTGGTGCTGGCCATGGTAACCGGCGATCATCGCCAGGCAGGCCTGGCCGCACTCGGCGGCCTCGGCCTGTAGCACCATGGGCAATTTACGGCCAATACCGAAAGCCAGGGCCTGGTGCATGTTCAAAGGCGTTTCCCTATGCCGCGCAGGGGTTCAAGCAGCCACTCATAGAGCGGCATATTCTCCTGCAAGATGTCTGCGTCCAGTTGCATGCCCGAGCGCAAGCGCTCGTTCAAACCGCGCCCGAGCATGCTTTGGTGTTCGAGGGTGACCCTGACCCGGTACAACGGGCCCTGTTCGCGCTGCTGCTCGGAGACACCGCCCACGCTCATGATTTCATCGGCCGGCAACGCGCTGCGCGACACCGACGCCACGGTGCCGCGGGCCAGGCCGAAATGCTGATAGGGATAAGCCTGATAACGCAGGCGCACCGCATCCCCGGCGCGAACGAAGCCCGCCGAACGGCTGGGCACGTAGAGTTCGGCGTACAGTTGGGCATCCTTGGGCACAAGGCTTAGCAGCGGTCGGTTACCGTCGGCACGGGTACCGTTGACCACGCCAATGGCCGTCACTTCGCCACTGGCCGGCGCGGTAATCAGCACCTGACGTTTGACTTCACTTTCCAACAGGCTGCCCTGGCTCTGCGACAACCGCCGCTCAAGCTCAGCCAACTGCTTGCCCTGGTTGAACGGCAACTCGGCAAGCTCGGCGCGCAGGGTCGCGATGTCGTTGCGCAACGACAACAACGAACGGCTCAGTTCTTCGCTGCGCAGACGCACCTCCAGCACGGCATCCTGCTTTTCCTGAAGCTGGTCGCGCGACACATAATCCTGGCGCTGAAGCTCGGCGTAGCGCGCGGCGATGCCCTGGGCCAGCCCCAGGCGCTGGCGGCTGATGCCCATTTGGCTGACGACTTTGCCCTGCTCGCTTTGCAGCACGGCCAGGCGCCGGCGCTTGCCTTCGAGCTCTTGCAGGTGCAGCGCCTGGGTTGTGGTGATCTCTTCAGCCAGGCTGGCGTTACGCCGCTTGATCAAGCCACTGATGGCGACGTGCGCACCACCGGCTTCGGCATACAGGTCACTGCCCAGGGTCATCAATGTCGCGCCCGCCTCCACTGTCTGCCCTTCGACGGCGGCGAGGCCCTGGACCACCCCCGGCTGCGGCGCGAATACCTTGATCAGGCCACCCTGGGGCACCAGCACACCGGCCACGGTGGCGCGGCGGGTATAGGTGGCGCAGGTCAGAAACACGATCAGCAGCACGCTGAACAGCACTGCACCCAGCGCCGCCCAGCGCAGCGGCACGGGCGACACCAGCAGCACACTGCCCAACTCCTTGTCACGCCGTGCGTGCACGGCTTCGCTCCTGAATAACATGCCACTTCACAACCCGGCGAACAATGTTGATAACACGCAAGAGCATAACGGCGGGTTAAGCCGCCGGCACTAGCACACTTGTGCTATTGCACTTAAAACGTTGGCATTACTAACTTGTCCGGGGATCGAAACAGCCAACAACTGCTATTTAAACTGTGATCGATCTCTCATTTATTGTCCGTAAAACTCTGCGCCCAGGCCCTCTCCTGGGGGGATCAACCTAGGACGAACCCACCGTATCAACGAGGTATCAAGCTCATGAACCCTGCACAGAACATCGATATGACCAGCGCCGCGCCAGCTACCCTGCGAGTGCTGGACGATCAGGAAGTGGATCAGGTAAGCGGCGGGTTTTCCGTCAGCGCCGGCTCCTGGACACTGACCGGCGGTTCCTACAACTTCGGCGCTGGCGCCGGCTACCGTTTTGATTTGTACCGGGGCGGTGCGCACCAAGGCAGTTACACGATGTGTAAATAAGCACCGTCGTTATATACATCGATTGTAAGTAAAGGGCCCTTGCGGCCCTTTGCTTTATATATAACGGGGCGCTCTCACCGGGTAGCAGCTTGAAGTTGGCCAGGTTTCTGCGATGATGCCTGGCCAACACCCACGCTCGCTACCCGGCAGGATTGAAACACCATGGTTGATGCAAGATGGAACTGGCTGGCCTTGATGCTGCTGCCAGCCCTGGCCCTGGCCGAGCCGGAGCCGGTGCTCAAGCAGTTCAAGCAGTGGGTCGTGGGTTGCGACAACACCCTGCGCTGCACCGCGGTGTCGCGCAGCGTCGATCAGGGCATGGGCCTGGAGTTTATGCGCGAAGCCGGGGTCGAAGGGGCCATGGCGTTGACCCTGTTCACCGACGACAGTGTCAACCTGAGCGCAAAGTTGCTGGTCGACGGCGGCCCGGCGCCAGCGGGATTTCGACCGGCCTCGCAGGGAGAAATGCGTTATCACGCAAAAGGCGACGTTGCGGTACGGTTGTTGCGCCAGTTGCGCAACGGCCAGGACCTGACCCTCGACACTGGCGACGGCCAGCGCCAGGTATCGCTGCAGGGCCTGAGTGCAGCCTTGCTGTTCATCGATTCCGTGCAAGGACGTATCGATCACCCCAGCGCCTTCGTGCGCCCGGGTACGCGGCCAGACAGTCAAGTGCCGCCAGCCCCGCCAACGCCCACACTTGCCCCTTTCACACCGGCGCCAGGGTTGAGCGAAGCCGAACAGAAAGCAATCGCTGACGCCGTCATCGCCATCACCCGGCTTGACTGGAACGAGCCCGGTGTTGACAACTGGCAAGCCGAAGCCGAAGTGTCGCCCCTGGACCCGACCCATGTCGTGGTAGGCCTGCGTTACGGTTGTGGCAGCCAGGGCTGCATGTACAGCTACTACCGCGCCTTGCGAACCGCACCCTACCAACCCACCACGCTGCAGATCTCGGTCCCCCCCTACGATATTCTGGGCGGCGAGATGTTTGGCTTTTTCAAGTTCGACCCGGCCCGCGGCGAGCTGACCCAGTGGCAGCCGGGCGGGCGCTACTGTGGCGCCAATGCAACCTGGCGCTACGACGGTAAGGTGATGAAGCTCAAGGCATTTCGCCGGATGAGCTGGTGCGACAGTGTCGATACCACCCATTGGCCGCAGGTCTGGCGTACGCAGGAATAGCGCCAGGCATACAGCTTGGCGCGCGCTTTGGATACACTGCGCGCTTTGCCCCAAGAGCTCATGCGCATGGATGCCCTCGCCCGTTTCGCCCTCAAGCCCCTTGCCGCGGGCCTGGGTGTGCTCACCCTGGCTGCTTGCAGTCTCATCCCTGCCGGTGGCGAGGCCGATCCGCCAGGTGACGGCCACCTGCCCCAGCACCCGCGTCAGGCCCCCGACTGGCGAGCCCTGAACCTGGACGAAGATCAGGACTGGCTATTGATCGACCTTAACAGCCTGGAGCATGAGGGCGGCATTACCTACGCCTGGACCGGCATCCAGCGCCAGCGCTACCCCATGAAGTACGGCCAGGCAGTGATGGCCCTGCATAGCCGCGAGCGCCTGGCGTTCTATTGCGAACGCCAACTCATCAGCCGGCAAAGCCAGTACTTCCTCGACAACGACAATCGCGTCGACAGCACCAGGCTCAAGGCCCAGTCCTTCAGCGCGTTTTACCGACAGGCACCGCTGTACTATCAACGCTTGTTCGACGCCGCCTGCCAGCCGCCGGCCGAGCTTGCCAAACTTGCGCCGCTCAAAGCCCGCACGCCGTTGCCGCCGCCGTTCCTGCCGCCCAGGGCCACGCCTGAAGTGCTGGCGGCCATCGCCGCCCTGGACCTGCCGGCACCACGCCTGACCCTGCACAGGCTGGACTACCGCATCGATGCGAAGCCAACCGGCGGGGACGCTACCGTCGACAGGCCGCGTCAGGTGTTCTTCAGCAACGACCAGCGCACAGGCCAACTGTTGTTGCAAGCCGTGGACCCGACGATAGCGCAACAGCTGCAACTGAGCTTTCGCGGCCTGTTCGATCTGGCGGCACGCGGTATCGACATCATGACCGGGCAGGAGCAGGACGCGAGCGACAGCCTGAGCGCACTGTCATTCACCGGCGACTGGCAGAACCTGCCCGCCCATGGGCAACTGAGCTACACCCTCAGTTATGCCGGGCAAACGGCGAGCATTACCCGCACCACCCACTGTCAGGTCGGCAAGGCACGACCGGCCAGCACCTTGCACCCTGCCCTGCAGGGCAGCGCCAAGCCGCTGAGCTGTACCTGGCAGAGCGCGCGCGGCAACCGTTGGGTCGAAGGCTACAGCTACCTTGGCGACTACGGGGTGTTCGTCCGCACCCGCGAAGACAACCCGCTGGGCACCTGGCGCTGGAAAATCGAGTCGCTGCAGTGAGCCTTTACAGTGAATCAGTGCAGGACGGTGGCAAAGGCCGCGTCCATGCGCTCGCGGTCGTAGTCCAGTAGCCACGGCTGGTGCTGGCGGTACAGCAGCGAAAGCACGTCATGGTTGGGGCCCACCACATCCATGCCGCGATCGTCATAGGGCAAGGCCATCAGCCGCTGGTTGAGGTTGAACAGGTAGACACCGCAGCAAGGGCTCGGGCGAATGGTCCCCGGATTATCGGCCAATGCACACCAGAGCACCGGTTGCAGCAGCGACAGTGGCGCCTCGAAGGCGAGGTGCAACCAGTACTCGGGTTGGTGCTCTTCGAACCAGTCGTCCGGGTCCAGCCGCTGGCTCCACAGCGAGCGTTGGGCGGGGATGCGAATACCGGCGGCACGCAGGTCGCGCAACACGTCGCGATGGGCAAAACCGTTACCGTTGGAGTGCACGCGCAGGCACACCACCATCGATTGCTCGCCGGCAAACAGGTCGCGGCACACCGTGGTTGCCTTGCTGACCGCCAGCAGAAAGCGCTCGAGGGTCCCGGCGCCTTCGGCCAGCTCGAAGCGCAGGCCTTGCGGGTAGCTATAGAACAACGGCCTGGCAAAGGCCAGGCCGTTGAAGATGTGCTGGATTTGCACTTGTAAAGTCACGATACCTTCCTGGCTGTCGGCCCCTTGCTGCCGGGGCCAGAGTCCTTAGATGTGCTTGCTCCCACAGGTCTGGGAATATGCCCTCAGTGCGGTGCGCGCGGGATGGTCTTGAGCAGGTCTTGCGGGCTGATGTGCCCCACCACCTGCTGCACGCTGCCCGGTTGCGGCAGGCCGAGGATGTGCCCCTTCATCTTGCCGATGACATGCATCTCGCACGGCTTGCAGTCGAACTTCAGGGTCAGCACTTCGTCGCCGTGAATCAGTTGCATCGGCGCGACCTTGGTGCGTACACCGGTGACGCCCTTGGCCTGCTTGGGGCACAGGTTGAAGGAGAAACGCAGGCAGTGCTTGGTGATCATCACCGGCACTTCGCCTGCCTCTTCGTGGGCCTCGTAGGCGGCGTCGATCAGCTTGACCCCGTGACGGTGATAGAAGTCGCGGGCCTTCTGGTTGTAGACGTTGGCCAGAAACGACAGGTGCGACTCCGGGTACACCGGCGGCGGATTGCTCTCGGCCTTGCGGCCACCACGCGGGTGAGCCTGGACACGTGCCGCGGTCAAGGCGTCGATGACCTCGCGGCGCAGGGCCTTGAGCTGCGAGTTGGGAATGAAGTAGGCCTGCGGCGCATCGAGCTGAACGCCGGTGGCGTGGTACTCGGTGGTGCCCAATTGGCCGAGCAGGTCGCGCAGTTGCTCCAGCGCCTGCTCCGGCTTGTTGGCCAGGCCGAACGGGCCGTCCAGGGCAACGCTGGCACTGATGCCTTCCTCGCTGGTGGCGGTCAGGGCCAGACGCTGCTCGTCCAGCTTGGCCACCCAGGCCAGGCCGATCCGGCGCTCGGCCGAGGTCTTCTGCAGGGCTTGCTGCCAGTTGTGATCGAGGTTGCGGCTCAGCGGATGATTCGGCCGCAGCTGGTGCAGACCCTTGGGCATCTCGTTGGGCTCGACACGGTAGCGATAACGCTTCTCGCCGTCTTCATCGTACTCGCCCTTGGGTTCGGCGATGTTGGCGCGGAAACCCACCACTTCACGTTTGACCAGCACATTGAGGCCGTCGCCGTTGGACAGCGGCTCGTGGGTGACCACCTGCAGGTCACGCTTGCCGACTTTCTCGACCACGCCCACTGGCAAACCGGTGAAGGTCGGCGAGTCGAAGGCGCCGATATCGATCTTGCGCTCGCTGACGAAGTAGTCGGTGCTGCCGCGGTGGAAGGTCTTGTCCGGATCGGGCAGGAAGAAATGCGCGGTGCGCCCGCTGGAGGCACGTGCCAGGTCCGGGCGGTCTTCGAGCACGGCGTCCAGGCGCTGGCGGTAGTAGGCGGTGATGTTCTTCACATAGCCCATGTCCTTGTAGCGCCCTTCGATCTTGAACGAGCGCACACCAGCTTCGACCAGGGCGCGGATGTTGGCGCTCTGGTTGTTGTCCTTCATCGACAGCAGGTGTTTCTCGTAGGCGATCACCCCACCCTTTTCATCCTTGAGGGTGTACGGCAGGCGGCAGGCCTGGGAGCAGTCGCCACGGTTGGCGCTGCGGCCGGTCTGGGCGTGGGAGATGTTGCACTGGCCGGAGAACGCCACGCACAGCGCACCGTGGATGAAGAACTCGATCGCCGCGTCGGTCTCGTCGGCAATCGCGCGGATTTCCTGCAGGTTCAGCTCGCGGGCCAGCACCAGTTGGGAAAAACCGGCCTGATCGAGGAACTTGGCCCGGGCCAGGGTGCGGATATCGGTCTGGGTGCTGGCGTGCAGCTCGATCGGCGGGATGTCCAGTTCCATCACCCCCAGGTCCTGGACGATCAGCGCATCGACACCGGCATCGTACAGCTCGTGGATCAGCTTGCGCGCCGGCTCCAGTTCGTTGTCGTGGAGGATGGTGTTGATGGTGGTGAACACCCGCGCGTGGTAGCGCCGGGCGAATTCCACCAACTGGGCGATATCGCTGACTTCGTTGCAGGCATTGTGGCGCGCACCGAAGCTCGGGCCGCCGAGGTACACGGCGTCGGCGCCATGCAGGATAGCCTCGCGGGCGATGGCGACATCGCGGGCGGGGCTGAGCAATTCCAGGTGATGCTTGGGCAGGGACATGTTTTTTTAGTCAGGCTGTCACGGTCGAGGCGCGCATTGTAGCGGCGAAACGCCCGATCGGCACCCGGAGCCTGCCCGATGGCGTACCCAAGCGGGTCAAGCCCGCTCCCACAAAACCTGTGGGAGCGGGCTTGACCCGCGATCAGGCCAGTACAGCCACAGCAAAAACTCAGGCCTTGGCCGCCATCGCGGTCACTTCCACGCGCATGCCTTCCACCGCCAGCGCAGCTACGCCAACCGCGGCGCGCACCGGCCAGGGCTTGGCGAAAAAGCGCTGGTAGACCGCGTTGAAGGCTGCGCGATCCGCCATGTCGGTGAGGTAGATGGTCAGGTGCAAGACCCGGTCCATGGAGCTGCCAGCGCGCTCCAGGGCGACTTTCAGCGCCTGCAGGGTGCACTCGCTTTGAGCAGTGATGTCGCCCAGTTCCAGGCTGCCGTCGGCACGGGTGGGGATCTGGGTCGAGACCAGGATGCCACCGAAACCGGCGACGTCGGAGGAGATCGAGTCGGCGTCCGGGTCGGGAGTGAAGCTGATGTCTTGGTTAGCCATGGGTACCTCGTGTCGGGGGAAATAAAAAAGGGCGGTTACCCGCCCCTTCCTGTTACTTGGCGCTGCCAAGCGGCGGCGTGCGCGGTGGCACCAGGCGCTTGGAGCCAGTGGACTCGAACGCAGCCGCCAGGCGCAGCAACGACGAATCGTCGTAGGCGCGGCCGGCAAAGGTCAAGCCCACCGGCATGCCGATATCGGCCATCACGCCCATCGGCACGGTCACCGTCGGTACGCCCAGGTGACGGATCGCCAGGTTGCCGTTGGCCACCCACACGCCATTGCTCCAGGCAATGTCGGCCGACGCCGGATCGACATCGGCATTGGCCGGGCCGACATCGGCGACGGTCGGGAAGACCACTACATCGAGCTTGAGCCGGTCCATCCAGTCTTCAAGGTCGATGCGCCGGGTTTTCTCCAGCCCACGCAGGCCGTCCGGCACCGTGCTGATCTGGTCCCACGGGGTGATGCCGCGCTCGGCCATGCGCACGTATTCGTCCATGCCGGCCGCCAGGTCGCCTTCACGGTTGGGCAGCGTGCCCGGATCATGGGGGAAAATCTTCGGCCCGTCGACGTCGACCAGGCGATTGAGCTTGGGGTCGCCGTTGGCCTTAAGGAAATCGTCGAAGGCCCAGGCGGTCAAGTCCCACAGCTCATGGTGGAGGAACTCCTTGGAGACCAGGCCGCGATTGAACACGGTCGGCGCGCCAGGGCGATCACCTTCACAATTGGAAACCAGGGGGAAGTCGACTTCGAGCACTTCGGCGCCAGCCGCTTCCAGGGCCTTGCGCGCCTGCTCCCACAGGGCGATCACCGATGGTCGGGTGTTGATCCGCTGGCCGGTCGGGCCGCCAATGCCCGGGGTATCGCTGGTGCCGGCTTCAGGGTCGGCATTGATGTACATGCGCGGCACGCCGAAACGCTTGCCCTTGAGCGCCGCAGCATCGACTGCAAGTTCATGGTACGACGCCGGGCGCACCGAGGCGACGCTGGGGATCGGCACCCAGGGTTGCAGACGCCACAGGTCGCCGCGCGTGTCAGGGTCTTCGGCGACAACGATGTCGAGTACTTCCAGCAGGTCGGCCATGGTTCGGGCAAACGGCACCACCACGTCCATGGTCGGCGTCAGCGGCCAGTTGCCGCGCACCGAAATCACTCCGCGCGATGGCGTGTAGGCACACAGGCCGTTGTTCGAGGCCGGGCCGCGGCCACTGGACCAGGTTTCTTCGGCCAGGCCGAAGGCGGCGAAGCTTGCGGCGGTGGCGGTACCGGCACCGTTGGACGAGCCGGAGGCGAACGGCGCGGTCAAGTAGTGCGCATTGTACGGGCTCTCGGCGCGGCCATAGACGCCGCGCTGCATGCCACCGTTGGCCATGGGCGGCATATTGGTCTTGCCCAGGCAGATGGCGCCGGCTGCGCGCAGGCGTTCAATGGTGAAGGCGTCGCGGTAGGCCACCAGGTCAGCGAAGGCCGGGCTGCCGGAAGCGGCGGTCAGGCCCTTGACCAGGTAACTGTCCTTGGCGGTGTACGGGATGCCGTCGAGGGGGCCGAGGGTCTGGCCCTTGGCCCGGCGCTCATCCGACGCCTGTGCTTCGTTCAAAGCTTCAGGATTGCGCACCACCACGGCGTTGAGCTTGGTGGCAGTGTTCGCGCCGTCGTAGGCGTCGATGCGTGCCAGGTAGGCCTGGACCAGTTCAACCGAGGTGGTCTGGCCGGATTCGAGCGCAGCGCGCAGCTGGGCAATGGAAACCTCTGTGACTTCGATCATGCTGTTACCGCCGACGGTTGCTGGCTGACTGGGTGAAGGCTTCCATCACACGGGGTCTGGAGCACAGGGACTTCACGGGTTTGAAGATGGGTTCTCATAGTTGTTCTCATTGCACGGCATGACGCGGCAGGGTCTGGACGAATTACCTGAGCGGCCTATTTAGCACCAAAAATGCCCACAGAGGAACGGGGACCCAGCGGGCAGCGGTGCATTCAGGCACGTGCGGGGCTGCAAAATCAGCCCGTTCGTTCCAGCAAGCCATAGCGAATCGATGCCCCAAGCGCAAAAACGTCCACAGAGGTAGTATGCGTCTTTCGCGCTCACGGAAGACTTCGCACATGTTCAAAGCACTGTTCGCCAGGCTGTTCAACAGTACTCCTACCGAAGATGCATTTGCCCAGGCTTTCATCAAGGCCGCCCGTGCCGGCGGTTATGCCGAGCCTCTGGAGTACCTGGCCGGCGAATTTCGCCTGCGTTATGGCGAAAGTGGCTACTTCAACTTGCACAACGCCTACCGCGACTACTTGAATGCCGACAAATCGCGCAAAGCCGAGGTGCTCGGTAGCTACCTGCGTGCCCTGATCGACACCCGCACCACCTCGGCGCCACAGGCCCTGGAGCAAGTACGCCCGTTATTGCGGCCGGTCATCCGCAACCTGGCCATGCTCGAGGAAGTCCGCCTGCACCATGTGCGCAGCGAAGGCTGGGACTCCCCCTGCCCATTGGCCTGGCAGCCATTCTCGGCCGATTGCGTGACCTTGCTGGCAGTCGACTACCCAGACACCACTTCGACCCAGACCATGGGCCCGCCAAAAGACTGGGGCATACCCCTGGAGCAGGCGCTGGCAATCGCCCTGGACAACCTGCGCGACGCCAGCCCCGATGCCTTCGAGCCGATCAGCCCCGGTGTCTATCAGGGTGCCTGGAAAGACGGCTACGACACCAGCCGGGTGCTGCTGCCCGACGTCCTGCAACGCCTGCCGCTCAAGGGCCAGCCGGTGTTCATGATGCCCAGCCGCGATGTGCTGCTGGTCACCGGCGACAACGACGCCGAAGGCCTGCGACAGATGGTCGAGTTGAGTTTTCATGCGCTGGAAAACGGCCGCGCGCAGTCCAGCCTGATCTACACCTACCAGGACCGCCAGATCGTCCCGTTCCAGGTCCGGGACGCGCACCTGCAAGCGCGCCTGGGCGACTTGCAGCGGCTGCTGCGCCACGGCATCTATAGCTCGCAGAAAGAGTTTCTCGAGCAGATCCACGAAGCCCACCCCGAAGACATCTTCGTCGCCACTCACAAGCTCTACAGCAACGGCGGCGACCACGGTAGCAGCTTCTCGATAGCAGCCTGGACCCAGGGCGTGCCTACCTCGTTGCCGAAAACCGACCGGGTAATCTTCGTCCAACCGCAGCAAGACGGCACCGCAATCACCCAGGTGGTGGCCTGGCCTGAAGTCGAGTCGCTGCTGGGCGAGTTGCTGAACAAAGATCGCGACCTCTACCCACCGCGCTATCGCACCCAGGGTTTCCCCAGCGTCGAACAGTTGAGCCGGTTCACGCCCATGGACTGAGGTCGCGGCCTATTCGCCATCTTTGGCACTGCGTACCAGATTGTCGCGCAAGTGCACCACGGCCTGTTGCAAGGCGGCGAATTGCGCGGGCTCCAGGCCCGTCTGTGGAAAGCTGCTGGCGGATAGCGCCTGGCGCAACTGACGGCCATTGTCAGTCAGGGTGATACGTACCTGGCGCTCATCCTCCGGGTCACGCAGACGCAACAGATAGCCTGCCGCTTCGAGCTTCTTGAGGATCGGGGTGAGGGTATTGGATTCAAGAAAGAGCTTTTCACCCAGACTGCTGACGGTCTGATTGTCCTGCTCCCAGAGTGCGACCAAGGTGATGAACTGGGTGTAGGTCAGGCCAAGCTGATCGAGCATCGGCTTGTACGCCTTGCCAAACGCCAAGTTCGAGGAATACACGGCAAAACAGAGGAACTCGGAGAGTTTCAGTGCCGGGCCTGGAGGCGTGTCGTTGCTTTTCATGGGGATCCTTTAACCAGCAAATGCAGCCTGGCGGCCTTCATGGCCGCTGGCTGCGTGGTTGACCCAGATCATACCTGCCGTCCCCTGGCTGTTGCTGTGCTTTTATCAGTCGGTCACCACCTTCAGGGCGACGTCGATGTTGCCGCGAGTGGCCTTGGAGTACGGGCAGACCTGGTCGGCAGCATGGACCAGGGCGCTGGCCACCTCAGGATCGAGACCCGGCAGGTGAGTGGTCAGCCGCGCTTGCAGGAAGTACGCCGCTCCGGTCTGGCCCAGGTCGACTTCGATCTCCACCGCAAGGCCTGCCGGCAGAGTCACCTTCATCTCCTTGGCTACCAGTTCGACTGCGGCGATGAAGCACGCCGACCAGGCGCCGGAGAACAGTTGCTCGGCGGTCGGGTGCGGCTGGATGGCGTTGAAGGTGTGCACCGGTTTGTTGCTGCCCGGCGAAGACAACTGGATATCCAGGCCTCGGGCGCTGCGGCCGGCTTCGCTGAAGGTGGTGTGGGTCTTGCCGGTAACCAGTACTTTTTCGATCTTGCTCATGGGGGCATCCTCAAAGGGTTATGTTTTATCTCATTCGATTAAATCGCATGCGATGTATAAATAATCCGCTAACCCCAGATAACCGTCAACAGCCCATGCCGGCGTTGCGACGAATGGTCAGGACCCCGAGATGTTTGGCCTGGGGCTGGATAAAAGCGGCTCAAAGCCCCATCCTCCCCGCCTTTTGCCCGCGCGCCTGATCTGCCAAGGAGTTCCCCATGCACGACCTGCCACTGACCGCCGCCGATTTCGAGTTTCTCGAAGCCACCTTGCAGACCTACGGTGATGATCACTCAGTGCTCAACGCCTCCGAGCTTGACGGTTACTTCACCGCCCTGGTCTCAAGCCCCGTGCAGGTGGATATCAACGAATGGTTCCCGGCCATCTGGGGTGGGCAGATGCCCGAGTGGCAAAGCGCTGCAGACTGTCAGCGCTTCGTCGAGCTGTGTGCCCGTCACCTGAACAGCCTGGCGACTCAGCTGGTTGAAACGCCAAAGACATTTGCACCACGCCTGGAGCAGACGGAACACCAGGGCCAGCCTCTGCCGCTGGCGGAGGAATGGTGCTTTGGCTACTTGCGCGGCATGACCATCGCCAACTGGCCTGTGCTGCCGGAGGCGCAAGCGAAGGCCTTGCAGGTGATTACCGGGTGGGCCGAGCAGGACCAGTTCGAACTGCCAGCGGACCTCGACGTGGCCCTGCACCGTCAGCGTGTGGTGGCGATTGCCCCGGCGGCGCGGGCGTTGCACGACTACTGGTTGGCGCAGCGCTGACTATAGCCAATCGCGGGGCAAGTCGGGTCGCCGCATCGCCCCGCGATGAGACTTACTTGAGATCAAACCGATCCAGGTTCATCACTTTGGTCCAGGCCGCGACGAAGTCCTTGACGAACTGCGCCTTGGCGTCGCTGCTGGCATAGAACTCCGACAAGGCCCGCAACTGTGAGTTGGAGCCGAACACCAGGTCAACCCGGGTGCCGGTCCACTTCACCGCGCCAGTCTTGCGGTCACGCCCTTCGAACGCTTCGTTGGCCGCCGACACCGGCTTCCACTCCACGCCCATGTCCAGCAAGTTGACGAAGAAGTCGTTGCTCAGCGTGTCCTTCTGTTCGGTGAAGACACCGTGCCGGTTCTGTCCGTCACTGACCCCCAGCACTCGCAGGCCGCCCACCAGCACGGTCATTTCCGGGGCGCTGAGGGTCAGCAGTTGCGCCTTGTCGATCAACAGGGCCTCGGCCGGTACCCGGTAGCTGCTCTTGAGGAAGTTGCGAAAACCATCGGCAATCGGCTCCAGAAAGCCGAACGATTCAACGTCGGTCTGCTCCTGGGAGGCATCCATCCGCCCCGGGGTAAAGGGCACGCTGAGGGTGACCCCGGCGTTTTTCGCCGCCTGTTCCACTGCGGCACTGCCCGCCAGCACGATCAGGTCGGCCAGGGAGATTTTCTTGCCAGCGCCCTGGGCACTGTTGAAATCCGCCTGGATGCCTTCAAGGACGCTCAGGACTTTGGCCAGTTGCTCCGGCTGGTTGGCCTGCCAGAACTTCTGCGGCGCCAGGCGCAAGCGCCCGCCATTGGCACCGCCGCGCTTGTCGGAGCCACGGAAGGTCGAAGCCGCCGCCCAGGCCGCGGACACCAACTCGGCCACCGACAGCCCCGAGGCCTGGAGCTTGGCTTTAAGGCTCGTCACATCACTGTCGTCGACCAGGGCATGGTCGAGTGTGGGGATCGGGTCTTGCCAGAGCAGCTCTTCACCCGGCATCTCTGGCCCCAGGTAACGGGACAGCGGGCCCATGTCGCGGTGGATCAGCTTGTACCAGGCACGGGCGAAGGCGTCGCTCAACTGCTCGGGGTTGGCCAGGAAGCGCCGGGAAATCGGCTCGTAGATCGGGTCGAAACGCAGCGACAGGTCGGTGGTCAGCATGGTCGGATTACGACGCTTGGCCGGGTCGTGGGCATCGGGGATGATCCCCGCGCCCGCACCGTTTTTCGGCGTCCACTGGTTGGCCCCGGCCGGGCTCTTGGTCAACTCCCACTCGAAAGCGAAGAGGTTTTCCAGGTAGTTGTTGCTCCAGCGGGTCGGCGTGGTGGTCCAGGTCACTTCCAGGCCACTGGTGATGGTGTCGGCGCCCTTGCCGGTGCCAAAGCTGTTGCGCCAACCCAGGCCCTGTTCCTCAAGGCCTGCAGCCTCCGGTTCCGGGCCGACGTTGTCGGCGGGGCCGGCGCCATGGGTTTTGCCGAAAGCGTGGCCGCCCGCGATCAGCGCCACGGTCTCTTCATCGTTCATGGCCATGCGGGCGAAGGTTTCGCGGATGTCCTTGGCGGCGGCAATCGGGTCGGGATTGCCCTCCGGGCCTTCCGGGTTCACGTAGATCAGGCCCATCTGCACAGCAGCCAGCGGGTTTTCCAGGTTGCGGCCCTGGTCTGTGCGGCTCTCTTCGTTGCCATGCTGCTCAGGCTCGGCCACCAGGGTGCCCTCACCCGGCTCTTGCATCGGCTGCGGGCCCTTGCCGTAACGGGTGTCGCCTCCCAGCCACTTGTTTTCCGAGCCCCAGTACACGTCTTCATCCGGCTCCCAGACATCCGCGCGGCCGCCAGAAAAACCGAAGGTCTTGAAGCCCATGGACTCCAGCGCCACGTTGCCGGTGAGCACGATCAGGTCGGCCCAGGAAATGCTCCGCCCGTACTTCTGCTTGATCGGCCACAACAACCGCCGCGCCTTGTCCAGGCTGACGTTGTCGGGCCAACTGTTGAGCGGGGCGAAGCGCTGTTGACCGGAGCCTGCGCCGCCTCGGCCATCGCCGGTGCGGTAGGTACCGGCGCTGTGCCAGGCCATGCGGATGAACAGCGGCCCATAGTGGCCGAAATCCGCCGGCCACCAGTCCTGGGAATCGGTCATCAGCGCATGCAGGTCGTGTTTGAGGGCTTGAAAGTCCAGGTTTTTGAACGCTTGGGCATAGTTGAAGCCATCGCCTTGGGGATCGGCTTGCGATGAGTGCTGGTGCAGGATCTTCAGGTTCAGTTGGTTCGGCCACCAGTCGCGGTTCGTCGTACCACCGCCAGCGGCATGACTGAACGGGCATTTCGATTCAGTAGACATGGGTGAGCTACCTTTAAGTCCAGCGTTTTAATTATCTCCACATCAGGTCCGGCCGGCACCCGCCAGCGCATCTTCAAGGCTAGTCCCGGCCCCGGTAGTCAGCAAATAGACGCAGTATTGCCGGACGATAGCCATAATCTCTTATACCCGCCCAGGGATGGAGCAGATCTTGGAAACAGGCGCCCAGCCCTGAGGTCATGATCATGAACAGCCGTGCGCGTCGTACCGCCTTCCACGAAGCAGGGCATGTCCTGGCCTTCTGGTGGAACGCCATGGCGATCAAGCGGGTAACGGTGCGTACCCGGGCCGAGGCCCTGATCGGACCGATGGTCGATTTGCGCGGCAACCTGCAGACGGTCAAGGGCCTGGTCGAGGCCGACTATCTGGTGCCGCTGCCCGCCTTCGAGCCGCCGGGCATCGCCGAATACTTGCCGTCGATGATCGACCTGATCGAGCGCGACCTGCTCAATTGCCTGGCGGGACCGGTGGCCGAAGCGGTTTACCGGCGCTGCCCGGATGATCGGTTTCTCACCAGCAGCGGCGCCGGTGATCGGCGTCGGGCCCATGAACTGATCGCCCTGTTGCCCGCGCGCAGCAGGCGTGATGCCGAATCAACCGCACTGGTGCGCTGCCATAGCCTGGTTCGCCGCTACTGGCCTGCACTGCAGGCGGTCGCCGAACGCTTGCGCGAGCAAGGCACGCTGGATGGCGACAGCCTGATTGAACAGCTCTGCCGGCTGACGGGCGAAACACCGCAACGGCTCGGCAACCTGCTGACCAGCCTGGACCGGCCAGCAGCGCGGCCATGGGAGCGCGCGGCAGTGACGCGCAAAGGTTCCGGCTGACTCAGTGCAACGCCTGGGTCACCAGGAAGTTCACCAGCTCCGGCTCGTCGTCCAGTTCGATCGAGCGGACCGGCCTTGGCAAGGTGTCGAACACCGAGCGCCAGAAGGCGTGGGCAGTTTCGTCCTGGTCGTAGTAACGCACCAGCCACTGCTCCTGCCCGCTGGCCAGTACCTGACTGGCCAAAGCGCTGGCAATGCCCTTGCGCCGGTAGCGCTTGAGGATGAACAGGTCGGCCAGCTCCAGCGCATCGATACCGGGCAGTTCGCTGCGCTCCACCAGCAGGAAGCCTGCGATGTAGCCGTCGACCAGGATCAGGTTGGCGCTCCACTGCGGTTCTTGCCAGTAACGCTGCAGGTGCTCGTCGTGGATATAGAAACGACCGTCGACATCGACGTCTTCCTGCTCCCAGTCCGAGGATTCATAGGCATAGAACTGATAGAGGTTGTGGATCAGTTCGGCTTGCTCGGGGCTGGTTTGTACCAGTTCGACGGTGAGGTCACTCATGGCTGGACCTCATGCAGGGGAAAATCGACGGCATTGGTATCTCGATAGTTGAACGAACAGCGCGGGCGCTATTGTTTACAAAAGCCGGGGCCAATGCCATCGCAAAAGCGTGTCAGCGCTCAGGCAGTGCCGCGACTGCTTCAATTTCGATCTGCATGCCGTCGAGTGCCAGGCGCGGTACCGGGATCAGCGTACAGGTTGGCGTCATGTATGCACCCCAGGCGCGCCGGGCTTGCTCACCCCACACACGCAAACGGGTTTCATCGTGGTCGACGATCAGCAGGGTCAGCTTGAACACATCGGCCAGGGTCGCGCCTTTTGACGTCAGGGCGATCTGCAGGTTGGCCAGGGCCTGGCGTGCCTGTTCGGCAAAATCCCTCGACAGCCGTCCCTCGAGGTCTTCCCCGCCCTGCCCGGCGATGTACAGCAGCCTCGCGTTGGCGGCGACCTCAGCGACATGGGAGTAGGCGTTGGCCGTGGGGTCGTAGAGGCCTTCGGGGTTGGACAGGTGGAATGCTGTGGTCATGGTGCTGCTCCGAATGGTGGACGCGGCGAGTATCAAACCTTGAGTTAAGTAGAGGTCAAGCGCAGATTTAAGGTGGCTGGAATAATGCCATCGCGGGGCAAGCCCGCTCCCACAGCGGGCTTGCCTGAAGTGCATCCGCTTGCCGATACTGTGTTTTTACCATTAGTGAACCGCTATGCCCATGGAACTTCCCGAGACCATCCGCCCCTTGTTCGTGGCTGCGGGCTGGCCTGCTCAAGTGACTGCCCCGCAGGCGGGCATCGTGCCCAGCGACCACCCCGCCCACGACCTGCTCATGGCGTTCAACGGCTTGTGCGTCGGCCACTGCGGCGCGGGTCAAGAATGCGCTGCCGGCGACATCGAGTTCAGGGCCAAGCCTGGCCTGCACCACGAAAAAATCATCAAAGCGATGCAACGCAAGCTGAACACCACCCTGGTGTGCATCGGCGATGTCCACCACGGCCATGGCGCGCTGTTTGTCGACAGCCAGGGCGCCTGCTACCTCATGAGCCAGGTGCACGACGCCTTCTGGCTGCAAGCCAGCACCTTCGCCGATGCCGCAGAAGGCCTGCTGCTGGGCCGCAAGCCACACACGCAACTTCTCTGAACAGTCAGGCGCAAATAAGACAAATTGCTGGCCCCCTGCTACCCGCATCATTGGCAAACTCGCTGTCTTTTCAGCAAGTTAGGTAGGTGCTATGCGGGCTTATGGATTGACCCTGGCAGCGTTTCTTCTCGTCGCACTCCCGCTCGGCGCCCAGGCCAAAGCCTTGGGTAACAACGACCGCTTCATGTGCAGTTGGGGCTCGGACATGGCCGCTGGCGCACAGCAATCGAAGCTGTCCGGGGTGACCCTGTACACCGCGCGCAAACGCCTGCAGGTGCGCAAGTTTCCCAAGCCCTGGATGCGCATGACCGCCATGGGTATCACCGAGCAGACCTACAACAGCCAGTCGCGCCTCAAGCCTGCCGCCATCAAGCAGACCTACTACGAACAATGCGTCAGCCACGCGCTGGCGCGGCGCTGACCCGGTATCTTGAGCTTCGCCCCTCACGAGCGCCGCGTGTCCTCGACCTGACATTTTTGCCAGTTGTGCGGACATCGGCACAGGCCTACTTTCTTGAGGCAACAGCAACTTCACATGCAGAGCTGCAAGACTCGAGGGTTGGCGCAATGAGCAACAGACTGAACGGTACAGTGAAATGGTTCAATGATGAAAAAGGCTTCGGGTTCATTACCCCGGACAGTGGTGGCGATGATCTGTTCGTGCACTTCAAGGCCATCGAAAGTGATGGATTCAAATCACTGAAGGAAGGGCAAAAAGTCTCCTTTGTCGCCGAGAAAGGCCAGAAAGGGATGCAGGCCGCCCAGGTAAGAGTGGAGTAAAGCCAAGGATTTCCCAGCTGTTTCACGCATCAGGAGAAGCGCTCATGTCCAGAAATCCTCGTCCCCCTGTTGGCTCGACCGAAAGTGAACTGAGCGTTTCCACTCCCAGCTGGCAGGAGCAGGACATCTTTTTTCAAATCGGCCCCTCAACGCCAGGCGGATTGATCCTGCGCGAAGGCCAGGTGGTGAGTTACGAACTGGTGCAAGGCCCGCAAGGGCAATGGTTCGCGGTCGATATCCAGATCATCGAAGAGCCGCCGCTAAACTAGCCTGAATAGCCCGTGTATGATCCCTGGCAAATTCATCCGCCAAGGATTTCGGGATGACCAGCGACTTTCATGGCAGCTGCCTGTGCGGCGCCATCACCTATCACATCAGCACCTCGATCAAGGCCGTGACCCATTGCCATTGCAGCCAGTGCCGCAAAGCCCATGGCGCAGCCTTCGCCACCTACGGCAGCGTGCCTGCGCAAGCCTTGAGCTGCAGCGACCCACAGGCGATGCTGCGGGTGTTCAAATCGTCGCCCACGGTCAGCCGCAGCTTTTGCTCAGGCTGCGGCACGAGCCTGTTCTGGGCCAATGCCAGTGGCGACTATCCGGACTGGCTCAGCGTAGCGCTGGGCACCCTGGACACCCCTTTCGAGCCCACCCGGCAAAAACATGTGCATGTGCAGTCCAAAGCCTGCTGGCTGGTGATTGCGGATGGCTGGCCGCAACAGCAGTGAGCGCAACGACTTCACCTCAAGGACGCAGCATGTATCGTTTGTTTTACCCCGGCATCGGCCTGTTGATGACACTGGCCATGCCGGCTCAAGCCAGCAGCCTGTGCCCTCGCGCCAACACCGAAGCGCAGATGTATGACTGCATGCAGCAAGCCCTCAAGCGCTCGGACCGGCAATTGAATGAGCTCTACCATGCCCTGGTCGCACGCTTCAAGGACGAAGGCGCAACACCTGGACGCCCGACCCAGGACCTGGCGCTGAAAAAAGCCCAGCGCGCCTGGATCGCCTTTCGTGATGCCAGTTGTGAGTTCGAAACCTACGAATCCGTCGGCGGCAGTGGTTATGGCACGATCCACACCCACTGCCTGCTGCAACAGACCCAGGCCAGGGTCGAGTATCTGAAACGAGTCACCGGCATGCCTTAGACCGGCGTGCTGGCGGCCTCGCTGGCGATGGCTGCGCGCACTGCGGGCCGCTGGGCAATACGCGCAACGTACGCTGCCAGTGCCGGCCATTGGCCAATGTCGATGGCGAACAGCGGCAACCAGTTCAGCACGGTAAACAGGTACGCGTCGGCGACGCTGAAACTGCCCCTGAGGTAATCGCTGCTGGCCAGGATCTGCTCCAGATAGTCCAGGCGCTTGAACAACTTCTCGCGAAAGATCGCCTTGGCCGCCTCCGGCAACTGGGCATTGAACAAAGGGGCACTGCCGGCATGCATTTCCGTGCTGATGAAGTTGAGCAACTCCTGCAACCGTGAACGCTCCCAACTGCCATTGGCCGGTGCCAGGCCAGCCTGGGGCTTGAGGTCGGCCAGGTACTGGAGAATGGCCGGACCTTCGGTCAGAATTTCACCGTTGTCCAGCTCCAGCGCGGCCACATATCCCTTGGGGTTGATACTGCGAAAGTCGCGGCCGTCGGCGGTGGCTTTGCTCTGGTTGTTGACCCGCACCAGCGCGAACGGCAGGTCCAGTTCACGTAGGATGATATGTGGCGCCAGTGAGCAGGCATGAGGGGCGAAGTAGAGTTTCATCGGGTGTCTCTTGAGAGGATCCAGAGGCACAGGATCAGCCAGCAGTTGCACAAGATAAACTTAGGATTCCAGCAACCGATCATTAGCAGCGCTTATGTCAGGTACGGACTTGCGCACATGCCGCAGCAGTGCCTGGGCAGCAGGTGACAGCTGGCCTGCTACGCTACCGACCAGGCCGAAACGCCGGTAGATCGGCGGATGCAGGTCATACACACGCACCGAGCGCAGGTCTTTAGGCAAGGTCGAGGCCGGCACAATCGACACGCCCATGCCCTCGCCCACCAGGGCAAACGCGGTGTGCCAGTCACGCACCGTCAGGCGCACGTTGCTCAGTTGCAGCCCCGCCTGTTGGACCAGGCTCTGGCCATGCAAATAACAGCCACCGGTGGCAACCACGAACGGCTCATCGACCAGCTGCGCCAACGTCACCGGGCTCAGGCTGCCGCGCCGGGCCAAGGTGTGTTCGCGCGGCACCACCGCCACCCAACGGTCATGCCCGAGCATCAGCGGCGAGCGATGCGCCACGGGGTTCATCACCACGCCCAGGTCGATATCACCTGTGGCCAGCCAGCTCTCCACCTCCTCGTCGGTGCCCTCCAGGCAAATCACTTCAATGCCCGGGTGCAGGCGCTTGAAGCGCTGCAACAACGGCGGCAGCAGCGAGGCGAACAATGAAGGAAAGGTCGCCAGGCGGATACGCCCCAGGTGACAACCACGGCTGGCATCGACCAGGTTCTGAATCGACTCAAGCTCAGCCACCATACGCCGTGCACGGACCAACACCTGCTCGCCCAGCGCAGTGACGCTGGTGTGCTTGCGCTCGCGCACGAACACCTGCACCCCCAGCGTCGCCTCCATCTGGCTGATCGCTTGGCTCGCGCCAGACTGGGTAATGCCAAAGGCCTCGGCGGCGCGCGAGACATTGCCGGCATCGGCCACGGCGACCAGCAGCTTCCAGTGCATCAGGTTCATCATGAGCGTGGTCTTCCAGAACTCACCAAGGCGATGCCGCTGATCTTACCGAGATTGCCCGGCCCCGGAGAACCCTCCTCACCTTACAGCCGATACTCGACCCGGTCCGCCTCCACCGGCGTCGGCACTTCCCAGCGAAAGTACATGCGTTCGATGTCCTTGTTGCGCAACGAGGTGTCACGCCGGGCGTTGCGGCGCATCAGCTCGCGCTCGCTCTGCTCCAGGTACACCAGGTGCACATCGGCGTCATAGCTGTAGAGCAGGTCCAGGGTCTTCTTGCGCATCTGCTGTGACAGGTGCGTGCTGTTCCACACGAAGGGTTCACGGCGGCGCAGCAGGGCCTTGGCCTTGTCGATCGCGTACTGCGCCACCGGGCCTTTGTCGCCGTGGCCCAGCCCCAGTTCCTGGCGGGCATCATCGAACGACACCACGGCAAGCGTGGGCGCATGCTCGCTGACCCAGGTGTCCTTGCCGCTGGCCGGCAGGCCCGCCAGCATGATCACCTGCGAGCCCTGCACCTCACGGTACAGGCTGTACTGCGGCAACACCGAGGCACCGCGAAAGTAGCAGCGTCGGGTGTAGTCATCGGCAAAGACCTTGGGCTGGTGCAGGCAGCCTTCGTCGTCGGCCAGCAGACGGAACACCTCGATGTCATCGAGTATCCCCTGCTTGCCAGCAAAACCGCGGCCCTGCATGTCGGCGCTGGCAATCGCGCAGAGCATCCACACCGGCAACTCCCAGGACAGGCGATGGAGGATCTGCTCGGCCGAACGCCCGCTCTTGTCCCCGGCCAGGGCAAAGAATGGCAACTGATGCACGTTGATGATCCGGCAGATGGTTTCACGCAGCTCGAATGGCACCCCAGCCTGCCACAGCAGGATGCGTGCATCCACCGCGCCACGGCGCGAATGCCCGGGCTGGCCGACCTTGCCGGTGATTTCATCGATCACCGTGCACGACGGCTTGGCAATGTCGTGCAGCAACGCGGCGTAGAACAGCACGAACTGCTGCTCGGGGTTGGCGCGTTGGTACACCGGGTCTGCGAGCAAGGCATCGACCACCATCACGGTGTGGGTCCAGACGTCGCCTTCCTGGTGGTAGACCGGGTCCTGGATGGTCGCCGCCAGGGCGCGCAGTGACGGGATCGCCTCCAGCAGTGCGGGGTAGTCGACTGCGCGACCGGGGCCGGGCATCAGTTCTTGCAATGTGTTCATGTCCATATCATTGAATTCCTTGTTCGGCGGCCGCAAGGCTCGCCCAGGTGACCTGCGGCACGGGTGCATACAGGTCGACACCGTCAGCCAGCAGGTTGGGGATATACGGCTGGCGCAGGTGATGTTCATCAGCCTCGAGGATGGCCTGGACGAAGTCGTGGCGTACCCATTTGATTCGCCCGGTGGTGTGTTCGGCGCTCTCGATCTTCAGGTACAGGCCTTCCATCAGGTCGGAGCGGTCACCCTGGTTCCAGGCCTTGGCAAAGTCCAGTCGCTGGCGGGCGATGACCTCGGCGAAGGCGTCTTTCCAACGGCGCGACTTGGCCTGCGAATGGCCGACCAGGGCGAGCACATCCTTGAGCCTGGGCGGTGCGATCCCTTCGAACAGCACCGGCACCGACAGCACCGGCCCGCCCGCAAGCAGTTGCTGGCGCCGGGCAGTGGAGAGGAACACCTGCTCTGCGCGGTCCCAGATATCGAACTCGAAGAACAGGTGCGGCAACTGGTCGTAAAACACGCTGTGGCGCTTGCTCATCACCTCACCGAACAGCACGTAGCGGTCTTCCAGGTGCTCGAGCAACCAGTCTTCGTGACAGACCGCCCATTGCTTGAACTGGCTGAACTGGCGCTCGCGGCTGCCACCGGCCAGGTAATGGCCGCGCGACTGCAACAGCAGCTCGCCAGCAGCGGAAAAACTGATCGCGGCATTGGCGCCATCGAGCTTTTCCTCGACCACCAGGTACTGGCCCTGCAGTTGGCTGTAGGCCAACTGGTCATGGTCACTGTCGCCGGCTTGCAGGCGGGAACTTTGCAGGTGCGGGGTGCGCGGGTATTTGTACAGGTCGAGCTGCGCGAGCTCGCGGATATCGAGTGTCATGGGTCTTCTCCAAAAGGGGGAAAACCGACGACAGCGGGCAGGTGAAAGTGCGTGCGCAGGCAGGCACCAACAGGCTTAAACGTCCGTCGTCGGCATCAGGCGTGTTGGTTGGCGTGGGGCACTGGCTTCACCTAAATAATGAGGGGTGGATCTGAGGGCGCGAATTGGAAACGAGATGGGGGTGGGCTGTCAAGTACTATCGCGGGGCAAGCCCGCTCCTACAGGATGGCATCTGTGGGAGCGGGCTTGCCCCGCAATAATCCTTCACCAGCAATCGCTACTGGCCGGCCGAAGATCTCGTCGGCTCGTTCAACCAGCGCTGCTGCAACCGCTGCAATTGACCATCGGCGCGCTCCAGGGCCAAGGCGGTGAACAGCTTCATGTGTCTATCCCAGGTCGAGTTAATAGCCAATTAATATCATTGAGCTTACAGCATGCGCGTGGAAATGCTGAAAGGACCAGACAATGCCCACTAAGCTTCCCAGGAGAAACATCCCCATTGTGAGTTCAAGCGATGAGACAACGACTTTGCTACCTTGCAAGCTCAATCCTGATGCTGAGCACCAGCCTGAGCAGCCAAGCCTATGAGTCAGACTTTCATTACGGCCTGACTTACTGGCTGGCAATGCAGGCCGGTTTCAACCCACAGCAAAGCCAGGAGATTGCCAACGGCGATGAATTTACCGATACCGGCTTGCTCGATGCCAAACACCTGATCATTCGTGAGCTGTGTTTCGGCCAGCAGGAAAACGCCAGCGAACTGACCCGTCAGTTGCATTTTCGTGCGCAGCAACCACCACCTGCGCCACCGTCTTCACGGCCGGTCAACAACGCTGAAAATTTCTCCGAAGAGCAGATCAACATCGAACTCACCGACGCCAGGGTCAACCACAGCCAGTGGCTTTTCAGCTTTGGTAGAGCGCTGCACGGCTGGCAGGACACTTACGCGCATACAGGGATATCGCAACACTACCCGCCGTGCGCCGAACAGTGGGTTTGGACCCATGCCGAAGAACGTGGCGGTGCACTCTTTCACCAGGCAGACCGCACCCATGTCTATCCCTTCGACTGCCAGAGTGCTGCTCAAACCACCTTTGGCTACCTGCTTGACTATCGCAAGACGATGCCGCCACCGGCTCCGGTCACTGACTGGGGGAGTCTGCGCGAACAGGTGTTCGCGTTCTGCCAGCTCAAGACCAGGACAGACAAGTTCCTGTGGCTCCAGGCTCATGCCGTGCCCCAGGCCCGTGCCATTGCCGGCAACATCAGTTTGTCTGACGGTGAGCAAAGCTTCTTTAGCGCCCCGCCCATCGATTTACGCCCCCCCAGACCTGTGCTCGTTTCTACTTTGGCCGCCGCCAATGAAAGCTCGACAACACCGCGCGAGCTGGACAAAGACTCACAACGTCTTCTGCAATCAATTCTCAAAGTGCCGATCAAGTTTTCGCCTCAAGCCCGGCAATGGGCCGAAGAATTCCTTCAAGCCTGGCTGACCAGTCCACCAGAGCAGCTACCGCAAGCACTGGCGAGATTTTTTGCAGAGCAGAATCTCACCATCAATGACCCTAATATCGACAAGCTGCTACGCCTGCGCATGACTGATCGTGGGCGGACTGATGAACCGGACTTTCCACCGGAAAAATACTTCGGTGCCAAGCAAGGCTTCATACGCGCCGAAGCCAATAACTGGCGGATACTGCTGGTACCACCACGAGGACAGGAAACCCCGGCCCTGGTGGATGAGCAAGCGGTAGGCAACTTCAACCTCATCGCCATCCTCAGGCAGGCCCCCAATGCTGTGTTGATCATCAGGACCAGGCCTGGCACCGAGGGTTATGTGATCGAAGATCTGCAGGTGCAGGTGTTTCATTGACCTGTGGCAACGACTTGTTGGTCGATAAGCGCCGCCGAGTAATCGCCAACGGTGAGACAGTGTTCAGGACACCAGTGTGCCGGACGGTGAAGGCAATGCAATTGCCTTTTGCCAAGTACCGGGCCTATAGTCGCAGCCGGCGTTATCCACGCCAGCCGTCCGCGCAAAGGGCCGTGCCCAGGTTGTACACCCCACATTCTTGTCTACGACTCCCGGCCTGACAGCGGACAAGGCTCGCACAAGGAGTTCGTATGTCCGCTCGACTGTCGCCGCCGTCCCACGATGGGCGCATCAACCTCGAACAACAGCGCAAACGCGCCAAGGAACTGCTCCAGCGCCTGCGCTCGGGTGCTGCGCCCGAGCAGTTGGCACGGCTCAATACTGCCACTGCGCGCCTGGCCGATGCTCAATGGCTGATTGCCCGCGACCTGGGCTTTACCAGTTGGCCGACACTCAAGGCGCATGTCGACGCCATCGACTTTGCCGCCCGCCACCCACAATTCGTCGCCGATGACGAAGCCGCTACCCAGCATTGGCGCTGTGGCAACGACATCAGTCACAGCTTGCGCCTGGCCGGTTTTACCGGCGCCTTTCACATGCTCAGCGACCCTCTGGTCATGGGCCCGGTGCGCGATGTGCCAGCAGCGCCCTATCGCGCCCTGCGCTGCGACTACATCAGCCAGGCCTATGGCCTGGAGTACGCAGAGGTACAGCGCAAGATGGCGGACGAATACGCCGCCCTGACGGGGTTGGACGGCTGTCACAGCGCGGTGCTCTGGTGCGAGGCGGATGCCTATGACC
Source organism: Pseudomonas tructae (assembly GCF_004214895.1). Lineage (NCBI taxonomy): Bacteria > Pseudomonadati > Pseudomonadota > Gammaproteobacteria > Pseudomonadales > Pseudomonadaceae > Pseudomonas > Pseudomonas tructae. Next base: position 2,539,715 of record NZ_CP035952.1, on the reverse strand, counting down.
AGCTGTTTCTGATCCGCCTGCTGGCCACGCTGGATAACCCGCCACAGCGCCTGGAACTGATCGAGATCGACCGCATGCCCGGGGTCGAGCGTTTTATTGGTATCGGCCAACTGGCCCCCGAGGTGCTGGCCTGGTTATGGCCACAACGCCGGGCAGTGGATGCGCCCATGCTGCAACTGGCACGCGAGGCCTGGGCCGCTTACTGCGCGCCGTCACCACAAGCCTGGGCACAGCTGGCCCACCGCCAGGACCTGGCCCTGCCCCTGCTCGGCGCTGCGCTGTTGCGTCAGTTGCAAGAGCTGCCCGGGGTGGACGATGGCCTGTCGCTCAGCGAGCGTCTGGCACTGCAGATCATCAGCGAATCAGGCCAATTACCCTTCGGCCGGGTGTTCGTCGAACTGATGGGCAAACACGAGCCACTGCCCTATCTGGGCGACCTGATGTTCCATGCCTTGTTGCGCCCGCTGATCGATGCACCGACGCCCCTGATCCATGAGGCGCACGCTGAGCTTGAGTGGCCGCATCGACCGTTGCGCCTCACCCCTCTGGGCGAGCAGGTACTGGCGGGCCGCGCCTACTGGCTTGACCAGCAGGCCCCGGAGCGCTGGGTCGGCGGCGTGCGGCTAAACGCCAGGCAGGCTCACTGGGCACTGGACCACTCACTGTGGCCGGTGTGGCGCCAATAGCAACGCTCAAGACCCAGCACGGGGAACAGCACGAGCAAGGACACAATGCGCATGCCACTCTCCTGGTCAACTGAATCAGCGTTGCACAGCGGTGGTTTTCAGCCAGGTCTGAAAGTGCAGCGAGCCGACGATGGCATCGGCATCCGGGGTCAGCGAACGATCGTCGATCGGCGCTCCGAAATAGGTAGCCGCAGGGTCGCTGATCACTTCCCTGGCATCCTGATTGTGCGCAAGGTAGCTGCGCACAAAGTCGGCCAGCGGCAGGCGCTCGGGGCCGGCGACTTCGAGGGTGCGGTTGGCCGGTGCTTGCTCGACGAGGTTGGCCAGGGTCAAGGCCACGTCAGCCGAGGCCACTGGTTGCAGAGCGGCGCTGGTCAGGCGTACACAGTTGCCGTCGGCGCCGGAATAAGCGATCGCCCCCATGAACTCGAAGAACTGGGTAGCGCGCAGGATGGTATAGGGCATACCCGAGGCCTTGATCAGTGCCTCCTGGGCCAGCTTGGCGCGAAAGTAGCCACTGTCCTGCATGCGCTCGGTGCCCACCACCGACAGGGCGATGTGGTGACGGACCCCGGCGATTTGTTCCGCCGTCAGCAGGTTGCGCCCTGAAGTCTGGAAAAACGCCAGCACTGCGGCGTCTTCGAACGACGGCGAGTTGGCCACATCGACCACCACATCGGTGCCCTGCAGCGCTTGTTCCAGGCCTTCGCCAGTGAGGGTGTCGACCCCGGTCTTGGGCGAGGCGGCGAGCACCTTGTGGCCGTTTGCGCGCAGGTTGTTGCACAGCTGGGTGCCGATCAGGCCGGTACCCCCGATCACGACGATTTTCATGGCTGCTGCTCCCGGGGCGTGTGGCAGCCCTCTATTTTACGCCGCGCAGAGACAGCCCGCAGGCCAGCGGACGAGCGTCATCGTGGCTGATCCGGTACAGTACGCGCCGCTCGAGAGATGGATCCCGGGCTAATTGTCTACGGAGTTATGCAGTGAAAAACCTGAGCAAAGCTATCGCCTCCGGCCTGTTCGTCCTGGCCCTGGCAGGTTGCACCGGCGCCCCGATGAAAACCCAGCACTACAATGCCGACCAGTACACCGTGATCGGCCACAGCGAAGCGAGCGCCACCGGCCTGTTGGTCCTGGGTATCATTCCGGTTCGTCAGAACAGCCGCTTTGTGCGCGCGCAGAATGCCGCGATCAATGCCAAGGGCGGCGATGCGATGATCAACACCCAGGTTCAGGAAAACTGGTTCTGGGCCTGGGTACTGACCGGTTACACCACCCGCGTCTCCGGTGATGTGGTCAAACTGAACAACGTTCAGTAACCCCTGGATCGCGGGTCAAGTCGGCCGCCGCACCGCCGCTCCCACAGGGTGTGCAGGTTTGACCCGCGACGAGGCCCTCAAGCCAGGTATCGGCGAAACCATGCCAGGGTCCTGTCCCACGCAAGGTTGGCAGCCGCTTCGTCGTAGCGCGGTGTCGAATCGTTGTGAAAACCATGGTTGGCACCGGGGTAGAAATAGACCTCGTAGATCTTGCCCGCAGCCTTCAGCGCCTGCTCGTACGCCGGCCACCCTTCATTGATGCGGGTATCCAACTCGCCGTAATGCAACAGCAGCGGCGCCTTGATCCTGGGAACATCCGCAGCATCAGCCTGGCGCCCATAAAACGGCACTGCGGCGCCCAGTTCCGGATAAGCCACGGCTGCCGCATTGGCCACCCCGCCGCCATAGCAAAAACCGGTGATACCAACCTTGCCGGTGGTTGCATCATGCTTGACCAGCCATTCGATGGCCGCGAAAAAATCGTTCATCAGCTTGGTCGGATCGACCTTGGCCTGCAGCTCCTTGCCCTTCTCGTCATTGCCTGGGTATCCGCCAAGCGAACTCAAGCCGTCGGGGGCCAGGGCGACGAAGCCGGCCTTGGCCAGGCGCCGGGCAACGTCTTCGATGTAGGGATTGAGGCCACGGTTTTCGTGCACGACCACCACACCCGGGACCTTGCCCGCAGCCTTGGCCGGACGCACCAGGTAAGCACGCACCTGGCCATGGCCCTTGGCCGAGGGATAGTCGACATACTCGGCGAGAATGTCCGGATCGGTGAATGCCACCTGCTCGGCCAGGGCGTAGTCCGGGCTGAGCGCCGCCAGCATGGCGCCTGCGGACAGGCCGGCCACGGTGAAGGCCGCCGCACGGTCGAGAAACTCGCGACGGTTGATCAACCCATGGGCGTAGTAGTCATAAAGCTCGAGCAGTTCGGGGGCGAAGTCTTTAGCGCTAAGGCGGTCCATGGCGGTGCTCGCAGGCAGGGGCAATAGAACACAAGCATAGTAGGCCCGGCACCTGAGGCATCCGGCCGTTCACTTCCAGCTCCACATGCGATAACTGGGGCGTGGCTGGCCAGACGGTGACGACGCTGCGCCAACGGGAGAAAAAGGGCTGAGCCGTTTCGCGGGGCAAGTGGGAGCGGGCTTGCCCCGCGAAATATCCAACATCCACCACCTGCATCCCCTGCTCCAGCGTAGAATCGCGCCATTGCCGTTTTTGCCTGGAGTCACCCTTACCGATGCCCGCCCTCCACCACTTCGTCAACCCGCCAGCTGAGCCGATCAAGAGCCAGATCCTGCAGATGGTGGTCGACAACCTGACCGACATCAGCAGCGTCGCCCTGCCACCGAGCAACCCGCTGTACAGCCTGTACCAGTACGGTATCGGCTTCGAGGTGCACCTGTACCTGCAGGCCATGGACGGATCGCGTGGCATGCCGGTCGAGCTGATCGTGGCCATGGACCTCGACGATCCCGAGCAGGTGGTGGGTTTCCTGCTGTACCTGCCGCTGCAGGAGGATCCTGAGGCGTGCTCGGTTGCCTATCTGGCCGTGCAGGCCGGCCAGCGTCGCCAGGGTATCGCCCGCGCCATGCTGGCGCAGGTGACCGCACGCTACCCCCATGCCGAGCTTGGCTGCGTCGCCAGCAAGGTGCCGGTGTTCGAGGCGCTGGGCTTTCAGGTGACCGGCGCGCGCGGCCCGCAAGTACTGATGAACACACGTGCCGAGCCCAGTACCGGGATTGCGCTGGTACTGGATGTGGCGCCGATCTACCGCACCCTGGAAGTGCAGCAGATTCACAGCTACCTGCTCAAGCAACACGGCAAGCGCGCCATGGTCGATGCCGAAAAACAACGCGACCGTCACCTCGATCAGCTCAGCCGCAAAGCGCGGGCCCTGGCTGTCGAGCGCCTGGGCGAAGGCCCTTGGCTGGACAGTGGTCGCGGCGTGCGGCTGGTCTAGCTGACCTTCGCGCCCTGGCTCATCAGCACCTGCAGCACAAAGCGGGTGCCCTGCTCCACCTCGCCCTGGCGGCAGGCGACCCCCAGGTGCCGCCACAAGCCAGGCCGCAGCGGGCGCATGCTGATGCGCCCGTCGCGCTCCGGCGCCGCCGCTTCATGGGGCAGCAAGGTGGCGCCATAACCCGCCGCCACCAGGCTTTTCACCGCATCGTTGTAATTGAGCTGGATCCGCGCCGGCGGTTGCAGGCCGGCGCTGGCAAACCATTCGCTGGTGACCCGCGACAGCTGGGTGCTGCTGTCGTTGAGGATCAACGCGCGGCTGGCCAGCCAGGCCGGGCTGATCCGCGCCGGGGGTGACCAACTGGCGGGGATGAAGGCCATTATCGGGTCGCGCCGCCACGGGCGAATCTCCAGGCCCTTGATCGCCGCCTGCGGCAGTGCCACCAGGCCGATATCGAGGCTGCCGTCCTGCAGGCGCGCCAGGGATTCGCTGGAGGTCAGCACCTGCACCTGCACATCGATGCCCGGATGCTGCATCCCGAGAATATCCAGAGCCTGGGGCAACAAGTGGGCGATGGCACCGGTCGATGCCCCCAGGCGCACCCGCCCGGCCAGGCCCTGGACCTGACGCCGCACATCATCCAGCGCCTGTTCGGCATCGGCCAGCAGGCGCCGGGCGCGTTCGAGCAGGGTTTCGCCGATGGCCGTGGGGCGGATCTGCCCGCGCTTGCGCGACAGCAACGGCGCGCCGATACGCGCTTCGAGGTCGGCAATGTGCAGGCTGACCGTGGGCGGCGCCAGGTTGAGCAGCCGCGCCGCCTGGGCAAAGGAGCCGAGGTCGGCGATCACTACCAGGGTACGCAGCCGGTCGAGGCTGATCTCGCGCATAGGCTTATCATTCAGAAAACATGAAGCTGAACATCATGATATTCAAATTTTCTTTCGTCCAGCCACAGGCGAAGATGACCGCTCATTTGTCACCTTTGCACGAGAGCATCCATGCACCAGCCCCTGGTTTTTATCGACGGCGACCAAGGCACTACCGGCCTGCAGATCCATGCCCGCCTGAACGGGCGCAGCGACCTGCGCCTGCTGACCCTGCCAGCGGCCGAACGCAAGAACCTGCAATTGCGCGCCGAAGCGATCAACAGCGCCGACGTAGCGATCCTCTGCCTGCCGGACGACGCCGCCCGTGAAGCAGTGGCAGCCATCGTCAACCCGCAGGTACGGGTGATCGACGCCAGCTCCGCGCACCGCACTGCACCAGGCTGGGTGTACGGTTTGCCGGAACTCGATGACGGGCAGGCCGAGCGTATCGCCCAGGCCAAGCGGGTCAGCAATCCGGGGTGCTACCCGACTGGTGCCATTGCCTTGCTGCGGCCTTTGGTTCGCGCCGGGTTGCTGCCGGCGGACTATCCGCTGACCGTGAACGCGGTGTCGGGTTATTCCGGTGGTGGCCGGGCGGCGGTCGAGCGCCATGAAGGGCCCGATGCAGACAACGCCCAGGGCGTGCTGGTGTATGGCTTGCACCTGGACCACAAGCATGTGCCGGAGATCCAGCAGCATGCCGGCTTGTCGCAACGTCCGGTATTCGTGCCCGGCTACGGCAGCTACCGCCAAGGCATTGTGCTGACCATTGCCCTGCAGACCCGGCTGCTGCCGGTTGGCGTGACTGCCGCGGGCCTGCAGGCATGCCTGGCCGAGCATTACCACGGCGCGCGCTATGTGCAGGTGGCGCCGCTGCAGTTGGGGGCATCAGCTGTGCAACTGGACCCGCAGGCGCTGAACGACAGCAACGACCTGCACTTGGCGGTGTTTGCCAATGAGCAGCATGGCCAGGTGCTGCTGAGCGCCGTGTTCGACAACCTTGGCAAGGGCGCTTCGGGTGCGGCAGTGCAGAACCTTGAGCTGATGCTGGCGGCGATGGTCTGAAGGCTCAATCGCGGGTCAAGCCCGCTCCCACACAGGTTTTGCATCAATCCTGTGGGAGCGGCGGTGCGACGATTCGACTTGCCCCGCGATCGCTTCACACCGCCCGCAACACCTGCAACGGCACCCACCCCGACGCACTCCCTTTGCTACACCACACCCAACCATTCAACTGCCGGCCACCCACCAGGCAATCGCCCGGATCCACCTCAAGCTCCCGGGCGCAGTAGTCCTCCAGGGCGAGCCCCTGATCATCGCCCAACCGCTCGATCACCTGCCCCGGCACCCAGCCATCCTGTTGCCCGGGTGTGCTGCACAGGTACCAGTGCTCCCAGCCCTCATCACCTTGGTAACGCTCGCCGATGCCAAGAAGTGCCCCCTTGGCAAAGGTAATTGGCTCGGGGTATTCACTTCGGTGTGCTTGGATCACCAGAAACTTCACGGGATTCACCTCCATTTGAAAATCCACGGCACTGCCGCCATCCTGAGTGCTCTGCCGCTTACGCGATGGGCTCAGCCGGGAAGAATATCGTCATGTGCGCCAAACCAGTAGTCACCGCCCACGCTGCCGGTTGTGTCCGGGTGCGCGGGGCCCGCGAACACAACCTGAAGAATATCGATGTCGATATTCCCCGTGATGCGCTGGTGGTGTTCACCGGCGTGTCGGGCTCGGGCAAGTCGTCGCTGGCCTTTTCTACCTTGTACGCCGAAGCCCAGCGCCGCTATTTCGAATCGGTGGCGCCCTATGCGCGTCGTCTGATCGATCAGGTCGGAGTGCCGGCAGTGGACTCGATCGAAGGCCTGCCACCCGCAGTGGCTCTGCAGCAGCAACGCGGCACGCCCAGTGCACGCTCGTCAGTCGGCAGCGTGACTACGCTGTCGAGCCTGATCCGCATGCTCTATTCGCGCGCTGGCAGTTACCCGGCCGGGCAGCCGATGCTGTTCGCCGAAGACTTCTCAGCCAATACCCCGCAAGGTGCCTGCCCGGAGTGCCATGGCCTGGGCCGGGTCTTCGATGTCAGCGAGGCGTCAATGGTGCCCGACCCGTCGCTGACTATCCGCGAACGGGCGGTGGCTGCCTGGCCCATGGCCTGGCAGGGGCAGAACCTGCGCGACATCCTCGTGACCCTGGGCTATGACGTCGACATCCCCTGGCGCGAACTGCCCCAGGAACAGCGCGACTGGATCCTGTTCACTGAACAAACCCCCACCGTACCGGTGTACGCGGGCATGACGCCTGCGCAAACCCGCCAGGCGCTAGAGCGCAAGCTCGAACCCAGTTACCAGGGCACCTTCAGCGGTGCCCGGCGCTATGTCCTGCACACCTTCACCCACTCGCAAAGCGCCTTGATGCGCAAGCGCGTCTCGGCCTTCATGCGCGCCAGCCCCTGCCCGGCCTGCGCTGGCAAGCGCCTGAAGGCCGAGGCGCTGACGGTGACCTTTGCTGGCAAGGACATCGCCGAGCTGTCGCGCCTGCCACTGCTGGGCCTGGCTGAACTGCTCAAGAACGTGGCCAGCGCCGACTACCTCAACCTGCCTGATGAAGCCGGCGCCGTGCTCAGCCATGCGCAAACCCGCCAGGCCCGCGAGCAGCGTGCGGCCCGTGGCGACAACCCCCATGCAGGCGGCGCGGACGTGCGCCACACACCCAACCTGTCGGTGGAAAAGCGCCTGGCCGCGCAACGCATCGCCGCCGAGCTGCTGGAGCGCATCACCACATTGATCGACCTGGGTCTGGGCTACCTGGACCTGGAGCGCAGCACCCCGACCTTGTCCTCGGGCGAACTGCAACGCCTGCGCCTGGCCACCCAGCTCAACTCACAGTTGTTCGGCGTCATCTATGTGCTCGATGAACCGTCGGCCGGGCTGCATCCGGCCGACAGCCAGGCACTGTTCGACGCCCTGCAGCGGCTCAAGCAGGCCGGTAACTCGGTGTATGTGGTCGAGCATGACCTGGACACCATGCGCCGTGCCGACTGGCTGGTCGACGTCGGCCCGGACGCCGGTGAGCACGGCGGCCAGGTGCTGTACAGCGGCCCGCCGGCGGGGTTGGCGAAGACCGAAGCCTCGCGCACGCGCACCTACCTGTTCAACGAAAACCCACCTGCGGTTCGCGAACCGCGCGCACCCCAGGCATGGCTACAACTTGAAGGCATCACCCGCAACAACCTTGATCAGCTCGCCGTGGCCTTTCCGCTAGGCTGCTTCAGCGCCGTCACCGGGGTGTCCGGTTCGGGCAAATCGAGCCTGGTCAGCCAGGCGTTGCTCGACCTGCTCGGCGAGCATCTGGGCCAGGCCCGTAACCAGGACGATGCGCAAGAACAGAACCTGGAGGACCCACCCGAGCCAACCAGCGGCGGCTGGATCAGCGCTGGCCTGGAGCATATCCAGCGCCTGGTGCCGGTGGACCAGAAACCTATCGGCCGCACTCCGCGCTCGAACCTTGCCACCTACACCGGCCTGTTCGATCACGTGCGCAAGCTGTTCTCGGCAACGCCCCAGGCGCAGGCGCAAGGCTTCGATGCCGGGCAGTTCTCGTTCAACGTCGCCAAGGGCCGCTGCCAGACCTGCGAGGGCGAAGGCTTTGTCAGTGTCGAGTTGCTGTTCATGCCCAGCGTCTATGCGCCCTGTCCGACCTGCCACGGCGATCGCTACCACCCCGATACGCTGGCCATCACCTGGCAGGGTTTGAACATCGCCCAGGTCCTGCAACTGACGGTGGACCAGGCCAGCCAGCGTTTTGCCAAGCAGCCCGCCGTCCACCGTGCCCTGCGGGTACTGCAGGATATAGGCCTGGGCTATCTGCGCCTGGGCCAGCCGGCCACCGAGCTCTCCGGTGGCGAAGCGCAGCGCATCAAGCTGGCGACCGAGTTGCAACGCCTGGCCCGTGGCGCCAGCCTGTATGTGCTGGACGAGCCGACCACCGGCCTGCACCCCCAGGACATCGACCGCCTGCTGCTGCAACTGCAGCGCCTGGTCGAGGCCGGGCACACGGTGATCGTGGTCGAACACGACATGCGCGTGGTGGCCCAGAGCGACTGGGTGATCGATATCGGCCCCGGGGCTGGCAACGCCGGCGGCAAACTGGTGGTGTGCGGGCCGCCGGCGCAAGTCGCGGCCTGTGCCGACAGCCGCACGGCAGGATTCCTGGCCAGGGCGCTGGCTTGCGACCAGGAATTTACGTAGCATCCTGCGCTTTTTCCCCGGCAGCACCCTGCTGCCGGGCCGCTCTTCAGGTCGCTCATGAGAACACCCCCGCTACGCGCCGATGTCCTGGCCGGACTCACCACCGCCTTCGCCCTGGTGCCCGAGTGCATCGCCTTCGCCCTGGTGGCCCACCTCAACCCGCTGATGGGCCTGTACGGCGCCTTCATCATCTGCACCCTGACTGCCCTGTTCGGCGGCCGCCCGGGGATGATTTCCGGCGCGGCCGGCTCCATGGCGGTGGTCATCGTCGCCCTGGTGGTCAGCCACGGCGTGCAGTATCTGCTGGCCACAGTGTTGCTTGGCGGGCTGATCATGATCGCCTTCGGCCTGCTGCGCCTGGGCAAGCTGGTGCGCATGGTGCCGTATTCGGTGATGCTCGGCTTCGTCAACGGCCTGGCGATCATCATCGCCCTGGCCCAGCTTGAGCACTTCAAGGCCGACGGCGCCTGGCTCAGCGGTGCACCGTTGGCCCTGATGCTGGGGCTGGTGGCGCTGACCATGGCCATCGTCTATCTGCTGCCACGCCTGACCCGCAGCGTGCCGCCGGCCTTGATCGCGATCCTCGGCGTCGGCGCAGGCGTCTACCTGCTCGACCTGCCGACCCGTACCCTGGGCGACCTCGCCCACATCGCCGGCGGCCTGCCGGCATTGAGCTGGCCGCAAGTGCCGTGGAACCTTGAAACCCTCAAGGTGATTGCCCCCTACGCGCTGCTGATGGCCCTGGTCGGCCTGCTGGAAACCCTGCTGACCCTCAACCTCACCGACGAAATCACCGAAACCCGCGGCCATCCCAACCGCGAATGCGTGGCGCTGGGCGTGGCCAACATGACCAGCGGGCTGTTCGGTGGCATGGGCGGTTGCGCGATGATCGGCCAGACCGCGATCAACCTGAGCTCCGGCGGCCGTGGCCGGCTGTCCGGGGTGGTCGCAGGGGTGATGATCCTGATGTTCGTGCTGTTCCTGTCACCGCTGATCGAGCGCATTCCGCTGGCGGCGCTGGTCGGGGTGATGTTCGTGGTGGCCCAGCAGACCTTCTCGTGGGCCTCGTTGCGGGTGCTGCACAAGGTGCCGGTCAACGATGTGCTGGCGATCATCGCCGTGACCCTGGTGACGGTGTTCACCGACCTTGCCACCGCCGTGCTGTGCGGCATCGTCATCGCCGCGCTCAACTTTGCCTGGCAACAGGCCCGCGAGCTGTATGCCGACAGCCACACCGAAAGCGACGGCAGCAAACGCTACCAGGTCCATGGCACCTTGTTCTTCGCCTCGACCACACCGTTCCTCAACCAGTTCGACCCGGCCAATGATCCGGCCCAGGTGACCCTCGACTGCCGACACCTGAACGTGGTCGACTACTCGGCGATTGCCGCGCTCAAGACCCTGCGCGAACGCTACAGCAACAACGGCAAGCATCTGCACGTGGTGCACCTGTCCGCACGCTGCAAGCAGTTGCTCAAGCGCGCCGGGCAGGCGCACTGAGCCGGCTCACGGCGCGCCGAACATCGCTGTCCAGTAGATCCCCGCATCACTCTTGGGATCGACCGCGTAGGCAGCGCCCAGTTCGCTGAACTGCGGGTTCATCAGGTTGGCGCAGTGGCCGGGGCTGGCCAGCCAGCCATCGACCACCTTGCGCGGGGTGTCCTGCCCGGACGCGATGTTCTCGCCAACCTGCTGGCCGGCGTAGCCGGCAAGCTCGGCGCGATCCCCCGGGGTGCGGCCGTCGCGGTCCTTGTGGTCGAAGAAATTGTTGTTGGCCATGGCCCGCGTATGGCTTTCAGCGGCGCCGGCCAGGGTGGCGTTCCAGGCCAGTGGCGTGGTGGCATTGAATGGCTGGCCACCGCACTGGCGCGCCTGGCTGCGGGCTGAGTTGATCATTTCCAGGACCTTCTGCCCTTCAGCCTGCCAGTCACCCAGGCGCCCGGCCAGTAACGGCCGCGCCAGGACAATACGCCAGTCGCGGCCCTCGCGGCTGACCCCGACATCGACGAACTGCGGGTCGAGCACCACCTGGCAGAAACTCTCCTGCACCGCTTTCATGGCCGACTGCGCATCCCGTGGCCCGGACAGGCTGATGGCCTGAACGTTGACCATCGGGTAGCTTTTCTGCGCCAGGGCCTCACGCAAGTCACCCACGCTGTTGGCCGGCAACACCAGCCGCGGATCGCTGGCCAGCGGCGGCAGCTCCATCGAGGCCTGCCCGCCACAGCGCTGTGCCTGGCTGCGGTAGGCATTGATCGACTCGACCAGCTGCGACTCGTCGCTGGCCTGAGCCGTCAGGGTGAACGCCAGCCCCAGCGAGATCGCCGCCAGGTGCACAACGGATGAGATGGCACGCATGTAAATCTCCCTTGAACGGACTGCGCAGATGATGCCCGAAGTCGCCCGTCGTCTGACAGCCGGAATGTTTTGAGCGCGGCGCGGTCGACCCTGTAACGGGAAGTTGTACTTCCTCGCCACTCAAGGGTTCGAGCATGCGCCTGCTGACGATTGTAACCTGCCTGGTACTGGTGCTCTCAGGCGCCCAGTCGATGGCGGCAGACCCCAAGGCCCAGGTGGCCGAAGACAAAGCCCAGGCGCTGGAGCAAAAGGCCGCCAGCAACCCGGACGCCCCACCTGCCTCCAAATCCCAAGCCATTACCAAGACCGAGGTCCAGGCCGTCGACCCGGCCGGTGCAGCGGCGCTGGATGACGCCATCACCTGCCTGGCACGCAGTATCTACTGGGAATCCAAGGGTGGCCAATCGGCGGACATGGAAGCGGTGGCCAATGTGGTGATGAACCGCGTCGGCCACCAGGGCTTTCCCGATTCGGTATGCGGCGTAGTCAAGCAGGGTTCGGAAACCGGCGCCTGCCAGTTCTCCTGGTGGTGCGATGGCCGCTCGGACGATGTCCAGGAAGAGGCGCGCTACACCCTGGCCAAGGAGATCGCGCGCAAGGCGCTGAACAAACAGTTGCCCGACCGCACCGGTGGCGCCCTGTACTTTCACGACCGGCACGTGCGCCCGGACTGGTCGAAGACCTTTGCCCGGACGGCCGAGACCCATGAATTTCTGTTCTACAAGCCGCGCAATGGCGAGTCGCACTAGCGCTCTCAGTGGGACGAAAGCCGCCGGCAAGTTAGCGCGTGGCGGGTCTGGCCAAGCGTTGTTTGATTGCTTGAATATCCATATTTCTAGTCCTCATCGAGGGGCAAGCCCTCAACTCAGATCCCTGGTGGGAGCGTGCTTGCCCCGCGATAGCTTTCTGTCAGCTAAATCGCATCGCGGGGCAAGTCGGACCGCCGCACCGCCGCTCCCACATTTTAATTGCGTACCACCATCGCCCTGATGCTCTCGAACAACTCCCGCTGCGCCTGCTGCGCGGTAATCTCACCCTTCGCTGCCGCATGAGACAACGCCTGCGCCGCGCCGATCATCGCCCGCAAGCCTGCCACACCAATCTCGCCGCTGCCGCTGAACGGCGCCAGCAACGCCCGGCATTTGCCCATGAACACCGCCTCATACGCGTGCTTGATCTGCTCAAGCTCCGGCGAGCCGGCCAGCGCGGCAATGACCCCGGGGATTTCCCGGCCCTGGGTCAGCACACAGTCGACGTAGGCGCTGGCAATCACCGCAGCGGTACTTTCAAGGGTCGGTTCGCAGGCGGCCAGGGCGGCATCCATCACCGCTGTCTGGCGCTCATCAAAGGATTGATAGAGCGCCGCCAGCAGCCCCGCCCGGGTACCAAAATGGTCATACACCACCGGCTTGGTGACCCCGGCCAGCTCAGCCAGGCGCCCAAGGCTCAGGGCTTCGCTACCCTCTTCGCGGACCAGGCGCCAGGCTGCGTCCAGCAGTTGCTGCTGACGGTCTTGCCGAGACAGGCGCCGGCGCGGTTGCGCATCGCTTGACATGATTACCTACCAAAAGTAACTTACCAAAGGTAACTTACACCCAGCATACAAGTTATGCCCCCTTCCCCGCAATTCGCAGGAGTCCTTGCCATGCATGCACTTGTGGTTGTCGCTCATCATGATCCAAGTTCACTGACCCATAGCCTGGCGGCCAAGCTGGCTGAAGGCCTGGCGCACAACGGCCACAAAGCCGAGGTTGTCGACCTGTTCGCCGAAGGCTTCAACCCGCTGTTCGGTCCTGCCGACCACGCGGTTCATCATGGCGCCACAGCCCCCGCCGATGTACTCGCCGAGCAGGCGCGCATCGACCGCAGCGAAGCCTTGGTGCTGGTCTATCCGGTGTATTGGTGGTCGATGCCGGCGCTGCTCAAGGGCTGGATCGATCGGGTCTTCGTCAATGGCTGGGCCTTCGACTTCAGCCCCCAGGCGCCGCTGGTCAAAAGGCTTCGGCACCTCAATGTGCACCTGGTCGGGGTCGGCGGCGCCGATGCCGCAACCTATGCCAAACATGGTTATGAGCAGGCCATGAAGACCCAGATCGATCACGGCATTTTCGATTATTGCGGCGCCCGGGTGCTCAGCTCGACCTTGCTGCTGGACGCCGAAAGCGCAGACCCCGGCCCTCATCTGCGCAGCATGTTCGAGCGCGGTCGCACGCTGTTCGCTGAACTGTCCGAGCCCGCCTGACGCTGCGGCTTACTTGCTCTCGCGGCGGTCGTTGATCCACCTCACCACCTGGGTGGAGAACTGCGCCGGCGCCTTGCGCCCCAGGCGCCGTGACAGGTCGAGGATAGTCTGTTGGGCCAGGGCTTCTTCCATGCGCTTTTGCGCGGTGAGCATCACCGCGTGAATGGCGCAGGTGCCGTCGATGGCCCAGGCCGGCGCCACGCCCTCGAACAGCGCGCAGCGGTCGCGCACATCGCGGCAATCGAAAATCGCCTTGTGCCCGTCAATGGCCGTGACGATATCCAGCACGGTGATCTCATCCGCAGGCCGGGCCAGCCGGAAGCCACCGCGCACGCCTTCGGTGGCCACCACCAGCCTGGCCTTGGCCAGTTTGGTGAAGACCTTGGCCAGGTACTCGTGCGGCACCCCCTGCAATTCAGCCAGGTCACGCACGCTGGCTTCGCGGCTTTCGCCCAGGTCGTCGACCAGAAACAGCAGGCAATGCAAGCCGTACTCGACGCCGGCGCTATACAGGGACATAACAATCTCCGACTGAATTTGTCGTAAATTCTAGCAGCTTACTCCGCCCGCCAGCAAATGCGCTCCTGCTCACGGTGGGTTTAAAAAATACTTGCACGATTTAACTACGACCAATACAGTCGTAGTTATCCGGTGCGACCGGAACCCACCCGTCTTCTTTCTCGGAGCAGAACATGCAACAGCACATCCTGATCATTGGTGCCGGTTTCGGTGGTATGTGGAGCGCCCTGAGTGCCACCCGCCTGCTCGACCTGCACGGGCGCAACGACGTCAGCGTCAGCGTCATCGCGCCCCAGGCCGAACTGCGCATTCGTCCGCGCTTCTACGAAACCGACGTTGAGCAAATGAAGGCACCGCTGGCCGCACTGTTTGCCGCCGTGGGTGTGAACTTCATTCAAGGCGCGGCGCACGAAATCGACGTGGCAGGCAAGCGTGTCGCTTACCGCGATGGCCAGGGCCAGCAGCGGGTGGTGGACTATGATCGCCTGGTCATGGCCAGTGGCAGCGGTGTGGTCCGGCCAAACCTGGCCGGGCTGGATGAACACGCGTTCGACGTCGACCAGATCGAATCGGCCAGCCGCCTGGAGCAGCACATCAAGGCACTGGCGCACCTGCCCGCTTCAGCAGCGCGCAACACCGTGGTGGTGGCCGGCGGCGGCTTTACCGGCATCGAGACCGCGAGCGAAATGCCCGCGCGCCTGCGTGCGGCCCTGGGCCTGGACGCTGAGGTGAGGGTGATCATCATTGATCGCGGCAGCAAGATCGGCGCCTCCCTGGGCGAAGGCATCAGCCCGGCGATCATCGAAGCCAGCGCTGCGCTGGGGGTCGAATGGCGGGTCAATGCCTCGGTGGCCTCGGTGGATGCCGATGGCGTAACCCTCGCCGATGGCCAGCGCATCGAAGCGAAAACCGTGGTCTGGACCGTCGGCGTACGAGCCAGTGCGCTCACCGAACAGGTGCCCGGACAACGCGACCCCCATGGCCGCCTGCACGTCGATGGCAACCTTAAAGTCATCGGCCAGGACCATGTGTTCGCCACCGGGGACGTGGCCTACGCCGCCACCGACGACCTCGGCAACCACGCCCTGATGACCTGCCAGCATGCCATTGCCCTGGGCCGGCATTCAGGCAACAACGTCGCCGCCGACCTGCTTGGCGTTGCGCCGCTGCCCTACCGTCAGCACAAGTACGTCACCTGCCTGGACCTGGGTGCCTGGGGCGCGGTGTACACCGAGGGCTGGGAGCGTGAGGTCAAACTGATCAAGGATGAAGCCAAGACCCTCAAGCAACAGATCAACTCGGTCTGGATCTACCCGCCTGCGGCTGATCGCGCCATCGCCCTGGCCGCGGCCGACCCGCTGATTCCCGTCGTGGCCTGAGTGGCTCAGGCGTGTGACAGCAACGGAAACATCAGCCTGGCGCGCTCGATGAACTGACCGGCCTGGCCGAGCACGAACAGGCTGTCATCCGACACGAGCGGCTGCGCCAGGAAGCCGGTTGCATCCAGCGGAGTAAACCCCAGCACCACCCCGGTGGTCTGGGGTGTACTCAGTTCTGTAACCAGTGCCTGCAGGTCGAGCGCTTGCCGGGCGAATACCTCATAGAGCGTCATCACGCCATCGACGGTTTCCATCACCACATAGGCCTGCAGCACTGGCGAATAGTGGACGCAGTCTTTGAAAAACGAGGTGCAATAGAACATTGTCTGCGCAGGATTACTGCACATCGCCAAGCGTGCGGCGGGTATGGCACAGTCGATCGCGCTGATGAAGCGCAGGCGCTCAAGCGGATCGTCCATGTTCACCTTGTTAAAGCTGCAAGGCTGCGCTGGCGCCACTGACACCGCGCTGTACTCATGCTCGATCACGCGGCGAAAGCCGAACTTGGGGTAGTAATCGAGCACCGTGTCGTTGGCAAACAGGTAGATCAGCTCGCACTGCCCCTGCCATCGGTCCAATACCCGCTGCAGCAGCACGCGGCTCAGACCTTTGCCGCGATACTGCGGCGCGACCATCACCGTACCGATCTGGATGCAGCGCATGGGCTTGCCCTGTACCTGGAAGTACATCAGATTGACCGCGATATTGGCCACGATCTGCCCGTCATGGAGCAGTGCACAGGGCTGATAGCCCTCCCCCCAGTAGCCGTCCTGGTACCACTGCTCGAAATCGAACTCGAAGGTTTGCCGGGTCAAGGCATTGAAGCTTGCGCGCTGCAGTGGATTGTCCTTGAAGCCTTCGAGCAGCGTGAATGTCTGGCCCGCGAACAACAGTTCCATGGTTGTTTACCCTTGATGTGCCTGACGGCCACACTATTCCCGCGCCCTTGGCCAGTCTGTAGGAAAATTGTAAAGGGCAGTCGCAGCCAGTGATTGCACCTTGCCTCACTGCACAGGTAGTATTGAGAACGATTCACACTAACACCTTCGGGAACGCCAACCGGTGCCAACCTCCTCCACCCACAAGCTGGGCTTTTTTTTCAGCGACCACCACCGTTGGCTCCTGCAGCATATCCACAAGCGTTTGCGCAACCGCGCCGACGCCGAAGACACCGCCGCCGAGACCTTCTGCCAGATGCTAGCCGCCCAGGTCGATCCGGCGAGCATCCAGCAACCGCGCGCCTACCTGTCGACCATCGCCCGCCGGCTGATTTTTGACCGCCACCGTCGCCGGCAACTGGAACTGGCCTACCTGGAACGCTTGTCGGCCCTGCCCGAGCCCCTGGCGCCCTCCCCCGAAGAGCAACTGCTGCTGATCGAAGCGCTGGTGAGCATCGACCAGGTGCTCGACGGCCTGCCGATGATCGTCAAGGCCACCTTCCTTTACAGCCAGCTCGACGGCATGAGTTACGTCGATATCGCTCGCAAGCTCGAGCTCTCCGAGCGTACCGTCAGCCGCTACATGAAGCAGGCCCTGAGCCAGTGCTATCTCAGTGAGCTGGCGCCATGAACCGGCAGCGCCTGGACCCGAGCGCAGAAGCCGCCATCGACTGGATGGTGCGCTTGAGTTCGGGCAACTGTGACGCCCAGGCGCACAGCGACTTCAGCCAGTGGCTGGGCAGTGACCCGGCCCACGCCCAAGCCTGGGCGCGCTTGCAGGAACGCCTGGGCGGCGCCTGCCAGACCATGCGCAACTTCGAGCGCCGCGCCCCTGGCCAGGCCGGTGAGGCGCGCCAACTGTTGCTGCAGGGCAACGGCTCGCGGCGCGAACTGTTGCGGGCCTTCGTCGGTATTGGCGTGCTCGGCGGTGGCCTGTGGCTGGGTGCGCACAGTGACATGGGCAAAACACTGCTGGCCGACTTGCGCACGGCCAAAGGCGAACGCCGGGACTTCACCCTGGCCGATGGCAGCCGCCTGAGCCTGAATGCCGGCAGCGCCGTCGACCTGCATTTCGATGCACAGCAGCGGTTGCTGATCCTGCGCCGTGGCGAATTGATCATCCAGGTCGCCGCCGACCCGCAGCGGCCGTTGCGGGTACGCAGCGCCCAGGGGGAAATGCGCGCCCTGGGCACACGCTTTCTGGTCAGCCAGGAGGCCGAGGCCACGCGCCTGGTGGTGCTCGAACATTCGGTCCGCGCGCGCTTGTTCAACGGCTTTGAGCTGGATGTACAGGAAGGCCAGGCCGCACTGCTGGGGGGCGAACGTATCCAGGCCCTGGGCAATGGCGAGCGCCATCGCGCCGACTGGCTCAGCGGGCGTCTGAATGTGCTGGATGATTCCCTTGAAGCGGTGATCGAAGCGCTGCGCCCCTACTACCGCGGGATTGTCCGGGTCGAACCCGAGGTACGCGGGCTGCGCGTGCAAGGTGTATTCCCCTTGGACGAACCGCAGCGGGCCTTCGCGGCGCTGGCCGAAACCCTGCCGGTCAAGGTCGATCAGTACAGCCCATGGCTGACGCTGATTCGGACGAAAACCCCGCAACAAAAATAATTTATGCAAATCACTCGTATTTGTGTCCGGTTTTCATTTCTCATCGCACCTATCTCCTGACACGCCAACATAATCAGGAGAATTCCGTGCTCAACCCTTGGTCCCACGCCCTTCCTGTCGCCGTGGCCCTGGCCACGCTGGCCAGCACCGTTCAGGCCCAGGAGCAGTCCCTGAGCTTCAACCTGCCAGCCGCCTCCCTGGCCAGCACCCTCAACGCCATCGCCAGCCAGAGCGGCCGCATCGTTTCCCTGGACCCTGCGCTGGTACAGGGCAAGCAGGCGCCGGCCGTGGTTGGCAGGATGAGCGCCGTGCAGGCCATGCAACAAGCCCTGGCCGGCAGCGGCCTGCAGTTGCTGGTCACCGAACAGGGCAACTTCAGCGTGCTGCCGAGCATCGACGCCGGCAACGCCCTGGAGCTGGGCGCCACCAGCATCAGCGGCAGCGGTGTCGACCCGGCCACCACCGAGGGCAGCCGCTCCTATGCGGCGCGGGCGACCACCATTGCCAAGGGCAGCCACACGCTCAAGGAAATCCCCCAGTCGGTAACGGTCATGACCCGCCAGCAGATGGACGACCAGAACATCGTCAGCCTCAAAGACGCCGTCAACCAGACCACCGGCCTGGTCGGCCTGCAGGGCGTGGGCCCGGGCCTGATCATTTCTTCGCGCGGCTTTCAGATCGACGACTGGCAGTACGACGGTGTGGCGATCCAGCGCAACACCTACTCGCTGGGCAACTGGGCAACCCAGGACCTGATCTTCTTCGACCGCATGGAAGTGCTGCGCGGCGCTTCAGGTCTGCTGCAAGGTACCGGCAGCCCGGGCGGCTCCGTCAACCTGGTGCGCAAGCGCGGCCAGGCCACGCCTACCGTGACCGTCACCGGCAAGGCTGGCAGTTGGGACCACTACGGCCTGCAACTGGATGCCGGCGGCCCGTTGAACGACGCCGGTACCGTGCGCGGGCGCTTCGTCGCCGATGAAGACCAGAGCGACTCGTTCATCGACTATGCCTGGAGCAAGACCCACTCGCTATATGGCGCACTGGACTTCGACCTGAACGAAGCCACCACCCTGGGCCTGGCGGTCAGCCAGTCCAACGGCGAGTCGCGGCCGATGCTGCGCGGGCTGCCGCGTTATGCCGATGGCAGCGGGCTGGATGTGTCGCGTTCGACCTTTACCGGCTCGCGCTGGAACCACTCCGAGATCGACGTCACCACCCTGTACGCCGACCTTGAGCACCGCTTCAACGATGACTGGAAATTCCACGTTGGCGCCGTTCGCATGAGCGAGACCAACAAATCGACCCACCAGCGCGTGCAAACCGTTGACGACGCCATCAACTACGATGGCAGCGGTGTCAGCTATGCCGACTGGGTGACCGATTTCGACTCCACCAAGGTCGGTGTCGACATGAACGTGGTCGGCAAATTCGACGCCTTCAACCTTGAGCAGGAAGTCACCCTGGGGGGCAACTACGCCAAGCTGACCACCGATGACCGTTACGCGCGCACCTTCAACGACAGCACCGACAACATCTTCGGTATCGACCATAACCGCCCGGATATCAGCTACGACAGCTTGCTCGACAAGCCTAATGGCCGTGGTTACAGCGGCGGCTACGACGTTAGCCAAAAAGGCTTGTATGGCGTCTGGCGGGTCAAGCTGGCCGAGCCGTTGACCCTGGTGCTCGGTTCGCGGGTCAGCTGGTTCGACTACAAGTACGACTCCACCATGTACAGCGCCATCACTCGCGCCCCTTCGACCAGCCCGACCAGCACCATGACCGAAAGCGGCGAGGTTACCCCGTACGCCGGCATCATCTACGACCTTTCCCGCGAATGGTCGTTGTACGCCAGTTACGCCGACGTCTTCGTGCCACAGACCGAACGCGCTGTCGGCAACGCGGCGCTCAAGCCGATCATCGGCAGCAACTACGAAGTGGGCATCAAGGGCGAATTGCTCGACGGCCGCGTCAATACCTCGCTTGCGGTGTTCCGTTACGACCAGGAAAACCGCGCGACTACCGACCTGGCTTCAGGTTTTGCCTGCGATGACTGGTACTGCTCGATGGCCTCGGGCAAGGTGCGCAGCCAGGGTGTCGAGGCCGAAGTCAGCGGCGAAGTACTCAGCGGCCTGCAACTGTTTGCCGGCTACACCTACAACACCACCACCTACCTCGACGACCCGGACAACAAGGGCAAGGTGTTCAGCACCTGGACCCCCAAGCACATGCTGCGCATGTGGGGTAACTACCAGCTGCCCGGTGACTGGAGCAAGGTCAGCACTGGCCTGGGCTTCACCGCGCAGACCCACACCCTGGGCTACGAGCACACCTACGACGTGCCCGGCTACGCGGTCTGGAACGCGCGCCTGGCGTACCAGATGACGCCGGAAGTGGGCCTGGCGCTCAACGCCAACAACCTGTTCGACAAGCACTACTACGTCGCGGCCTACAACCAGCTCAACGGCAACAACAACTTCGGCGACCCGCGCAACTTCACCTTTACCGTGAAGTACACGCCGCAGTTCTAGGTTGACCGTTCCAGGCTGATAGTGCCGGCCCTATCGCGGGTCAAGCCAGCTCCTTCACCTCGGTGGGAGCGGGCTTGACCCGCGATATAAAGCCATTGACCACGATATACAACAACGGCCCCACCGAGACGAACACCGCCGTCAGCACCCAGTACGGCAACACCGCCCGCCACGACCTGCCCCGCTGCCGCGCATCGCGGTACATCCAGACGCACGCCAATACCGCCAGCAAGTACAGATCGATCACCACTTGAGCGGTGTCCGGTCGGGATATCAACTCAAGCCCGAACGCCAGTAAAGACTGCTCGGCAATGAGCATGGTGTAGAGGGTGTAGGCACTGAAACCAACCAGGGCGACCAGCGCCAACCAGGGCTTTTTCATCGGGTGTCATCCTTGAGCAACGTAAATGATTTTTTCGCGTTTTTGTTGCCTGTGCTGGCCTCATCGCGGGGCAAGCCCGCTCCCACAGAGATCGCGCACGCTTTTTAGATGCTACAACGGCCACTGCGCCAACGGCCAGTACTGCCCCTTACGCGATTCGAACAGGGTGAAGTGCCGCGCGCGCAGCGCGAACGCTGTCGGCACCAGGGCTTCAGGCTCACGGCCCTGGTAGTCGCGGGCCAGGGTCAGGTGCGCAAGGTAGTCCCGTGACTCCTGGGTAAAACCCAACGCCAGCATTGCCTGCTGCAATCCATAAACCAGCTGGCGCAACGCCACGGGTGTGTGGCTGGGCACCAGCACCAGGGCCTTGGCCGGGCGCCACACCTCGAGGCGGTCGAGCATCAGCGTCAGCGGCTCACCCGCTACCTTCACTGCCGCAGCGGCCGCCAGAATCGTCGGCAACTGCACCGTCGGCACCGCCCCGACAAACACCAGGGTCAAATGAAAATTCGCCGACGGCACCGGCCTGCCTGTGCCCAGCGCCAGTTCGCCGCGCCAGCGGGCAATGGCCCGGCGCTGCTCTGGCACGCAGTCGAGGGCGAAGAACAGCCGCTTGAACGGCTCAGCGGTTTCGCCAGTTCCCGGGTCCATGCCACACGCTCCTTGGGTCGTTTGACCGAGTCTAGCGCCTGCAGGAAGGTGCCGTCAGTCGCCGTTTTGATATTTTTATTTTCATTAAATTGATTTATGAAATAAATCGTGTCATTTCTATGCGCACCCCACCCACCGGAGTCAAGAATATGAACAAGACCGGACTTCTTTTAGGCGCCCTGATGCTCAGCGCTTGCAGCGCAATGGCCCAGGCCGAGCAAGACAGCCTGCGCATTGGTATCGAGGCCGCCTACCCGCCTTTCTCCTACCGCACGCCGCAAGGTGAGCTGGCAGGCTTTGACTACGACATCGGCAACGCCCTGTGCGCGCAGATGCAGGTCAAGTGCCAGTGGGTGATCCAGGAGTTCGACGGCATGATTCCGTCGCTTAAGGTGCGCAAGATCGACGCGGTGCTGTCGTCGATGTCGATCACTGAGGACAGGCTGAAGTCGGTCGACTTCAGCGACAAGTACTACCACACCCCCGGCAAGTTCGCGATGAAGGCCGGCAGCCAGCTCAATGACCCAGTCACCGACCTCAAGGGCAAGCGGGTCGGCGTACAGCGCGCCTCGACCTACGACCGCTTCGCTACCGAAAAACTGGAAAGTGCCGGCGTCGAAGTGGTGCGCTACGCCTCGCAGAACGAAGCCTTTCTTGACCTTGCCGCCGGGCGCCTGGACGCGACCCTGGCCGACATCGTCAACACCACCGAAAGCTTCATCAAGACCCCGTCCGGACAAGGCTTTGCCCTGGCCGGCCCGGATATCAGCGACCCACAGTACTTCGGCCGCGGCGCCGGGATCGCCGTGCGCAAGGGCGACAGTGCCAACCTGGCCAGGCTCAACGCCGCCATCGCCGCGATCCGCGCCAACGGCACCTACCAGCAGGTGCAAAGCAAGTACTTCCCGTTCGATATCTACGGCCAGTAAGCCTGGCTGGCGAGGACTTTCATCATGCTTCATGGCTACGGATCGAGCATTCTCGATGGCGCCTGGCTGACCATCAACCTGGCTTTGCTGGCCATGGCCCTGGCCATCAGCCTGGGCCTGATCGGCGCCGCCTGCCGGTTGTCGCCACTCACCTGGCTGGCACGCCTGGGCGAGCTGTACACCACGGTGGTGCGTGGCATTCCCGACCTGGTGCTGATCCTGCTGATCTTTTATGGCGGCCAGGACCTGGTCAATCGCCTGGCGCTGGCCCTGGGTTACCAGCAGTACATCGACATCAACCCGTTCATTGCCGGGGTCTGCACCATGGGCTTCATCTTCGGCGCCTACCTGTCAGAGACCTTCCGTGGCGCCTTCCTGGCCATTCCCAAGGGCCAGGCTGAAGCCGGCATGGCCTACGGCATGAGCGCCCTGCAAGTGTTCTGGCGGATCAGCGTGCCGCAGATGGTGCGCCTGGCACTGCCGGGCTTCACCAACAACTGGCTGGTGCTGACCAAGTCCACCGCGCTGATCTCGGTCATCGGCCTGCAAGACATGATGTTCAAGGCCAAGAACGCGGCCGATGCCACCCATCAGCCGTTCACCTTCTTTCTTGCCGTGGCCGGCCTGTACCTGCTGCTGACCAGCCTGTCGCTGCTGCTGTTGCGCGGTGTCGAGAAACGCTACTCGGTCGGCTGCAAAGCCGCCGAACTGTGAAAGGAGTTGCCTGATGCTCGACTATCAATTGATCTGGCAGAACCTGCCGCTGTACCTCAACGGCATCTTGCTGACCTTGAAAGTGCTGTTGATCTCCCTGGCCTGTGGCCTGGCGCTGGCGATTCCGTTGGCACTGATGCGGGTCGCGCGCAGTTGCCTGCTGCGCTACCCGGCCTGGCTCTACACCTATGTGATTCGCGGCACGCCGATGCTGGTGCAGCTGTTCCTGATCTATTACGGCCTGGCCCAGTTCGAAGCTGTGCGCCAGAGCGTGCTGTGGCCCTACCTGTCCAGCGCGACCTTCTGTACCTGCCTGGCTTTTGCCATCAATACCAGCGCCTACAGCGCCGAGTTGCTGGCCGGCAGCCTGCGGGCCACCGCCCGTGGCGAGGTCGAGGCGGCGCGGGCCATGGGCATGTCGCGCCTGACGCTGTACCGGCGCATCCTCCTGCCTTCGGCCCTGCGCCGGGCCCTGCCGCAATACAGCAATGAAGTGCTGATGATGCTGCAGACCACAAGCCTGGCCTCGATCGTCACCCTGGTGGATATCACTGGCGCGGCAAAAACCTTCAATGCCCGTTACTACCTGCCCTTCGAGGCCTTCATTACCGCCGGGCTGATCTACCTGGCCCTGACCTTCATGCTGGTGCGCCTGTTCAAGCTGGCCGAGCGCCGCTGGCTGGCCTACCTCGCCCCGCGCAAGCACTAAGGAGCTTTCATGCAGCAAATTGACCATGTTCTGCCCTGGAGTGCCTGTGGCACCCAGCGCACCCTGCGTCTGTTCCGCTTCGGCAAAGGTGCGCGCAAGGCCTATATCCAGGCTTCGCTGCACGCCGATGAACTGCCCGGCATGCGGGTGGCGATCGAACTCAAACGACGCCTGGGCGAACTCGAAGCCCAGGGCCGTCTCAACGGTGTGATCGAGTTGGTGCCGCTGGCAAACCCGATCGGCATCGGCCAGATGTTCCAGGCCACCCACCAGGGCCGCTTCGAGTTCAACAGCGGCAAGAACTTCAACCGCGACTTTCCGCCTTTGACCGAAGCACTGGTCGCACGCCTGGAGGGACGCCTGGGCAGTGATGGCGCCGCCAACGTGGCAACGATTCGCCAGGCCATGGCCGCCACCCTCGCCGAGCTGCCCGCAGCGCGCAGCGAGCTCGACGGCCTGCGCCGCCTGTTACTGCAAAGTGCCTGCGACGCCGACCTGGTGCTGGACCTGCACTGTGATTTCGAGTCGGTGATGCTCCTCTACGCCCTGCCGCAGAACTGGCCAAGCCTGCGCTCGCTGGCAGCGCGCCTGGGCGCCGAAGCCGTGCTGCTGGCCGAAGACGCCGGCGGTGACGCCTTCGACGAAGCCTGCGCGGTGCCCTGGCTGCGCCTGCGCGAGTACTTCCCCGAGGCCGACATTCCCCTGGCCTGCGTGGCCACCACGATCGAGCTGCGCGGCATGGCCGACACCGAGCGTGAACCCTGCCAGGCCAGCGCCGAGCAGATTCTCGGCTACCTCGCCGAGCAGGGCCTGATCAGCGGCGACTGGCCGCCAGCGCCCGAGCAGTGCTGTGCGGCCACGCCCTTTGCCGGCGCCCAGTACGCCTATGCCGAACACCCGGGGGTGGTCAGTTATCTGCAGCCACTGGGTGCGCGGGTGACGGTTGGTGACCCGCTGTTCGAGGTCATCGACCCGCTGACCGATCGCCACAGCGTGGTCAGGGCCAACACCGACGGCATCCTCTATGCCCGTGAGCGCCTGCGCTTTGCCCAACCCGGCCTGTGGCTGGCCAAGGTCGCCGGCAATACGCCGATCCGCCAGGGCCGCCTGCTCACCGACTGACACCAGCGAGTACTCACTGATGAACAAACTGCAAATCAACGACCTGCATAAAAGCTACGGCAACCATCAGGTGCTCAAAGGTGTCTCGCTGCAGGCCCAGGCCGGTGATGTGATCAGCATCATCGGCTCCAGCGGCTCGGGCAAGAGCACGTTCTTGCGCTGCATCAACCTGCTCGAACAACCCAACGCCGGTAAGATCCTGGTCAACGGCGAACAGCTCAAGCTGCGCAATTGCCCCCGCGGCGGGCTCCGGGCCGCCGACCCGCGTCAGTTGCAACGCCTGCGCGCACGGCTGAGCATGGTCTTTCAGCACTTCAACCTGTGGTCGCACATGAGCGCCCTGGACAACGTCATGGAGGCCCCGGTGCAGGTGCTGGGCATTAACCGCAAAGAGGCCCGCGACAAGGCCGAGCACTACCTGAACAAGGTCGGCGTCAGCCATCGCCGCGATGCCTACCCTGCACACATGTCCGGTGGCGAGCAGCAGCGGGTGGCCATCGCCCGCGCCCTGGCCATGGAACCGGAAGTGATGCTGTTCGACGAACCGACCTCGGCGCTCGACCCCGAGCTGGTCGGCGAAGTACTCAAGGTCATGCAGGACCTGGCCAGTGAAGGCCGGACCATGGTGGTGGTGACCCATGAAATGGGCTTTGCCCGGGAAGTGTCCAACCAGTTGCTGTTCCTGCACCAGGGCATTGCCGAAGAACGCGGCCACCCGCGCGAAGTGCTGGCCCGGCCACAGTCCGAGCGCCTGCGCCAGTTTCTCGCCGGTAGCCTCAAGTAAGCCTGCGCCTTGCCTGGGCTGCGCGCCGGGGCAAGGCATGGGATACACTGCGAGCCATCTTTCAGGGAGCCTTGCAACGGATGTCGAGCACGCCGAAGAACACCACCGTCTATGCCTCGCCGGTCATGCGCAAGCTGTCGCAAAGCCTCGCCGAACTGCAACCGTCGTTGCGCAAGGTGGCCGATTACATTCTGCGTCACCCGCTCAAGGCGGCTACCCTGACCATCGAGGAAATGGCCCAGGCCACCGCCACCTCGCCCGCTGCGGTCAACCGCCTGGCCAAGGCTCTGGACCTGGGCGGCTACAGCGGTATGAAGGCGGAGCTGGTGAGCACCCTGCAACAAATGGTCTCGCCGGTGGACAAGCTGCGCAATGAACTGGCCCAGCGCCCCGGCGGCGAATTCGGCCTGCACGAGCAGATCCACAGCGCCAGCAGCAACCTGGAAACCACCCGCAGCATCAACCAGAGCGAAACCTTCGAGGCGTTCATCGGCAGCCTGAGCCAGGCCCGCAAGGTCTATGTGCTGGGCTTTGGCAACAGCGTCTACCTGGCCGGGCTGGCGGCCTCGACCCTGGTGCCGTTCTGCGCCGACACCTGCGCCATCAGCATGGAAGGTGGTAACGAAAACGCCGCCTACCGCCTGGCAGCGATCACCGACCAGGACGTGCTGCTGGCCATCTCGCTGCCGCGCTACTCCCAGGACACCCTGCAACTGGCGCGTTTTGCCCACGAGCGCGGCGCCACGGTACTGGCGATTACCGACTCGCCGGCCTCGCCACTGACGCCCATTGCGCGCCACACGTTATTCGCCGCAGCCGACCACCCGGTGCTGACCAGCTCCAGCATTGCCGTGCTGGCACTGATCGAAGGCCTGGTGGCCGGCGTCATGGCGCGCAACAAGGAGGCCGTGAAGCTGGCCACCGAACTGACCGAGAGCGTGATGTCCTACCTGCATGTGCCGGGCGGCAAAATCCCGCGCAAGTGAGGCGGCAAAAACGCGGCAGGTGGATTAGGCTGTGTACGCGCCTTCGCGCGATCACCTTTCCAGGAGCTGAACGACAATGGATTGTTTTTCACCCAGCGATAAGCTGTTCATGCATCAGGCCTTGAGCGAAGGCCGCCGCGCCCTGCCCGCCTGCCTGCCGAATCCGCCGGTGGGCTGTGTGCTGGTGCGCAATGGCCAGATCATCGCGCGCGGCTTTACCCAGGCCCCGGGGCAACCGCATGCCGAAGCCATGGCCATGACCCGCTTCGTCGGCGATGCCGACGGCGTCACTGCCTATGTGACACTCGAGCCCTGCTCCTTTCATGGCCGTACCCCCTCCTGCGCCAATGCCTTGATCGAACGCGGCATCCAGCGCGTGTTCGTGGCCATGCTCGACCCTGACCCACGCAATGCCGGAGCGGGCATCAGGCGACTCGAAGAGGCCGGTGTCGAGGTGCATCTGGGCCTGTTGCAAGCACAAGCCGCAGGCGACCTGGGCCGCTACCTGAACCAGAGCGCTGGTGCTGAATCGTTAACGCCCGGTCTTGGCGCCTAGCACTATGGTCGAGCCCTTGCGCCGTAACATTTAGTACAAACCCCGGTCACGATTGTTTATGCTGGCGGGCTTATGCCATGGCGCATCGCCACATTCACAAGTATTCGCCCATGAAAATCTTCCTCGTTCTACTGTTCGTTTTCTCGGTTGCCTACGTCCATTTCCGTGGCCGGGTGCGGCACAAAGTCACCCGCCAGCTGGGTGATCACTCAAGCTTCCTGGCCCCGGTCAACGTGTTCCTGTACCTGTTTTCCAAGCTGCCGGCCAAGCCTTACCTGCCCGTCGAGTCCTTCCCCGAGCTCAAGCCGTTGCAGGACAACTGGCAGGAAATCCGCGCCGAGGCCCAGCAGTTGCTGCACGTCGGCGAGATCAAGAGTTCCAAGAACTACGACGACGTCGGTTTCAACTCATTCTTCAAGAGCGGCTGGAAACGCTTCTACCTCAAGTGGTACGGCGAAAGTCACCCCTCGGCCATGAAGCTGTGCCCGCGCACCACCGAACTGCTGCAAGGCATCGGCACGGTCAAGGCGGCGATGTTCGCCACCCTGCCGCCAGGCTCCAAGCTGGTTCGCCACCGCGATCCCTACGCCGGTTCCTACCGCTACCACCTGGGCCTGGACACGCCCAACGATGATGGCTGCTACATCTGCGTCGATGGTGAAAACTATGCCTGGCGCGATGGCGAGGGGGTGATTTTCGATGAGACCTACATCCACTACGCCGCGAACCAGACCGAGCACAACCGCATCATCCTCTTCTGTGATGTCGAGCGCCCGCTCAAGTACCGCTGGGCCACAGCGTTCAACCGCTGGTTCAGCAAGAATGTCATGGCGGCAGCAGCAGCGCCCAATGATGCCGGCGACAAGACTGGCGGTATCAACCGCCTGTTCACCCGCATCTACAAGATCCGTGAGCGCGGCAAGGCACTGAAGAAGCGCAACCGTACCCGTTACTACCTGGAGAAGTGGGCGGTGGTGGCGGCGCTTGTGCTGGTGTTTGTTTACATCTGATCTGCCCTGCGATATGACCAACGGCATCCCACCTTCGGAAAAACTGGCTTCACTGTCTTAGTTGCCAACCACACCAAGGTGAAGACAATGAGCATGATGGACTGGGATGCCTACCGTAAGCAGTTGATGGCCGGCATCGGCGATCTCAAGCAACTCTCTCCCGACACCGTGAACGGCTACATGACCGCCAGCGGCGCCGGGGCCAAGACCAACCACCTGGACGCCAAGACCCGCGAGCTGATTTCCCTGGCCGTGGCCGTCACCACCCGCTGTGACGGCTGCATCGCCGTGCACTCGGCCCAGGCGGTCAAGCACGGCGCCAGCCGCGAGGAAATCGCCGAAGCCCTGGGCGTGGCGGTGGCGATGAACGCCGGGGCGGCGCTGGTGTATTCAGCACGGGCCATGGACGCTGTGGGCAAGACCAGCCAGTAACGCCATCATCAAGACAACTGTGCGCCCTGCCCCGGCGCACAGTCGATCAGTCGCTTAGTTGACCCGGACCAATTGCGCACGTTGCGCGACTGGCACAGCATCGAGCATGACGATGTTCAGATCGCCCTGGGCTCGACCCGCAGTCAAAGGGCTGCCCATGTCGGCTGAAACACCTTCGGGCAACTTGTACATCGCGCCAGTGAGTGGGTCGACGATCAGCATGCCGACCAGACCGCCAATCAGGATATTGCCCCAGTACCAACCACTCAGACCGCTATCGAGGGTCACCGACTTCTCAGTGTAGCCATCCTTCCTGAACTGCAGGGTATAGGTCTGCCCCTTGAAGTAACCGCGCCCGGACTTGAGGGTCACAGTACTTGGCGTACTCCCGGAGTGAACCAGCTTGCCATCCTTGTCGAGGATGTCGAATGAAACGCCAGGCGGGACACTCGACACCGCCACCGGATAACGGCTGTCGCCTACAATGCTTGCACAACCGGACAACACCGTAGCCGCTGTCAGAGCAGCTACACCCATGCATTTGCGAATACTCATCTGCAGATTTCCAATCCGGATTTGCCTTCATTGGCCTGACTGCTCGGTGCAGTCGGGCGAATTGTAATCATTGCGATGTCATTAAGCCATCATCGAGTACCACATAAACAGTTGCACGCAAACGCCAACACTTTCAGACTCGCCGCTCACGCTGCAAGGAACCCCCATGATCCACATCCGCCCCATGACCGCCGCTGACTTCGCGCTTTTCTGGCCAACCTTCCAGGCCATTGTCAGTGCCCGCGAAACCTATGCCTTCGACCCGGCCATGAGCCAGGAACAGGCCCGCCAGTTGTGGCTGGAAACGCCACTGCGCACCCTGGTGGCTGAAGAAGGCGGTGTGCTGCTGGGCTCCTACTTTCTCAAGGCCAATGCCGCCGGCCCCGGCAGCCATGTGAGCAATTGCGGCTACATGGTCTGCGATGCCGCCCGTGGCCGTGGTGTGGCCCGATTGATGTGCGAACACTCCCAAGGCCTGGCGCGCGAGCTGGGCTTTAGCGCCATGCAGTTCAACTCGGTGGTGTCGAGCAACGAGGTGGCGGTGGCCTTGTGGCAGAAGCTGGGTTTCGCCATTGTCGGGCGCTTGCCCAACGCTTATCGCCACGCACGCCTGGGGCTGGTGGACAGCCTGGTGATGTACAAGTGGCTGGAAGAACCCAAACAGCCGATGCTGATCGGGCGCAAGAATATCGAGGCGGTGGTGTCGCGCAAACGCGGACGTTGAGCTCAACCTTGTGGGAGCGGGCTTGCCCCGCGATATTCAAAGGCCTATCAACAACTGGAAACTGATCTGGGCAAATGCGCAAGCCGTTGACTGCAAAGGTTTTCGGTGTTCAGATGCGCGCCAGTTTCAGGTGTCCTGCGCCGCCGTGCGCAGGGTGAAACGGGAAGCCGGTGCGTCATCTCCATGACCAGTCCGGCGCTGCCCCCGCAACGGTAAGCGAGCGAAGCCTTCGAAACACCACTGTGCCTTGGCATGGGAAGGTGAAGGCCTTCATGACCCTCGCAAGCCCGGAGACCGGCCTGAAGCCTTTGTTTGGCAACCCCGCGGTGGGCGGGCGCAGGCCGGTTGGCGTTCGCCTGCGCGCGCCATGCCTCCATGCGTTGTTCCCTCCGGGATTCATTCTTCCTGTTGATTGTGGAACGACATGTCCCGTAACTCCAAGCTTCACACCCTGGCGGCCAATGCCCTGGCCCCCTGCCTGGCCTTCGCCTTGCCGGCTTTCGCCGATGACAGCCAACCCTCTGCCCTGGCCCTGCCCTCCACGGCCATCACCAGCAGCAGCGACAACGAAACCGTCAGCCTGGCCACCCCGCTACCCGCTGGCTCGCGCCTGAACCTCAGCGCCATGGACACCCCGGCCAGTACCAGCAGCCTCACCGGCGAGGCCATCGAAGGGCGCAACAACCTCACCGTGCAGGACGCCGTGACCCGCTCGCCGGGCATCACCTCGGTGGCCACCCCGGGCAACGGCAACACCGCCTTGTCGGCTCGCGGCTTCAGCGGCCACGGCTCGGTGATGACCCTGTTCGACGGCTCGCGGATGTACACCGGCGCCGGTACCCAGAGCTTCCCGGTCGACCCGTGGATGGTCGAGCGCATCGATGTGATCCGTGGCCCGGCCTCGGTACTGTATGGCGAAGGCGCCACCGGTGCGGTGATCAACGTGATCCCGAAAAAACCGTTTGCCGGCGAGATCCGCAACCACCTGCGCCTGGGCTACGGTTCCTACGATCGTCAGCAACTGGGCCTGGACAGCGGTGGTTCGCTGAGCGAGCAGTTGAGCTACCGGGTGACCCTCAACCGCCAGGAAGGCAACGGCTGGATCGACCGTGGCGATTCGAAGAACCTGGCCATGAGCGCAGCCCTGCGCTTTGACCCCAGCGACGACCTGAGTTTTACCCTCGCCCACGAGCGCGGTGACGCCGACCCGATGAACTACTTCGGCACGCCGCTGATCGACGGCCATTACCGCGACAGCCTGCGCAAGAAAAACTACAACCTCAAGGACTCGGCCCAGCACTACCACGATGAGTGGACCCGCTTTAACACTGACTGGGTGATCAGCGACGCGATCAGCGCCAGCAACCAGCTGTACTACCTCAAGAGCCGCCGCCATTGGCGCAACGCCGAGGACTACACCTGGAACAGCGGCGTTAGCCAACTGGAGCGCGGCAGCTACCTGGAGATCAAGCACGACCAGGAACAGGTCGGCGACCGCCAGAGCTTCACCTTCGACCATTCGCTGTTGGGCCTGGCCAGCAAGACCGTGGTCGGCGCCGAGTACAACCGCATCCGCTTCGGCATCGACAGCAACTCGCCGTACAACGACATCGGCGGCGATTTCATCGACCCGTGGAACCCGGCGCCCGGCTACTTCCACAGTAAAGACCCGACCCGCCCGCAATCCGACAGCACCACCCGCACCTTTGCCCTGTTCGCCGAGAACCGCACCCAGCTGTCGGAGCGTTGGTCGCTGGTGACCGGCATTCGCCGCGACCAGAACCATATCGACCGCACCAACCTGGTCAACGACAGCCGTAGCGACCGCAGCCTGAGCGGCGGCAACTGGCGCGCCGGGCTGGTGTTCGCGGTCAACGACGAACTGAGCCTGTACGGCCAGTACTCCACCAGCGAGGATGGCGTCAGCGACCTGGCCACCCTGAGCCCGAGCCAGCAGCAGTTCGACCTGACCGAAGCCAAGCAGACCGAATTTGGCCTCAAGCAGCTGTTCTGGGATGGCCGTGGCGAGTGGACCCTGGCGGCCTACCATATCGTCAAGAAGAAGCTGCTGGTCGACAACCCGACCACTCACCAGAAAGAACAGGCCGGTCAGCAGACCTCCGATGGCCTGGAAGCGACCCTGGAACTGGCCCTGGCCAACCAGTGGCAGGTCTCGGCCAACGCCTCGGTGGTCCGCGCCAAGTACGACGACTTTGACCAGACCGTGGGTGGGCAGACCGTTTCGCGTGCCGGCAATCGCCCCAGCAACGTGCCACGGCGTACCGCCAACCTGTGGGTCAGCAAAGGCTTTAGCCACAACGTCGATGCCGGCGTGGGCCTGCGCTATGTCGATGAGCGCTATGCCAACACCGCCAACTCCCAGAGCGTGCCGGGCTTTACCGTGGTCGATGCCAACCTGGGCTGGCAGGTACTGCCGGATGTGCGCCTGGGCCTGCAGTTGAACAACCTGCTGGACCGCCGTTATACGGCCACCGCGCACAGTGGCGAGCAGTGGCTGATGGGTGAGCCACGGTCGTATTTTGCGACAGTGGATTACACATTCTGAGGTGAACCGGGGCTGCGTTGCAGCCCATCGCCGGCAGCGCCGGCTTCCACGGTAGCGAGTCAGCCTATTGACTCTTGATAGGCGTGCTTATCCAGTTGAGGTGGCGACGCTGCCGGCCCCTTCCGCCCTTACGGCGGCTCACTTTTGTCTTGGCAAAAGTGAGCAAAACCGCTCGCTCAATCATCCGGCCCTGCGCTGCGCTCCGGGTTCCCTCCTTACGCACCGACTCCGGGGGCCGCACCGAAGGGACATCCATGTCCCTCGGCGCTTTACGGCCCATCCATGGGCCTGCACCCCCTCCATCGGTGCTCCACTCGGCCTACTGACATCGCGAAAAATCAAAAGCCAGATCAACAGCACAATTCGCTTCGCTCTTGCTGGCTGAGGTCGCACACCACATTTGTGTTCACACCGCGCTGTTGATCTTGATCTTGATCTTGATCTTGATCTTGATCTGCAGCGACTTCAGTAGGCCGAGTGGAGCACCGATGGAGGGGGTGGAGGGCCATGGATGGCCCGCAAAGCGCCAACGGGCAGGAAGCCCGTGTGGCGCGGCCCCTGGAGTCGGTGCGTAAGGAGGGAACCCGAAGCGCAGCGCAGGGCCGGATGCAGGAGCAGGCGGTTTTGGTTCCTTTTGCCAAGACAAAAGGGACCCGCCGTAAGGGCGGAAGGGGCCGGCAGCCTCACCACATCAACTGGATCAGCACACATGCGCAGACCAACCCTGAGCCCTTTTCATAGATCAGGATTAGAGATGTGTAGATACCGATGCTCATCGCGGGGCAAGCCCGCTCCCACAATGTGGACTGCCCGCGATGGGCCGAAACACAGCCCCAAATCTCAAGTAGACAGCTTATGTATACTGGCAGGCTCGCATAAAGCGACAAGGTTAAGCCCACTGATCTGCTGTCGGGAGCGCCAAGGATGCTGCCAGGTTCCACCTCCCCTTCTACCCCGCTCGCCCGCCTGCGCGGCAAGGTCGGTCTGTACTTTGTCGCCGCCCTGTCGGTGCTGGCCGGCATGACCGATGCCATCGGCTTCATGGCCACCGGCGATTTCGTCTCGTTCATGAGCGGCAATACCACGCGCCTGGCGGTATCGCTCGGCGCAGGCGAACTTGCGCCGATTCTGCGCATTGCCGCCGTGCTGCTGGCCTTTGTCGTCGGCAATGCCCTGGGGGTGGTGATCGCCCGCCTCAGCGGCCGCCGGCCGTGCCCGTTATTGCTGATCATCGCCGCGCTGCTGGCGCTGGCGGCGTTGCTGCCCGGCGCCGCGCAACTGCCGGCACTGGTGGCGGCGGTGACCGCCATGGGCATGATCAACGCCGTGGTCGAAGAAGTGAACGGCCTGCCGATCGGCCTGACCTACGTCACCGGCGCGCTCTCGCGCTTCGGCCGTGGCCTGGGCCGGGCGCTGCTGGGTGAGCGCCGTCAGGGCTGGCGGGTGCAGTTGATTCCCTGGACCGGGATGTTTGTCGGCGCCGTGCTCGGGGTGCTGCTGGAGCAGGCATTCGAGCTTGCCGCCCTGCTGTTCAGCGCCCTGCTGGCTGCCGCGCTGGGCTTGATCTCGCTGAAGATCCCACGGCGCTGGCAGCTCAGGTACATGCCCCGCTAGAACGAGCTACAGGCAGGTCGCCAATGCAGCGATGCGACGACGGGATAGGTCGTCGTGGGACGTGGCATAGTAGCTGACGATGGTGCGACCAGTATCGCCACGTATATCGGCAAAGAATTCGGCCTCGCGGGTGTACACGGTGAAACCGCCTTGCTTGCCAGGCTCCAGGTAACCGCTGGCATCAACCCCAAACACCGCTTCGTCCTGCCAACCGAACTGGATGCACTGGGCAACCACATCCGCCACCTTGCTCGAATTGAACTGCATGGCCGGCGCCTGGCTGCGTGCCGCCTCCATGGCCGAAGACGCACAACCGGCCAATACTGTTGCCGCAACCACCAGCAAAACTGCGCGCATGACACACCCTCGTCAAAAAAACGCGACTGTATCACCCAGCCGCCATCCGCGTCGTGCTTTGCCGCGCCAGGCATGCGACCATCGCCCACCCCGTCAGGATCAGCACCGTCCCCATGCACGTCTCCCGCACCACCTTGATCATTCGCCGCATCGGCGCCTGGCTGCTCGATACCCTGCTCGCCCTCGGCGCCTGGTTCGCCCTGGCCCTGCTGGGCCTTGGCCACGGCGAAGGCGGCATGCTGCTGATGCAACTGCTGTACTTCCCGGTCTTTGAATACCTGATGCGCGGGCAAACCCCGGGCAAGCTGCTGTTGGGGCTGACGGTGATCAACCGCGCCGGCCAGCCGCCGAGCCTGTTGCAGGCACTGCTGCGCGGCATCACCCGGCCGATCGAGGCAGCCTTTGGCCTGATCGTGGTCTGGCTGTGCGCCGAGTCGCGCTATTGCCAACGGCCCGGCGACAAGCTGGCGCGCACCTGGGTCATCGATACGCGCGACCTCAAGGCACTGCGCCAGCAATTGAGCCAGGAGTGAACTACAACGGTTCGTCGGCCTCTGCCGCTTCAACTGCGCGCTTGTTGGCAAATCCGATGGCAAGGCCGATCACGCCGGCCGCATACAGCCCGGCCAGGCACAGAAACACCGACAGTTCCAAATCGAAAATCGCCTGCGTAATACCCGCCATCGCCAACAGCAGCAGGCTGCCAAACACGTTGGTATCGGGGTTCTGGTGATTGAGCAGAAAGGTACCCAACATCGACAGGGACACCAGGCCCAGGCAGATGATGATGTAGGTGAAGGCCGTGTAATCCCAGAACAGGAAGACATTGACCTTGATGGTGTAATAGATGATGTAGCCGATCAGCGTGATGCAGCCGATCACACCCAATGCCAGGGCGGTACCCTTCCAATTGCTGGTGTTCTGGTCCAAACCTGTCTTCCCTGAATGATAAAAAACGCAGGCAACTCTACCACCAATCCGCCGCAATGCCCCGCGCGCTGCAGCACATCAACAAACACGCGCTGAATTTCTGCCAGACTTGCAGCCTTCAGGTATCAGGATGACTGCATGAATCACGATCTGCTCTGGGTGCTCGGCTTGCTGTTCACCGCCGTGGCCCTGTTCATCGCCAACCGGCCACGCATGGACGTGGTCGCCCTGTTGGTGATTGTCGCTTTGCCGCTGCTGGGCATCATCAGCGTGCAGGAAGCCCTGGCCGGTTTCAGCGACCCCAACGTGGTGCTGATTGCCGCCCTGTTCGTGATCGGCGAAGGCCTGGTGCGTACCGGCATTGCCTACCGCATCGGCGAGTGGATGGCCGAGCGCGCCGGCAACAGCGAAGCTCGGCTGATCGTGTTGCTGATGGT
This sequence comes from Pseudomonas tructae, assembly GCF_004214895.1. Classification (NCBI taxonomy): domain Bacteria; kingdom Pseudomonadati; phylum Pseudomonadota; class Gammaproteobacteria; order Pseudomonadales; family Pseudomonadaceae; genus Pseudomonas; species Pseudomonas tructae. The sequence continues at coordinate 2,503,597 of NZ_CP035952.1, read as the reverse complement.
CTGCGTAGCCGGGCTGGGCTCAGTGATGAGCTCCACCGGGGTGGTGGCGATTTTCATCCCGGTGGTGTTGAGCATTGCCGCGCGCATGCGCATCTCGCCCAGCCGCCTGATGATGCCGCTGGCCTTCGCCGGGCTGATCAGCGGCATGCTCAGCCTGGTGGCGACCCCGCCCAACGTGGTGGTGCACAGTGAATTGGTGCGCCACGGCGCAAGCGGCTTCAGTTTTTTCAGTTTTACCCCGTTCGGCCTGGTGGTGCTGCTGCTCGGAGTTGGCTACATGCTGCTGACCCGCCACTGGCTGGGCGGCGAAGTGCGCAAGGACGGCAGCGCACAAACCCGCCGCACCCTGCTCGACCTGATCATCGACTACAAGCTCGCCGGCCGCGAACGACGCCTGCGCGTGCGCCCCGGTTCACCGCTGATCGGCCACAGCCTCAGCGAGTTGAAACTGCGCACCGAACACGGCGCCAGCGTGGTCGGCATCGAGCGCCAGCACAAGTTCACCACCCGCGTGCTCAGCCCCGATTCGAGCACCACGGTGCATGAAGGCGACGTACTGCTACTGGACCTGTTCGCGCCCAAGGACGACCTGCGCAGCCTGTGCCAGAACATGCAACTGGAACCGCTGCACTTCAAGGCCGCCTATTTCATCGACCAGTCCCAGGAAGTGGGCATGGCCGAAGTGGCGGTGCCGCCCGGCTCATTACTGATCGGCAAGAGCCTGCTGGAACTGACCTTCCGCAGCCGCTGGGGGCTCAACGTGGTCGGCCTGCGCCGCGACCAGAACGCCATCGACGAGCAACTGGTAGAAGAAAAACTCAAGCTGGGCGATACCCTGCTGGTGATCGGCACCTGGAAAGCCATTCGCCAGTTGCAGACCCAGCCTCGGGACTTCCTGGTGCTAAGCCTGCCGGCAGAAATCGATAACGTTGCCCCCGCCGGCAACCGCGCACCCTATGCGCTGATCAGCCTGGCGGTGATGGTCGCGCTGATGGTCAGCGGCGTAGTGCCCAACGTGATTGCCGCCTTGATCGGCTGCCTGCTGATGGGCGCCGGGCGCTGCATCGACATGAACAGCGCCTACCGCGCCATTCACTGGCAGAGCCTGGTGCTGATTGTCGGCATGCTGCCCTTTGCCCTGGCCCTGCAGAAAACCGGCGGCATCGCCCTGGCCGTGCACGGCCTGGTGCAGATGCTCGGCAGCGCCGGCCCCTATGTGATTCTTGCCAGCCTGTTCACCATTACCGCGATCATCGGCCTGTTCATCTCCAACACCGCCACTGCAGTGCTGATGGCGCCCGTGGCGATCAGCACCGCCGAGCAACTGGGAGCCTCGCCCTACCCCTTCGCGATGATCGTCGCCCTGGCGGCGTCGGCGGCGTTCATGACCCCGGTGTCATCGCCGGTCAACACCCTGGTGCTCGGCCCCGGCCAGTACCGCTTCGCCGATTTCGTCAAGATCGGCGTGCCCTTCACGGTGCTGGTGATGGTGGTCAGCGTGATCATGGTGCCGTGGATTTTTGCCCTGTGACGGCGGCCTGCTTTTGCTGCTTGAGGGTTTCGGCCGCCTGACGCCAGTCCCGTGCCCAGCCATCAAGCACCACCTTGAGGTTATCGGCGGTCATCACCTGATCGTCGTTCTCCAGCGGCAGGCCGGTGCCTTTGCGCACCACTTCGGCGACCACCGTACGGCTGCCGCCATCGAGGAAGGCCGCCTCGGTGGCGATCACGCTGTCCAGGTCGCGGATGCCCACGGCGCTGCTGACCCCAGCCGCCACCAAGGTCACCGGCAGGTATTCATAGAAGTGCAATGCCTGGGTATAGGCGCCCACCGAAGTGATCGCCGGGCGGATGATCAAGGTGTGCGGGCCGGGTTCCTCGACCAGATTCAGAACCTTGCCCAGCTCGCGCTTGAGCGCTGCGTCGTAGTAACCGGTGACCGCCGTCAGGGTGCTCGCCGGGATCCGCTTGCTGGCTTCAGGCCGTGGGTAGAACTGGCTGGGGGCGATGTACACCTGGCTGTAGCGTTCCATGCGCAAGCTCGGGCTGACCCAGCGCAACACCGAATCCCCGGAGGCGGTTTTGTGTTCGCTCAACTGGTCATAGTTGCGCAGAAAGCCCGAGTACTCCTTGGGGCTGACCTTGTTCTGGCTGCAACCTGCCAGCAACAGCGAAACACTCAACAGCGGTACGATCAATTGCTTGCGCATGCTCAGCCTCCAAAGCCGTCGTTGGCCGGGTTCGGCGTGGTGGTGGAACGGTCGACGTGCAGCTCACCCTGGCTCATGATCCAGTGCACCAGTTCAGCCAGGGGGATCTTGTAGCTGTACTCCATCCACTGGTTGCTGGTCGGGCTGTAGCGCTCAAAATAATGGCTGAGGACCATGTGCCTGCCATCGCTGGACAAGCCCAGCCGCGAGTCCTGATAACTGAGCAGCGCATTGCGCCAGAGCTCCTGGGTGCGCAGGTCGAGGGTCAGTGACTGGCTGCTGTCGAAGCTGTCGATCGGGTGTGTAGCCGGCATGGAGAACTCCCTGGTTTGAACTGGCCACAGAGTGCGCTCCGGCTTTTGCTGGCAGATGTCCCGTTTGTGTCAGGCCGGCAGGATTATTGCGAGATTGAAATATATGACCGCCAGCGCAGAATGGTTTTAGATATGCACTTTTCACGCCCATGGACCACAACGTGAGCAGACTGCTGATTGTCGATGACGACATGGAAATTTGCGCCCTGCTGAAGAAGTTCTTTCTTCGTCACGGCTACGACGTCGACCTGGCCGGCAATGGCGATGCCATGTGGGTCGCCATTGAACTCAACCGCCCGGACATCATCATCCTCGACCTGATGCTGCCCGGCGAAGGCGGTCTGAGCCTGTGCCAGAAGCTACGGGCCAACACCGGCATCCCGATCGTCATGCTTACCGCCATGGATGAGCTGAGCGATCGCATCGTCGGCCTGGAGCTGGGCGCCGACGACTACCTGGGCAAACCCTTCGATGCCCGCGAGCTGCTGGCGCGCCTGCGGGCGGTGCAACGCCGGGCCGGGGAACAACTACGGCCGGCCAGCGAAGAAAGCCGGCCGGTGATCCACTTCGACAACTGGCAACTGGACGTGACCCGGCGCGAACTGCGCACGCCCGAAGGGGTGATGGTGCCGTTGTCGGCCGGCGAGTTCGACCTGCTGCTGGTGTTCCTTGAGCATCCGCAGCGCATCCTCACCCGCGAACAGTTGATCGACCTCGCCCGCGGCCAGGGCCACGAAGCCTTCGACCGCAGCATCGATGTGCAGGTCAGCCGCCTGCGACGCAAGATCGAGCCTGACAGCAAGCGCCCGGAGCTGATCCGCACGGTGCGCAACGGCGGTTACCTGTTCAGTGCCAAGGTCAGCCGCTCATGATCCGCCTCGACCTGCGCCGCGACAGCATCAGCCGGCGCATCGCCCTGACCATCATTGTCGCGATGCTGACCTCGGTGGCGCTCAACGTATTGTTCGTGCAACTGGCCGGGGTGTGGGCGCGCCCGCCGCTGGGCCAGACCGGCCTGCTGGAACAGATCGCCATCACCACCCGCACCCTCGAAGCCGCACCGCCCGAGCTGCGCCCGACGCTGGCCGCGGCGGCCAGTAACCCGCAGCTGCAGGTGCAGTGGAGCCGCCAGCGCGCCGACCTGCAACTGCCCGGCCCCGGTGCGCGCATTACCCTGGAGCAAGCCCCGCCCCTGCAGCGCCTGCTGGCCGACAGCCCGCGCCATCTTGAAGGCTTCCAGCCCAGCGACTGGCCGGCAGACAGTCCCGATGCCCATTACAAACTGGTCATGCAGATCAACGACGGCAGCTGGCTGGCCTTCACTCCGCCCTACCGCAGCTGGGGGCTGAGTTCGGCTCTGCGCTTTACCATCATCGGTGTGCTGGCGTTGGTTGCCGCATTGCTGGTGGCCTGGGTCGGCACCCGTCAGCTGGCCGGCCCGCTGCAGCGTTTTGCCCGTGCGGCGCGGCGCTTTGGCAGTGATTTTCGCGCGCCGCCCATTGGCCTTGAAGGCCCGCACGAATGGCGCCAGGCGATCACCGCCTTCAACACCATGCAGGCGCAAATCCAGCACTTCGTGGCCGAACGCACACAGATGCTCGCGGCCATTTCCCATGACCTGCGCGCGCCCCTGACGCGCATGCGCCTGCGCGGCGAGTTCATCGACGACCCGGAACAACAGCGCAAGCTGTTTCGTGACGTCGATGAAATGCAGAGCATGATCAACGCGGCGCTGGGGTTCTTCCGTGACGAGACCCGGCTGGAAGAAACTACCCCCTTCGACCTCGCCGAACTGCTGCAGACTCTGATCGACGACTACCGCGACCAGCAGATCAATGTGGCATTCACCGGGCCTGCCAACCTGGTGTTCAACGGGCGGCCCCTGGGTTTGAAGCGCGCTGTGACCAACCTGCTGGAAAATGCCCTGAAGTACGCCTGCGAACCCCAGGTGCAGTTGAGCAGCAGTGCCCATGGCATCGTGATCGAAATCAGCGACCGCGGCCCGGGTATCCCCGAAGCCTCGCTGGAACAGGTGTTCATGCCGTTCTTTCGCCTGGAGTCCTCGCGCAACCGCGACACCGGAGGCGTTGGCCTGGGATTGTCGTCGGCACGTTCGGCGGTGCGTGAGCAAGGCGGCGAGTTGCTGCTGAGCAACCGCCAGGGTGGCGGCCTGCGGGCACGTATCGAGTTGCCACGATGAGCAAATGGCGGCCACGGCGGCCCGAGCTGCGCGACCTGGGCCTGGCCCTGTACCTGTTGAGCCTGGTGCTCCCGGCGGTACACAACGACGATCACAACTGGCTGCTCGAGGTGTACAGCCAAAGCACCAACTCCGGCTTCATGGCCTTGATCCTGGGCTTGCCGGCAGTGCTTTACGGCTACCCCGCCTGGCTGGCCAACCCCTTGTTCCTGGCCGCCTATCGCAGCCGCAGCGCCAAGCGGCGCCTGATCTACGCCCTGCTCGCCTTGCTCGCGGGGCTGTCGGTGCAGTGGCAACTGGTGACCTGGCAGGATGAGGACGGCCGGTTTGTCGTCACCGGTTATACCTGGGGGTATTACCTGTGGTTGTTGTCGTTTGCCTGGGTGGCTGGGTGCGGCGTCAGGCGCATGATGAATCCGCTCTCACCGCACCTCAGCGTTGCAGCGAGTCCAGGGTCAGGCCTGCCAGGTACACCACCTTCGGGTCCGGATCATTGAGGCTCGCGCGCAACGCGATCAGCGCCGGTGCCAGTTTGCGTTTGCCCAGGCGACGGTTATCCAGCACACAGGCAGCATGGCGGCGAATGGCGACATGCTCGGACGCCAGGCCGCGCACCACTTCCTCGATATCGCCATTGCTGATGGTGCAGTAGCTGGAGCCTGGTTTGAGCGTCTGCTCTGCATCCGCTGCGCACTGCGGATAGCGCTGCAGCAGGGTCTCGAGGGGCCGGTAATCCACGACCAGCCCCTGCGCGCCCTGATCGCGAAAAGCCCTGAGATTGGCGCAGCAGCCGGCCACCGCGAAGGTCGCCAACTGCGGGTCAGCCGCCTGCGCCAGCAGCCAGTCAACATCGCCGAGGTAGCCCAACGCGCTGGCACTCCAGTTGCGCGTGCTGGGTTCTTTGCCACCCACCACTTGCCCACGCAGCGCCGCTATTGCCGCCGTGTCGGCCACCCCGGCCAGGCCTAGAATCATCGCCGCCCGCCATCGGTCCGGGCCCTTCTGCAGCCTGTGCAGCAACGCCGCCGTTGCGCTGGCGCCACGAGCAATCAGCCAGCGGCTTGCCTCCTCAGCATCAATTGCCTGAGGACGCGAAAGGCAACTGAGGTAGTAGCTCACCTGCTGGTCTTCTGCGAGCGCGGCAACGCGTCGGCGCTCCTGTTCGGTGACATCCTGCTCGGGAAAATGCTGCAGAAACTGTCGTGGCGAAAGGCTTTTGGCCGCAAGCTCCGGGCCGCCATACTCATCATGGAAAAACACAATGAAGTCCTTCGCCACTCGTGGATCTTTAGCGTAGATACGGTTCAGGGCCTTGGCGGCGCGCGCTACGGTCCTCAAAAAGCGCAGCTCGGCAGCTTGCCAGGCATCAGGCCCGGCGCGATTGGCATGGGTCTGCAGCGGCTCATCCAGCGCACTCAGCCCTGCGTTGGCGTAATCGTCCGGTTGCCAGTCCCAGCGCCAGTCCGCCGGGTTCCAGCGCACGCCCCAGAAACCTTCCTGCTTGCGCCGAGGATGATCCTCATCCAGCGCCACCAGGCTGTTGGCCGCAAATGACGGCAAGTCGATGACCCGCTCCTCTTCACGGTAGCTGGCATGAAAAGCGGCGGCGTAAAGGGGGGCGACACCTTCGGCAAGCAGCGCTTCAAGCGTTGCCCGGGCCGAGTCGACCAGGCTGTTTTCCAACGCTTTCCAGTCCATATTTCAACCCCCTTCCCTGCCAGTAAAAACAAAAGCCCGACCGAGGCCAGGCTTAAAGGCGGCCAACTTGGCTTAGACATCGACGTCTGTCAACTTCGCGCAAGGCCTTAACGACGGCTTAACCCACTGGGGGCTATCCTGAACGCCTCCCTTCAGAACGTTTGGCCCACCTCGGTGGGCCTTTTTTGTTGCTGCAAAATACGGCGCCCATGAGGAAACAAAATCCTGCAAACACAGTCTGAGTTTGTACCTTCCCTACCGCCCTGCGGATCAAGGACCTCAGTGCTGAAACAGCTGACGCAAATCGCCGTGATCACCAGCGTACTGGCCGCCTCCGGCTGCTACTACCACGATTACGATCGCGACGATTACCGCCGTGGCGACCGTGACCATCGTTACTCCCGCGACTGGGATGACCGCGACGACCACGACTATCGCCGCTACGACAAGCGCTATCGCGATGACGACCGCTACCGCAACTACGACCATGACCGCCGTCGCGACCGTGACGACGATGATGATGACGATTGATCGGCCCTGCTGTGCCTTTAACTCGTGGGTGGTGCCGCCGGCGGCGCCCTGGGCAACAACCTTGCCGACGATGACCGAAATAGCTCCAGTGGGCATAAGCACAAGCGTAAGCATAAGCACCGTTAAGCGCCTGCCCTGCACTACAGAGGGACAGTCACAACGTCATCGCGGGGCAAGCCCGCTCCCACAGCCTCACTCCGTCAGCAAGAGCGAAGCGAATTGTGCTGTTGATCTTGATCTACCCGGCCCCGTTAACCAGAAGCGACACCGCAGCGAGGGAACCCGAAGCGCAGCGTAGGGCCCCTGGTGGGGCAAGAATTTTTGCTTACTTTTTTTTCGATTGAAAAAAGTAAGACGCCGTAAGGGCGCAAGGCACCATCAGCGCCCCCCCGGCAAATGGATACGCTCACCCAAAGCAGCGCCACCCCGCCAACTTCCCCCTACCCCAACAAAGCCCGAGGCCACCCCACAATCTGCTTGGCCCGCGGCTGCGCATAGGTTCGCACCTTGGACGTAGTCAACTTCAAGCGCACCAGCGATTCCGCCAACGCCACCGCCGCCGTCACCCCATCCACCACCGGCACCCCGGTGCGCGCCTGGATCTGCTCCTCCAGCCCGACCATGCCACCACAGCCCAGGCAAATCACCTCGGCCTTGTCCAACTGCACCGCCTTCTCAGCCTCCCCCACCACCGACTCGATGGCCCGCTGCGGGTCTTCTTCCAGCTCCAGCACCGCCAGCCCACTGGCACGCACCGAAGCGCAGCGGCTGTCCAGCCCGGCCAGTTTCAGGCGGTCCTCGATCAGCGGCACCGTGCGGTCCAGCGTGGTGACCACCGAATAGCGATGGCCCAGCAACATGGCCACGCTGGCCGCCGCCTCGGTGATATCCACCACCGGCACGTTGAGCAGCTCCTGCAAGCCTTCACGGCCATGCTCGCCGTACCCGGCCTGGATCACCGCATCGAACGGCTGGTCATAGCTGAGCACCCGCTCCATCACCGCCACCGCCGCCAGGTAACTCTCGAAGTTGCCCTCCACCGACTCTGCACCAAATCGCGGGGTCAGGCCGACGATCTCGGTACCGGGCGAGGCCACGCTGCGGGCCTGGCGAGCGATGGCGTCGGTGATCGACACGGTAGTGTTGACGTTTACGACCAGTATTCTCATTGCAGTATTCCTTGTGCAGAACTCAGTGCTGGGCGCTGTCGACGGCAATGTGCTCGCCGGAACAGTCCACGTAGTGTTTGTTGCGATCGCAAATCAGGTAGTACACGCCGCCGGCAATGGCGGCGCCGAAGAACCAGGAGAACGGCGTCAGGGCGCTGAAGGCCGGCACCAGCGACAGCACCACGGCGGCAATGGCCGAGGGCACCAGGGCGGCTACCGCCTTGTAGTTGACCCCGCGGGTGTAGTGGTAGGTGCCGCTGGCCGCTTCGCTGTACAGGTCCGGCACATGCACCTGGGCCCTGCGGATCAGCCAGTAGTCGACCATGATGATTCCGTACAGCGGCCCCAGCAGCGCGCCCAGGCCAGAGAGGAAGTAAACGATCACTAGCGGGCTGTTGTAGAGATTCCACGGCAGGATCAGCACCGCCAGGGTGGCGCTGATCAAACCGGCGCGGCGAAAGTTCAGGCGGCTCGGCGCCAGGCTCGACAACACGAAGGCCGGTGCTACGAAGTTGGCCATGATGTTCACCGCCACGGTAACGATCAAAAAGGCCAGGCAACCCAGGACCAGGAAGGTCTTGTCGGGGATCGCGGCCACGATCTGGGTCGGGCTGTCGATCACCCGGCCATCGATGCTGAACTGCGCCCCGGCGAGCACGAAGCTGATCACCGCAAACACCAGGATATTCACCGGCAGGCCCCAGAAGTTGCCAACGCGAATGGTCTTGCGGCACGGCGCCGACCGGGCGAAGTCGCAGAAGTTGAGGATCAGCGTGCCGTAGATCGCCAACCACAACGCACCACCGGCAAACACCTGGGTCCACATCGCCCAGCCGGTCAGCGGCTCACCCACCGACCAGGCCAGCTGGCCATCGACCCGCAAGTACATCCAGATCGCCAGGATCAGCACGGTAGAAAGAATCACGGGCCCGGCGAAGGATTCGTACTTGCGCACCATCTCCATGCCGAAGGCGAGAATCACCAGTTGCACCAGCCAGATGGCGACAAAGCTCGCCCAGCCAAGGCTGGACAGGCCAAGAATCGCATCATGATCAAAACGGGCCAGGTCCGGCGCCACCGCCACCAGCAGCACCCGCAATACCACCGAGGCCAGGTAGGTCTGGATGCCGAACCAGGCAATGGCGATCACCGCGCGAATGATCGCCGGCACCTGCGCACCGTAGATGCCAAAGCTCATGCGGCTGATCACCGGGAACGGCACCCCGGTTTTCTGCCCCATGTAGCCGGACAGGTTCATGAAAAAATACACCAGCACGGCGCCGATGCTCAGCGCCGCGAGCATCTGCCAGCCAGACAGGCCGAGAGCGAACAGGCCCATGGCGAAGGAATAGTTGGCGATGTTGTGCACATCATTGGTCCACAAGGCAAAGATGCTGTAGCCGCCCCAGCGTCGGCCTTCGGCCTTGGTCGGCGCCAGGTCGGCATTGTGCAGCCGGGGGCTCAGGGCCCCTGCCTCGGCTGACACGGCCTGCGGCGGCAGGTAGGCGGTTTGCAGCGGGTTGGAGGTGTCCAATTGCATGTTCCCCGGGCTCCTTCTGCAGCCCCTCTGATGAAGGTACTGCAGCAATTATTGTTGGATTTGAAGAGTGGGACCGCAGTGTTGGCGCTGCCTTGCGCCTGTGCATACAAATATTGCATACAATTTTTGTATTACGATTTTTGCTGAACAATTTGCATGCCAGACGGAGTGTGTTGACCACTCTTCCGCCGTTTGCGGTGCTAGGTATCCAATTGATTTTTATTTAATAAAAATTTTCTGATACGGCGCTGAAAGGCTGATTTAGCTGACCAAACGGTCAATCGCCAGAGAGGGAAAATTGAGAATCCTGGTAACGACGCAGGTAACATGTATCCACTTGATAGATACCCAAGTACACACAACCAACAACAAATCGAACACAATCCCATAAAGACTCAGAATGGTGCAGACAGCCCACATTTACGGCATGCTTATAAGGTCAAGGCATATCGGAGCTGGTAATGACGGAAAAACACCCCGCATCCACGGTAGAGCGCGTCTACCAAGGGGTTCACGAGGCCATCAGAAAACGCACCCTGCGCCCCGGCATGAAGCTGGGCGAGTCGTCGTTGGCCGAGCTGTTCAAGGTCAGCCGCACCTCGGTGCGCGCTGCCCTCAAGCAACTGGAAGCCGACGGCCTGGTGTCCACCGAGCTGAACAAGGGCGCCTGGGTATCGCTGCCCAGCGACGATGACATCCGCTCGGTGTTCGAAACCCGGCGCTTGATCGAAATCGGCATCGTCACCGAGCTGTGCCGACGCGCCGACCCCACCATCCTCGCGCCGCTGCACCAGCACGTTGGCGAAGAAGAAGCTGCCGCCGACGCTGGCGATCACGCCCGCTACGTGCACCTGCTCGGCGAGTTCCACCTGCGCCTGGCCGAGGTGCTCGACAACCCGGTGCTGCTCGACTGGTTCCGCAAACTGATCGAACGCGGCTCGCTGTACGCCTCGACCCTGGATGACGAGCGCCATGAAGCCTGTCGCGGCAACGAGCACCTGCGCTTGCTGGGCTTTATCGAAGCCGGTGACCAGACCGCAGCCATCGACCTTGTGTGCACCCATTTGCGCGGCATCGAAGAGGCAATCCTCAAGGCCACACAAACCCTCAAGGCCGACTACCACCCGCTCAAGCACCTGCTCGGCTAACCAGCGTCGCAGCTGCGGGTTCGCATTCAGAAATCCACTGCAACCGATTCCAATATTTAATTTGTGGATAGGTACGGTCTTTCTATAGGGTGTGAATCAGTAGCTGGCAAAGGGCTGGGAAATGATCGATCGTGTGTTCGTCAACGCTGTTGCTGCCGATGGCAGCCCGCTCAACCTTGCGGTTGCCGACGGGCGCTTTGTCAGCCTGGGCCGCGAGCGGCCAGCCAGTGCAGGCGCCGAGGTCATCGATCTGGCCGGCCACCTGGTGCTGCCAGGGCTGGTTGACGGTCACATCCATCTGGATAAAAGCTTTGTCGGCGACCGCTGGCACCCGCATCAACCTGCCGGCAGCCTGCGTGAACGCCTGGCCATCGAAAAACGCGAATTGGCCAGCGCCCCACCGATGCTCGAGCGGGCCGAGGCGCTGATCCGCCAGGCGGTGTCGTTCGGCACCGTGGCCATGCGCTGCCATGTCGACGTCGACGCCAGCACCGGCCTGCGCCACCTGCAGGCGCTGCTGGAGGCGCGGGAGAAATGGCGCGGCATCGTCGACATCGAACTGGTGGCCTTCCCGCAGGCTGGCGTGATGTCCTGCCCCGGCACTGCCCAGGTGCTCGATGAGGCGATCCGTGAAGGCGCCGACGTGATCGGCGGGATCGACCCCACCACCCTCGACGGCGACGCCGACGGGCAACTCGATGTGGTCTTCGGCATTGCCGAACGCCATGGCGTGAAAGTGGATATCCACCTGCACGAACCCGGCCTGCAAGGCATCGAGCAACTGCAACGCATCAGCGCCCGAACCCGCGCCGCCGGCCTCAGTGGCCGGGTCGCGGTGAGCCATGCCTATGCCCTGGGCCAGGTCGACGATGACGTGCTGGCCCGCACCGCCGCCGCCCTCGCCGAAGCCGGGGTGGCGATCATGACCAACGCCCCCGGCGATCACGGCTTCCCGCCGATTCTGCGCCTGCGCGGCGCCGGGGTGAACCTGTTCGCCGGCAACGACAATATCCGCGATGCCTGGTGGCCCTACGGCAACGCCGACATGCTCCAGCGCGCCATGCTCATCGGCTACCGCTCGGGCTTCTACCGTGATGACGACTTGAATGTGGCCCTGGCCATGGCCACCACCGCGGGCGCGGCAGTGCTGGGCAAAAGCGACTACGGTCTGAAGGTAGGTAATGAAGCGACGTTTATTGTGCTCAAGGCTGACAACGGCGCCGCCGCAGTCGCCGCCGCACCTGCCGAGCGCCGCCTGGTGCGCCGCGGCCAGTTGGTGCCAGCAGCGCCGACGCTGCAGTTCGAGGTCCGCACCCACTGAACAAACAAATTTCTGCCGGCTTGCGCCGCAGAGAAAGACAATCGCCCATGGGCGATGCAACACAAAACCCCAGAACAACAACGACAGAAGGTGTTCCATGTCGAAGTCCAATTACTACGCTCCCCACGGCGGCCATCCGGCGCAGACCGAACTGCTGACCGACCGTGCCATGTTCACCGAGGCCTACGCGGTCATTCCCAAAGGCGTGATGCGTGACATCGTCACCAGCCACCTGCCGTTCTGGGACAAGATGCGCATGTGGGTCATCGCCCGCCCGCTGACCGGCTTCTCGGAAACCTTCTCGCAATACATCGTCGAAGTCGCGCCAGAAGGCGGCAGCGAGCGTCCTGAGCTGGACAAGAACGCCGAAGCGGTACTGTTCGTGGTCGAAGGCGAAATCGACATCACCCTGCAAGGCAAGCCGTACACCCTCAAAGAAGGCGGCTACGCTTTCATTCCGCCGGCCGCGGAGTGGAGCCTGCGCAACAACAGCGGCAAGAACGTCACCTTCCACTGGATCCGCAAGCACTACCAGGTGGTTGAAGGCCTGGCCCTGCCCGAAGCCTTTGTCACTAACGAAAAAGACATCGCGCCGATCCCGATGCCGGGCACCGATGGCGCCTGGGTCACTACGCGCTTCGTCGACATGGCCGACATGCGCCACGACATGCACGTCAACATCGTCACCTTCCAGCCGGGCGGCGTGATTCCGTTCGCTGAAACCCACGTCATGGAGCACGGCCTGTATGTGCTTGAAGGCAAAGCCGTCTACCGCCTGAACCAGGACTGGGTCGAGGTCGAAGCCGGCGACTTCATGTGGCTGCGCGCTTTCTGCCCGCAGGCTTGCTACTCCGGCGGCCCGGGCCCGTTCCGCTACCTGCTGTACAAGGATGTCAACCGTCACATGAACCTGGTGCTCAACCCGCAGCGCTAAGTTTCACGGTTGCATGAAAAATCCCGCAGGCCATACGGTCTGCGGGATTTTTTGATTCAAGGAACGATGATGCACTGAGCAAAATACGCTGGAACGTTAAGTCACACCGCCTGAACATGTCCCTGCGTTGCAGTTAATGGTTGTACTCGTGAAATTGCACATACCATCACAATCGCGACACCGAGTAGCAAGAACAGCGGCTCTGTGTAGGTCCCGCTGTGGTCACGAAGAATGCCAAAACTCAAGGGCCCGAGTGCAGCAACGAGATAGCCGATAAAAAGAGTGAACACTGTCCACGCACTCGCCTCTTCGGGTGATGAGGTCTGGTCAATGGGCAGCGTCATCCCCAACGTGAAAGCGGCACCTAAACCTAGGCCGGCCAGGCCGATGAAGATGATCGGCGCCACCTGTGGAGCAAACGCCAAACCTGCAAGTCCAACAATCGTTACCACTGCGGCGAGGGTCAGCCATTTGTGTTTATTGAGCGAGCCTCCAGCAAGCATTCCCATTGCCAGGTTGGCGACTGCGCTGACTAGAGTATAGAAACCGAGCAATAGTCCGGGGTCCATCTCAGCGAAACTGGTTTGCGCGGCCAACGGTGCAAGCCATGCGAGCAGTGCATAAGTCAGAAATTGACTGCATCCAAAGTACACGGCGATTGCCCAGGCATTCATGTTGCTCCAGGGAAGTCTGACGAATTCTAGCGCTCGCCGTGGAGGCGATGATGGGTGAGCTAAACGTTTGCCCAGCACTGACCAACTGATAACCGCAGTGAGGCAGAGAATCGCCCAAACACCAATGCCAGTGCGCCAGCTACCGGTATGCTCGGCGATGGGACCCGTGAAAATCGCAGCGGCAGTCGATCCAACGCTCAAGCCGGTCGCATAAACGCCCATCAACAACGATGCTTTGTGCGGGAAGTGGCTTTTTACCCAGCCCCCCACTAAAGACCCAGCCACTGCGATACCAATACCTGATAGCACTGTTGTAGCCAGCAGCGAATAGGTTGACCCTGCCAAGGCTCGTGTAACGATTGCAGCACCTAACACTAGCAATGCAACCACCACTGCCCGGTCAGCGCCCAAACGGTTAGCGACCCAGGGGGCGATTAACGCGAACACGCCCATGCACAGATCCGGAATGGTGGTCAACAACGATGCCTGAGCAAAGCTGAGCCCAAATTCCTCTTGTATTGTAAGGAGTACAGGGCCAATCGAGATGATCGCGGGACGCAGCGCAAAGGAAAGAATCAGTAATCCTACGATTGCAAAAAGGGTCCTTTTCGCAGTTGATCGCTCGGGTTGAGTTTTGTTCGTCATGCAGCCATCCTGTTTGGGTTGAGCATTGCCCCTCGGGCATTTACCCCGCCACGTTAACCATGACGCCAATTCGATGAGTGACAACTATCGTCGCCCAAGTGACAACCAGAATGTGTTGTTCAAGAGCAGAAACCCAGAGGATTATCAGTTCGTAGCGCAACCGGTAACGGTGATGCCCAGTCACTACTCAGACGGCAGCTATGTCGTTCCGCACAGTCATTTTCGCGGTCAGTTGCTTTATGCTGAAGAAGGTGTGATGCGTGCAGCCACTGATGGCGGAATCTGGTTGCTGCCCGCCAAACGAGCGCTGTGGATTCCTGCCGGTATCATTCATGACCAAACAATGTTGGGGACGGTGAAGGCCCGCTCGCTCTACATCGATCCAACCATCGCCCAATCACTGGGTTCCAGGTGCAGGGTGATCGAAGTCTCAAACCTGTTGAAAGCCCTTATTCTGGCGCTCGTCGATGAGCCTATCGAGTATTCACTCGAGGGAAGATGCCAGCATATCGTGGCACTGATTCTGGAGGAGATCAGCCTCTCCAAATCTGCCCCGCTCGAGATTCCATGGCCAAAGGACAAGCGGCTGATTGCAGTATGCGAGGCCATTTTCAAGTGCCCGCAACGCTCATTGACAATCGAGTATTGGGCGGACCAAGTGGGCACAAGTCCGCGGACGCTGATGCGTTTGTTTGCACGGGAGACGGGGTTGAATTTTCGCTACTGGGTACAGCAAGTCAAGTTAGTGGAAGCCCTTGGCCGTCTCGAACAAGGCGAACCGCTGGCGATGGTGGCCAATGCTCTTGGTTACGCCAGCCCTAGTGCCTTCACTGCGATGTTTCGTAAAGCACTGGGTGAATCCCCCAGAGAGTACCTGGCACCACGCCGGACAGCTTGAGCACTCTGATGCCCTTGCTCGCCACTCAGAGCTAAGTGGTCTGCCCTAAGCGCGGCATCTATCACAAGGAATGCATTCATTGATTGAAGGACGGCAACTCATGCTCAAAACAGTGCTCGCTACTTGCGCGTGCTGGGCACTGTCCTCAGCTTGGGCACAAGGGGAGATGACCGATGCGCTGTACCGGGACGACGGCTCCCCCATTGAGTACTATCTGCAGTCACTCGACCCAAACCAGAGCTCCCGTAGCCTATTGGTGGTGGTCCAAGGTTCTGATTGCAACAGCGTTCGGCAGAATCGTGCCATCTCCGAGCACCTGAGCAAAGCCTTGCCGACAGCAGATATGTTGACGATCGAGAAGTACGGAATCGATGCATCCTTGACCTACAACCAGGATACCGAACGGGTCGATTGTCCTGCTGCTTTTCAGCAGCAAGATAGCCTTGAACAACGAGTGCAAGACTACCGAGCAGTGATTAGTCACCTACGTCAGAAGCGCGGCTATCAGCGGGTTGTTGCAATAGGAGGCAGCGAAGGCGCAGTGGTAGTCAATTTGCTAGCCGCACAACAAAACTACCTCGACGCCAGCATTGCCTTCAATGGTGGCGGACAGTGGTTCATAGACGATGTGCTGCACAGCATTGACGTATCTTCCATCCCAGAGGCGCAGAAGCTCGAGTCAGCAAAAGGCATTCGTGAGTTCGCCGCACACATCATGCACAACCCACCGTCCGAGCTGGTGGTGAGTAATCACGGCTATGCCTGGTGGAAGCAGATGCTGGAACTCGATCAATTAGCCGTGCTGCAGAACACCCACTCACCCGTACTTATCATTCAGGGTGGCGCCGACCAAGCGGTCTCGACTGTTGCCGTGACGCAGATGGTCGAAAAGCTCAAACAATCCGGAAAATCCAATATTGAGTACCGCACTTATTTGCAACTGGATCATCGCCTGAACGGTTCGGACGGCATCAGTCAGTTCGGCGCAGTCGTGGAGGACATGGCCACGTGGCTGCAGGCCAACAACGTGGGTCACAGATAGATCCGGATCGAAAACACGTACCCTGAATCCCGACTTTTGAAAGAGTCCCGCAGGCCATACGGCCTGCGGGATTTTTTGTGCCTGGTGCCGGGCTATCAGTTGGCCGGCTTCCAGGTGCCCCGCTCTGCCGCCTCACGGAACCTGGCCCGGTTGGCCGGGGTGTCGGCGGGCTCCGACTCGCCGAAGATGGCCTTGAGCCAATGGCCGTCGGTGGGGTTGGGGAAGATGATGTACTGGCCGCCGAACCTGCTGCGGCTGGCATCGACCAACTGCGCGCGCTTGTCGACGTTGTCGACATAGAAGCTGCGTTCGAAGTCGTTGAGGTTGTCACCGAGCATCAGCAGCACGTTGTACTGCTCGGCGATCTTGTGCTGGGCCGGCTCCTTGTTCGAGCTTTCGCGCAGGATGGTCACGTGGGCCTCGTCCGCGTATGGCACTTTGAGCGCGCGCAGGTTGTTGAGCGCGTACTCGTAGGTCTTGTCACCCTGGTCACGGCTGGATACGTAGAAGATCTCTACCCCGCGCGACTTGGCGTAGTCCAGAAACTCCAGCGCCCCCGGGGTCAGGGTCGGGCCGTTGGCGGCCACCCAGCGGTCCCACACCGCGTCATCGAAGAACTCCTTGTCCTGGCCGATCAGAAAGCCCCAGTAGGTGTTGCTGCTGAGGATGGTGTCGTCGATATCGCTGATGATCGCAGGCTTCTTGTCGCCGGGCTTCTGGTTGGCCAGGGCCTGGTCCAGGCGCGCCTTGGCGACGTTGAAACCCTGGTAGTACAGTGCACGGAATTCCGCGGCGGTCTGGCGCCAGGCCACCGCATCGACCAACAGGTTGGAGCGCAACGCAGCAGGTTCGCCAGCAGGCGCCTGAGCATGCACCAGGGGGGCGGCCAGCAACAAAGCGGCCAGGGAGATTGCGTTCTTGAGCTGAAGCATCGGGGGCTTTCCTTGTGATCTCCCGCTCTTGGGCGGCAGGAGTTGGGCTACTCATACCCCAGCCAGCAAAGCATCACAATCGACACGACGCGCGGCTGCAACATTGTGGCGCACCCGCGCATCTTGGTCAGCCCGGGTTGCTGAACAGCACCCGCTTGAAGGCTTCGGCGGCCAGGTGCACTTGCACCGACCAGTCATCTGCGGCGTCGCTGCCAGCGTCATCGGAAATGTACTTCAGGCACAGGAAAGGAATGCCTTCGTTGCGCGCGATCAGCGCCAGCACGTAAGCCTCCATGTCGACGATCTCGTACGGGGCATCACCGTGACTGGTTTCGAAATTGTCACCGCTGCCACAGGTACCCTGGGGCAATCCCGCGATGAGCTCACCGTGTTCGAGCAGCACCGGGATACCCGCAAGCGGCGTCTCATACCGGGCAAACCCCAGCGGCGTGACATCCATATCGCGCTGCACGAAGCGCGTGCAGCAGACCAGCGCACCCTTGCCATGGCCGCGACTGCCCGCAGAACCAAGGTTGACGATCAACCTGGGCTTGCGCTGATGAATGGCCTTGGTCAGAGCGATCGCGGCATTGACCTTGCCGATACCGGTGAACAGCGTGTTCAGCTCGGTGAACAGCTCGCCGGCCTCCGCCTCGAGGGCAAAAACGAACAGGGTGTCGTCCAGGGAAATATCGGGAAATTTCTGGGTCAGCATCATGGCGCAAGGATTCCAAATGGGCTGCAGAGAGCGCTGCCAATCTAGGCCAAGCCCCGACCGGGCGCAAGCTTGAGCGCCGCAAGCCAGCACGATACTGGCAAAGTGATACCTGCTCCGCTAGCATGCCGCTGAAAACCGGCGCTGGCCGGTTGGCCGCAAGGCCGTTTGCGGAGAACGATACACGTGCTGCTGAGCATCCCGACCCTGCTGCTGGTAGCGGTTTTCATATTTGCCCTGATGGGCCTGCTGACCCTGCATGCCTGGAGCCGTGGCGTGCGCGAGCAGACCCTCGGTTACCTGGGCGGCATGCTGCTGTTGGCCGCCCTCGGCGTCACCCTGATCAGCCTGCGCGGCATCGTCTACGAATTCGTCGCCCTGGTCCTGGGCAACATCGTCCTGCTGCTGGCGGCAGCGCTGAACTGGACCTCCATGCGCGTGTTCGCCGGGCGCGCGCCGCACCTACCAGGTATCGCCGCCGGTGCGTTGCTGTGGGCCGCGTGGGGCCTGACCCCAAGCTTCTATGCAGACCTCGGTCAGCGCGTGAGCCTGTATTCGTTGCTGGTCAGCGTGTATGGCGGGCTGTCGATGTTCGAGTTGTGGCGCGTGCGCCAACGCCTTGAGGTCGCCTATCTGCCGGCGGTGCTGCTGATGGTGATACACACGGTCTTCTACGCCGTACGCGCCCTCGCCGATCATGGCCTGTCGCTGCAACATGCGATTGCAGGCGAAGGCAGTGGCACCGGGTTCTTCTCGTTCATGCTGTTCGAATCGATGCTCTACGCCATCGGCATTGCCTATGTGACCCTGGCCATGGTCCGCGAGCGTACCGAGCTCAAGTTCAAGGCCGCCGCCTACGCCGACCCGCTCACCGGCATCGGCAACCGCCGCGCCTTCATGGCGCAAGGCGAGCAACTGCTGGCCAACTGCGCCCGCCGTGGCCAGTCGGTGGCCTTGCTGCTGTGCGACCTCGATCACTTCAAGCGCCTCAACGATGTCTACGGTCACCAGACCGGCGACCAGGCGCTGATCGCCTTCAGCCAGGTGACCCGCCAGAGCGTGCGCCAGGAAGATGTGTTCGGCCGTATCGGCGGCGAAGAGTTTGCCTGCCTGCTGGCCAACACCGACGAACCAACGGCCCTGCGCGTGGCCCAGCGCATTTGCAACAACTTCTACCAGTGGCCGCTGCTCGAACCTGGCCTGCTGAGTGTCAGCGTCGGTATCGTCAGCAGCGGCAACCCCGCCGAGCACGACCTGTCGCGCCTGCTGTCGATGGCCGACAGCGCCTTGTACGGGGCCAAGCACCAGGGCCGCAACCGCGTGCAGCTCTATCAACCGCCGAGCGAGCCGGCGCCGCAACTGCCCGCCCGTAGCGCCTGAGCCTGCGCCTCATTCGCTGGCCAAGGTTCGCGCAAGCTCGGCGGCCAGCTCCTTGACCATGGCGTCCGCAGTCGGCCGATGGATGATCGCCACTTCCATGGCATCGATCGACGGCAGGCCATGGGCCGCGGTCAGTTGCAGATGCTCGCTGGTGACCGCCCGCCGCGGCAGCAGGCTGATGCCCATGCCGTTGGCCACTGCCGCCTGCAGGCCGCTGAGGCTGGAGCTGGTGAAGCTGATGCGCCAGCGCCGGCCCATGCGCTCGATGGCGCCGATCATGTCGTCACGGTACAGCCCGCGTGGCGGAAAGGTCACCAGCGGTACCGGGTCCTGGTCGAAAGCCGGGTTCTTGGCGCTATCGATCCATTGCAGCTTCTCTGGCCAGCACGCCACCGCCTCGCGGCTGTTGCGCCGCTGCTTGAGCAGGATCAGGTCCAGTTCACCGTTGTCATAACTGCTGCTCAGGTCGCGGCACAGGCCACTGGTGACTTCCAGCTTGACCTGCGGGTGCTTGCGGTTGAAGGTCGAGAGCAAGTGGGTGGTGCGCCCGGCAGCGAAGTCCTCCGGCACCCCCAGGCGCACCGTCACGGCCACCGTCGCACCGGACATCGCTTCGAGCATTTCATCGTTATAGGCCAGCATCTGCCGGGCGTAGCCGAGCAAGGTCTGCCCGGCGTCCGTGGGCAGCACGTCGCGGTTGCCGCGCTCGAGCAGCTTGTGCCCAACCATCTCCTCCAGGCGCCGCACCTTCTGGCTCACTGTCGACTGGGTCGAGTGCAGGCGCGCCGCAGCCGTGGTGAAACTGCCGCAGTCGCTGACCATGACCACCGCGCGCAACAGGTCGAGGTCGAACAGGGGTCTATTCGATTTTTCACTGACGGACATGTTTTTATTTAGCTTCTAAATGGCGAATTCGATTTCTAACATGGCCGAACCTTGCGAGCAAATCGGTACGATAAGTAATTACCCCAGCCCTGCGCGCTCCCCTGATTAGGCTGCGAACCTCCAGAGCGAGGAGTTTCGCCATGAGCCAATCACCACCTTCCCCCGCAGCGTCCTCCACGCCTGCCTCAAGCTGGGACCTGTTTCACATCAGCCAACGCCTGCGACAGCGTCCGACCCTGGCAGACGTGGCTAACAATCTGCTCCATGCGCTCATCCCCGACGCCGCAAGGACAGCGGTGGATCAAGCGCCTTTCTATCTCGCACAGCCCTCCGGGCAACAGGCTGCGCCTTGGCGTTTTACCCCACTTGCGGATTTGCTCATCCAGCGCTACCTGCTCAACCAGGCTATTGAGCAACCGGCGGGGAGCGTGGTGACGCAGATCGCCAGTGGCACAGAGCCGGGGACGCCCTTGATCAGCCAGTCCGACATGAGCGAGATCCTTGAGATCGGTGGCCCGCGATTGCTGGGTGTCTTTGCCTCACAACTGCTTGATTTCTGGAACGCCAAGGACGGGCAAGCGCTGAATTTACTGCAGCGAATTTCAACGCTTGTGGCAAACGACGTGCTGGCAGAAGCCAGAAAATTACCGGGTGGCCAGCAGCAATGGCTACAACTGCACACCAGCATTGTGTTCTTCAAATCAAGCCTGCCTGACGGTTCATGTCTAGGCATCGCCATCAGGCACACCGACCGCTCAGCCAGCGCAGTGCTGTACACCCTGAACAGCGGGCTTGTTGCATATGCCAGTGCCAATGCACTGGAAGCTCATTTGAGTGACCCGCTCAGTGAGCCCAATCCCGGATTTCGCCCTGGGCAGAATCTGTTCGAGGCCTTTGCAACGGGATTGCTGGAGCAACAACTCCAAGGGTTGGCTGCCATTGTGCCCGGCGACTTCAAGACCGCAATCGCACTGGCTCAGCACGTCGACGCACTGATCGAACTCAACGAGCTGTTCTACCGACTTCATGCACCGTCCACCTCAGCATCGGGCCAATCGAGCTATCCACTACCGGCCTGGATACATCAAGCCAGCGCCGCAGACCGCCAGATGGTTGCCAGGCAACTCGGCACACTGGCAACGCTTGAGCAGTCGAACCAGGCCATTGCCCTACCCAGCCTTGCGCGTTACACCGCTGATGTACTCGATGCGCAGATGACACACGATCACCCAGGGCAGGCACTGCCGCTTGCCACCGATTTCATCGTTCAGGTCGTCGATTACACACCGCCGTTCTTTGATCCTTTTCACCTGACGGGAGGCAGCTCATCGCATCCAGAAAAGCCGCGCGCGCTCATCCAGATAGCGGCCCTCAACACCCAGGCGCTGCCGCTGGAGCGCTCACAGATCAGCTTGCACTCAGGGAAAGCGGTACCGACCTGGGCCACCACTGCCTACTTTCGCCAGTTAATCAGTCGTGTGGATGTGGGCAAGACCTATCCGGCATTCCTGCAACACACATTGCTCGACGACGCGCCTCAGGCCACCCTCCAACAAACACTGTTTATTGAACGTTTGCGCATTCTGTTGCCAATTCTCCTGATCACTCCAGGGCCGCAAGGAAAAGGTACACTCACGGAGGCAGCAAGGCATTGCGTTCTCGCCGCCTTCGCCGCAGGCACCGACTCGCCCAACGGCAGCGTCCAGTTCAGTCAACTGACCTTGCAACTGAGCCACAGCGCAAACCAGGCGGTGGATGCACAAGGCATGTTCATGATTGAACCGGTAAGCCCAACACCCGATCTATTGGTCCTGTACGCACCGCACTGCACCCCACAACTCATGGAGTTCAGTTCACGAGCGGCTCTGTTAGCCCGCCTAAAACAACCGGGACCATTGCACGATGCAGTGCTCGACGCCCTGCCTGAAGGACCGGTCCGTACCGCGCTGCGCCGGGGTGAAAACTGGAGCCCTGCGCTGGACAGCAACTATCTTGGCGGCGAGTTTGGCTCAAGCCGCAAGACGCTCCAGTTGACGCAGGCCCCTGTCACTAGCCATGCACTTGCTCTTGTCTATCGGGCCAACGCCCAATCCCTGATCGAACAAGCGCGTCAGACAACGACGTCCGATGCCGAGCAGAACTGGATCAGCGCAGAAAAGTCCATTGCTCTGGTGCTGTCGGTATTGCTACCGATGTTTGAGGGCCCGCTCGCTGACATTGCCTGGATCGCCCAGTTCTATGCCAGTGTCTATGCACTGCATACGGCTGCACTGACCCATGATCCTCAAGCAGAAAAAAGCGCACTGGTGGAGGTGCTGATACAGGCATCGCTGCTACTCATGCATGGGAGCGTGCGCACAGCCAGAGAGGGTACGAGCACAGTCAGGCCGGCAAGGGAACTTGGCAATGAGATTCACAAACAGCGTTCGCTTTTGCATCTGCCCCAGTACCCAACCCATACCCTGCTGGATTTCAGTGGCTGGAGTTCCCCGACTCTTTCCAGAAAAAATCTCGAACAATTGCGTGCATTGGCCCTTGCCCCCATCGACCCGCTTGATGCCGCGTTGAAGGATGCAGATCAGCAAGGGCTGTTCTCCTACCAGGGTAGAACTGTTGCACGTTTGCCCCATGGCTGGTTTGAAGTCGAGCAAAGTACAGATCAGTCCTGGAGGATTGTCGATCCCCACTCATCCACACCTGGCCCGTTTATCGTTCAAGGCAGCACGGGTCACTGGCAACTGGACTTGCGCCTGCGCCTGCGCGGCGGGGAGACAGTTTCCAATGCGGCACTTAAACGGTTAAAGACACAGATGCACCAAGCCCACCTGTTGCTCACGCATGAGGGTGACGAAATAGCGGCAGCCAAGCGCTTTCGCGGGCTACCGATTGAAGTCGAAGAGCAGCTGGATGCAAAAGCTCAAGCTCGGCTAGCCTGCGCCAGTAAGCTGGAAAGCCTGATGGCGAACTCGCCTGATCAACTCACCTCACAAACCATCCGCCAGCTGCGCTCAAGTGCGCAACGCTTGCAGCGTACGGGACGAGGTTTGCGTATCGAGCGCCTTAAAGCCTTACCCCCAACCGCCACCGGGATAGACTTTCTTAATGATCAGCACGAGATTGTCATCACCCGCCTGGGTGAGCGCACCGATGTGTCGGGCGGCAAAGGCACAGACTTTCTGCTGGAGTTCTCGGTACAGGACCGCCAAGGCAAGCCACTGGCCTACGCACACTTCCACTACGGCTCCGCCAGCAGCGCCGAGCGCGACTACCAGGCCGCTCACATCAAAAAGCCCGAGCAGCGCTTCATGGGCTTGAGCGCACAGAGGGATCAGGCAAACCGAGGAATGCCGGTAACCGCCATTTACCGTGATCGCATCAGCCCGCAACTGGCTCGCAAGCTCTTCCTCAGAAGCTGAGCAGCGCTTAACTGCTTTCCAGCAAAAGATCGAGCAACCACAACCCCGCCGGCCCTGGCGGGGTCAGTTTCGACCAGGCCACATCCACCGCAATCGGCCGTGGCCAGCCGCGCAACGCAAGCTCGCTCAACCGCCCCTGGCCATACTGCCGGACCAGGCCATGGGGCAACTCGGCCCAGCCAAAACCTTGCTCGGCCATTTCCAGCAAGCCCAGGTAGTCCGGCGCCGACCACACCCGCCCCTGGGGTTTGTTTTCGCTCTCGGTGTAGGTGTTCAAATACAACTGGCGATGCCCGGCCAGGTGCGCCTGGGTCGGCTGCGGCAACTGCGCCAGCGGATGCTCGCGCGCGACAAAAACCCCCATCATCGCCTGGGCGGCCAAGCGCGTGGCGGCCACATCCGGCGGATAACCCGTCTGCGCGGCGAGAATCCCCAGGTGCGCACGGCCGCTTTGCAGCAGATTCAGTACATCACCGGCCTCGGCCAGCATGCACTCAAGCTCGACGTCCTGGTAGCGCTGCTCGAAACGCTGCAGCACCTGATGGGTCGGGCTGAACTGATGCATATCGGACAAGACAATGGTCAACCGTGGCTCGACCTGGTCGGCCAGGCGAATGCTCAATTGGTCCAAACGCTCACTGGCGGCGAGGATCTCCTGCACATGCCCCAATACCTTGCGCCCGGCCTCGGTCAGCACCGGCTGGCGAGCCTGGCGGTCGAACAGGCTGACGCCCAGGTCCGCCTCGAGGTTGGCGATGGCGGCGCTGATGGTGGATTGGCTTTTGCGCAGCTTGCGCGCGGCGGCGGAGAAGGAGCCTAGGGCGGCGGCTTCTACGAAGGCATGGAGGGCTTCGGGGGAGTAGCGCATGGGGTATCGCGTTTTTCGATGGGTAGGGTTCCAGTATATTCAACGGGTAGAAAAAACATCGTGTTTCGGCATAAAAAACCGAGCGAACAATTCAGATTGCGATTTGATACTTAATTTGCCATAAATGTTACGGCGATGAACCTTTATCGTCTCCACCGACAGCGAGAGCTTTCCGGCTATTTCTTTATTAGAAAAGCCACTCAGCAACAACCTGAGCACATCACTTTCACGCGTTGTGATTTGTGTGCCAAGCTGGGCAATCGCTTCTTGCCATTGCGGTGGCTCAGCGAGGCTTTTCTCTGCCTCAACTTCAAAACACATGCGTTGGTGCATGAGCGCAGTCACCCAGGGCTTGATAATATCAAGCATGGTTATTTGTTCTTGACTAAAACGAACCTTGCTGCCCACAGAAATGCATAACGTCCTGTCGCAATCGAGCTGCACATTGTATTGCACCTCATCGACCGAAATGTACTGCGCAAAGTATTGATGGTAGTACTCGGTTTCAAGAAAGTATTCCGGTGCGATATCCAGCAAGTGGAAGAAACCGCTCTGTGGATTTTCTCGGTTCGCGATATAAAACGGATCCAGAAGATAAAGCCCCTTCACATAGCGATGGATAAAGGCATTCACCTCTTCGGCATCTGCCACCTCAGGTAGACTCACCACGTCCACGTGCTGGTTGCTGAAAATCAGTACAACCCAGTTATCGATGTGCACGTACTCATTCAATACACGCACCAGTGAACTCCAGAACTCTGGACGGTTCAACTGCATGATCAGTTTCCCAATCGATCGGTGCCACGCCAGGCTATGGAGGTCGAACGGCATTTTCTACCCCTTCTGGGTTAGGGATTGCTCGGTCAGAGGTAAGTATTCGTGGGTATTTACTATTCGCTAGTGGCCGGTATAGTCACTGCCAAGGCCTAGGATGGCCAGCAGGGTACAGTGTCTAGACAAGGATGTTGCATGAAAAAATCACATTTGCGAACGCTTTTATCGGCGTCACTGCTCTGTGCAGGGATAAGCACCTCAGTGGCGGCCCCAGAGCCCGGGATGTACCTGTATAACTGGTTCGGACTTCTCGCCCCGGAGACCCCTAAAGCGTTTGAGCAGGAAACCGGCACCAGGCTGCATATGGATGCGTTCGATAGCGCCGACATCATGCAGAGCAAGGTAATGGCCGGGCGCACCGGGTATGACGTGGTGGTGGCGACCTCCAATGTGTTGCCCAGCCTGATCCAGGCGGGTGTACTCCAGCCTTTGGATCGTGAGCAACTGAGTAATTTGTCGCACATTGACCCTGACATCTTGGCCCAGCTTGCGGTCAACGACCCTGGCAATCGCTACGCTGTGCCGTATTTATGGGGCACTACCGGCATTGGCTATGACGTTGACAAAGTCAAAGCGGCATTGGGTGAGCATGCACCGGTGAACAGCTGGGATTTGATCTTCAAAGAAGAAAACATCAGCAAGCTCCAGTCCTGTGGCGTGGCAATGCTTGACTCGCCCAGTGAGATCATTTCAATTGCACTGCATTACCTCGGGCTCCCTAGCAACAGCAAGAACCCGGAGGACTACCAGAAAGCGCAAGCCCTGCTGTTAAAAATCCGCCCTTACGTCCTCTACTTCGACTCATCCCGAATCGACGCCGACCTGGCCGACGGCAATATTTGTGCGGTGGTGGGATGGGCCAATGGTGCGCTTGCTGCACAGGCCATAAACGAGAAGGCCAAGACTGGACGCAAGATCACCTACAGCCTGCCTCGCGAAGGCGCGCTGGTCTGGTCGGAAAACCTGGTTCTGCTAAAAGACGCTCCCCACCCCAAGGAGGGCATGGCATTTATCAACTACATGCTGCGACCCGACATTATTGCCAAGACGTCAAACCACACGCTCTACCCTAACGCAAATAAAAACGCCACTGAATTTGTCGAACAGACGTTGCGGGACAATCCCTGGATTTATCCAGACAAAAAGACCATCGCTACACTTGTTCCACTCGAGCCACTGCCATTGAAGCTGGAGCGAATCCGCACACGGGTGTGGACCAAAGTGAAGAGTGGTGTGTGATCTGAAGTGAAGTGTCGCCTGCTGCTCACTGCAAGCCTTTGCTTGTGCCTCGGCGAAGGTCGAGCAGCGATGCTCAGGCTACTCAGATCGTTACAGCGCAAAAAGGGAGCAGCGGATGTTCAGCCCAGCCCATCAGTCGCACTTCAGTTTGACCATCGACGGCATTGAGCACGACTTTCAAGTACTCGCATTCAACGGAGAGGAGGCAATCAGCAGGCCTTACTTCTTCAACGTGGCGCTTGTTAGCGAGCGCGCTGACCTGACGCTCGAAAGCCTTGTCGACCTCGAGGCTTTTCTGAGCTTCGACAATCAGGGTAACGGCATTCATGGACGGATTTACCACATCGTTCAAAGCGCTGATGAACAGCACTTGCAGCACTACAACCTGGCCCTCGTACCGCACTTGTCTTACTTGCGCCACCGAATCAACCAGAGGATCTATCAACAGTTCTCGGTACCGAAAATCATTGCCTTGGTATTGGAAGAGCATGGGATTGTGGGCAACGCTTACCGCTTTCATCTAGGGTCGACCTACCCCGCGCGTGACCACTGCACCCAATACGGCGAAACGGATTTGCACTTTGTTCAGCGCTTGTGCGAAGAGGAAGGTATCCACTTTCACTTCCAGCACAGTGCTCACGACCACGTGCTGGTCTTTACGGATGATCAAGCGGCTTTTCCCAGGATTGGGCAAACCACGGCTTTTGGACAAGCGCACGACAGGGTGGCCAACCAGCCACTGATCAGTCGACTCAACCTGCGTGTGGGGCCCCTCACCCGTCGTCAAGCTGAAGGGCACAGTGACCAGACCCGCTTAGCCAGTGGCCATGTGCTGGAAATCTCCGGCCATCCGCGTCAAGCGTTGAACGCTCCATGGCTACTGACTCAAGTGATCCACGAAGGCAAGCAACCGCAGGTATCAGGTGAGAACGTCGCCAGTGGCAACCCTGACAATGAGGATGACTTTCAACAGGGTTACCGCAACCGCTTTATGGCGCTTCCGTGGGACCTCACCTATCGTCCGCCTTTGGCCCACGACAAGCCTCAGGTGTCCGGCAACCAGACGGCTGTAGTCATCGCGGTGGAAGACGAGGAGAAGCGCCTTGGAAGAGTAAAGGTCAAACTCCCCTGGGACCGCGACGATAGATTTGACGACAAGAGCAGTTGCTGGCTTAGGGTGGCCTCCCATTGGGATTGTGAAATGACGTCTCCTCGAGCGGGTATGGAAGTCATGGTCACATTTTTCGAAAGCGATCCCGATCAGCCGCTGGTCAGTGGCTGCTTATGTTGTCGCTAATACACCTCGGTGGGAGCGGGCTTGCCCCGCGAACACGGGCGTAGCCCGTGCCAGGCCACTCCATTTCTGGACCGGCCTGTTCGCGGGGCAAGTCGGGTCGCCGCATCGCCGCTCCCACAGAGACAGCAGGATGCCTTCCTAAAGCTCACACGGCGGCACGTGCTGCCGGCAAGACGACGGCCTAGTTCGCCAGCACTTCGTCCAGTGCCTGCTCGAGGGTGCTGACCGTACGCTCGATATTGTGCAGCTTTTCGAGGCCGAACAGACCGATGCGAAAGGTCTGGAAATCGGCCGGCTCGTCGCATTGCAACGGCACGCCGGCGGCGATCTGCAGGCCATGGTCGGCAAATTTCTTGCCGCTCTTGATGCCGGCATCATCGGTGTAGCTCACCACTACGCCAGGGGCCTGAAAGCCGGCTGCGGCCACGCTTTTGAAGCCTTTGCCAGTCAACATTGCGCGCACCCGATCGCCCAAAGCCTGTTGCTCGCCGCGAACCTTGTCGAAACCATACGCGTGCATCTCTTTCATCACCTCGCTAAACCGTGCGAGAGAATCGCTGGGCATGGTTGCATGGTAGGCATGCCCGCCCTGTTCGTAGGCTTGCATGATCTGCAGCCACTTTTTCAGGTCGCAGGCGAAGCTGCTGCTCTGCGTCTGCTCGATGCGCTCGAGGGCCAAATCACTGAACATCACCAGGGCGCAACAAGGCGAGGCGCTCCAGCCTTTCTGCGGTGCGCTGATCAGCAGGTCGACTGCGCACTTGTGCATATCAACCCAAATCGTGCCTGAGGCGATGCAGTCCAGCACGAACAGGCCGCCCACCGCATGCACGGCGTCGCCGACGGCCCGCAGGTAGTCATCGGGCAGGATAATCCCAGATGAGGTTTCCACGTGAGGGGCGAAGACAATCTGCGGCCTCGAAGCCTCAATGGCTGCCAGCACTTCATCCAGAGGCGGTGGTGCGTAGGCAGCCTGGCGACCCGTGTCGACCGGTCGGGCTTTGAGCACCGTGGTGGCCGCCGGGATCTTGCCCACCTCAAGGATCTGGCTCCAGCGATAGCTGAACCAACCGTTGCGTATCACCAGGCATTGCTGGTCGGTGGCAAACTGTCGCGCTACCGCTTCCATGCCGAATGTGCCGCTACCCGGCACGACCGCAACAGCCTGGGCGTTGTAGACCTGTTTCAGGGTCCTGGAAATGTTGTTCATCACGCCTTGAAATGACTGCGACATGTGGTTGAGCGAGCGGTCGGTGTAGACCACCGAGTACTCGACCAGCCCCTCAGGATCAATACTGGGGTATAGCTTTGACATGGGGTGACTCCTTTGGCAGAGATGTCCGTGGTATCGACCCTGCCCTATGCTTTGGCAAATGACAAGGTAGCTATCGGCCCAAAACTGCCGGTGGGTCAGCAGTTACTTGTGCGGGCTTGCCCCGCGAAGAGGCCAACCCAGAAATGGAGTTGCCTGGCACGGACTACGCCCGTGTTCGCGGGGCAAGCCCGCTCCCACACCTGTCCAGATATCGCTTTAGTGACCGCTTCGGGTCGAATCGACCCGCTGTTCGCCGTGCGAGATCCACACCTCCATCCAGCTCAAAAGCACCTACCAGACCAACGCCCACTCCTTTGACCCAAATCAATCCACCCGCTCTGGTTCGCGAGACGATGCTCCAAAGCATGGAGCGGATCGATCAGCAGCCAACGCCATCGATTCATGTGCGCAGCATTGCATAAGGAGCCCGTTATGACCTCGCTGAACCACGTACTGGTTGCCACCGACTTGTCCACCCCGGCCCGCAACGCCGCAGAGCGCGCGGCACTGTTGAGCAAGGCGCAGCAAGCAGCGCTGGATTTGCTCTACGTTGCCAATCCGGCCCCTTTCGAGCGTCTCAAGCAGGTTGTGGCACCGGATGAAGCCCTGCTCACACGCGTGCTGGAAACCGCGGGCGAGAAGCTTCACGCACTGGCTGCCATGCTGTTCGCCCGCTACGCCATTGCCCCTGGTGTGCAAGTCGCGCCCGGCACAGTTGCCACAGAAATCACCCGGGTGGTGCAAGACAAACGCACTGATCTGCTGGTATGCGGGGCCAAGGGGCAGAACCTGGCGCGGCGCCTGTTGCTGGGCTCTACCGTGCAACGAATGCTCAACCGCATGCCCTGCCCTTTGCTGGTGGTCAAGCAGGCACCCCGGGATGCGTACCGCAGGTTGCTGGTGCCGGTTGATTTTTCGCCCTCATCGCTGCGCGCCATCGAACTGGCAAAAGCAATTGCTCCGCAGGCCGAGATCATCCTCCTGCATGTGTACGAAGCGCCCTTCGAAAGCAGCATGCGCTTCGCCCATATCGACCAGGACACGCTCACTCACTACCGCAATGTCATCAAGAAAGACGCCGTGGAACAACTCGCCGCCTTGAGCCAAGCCGCCGGGGTGGCCGATGCTCGGCAGATCGTGGTGCACGGCGACCCATCCTGGCGGATCCTGGAGCAAGAGCAGGAACTGGACTGCGATCTGATCGTGATCGGCAAGCAGGGTGAAAGCGTGCTGGAGGAGTTGCTGATTGGCAGCGTCACCAAGCATGTGCTGAACGAATCCCGGTGTGATGTGTTGGTGTCGTTGTAGGTTGTGTGTAGTGTCGAGAAAGCTGGATGGTGAAGCCCATCCAGCACGATTGATCGTAGCCCTTGTTCCCTGTTTGCGGCGTTGCTGGCAAACAGTAGATAATTCGACGGGCCCTACCAACCGGGCTCTCACTCGACATTTAAAACAAGGACGTGCAATGGGCATCCCACTCCCCCTCTGGCTCATTCTCACGGGCGTGACCGCTTACCTTGCAAGTACCCGAGGGCGATCAGGGCCAAGATGGTTTGCCATCGGGCTGTTCCTTCCCGGTATAGCCCTGATCGCCTTGTTGTTAATGCCACGACTGGCAAAAACCGGTGTTGACGCGCTGGTGCATGAAGACCTGCGCCCCTGCCCTGCCTGCGCCCAAGCGATCAATGCAGCAGCCTCACACTGCAAACACTGCGCAGCCGAAGTGGAGCCTATTGCCGTCAGGGATCGCAGCGGTTGGGTAGTACGCTTCACTGCCCAAACCGATGAGGAATTTGAACCCTTGGCAGCCCAGATGGCGCTGATCGACCTACCAACGATTCTCGATGAAGCACCTCACGTTTTCGCCGGCCCGTTTGAAGAAAAGGCCGAAGCACACAATGTGCTCAAGTACCTGAAATCCAACCATAGCCTGGATGGACTGGTGACCTGGCGAACAGTGACGAGGTAGCAAAACCAGCCTAGCCGCTAACCTCGCCTGGGTAACGTTTATGCAGTCGCATCCAACGCCATTCTGTACTCGATAACGCCAGGCTTTTCGGCAATCCAGTCGTATAGCCGTTGGGCGGTGTGATTGGTCTCCTGGGTGTGCCAGTACAGCCGGTCGCAGTTCTTTTCCCGCGCCTGGCCTTGCACGTATTCGATCAGTTTCTTGCCGATCATCTGGCCTCGTACACTTGGGCAGACGTACAGGTCTTCCAGGTAGCAGAAGTCATTGCGGCCCCAGGTTGAACGGTGAAAGACGAAGTTGACGAATCCGTAGATCTGCTCGCCATCAGAGGCTACCGCGCAATGCACAGGTTCGTTGCGGTCAAAGAAGCGGGCCCAGGTTAGCCGGGTGGTCTGCATGCCTATATCGACCTTGTAGAACGCCTGATACTTGGCCCAGTACTCGCACCACTGCTCGAAGTCTTTTTGCTCTGCGGGGCGAATCGATAAAACCTGTTGTAGTGCTGTCATGCTCACTCCTTGAAAGCGGCGTCGGCCCCAACTGCTGTCAGTGCACTGGGTGACAGATTTATAGCGCGCCAGTGGCCCGTCTATACACTCCAATTTTTGATATTTGGCCAGACCACTTTAGAAAATCCACACCAGCGATTAGAGGCAGTACATGGCCAATAGCAGGCGTTGAAAGTTTGCGCCTGGTCTCTCGACGCGTCTGTTGCGAAATTGCGGTTTTAGAAGCCGTGTCTAGACTCCAGACGCTCCCTTTCCGGAGCGCGGAATGCTGAGTGTGAGGCAAGCCCCTCACTGAAGTTCGCAGATTCGACTCCGTCCAATGCTTCTTACGAATGCAAGGACGTCGATGATGACTTACGCATTGAAAACGCTTTCTGCCTCGATCTTCTGTCTGTCGCTGGGCATCACCTGCACCCAGGCGGCGGACCCGGCAAGCGCTTCGCCCACGATTACCCTGCCTGCTGCTGGCGTGCAGATGCCTGCGGAGTACGTGAAGGCCATGGTCATGCACACTACCGGCGCCGGCTCCAAGTACCCGTTCACCGGGCGCGATAAGGACGGCACGTTCCTCGAGGGCGGCAACACCTACAAACTGCGTCTGCCACCGAACCCGCCGGCGGCGCTGTTCTGGGCGGTTACGGCGTACAACATCACCGACGGCACCATGCCCGAAACCAGGCAACTGCTGCCATCCACCAACAGCTACTACGATATCCCCACGCAGGCCGATGGTTCAGTGGAAATCTGGTTCGGTCCGGATAAACCGGCGGATGTTGCTGATACCGCGTTCATCCAGACCATCCCCGGCCGCAACTTCCTCGTTGCCCTGCGCCTGTATGGCAGTGAGGACGCTTTCTATGACCAGACCTGGAAACCCGACGACGTCATCAAGGTGAAGTGACCACGCTTGGCGAGTGGACGGATATGCTCCGTGCCCTCAGTTCACCGGCAAGGCTATCGGGCGCATCGGCGCCGCATCAGCGCCGCGCAATTTCAAAGAAGCGCCGACGAAAGCGAACTGGTAAACCTTGTCCCGGGACAACCCTTCCAGGTTGACCAACTCGATGATCGGCGCACCCTGCATGGCCAACAAGTAGGTGTGCAGCGGCAGGTAGTTGCCCTCGACCTCTGAGGGGAAGGTTTCAAAACTCAGGTTGTCGGCACCCACGACCATGGCCCCGCTGTCCTCCACCAGGAACTTCGCCGCATCCAGGCTCAGGCCTGGCGGGTTGGCCATGTAGGCCTGGGCGTGCTCGTAGTCACGCATGCGGCCGGTACGGATCAGCACTACGTCACCCTTCTCCAGCACCACGCGCTGTTTGCTCAGTGCCTGCTGCAGATCGCTGCGAGTGACGCGGTAATTGTCCGCCAGTTGCTCCAGGCCCTTGGCCGCGGCGACATCGATCATCACCCCGCGGGCGATGATCGGTGGCAGCTTTTCTGCACCCGTGACATTCCAGCCACGGTCACCCAGGTGCTGGTCGGCACGGAAACCGTTCCAGATCTTGCCGTCCAGGCCAAAGTGATTGAGCGCGTCGATGTGGGTACCCATGTGGGCATACATGGACACCGCTGAACCGCTGTAGCTGACGTGCTGGTTCATCGGTTCGCCGACCTGCATCGGGTCGGCGATCACATTGCCGTGGGGGGTATGGGTCATCCACATCTGATAAGGCGGATCACCCGCCGCTTGCCAGCTGGGCATGCCGACAAAGTACTCCACTGCCAGGTCGTAGGCCTGTGCCCCATTGACCCGGCCCATGATCGCCGCCTGCGACTGCGGGGTCATCAGGTTCAGGCGACCGATCTCGTCCTTCGCCCCCCAGGGGCTGATACCCACCTCGGGCTTGGCCTGCGCAGCAGCACTGCACAGTGAACTGAACAGCGACAACAGCGCCAGCCCGGTAAGGTTTTTGATCCACGAACGCTGCAACATGACATGACTCCTGTAAGGGGAGTGCTCATGTTATTGACTGTAATTTCATAGATAATCAGCCTTTTCATTGATTGATATTCAACCCAGGAGAAAATATGGATGTATTGGCGGCTATGCGCACCTTTCGCCGTGTGGTTGAGCGCGGCAGCTTCAGCCTGGCTGCCGTCGACCTGGGCCAATCCACAGCGGCGGTGAGCAAGCAGGTGCGGCAACTGGAGGAACGCCTGGGCAGCCTGTTGCTGCTGCGCACCACCCGCCGCATGAGCCTGTCCGAGGCTGGCCAGGCGTACTTCAGCGAATGCTGCCACCTGCTCGATGAACTGGACGCCCTGGAACGTGCAACCCAGGACGGCTCCCGCGAACCCAGTGGCCGCTTACGGGTCAACGCCCCGCTGTCGTTCGGCCTCAAGGTACTGTCGCCGATCCTGGTGGGGTTCATGCAGCGCTATCCGGAGCTCAAGGTCGAACTCACTCTCGACGACCGCCTGCTGGACGTGGTCAGCGAGGGCTTTGATGTGTCGCTGCGCATACGCAGCCACTTGCCGGACTCCTCACTGGTCGCCCGACGCCTGGGCGAAGTCGAGCAAGTGATCTGCGCCGCACCGGCCTACTTGCAGGCCAACGGCACGCCCCAGAGCGTCGACGACTTGCGCGAGCACAGCTGCCTGGCCTACCGCCTGGCCGAGCATCCCGGCATCTGGCAACTACAAGGCCCGCAAGGCAATAGCCGCCTGGAACTGCCGGTGCGTCTTGCGGTAGACAACAGCCTGATGCTGAGCGAGATGTTGCTGGCGGGCCTTGGTATCGGCGCCCTGCCCTCGTTCATTGCCCGGCCGTTGCTCGACAGCGGCCAATTGCGGCAACTGCTCCCTGGCCAGTCAATGCCTCGGCGCTCGATCTATGCGCTGTACGCAAGCCACAGGCATGTGTCACAGAAGGTCCGGGTGTTTGTCGATTTTCTCGCCAGTGCGTTGGAGGCGCTACCGCCGACGGGCATGCCTGCAGGCGCAATGACGCTGAGGGATTGAACCTGCGCTTGTACGGTTGTTTGCTAAGCGCGATTGAATATGTCCTGGTGGTTTGGTTCGAGTGTCAATGCTCAGACCGCACTATGTTGGGCGAGGTTGCAATACTGCCCTTTGAAATACAGCAACGGTTGAGTAGCAGCCGCTTCTTGCAGGTTTAACGCTTTCACTTCACCCACTACGATCAGGTGATCACCTGCTGTGTGTTCGGCGTGAATTTCGCAATCAAGCCAGTGCAGACTGCCGGTAAGGATCGGATTGCCCAGCGGTGATGTCCGCCACTCGACGCCGTGCCACTTGTCCGTGCCTCGCCGAGCGAACTGGTTGGAAATGTTGACCTGCTCACCCGACAGGATATTGACTGCGAATCGACCGGCCTGGCGAATTTTGGGATAACTGGCCGAGCCGGACATCACGCTGAAGGACACCAGCGGCGGGCTCATCGACACGCTATAGAACGACTGACACGTGAAGCCAATCGGCTCGTCATTCATGTGCGAGGTAATCACCGTGATACCGGATGCGTAGTGCCCGAGCGCCTCGCGAAAGCACAGTGGCTCGATGGCCGTACTGGGAAGTGACATGGGAGGTCCTGGATATAAAGTGCAGCCCGAAAGTGCCAAGGAAGGCCTGAAGCAGCAGCGCCTTCAAGCGACCGCTGCAATCCTTCCCGCACACCCCTTCAGCGTTTAGCTCAGCACGCGTTGGAAAGTTCGCTGCGGACAATGTCTGCGCCTGCACTCAATGCATTGAGCTTGCCGCTTGCAACCCGACGCGGCAAAGGCGCCATGCCACAGTTGGTGCAAGGGTAGAGCTTGTCGGCATCGACAAACTGCAGTGCTTTTCGCAGGGTGTTGGCGACTTCCTCGGGTGTTTCGATCGCATGGTTTGCCACGTCAATGGCCCCGACCATCACTTTCTTGCCTCGAATGAGTTCAATCAGATCCATCGGAACATGAGAGTTGTGGCATTCCAGCGAGACGATATCGATACTGGACTTTTGCAGCTTGGGGAACGCCTCTTCATACTGGCGCCACTCGGACCCCAGCGTCTTTTTCCAATCGGTATTGGCTTTGATGCCATAGCCATAGCAAATATGCACGGCCGTTTCACACTTGAGGCCTTCAATGGCCCGCTCCAACGTGGCAACGCCCCAGTCATTCACCTCGTCGAAAAAAACATTGAAGGCGGGTTCGTCGAACTGGATGATATCAACTCCGGCAGCCTCCAACTCTCTGGCTTCCTGATTGAGAATCTTGGCGAATTCCCACGCCAGTTTTTCGCGACTTTTATAGTGGTTGTCATACAGTGTGTCGATCATCGTCATGGGGCCTGGTAGCGCCCATTTGATGGGTTGCCTGGTTTGCTGACGCAAGAACTTGGCATCTTCAACAAACACTGGCTTTTGCCGAGCAACCGCCCCCACAACCGTTGGCACACTCGCATCATAGCGGTCACGAATCCTGACGGTCTCACGTTTCTCGAAATCAACGCCGCTGAGGTGCTCAATAAAGGTAGTGACAAAATGTTGGCGTGTTTGTTCGCCATCGCTGACAATATCGATACCGGCCTGTTGCTGTTCGTGCAACGACAGCCGCAACGCATCCTGTTTGCCCTCGATCAGCTCATCACCCTGCAACTTCCAGGGCGACCACAATGTCTCAGGCTGTGCCAGCCAAGCGGGTTTAGGCAAGCTGCCAGCAGTGGATGTAGGTAGTAATTTTTTCATCATGAATGACCTTGTGCTTATTCGATTCGTCAAAGGGCGTAATTAGCGGACCACTGCTCAAGCACCGTCTGGTAGGGCTTGATGAAGTGTTCCTCCACAAACGCGCCTTGCTCAAGCGCCAGCCGGCTACGCTCTTCTCGATCATAAACAATTCGAGTCAATGAATAATCCTGATGCTTCAAACTGGGCTGGTAGGTTTTCCCTGCAGCAGAGTTCGCGTTGTAGATCTCAGGCCGGTAAATTTTCTGAAACGTATCCATTGTGCTGATAGTGCTGATAAGTTCAAGCGTGGTGTAATCACCAAGCAGATCACCAACAAAGTAAAAAGCCAACGGCGCAACGCTATTCGGCGGCATGAAATAGCGTACTTTCAAGCCCATTTTAGCGAAATACTCATCGGTCAACGAATATTCATCTTGCAGGTACTCAACACCCAACACAGGATGCTGATGCTCCGTCTGATGATAGGTCTTGCTACTCGAAACACTCAAGCATATGACAGGGGGCTTGTTAAAATTATCTTTATAGGCGCTTGAATTCACGAAGCATTTAAACAGCTTGCCATGCAGATCGCCGAAACCCTCTGGCGTACTGAACCCGGCCTGCTCCTTGTTGTGCTTTAGCAGCAGCACACTGAAGTCATAATCGCGCACGTACGAGGAAAAATTATTCCCTGCAATACCCTCAATGCGCTCATTCGTTTGCCGATCAAAAATAGTCGTTTTCAATATTTCAATCAACGGCAGGGCATCGCCACTGCTTTCACCCTCGAGACTCATCTCGACAGAAATGATTTCAAGCTCGACCGCATAACGATTGCCTTGAGGGTTATCCCAATGCGCCAGGGCATTGAAACGGTTGTCAATCATCCTCAAGGTATTGCGCAAATTTTCCTGGCGACTCGTACCTCTCGCCAAGTTAGCAAAGTTGGTGGTGATGCGCGTACTGCCTGAAGGATGATAATTCTCATCGAAGCAGATGCGCTTGATAGCAAATGCAAACTCTGTACTCATTGTGATCTGACACCCTAATCCCTGAGATAACCCTGAATGTACTTCAGTACTTGCCATGTTTGTTTTGAGGCGATTGTCCGGAGTAAACGGTCATGTGACAAACTCATTTTTTTTGCACACAACGTTAGTTTTGCTCATGATCGATTTGAGGTACCTGGCGAAATGCCGTCTTTGTGGGAGCGGGCTTGCCCCGCGAACACGGGCATAGCCCGTGCCGGGCAACTCTATTGCCTGAATCGGCCTCTTCGCGGGGCAAGCCCGCTCCCACAACACCCGAAACGCTCCCCTCTTTACCTGTCTATAACTTCATAGTTTATGGTGGTAGGCCATGAAGCGAGAGAACAGGCCATGTATCGCATCTCCGAGCTTGCGCAAAAGGTGGCGTTGAGCCGCTCCACCTTGCTGTACTACGAAAAGCTGGGGATAGACCGGTCATTGCTGCTTGAGCGCCTGCGGGCCCTGGAGCAAGAGCTGGTCACCGCCGTAGACAACGACGAGTACAACCTGACCCTCTGGGCCGAGGGCAGTGCCTACATCATGGGGTTTGCCAACGCGCTGGACAGCTGGAGGCGATTGCTCAAACCCCAGGGGTTCCTGGTGGTCAGTGACCTGATATGGCTAACCGCCAAGCCCCCCGCGCGCGCGGCGTCGTTCTGGCAGAAAAACTACCTGACACCGCTGCGTGAAAAAGTTGCAGGGCTGTCCGCCGACCGCTTCGCCTCAAAGGCCCTGGTTGACCTCAAGGATGAGCTCGATATCCACCAGCGCTTTCTGGATGACTACGGCTATCAACTGTTCGTCCTGCAAAAAGAACGTGCTGACTTTTAATCAACACTTTGCTCGGCCTGATCGACCAAGACAGTAGAGAAAAACTCACTATGACGCTGAACATCCGCAACGAACAACCTGAAGACATCAAGCACATCACCGCGCTGACCATCGCCGCATTTGCACAGGAAGAACATTCCAGCCACACCGAACACTTTATTGTCGATGCCCTGCGTCGCGCCGGGCAGTTAACCGTTTCGCTGGTTGCAGTGGAGCATGATGAAATCCTTGGGCATGTCGCGGTTTCACCGGTCACAGTGTCGTCTGGCGCTACCGGCTGGTACGGGCTCGGGCCCATCTGCGTGCGGCCGAACCGGCAGGGCCAAGGCATAGGTTGCGCCCTGATGAACGCCGCCCTGGCCAGGTTGCGGGAGCAAGGGGCCGCTGGCTGCGTACTACTGGGTGATCCTGGTTATTATGCTCGCTTCGGCTTCAAGGCTCATGCGGGCCTGGAGTTGCCCGGGGTGCCGCAAGCCTACTTCCAGACGCTTTCCTTCTCTGGTGATTTGCCAGAGGGCACTGTCCAATACCACGAGTCTTTCGACGCCACCGAGTGAGCCATAAGGCGCCTGGCGGTATTCAGCTGCCGGCCAAGCGGTACAGACCTTGCGCGTGAGATACCTTGAGCCCGGCACGCTGCAGGTTTCGCCGGCTTTGCGAGTTTGCCAGGGCCGTCGCGGCTACCCATGTGCTGCCCAGGGCCCTGGCTTGCTCCACGCGATGGGCAATCAGGGCCCCGTGGTAGCCGCGGCCTCGTGCGGCTTTTCGCGTGGCCGCAGTTCCCAGATAGGCGACACCATTGGCCGCAAGGTACATCACCGCACCTGCAACGACCTCGCCCGCCTCTTTGATCACATAAATTTTCAGACTGTCGTTCGGGTCTGCCCCCCCGAACGACGCCTGGGTCACTTCACGCTGGGCTGGCGTGGAGTGAAAGCCTTGCCCATGAACGTCTGTGAATGCCGATAGCGACAGCGGGGTGACCTCCTCTACGGCATAGCCATGCGGTGTCAGTTGCGCCTGCTCAATCGCACAGGCCAACTGCACATGCGTCCATCCCTTCAAACGCTCAAGCCTGCGGTTGGCCAAGAGCGGGGACTGCTCAAGCGACGAAACTGTGCCAATGAGCGGCGTGACGGTTGCGGGCAGGGACGCTGTCAACAGATCCACAATGGCCTGCGGCTGCGTTACCTGATCACCATAGACTCGATTGAACATCGGACTGGATGAAGCCTGTACTTGAAGACATCTCGTGGTCGCGCTCATCAAGATACGCGCCCCGTAGGGGTTGCCTTCTACTTGCATCAGATTTTCCACGCGAGACTGAAGGTAATCTCTTTCCGCTGCCTCGATTTTCAGCGCCATTTCCCTGTGCATTGCTCCTGCCCTCCAGTGCTGAACAACTTGCAGGATACGCTGCGCCTCCATCGTCGCCAACACGACTCGCTGGCGAGGCCAGGATCGATCATTTACTGCCTAGAAAAAGGTGAGTTTCAGACTGGCATGGGCTATCTTGCGGCCCTCGAAACCGGCTCGAATTCATGGAGGAAAAATTGCGGATATACATTACAGGTGCTTCGTGCGCGGGCGTGACCACCTTGGGCCAGAACCTCGCAACTGAGCTCGACGCACGCCAGGTCGATGTCGATGACTTTTTCTGGATGCCAACGAACCCGCCTTTTACCACCAAGCGGCCAGTCAGTGAGCGCGTACCCTTGATCCAGCAAGCACTCGGTGATCAGGACTGGGTGCTGAGCGGTTCCTGTATTGGTTGGGGCGATGAGCTGATTGCCCATGCCGATCTGATCGTGTTCGTTGTGACCGCGACGCCCGTTCGCCTTGAACGGCTGGCCGCCCGCGAAAAGGCGCGTTTTGGCGATCGGATCGCACCCGGTGGCGACATGCATGAGATACATGTGGCCTTTCGGGAGTGGGCCTCGCAGTATGACGACCCTAACTTTTCAGGACGCAACCGCGGCTGGCACGAGGCGTGGATATCAGCGCAGACGGCGCCGGTCTTGCGGATTGACGGGACGAGGCGTGCTGAAGTGATGGTAGCGGATGTGCTTGATGCGTTGTCGCAAGTACCGCGCTAGGTTCATACGAAAAATGTATGTACCCATTTTTGGGGAGCGAGCTTGCCCCGCTCCCACAACGATCACTGCTGACCTCGCCGGCCTCTATGGATTGTTAGTGTCGCTCGCGTTGTGTCGTCAGCGCCTGAGTGCTTCCTTCTTCATTGCCTGATGAGCGCGCCAGAAACTCGGTAATCAGCGTTGTAATCTGCTGTTGGATCTGCTCACGGGGACGACCGCGGTCACCATCCGTACAAATGATGCCATCACCCGGCACGTCTTCTTCGAGCAGTGCCTGCGCGCCAGGTTTGCACACCGACATGAAGCTGAAATGGCTTGCGTCGCTGATTTCAACGTACTGGCTTGACGCCGGGGGTAGGCGTTGCGCCAGGTTGGCCGACTCCAACTGGGCGGGAAGCTCCTGGGAGGGCACGCCGGCCGCGATCACCAGCGCAGGGACCGGCAGCGCCGCGAGGCTTTCATCGGTCAAGCCGCGTGAAAGACCCAGGTCCAATGCCACCACCGCAGTGACACGTGTATCGCGCAAGTCGGCGGCCAACGCGGCTTTTGCTTCTGGGGTACTCGCCGGGTTCATCTGTTTGTAAACGCTGCAACTGGCCAACTGCGGCTGGGTTTTGCAGTCATGGGCGAAACGCTCTGGGTCGAAACGTGCACCACCAATCTCCAGGGCGGTCCAGCCGCCCAGGGAATGCCCCACGACAGCGATGCGCTGCTTGGCGACCACGCCAAATTTTTCAGGTTGAGTGGTGACCGCCTCGATGGCGCGACGCAGATCGACGGGGCGCTGCCATAGCTGCGCCGCTGCTTGAGGGCTGCGGTCATGGGTTGTGGTGCCGGGATGGTTGACTGCGGCGACGATGTATCCGCTATGCGCCAAAGCACTGGCAAGCCAGGCCTGGTTACCCCAGTTACCCCGGTATCCGTGGGAGAGCACTACCAAGGGGTGCTCGCCCGCAGTGGGCGGTGCGTTACGGACGGCAGAAGCGCCAACAAACACCACATTGTCGGCGATCAGTTGCGCGGCCGCGGTGGTTGCACTGGGGTACCAAACGACCATCTCCAGTGCTCGCTCATTGGGCGAGGCCGACAATGTCGAAGAATAGAAGCCGACAGAGCTCTCGTCAGCGAGAGCCAGGGTTGTCAGGCAGGTCAGAAACAGAGCGCCGAAAGCTGTTTTCAATGTTGTTATCTTCCGTGATGAACAAAGGGGCTCGCCGTTAGGTCTGCCTTTCGTACGCGAGGGCTGTGGACTCAACCGGAAGTTGTAGCACGATTGGAGGTGGCGTCATATGTCAGGGAATTACGATCTCCTCGAAAAAGTGCACACCCACCTCGACGTTCGGGCGTACTCCCAGTACCTCCCCTGCCATGCTCTGCAATACCGAGTGGTCGGCCGGGGGGTCCTGTGCGCCGATCCAGGGCCGGTATTTGCGCGGGCGGACTGAACAGCAGATTGCCTTGAAAACTGTGGACCTCAATGCCGGCGCGATAGTGCACAGAGCCGAAATCGACGGCACGGGTCAATATGCCGTGCCCACTGAGCACATCACCGTGAGGCCCGCTCAGGCGCCTGCTCAGCGAGCCCAGTTCCAACCCCAGCAGGCGGGTCGGGGTATCTTCAGCCCTCGCCTCCCATCCATCGCCCTCGATGGAAAACACCCTGACCGGCCCCGGCCAGACAATGCCTCCCAGCTCGCTACCGGGCGCCAGCATGCAGCCTTCCAGGCGCCACTCGGAGAATCGGAAATGGGCACCGAACGGAAAGTGGAACTCAACCTTGCCTGGCTCACACCTTAAGCCTTGCACGTCGGTAGCCGCCACCGTCTCCAGCGTCGCCGAGCCATGGTGTTGCCATAGCTCCAGGCGCGGGTCCACTGTGGGAGCGGCGATGCGGCGATCCGACTTGCCCCGCGAGGCGCTGCACAGGCAGGGTAAAATTTGTAACCACACTGCATGCTGATCGCGGGGCAAGCCCGCTCCTACAGGGTGGATTTTCCATCGTTTTTTACGATGGAACCTATTTTTTACATAGGCAAAAAATCGATGACAATGACCTCACCAAAACACACCTTCAGGTGACGTCATGAAACTGCAAGCCACTCAAAAATCCTTCGCTGAGCGCATCGTCCATGCCGTCGGCTTTGAAGTCATCGCCGTGCTGATCTGCGCGCCGATCGGCGCCTGGTTGCTGGATCGCTCGATGCTCGAGGTCGGAGCCTTGGCAGTGGTGTTGTCGACCGTGGCGATGGTCTGGAACATGCTCTACAACGCCGCTTTCGACCGCTTCTGGCCAGCCAGCCGGGTGGCGCGCACGGTGAAGGTCCGCGCCCTGCACGCCGGTGGCTTTGAAACCGGTTTTGTGGTGATCGGCGTACCGATCGCGGCGCTGATGCTCGATGTGTCGCTGGTGCAGGCGTTTGTGCTGGAGATCGGCTTCTTCGCCTTCATGCTGCCCTACACCATGGCCTACAACTGGGCCTACGATACGCTGCGCCAGCGCCTGGTGAGCGCACCGGCAAGCGTGGTCCGGGCGCAGTAACGCAGATTCATGGCAGCGTGCTACTGCTTTGGAGCCCACGAAGCGTATGATGGCAATACGGCCGACCGCTTTGG
Organism: Pseudomonas tructae; assembly: GCF_004214895.1. Classification (NCBI taxonomy): domain Bacteria; kingdom Pseudomonadati; phylum Pseudomonadota; class Gammaproteobacteria; order Pseudomonadales; family Pseudomonadaceae; genus Pseudomonas; species Pseudomonas tructae. The sequence continues at coordinate 2,460,674 of NZ_CP035952.1, read as the reverse complement.
TTGGGTAAGCAACATGTAGCAGATGTAGGATGCAGCGATTCCAGCAACGGATGGCTCGACTTACTCCGTGTGACTGAGATCGAATCATGAGCGGTAATCTGTGGGTGTGGGAAGAAGAAGAGCTGCTGGCACTGCGCAAGGCATTTGCCGCACTCAAGGCCAGGCAACGCCAGACCGAGCGGGTTTCCCAGCGGCGCATGGCCGCCGAGCTTGGGGTCAGCGTGACCACCCTCAATGCTTATATGACCGGCAAACGCGCACTGGACGTCAAGTTCGCGCTGATGTTCGAGCAATTGACCGGTATTCCCACCCGCAGCTACAGCCCACGCCTGGCCGATGAGATCATCAGCCTCAAGCACCAGCGCAAACCTGCGGTCTAGGCACGCCGCGCCAACTACATTTGGACACCGCTTGGCCACGTGAAATTTATCTGGTAGTTTTTCATGAAAAAATACCAATAAAAATTCACGAGGCCCGTCATGTTCAAGCAGTCCGCCCAGCATGTCGCCAGCGTCTACGCCCAGACCTACCCTACCCCCATCCCTTTGCGCCCGACCCTGCAGGAGCGCCTGGACACCGAAGTGCTGATCATTGGCGCCGGCTTCAGTGGCCTGCAAACCGCCCTGCGTCTGGCCCTGGCTGGCAAGCGGGTGACGTTGCTCGAGGCCAGCCGCGTGGCCTGGGCGGCCTCGGGGCGTAACGGCGGGCAGGCATTGCTGGGTTGGTCGTGCGACATGGCGCCGCTGGAAAAGTCGCTGGGCCAGGAGCGTGCGCGGCGGCTGTGGGACAGCATGCGCTGGGCGGCCAGTGAGATGCGCGAGCTGCCGGTGCGTCACGGCTTCGAGGTCGACTACCGGCGTGGCAGCCTGTGGGCTGCGGTGCTGCCCCGGCGCGTGGCGATGCTGCACGAAGCCCGGCGTGAGGCCGAGGACAAATGGGGCTATGACCAGTTGCGGGTGATTGAACGCGACGAACTGCCGGACTGGATCGGCAGCCCGCGCTACCAGGCGGCGCTGCATGACGCCGAAGGCGCCCACCTCAACCCGCTGAAACTGGCCCAGGGCCTGGCCAGTGCTATCGAGGCGGCCGGCGGGCGCATCTTCGAGCAGAGCCGGGTGCTCAGTTACCGTAACACTCCGGCCGGTTTTGTTGCCCGCACCGACCAGGGCGAGGTACGCAGCGAGGTGCTGGTGCTGGCCTGCAACGCCTACATCGACCAGCTCGACCGCCCACTGTCGCAGCGCCTGCTGCCGGTGGGCTCCTACCAGGTCGCCACCGCGCCGTTGGACCCGGCCCTGGCCCGCTCGCTGCTACCACACAACAGCTGCGTGATCGATAACCAGTTCGTCCCCGACTACTTTCGCCTGACCCCGGACCATCGCCTGCTGTTCGGTGGCGGCTGCACTTACCTGGGTGGCATTCCCAAAGACGTCGCCGCTGCCACACGCCCCGTCATGGAGCGGGCTTTCCCACAACTGCAGGGGGTGGCCATCGACTACGCCTGGGGCGGCCATATCGACTGCAGCCTACGCCGCACCCCGGACATCGGCCGCCAGGGTCAGCGCTACTGGCTGCAAGGTTTTTCTGGCCATGGCGTGCTACCGACCCTTGCAGGCGCCCGGGCGGTCAGCGATGCGATCCTCGGCGACCACGATTTGCTGGCGTTGTACCAGGCCATCGACAACGGCCGCTTCCCTGGCGGCGACCTGCTCGCCGCCCCGCTGGAAGCCGCCGCCAAGGCCTGGTACCGCCTGCGCGACACTCTTTGAGAGGAACATCCGATGGACATGCAGGAAGAAATCGAAAGCCTGGCAATCCTCATCCGCGACCTGCGCAAGCACCGCAACTTGACCCTCGGTGAGTTGGCCGAGCGCATCGATCGCTCGGTGGGCTTTTTGTCCCAGGTCGAACGCGGCCTGTCACGGCCGACCGTGGCCGACCTGACCGCCATCAGCGAAACCCTGTGCGTACCGACCACTTACTTCTACAACTTGAGCAAACCGCGGCAAGTGGACTGGGTCACCCGCCCCGATGAGCGGCGCACCCTTTACTACGCTGCCGGGATCACCGACGTGCTGGTATCGCCCAAGCTAACCGGCGGCTTTTCCATGCTCGAAAGCCACCTGGCACCGGGCGCCAGCAGCGGTGACGGGCATCTGGACGACAGCTCCGAACAAGGTGGCTTTGTGCTCGAAGGCGAGTTGAGCCTCTGGCTCGATGACGCCGAGACGCCGGTCACCCTGCAGGCCAACGACAGCTTTCAGTTACCACCGCACAGCCAGTTTCGCTACGCCAACCTGACCGAACACACTACCCGGGTGCTCTGGGTATTCCGTTGAAACCAAGCGCAGGATCGCACGTGATGACAACAATAAAAGACTGCCCTGATCTGCTGAGTGAAGTACGCGCCTTCCGCGCCGAGCATCCTCAGGTGCGTTATGTCGACTTGATCAGCCTGGATATTCCCGGGCATTTCTATGGCAAGCGCTACCCCATCGACATGCTCGAAAAGGTCGCCGCCGGCAGCGCCCTGAAGCTGCCGCAGAACTGTGTGCTGCTGGGGGTTCAAGGTGGCCTGCACCCCATTGGCGACTACTGTTTCAACGACGGTGACCCAGACGCCCCCCGGCGCCTGATCCCCGGCACCCTCAAGCCGGTGCGCTGGGAGAACCAGCCCCTGGGGCAGATGCTGATCAGCTCCGACGGCACCGCCGCACCGATCGAGTTTGAGCCCCGCGAAGTGCTGGCGCGGGTACTGCAGCGCCTGGAACGCCGTGGCATTCGTCCGGTGGTGGCCTTTGAGCTGGAGTTCTACCTGTTCGACCGCACCTTGAAGGACGGCCTGCCACAGTTCCCCCGCGACCCCTTCAGCGATGATCCGGACGACCAGCCGAACATGCACATCGAGCGCCTGTCGCGCTACTCCGATGTGCTGCGGGAGATGGTCGAGGCGGCCAACGAGCAAGGCGTGGACGCCAACGTGATCACCGCAGAACTCGGCCCCGGCCAGTTCGAGATCAACTTCGGCCACTGCGACGATGGCCTGCGCGCCGCCGACTGGGCCGCATTGTTCTGCCGCAGCACCCGCGGCGTGGCACTCAAGCACGGCCTGCGCGCAAGCTTCATGAGCAAACCGTACCTGGACGCACCGGGCAGCGGCATGCACGTACATGTCAGCCTCTATGATCAGCAGGGCAACAACCTGCTGGCCGCCGATGAGCAGCGGCCGTTGCGCCACGCCGTGGCCGGTTGCCTGGAGCTGTTGCCACAGTGCATGCCGATCTTCGCCGCCAACCACAACGCCATGCGCCGCTACGGCGCCATGGTCAATGCCGCCAGCCGCGCTAGCTGGGGCTTTGAAGACCGCGACGCGTGCATCCGCATCCCCGAGTCAGACCCGCGCAACCTGCGCATCGAACACCGCCTGGCCGGTGCCGACGCCAACCCCTACCTGGTGCTGGCGGCGATTCTCAGCGGCATGGAGCATGGCCTGGAGGCCGGCAAAGAGCCCATTGCCCCGCTCAATGAAGACCGCAGCAGCGGGATCGACTTTCCCAAGGACATGCTCGCGGCGGTGGCGGCCATGCGGCATCACCCGGTGGTCAATGAGCGGCTGGGTAGTGAGTTCGTCATGGTCTACTGCGAAAACAAGCACCAGGACCACCTGGCCTTCATGCATGAGGTGAGTGCGCGGGAGTATCGCTGGTTTCTATAGACGTTATCGCGGGGCAAGCCCGCTCCCACAGGTAGTGTAGGAGCGGGCTTGCCCCGCGAAAGTGTCTCAGTCCGATTTACTGGGGCCAATTGCTGCCTCCAGCCATTGGCAAAAGCTCGCAGTCAAGGCCTCCCCTTCACTGTTGCGGTGCACCAGCCAGGCCCATTTCGGGCCGCGTACAGTCTGTTCGGTCAGGGCCACCAAGTGGCCTTGCGTCCGCGCCTGCTCGGCCAGCAAGGCACTGACCAGGGCAATCCCCAGGCCCTGGCTGGCAGCGTCGAGCAACTGCCCGGAGTCAGAAAAATTCAGGCCCTGCATGGTCTGCCCCAGCGCCTCGCCGCCCTGGGTGCTCCAGTAGCTCCAGTCCATTTCCCGCTCGCCGTGCAGCGTGGTGCGCTGCTGTGGCTCGAGGTCGAGCAGGCGTGGGTGACACGCCGGATACAAACGGTCCTGGAGCAAGACCCGAAAGCTGCATTCGGCCTGGGCACTGATGTCGTCGCGCACCGCGATGTCGATGGTCTGGGTGGCCATGTCGGGGATCTCGTCACTGGTGAACAACCAGACATCCACCTGCGGGTGCAAGCGATGGAACTCGCCCAGGTGCGGCACCAGCCAATGCCGGGCAAAGGCCGGGGTGGTATTGACCACCAACTGGTTGGGTTTGCGGTATTGCTCAAGGCGACGGATACCCACGGTCAATTGCTGGAGCATCACCTGGGTGGTGCTGAGCAGGTCAACGCCGGCATCGGTGAGCGCCACACTGCGCCCTTCGCGATAGAACAACGGCTGCTCCAGGTAGCTCTCCAGGCTGCGAATCTGCTGGCTGATCGCCGACTGGGTCAGGTGCAGCTCTTCAGCGGCCTTGTGAAAACTGCCCAGGCGCGCCGCCGCTTCAAAGCCGCGCAAGGTGTTCAGGGGTGGCCAGTGTTTCAGCATGATTGATAAGCCCAGCTAATCATATATCGGCAAAAACCATCGTTTGTCCTGTGGTAAAGCGCAGTTATAGCATGGTCACCCAGCAACCAGCTGAAAACAATTACTTAACTCAAAGGCAATCACCATGCACAACGACAGCGCCACCAACAACGGATGGTTCATGCCCGCCGAATGGGCCCGACACACCGCTACCTGGATGGCCTGGCCGCACAACCAGGCCCTGTGGGAGTCAACCTGGGGCGTGACCCTGGCCGATGTGCAGGTCGATTTCGCCCGGGTCGCCAACGCCATTGCCCGGTTCGAACCGGTGAAGATGGTGGTCGACCCCAGCGCGGTCGCCCAGGCCCGCGCCTTGTGCGGGGCAAACATCGAGCTGATCGAGCTTGCGATCAACGACAGCTGGTGCCGCGACTCCGGCCCAAGCTTCATCTGCCATCCGCAGCAAGGCCTGGCCGGGGTCAGCTGGCGCTTCAACGCCTGGGGCGGCAAGTCGGCCCACGACCTCGATGAAGGCCTGGCACGGCGCGTGCTCAATGGCCTGGGCCTGGAGTGCTTGGGCAGCCACCTGGCCAACGAAGGCGGCGCTATTCACGTCGACGGTGAAGGCACGCTGATCACCACCGAGTCGGTGTTGCTCAACCCCAACCGCAACCCAGGGCTGGGCAAGCAGGACATCGAGGAGATCTTCACCCGCCTGCTGGGCGTGAACAAAGTCATCTGGCTGCCGGGCGACCCGGACTTCGTCACCGGTGATGTAACCGATGGCCATGTCGACGGCGTGTGCGCGTTTGCCCGCCCGGGTGTATTGCTGGTCGACGCGACCCACGACAAGCACTCCACCTACGCCCAGGTGGTCAAAGAGAACCGCCGCGCCCTTGAACTGGCAACCGACGCCCGTGGCCGTCGCTTCGAGCTGATCGATCTGTACGAAGCGTCTGCCGCAGTCGATACCGACGCCGAAGTGTTCTGCGCCTCCTACACTAACTTCTACCTGTGCAACGACGCCGTGATCATGCCGGCCTACGGCATCGAAGCCGACCTGCAGGCCGCCGCCACCTTGCAGCAAGCGTTCCCCGACCGCGAAGTGGTGCCGGTACTGATCAACCAGCTGGCCCACGGCGGCGGTGGCGTGCACTGCATCACCCAGCAGCAGCCCGCCTGGCCGCTGGCCGGAGGCAAGCGATGAGCCGCGTGACTGTCGCCAGCCTGCAACTGGCCTGCAGCTGGAACCTGGCCGACAACCTCGATCGCGCCGAGCAACTGGTTCGCGAAGCAGCCGCTGCCGGTGCGCAACTGATCCTGCTGCCGGAGCTGTTTGCCACACCGTACTTTTGCATCGAGCAGAATCACGAGCACCTGGCGCTGGCCCAGCCCTACGAGCACAGCCCGCTGCTGCAGCGCTTCGCCGCCCTGGCGGCGGAGCTGGGCGTGGTGCTGCCGCTGAGCTGGTTTGAAAAGGCCGGCAACGCCTACTTCAATTCGCTGACCGTGGCCGATGCCGATGGCTGCCTGTTGGGTGTCTATCGCAAAACCCACATTCCCAACGCCATCGGTTACCAGGAGAAGGAATACTTCAGCCCCGGCGACACCGGTTTCAAAGTCTGGGACTGCGCCATCGGACGCATCGGCGTGGGCATCTGCTGGGACCAATGGTTCCCCGAGACCGCCCGCTGCCTGGCCCTGCAAGGTGCCGAGATCCTGTTGTTCCCCACCGCCATCGGCTCCGAGCCCGGCGCTGCGGCGCTGGACTCGCGCGACCACTGGCAACTGACCCAGCGCGGCCACGCCGCGGCCAACATCCTCCCGGTGATCACCGCCAACCGCACCGGCGTTGAAGTGGCGCCCAGCGATGCCGAACTGAGCATGCGCTTTTATGGCTCGTCGTTCATCACCGACCATAAGGGTCAACTGCTGGCCGAAGCCGATCGTGACACTCCCTGCGTGCTGCTGGCCGAGCTGGACCTGGCCCACATGCGCGAGGAGCGCCTGACCTGGGGCGTGTACCGCGACCGCCGCCCGGACATGTACGGCACCCTGTTGAGCCTTGACGGCCGCCACCCACACAGCACCTGGAGGCAAGGCGCATGAATGCCCTGAAAACCCTGCTGGCCCTGTCCCTGGCCCTGAGCTGCGGCTTGGCCAGCGCCGAAGACAAAGTCCTGCGGCTGTACAACTGGGCCGACTACTTTGCCGAAGACACCCTCAAGGACTTCACCGCCCAGACCGGCATCAAGGTCATCTACGATGTCATGGACAGCAGCGAAACCCTCGAGGCCAAGCTGCTCTCGGGCAACAGCGGCTACGACCTGATCTTCCCCGGCGACACCGTGGCCGAGCGCCTGGCCCGCGCTGGCGCCTTGCAAAAGCTCGACCCGGGCAAGCTCGAGCACCTGGCAGATATCGAGCCCGGCCTCAAGCGCCTGCACCTGCGCTACCCCAACTCACGCGAGAGCACCGTGCCCTACACCTGGGGCAGCATCGGCCTGACCTACAACCGCGCCGCCATCGAACAGCGCATCGCCAATGCCCCGGTCAACAGCCTCGACCTGTTGTTCAAGCCCGAGAACGCCGCCTTGCTCGCCGACTGCGGGATTTCGATGATCGATTCCCCCGATGAAGTGCTGGCGGTGGTACTCCACTACCTGGGCAAGGATCCGCGCAGCGGCAAGGCCGACGACCTGCTCGCCGCCCGCCAGATGCTGGGGGCGATCAAGCCGTACATCCGCAAGTTCCAGTCGCAACCGGTGACCCAGCTGGTCAATGGCGAAACCTGCATTTCCCTGGGCTACAGCGGCGACATGATCCAGGCCCAACGCACCGCCGACTCCGCCGGCAAGGCCATGGAGTTCCGCTACCATGTGCCGGTGGAAGGCACGACCATCTGGATGGACAGCATGGCGATACCCGCCGATGCCGCCCACCCGGAATACGCCTACGCTTTTATCAACTTCGTCATGCAACCCCAACAGATGGCTGCCATCAGTTCGTTCACCGGCTACCCCACCTCCAGCGCCAAGGCGCGGCCGCTGGTCGACCCGCTGATGCGGGATAATCCGGACATCTACATCAGCGACGATGTCTACAAGCGGCTGATTCCGGGCAAGGACATCCCCCAGAAAGACATGCGCGCGCGCATGCGTGCCTGGACCACCCTGAAAACGTCTTCGGCCCATTGAGCCACCACAGAGAGCAACCTAGATGACACCCCGTCGTACCTTCCTCAAGCACCTGTCAGTAGCCGCCGGCGTCGCCAGCCTGGGCCTTGGCCCGCTGCGCCTGGCCATGGCCGCCGACGATCGCTGGTTCATGCCCGAAGAAGACCAGGCCCAACAGCGGATCTTCCTGGCTTACGCCGCCGATGAAACGGTCTGGGAAGACCAGGCCGATGACGTCAACGACTGCATCGCCAAACTGGCCAGAACCATCGCCAAGTACCAACCGGTCACCGTGCTGTGCCACCCCGAAGACCTCGACGTGGCGCGCGAGGAATGCGGCACCGACAACACCGAATTCCTCGCCGTGGCCCTGGACGATATCTGGATCCGCGACTACGGCGGCTGCTTCGTCATCGACGATGATGGCAAGCGTGCGCTGATGGATTTCAACTTCAACGGCTGGGGCAACAAGCAGCGCCACCGCAACGACAACCGCGTGGCCAAAAAGCTCGCCAACGCCCTGGCCATCCCCTACCTGCAAAGCGAGCTGACCGGCGAAGGCGGCGGCATTGAGGTGGATGGCCACGGCACCGCGATCATCACCGAAAGCTGCTGGGTCAATGCCAACCGCAACCCTGACTGGAGCCGCGCCGACGTCGAGGCCGAGCTCAAGGCCAACCTCGGCTTGCGCAAGATCATCTGGCTGCCGGGCATCAAGGGCCGCGACATCACCGATGCTCACGTCGACTTTTACGCACGCTTCGTCGAGCCGGGGGTGGTGATCGCCAACCTCGACAACGACCCCGACTCCTACGACTACGAGGTCACCCGCAAACACCTGGAAATTCTCAAACAAGCCACCGACGCCGACGGCCGCCCCTTCACCGTGCACCTGCTGCCACCGCCGCGCACACCGCGCAGCAACCGTTTTACCCGCGACAACCCGGATTTCGCCGCCGGCTACATCAACTACCTGCCGATCAATGGCGCAGTGATCGCACCGCAGTTTGGCGACGCGCAGGCGGATGCCTACTGCAAGCAACTGCTCGCCAAGCTGTACCCGGGGCGGACCATCGAACAGGTCAACATCGACGCGATTGCCGCGGGCGGCGGTGGCATTCACTGTGTGAGCAAGAACATGCCGGCTTGAGGTGTCGCAAGGTTTGACAAGCGTTTGCGCCAGGCCCGAACATGAGCCCCTTGAGCACACCAGGAGGTTTACCGATGAGCAAGGCACCCTATGTCCCACCTCGGGTCTGGAAGCATGACGCGCCGTCTGGCGGCGAGTTCGCCAACATCAACCGCCCGGTGGCCGGCCCGACCCACGACAAGGTCCTACCGGTAGGCAAGCAGCCGCTGCAGCTGTATTCCCTGGCCACTCCCAATGGCGTGAAGGTCACCATCCTGCTCGAAGAGCTGCTGGCCCTGGGGCATGCCGGCGCCGAGTATGATGCCTGGCTGATTCGCATCGGCGAGGGTGATCAGTTCTCCAGCGGCTTCGTCGAGATCAACCCCAACTCGAAGATCCCCGCCCTGCTCGACCGCAGCGTGGAACCGCCAATCCGGGTGTTCGAGTCGGGCTCGATCCTGCTCTATCTTGCAGAAAAATTCGGCGCGTTACTGCCCACCGACCTGGCCGGGCGCAGCGAAACCTTGAACTGGCTGTTCTGGCAGATGGGTGCGGCGCCTTACCTGGGCGGCGGCTTCGGTCACTTCTATGCCTACGCGCCGGAGAAGTTCGAGTACCCGATCAACCGCTTCACCATGGAAGCCAAACGTCAGCTGGACGTGCTTGATCGGCGCCTGGCGCAAAGCACCTACCTGGCCGGCGACAGCTACAGCATTGCCGATATTGCCGTGTGGTCCTGGTATGGCCAACTGGCGCTGGGCCGGCTGTATTCGGCGGGCGAGTTCCTCAGTGTGCAGGAGTACCCGCATGTGCAACGGTGGGCACAGGCGATTGCCGAACGCCCGGCAGTCGTGCGCGGCCTGCGGGTAAACCGCACCTGGGGCGATGAAGCCACGCAAGTCGCGGAGCGGCATCAAGCGCAGGACCTGGACTGAGTGGAGGCCTTGTTCCAGGATGGAGCATTACAAATCGCTACTGCAGGCGCTGTTCTTCATCAGCTTGACCGCAGGACTGGGCTACCTGTCGATTCGCAGCATGGACAAGATGCGCGATGCCGCCAAGCGCGAATTCGAGGCGGCGCTGCGCCGCCATCATATCGAGCACTACCAGGTGCTGCGTGATCGCACCCGCAACACCTACCACCCGGAGATGACCCAGATCCACCGGATACTGCTCGATGATAAAGGCCAGCATTACCTGTACGTGCACATCAGCAATTCGCCGGGAGTGCTGCAGCCACTGAGCCATGAGCGCGCGTTGTTGGCGTTGGCCCAGGGTTGAGCGCTCGATAGCGCGAGGGATCGGTCATAATCCCTTGCGCTATCGCACATTTGATTGATCAATGGATGATCCTGTTGAAACCACTGAAAAACCGTTTTCTTGCCATCGTCATGCAGGTGGAGCTCACCCTCAACCTCTGGGTCGGTGGCGGCTTCATGATCTGGGTGCTGATTGACCGGGATGCCACGCGCTATTTTGAACCCTATGCAGTATTCGCCATCATCAGCCTCTGCCTGTTCTTCGCTAGCGCATGGTTTGTCCGCTGCCCTTTGTGCAACAAGTGCATGCCCCACCTGTACAAGCCTGGTGAAGGACTGTTGATGCACCGGGTGATGCGTGTGCATGAGGTCTTCACGCACAAGGTGATCGAGTGCCCCGAGTGCAAGCAGTTGGTGAAGCTACGCGACTAGCCGCCTACCGAGCATACCGACCAGGGCACCAGCCATCGTCAGCAGTACATCGGCGCTGAACCGTGCGCTGTAAACGGGCAGGAAGTCCCGATCGCGGGTGATGAAGTTGATGCCGGTGTTGAACAGTGCGTGGTAACCATTGGGGAAAAATGCCAGCAGGCACAGCACCACCACCAGGCCCAGGCTCCAACCGCCGGCCGTGTCATAGGATTGGCTGCGTAGCCAGAGGAAGATCCAGGTGAGCACGGCGGCGAAGATCGGGGTCCAGATTTGCCCGGTGATGGCGTCGTAGAATTCCAGGGTGAAGTACATGAGGGTTGCTGAGTCCTTTCGTTGAAACGGGCCGAGCATGCTATCACGCTACACACTGGCCACGACTCACCTCTGGGGCTCAATCAGGACCGCTTCCAACCGGTCGAGCCCGCTCCCGTAAAAGAACGAGAACGGCCGTCCGGCCTGATAGGCAACGTTGCCACACATCTCACGCAGACCTGCACGCCCGGCATCGGCCGCATCAAACGGTTGGTAGGGATGCTCGCCCAGCGAGCCGAACTCGAACGTCAGCCACGACGATCGCACCTTGCCATAAGACGCCTGGCTTTTCAGGCTGACCCTGGGCCCGCCCGCCTCCAGGCGCACACGCAAGTCGCGGTCATCGAAATACAGGCTGGCGGGCAGGCGCAGCGCTACCTGATCCTGGGTGAGCATGTCCATGTCACCGACCAGTTGCGCGCCATCGACCTGGAAGCGGGTGATCATGAAGGGCATCCGCGCGATAATCGCCGCATTGACCTGGCACATCACCTCGCCACTGATCGTGCGGTTGCCGGCAAAGGCATAGCGTCGCTCGCTGTCACTGACCAGGGTATCGAGCGCCACCTCTGGCGCAAAATCGAACTGCAGGGGCAACATCTGGCGCCCCAACGCGGTGATGCTGGCTGGCGCCGGGCCCATCTCCCGCCCGGCTGCATTCAAGCGTCGGGCCTGGCTGTAATCCAGCTCCAGTTGCAGGCTTGAAACCACCGACTGACGCGCCTTCAAGACAGTATCGAGTTGACTGCGCAGACCTTGCTGCTGCATTGGGCTCAACGCACTTTCATCCCCGCGCAGCACCACCGTGTCGCTGCGCTGGGGGTCCAGCTCGACCTGCAGCCGCTGCGGGTCGAGTTGCTGCGAGGCCAGCACCTGCTGAACCGCCTGCTGATAGCCCTCGTGCAATAGCGTCGAGTCATAGCTCAGGTGGGCACCGCCCTGAAATTGCAGTTCGGCCAGCACCACCTTGTGCGCCTTGAACAACGCCAGGCCAATCAAGGCGACCAGGCCAATGCCCGAGCCGACCATCAGCTTCCATGTGTTACTTCCCTTCATCTACCTGCCGGCTCCTGAAACCTGACAAAACCCACTTCAAAGCCCTGGGAACGACGCTCGCTCTATGGCCTCGCGTGCCAGCAGGACGCGCTCGGAAACCACTTCCCAAGAGGCCGAAAGCGCAATCGCCTCCATGGCCGAAGACCACTTGAGGTAGGCGTGACTGACCGTGAGATATCCCGCCGGTGGTTTTTTGCTCGAGGTGTAGTAATGATCGAAGTAGTAGCTATCGACGATAGGCACCGAGCGCTTGCTACAGCCGACTGGTGAAGGTTCGGCGTACCGGTCCAGGCACCTGTCGAGCGACCTGGAGAGCAAACGCACCACGTTCTGTTCGGCTGAACGGCTGGGGCTGATCTGATCATTGAGCCATTCTTCGTAACTGGGATGCCTGGCCCTGTCCTTGGCCCACAAGGCTTCGGCAAACTCCCGATCCTGCCTGACCTCCTCTTCTGTCTTTTCCTTCCATTTCGGCTGACAGCCAGACAGCGCTATTGCCAGAAGTACGCATACCACTGAACGTTGCAACATTTGACCTTCCCTGTGCGTGGATCCTGCAATAGCATACCGCCACTTCGCTTCTATGCCGATGATTCTGCTGCCCATGGCGATTTCGGTTTTTTGCCTGTGGGCGGACTGGAAAATCTACGCGACCGCAATAGCGGCGGCGATGCTGGTGGTAGCGCTGAGCAGGCAAACGTCAACAGCGATGCGATCCCAAGGCAACAGATGAGCAGCCTGGCAACTGCCAATGCGAGCCCGACCGGCCGGCCCCGCACCCGCTCCACGCCCCTGGCGGCCCGGCCAATGCGAGTAGCCATCCTCCCCCTCCCGTCATAGCATGCTGCCTATCGCTCAGCACGCCAAACGGACTTGGAAGATGAACGCCAACACACAGCTCGACGCCAGTACCCTGGGCCTGAACGAACAGCGCCTGCGCGCCCTGGCTCACCGCGATACCCTGGAAACCTGCAGCCTCGAGCAACTGCGCGATGTACAACTGCGCCGCTTGCGCTGGTCGCTCAAGCATGCCTGGCGCAACGTGCCTTGGTACCGCCATCAGTTTGAAGCCCAGGGACTGCACCCCGAGGATCTCCAGCAACTCGAAGACCTCGCGCGCTTCCCCTTCATCGGCAATGCCGAGCTGCAACATCACTATCCATTCGAACTGTTTGCCGTGCCTGCGCACCAGGTCGTGCGCCTGCAGGCCTGCAACGACGGCAGCACCCGCTCGCCGGTCACTGGCTACACGCGCAACGACCAGGAGGTCTGGGCGACGCTGGTCGCGCGCTCGCTGCGCGCCGCCGGGGCCCAGGCCGGCGACCGCCTGTACGTGCTCGGCGGGCAGGACGCCTTGAGTGCCAGCAACGGTATCCAGCTGGGCGCCGAACGCCTGAACTGTGCGCTGATCCCCCTGGCGGCGCGCCAGGCCAGCCAGCAGGTACGCCTGCTCTGTGACTTCCAGCCGCAGATGCTCATCGCCACACCGTCCCACTTGTTGGCCCTGGCCAATGAACTGGAGCGCCAGAACATCGCGGCGTCGGCACTGCCCTTGCGCATGGCGCTGATCGGCCCGCAACCGTGCAGCAGCAGCCTGCGCCAGGAACTGGAACAGCGCCTGGGCATCCAGACCCTGACTCTGTACGGCGTACCGGCCCTGATGGACCCGGGTATCGGCATGGAATGCCTGGAAACCCGCGACGGCGTGACCCTCTGGGAAGACCACTTCTACCCGGAGATCATCGACCCGGACAGCGGCACACCACTGCCCGACGGCAGCTTCGGCGAAGTGGTGCTGACCAGCTTGAGCCGCGAGGCCCTGCCGATGATCCGTTACCGCACCGGCGATATCGGCCGCCTGTTGCCTGGCACCGCCCGCAGCATGCGCCGCCTTGAACGCCTCACCGGTAACAGCGCCACTACCTTGCGCCAGAGCGCCTGAACAAGAGCCGGTCAATGATTACCATGCACCTATTGAAAGTCTCCGATATCCGCCGCGAGAGCGCCGACACCGTCTCTATCGCCTTCGAGGTACCCGCGCACCTGGCCTCGACCTATCGCTTCGAGCAGGGCCAGTACCTGCAACTGGAGGCGCAGTTGCAAGGTGAAGCGGTACGGCGCTCCTATTCGATTTTCAGCGCCCCCACCGACGGTGAACTACGCGTAGCTATCAAGCACGTGCAACAGGGACGCTTCTCGAGCTACGCCAACACCCAACTGGCGGTGGGCGACGCATTGCGGGTGATGCCACCGGCTGGCTCCTCGTACCGCCCTGAACCGCAAGCCCAGGTCCATCACTGCCTGGGCATGGCCTCAGGCAGCGGCATAACGGCGCTGCTGCCGATCATCAAGACAACCCTGGACAGCGATGAGCGCAGTCGCTTCACCCTGGTCTACGGCAGCCGCGACCGCGCCAGCATGCTGTTTGGCGAACGACTGGAGGCACTGAAGGAGGTGTATGCGCAACGTCTGCAATTGATCCTGCTGTTCAGCCGTGAAGCCAACAACAACGGGCTACCGTCCGGACGCCTGGACATTGCCACCTGTGATTGCCTGTTCCGTGAATGGGTAGACGTCAGCCTGCTGGACGCGGCGTTCGTTTGTGGCCCACAGGCCATGGTCGAGACGGTGGCTGGGGCGCTGAAGGATTACGGCCTGGCAGCCGAGCGCCTGCATTTCGAACGTCTTGCCGAGCCGCAGCCTCTGCGCGATGCCCTGCCCTCCTGAACCGCGCGGGCCTTGCGCTGACGGGCAGCGCAAGGCGAACGTTCGCTCAATCGCGGTCGCGATGGTCGGCGACGCCGCGCATCCAGTAGCCCTTGCTGCGGACCAATCGACGTGGAATCGAACACGCCTCGGTGAGGTAGTCACGCACCTCATTGACACTCTGGGCTTCACCGGCGATCCAGAACTGCCCAACCCCCGACGGCAATTGCAGACTGTCGATGCCCTTGAGCAACAGATTGCTACCGGCTGCATGTTCATCGCGGAAGAACCACTCACAATTGACTACGGCCAGCGAGTCCAGCGCTTGCAGTTCGGTCATGGTTTGAGCCTCCAGTACCACCAGGGCGCGGTCTCCCGGCGACAGGCTCTCAAGGATGCTCATCACCGCCGGAGTGCCGGTCTCGTCTGCCGCCAGCAACATCCATTCGGCATCTTCCTGGGGGGCAAACCCGCCACGCAATGCCGAGCAACCGATCTGATCGCCGAACTGCGCCTGCTCGACCCAGCGTCCGGCCGGGCCATGGTCATGGCGCACGAAATCGATATCGACATTACCCGACTGCGGGTAGTGCCGGCGAATGGTGTAGGCGCGGCTGACCTGGCTGCCACCGGCAGGCAGGAACAGCTTCAGCCATTGGGACGGCTGGCACGATAACGCCGTGGCGAACAGATCGCCCTTGAAGGTGACACGCCGCACCAGCGGCGTGACATCACGGATATCGATCACATCGAGGTTGTACTTCAACTTCTTGCGAAACTCGAACATGAATACTCCAGATTTACTTGGCTTTCGCCTTAGGTGAACGGGCCAGCCAGACAATGGCCAGGACAGCGCAGAACAGCCACGCGCTGGCGAGGGAGAAATCGTTCAGCGCCAGCATGTGGGCCTGGCGGTCGATGGTTCGTGCCAACGACTCCAGCGCGCCCTGGGCCGACAGCCCGAGATTGTTGAGGTTGTCCTGAGCCTGGGCGCTCCAGTGGTCGAACGGGGTCATGCGTTCGGCCAAGTCAACCTGGTGCTGACGTGCGCGGTGATCCCAGAAAGCCGGGCCGAGCGACACCGCAAAGCTGGCACCGGTCATGCGCAAGGCGTTCTGCAGGCCGAGGGCCGCCGGAATCTTCTCCGGTGGCAGGCGCGACAGCGAAATCGCCACCAGCGGGGTAAACAGGAATGCCGTGCCGGCGCCCATCAATACCGAGTTCCAACCGATGAACTGAATGTCCAGGTTGGTCTCGAAGTACATGCGCCACAGCGATGCGCCGATCCAGCAAATGAACGCCATGCTCGCCAGTACCCGCGCGTCGGTATGCTGCATCAGCCTGCCGATGAAGGGCGCCAGCACCACCCCGGCGATTCCCAGGGGGGCGGTGGCGATACCGGCCCAGGTCGCGGTGTAGCCCATTTCGGTTTGCAACCACAGCGGTACCAGCACCAGCGAGGCAAAGTACAGGGCAAAGCCCAGGCTCACGCTCAGGGTTCCGATGGCGTAGTTGCGTTCCTTGAACAGGCGCAGGTCGAGAATCGGATGCTGCGCGGTCAGCTCCCAGGTAATCAGCGAGGCGAACCCCAGCACGGTAATCACCGCCAGGATGCGAATCGGTGCGGCAGAGAACCAGTCCAGGTCCTGGCCCTTGTCGAGCAGGATCTGCAGCGAACCGACGGCAACCATCAACAGCAGCAGGCCGACCACGTCCACCGGCAATTTGCGTGTTGGGTTGTCACGCCCGTTCAACACCTGACCGAGGGTCAGCAGAATGAAGATGCCCACCGGCACGTTGATATAGAAGATCCACGGCCAACTGATGTTGTCGGTCAGGTAGCCACCGAGAATAGGACCGCACACCGGCCCCAGGAAGGTGGTCATCGACCACACCACCAGTGCCGTGGTGCGCCGCGCGGGCGGAAAGATCGCCACCAGCAGCGCCTGTGAAAGCGGCGCCAGGGGGCCGCAAACGGCGCCCTGGAACACCCGGAATACCAGCAGCGAGGTCAGGTTCGGCGCCAGGCCGCAGCACACCGAGGCCAGCACGAACAACACCACGGCACTGAGGAACAGCTTGACCTGGCCAAAGCGCTGAGCCAGCCAGCCGGTGAGCGGCAGGCCGATGGCCAGGGAGATGCTGAACGAGGTCAGCACCCAGGTGCCCTGGTCAGGGGCCACGCCGAGGTTGCCGGAAATGGTCGGCACCGCAACGTTGGCGATGGTGGTGTCGAGCACCATCATAAAGTTGGCCATGCCGATCGCCAGCGCGCCGAGGACCAGCGTGCCACCGCTCAATGGCTCGATGGGACGCTTGGCGCTGCTCATCGATCGTTCCTCGATACACTCAGTTTCGAGCCTTGCAGGTTTTCGGCAATGATCCGGTTGACCAGTGCTTCGCTGCCGCTACCCATCTTGCCGTAGACCTCGGTGTTGTCCTGGACGCTGCTGGGCACCTGTTCGTCCGGCTCACCCAGGGTAGCCTTGGCGGTCATCGAAAGGCCGATGCGCAACGGGTGACGCAGCACTTCTTCGCGGTCCAGGGCGATGCGCACCGGCACCCGCTGCACCACCTTGATCCAGTTGCCGGTGGCGTTCTGCGCCGGGATGGTGGCGAACGCCGCGCCGCTGCCGGCTTCGATACCCTGGATGCGGCCGTGGTAGACCACGCTCTCGCCATACAGGTCGGCAAACAGCTCGACCCGCTGGCCGACCTTGATCTGGCCCAGTTGCGACTCTTTGAAGTTGGCCTCGACCCAGACTTTATCCAGCGGCACCAAACCCATCAGCACGGTGCCCGGTTCGATGTGCTGGCCCACTTGCACCGCGCGCTTGGTGATCAGGCCGTCAACCGGCGCCGGCACCTTGGTCCGCGCCAACGCCAGGTAAGCTTCGCGCACACGCTCGGCGGCGGCGGCCACCTGCGGATGGCTTTCCACCGTAGTGCCCTGGATACGCGCCTGCAGCCCGACCAATTTGGCCTCGGCCGCACGCAGGCCCGACTGGGCGATCTGCGCGGCTTCTTCGGCATGGTGCAGGTCTTCGCCGGAGACACCGCCCTGGGCGATCACCGACCGGCGCCGTTGCAGGTCCTGGTTGGCCCGGTTGGCTTCGGCCTGGCGTAGCTTGACCTGGGCGAGCAGATCGTTCTCTTCGGCGAACAGGCTGTTGACTGTGCGCACGGTCAGGGCCAGTTGGTGAGTGGCGGAGTCCAGGCTCAAGCGCGCATCGGCCGGGTCGATTTCAACCAGGGTGTCACCCGCCTTGACCGTATCGGTGTTCTGGATGTTTACCGCAGTGGCGGTACCACGTACCTGGGCGGAGATCAGCACCACGTCGCCCCGTACATAGGCGTTGTCGGTGCTTTCATACGTGCGGCCATACACCCAGTACCACAGGCCGGCAGCCACAGCCGCGGCCAGGGCAACCAGGGTAATGAGCAGGAAAATCGGGCCGCGGCGCGACTTGGCCGGTGCCGGGGCTGGGGTTTGGGTGGCGTCAGTCATGAGAGGTTCCTGCAAGCGTAGTGGAGTTCTGATCGGCTTCTTTCCAGCCGCCGCCGAGCGCGCGCAGCAGGCCGGCATGGTTTTGCAGCGCCGAGGTCTTCAACTGGACCAGTTGCATGCGCGTGTCGAGTACCCGGGTCTGGGCGTCGAGCACATGCAGAAAATCAGTGAGACTTTGCCGGTAACGCAGGTTTTCCAGGTCGTAGACCTGTTCGACCTCATCCAGCCCCTGCACGGTTTTCAGGCGCTGGCCCTCAATGGCACGCAGTTGCGAGACATGTCCGGCCACTTCACTCAGGGCGTTGACCAGGGTCTGGTTGTAGCTGGCCACGGCTTCGGCATAACTGGCCTGCTGGGCCTGGTATTGGCCACGTAAACGCCCGGCGTCGAAGATCGGCAAGGTCACTGCGGGGCCCACGCCATAGGTACGGCTGTCGTGGTGGAAAAGGTTCTGGAAGCTGAAGCTCTGGAAGCCTGCGAATGCGAGAAGGTCGATGTTCGGATAAAACGCCGCACGGGCGGCGCCAATGCGCTTGCCTTGTGCTTCGACGCGCCAGCGCTGGGCAACCACATCGGGCCGGCCACCGATCAACTCGGCCGGCAGATGGCCCGGCAAGGCCACGCGCTGGCGCGGGTCAGCGACTTTGGGCTGCCATTGCTCGCCCCAGCCCGGGCCCTTGCCGGCCAGAGCCGCCAGCCGTAACTGATAGCCACGGGCGGCGCCTTGCAGGCGCGCCTGCTCGGCTTCGAGCAAAGGGATTGGCCCACGTGCCCGCACCACGTCAACCTGCGTGCCCAGACCAGACTTCAGCCGGTTTTCACTCAACTGCAGGATACTGCGGCGTTGTTCCAGGGTCTGATTGACAATGGCCTGCTGTTCGAGCACACCGCCCAAGGCGAACCAGGTTTCCACCAGGCTGCCACTGAGCGCCAGACGGGCGACCGCCTGATCGGCCTCGGCGGCGCGCAGGCTACCCACCGCTGCTTCGTTCAGAGAACGATTGAGGCCCCACAGATCAAGGTTGTAACGCCCTTGCAGCAACGCCTGGCCATCGGTGTGCCAGACCCCGGCTTCATCGGCACCGGTCTTGTAGTGCTGTGAATCCTGGCTACGCAGGATCTGGGTCATGGCCGACAGGCTCGGCCGGGTATTGGCCAGGGTGATGCCGGCATCGGCTTGCGCCCGCTCGATACGCGCACTGGCAATAGCCAGGCTAGGCGAGGTGTCCAGGCCGGCAGCCAGCAGGCGATTGAGGTCAGCGTCATTGAAGCTCAGCCACCAGCGATCATCTGCCGCAGATGAGGGCTGGGTAGCGGCGTGTTCGATGTCCAGACCGGCCTCGAGCTGTTCGGGTGACAAGGGTTTGGGTGGTTCAGGGCTATGCCCGGGGCTGACGCAGCCTGGCAATGCCAACAGCAGACAGATCGCCAGCCAATGCTGAAGCGAATAAGAGGATTCCATCACAACATCCTTGAAGGGTTGGGTTGCAACGGGATGATAAGTAGCCCCTGGCATATTGAAAATTGCAATAAACCGAGACTAGACTTGCGTTTTTTGCAAAGGACTGCGAAATGAACCTGCCTGATCTGAACTTGCTGCTGACCTTCGACTCGATGTTGCGCGAAGGCAGCGTCACTGGCGCCGCCGAGCGCATGAACCTGAGCATTCCCGCCATGAGCCGGCGCTTGTCGAACCTGCGCGAAGCCATGGGCGACCCGCTGTTCGTGCTGGCCGGCCGCCGCCTGGTCCCAACGCCCCTGGCTCTGGACCTTGCGCCCCAGGTGCACAACCTGCTGGAAGAGGCGCGCAATGTGCTGGGCACTAAACAGAAGCTCAACCTGGGCACGGTAAAGCGAGTATTCACCCTGCGCACCGAGGATGGCTTCACCGGCGCCTGGGCCCTGCGCCTGAGTCAACGGGTGGCGCAACAGGCCCCGCATGTGACCTTGAGTTTCATGTCCCAGGGCAACGAGGATGTCGCCGCCCTGCGCGACGGCCTGATCGACCTCGACATCGGCATCGCCGGGCCCCTGGGGCCCGAGGTCTACAAGCAACGCCTGTACATCGACACCTTCGTTGGCGTGGTCAACAATCAGCACCCCCTCGCGCGCCAGAGCAGCGTCAGCGCCGAGGACCTGGTGGCCTTCCCTCACCTGTCGGTGTCACGCCGCGGCCGCACCCGCGGCCCGTTGGATCTGGAGCTGGAAAAGGTCGGCTTGCAACGCAAGGTGCAGTTGGTGGTCCCGGGCTTTCAGGCGGCCATGCAACTGGCCAGTTCCTCGGACATGATTGCGGTGATCCCGCAGCGCTTCGTCGAATGGTCGCTGCCGCTACTGCCGCTGCACATTTTCCAGCTACCGCTGGAGACCCCCGGCGGCGAGTTCTGCCAGGCCTGGCACCCGCGCGTGAACAATGACCAGGTACATCGTTGGTTGCGCCAATTAGTGCAGGAATGTTCCTGCAGCTGAACCGGTTATTCTGCAACGGGCGCCAAATGCGAGCGCCCCGCAGCAGTTCTCGCACACAAAAAAACCGCCCACAGTAGCCAGCGACAAAAAGCGCCCACAACCCCTCCTCCAGGCAATCGTAGATTGCATGTTTCGAAATTTACATCTCGTCACACTTCTCTCTAAGTTGTGGCTCGTGCAAACCAGCATTTACCCCACAACAACGACGCGCCACTGATGGACAACCTGTGTGCGTAGTCTTACTTGTACCGGAGCAGATTGATGATGGATCGTAATGGTTTCTCTCTTGACCGTAGGGGCCTTCAAACCTCGCAGGAGTATCTGGCAAGCCTGAGGGATGGCAGGGAAGTTTGGATCAACGGCGAGCGGGTCGAAGATGTCACCGAACATCCCGCGTTTCGCAACGCGGCGCTGATGAACGCTCGCTTCTACGATGCACTGCATGACCCCAAACTGCGTGACAAGCTCACCATCGAGATCGACGGTGCCCCTGGCCTGCGCTGCCACCGCTTCTTCCAGGCACCGCGCACGGTCGAAGAACAGGTCGCCGCACGCGACGCGATCGCCGAAACCGCCCGCCTGAGCTATGGCTGGATGGGCCGCACTCCGGACTTCAAAGGCGCCTGGATCGGCACCTTCGGCCCTAACCGCGACCTCTACGGCGAGTACGCCGAAAACGCCACCCGCTGGTACAACTTCAGCCGCGAACGCCTGCCGTTCATCAACCATGCCGTGGTCAACCCGCCGGTGGACCGCAACCAGGACCCAAACACCTCCAACGTCTTCGTGCGCGTCGACGAAGAAACCGCGGACGGTCTGTACATCAGCGGGGCCAAGGTGGTGGCCACTGGCGCGGCACTGACCCAGTACACGTTCGTTGCCCACTACAACGTCATGTACCAGGACAAAAAGTATTCGCCGATCTTCATGATCCCCACCGGTGCCAAAGGCGTGAAGCTTATCTGCCGGACCTCCTACGAGCAGGCGGCGAGCAAGAACGGCAGCCCGTTCGACTACCCGCTGTCGAGCCGCATGGACGAGAACGACTGCATCCTGATCTTCGACCGGGCCTTCGTGCCGTGGCAGGACGTGTTCATGTACGGCGTGGAGATGTCCAACAGCTTCATCCAGAAATCCGGCTTCTTCGGCCGCACCCTGATGCATGGCTGCACCCGCCTGGCGGTGAAGATGGACTTCATCTGCGGGCTGTTTCTCAAGGCCGTGGAAATCTGCGGTACCCGTGACTTCCAGGGCGTTCAAGGGGCTGTGGGCGAAGCCATCGCCTTGCGCCACATGCTCTGGGGCCTTTCCGACTCCATGGCCTATCGCACCGAAAACTGGAACGAGGAATTCCTGCTGCCCAACCTGGAATCGGCCCTGGCCTACCGCGCTACCGCTGGCGATGCCTACAGCCGGGTGATCAACCTGATCCGCAAGACCGTGGCCAGCGGCTTGATCTACCTGCCCTCCCACGCCAAGGACTTCCTCAATCCCGAGGTCAGACCCTTCCTGGACCAGTACGCCCGTGGTTCCAACGGCATCGACGCCGAAGAGCGCGCCAAGACCCTCAAGCTGCTGTGGGACGCGATCGGTACCGAGTTCGGTTCGCGCCACGAACTGTACGAGGTCAACTACTCCGGCAGCTACGAGAAGAGTCGTCTGGACACCCTGCACATCGCCAGCCATTCCGGGCGCACCGAGCAAATGCGCGCCCTGGCCGAACAGTGCATGGCTGAGTACGACCTCAATGGCTGGACCGCCCCGGACTTCAAAAAGGCCTACGCTGCGGGTTGAGGCTGCCGCGTAACTGAACCTTCGCTGTCGTCGAGGGGCTGTCGCCCGCAGGCCAATCCGGCCTGCGGACGCCGCCCTCTCACGCGTGCCGCGCACGCTTGAGTGCACGCACATCTCCATGTGTGAATCCTTTCAGCGCTGCTGATGGATACACCTTAGAAGAACATTGCCAGCTTGTCGGCTGCGTTTTGTGCAACAGTCAATTGCGCGTTTTCAGGCAGTGCAACCTAGCGCCAGATCATCAGCCCGATGGGCATCCTGACCAAGGGTAAGGTTGGGACTGCACCTTGGCAGCCAAAACCCGCCATTACTTTGTGAAGTTTCCACTGGCTTTGAAAATGTAAAAGTAACCCACGCCAGTAGCCCCTTCCGTGGACAACGAACAGTCACTGTCGACGCTGAGCCGGTCCCAGGATTCCAAACCCTTGGTTCCCGCCTTGACGGCCTTCTGCTCAGCATCCCGCTTGGCACGATTACAACCTTCCACTGGATTGGGTGGGTTTATCGCACCTGCTGCGATTGCGGCAACACCTTCAAACTTCACTGTATCCGCGCTCGCCATCGGGATCGTGCCGACAGTCACTGCCAGCACAAACCATGCGTTTCTCAGAACGGGCATGTTGCTCTCCTTTTTCCAGCCGTTAGCGAAGCCTAGCCCAACGGTGTCTCAAGATTTTCGCTCAAGCTCTATTGCTGAGGCGCTGAAGAAAATGATGACCCCTGGGATCAACAGTGCCAGCAGGTATTGACCGGGATGCACCCATAATCCGATGGCCCAGAGTGCCAACAGTGCACCACCGACGATGCGTCGTTGGCGCGGAGTAAACCGCTCTCGAAATGCTTCCAGCTTCTTGCGCAACGCCATTACCACTCTCCCCCTTTGAATAGCCAGATGCTAGGCTCACCGCCCTGTGTGCACGAAGCAGCACAGTGAGTCAGGTCGTCAATCTAGCGAGCATGAGTAATGGAAGCAAAGGCATTCGCGCGAACACTGAAAGCCTCGATCAACGAGGTTAAATCACAGGGTCAGGAGACCCTTCACTGCGACAGTCTTGTGAATCATATTGACGCGCTTGTCGAAGCCACCTCGCAAAACAGCAACTCAATCAGCCAATCAGGACAGAACGCAATCAAGACCATGCTGCTACTGAACGGTGGTGCAGCAATCGCCCTGCTGGCGTTCATTGGCAAGCTTTCAGACAACAACAGCGGCGCAATCCCGGACTTCGCATATGCCCTGACGGCCTTTGTGACAGGGGCATTGGCCATCGGAATCAGCGCTTGCCTGACTTGCCTTGCGCAGATCGCATTTGACAGCAATGTAACGTGGCACAACACAGTCGGCACCACCTTGCAATTGAGCTGCATCGTCTTAGGCCTGACTTCAATACTGATCTTTGCCTTCGGCACCTATGCCACCTACCAAGCGCTCTTGTGCCTGGCCACTTGCGCGTAATCCATCGAACAACAGGTATTCGCCATGAAGGCACTTTCAATTCGCCAACCCTGGGCCTGGCTGATCATCCACGCCGGCAAAGACATAGAGAACCGCAGCTGGCACACGACATTACGCGGGCGGTTCTGCGTGCATGCCTCACAGGGCATGAAGCGCACCGACTACGCCAGAGTGGCGCAGTACGCTGCTGAACGAGGGGTAGCCGTCCCCCCCCCTTCGAGGCACTGGCGCGCGGTGGTATTGTTGGTTCGGTTGAGCTGGTGGATAGCGTCGATGCCAGCGCATCGCCGTGGTACATGGGGGAAAAGGGATTCGTGCTGCACGCCCCCCGCCCTTGTGAGTTCATTCCCTTGAAGGGCCGATTGGGGTTCTTTGAGGTGCCGGAGGCGCTGCCTTGCCAGAAACTAACGAAGCAGTTGAATGATTAAATCAAAAATCATAGGACTGAGCGGAATGTACACCACCATCCAGTAGCGTTCCCAGCATCACAAAGCTTGCAATTGCATTTCGAGCAATCGATTTGAATTCTCGGAGGCCTTTATTCATCATCAAAACTCCTGGTTTTGTAGTCGGTGATGTTGTTCTGTTTTCGCTAGGGGAATTCGAATCCCCTACCTGGTTTGTGCATTGACTCACATAGGTCTGGTTGATGGTTACTGGGGAGTTCCCAATAACCATGGTTATAGGTGCCACTGTGCAGGTCGCATGAAGCCAGGCTCGCTCACTCCTATGATTTCTGTAGTGGCAATATTACATTGCCCCACTCCTAGACTAAACATTCGAGGAAAATTTTCTCACCTGCCAATGGATTGTCCGCCCTACAACTCTGACCATCGTCATCGATTTTGATCCAGCCCATACGCAGCGGCCCTGACCACGTCCACTGGTCAGCTTTGAGGCATACAGGGTGGAAACAGGCGTCTACTAGTGGTCATGCCCTCTGGCTCTACGAAGAAGACGCCAATCGAGGTATGCCGCCCATGAGACGCCTCCAGAAGATCACCCAGCAGCGCCGCCGGCAGTTGCATGTTCACTTGCCGCCCAGCGAATTGAACGAGGTGTTGTATGGCGATGGAACAGGCCGAGTGCGACAGGTCCGCGAAGCAGTAGGAAGCAGGCTTGTGTTTGAAGGTTTGGCCAGGGGCAATGCTCCTGATGACCTCTACCCACGCCACAGGTGACGACAGCATCATGGCATCTCAGAAAGGTTTTTCCCGCGAGGAAGCAGACAACACCGCATCGACTTCGGCGTTTCGTTCCCGCGAGGAACGTGTCGCCAACGGTAAGCGACTGCGTGGGCAGATCCCTCGCGAGGAGCACGCCAAGTGGAAATCCCCTCGGCAGCGCGATGTCATCTCCATACTGGAGAAATCCAACCGTGACCGCCTTCAAGATCTAGTACCCATCCGCTACGGGCGGATGCTTCGTAGCCCTTTCACCTTCCTGCGCGGGTCGGCCGCGCTGATGGCGCATGACTTGGCTAGCGGACCGAATATCCGCGTGCAGGTGCAGGCCTGCGGCGACTGCCACTTGCTCAATTTTGGCCTGTTCGCAACACCCGAGCGCAACCTGGTGTTCGACCTCAACGATTTCGATGAAACCCTACCGGCGCCCTGGGAGTGGGACATCAAGCGCCTAACCGTGAGCTTCGCCGTTGCCGCACGCGACGGTGGCGCTTCCGATGCCCGTGCACGCGAGGTTGCCGTTGCCTGCGTACGGGCATACCGCGAAAATCTGCGCCGTTATTCGAAGATGAATCCTCTGGAAGTCTGGTACTCGCGCCTAGACGCACAGACATTGCTGGATGCAGCACCCGACGTGAAGGCGCGTAAGTTTCGTCAGCAGTTGTTCGACCGTGCCCGCGAGCGGGTGATGGAAAGTGTCTTCCCGAAGATCGCCGGCGTGGTTGGAGGGCACCCGCGTATTGTGGATCAACCGCCAGTCATTCAGCACGTCAGCGACCCAGACTTCATAGAGCGTGCCCAACAGGGCCTGATTGACTATCGCCAGAGTCTTTCCGACGAACGCCGCGTGTTACTCGATCGCTATCGCCTGGTGGATGCTGCACTAAAAGTCGTCGGTATCGGTAGCGTCGGCACGCGGTGCTACATTGCTTTGCTATTTTCCGAGGAAAACCACCCACTGATTTTACAGTTCAAGGAGTCCTGTCGTTCCGTCCTCGAACCTTACGCAGGCAAGAGTCAATTCAAGAATCAAGGCCAACGGGTGGTGATGGGACAGCGCCTGATGCAATCGTCCAGCGACATCTTCCTGGGTTGGACGCGGGGCCGGGCCGGATATGACTTTTTCGTGAGGCAGTTGCGCGACATGAAAATGTCGGTACCACTTGAACATATCAATGCCGTGCAGTTGGAGCGCTATGCGGATTTTTGCGGCCTGACCCTCGCACGCGCTCACGCCAAGTCGGGCGACGCGGCAACGATCGCAGGCTACCTGGGAAAGGGCGACGCCTTCGACGAAGCACTGGGCGATTTTGCCCTGCGCTATGCCGACCAGACCGAACACGACCATGAGCAACTGCTCAAGGCGGTGAACTCAGGTCAAGTGAAAGTGCTTACAGAAGAGGAGTGAATGGGAGTTATCGAAACTCAAGCAAAGCGCATGCAAGGAGGTGACACGCGGTGCAAACACCTTCGTTGCGAAAATGATCGAAATCATGCGCAAGCGTAAGGCTGCTCCCCTTGAGTAAGCAGCATTACGCATTCTTCGGCGTTGTGGTTTGACGCTCGCGCAGTTGCCCCTCAGTAGCGGAACTTGCCGCCATGAATGTCCTGCAGCACCTGCTCAGTCACGCGCACGTAGGTTTCGGTGCCCGGTAGCCAAGCGTAGACCGGGTCCTCGCCGGTTTGGCTGGGGTCGAAGGCTTCGGTCCTTAGTTTGGTTTTCTGGTATTTGAACGTGCCGGTGGTTTCCATGCAGGTCCTGATGCGCAGGAACATCGGCACCGCGTAGTGGGGCATCTGGCGTTTGACGAAGCGCAGCAGGTCGCAAAAATCCAGTTGTTCCAGCGGAGCCGATGGGGTGATGGCCGCCATCCCGGCGCGACCGTTGGTGTTCTTGATTTCCACACCGTAGGCCACGGCTTCGGCGATGTGGGGATGTTGCACCATGATGTTTTCGACTTCGGTGGTGGAGACGTTCTCGCCTTTCCAGCGGAAGGTATCCCCTAGGCGGTCGACGAATTGGGCGTGGCCAAAGCCGATATCGCGAATCAGGTCGCCGCTGTTGAAGTAACGATCGCCCTTTTCGAAAACGTCGTACAGCACCACCTTTTTGCTCTTCTCCGGATCGGTGTAACCGTCGAATGGGGAGTCGTCGTCGATCTTGGCCAGCAACAAACCTTGGCCACCCTTGCCGACTTTCTGCATGAAGCCGTTCGCGGTGCGCCGCGGCTCACCGGTGTCGTGTTCGTACTCCACCAGCGACCAGGCATTGATGGCAAAGCCAATGGTGTTTTCGAAGTTGAGGATGTTGGTAAAGCCGATGTTGCCGTCACTGGCGGCATAAAACTCGCAGACCCGTTCGATGTTGAAGCGACTCTTGAAGTCGTTCCATACGCCCGGGCGCAGGCCGTTACCAATCATTTTCACCACCGGGTTGTCACCATCGTTGCCGGCGGGCGGCTGGTCGATCAGGTAGCGACACAATTCACCGACGTAGCAAATGGTGGTGGCCTTGAATTTGCGCGTGTCATTCCAGAACTGACTGGCGCTGAATTTGCGGCGGATGGCGAACCCCGAGGCGCCGGCCAATGCCGAGCCCCAGCTCACGCACAGCCCGGTGCCGTGATAGAGCGGCAAGGTGCAATAGACGATGTCATCGGGGCGCATATCCAGGGCGATCATGCCGAAGCTACCGTAGACTTTCATCCAGCGCCCGTGCTTGAACACCCCGGCCTTGGGCAAACCGGTGGTGCCGGAGGTGTAAATGTAGAAGCAGGCGTCGTCCAGGTAGACCTGCTGGGTGGTCGCCGGATTGACAACGGGGTGCGCTTCGCTGGCGCGGCTCAGGTTGATGTAACCCTCCGGGGCGACGCCCGCATCGAGAGTGGTGTCGGTGTCGGCCAGGAAGAACGTGCTCAGCTCATCGATGGCAACTTCGTTACGCACCGCGTCAAAGGATGGCACCAACTCTTCGCCGACGATAATCGCCGAGGGATTGACCAGGCTCAAGCTGTGGATCAGGACGTTGTTGGTCTGCGAGGTGTTGAGCATGGCGCAGATACCGCCGATCTTGCTGACCGCCAGCACGCTGACCAGCAATTCCGGGCGATTTTCAATGAATATGCCGACCACATCGCCTTTTTTCAGGCCACGGGCAAGCAGGTAATGGGCGAAGCGGTTGGCCCACTGGTTGACCTGTTCATAACTGAAACGAGTGTCCTTGTAGAGCAACGCCGGCCCTTGAGGGTTGCGCGCAACCGCCTGTTCGAAGGCCAACCCCAGGCCGCAGGGCTGATCGACCTTGAGCTTGGAAGCTTTGATTCCCCTGACGAGCCGAGGAATGGCCCGGGCGATCAAGGGGATTTTGCGCAGCATCATGCCCCAGGTAATCATGTCGCTATTGCTACTCATGTCACCTCCTAGTGAATTGACCGTGGCGGCCAGGCGGTTGGACAAGCGCCTGACCGGCCGATCGTTTTATTGATGTGCACGCCATGTAAAAAGTCCTCGCGCAGCGGGGTGCGCGAGGACGCCTGTTGCCAAGCCTCAGAACTCGTCGGCGACCGACTCGAGGATCTTGCCCATCAAGTAAACCGTGGTGCGTGCGACTTGCTTGACCGCCTCTTTTTCTTCGTCGGTCACGACCCAGCGGTCGATGGCTGCGTTGACTTGCTCGGAGTGTTTCTCGTCGATGATCGCGTGGGCGACAAAGAAGGTAAGTTGTTGGTCGGTCAGCTTGAGATGGTTCTTGCAGACATCCATCAATGGCTCGAGGTGCTCGTAGCAGTCCTCGGCCCAGAAGCTGTAGCCCAGCCGTGGAATGATGCCGCGGCACACAGAGACGAAATCCAGGTAGCCGTAGAACGCCTCTGTGGCCGGCAACATCGGCTTATCGAACTCGGACTTGTCGACGCCAATGGCGATCAGGTCGTTGTACGCCATGTTTTCATGACCCAGTTCTTCCAGCGCATGCTTCATCGCAAAACGCAGCAGGCCGACCTTTTTATGGTCCTGGTTCCAGCACGCCACCGCCTGGTTGATCGAGTTGTTTTTGGTGTAGTGATACACCTGGACAATCGACTTGATGTAGAGATCACGCTGCAACTCGGGGCGTTTCATCATCTGGAAAAAGCGGCCGGCCTTGATCTTTTCCCATTCGGCATCACAGACGGCTTTCAGCTCTTTGCGAAACGCGGTCACTTCAGTCATTTCACTCTCTTCCTTGGCGGATTGATAAATCATTCATGACACTTTTTATAATTTCAGGCAAACACGGACTTACAGGCGCAGTACAGACTTAATGATATAGATGAACTTGGAGAAGAACCCCAGGCCTTCGATAGTGTCCCAGTGCTCCATCAGCACACCGTTTTCCACACGGTAGATATCGATCACCTTGTAATTCACGGTAAAGAACCTGTGTTTGGCCCAGTGCTTGGCATACAGGAAGACATAATCGCCTTCGGCGCAGACCCGTTCAATACTGGCACCCGACTCGGGGAATGTTTTGAAGAACTGCGTAAAGTAGGTCTTGAAGCCTTCGCGGCGCGGTGGAATAAATACGTTGTTGTGCTGCACATAATCTTTGGCAATCAACGTATCGGCGACCGCCAGTTCCCGCTGAACAAACATGCGTTCGTAAAACTCGATGACCACTTCTTTGTTCCTGGCTTCCATCTTGGATCAACCTCAATGTTGTCGTTGTTTTTGGATGCTCATCCCGCCAGTGACTGCCTCGCAGCACGGGCGGCCAAGGTGTAGCGAATCAAGTCATCAATGTTCTTCAAGTCTGCAGGGCAGCTTTGCAGGCCGAAGAAGGGCGTGACCGACGGCATCAGATCGCCTTTGTACAGGGCGTAGTAGTGATCACCGCGAGCTTTGATCTGGAAGAAGATTCCATCCTGATCAAAGACGAAGCTGTCGAACTTCGGTGCAAGCCGTGGTTTAACGTAGGTGATGAAGGTTTTGAAGCCGCCTTCCAGGGCGACCAGCGAGGCGCCGGTCATCGCCAATCCGTTGACCACGTTCTTGACCGGGGAATGCTTGTCGACGATAAGTCGCGAGAGCTCGACGCACTCATTCTCGTAGTTGGGCCCGGAGAACCGTACCAGCTGTTCATGGCTGATGAATTCGCCCGACTCGTGAGGGAAAGGCGTAATACGCTGAGTGCCGATAATTTCACCATCATAATAAAAGGCAAACACGTAGGAACGCGGGTCGTAGTCATCCAGGCATACGGTGTCGTCGACCGCGTTACCAAACAACGTCTTGTAGTAGACCTTTCGCTGCCCGTACAACCGGCTGCGGGCACGAGACAGTTCGAGAAACTGCGCGGGCGTCACCACCTGTCTGACCTTGACCTTGTCAGACTGGCACAAGTCTTGAAGTACTGAATCATAGAAACTGTAGATTGCCGAACCGGCTGAATCATCCTTGACCAACTGCATATTTGCCGAAGGCAAGGCAGCCTTATTACTTGCGAGTGACGGCATGAGAATTCCCTTCTTATTGTGATTTGTAGTATTCAACTCAGCCCAGCGCACAACCTAAGTTCCCACAGTACAAGACATAGCTTCGCCTCCTTGCGTAGATGCCTACAAGTTGATGATTAGCTGACTGCGCACAGCAAGGCACGCACCCCTCTTATCGCGGGCGTGCCTTTAAACCAAAGCGACTTGCAGTTAAACCGGTGGCAGCGAGCTCAAGGCGCGACGGATCTGCTCTGCGCGCTCGCCCAGCACTTGGGGCGTAGCCAGTGGAAGGTCCGCATGACCCAGGTTGAAACCGTCACCGACAAAGCGGGCCAGTACATGCAGGTGAGCGTGGCCCACGGTCTGCCCGGCCACCGCGCCATCGCACAGCAGCAGGTTGATACCTTCACAGGGGTGTTCATTGAGGCTCAAGCCGCTTTCACGCAGGGCGGCTGCCACCCGTTGACCCACACGCATCATGTGGCCACAGGTTTGAGGAGGGATATCACCCAGGCCGCTTGCGTGGGCCTTGGGAATGACCAGGACATGGCCAGGAGTAATCGGCTGGATAGAGAGAAAGGCCAGGCACTGCTCGTCTTCGTAGACAACGGCAGCCGGTGATTCTTTCTTGGCGATTGAACAGAAAATGCAGTTCACGATTAGCTCCCTTTATTGTAGTAGGTGCAAACCCGGTGGAGGCATGAAGATCCGGTTTGCTACAGCCTGCATTCCATTAGCAGTTGACCGCATAGCTTGAGGGTGAAGTTACCCTTGGCATTTCACATCTGTACACGGGAGTTTTGAAATTTTTTGTATCTTAACTCTAGAAAGTAGCTAATAGATTGATTTGAATGAGTTTTACTAATGTTAATTTTTGTATCTGTGCTTTGTCAGGCTGTGTGGGCGGTGTTGTTGGGCTGTAGGAGGGATATTTATAGATTACCGTCCAAGGCCCTCAAGGCCCTCAAGGCCGAGGATGGTGATGCGATCAAAGGCCCGGTTTCCGGTGGGTCGCAAGGTTGCTGCGCTTGAGTGAACAGCATTGCGGCCTGTGCCGGGCATTTTCGATCGTGCGGCCGCCGGCTTCAGTTACACATCGGACAGCACCGGGGGAACACCAGCTCGGTCAATGCGATAGTGGGCTTGGTCATCGTGGTGTTCTTGGTGAGTGTTAGGTCTTCGCAAACTCAACGTTAGCCAAGAACCACGATGACCATCCTCTTTCGCCCATAGGGCGCCTTCGGCTGGTTCAGTTACAGCACTTCCTGGGACACGATCCGTTTTCGCTGGTCAATCGCTATGGCAACACCTGCCAATACAATGGCAAGGGCGTAAGCAAATAGCCCCAAATTCACGCCCAGGATCATCTTCTCAGAGCCGTCAGAAAGAACCATCGACCCGCCGTAGCCATCCCGAAACCAGTAAGCCATCAAGAATCCGCCGGTTACAAAAATGGTGAGAAGGCTCGCAAGCCGGAGATTATTCTTGCCCCAGACAAGCCAGGTACTAAATGCTCCAAGCGCGGTGTTGGTAAACAGCTGCCAGACCTCATGAAGCCGTGCGTGTGGCTCCCACGCCTGGTTGAAGACATGAGTCTCGTTGACTTCTAAAATCGGTACGACAACCGCATAAAAGACGATTCCAACCGTCACCAACAGCTTCGCAAACATCAGCAACCTCCTTGCTCGTGATTTAGGCGTTACCTGCCCTTCCCGGCACTGTAGCGCGGACCTGGCCGCCCATCCAGTGTGGGTGGGAAGCCAGTTGCTTACCAGACCCGACACCTCTCGGTGATGCGCGCGGCCTCATCCAACACTCGGCCCTGACGAGTGAAATCCCATCCCTTTCCTCACCTTCCAAAACCTGCGCATTTGAATGATCAAAAACTCCAGACAAACCCCAGTCGGATATCCCTTGTCATTTTCCAGCAAGATTTAACTTTCGGAGGATGGCCAATTGATATCTGCGACGGTACATTCTGTTCTTGCTGCGCCATTGAATAAGGAATGGGCCCATCCAAAGCCCGAGCCGCTCTATAGGCAGCCCAAGCGCTCAGAAGATAAGGAAGTAACCATGGGAAGAGAAGAATGGCTGTTGGTCGAGGCCATCCAGATAGAGTTAGATTCGGCGAGTGACGCACTGTACAAACTCGATAATCTGGAACAGCACCTCGATGTACATCAACTCGAAGACCCCGAAGATAATCGCCATGACATGGCGCAACAAATTCTTCGATACCACCTTGAAGCTTCCTTTCGGGGGATTGGGGTGCTGGCCGAGCGGCTAGGTGCGCCCTCTATTGAGCGCGAAGTTGCGGACTCACGCAAAAACCGGACGTACCTCGAAAAGACAGGTCGACCGTTTGACGGTGAAATCCATTCCGAAGCCTTAGCCCAAGCCTACGCGTGCTTCGCGCCGCTACGGGCCATGAGCAATGCCAAGGCGATTACTACCCACGAAGTACTGCGCAACATCCTTCTAAAAACCGCTGTCATCATCTCCGATCGCGATCTCCGCCCCAAGAATGAATCAGAGGTGCGGAATGCTGTTCTTGAGATCTGCAGGTACTCGTTCACCGATGCGATGAGAGAGGTGGGCGTACCGAAAATTATCAAGCACACCAAAGGCGATATCGGCATCCCTTCTCTACGCACCATGGTGGAATTCAAATTCATAGACTCCAAGGCCGAAATGAAAGCGAGCCTGGATGGCGTGTATGCCGATATGAAAGGCTACAACCATCCTGATTGGGACACATTCTACGGCGTGTTTTATATGACCCAGCCCTTCTACACCCAGGATGAAGTTGAGAAGGAGTTCGAGCTGGTAAATGCCGACAAGACTTGGAAACCTATCGTCGTAAATGGCGCAGGCGGTCGAATCAAACCTGTCAAATAGCCTCAACGCGCTCAAGAAAGCCTCGCCGGCAGGCTATCGATAGCGGCTGCCCGCGATGAATGAGGTCAGCCTTCACCACGGCGACTGCCTGGAGGTAATGAAGTCGATCCCCAGCGCCAGCGTTGACCTGGTGCTGGCTGACCTGCCCTACGGCACCACCCATTGCGCCTGGGACGTAATCATTCCATTTGCCCCGTTGTGGGAGCAGTACTTGAGGATCGCGAAACCAGAGGCTGCCATCGTACTCTGCGCAGCTCAGCCGTTTGCGTCGATGGTAGGCTCAATGCCCAAGGCCTGATCGACCTGAACACCTGCCAATTTCCACTGCCTCGCCCCCCCTAATGAAGAACGCCCGGATGTTGTCCGGGCGCTAAGGGATATGACCACTAAATCCTGCGTTTACTCTTCGTCATCTGGTAGCCATAGCTCGACGCCTCGAGGACCAACATCCCAGTTATGGTGAAGAATTTCGCCACTTACAAAGGCCCCGGATGCACCAGTAAACACGCAATCATTGATATTGGCGTTGCGAAAATCAGCTCCATCCATCTTGGTCCCTCGGAAGTAAGCACTGCGGAGGTAAGCCCCACGAAGGTCAACACCCCTCAAATCCGCATAACTAAAATCAGTGCCCCAGCCATAAGCACCTGGCTGAACGACCGGATCTACCGTAACAGTGTAAAACTTAGCGTTACTAAAGTTTGCATGGTTAGCCTTTTTTACATCGTAAAACCAGTCGTAGTGAATCAGACTTCCCGGCGCCTGCAGATAGCTATAGTCAGGGACTTTTTTTCGCTTCAGAACACTACTGATTCGAGCGAAGAGCAACGAGCTGAAGTGGAAGCCGGCAAAATCCACACCGCGTTTATTCGCAGCGACAGCAAGAGGCACCTGGTCACGCAAGCATTCAACCAACGCGTCGAACTGCAACAAAAATCGTGCCCGTCGAAATTCACCAACGTAGGGTTGCTTCCAAAAACCTTGAGAGAAGCAATGATCTGCGTATCGAGAGATCATTCGATCATCTGCGTTGATCTTGTGATATTTCATGCCATATTCTTTGGCAATAATACGCAAACAAATGGCGCGAGTAGCCGGGCCTGCGCTAATCAGCTGAGCACGAATAGCTCTGTTAAATGCTGACGGACAACCATTTTGCAGGTCTTGGAGCAGAACGCGGGCGTCTGACTTGAAAGCAGAAAGCGAAGGAGTTTCAGGAAATTTCATGGCCTAGCCTCTCACGGTCAACGCTAAGCCCTAGTATCAGCTGACCATTCAAGGTGGCAACATGAGAAGGTGAAACGACGGTGCAGAGGCTTTTCCTAGCTAGGGCTGAAGGCCACCGTCAATGGCACCGGGATATATTCGAAAAAATCCAGATGATCGTCAAGCCCATCTTCATCTTGCCTGAGGTCAACCCCTTCTCACCCTTCTCGTATTGTGTTTGCCACAAAGCACGTCAAAGCGAGCTAGGTTGGGCCAATCCCGTACAAGCCGGCCTTGAAGGCCTCCTGCTTTTCCTCGCATGCCTGGCAATGATGCTCTCCTTCTCGCTCCCTGGTCAGATTACCAAGCGGCACGTCAGTGCTCTGGAAACCGCTATCAAAGCTCGGCGGGAAAAGGAGACAGGAAATGCAAACGATGCACCAAAGGCGAAGGGCGACTAGCCACGTCTCTGATTGTCATCTCTTCAACTTTCAATACGGCGTTTGCTTTTTTGGCTGACGCCTCGAAGGCCTCAAGCTCCTTTGCGGAAACGATGAAAAGGATGCGGAAGCAATCAGGCCTCAAACGCGAAAAAAACCGAGAGCCCAAAAACGCAAAAAGCCCTGACTAATCAGGGCTTTGGAATTGGCGGAAGCGTAGAGATTCGAACTCTAGGATAGTTGCCCATCGACGGTTTTCAAGACCGTTGCCTTAAACCACTCGGCCACGCTTCCTCGTATTGCGGGCGCCATAATACCGAAATGAAACAAGCTGTCAAACTCTCTATGTGGCTGCTTTGCGCGGCTCTGTTATGATCTTTGCATCTGAACGTTACAAACCCACAGGAGTGTCGCCATGCGCGAACAGGATTACGCCGTCAATCACGGCCAGCAGGTCGAGCAGCAGGAGGTCAGCCGCGTCCTGCGTAACACATACGGGTTGCTGGCTATCACCCTCGCTTTCAGCGGCATCATGGCCTATGTGGCGCAGCAGATGCGCGTTGGCTACCCGAACATTTTCGTGGTGCTGATCGGCTTCTACGGCCTGTTCTTCCTCACCAACAAGCTGCGTGATTCGGTCTGGGGCCTGGTGTCCACCTTCGCCCTCACCGGCTTCATGGGCTTCTTGCTCGGCCCGATCCTCAACCGTTACCTGGGCATGGCCGGTGGCGCTGAAGTGGTCAGCTCGGCGTTTGCCATGACTGCTCTGGTGTTCGGTGGTTTGTCGGCCTATGTGCTGATCACCCGCAAGGACATGAGCTTCCTCGGTGGCTTCATCACCGCCGGTTTCTTCGTGCTGATGGGTGCGGTACTGGCGAGCCTGTTCTTCCAGATCAGCGGCCTGCAGCTGGCGATCAGCGCCGGTTTCGTGCTGTTCTCGTCGGTGTGCATCCTGTTCCAGACCAGCGCGATCATTCACGGTGGCGAGCGCAACTACATCATGGCGACCATCAGCCTGTATGTGTCGATCTACAACCTGTTCGTCAGCCTGCTGCAGCTGTTCGGCCTGATGAGCCGCGATGACTGATCGCTTGCTGGTGTGATGTGTTGAGAGAAAGCCCGCTTCGGCGGGCTTTTTTGTGCCCGCTGTCCGGGACTTGCTTGCCTGTTTGCTTCATCGCGGGGCAAGCCCGCTCCTACAGTGGTTGATAGCACTACCGGAATCGGGTGTGGGCCCGTAGAATGCGCTCCTTTTTTCTTCCGGGGCAGCACTCCCATGAGTTCAATCGAGCAAGGACCTGGCGCACCCGCGCAGGCCAATGAACTGGTCCTTGGCCTTGAAGACCGCCCGCGGCCGTTGATTGCCATGCTGGCGGCATTGCAGCATCTGCTGGCGATCATTGTGCCGATCGTGACCCCTGGCCTGCTGATTTGCCAGGCGCTGGGGGTGTCGGCCCGTGATACCAACCTGATCGTGTCGATGTCGCTGGTGATCTCCGGGATCGCTACCTTCGTCCAGTGCCGCCGTTTCGGGCCTTTTGGCGCCGGGCTGTTGATTGTCCAGGGCACCAGCTTCAACTTTGTCGGGCCGTTGATTGCCGGTGGCGCGCTGATGGTCAAGCAAGGCACGCCCGTTGAGGGCGTGATGGCGGCGATTTTCGGTGTGGTGATTGCCGGTTCGTTCGTGGAGATGGGCATTTCGCGCATCCTGCCGTTCGTCAAGCGCCTGATCACTCCGCTGGTGACCGGTATCGTCGTGCTGATGATCGGCCTGACCCTGATCAAGGTCGGCCTGATCAGCATGGGCGGCGGCTTTGCGGCGATGGGCAACGGCACCTTCGCCAATGGCGAGAACCTGCTGCTGTCGGGCGTGGTGCTGGCGATCATCGTAATCCTCAATCGTATTCCAGTGGTGTGGATGCGCAGTTGCGCAATCGTCATCGCCCTGGCCGTGGGCTATGCCCTGGCCGGCTACCTGGGCCGCCTGAACTTCACCGGCATGCATGAAGCGGCGCTGTTCCAGGTGCCGGTACCGCTGCATTTCGGCCTGGGTTTCTCCTGGGCGCTGTTCATTCCGATGCTGGTGATCTACCTGGTGACTTCGCTCGAAGCCATTGGTGATGTCACCGCCACCAGTAAGGTCTCGCGCCAGCCGGTGGAAGGCCCGCTGTGGATGCAGCGGATCAAGGGCGGCGTGCTGGTCAACGGTGCCAACTCGCTGCTGGCCGGGGTGTTCAATACCTTCCCCAGCTCGATTTTCGCCCAGAACAATGGCGTGATTCAGCTGACCGGGATTGCCAGCCGCCATATCGGTGTGTGGATTGCCGCGATGCTGGTGATCCTGGGCCTGTTCCCAAGCGTGGCCGGGGTGATCCAGGCGGTGCCGGAGCCGGTGCTCGGTGGCGCGGCGATGGTGATGTTCGGTGCGGTGGCGGCTTCGGGGATCAATATCCTGGCCAGCATCAGCCTGGACCGCCGTGCACTGCTGATCATTGCCGTGTCGTTGGCCTTGGGCCTGGGGGTGGCGCAGGTGCCGGAGTTCCTCGCACACATGCCGTCGGCGTTGCGTAATGTGCTGGAGTCGGGGGTGGCGACTGGGGGGATTTGTGCCCTGGTGCTGAACTGGTTCTTGCCGGAGCCTAAAGAACAGGCTTGAGATTGAGGTTGCCCCGATCGCGGGTCAAGTCGGGGCGTCGCACCGCCGCTTCCACAAGGAGCGGGCTTTTTGCTTTATCATGCCGGCAGATTTGCTGAAAGAGCCTTCCATGAAGTTCGCCATTGCGGTTTTCTCTCCGGCCCATGCGCCCTCCTCGCGCCGCGCCTTGCGCTTTGCCCAGGCAGCACTGGCCGGCGGGCATGAGATTGTCCGGCTGTTTTTCTATCAGGACGGTGTGCACAGCGCCTCGGGCAATGTCGTGGCGCCCCAGGATGAGCTGGACCTGCCCACCGAGTGGCGCGCCTTCGTCGGTGCGCAGCAGCTCGACGCGGTGGTGTGCATCGCCGCTGCCCTGCGCCGCGGTGTGCTCAATGCCGAGGAAGCCCAGCGCTATCAGCGCCCGGCGGTCAACCTTCCGGCGCCCTGGGAGCTGTCCGGGCTTGGCCAGTTGCATGAAGCGGCGCAAGTTGCCGACCGGCTGATGTGCTTTGGAGGCGATTGAGATGGCCAAGTCTTTGTTGATTATCAGCCGCCAGGCACCCTGGGCCGGGCCGTCCGCCCGCGAGGCGCTGGACATCGCCCTGGCCGGCGGTGCCTTCGATTTGCCACTGGCCATGCTGTTTCTCGATGACGGCGTGTTCCAGCTCGCCCCAAGCCAGCAACCGGCGCAGGTGCAGCAGAAGAACCTTGCCGCCAACCTGCAGGCACTGCCGATGTTTGGTGTCGAGGAGCTGTTCGCCGCCAGCAGCAGCCTGCACGAGCGCGGGCTTGCCGCCGACACCCTGAGCCTGCCGGTTCAGGTGCTGGATGACGCCGCGCTGTCGGCGTTGATCGACCGTTTCGACCAGGTGGTAACCCTCTGATGAGCACCTTGCATGTGATTTCCCACTCGCCGTTCGGTGACAACCGCCTGAGCAGTTGCCTGCGCCTGCTGGGCCAGGCGGACGGCCTGCTGCTGTGTGGTGATGCGGTGTACGCCCTGCAGCCGGGCAGCGAGCCGCTGCGCAGCCTGCAGGCCAGCCAGCTGGACGGGCGCCTGTATGCCCTGGACGAAGACCTGCAAGCCCGCGCCATTGCCATCAGCGGCCTGGGCCAGGCCATCGACTACCCGGCGTTCGTTGAGCTGTCACTGCGCTACGACAAGGTCAACAGCTGGCTATGAGCACCCTGACTGTCGGCGAGCGCAGCATCGCCCTGGACAAAGACGGCTACCTGGTCGAACTGGGTGATTGGTCCGAGGAGGTCGCCAGCGCCCTCGCCGCCCATGAAGACCTGGAGCTTACGGCCGAACACTGGGAAGTGCTGACGTTGTTGCGCGCCTTCTACCAGGAGTTCGAGCTGTCGCCGGCCACCCGCCCGCTGATCAAGTACACCGCGCTCAAACTGGGCGCGGACAAAGGCAACAGCCTGCACCTGAACCGCCTGTTCAAGGGCACCCCTGCCAAACTTGCCGCGAAACTTGCGGGCCTGCCGAAGCCGACCAACTGCATATGACCGACCACCGCCCGCTGATCACCGAAACCCCGGCCGAACACCCGTTTGCCCAGTTCGTGCGCATTCTTGGCAAGGGCAAGCGCGGCGCCCGCGGCCTGAGCCGGGAGGAAGCCCGTGAGGCCATGGGCATGCTGCTCGATGGCAAGGTCGAAGAGACCCAGCTGGGCGCCTTCCTGATGCTGCTGCGGCACAAGGAGGAAAGCCCCGAAGAACTGGCCGGTTTCACCGAAGCCCTGCGCCAGCGCCTGCAAGCGCCGCCGATCGCGGTGGACCTGGACTGGCCGAGCTACGCCGGCAAGAAGCGCCATCTGCCCTGGTACCTGCTGGCCGCCAAGTGCCTGGCAGCCAATGGCGTGCGTATCCTGCTGCACGGCGGCGGCGCGCACACCGCCGGACGGCTGTACAGCGAGCAAGTGCTGGAGATGCTCGACATTCCCCTGTGCCGGGACTGGAACGCCGTCGCAGAGGCCCTGGACAGCCACAAGCTGGCCTTTGCCCCGTTGCAGGACTGGGCACCGCGCCTGCAACGCATGATCGACCTGCGCAACACCCTGGGCCTGCGCTCGCCGATTCATTCCCTGGCCCGGGTGCTCAACCCGTTGAACGCACGCTGCGGCCTGCAGAGCATCTTCCACCCCGGCTACCAGGCCGTGCACCGCGAGGCCAGCCGCCTGCTCGGCGACACGGCGATTGTGGTCAAGGGCGATGGCGGCGAGATCGAGATCAACCCGGACACCAGCAGCCACCTGTATGGCACTGCGGGTGGCGTCGATTGGGATGAAGAATGGCCTGCCCTGGCCGCCCAGCGTCACGTCAAACCGGCGCGCCTTGAGCCCGAGCAACTGCTGGCAGTATGGCGCGGTGATGAGCACAACAGCTATGGCGAACTGGCCGTGGTGGCGACCATGGCCCTGGCCTTGCGTGGCCTGGGTCATGCCCGTGAAGAAGCCTTCGCCCAGGCCCAGCGCTACTGGGACCTGCGCAACTGATCGAACAAGCCGATCAAACAGGCCCGGACTTTGCGCTATTCGTTCGAACCCAGCTCCGTACACTGGGTTCTATATCAGAATGAATCGCCAAGGAGCGCAGCATGGGCCTGTTGATCGACGGACGCTGGCACGACCAGTGGTATGCAAGCAGCAAAGACGGCGCCTTCCAGCGCGAAAGCGCACAACGGCGCAACGCCCTGCCCGCCGCCGAACCCGGACGCTACCACCTGTATGTATCGTTGGCCTGCCCCTGGGCCCACCGCACCCTGATCTTTCGCACGCTCAAGGGCCTCGAGCAGCTCATCGACGTGTCGGTGGTCAGCTGGCTGATGGGCGAGCATGGCTGGACCTTCGACCCGGGCAACGGCTCAAGCGGCGACAAGCTCGACCACCTGCACTTCCTGCACCAGCGCTACACCCGCGACGATCCGCACTACAGCGGCCGGGTCACGGTGCCAGTGCTGTGGGATAAACAGGAACAACGCATCGTCAACAACGAGTCGGCAGAGATCATTCGCATCTTCAACTCCGCGTTTGACGGCCTGACCGGCAATCGTCTGGACCTGTACCCCGGCCCCTTGCGCAAGCAGATCGACGCACTGAACGAGCGGATTTATCCGGCAATCAACAATGGCGTCTACCGGGCAGGCTTTGCCACCTCGCAGGCAGCCTACGAGCAAGCATTTGATGAGGTATTTGCCGAGCTGGATCACCTGGAGCGGTTGCTGGGTACCCAGCGCTACCTGGCCGGCGAGTACCTGACCGAAGCCGACTGGCGCCTGTTCACCACGCTGATTCGCTTTGATGCGGTGTACCACGGGCACTTCAAGTGCAACCTGCGGCGCATTGCCGATTATCCGCACCTGTCCAGCTGGCTACGAGAGTTGTACCAGTGGCCGGGGATCGCCGAAACGGTGAACTTCGAGCATATCCAGAAGCATTACTACATGAGCCACAAGACCATTAACCCGAACGGGATAGTGCCCAAGGGGCCGTTGCAGGATTTTGCGCTGGGGCATGATCGGGAGCGGTTGGCGGGGCGGGGGATATGGCGCAAGGCCGGGGAATAGGGTTGGGGCCATCGCGGGGCAAGCCCGCTCCCACAGAATTGTGTAGGAGCGGGCTTGCCCCGCGATGCGGTTACGACTGCTGGGCGCCTTCGAACCAGGCCAGCTTCTCGCGAAGCTGTACCACCTCGCCAACAATCACCAGGGTCGGCGCATGCACTTCATGCTCGGCCACAAGTTTCGGCAAGTCGGCCAGGGTGCCGGTAAACACCCGCTGATTCGGCGTGGTGCCCTGCTGAACCAGCGCCGCCGGGGTATCCGCCGCCCGTCCGTGACGAATCAGCTCGGCACAGATGGTCGGCAAACCTACCAGCCCCATGTAGAACACCAGGGTCTGTGCTGGCGCCACCAGGTCATGCCAAGGCAGGTCGCTGGTACCGTCCTTGAGGTGGCCGGTGACGAAACGCACCGACTGGGCGTAGTCGCGGTGGGTCAGCGGAATACCGGCATAGGCCGAGCAACCACTGGCCGCGGTGATCCCCGGCACCACCTGGAACGGAATGCCTTGGGCCGCCAGCTCTTCGATTTCTTCACCGCCACGGCCAAAGATGAACGGGTCGCCACCTTTGAGGCGCAACACACGCTTGCCCTGACGCGCCAGGTCGACCAGTTGCTGGTTGATCTGCGCTTGTGGCACGGCGTGGTCGGCGCGACGCTTGCCGACGTAGATGCGCTCGGCATCACGCCGGCACAACTCGATGATCGCCGGGGCGACCAGACGATCGTAGAGCACCACGTCGGCCTGCTGCATCAGGCGCAAGGCGCGGAAAGTCAGCAGGTCCGGATCACCGGGGCCGGCGCCGACCAGGTACACCTCACCCGGCGCCTGGTAGCTGGCACCGTCGATCTTGGCTTGCAGCAGACGCTCGGCTTCAGCGCCCTGCCCGGCCAGTTGCCGCTCGGCGATCGGGCCCTGGAAGACATCTTCCCAGAAGCCGCGACGCTGATTGACGTCCGGGTACAGCGCTTTGACCTTGTGCCGAAAGCGCGCGCCCAGCCCGGCCAGCTCGCCATAGGCGGCAGGGATCCAGGTTTCAAGCTTCGCCCGGATCAGCCGCGCCAGCACCGGCGCATCGCCGCCGCTGGACACCGCAACCACCAGCGGCGAGCGGTCGACAATGGCCGGAAAGATCACCGAACACAGCGCCGGCGCATCGACCACATTGACCGGTACGCAGCGCTGCTGGGCATCCGCCGAGACCTGGGCGTTGAGCGCCTGGTCGTCGGTGGCGGCAATGATCAGCTGGCAACCGTCGAGGTCGCCCACCTGATAACCACGGTCAAGGAGTTCACCACTGCTGTGCCGGGCAAGCTCGGCCAGTTGCGCGTCGATTTCGGGCGCCACTACCCGCAGTACAGCTCCGGCGTCGGCCAGCAGACGCGATTTGCGCAGGGCAATCTCGCCTCCGCCGACGATCAGCACACGGCTGCCGCGCAGTTTGTGGAACAGCGGCAGGAATTCCATTTAACCGATGACCTCCAGGCCACCCATGTACGGCTTGAGCACCTCGGGTACGCGGATCGAACCGTCGGCCTGCTGGTAGTTCTCCAGCACCGCCACCAGGGTACGGCCGACAGCAAGACCGGAACCGTTGAGGGTGTGCACCAGTTCCGGTTTGCCGGTTTCCGGGTTGCGCCAGCGCGCCTGCATGCGGCGGGCCTGGAAATCGCCACAGTTGGAGCACGAGGAAATTTCGCGGTACTTGTCCTGGCTCGGCACCCAGACTTCCAGGTCGTAGGTTTTCACCGCACTGAAGCCCATGTCGCCCGTGCACAGCGCCAGGACCCGGTACGGCAGCTCCAGGGCTTGCAGCACGCGCTCGGCGTTGGCGGTCAGGCCTTCGAGGGCTTGCATGGATTTGTCCGGCTCGACGATCTGCACCATCTCGACCTTGTCGAACTGGTGTTGGCGGATCATGCCGCGAGTGTCGCGGCCCGAGGCACCGGCTTCACTACGGAAGCACGGGGTGTGGGCGACGAACTTGATCGGCAGCTGCTTGGCATCGAGGATCTCGCCGGCCACGATGTTGGTCAGCGACACTTCGGCGGTCGGGATCAGGTAGAAGTCGGCCTCGCCGTCACGGCTGATCTTGAACAGGTCTTCCTCGAACTTGGGCAGCTGGCCGGTGCCTTGCAGCGCCGGGGCCTGGACCAGGTACGGGGTGTAGGCTTCTTCGTAGCCGTGCTCACTGGTGTGCAGGTTGATCATGAACTGCGCCAGGGCGCGGTGCAGGCGTGCGATCGGGCCGCGCAGCAGGGCGAAACGGGCACCCGACAGCTTGGCGGCGGTTTCGAAGTCCAGGCCGCCGCTCAGCTCGCCGAGGGCGACATGGTCCTTGATCTCGAAGTCGAAGGTAGGCAGGGTGCCCCAGCGGCGCACTTCGACGTTGTGATCTTCATCGGCACCGACCGGAACGCTAGCGTCCGGCAGGTTGGGGATGGTCAGCAGGATCGCATCCAGTTCGGCCTGGATGCCGTCCAGCTCGACCTTGCCTGCGGCCAGCTCGCCCGCCATGCGCTCGACGTCGGCCATCAGCGGGGCGATGTCTTCACCCTTTGCCTTGGCCTGGCCGATGGATTTGGAACGGGCGTTACGCTCGGCCTGCAGTTGTTCGGTACGGGTCTGCACCACCTTGCGGCGTTCTTCCAGTGCCTCGATGCGCGCGACATCCAGGCTGAAGCCACGGGAGGCCAGGCGGTCCGCCACTTCCTGAAGTTGGCCGCGTAACAGTTTGGAATCGAGCATATCGTTCTCTCGTTGGTTCAGAATTTGGTCAAAGACAGGCCGGCCCAGGTTGCGAGCAGCCCGCCAAATACACTGGCTCCGGCATACCCGAAGGCCAGCGGCGCCTGCCCGCTTTCGAGCAGGCGCACGGTATCCAGTGAAAAGGATGAAAAGGTTGTCAGACCGCCGAGAAAACCGACGATCAGGCCCGCACGCAGCTCGACCGGCACCAGCGGGCGATGTAGAAACAGCCCGTAGAGCAAGCCGATCAGCAGGCAGCCAATCAGGTTGACCGCCAGCGTACCGAGATAGAAGTGGCGTGGCCAGTGGGCATTGACCCAATTGGCGGTGGCAAAGCGCAGCAAGGTGCCGGCGATACCGCCGGCGCTGACTGCGGCGATCACGGCAATCATGGTTTTCTCCGCTGTCGCGGGCTGTTGCGGTCGAGTTCGGCCAGGTGCTTGAGCTTCTCGCCGATCTTCAGCTCCAGGCCG
This sequence comes from Pseudomonas tructae, assembly GCF_004214895.1. Lineage (NCBI taxonomy): Bacteria > Pseudomonadati > Pseudomonadota > Gammaproteobacteria > Pseudomonadales > Pseudomonadaceae > Pseudomonas > Pseudomonas tructae. Next base: position 2,416,123 of record NZ_CP035952.1, on the reverse strand, counting down.
CGCGGCACCGGTTGGTAGTAATGGCGCGGCGCAAGGTTGTCGGGGAAGTAGTCTTCGCCCGCAGCGTAGGCATCCGGCTCGTCGTGGGCGTAACGGTACTCGTCGCCATAGCCCAACTGCTTCATCAACTTGGTCGGAGCGTTGCGCAGGTGCAGCGGCACTTCCAGCGAACCGTGCTCGCCGGCCTCGCGCAGGGCGCTCTTGAAGCCCATGTACACCGCGTTGCTCTTCGGTGCGCAGGCAAGATAGGTAATGGCCTGGGCCACCGCCAGCTCGCCTTCGGGGCTGCCCAGGCGCTCCTGCACGTCCCAGGCCGCCAGGCACAGGCTCAGGGCGCGAGGGTCGGCGTTGCCGATGTCTTCGCTGGCCATGCGTACCACGCGACGGGCAATGTACAGCGGGTCACAGCCACCATCGAGCATGCGCGCGAACCAGTACAAGGCGCCATCGGGGTTGGAGCCGCGTACCGACTTGTGCAGCGCCGATATCTGGTCGTAGAAGGCTTCGCCGCCCTTGTCGAAACGTCGGCGACTGTCACCAAGCAGGCTCTGCAACAGCTCGACGGCGATCTCGCCGCCGTCCTCGGCAAGGTCCGAGGCGTTCTCGAGGAAGTTGAGCATGCGCCGGCCATCGCCATCGGCGGCGGCCATGAGCATCCCGAAGGCTTCGTCGCCAACCCGCAACTGGCGCTTGCCCAAACCACGCTCTTCGCTCAGGGCGCGGTTGACCAGCTTGCGCAGCGCAGCCTCATCGAGGCTTTTCAGCACATAGACCCGCGCCCGCGACAGCAGCGCGTTGTTCAGCTCGAACGAAGGGTTCTCGGTGGTGGCGCCAATGAAGATCAGCGTGCCGTCTTCCACATACGGCAGGAAGGCGTCCTGCTGGGACTTGTTGAAGCGGTGCACCTCATCGACGAACAGGATGGTGCGCCGCCCGTACTGCCCGGCCTGCTGCTTGGCGATGTCCACCGCATGGCGGATTTCCTTGACCCCGGCCAACACCGCCGAAACGGTCTCGAAGTGGGCATCGCAGAACTGCGCCAGCAGCCGCGCCAGGGTGGTCTTGCCGACCCCGGGCGGGCCCCAGAAAATCATCGAGTGCAGGGCGCCCGCTTCCAGTGCTTCGCGCAGCGGTTTGCCGCGGGCCAGCAGGTGCTCCTGGCCGACGTACTCGTCCAGGTTGGCCGGGCGCAGGCGCGCGGCCAGGGGCTGGGCTACGGGGTCGCTACGAAACAGGTCCATGGGCGGCGCTACTACCTCTTACTCGGAGATGACATCCGCACCCTTGGGGATGTCGAACTTGAATTTGCTCGCCGGGATATTTTCATTGGCCTTGACCCCGGTGAACAGGATGTTGGTACGCTGGCCAACGCTGTCGATCAGTTGCATGTCATTGACCAGGCCACGACGGAAAGACAAGCGCAGCGAGTCGAACAGGGTGTCCCTGGTTTTCGGCTTGAGGGTGAAATCCATGACTTCGCCCTGCTCCTTGGAGGTGATGTCGAAGCTCTGGCTGATCTTCGAAACGTCACCCGAGAGCAGCAGCGCCGGGGTTTCGGTCAGGCGCTGGTCAAGCTTCTTGATGGTAGCCTGTTCCAGGTCCGGGTCCCACAGGGTGACGTTCTTGCCGTCCGACACCACCACCTGCTCGGCCGGTGCATCGGTGTGCCAATAGAACAGGCCTGGGCGCTGCACGGCCATCTGCCCGGTGGTTTCCTGCAGCTGGGTGCCGGTACCATCGAGGGTCAGTTGGGAGAAACGTGCCTCGATGGTCTTGGACTTTTCCAGCAACTGGGTCAGGCGCGCCACATCGGCCTCGGCGGCAATTGCCGAAGCACTGGACAGGGCCATGGCGGAAACCAACAGCATGCGAATCAGGCGCATGGAAATCCTCGTTGCAGTATGAAGGGGCCGGCGGCCGTCACTGGCCGCCAGCAGGTTGGTTCATTAGTCGCGCGATGGCCCGGGGGCAATCACTTCGCGCGAACCGTTGGTGTTCATGGCAGTGACCACACCGGCCATTTCCATTGCTTCGATCATGCGCGCGGCGCGGTTATAGCCGATCTTCAGCTTGCGCTGCACGGCGGAGATGGAGGCACGACGGCTTTCCAGCACGAACTGCACGGCTTCGTCGTACAGCGCGTCGGTTTCGGCATCGTCGCCGTCCCCGCCGCCACCGCCGCCATCAAAGCCGCTGCCGGCCTCTTCGACGCCGTTGAGGATGTCGTCGTTGTAGTCCGGCGCGCCGCGCAGTTTCCAGGCCTCGACCACGCGATGGACTTCCTCGTCGGAAACAAAAGCGCCATGCACGCGAATCGGCAGGCTGGTGCCCGGCGGCATGTAGAGCATGTCACCGTGACCAAGCAGCTGTTCGGCGCCACCCTGATCGATGATGGTCCGCGAGTCGATCTTGCTCGATACCTGGAAGGCCATCCGCGTCGGGATGTTGGCCTTGATCAGGCCGGTGATCACGTCCACCGACGGCCGCTGGGTCGCAAGAATCAAATGGATACCCGCAGCACGGGCCTTCTGCGCGATACGGGCGATCAGTTCTTCGACCTTCTTGCCGACGATCATCATCATGTCGGCGAACTCGTCGACCACCACCACGATGGTTGGCAGGGTTTTCAGCAGCGGCGGCACGTCGTCCATGCTTTCGCGCTTGAACATCGGGTCGTAGATCGGCTCGCCGGCTTCCTCGGCGTCCTTGACCTTGCGGTTGAAGCCGGCCAGGTTACGCACGCCCATGGCCGCCATCAGCTTGTAGCGCCGCTCCATCTCGGCCACGCTCCAGCGCAGGGCGTTGGCGGCGTCCTTCATGTCGGTGACCACCGGGCAGAGCAGGTGCGGGATGCCTTCGTAGATCGACAGCTCGAGCATTTTCGGGTCGATCATGATCAGCTTGGCGTCTTCGGGGCCGGACTTGAACAGGATCGACAGGATCATCGCGTTGACGCCCACCGACTTACCGGAACCGGTGGTACCGGCCACCAGCAGGTGCGGCATCTTCGCAAGGTCGGTGATGACCGGCTTGCCGCCGATGTCATGCCCCAGGGCCATGGTCACCGGCGACTTGGCTTCGTCGTATTGCGGCGACGACAGCACCTCGGAAAAACGCACGATCTGCCGGTCTTCGTTGGGGATCTCGATACCGACGGTGGTCTTGCCGGGAATCACTTCAACCACCCGCACGCTGGTCACCGCCAGCGAGCGGGCGAGGTCCTTGGCCAGGTTGGCAATGCGGCTGACTTTCACGCCAGCAGCCGGCTGGATTTCGTAACGGGTGATCACCGGGCCCGGGTGGATCGAGTCCACCGAGACTTCGACGCCAAATTCCTTGAGCTTGATTTCCAGCAGGTGACCGACACCGGCCAGGGATTCTGGCGAGTAATTGACCTGCTTCTTCTCGGCAGGATCGAGGATCGAGATCGGCGGCAAGGTGCCTTCGATGGCGCTGTCGACGAACAGCGGTGCCTGCTTTTCTTTCTGTACGCGCTTGCTCGGCTCCGGCACTTTGACCGGTGCTGGCATGATCACCGGCGCCGGCTGCTGGACGCGTTCGGCCACATGTTTGCTCAGGGCCTGGTCGCGCTCGATGATGCGCTCCTTGGCCTTGGCCTGTTCGCGGCGATCCGGCGCGACCGGGGCGACCACTTCGTGGACCTGGTCATCGACCTCACGCAACTGCGCCACCAGGCGCTTGCGCTCGTTGCGCGCCTCCCACCAGCGGTTGGCAGCCCCCTGGAACAGCTCGAAGAGATCGAGGGTGATCTTGCCGGTGATGTCCATGACCTTGAACCAAGACAAGTCGGTGAACACGGTCAGGCCGAACAGGAACAGGGCAATGAACATCAGGGTACTGCCCTGTACGTTCAGGGCGTTCTTGGCCAGGTCGCCAAGGCTTTCACCCAGCGCGCCACCGGCCGATGCCGGCAGGCTGGCGGCGGAATGGAAATGGATATGCGCCAGCGCTGCGCCCGACAGCACCAGGAACACCAGGCCGATCAGGCGCCAGGAGAACAGCCAGCCGCTCCACTGCCACGGCTGGTGGCGTTCGCGGAAGATCTGCCAGGTCTTGATCGCCAGCAGCAACGGGAAGATGTAGGCGAAATAGCCCAGGACCATGAACAGGATGTCGGCGAAGTAGGCACCGGCACGGCCGGCGGCGTTCTGCACCTGCTCGACGTTGCTGGTGTGGCTGAACCCCGGGTCGGCCTGATCATAGGTCAGCAAGGCCATCCACAGGTACAGGCACAGCGCGCCCACGGCGATCAGTGCACCTTCCTTGAGCCGATAGTGCAGCTGCTGGCGCCAGAGCGGCACGGGCAAGGGACTGGGTGTTGCGGTGGATTTCTTCAAAACGCGTCTATTCCTGCGCTCGTTGCGCGTCCAACAGTGATTGACCCAACTGAACAGTCAACAAACCACTACTTTTAACATTACTGCCCGCCCACCGCCATGGCGGCACGCCAGAAGGAAGCGTAAACGGGGGCCAATTTCCTATACAGCAATTTGAGCACGCATTTTCTTTTGTGACAAAGGCTTATGCGGTGTTTTTGTACAAGTGTGACAACAAAGGCCCCAGCAAGTTGCCTGTTGGAGCGGGCTTGCCCCGCGATGCGGTGTAACTGACAGCCTGCAATCGCGGGGCAAGCCCGTTCCCACAAGAGATCTGCGGACATCAGACAGTTGTACCCACTTGTCCCTCAAGGCTTTTTCAGGCCATGCTGGGCGCCCTCCCCTCCTCCCTCACTGGACCACGATGCTGACCTGGCTGAGCCGCGACTCCCTGACCTTCCCGCCGCTGGACAAAGCCCTGCGCGATCCCAACGGCCTGCTCGCCGCCGGTGGCGACCTGAGCGCCGAACGCCTGGTACAAGCCTATCGCCATGGCTGTTTCCCCTGGTACCAGGACGGGCAGCCGATCCTCTGGTGGTCACCCGACCCACGCACCGTGATGTTTCCCGACGAATTGCACGTGTCACGTTCGCTGCGCAAATTCATCCGCCAGGGCCACTACCAGGTCAGTTTCGACCAGGACTTCGCCGCCGTCATCCAGGCCTGTGCCGCACCTCGCGACTATGCCGACGGCACCTGGATCACCGACAGCATGCAGTCGGCCTACCTCACGCTGCACCAGCAGGGCTTCGCCCATTCGGTCGAAGTACGCCAGGACGGCGAGCTGGTGGGCGGCCTGTACGGCCTGGCCATGGGCCGGCTGTTCTTTGGCGAGTCAATGTTCAGCCGCGCCGACAACGCCTCCAAGGTCGGTTTCGTGACCCTGGTCGAACACCTGCGCCAGGCGGGCTTCGTCCTGATTGATTGCCAGATGCCGACCGATCACCTGCACAGCCTCGGCGCCCGGGCCATCGCTCGCGCCACCTTTGCCGACTACCTGCAGCGCTACCTCGATCAGCCCAACGGCGCCAGCTGGGTTTGTTAGGCGAGTTTTTCCAGCTGGCTTACACTTAAAACTAAAGCACCTCCCGAGGGGTTGATCATGACAGAGCTGGCGCGGTTGAAGTTTTATGCCACTCAACCCCATTCCTGCAGCTACCTGCCTGACGAACAAGCCACCACGCTGTTTCTCGACCCGAGCCAGCCGATGGATGTCAATGTCTACGCAGACCTGTCGGAAATGGGTTTCCGGCGCAGCGGCGACCACCTGTATCGCCCGCACTGCCAGAACTGCAACGCTTGCGTGCCGGCGCGGATCCCGGCCGCGCGCTTTCTGCCCAATCGCCAGCAAAAGCGCATTCTCAAGCGCAACGCCGACCTGACCGTCAGTGCTGCCCGCCCGGCATTCAAAGAAGAGTATTTCGAGCTGTACCGGCGCTATATCGAGCAACGTCATGCCGATGGCGACATGTATCCACCCAGCCGTGACCAGTTTTCCACCTTCCTGGTGCGTGACCTGCCGTTTTCACGCTTTTACGAGTTCCGCCTGGACGGCCGCCTGCTCGCGGTGGCGGTCACCGACCTGCTGCCCAACGGCCTGTCGGCGGTCTACACCTTCTACGAACCGGACGAAGAGCGGCGCAGCCTGGGCCGCTTCGCAATCCTCTGGCAGATTACCGAAGCCCTGCGCCTGGATCTGGACGCGGTCTACCTTGGCTACTGGATCAAAAACTGCAAAAAGATGAACTACAAGACCCAGTACCGCCCCATCGAGCTGCTGATCAATCAACGTTGGGTGACGTTGAACTGAAATCATTGGCTTGAAGTCCATTTTTCGGGCACAATGCACGCCACTTTTTTTGCCTGGCGCAGTTGTGCACCGGGCCATTAACTGGACACCGAGGGCTTTACTGCATGTCGAAAGAAGACAGCTTCGAAATGGAAGGCACTGTCGTCGACACCCTGCCCAACACCATGTTCCGTGTGGAGTTGGAAAATGGGCACGTCGTTACCGCGCACATCTCCGGAAAGATGCGCAAGAACTACATTCGTATTCTGACCGGTGACAAGGTCCGCGTCGAACTGACGCCTTATGACCTGAGCAAAGGGCGCATCACCTACCGCGCCCGCTAAGCGACACCAACAAAAACGCCCGGCTAACTGCCGGGCGTTTTTGTTTGCCTTCAGAAAAGTATCGCGGGGCAAGCCCGCCCCCACAGCGCTGAACGTGTGGGAGCGGGCTTGCCCCGCGATCAGCCGCTACGCCATCTCAGCCGTGGTCTCGAAGTCGAACACCAGTTCGCCATCGCGGATGTCGATGTGCACCACACCGCCATGCTCGGCCAGCTCGCCGAACAGGATCTCTTCGGCCAACGGCCGCTTGATCTTGTCCTGGATCAGCCGCGCCATCGGCCGTGCGCCCATCTGCGCGTCGTAGCCACCGGCCGCCAGCCAGCCGCGCGCCGCATCGCTCACCTCGAGCAACACGCGCTTGTCTTCCAGCTGCGCCTGCAGTTCGATGAGGAACTTGTCCACCACGCTCTTGATCGTCTCGTGACTGAGGCGACCAAACTGGATGATGGTGTCCAGACGGTTGCGGAACTCCGGCGTGAAGCTCTTCTTGATCACTTCCATGGCGTCAGAGGAGTGATCCTGATGAGTAAAGCCTATAGAGGCTCGCGCAGCAGTCTCAGCACCGGCGTTGGTGGTCATGATGACGATGACGTTACGGAAGTCCGCCTTGCGCCCGTTGTTGTCGGTCAGGGTGCCGTGGTCCATTACCTGCAACAGCAGGTTGAAGACTTCCGGGTGGGCCTTCTCGATTTCATCGAGCAGCAACACGCAGTGCGGCTGCTTGGTGATGGCCTCGGTGAGCAAGCCGCCCTGGTCGAAACCGACATAGCCCGGAGGCGCGCCGATCAACCGCGAAACGGTATGCCGCTCCATGTACTCGGACATGTCGAAACGCACCAGTTCGACACCCAGGGCCTTGGCCAGCTGCCGCGCCGCTTCGGTTTTACCGACACCGGTAGGGCCGGCAAACAGGAACGAACCCACCGGCTTGTCCGGCGCCTTGAGGCCGGCACGGGACAGCTTGATGGCGGTCGCCAGCGAATCGATCGCCGCATCCTGGCCGAACACCGTGAGCTTGAGGTCGCGCTCCAGGTTACGCAGCAGCTCCTTGTCGGAACTGGTGACGTGTTTTGGCGGAATCCGCGCGATCTTGGCGACGATATCCTCGACTTGCGGCACGTCGATGCGTTTGACGCGCATCGCTTCCGGCTGCAGGCGCTGATAGGCGCCCGCCTCGTCGATCACATCGATGGCCTTGTCGGGCATGTGCCGGTCGTTGATGTAGCGCGCAGCAAGTTCGGCAGCTGCGCGCAGCGCCTCATCACTGTACTCGATGTTGTGATGACTCTCGAAACGCCCCTTGAGCCCACGCAGGATGCCCACGGTGTCTTCCACCGATGGCTCGCTGACATCGACCTTCTGGAAGCGCCGCGCCAGGGCCCGGTCTTTCTCGAAGATGCCACGAAATTCCTGGAAGGTGGTCGAGCCGATGCAACGGATATCACCCGACGACAACAGCGGCTTGAGCAGGTTGGAGGCGTCCATGACCCCGCCGGAGGCCGCACCGGCACCGATGATGGTGTGGATCTCGTCGATGAACAGGATCGCCTGCGGACGTTTGCGCAGCTCACCGAGCAGCGCCTTGAAGCGCTTCTCGAAATCGCCGCGGTACTTGGTACCGGCCAGCAAGGCGCCCAGGTCCAGCGAGTAGACTACGCTCTGGGCCAGCAGATCCGGCACCTGGCCGTCGACAATGCGCTTGGCCAGGCCTTCGGCGATGGCGGTTTTACCGACACCGGCCTCACCGACCAGCAGCGGGTTGTTCTTGCGCCGACGGGCGAGGATCTGCGCCACACGCTCGACTTCGAGCTCGCGACCGACCAGCGGGTCGATGCGCCCTTGCCGGGCCTGTTCGTTGAGGTTGCTGGCATAGGCATCCAGGGGATTGCCCGAGGAAGTGGTTTCACCGCCCTCCTCGTCCTGCATGTCCTGCTCGCCTTCGGAGTGCTCACCATGACCAGGCACCTTGGAGATGCCATGGGCGATGTAATTGACCACGTCGATGCGGGCCACGCTCTGCTGTTTAAGCAGGAACACGGCCTGGCTTTCCTGTTCGCTGAAAATCGCTACCAGCACATTGGCGCCGGTAACTTCACGCTTGCCCGAGCTCTGGACATGGAAGACTGCGCGCTGCAATACCCGCTGGAAGCCCAGGGTTGGCTGGGTTTCGCGGTCCTCGTCATGGACGGGGATCAACGGCGTGGTGGAGTCGATAAACTCCTGCAGGTCGTGTTTGAGTTTGTCGAGGTTCGCGCCGCAGGCACGCAAAACGGTTGCGGCGGCCTCATTATCCAATAGTGCCAGCAGCAGGTGCTCGACGGTCATGAACTCATGACGCTTCGAACGTGCCTCCTTGAAGGCCAGATTGAGGGTGACTTCGAGCTCGCGGTTTAACATAGCTTCACCTCATACCCAAGTGGCCGGCGATTAACCGTCCTTCTCGATTTCACAGAGTAGCGGATGCTGGCTTTCCCTTGCGTATTGGTTGACCTGCATGGCCTTGGTCTCGGCGATGTCACGGGTAAACAATCCGCACACTGCCCGTCCTTCTGTATGGACGGCCAGCATGACCTTGGTCGCCAGCTCGCGATTCAGGTTAAAAAACACCTCGAGCACTTCGACGACGAAATCCATCGGTGTGTAGTCATCGTTAAACAAAACCACCTTGTACATGGGTGGCGCCTGCAGGGCCGGTTTGGCCTCCTGTACCGCCAGGCCAGAACCATCGTCCTCATGCGATTGCGGGCGATCCTGATTGAATGTTAGTCGAATCTGGCTATGTGCATGCATGGAAAGAATTTCATCATTTCGACAGGTTGGTTTGTAGGTTGACCGCACAGACGACGCGGGACAGCCGTCGCCTCACCTTGACTATCGGCAAAACGGTGTTACAACCAATAAGAACCCACCGTGGTCGATAAAGATCCGCGCAGTCAACCAGAATTTTCGCAGGTTCATATGCGGATGGAGTGGATGATACTCCAGTGATGGAGTCCTTTGCAGAGGGATATGAGGATGGCAAGCGGTAAAGTCAAGTGGTTCAACAACGCCAAGGGCTATGGCTTCATTAATGAAGACGGGAAAACGGACGATCTGTTCGCGCACTACTCGGCGATCCAGATGGACGGTTACAAAACCCTGAAAGCCGGGCAGACCGTCAACTTCGAGATCATCCAGGGCCCCAAAGGCTTGCATGCGGTGAATATATCGAACCCCGCCGCACAAACCACCGCCTCCCCCACACCCAGCGCGGAAAAAGCTAACGCCTGACCCATCCCACAGACAAAAAAAACCGGCCAGCCCGCAAGGGCTGGCCGGTTTTCTTGCGCCACTTACATGTGTTTGATCAACGCATTACCGAAACCGGAGCTGCTGACCAGCGTCGCGCCATCCATCAGGCGCTCGAAATCGTAGGTGACGGTCTTGGCGGCGATGGCACCGTTGGTGCCCTTGATGATCAGGTCGGCCGCCTCGGTCCAGCCCAGGTGACGCAGCATCATCTCGGCCGAAAGAATCACCGAACCCGGGTTGACCTGGTCCTTGCCGGCGTATTTCGGCGCAGTGCCATGGGTGGCCTCGAACATCGCCACGGTGTCGGACAGGTTGGCGCCCGGCGCAATGCCGATACCGCCGACTTCCGCCGCCAGGGCGTCGGACAGGTAGTCACCGTTGAGGTTGAGGGTGGCGATCACGTCGTATTCAGCCGGGCGCAGCAGGATCTGCTGGAGCATGGCATCGGCAATGGCGTCCTTGACGATGACTTCACGGCCGGTTTTCGGGTTCTTGAATTTCATCCACGGGCCGCCGTCGAGCAGTTCGGCGCCGAATTCGTTCTTGGCCACTTCGTAGCCCCAATCCTTGAAGGCACCTTCGGTGAACTTCATGATGTTGCCCTTGTGCACGATGGTCAGCGACTTGCGGTCGTTATCCACTACATATTGCAGGGCCTTGCGCACCAGGCGCTGGGTGCCTTCCTTGGAGACCGGCTTGATGCCGATGCCGCAATCCTGGTCGAAACGGATCTTGGTGACGCCCATTTCCTCTTTCAGGAACTTGATGACCTTGGTCGCCTCGGGCGAGCCGGCCTTCCACTCGATACCGGCATAGATGTCTTCGGAGTTCTCACGGAAGATCACCATGTCGACATCACCGGGTTTTTTCACCGGGCTTGGCACACCCTCGAACCACACCACCGGACGCAGGCAAACATACAGGTCCAGTTGCTGGCGCAGGGCAACGTTGAGGGAACGGATACCGCCACCGACCGGGGTGGTCAGCGGACCCTTGATGGAGACCACGTAGTCCTTGACCGCATCCAGGGTTTCCTGGGGCAGCCAGGTGTCCTGGTCGTAGACCTGGGTGGCTTTCTCACCGGCGTAGACTTCCATCCAGGAAATCTTGCGCTTGCCCCCATAGGCTTTTTCTACCGCAGCATCAACCACTTTGATCATGACGGGGCTTACATCTACGCCAATGCCGTCGCCTTCGATGAACGGGATGATCGGATTATCAGGAACATTGAGAGAATGGTCCGCATTGACGGTGATTTTGTCGCCGACTGCCGGAACCTTGATTTTCTGGTATCCCATGCTGCACTCCGTTTTTTTGGTGTGGTTCGTCATCTGGATCCCCTGAGCGTACCCCAGTTGAACAGCAACGGGAACCATGGGCGCAAATGGCCGGGAAACAGGCAATAACACCTACGTCTTTGGTCTAAAAAAGCCTCGACGACCTGTTGATCTTGATCAATACGACCAAGGCTTTGGTATACTCGCCCGGTGACCAAAGGGTCACTGGGGGGCGAACCGTCTGAAACCAGACCTGCGGCCCCGACCAGGCTGGGCTGTTACCGCAGTTCAGCCGCTTGACACTCGACTGATGCAATCCACCATCACCGCCCAGAATCTTCGACCTTCTGCTCATGGATGTGTCTGAGCGAAGCGCCTACCCTGCGCACCTCGAGATTCTGCGCACGCTCAGCAAAACAGAGAGTTAACCCGAATATGCCCACCCGATCCAAGATCATCTACACCTTCACCGACGAAGCCCCCGCCCTCGCCACCTATTCACTGCTCCCCGTCATCGAAGCCTTTACCGCTTGTGCCGAAATCGCAGTAGAAACCCGGGACATCTCTCTGGCCGGCCGCATCCTTTCTGCCTTCCCCGAACAGCTCGGCGCCGACAAGCAAGTGGCCGACCACCTGGCAGAACTGGGCCAACTGGCGACCACGCCAGAAGCCAACATCATCAAGCTGCCGAACATCAGCGCCTCGGTACCGCAGCTCAAGGCCGCGATCAAGGAACTGCAAGCCAAGGGCTTCAACGTTCCAGACTACCCGGACACCGTGACCAACGACGCCGAGAAAGAAGCCCGCGCTCGCTACGACCGCATCAAGGGCAGCGCCGTGAACCCGGTCCTGCGCGAAGGCAACTCCGACCGCCGCGCCCCGCTGTCGGTCAAGAACTACGCGCGCAAGCACCCGCACAAGATGGGCGCCTGGGCTGCCGACTCCAAGTCCCACGTGGCCCACATGAGCCAGGGCGACTTCTACGGCAGCGAGAAAGCCGCGCTGATCGAAGCCGATGACAGCCTGCGTATCGAACTGCTGGACAAGAACGGCAACACCACCGTTCTGAAAGAAAAAACCGCGGTCAAGGCCGGCGAAATCATCGACTGCGCGGTCATGAGCACCAAGGCGCTGCGTAAGTTCATCGCCGCCGAGATCGAAGACGCCAAAGCCAAGGGCGTACTGCTGTCGGTGCACCTGAAAGCGACCATGATGAAGGTCTCCGACCCGATCATGTTCGGCCAGATCGTTGCCGAGTACTACCAGGACGCGCTGAACAAGCACGCTGCAGTGCTGGAGCAGATCGGTTTCAACCTGAACAACGGTATCGGCGACCTGTACGCCCGTATCAAGACCCTGCCAGCCGAGCAGCAGGCGCAGATCGAAGCTGACGTCAAAGCCGTCTACGACGTTCGCCCTGCCCTGGCCATGGTCAACTCCGACAAGGGCATCACCAACCTGCACGTGCCGAGCGACGTTATCGTCGACGCCTCGATGCCGGCGATGATCCGTGATTCGGGCAAGATGTGGAACACCCAAGGCCAGCTGCAAGACACCAAGGCGGTGATTCCGGACCGTTGCTACGCGACCATCTACCAGGCCGTCATCGAAGACTGCAAGCAACACGGCGCCTTCGATCCGACCACCATGGGCAGCGTGCCGAACGTTGGCCTGATGGCGCAGAAAGCCGAAGAATACGGCTCCCACGACAAGACCTTCCAGGCCAAGGCCGACGGCGTGATCCGTGTGGTTGATGGCAAGGGCAACCTGCTGCTGGCCCAGGACGTCGAAGCCGGCGACATCTTCCGCATGTGCCAGACCAAAGACGCGCCGATCCAGGACTGGGTCAAGCTGGCCGTCAACCGTGCCCGCGCCAGCAACACCCCGGCGCTGTTCTGGCTAGACCCGCTGCGCGCCCACGACGGCGTGCTGATCGAGAAGGTCCAGCAGTACCTCAAAGACCACGACACCGCTGGCCTGGACATCCGCGTCCTGTCGCCCGTGGAGGCCATGAAGGTTTCCCTGCAGCGCATCCGCGCCGGCCAGGACACCATCTCGGTCACCGGCAACGTACTGCGCGACTACCTGACCGACCTGTTCCCGATCATGGAGCTGGGCACCAGCGCCAAGATGCTGTCGATCGTCCCGCTGATGAACAACGGCGGCCTGTTCGAGACCGGCGCCGGCGGCTCGGCACCCAAGCACGTACAGCAACTGGTTGAAGAGAACTTCCTGCGCTGGGATTCCCTGGGCGAGTTCCTGGCCCTGGCCGCCTCCCTGGAGCACTTGGGCTGCGCCTACGCCAACCCGAAAGCCAAGGTACTGGCGGCGACCCTGGACCAGGCCACCGGCCAGTTCCTGGACACCAACAAGTCCCCGGCACGCAAGGTTGGCGGCATCGACAACCGTGGCAGCCACTTTTACCTGACCCTTTACTGGGCCCAGGCCCTGGCCGCCCAGAGCGACGACGTCGCCCTGCAAGCGCGCTTCGCCCCACTGGCAAAAGCCCTGGCCGAGAACGAAGCGACCATCGTCGCCGAGCTCAACGCCGTTCAGGGCAAGCCGGCTGAAATCGGTGGCTACTACTACCCGGATGCCGAGCTGACCCGCCAGGTGATGCGCCCAAGCCAGACCTTCAACGGCGCGATCGCCGCGCTGTAAGGTTCGCTTGAAGTAACCCCAGAAGCCCCGGCCACGCACCGGGGCTTCTGCGTTTCAGCAGCCCGTTGGCGCTCAGGCCACCGCTGAACGCAGCGCCCTGTCGAGGTCGGCGATCAAGTCGCGATGATCCTCGATACCCATCGACAGCCGCAGCAGGTTCTCGCCGATACCCATCGCCGCCTTCTGCTCATGGCTCAGGGAGTTGTGCGACATGCTGTAGGAGTGGTTGATCATGCTCTCCACTCCACCGAGCGAGTCGGCCAGCACAAAAATCTCCAACTGCTCGACCACCCGGTTGACGGTGGCCCGGTCACCCTTGATCTTCATCGCCACCACCGCGCCGCCGGCGCGCATCTGCCGCTTGCACAGCTCATGCTGCGGATGGCTCGGCAGCCCCGGGTAGTAAACCTGCTCCACTTGTGGATGGCTTTCCAGGAAGCTGGCGACCTTGAGGGCATTGGCGCACTGGCGCTCCATGCGCACGTCGAGCGTCTTCAGGCCACGCAGGGCCAGGTAGCAGTCGAACGGCCCCTGGATCGCCCCCACCGCCATGCCGATCTTGCGCAGGCGCCCCAGCAATTCTTGATTGGCCGCCACCACCACGCCACCGGTCAGGTCGGAATGACCGCCGATGTACTTGCTTGCCGAATGCATGACCAAGTCCACACCCAGGGTGATCGGCTGCTGGTTCCAGGGCGAGCAGAAGGTATTGTCGATGCAGGTGAGGATGTCGCGCTCACGCGCCAGGTCGCACAGCGGGCGAATATCGACCAGGCCGAGCAAGGGGTTGGTCGGCGATTCGATCCAGATCAGCCGGGTATTGGGCTGGATCGCGGCCGCCACCGCCTGCAGGTCGTTGAGGTCGATGTACGTGGTGGTCAGCCCTGACGTACGGCTACGGTAATCTTCCAGCAGACGGAAGGTGCCGCCATACACGCCGCTCATCACCACGACATGGGAGTCCTTGGGCAACAACTCCAGCACCGTAGCCGTGGCCGCCACACCCGAGGCACAGGCCAGCGCGCCACAGCCCTCTTCAAGGGCGGCCACGCAGCTCTCGTAGGCGTGACGCGTCGGGTTGCTCACCCGGCTGTAGGCATACTCGGGCTGATCGTCCAGACCGCGCTTGGCAAAGGAGCTGGCGGTGTAGATGGCCGGGAAGATGGCGTTGTCGGCAAAGGCCGATTGTTCGCCGGCATGGATGGTACGGGTTGCGAAACTGCTCTTGCGCTCGGACATGGCCTGACTCACGAAACGGGGGAAATAGTTGCCCAGTGTATGCGCAGCGGCCATCGATATGTTCAGCAACACGTGCTTGTTTTTCATCAGCCTCTGCCCAGTAATATGTATTACCTGAGTGTCTGGCCGGCGAACTGTAATGGGCCTCCCCTACGGAACCGGAAGAACCACCATGCCCACGACCCACCCCGAACCCGTCGTCCGTCATTACGACACCCTGCTTTCACCGCTCGAATCCGAAGAACAGCCTGACTGGTTGCAACGGGCGAGCCCCGAACAACGCCGCCGCCTGCAGGAGCTGCAAAAAACTGGCCGCCAGGCTCGCGCGCAAGCCATGCAAGCCTTTTCCAAACTGCTGAGCTTGTACGACTTTGCCAAGAGCTCATTATCAACACTCTCCCGCCCGCTCTTCACACCTGCAATCTTCTTGAAAATCAACGAGCAACAGGCGTTGAGCCCCAACTATCAAGAGTACGTCGACCGAAGCTACCAGTCCTACCTCAAACGCCAGCTCGAATCGCCAACACTGCTCGCCGCCAAGCAGCAGGCCTACCTGGCGACACTGCGCGAAGAAGCCACCATCGCCACCATCAAGGGCGACTTGGGTAAGGATGGCAAGGCAATCCTCAAGTGGATACTGGAGACTTTTGATTCTGGTTCTTCCGAATTCACCCAAAAGGGTCCATTCGTCAATGCGGCGCTGACGCAAATATCATCGCTTCACCTGAACGCAAAGGTCGAGCTTGACCAGATCATCGTGTTCGGCCCTGACCTGGACGATGCACCCTGTGTTGCCTACGTGCCTGGCCACCCCCGGCATCCGCTCAAGCAATACAAGACCCGCACGGATTTTTTCGCAAGCCTCCGACGCGACTGGCAGCACGCCGGGTTCCAGGCCTTCATGCGCCGCTTCATCCCCATGTCGCAGCAACAAACGGTGTTCGCCAGTTGGCGCGACCCTGATGCCCTGATCACCCTTCCGATAACCTGCACCCCACTGGACCAAGGGTTACGGCCCTATGTCTCGAAACGAATGGTCAAGCGGCTACTGGACGATGCCCGCTACCTGCTGCCGGAGAGCGATAAACAGGCCCAGGCGCTGGACAATCTTGACGCCAGCTTCGCCTCAATGATCGAGGAGCACCTGATGATCGGTGCCGGCGTCGGCATCCGTTCGGGTGAGGAAGAGGAAGGTCTGCCACCTTCCGACTGGATCACCCGCCTGCATCCTGTACTGACGGATCAAGGGGATACATTCTGGCGTCCTGACCTGAGCCCCTACCGGCTTCCCCTGAACAAAAATGATGCCGGAGGGCCGGATGCCCGCGGCTTGTATGACTATGCAAGCGAAAAGGCTATTCTCATCAATGATGCGTTCTATCGGGTCAACGAATACGCCCCGGGCAGTTGGTGCATCCGCACGGCAGTCAATACCCAGGCCTATAGCCCCAAGCTCTATCACAATGGCGCCGGCGCCTGGCACCACAGTCTGGAGCGGCCGGAGTACTGGGGGCGATTGGCACTGCTACGAAGGCTGGGCCCCCTGACGCTCGACATTAGCGACGAGCGCTTACTGCTGCTGGGACGGGTCAGTGGCGTGACTAACGCACAATTGCGCCGCGTCTATCAACTCAACCAACCCACACCTGCCCTGCTCCGGTATGCCCTTGCCCGTGAACGAGCGCGTAATGAGACAACGATGGCTATTGAGCTGCTGAAGCAAGGGAAACCATTGCCCGCCGGCTTCGAGGCAAACGTCGTCACGTCCTTTTACGAGGCTGTCAATGCGAAAAGGGTCCGGCGTAATGCAGACGACCCCACCCCATCCCCTCAAGGACAATGCGACGCGAGCTGCAACGCGCCGCCCCCCAGCCTGTTCGTCCGCTGGCTGCCACGACTGATCCGCGGCATCCACGAGCATCGCTTTGAGCTGGCCCAGATCGCGCCTGACGCTACCGTCCTGGAGCTGCGCCGGCGCTATCCGGACATGCCGCTGCTCCTGGCCCAGCAGCTCCTTGATGAAAATCGAGAACACGTAGCCAGGGAACTGAACCAGGGCAATCCCCTACCCCTGCCTATGGCCGAGCTAGCCCAGGAAAGCGCTGAGCAAGGACGGTTGACGCAGGCGCTGGACGGATTCATGCAGCCCTGCTGCAGTAACCAGGACACTTGGATTCTGGCGGTGCGCCTGATGGAATTCTTGCCTGGTTGGCCACCCGGTGCCGCGCTGTTGTTGCGAGAAGGCGGGCGTTTCGGGCCAGTGCTGGCCAGTTTGGGTGTAACCGACGTCGAAAGCACCGTGATCTATCAGGACGAGGACGAAGGCTGGTTCACCGTAGACAACGATCAAGTACTCCTGGCCCAGGACAGGAGCGAGTACGGCTTCTACCGTAGCCTGCTGTATGCCTTGAACGGCACTCAACGCAGCCAACTTGGGTTTGGCCTGAACGAAGCCGAGCGCTTGCACCAGCAGTTGCGGGAGCTAGCCACGGCGCGCCCGCTGCGCGCAGCCCTGCTGCTTGACCTGCCTGTGCGCCGGCGCTGGCTGGTTGCTCCGGCCGCCGAAGCCACCTACCGCGCCCCCGATGCCCTGGCAAGCAACCGGTTGTTCGGCCATGAGCCTATTCGGGACCGCCTTGTACGCTTGCTCACCACTGCAGATCCAGTGTCCATCTTCAGGCACCGGACCGCGGTGGTCGAAGACTTCATTGCGCAGATGCTGCGCAGCGATGTATCCATTAGCGAACTAACACGGCAACTGGAAGATGAACGTGCACTGCTGCATCGTACGTTTGACAACTGGGTCGCCCAGGCTGGGCCAGAGAATCGCCGATCGGCCCGTCGGCGCGCCGCCGATAGACTGCTGGCCGGATGGGAAGCACGCATCACCCTGAGCCAGCACCCGGTGCACCTGAACGATGAGGCATTGGACGAGCTGCCGCCCCTGCCGGTTCGCCTGCCTGCCGTCAATCAGTTGATCGTGCAAAGTACACAGATTACCCATATCCCTGACGCCTTCCTGGGCAACCTGCCAAACTTGCAGACAATGGACCTCAGCGATCTCCCCCTGCAAGCGTTGCCTCCCGCCCTTGGCACGCTGCAACGGCTACGCCGCCTGGACCTGTCGCGGACCCGGCTTGCGCCCAGCGCACTGAGCCCACTGGCCAGCCTGCCGCAGCTGGAGCACCTTTGGCTCAATGACATAAACAACACCCTGCACAGCTGGACTGTCGAACAGATGGCCTACATCACCTCCATACGAACCCTGCGCAGTTTGGAGATACGCGCTTCAAGCGCCCGGTTTGATCCCGGCGTGTTTGCCCAGCTGGCCAATCTGCCAGCGTTGCACACCCTGGAACTGAACTCGAATGACATAACGCTCAGCCCCCAGGACATCCAGGACCTGGCCGGCCTGGTGGGCCTGCGCCGCCTGAATCTTTCGCGCAATCCGCTGGGCCTGACACCGGACGTCAGCAGGATGCTGGCACTGGAAGAACTCGACCTGTCCACCCCGCAGACACTGCTCACGCAGTGGCCCAACGGCCTTGAACGGCTGCCCAGGATTCATTGCGTCAACCTCAGGCATATGGAAATCAGCGACGTGCCCGTGGGAGCGGGCGCCATACGCGGCCTGCACATGTTCTGGGGTTCACTGCCACTCCCCGTACGTACGCGCTTCCTGCAGGAGCGAAGGGAGGCGGGTATCGTCATCGACTGGCTCGACAGCACAAGCGATAGCGATGACCACACCAGCTCCGATGACTCCGACGAGCACGTTTTGCTACCTGATGCAAACTGGCAAACGGACACGGCGAAACTGCTCACCGGCATGTCCGCCACGGAGCAGGAACAGGTGTCAAGGCTGGTCAACGGCACGGATCCAAGACGGGCCGAGTTCTTCTCTCTGCTACTGCGCATCCACTACTCCAGACAGGCTCGCATTCTCGGTGCCGCCATGCTGCAACGGATACAGGCCGTGATCCGCGGCGCACTTTCCACGCAGTTGCGCGACGCGCTTTACGAAACGGCTGCCGAAGCGGTTAACTGCGTTGACCTTGATGCCTTGGTATTCTCTCAACTTGAAACCCTGGCCGAAGCCGATCGAATCCTGCAAGAACACACCGACGAATCGGCCACCGCGGCGTTGCTTGACCTGGGCACCAGCCATTGGCGAGCGCACCGCCTCGACCACTATGTCACCCAAAACTTCGAGACCTGGCAACAACAAGGGCATACCGTTGATGACGCAGAAGTGGAGTTGTACTTTCGCATCGCTTTGGCCGAGCGCTTGAGATTACGCAACCAGCCTGTCGTACAGGTGCACACCACTTCCACCCGCTGGATCACGCAAGCCATGCTCGACGATGGCGAGGCGGCCGTGCTCGCCGACCAGCCGAACCTGCTACCTGCCTACCTGCTTGACCAGCCCTATTGGCAACGCTATCTCGACTATGCCTACGCCCCGCGCGTCGCAGTCATTTACCGCTGGCGCGATCGCATCGGCGAATACCTGGATGCCATGGGCGATACTGATGTGCTACCCCCTACCCTGAACGATACCGAACGACAACATCTGCATCGCGTGCTGGTTGACAGCGGTCGATTACCCCCTTTCTTCGAGCTGCCCGCCGACCTCAGTTTCAACGACGAACAGGTCCGCGCAGCCTATGGTGCGCTGCTACGATTGGTGAATCAGGCCAAGCTCGACCTGACCAGGGATATCCTGTTGAGCCAGGCGGGCCAGGACAACGAACCGCAGCCCGGACCCTCGCGACGAACCTGATCGTAAGCATTGCAAAACAGCTTGTGTGCTACTCCCAAGCCAGCGAGAGCGGTTAAGCTCGCTGGCCCTACTCCAGACCCGGGAGATGCCCATGACCTGGCAACCGCACATCACCGTCGCCACCATCATCGAAGACCAGGGCCGCTTCCTGCTGGTCGAGGAATTCAAGGCCGGCAAGCACGTCTACAACCAGCCGGCCGGCCACCTGGAAGCCAACGAAACCCTGCTTGAGGCCGCCCTGCGTGAAACCCTTGAAGAAACCGCCTGGGAGGTCGAACTGACCGGCGTGGTCGGCATCTACCTCTATACCGCCCCGAGCAATGGTGTGACCTACCAACGCGTGTGCTTCGCCGGCCGCCCCCGCAAACATCACCCCGAGCGCGCCCTTGACAGCGACATCGTCCGCGCCGCTTGGCTGACCCGCGACGAGCTGCTGGCAGACCCCGGACGCTGGCGCAGCGAGCTGGTGCCGCGCTGCATCGACGACTACCTGGCCGGCCCGCTGCACAGCCTGGCGTTGATCCGCGACTGACAGCGACGATGCCTTGACGGCCGCAGCCTGATAGAATCGTTGTCTTTTTCCAGATACACAGCCGGTACCTATGACCAGTCCAGCCCTTTACGAACCCGCAAAGACCCGCGTCATCGTCGGCATGTCCGGCGGCGTGGACTCTTCCGTCTCCGCCCTCCTGCTGATGGAGCAGGGCTACCAGGTGGAAGGCCTGTTCATGAAGAACTGGGAAGAGGACGACGGCACCGAATACTGCACCGCCCGCGAAGACCTGGCCGACGCCCAGGCCGTGTGCGATCGCATCGGCATCAAGCTGCATACCGCCAACTTCGCCGCCGAGTACTGGGATCACGTCTTCGAGCATTTCCTCGAAGAGTACAAGGCCGGGCGCACGCCGAACCCGGACATCCTGTGCAACCGCGAAATCAAGTTCAAGGCCTTCCTCGACTACGCCCTGATGCTCGGTGCCGACCTGATCGCCACCGGCCACTATGTGCGCCGCCGCGACACCGACGGCCGTACCGAGCTGCTCAAGGGCCTG
Organism: Pseudomonas tructae; assembly: GCF_004214895.1. Classification (NCBI taxonomy): domain Bacteria; kingdom Pseudomonadati; phylum Pseudomonadota; class Gammaproteobacteria; order Pseudomonadales; family Pseudomonadaceae; genus Pseudomonas; species Pseudomonas tructae. Next base: position 2,395,290 of record NZ_CP035952.1, on the reverse strand, counting down.
GACCCGAACAAGGACCAGAGCTACTTCCTGCACGCCGTCGGCGGCAAGGAAATCGCCCGCACCCTGTTCCCGGTCGGCGAGCTGGAGAAGCCCGAAGTCCGTGCCATCGCCGAGAAACACGGCCTGGCCACGGCAAAGAAGAAAGACTCCACCGGTATCTGCTTTATCGGCGAGCGCCGCTTCAGCGACTTCCTCAAGCAATACCTGCCGGCCCAGCCCGGCGAGATCCAGACCACCGACGGCGAAGTCATCGGCCGCCATCATGGCCTGATGTACCACACTATCGGCCAGCGCCAGGGCCTGGGCATTGGCGGCCTGAAAGACGCAGGCGACGAGCCGTGGTACGTGCTGGAAAAGGACCTGGCCCGCAACGTGCTGGTGGTCGGCCAGGGCAACGAACACCCGTGGCTGTTCTCCCGCGCCCTGCTGGCATCGGAGATTTTCTGGGTCAACCCGATCGACCTGTCCAGCCCACGGCGCCTGACCGCCAAGGTGCGCTACCGCCAGAGCGATCAGGACTGCACCCTGGAACAAACCCCGAACGGCTACCGCGCGGTGTTCGACGAACCACAACGGGCGGTGACCCCGGGTCAGTCGGTGGTGTTCTATGATGGCGAAATCTGCCTCGGCGGCGGTGTGATCGAAACCGCCGAGCCGTGGAGCGCCCGCGCATGAATGCCATGCAAGAACAGTTGATTGCCTTGGGTGGCGTGTTTCAGGCCGCAGTGCTGGTTGACCGTATTGCCCGTACCGGCCAGGCCAGCGAGGCCAACCTTGGCTGCATGCTCGGCAGTTTGCTGGTGCGCGACCCCAAGGATACCCTCGAGGTATTCGGCGGCGACGATCTGAACCTGCGCGACGGCTACCGCGCCCTGGCAAGCGCCCTGGAGCGCGACCCGGGCAGCCTGCAGCGCGAGCCGCTGCGTTATGCGCTGTCGATGCTGGGCCTGGAGCGCCAACTGGCCAAACGTGGCGACATGCTCGACGTGATCGGCAACCGCCTGCCGCAGATCCAGTCCCAGGCCGAGCATTTCGGCCTGGTGCATGAAAACGTCATCGCTTCCAGCGGCGCCCTGTACCAGGACACCCTGAGTACCCTGCGCCAGCGGATTCAGGTGCACGGCGACATGCGCCACCTGCAGCAGCCCAGCAATGCCTCGAAGATTCGCGCCCTGCTGCTGGCCGGCATCCGCGCCGCGCGCCTGTGGCGACAGCTGGGCGGGCATCGCTGGCAATTGGTGGTGAGCCGGCGCAAATTGCTTAAAGAGCTGTATCCGATGCTGCGTGGCTGAAAAGCATCGCGGGGCAAGCCCGCTCCCACAGGTATTCACTCCAACGCTGTGGGAGCAGGCTTGCCCCGCGATGAGGCCAGCAAAATCTTCAGATTTACCGGCAGACCATTTGTCAGCCACCCGACCTGGGCGCATTTTTCATGTATGATATGCGCCCTCTTAAAAGCCTGACTGTCCGAGAACACCCTATGCAGCTTTCCTCGCTCACTGCGGTTTCCCCTGTTGACGGCCGTTATGCCGGCAAAACCCAGGCCTTGCGCCCTATCTTCAGCGAATACGGCCTGATCCGTTTCCGCGCCCTGGTCGAGGTTCGCTGGCTCCAGCGCCTGGCCGCCCACTCGCAAATCCCTGAAGTACCAGCGTTTTCTGCCGAAGCCAACGCCGTACTCAACGCCCTGGCTGATGACTTCGCCCTCGAGCACGCCGAGCGCGTCAAAGAGATCGAGCGCACCACCAACCACGACGTCAAAGCCATCGAGTACCTGCTCAAGGAGCAGGCCGCCAAGCTGCCAGAACTGGCCAAGGTCAGCGAGTTCATTCACTTCGCCTGCACCAGCGAAGACATCAACAACCTGTCCCACGCCCTGATGCTGCGCGAAGGCCGCGACAGCGTGCTGCTGCCGCTGATGCGCCAGATCGCCCAGGCCATCCGTGAGCTGGCCCACCGCTTCGCCGAGGTGCCGATGCTCTCGCGCACTCACGGCCAACCGGCTTCGCCCACCACCCTGGGCAAAGAGCTGGCCAACGTCGTTTACCGTCTGGAGCGTCAGATCGCCCAGGTTGCAGCAGTACCGCTGCTGGGCAAGATCAACGGCGCCGTGGGCAACTACAACGCTCACCTGTCGGCCTACCCGCAGATCGACTGGGAAGCCAACGCCCGCGCCTTCATCGAAGACGAGCTGGGCCTGGTGTTCAACCCCTACACCACCCAGATCGAGCCGCACGACTACATCGCCGAGCTGTTCGACGCGATCGCCCGCTTCAACACCATCCTGATCGACTTCGACCGCGACATCTGGGGCTACATTTCCCTGGGTTACTTCAAGCAGCGCACCATTGCTGGCGAAATCGGTTCCTCGACCATGCCGCACAAGGTCAACCCGATCGACTTCGAAAACTCCGAAGGCAACCTGGGCATCGCCAACGCCCTGTTCCAGCACTTGGCCAGCAAGCTGCCGATCTCGCGCTGGCAGCGTGACCTGACCGACTCCACCGTACTGCGCAACCTGGGTGTCGGTTTCGCCCACAGCGTGATTGCCTACGAAGCCAGCCTCAAGGGCATCGGCAAGCTGGAGATCAATGAAGCCCGCATTGCCCAGGACCTGGACGCTTGCTGGGAAGTTCTGGCCGAGCCGATCCAGACCGTCATGCGCCGCTACGACATCGAGAACCCGTACGAGAAGCTCAAGGAGCTGACCCGCGGCAAAGGCATCAGCCCTGAAGCGCTGTTGACCTTCATCGATGGCCTGGACATGCCAGCCGAGGCCCGTGCCGAGCTGAAGAAGCTGACCCCGGCGAACTACATCGGTAACGCTGTGGCTCAAGCCAAACGCATCTGATCTGCGCCCTGCGCGTAAACGCCCGGCTCAGCCGGGCGTTTTTATTCCAGAAAGAAAATTACTTTTTTTCAATAGGTTACACATGAATCCTGATACTCCTCTGCAGCTTCTGGGCGGCCTCACTGCCCGCGAATTCATGCGCGACTACTGGCAGAAAAAGCCCCTGCTGGTACGCCAGGCCTTCCCCGACTTCGAAAGCCCGATCGACGCCGACGAACTGGCCGGCCTGGCCCTGGAAGAAGAAGTCGAATCGCGCCTGGTTATCGAGCACGGCGAGCGTCCATGGGAACTGCGCCGCGGCCCGTTCGAAGAAGACGCTTTCAGCACCCTGCCTGAGCGCGACTGGACCCTGCTGGTGCAAGCAGTGGATCAGTTCGTCCCGGAAGTCGGCGAGTTGCTTGAGCACTTTCGCTTCCTGCCCAGCTGGCGCATCGACGATGTGATGATCAGCTACGCAGCGCCAGGTGGCAGCGTCGGCCCGCACTTCGACAACTACGACGTGTTCCTGCTGCAAGGCCAGGGCAAGCGCAACTGGAAGATCGGCCAGATGTGCGACAGCGACAGCCCGCTGCTCGAGCACGCCGACCTGCGCATCCTCGCCGAATTCGAGCAGAGCGGCGAGTGGACCCTGGAACCGGGCGACATGCTCTACCTGCCACCACGCCTGGCCCATTACGGTATCGCCGAAGATGACTGCCTGACCTACTCGGTGGGCTTCCGCGCGCCAGGCGCCGCTGAAGTACTGACCCACTTCACCGACTTCCTCAGCCAGTTCCTGCCTGACGAAGAGCGTTACACCGACGCCGATGCCGAGCCGGTCAGCGACCCGCACCAGATCCAGCACGACGCCCTCGACCGCCTGAAAAAACTGCTCACCGAGCACATGGGTGACGAGCGCCTGCTATTGACCTGGTTTGGCCAGTTCATGACCGAGCCGCGTTACCCGGAGCTGGTCAGCGGTGAGGCGCTGGACGAAGCCGAGCTGATCGAGAGCCTGGCCGAGGGCGCGATCCTGATCCGCAACCCGAGCGCGCGCCTGGCCTGGTCGGAAGTCGATGACAACCTGCTGCTGTTCGCCAGCGGCCAGAGCCGCCTGCTGTCGGGCGAGCTGCGCGAACTGCTGAAGCTGATTTGCGCCGCCGACGCGTTGCATATTGAAAACCTTGAGCAGTGGCTTGAAAACGATCAAGGCATTACCTTGATCTGCGAACTGGTCAAACAAGGAAGCCTGGGGTTCGCCAATGAATAAGATTCGCGTCCGTCTTGCCGACTGGCAGAAAGACAACGCCGACATCCGCCGTATTCGTGAAGCCGTGTTCATCGCCGAACAGAACGTGCCGCCGGAGCTGGAGTGGGATGCCGACGACAACACCGCCGCGCACTTCCTGGCCCTGGAGGGTGACTACGCCATCGGCACCGCCCGCTTGCTGCCCGACGGCCAGATTGGCCGGGTCTCGGTGCTCAAGGACTGGCGTGGGTTGAAGGTCGGTGACGCACTGATGCAGGCAGTCATCGTCGAGGCGCAGAACCGCGACCTCAAGCAACAGATGCTCAGCGCCCAGGTGCACGCCACGCCGTTCTACGAGCGCCTTGGCTTCAAGGTGGTCAGTGAAGAGTTCCTCGAGGCAGGCATTCCGCACGTGGACATGGTTCGCGAGTCGCGCGAGCTGGTTTAAAAGCATCGCGGGGCAAGCCCGCTCCCACTGCTGGCAGCAGACCAGTGGGAGCGGGCTTGCCCCGCGATGCGGATGGCCTCTGGCATGCCTTTGAGGCCGTCGGTCACGGCAATCAGCACGTCCTCGACGCCGCGCGTCTTGAGGTCGTTGAACACCTTCATCCAGAACTTCGCACCCTCGGTGTTCTCGATCCAGATACCCAGAATATCGCGCCGTTCGGCAGAACGCCCAGCGCCAAGTAGATCGCTTTGTTGCGAACCAGGCCTTCTTCGCGAATTTTGACCCGCAGCGCATCAAAGAAAATGACCGGATACATCGACTCCAGGGGCCGCTGTTGCCACGCACCAATTTCTTCCATGACCTCGTTGGTGACGGCGCTGATGAAGTCAGGCGAGACGCCTGTTCCGTACTGTTCGCAGAGAAAGATGCTTGTTGAGAAACCGGTGATCGCGATACCCATGTTTTAAATATTTACCACATTCAACCCTCCCGGACGGAGTGTGATGCGTATCCACCCCACAGGAAACCGCACATGCCAATCCAACCGACAACCCACCGGGTCCAACATTTCGACACCCTGGTGTCACCGCTCGAGAGCAAGGAAGAACCGACCTGGCTACGGCGCGCCACCCCCGAACAACGTCGCTTGCTGCAAGAACATCACAAGGCCGGACGGCAGGCTCGAGCCCTGGCCATGCAAGATTTTGCCGACATTCAGAGTCTGTACGAATACACCGAAACAGCACTGGATCAGTTGGACCGCAATGATTTCACCCCTGAGGTCTTCCTGCATGCCCATCAGCGCCTGGGGCTCAGCAAGAACTACAAGGACTACCTCCAACCGTTACTCTCTGCTTCCGCGCTACGCACGGCAAAACTCAACGCCTACCTGGCAACCCTGCGCGAAGAAAGCACGATCGCAACCATCAAGGGCTATCTCGCCAAGGACGGTCAGACCATCATCAAGTGGATACTGGACGCATTCGAAGCGGGCTCGCCCGAATTTACCCAGCACGGCCCCTTCATCGGAGCGACCCCGATAACGTGCTCCTCAGTGCGCTTGCTCAAGGACGTGGAACTTGCCGACATGATCCTGTTCGGCCCGGACCTCGATGAGTCCCCCTGCGTTGCCTATGTTCCTGGCCACCCACGACATCCGCTCAAGCAGTATGCCAGCCGTACGGGCTTTTTCACCGAGTTGCGGCGACAACTGCTGGACAGCAAGTTCCAACATTTCCTGCAGCGCTTCATTCCCTTTGAGCAACAGCAGCGGATCTTTGCCGCGTGGCGTGATCAGGAGCAGTTGTTCGACTTATCCATTTCCAGTGTTGCGCTTACGCAAGGACTGGCCCCCTATGTACACGCGAATATGGTTAAAAGGCTGCTGGATGACGCCACCTACCTGGTGCCGATCGACACTGCCCATGCCCAACGCCTGGACTTTCTTGAAGCCAATTTCGCCACGACCATAGAGGAGCACCTGATGATCGGGGCTGGCCCGGGCGTCAGTTCCGGCGAAGAAGACGAAGGCCTTCCCCCTTCCGAATGGATTGCACCCTTGCATTGGGTGTCCGAGCCAGACGGCGCCATCAGGCGCTGGAGAGCCGACCTGAGCAACTTCACGCTGGGCAGCCCCACCTCCCCCGTCGAACCGGACGCTCAGGGCATCCATCACTTCAACAATTACCAGGCGATCCGCATCAACCAGGAACTCTATCGCGTGCAGGAAACTGCCGGGGGGAGTTGGCGTATCGCACACCCGAAGGACCCAAAAGCCTTCGGCCCTGCGCTGCACCATAACGGTTGCGGCGCCTGGCATCACAGCCTGGAACAACCGGCTCGTTGGAGTCGCTTGTCGCTATTACGCCGCCTGGGGCCACTTGTCGAGGGTTTCAGCGATGACAGGTTGCTGATGCTGGGCCGCATGAGTGGCGTGAGCAATGCCCGGTTACGTCGCGTCTACCTGCTCGATCGCCCTGCGCCCGCCCTGCTTCGGTATGTAATCGCCCGTGCCCGCGCCTATGACGAAGCCGCCTACGCCATCAACCTGATACGCCAGGGACAAGCACTGCCCGAAGGGTTCGACACGCCAGTGGTTCAGGCTTTCCAGCGCCTCGTCGTGCAAGCCCTCGGATTACCGAGCCCCCACCGGGTACGGCGCGACTCTGACGACGAATCACCACCTGAACAATGCGAGGCGAGCTGCACTGCTCCACCTGCCGAGCTGCTTGGATCCTGGACTTCAAGGTTGTTGAACAGCATTTTCATACATCGATTCGAACTGTCCCAGGTGCCGCCGGACCTGACCGTGCACACGCTGCGACAGCACTATCCAGACCTGCCCCTGCACGTTGCACAAGAAATGCTTGAAAACAATGTACGCTGTGTGGCGGAACAACTCAGGCTTGACCACTCGGCCCTGGAGTTCACCGAACAGGTCCTGGCAGTCCAGCAGCAAGCACGCCTTGCTCAGGCCCTGGAAGGCTTCAGCACACCCTGGGCGGACAACCAGGACGCTCGGATCCTGGCTTTTCGCTTGCTGGAGTTCCTTCCCGGGTGGCAAGCCGGTACGCCGCTGCTGCTGCGCTCGGAAAACCGTTTTGGCAGCCCCCTGGCCCGCCTGGGCACGGTCGATGTCGACACCCCCACGGTCTACCAGGACCGCGAAGAGGGCTGGTTCGCCAGTGGAATAGACGAGGTACTTCACGCCCATGACTTGAGCGAATACGGTTTTTACCGCAGCCTGCTGGCTGTCATGAGCGACACTCAGCGCCAAAGCCTCGGGCTTGGCCTGAACGAGGCCGAACGCCTGTATCAAAACCTGCGCGAGCTGGCCACCACCCGACCGCTGCGGTCGGCACTGCTCCTGGATCTTTCCGTTGAGCACCAATGGCTAACCCCTCCCGAAGTGGAAGCGCTCCGGAGCAGCCTTGAGAGGATTCCTACCTCTCTTTTTTTAAATCAACTTAATGTGCACGAGCGTCTGACACGCCTGGTCAGTAGTCACACGCAATTCGGCGAAACGGGCACCACGAACATCATCGAGAATTTTATTCGCGACACCTTACAGCGCAACCAACCCCTCGGGCCGCTGGTATCGCAACTGGAAGTTGAGCGCCAGCAGCTTGAAAGTACGCTGCATGACTGGAGCGAGCGTCTTTTCAATAGCATGCGCCGAAGTGAGGGCTCGCTCCTACCGCCTGCTACAGTCGAAATACTCGCTCTGGGGACCAGGGAGACTTGTCGTCAAATCACGCAAAGAATACTGCACGCATGGGAAGCACGGATCGCCCTGCGTACAACGGCATTAACGTTTGATATGATGGTCCTCGACTTCCCCCCTCTGCCTGCGGCACTTCCCGCAGTGACCCAATTGGTCGTCCGGGGAAGTACGCAAGCGCTTCCCGCGCAATTTCTCGAGCACATGCCAAACCTCGTGACGCTCACGATAGACGGGCTTATCACGCAGTTACCAGCAGCATTGGGGCAGTTGCACGCACTGCGTCGCCTGGACCTTTCCGGAACGCGGCTTGCCCCCGCCGCCTTGGCGCCCCTGGCCAGCCTGACTCGACTGGAACACCTGCTACTCAATAACATATCGCTACCAGCCTTTAGCTGGAGCGCTAATAACATGCGCCATGTCACGGCCAGCCCTGCCTTGCAGAGTCTGTCCATTCACGGTTCGAACGCTCGCTTCGATCCCGGCGTCTTCGCTGTCCTGGGCAGCCGATCGTCCCTGCACACCCTGCTACTGGGAGCGAATCAGCTCAGCCTTGACGAACAGGATGTGCAGGCCCTCGCCAACCTCACACAACTGCGTCGACTGGACCTTTCCAACAACCCACTGGTACGCACACCCGACGTCAGTCGAATGCAGGCCCTGGAGGAGCTTGACCTGGCAGACTCACAAATCAGCCAATGGCCAACAGGCCTGGAACAGCTGCAGAACCTTCAGCACATTGATCTCAGAAATTTGCAAATCACAGAACTTCCGGTAGGAGCAGGCAACCTGCCAGGATTACATTTATCACACCATCACCTGACGCCGGATGCATACAGCCGATTCATACAAGAAAGGGCCATCGCAGGTACTGAAACCTTTTCAGATTCCGACATGGAGACCGACGACCGCTCGGAAGATTTCGACAGCGAGACCGACGACCGCCCGGAAGACTCACCCGCACATTGGGCGCCCTCCGTGAACTGGCAAGGTCGCGCCTTGGCCCTGCTCGACGGCATGTCGGAACAGGATCGTCAGCGAGCCAGCCAGTTGGTGAGCTTAAATCAATCCCGGGTTGAGTTCATCGAGCTACTGATCCGCATGAGCCGGTCCGCGCAGGCCCGGATGCCTGGCGCTCGAATGCTTGAGCGGATTCAGACTGTCATCAGGGGCGCCTTTTGCACCGATCTACGCCGGGTATTATTTGAAATAGGGGACGAAGCGGTTGCCTGTGTCGACCGTGACGCATTGGTATTCTCGCAAATAGAGGACGTGGTCGAAGCCCACAATTCGCTATCAAAAGCCGACGACGAGTCGGGCACAGCAGTGCTCATCGCCATGGGCACCAGCCACTGGCGGGCGCAATACCTCAAGATGTATGTAACCAGCAACATCAACGCATGGCAGAATCAAGGGCATCCCATCGAGTACAGTGAAATCGAACTGTACTTTCGTTTAGCGTTGGCCACACGCCTGGGGTTACGCAACCAACCCGGCACCCAAGTGTATACCAGCTACACCACCTGGATCACCCCGGGCATGATCGATACCGCCGAGGCCGCGATACTGGACAACCAGGCAGCGCTTTTGCCACATTACCTGCATTCGCAGCAGTACTGGCAACACTACCTCGATTCCACTCAGTCCATGCGCATAGAAGCCATCAATCATTGGCGCGCGCGCATCGGAGAATACCTGGATGCCATGGGCAGCGAAGCGGATGTACCGCCAACACTGAGCGACTTCGAATCGCATCGATTGCATCAGGTGTTGGTCGATATCGGCTATCTAGGCCCTTTGGAGACCTTGAGCGGGGATCGGCGCCTGAACGACGCTCAGGTACGAGCGGCCTACGAGGCGCTGGGCCGGATGGTGGATCAGGCCAGGCTGGAGCTGACCGAGGCGGTCCTGCAAAGCCAGGCACGCATGGACGCAGAGCCGCAACCGGGCCCCTCTCGCCGCAACTGATGCCTTGAAAACGCGCGGTTCTGCCCTGGCGAAAGCGGGCAGGGCCGCTGCTAAAGATGCGCTCCCCTTACCGAAGCCGCTACAAATTTGCCATCATCTGAGTTCCACTCGCGGAGAAATTTGCCATGCGGTTACGCCCCTTACTTGCGACCCTCATCCTGAGCATCAACGTCTCGGTGCAGGCCGCCACTGAAATCATCACGCCGAATCACCGCACCGGCGAAGACCTGCTACCGGCGGCGCAGTCCTTTCTCGGCAACGATGGCAGCGTCACAATCGTCGGTAACCAGCTGATCGTCAAGACCGAAAATGCACGCAAGATCACGGAACTGCGCGCCCTGATCGAGCAACTCGATACCGCGCCCAAACGCCTGCTGATCAGCGTCGATACCAGTGACAGCAACGACCAGTACGACCCCGATGGCAGCCGCGTCATTCGCCACAGCACCAGCAACCGCACGGGCGGCCTGCAACAGATCCAGGCCAGCGAAGGCTCGCCAGCACTGATACAGATGGGTCAGAGCGTGCCGCTGACCAACGTGCAAGCGAACTACTACGGCGGACTCCAAAGCCAGACCCAATACCGCAATGTCACTCAGGGCTTCTACGTCACCGCCAGCGTCACCGGCGAGACCGTGCACCTGAACATCAGTACCAACAATGACCGAATGAGCCAGGAACGCCCTGATGTAGTGAAGGTGCAAAGTACCGACACAAAAGTCAGCGGCAAGCTGGGTGAGTGGATCACCCTGGCAGGGGTCAATCAGCAGAGTCAGGCCGAACGCAGCGCTTCAGCCCTCACCTACAGCACCCAGCGCGGTGAAAACATGACATTACGGGTAAAAGTCGACACCCTGGACTGAAGTCAGACAAATCAAGGCCTCGACCCAAGGCCTTAAAACTGACCGGCAAGTCGTATTAGACCAAAGATGTAGTGCCACGAAAAAAGCACTACAAAACATTTGACGCCCCCATAACGTCGAGGCATGATGGCCCCGCTCCCGCTCATCAGAGGCCCTGGCAAGGGCTTTCGAGGCGCGCTCTAACCTACCCACCTGAGCCGCTTCGTGTCTGTACCGCCCACAAGGCAGTTGGACGAGATTGCGACTGCAACGAAGTTGTCCCGAGGGACGGAAGCGCATTAAAAAGGTACCCGGCAGCACTGTTCACTGCAGTTCGGCAACCACGAGCCACCCTGCAGCGAAAACCTTGCCCACCTGCTCACTTCCCCTTTGAGCCCCATCGTTCGACCGTCGCACATTTCGCCCATACTGAATCTTTGCCAGGCTTCTGATCTGCGCAGTAGAGAGCGCGATTTTTTACCCAAGACCGATGCGACGAGGTTTATTTCCATGGCACTGACACGCGAACAGCAAATTGCAGCCCTCGAAAAAGACTGGGCCGAAAACCCGCGCTGGAAAGGCGTGACCCGTACCTACACCGCCGCTGATGTCGTACGTCTGCGTGGCTCGGTCCAGCCTGAGCACACCCTGGCCCGCATGGGTGCCGAGAAGCTGTGGAAGCTGGTCACCCAGGGTGCACACCCGGCCTTCCGTCCAGAGAAAGATTTCGTCAACTGCATGGGCGCCCTGACCGGCGGCCAGGCTGTACAACAGGTCAAGGCCGGTATCCAGGCGATCTACCTGTCCGGCTGGCAAGTGGCTGCCGACAACAACTCGGCCGAGTCCATGTACCCAGACCAGTCGCTGTACCCGGTGGACTCGGTCCCAACTGTGGTCAAGCGCATCAACAACTCGTTCCGTCGCGCCGACCAGATCCAGTGGAAAGCCGGCAAGAACCCGGGCGACGATGGCTACATCGACTACTTCGCACCGATCGTGGCTGACGCTGAAGCCGGTTTCGGCGGCGTGCTGAACGCCTATGAGCTGATGAAGAACATGATCGAAGCAGGCGCCGCTGGCGTTCACTTCGAAGACCAGCTGGCCTCGGTGAAAAAATGCGGCCACATGGGCGGCAAGGTACTGGTGCCCACCCAGGAAGCCGTGCAAAAGCTCAGCGCTGCTCGCCTGGCTGCTGACGTTGCTGGCGTACCGACCATCATCCTGGCCCGTACCGACGCCAACGCCGCTGACCTCTTGACCAGCGACTGCGACCCGTACGATCAGCCATTCGTGATGGGTGAACGCACCCCCGAAGGCTTCTACAAAGTCCGCGCCGGCCTGGATCAAGCCATTGCCCGCGGCCTGGCCTACGCCCCTTACGCCGACCTGATCTGGTGCGAAACCGCCAAGCCGGACCTGGACGAAGCCCGTCGCTTCGCCGAAGCGATCAAGAAGGAATACCCGGACCAGATCCTGTCCTACAACTGCTCGCCTTCCTTCAACTGGAAGAAGAACCTGGACGACGCAACCATTGCCAAGTTCCAGCGCGAGCTGTCGGCCATGGGCTACAAGCACCAGTTCATCACCCTGGCCGGCATCCACAACATGTGGCACGGCATGTTCAACCTGGCGCACGATTACGCCCGCAACGACATGACCGCCTACGTGAAACTGCAAGAGCAGGAGTTCGCTGACGCCTCCAAAGGCTACACCTTCGTGGCTCACCAGCAGGAAGTCGGCACCGGCTACTTCGACGACATGACCACCGTTATCCAGGGTGGCAAGTCTTCGGTAACCGCACTGACCGGTTCGACCGAGGAAGAGCAGTTCCACTGATCACGCAACGCTTGCTGAAATTCGGGTGACACGCAAAACCCGGGGCCTGTGATGGGGCTCCGGGTTTTGTTTTTGTGTAGGAGCGGGCTTGCCCCGCGATAGCGATCTATCAGTTACATCGCCACCGCAGGTCATGCCCGCTCGTACAGGCTATGCTAGGTGCATAACAACACCAAGGATTGGCCATGTCCCGCCCCGTCACCCTGCTCTGCCTGGCCCTGTTCGGCGCTGCCTTCTATCTATATGCACTGGCCAGCGGCAATGCGCTGCTGGGCTTGGCAGTCAAGCCGATCCCGGTACTGGCCCTGATCTACTGGCTCAGCACTGCAGAACCCACTCACTATCGGCGCTGGATCATCATCGGCCTGGGCTTTTCCTTGCTCGGTGACATTCTGCTGGCCGTGCCGGGCGACCTGTTCGTGTTTGGCCTGGCGGCCTTCCTCTGCGCGCACCTGGCTTACCTGCGTGGCTACCTGGGCGAAAGCCGCCAGCCGGCACCCGCCGCCCTGCTAGCCTCGGTAGTTGCCGGGGCCGCATTGCTGGGGCTGCTAGTCAGCTCCGGCCTGGGAGAACTGCTGATTCCCGTCAGCGTGTATGCCCTGGCGATCAGCGCCATGCTCTGGCGCGCCCTGGCCTGTGGCGGGCTCGCGGCTCTGGGCGCAGTCGCGTTCGTGTTTTCCGACAGCCTGATCGGCATCGACCGCTTCGTCAGCCCGTTTGGCGCCGCCCAATACCTGATCATCCTTGCCTACTGGCTGGGCCAGTGGGCGATTGCAGCCTCGGCCTACACCAGGCAATCGGCAAAAGCCTTGATCCAGAGCGCGGCAGGGCAAGAAAAAACAGGTTAAAACACAGGGTGTGGAAACTTGCAGGTGCCGGCTATGTTGCACAACTTTGTAGTTGACTCGAACAGTAGGACTAATCGCACAACCTCAAATGATATTAATTATCATTACGAAGCAACCAATTCATTACGCGTTGCAAGAAACATAATTAACAGAACCCGGGGCAATGCCCGGTCCACGTGGCCTGCAGGCTGTTACGAAAGATTTTTGTTCTTAATCTTACGAATAAATTTGCTGCAGAAATTTTACTTGCACCGGGTTTACCCATAAAATCAGCGCGATAGATTTCGCTGCGACATATCGTCACTGCTCTACTTCTTTTCAAGCCGCAGAGACTGGTCTCTGTATAAGGATTTTCAGCATGCCCGATTCGACAGGACTCATCGCCCACAACTGGGGCTTTGCCATTTTCCTTTTGGGTGTCGTAGGCCTGTGTGCCTTCATGCTCGGTCTGTCCGCCCTGCTCGGCAGCAAGGCCTGGGGCCGCAGCAAGAACGAACCCTTCGAGTCCGGCATGCTGCCCACTGGCGGCGCCCGCTTGCGCCTGTCAGCCAAATTCTATCTGGTCGCGATGCTGTTCGTGATCTTCGATATCGAAGCCCTCTTTCTCTTTGCATGGTCTGTGTCCGTCCGCGAAAGCGGCTGGACCGGATTCGTCGAAGCACTCGTTTTCATAGCAATTCTGTTGGCAGGTCTTGTCTACCTATGGCGCGTCGGGGCACTTGATTGGGCTCCCGAAGGTCGCCGCAAGCGGCAAGCGAAGCTGAAACAATGAGGCTTTGGCAATGCAATACAATCTCACCAGAATCGACCCGGATGCTCCCAACGAGCAATATCCAATCGGAGAACGGGAAACCGTCTCCGATTCGCTGCTAGAGGACCAGGTCCACAAGAACATCTTCATGGGCAAACTTGAAGATGTGCTCAGTGGCGCGGTCAACTGGGGGCGTAAGAACTCCCTGTGGCCCTACAACTTCGGTCTCTCTTGCTGCTACGTGGAAATGACCACGGCCTTTACGGCGCCCCACGACATCGCGCGCTTCGGCGCCGAAGTCATCCGGGCATCGCCGCGCCAGGCCGACTTCATGGTCATCGCCGGCACCTGCTTCATCAAGATGGCGCCGATCATCCAGCGCCTGTACGAGCAGATGCTCGAGCCCAAGTGGGTCATCTCCATGGGTTCGTGCGCCAACTCCGGTGGCATGTACGACATTTACTCGGTCGTTCAGGGGGTCGACAAGTTCCTCCCCGTGGATGTCTATGTCCCTGGCTGCCCGCCTCGCCCTGAAGCCTTCCTGCAAGGCTTGATGCTGTTGCAGGAGTCGATTGGCAAGGAGCGTCGTCCTCTTTCCTGGGTTGTCGGCGATCAAGGCATTTACCGTGCCGAGATGCCGTCGCAGAAAGAGCAACGCCGTGAACAGCGCATCCAGGTCACCCACCTGCGCAGCCCCGACGAAGTCTGATCCAGCGACCTGTTGCCTGCGCACGCGCGACAGGCAGCCTGGCTTCATTCTCTACGTTGACCCAAAGCGACCGAGACCATGACAGCGGACACCGCTATTTATATCCCGCCTTACAAGGCTGACGACCAGGATGTGGTCGTCGAACTGAACAACAAATTCGGCCCCGAAGCGTTCGTCGCCCAGGAAACCCGCACCGGCATGCCGGTGCTTTGGGTTGCCCGCGAAAAACTCAAGGACGTGCTGAGTTTCCTGCGCAATGTCGCCAAGCCGTACAGCATGCTGTACGACCTGCACGGCGTCGACGAACGCCTGCGCACCCAACGACGCGGCCTGCCGGGTGCCGACTTCAGCGTGTTCTACCACCTGCTGTCGGTGGAACGTAACAGCGACGTGATGATCAAGGTGGCCTTGAGCGAAGGCGACCTGAACCTGCCTACCGTCACCGGCATCTGGCCCAACGCCAACTGGTACGAGCGTGAAGTCTGGGACATGTTCGGCATCGACTTTGCCGGCCACCCGCACCTGACCCGGATCATGATGCCGCCGACCTGGGAAGGTCACCCGCTGCGCAAGGACTACCCTGCCCGCGCCACCGAATTCGATCCGTACAGCCTGACCCTGGCCAAGCAGCAGCTCGAGGAAGAAGCAGCGCGCTTCAACCCTGAAGCCTGGGGCATGAAACGTCATGGCACCAACGAGGACTACATGTTCCTCAACCTGGGCCCGAACCACCCTTCGGCCCACGGTGCCTTCCGTATCGTTTTGCAGCTGGACGGCGAAGAGATCGTCGACTGCGTCCCGGACATCGGCTACCACCACCGTGGTGCCGAGAAGATGGCCGAGCGTCAGTCCTGGCACAGCTTCATCCCCTACACCGACCGTATCGACTACCTCGGCGGGGTGATGAACAACCTGCCGTACGTCCTGGCGGTGGAGAAGCTGGCCGGCATCCAGGTGCCGCAGAAAGTCGACGTGATCCGCATCATGCTCGCCGAGTTCTTCCGCATCACCAGCCACCTGCTGTTCCTGGGTACCTACATCCAGGACGTCGGCGCCATGACCCCGGTGTTCTTCACCTTCACCGACCGCCAGCGCGCCTACACCGTGATCGAAGCCATTACCGGTTTCCGCCTGCACCCGGCCTGGTACCGTATCGGTGGTGTCGCCCACGACCTGCCACGCGGCTGGGAAAAGCTGGTCAAGGACTTCGTTGACTGGCTGCCAAAGCGCCTCGACGAATACACCAAGGCCGCCCTGCAGAACAGCATCCTCAAGGGCCGGACCATCGGCGTTGCCGCCTACAACACCAAAGAGGCCCTGGAATGGGGCGTCACCGGTGCCGGCCTGCGTTCGACCGGTTGCGATTTCGACCTGCGCAAGGCGCGCCCGTACTCCGGCTACGAGAACTTCGAGTTCGAAGTACCGCTGGCCAGCAATGGCGATGCCTATGACCGCTGCATGGTTCGCGTCGAAGAAATGCGCCAGAGCATCAAGATCATCGACCAGTGCCTGCGCAACATGCCCGAAGGTCCGTACAAGGCGGATCACCCGCTGACCACGCCGCCGCCCAAAGAGCGCACGCTGCAGCACATCGAGACCCTGATCACGCACTTCCTGCAAGTTTCGTGGGGCCCGGTCATGCCGGCCAACGAGTCCTTCCAGATGATCGAGGCGACCAAGGGCATCAACAGTTACTACCTGACGAGCGACGGCGGCACCATGAGCTACCGCACCCGGATCCGCACCCCGAGCTACCCGCACCTGCAGCAGATCCCTTCGGTGATCCGCGGCAGCATGGTTGCGGACCTCATTGCGTACCTGGGCAGTATCGACTTCGTTATGGCTGACGTGGACCGCTAAGCATGAACAACACGCTTATCCAAACCGACCGTTTCGCCCTGAGCGAAACCGAGCGCTCGGCCATCGAGCACGAGATGCATCACTACGAGGATCCCCGCGCGGCGTCCATCGAAGCCCTGAAGATCGTTCAGAAGGAACGCGGCTGGGTGCCGGACGGCGCCATCTATGCCATCGGCGAAGTGCTCGGCATTCCTGCCAGCGACGTCGAAGGCGTGGCGACCTTCTATAGTCAGATCTTCCGTCAGCCGGTTGGCCGGCACATCATCCGCGTCTGCGACAGCATGGTCTGCTACATCGGCGGCCACGAGTCGGTAGTCAGCCAGATCCAGAGCGAGCTGGGCATCGGCCTGGGCCAGACCACCGCCGACGGCCGCTTCACCCTGCTGCCGGTGTGCTGCCTGGGTAACTGCGACAAGGCCCCGGCGCTGATGATCGACGACGACACCTTTGGCGACGTGCAACCTGCCGGCGTCACCAAGCTGCTGGAGGGTTACGTATGACCATCACTTCCTTCGGCCCGGCCAACCGCATTGCGCGCACCGCCGAAACCCACCCGCTGACCTGGCGCCTGCGTGACGACGGCGAGCCACTGTGGCTCGACGAGTACCAGGCCAAGGACGGCTACGCCGCCGCGCGCAAGGCCCTGGCGCAGATGTCCCAGGACGATATCGTCCAGACCGTGAAAGATTCCGGGCTCAAGGGCCGTGGCGGTGCGGGTTTCCCCACCGGCGTCAAATGGGGCCTGATGCCCAAAGACGAGTCCATGAACATCCGTTACCTGCTGTGCAACGCGGATGAAATGGAGCCCAACACCTGGAAAGACCGCATGCTGATGGAGCAACAGCCCCATCTGCTGATCGAAGGCATGCTGATCAGTGCCCGGGCACTCAAAGCCTACCGTGGCTATATCTTCCTGCGTGGCGAGTACACCACTGCGGCGGCCAACCTCAACCGCGCGGTTCAGGAAGCCAAGGCCGCCGGCCTGCTGGGCAAGAACATCCTCGGCAGCGGCTTCGACTTCGAGCTGTTTGTCCACACCGGTGCCGGTCGCTACATCTGCGGTGAAGAAACCGCCCTGATCAACTCCCTCGAAGGCCGCCGTGCCAATCCGCGCTCCAAGCCGCCCTTCCCGGCCGCTGTCGGCGTGTGGGGCAAGCCGACCTGCGTGAACAACGTCGAAACCCTGTGCAACGTGCCGGCCATCGTCGGCAACGGCATCGACTGGTACAAGTCGCTGGCCCGCGAAGGTTCTGAAGACCACGGCACCAAGCTGATGGGCTTCTCCGGCAAGGTCAAGAACCCCGGCCTGTGGGAACTGCCGTTCGGCGTCACTGCCCGCGAGCTGTTCGAAGACTACGCAGGCGGCATGCGCGATGGCTTCAAGCTCAAGTGCTGGCAGCCAGGCGGCGCCGGTACTGGTTTCCTGCTGCCCGAGCACCTGGATGCGCAAATGTACGCCGGTGGCATCGCCAAGGTCGGCACCCGCATGGGTACCGGCCTGGCCATGGCCGTGGACGACAGCGTCAACATGGTCTCGCTGCTGCGCAACATGGAAGAGTTCTTTGCCCGTGAATCCTGTGGCTTCTGCACCCCTTGCCGCGATGGCCTGCCGTGGAGCGTCAAGCTCCTGCGCGCCCTCGAGAAAGGCCAGGGCCAGCAGGGCGACATCGAGACCCTGCTGGGTCTGGTCGGCTTCCTCGGCCCAGGCAAGACTTTCTGTGCACACGCCCCGGGCGCCGTTGAGCCGCTGGGTAGCGCGATCAAGTACTTCCGCCCTGAGTTCGAGGCTGGCATTGCCGCCCAGGCACCGGCTGCTGCCGCTGCCGGCCTGCGCCCGGACCTGGCGAAGCCGATTGTCGTCGGCGCATAACAAATAACAAGGCGGGCGGTCCGTGCCGCCCGCTGCCTGTACAGCTCGCCCGGGGATACCTGGCGCGGGCTGCAGGCACACAGATTTCCATTAGCCACGCCCGCAGACGCGGGCCAACGAAGAACTTTGAACCATGGCCACTATCCACGTAGACGGCAAAGAGCTCGAAGTCAACGGCGCAGACAACCTGTTACAGGCGTGTCTGTCGCTCGGCCTCGACATCCCCTATTTCTGCTGGCACCCGGCGCTCGGTAGCGTCGGTGCCTGCCGCCAGTGCGCGGTCAAGCAATACACCGACGAGAACGACACCCGTGGTCGTATCGTCATGTCCTGCATGACCCCTGCCACCGATGGCAGCTGGATCTCCATCGAAGACGAAGAAGCCAAGGTATTCCGTGCCAGCGTCGTCGAATGGCTGATGACCAACCACCCGCACGACTGCCCGGTGTGCGAGGAAGGCGGTCACTGCCACCTGCAAGACATGACGGTGATGACCGGCCACAACGAGCGCCGCTACCGTTTCACCAAGCGTACCCACCAGAACCAGCAACTGGGCCCGTTCATCTCCCACGAGATGAACCGCTGCATCGCCTGCTACCGTTGCGTGCGTTACTACAAGGACTACGCTGGCGGTACCGACCTGGGCGTGTTCGGTGCCCACGACAACGTCTACTTTGGGCGTGTTGAAGACGGCACCCTCGAGAGCGAGTTCTCCGGCAACCTCACCGAGGTCTGCCCGACCGGTGTGTTCACCGACAAGACCCACTCCGAGCGCTACAACCGCAAATGGGACATGCAGTTCGCCCCGAGCATCTGCCATGGCTGCTCCAGCGGTTGCAACATCAGCCCGGGCGAGCGTTACGGCGAACTGCGTCGCATCGAAAACCGCTTCAACGGTTCGGTCAACCAGTACTTCCTCTGCGACCGTGGCCGTTTCGGCTATGGCTACGTCAACCGTGAAGACCGTCCACGCCAGCCACTGCTGGCCGATGGCAGCAAGCTGAGCCTGGATGCCGCCCTGGACAAGGCCGCCGACATGCTGCGCGGGCGCAATATCGTCGGTATCGGCTCGCCGCGCGCCAGCCTCGAAAGCAACTATGGCCTGCGTGAGCTGGTCGGTGCCGAGCACTTCTACTCGGGCATGGAAGCCGGTGAACTGGCGCGCGTACGCCTGGCCCTGCAAGTGCTCAACGACAGCCCGCTGCCGGTCCCGACCCTGCGCGACATGGAAGACCATGACGCGGTGTTCGTCCTCGGCGAAGACCTGACCCAGACCGCAGCCCGCGTGGCCCTGGCCCTGCGCCAGTCGGTCAAGGGCAAGGCCGAAGCCATGGCCGATGCCATGCGCGTTCAGCCTTGGCTCGATGCCGCGGTGAAGAACATCGGCCAGCACGCCATGTACCCGCTGTTCATCGCAAGCCTGGCCGAAACCAAGCTCGATGACGTTGCCGAAGAGTGCGTGCACGCAGCCCCTGCAGACCTCGCCCGCATCGGTTTCGCCGTGGCGCACGCCATCGACCCGAGCGCACCTGCCGTCGACGGCCTGGATGCCGAAGCCCTGGCCCTGGCCAAGCGCATCGCCGACGCCCTGGTGGCGGCCAACCGTCCGCTGGTGGTTGCCGGTACCTCGCTGGGCTCCAACGCCCTGATCGAGGCCGCGGCCAACATCGCCAAGGCCCTGAAGCTGCGTGAGAAGAACGGCTCCCTGAGCCTGGTGGTCCCCGAGGCCAACAGCCTCGGCATGGCCATGCTCGGTGGCGAGTCGATCGATGCCGCCCTGGACGCGGTGATCGAAGGCCGTGCCGACGCCATCGTCGTGCTGGAAAACGACCTGTACAGCCGCGTTGCCGCTGCCAAGGTCGACGCTGCCCTGGCCGCTGCCAAAGTGGTCATCGTTGCCGATCACCAGAAAACCGCCACCAGCGAGCGCGCTCATCTGGTGCTGCCGGCGGCGAGCTTCGCCGAAGGCGACGGCACCCTGGTCAGCCAGGAAGGCCGCGCCCAGCGCTTCTTCCAGGTGTTCGATCCGACCTACCTGGACAGCAGCATCCTGGTTCACGAAGGCTGGCGCTGGATGCACGCCCTGCGTGCCACCTTGCTCAACAAACCGGTCGACTGGACCCAGCTGGACCACGTCACCAGCGCCTGCGCCGCCGCTGCGCCGCAACTGAGTGGCATCGTCAACGCCGCGCCGTCCGCTTCGTTCCGCATCAAGGGCATGAAGCTTGCGCGTGAGCCGCTGCGCTACTCCGGCCGTACCGCCATGCGCGCCAACATCAGCGTGCATGAGCCGCGTACCCCGCAAGACAAGGACACCCCGTTCGCCTTCTCCATGGAAGGTTACTCGGGTTCGGCCGAACCGCGCTCGCAAGTGCCGTTCGCCTGGTCGCCAGGCTGGAACTCGCCACAAGCCTGGAACAAGTTCCAGGACGAGGTCGGTGGTCACCTGCGCGCAGGCGACCCGGGCACCCGCCTGATCGAAACCCAGGGCGACAAGCTGAACTGGTTCGCCAGCGTTCCGGCGGCATTCGCCCCGGCCCGCGGTACCTGGCAGGCGGTGCCGTTCTACCACCTGTTCGGCAGCGAAGAGAACTCTTCGCGCGCAGCACCGGTGCAAGAGCGTATCCCGCAGGCCTACGTTGGCCTGGCCAAGTCCGAGGCCGACCGCCTGGGGGTCAACGATGGCGCCCTGCTCAGCCTGAACGTCGCAGGCCAGACCCTGCGTCTGCCGTTGCGCATCAATGAAGAACTGGGCGCAGGCCTGGTTGCCCTGCCCAAAGGCCTGGCCGGCATTCCGCCAGCCATCTTCGGTGCATCCGTCGAAGGCCTGCAGGAGGCAGCACAATGACCTGGTTCACCCCTGAAGTGATCGATGTGATCATCACCGTCATCAAGGCCATCGTGGTCTTGCTGGCCGTGGTGGTCTGCGGTGCGCTGCTCAGCTTCGTCGAGCGGCGCCTGCTGGGCTGGTGGCAGGACCGTTACGGTCCGAACCGCGTCGGCCCGTTCGGTATGTTCCAGATCGCCGCCGACATGCTGAAGATGTTCTTCAAGGAAGACTGGAACCCGCCCTTCGTCGACAAGGTGATCTTCACCCTGGCGCCGGTGGTGGCCATGAGCGCCTTGCTGATCGCTTTCGCGATCATCCCGATCACCCCGACCTGGGGTGTCGCGGACCTGAACATCGGCCTGCTGTTCTTCTTCGCCATGGCCGGTCTGTCGGTATACGCGGTGCTGTTCGCCGGCTGGTCGTCGAACAACAAGTATGCCCTGCTCGGCAGCCTGCGGGCCTCGGCCCAAACCGTGTCGTACGAAGTGTTCATGGGCCTGGCGCTGATGGGCATCGTCGCCCAGGTCGGCTCGTTCAACATGCGCGACATCGTCGACTACCAGGCGCAGAACCTGTGGTTCATCATTCCGCAGTTCTTCGGCTTCTGCACCTTCTTCATCGCTGGCGTCGCCGTGACTCACCGTCACCCGTTCGACCAGCCCGAAGCGGAACAGGAACTGGCCGACGGTTACCACATTGAATATGCTGGCATGAAGTGGGGCATGTTCTTCGTCGGTGAGTACATCGGCATCATCCTGATCTCGGCGCTGCTGGTAACCCTGTTCTTCGGTGGCTGGCACGGCCCGTTCGGCATTCTGCCGCAACTGTCGTTCGTCTGGTTCGCCCTGAAGACCGCGTTCTTCATCATGCTGTTCATCCTGCTGCGCGCTTCGATCCCGCGCCCGCGTTATGACCAGGTGATGGACTTCAGCTGGAAGTTCTGCCTGCCGCTGACCCTGATCAATTTGCTGGTGACCGCTGCGCTTGTGTTGCTCAACACGCCAGCTGTTGCGGCCCAGTGAGGATTTGACCCATGTTCAAGTATATTGGCGACATCGTTAAGGGCACTGGCACCCAGCTACGCAGCCTGGTAATGGTGTTCTCTCACGGTTTTCGCAAACGTGACACCCTGCAGTACCCCGAAGAGCCGGTCTACCTGCCGCCACGCTACCGTGGCCGCATCGTCCTGACCCGCGACCCGGATGGCGAAGAACGCTGTGTAGCGTGCAACCTGTGTGCCGTGGCCTGCCCGGTGGGTTGCATCTCGCTGCAGAAAGCCGAAACAGAAGACGGTCGTTGGTACCCGGAGTTCTTCCGCATCAACTTCTCCCGTTGCATTTTCTGCGGCCTCTGCGAGGAAGCCTGCCCGACCACCGCGATCCAGCTCACGCCGGATTTCGAAATGGCCGAGTTCAAACGTCAGGACCTGGTGTACGAGAAAGAAGATCTGCTGATCTCCGGCCCCGGCAAGAACCCTGATTACAACTTCTACCGTGTTGCAGGTATGGCCGTTGCCGGCAAGCCCAAAGGCGCCGCGCAGAACGAAGCCGAGCCGATCAACGTGAAGAGCTTGCTCCCTTAAGGAAGAAAGATGGAATTCGCTTTCTATTTCGCATCCGGTGTCGCAGTGGTGTCCACCCTTCGGGTGATCACCAACACCAACCCGGTGCACGCCCTGCTCTACCTGATCATTTCGCTGATCTCCGTGGCGATGACCTTCTTCGCCCTCGGCGCGCCGTTCGCCGGTGTCCTGGAAGTGATCGCCTATGCTGGCGCCATCATGGTGCTGTTCGTCTTCGTGGTGATGATGCTCAACCTGGGGCCGGCTTCGGTCGCCCAGGAGCGCGGCTGGCTCAAACCGGGCATCTGGCTCGGCCCTGTGGTGCTTGGCGCACTGCTGCTGGTCGAGCTGCTGTACGTGCTGTTCGCCAGCGAAAGCGGCGCCGGCATCGGCCACACCACCGTTGACGCCAAGGCCGTCGGCATCAGCCTGTTCGGCCCTTACCTGCTGGTGGTGGAACTGGCCTCGATGCTGCTGCTCGCTGCAGCGGTGACGGCTTTCCACCTCGGCCGCAACGAGGCGAAGGAGTAATCACATGCCAGCAATTCCTCTCGAACATGGCCTGGCAGTCGCCGGCATCCTGTTCAGCCTCGGCCTCGTTGGCCTGATGGTGCGCCGCAACATTCTTTTCGTGTTGATGAGCCTGGAAATCATGATGAACGCCTCGGCATTGGCCTTCATCGTTGCGGGCAGCCGCTGGGCGCAACCGGATGGGCAGATCATGTTCATCCTGGTGATCAGCCTGGCAGCGGCCGAGGCCAGTATTGGCCTGGCGATCCTGCTGCAGCTGTATCGCCGCTTCCACACCCTCGACATCGATGCAGCCAGTGAGATGCGCGGATGAACCTTCTCTTTCTGACGTTCGTATTCCCCCTGATCGGCTTCCTGCTGCTGTCGTTCTCGCGCGGTCGCTGGTCCGAGAACCTGTCGGCGCTGGTCGGTGTCGGCTCCATTGGCCTGTCGGCCATCGTCGCCGCCTACGTGATCTGGCAGTTCAACGTCGCACCGCCGCAAGGCGGCGCGTACAGCCAGCTGCTGTGGCAGTGGATGTCGGTGGACGGTTTTGCGCCGAACTTCACCCTGTACCTGGACGGCCTGTCGGTGACCATGCTTGGCGTGGTCGTTGGCGTGGGCTTCCTGATCCACCTGTTCGCCTCCTGGTACATGCGCGGTGAAGCCGGCTACTCGCGCTTCTTCGCCTACACCAACCTGTTCATTGCCAGCATGCTGTTCCTGATCCTGGGCGACAACCTGCTGTTCATTTACTTCGGTTGGGAAGGCGTGGGCCTGTGCTCGTACCTGTTGATCGGTTTCTACTACAGCAACCGCAACAACGGTAACGCCGCACTCAAAGCCTTCATCGTCACCCGTATCGGCGACGTGTTCATGGCCATCGGCCTGTTCATCCTGTTCCAGCAACTGGGCACCCTGAACATTCAGGAACTGCTGGTGCTGGCCCCGCAGAAGTTCCAGGCGGGTGATTTCTGGATGGTCCTGGCGACCCTGATGCTGCTCGGCGGCGCGGTCGGTAAATCGGCCCAGCTGCCACTGCAGACCTGGCTCGCCGACGCAATGGCCGGCCCTACTCCGGTTTCGGCGCTGATCCACGCGGCAACCATGGTCACCGCAGGTGTCTACCTGATTGCCCGTACCCACGGCCTGTTCGCCCTGGCACCCGACGTGCTGCACCTGGTCGGTGTGGTCGGCGGCGTGACCTTGGTACTGGCAGGCTTCGCAGCCCTGGTTCAGACCGACATCAAGCGTATCCTCGCCTACTCGACCATGAGCCAGATCGGCTACATGTTCCTGGCCCTGGGCGTGGGTGCCTGGGAAGGCGCGATCTTCCACCTGATGACCCACGCCTTCTTCAAGGCCCTGCTGTTCCTTGCCTCCGGTGCGGTGATCGTTGCCTGCCACCACGAGCAGAACATCTTCAAAATGGGCGGCCTGTGGAAGAAACTGCCACTGGCCTACGCCAGCTTCATCGTCGGTGGTGCAGCCCTGGCTGCCCTGCCGCTGCTGACCGCCGGCTTCTACTCCAAGGACGAGATCCTCTGGGAAGCGTTCGCCAGCGGCAACAACGGCCTGCTGTACGCCGGCCTGGTCGGCGCCTTCATGACCTCGCTGTACACCTTCCGCCTGATCTTCATCACCTTCCACGGTGAAGCCAAGACCGAAGCTCACGCTGGCCACGGCATCGCCCACTGGCTGCCACTGGGTGTGCTGATCGTGCTGTCGACCTTCGTCGGTGCCTGGATTACTCCACCACTGGCGGGCGTGCTGCCGCAAAGCGTCGGCCATGCCGGCGGTGAAGCCAAGCACAGCCTGGAAATTGCCTCGGGCGCCATCGCCATCGCCGGTATCCTGCTGGCCGCGATGCTGTTCCTGGGCAAGCGTCGCCTGGTCACCGCGATCGCCAGCAGCAGTATCGGTCGTGTGCTGTCGGCCTGGTGGTTCGCCGCCTGGGGCTTCGACTGGATCTACGACAAGCTGTTCGTCAAACCTTACCTGCTGATCGCCCACAT
Organism: Pseudomonas tructae; assembly: GCF_004214895.1. Taxonomy (NCBI): domain Bacteria; kingdom Pseudomonadati; phylum Pseudomonadota; class Gammaproteobacteria; order Pseudomonadales; family Pseudomonadaceae; genus Pseudomonas; species Pseudomonas tructae. The sequence goes on along the minus strand of NZ_CP035952.1, from coordinate 2,369,943 downwards.
CCTGCGCAAGGATCCGGTAGACCGCAGCATTGGCCTGATTCCGCGTATGGCCAAGGGCGGTCATGCCGCCATGAGCAAAACCGAAACCGGTCAGCTGCGCTGGTACACCGCTTCGATCGCCGTAGGTGCCGTGCTTGTTCTCGGTGCCGTTGTTATGGCTGCGGTCTGATATGAACCTTGCGACTTTGCGAAAGGAATTGAGCCCGTCATGATTTTGCCTTGGCTGATCCTGATCCCCTTCATCGGCGGCCTGCTGTGCTGGCTGGGTGAGCGCTTCGGCGCCACCCTGCCGCGCTGGATTGCGCTGCTGACCATGTCCCTGCTGCTGGCTACCGGCCTTTGGCTGTGGGCCAACGGCGACTACACCCTGGCCCCTGCGCCGGGTGCCGCACCACAGTGGGCCTACGAGTTCAAAGTGCTGTGGATCGAGCGCTTCGGCATCAGCCTGCACCTGGCCCTGGACGGCCTGTCGCTGCTGATGATCCTGCTCACCGGCCTGCTCGGTGTGCTCTCGGTACTGTGCTCCTGGAAAGAGATCACCCGCCACGTCGGCTTCTTCCACCTCAACCTGATGTGGATCCTCGGCGGCGTGGTCGGTGTGTTCCTGGCTCTGGACCTGTTCCTGTTCTTCTTCTTCTGGGAAATGATGCTGGTGCCGATGTATTTCCTCATCGCGCTCTGGGGTCACAGCTCCTCGGATGGCAAGAAGACCCGGATCTACGCCGCGACCAAGTTCTTCATCTTCACCCAGGCCAGCGGCCTGATCATGCTGGTGGCGATCCTCGGCCTGGTCCTGGTCAACTACAGCAACACCGGGGTAATCACCTTCGACTACACCCAGTTGCTCAAGGCCGAGCTGCCAGCTGGCACCGAATACCTGCTGATGCTCGGCTTCTTCATCGCCTTCGCGGTCAAGCTGCCGGTGGTACCCTTCCACTCCTGGCTGCCTGACGCTCACGCCCAGGCACCGACCGCAGGCTCCGTGGACCTGGCGGGTATCTTGCTGAAAACGGCGGCCTACGGCCTGCTGCGTTTCGCCCTGCCGCTGTTCCCCAATGCCTCGGCCGAGTTCGCACCGATCGCCATGACCCTGGGTCTGATCGGGATTTTCTACGGTGCGTTCCTGGCCTTCGCCCAGACCGATATCAAGCGCCTGATCGCCTTCTCCAGCGTCTCGCACATGGGCTTCGTGTTGATCGGTATCTACTCCGGCAGCCCGCAAGCCTTGCAAGGTGCGGTGATCCTGATGCTGGCGCATGGTGTGTCGGCTGCGGCGCTGTTTATCCTCAGCGGCCAGCTGTACGAGCGTCTGCACACCCGTGACATGCGTCAGATGGGCGGTTTGTGGCACCGCATCGCCTACCTGCCAGCCGTCAGTCTGTTCTTCGCCGCTGCCTCGCTCGGTATGCCGGGCGCCGGTAACTTCGTGGGTGAATTCCTGATCCTGATCGGCACCTTCGCCGTCTCGCCATGGATCACCGTCATCGCCACCTGCGGCCTGGTGTTCGGTTCGGTCTACTCGCTGATCATGATTCACCGTGCCTACTTCGGCCCGTCGAAGTCGGATGAAGTCCTGGCTGGCATGGATACCCGCGAATTGATCATGGTACTGGGCCTGGCTGGCCTGCTGATCCTGCTGGGCGTCTACCCGCAGCCGTTCCTCGACACTTCCGCTGCAACAATGACAGGTGTGCAGCAGTGGTTCGGCTCCGCTTTCACTCAACTCGCTTCGGCCCGGTAAGAGCGCTATGGACCTGACGATTCAACACTTTATCGCGCTTGCGCCACTGCTGATCCTCACCATCACCACTGTCGTGGTGATGCTGGCGATCGCCTGGCGCCGCAACCACTCACAAACCTTCCTGCTGTCGACCGTGGGCCTGAACCTGGCCCTGCTGTCGATCATCCCGAGCTTGAAGGTCGCGCCACTGGCAGTGACCCCGCTGCTGACCATCGACAACTTCGCCTGCCTGTACATGGCGCTGATCCTGGTCGCCACCCTGGCCTGCGTCACCCTCGCCCATGCTTACCTGGGTGATGGCGGCAAGGGTTACCCGGGCAACCGCGAAGAACTGTACCTGCTGATCCTGATGGCTGCCCTGGGTGGCCTGGTGCTGGTCTGCGCGCAACACCTGGCGGGCCTGTTCATTGGCCTGGAGCTGCTGTCGGTACCGGTCTACGGCCTGGTCGCCTATGCCTTCTTCAACAAGCGCTCGCTGGAAGCCGGCATCAAGTACATGGTGCTCTCGGCCGCCGGTTCCGCTTTCCTGCTGTTCGGCATGGCGCTGCTGTATGCCGACGCTGGCAGCCTGAGCTTCGACGGCATCGGCAAGGCCCTGGCAACCACCAGCATGCCGAGCATGATCGCCCAGCTGGGCCTGGGCATGATGCTGGTCGGCCTGGCGTTCAAACTGTCGCTGGTGCCGTTCCACCTGTGGACCCCGGACGTGTACGAAGGTGCTCCGGCACCGGTTGCCGCCTTCCTGGCCACCGCCAGCAAGGTTGCCGTGTTCGCCGTCGTGGTGCGCCTGTTCATGCTCTCCCCTGCTGCCAGCAGCGGCGTGCTGACCACCGTGCTGTCGGTGATCGCCGTGGCCTCGATCCTGATCGGTAACCTGCTGGCGCTGACCCAGAGCAACCTCAAGCGCCTGCTCGGTTACTCCTCGATTGCCCACTTCGGCTACCTGCTGATCGCCCTGGTGGCGAGCAAGGGCCTGGCCGTTGAAGCCATCGGCGTGTACCTGGTCACCTACGTGATCACCAGCCTCGGTGCCTTCGGCGTGATCACACTGATGTCCTCGCCATACAACGGCCGTGACGCCGACGCCCTGTATGAGTACCGTGGCCTGTTCTGGCGCCGTCCGTACCTGACCGCGGTACTGACCGTGATGATGCTGTCGCTGGCCGGTATTCCGCTGACCGCAGGCTTCATCGGCAAGTTCTACATCATCGCCACCGGCGTCGAGTCGCAGCTGTGGTGGCTGGTCGGTGCCCTGGTGATCGGTAGCGCCATCGGCGTGTTCTACTACCTGCGCGTGATGGTCACCCTGTTCCTGATCGAGCCAAACCTGCGTCGCCACGACGCCCCGCTGAACTGGGAACAGCGCACCGGCGGCGTCATGCTGCTGGCCATTGCGATCCTCGCCTTTGTGCTGGGTGTTTACCCGCAGCCGTTGCTGGACATGGTTCAGCATGCAGGCCTGCAACTGATCGGCTGATCGTTGCTGCAATGACAAACACCCCGCCTCGGCGGGGTGTTTTCGTTTTCGCCCTGCCACTCAGGCGCAATTGGGCCCAAGGGCCTTGTTTGTCTTGATTGATGACGCTCTGCGCGCCCGCGGGCCGGGACTCTTCTGCAGGCCAGGCTCAAGTGCGGCCTTGCGCACCTCGCCACTGGCACGGGGTAGATGGACCTGCGGGTCTGGCATCCCACTGGGTGACAACTCATGGGTCATTTCGAACTCGGCCCGTACTGACCAGCCACACGCCTCGGTAGTGCATTGCAGATACGCGATTCGAAGAAAGATATGACGCCCTTCACTGGTACGTATGCGCATACGGCTTTTGCAGTGAGGGCAGACCAATTTGTAGGTACTCAACCGCGCCTCCCTAAGCAATCAGCTGCCACCGGAGAGAACACTGGAAAAGCCACAGTGGCGAACGTGGCAGCCTCTCTGGCCGCCCGTGTCTCGTTCATCAACCTGCTAATCTGCTGTAAGCTCTCTAATAGAGCGAAGTAGGATTTTACCTTCGCTTCATGTTTTCTTTTCATCGTTGACGTAGTTCCTTTGAAGTGACGTTGAATGTTACAGAACGAGATTACTCAATTTGAGTATTTTATTACGGATAATCTTATCAACAGGCCTTTCGGATATACAAAATGAGTAACCGGGATTTTGCTGCTGTCTTGAGCCGACTCAAACTCATCACCGCTTCGAGCACGGACTCCGGACTGTCACAGGCACTGGGGGTCAGCCCGCAAACCCTCAGTAGCTGGAAAGGACGCAACAGCATCCCTTACGCGATTTGCGTAGACATTGCCGCCCGTTCAGGCATTTGCCTGGACTGGCTCCTGCTGGGCGAAGGCCCGCAACAGCGCACCCCTGCAGCAGGGCGGCCCACTCAGGAGCAGGAGACGCAGGTGCTGGCGCAATTACGCGCCCTGAGCGCCGCTGACGTGCAATTCATTGCGCTGATGATTGAGGAAAAGCAGCGGCTGCGCGTGCTGGAAAACAAACTGGAGCAGTTGTGCAGCCTGCTCGTCCCTGCAGTTCAAAAGCCATGATCAGCCTCGCAGCCGCTGCAGGATGTCTTTCAGGTCGGCAGAATCCAGCCAGATCATCACCTTGATGCAAATCGGTATCACCACGACCGAACCGAAGAACGCCGCGACACCGTTCGACAGAAAGGGCGCCGTCAGCAGCACCAACGGTGTGAACAGATAGCCGACGCCGGCGGACAGGAGCAGCGAGCCGATACGCTGCCAGGCTTTCAATAGCCCGCGGGTACTGACTACCAGCCAGGCGCCCAGCAGTGCACCGAAAAGGGCATCGCCATCCACTACCGGCACGGAGAATGCCAGGCCCAGGCCGACGAAGGTGCTGGAGAGGTTGGCACTGGTTGCTTCACTCATTCTCCACCTCGCCAGGCCCGCCAGGCACTTCAAGGTCAATGCTCTGGTGATAGGCCTGCAGCGCCTTGCGCGTGTGCTCGACCACCGCGTGCAGATAGCAGACATTCAATGAACCACCGTCGCCCTCGCGCAGGTCGGCCAGTTGCTTGTACCCCCGCTCACGCAGTTGCCAGCGCCATTGGGCAAACTCCCTGGCCACCTGGATCATTGCACTGTGGGCGGCCACCCTGAGCCGCGCATCGCTGGTTGCCGGTGCCAGGCGCAGGCGCTCGCGCAAGACCTTGACCTCAACCTTGGGCCAGAACGGATCGTGATGAATCAATACCTCATCACCGACCATCGAACAGACTTCGTCATGCATGACGTGCTCCTCAAACTGTGCGTTACACCGCCATTACTGGTGACGCAACATGCCGTATCGCAGGGCCTTGATCACGGCGCCGACGCGGGTGTTCACCGCAAACTTGCGCAGGATGTTGCCGATGTGGAAGTTCACGGTCGACTCCGTGCATTGAAGAATCCGGCCAATTTCCCATGACGTCTTGCCATAGGCACACCAGAGCAAGACTTGCTCCTCCCGGGCGGTCAGGTAGATGGGGGGGGCGTAAGCGTCGGCGTTACTCGGTGTTACTGGCAAATGTGAAAGCATGGTCAGTCTCCGCAGGGACAAACCCGGGGAAACCCGGGTCGGGAAGGAAAGAGGTCCACCATACGAAGAGCACGACGGCCCATGCGAGCTGCGGCATTTGTCCCCTGCTAGCCTACAAAACCGCGCAGAACAACGCCGCGTGCTCTGTTCGCCCGTTCGGACGTCTGACATGCCAATAGCCCTTTGCGCCTTGACTCGGAGCCCCGATGCGTTGTCCCCTGCCCCCTCGTACCTACCTGGCCTTGTTGGTCGCCTGCAGCACCTCCAGCTATGCCAACGACAGCATCGAACTCGGCCAGGTGCTGATCCAGGAACAGGAGCACAGTGAACTGCAGGACGCTCGCCAGCGCCTGCTGCAGGTGCCCGGCGCCAGCAACCTGATCGACATGCAGCGGGTGGAGCAAGGTCGGGTCGCCAGCAACCAGGATGTGCTCGCCTACCAGCCGGGGGTGTTCGCCCAGTCGGCCGGCAACGATGGCATCAAGCTGTCGATCCGTGGCTCGGGGATCAACCGGGCGCCCGGCGCCCATGGCTCGGGTGTCTACACAATGTTCGACGGCCTGCCGTTGACCGGCCCGGGCGGCACCCCCTATGAACTGTTCGAGCCGCTATGGCTGAGCCGCGCCGAGGTGCTGCGCGGCGCCAACGGTTTCGACAAGGGCTCGTTGGCCCTGGGCGGCGCTATCGACTATGTCACCCACACCGGCCGCGACGCAGCACCGTTGCAACTGCGCTACGAGCTGGGCAGCCGTGGCTATGCCAAGCGCCAGATCAGTTCCGGCCAGGTCCTGGGCGACCTGGACTACTACCTGGCGCTGACCGACTCGGAGTACGACGGCTACCAGGATCACAGCAGCGGCAGCAGCAAGGGCATCGCCGCCAACGTCGGCTACCGTTTCAATCCCAATCTGGAAACCCGTTTCTACCTGCGCTACCGGGAAACCGAGAACGACCTGGCCGGGCGCTTGACCAAGGCGCAGATCAAGCACGATCCGCGTGCGGCCAACCCGGCCTACCTGAGCCGCGATGACAGCCGCCCGCAACCAGGCAGTACCTGGCTGGGAAACAAGACCACCTTCTACCTCGATGACGATTCGCAACTGGAAGCCGGCCTTGTCTATCACGACTATCCGATGGACCTGCGCGAAGGCCCGATGCGCCTGAAGGTCGCCTACAGCGACGTCAGCGGCACCCTGAATTATCAGCGCCGCCACACCCTGTTCGGGCACGAGAGCAAAACCACCGTCGGCTGGCGCACCACCAAGCACTTGCCTAACAGCGGAGCTTCGCAATACACGCGGGTGAATGGGGTATTCGGCGCGAAAACCCGTGATTTCACTTACCAGGGCTCGGACACTGTCCTGCATATGGGCAACGACCTGGAGCTGATCCCCGACCTGTGGCTGACCAGCGGCCTGGCGATGATCTACACCCGTCGCGAAAGCGCAGTGACCTATCCCGACAACGGCGGCAAGGTCAGCCAGCATGACTGGGACTACGCCCCGCGCCTGGGTCTGCGCTACGACATCAACCCGCAGTTGCAGGTCTATGGCAACCTGAGCCGTTCGGTAGAGCCGCCACACCCGTGGTCGCTGATCTGGAGCTCGACCAGCACCACCCAGCCTATCGAAATGCAGAATCAGACCGCCACCACCCTGGAACTGGGAGCCCGCGGCGATTCGACAATCGGGCGCTGGGACCTGGCCTGGTATTACTCACAAGTGCGCCATGAGCTGTTGGCGGTGGAGATCGTGCAGGGCCTGCCCGCCAAGGAATACAACGCCAGCCCCACCGTCCACCAGGGCGTCGAAGCCGGCCTCGACAGCCTGCTCTGGGAACGCGCCGCAGTCGGCAAGCTGAGCCTGCGCCAGGCCTACACCTTCAGCGACTTCCACTACCGCGACGACGATCACTTTGGCAGCAACCGCCTGCCGGGCATCCCCATGCACTACTACCAGGCCGAACTGCGCTTCGACCTGCCCAGTGGCCTGTATGCCGGGATCAACACGCAGATGGCCTCCAAGGTCCAGGTCGACTACGCCAACAGCTACCCGGCCGACGCCTATGCCATTGTCGGCGCCACCCTGGGCTACAACGCGCCGAAACAGGACTGGCAGGCCTGGCTGGAGCTGCGTAACCTGACCAACCAGCGCTATGCCGCCACCGTCACGCCTGGCTATGACGACAAGGGGGCAGACATTGCCCGCTCGACTCCCGGTGAAGGATTGGCTGTGTATACCGGCGTGTCGTACAGCTTCCGCTAACTGGGCAACTGCACCTGCGGCTTGGTCGAGACGAAGATCGCCCAGCTGGACATGAACAGCGCGGCGATCAACGGCCCGATGACGAAGCCGTTCAGACCGAACACCGCAAGGCCGCCCAGGGTCGAGACCAGGATCAGGTAGTCGGGCATCTTGGTGTCCTTGCCGACCAGGATCGGCCGCAGTACGTTGTCCACCAGGCCGATCACGAACACGCCGAAGACAGCCAGCACTACGCCTTTCCAGAAGGCGCCGGTGGCGACGAAGTACACCGCCACCGGCGCCCAGACGATCCCCGCCCCCACCGCTGGCAGCAGCGACAGGAAGGCCATCAGCACGGCCCAGACCAGGGCGCTGGGGATGTCCAGAATCCAGAAGATGACCCCGCCCAGGGCACCCTGGGTCACCGCCACCAGCAGGTTGCCCTTGACCGTGGCGCGCACCACGCGGTTGAACTTCAGTTGCAGGCGACGCTTCTGCTGCTCGGCCAGCGGCACTGCCGTGCGGATCTTGCGCGCAAGCTCGGCACCGTCACGCAAAAAGAAAAACAGCAGGTAGAGCATGATGCCGAAGCTCACCAGAAAATCGAAGGTGCCCTGGCCAAAGCTGAAAGCCTGGGTGGCGAAGAACTGGCTGCCCTGCAGGGCGCCCTTGGTGATCTTGTCGCGCAGGCCCGCAAGGTCGCCCATGCCCATGCGCTCGAGTACATTCTGGGCGAAGGCCGGGAGGATATTCTTGAACCGTTCGATGTAAGCCGCCAGGTCCAGCTCGCCGCTCTCGATGTTCTTGTACAGCGCAGCACCCTCTTGCACCAACAGGGTACTGATGATGATCACCGGCAAAATCGCGATCACCAGGCAGATCAACAGGGTCAGCCCCGCGGCCAGGTTGCGCCGCCAGCCCAGGCGGGCCAGCAGGCGTCGTTGCAACGGGGCAAAGACGATCGCAAGGATCACCGCCCAGAACACCGCGCCGTAGAACGGCAGCAAGATCCAGATAAAGGCGAGGGTGACCAGCACCAGCAACAGCAGCAGCGCCTTGTGTTGCATGACGGTTTCGTTCATGTGCGCTCCTAGTGTGTTGTATTCGTTAGTGCGCCGGGCAGTGGCAAAAGTGCCGTTGATGCAGATCAATAGCTGTCGAGCGCAACCGGGGTAGCATCCGCGCCTTTTGCCGCAGCCTGATCATGACCCATTTCGCCAAACCCGAACTGCTCGCCCCCGCCGGCTCGCTGAAAAACATGCGCTATGCCTTCGCCTACGGCGCCGACGCCGTCTATGCCGGGCAACCGCGCTACAGCTTGCGCGTGCGCAACAATGAATTCGATCACGCCAACCTGGCGCTGGGCATCAAGGAAGCACAGGCCCAGGGCAAGCGTTTCTATGTGGTGGTCAACATTGCCCCGCACAACGCCAAGCTCAAGACCTTCCTCAAGGACCTGGCGCCCGTGATCGAGATGGCCCCGGATGCACTGATCATGTCCGACCCCGGTCTGATCATGCTGGTGCGCCAGCACTTCGCGCAGATGCCGATCCACCTTTCGGTGCAGGCCAACACGGTGAACTGGGCCAGCGTCGAATTCTGGCGCAGCCAGGGTTTGACCCGGGTGATCCTGTCGCGCGAGCTGTCGCTGGAGGAGATCGAGGAGATCCGCCAGCAGGTACCGCAGATGGAGCTGGAAGTGTTCGTCCACGGCGCCCTGTGCATGGCCTACTCCGGCCGCTGCCTGCTCTCGGGCTACCTCAACCGCCGCGATGCCAACCAGGGCAGTTGCACCAATGCCTGCCGCTGGCAGTACAAGGCCACTGCGGCCCGCGAGAACGTCACTGGGGAAATCGTCCGCGAGGTGCAACCGACCCTGGGCCTCGGCGCGCCGACCGAGCAGGTTTTCGTGTTGCAGGAAAGCAACCGTCCCGATGAAGACATGCCGGCCTTCGAAGACGAGCACGGCACCTACATCATGAACGCCAAGGACCTGCGTGCGGTGCAGCACGTCGAGCGGCTGTCGCGCATGGGCGTGCACTCGCTGAAGATCGAAGGCCGGACCAAGTCGCACTTCTACTGCGCCCGCACCGCCCAGGTCTATCGCCAGGCCATCGACGATGCCGCAGCCGGGCGCGCATTCGACCGCAACCTGATGCTCAACCTCGAATCGCTAGCCCAGCGCGGCTACACCGAAGGCTTTTTGCGTCGGCATGTGCACGATGAATACCAGAACTATCAACGTGGCAATTCAGTGTCCGAGCGTCAGCAGTTCGTTGGCGAGCTCAGCGGTGAGCGGGTCAACGGCCTGGCGCAAGTGCAGGTGAAAAACCGCTTTGCCGTGGGTGACCACCTGGAGCTGATGACGCCCAAGGGCAACTACCACTTCGACCTGCATCAGTTGCGTGATCGCCAGGGCAGGGAGATCGAGGTGGCACCTGGGGATGGGCACACGGTGTACCTGCCCATCCCTGAGCAGGTCGATTTGACCTTCGGCTTGCTGCTCAGGGATTTGGCACCGTGAATCGCGGGGCAAGCCCGCTCCCACAAAGGCCCCACTCTGCCTTCATCGATGGGCCAGGGATACCCCTGTGGGAGCGAGCCTTGCCCCGCGATGAAGCCAGTGCAGCCCTTCAGATTAAGGGACGGACCTGGCTACGGTCGCCCCCTCAGCCTCGCGAATCACCTGCAGACGATACTGCGGATCGGCCTTGATTTGCGCCTCGGTGAACGGTATCACCTGCCACTGCTTGGCCGAGAATGCCCGGGTCTGATCGCCAGCATGGGCCGAACCCGCTTCGCTGGACTCGGAAAACGCCAACATGCCCAAGGCATGCGGCCCCTGGTCATCGAAGGTTACTACTTGCAGGTAACTGGTGCCGCTGACCACCAGGCGTTTGCCCGGTGCGACCGGCACACTCTGGATCGCGTTGTACACCCCGAGGCTGGCCGGCCCACCGTGGATCGGCGTACCGTCAGCAGCCTGCTGGATCTGCCCCCAGTGCAGCCCTGCGCCATCGCCTGTCCTGGCTACTTCGGCCACTGACGCCAGGGCCGCTTCGCGCAAGGCGCCAGCGACTTTCGGCTGATCAATGGCAAGCCCGCGCGGGGTGTGCTGCGGGTCCTTGGCATCGAATCCGACCCGCCAGACATCCTGACGCGCCTGCAATGCCGTCATGATGTTCTCAAAGTGCACAAGGCCAATGCCGCTGTCGAGGTTGGCGCGAAGGTCCCAGGCCTTGAGACTGGCACACAGTGCAGTGAGCTGGCTATCGCCCCCCTGTCCTGCACACCACGTGAGCAGGTCGGGCATGACCAGCTCGGCGACGTAGACCTGGTTATCCATGACCATCTGCTGCAGGTCGGCCGGGCTGATCCTGCCCTTCTCGTTCAGGCTCGCCAGGCGTTGCAAGGCAAAGCGGCTACGCGGGCCCAAGGGTTGATCCTCACGGCTGACCAGCACGGAGTAACCACGCAGTGGCGCGGCCGGGTTGACCATCCAGGCCGAATCGTTGGAGTGCTGGACAAAATCAGTGCGGCTCAGGCTCGGCAGCAATTGCGCCGGAAAAATGCCAGCCTGCGCGGCACGTGGGTCGGTCTTCCAGTGACAGGCACTGCGCGAGCCGTCGAGCACAATCATCTCCTGATCCGCAGCAGGATCGCTGCACTGAGCGAGCAAGGCGGCATCGACGTAGGGTACCACCGACTGGTTCAGGTACAGCGCCCGCCCCTTGGCATCTACCGCCAGGGTGTTGACCCAGGGAATGCCCTGCAAGCGCTGCACCGTGGCTTGCAGGCCTTTGAGGCTATCGGCGCGATTCATGCTGTCCCACTGCTCCAGCACCCGGGTGTTTTCCAGGTTGGCGTCACGCAGGCTGAAAGCATGTCGGCTATCCCAGTCCAGGCGCCCTGGCCATTGCACGATCGGGCCGAATACCGAACTGTAGGCATCGTGGCTCAGCGTCTTGAGCTGACCGTCGTCACCCTTGAGCGTCACACTCAGGCGCTGGCGAGTCAGTGGCAACGACTTGCCGTCGAGCAGGTAACGGGTCGGATCCTTGGGGTCCAGCTCGAGCCGATACAGGGTGAAGTGCTTGGAAGTGTCGACGGTGTGGGTCCAGGCCAGGTGCCGATTGAAACCGATATTGATCAACGGCAGCCCGGGCAACGCCGCACCCATCACATCAAGAGTGCCCGGCAAGGTCAGTTGCATCTGATAAAAACGCATGCCACCGGCCCAGGGGAAGTGCGGATTGGCCAGGAGCATGCCGCGACCATTGAATGAACGCTCGCTGCCGACAGCCACGGCGTTGCTGCCGCGCTCCACGGCAAACTGATCCTGACGCGTCTGGGCGGCGCCAAGATCCGGGCGCAATTGGGCGGCGACATGGGGCGGGGTGGCCCCGGCCAACGCCTCGGCAAACTGGCCAACGCCGCCTTCGACCAGCAGCCTGCGTGTCAGCTTGACCAAATCCAGTGTGGTGATCGGGCGCAGCCACTGCGCCTGCAGGCATTGCGGCCCCTGCCCCTGCGCCTTGAACTCAGCCAGCGCACGGTTGTAGCCCTTGGCGTAGCCTTCAAGGCGTGCGCGCATCGCCGGTGGCTGCGCCTGCCAGAAGCCGAACACCGCGGTGGGTGGGTTCAGCCAGTTGAAAAACACATCACTGGGCAGGTTCTCGCGCTGCTCGAAGGTTCGCTGCGCGGGGCCGAAGTAGCGTGAACGCTCGCCATTGACGGTGACCACTTCATTGGCCAGCAGGCAGAGGTTGTCCTGCGCATAGGCGTAGCCGATGCCGTAACCCAGCCCCTGCTCGTCCCGCGCCAGGATGTGCGGAACCCCGAAGCTGGTACGACGGATCTCGGCAGACGCATCGCCTACCGCTACCCGCGCCAGGGCTGGAAGGCTGAGCCCGGCGAGCAAGCCGGCCACAAAGAGGCTTGCAAAGGAATGAGGCTTGATCACGCGAACTCCGGCTTCATCAGGGAAAAGATCATCCTGACTAAACGAAATTCATTGGAAAAATTTACCGGATCGGCCCCGCTAGTACGTCTTTAGAAGGTAAACCTGCAGATTTTTTTTGTCGGGTACTGCAGTTTTGCCGCGCTCATTCGTCTTATAGGTGTAGGCAAACACTTTTGCTTACCTGGACAGGCCACGGATCGGCCACGAAATGGAGCATTCACATGTACAACCAGCAACAGTCAGCGGCAATAGCTGGAACTGGGCACTGTAACAGCCAACCAGTGACTGAGAAAACCACGACCGGCGAGTATGAGCGCGCTGGCAACGAACACATCCGCGAACTGCTCAGGGCTTTTGGCTTGCGCACCAGCCTGATCCGCCTGAAGGTCATCGATGCCTTGCACGTGGCCGATCGCAACGGGCGCAGCATTGGCGTACGCGGGGTGCACAGCCAACTCGAACAGCTCGATATTCCGCTGTCGTTTCTCAGCGTTCGCGAAGTGCTCAAGCGCTTGTGCGCCGAAGGCGTAATCATCCTGGGCAGCGACAAGTGCTACAGCCTCAACCCCCAGGCCCGTACGGTGCTGGAGCAAGCTATTTCGCGTTGAGCGCCCGGCCGGCCATCAGCCGGCCGCGCTTGCGGCCTCAGGGCTTGACCTTGCGCCGCATGATGCCATTGACCACCACCACAACGACCGCCACGGCGATGGCGATGTACTGGAACACCTGCTCACTGATCGTCCCTTGCTTTTGCAGGTACGACAAACCGAGCATGATCCCCAGCACCAGCAGGGAGATCAGGATGGAATATTTCAGGCGTTGACCTTGAGTCATTGGGTAGTTCCTTGCGACATCGGCGAAGAGGCCCGACGCGGGCCGTGCGCATGATACATCGTCATGTACCAGCCAGCGGACAATTTCCCGCTTCTGTCGACACCTGGGCCTGGCCAACATGGTGTCCCGGGCTGATGCCCAGACGAACGGAAGACAACCATGTTCATGCGCACCCTGCTGGGCTGCCTGATACTCCTGGGTCCCCTCCTCAAGGCCCACGCCTTGCCTACCGAAAACGTGCCCTCCAGCGTGCTCAAGAGCCTGGGCACTGAACTGGCCGACAATGCAAGCAACAGCCAGTGGCAACAATTGTGGCAGCGCACCCGGCATGCCGGCCACTTGGGCAGCGGAGCGCAAACCGTCCATTTTACAGTACCCCAGGCGCAAATCCCGGCGCTGGTTGCACAGACCCTGACTAACGCTGACGAGGCCGGGCCACTGAAACAGACCCAGGTACGCTATCGCCGCGACTTTCACCCCAGAGTCATAGGCAAGGCCGCAACAGGCGAGCTCAGCGCTGTTTGCGTATGGGTCGACTGGCGCAGCTTTCCCACACAGGCAATCAACCGACCCGCTGGCCACCTGCAGCAGGTCAGCCTCCTGCTGGCCCGCCCCTGCGATTGAGCATGGGTTGCCCAACCAGACTGGGGTTTGTTTTTGGACAAGCCCCGATAATCAAGGCCTTACGCCTTAAGCAGTGCTCCATTCCCACCTAAGGCTCCCCAAGAGCCTACAAGCTGCATGCGCAAAGCCCACCTTTCCCGCCCTACTTGCTGCCTAGCCTCCGTTCTACCCGCTGGCCGAAAATCCAGCTCAAGCCAGACAGGCGCAACGCGGTGTTGATGCTGCCTGGAATGGCTTGAGCCGCTTGGCACGGATGCTCAAGCATCTGCGTGCCAACCTATCGCCTACAAGGAAGTCATCATGGAACTGAGCGACCTCAAGCAAATAGATATCGAGCAACTGCCCCATTCCCTGCAGATGCTGATCGAGTGCCTGGGCATCGAAAACGCCTACAACCTGACCTGCGCCTATGGCGGGCGTCCCAAGTACATCCCCAAGCATCGCGAACGAACCGCCCTGGCGCAGATTCTGCCCGCCCCGGCGCTGGATGCGCTGATCAAGCGCTTCGCCGGCATGGCCCTGGAAATCCCCAAGGTCGACCATTTTTTGCGCCAGTTGCGCAATCAACAAATCCAGCGCGAAAGCGCCAATGGCCTGTCACGCAGCATGCTGGCCAATAAATACGGCCTGAGTTTGCGCCAGATCGGCAACATCCGCCGCCAGGAGGCCGATGCACGCTGAGCCATAGCCACCGCAGTCTTCACCAGCAACCCCCAACCCGCACAACCACTGTGCACCCTCGATAAGGAAATCACCCATGCCAACAATTGATAAGGATCTGATCGGATCGGTCATGAACGCCCTGCCACTGGACCGGATGATTGCCGGTCCCTTGCAGGCAATGGTTCAGGCCCAGGTGGCGGCGAGCCAATCCTATGCCGACTTTCTCATGGGCGTTTGTGTCGAGAACGGCAAGGCCGTCGCTGTCGAGTTCAGCTACGACGAAAGCATCACGGATGAGAACGGTGAGTCCAAAGGCACCGTCACCAAGCAGATGCGCATTCCGCTGATGGCGGCGATTGCCCACCCCAACATTGCCATTGAGGAAGGCAGCGTCGAGTTCGAAGTGACCATCACCCAGCAGGCCGAGTCCAGTCGCGAAACCGCCGGCAGCGCAAGCACTGCGGCCTCCTTCGGCTTCGGCAGGTTCAAGATGGAACTGAAAGGCGAGGTCAGTCACAAGTCGACCCAAACCCGCAAGACCGACACCCGCGCCCGCTACGCCTTCAACACCAAGATACGGCGCCAGGATCCTCCGGAGGCGCTAATGCGTGTTATCGATGCACTGACCAACGCGGCGACCAAACCGGTCACTGCCAACATCGGCAGCGGCAACACCTCGGGCAGCCGAGTGCAAGAGTAAGCGCAAGGGCCCATGACCACCGGCCCCTTCCCGTGGAGGGGCTCCAGCCACATACTCCAGGAGTACATACACTTGGACGCTAGCGCCCCGAACAATGCGCCGATCATCGCCAGTGACCTCTGCGACATCACCCGCGGGCTGCAAGAAGCGGCTGCCGCCACCAACAACCTGATCGCCCAGCAATACATCCAGCTCTTCGACCAGTTTTTCGACTACGACCCGGACGCACTGGGCACACCGATGAAGGCCAAGATGGTCGAGGTCGGCATGGACGATCAGCACAAAATGCAGATTCCGCTGATTGCCCTGGTTTCGCCCCGAGGGCTGGCGCTCGAACGCATGCAGGTCGACCTGTCAGTGAGAATCCAGAACACCGAGACCGGCGAAGGCAATGCAGACCTGCCGCGCGAGCGCTTTTACGTGACGGTCGGCAGCCAGGCCAAACGTCAAGGCGACGCGGCCCGTGACCCTGACGAAGTACAGATCCGCATGCAGTTCCAGGCCTGTGAGCCGCCCGAGGCACTGAACCGCCTGATTGAGGAATACACCAACCTGATCAGCCCGCAACGCCTGCCTCCCCCCCCCCAGCCCACGGACGACAACAACGAGTTCATCGAAGCTGCCACCGTACGCTGACACCGCCCTTAGAAATCACGCTTGTAGAAGATATCCAGGGAGCTGGCCAGGCCGCTGGCCGCCTCCAGGTAGACCTTCTTGCTGAGCTTGTAGCGCAAGGCGATGGTGTTGGCCGGCTCGAACACCCCGACACCGTAACGCAGGCTCAGGCGCTCGGTCAGGTTGCCACTGGCGACCACGGCGGTGGTGTTGCCACTGCCCTGGGTGTCCAACTGAAAGTCATCGATGCCCAGGCTCGACGCCAGGCTGCCGGTAATGCCGGCACTGCCGGCAAGGCCGAGGCCCAACGCCGCTTCAGCGAGCATGTTGTTGTCCTCGCCCGTGGTTCCCAAGGGGCGTCCGAGCACCAGGTAAGACAGGGCCTGCTCCTGACTCATGGCCGGCTCCGAGAACACCTGGGTAGTCGGTTGCTCGGCGCTGCCGCTCAAGCGGATACCGGCAATCACGTCATCGGTTTTACGAATCGCCTCGATGTCCAGGTAGGGCTGGTCGATGGGACCGGCGAACAACAGGCGCGCACGGCGAATGGTCAGGCGCTGGCCGTAGGCGCGGTAGCGACCGTCGGCCAGGCTCAGTTCACCGCGGGTATCGAGGTTGTCGCCGATGTGCACGTGGCCAAGCAGGTTGGCGGTCAGGCCAAAGCCGCTGAACGAGAGTTTCTCCTGGCCAACCTGGACGTCGATGTCCATGGCCATGGCCATCGCTGGCTTGCCCTCCTCGGTCTGCTGGCCGAGGATCACCGTGTCATCGGAAACCTTCACTGTCGAGGGCGGCAACTCACGTACGGTGATCTTGCCCTTGGGAACCAGCACCTTGCCGGTTACCGCAAGCTTGTCATCTACCAGACTGATCGTAAGGTCCGGGGCGACTTCGAGGGCTGCATAGGGTTCGACGTTGACCGGCAGGCGCTGGCCTTGCAGCGCCAGATTGACCGCCAGGGCCTGACCCCAACCCACCTGCCCACTCAAGCTCCCTTGACCGCTCTCGCCGCTTTTCCAACTGCCGTTGAGCTGCACCTGTTCACCGGCGATCAACGCTTGCAGTTGCAGGTCCTCAAGGCTGATCGGCAGTTCCGCGCCGCTGATTTCACCCTGCACAAGGTTCAGGCTGCCATTGACCTGAGGCGCCATCAAGGTGCCGGACAAACGCCCGCTGCCGTTGAGCTGGCCATTGAGGTGTTCGACCATCGGGGCGAAGGGACGGGCGATGGCCAGGTCCAGGCCGCTGAGGCGGAAGTCACCGCTCAGCGGCTTGTTTTTTGCCAACGGATCGAGCCGGGTATTCACCGCCAACTCGCCGAGCTTGCCGCCCTGGAAATCCAGGCGGGTGTCGATGCGCCTGGGCCCCAGGGTACTTTGCAGGCGCAGGGTTTGATAAGGGAAGTCCAGCCACTGCTCTTTTTCGCGCACACGCAAGGTGCCGCCACTGGCATCGACAAGGAGGGTGCCCTTGGGGCCGCTGGCCGGCACATCAAGATTGATGTCGGCGTTGAGCAGCCCCTGCCAGGCAAAATCCTTGGGCAGCCACTGCGCCAGGCTTTGCAGCGGGAACTGCTTGAGGTGATAGCGCAGGCGCGGCTCGGGCGCCAGGCGCTGGTCTTCGCCACACAGGCTGGCCGGGCCGGAACGCCAGCAATGGGCGCCAAAATCTACCTGACCGCTGGCCAGACGTTGCAGTTTGGCCGGTGCCTGCAGGCGCCAATCCTGGCCACCGGCCTGGATTTCGCCGCTGGCCAGGCGACCGCGCCAATTGCCCTTGTCCAGTTGCCCATCCAGGCCCAGGTCAAGCTTCATTTGTGGCCCGTCCAGGGCCAGTTGCAGTGTTTGCTGGCGAATATCACCTGCGCCCTTGGCGGTGAGCATCCCCAGGTTGGTATCGCCCAGACGAATGCTGCCAGCCTCAAGATCGATGACCGCGCGTTGCGCCTTGTCCAGGCGTGCATCCAGGCTCAGGCGCTGCACGCGGTTGTCAGCCTGGGCCAGTTGCTGGCCCTGCAAGATGAAACTGCCCTGGGGGGCCTGCAAGGTACCGGCGACCTCCAGGCGGCCCTTGACCTGGCCTTGCAACTGCGGCCAGAGCTGGCCCAGGCGCGGCAGGTTGATGTCGATCTGCCCGGCCAGGCGCTGTTGCAAGCTGCCGCTGCCATTGATGTGGTTATCGCCCAGGCGGATATCCAGGGTGCCCAAGGTCCATTGCTGCCCTGCCCCTTGCGCCACTGCTTTAAGCACCGCGGGCTGGCCACGCAGGCGGCCCTTGAGGTCAAGGTCGGCATCCAGGCGCAATTCTGCGTTTTTCATTTCACCCTTGCTGCGCAACGGGCCGGCCAGGGTGCCGGGCAATTCGGCCAGCCAGTACGCCGGGTTCAGCGCCGACAGCTCCAGCGCTGCATCCCAGGCTACGCCATCGGCAAACTGCACAGCGACACTGCCGGCGGCCTTGCCTTGGCCTGCGGTCAATTGAAGTTGCGCCAGGCTGACCTGCTGCAGATCACCCTTGAACGGACTGGCAAGGCTGAAGGCACCGGCCGGGCCATCCAGCTCACCGTTGAACTCACCTTGATAGTTGCCATCACGGTACTGCACTTGGCCCGTGAAGCGGCGCAAGGCAACGTCCGGTGCCGGTTGCATTGGATACAGGCGCAGCCAGGGGAAGTCCAGCCAGTCGATGCTGGCTTGAGCGCTCAAGCCTTGCTGCCAGTCAACCTTGGCCTTGAGCTTGAGTGCTTGCTCGGCGCTGGCAATAAGATCCAGGGCACTGAGCTCGGCGCCCTTGGCGTCGACCCGGCCCTGCAGGTTAAGCGCCACCGGCCCCTGTTCGGCCGGCAGGCTGGCCGAGCCAAGCAGTTGATAGCCGCTTTTCAGGTTGCCCTTGGCACTCAGCTGCAGCTTGTCAAATTGCAGGGTGTCGGGGAGTTCGGCCAAGGGTTTGAACGACTCGCTGCTGATCTGCAGTTGCGCTGGCAGATGGTCGGCCAGGGCTTGCACCTCGCCGCTCAGCCGCGCTTGCAGGTAGCCGCTGCTATCCGCCTTGATTTTGAGGGTTTTCTGCAGCTCGCCATCCACCTGCAATGCCAGTTGCCAGGGTTGCCCGTCGACACTGGGCAACTGCAATTGGCCCTGGGCCTGCAACGGCCAGTCGGCTTCGGGCTTGAGCAAGCCCTGCAGGGTCAGCTTGAGGCCATCGCGTTGCAGTTGCAGACTGTCGATCTGCAAGCCGCCCGGGGTCCAATGAGCCGACAGTTGCAACTGGCTCAACTGCTCGCTGCCGTCCAGACGCAGCAGACCCACGCGTACCTCACCCAGTTCGATAGCCACCGGTAATTTGAGCTCCGGCAGTTGCAACGGCCCGCTGTCGGGCTTGGGTTCGCCAGGAGCAAAAGCCAGGTTGACCTGATCGACGTGCAACTGTTCGATGCACAAGGTCATGCGCAGCAGGCAGGCCGGCGACCAGGCCAGTACCGGCGCCACCAGCTCGACCCGGTCGCCGCCCTGCTCCCAGAGCACGCGTTCGGCTTGCCAGCGCCCGGCCAGGCGCCCCTGGAAGTTGTCCACCTGCAGCCCCGGCACCAGCCCCAGCGCCCAACGGCTGCCGGCCTGGGTACCGAGCATCAGGCCCACGGCCAGCAATGCCAGTACGAGTACGGCCAGCAGCCCGGCGATGATGATTTTGCTAACCCGACTCACAGTTCCGGCCCCATGGAGAAGTGCAGACGCAAACCGCCGTCGTCATCCAGCGCGCGGGCCAGATCCAGACGCAGCGGCCCGACTGGAGACACCCAGCGCACACCAATACCGACACCGGTCTTGAGGCTGGGAAACTCCAGATTGTTGAATGAGTTGCCCTGGTCGATGAAGGTCGCCAGCCGCCATTTTTCGGTGACCGAATACTGGTACTCAGCGCTGCCGGCCACCAGGTAACGGCCGCCTATGCGATCGCCGTCGGAGTTCTTTGGCGACAGGGTCTGGTAATCGTATCCGCGCACGCTCTGGTCGCCACCGGCAAAGAAGCGCAGCGAGGGCGGCACCGAACTCTTGTAACTGTTGGTGGCGCTGCCGCCGAACTGCACGCGGCCGAGCAAGCGATGGTTCTGGCCCAGGGTGGTCAGGCCCTTGAGCAACACATTGGCATGCAGCAGGTTGGTGTCGGAGACCAGTCCTTCCTTGGCCGCCTGCACATCGAACTGCAAACGGTAGCCGTTGTGCGGGTCGATGCGGTTGTCGCTGCGCAGGTAGGAATAGCTGATACCCGGCATCAGCAGGTTGCTCAGGCCTGAGTCGTCCCCAAGCTTGTATTCTTCACGCTGGTATTTGAGCGAAATCACCCGCTGCCAGCCGCTGGGCAGCTTGCTGTGCCATTCAGGGCCAACGGTGAGCAGTTTGCTCAAGGTGTCGGTGCCGGCAATTTCTTCGTTCTGGTAGCCACCGGCAAAACGCAGTTTGTCGGTCAGTGGCGGGTCCAGGGGGATGTCGTACCACAGGCCGACGTTCTGCCGCGGCGCCGACAGCTCGGTCTCCCAGCCATAACTGTGGCCTTGCGGGTTGACCCAGTGGCGCGTCCAGTTGGCCTTGCCACGTGGCCCGACGTCGGTCGAAAAACCCAGGCCCAGGCCCATGGTCCGTGGCTTGCGGGTATCGAGCTGAACGGCCACCGGAATGCTTTGCTCGACAGCGGCGGTAGGCGCCGCATCGACCCGCACGCCTTCGAAGTAGCCGCTGGACTGCAGGGCGTTGTTGAGCTCGGCGATCAGCTCGGAATCGTAGGGGGTATCGGCCTTGAACGGCACCATGCGCTGCAGCAGATCGTCATCGAGCGGCGTATCGCCAGCGAAGCTGACCTTGCCCAGTCGGTAACGCGGGCCGCTTTGGTAGACCAGCTCGATGTCGGCGACCCCAGCCTGGGGATCGACCGCCAGGCGCTGGCGGACGAAGTGGCCGCTGAAAAAGCCGTAGCGCGAGGCCTGGTTCTGGATCAGCCGCTTGGCGTCCTCGTAATGACCATGGTTGAGCACCGCGCCTGTGCGCAGCGCCTTGCTGTCGGGAATGCGGAAGGCTTTGAGTTCGCTGGCCGGGCCATCGATGCGGATGGTCACATCACGCAGGTGCACCGGCTCGCCGGGCTCGATGCGCAACACCAGTTGCGGGCCCTTGTCCGCCTTGGCCGGCGGCTTGACCTCGCTGTCGATCTGCGCCTGGTAATAGCCCAGGGCCTGGGAGGCTTTGCGCGCCTGCTCGACAGCACCGCGACTGAAGCGCAGCAGCGCCTCTTCATCGCGTTTACCAAGGCTGCCGATATAGCCTTCGACATTGGCCTTGAGTTCGTTATTGGCAGGTTTGACCCGAACCACCAGCTCGCTTTGCGCATACGCGCCGATGCTGGCAACCCATAGAATCAAACCGCAGGTGAATCGTCCTGAATACGTCATAGGCGCGGATGCTACCAGAGCTTGGTGGCAGCATGGAGCCCAAGGTTTTCCTCACTGTTGCGCAATTCAGGCCCGAGCCTGCCGGGACGACTGCGGATTCGGGTGAAAGAACACGTGCTCACGGACTGGTCCTACGGCAATCTCACCAATTTCCTCGTAGCCCTGACGCTGATAAAACGCCAGGTAGTGTTCGTTGCCGGTGTCCAGCACCACCCCCTGGGAGTGCTCATCCACAGCGCACCAGTCGTGCACTGCCTGTAACAATTGTTCGCCGTAGTGCTTGCCCTGAAACTGCGGGTGAATCCCCAGCAGCGGCAGCACATGCACCGCATCACTGGGCAGGCAGGCCATCAGTGCGGCCTGGTAATCCAGGTAGCGGCGAGTACACCGAAACCCGGTGCTGAGTACCATACGCATACGCCAGGCCCAGCTTTCGGTGATGCCCAGGCGCCGCTGCGGCGGGGCAATCAGGGCAATGCCGATCAGCCGGTCCTCAACCAGCAGGCCAATGGCTGGCAGTTCCTGGAAAAAATGCTGCTTGACCAACTCGCGCACGGTGGCGCGAATGCGCTGGTCGAACCCCGGGCGCTGGGCTTCGAACAGAAATGCGAAGGTGGGTTCGTGGCGATAGGCGTGATACAGCAACGAGCGCGCTTCGCGGCTGTAGCCGCCATCGAGCAGGCGCACTTGCGCCGGCGCGGCAGTCGATTCGGGCATGCTGGCAAACCTCCGGAAAATGGGCATTCATTGCCTTTGAGGTGTTCGGGGTGCCAACGTTCACCTCGTGCCACAGGTTAGCAACCTATCGAGTGGCTCGCCACGCTGGCCGACACCGCCAATGTCGGCTAGCATCCTGGGTTTTACCAGGATTGTGCTTGCCATGAAGATCGTCTCGTTCAACATCAATGGCCTGCGAGCCCGGCCCCACCAGTTGGCGGCGTTGATCGAAAAGCACCAGCCCGATGTCATCGGCCTGCAGGAAACCAAGGTCAGCGACGAGCAGTTCCCGCTCGCCGAAGTCCAGGCCCTGGGCTACCACGTGCACTTTCATGGGCAGAAAGGCCACTATGGTGTCGCCCTGCTCTCGCGCCAGGCACCGCTGAGCCTGCACAAGGGCTTTGGCAGCGACGAGGAAGACGCCCAGCGCCGGTTCATCTGGGGCACCTTCGCCGATGCCGATGGCACGCCGATCACCATCATGAACGGTTACTTCCCCCAAGGCGAAAGCCGTGATCACCCGACCAAATTTCCGGCCAAGCAACGCTTTTACAGCGATCTGCAAGCGCTGCTGGAAAACCAGTTCAAGAACGACCAGCCGTTGCTGGTGATGGGCGATGTCAATATCTCGCCACAAGATTGCGACATCGGTATTGGTGCCGACAACGCCAAGCGCTGGTTGAAGACCGGTAAATGCAGCTTCCTGCCCGAAGAGCGCGAGTGGATGGAACGCCTGAAGAGCTGGGGCCTGGTCGACAGTTTCCGCCATCTGCACCCGGAAGTCGCCGACCGCTTCAGCTGGTTCGACTACCGCAGCCGCGGCTTTGAGGACGAGCCCAAGCGCGGCCTGCGCATCGACCTGATCATGGCCTCCCAGGGGCTGCTGCCACGGATCAAGGACGCCGGGGTCGACTACGACCTGCGCGGGATGGAAAAGCCCTCGGACCATGCGCCGATCTGGCTTGAACTGGGCTGACTGCACCAAGGCTGACAACGCCGCTCTCACAGGCCATGGGTGGGAGCGGGCTTGCCCCGCGAAGAGGCCAGTACAAGCAATACATTAGGTGCTGACCAGATTACGACCGCTTCGCGCTCAATCGCGGGTCAACCCCGCTCCCACAAGGGATCTGTGTTGAAGACTTTCCATGAAGCATGGAATCTCCCACAGAGCTGCATTCCAATGTCATCTTTTGGTCACGCTCTGGTCTTAATCTCCCGGCACACCCTTTGCCCATGAGTGCCAGACGGCATGTTGCGCCACCTCTCCCTGCTCTTGCTTTGCCTATTCCCGCTGCTAGGCGCCGCTGACCCGCAGGCGCAATTGCGTATCCAGGGTTCCAACACCATCGGTGCCGCATTGGCACCGGCGCTGGTCGCAGGTCTGCTCGAACAACAAGGCGCCAGCGCCATTAGCATCCTGAGCACCGATGCCGCCAACGAACACCAGGTCCGTGCACAGGACGCCAACGGCCAGCCGTTGCGCATCGATATCGCCGCCCACGGCTCCAGTACCGGTTTCACCGCACTCAAGTCCGGCCAGGCGGAGCTGGCGGCTTCGTCGCGGCCGATAAAGACCTCGGAGCTGAGCGAGCTGCAAACCCTGGGCGACCTCAACAGTGCCGCCGCCGAGCAGATCATTGCCCTGGATGGTATCGCGGTGATCGTCCATCCCGACAACCTGCTACCTCAACTGACCACCACCGAGCTTGCGCAGGTTTTTTCCGGGCAGATCAACCGTTGGGAACAACTGGGTATCGCTAACGGGCCCATCAACCTGTACGCCCGCGATGACCGCTCCGGCACCTTTGAAACCTTCAAGGCCCTGGTCCTCGACCCGGCACAGCACGCCCTGGCCGACAACGCCCGGCGCTTCGAATCGGCCGAACAACTGGCAAGCAGCGTGCTCGGCGATCGTCAGGCCATCGGTTTCAGCAGCCTGGCCACAGTGCATGGCGCCAAGGTCGTGGCGATTGCCGATGGTGAGTCCCAGGCCATGCTGCCGACACCGGCCCTGGTGGCCAGCGAAGATTATCCGTTGTCGCGCCGGCTGTTCTTCTATCTGCCGCCCGGCCAGGCCAACCCGCTGGCCCGTGCCTTGGTCGAGTTCGTCCAGAGCCCCCAGGGCCAGGCCATCGTTACCCGCAGCGGCTTCGTCGGCCAAGAGCTGCAAAGTGTCAAGGTTCAGCTGCGCCGCGATATGCCCCAGCGCTACCTGAAGCTTGCCAGCGATGCCCGGCGCCTGTCGGTCAACTTCCGTTTCCAGGAAGGTAACGCCAGCCTCGACAACAAGGCCCTGCGTGATGTGCAGCGGGTCGTTCGCTACCTGCAGGCGAAGCACAAGCTGGTCGGCAACGTGGTTCTGGTGGGGTTCGGCGATGCCAAGGATGACCCGCAGCGCGCAGCCCTGCTCTCGCGCCTGCGTGCCATGGCGGTGCGCCGGGAACTGGCCCGTAGCGGCGTCGAATTGCGCGAAATTATCGGCCTGGGCGATGAACTGCCGGTGGCAGCCAATACCGCTGAAGAAGGCAGGATCCGCAACCGTCGGGTCGAGGTGTGGGTCTATTGAAGGCACGCCCCTGCCCCATTCAGGGCAGGAGCGCAAGGCGGTCAGAAGTCGTAACGGGTGGTCAGCATGAAGTTGCGCGGGTCACCGTAGTAACCGCCTTCATAGAAGCCCAGGTTGCTGAAGTACTTCTTGTCGGTGAGGTTGTTGCCATTGAGGGTAACCGACAGTTGTTCGCTGACCTGGTACTTGGCCATGGCATCGAGCACCCAATAGCTGGACTGGGTGTAACGAAAATCGCTGCTGTTGCTAGCCGGGTTCCACACGTCTTTCCAGACCTTGCTCTGCCAGTTGGCCGAGCCACCGATGGTCAGCTTGTTGAACTGGCCCGGCAGGCGGTAGTTGGTCGATAGGCGCAGCAGGTTCTCCGGCTCGACGGTGGAAATCTTGTCACCCTCGCCATCACGGGTCACGCGATGGGTAAAGCCACCCTGCACCTGCCAGCCGGGCGTCAGCTCACCGGCCACCTCAAGCTCGAAGCCTTTGCTCTTGGCACCTTGCACTGCGCGGTACACGGTCTTGTTGGTGACCGGATTAAAGCCGACATCTTCTGGCAGGTTGTTCTGTTTGACCTCGAACACCGCAAGGCTTGCGTTCAGGCGCCCGTCAAAGAATTCACCCTTGAGGCCCAGCTCGTAGGCATCGCCCTCCTCCGGCTCGATCATTTTGCCGTTTGCATCCTGCTCGCTTTCATGCGGTTTGAAGATGCTGGTGTAGCTGGCATAGACCGAGTAGTTGTCGTTAAGGTCATAGACCACCCCGGCATAGGGCACTACTACGCCGGTTTCCTGCAGGTCCTGGGTTTTGCTGCGCTGGCCGCTGGCAACATTGAGCGATGAGCTGTCGAGTTTCCAGTTCGACACCCGGCTGCCGACGATCACCGCCAGGTCGTCAGTGGGCTTGAAACGCCCGGTCAGGTAGGCCGCGGTTTCCTTGAGGTCGGTATCGGCCTTGCTGATCGGGCGCCCCCAGTCCGGCTCGGGGAAGTCACCACTCCAGCCATTGACGGTTGGCACACTGTCGAAGAAGAACGGCCAGTTGCTTTCATGGGAGCGGATATCGCGGTGCGACAGCCCGGCCACCAATTCATGCTCGCGGCCCAACAGCTGGAACGGGCCATTGGCGTACAGGTCGTAGGCATTCTGGCTGGTCTGGTAGCGGTAGCGCCCGCGCCAGATCGACATGCCGCTGCCATCCACCGGGTTGGGGTTGCCACTGGCCGCCGAGCCCAGGGTGATCGGTGAGTCCGACTCACTGCGGCTGACCGACGCCTTCACCGACCAATCGTTGGCCAGGCGCTGTTCCAGGGTCACAAATGCGTTGTCGGCAGTGTTGTCCCACTGGCTCCATTTGGTGCCGGGGTTGAACGAGCGGGAAAAGCTGAATTTGTTGCCGTTGCTGTCCACCAGCGGCGTCGACGCACCCCAGGATGAGCCGTCCGGGCGGTTGCTCTGGCGGCTGAGGCCGACGCTGAGCAAGGTGCTGTCGGTGAGGTCGGCTTCGACAATGCCGTAGAACACCTGCTTGTTCTCTTGCAGGTGATCCATGAACGACTGGCCGTCTTCATAGGCGGTGACGAAGCGCCCGCGCACATTGCCCGACGGGGTCAGCGAACCGCCGATGTCGAACTCGCTGCGGTAGGTGTCCCAACTGCCGACACCGGCCGAGATGTAACCCGACAGCTCCTTGGTCGGGCGCTTGCGCACCAGGTTGACGGTTGCCGACGGGCTGCCGAAACCACTGAGCAAGCCGGTGGCGCCGCGCAGTACTTCAACACGGTCGAAGATGACCATGTCGGTCTGGTCGATGCTGTTGCCGAACCGAAACGCGGCCGGAATGCCATCGATCTGGAAGTTGTCGATGTCAAAACCGCGGGCCTTGAACGCGGCGCGGCTGCTGTCGAGCTTGGTGACGGTGATGCCCGGGGTCTTGCCCAGCACATCGCTGATGTTGGTCAGGCCCTGGTCGTCCATCTGCTGACGGGTGATGACACTGACCGACTGCGGGGTTTGCCGCGGCGACAGGGTCAGCTTGGTCGCGGTGCGGGTCGCCCCAGTGGTGTACGAGCCGCTGCCTTCGGTGGTTTCGCCCAATGAGGAGTCATTGATGGCCGTTGCTCCCAGTTCCAGCGTTCCCTTGCCTTGCTCTTCGGCCAGCAGCGCGCTAGCCGGCAGCATCAGGCTAACGCCCAGCACTGCCACGGCCAACGGATGACGCTGCAGCTTCAAGGTAACGGCTTCCCCTGCCATCACCCCTGACTTGAACGCTGTGTGTTGGTGCACTTGCAAACCCCTTCGATGGTCAATCTGTTGTGATTGGCCAATCACGACTGTTGTTGTTTTTATGCGCCGCAACGATGAATGGCTGCGGCGAAGGGTGCAGAGAGTATTTCTTAATAATAATTGTTTGCAAATGTTAAATGGAAATATTACCAAACACTTGGCAAAGAAATGTTACAGCGCCGCCCTTCCCCACTACGCCCGCGGGTCTAGGCTTGTCCTTAGTGACGCCGGGCCCCTCTGACGGCTGCCAAGCCGCCATGTCGGAGTCACTGTTGCTCAGCAACGTCGACAATAAGGAGGGGCTCATGGCAGCTCTACAGGTATTTTTCGATAACGACTTCCTTGGCACCAGCCTGTGGTTCTGGCTGGCTTTTCTCGGCATCGTCCTGACCTTGCTGGTACTGGACCTGGGCGTGCTGCACCGCAAACTGCACGAAATCGAAATGCGCGAAAGCCTGCTGCTGTATGGCGGCTATTTCAGTGTCGGTATGCTGTTCGGCGTGTGGGTTTGGTTCGAACTGGGTGCGCAGAAAGCCCTGGAGTTCTACACCGGCTTTTTGATCGAGCAATCGCTGTCGATGGACAACGTGTTCGTCATGGCGATGATCTTCAGCTTCTTCGCCATCCCCCGCCGCTACCAGCACCGGGTGCTGTTCTGGGGCATCCTCGGGGTTGTGGTGCTGCGCGCGATCATGATCGGCCTGGGCAGTGCCCTGGTGCAGGAGTTCGGCTGGATCCTCTATGTGTTCGGCGCTTTCCTGCTGTTCACCGGAATAAAGATGCTGTTCTCCGGGGAAGAATCCCACCCGGACCTGGCGAACAATCCGGTACTGAAGTTCGTCCGGCGCCACCTGCGGGTGACCGACGAGTTGCATGGCCCACGCTTTTTCGTGCACCTCACCCCAACCGGGCAAAGCAAAGCATTGCGCTATGCCACGCCGCTGTTCCTGGCCCTGGTCCTGATCGAGCTGGCCGACCTGGTGTTCGCCGTCGACAGCGTGCCGGCGATCTTCGCCATCACCCAGGACCCGTTTATCGTCTACACCTCGAACATCTTCGCGATACTCGGGTTACGCGCCCTGTACTTTGCCCTGGCAGCGCTGATGCACCGCTTTATCTACCTCAAGTACGCCCTGGCGCTGGTGCTGGTGTTCATCGGTGGCAAGATTTTCTACCACGGCCTGATCGGTACCGTACCGCCGATGCTGTCGCTGGGGGTGACCATCACCCTGCTCAGCGGTGGAATATTGTTTTCGCTGTTCTCGACCCGTTCACGCAGCAAGCCCACCGCTGAAAAAGAGGTGGGCTTGCACGGCAAACATCAGTGACCGCTGCGGAGCATTTCCCTGGGCACGTACTTGCCGATCTCGTACTTGCCGATCGCCGCGCGGTGCACCTCATCCGGGCCATCGGCCAGGCGCAAGGTGCGCTGCATGGCGTACATGTAGGCCAGCGGGAAGTCGGCCGAGACACCGGCGCCGCCGTGGATCTGAATCGCCCGGTCGATAACCTTGAGGGCCACGTTCGGCGCCACCACCTTGATCTGGGCGATTTCACTGCGCGCAACCTTGTTGCCAACGGTGTCCATCATGTAGGCGGCCTTGAGTGTCAGCAGCCGGGCCATGTCGATTTCCATCCGTGAATCGGCGATCTTGTCGACGTTGCCACCCAGGCGTGCCAGTGGCCGGCCGAAGGCGGTGCGTTCTACCGAGCGCTTGCACATCAGCTCCAGGGCCCGCTCGGCCATGCCGATCGAACGCATGCAGTGGTGGATACGGCCCGGGCCAAGGCGCCCCTGGGCGATCTCGAAACCGCGCCCCTCGCCAAGCAGCACGTTTTCGTAAGGCACGCGCACGTTCTCGAACAGCACTTCGGCGTGGCCATGGGGTGCATCGTCGTAACCAAACACCGGCAATGGGCGAACGATCTTCACCCCGGGGGTGTCGGTGGGCACCAGGATCATCGAGTGCTGCTGGTGGCGCGGGCCGTCAGGGTTGCTCAGGCCCATGAAGATCATGATCTTGCAGCGCGGATCGCAGGCACCGGATGTCCACCACTTGCGGCCGTTGATCACCCACTCGTCACCGTCACGCACCGCGCGGGCGGCCATGTTGGTGGCGTCGGACGAGGCCACGTCGGGCTCGGTCATCGCGAACGCCGAACGAATGTCGCCGCGCAGTAGCGGCTCGAGCCACTGACGTTTTTGTTCTTCGTTGGCGTAGCGCACCAGCACTTCCATGTTGCCAGTGTCCGGTGCTGAACAGTTGAACGGCTCGGGGCCCAGCAGCGAGCGGCCCATGATCTCGGCCAGGGGTGCGTATTCAAGGTTGCTCAGGCCCGCGCCCAGTTCCGATTCGGGCAGGAACAGGTTCCACAACCCCTCGGCCTTGGCCTTGGCCTTGAGCTCTTCCATGATCGCGGTCGGCTGCCAGCGGTCGCCTTCGGCAACCTGGCGCTCGAACACCGCTTCGGCGGGATAGACATAGGCATCCATGAACGCCGTGACACGTTCGCGCAGCGCCTGGACCTTGGGTGAATAGGCGAAATCCATGGGCAGTACCTTCAATGGAAAGGGATCTGATATCGATCCTAGATCAGTCAGCAAAATCCACCTAGCCTATTCTCGGCGTGTATTAACATTCATAACCGATATATGATCCACCTATAACACCAACAAGAGCAGCGCCCATGAACCTGAGCAAGGTCGACCTCAATCTGTTCATCGTCTTCGATGCCATCTACACCGAAGCCAACCTGACCCGGGCCGGGCAGATTGTCGGTATCACCCAGCCGGCGGTGTCCAACGCCTTGGCGCGCCTGCGTGAAACCTTCAACGACCCGCTGTTCGTGCGCACCGCCCAGGGCATGGTGCCTACGCCCATGGCGCAGAATATTATCGGTCCGGTGCGCAATGCCCTTTCGCTGCTACGGGTGTCGGTGCAGGAAAGCCGTATCTTCAACCCGCTGCAAGCCAACAAGACGTTTCGCATCAGCATGACCGATCTCACCGAGGCGGTTATCCTGCCACCGCTGTTCCAGCGCCTGCGTCGCCTGGCCCCGGCCGTGGTGATCGAGAGTTTCCCGTGCAAACGCCGGGAGACCACCAAGGAACTGGCTGCTGGACGCCTGGATTTTGCCGTCGATGCGCCGCTCAACACCGACCCGCAGGTGCGTCACGTCAAACTGATGCAAGACCGCTACGTGTGTGCCATGCGCCAGGGCCACCCGCAGTTCAAGGACAAGCTCAGCCTGGATGACTACCTGGCCTTGACCCACATTCATATTTCCAGCCGCCGCAATGGCCTGGGTTATGTCGACCTCGCCCTGGGCAAGATGGGCGTGCAGCGCAAGATCGCCTTGCGCTCCCAGCACTACCTGATGGCCTCGCAGGTATTGCAGCAGACCGACATGGTCATGACCGTTCCGGAACGCTTTGCCCGCCGTCATCAGCTCAACCACGTCAATCTGCCAGTCGATGTACCCGCGCTGGAAACCCACCTGTACTGGCATGAAAGCACCGACCAGGACCCAGCCAACCGCTGGATGCGTGAACAGATCATCGAACTGTGCCAAAGCGTGGTGGCGCAGGATGAGCGGGCGGCCAGGGCTGAAACCTGAATAGGCGCGGGGATTGCCCCAGCAATCCTTGCTTGACGTATACGTAAACCTGCAATTAGCTTAGCTCCATACCTTTTTCCGAGCCAAGCAATGAGCAGCCAGACCTACAGCATCTCCGACCTGTCCCGCGAGCTGGACATCACCACCCGGGCCATTCGCTTCTATGAAGAACAGGGCCTGCTCAGCCCGGAACGCCGTGGCCTGGAACGGGTGTATTCAGCCCGCGACAAGGTCAGCCTGAAGCTGATCCTGCGCGGCAAGCGCATCGGCTTTTCCCTGGCCGAGTGCCGTGAGCTGATCGAACTCTATGACCCTACCAGCGGTAACCTGAAGCAACTGCACAGCATGCTGGCAAAGATCGCCGAACGCCGTGCCCAGCTTGAGCAGCAACTGCTCGACATCCAGCAGATGCAGCTGGAGCTGGATACCGCCGAAGAGCGTTGCGAGCAAGCCCTTGCCGCGACCCTGAACAACCAGAAAAACAGCCATTGAGCCCAGAGGAACCCTGCCCATGTCATTGCCTGAAAAAGTCCGCCTGGTCGAAGTCGGCCCGCGTGACGGCCTGCAGAACGAAGCCCAGCCCATCAGCGTCGCCGACAAGGTGCGGCTGGTCGATGACCTGAGTGCGGCAGGCCTGCCCTACATAGAGGTGGGCAGCTTCGTCTCGCCCAAGTGGGTACCGCAGATGGCCGGCTCCGCCGAGGTGTTTGCCAATATCCAGCAATACAGCGGTGTGACTTACGCGGCGCTGGCGCCGAACCTGCGTGGGTTCGAGGATGCGCTGGCCGCCGGGGTCAAGGAGGTAGCGGTATTCGCCGCAGCGTCCGAGGCGTTCTCCCAGCGCAACATCAACTGCTCGATCAGCGAAAGCCTGCAGCGCTTTGTGCCAATCATGGACGCCGCGCGGCAACACGGGGTGCAGGTGCGCGGTTATGTGTCCTGCGTATTGGGCTGCCCCTATGAAGGCCTGATCAGTGCCGAGCAGGTCGCTCCGGTGGCGCGTGAGTTGTACAACATGGGCTGCTATGAAGTGTCGCTGGGCGACACCATCGGCACCGGCACCCCCGGGGCGACCCGGCGCCTGTTCGAAGTGGTCGGCGCCCAAGTGCCACGCGAGCAACTGGCCGGTCACTTCCATGACACCTACGGCCAGGCCCTGGCCAACGTCTATGCCAGCCTGCTCGAAGGTATCAGTGTGTTCGACAGCTCTGTTGCGGGCCTTGGCGGCTGCCCCTACGCCAAGGGCGCCAGCGGTAACGTTGCCAGTGAAGACGTGTTGTACATGCTCCAGGGCCTGGGCATCGACACCGGAATCGACCTGGAGCGCTTGATTGCCGCTGGCTTGCGTATCAGTGAAGTACTGGGCCGCGCCAGCGGCTCGCGGGTGGCTCGCGCCCGTCACGCACAGTAAACACACGCGGTAACAGCCCGGTCGGCATCTGGGTGTTACCGCTCCCGCACTTTTCAGGGAAATTCCGGGTAACACGGAAACAAATCGACAGAATTTTCCGGGTCTATTTTTCAGGAAAATCTTCAAACCATTGATTTTACTGGGTTTTAAAAAGTTGGCACGGCACCTGCTATATCTCAGGTACAAGAACAATAAAAAGTGCGACACACCCAATAAAAATAAGACGAAACGACTCTGACATAACAAGAACAACACGACAGAGGCGCAGCTAACAGATTTTTTTGGAGAGGATGTGCTTTCCAGGGGCTCGCCCCGCAACCGGACTCAAAACAATAAAACTACCCCAAGGTAGCTCAGGTCATGGTTGGATCAGCAATGATGAAAGTCTATCCGCGCTCAAAAAAATACGTTTGCTCTTGATCCCGGATGGGGATCGCCAACGAAGCAGAGGCAACGGTCGCCAAAAACAATAACAGGCCGCCCTCCAATAATAAAAAAAGAGCACGCAACAATCTTTGAGGGGAGCCTAGGCTCCCCTCAGTGCTTCCTGCCCTCCCCGTTTTCATCCTCGTCGTCCTTCTCGAAGCGGTTCACCACCAGTGGCATCACACCCAGCACCAGCAACGCCAGCAACGTACTGATCACCGCGGTCGCTTCACGCCCGACACCGGCGGCGACGCCGATGGCCGCAGTCATCCACAAACCCGCAGCGGTGGTCAGGCCTTTGACATGCCCGGGTTCCTGGTCATGGCCCTTGAGAATGGTCCCGGCACCGAGAAAGCCGATGCCGGCAACGATCCCCTGCACCACCCGGCTCAAAGCCGCATCGTCTGCGCCCGCCATGCGCGGTACCAGCACGAACAGGGCCGCCCCCAGGGCCACCAGCATATGGGTACGCACGCCAGCAGCCTTGCCCTTGAGTTCGCGCTCAAAACCCAGAATAGCCCCCAGCAGCGCTGCCATGATCAGGCGCACGCTGACCTGGGTGAGCTGTTTGGCATCGGTGATATCGGCGAACTCTGCCACCAGGGTGATCCAGACTTGATGCCACCAGGCGTCCATGGCGTGTGTCCATGCAAAAGGGGTTAATCGATGGACATCGGCATTGCCGGCAAGTGCGCCACTGACCGCTGATCGGTTGCCGCCAGCATCCACTGTATTGGTGCGGTCCCAAACATAAGACCCCAGTAACGAGGACGCGGCCATGCCCATTGAAATTGACCCGAGCAACCAGCGCTGCACCCTGATCAGCGAGGCCATGCATGTCCAGGGTGAGGCTCGCGACGTGCGGATCGTCACCGACGAAGCCCTGCGCATGTCGGTGGCGGAGCTCGAAGGCGTGCGTGTACCGATCACCGAGCAGGAAGCCGATGCCCTGACTGTAGCGGGTGCGGTGGATGGTCGCAGGCACCTCAAGCAGACCGAGCAAGGCTCGATTATCTGAGGCCTGCAGGGATTTCAGGGGAAATCTGATACGGTTTTTATAGAAATATCTGAGACTGTTATGCAAACAGATGGGACGCCATAGTGCTCTGGCCTGATCGAGGCCTGATGAGCGACGAACCATGAGCGATAGAATCCCCGTCCAGATCGTTGAAATTGCTGAGCCTTCCACCTTCAAGAAGAAGCCTGCCAGCAGCGACAGACACATCCATACCCGTAGTTTTACCGGCTTGTTTCGTAACCTGCGCCTGGCTGGCGCGGGTTTTCTGTTTTTGCTGTTCTTTGGCACCGTCTGGCTGAACTGGGGCGGTCGTCAGGCCGTGCTTTGGGACCTGGCTGACAGCAAGTTCCACATCTTCGGCGCCACGTTCTGGCCGCAGGATTTCATCCTGCTCTCGGCCCTGTTGATCATCTGCGCCTTTGGTCTGTTCGCCATCACCGTGTTCGCCGGCCGGGTGTGGTGTGGCTACACCTGCCCACAGAGTTCCTGGACCTGGATCTTCATGTGGTGCGAGAAGATCACTGAAGGCGAACGCAACCAGCGGATAAAACTCGACGCTGCGCCCTGGAGCCTGAACAAACTGGCCCGGCGCTCGGCCAAGCACACCTTGTGGCTGGGCATCAGCCTGCTCACCGGCTTGACCTTCGTCGGCTACTTCACCCCCATCCGCCCTCTCGCCGAAGAGCTGTTCACCCTGCAACTGGGCGGCGTCAGCCTGTTCTGGATCCTGTTCTTCACCGGCGCCACCTACATCAATGCCGGCTGGATGCGCGAAGCGGTGTGCATGCACATGTGCCCCTATGCCCGGTTCCAGAGCGTGATGTTCGACAAGGACACCCTAACCATCGCCTACGACCCGGCACGCGGCGAGTCGCGCGGCCCGCGCAAGAAAGAGGTCGACCACAAGGCCAAGGGCCTGGGCGATTGCATCGATTGCCATATGTGCGTGCAGGTCTGCCCCACCGGCATCGACATCCGTGACGGCCTGCAGATGGAGTGCATCGGTTGCGCGGCCTGTATCGATGCCTGCGACTCGATCATGGACAAGATGGGCTACGCCCGTGGCCTGGTCGGCTACAAGTCCGAACACACCCTGCAAGGCGGCACTACCAATTGGCTGCGCCCGCGCCTGCTCGGTTACATCACCGCCCTGGTGGTGATGATCGGTGCCCTGGTCATCGCCCTGAATCAGCGGCCGATGGTGTCGATGGACGTGATCAAGGACCGCGGCCTGTTCCGCGAGAACAGCCTGGGCCAGATCGAAAACATCTACACCCTCAAGGTCATCAACAAGACCCAGCAGACCCAGCACTATCGCCTGCGCCTGCTCGATGCAGAAGGTTTCGAGCTGCACGGCAAGACCGAGTTCAGCCTGGCTGCCGGGGAAATGAGCGACGTGCCGGTGTCGGTAGCAATGTTGGCCGACCGCCCGCAAAGCAGCTCCCAGGACATCAGCTTCGAACTGCTCGACACCGACGAGCCGGGCATCCGCAGCGTTGCTCATAGCCGTTTTGTCGCGCCTTTGAACCGCTGATCCCATACACTGCCCGAGCATCCGAAACCTTTCGAGCCATGATGAAACGCTACGAGAAATTTGCCGACGACATTGCCGAACTGATTCGCTCCGGGGTCCTGGGCCCCGGCCAGCGTGTACCGTCGGTGCGATACGCAAGCCAGACCCACGGCGTCAGCCCGTCCACGGTGTTCCAGGCCTATTACCTGCTGGAACGCCGTGGGCTGATCCGCGCCCGGCCGCGCTCGGGCTACTTCGTCAACGCCCATGCGCCGCGCCAGTTCAGCGAGCCGCAGATCATCGAGCAGGCCAGCGAATCCACCAAAGTGGATGTCAGCGAGCTGGTGTTCTCGATCCTCGACTCGATCAAGGACCCGCAAACCGTGGCCTTTGGCTCGGCTTTCCCCAGCCCCAACCTGTTCCCGCTACCGCGCCTGGCCCGTTCCATGGCCAGCGCCAGCCGCGAGATGGACCCGCGGATGGTGGTCACCGACCTGTCGCCGGGCAACCCGCAACTGCGTCGGCAGATCGCCTTGCGCTACATGGTTGGCGGCCTGATGCTGCCCATGGAAGAATTGCTGATCACCAACGGTGCGCTGGAGGCGCTGAACCTGTGTCTGCAGGCGGTGACCGAGCCGGGCGACCTGGTGGCGATCGAGGCACCGGCCTTCTATGCCTGCCTGCAGATCCTCGAGCGGCTCAAGCTCAAGGCCGTGGAAATCCCTGTGCATCCGCGCGAAGGCATCGACCTCGGGGTGCTGGCCCAAACCCTGGCCAAGCACCCGGTCAAGGCCGTGTGGTGCATGACCAACTTTCAGAACCCGGTGGGCGCAAGCATGCCGGAAGAGAAGAAACAACAACTGGTTGAACTGTTGCGCGAGCATCAGGTGCCGCTGATCGAAGACGATGTCTACGCTGAGCTGTATTACGCCCAGCAGGCGCCTAAGCCGGCCAAGGCCTTCGACACCGACGGCCTGGTGATGCACTGTGGCTCGTTCGCCAAGAGCCTGGCACCGGGCTATCGAATCGGTTGGGTAGCGGCCGGGCGTTACGCGCAAAAGATCGAACGGCTGAAGCTGATGACCTCGCTGTGTGCCTCGATGCCGGCCCAGGCGGCGATTGCCGACTACCTGCAACACGGCGGCTACGACCGTCACCTGCGCAGGCTGCGCTATGCCCTGGAAGAACAGCAGGCGGCCATGCTCGCCGCCATCGCTCGCTACTTTCCGGCGCAGACCCGGGTCAGCCATCCGGCCGGCGGCTACTTCCTGTGGCTGGAGTTGCCCGAGCAGATGGACTCGCTCAAGCTGTTCCAGATGGCGTTGGCGCAAGGCATCAGCATCGCCCCCGGGCCGATCTTTTCCCCGACTCGGCGCTTTCGCAACTGTATCCGCTTGAACTACGGCAGCCCCTGGACCGAACAATCGGAAAAGGCCATGGAAACCCTGGGCAAGATCGTTCGCTCGTTCTGATTGTCATCGCTGCTCAGTTGTTGAGTACCGATGGGGACGCTACATTTGCCACTGTCCCTCAGGTCGGAACGCCCGCATGTCGTCGAGTGAAGTGCAGTCCCTTCGCCTGCAGCTTGAACAACTGCAGCAGCAGAACAGTCAACTCAAGGCGCAACTGGCCGAGCTCAAGTGCGCAGAGCCTGCCGAGTCAGAGCAGGCCCTGACCGATACCCAGCAGCGCTACCGCTTTCTGTTCGATGCCATGGACGAAGGCTTCTGCATCATCGAGTTCTTCGACGGCCCCCACGGCCCGCTCAGTGACTACATCCATGTCGACGCCAACGCCGCCTACGCCAAGCATGCCGGTATCGACAATGTAATCGGGCAGAAACTGCGCGAAATGGTGCCCGACGAGGCCGATGGCTGGCTCGCCCGCTATGGGCCGGTACTGCATAGCGGCGAGCCGATCCGCTTCGATCAGGAACTGGTCGCCACCGGCCGGCACCTGGATGTCTGCGCCTTTCGCATGGAGCCGGCCAGCCGCAAGCAGGTTGCGGTGTTGTTCCAGGACGTCACGGCGCGCAAACATGCGGAAGCCGCACTCAAGCACCTCAATGAAGAGTTGGAGGAACGCGTTGCCCAGGCGGTGGCCGAGCGCAGGGTGCTGACCGATGTGGTCGAGGCGACCCTGGCGCAAATTCATGTGCTGGACCTGGATATGCGCTGGCTGGCAATCAACAGTGCTGCCCGCGAGGGCTTTAAACGGGTGTTCGGCCTGCCCCCCAGCGTTGGCGACAGCATGCCTGAGGCCATGGCCCAATGCCCCGACGATTGCGCCCGAGGGCTGCGGCTGTGGGCCCGAGCCCTCACGGGAGAGGCGTTCGCCGAGGTCGCCGAGTTTGGCCAAGGTGACCAGCATCGTCACTTCGAACTGCGTTTCAGCCCGCTGCATGACCAACACGGGCAATTGATCGGCGCTTACCTGTTCGCCTACGACATCAGCGAGCGGGTGCAGGAACAGAGGCGCCTGCGCAAGACCGAAGAAGCCTTGCGTCAGTCGCAAAAGATGGAAGCGGTAGGCCAGCTCACCGGCGGTATCGCCCATGACTTCAACAACCTGCTGACCGGCATCCTGGGTTCGCTGGAGCTGTCGCGCAAAATGCTGGGCCGCGGCTTGCATCAGGAAATCGACGCCTACCTGCGTACCGCGCAAGATACCTGCAACCGCGCCGCAGCGCTGATTCACCGCCTGCTGGCCTTCTCCCGGCGCCAGACCCTGGAACCTCGCACCATCGATGTCAACCGCCTGGTGAGCGGCATGGTCGAACTGATCCGCCGCAGCGTCGGCCCGCATATCGACATCGAGCTGTTCACCGCCAGTGCCCCGTGCCGCGCCAGCATCGACCCTTCGCAGCTGGAAAACGCCCTCCTCAACCTGTGCCTCAATGCCCGTGACGCGATGTCGGCGGGGGGCCGGATCAACATTGAAACCCGTCACCTGCAGGCCGATGAGCAGGCCGCCACACACCTGGACCTGACGCCCGGCGACTACCTGATGCTGAGCGTCAGCGACAACGGCAGTGGCATGCCCCCTCATGTACTGGCGCGGGCCTTGGAACCGTTCTACACCACCAAGCCGACGGGCCAGGGCACAGGCCTTGGCTTGCCGATGGTCTATGGCTTCGTGCGGCAGTCCGGCGGACAAGTGCGGGTGTACTCCGAACCCGGCCAGGGCACCAGCGTGCACCTGTACCTGCCACGGTTGGAGTCCGCTGCCATGCCTGCCAGTGAGCCGCTGGCGCACGTGCGTACTCGCCGTGACTTGCGCGACATAACCGTGATGCTGGTGGACGATGAAGCGACCATCCGCATGCTGGTGGGCGAGGTGCTCAGCGACCTGGGCTATGAGCGCATTGAGTTTGCCGACGGCCACAGCGCCCTGGCGGCGTTACAAAAGGGCGTCAGCATCGACCTGTTGATCAGCGATGTCGGTATGCCCGGGGGCATGAACGGCCAGCAACTGGTCGCCGCCGCCCGTAAGCTCAGGCCAGGGCTGAAAGTGCTGTTCATTACCGGTTACGCCGAACAGGCCGTGCTTGGTAACGGTGTGTTCGAACCCACAACGCGGCTGCTGACCAAACCCTTCAGCCTCGATAGCCTGGCCCAGCGCATCGAGGAGATGATCGGCTGATCAGCGCCCGCCACCCAGATCGAGGAAGCTGCCGGTGGCATACGAGGCCTTGTCTGACAGCAGCCAGATGATCGCCTCGGCCACCTCCTCGGCCTGGCCGCCACGGCCCATGGGGATGCTGGGTTCCAGCTTGCTGACCCGATCCGGGTCGCCGCTCAGGGCATGGAACTCGGTAAAAATGTAGCCCGGACGCACGGCATTGACCCGCACGCCTTCGCCGGCGACTTCCTTGGCCAGGCCCAGGGTGAAGGTGTCCAGCGCCCCTTTGGAGGCGGCGTAGTCGACGTACTCGTTGGGCGAGCCCAGGCGTGCAGCCACCGACGACACATTGACGATACTGCCACCCTGCCCGCCATGGCGTGTCGACATGCGCAGCAACGCATGCTTGGCACATAGCATCGGCCCGACCACGTTGGTCTTCATCAGCTTGAGCAGGCGAAACTCGGAGACTTCCTCGACCCGGCTCTTCTGGCCAATGGTGCCGGCGTTGTTGACCAGGGCGGTAACCGGCCCAAGCTCGGCATCAACGCGCTGGAACAGCAAGATGATCTCGTCCTCGACACTGACATCGGCCTTGACCGCAATGGCCTCGGCGCCCAACTCGCGGACTTCGGCCAGTACACCCTGGGCCGCCTCGTCATCGCTCAGGTAATTGATACAGATGCGGTAGCCGGCCTGCGCCGCCAGGCGTGCGGTGGCGGCGCCGATGCCGCGGCTGGCGCCAGTGATCACGATAACCTTGTCCATGGATACTCCTTGCTCCCAATGGCGTTAACCCTTCAAGGCTAACGCAGTCGGGCTCGCGCGCAAAGACCTCAGGCCGAAGGGGGTGACGTTGGCGCCTTGGGCTCGGGCTTGCGCAGCGGGTACAGGTGCTGGCGCACAATGCCTTCGGGCAAATCCTTGCCAAACACACCGTAGCGCGCCGGCCATTCCTTGGGCGGCAGCTTGAAGGTGCCGAACAGCATGTCTACCAAGGGCGTGTGGATCGCGTAGTTCTTGTAGATGTAGTCCTTGTGCCGGGCGTGGTGCCAATGGTGATAACGCGGCAGCACCAGCAGGTAGTTGAGCCAGCCTCCGTCGATACGCACGTTGGCATGGGCCAGTACTGCCTGGACCCCGACCAGGATCACATAGGCGTTCATCGCCTGGGGCGAGAAGCCCAGCAGGATCAACGGCGCCAGCACACCGGTGCGGGTCAGGAGGATTTCACAGAAGTGGATACGCGAACCGGCCAGCCAGTCCATGTGCGTGCTCGAATGGTGCACCGCATGAAAACGCCACATCCACGGCACCACATGGTACAGGCGATGCAACCAGTACTGACCGAGGTCGGCGACGAACACCGCGAGCAAGAACTGCACGACGATCGGCAGGCTCTGCACCTTGGCCTGCAGGGTATCGGAGAGCACCCAGCCGGCCAGCCAGCTGGACGACGCGGTGACGAAAATCAGGATGAACTGCACCAGCATGTGGCTGACGAAAAAATAGCTGAGGTCGGTGCGCCAGTGCGGGCGCAGGATGTTCTGCTGCGGATCCTTGGCATAGAGCTTTTCCAGCGGAATGAATATCAGCGCCGAGATCAGCAGCGCCAGCACGAACCAGTCCAGCCCCAGCGAGTACGGGGTCTGGCCGATGGTTTGGGTCTGGATGTTGGTACCCCCGAGGAACATTGCCAGCCCCGCCGCGCTGATGCCGGTAAAGCCCAGGCGCTTGCGTTTGTTGAGGAGGATGTTCAGGGTGCCCAGGGCAAAGGCCAGGATCAGCCCGATCAACAGCGTGGTTCGCGCAAACTGCACGCTATAGACCTTGCGAAACTCGGCAAAGGTCAGCCACTGGGGGAACAGGAAGCACAACACCGCCAGCAGGCTGAGCAGCCCCAGGGCGGCCGAGATGTAACCGCTGATTCGCCCTTGGCCGAGCTTGAACGCGTCGTGGCCGTGGCGTTGGAAATAGGCCTTGATTGCCTGCATGTATCGCTGTTCCTTCAAAGTGGGGGCTCCGTGCGGCGCGGAGTATACCGGCCTGCGGCCGCCAGTGAAGCGCTGCGTGCCTGGTCAGCTGACAAATCTGTAATCCACTGCTCAGTTTGCTGACAGACTGCACTGGCTAAGGTCGTGCCATCCCAGCCCCTGGAATGGCACCCATGCTTCGACACCCCACCCGCCGCACCTTCGTCAAGGGCTTTGCCGCCGGCAGCGCCCTGGCCGGTCTCGGCCTCTGGCGCCTGCCGGCGTTTGCCGCGCCCAACGTGTTTGCCAATGAGCTTGGCGGTGAACACTTCGAGCTGTTCATCGGCCAGACCCCGGTGAACCTCACTGGCCGGGCGCGCACCGCACTGACCATCAACAACAGCCTGCCCGGCCCGACCCTGCGCTGGCGTGAAGGTGACACCGTGACCCTGCGGGTGCGTAACCGCCTGAACGAGCCGACCTCGCTGCACTGGCACGGGATCATCCTCCCGGCCAACATGGATGGCGTGCCGGGCCTGAGTTTTGCCGGCATTGAAGCCGGAGGTGAATACCTCTATCGCTTCACCCTGGAGCAGAGCGGCACCTACTGGTATCACAGCCATTCCGGCTTGCAGGAACAAGCCGGTGTCTACGGGGCGATCGTCATCGAACCGAAAGTGCCCGAGCCCCACCACTATCAACGCGACTATGTCCTGCTACTCAGCGACTGGAGCGACCAGGCCCCCGATGAGCTGATGGCGACCCTGAAAAAGCAATCGGACGCCTTCAACTACCACAAGCGCACCGTTGGTGATTTCATCGACGATGTCGCCACTAACGGCTGGCAGCAAAGCGTTGCCGAGCGCAAGGCCTGGGCCGCCATGCGCATGAGCCCCACCGACCTTGCCGATATCAGCGCCGCCACCTACACCTACCTGCTCAACGGCCTGCCGCCGGACGGCAACTTCACCTGCCTGTTCCAACCCGGTGAAACCGTGCGCCTGCGCCTGATCAACGGCTCGGCGATGAGCTACTTCGACTTCCGCATTCCCGGCCTGAAACTGACGGTGATCGCCGCCGATGGCCAGCCGGTGCAACCAGTCGAAGTCGATGAGCTGCGCATTGCCGTGGCCGAGACTTATGATGTGCTGGTGCGTGTAGGCGACTTGCCCGCCTACACCCTGTATGCCCAGAGCATGGACCGTAGCGGTTATGCCCGCGGCACCCTGGCGCGCAGCAACGGGCTGAGCGCCGAGGTGCCGCAACCCGATCCGCGACCGATCCTGAGCATGGCCGACATGGGCCACGGCGCCATGGCGGACATGGGCGGCATGGACCATAGCCAGATGGCCGGCATGGACCACTCGATGATGGTTGGGATGCAGCAGCATCCGGCCAGCGAGACCGGCAACCCGCTGGTCGACATGCAAACCATGAACCCCAAACCCAACCTCGCCGACCCCGGTATCGGCCTGCGCAACAACGGCAGACGGGTGCTGACCTATGCCGACCTGAAAAGCACCTTCGCCGACCCCGACGGCCGTGAGCCGTCACGGGAGATCGAGCTGCACCTGACCGGGCACATGGAACGCTTTGCCTGGTCGTTCAATGGCATCAAGTTCTCCGACGCCGAGCCACTGCGCCTGACCTACGGCGAGCGCCTGCGCATCACCCTGGTCAACGACACGATGATGGCCCACCCGATTCACCTGCATGGCCTATGGAGCGACCTGGAAGACGAACATGGGCGCTTCCAGGTGCGCAAGCACACCCTCGACATCCCCCCGGGCAGCCGCCGCAGCTACCGAGTCAGCGCCGACGCCCTGGGGCGCTGGGCCTATCACTGCCACCTGCTCTATCACATGGAAATGGGCATGTTCCGCGAGGTACGCGTCGATGAATGAGCCGATCTTGCGTCCGCTGCTCGGCGGCTTCGCGCTGCTCGCCTTGCTGGCCAGTGAAGAGGCACGCGCCCAAGCCATGGATCACGCCGCCATGGGCCACGGTGCCATGAACCATGGGGGCATGAACCACAGCATGGCAACAGACACGCCGCGTACCCCGCTGC
The DNA here is from genome assembly GCF_004214895.1 of Pseudomonas tructae. Taxonomy (NCBI): domain Bacteria; kingdom Pseudomonadati; phylum Pseudomonadota; class Gammaproteobacteria; order Pseudomonadales; family Pseudomonadaceae; genus Pseudomonas; species Pseudomonas tructae. The sequence continues at coordinate 2,327,366 of NZ_CP035952.1, read as the reverse complement.
GACCGATTACCGACGCCGACCGCCAGGCCGCCTTCCCACCATTGCCCGGCCATCAGGTCCACGACCGGCAGACCAACTGGGCGGTGGTCGTCGAACAACTGGAGTACCAGAACTTCGACAGCAGTAGCGCCCTCAAGTGGGACGCCAACGCCTGGATCGGTGGCGACATCGACCGCCTGTGGCTGCGCAGCGAAGGCGAGCGCGAGCAGGGTGTGACCCACAAGGCCGAGCTGCAGGCGCTCTGGGGCCATGCCATTAGCCCCTGGTGGGAGCTGGTCGGTGGCCTGCGCCAGGACTTCAAGCCAGCCAATGGCCAGACCTGGGCCGCTTTCGGCATCCAGGGTACACCTCTGTATGGCCTGGAGCTGGAAGCCACCCTGTATGCCGGCGAGCGTCAGCAAACCGCGCTGCGCCTGGAGAGCAGTTACGCTATCCTGCTGAGCAATCGCTGGATCCTCGAACCGTCGCTTGAGGCCAACGTCTATGGCCGCAACGACGCGACACGGGACCAGGGCCGCGGCCTTGCCGACAGCGAGATCGGCCTGCGCCTGCGCTACGAAATCACCCGCGGCTTTGCCCCTTACCTGGGTATCAGCTTCAACCGGGCTTACGGCAACAACGCCGAACAGATCCGTGATGAGCATGGCGACATCGGCCATACCCGTCTGGTCGCCGGGGTTCGCCTGCGTTTCTAGAAGTGGAGAAGTACATGCTGAGCAAAAAAATCGTCGCCTTCGGCCTGCTGGCCCTGAGCACCCTGGCCCAGGCCGGGCAGACCATCGATGTGTACCGTGACCCCAACTGTGGCTGCTGCAAGGAATGGATTACACACCTGCAAGACAACGGCTACACGGTCAACGACCATGTCGAGCCCAACATGAGCGCGGTCAAGCAGCGCCTGGGCGTCGAACCGCGCCTGGCCTCGTGCCATACCGGGGTGATCGACGGCAAGTTCATCGAAGGCCATGTACCGGCTGAACAGATCAAGCTGCTGAGCAAACGCGCCGATCTCAAGGGGCTGGCGGTACCGGGCATGCCCATGGGCTCGCCCGGTATGGAAATGGGTGACCACAAGGACGCCTACCAGGTCATCGGCCTGACACGCGAGGGCAAGGACGAAGTGGTCGCCAACTACTGATCCGCCGCTGATGCTCAGTTACTGGGCGCTGTTTCTCAGCGCCTTCGGCGCCGCGACCTTGCTGCCGCTGCAATCGGAAGCCGTGCTGGTCGGCCTGTTGCTGCGCGAGCCCGAGGCACTGCTCAGCCTGCTGCTGATCGCCACCGCCGGCAATGTCCTCGGTTCGATCGTCAACTGGCTGCTGGGCCGTGGCATCGAGCACCTGCGCGACAAGCGCTGGTTTCCATTCAAGCCCGAACAGCTGGCAAAGGCCCAGCAACGTTACCAACGCTACGGCCAGTGGTCGCTGCTGCTGAGCTGGATGCCGGTGATCGGCGACCCGCTGACCCTGATCGCCGGAATCATGCGCGAGCCGTTCTGGCGCTTCCTGGCGCTCGTCACGCTCGCCAAGGCCGGCCGTTACCTGGTACTGGCACTGCTGACCCTGGGCTGGATGCAGTACTAGCGCCCCCAGATCTGCGCCTCGCTCCAGCCCAGTTCGGCAAAGTCCTGGGCGCGCAGGTGCGCCTCCTCTTCGCAGAAAAACTCGTCCAGTTGTGGCGCGTGTACCGACGTGTCGCAGAGCATCGCATGCACCTGACCACGGTGGTGGATCTGGTGCTCGAACAGGTGCGAGAGCAGGCGCAGGCGTTGCTCGCGCTGCACCCAGTCAGGCCGCACGATGCTCACGTAGCGGTGCAATTGGTCGTCATGCAACTGGCTGCAGTAGGCGATCAAGCGGTGATCGGCCTGCGACTGTTCGCCGTACAGGTCCTGGCAGGTGGCAAAAGGCTCCTCGGGCTCGAAGAAGCGCTGGCTGTCCGGGTCGGGCGCTTCGCCGCGCTGCTCGCATTCCAGGGCCTGCAGGTAGAACCAGTCGACGGTAAGGATGTGGTTGAGGGTGGCCTTGATCGACGGGAAAAAACTTGCCCGCGGGGCAACGAACTCGTCCTGGCTCAGTTGCATGCAGGCCTTGTACACCCTGTGATTGGCCCAGCCATTCTGGTAAGCCATGGTCAGCAGGTGGTGCGAAAGAGGTTCGGCCATGATCGACTCCTCAGCAGAAGCGTTGCAATTGCATCTCCCGCAAGCGGCTGAGCGTGCGCCGGAACGGGAACTCCAGATACCCTTGAGTGTAGAGCGCTTCCAGGGCCACCTCGGCCTCCAGGTAGAGGGCGATCCGACGGTCGTAGCATTCATCGACCAGGGCGATGAAGCGCCGCACGCTGTCGTCGTGCACCGACAACTGCGGCAGCTCACGGTCCCCGGCCAGCACCCGCTGGGCGCCATCCTCGGTGCCACGGGCGATCTTCGCCGGACGCTGGCGGGCGCCCAGGGCCGGCACCTCGCCAAGCGCGATGGCCTGGAAACTGTCGCACAGGGCCATGAAATCCATGGCGGCAAAGGGTTGTTCACACAGGTCGGCGTAACGGCACCAGAGTACGCTGTCGCAGCGCTGCACCACATTCAGTTGGCGTGAACCGATCTGTAACGGCTGGTCGGTAGCCGGTTGTTCGCCGCGCAGTTGTTCGAAGACCTGGGCCAAGGCTGCAGGCTGGCCTTTTTCGGCAATCCAGTAGCGCTGTGTCACCGCGCCGGGGTGCAGCCGATGGTCCTGCTCCCCCGCCACCGCAACCACCAGCATATGCTGCTCAATCGCGGCAATCGCCGGCAGGAAGCGTTCACGGTTGAAACCGTCGTTGTACAACTGGTCAGGTGGCTGGTTAGAAGTGGCGACGATCACCACACCGGCCTCGAACAACACCTGGAACAGGCCGCCCAGAATGATCGCATCGCCGATGTCGTTGACGAACAGCTCGTCGAAACACAGCACGCGGATCTCTTCAGCCAGGGACAAGGCCAGGGCCTGCAAGGGCTCGGCGGTGCCGTTGAGCTGAAACAGGCGTTGGTGCAGCCAACGCATGAAGTGGTGAAAATGCTGACGCCGGGCCGGTACCTGCAGGCAGCCGTGGAACTGGTCCATGAGCCAGGTCTTGCCACGCCCCACGGGGCCCCAGAGGTAGACGCCCTGAGGCGTTTCACCGCGCTGCAAGGCTTCGAAACAGGTGTTCAGGGCGGTGGCGGCCTGCAACTGGGCCGGGTCGCTGACAAACCCCTGGCTGGCAATGGCCTGCTGGTAGCGGGCCAGGGGAGACTGTTCGGTGAAGCAGGACATGCGCGGCGTCCATGGCAAAAGTGGGCATTCTGCGGCGTGCGCGTGTCGCGGGGCAAGCCCGCTCCTACTTCAGCCCGACCTTGAGCAGCGCTCCATCGCTCTCATCGGTCAGCAGATACAGATACCCATCCGGCCCCACCCGCACATCACGAATCCGCGCCTTGAGCTCGCCAAGCAGGCGCTCCTCATGCACCACCTTGTCACCGTCAAGCTCCAGGCGAATCAGCTCCTGGGCCGCCAGCGCGCCAATGAACAGGTTGTGGTCCCAGGGTTTGAAGCGCGGGTTGTCGTAAAACGCCATGCCGCTGATGGCCGGGGATTTCTCCCAGACGTGGTGCGGATCGACCATGCCATCGACATGCTTACCCTTGGCTTCAGGGATCGGCATCAGCGAATAGTTGATGCCATGGGTGGCGATTGGCCAACCATAGTTTTTGCCCGGTTTGGGGATATTGATCTCGTCGCCGCCACGGGGCCCGTGCTCGTGGGTCCACAGTTCGCCAGTCCAGGGGTTGAGCGCAGCGCCTTGCTGGTTGCGGTGGCCGAACGACCAGATCTCGGGACGGACATTGTCCTGGCCGACGAAAGGATTGTCCTTGGGCACCGTGCCGTCCGGCAGGATGCGCACCAGCTTGCCCTGCAGCTTGTCCAGGTCCTGCGCGGTCGGCCGCTGGTTGTTCTCGCCCAGGGCGATGAACAGGTAGCCGTCACGATCGAAGACCAGGCGCGAGCCAAAATGATTGCCGCTGGAGAGCTTGGGCTGCTGGCGGAAAATCACGTTGAAGTCTTCAAGCTTGGCGTTGTCGGCCGCCAGGCGCCCGCGCCCCACTGCTGTACCCGCCGTATCGCCCTCGCCGCCGCCTTCGGCATAGGACAGATAGACCATACGATCCTGCTTGAAGGTCGGTGAAAGGACGACATCAAGCAGACCGCCCTGGCCCTTGGCCCACACCTGAGGGACGCCGCCCAGGGCAGGCCCGACCTTGCCCTCGGGGCTGACGATGCGCAGGTTGCCGGCCCGCTCGGTCACCAGGATGCCCTGGCCGTCCGGCAGGAACGCCAGGGCCCAGGGGTTGCGCAGGCCTTCGGCGAGGGTACTGACCTTGACGCTGCCCTCCTCGCTTTTGAAGTCGCGTTCGGGCGCGGCATAGGCCAGCAGCGGCAACAGCGCCGCGGTGATCAGGGTGGGTAACCAGGTGCGTGGGGACATCAGCGATTCCTTCCAGGGAGGGCCCGTTACTCAGGGCGTGGGCGCAGGTGCGCGTGGCGGCCGGGTGGGTTCCAGGCGCGGTGTGGTCTGTTCGCGGCGGATGTTTTCACCGTTGCCGATACCGCGGTTGTCCAGGGTCGGCGGGCGCGGGTTGGGCTGGGTCGAAGGGCCGCGCACCGGCGGCGTAGCGGGGACGCTGCCCTGGCGGCTGTTGGGGTTGGCGCGCATGATCGGGCTGTTGTAGGGGTTGTTGTTGCTGGCCGCCAGCTGCAACGGCCCGGCAACGGGCGCAGCCTGCAGCGGCGAACTCAAGAGCAGGGCCATCGCCAGGCCCGACAGGGATCGGTTCACGCTATTCACCTCCGGTCGGCGCCGAAAACCGGCGCGCCCAAGCGTTGGATAGCCTAAGGCGCGACAGGTTCGCCGGGAAACCTCGATTTCCCTTGGAGGTGATTCATTTTGTTACTGGATCAGCCATCGACCTTGTGCCGGGCGGCATACAGGCAAAGCATCTCCATGGCCAGGGTCGCGCCGGCCAGGGCGGTGATATCGGCATGATCGTAGGCCGGTGCGACTTCTACCAGGTCCATACCCACAAGGTTGATGCCGCGCAGCCCACCGAGGATTTCCAGGGCCTGCACCGTGGTCAGCCCCCCACACACCGGGGTGCCGGTGCCAGGCGCGTAGGCCGGGTCCAGGCAGTCGATGTCGAAGGTCAGGTACACCGGTTGTTCGCCGACCCGTTGACGAATCGCCTCGATGATCGCCTGGGTGCCGCGCTGGTGCACCTGGCGGGCGTCGAGCACGGCGAAGCCCTGGGTGTCGTCATTGGTGGTGCGCAGGCCGATCTGCACCGAGCGCGCGGGGTCCACCAGGCCTTCGCGGGCGGCATGCCAGAACATGGTGCCGTGATCGACGCGCTGGCCCTCCTCGTCCGGCCAGGTGTCGCTGTGGGCATCGAAATGGATCAGCGCCAGCGGACCATGCTTGCGGGCATGAGCCTTGAGCAGCGGGTAGCTGATGAAATGGTCGCCGCCCAGGGTGAGCATGGCGCAGCCGGCTTCAAGAATTTGCTCGGCATGGGCCTGGATGCTCTCGGGCACGGTGTGCGGGCTGCCGTAGTCGAAGTTGCAGTCGCCGTAATCGATCACCGCCAGATGGTCGAAGGGGTCGAACTCCCAAGGCCAGTGCCGGGCCCAGGCCTGCTGCACCGATGCGGCACGAATGGCCCGTGGCCCGAAACGCGCACCGGGACGGTTGCTGGTGGCCGTATCGAACGGCACGCCGCTGACCACCACATCAACCCCGCGCAAGTCACGACTGTAGCGGCGGCGAGAGAAACTGGTGATACCGGCAAAGGTGTTTTCGGCGATGGTGCCGTACAGGCTGTCACGGGTGATGGCCTGGTCATTATCGGGGGCGAGGTCCATGGTCGGGCTCCTGGTCTGTTGTTATTGGCGGCTACGGAAAGCGGTCCACAGGCGAGTGCGCTGGCGCATGTCGGCCAGGCTCATGCTGCGGTCGGCAAACAGCCGCGCACGCACTTCGTCCGAGGGGTAGATGTCCGGGTCGCTGCGCACCGCTTCATCCACCAGCGCCGTGGCGGCCTGGTTGGCATTGGCGAAGAACAGCGTGTTGGTCAACGGCGCCACCGACTCGGGGCGCAACATGAAGGCGATGAAGGCGCGGGCCGCTTGTGGATGCGGTGCGTCCTTGGGCATGACCAGGTTGTCCTGCCAGATCAACGTCCCTTCGCGGGGAATGCGGTAGATCACCTGGTACGGCTTGCCGGCCTTGTGCGCCTGGTCGGCGGCCATGGCCGCATCGCCGTTGTAGGTCAGGGCCAGGCACACGCTGCCGTTGGCCAGGTCGTTGATCTGCCGGCCGTTGGCGACATAGCTGATGGACGGCTGCAATTGTTTGAGCAGCGCCTGGGCCGCCGCCAGATCGTCTTTGTTGCGGCTGTAAGGATCCTTGCCCAGGTAGTTCAAGGCCACGCCGATCACCTCCTGGGGCGAGTCGGACATGGCAATCCCGCAGCCCTTGAGCTTACTGGCGTACTCGGGCTTGAACAGCAGGTCTAGGCTGTTCAGGGGGGCATCGCCGACCCGCTCGCGTACCGCCTCAAGGTTCATGCCCAGGCCCAGGGTGCCCCAGGTGTAAGGCACGGCGTACTGATTGCCAGGGTCGACTTCAGCCAGCTTGGCCAGCAGGTCCTTGTCGAGGTTGGCATAGCCGGGCATGGCCTGGGCCTGCAGGGGCTGCAGCGCGCCTGCGGTCAGGGCGCGGGCCAGCAGGCTGGCGGATGGCACCACCACGTCATAACCACTGCCACCGGTAAGCAACTTGGTTTCCAGTACTTCGGTGGTGTCGAAGGTGTCGTAGCGCACCTTGTAGCCGGTTTCCTGCTCGAAACGCTGCAAGGTTTCGGGGGCGATATAGTCAGCCCAGCTGTACAGATTGAGGACTTTTTCCTCGGCCTGCACCGGCAAGGCCAAAAGCAAGGACAACAACCACAGGGATGTACGCATGTCGGGCACCTTTGTCAGTGGATGCCGCCAGCATGCCTGCCGGGTTACATTACTAAAATGACAAGTCAATTAACCTGACATTCATCGGGAGCAATGTTTGATGTTGGGACAACTGCACGACCTCGACCTGCACCTGCTGCGGCTGTTCGTCACTGTAGTCGAGGCCGGTGGCTTCAGCGCCGCCCAGGGCGTGCTGGGCTTGAGCCAACCGAGCATCAGCCAGCAGATGGCGCGCCTGGAAACCCGCCTGGGCTATCGCTTGTGCAGCCGCGGCAAGGGCGGTTTCCGCTTGACTGCCAAAGGTGAAGCGCTGCTCAAGGCCACCCGTGAACTGCTGGTGCAGATCGAAGCGTTCCGCCACCAGGCCAATGGCGTGGCCGGGCGTTTGCTCGGTGAGGTGCGCATCGGCATCTCCGAGGCCCAGGAAAGCAGCGTGACCCTGCGTCTGGCGCAGGCCATCGAGCGCTTTCGCCAGCGCGACGAATCCGTGCGCCTGGAACTGGTCAGCGCCATGCCGGCAGACCTTGAGCGCCAGTTGCTGCAGCAGCGCCTGGACCTGGCCATCGGTTATTTTTCCGGCAAGCAGGCCGCGTTCGACTACACGCCGTTGTTCGAAGAAAACCAGCGCTTGTACTGCGCCAGCCACCATGCGCTGGCCGGCCTGCCTGAAGTGAGCCTGCACGCCTTGCAGCAGGCCGACCAGGTCGAACACCCCTACCGCTTCCAGAGCCGCCAGGAGCCCTTTGACGGCACCAGCGGCACCGCCCGTTCAGAGCAGGTCGAAGGCGCCCTGGCTTTCATCCTCTCCGGCCAGCACATCGGCTACCTGCCCTGCCACTACGCCGAGCCCTGGGTCGAGCGCGGCCTGTTGCAGGGCCTGGACCCGGCGTTGGATTTCGCCGTGCCGTTCGTCCTGGCACGTCACCGCGCCCAGGTGCCCAGCGACGCCCAGCAGGCCTTTGCCAGCGACCTGCTGGCTGCCTTCGCCTGACTCAGTAGGCCAGCGACCAGGTCAGGGTGTAGGTGCGACCACGCCCCTGGTAGTCGTAGAGGTAGGCCGGGCCATAGGTGGGCGAGTAGAACAGCGTCGCGCGCTGGCCCCAGACGGTGCTGTACTGCTTGTCGAGCAGGTTCTGGATACCGGCGCTGAAGGTACCGAAGCCGGTGTCCTGGCTGCCCAGCAGGTCGAAGGTGGTGTAGCCGCTGATGGTGTGATCGGCATCGTCCTTGAGGGTGAAGGCATGGTTGGCCTGCAGCCGCGCACTGCGGCCATCGCCCTTCCAGCCCACGAAAGCGGTGGACTTGGACAGCGAAGCATAACGGGCATCGCGCTTGATCCAGTCGCCGTTCTTGTCTTCTTCCTCCGAGCGCACCAGGTGCAGGGTGCTGCCCGCTTCCCAGCCACTTTCGAAGTGGCGGGTCAGCGCGCCTTCAAAGCCGAAGTCGCGGCTTTTCTGTTCTTCGACGTTGATGGTCAGGGTGGCCATGTCGGTGGTGATGATCTTGTCCGACCAGATGTAGTACACCGCTGCCTGGGCGTCCCAGTCCAGGTCGGCGTAGCGCCAGCCCAGTTCCACCTGGCGGCTCTTGATCCCCGCCAGCGGGTTGTCTTCAACGCTCAGGCCCGGCTTGCCGTAGTACTTGGCCGGGTCCGGCAGGTCGAAGCCTTCGCCGTAGTTGCTCCACAGCTGGTGACCGTTCTTGAAGTCGTAGATCGCGCCGAGGTTGAACAGGTTGACCTGGTAATCGTTGTTGCCGCCAGGCACGTTCTTGAAGTCGCCGACATCGACGTCCATCTGCTGGCGCCGCGCGCCGCCGGAAACCGTCAGGTTATCGGTCGCCTTCCAGTCCAGTTGGGCGTAGGCCGAAATACCATCGACCCGGTAGCTGGGGTAGCGCGCCGCCTTGCTGGCTTCATCCAGGTCCAGACCACCGCTTGCGGATGACGTCCGGGCGTTGAAGGTGGTCTGCTCGGCATTGAACCGCTCGCGGTCCAGGTCCACGCCGTAAGTCAGCTTGAGGCTGTCCCACTGCTTGGCAAGCAGCGCCTTGAGGCTGCTGACCTCGAAGTTCTGCTGCGACGCGGCAAAGTACACGCCCTTGGAACCTGCCGGTTTGCCGGTGTTGTAGTAGGGGAACGGGTAGAAGTTGTCGTCTTCCTTGCGGTACGAGGCCTGCAAGTAGAAATCCTGGCCGAGCACATCGCTGTGGTGGTAGTTGGCATTGAGCAGCAGGCGCTTGGTACGTGGCTCGAGGTCGGTGGAATAACCGCCGCGCAGCTCGGCATCTTCCAGGTCCGAGGGGCCGTTGTAGTTCAGGTTGGGAAAATAGATGCCGGTGCTGCCGTGATTGCCCGAGTCATAGTACTGGGCCAGCAGGTCGAGGCTCTGCTCGTCGTTGAACTTCAGGCCCAGGCTGCCGAGCAGGTCGAGGGTGCGGTTGTACTGCAGGTCGGTCTGGGTGTTGTCGATGAAGATCTGCTCGCCGGCACCGTCGTAGAAGGCTTCGTTCTGCTCGGCGGACACACCCAGGCGCGCGTTGATCCGCTCGTTGCCGCCACTGATCGACTGGGCGACGCGGGTCGCGAGGTCATCGCTGTTGTTGAAGCCGCTGCTGGCACCCAGTTGGGTTTCAAAGCGCGCCGGGCCTGCCTCGCCCTTCTTGGTGACGATATTGATGATTCCGCCAGTGGCGCCGCCGCCGTAGAGGGCGCTGGCACCGGAGAGCACCTCGACGCGCTCGACGTTGAACGGTGAAATGCTGTCGAACTGACGCGACAGGCCACGCGAGCTGTTCTGGCTGACGCCGTCGATCATCACCAGCACGTTGCGCCCGCGCATGTTCTGGCCATAGTTGGTGCGCCCTTCCGGCGCCAGGTCCAGGCCCGGCACCAGCTTGCCGATGGCCTCCTTGAGGCTGACGCCGCTGTCGATCTGCTCGCGCAACTGCTGCTGATCGACCACCCAGACGGTACCGGGAATTTCACTGATCGAGGTGCTGGTGCGCGACGCCACGCTGACTTCGATGGGCTTGAGGCTGACGCTTTGCACAGCTGCGCTCTTGCGCAGTATCACGGTGTTCTGTTCGCTGAACTGCCAGCTCATGCCACTGCCGGCCAGCAGGTTTTGCAAGGCCTGGGCGATGCTGTAACGGCCGATGAGTGCCGGGCTTTGCCGGCCGGCCACGTCCTGGCTGGTGAACAGCAGGTGCAGGCCGGCCTGGTCGGCGAATGCGGTCAGGGCCTGGTCAAGCTGCTGCGCTGGCAGGTCCAGGGATACTTCACGTTCCTGCTGGGCAGTGGCGGCTGCAACCGTATCGCTGGCATACACCTGCAGGTTACCGAGCAAGGCGGCAACGGCAGTCGAAGCCAGCAGGACGTGTTTGAAATAACCGGTGGAACGGGCGATTGGCTTGAGCGGACCCTTCACTGTTTTCTTCCAGGCAAATGGTTGTAAATGAGAATGGATTGCTGATCAGTCTCACTACGACGATTGGGCGCAGAAGAACTTGCAGTGGGAAAACAAGAATATTTTTGCAGCATCGCGGGGCAAGCTCGCTCCCACAGATTCTGTAGGAGCGGGCTTGCCCCGCGAAGAGGTCCCTCAGTACACCACAGCCAACCAGGGCAGGTAGGTCACCTTCAACGCATAACGCTGCTCCAGGGTACGCAACAACCCTTGCGGATCGTTCAGGTCAAACACCCCGCTGACCTGCAGCGCTGCCAGTTGCTGGTCCGACAACACGATGCGCCCATGCTGATAACGTTCAAGCTCGGCCAGCACTTCGCGCAGCGGCTTGGCGTTGAAGATCAGCTTGCCGCGTTGCCAGGCGGTTTGCGCCCGAGCGTCGGGCGAGGTTTCCAGCACCCGCCCGCCGACCCGCGCCTGGCCCTGGGCAACCACCACGCGATTGCCACCACCGTCACGACGCACACTGAACACTGCCGCACTGCCCTGTACCGGCTCGGCACCCGCGTCGACCACAAACGGCCGCGGGTCGGCCGCCGGTTCGAACAACGCCTCGCCGGCCTTGAGCAAGACCCGACGCTCGCCGCTGCTGAAATCCACCGACAGGGCACTGCCACTGTTGAGGGTGACCTGTGAGCCATCGGTCAGGGTAATGCGCTGCTGCTGACCGACCCCGGTGTGGTAGTCGGCGAGCAAGGCCGGCGCCTGCTGCAGACCGCCGTATCCGACCACGGCCAGCACCAGCGAAGCCGCCAGTGCCGCGCCCCAGCGCCGCCGACGTGGCGCCGGAGCGACCACCTCCGCCGCGGCGCGGGTTTGCCCCAGGTCAGCCCACAACGCCTCGGCCTCGCTGGCGGCCTGGGCATGGGCCGGGCTCAGCGCGCACCAGCGCTGGTAGCGCGCCTTGTCGCTGGCGCTGGCGTTGCCAGAATGCAGCAACACCTGCCAGTCGAGGGCATCATCGGACACATCGCTGATCGGTTGCGGCGCGGGCATGGCGAAGGCATCAGTCATGGTTGTGTTTGAGCCAGTCGCGGCAATGGCGCAGGGCCTGGCCGATGTATTTTGCCACCATGCTCTCGGAAACGCCCAGCCGTTGTGCGATCTGCGCCTGGGTCAGGCCATCGACACGGTTGAGCAACAACGCCTGGCGGGCATTGGCCGACAACTGCAACAAGGCTTCATCGAGCAGGTCCAGGCGTTCGCTGGCCAGCAGCGCCGCTTCCGGCGCTGGCGCCGGGCACGGTACCTGGCGCGCCGCTTCACTGTCGTCCAGATGACCGCTCATGCGTTGCTCGCGGCGCAACGTGTCGATGGCCAGGTTGCCGGCCACGCGAAAGATGAAGCTGCGCGCATGCACGACCGGCAGCTCCTGCTGCTCGATCTTCACCAGCTTCAGGTAGGTCTCCTGGGCGACGTCGGCAGCGCGCTGACGATCACTCATACGTCGGGTCAGGAACAGCAGCAGGTCATCGTAATGCTCCTGGAAGCTTGCCAGCAGCCCGGACACGGGAGAGGTCAACATGAAGGATTCAAGGGGCCAGTGAGAGAAGTTAGCGAGCGTTAATGAGAACAAGTATCTTTCATAACACAAGATACTTTCAACGCCGTTGTGTATTTGCCACACTCGAAGCTGTACTTCTGTTCTGGAGCGGCGTCCGTGACCCGATTCTTCCGTCTATGCCTGGCCCTGCTGTTGATCGCCGGTTTGAGCGCCTGCGCCCTGTTCCAGGCGCGCGACCCGGTCAACATCAGCGTGATCGGTATCGACCCCCTGCCCGGCCAGGACCTGGAACTGCGCATGGCAGTGAAGATCCGCGTGCAGAACCCCAACGAAACTGCGATCGATTACAACGGCATCGCCCTCAACCTTGAGGTCAACGGCCAACCGCTGGCAGCCGGCGTGAGTGATAAAAGCGGCAGCATCGGCCGCTTCAGCGAAAGCGTGCTGGTGGTACCGGTGAGCATCACCGCCTTCTCGGTGCTGCGCCAGGCCGTGGGCCTGAGCCAGGTGCGCAACCTCGACGGTTTGCCGTACACCGTGCGCGGCAAACTGGCCGGCGGCGCGTTCGGCACTCGCCGGTTCAGCGACAGTGGCCGCCTCAACCTGCCGCAAGCGGCCGGCGCGCCCTGGTAACCATCAGTCCTGGTTGATGAAGCGCACCCCGGGCTTGCTGCGCTCATCCACGCTCAACTCGAAGATATCCGGCCGCGCATAGTGGCCGACCACGTCGAAGTCATAACGGGCGCGCACCAGTTGCGCGGTATCGATTTCGGCGCACAACAGCCCACGCTCGGCCACCAGCGGCCCGGCCAATACCTCGCCCAGCGGCCCGACAATCACACTGCCACCGGCAATCAACTGGCGCTCACCCGGCCAGCCGGCCACCTCGATGCCCAGCGCGTTGGGCGAGTCCTGCACCTGGCAGGCGCTGATCACGAAGCAACGGCCTTCGGCGGCGATATGGCGCATGCTCATCTGCCACAGTTCTCGCTCGTCCACCGTGGGTGCGCACCACAGCTCCACACCCTTGGCGTACATCGCCGTACGCAGCAGCGGCATGTAGTTTTCCCAGCACACGGCGGCGCCGATACGCCCGGCACGGCCCTCGATCACCGGCAGTGTCGAGCCGTCGCCACGGCCCCAGATCAGCCGCTCGGTGCCGGTGGGCATCAACTTGCGGTGCACCGCCACAAGGCCCTGCTCGGGCTCGAAAAACAGCACGCTGCAATACAAGGTATGGCCGCTACGCTCGATCACTCCCAGCACCAGGCTGGCGCCAGTGCGTGCCGACAAACCCGCCAAGGCGTCGGTTTCGCTGCCGGGCACGTCGATGGCATTGGCAAAATAGCGGGCGAACGCTTCGCGGCCTTCAGGCAGGCGGTAGCCCAGGCGCGTGCCGAAGATTTCGCCTTTGGGATAACCACCCAGCAGCGCTTCCGGCATCACGACCAGGCTGGCGCCGGCATCGCTGATGGCCTGCTCGTAGGTAAGGATCTGCTCCAGGGTATGCGCTTTGCCTTCAGGCGATGAACCGATCTGCAAGGCGGCGACGATGGACGTGGTCATGGGTGCAAGCTCCGGGTGGGCGATGGGTATTGCAGATTGTCGGCGCCGGGCTAATCATGAATAAAGACCACTTCATTTCTGAATGATATGAACTCTGCGAATATCACTGATATCGACCTCAACCTGCTCAAGGTCTTCGAAGCCCTGCATGACGAAGTCAGCGCCAGCCGCGCGGCCGTGCGCCTGGACCTGACCCAATCGGCAGTCAGCGCTGCCTTGCGGCGTTTGCGCAAGGTTTATGGCGACCCGCTGTTCACCCGCACCGGGCGCGGCCTGACGCCCACCCTGCGGGCCAATCAGCTCAAGCCACTGATCAGCGAAGCACTGAACAAATGCCGGCAGAGCCTGGCCCTGCTCGATCCACAGGCCGAGCAGTTCGAAGGCCGGGCGGTGACCCTGGGCCTGTCCGATGATTTCGAGATCGCTTATGGCCGCGCCTTGATCGAGCAGGTGCAACGGCTGGCCCCGGGCCTGCGCCTGATCTTTCGCCAGACCCACAGCCAGATCGTCGCCCGCGCCTTGCTTGAGCGCAGCCTCGACCTGGGACTGACCTCGGGCGGGTTTTCTGCCCGCCTGCTCAGCCGCCGGGTACTCGATGAAGGGGATTACCTGTGCCTGCTCGACCCGCACAGCCTGGCGCCTGGGCAAAATGCGTTAAGCCTGGATGAGTTCGTGGGGCGGGAGCAGATTCTGGTGTCGTCGCAAGGTTTTATCGGCATTGTTGACGAGGCCCTGGCCGAACGGGGCTTGAGCCGCCGGGTGGCGGCATCGACCAGTCATTTTGCGGCCCTGGCTTACCTGCTCAAGGGCAGCCAGCACCTGGCCACCCTACCCGGTCATGCCGCCCGGGCCATTGCCGAAACCGCCGGCCTGGTGGTGCTGCCATGCCCGCTGGCCTTGCCGCGCTATCCGGTGGAACTGGGTTGGCGCACCGGCGGGCAACCGGACCCGGCCCTGGAGAAAGTCCGCGAAGCGGTGCTGGCAGTATTTGCCTGAAGCTTACTTGGCCGCCGCCATCAGTTTGTTGACTTCACTGCGGACCATGTTGGCGTACTCGGGCGGCGACATGCCGTCCAGTTCTGCCCGGACCCATTCGGCCCACTTGCCCTTGCGCCGCGGCTTTTCCGCGATCAGCCGGGCGGCTTCGCCCTTGGCCTTGCCCAGGTTGGTCTGCCAGAGCTCGAACAGCCGGGCTTTCTCGTCCTCGATCTGCGCCCGTTCGGCGAAGCTCTTGTTGGCCAGATTGAAACTCATGAGGGGTGTCCTGCCGCTGAAAAATAGGCGCTATCTTACACTGTAGCCGCCGGCACTCGGCAAACCACTGCAACTTTCCGCACCTGCCGGCATCCACTGTTCAATGCCCATCAACTGACGAGGAAGCACCCATGGCCAGGAAAACCACCGTGCAAGGCGATGCCGAGCAAATCAAGGATCAGGCGTTCAGCGAATTGCAGGCGCTGATCGAGGAGTCAGAAAAGCTGCTCAATGACAGCGCCGCACTGGTAGGTGAAGAAGCCGAAACCCTGCGGGCCCAGGTCGGGGTGAAATTGAAGCAGGCCCGTGACGCGGTCACTAGTGTGCGCAGCAAGGCGCAACCGGTGGTCGATGCGACCCAGGATTACATCGGCGGCCATCCGTGGCAGACGGTGGCGATTTCGGCCGGGTTTGGCCTGGTGGTCGGCCTGTTGCTGGGGCGCAGGTCTTAGTAACCATCGCGAGGCAAGTCGGGTCGCCGCATTGCCCACATCGATAACCTCAAACTCGGTGGGAACGGGCTTACTCCACAGGCCGACCTTTTGCCTCGCAGATTTGTAAGCAATCATTGTCAGATCCACGGTTTTGCTGGCCTTTAGCGGTAAAAAATCTTACAACTGATAGTCATTCGCCATTATCTCGGTTCTCGCCCACCTACCCTGCAAGGTAGAATGGACAAAATCGGGAGTTTCAATGAACCACACCAGTCTCAGCGCCGCCGAACTAGATGCCATCACCGATGCCGCCGCGCAGTGGTGCCTGCGCCTGCAAGCTGAAGACTGCAGTGCCGCTGAACGACGTGCATTCGAGCAGTGGCTGGTGGCCCATCCGGCGCATCTGCAGGAATACCAGGCGATGATGGACATCTGGCAGACCGCCGACCATTTGCCGCGAACCTTCCCTGACAACGTCGTGCCCCTGTGGCAGCCGCGGCGCAGCCACTGGCAGCAATTTGCCACAGCCGCAGCCATCGCCCTGCTCACCCTGCCGGCAGGTGCCTGGATCGGTTGGGAACAGGGCTGGCTACCCAACAGCTATCAGTCCCTGGAGACCGGCGAGCGGGTCAATCGCGTTGTGCTCAGTGATGGCAGCACGGTCGAACTGAACCTCAACACCGAGTTGCGCTACACCAACTACAAGGACGAGCGGCGGGTCACCCTGATCAAGGGTGAGGCGTTCTTCAAGGTCAGCCACGACAGCCAGCACCCTTTTGTGGTGCATGCGGCCAACGGCTGGACGCGGGTGACCGGTACCCAGTTCAATGTGTGGAAGTACGATGATCAGGTCAAAGTGACCCTGGTCGAAGGCTCGGTGCTGGTCAGCAGTGATGGCAACGCCAGTGACAGCAGCTATCGCCTTGGCCCGGGCATGCAGGCCAGCTACAAGGCCGGCGACTATGAACCGCACCTGAGCCAGACCTACAGCCAGGACAACAGCCTGGCCTGGCGCAACGGCAAGTTGATCCTCGACAACCAGAGCCTGGCCCAGGCCCTGCCGATGATCAACCGCTACCTGGAAAAACCGCTGCTGCTGGCTGACTCCAGCACTGGCAGCATCCGCATCAGCGGCATCTACAACACCAGCGAGATCAAGCGCCTGGTCAGCACCCTGCCCAAGGTGCTGCCGGTGTACCTGACCCAGAACAAGCACGGCAACATGGTTCTGAACCGCATCTCGCCGCCCCCTGCCAAAGGCTGAGCCTGACGCTCAGCCCTCTTGCCACGCTAGAGCATCATCGCCGCCAACCAACCGAACGCCAGCAACGGCAGGTTGTAGTGGATGAACGTTGGCACCACAGTGTCCCAGATATGATGATGCTGGCCATCCACGTTCAGCCCCGAGGTCGGCCCGAGGGTCGAATCCGATGCGGGCGAGCCGGCATCGCCCAGGGCGCCGGCGGTACCGACGATGCACACCGTCGCCACGGGATCGAAGCCCAGTTGCACGCACAGCGGCACGAAGATCGCGGCCAGGATAGGCACGGTGGAAAACGACGAGCCGATGCCCATGGTCACCAGCAACCCCACCAGCAGCATGAGCAGCGCGCCGACACCCTTGCTGTGGTTGATCCAGGCCGCCGAAGCCTCGACCAGGGTCTTGACCTCGCCGGTGGCTTTCATCACCTCGGCAAAGCCGGAGGCGGCAATCATGATGAAGCCGATCATGGCCATCATTTTCATGCCTTCGGTGAACAGGTCGTCGGTGTCTTTCCAGCGCACGATGCCCGACACCGAGAAGATCAGAAAACCAGCCATGGCGCCGATGATCATCGAATCCAGCCACAGCTGGATGATGAACGCCGCGGCAATGGCGACGCCGGCGACCAGCAGGGTCAGCGGGTTGTAACTCACCGCCACCTGCTCGACCTGCTCAATCTTCTCCAGGTCATAAACGCGCTTTTTGCGATAGCTGATGAACACCGCCACCAGCAAGCCGAAGAGCATGCCCGCCGCCGGAATGGCCATGGCGTGGGTCACACTGACACCGCTGACATCCACGCCACTGCGGCTGACACTGCCCAGCAAAATCTGGTTGAGGAAGATGTTGCCAAAGCCTACCGGCAAGAAGATGTACGGGGTGATCAGGCCGAAGGTCATCACACAGGCCACCAGCCGCCGGTCGATCTGCAGCTTGGTCAGCACGTACAGCAGCGGCGGCACCAGCAACGGAATGAAGGCGATATGGATCGGCAGGATGTTCTGCGAGGAAATCGCCACGACCAGCAGCAGGCCGATCAGCAGCCATTTGACCTTGCCGCCATTGCTATGGCCCTGGCGGTCGATCATGGCCAGGGCGCGATCGGCCAGGGCATGGGCCATACCCGACTTGGCGATGGCCACGGCAAAAGCACCGAGCAAGGCATAGGACAGCGCCACTGTGGCACCGCCACCCAGGCCGCCATTGAAGGCCTTGAGCGTGCCTTCGATACCCAGCCCGCCAACCAGGCCACCGGCCAACGCACCAATGATCAGGGCAATCACCACATGCACGCGGGACAGGCTCAATATCAGCATGATGCCGACCGCGGCAATTACTGCATTCATTCTGTGACCTCTAGAAACCAGACAAAAAGCGACCGATCCGGCGACAGACTGCTCAAGAGCAGTGGCCGAACGACAGGTATTTTTATGGGAGGGCGCACACTTTGAAGCAGCCCCTCGCGCTTGTCAAAAAAACGCCTTGGCGGGCTGCGACAACGTGTCGCTTGAGTAAATCAAAACGACGCATTTGAATTGAACGTTTGAATAAAGAAAACGGCATCGCGGCCGATACAGTCGGCAGCCTCAATCTTTCAGGATCCAAGGACTTCGCCATGCCGTTCAGACAACTTTCCATTCAGTGGAAAATCACCCTGCTCGCCGGCTTGTGCCTGGCCGGCATCGTCACCCTGCTGGTTGGCCTCTCGCTGTACCGCATGGAGCACAGTACGCAACTGGTCAAGGCCAGCAGCATGCAGATGCTCACCGAAGCGGCCCAAGGGCGCATCGAGTCCCAGGGCGAAGTCCAGGCGCTGAACATCCGCCGCCAGTTCATGGACGCTTACCAGTACGGTGCCGGCTTCTCCCGCCAGGTACTGTTCTTGCGTGAACAGGCCGAGAAGCGCTTTCTCGATGCTTTCGACCTGCGCGAAGACATGACCCGCCAGGTGCGTGCCGCATTGCAGGCCAACCCCGACCTGCTCGGCCTGTCGCTGGTGTTCGAAGCCAACGCCCTGGACAACAAGGACTCGCTGTTTGTCGACCAGAAAGAACTGGGCAGCAACGAGACCGGCCGCTTCGCCCTGTACTGGTCGCAGCCGACCCCGGGCCAGCTGACTTCCATGGCGCTGCCTGAGCGCGACATGAACGACACTAGCATCGGCCCCAGCGGCGAGCCGGCCAATACCTGGTCGGTGTGCCCGCGTACGACCCGCAAGGTCTGCGTGGTCGAGCCCTACTTCTATGAGATCAACGGCCAGCAGGTGCTGATGACCAGCATCGTGTTCCCGTTGATGGCGGCCGACAAGGTCATCGCCACCCTGTCTATCGACATCAACCTCAACAGCCTGCAGGCCATGAGCCAACAGGCCAGCCGCAATCTGTACCAGGGCCAGACCCAGGTCGGCATCTTAAGCCCCGTGGGTCTGCTGGCCGGTTACAGCCCGGACGCCAGCAAGCTGGCACAACGCTTCGACAAGGTCGACCCGGAAAAAGGCGCCGAACTGATCCGCCTGCTCGGCGACAGCACGCCCCTGCACAGCATCCACCACGATCAGCGCCTGAAAGTGCTCGCCTCATTCGCGCCGATCCCTGGCGGCAAGCCCTGGGGCGTGCTTCTCGATGTACCGGAAAGCGCCCTGACCGGCCCGGCCGAAGCCCTCAAGCAAGAGCTCGACCAGCGCAATACCAGCGGCACCCTGATCGAGCTGGGCCTGGGCCTTTTGGCAGCGGTTGTCGGCCTGTTGCTGATCTGGCTGATGGCGCGCACCGTGACCCGACCGATCCTCGGCGTGGCCGCCATGCTCAAGGACATCGCCAGCGGCGAAGGCGACCTGACCCGCCGCCTGAACTACGACAAGCAGGACGAGCTGGGCGAACTGGCCGGCTGGTTCAATCGCTTCCTCGACAAGCTGCAACCGACCATTGCCGAGGTCAAGCGCTCGGTCCAGGCGGCGCGCGATACCGCCGACCAGTCCTCGGCCATCGCCAGTCAGACCAGCGCCGGCATGGAGCAGCAGTACCGCCAGGTCGACCAGGTGGCCACCGCCTCCCACGAGATGAGCGCCACCGCCCAGGACGTCGCCCGCAGCGCTGCACAAGCTGCCCAGGCTGCCCGCGATGCCGACCAGGCCACCCGCCAGGGCCTGGCGGTGATCGACCGTACCACCAGCAGCATCGACACCCTGGCCGCCGACATGAGCACCGCCATGGGCCAGGTCCAGGGCCTGGCTGAAAACAGCGAGAAGATCGGTTCGGTGCTGGAAGTGATTCGCTCGATTGCCGAGCAGACCAACCTGCTGGCCCTCAACGCTGCCATCGAGGCCGCGCGTGCCGGTGAAGCCGGTCGTGGTTTTGCCGTGGTCGCCGACGAAGTCCGCAACCTCGCCCGCCGCACCCAGGAATCGGTGGAAGAAACCCGCCTGGTCATCGAGGAACTGCAGGCCGGTACCCAGGAAGTGGTCGGCGCCATGGACAGCAGCCACCGCCAGGCCCAGGGCAGCGTCGAACAGGTCGGCCAGGCGGTTACCGCGCTGCAGCAGATTGGCGATGCGGTCACGGTGATCAGCGACATGAACCTGCAGATCGCCAGCGCTGCTGAAGAGCAGAGCGCCGTAGCCGAAGAGATCAACAACAACGTGGCGACCATCCGTGACGTCACCGAGTCGCTGTCTGAGCAGGCCAACGAATCGGCGCGGGTCAGCCAGTCGCTCAATAGCCTGGCCAACCAGCAGCAGGGGCTGATGGATCAGTTCAGGGTGTAACAGCTTCGCGGGGCAAGCCCGCTCCTATTCATCTGTAGGAGCGGGCTTGCCCCGCGATCGGTCTACTACACTTGCCAGACTCCCTACCCTGCGAGCGAGGCACAATGAAGCCGATCATCTCCCTACTGGCCAGCGCCTTGCTGGCGCTGAGCCTGGTCACCACCAGCCACGCCGCCAACCCCACCACACCCATCCGCTTCGGCGACATCACTTGGGAAAGCGGCAGCCTCACCACCGAGATCCTGCGGCTGATCGTCGAGAAAGGCTACGGCTACCCCACCCAGACCCTGCCCGGCAGCACCGTAAGCATGGAAGTGGCCCTGGCGCGCAACGACATCCAGGTCATCGGCGAGGAATGGGCCGGCCGTAGTCCTGCCTGGATCAAGGCTGAGCAAGCCGGCCAGGTGTTCAGCATTGGCGATACGGTGAAAAATGCTGATGAGGGCTGGTATGTGCCGGCCTATGTGATCAAGGATCTTGCGCCGGAGCTGCGCTCGGTGACCGACCTCAAACAGTACAAGGCGGTGTTCAAGGACCCCGAATCCCCCGACAAGGGCCGCTTCCTCAACAGCCCCAGCGGCTGGACTTCCGAGATCGTCAACAGCCAGAAGCTCAAGGCTTATGGCCTGGACCAGGACTTCGTGAACTTTCGCAGTGGCTCGGGCGCGGCCCTCGATGCTGAAATCACCTCAGCCATCAAACGAAAAAAGCCCGTTTTGTTCTACTACTGGAGCCCTACCCCGCTGATGGGTCGCTACGAGCTGGTGCGCCTGGAAGAACCCGCTTTCAATGCCCAGGCGTGGAACACCCTGACCGACGCCAGCCACCCGAACCCGCAAGGTACGCGTTCGTTGCCAGCGAAATTGTCCATTGGTGTTTCGGCGCCGTTCAAAAAGGACTATCCACAACTGGTCGAATTCTTCGACAAGGTCGACCTACCCATCGACACGCTTAACAAGACCCTGGCGCAGATGAGCGAAACTCGCGAATCGCCCAAGGATGCGGCGCTCAGGTTCATGCGTGACAACCCTGCTCTCTGGAAAGCCTGGCTACCCGCTGAAGTCGCGGGCAAAGTCGAGGCAGGCCTGTGAGTGGAGGCTTTCCCCAAGCACTGCATTTCTCATTTGCCGATGCCGTCAACCGCTTTGTCGATTGGCTGGTGCTGGCTTACGGCGATCAGTTGCGTAACCTCTCCGATGCTTTGCTGCAGGTGCTGGTTGGCCTGGAGAACCTGCTGCGCCTGACGCCTTGGTGGCTGTTGCTGTTGATCGTCGCGCTGATGACCTGGCACGCCAGCCGCAGCATCAGCCGCGCCCTGGTACTCAGCGGCCTGCTGTTTCTGATCGGCGTGGTCGGCCTGTGGGACAAGCTGCTGCAAACCTGCGCGCTGGTGCTGGTCAGTACCGGCCTGTGTGTGCTGATCGGCATCCCGCTGGGCATCCTCCTGGCCAGCCGGCCCCTGGCGCGCAAGCTGCTGATGCCGCTGCTCGATGTCATGCAGACCCTGCCCAGTTTCGTCTATCTGATTCCGGTGTTGATGCTGTTCGGCCTGGGCAAGGTACCGGCGATCTTCGCCACCTTGGTCTACGCCCTGCCGCCGTTGATCCGCCTGACCGAACTGGGCCTGAGCCAGATCGACCCGAGCCTGACCCAGGCCGCTCACGGCCTGGGCGCGAGTCGCTGGCAGCGATTGCGGCGGGTGCAGCTGCCGCTGGCGATGCCGAGCATCATGGCCGGGCTCAACCAGTCGGTGATGATGGCCCTGTCGATGGTGGTGGTTGCCTCGATGATTGGCGCCCGCGGGCTGGGCGAGGATGTGCTGGCTGGGATTCAGACACTCAATGTCGGCAAAGGGGTCGAGGCGGGTTTGGCGATTGTGGCGTTGGCGATGGTGATCGACCGGATTACCCAAGCCTATGGACGCCCTTCTCAGCCGCGTCCGACGAAGAATTAGCAGGCTGCCAACTTTGCAACACAACCCAAGCCCCGTACCATGCAGTGCAGCAGCGCACATGTATAAACCACAAGGACTGCAGTACCGCATGGACATCGAAAGCATCAAGCAACAACTGGCCAAACCCGCCACACGCTTTTTTGCCGGCGGCTTTCGCCCCAATGACAGCGACAGCGAAAGCTGGCTGGGCCGGGTGTTTCTGTATGGCGCCGATGAAGGCATCCCGTGCAACGATGCTGGCGAACAATTGCTGCCCTATGCTCAATTCCATCTGGCCAATCTGCCCTTCTGCAGTCCACTGCTCGAAGGTGTTGAGGTACTGACGCTGTTCATCGCCTATGAGTTTCCCGAGCACTTCGAACCCATGGGCAACAACTGGCTGATCCGCGAATACCGGGCGGACGATGAACGGGTGCGCAAGGACCTGAACGCACCCAACTCGTTTCTCAAGGCCTTCCCCCTGCGTGCCGAAGCGGTTGCCGAGGACTATCCGTTATGGGATGGCGGCGGTGCTCCGGATGAGCTGGTCAGTGAGATCGTGAAACTGGAGCGCGATGGCATCATCGAAAACTACTACGACCACGTAAACCACGCCTATGAACACAAGATTGGCGGTTACCCTTCGTTCTGCCAGTCAGGGATCGACCCAGGTGATGGCTTCGAATTCGTGTTCCAGATCTCGTCCGACAGCAAGATCAACCTGAATGTCGTCGACAGCGGCAGCCTGATGTTCTGGAAGCACAGGGTCACTGGCGAATGGGCCATTTACTACGATTTCTATTGAGCGCCCATGGCCCAGTACACCATCGCCATACTTGCTGCCGGGCACTTGCCCGGCATCATCAAGCTGGTGCGCCCGTTCAGTAGCGAAAGTGTTGCCACGATTGCGCGCAAGATCGGTACAGCGCAGCCGGTGATCAGCCTCGACACCCAGGACTTTTCGCTGGAAATCGGCGAGGAGGACGGCATCACGATGCAACACAACCTTTTGCTGACGCTCATCGGTGCACTTGAGCACGCCGGCGCCACCGTAGAGATCAAACTTCACCTTGATGACTGCACGGAGGTGGTATCAATGGAGGCGTTGCACAACCTGCTCGAAAGCGAGCTGATTTACCTGGCGCAAGCGCACGACTGAGCACCGCAGCATCACGAATTGAGCACCTTCCTGCGCGGCAGTTCAATGCTGACACGCAAGCCGCCCAGGGGGCTTTCCTGCAGTGCCATTTGCCCCCCCCAAGCCTCGACGATGTCGCGCACGATACCCAGGCCCAGACCATGACCGTCGACTTGCTCGTCGAGCCGGGTGCCCCGCTCAAGCACTTGTTCACGGGCCGTTTCCGGGATGCCTGGGCCGTCGTCGTCGACCCATAGGCAATAGTGTTGCGGCTGCGCTTCAATGCTCAGCCGTACTTCGCTGTCCGCCCATTTGCAGGCGTTGTCCAGCAGGTTGCCCAACAGCTCAAGCAGATCTTCGCGGTCCCAGGGCAGGAGCAGACCCGGCGGCACGCGCTTGCTCAGCTCCAGGCCGTCGCCATGGATCATGCCCAGGGTCGACAGCAGTCCGGGCAGCTCGGCATCACAGTCAAACTGCGCGCCTGGCAAGGCATCACCGGCCAGTCGTGCGCGGTTGAGCTCGCGGCTCAGGCGCTGCTGGATCTGCGCGAGCTGATCACGCAACTGCTCGCGGACCTCAGGCAGGTCTTTCAGGCGCTCGCTGGAGGCCAGGCTGAGCAGCACCGCCAGCGGCGTCTTCAGCGCATGCCCCAGGTTACCCAGGGCATTGCGCGAACGGCGCAGGCTGTCTTCAGTGTGGGCCAGCAGATGGTTGATCTGCGCCACCAGGGGTTCGAGCTCGGTGGGCACCTGGGTGTCGAGCTGCGAACGCTGGCCTTGCTGCAGCTGGGCGATCTGTTCACGGGTACGTTCGAGCGGGCGCAGTGAGCGGGTCACGGTAATGCGCTGGAGCACCAGGACCAGCAACAGCGCGATAAGGCCCAGGCCCAGGCCGATCTGCTGCATGCGCCTGAAACCATCGCGTACCGGCGTGTAGTCCTGGGCGACACTGATCGAAATGGCCCGGCCCAGGCGCCGGTAGTCGGCGCGCAATACCAGCAGTTGCTGGCCTTCAGGCCCCAGCTCCAGGCCCGTGTGTAGCCCGGGCATTTGCGGCGCAGGCATGTCCATGTCCCATAACGAGCGCGAACGCCAGTTGCCGCCTTCGAAATCGATGCGGAAGTAGTAGCCGGAAAAAGGCCGCTTGTAGGCCGCGGAAATCCGTCGCTCGTCCAGTTCAAGCCCGCTCTGGCCACGCACCAGGGCCACCAGCAGGTTCTCGCTTTCCTTGCGCAGGCCGGTCTCCAGGTAGCGCTGCAGGCCCGCTTCGAACAACCACAGGCTGAGCTGGGCCAAGACCAGGCCCACCAGCACCAGTACCGCGATCAGGCCAAGGCTCAAGCGTGCCTGGATCGACTTCACTCGGTGCTCCCGGCATAGCGATAGCCCTGGCCGCGGCGGGTTTCGATCACACTGCGGCCAAGCTTGCGGCGCAGGTGGTTGACGTGCACTTCCAGGACGTTGGAATCGCGTTCGGTCTCACCGTCATAGAGGTGTTCGGCCAGGTGACTTTTTGACAGGATCTGTTGCGGGTGCAGCATGAAATAACGCAGCAGGCGAAACTCGGCGGCCGTCAGCTGGATGTCGACACCGGCGCGGGTCACGCATTGGCGGCCTTCGTCCAGCTGCAAGCCGGCGGCTTCCAGGGTCGGCTGGTTGGCCAGGCCGCGAGCACGGCGCAGTAGTGACTGAATGCGCAGTTGCAGTTCTTCCGGGTGAAACGGCTTGCTCAGGTAGTCATCGGCACCGGCCTTCAGGCCCTCGATACGCTCAGCCCAGGAACCACGCGCGGTGAGGATCAACACCGGTGTCACCAATCCCGAGGCACGCCACTGGGCCAGCACCTCAAGGCCCGGCAAGCCCGGCAGACCGAGGTCGAGGATGATCAGATCATAGGGCTCGCTGCTACCCTGGTAGACCGCATCCCTGCCGTCGGCCAGCCAGTCGATGGCATAGCCCTGGCGTTGCAGGCTCTGGGTCAGCTCATCGGCCAGCGGTACGTTATCCTCAACCAGTAACAGGCGCATCAGTCATCTTCCTCGTCTTTGAGCAGCGCTCCATTGCTTGCATCAAGCTTGATCTCGCGCACCACGCCTTCAGGGGTCAGCAATTCGACCTCGTACTCGTACCGACCGTGCTTCTCTTCAAGCTCCGCCTCCAGCAAGGTTGCCCCGGGATAGCGTCCCAGGGCATCTTTGAGCAGGTGTTCCAGCGGTAGGATGATGCCTTGCTCACGCAACTGCAGGGCCTCATCCTGATCGAGGTCGCGGGCCGATACCAGCGAGCTGAGGGCCAACAGCGCAATGAGAACGGTCTGTGCTGTTCGCATGCAAGGGTTCATCAGGTGTCCTGGGCGTCCTTGAGGACTTCACCGGTCTTGGCATCCAGATCCACATCCCATTCGACGTTCTGGGCGTCACGCAGCTCGACCTTGTAGACGTAACGGCCGTAGACGTCTTCCAGCTCGGAATCCTTGATGGTGGCGCCTGGGTGCTTGGCCAATGCCTTGGCGTTCAAATCATCCAGGGACATGATGGTCTTGGCCTGAACCAGCTTGACCACGTCACTGGTCGGGATGTCTTTAGCCAGTGCAACGTTGGCGCTCAGGGCCAGGGCAGCAGTGGCGAACAGGGCAGTCAAAGTTTTCATCGCGTCTCTCCGTTGAGATAAAAATTGTTTCTACGGGACCTAGAATATCCAACCGAACTTAATTGAAGCTGAAAACAACTGGCGACATGATAGCGCAGCCCTGCCCCACTTCTGGACCGCTGTTCTTTATAATTCTCGGCTCAAGGTAGTGAGGCCCGTATGAGCGCAATCCATATCAAGTACCCGGCCCTGACTCTCAAGGCCGGCAGCCGTGCCTTGCAACGCATACGCGAAGGCGGCTTGCAGGCCGCCGATGTCGGCGTGTTGCCAGGCGCGGCCGGCGGCCCCAAGGCCCTGGGCATTCAAGGCCTGGACCTGGCCCTGTTCGGCCACTGGCTGCCCGGTGCACCCCGTGAACGAGCATTGATTGGCGCTTCGGTCGGCTCCTGGCGCTTTGCCAGCGCCTGCCTGCCCAACCCGGCCCAGGCCCTGCAACGACTGGGACAGCTGTATACCGAGCAGGACTTTGCCAAGGGCGTAACCCCGGCCGAGGTCAGCCGCAGCAGTCAACGCATGCTCGATGATTTGCTCCAGGGGCGTGACGCGCAGATCCTGGCAAGCCCGGATTACCGCCTGAACATCATGGTGGTGAAAAGCCACGGCCTGCTTGCCGATGATCACCGCGGGCGCCTGGGCATGGGCCTGTCATCGGTCATCGCCGACAACCTGATTGGCCGCCCGCGCCTGTCGCGGCACTTCGAGCGGATCATCCTGCACGATGCCCGCAGCATCCCTCCCCTGCGGCCACTGACAGACTTCCCTTCACGCTGCCTGCCCCTGGATGCCGCCAACTTGCGGCATGCCCTGCTGGCTTCCGGATCGATCCCCATGGTCATGGAAGGTGTGCGCGATATCCCCGGTGTGGGCCCGGGAACCTATCGCGATGGCGGGTTGCTGGACTACCACCTGGACCTGCCCTACGCCGGCGATGACCTCGTGCTCTACCCGCACTTTACCGACAAAGTCATCCCTGGCTGGTTCGACAAGGCCTTGCCGTGGCGCCGCGGCGATGGTGAGCGGCTGCGCAATGTCCTGCTGCTGGCACCCTCACCTCAGTACCTGGCGAGCCTGCCGTACGGCAAGCTGCCAGACCGCAGCGACTTCAAGCGCTTCATGGGCGACGCCGGCAGCCGGCAACGCTACTGGCACAAGGCAATGGCCGAGAGCCGGCGTCTGGGCGACGAACTGCTTGAACTGATAGAAACCGGCGAGCTGCACACGCATCTGCAACCACTGAAGTAACCATGCTGGTAAACTGGCCGCCAGCATTGGTTTACAGAGTCAAGACATCGTGGAAATCTTCAAAGAGTTTACGTTCGAATCGGCCCACCGCCTGCCCCACGTGCCTGAAGGGCACAAGTGCGGCCGCCTGCATGGTCATTCGTTCAAGGTTGCCCTGCACCTGACCGGCCCGCTCGATCCGCATACCGGCTGGATCCGCGACTTCTCCGAGATCAAGGCGATTTTCAAACCGCTGTACGAGCAACTGGACCACAACTACCTGAACGACATCCCTGGCCTGGAGAACCCGACCAGCGAAGTGATCGCCAAGTGGATCTGGGACCAGGTCAAGCCGCTGTTACCGGAGCTCTCCAAGGTGCGGATTCACGAGACCTGCACCAGTGGTTGCGAGTATTACGGCGACTGAGTCAGTAATTAATTTGAAGAGACCACCCTGCGGGGTGGTTTTTTTTGGCTGGCGTTCACTGCTGTAGGAGCGGGCCTTGCCCCGCGATGCGATGTGGCTGACAGAATGCTATCGCGGGGCAAGCCCGCTCCTACAGTCGAGGCAAACGCAAGAAAGACAAAACCCCTACCTGCAGATGCAGATAGGGGTTTCGGAATTTAATCTTGACGATGACCTACTCTCACATGGGGAAACCCCACACTACCATCGGCGATGCATCGTTTCACTGCTGAGTTCGGGATGGGATCAGGTGGTTCCAATGCTCTATGGTCGTCAAGAAATTCTGTTGCCAGAAGGTCTTGTTTAAGACACTCCAGCGAATCGGGTATGTGATGGTTTGTGAGGTACAAATTCTCGGCTTTGTGTCTTCACAACACCGCAATCTGATGCTCTTTCGAGTACTCAAATTGCTTGGGTGTTATATGGTCAAGCCTCACGGGCAATTAGTATTGGTTAGCTCAACGCCTCACAGCGCTTACACACCCAACCTATCAACGTCGTAGTCTTCGACGGCCCTTCAGGGAGCTCAAGGCTCCAGTGAGATCTCATCTTGAGGCAAGTTTCCCGCTTAGATGCTTTCAGCGGTTATCTCTTCCGAACATAGCTACCCGGCAATGCCACTGGCGTGACAACCGGAACACCAGAGGTTCGTCCACTCCGGTCCTCTCGTACTAGGAGCAGCCCCTCTCAAATCTCAAACGTCCACGGCAGATAGGGACCGAACTGTCTCACGACGTTCTAAACCCAGCTCGCGTACCACTTTAAATGGCGAACAGCCATACCCTTGGGACCGGCTTCAGCCCCAGGATGTGATGAGCCGACATCGAGGTGCCAAACACCGCCGTCGATATGAACTCTTGGGCGGTATCAGCCTGTTATCCCCGGAGTACCTTTTATCCGTTGAGCGATGGCCCTTCCATACAGAACCACCGGATCACTAAGACCTACTTTCGTACCTGCTCGACGTGTCTGTCTCGCAGTCAAGCGCGCTTTTGCCTTTATACTCTACGACCGATTTCCGACCGGTCTGAGCGCACCTTCGTACTCCTCCGTTACTCTTTAGGAGGAGACCGCCCCAGTCAAACTACCCACCATACACTGTCCTCGATCCGGATAACGGACCTGAGTTAGAACCTCAAAGTTGCCAGGGTGGTATTTCAAGGATGGCTCCACGCGAACTGGCGTCCACGCTTCAAAGCCTCCCACCTATCCTACACAAGCAAATTCAAAGTCCAGTGCAAAGCTATAGTAAAGGTTCACGGGGTCTTTCCGTCTAGCCGCGGATACACTGCATCTTCACAGCGATTTCAATTTCACTGAGTCTCGGGTGGAGACAGCGCCGCCATCGTTACGCCATTCGTGCAGG
This sequence comes from Pseudomonas tructae, assembly GCF_004214895.1. Lineage (NCBI taxonomy): Bacteria > Pseudomonadati > Pseudomonadota > Gammaproteobacteria > Pseudomonadales > Pseudomonadaceae > Pseudomonas > Pseudomonas tructae. The sequence goes on along the minus strand of NZ_CP035952.1, from coordinate 2,298,308 downwards.
TCGGAACTTACCCGACAAGGAATTTCGCTACCTTAGGACCGTTATAGTTACGGCCGCCGTTTACCGGGGCTTCGATCAAGAGCTTCGCGTTAGCTAACCCCATCAATTAACCTTCCGGCACCGGGCAGGCGTCACACCCTATACGTCCACTTTCGTGTTTGCAGAGTGCTGTGTTTTTAATAAACAGTCGCAGCGGCCTGGTATCTTCGACCGGCATGGGCTTACGGAGCAAGTCCTTCACCCTCACCGGCGCACCTTCTCCCGAAGTTACGGTGCCATTTTGCCTAGTTCCTTCACCCGAGTTCTCTCAAGCGCCTTGGTATTCTCTACCCAACCACCTGTGTCGGTTTGGGGTACGGTTCCTGGTTACCTGAAGCTTAGAAGCTTTTCTTGGAAGCATGGCATCAACCACTTCGTCGCCTAAAGGCAACTCGTCATCAGCTCTCGGCCTTAAGATCCCGGATTTACCTAAGATCTCAGCCTACCACCTTAAACTTGGACAACCAACGCCAAGCTGGCCTAGCCTTCTCCGTCCCTCCATCGCAATAACCAGAAGTACAGGAATATTAACCTGTTTTCCATCGACTACGCTTTTCAGCCTCGCCTTAGGGACCGACTAACCCTGCGTCGATTAACGTTGCGCAGGAAACCTTGGTCTTTCGGCGTGGGAGTTTTTCACTCCCATTGTCGTTACTCATGTCAGCATTCGCACTTCTGATACCTCCAGCAAGCTTCTCAACTCACCTTCACAGGCTTACAGAACGCTCCTCTACCGCGTCACCTAAGTGACACCCGTAGCTTCGGTGTATGGTTTGAGCCCCGTTACATCTTCCGCGCAGGCCGACTCGACTAGTGAGCTATTACGCTTTCTTTAAAGGGTGGCTGCTTCTAAGCCAACCTCCTAGCTGTCTAAGCCTTCCCACATCGTTTCCCACTTAACCATAACTTTGGGACCTTAGCTGACGGTCTGGGTTGTTTCCCTTTTCACGACGGACGTTAGCACCCGCCGTGTGTCTCCCATGCTCGGCACTTGTAGGTATTCGGAGTTTGCATCGGTTTGGTAAGTCGGGATGACCCCCTAGCCGAAACAGTGCTCTACCCCCTACAGTGATACATGAGGCGCTACCTAAATAGCTTTCGAGGAGAACCAGCTATCTCCGAGCTTGATTAGCCTTTCACTCCGATCCACAGGTCATCCGCTAACTTTTCAACGGTAGTCGGTTCGGTCCTCCAGTCAGTGTTACCTAACCTTCAACCTGCCCATGGATAGATCGCCCGGTTTCGGGTCTATACCCAGCGACTAAACGCGCTATTAACACTCGCTTTCGCTACGCCTCCCCTATTCGGTTAAGCTCGCCACTGAATATAAGTCGCTGACCCATTATACAAAAGGTACGCAGTCACCTAACAAGTAGGCTCCCACTGCTTGTACGCATACGGTTTCAGGATCTATTTCACTCCCCTCTCCGGGGTTCTTTTCGCCTTTCCCTCACGGTACTGGTTCACTATCGGTCAGTCAGTAGTATTTAGCCTTGGAGGATGGTCCCCCCATATTCAGACAAAGTTTCTCGTGCTCCGTCCTACTCGATTTCATGACCAAGAGATTTTCGCGTACAGGGCTATCACCCACTATGGCCGCACTTTCCAGAGCGTTCCGCTAATCTCAAAGCCACTTAAGGGCTAGTCCCCGTTCGCTCGCCACTACTAAGGGAATCTCGGTTGATTTCTTTTCCTCAGGGTACTTAGATGTTTCAGTTCCCCTGGTTCGCCTCTTGCACCTATGTATTCAGTACAAGATACTCAGCTTATGCTGAGTGGGTTCCCCCATTCAGAGATCTCCGGATCAAAGTCTGTTTGCCGACTCCCCGAAGCTTATCGCAGGCTACCACGTCTTTCATCGCCTCTGACTGCCAAGGCATCCACCGTATGCGCTTCTTCACTTGACCATATAACCCCAAGCAATCTGGTTATACTGTGAAGACAACATTCGCCGAAAATTTGTAATGTCTCACAAATTTTACCTTAGCCTGAACACACACCAGTGAAAGTGCTGTCCAGTCTATCTTTCTATCACATACCCAAATTTTTAAAGAACGATTCTGAAAAAGTTCAGAAATCAATATTCGAAGCGAATATTCATTTCTAAGCTTTGACATGGTAACAAAGGGGTGGTGGAGCCAAGCGGGATCGAACCGCTGACCTCCTGCGTGCAAGGCAGGCGCTCTCCCAGCTGAGCTATGGCCCCAACAAGAAACTGGTGGGTCTGGGCAGATTCGAACTGCCGACCTCACCCTTATCAGGGGTGCGCTCTAACCAACTGAGCTACAGACCCAGTCAAGAGCTGTTACCGATATCGTCTTCTTCAATGAATCAAGCAATTCGTGTGGGAGCTCATAAGACAGCTGATGTCTGTCGATTAAGGAGGTGATCCAGCCGCAGGTTCCCCTACGGCTACCTTGTTACGACTTCACCCCAGTCATGAATCACACCGTGGTAACCGTCCTCCCGAAGGTTAGACTAGCTACTTCTGGTGCAACCCACTCCCATGGTGTGACGGGCGGTGTGTACAAGGCCCGGGAACGTATTCACCGCGACATTCTGATTCGCGATTACTAGCGATTCCGACTTCACGCAGTCGAGTTGCAGACTGCGATCCGGACTACGATCGGTTTTGTGAGATTAGCTCCACCTCGCGGCTTGGCAACCCTCTGTACCGACCATTGTAGCACGTGTGTAGCCCAGGCCGTAAGGGCCATGATGACTTGACGTCATCCCCACCTTCCTCCGGTTTGTCACCGGCAGTCTCCTTAGAGTGCCCACCATTACGTGCTGGTAACTAAGGACAAGGGTTGCGCTCGTTACGGGACTTAACCCAACATCTCACGACACGAGCTGACGACAGCCATGCAGCACCTGTGTCAGAGTTCCCGAAGGCACCAATCCATCTCTGGAAAGTTCTCTGCATGTCAAGGCCTGGTAAGGTTCTTCGCGTTGCTTCGAATTAAACCACATGCTCCACCGCTTGTGCGGGCCCCCGTCAATTCATTTGAGTTTTAACCTTGCGGCCGTACTCCCCAGGCGGTCAACTTAATGCGTTAGCTGCGCCACTAAAATCTCAAGGATTCCAACGGCTAGTTGACATCGTTTACGGCGTGGACTACCAGGGTATCTAATCCTGTTTGCTCCCCACGCTTTCGCACCTCAGTGTCAGTATGAGCCCAGGTGGTCGCCTTCGCCACTGGTGTTCCTTCCTATATCTACGCATTTCACCGCTACACAGGAAATTCCACCACCCTCTGCCCTACTCTAGCTCGCCAGTTTTGGATGCAGTTCCCAGGTTGAGCCCGGGGATTTCACATCCAACTTAACGAACCACCTACGCGCGCTTTACGCCCAGTAATTCCGATTAACGCTTGCACCCTCTGTATTACCGCGGCTGCTGGCACAGAGTTAGCCGGTGCTTATTCTGTCGGTAACGTCAAAATACTCACGTATTAGGTAAGTACCCTTCCTCCCAACTTAAAGTGCTTTACAATCCGAAGACCTTCTTCACACACGCGGCATGGCTGGATCAGGCTTTCGCCCATTGTCCAATATTCCCCACTGCTGCCTCCCGTAGGAGTCTGGACCGTGTCTCAGTTCCAGTGTGACTGATCATCCTCTCAGACCAGTTACGGATCGTCGCCTTGGTGAGCCATTACCTCACCAACTAGCTAATCCGACCTAGGCTCATCTGATAGCGCAAGGCCCGAAGGTCCCCTGCTTTCCCCCGTAGGGCGTATGCGGTATTAGCGTTCCTTTCGAAACGTTGTCCCCCACTACCAGGCAGATTCCTAGGTATTACTCACCCGTCCGCCGCTGAATCGAAGAGCAAGCTCTTCTCATCCGCTCGACTTGCATGTGTTAGGCCTGCCGCCAGCGTTCAATCTGAGCCATGATCAAACTCTTCAGTTCAATACTGCTTGGGTTTTGAGAAAACCCTAAACTTGGCTCAGCAATCTCAAATGACTTACTTTTAAATCTTTCGATTTTCGTGTAGCCACTTGTGATGCTGATAATCTTTTTGACTATCAGCCTGAGCTCACAAGCACCCACACGAATTGCTTGATTCAGTTGTTAAAGAGCGGTTGGTTAAGAGCTTTTCGTCTCAACCGAGGCGCGCATTCTACGCTTTCCTCAGGGTCTGTCAAGCGTTTATTTTGAAGTTTTTCGTTTCACTTCAAGCACTTGACTCGCTGCGATCTCTCGTTAGCGGGAGGCGAATTCTACAGCGTTTCAATCCGCTGTCAACCGCCTTTTTCACCACTAGCGATCTTTCGATCGAAGCCCTTCCAACACCACCCTGAACTGCTAACTCTTTGAAACTCAAGGAGTTTTCAGTTCCGACTGCGCCGGAAGTGGGGCGAATTATAGAGAAATTAAATCGGGCGTCAAGGCTTAATTTAGAAAAGCCTGAACAAAAGAATAATGCGCAGTATATTGCTCATTTTTTGGCCTTTGCGCATCATAATATGCCCACGCTTCTTCTTATATAAGGAATGCCCCTTCGCAATGAACAGCCAACCCCGCAGCCTGGCCGCCACGCTCTTCCCTATCGGCTTGCTGCTGATCGCCATGGCCTCGATCCAGTCCGGCGCCTCCCTGGCCAAGAGCATGTTCCCGGTCGTGGGGGCCCAGGGCACCACCACCCTGCGCTTGATCTTCGCCAGCATCATCATGCTCCTGCTGCTGCGCCCCTGGCGCGCCAAGCTCAGCGCCAGCACCCTGCGTACCGTGATCATCTACGGCATGGCCCTGGGCGGAATGAACTTCCTCTTCTATATGTCATTGCGTACCGTACCCCTGGGGATCGCCGTGGCACTGGAGTTCACCGGCCCCTTGGCCGTAGCCCTGTATGCCTCACGAAGGGCCGTGGATTTTCTCTGGATTGGCCTGGCGGTCATTGGCTTGCTGTTGTTGATTCCGATTGGCCAGACCGGCGCCGGTATTGACCTGGTCGGCGCGGGCTACGCGCTGGGAGCCGGGGTATGTTGGGCGCTGTACATTCTATATGGGCAAAAAGCCGGTGCTGAGAACGGCATCCAGACTGCTGCCCTGGGCGTGATGATTGCCGCGCTGTTCGTCGCCCCCTTTGGCATCGCCCACGCTGGCAGCGCCTTGCTGACCCCCGCACTGCTGCCGATTGCCCTAGGCGTAGCGATACTGTCCACAGCCCTGCCGTACAGCCTGGAAATGGTTGCCCTCACGCGCCTGCCAACACGCACCTTCGGCACCCTGATGAGTATCGAGCCTGCCTTTGGTGCACTCTGCGGCCTGCTGTTCCTCGGTGAGGTGCTGAGCGTTGCGCAATGGCTGGCAATCGCCGCGATCATCACCGCGTCGGTCGGTGCCACCTTGTCGCTGCGCAAGGAGAGCCCGCCGCTGGTCGCCGCCGACTGATTTGAGAAATATTTGCATTTAAATAGACACTGGTCATTGTGCCGGGCAGCCACCATCTTTAAGCTGTAACTCAACGTCAATCTTGTAGATATCTAATTGACCAGGCAGGGACGCGAACAAGCCGCAGGACGACGGACAGGACATTAGACACGGGCGCCAGACCCGGTAAGCATTAAGGACAGGAATGAAACGAATTTTGCTCATCCTAGCCATATTGGCTGTCGCGGGATGCGCGGCGACGGCGAAGACCGAAGTCAAACGAGGCAAGAAAGGCCTGCATATCAATTGTTCTGGTCTGTCTTCATCCTGGGAAAAGTGCTACACCAAGGCCGCCGCCTCATGTGGCAGCAAAGGTTATAAGGTAATTGCCCGCTCAGGTGACGACGATGCCGAACCCGGGGACTACCCCTTCGGTCTCAACCCTGCCGGCTACACCAGCCGCAGCATGATCGTGCTCTGCAAGTAAAGACTTTCCAGTAAAAAGGGCAGCCCATGGGCTGCCTTTTTTGTGTCATGCCGCGACAATCAAATTGCCGCAGTACGCTGCTGCAGCCATTGCAGGGCCGCGCCTTCAAGCAAAGGTGCCAGACGCTCGCGCACCTGGGCATGGTAGCCATTGAGCCAGTCACGTTCCTCGCTGCCCAGGCGCTCTGTCAGCAGGCAACGGGTGTCTATCGGGCACAACGTCAGGGTTTCGAACTCGAGGAAGTCGCCAAACGCGCTTTTGCCCACCTCGCGGTTGAATACCAGGTTCTCGATACGCACCCCCCATTCGCCCGGGCGATAGGTTCCCGGCTCAATCGAGGTGATCATCCCTGCCTGCATGGCAGTTTGTGCTGCGGCGACCGCCTGGTAGGCAATGACCTGCGGCCCCTCATGTACATTCATGAAGTAACCGACGCCATGCCCGGTGCCATGCCCGTAGTCGACTTGCTCGGCCCAGATGGGCGCCCGGGCAATGGCATCGAGCAGTGGCGACAGTATGCCCCGCGGGAAGCGTGCCCGGGACAACGCGATAACTCCCTTGAGCACGCGGGTGCAGTCGCGCTTTTGCTCAACAGTTGGGTTGCCGATCGGCACCATCCGGGTAATGTCGGTAGTGCCGCCCAGATACTGCCCACCAGAATCGATCAGCAACAGGCCATCGCCTTCAATTCGGGCGTGAGACTCATCGGTCGCGCGGTAATGCGGCATGGCGCCATTGGCGTTGAAGGCCGCAATGGTTGAAAAGCTCAAGGAGACGAACCCAGGTCGACGGGCACGCGCAGCACTGAGCTGCTCGTCCACCGTCAGTTCGGTGACCGGCTCACCACGCTCGCGGGCCGCCTCGAACCAGGCGAAGAATTCACACAGCGCCGCGCCATCCTGCTCCATGACGTTGCGGATATGGCCAAGGTCGGCCGTGCTTTTGCACGACTTGGACAATGTGGTCGGATTCAACCCTTCAATCAGGCGCACCCCCTTGACGGTATTGCCCAACAAGCCGCTGGTTACGCGGGCCGGATCGAGCAAAAGGCTCGCGCCGGCAGGGATGGCCGCCAGCGCCGGGCCCACCTCTGCATAATCGCGCAAAGTGATGCCGTCGACCTTCAGCACATGGCGTAAATGTTCGTCGATCTTGCGCAGGTCGACGAACAGTGTCGCCTGGTCCTGGCTGATCAAGGCAAAGGAGACGAACACCGGATTATAGGAGACGTCGCTACCGCGCAGGTTGAACAGCCAGGCAATGTCGTCCAGGGTTGCGATGAAGTGCCAGTCTGCGCCGCGTTCGCGCAGGGTCTGGCGCAGGTTGGCCAACTTCTCGGCGCGACTGACGGTGGCCTCGGGTGGCAGGTGCTGGTACACCGGATTGGTAGGCAGCGCCGGGCGCTCATCCCAAACCTGCGCCAGAAGGTCTTTTTCAGTGAACAACTGGATGCTGCGTGCCTTGAGTCGTTCGCCCAACTGACGTGCGGAGGCCAACGCCATCACCGCCCCGTCAACCGCAACCACCCCGCCTTCAGGCGCCTGCTCGGCCAACCAGTCCAACGGCCCGGGCTGGCCCGGCTGCAACTTCACCAGTTCGATGGTGCTGCCCGCCAGTTCCTTTTCCGCCTGTTCCCAATAGCGGCTGTCAGCCCACAGGCCGGCGAAATCGGCAGTGACGATCAAGGTACCCACCGAACCGTGGAACCCGGACAGCCATTGCCTGGCCTGCCAGTAGCCTGGCAGGTACTCGGAAAGATGTGGGTCGGCCGACGGTACCAACAGGGCGTCGACACCCTCGCGCTGCATTACTTCACGAATACGTGCCAAACGCGTATTCACCGCTTCCTGCGTTGAAGACTGAGTGTTCATGCTGACTCCTGCTACCACGGCATCCATTGTTATTGACGCAGATAATGGAGCAGGCTTCAGCCCCGGGCAACTGCCCAGAAGGGTTGTGACTGTAACGAGGCCTTTATCGCCCGCACAGCCTGGTCGATATCCTGCATCTGGGTATAACGTCCCAGACTCAGGCGAAGGGTCTGGCGCGCGGCCTGAGGCTCGTGCCCAAGCGCCAGCAACACGTGGGAAGCAGCATTGGCTGCCGAGTTGCACGCCGAGGTGGATGAGAAAGCCAGGGTGTGCGCCAACTGCTGGAAATCAGGATGCTCGCCTCGGAAGGTCAGACTTAGCGTGTGCACAACGCGCTGCTCGGCACTGCCATTGAGCTGTATCCCGGGGATGTCGAGCAATTGTTCGCGCAGCCGTTGCTGCAAGTGGCGGATACGTTCGGACTCTTCTGCGAACAGTGACTGGGCCAGAGAAAACGCCTCGCCCATGCCGACGATCTGATGCGTCGCCAGGGTCCCGGAGCGCAGGCCACCCTCATGCCCGCCGCCATGCATCTGTGCCTGCAACAAGGGCCTGGCACGCTCACCGACATACAGCGCACCTATACCTTTGGGCCCGTAGACCTTGTGCGCGGAAAAGGACATCAGATCGACCTGCCAACGGGACAGTTCGATCGGCAACTTGCCTGCGCCCTGCGCCGCATCCACGTGCAGCAACGCGCCATGCTTACGAACCACATTGGCCAACGCTGGAATGTCGTTAACGGTCCCCAGTTCGTTATTCACCAGCATGACTGAAACCAGGAAGGTATCTTCGCGCAGAGCACCACGCAGCGCCTCGACGCTGATCAGGCCCTGGTCATCGGGCGCGAGCAAGGTCAGGCTGAAGCCGTCCCGCTCCAACTGGTGCAGCGTATCGAGCACTGCCTTGTGCTCGAGCTGGCTACTGATGATATGACCACCCTGACGACCCTGGGCGAGCCCTTTAAGTGCCAGGTTGTTCGATTCGGTGGCACCGGACGTCCAGATGATCTGCTCGGCCTGGGCACCGACCAGCCCGGCCACCTGCCCCCGCGCATGCTCCACGGCCTCGCGGGCGCTACGCCCATAGCAATGGGAGCTGGAGGCCGGATTACCGAAATTGCCCGAGGCGCCCAGACACGTGACCATGGCCTGGATGACTCGCTCGTCGACCGGTGTCGTGGCGGCGTAGTCGAAGTACAACGGTAGGGTATTCATGACAGCAGGCTCTCTGGTTGTCGTCGCCTTTTGAAGCAGGCGCTTCCTAAATCCATGTAGGCAGGTTCACGAGTCATAGTGCATCAATCTTTTATAGAACTGTAAATTATTGATTTGTATATTTATATAACCAAAAACCAACCATCAATTACCCCGCTGAACTTCTGCCGCTTCAGGACTTCACAATCAGTACAGCCCTGCACGGAAGAAATCGCAATGCAACAGGGAAGCAAAGCCAGTGAAAGGCCCCTGAATCACGTCGAGGATCTGCCCATGCTCCGATCGACCGACCGCAAGCAAGGCGTGGTCTTGCTCGATACCCGTCAGCGCACACCCGAGCATGAACACAGCGTGCACTTGAAGCTTGCCGAACGACTGGCGCAACTGTTCGGCACCGAAGTGGTAACCCCCAGCAAACCGCCGACAGCCAGGGAGAACTTCTACTACCTGCCCACCGAAACCCTGATTGGCACCGAACACTATCGGGACATGGGCATTGCCGCCGCCACGGACCTGTTTGGCGGCCTGGTCAGCCAGCCCTACATGGCGACCAAAGCAATCTCTCACCCGCTCCTGGCCGATGCGCGCTTCCCGCTGGGCTGGACCGATGACTTTGCCCGCCTGGCCCAGGATGCGCTGTTGCGTGGCTACAGCGTTTTCAGCCTGGCCGATGCGGTTCGCGCAGCGCAACTACTACTGCGCGAGGGTCCGCTACGGCTCAAGCCCGTGCGTGCTACCGCCGGCCGCGGGCAAAGGGTGATCGACAGCATGAAAGCACTGGAGCAGGCGCTTGGCGGCATGGATGAGCAGGAAATCGCCCTCTGCGGCCTGACCCTGGAGGAAAACCTCAGCCAGGTGCAGACCTTCAGCGTCGGTCAGGCCTTGGTGGCCGGGATCCTGTGCAGCTACTACGGCACCCAGCAACTGACCCGCGACCACCAGGGCGAGGAAATCTACGGGGGTTCCGACCTGGTGCTGGTACGCGGGGACTATGATGCCCTGCTGCAACTGGAGCTGGAAGATCACCTGCGCCTGGCCATCACCCAGGCCAGGACCTACGAACAGGCAGCACTGCAAGCCTTCCCCGGTTTTATTGCCTCTCGGCGCAACTACGATGTGGCGCGTGGCCTCAACAGCCAGGGCAAGCTACGTAGTGGTGTGCTCGAACAATCCTGGCGCATCGGTGGCGCCAGCAGTGCCGAGGTTCTGGCGCTGCAGGCATTTGCCGCGGACCCTGCGCTCAACCGCGTGCGCGCCTCTACGCATGAGGCCTTCGATGCGCCGCCGTTGCCCGCCGATGCCACGATTTTTTATCAGGGGGACGACAGTGAACTCGGACGCGTCTGCAAATACGCACGGATCCGCGACTATGACCATCCATAGCGAACCGATCGAGATCCAGGTAGATGGCCAAACCATCGCTGGGACCATCGTCAGCCCCGGCGCCAAGGTTCCCGGGATCCTCTTCGTCCACGGTTGGGGCGGCAGCCAACAGCGCGACCTGGCCAGAGCCAAGCAGATCACTGGCCTGGGTTGTGTGTGCATGACCTTTGACCTGCGCGGCCACGAGAAAACCCAAAGCCAGCGCCTGAGCGTAACCCGCGAGCAGAACCTGGCCGACCTGGTTGCCGCCTATGATCGGCTGGTCAGCCACCCGGCAGTCGACACCAGTGCCATCGCCCTGATCGGTAGCAGCTATGGCGGTTACCTGGCGACCCTGCTGACGGCATTGCGCCCAATCAAATGGCTGGCATTGCGCGTCCCGGCGTTGTACTGGGATGACGAATGGAGCCTGCCTAAACAGGCACTCGACCGTCAACGCCTGGGCGACTACCGTCAGCGCCCGCTAGGCCCCGGCGACAACCGCGCGCTGGGCGCCTGCGCCGAATTTGCCGGGGACGTGCTGCTGGTCGAGTCAGAGCAAGACAGTTACGTGCCACATAGCACCCTGATGAGTTACCGCTCGGCGTTCGTCAGCGCCCATTCGCTGACCCACAGGATCCTCGACGGCGCCGACCACGCCCTGTCCACCGACCGTAGCCAGAAAGCCTACAGCTCGATACTCGGTGCCTGGATCAGTGAGATGGTCATTGGCGCGCGGCTTGATCGCTACCCGCACCATTCACCCTGGTACTCCTGAGGCCATCGGCAATTGGCAATGCAACCCGTGCTCCGCAGTGCGTGCCAGGCTGCTGAGGGTCTGAAAAGCATTGAAATTGACGCCCCGGGCCTGGTGCTCACGAATCAACTGCAGGAAGGGTTCCTGCTCAAAGCTGCTGACCGCCGCTTCCCAGGCCGCCCGCGATTGCCACTGCAGGTACTGCAGGACCCGGCTGCCATCGTCGCTGGCCTGAATGCTGGCAGCGACCAGGCCGCCATGCTGCACGGCCAACTGCTCGCTCCGTGCTACCAGGGCCTGGGCCAGGGCGTGTTGACGCGCCGGTGCAACCTCGAATTCGATCATCTGGGTAAAACCCAGACTGTTAGCTGAAACCCCCATGAACTGCTCCCTCTGCCTTTGCCCTTGCGGTGCGATGGCAGGCAGGGTAAAACCTCCAGTTAACTAGAGGTCAAGAGAATTGTGCCATGCCCGAGTCAGCCCAGAGCGTCCTCAGCGTTGGTCAGCTATCGGCGCGCAGCGGCGTTGCCGTCACCGCCCTGCACTTCTACGAAAGCAAGGGCCTGATTTACAGCACGCGCAGCGCCGGCAACCAGCGGCGCTACTCGCGCGATACCCTGCGCCGGGTCGCGGTGATCAAGATGGCGCAGCGCCTGGGCATCCCCCTGGCAACCATTCATGCCGCACTGCAGACATTACCGGTGGGCCGTGCACCGAGTGTGAAGGACTGGCAGCGGCTATCGGAGCAATGGCGCCAGGACCTGAGCCGGCGTATCGACAAGCTGATAGTGCTGCGTGACCAGCTCGACAGCTGCATCGGCTGCGGCTGCATGTCGCTGCAAAGCTGCCCGCTGCGCAACTGTGACGACCAACTCGGCGAACAGGGCCCGGGGCCGCAATTGCTGGAGCCGGGCGCAGAGCGCGACGACTAGAAGGTGCTTTCCCACCACAGGCCGCGCAAGCATAGGTGTCTACACATCTCGCGATTGGGTGATGGCGCAAAGGCGCAGGGCTTGAGATGGGGTAAACCTTGCCAGGTGTTCGCCGCAAGGCTTGTTGCACCCTTGAGATCGAGCGCCGCCCGCGCGGCGCATCGCGGGTCAAGCCCGCTCCCACCCATGGCCTGTGAAGCGGCGCTCTGCGTCTTGTGTGCAACGGACAAACGCGCAGCCCACATCGTATCAAATCAGGATCAGCCCGCAACGGCCCCAAGGCGTCGCCGGTAATCGCTGGGGGCAAGCCCGGTCACCTTGAAGAACACTTTACGAAAGGCGCCCGGGTCCTGGTAACCGACGCCCCAGGCAATCTGGTCAATCGAGCGGTTAGTGAACTCAAGCATCCGGCACGCCCGGCCAACCCTGACCTGCTGGCAATATTCGGTAGGCTTGAGACCGGTGGCGCTGCGAAAACGGCGCAGGAAGGTGCGCTGTTCAAGGCCCGCGCAAGTGGCCATGGCGGCCAGCGAAACCTCTCGCGCACCGCTGCCTTGCAACCAGTGCTGGACTTTGAGCACTGCCTCGTCGCCATGATCCAGGCGCGGGCTGAAGACGCTACCGGGGTGTTGCCCGCCCCTGACCCGTTCGACCGCCAGAAAGCGCGCGGTCTCCGCCGCCAGGGTCTCACCCAGGTAGCGCTCGACCAGTCTCAGGCCCAGGTCGGTCCAGGCCATCAACCCGGCCGAGGTAATGATGTCGCCATCATCGAGCAACGGCAGGTTGGCTTCGACCTGAACCCGAGGAAAACGCTCGGCCAGTGATTGCGCGAAATTCCAGTGCGTGGTTGCCGGGCGACCATCGAGCAGGCCGCTGGCAGCGATGAAGAACACCCCGACGCAGACCGACACCAGCAACGCCCCGTCAGCATGCCATTGGCGCAGGTTGGCACAATAGCGTTCGAGCACATCGGGCGCAGGGGCCTGGGTCAGGCTCGGCGGAACAATCATCGCCCGCACCCGGTGCCCCGTGCCAGGGTGGGTGTCGAGGGTTACCTGCAATGGCTGGCCCGGGCTCTCGCTCCAGTGGCTGATACGCAATTGCGGTCGCTCCAGCGCACCCAGTTCCAAACGCAGGCGGTTGGCCACGGCGAACAGATCGGTCAAGCCATGGACAGCGGCCAACTGCGCGCCGGGATAGACCAGCACGCCAATTTCCAGAGTGTCCTGCGCCGTTGCCATTGTCAGTTTTTCCCGCCAATTTGTCGTTCGCGCCAATCCGCAAGCGCACCGCTCAAGCCTATAACTATCACCACGCCACAACCACTCCCCGACACGAGGCTTTTGAGATGAGCAAGCAGGCACTGATCGTCATCGACATCCAGAACGATTACTTCCCCGGCGGTAAATGGCCCCTGGATGGCGCCGAGGCGGCGGCCGACAATGCCGCCGGCATTCTTGATGCCGCCCGCGCCCGCGGCGACCTGGTGGTGCACGTGCGCCACGAGTTCGAGTCCACCGATGCGCCGTTTTTCACGCCTGGCTCCGAAGGCGCACAGATTCACCCCAAGGCAGCCAAGCGCGCAGATGAGTCAGTAGTCCTCAAGCACAAGGTCAACTCCTTTCTGGGCACCGAACTCAAGCAACTGCTTGATAAAGGACAAATCAGCGACGTCACGGTGATCGGCAGCATGAGCCACATGTGCATCGATGCCGTCAGCCGCGCGGCCGCCGATTACGGTTATGGCGTCACGGTGGTTCACGATGCCTGTGCAACTCGCGCTCTGGAGTTCAACGGAGTCAAAGTACCGGCATCGCAAGTGCATGCAGCCTTTATGGCGGCGCTGGCCTTCGCTTACGCGCAGGTGATCTCCACCGAGGACTATCTGACGGCCGCGAAGCGTTAAGTGCAGTGACCCGCTGCGTGCTCAGATCACCACGTTGCGCACGAAGCGGGTCGCCACCTCGCCGTCATTGCGATAGGCATAGCGGCGGTTGCTGGCAAAGGTGATGAATTCGCCGGCATTGAGCAGGTGCTGTTGCCCCTCGACCTCAAGGGTCAGACAACCTTCGAAGACGAACAACTGCTCGCTCCAGCCATCGGCATCGGGCTCGCAGGGGTAGACTTCACCAGGCTCCAGACGCCACTCCCACAATTCAACTTCCCGGCTGGCGGCAGAGCTGGCCAGCAGCACGGCCTTGCTACCGGGATGCACACCGGTCCAGGCCAGCTCGTTGATCCGGCTCGGGTCACGGTTGTCCGGCGCCTTGATCAAGTCACTGAACGCCACTTGCAGCACTTCGGCGATCAGGTCGAGGGTGGTCAGGCTGACATTCTTTTCGCCAGCTTCGATAGCCACCAGCATGCGCCGGCTGACCCCGGACTTTTCCGCCAGGGCGCTCTGGCTCAATTCGGCGGCATGGCGCAGGCGACGAATATTCTGGCTGACATGCTGCAGCACGGACGCGCGCTGATTGGAATCTTTGTGCACTATATTGCTCATCAATAGGGGGTGCGCAGTATACTGCCCACTTTCGCCGCAATTGTGCGTCGACCTTCTTCCGTGTGCAAGGCCATGACCCCGACGAACTCCGCTGAACGCCCTTCCGTTTCCTTCCGGCTGAGCAAGGCCGAACTGGTGCTGGTGTTTATCACCATGCTCTGGGGCGGGACCTTTTTGCTGGTACATAACGTGATGACGGTCAGTGGGCCGATGTTTTTCGTCGGCCTGCGTTTCGCTGCCGCAGCGCTGTTCGTCGGGCTGGTTTCAGCCCGTTCGCTACCCGGCCTGACCGCCACAGAGCTCAAGGCCGGGATGTTGATTGGCGTGTCGATCATGCTCGGCTACGGCCTGCAGACCGCTGGCCTGCAAACCATCAGCAGCAGCCAGTCGGCGTTTATCACGGCGCTGTACGTGCCCTTCGTACCCTTGCTGCAATGGCTGGTGCTGGGCCGCCGCCCGGGCCTGATGCCGAGCCTGGGTATTGGCCTGGCGTTTGCCGGGCTGATGCTACTGGCTGGCCCTGGCGGTGGCTCCCTGCAGTTCAGCCCCGGCGAAATCGCCACGCTGGTCAGTGCCGTGGCCATTGCCGCAGAAATCATCCTGATCAGCCGCTATGCAGGTCA
Source organism: Pseudomonas tructae (assembly GCF_004214895.1). NCBI lineage: Bacteria > Pseudomonadati > Pseudomonadota > Gammaproteobacteria > Pseudomonadales > Pseudomonadaceae > Pseudomonas > Pseudomonas tructae. The sequence goes on along the minus strand of NZ_CP035952.1, from coordinate 2,283,138 downwards.
GGTCGATGTCCGCCGGGTGACCGTGGTGCAACTGGCCACCGCCTCGGCACTGTCATTCATGATGGTGGTGCCAACCCAGGAACGCCTGCCGGACTTCTCCTGGCTGTTGCTGCTCAGTGCCGTGGGCCTGGGGGCGATGAGCGCAGTGATCCAGGTGGCGATGAACTGGGCACAGCAATCGGTTTCGCCGACCCGCGCCACCCTGATCTATGCCGGTGAGCCGGTCTGGGCCGGCATCGTCGGACGCATCGCCGGTGAACGCCTGCCAGGGGTGGCTTTGCTTGGGGGGCTGCTGATTGTCATCGCCGTGGTAGTCAGTGAACTGAAGATTCGCCGCCGCAGCCAGGAACCGGCCCTGGAGGTTGCCAGCGAAGAACGTGAAGCGGGTCTCTGATCGAGAAATGCAGGCTATCCTTTGAAAAAAACTGTTATAAAAAAAAGGATTGATACAGTGTTCTTGTAGGATTCTGCGACAGCTTGCGGGTTGGTGATCGACCAGTCGCCACGTATGATCCCTTACAAACTCCTGCAGATTAGAAATCTATGTCCTTGATAGTGCTACTGCTTCTGCCGTTTATCGGCAGCTGCCTGGCGGCTGTCTTGCCGCACAACGCACGCAACAGCGAATCGCTGCTGGCCGGTCTGGTCGCCCTGGTGGGCACCGTCCAGGTCGCCTTGATGTACCCGCAGATCGCCCATGGCGGCGTGATCCGTGAAGAATTTCTCTGGCTACCGAGCCTGGGCCTGAACCTGGTCCTGCGCATGGACGGTTTCGCCTGGCTGTTCTCCCTGCTGGTGTTGGGCATCGGCACCCTGGTATCGCTGTACGCACGCTACTACATGTCCCCACAGGACCCGGTGCCGCGCTTTTTTGCCTTTTTCCTGGCGTTCATGGGCGCAATGCTCGGCCTGGTGATTTCCGGCAACCTGATCCAGATCGTATTCTTCTGGGAACTGACCAGCCTGTTCTCGTTCCTGTTGATCGGTTACTGGCACCACCGCGCCGACGCCCGGCGTGGCGCCTACATGGCATTAATGGTCACCGGTGCGGGCGGGCTATGCCTGCTGGCGGGGGTACTGCTGCTCGGCCATGTGGTCGGCAGCTACGACCTGGACAAGGTCCTTGCTGCCGGCGAGCAGATTCGCAACCATGCCCTGTATCCCGTCCTGTTACCCCTGATCCTGCTTGGCGCGCTGAGCAAAAGCGCGCAGTTCCCCTTCCACTTCTGGCTGCCCCATGCCATGGCGGCGCCCACGCCGGTCTCGGCGTACCTGCACTCGGCAACCATGGTCAAGGCCGGGGTGTTCCTGCTGGCGCGGCTGTGGCCTGCGCTTTCCGGCAGCGAAGAATGGTTCTGGATCGTCAGCGGCGCCGGCGCCGCCACCCTGGTGCTGGGCGCCTTCGCGGCGATGTTCCAGAACGACCTCAAGGGCCTGCTGGCCTACTCGACCATCAGCCACCTGGGCCTGATTACCCTGCTGCTCGGCCTGAACAGCCCCTTGGCGGCGGTCGCGGCAGTGTTTCACATCCTCAACCACGCGACCTTCAAGGCCTCGCTGTTCATGGCCGCAGGCATTATCGACCACGAAAGCGGCACCCGCGACATTCGCCGCCTCAGCGGTTTATTCCGGCTAATCCCCTTCACCGCGACCCTGGCCATGGTGGCCAGCGCCTCGATGGCCGGGGTGCCGTTGATGAACGGCTTCCTGTCCAAAGAGATGTTCTTCGCCGAAACCGTGTTCATCAACTCCACCGCCTGGGTCGAGGCGGCCCTACCGGTGATCGCCACCCTCGCCGGCACCTTCAGCGTGGCCTACGCCTTGCGCTTTACCGTCGACGTGTTCTTCGGCCCAGCGGCCAACGACCTGCCGCATACCCCCCATGAGCCGCCACGCTGGATGCGCGCACCGGTCGAATTGCTGGTGATGACTTGCCTTGTGGTCGGTATCTTCCCGGCGCAGTCGGTCGGCCCGCTGCTGGCCGCCGCCGCTTTGCCAGTCGTGGGCGGCACGCTGCCCGAGTACAGCCTGGCCATCTGGCACGGCTGGAACGCCCCGCTGATCATGAGCCTGATCGCCATGAGCGGCGGTATCTTGCTCTACCTGCTGCTGCGCAACCAGTTCAAACGTGGGCGCTTCCCCGCACCGCCGCTGATCGAGCGCTTCAACGGTAAACGCCTGTTCGAGCACGGCCAGGTGCTGATCATGCGCACTGCCCGACGTTTCGAGCGGGTGTTCACCACCCGCCGCCTGCAAAAACAGCTGTTCATGCTGGTACTGATCGCCCTGTTGGCCGGCTTGCTGCCGATGCTGCACAGCGGCCTGAGCTGGGGTGACAGGCCGAAGATTCCGGGTTCCGGGGTGTTCGTCATGCTCTGGCTAATTGCCATTACCTGCGCCCTGGGCGCTGCCTGGCAGGCCAAGTACCACCGGCTGGCGGCCCTGACCATGGTCAGTGTCTGTGGCCTGATGACCTGCATCACCTTTGTCTGGTTCTCGGCCCCGGACCTGGCCCTGACCCAACTGGTGGTCGAAGTGGTCACCACGGTACTGATCCTGCTCGGCCTGCGCTGGCTGCCACGGCGGATCGAAGGCGTCTCGCCGCTGCCGGGCACCCAGGAGCGCGCGCGCCTGCGCCGCTTGCGCGACCTGCTGCTGGCGGTCGGCGTAGGTGGCGGCATGGCATTGCTGTCCTACGCCATGCTGACCCGCCCGACGCCCAACGACATCTCCTCGTTCTACCTGAGCCGTGCCCTGCCCCAAGGCGGCGGTAGCAACGTGGTCAACGTGATGCTGGTGGATTTCCGTGGTTTCGACACCCTCGGCGAGATCACCGTGCTGGTGGCTGTGGCCCTGGCGGTGTTCGCCCTGCTGAGGCGTTTCCGCCCGCCCAAGGAGAGCATGCAACTGCCGGCCCAGCAACGCCTGCTGGCCCCGGACGTGGTCACCGACCTGGTCAACCCGCGCCACGCAGCCGACACCGCACTGGGCTTCATGATGGTGCCGGCGGCCCTGGTGCGCCTGCTGTTGCCGATTGCTCTGGTCGTCTCGATGTACCTGTTCATGCGTGGCCACAACCAGCCCGGTGGCGGCTTCGTTGCCGGCCTGGTGATGTCGGTGGCGTTCATCCTCCAGTACATGGTGGCCGGCACCCAGTGGGTCGAGGCGCAGATGAGCCTGCGGCCGCTGCGCTGGATGGGCACTGGCCTGCTCTGCGCGACCCTCACCGGGGTCGGGGCGATGCTGCTCGGTTACCCGTTCCTCACCACCCACACCGCGCACCTGCACCTGCCAGTGCTGGGTGACACCCACCTGGCCAGTGCACTGTTCTTCGATATCGGCGTATTTACCGTGGTGGTCGGCTCGACCCTGCTGATCCTCACCGCGCTGGCCCACCAGTCGGTACGTGGTCACCGCCCGGGCAGCCAACAGAAATCCACCCAAACAGGAGCCGCCTGATGGAAGAAGTCATTGCAATTGCCATCGGTGTGCTCGCCGCCTCGGGGGTCTGGCTGATTCTGCGGCCACGCACCTTCCAGGTGGTAATGGGCCTGTGCCTGTTGTCGTACGGGGTCAACCTGTTCATCTTCAGCATGGGCAGCCTGTTCATCGGCAAGGAGCCAAGCATCAAGGACGGCGTGCCCCAGGACCTGCTCCACTACACCGACCCGCTGCCCCAGGCGCTGGTGCTCACCGCGATCGTCATCAGCTTCGCCATGACCGCGCTGTTCCTGGTGGTGTTGCTGGCTTCGCGCGGCCTGACCGGGACCGACCATGTCGATGGCCGGGAGCCTAACGAATGAGTGCGATGAACCAACTGATCGTCGCGCCTATTCTGCTGCCATTGCTGACGGCGGCGCTGATGCTGCTGCTCGGGGAGAAACGCCGGCCCCTCAAGGCCCGCCTCAACCTGATTTCCAGCCTGCTTGGGCTGGGTATTTCCATTACCCTGCTGCTTTGGGTTCAGGGCCAGGGGCAAGCCAGTTCGATCGGCGTGTACCTGCCCGGCAACTGGCCGGCGCCGTTCGGTATCGTCCTGGTGGTAGACCGCCTTTCGGCCCTGATGCTGGTACTGACCGGTATCGTCGGGGTCAGCGCGCTGGTGTTTGCCATGGCTCGCTGGGATGGCGCCGGCGCCAGTTTCCACGCCTTGTTCCAGATCCAGCTGATGGGCCTATATGGCGCCTTCCTCACCGCCGACCTGTTCAACCTGTTCGTGTTCTTCGAGGTCTTGCTGGCCGCCTCCTACGGCCTGATCCTGCATGGTTCGGGTCGCGCCCGGGTCAAGGCCGGCCTGCATTACATCGCCATCAACCTGCTGGCCTCGTCGTTGTTCCTGATTGGCGCGGCGATGCTCTATGGCGTCACCGGCACCCTGAATATGGCTGACCTGGCCGTGAAGATCCCGCTGGTACCAGAGGCCGATCGCGGCCTGCTGCATGCCGGCGCGGCGATCCTGGCTACAGCGTTTTTGGCCAAGGCCGGGATCTGGCCATTGAATTTCTGGCTGGTACCGGCGTACTCCTCAGCCAGCGCGCCGGTGGCTGCGCTGTTTGCGATCATGACCAAAGTCGGTTTCTATACCGTGTTGCGCCTGTGGACCTTGCTGTTCTCCGGACAAGCCGGCGCCTCGGCGTACTTTGGCGGCGACTGGCTGATCTATGGCGGCCTGGCCACCCTGGGTTGCGCGGCGGTCTCGATCCTGGCAGCCCAACGTCTTGAGCGCATGGCCAGCCTGAGCATCCTGGTTTCGGCCGGCACCCTGCTGGCCGCCATCGGCTTCGGCCAGGCGACTCTGACCGCAGCGGCGCTGTTCTATCTGGTCAGCTCGACCCTGGCGCTGTGTGCATTGTTCCTGCTCGCCGAACTGATCGAGCGCTCGCGCTCGGCCAACGAGATCCCGCTGGATGATGACGGTGACGGCCTGCCCTCGCCGGTGGAGTCGCTGCATCCCCCCAAGGGCATCAACCTCGACGATGAACAGAAGGCGGTGATCGGCCAGGTAATTCCCTGGACCATGGCCTTTCTGGGACTGAGCTTCATTGCCTGCGCTTTGCTGATCATCGGTATGCCGCCGCTGTCGGGCTTCATCGGCAAACTCAGCCTGATCAGTGCACTGTTCAACCCTCAGGGCCTTGGCGTATTGCCAGAGCAACCGCTGAGTATCGCCGGCTGGGTGCTGGTGGCCTTGCTGGTGCTCTCGGGCATGGCCTCACTGATTGCCCTGACCCGTGTCGGTATTCAGCGCTTCTGGACGCCACAAGAACGTCCGTCGCCGCTGCTGCGCCGTTACGAGTGCATACCGGTCGTGCTGCTGCTGGGTTTGTGCGTGCTGCTCAGCCTGCGCGCCGAACCTTTGCTGCGCTATACCCAGGATACGGCCGCAGCCCTACAGGACCCGGAGCAGTACGTGAATGCCGTGCTCGGTACCCGGCCGATTCCAGGCCCCACCAGCCTGGCCGCCAGTGCCGAGGTGCAGCCATGAAGCGCCTGTTCCCTGCCCCGCTGCTATCACTGTCGCTGTGGCTGTTGTGGCTGGTGCTGAACCTGTCGCTCAGCCCCGGCAACCTGCTGCTGGGTGCCTTGCTGGGCTTCGTTGCGCCGCTGCTGATGGCGCCATTGCGGCCGTTACCGGTGCGTATCCGCCGCCCCGGCACCATCGTGCGTCTGATCCTGCGGGTTGGCATCGACGTGCTGGTGTCCAACCTGCAGGTTGCCCGTGGCGTATGGACAGCCAAGCGGCGCCCACCGCGCTCACACTTCGTCCACATCCCCCTGGACCTGCGCGACGCTCACGGCCTGGCGGCCTTGTCGATGATCACCACGGTGGTCCCCGGGACCATTTGGTCAGAGCTGGCGCTGGACCGTAGCGTGCTCTTGCTGCATGTTTTCGACCTGGACGACGAGACGCAGTTCATCGAACATTTCAAGCACACCTATGAGCGCCCGCTGATGGAGATCTTCGAATGACTGGCCTGCTTGCCAACGCCATTCTCGCCAGTCTGTTCATCTTCTCCCTGGCCATGGCCCTGACCCTGGTGCGGCTGTTCCGTGGCCCCTCGGCACAGGACCGGGTACTGGCGCTGGATTACCTGTACATCCTGGCCATGCTGATGATGCTGGTGCTAGGTATCCGCTATGCCAGTGACACCTATTTCGAAGGCGCCCTGTTGATTGCCCTGTTCGGCTTCGTCGGCTCCTTCGCCCTGGCAAAATTCCTCTTGCGTGGCGAGGTGATCGAATGATCAATGCCAATGAATTACCGTTCTGGGTAGAAGTCCTGGTCGCCAGTCTGTTGTTGCTAAGCAGTCTGTTTGCCCTGAGTGGCGCCGTCGGCCTGATTCGCCTGAAGGATTTCTTTCAGCGCATGCACCCGCCGGCACTGGCTTCGACCTTGGGCGCCTGGTGCGTGGCCCTGGCCTCGATCCTGTACTTTTCCATGCTCAAGCACACGCCGGTGCTGCATGCCTGGCTGATTCCAGTGCTGCTGGCGATCACCGTGCCGGTCACTACCCTGCTGTTGGCACGGGCGGCGTTGTTTCGCAAGCGTATGGCCGGCGATCAGGTACCTGAAGAAGTCAGCAGCGGGCGTGATCGTGGTAACTGAAATCAGCCACTGAGCTGTTGCAGCTCGCGGCGCACCATGGCCGCGTATTCAGGCGGGCTCAGTGTGTAGAGCTCGGTGGCGACCCAGTCGAACCAGGCTGCCTGCAGGCGCGGACGCTCGACAAGCCATTGTTCGGCCAGGGCGCGTGCCTGGGCCTGGTGCCGGGCATGAAAGTCAGCACGACGGGTACGCTCGACAGGCTCGCTCACTCGCTGGCCTTGAAGGTGGTCAGCTCACCTTTCTGCCATTTGGCAACCTTGCGGGTCACGGCCTTGAGCGTCTTGCTCAACCCTTCCTGTAACTGCTCATGGGCGGCAAACACCAGCATTACGCCTTGCCCTTGCTTGAAGACGATGCCTTCGCCTTCTGGCACTGAAACATAGGCGTAGTCGCCCAGGCCATAGACCGTCAGCTTGATCTCACGAAAACGGATTTCCAGCTTGCCACCTTCGCGGCTAGGCAACACGGCGGCGCGAAAATGATCGCCAACCTTGAGTTCCAGTCGCTGCTTGTCGTCCACCACCAAGGCGGTTTCAGTATCGATCTCGGCCATGTAAAGGCCTTCCGCGCTTTGTTCAGTGACATAAACAAAACGCGATTGAAACTGTTTGACCAGTTTCGCCCTGAGGTCGCCCAGAACAAACAGGGCATGTGTATCCAGATTGCTGACTGCCAAAGAAAAATTCCTCAAAAACCGATTACACGCCGCTCCCCCAGCGGGCCGCGAGGCAGCCACAGGGCAGCGGTACTTCAATTCAAAGTCCGAAAGACTAGTAGATTTGCCTATGAAAAGTCTGTGCAGATCGGCAAAGCAACCCGCAGGAATGATTACCCAACACTGCAAGCTATTGTCAGCTTGCGGATTTTCAGTAGATTTCCTTAAACGGAGAAGCCTTTTCTGACAGCATCATCGCAACAAAAGTGCGATAGATGAAAGCAAGCCCTTCAGCAGGATGGGCCCCTGGAAATCATCCACCTCACACAGGGAAGCGAATATGCACGAAAACACCGAATTCCGTCGAGAGCCTAAAGGCGTTTCCTACCTAGAATATGCCGCTCACTCACCCGATAGCACCTCGCGCTTTGTGGTGGTGCCCGCCGGTATCGGCTTTTTTCATATCACCGAGCAGGCCACCGGGCGCGTCCGTGGCTTTCGCCGCGAACATACCGAAGCCTGCGCCCTGGCCCGTCATCTGGAAAATTGATCGCACCCTGGCTCTACCGTCCTGCCGTGCGGCAACGGGCCAGATCACCCCGTACAAAAGCGCCTCAGGCGGCTACCACCTGCTGCGGCCGGTAACCCAGGCGCAAGCCACCCCAGTGCCGGCCCTGCACCTGGATCGGCACCGAGAGGTCATGCATCAGTTCGCCAGTATCGCGGGTATAGGTCTGCAGCAGCACGGCCTGTTGGTGGCTGCCACAACGAATACCGGTACGGTCGTCGAACTTGCGCTTGCTGCGGTTGTGCGCGGTATCCACGGCCTGATCGCCGGTCAAGGGTTGATTGAAGGCATTGTTGTGGGTCGGCACATAGCCCTGCGGGGTACAGGCAATGGCAAACACCAGGCCGTCATGCTGAGTGAGCAACGGTTCCTGGATCGGTGGCAGGATCTGGTCGGTGTACTGGTCGAAACGGGTCCGGTAGCGCGCCGGAGCAGTGCCCGGCAATTGCTGGTAATGCCGGTCGAACAGGTCTTCAAGGCTGATTCGCCCTTGAGCGATGTCGGCCTCGAACTGCGCGGCAATTTGCTGTGCGCCTGCCCGGGCCAAGTCATAGACGCGCTGGTGGTACTCGTCCAGGCCCACCTCGGCCAGACGTTCGCTGATGCTCTCGGCCTGTCCTTCCAGTTGCACAGCGGCCTGGGCCAGGCGCTGGGTTTGCTGATCGCTGACCTGCAGGTCGCCGCGCATCCGCGCAACCGCCTCGAACAGGCTGTCCAGTTGCAGACGATTGGTTTCGGTACCTTCGGCGATGGTGCCAATCTGCTGTTCGACCCCAGCGGTCAACCCGGCAATGCTGTCCAGTTGCTCGCCGGTATGCTCGACCTGATCCACACCGCTGTGCAGGTCATCCGACAACTCGCGAATCTGTTCCACCACCTGCGCCGTACGCTGCTGGATGTCGGCGACCATCTGTCCGACTTCTTCGGTGGCGCTGGCGGTACGTCCAGCCAGGCCACGCACCTCATCGGCCACCACGGCAAAACCGCGACCGTGATCTCCCGCCCGGGCCGCCTCGATGGCAGCATTGAGGGCCAACAGGTTGGTCTGGCTGGCAATGGTCTGGATCACCAGGGTGACCCGGGCAATGTCTTCGCTGCGCTGGTGCAGCGCCTCGATCAACTCGCGACTGGCAGTGGCCCTGGCGCTCAGGTGATGCATGCGCTGGATCGACTCGGCCAGCACGCTGCGCCCGCTGGCGCTGCTTTCATGGGCGCTGCGGGCGGCGACCAGGGCCTGCTGGCTGAGCTGCGAGGTGGCTTTCTCGGTACCGATCATTACTTCAGCGCTGCTGACAATCTGCGCCGCAGAATCCAGTTGCGACTGCAACTTGTCCGCCAGCTGCCGCACCGAAAATGCGACACCGGCCGCCGACAAGGCATTGTGGCTGGTAGTACGGGACAGGTCACGGGTCAGCTCCGCCAGCGGATCCTTGGCCACCTGCTCCGCCCCTGCGGGTTTGCGCAGGCGCGGCAAGCACAACGCCAGCAAGGCCAGCGGCAGGGCGAGGTAAAACGAAAGCCCGGCAAAGGCCACGGCCGCCAGCAACCCCGCCAGCACCCCACTCTGCAACAGCGTGTCTGACCACGGCGCAAGCCTCCTCGGCGCAGATTGCCCTTCAACCACGGCGCCAGGCAGAGATCCTTCTCGCAACATATTTTGGCTCCAGTGCAGCACATCGTTATTGTCCGGCTATTAAACGCCACTATTAGGCCATTAGCCATGCCTCCTTGGGTGTACGACTGCAGCCATTGATACAGGGCAAGAAAAACAAAACCCCCGGGGATCGCTCCCCGGGGGTTTTGTCTGACACCTGCGTAGGTCAGGCCTGACGCTGGTGCTTGTCGATCTGCTCGTGGCGCTCTTGCGCTTCGATGCAGTACTTGGTGGTCGGGCTGATCAGCAGGCGCTTGAGGCCGATCGGCTCGCCGCTGTCGTCGCACCAGCCGAAGCTCTCGTCGGCAATCCGGCCCAGGGCCATTTCCAGTTGTGGCAGCAGACGCTGATCACGGTCGATCGTGTTGACCAACCAGTGGCGCTCTTCTTCAACCGAGGCGGCATCGGCAGGATCGGCAGGCGTGTCCAGGCTTTCGATGGTTACACGGCTTTGCTCGATGCGCTCATGGATCTCGACCTTCATCGACTGCAGCAGCCCGGTGAAGAAAGCCAACTGCTCAGCGTTCATGTAGTCATCGGCCGGCATGGCCAGCAACTTTTCCTTTGTCATTGATTTCTCTATAAAAAATACGTGCATTAAGGCGAATCGGGTGCTCCTGGCAAACAGCTCGCCAACAGCGGAATTCTTCAAGCACCATCCGGCACTCAATTTACAGGGGGCGGCAGTCTAAGGCGCGGAATCGTGCTGGGCAACAGAAATGACGATGCAAACGGGCAAAAGCCGTGGCGAACGTGACATCAGCCCCCTGATGCGCTGGGTTTATAGCAAAAAGCACGGCGTCTTTCACAGGATCAGCAGACCAGCGGGGCCTTGGTTGGAGGGATACGAAAAAGTGTTACAAAAACCAACGCCTTGCATGCCCTCCCCCAAGGGCTACTGCAAGGCGCGATAGAAGGATGCCAATGGTTTCAGTCAATCACCTCAAGCTTGAGGTCATCAAGGTTGAAGTCGTTGCCTGAGCTACCAATGTCTGTGTGATTGTAAACCTCAATTCTCAATGTGGAGGATGTGGCCCGGACTATTTCTGACTTCGTATGCCATTGGTTACCCTCCACCGTGAAACGTGGAATTATTTCTTGTGCATCTGCGCGAACAGACAACACCGCACGGTCCCTGGCCGATGGCACAGCATCCTGTGCCTTGAAGCTGAACTGGTCTACACCCTTCTCGGCGCACTGGTAGCCTTTGACTCGCGTCAAGCACTTCTCGAAACGCTGGGCCGGAAATGGCCGGACCGGCTTGCCCCGCTGATGCCTTCAGTGTCCCTCACGCTATCGCACGGCCAGGTGTTCGAAAACCAGGCCCGCGATTATCTCGATGAATTCCCCACTGATCTGGCGAGCGCCGACGCGGATTCCGCCGCATCGCATCAGGGGCGCTGCAAGCAGCGCCCCTGATCCTTCAACGGTCCTTGAACTGTGCTTCACGCTTGGCGATGAATGCCGCCATGCCTTCCTTCTGGTCTTCGGTGGCAAACGCCGCATGGAACACCCGGCGCTCGAAGCGCACGCCTTCGGCGAGGTTGACCTCGAAGGCACGGTTGACGCTTTCCTTGACCATCATGGTCATCGGCACCGACTTGCTGGCGATGGTTGCAGCGACCTTGAGCGCCTCTTCGAGCAGCTCGGCCTGTGGCACCACCCGAGCCACCAGGCCGGCACGCTCGGCTTCCTCGGCGCCCATCAGGCGGCCGCTCAGGCACAGCTCCATGGCCTTGGCCTTGCCCACCGCGCGGGTCAGGCGCTGGGTACCGCCCATGCCCGGCAGCACGCCCAGATTGATTTCCGGCTGGCCAAACTTGGCGTTGTCGGCGGCGAGAATGAAGTCGCACATCATCGCCAGCTCACAACCACCGCCCAAGGCAAACCCGGACACCGCAGCGATGATCGGCTTGCGCCGGTTGGCAATGCGGTCGGCGTCGCTGAACAGGTCATCGACATAGATCTGCGGGTAGCGCAGATCGGCCATTTCCTTGATGTCGGCACCCGCGGCGAAGGCCTTGGCGGAGCCGGTCAATACCACGCAACCAATGTTCGGGTCAGCCTCGAGCTGGTCCAAAGCCTTGTTGATCTCGCCGACAATCTGCGCGTTCAGGGCATTGAGCGCCTGGGGGCGATTGAGGGTGATCAGGCCGACCTTGCCGTGGATGTCCAACAGAATGGTTTCAAATGACATGCAAGCTGCTCCCTTCAAAGATTGCGCGCAATGACCATGCGCTGAATATCGCTGGTGCCTTCGTAGATCTGGCAGACCCGCACATCGCGGTAGATGCGCTCCAGCGGAAAGTCACTCAGATAGCCATAACCACCCAGGGTCTGCAAGGCATCCGAACAGACCTTTTCGGCCATTTCCGAAGCGAACAGCTTGGCCATCGAGGCTTCGACCAGCGCCGGACGCCCGGCATCACGCAACGCGGCGGCATGCAGGACCATCTGCCGGGCCACGGCAATACGGGTGGCCATGTCGGCCAGACGAAAGGCCACCGCCTGATGCTCGATCAGCGGCTTGCCAAAGCTCTCGCGCTCGCGGGCATAGTCGCGGGCCACCTCGAAGGCCGCACGGGCCATGCCCACCGATTGCGAGGCGATGCCGATACGGCCGCCTTCAAGGTTGGCCAGAGCAATCTTGTAGCCTTCGCCCTCCTCGCCCAGGCGGTTGGCCACAGGCACGCGCACGTTCTCGAAGACAATCTGGCAAGTGTCCGAAGCATGCTGGCCGAGCTTGTCCTCGACGCGCGCCACCTGGTAACCGGCCGAGTCGGTGGGTACGATAAAGGCACTGATGCCGCGCTTGCCCGCTGCGGGGTCGGTCACGGCAAACACGATCACCACCCCGGCGTTCTGCCCGGAGGTGATGAACTGCTTGCAGCCATTGAGCACATAGTGGTCGCCCTCAAGGCGCGCGCGGGTCTTCAGACTGCTGGCGTCGGAGCCGGCTTGCGGCTCGGTCAGGGCAAAGGCACCGAGCATCGCGCCACTGGCCAACGGTGTGAGGAATTGCTGCTTTTGTTGCTCGTTGCCGAACTTGAGAATCGGCACGCAGCCTACCGAGTTGTGCACGCTCATGATGGTCGAGCAGGCACCATCACCGGCGGCGATTTCTTCAAGGGCCATGGCATAGGCGACATAACCGGTATCGCTGCCGCCCCACTGCTCTGGCACCAGCATGCCGAACAGGCCCAGCTCGGCCATCTCCTGGATCGCCTCTTTCGGGAAGCGGTGTTCGCGGTCCCACTGCTCGGCAAACGGCCGCAGGCGCTCCTGGGCGAACTGGTGCACCGCATCGCTGATTTGCTGTTGTTCGTCATTGATAAGCATGGTGCACCTCAGTACAGACACTCGACGGCCATGGCCGTGGCTTCACCGCCGCCGATGCAGATGGCGGCAATGCCGCGATGCAGGCCTTTGTGGCGCAAGGCAGCCAGCAAGGTGACCAGGATGCGCGCGCCCGAAGCACCGATCGGGTGGCCCAGGGCGCAAGCGCCGCCATGCACGTTGACCTTGTCGTGTGGCAGGTCCAGGTGCTTCATGGCCGCCAGGGTGACCACGGCGAACGCCTCGTTGATTTCAAACAGATCGACTTCGGCCAGGTTCCAGCCAGTGCGCTTGATCAGTTTGTCGATGGCGCCGATCGGCGCAGTGGGAAACAGCGCCGGGGTGTCGGCGAATGCTGCGTGACCATGAATCACGGCCAACGGCTTCAGACCTTGCTTTTCGGCCTGCGAGCGACGCATCAGCACCAGTGCCGCAGCACCGTCGGAAATCGAGCTGGAGTTGGCCGCGGTTACCGTGCCACCGTCGCGGAACGCCGGCTTGAGTTGCGGGATTTTGTCCAGGCGGGCCTTGGGCGGCTGTTCGTCGTCGCTGATCAGGCGCTGGGTCTTGCCTTCGGTGACTTCAACCGGAACGATCTCACTGGCAAAGCTGCCGTCCTTGATTGCCTGCTGGGCACGGGTCAGCGAGGCGATGGCGAAATCATCCTGTTGCTGACGGGTAAAGCCATTGTGTTCGGCGCAGTCCTCGGCAAAGGTGCCCATCAGGCGGCCCTTGTCGTAGGCATCTTCGAGGCCGTCGAAGAACATGTGGTCGATGATCTTGCCGTGGCCCATGCGGTAGCCGCTGCGCGCCTTGTCCAGCAGGTAAGGGGCGTTGGACATGCTTTCCATGCCACCGGCCACCACCACATCGGCGCTGCCAGCCAGCAGCAGGTCATGGGCCATGATGGCGGCCTGCATGCCCGAGCCGCACATCTTGTTCAAGGTGGTACAGGTCGTGCCTTTGTTCAGGCCGGCGCCCAGCGCCGCCTGGCGCGCCGGGGCCTGACCGAGACCGGCCGGCAATACGCAGCCGAACAGCACTTGTTCGACGCTGTCCGCGGCGACACCGGCACGCTCGACGGCGGCACGAATGGCGGCAGCGCCCAGTTGCGGCGCGGTCAGGCTCTTCAGGTCACCTTGCAGCCCACCCATGGGGGTACGCACGGCGCTGACGATTACGATTGGATCATTGGCGAGGGTCATGTCTATCTACTCCGATAATTACTTGGCAGCCATGCGCAAGGCACCGTCGAGGCGGATCACCTCACCGTTGAGCATGCTGTTTTCAATGATGTGACGGGCCAGCGCGGCGTATTCCTGCGGGCGGCCCAGGCGCGGCGGGAACGGCACGCCGGCGGCCAGCGAGTCACGCACTTCCTGGGTCATGCCGGCCATCATCGGGGTCTCGAAAATGCCCGGGGCGATGGTCATCACGCGGATACCGAAGCGCGCCAGTTCACGGGCCGCAGGCAAGGTCAGGCTGGCGATCGCGCCCTTGGAAGCGGCGTAGGCGGCCTGGCCGATCTGGCCGTCGTAGGCGGCAATCGAGGCAGTATTGATGATCACCCCGCGCTCACCGTCGCCACTCGCCTGGCCCTCGGACATGGCCGCAGCCGCCAGGCGCAGCAGGTTGAAGCTGCCGATCAGGTTGACGTTGATCACCCGGCTGAAGCTGTCCAGGCCATGGGGGCCATTCTTGCCCAGGACTTTTTCGGCGCCGACGATACCGGCGCAGTTGATCAGCCCGTGGATGTTGCCGAAGGCGCTGACAGCAGCATCGATCGCCGCCTTGGCCGCCGCTTCCTGGCTGATGTCGGCCACCGCGAACTGCGCCTTGGCGCCCAGCTCACGCGCCTTGGCGGCGACCGCCTCGGCATTGAGGTCAACCAGCATCACCCGGGCGCCGGCCTCGATGAGCATCTGTGCGGTGGCAGCGCCCAGCCCGGAGGCTGCGCCGCTGACGATGAAGTTGTGATTGGCAATTTGCATGATGATCTTTCCTCAGACGCTGGTGGTAGAAGCCAGCGCGGCTTGTTGTTTAGCTATTTCCTGGTTACGCAGGATGAAACGCTGCAGCTTGCCGCTCGGAGTCTTGGGCAGCTCGCTGACGAATTCGATTTCCCGCGGATAGGCATGGGCATAAAGGCGCTGGCGAACCTGCTGTTTCAGCGCCTCGGCCAATGCCTCACTGGGCTGTTCGCCGTTGGCCAGCACCACGAACGCCTTGATCAGCTCGGTGCGCTCTGGATCCGGTTTACCCACCACTGCGGCTTCGATCACTGCCGGGTGTTCGATCAGGGCACTCTCGACATCGAACGGGCCGACCCGATAGCCGGAGGTGGTGATGACGTCATCGCTGCGGCCGACAAAGCTGATGCTGCCATCGGTATTGAGCTCGACGGTGTCGCCACTGAGGTAGTACTTGCCCACGAAGGCCTTGGTCGGCAATCCGTGGTAACCGGCGAACCAGCACAGCGGCGACTGCTCCCGATCAACGGCGAGAATGCCCGGTTGCCCGGCCGGCAATTCGTGATGCTGTTCATCGAGCACGACGATGCGATGGCCGGGCACGGCAAAACCTGCCGACCCCAAGTGCACCGGATGCTCCAGGCCGTGATGGTTGCACAGCACCATACCCAGCTCGGTCTGCCCGTAATGGTCATGGATGATCACGCCCAGCTCGTCGGCGAACCAGCGGATCACTTGCGGGTTGAGGGGTTCGCCAGCACTGCTTACCACCCGCAGACGGCCCTTGATCGGTGCACTGAATTGGTTACCGGCGGCGATCAGCAGCCGATAGGCGGTGGGCGAGCCGGCCAGGTTACTGATGGCGTACTTGTTGATGACCCGGCAGGTGCTTTCGACACTGAACGGGCCATCGAAAAACGTCGTGGCATGGCCCAGCGCCAGTGGCCCGGTGACGGCGTAGTAAAGCCCGTAGGCCCAGCCCGGATCGGCAAGGTTCCAGAAATTGTCCTGCGCGCGCAGGTCAATGGCGTCACGCATGTAGCCCTTGAAGGCGACGATGGCCCGCAACGGCACTTCCAGCGGCTTGGCCGGGCCGGTGGTGCCGGAGGTGAACATCAGCAGGAACGGGGCATCCGCCCGCAGCAGCACGGCTTCGCACTGATCGCTGGCAGCATTGACGGCCCGATGAAAGTCGATATCACCGGCACCCTCGCCGGCCCCCACGCAAATGATCGTCGGGCAGCCTTGTACCTCGTCGAGCTTGGCGCGATTGAGAGGTTCGGTGACCACTACCTTGGCCCCGGATTGCTCAAGGCGGTGCTCGATGGCCTTGGGCCCGAAGGCGGTGAACAAGGGTTGATAGACCGCGCCAATACGCCAGGTGGCCAGCACCGTGATCAGCAGTTCGGCGGTTCGCGGCATCAGCCCGGCGACCCGGTCGCCAACACCCACACCCTGGGCCTTGAGCACATTGGCCAGGCGCGCCGATGCCTGTTGCATCTGCTCGAAACTGTATTGAGCGCTGCTACCGTCGCGACCTTCCCAGTTCAGCGCAATCCGGTTGCCACCGACATGCCGGTCACAGCACTCGACACAGGCGTTAAGCGCCTCCAGGCTGCCCTGCAGGGCAGCCGCCGCGCTGCGCTGGTAATTGAATCCTTTCGCGGCGCCAAGGTAATCGCCCATCGCCAGCCTCCTCGTTTTTTATTGTTGGAATCAAACGAATGATCTGAAGATAGTCGCGCCAGCACAGCACGCAGACAATGGCCAAAGCTGTCAATCTGGATGACTGGTTTGGCCGCTCTGATGGCTTTCAAACCTTGACAGTTACCTCTGCAGCCAGGGCCTCCTTGGTCAGGCGCAAATCCAGGGCCTTGAGCGCGGTCGTGCGTTCTTGTGACAAGCCATTCACTTGCGCCAGGTACTCACCGTCGCTCAGGCTTGCCTGTTGCTCGGTCAGCGTATCCAACCGGTCCTGAAATGGCTGATCGGTACTGCTGTAGAGGTCGGCATGAGCCTGGTGCAGCGCGTCCAACCAGAAATCACGCTCGCTGATATTGATTGCCAGCGCCTCGCCCGCCTGCGCCTGGCGAACAACGCGCGCGGCTTCGGCCAGCTGGAGCGCACTGACCCCAGCCACCCTGGCGAACTGCATGGTGCGCGGCTGCCCTGGCAATCTTAGCTCCGTTGCCAGGCCACTGCGGTAGGCAAGGCTGACCTCGATTTCGTCGACATCACGCCCGTCAGCCCGGCGAGCGGCAATGTCGTCTTGGGCGAGCCGCTCCACCTGCTCCAGGCGAAACAGCCGACGCGCCAGGGATAGAAGCACCCCCTGGCGCTCGCCGGGACCTCTGCCTCGCAAGGCGCGGGCCATGTACACCCTCACCTCCAGAGCACTGAAGCAGTTGGCCACACTGTCGACGCACGTTCGGGGGCTGTCTGCCAGCTCGAACAGTTCGTTGCGCAATTGGGTATTTTCCTGCGCCGCATCGATCATCTCCCACACACGGCGGTCCAGGTCCTCGCGTGCCAGGCGAAAGTCGCTGGTACCGGTCAACTCCGCCAGCACCTGGAAAAAATCTGTACTGTGCGCCTCCTCGAACAACTGATCCCATTGCCCCCCTCGGCGCGCGTAATCATCGCCCATCTGCAATTGCAGCCACAGTTCTCGCGCAAGGGGCACTGGGACTGGGAGTTGATCCTGACCTTGAAAGCGCTGCCAGGTTTCCTCCGACAGCGGATTACCCGCCAGGTGCAATTGCTCGCGAAACGCCATGGGTGCATTGAGCAGCGCCTGCGGCAACTCGGTTATTTGATTGCCCCGCAGGTCTGCATATTCCAGGAAGGTCCTGCCGAGCAAACCCGCTGGCAATCTCTGCAGGTTGGCCTGCCTGAGCGACAGTTCGCGCAAACGATGCAGCGAGTGCAGGTCCAGGCGGATCGCACCCAAGGGGTTATGGCTCATACCGAGCACACGCAACTGGTGCAGGGCGCTAATGCATGCCACCCCTGATGCATCCAGACGTATGCGGTTTTGCTGCAGGCGCAGTTCACGTAGCGAGGGCAGATGGTTCAAGCCTAGGGGCACCCGTTGTAGGTGATTGTTGCTAAGGTTCAACCAGCGCACCCGGGGAAAGCGTTGTAGGAAAGCGCTGGGTACATCCTGCAACCCCAGGTTGACAAGCACAAGATCGGTGACATGGTTAAAATCGGCTTGCACCGGCAACGCCGGCAAACTCTCCACCCTGATACCGATCAGGCTCAGGCGCATGCCTGCGTAACGACCACTGCCATCGGTCAACTGCTCACCCTGAAAGCGCCAGCAGCGCCGCAACTCGTCAGCAACCAGCCGGCGTGCGACATTACGCTGCGCGCCTTCGCCAGCGGCAACCCATCGAACAAGGTGACGGTCAACCGCATGGTACGCCGCTTCATGATCCAGGAGGGTCTGAAAAGCGCTGCCGGGGGCCTCATGCAAACGCTGCAAGAATTCGCTCACCTGTTGCTCATCCAGACCGGGGTACAGGCAACGTACCCTGTCGCGAATGGTCATGCGTGACAGGTTGCGCGCTCTGGCGCTGCGGCCGCTGAGCAGATAGCCCACGCGGCCGTCCGCCAGGCGTTGGCCCGGATTGAACCAGGGTCGAGCTCGTGGCCATCCCAACAGGTTTGTCAGTTGCTGATGCGAGACCGCTGACCAGGCTTGCAGGGAACTGCGCAGTTGCTGCAGCGAATTTTCTCCGCTCCAGCCCAGACGTTGCCGATATGTGTCAGGCAGCAGTGCGAGCAATGCATCGTACAAACCCGCAGGTTCGGCAATCTCCAGCTCCAACTCGACATTCTGATGATCATAAAGCGCGAACCGCCCAGCCTGGCGGATCAGAACCCTGAGCGCCGAAGGATCGTTGTCAGGATACATACGCGTCACCCGCGCCCCGCCAGTGGAGCTGCCACGCCACTCAAGATTGAGGGTTTCAGGCCACTTGGCTTTTGTCCGCAAAAGCGCGAACACCAGCTCTACGGTTTCCGAGGCATCGCTGCTGTTCAAGTACAGCCCCTCCACTGCCCGGTTCAATCGGGCAGCCTGCAACAGCGAACGTGCTTGCTCGGCCAACGCCAGAGGCAAGCGCGCATACTGTCGCAGGTGCAAGCGTTGGGCATCATCCGCCTGTTGCAACAGTGCCAGCGCATAAGGGTCTGGCAAGCCTGGAAAAAACCGTTTGACGGTCTCGAGCAGGTCGTCGCTGCGCAAGTAACCTTGAGCGAAATGCGCCATCAGCTTTGCCCGCAACGCGGGCGCCTTGGCCAGCACTTGTGCCCGTGCCTCGCTGTCTGGCAAGGCTGAGGCTGCGACTTCATTCAGACAATAGGCGTGCAGCTGCGGGTCGGGGACCATGTCTGGCATGGACAACTGCCCAAGGTAAGCTTCTATGCGTGCATCCACGCTGAATCGCTCCAGGGTGTCGCGCAGGCTCACTGGCAAAGCACGATTTTCCACCAGCAGGCCGCGCAACTGCTCTTCATCGACATCAGCCACGCGCAAAATCTGTGTGATCCGGGCCTCGTCCAGCGTCGCCGCCTCGGGCCACAAGCAAGCAAGCAGCCTCGCGCTGCCCTGCCACTCCAAGGGCCGCTGGTAAAGCAGGCGCCAACCGCGCTCACCATTGAACTGCAAGAGGGGTGAAAAGCCACCACGGCCCCTGGGGTCAAACAACCGCCACGAGCTCTGGCCATCGGCTCGCCTCACTTCATAGATCGCACCCTGATCTTGCCACCAATGACGTCCCTCCAGACCGAACAGGCCATTTTCCAGGCGCTTGGCGCCAGCCGGTAGCGCGTCGACCTCAAGCGAGCTCAGGTCATGCAGCCAGAGCCGCTGAGCCTGTGCAGGCGAGACAACGGGTTGCATGCTTTCAACCGCGCTGCTGCGCACAAAGCCGCGCGCAACCAGCGTGCCTGCACCAACCTGTGCAGCGCCAACGGCCAGAGTTTCAGCCACGCCCAGCATGTGCTCAAGTGCTTCATAACGGCGATCGCGTGCCCAGTCGGCAACGCCCTCAAAGACCTCGGCCAGGGTGGTCCCCACCAGGTACCCCACCAGTAATGCGCCCAGGGCCGGAACGAACAAACCCGCGACGTTGAGCAACACCAGCCCCGAGTCCTCGAAGACTTTGATGCGCGTCGCACTGGCGGCATTATCAGCATCAGCCGTCGGCACCGCCAATAGCCGCGCATCGTCCTTGATACGTTGCAGGTGCTGGCTGGCGAGGCTGGCAAACAGGTCATCACCGGCAATCGCACCTGTCGGCGCCATGTCGGTACGGGCGTCCTGCATACGCTTTTGCAAGGTGCCCATGAACGCCGGTAGGTCCCTCAATCCAATCAAGCGCAGCAGGTGCTGCTGATAGCCCGATTGCTTCACGGCAGTGCCCAGGGCGCTACTCAGCGCATACCAGGAGTCGTAGCGCCGAAGCGGCGCTTCGCTGCCCGGCAGATAAACGATCACCCCTTGCACCCGTTGGCGTGACAGCAGACCCGGAGTGCCCCCCCAGCTGCCTTGCAACTCGAACACCAAGGCACCATCTACCCGGCTACCCAGCAGCTCCAGCATCAGCACCTGGACTGTCCCGCTTTCGGCATGGGTCGGCACCTGCCCATTGACCACCCGGCGCAACATCTGCAGGTCCAACTGGCTGATCTGCCCCTTTAGTGCCGCGATTTCGCTGGACAGTGCCAGGCTGTGGCGCTTGTCTTGCGCCAGTGCCTGCTGCAATGCTGGGTCCAGGACCTTGGCCAGGTGTTCCTGGTAGCGTTGACCGACATCAAGCTTTCGACACACCCGGACAATGCCTGCGGCCTTGTCGCACAACACCCGGCCATCACCCTCCTGCGCCACCAATCCTGTCTGCGGATAGAAAAACGTGCTGTCGCTGAAGTTCTGCAGCAAGCGCTGTAGCGCAGGCTGAAACTCATGGAAGAATTCGTCGTCGGGCAATTGGCCAGGTTTGACACTGAAACTACGCTTGACCTCGCGCCAGCGCGCCTGACGCAAGTCAACCGAACAAGCCAGTTGCTCCCGCAGCGCTTGCTCGAACAAGGGGGCGGCAAACGCGTCAAGGCCGGTCAACCTCGCCAGCGCGCCCTGCAATTGTGCCTGGGAGGCATGGTGATCATTGAAGAGGTCTCGCAACAGATTGATGTGTTGAGCCGACGCGCGGCGCAACCAGGCAGGAAGAGTCTGCCCAATGAACTCATCACAGGCATTGTCGAGTTTGGGTGAGACAACAGGTTCGCTGGCCGAGGACGTGACAGGGGGCATGATCGGTTTCCTTGATCCAATGGAAGCCATCAACACTGTGCCATTGCCACCTGCCCTGGCAGTCGGAACCAGCCCCCATCAGTCTTGGGCACCACGCTGAAGAATCAGCGTGCGGTAATGGCCCGGATTGCAACCAAACCATTTGCGAAATGCCTTGTAGAAGGAGCTGCTGTCGGCAAACCCCAGGCGCTCGGCGATCTGGGCAAAGCTCAGCTCGACTTCGGCCAGCCAACTGATCGCCAGTTCCTTGCGCACGCTGTCTTTGAGCCCTTGGTACGTCTGGCCTTCGTCGGCCAGGCGACGGCGCAGGGTCGACGCCGAGAGACACAGGCGCTCAGCGAGGCTGGCCGTTTCTGGCCAGGCACAGGGTGCAATCTGACGCAAATCCTGACGGATTCGTCGGGCCAGGCTGGCCGGGTCACGGTACTTGACCAGAATGTTGCCCGGTGCTTGCGCCAGAAAACGCTGCAGCTCTTGCGCTGAGCGCCTGATCGGCACATCCAGGCTATCCGCGGCGAAAATCATCCGCGTACGCGGGCGGTCGAACTGCAGATTCTCGGAAAACATCACCCGATAATCGTCACAGAACGGCGGCTCGGCGCACCGCAACTCGATGGCCAGGATCGGAATCCGCCGCCCGGCCAGCCAGCAGGCCACGCCGTGCACGATCATCCAGAAGGTGAAGTAGGTAAATGCCCGACGTGGTTCGTCCTGGGGCTCGCCAATGACGATCTCGGCCAGACTCTGCTGGCGCACCAGCGTAGGCTGCAGGTGCTCGAACATCAGCCCGAGAAACGCCAGTGCCGTCTCCAGCCCCGCGCCCAAGGTCGGCTGTGTCATCGACGCGCGGCACATGAATGCCAGGCTGCCGCTGCGCAGACCGCGCGGGTCCATGCCAAAGAATTCGTCATGGCAACGCCGCGCCAGCAAGCGCCACAACTGTGCATAGGCACTGGCGGGCACCCGTGCATCGGCCTCGTGCAACTGCCCGGGGTCGATACCCACGCGGCTGAGCATGGCCTGGCTCGGCGCCCCCGGGGCGCAACTCTGCAACAGCGCCTCACGCACCAGTTGCATGGAGATGGTGTCTTTCTCCGCCATCAGCAGTACATCGCCTTGCCTGTGTTGTTTGAGCGTCATCTTAGGGGCTTGCGGGGAAAAAACCAGCCCGGCGTCATGCTGCCGGGGCCAGGCTGAAAAAGGCCTGGATCAGGCGTAGTTCGCGGCGCCGTTCCAGGCAGCCGAGCATGTGCCGGTTGACCAGCCCAACTGCGGCGATGGGCCGTGCCACCACCCGCGGGTCATGGCTGATTTCCGCCGACGAGACAATGCCGATGCCCAGCTCGGCCGCCACCGCTTCGCTCACCGCTTCGCGGCTGTCCAGCTCCAGCAGCACCCGTGGCTGCACACCCGCCTGGCCACAGGCCTGGTCAAAGGTGCGGCGGGTGATCGAACTGGGTTCACGCAACACCATGATCTGCCGGTCCAGCTCGGCCAACGGCAGTTCATCGGTGCTGGCCGCCCAGGGGTGACCGGCCGGCAGCAAGGCGCAAATTCGCGAGTCCCCAAGGCTTTGCAGGTGCACGCCCTTGCGCGGTTCAACCTCGGTCAGTACCGCCACATCGGCATGCTCCGAGAGCAGTGCGGCCAGGGTTTCCTGGGCATTGCCCAGGCGCAGGTTGACGGTAATGCCGGGGTAGCGCGCACGCAGTTGCGCCAGCATCGGCATGACCCGATGCGGGCCGTCAGCCGCCACTTCCAGGCGGCCAGTGAGCAACTGGCGGTTGGCTTCGAGCATGGCCTGCGCTTCTTCTGCCAGGCCGAACATGGCCCGGGTGATGGCGGCCAGGCGAATACCTTCCTCGGTCAACTCGACCCGCCGCGCGGTGCGGCGCAGCAAGGTGATCTGATAGTGCTCCTCCAGGGCCTTGATATGCCCGGTGACCGCTGGCTGGCTGATGAACAGCCGGCCAGCGGCGCGGGTAAAGCTGCCCTCGCGGGCCACGGCATCGAAAGCGCGGAGCTGAAACAGGTTCATATCTATCGGCCTGGCTTATGGTTGGCATAACAATAAACAATTTGATTGATGACGCACAGAATTGCAACTTAGGCCCCATAACTTCAGCCCACCGCTTGCGAGGATTACCGGAATGAGTAACGCCCCTGTCTTGCTGACCCCCGGCCCCCTGACCACCTCGGCCCGTACCCGCCAAGCGATGATGGTCGACTGGGGTTCGTGGGACCGCGACTTCAACCAATTGACCGCCAGCCTGTGCGAGCAACTGCTGGCGATCGTCAACGGCGCCGACAGCCACCATTGCGTGCCGCTGCAAGGCAGCGGCACCTTCGCTGTGGAAGCTGCCATCGGCACCCTGGTGCCGCGCGATGGCAAAGTCCTGGTGCTGATCAACGGCGCCTACGGCCAACGCCTGGCAAAGATCTGCAAGGTCCTGGGCCGCGCCTACAGCACCTTTGAAACGGCCGAAGACCAGCCTACAACCGCCGCCGACGTCGATCGCCTGCTGGCCGCCGACCCCAGCATCAGCCACGTGGCGCTGATCCACTGCGAAACCAGTACCGGCATCCTCAACCCGCTGGCTGAAATTGCCCAGGTCATCGCCGGCCACGGCAAACGCCTGATCATCGATGCCATGAGCTCGTTCGGGGCCTTGCCGATCGATGCCCGCGAAGTGCCCTTCGATGCCCTTATCGCCGCCTCCGGCAAATGCCTGGAAGGCGTACCCGGCATGGGCTTCGTGTTTGCCCACAAACAGTCGCTGGCCGCGGCCGAAGGCAACTCGCCGTCCCTGGCCATGGACCTGCAAGACCAGCACGCCTACATGGCCAAGACCGGCCAATGGCGCTTCACCCCGCCGACCCATGTGGTGGCGGCGCTGCACGAAGCCCTGCTGCAATACAACGAAGAAGGCGGCCTGCCGGCCCGTCATCAGCGCTATGCCGACAACTGCAAGACCCTGCTCGACGGCATGGCCGCCATTGGCCTGCACAGCTTTGTGCCGGCCACCATCCAGGCACCGATCATCGTCACCTTCCACGCCCCAAGCGATCCGCGCTATCAGTTCAAGGACTTCTACGAGCGGGTCAAGGCCAAGGGTTTCATCCTCTACCCGGGCAAATTGACCCAGGTCGAGACCTTCCGCGTCGGCTGCATCGGCTGTGTCGGCCCGGACGGCATGCAGGCGGCGGTCGACGTCGTTGCCGATGTCCTGCGGGAAATGGAAGTACTGGACATCTGAAACCACGAATTCTTTTACCTGATCAGCGCATTCATCCGCTCAAGGAAATCCAAGCATGAACTACCGCAACCCGACGCACCTGCAAGCCGCGATCCTTGACTGGGCCGGTACCGTGGTCGACTTTGGCTCGTTCGCCCCGACCCAGATCTTCGTCGAGGCCTTCGCCGAGTTCGATGTCGAAGTCTCCATCGAAGAAGCCCGTGGCCCGATGGGCATGGGCAAGTGGGACCACATCCGCACCCTGTGCGACCAGCCGCAGATCGCCGAGCGCTACCGCAAAGTGTTCGGCCGCACCCCGAGCGATGCTGACGTCACCGCCATCTACGAGCGCTTCATGCCACTGCAGATCGAAAAGATCGCCGTACACTCGGCGCTGATCCCCGGCGCTCTGCAGACCCTGACCGGCCTGCGCCAGGAAGGCCTGAAGATCGGCTCATGCTCGGGCTACCCGAAAGTGGTGATGGACAGGGTCGTAGCACTGGCGGCGCAGAACGGCTACGTTGCCGATCACGTGGTGGCCACTGACGAAACTCCCAATGGCCGCCCCTGGCCGGCCCAGGCCCTGGCCAACGTGATCGCCCTGGGTATCGATGACGTCGCCGCCTGCGTCAAGGTCGACGACACGGTGCCGGGTATTCTCGAAGGGCGGCGTGCTGGCATGTGGACCGTGGCCCTGGTGTGCTCGGGCAACGCCCTGGGCCTGACCTACGAAGGCTACCGCGCCCTGGGTTCGGACCAGCTCGAGAGCGAACGCAAGCGTATCCATGCACTGTTCGAAGGCTCGCGTGCGCACTACCTGATCGACACCATCAACGAGCTGCCGCAAGTGATTGCCGACATCAACACGCGTCTTGCGCGCGGGGAGATGCCGCAGGCGTTCTGAGACAACTGTCGCGGGGCAAGTCGGGTCGCCGCATCGCCCCGCGATAGGCTACTTCACTTCTGATGCCGTTCGACCCACACGGCATACTTGTCGATAAAGGTCTGCAGGAACGGCCGGGTTTTCTCCGACAGCTTGCCGTTGTCATCAAACAGCGTCCCTGCCCCGCCAATGTAAGCCTCGGGCTGCTGCATGCAGGGCACGTCGAGAAACACCAGCGACTGGCGCAGGTGATGATTGGCACCAAAGCCGCCCACTGCCCCTGGCGAGACGCTGATCACCGCCCCCGGCTTGCCGCTCCAGGCACTCTGTCCATAAGGCCGCGAACCCACATCGATGGCATTTTTCAGTACCCCCGGCACGGACCGGTTGTACTCCGGGGTGACGAACAGCACCGCGTCACTCCTGCGAATCTGTTCGCGAAAGGTCTTGTAGGCCTGCGGCGGATCAGCGTCGATATCCTCGTTGTACAAGGCTAATTCGCCGATTTCGACGATATGCAGCTTGAGGTTGGACGGCGCAAGCTCGGCCAGCGCACGGGCGACTTTGCGGTTGAAGGACTCCTTGCGCAAGCTGCCGACGACGACGGCGACTGAATACACCTGGCTCATGGCAATTTCCTGTCGTGGAAAACAAAGGGAGTTGTAGGTATAGATGATCCGCTGCAGGTCCGAATTTTTTTTCCGTTCGGGCAAAACTTACCAGGTAAAACAGTGGTCTATGCCTGACAGATTTCTTTTTTCAGAGGTTGCACGGTAAATGACAGCAGTACTGGTCGGACAGTTTCATGCACGGGACGCAGAAGGCCGCATCTATCCCGTTCATGAGTTCCAGGAAGCCACCCTGCAGGCCGATGGCAGTGCCCTCTCCCTGCCCATCACCAGCTACCGACTGGCGATTGGCGACCGGGTCAATCACCTGGGGGATGATCGCTTCGAACTGGCTCAGTCCGGTGTAGAGATCATCCGCATCCCCTGAGGCAGCTCACAGCCTGATGCAATCGACGGTGTACACCCGCCCCTGCGCCGTAGTTACCTGCTGCAACCCATGGACATCAGCGACAAACCCGGGAAAACCGCTATCGAACGCGGCGGCAAAGCCCAGGTAGTCGATGATCGAGCGGGTTTCTTCGGTAAAGCGCTCCCCTGGCATGATCAGCGGAATCCCCGGCGGATAGGGCACCAGCATCACCGCCGCGATACGCCCGAGCAACTGCTCGATCGGCACCGCCTCGACCTCCCCACGCACCATCCGGTCGTAGGCATCGGCCGGCTTCATGACCACCTGCGGCAAGCGCGTGAACAAGCGCTTGAGCTGCTTGGCCGTGGCGTTGCTGCGATAGCAAGCGTGCAATTGCTCGCACAGCTCACGCAAACCCAGGCCCTGGTAACGCACAGGGTCGAGTTGGGCGATGCTGGGCAGGCATTCGAACAGGTCGGTGTTGGCATCGTAGTTGCGCTTGAACTCCAGCAGCTCAGTGAGCAGCGTGCTCCATTTACCCTTGGTGATACCCATCGAGAACAGCACCAGAAAGGTGTACAGGCCGGTCTTTTCCACCACCAGGCCACGCTCCCAGAGAAACCTGCTGACCACTGCCGCCGGAATCCCGTGATCGCTCAAGGCACCACCCGCACTCAGGCCCGGCATGACCAGGGTGACCTTGATCGGGTCGAGCAACACATAGTCGCTGCTGACCTCGGCAAAGCCATGCCAGTCCGCCTGGGGCTCAAGCAACCAGTCTGCGGTCTCGACCTGGCGCACCTCCTCACCCAGTGGCGGCTGCCAGATACTGAACCACCAATCATCCGCAGCCATGTGCTCGCGCAGCTTGGCCATGGCCCGGCGAAAGCCCAGCGCCTCATCGAACATTTCCTGCAGCAGCGAGCGCCCGGCGGGCCCTTCCATCATCGCCGATGAAACATCCAGTGAGGCGAGGATGCTGTACTGCGGCGACGTCGAAATATGCATCATGAAGGCTTCGTTGAAGCGATCGCGGTCCAGTTGCCGGGCGCCGCCATCCTGGACATGGATCATCGACGCCTGGCTGAAGGCCGCCAGCAACTTGTGGGTTGAGTGGGTACTGAACACCAGCGGGCTGTCGGCACTGCGTGAGGTACCCATGGCGTAGCGGCCGCGAAAGAACTCGTGAAAGGCGGCATAGGCATACCAGGCTTCATCGAAATGCAGCACCTCGACACTGTTGCCCAGCTCCTGCTTGATCAGTTCGGCGTTGTAGCACAGCCCGTCGTAGGTCGAATTGGTCACCACCGCCAGCTTGACCCTGGGCGCTCGGCCTTGGGCCAAGGGGTTGGCCTGAATCTTGGCCAGGATCGACGCCTGGCTGAATTCGCTCAGCGGAATCGGGCCGATGATGCCCAGCTCGTTGCGCTCGGGGCACAGGTACAGCGGAATTGCACCGGTCATGATGATCGCGTGGACGACTGACTTGTGGCAGTTGCGATCCACCAATACCAGGTCATCGCGGCCGACCATCGAGTGCCAGACGATCTTGTTGGCTGTAGAGGTGCCATTGATCACGAAGAAGGTATGGTCAGCACCGAAATTTTTTGCCGCCCGCGCTTCGGCTGCGGCCAGGGGGCCGGTGTGATCGAGCAACGAGCCCAGTTCGGGCACCGACACCGACAAGTCCGAGCGCAGGGTGTTTTCCCCAAAGAACTGGTGAAATGCCTGGCCCACCGGGCTTTTGCGGTAGGCCACGCCACCGCCATGCCCGGGTGTGTGCCATGAATAATTCGATTGCGCGGTGTGTTGCACCAATGCCTTGAAAAACGGCGGTAGCAGGCCATCCAGGTAACTGTGCGCGGCCCGCGCCACCTGGCGGGCGAGAAAGGGCACGGTGTCTTCGAACAGGTAGAGAATGCCGCGCAACTGGTTCAGCTCGCTCATGACATCGGCGGGGGCATTTTCCAGGGTCACCTGCTCGCCCAGGGCGAAGATCGGCAGGTGTGGTGCACGCACCCGGGCCAGGCGAATCAGCTCGACCATGTTCTGCAGCAAGTGGGTGTTTTCGCCAGCGCCTTCAGCGGCAATCAGCATGCAGGCCAGGCCATGGTGGGTCGAAGCGACCAGGCGGGCTTCAGCGTAGTCGACCGCCGGGAGTATGCTGAAACCGTCCTGGGACAGTTCCTGGGCAATCGCGCGGACACGCTCGCCAGCAACCGAATCAGCCTTGATGTCACGGTGCACGATCAGGACAGGAAACTTCAGGTCCTTGTACATGGGCGGGCGCTTCCTCCGAGTGACAGCGTCGTCACTGCGCGCTGTGTCACCTCAGGGTAGAAGGTCGCCAGCGCCCCTGCGCGGCAAATTGTCTCAGTTGCTTTCGGACATCTGCTGCCAGAGTGCCGGGCCGCCGGCGGACTTGGCAATGGCTTCCAGACGTGCCACGTGCAGTTCGAGCTCCTGCTCGTTCGCGCGGATGATCCGCCCGGGCTGGCGGCTGGCCGGCAGGCGGCGAATCTCGCTGCCGCGGTTGTCGGCACCTTCTTCATCGCCATCGCCGCCATGGCCGGCCAGCGACAGGCTGGTCTGGCCACCGGTCATGCTCAGGTAGACGTCGGCCAACAACTCCGAGTCGAGCAGCGCACCGTGCAGTTCGCGGCCCGAGTTGTCGATGCCGTAGCGTTTGCACAGCGCATCGAGGTTGTTGCGCTGCCCCGGATGGCGCGCACGGGCCATCATCAGGGTATCGAGGATGGTGCAGTGCTGGGCGATGTCGGCGCGCTCGTGCTGACCGAGCATGGCGAATTCGTTGTTGATGAAGCCAACGTCGAACGCCGCGTTGTGGATGACTAACTGGGCGCCCTGGATGAACTCGAAGAATTCATCGGCGACTTCAGCGAATCGCGGCTTGTCGAGCAGGAACGAGTCGGTGATACCGTGGACGCCAATGGCGCCCTCGTCACTTTCGCGGTCTGGCTGCAGGTAGACGTGGAAGTTGCGACCGGTCAGGCGCCGCCCCATCAGCTCGACGCAACCGATCTCGATGATCCGGTGGCCGTCGGTGACCGGCATACCGGTGGTTTCGGTGTCGAGGACGACGAACCTGTTGTCTTGAAGCTCCACGCCAATGGTCTCCTGCGGCATTGCCTGAACGGTAAGCGCTGAATTTTAACGCAACACGGTGGGCGCGTCCCAGATTAAAGTGTCCGCCACCCGTTGGCAGCGCAGCAGCCTGCTTGCATTGACCTCCAGCTGCAGCTCGCACCTGAGTTCAAGCGGCAAGGGATCAGCCAGGTCCCGTATTCGACGGGCCAGGTAAAACGTGCCTGCCTGCGGATACTCATCGGCCTTGCGCACCCGTCTTGCCTGGCCATCACTGTAGAACTCGGCTGAGTATGAGCGGCGTCCGGGATACAGCAACGGGCCGGCTTCCACTGCTTGGGCCTGCTGCCAGGCGCTGACGATTTCCCGCTGGTTCTGTACCCGTTCGCCCAGGCTGCCGAGGCTTGTGATCAGCACCGCCAGCAGCGGAAGACTCAGCGCACTGACAAACGCCAGCGTCATCCAGCGCTGCTGCTCGCGGACCATCGCACTGGCCAGCAACAACGACCAGGCGGGCAAGGACGGCAGCACGTAGGTCCAGAGGATATTGCCGGCCAGCGTGAAGAACACCGGCGTGGCAAGTGCCCAGGCCCAGACAAAGGTGGTGAAGCGATCCCTCCCCTGCCTGCCCCACCAGAGCACAGGCAACCAAAGGCTCCAGGGCAACAGGGCGTACCCCAGGTACAACCAGATCGTAGCCGGCGGCTTGGCGTGAGCGTTGCCATACAGGTCTCCCGCCCAACCGCTGTCGACAAAGCGGTTCCAGTGCTCGCCAAGCAGGAAGTAGTCCAGAAAGCCCGGCGTCTTCAGTTCTGCCAGCACGTACCAGGGTATGGCAATCAGCGTCATCAGACCAAGGCCTGACAACCAGGGCAATCGCCAGAATCGATGCCATTGGCGGTGGATCAAGGTCCAACTCAATGCCACCAGGCCCACCAACGGCAACACCAGGGGCCCCTTGGCCAGCAGCCCGAGGCCCAGACCGACAAATCCCAGCCGTGCCCGCCGGGCGTCGGCATGCTGCATGCCGTGCCAGAAGCCATAGAGCGCCAGCAACAAGGCCAATGCCAGGGCTGGGTCGGTCAGGACCACGCCACTGGCCAGCAGCCCCAGGCCACTGCTCGAATAGATGATCGCCGCCCACAGGCCAACCTGCAGGCTGCGCTCACGCCAGCCCAGGTGCAGGATCAACAGGCAACTGGCCAGGTGCAACAGCCAGGCGGGCAGACGCGCGGCAAACTCGTTGACGCCCAACAGATGCATGCTTGCCGCCTGGGTCCAGAACGACAACGGTGGCTTGCCCCAGAACGGTACGTCATGGTCGAACATAGGGGTGACCCAGTCACCTGACTCGACCATTTTCCGGGCCATCTCGGCATAACGCGCCTCGGAGGTATCCATCAGCGGATAGCTGCCCAAGGCGAGCAGACGCACCAGCACGATCGCTCCCAACAGCAGCCACAACCAACGCTCCCTTCGCGCAGCAGTCATGACCACCGACCTTGGGCCTTATGAGCCCGCGAACTGCGCTGAGTGCTTTGCCCCTTGAGCAGGTAGTGGGGACGTCGCTTGACCTCGGAGAGGGTCGCCCCCAGATACTCGCCGACCATCGCCACGCCAAGGCACAAAAATGCCCCCAGCCCGATCAACAGATGGTGAGCATCCAGTGTTCCGCCCACCAGGGCGACCAGGATGTACACCACAGCAGCCACCCAGATCAGCAGGCTGGCCAGGCTGAACCAGCGCAGTGGCTTGCGCGAAAAACCCAGCACACCGCTGATCGCCAGATCCAGCAAGCCGAGAAAATTGAACTTGCTGCTGCCCGCCCTGCGCGCGGTACGCTCATAAGGCAGTTCGATGGTTTTGAAGCCGACCCACCCCACCAGCCCCTTGAGCATCCGCGAGCGCTCATCCATTGCCCTAAGGGCTGCCAGCGGCGCCGGGCCGATTAGCCGAAAATCACTGACATCGGAGGGGATTCGCATGCGTTCGACCAGCACCCCCATCATGCGGTAGTACAACCTGGCGGTGGTGCGCTTGAACCAAGAGTCGCCCGTGCGACGGCGCCGCTGCATGTTCACCACTTCGAAACCTTCACGCCAATGCGCGACCATGTGCTCGATCAGCTCGGGTGGGTCTTGCAAGTCGGCATCGATGAACACCAGGGCTTGGCCCCGGGCATGATCGATACCGGCGCACAAGGCGGCCTCCTTGCCGAAATTCCGACTCAGAAACAGGCATCGAACACCGGTTTCCTGTCGCAGGCGCTCCAGAAGTGCAACACTGCCATCGCGGCTGCCATCATCGACGTACAGCACTTCGCTGCTTACCGGCAAACGTGCCATCAGTGCGCGAATCCGTACATGAAAGGCTGGCAGGGACTGTTCCTCCTGATAACAGGGAACAATGATGCTCAGCTGCGGGTCAGCGACTTCGCGTGGCGCGGTAACAGGTGAAGATATCGACATTGGCATAAGTCCAGTAGCGGTGGGCGAGGAATCCAAGCAGGGTCAAGGACAGGGTGGTGAGCGCCTGCGCCAACCAGGGGCCCCATGACAGGCACTCAAGCAGCAGCCACATCGCAGCGGCATTGCCGAGGTTGTGCAGGAGGCTGACGAGGATGAAGCGCACGGGCTGCAATTTACGCCCGGCCGATGCCGGGAAGCAGGCGCGGCGATTACCCCAGAAACTGACCAGCGCGCCGGTCGCAGCCCCGGCGACGCTGGCCGTCCAGGGAGCCCAGACCTGCAGCAGAATGGCAAACAGCAGATGATGGACAAGGGTCGCCAGCGCACCGACGCCCAGGTAACGCAACAATCTGTCTTTGAGGGGAAAGTTGTTCATGCACGGCAGGCTAGACAGGCAAAAGTGAAAGGAACGTCAACTGCAAAATCCGCTCACAATCGCCTTGTCAGACCGCACATCTTTGTTGCTTTGAACCCACGAATGTTCAGCACAGCCGCCCTTGCAGCGGCTGCCAGTACCCGCTCAGCGAACGCCACGCACCTCGTCGACACCGCGGTTGGCCAACTGGTCGGCGCGCTCGTTGCCAGGGTGGCCAATGTGCCCGCGTACCCACTTCCAGCTCACCTTGTGACGGCCTACCTGCTCATCGAGCAGTTGCCAGAGGTCGGCATTCTTCACCGGCTCCTTGGCGGCGGTTTTCCAGCCGCGCTTCTTCCAGTTGACCATCCACTCGGTGATGCCTTTCATCACGTACTGGGAGTCGGTGACCAGCAGCACATCGCACTCGCGCTTGAGCGCCTCCAGGCCCTTGATCGCCGCCATCAGCTCCATGCGGTTGTTGGTGGTCTCGCGCTCGCCGCCCCACAGCTCCTTTTCAACGCCCTTGCACACCATCAGCACGCCCCAGCCGCCCGGGCCCGGGTTGCCCTTGCAGGCGCCATCGGTAAATATCTCGACGCTATCGCTCATTTACAGCCTTTTCATCAATGATTTGACCCCGCGCCCTCGGGGCCCGGAACTCAGGGTTCGGAATGGCGCCGGTTGACCTTGGCCATCGGCAGTGGCAGCAGCTTGCCCATCGGCTCGCGACGCTCCAGACGCAATGGCCGCAAACCGACCACCATCTTGCGTGCCACCAGCAGGTAGACGCCGCCGCCCGCACCCTGCCAGCCACCGGCAATCCGCTCCCAGCCGGCCAGGCGCTGTTGCCAGGCGGGGGATGCGAGCGGCGGACGATAGCACCCGAAGCGGCGTTTCTCCAGCGCGAAGCCCAACAGGTTGAGCCAGTCGCCAACCCGTGAAGGGGAAATGCAGCGCGCCTTGCGCAGGGCGCCATGGGCGAACACCCGGCGCACCCCCCAACTGCTCCAGGGGTTGATGCCAACGATCAGCAGATGGCCGCCGGGGCGTACGCTACTGGCCGCTTCGCGCAACAGGCCATGGGGTGACAGGCTGAAATCCAGGCCGTGCTGTAACACCACGACATCGGCGGCGTGTTCACTGAGCGGCCAGGCCTGCTCCTCACAGACGATCTCGACGCCCGGCAGCGGCGCCCCCAGGCGCACGTTGCGCTGCACCCGGGGGGCCTTGGGTGGCGCTTCAGCACAGGGTCCGTAATGCACCAGGTAGCCACCAAAATAGCGCCCCAGCTCCTCTTCGAGCAGGCGTTGCTCCTCGCTGAGCATCAATTGCCCGAGTGGGCCGGCGAACCAGTCGCGGGCCAGGCTGATCAGCTCCAGCCACTGCGGATCGGCCTGGGCAAAGGCTTGATCGGTCATTGCAGTCTCCCTTGAAGGTTCTCGACAGCGCGCATAGCTACTAAGATGCACCCAAGTCCACCGTTTGGCGAATTGCACCATGATACAGATCGATGCCCTGCCCGCTTTCACCGATAACTACATCTGGTTGTTACAAGATTCTGCCAAGCAGCGTTGCGCAGTGGTCGACCCGGGTGACGCGGCACCGGTGCTGGCCTGGCTGGAATGTCACCCTGACTGGAAGCTGAGCGACATTCTCATCACCCATCATCATCACGACCATGTCGGCGGCGTCGAGCAGCTCAAGGCCCAGACCGGGGCAACCGTCTGGGGCCCCGCCCGCGAGCGCATCCCGGGCCGCGACCAGGCACTGGACGACAATGCCAGCGTGGGCGTTCTGGGTCTGGATTTCCAGGTTATCGCCGTGCCTGGACACACCCTGGGGCACATTGCCTATTATTGCTCACAGACCTCCCCCCCCGTGTTGTTCTGTGGCGACACCCTGTTCGCTGCCGGTTGCGGGCGCCTGTTCGAAGGCACACCGGAACAAATGCACCACTCCCTGCAGCGCCTGGCCGCCCTGCCCGCCGATACACGGGTGTATTGCACCCATGAGTACACCTTGAGCAACCTGCGTTTCGCCAAGGCCGTCGAGCCTGAAAACCAGCATATTAGTCAACGCTTCGACGACGTTACCCAGTTAAGGGCTGCAGATCGCATCACGTTGCCATCAACTCTGGCTCTGGAAAAGCTCACCAACCCGTTCCTGCGGACCACAGAAACATCCGTTAAAGAAAAAATAGACGAACGGAATGGCCTGAGAAACCCCACGCCAAGTGCTGTTTTTGCTGGCTTGCGTGCTTGGAAAGATACGTTCTAAACAGCCGCTGCTGGTGACGGAAAGTTCTGAAAGGTTGACCGTTGAAGGGCCGCTTTCTAGAATCGCCCGACATTTTTGCCCGGAACTTTGTCCCAGCCAATGTCGTCCAATAGCCGCAGAACCTTCAAGTCCGTCGCCCTGACGCGCCTGGCCCAAGCCAGTGCGCTAGCCCTGGCCGCCACCCTGGTGGGCTGCCAGAGCACCCGTCAAGTCGACGAAACCGACAGCGTTCGCGCGCACAACTACCAGGCACGGGCCAAGCAGAAACCGCTGATCGTCCCGGTCAAACCGGTGGAGCAGGCGCCTCAGGACGTCTGGGAGCGCATGCGCCAGGGCTTCGTGCTGCAGGACGGCGTTGCGGTCAACCCGCGCATCGAACAGCAGCGCCTGTGGTTCGCCAGCAACCCTTCGTTTCTGGAAACCGCCGGCGACCGTGGCAGCCTGTATATCCACTACATCGTCGAGCGACTTGAGGAGCGCAATATGCCGCTGGAGCTGGCCCTCCTGCCAGCAATTGAAAGCTCCTACAACCCCATGGCCTACTCGCGGGCCCATGCAGTTGGCCTGTGGCAGTTCATCCCATCTACCGGCCGCTACTTCAATCTGCGCCAGACCCGCTTCTACGATGGCCGTCGCGACATCACCGCCTCGACCAACGCCGCGCTGGACTACCTGACCCGCCTGCACGACATGTTCAACGGCGACTGGCTGCTGGCCCTGGCGGCCTACAACGCCGGTGAAGGCACCGTCAGCCGCGCCATCGAGCGCAACGAGAAACTCGGCCTGCCCACCGACTACTGGAACCTGCCGCTGCCCCGGGAAACCCGCGACTACGTGCCCAAGTTGCTGGCCCTTTCGCAAGTGGTGATGACCCCGCAGGCATATGGCGTCAATCTCAATCCGATTGCCAACGAACCCTACTTCGAAGCCGTGGCGATCAAGGACCGCCTGGACCTCTCGCGGGTCGCCGCCCTGGCCGAGATCGACGAAGACGAACTGTTCCAGCTTAACCCGGCGTTCAAGAAGCGCATGACCGTCGACGGCCCGCAGCAATTGCTGGTGCCCACGGCCAAGGCGCAACTGCTGACGGCCTCGCTGTCGAACATGAAGCCCGAAGAACTGCTGAGCCTGCAGCCGAAGAAAGCCGTGTTCGAGGCCGCCCTGGCCGAAGCCGCGCCGCGCACCACCACGACCCGCAACAGCCGCTACCGGGTCAAGCGTGGCGACAACCTGGCCAGCATCGCCAAGGCCAACAAGGTCAGCGTCAAGGACCTGCAACGCTGGAACAAGCTCTCCGGCCATGGCCTGAAGGTCGGTCAGACCCTGGCACTGCAAACTGCCCAGCCGGTTGGCGCCAAGAACCAGAAGAAATCCACCCAGTACAAGGTCCGCAAAGGCGACTCGTATTACCTGGTGGCCAAGCGTTTCAATGTCGAGATGCAGCACCTCAAGCGCTGGAACCCGCGTAGCGGCCATGCCCTCAAGCCAGGCCAGACCCTGACCGTCTACCTCAACCATTGAGGTCCGCGCTCCGGTCGCTGACCGGAGCCGCCAGCTCCGCCCACGCGGCGCTCTTTTTCCAGTCGATACAAGCTGTTACTGTAGCCGGAATAAAGCCCAAGCCGCCTGGATCGGATCTCGACTTGACACGTCCCCTCCTGTTGCTGTCACTCAGCCTGGTCTTGAGCTTTCCCGCAGGCGCAACGATCAGCGAAAGCCACGGTTACGCCCAGTTCGGCACGCTCAAGTATCCAGCCAAATTCACCCACTTCGACTGGGTCAATCCGCAAGCGCCCAAGGGCGGCACCTTGCGTGCCATGGCATTTGGCACCTTCGACACCCTCAATCCTTACACATTCAAGGGTTCAAGCCCGGTCACCACCCCGAACTTCTTGCAGTACGGGGTGAGCGAGCTCAATGAAACCCTGATGGTCGGTACCGGCCAGTACGACCCCTCTGGGGATGAACCCACTTCCAGCTACGGCCTGATTGCAGGCTCTGTCGAGTACAGCGACGACCGTAGCTGGGTGGTGTTCAACCTGCGCCCCGAGGCGCGCTTTCACGATGGCAAGCCGATTACCGCCAGCGACGTGGCGTTCTCCTATCGAACCCTGCTCAAGGAAGGCCACCCGATCTACCGGACCAACCTGCAGGAAGTAAAACGCGTCGACATCCTCAACCCGCAACGTATCCGCTTTGTCTTCAAGCGCGCCGGCAACCCGTTGCTGATCCTGCGTCTGGGCGAGATGCCAGTGCTGCCGGCGCACTACTGGAAAGGCCGCGACTTCAAGGCGACCACCTTCGAGCCGCCGCTGGGCAGCGGACCGTACCGTATTACCCAGGTTCAGCCGGGTCGGCGGTTGGTGTTCGAACGGGTGAAAAACTATTGGGGCAAGAACCTGGCGGTCAATCGTGGCAAGTACAATGTCGATCGTGTCGAGTACGAGTTCTACCGTGACAGCGCGGTGGCCTTCGAAGCCTTCAAGGCCGGCGAGTTCGACATCTACATCGAGCACCAGGCGAAGAACTGGGCCAATGGCTACAACTTCCCTGCAGTGCGCCGCGGCGAGGTGATCAAGGCGCAGATCCCGCACAAGATCCCGACCCAGACCCAGGGTCTGTTCATGAACAGCCGCCGTGCCACCTTCAGCGATGCCCGTGTGCGCCAGGCGTTGGGGCTGATGCTCGACTTCGAGTGGACCAACCGCACCCTGTTCAGCAGCGCCTATCAACGTGCCAGCAGCTACTACCCCAACAGCGAGTTCACCGCCAGCGGCCTGCCGCTAGGCAAAGAGTGGCTGCTGCTCGCGCCCTACCGCAAACAGTTGCCTGCAGCACTGTTCAGCGAACCCTACAAGGTTAGCCACACCGATGGCCGCGGCATCAACCGTGAGACCCTGCGCCAGGCCCTCGACCTGCTTGGCCAGGCCGGCTGGAAGCTCAACGGCCAGCGTTTGCTCAACAGCGCCGGGCAACCCTTGAAGCTTGAGCTGTTGCTGGTCAATCCGAACCTTGAGCGAATCCTGCAACCTTATGTCGAAAATCTCGCCAGCATTGGCATCGATGCACGCTTGCGCACCGTGGACCGGGCCCAGTACAAACAACGTCTGGACCAGTTCGATTTCGACATGATCCTGATGACCTTGAACCAGACCCTGAGCCCGGGCCTGGAACAATGGCTGTATTTTCACTCGAGCCAGGCCGCGACCAAAGGCAGCAAGAACTATGCTGGCGTGAAAGACCCGATCGTTGATCACCTGCTCGACACCCTGCTGGCCGCCCAGAGCCGTGAAGACCAGGTGGCTGCGGCACGCGCCCTGGACCGGGTGCTGTTGTGGCAGTACTACATGATTCCCAACTGGTATCTCGACAACCACCGCCTGGCCTACCGCAATCGCTTTGCCTTTGTGGCCACGCCGCCCTACACCCTGGGGCTCAACAGCTGGTGGATCAAGCCTTCGGAGAAAGCCCAATGATGCCAATGCCCCGCCCGCACCTGAAGGCCTTCGCCCTGTTGCTGGCGTGCCTCGCTGGCCAGGCCCTGGCCGCGCCGCAACACGCCCTGACCCTTTACGACGAGGCACCCAAGTATCCGGCCAACTTCAAGCATTTCGACTACGTCAATGCCGATGCGCCCAAAGGGGGTACCTTCCGCCAGGCCGGTTTCGGTGGTTTTGACAGCCTCAACCCGTTCATCAACAAAGGCGTACCGGCCGAAGACATCGGCCTGATCTACGACACCCTGATGACCCAGGGCCTGGACGAGCCCTTCACCGAGTACGGCCTGCTAGCCGGCAAAATCGAGAAAGCCCCGGACAACAGCTGGGTACGCTTCTACCTGCGCCCCGAAGCG
Organism: Pseudomonas tructae; assembly: GCF_004214895.1. Classification (NCBI taxonomy): domain Bacteria; kingdom Pseudomonadati; phylum Pseudomonadota; class Gammaproteobacteria; order Pseudomonadales; family Pseudomonadaceae; genus Pseudomonas; species Pseudomonas tructae. The sequence continues at coordinate 2,244,871 of NZ_CP035952.1, read as the reverse complement.
CGCTTTCATGACGGCCAGCCGGTGCAGGCCGAAGACGTGGTGTTCACCTTCAATACCCTGATCAAGCACGGTGCCCCGCTGTACCGCGGCTACTACGCCGACGTCGCCGAGGTGATCGCCCAGAGCCCACGGCAGGTACTGTTCAAGTTCAAGCACAACAACAACCGCGAGCTGCCACTGATCCTCGGCCAGTTGCCGGTATTGCCCAAGCACTGGTGGGAAAGCCGCGACTTCAACAAAGGCAACCTGGAAATCCCGCTGGGCAGCGGCCCGTACAAGGTCGCCGAGGTCAAGCCGGGGCGCTCGATCCGCTACGAGCGGGTCAAGGACTACTGGGGCAAGGACCTGGCGGTCAACCGTGGCTTCTACAACTTCGACCAGATGACCACCGACTACTACCGCGACAGCGCTGTCACCCTCGAAGCGCTAAAGGCCGGTCAGTTCGACTACCGCCTGGAAACCGCAGCCAAGAGCTGGGCCACCGCCTATGACGTGCCGGCCGTGCGCCAGAAGCGCCTGATCCTCGAAGAACTGCCCAATGGCAACCCCACTGGCATGCAGGGCTTTATCTACAATATCCGCCGCCCGCTGTTCCAGGATGTACGGGTACGTGAAGCGCTGAGCCTGCTGCTGGACTTCGAATGGACCAACAAGCAGCTGTTCAACGGCGCTTACACTCGCACCCGCAGCTACTTCGAGAACTCCGACATGGCCGCCCGCGGTCTGCCCGACGCTGCTGAGCTGAAGATTCTCGAGCCGCTGCGCGGCAAGATCCCCGACCAGGTCTTCACCCAGGCGTTCGCCAACCCGGTCACTGACGGCAGCGGGATGATCCGCGAACAGCAGCGCAAGGCCTACAAGCTGCTGCAGGACGCCGGCTGGCGGATCGTCGATGACAAGATGGTCGATGCCCAGGGCAAGCCGGTGTCCATCGAGTTCCTGCTGGCGCAGACCGAGTTCGAACGTGTCCTGCTGCCATTCAAGCGCAACCTTGCGGACCTGGGCATCGACCTGGTGATTCGCCGGGTGGATGTGTCGCAGTACATCAACCGTCTGCGCTCGCGGGACTTCGACATGATGGTCGGTGGCTATCCACAGTCCAACTCCCCGGGTAACGAGCAGCGCGAGTTCTGGCAGAGCGCCGCCGCCGACAACCCCGGCAGCCGCAACTTCATCGGCCTGAAAGACCCGGCCATCGATACCCTGGTCGAACAACTGATCAACGCCGACTCGCGACAAAGCCTGATCGAGCACTCCCGCGCCCTGGACCGGGTACTGCAATGGGGTTACTACGTGATCCCCAACTGGCACATCAAGACCTGGCGCGTGGCCTACTGGAACCACATCGGCCACCCGAAGGTTTCACCCAAGTACGACATCGGTATCAACACCTGGTGGATCAAGCCGGATGTCGAGCCGGTAGTGCCACTCGCGCCCGCAGCGCAAGCGGCCGAAGGGGCGAAATAACATGCTGGCCTACATCTTTCGCCGTTTGCTGCTGATCATTCCGACGCTGCTGGGCATCCTGATCATCAACTTCATCATCATCCAGGCCGCTCCCGGCGGCCCGGTGGAACAGATGATCGCCAAGCTCGAAGGCTTCGAGGGCGCCACAAGCCGCATTGCCGGGGGCGGCGCCGAAGTCTCGGTGGCCGGCTCCAACTACCGCGGCGCGCAAGGCCTGGACCCAGCACTGATCAAGGAAATCGAACAGATGTACGGCTTCGACAAGTCGGCGCCGGAACGCTTGTGGATCATGATCAAGAACTACGCCCGGCTGGACTTTGGCGACAGCTTCTTTCGCGACGCCAAGGTTATCGACCTGATCATCGAGAAGATGCCGGTATCGATCTCCCTGGGGCTGTGGAGCACGCTGATCATGTACCTGGTGTCGATCCCTCTGGGGATCGCCAAGGCCACCCGCCACGGCAGCCACTTCGACGTCTGGACCAGCTCGGCGATCGTCATCGGCTACGCCATCCCGGCCTTCCTGTTCGCCATCTTGTTGATCGTGGTGTTCGCCGGCGGCAGCTACCTGGACTGGTTCCCATTACGCGGCCTGACCTCGAACAACTTCGACGAACTGAGCACCGCCGGCAAGCTGCTCGACTATTTCTGGCACCTGGTGCTGCCGGTCACCGCCCTGGTGATCGGCAACTTCGCGACCATGACCCTGCTGACCAAGAACAGTTTCCTCGACGAGATCAACAAGCAGTATGTGGTCACCGCCAAAGCCAAGGGCCTGAGCCCCAACCGCGTGCTCTACGGCCATGTGTTTCGCAATGCCATGCTGCTGGTGATTGCCGGCTTTCCTTCGGCGTTTATCGGCATCTTCTTTACCGGCTCCTTGCTGATCGAGGTGATCTTCTCCCTCGACGGCCTGGGCCTGATGAGTTTCGAGGCGGCGATCAACCGCGACTACCCGGTGGTCTTCGGCACCCTGTTCATCTTCACCCTGCTGGGTCTTGTGGTGAAGCTGATCGGCGACCTGACCTACACCCTGGTCGACCCACGCATCGACTTCGACAGCCGGGAGCACTGAGATGAACCTGTCACCTCTGAATCGCCGGCGCTTCGAGCGCTTCAAGGCCAACCGCCGCGGCTGGTGGTCGCTGTGGCTGTTCCTGATCCTGTTCGGCCTGAGCCTGGGCGCCGAACTGATCGCCAACGACAAGCCCCTGGCCGTGCACTACGACGGCCAATGGTATTTTCCGGCGCTCAAGCGCTACCCGGAAACCACCTTTGGCGGCGAATTCCCGCTGGAAGCCAACTACAAGAGCCCTTACATCCGCGAATTGCTCGCTGCCAAGGACAGCTTCGTGCTGTGGGCGCCGATTCCGTTCAGCTACCAGAGTATCAACTATGACCTCAAGGTTCCGGCCCCTGCCCCGCCGTCGGCGCAGAACTGGCTGGGTACCGACGACCAGGGCCGCGATGTGCTGGCGCGGGTCATCTATGGCTTTCGCATCTCGGTGCTGTTTGCCCTGACCCTGACTATCCTCAGTTCGATCATCGGCGTTATTGCCGGCGCCCTGCAGGGCTTTTACGGCGGCTGGGTAGACCTTGCCGGCCAGCGCTTCCTGGAAATCTGGTCGGGGCTGCCCGTGCTGTACCTGCTGATCATCCTCGCCAGCTTCGTGCAACCGAACTTCTGGTGGCTGCTGGGGATCATGCTGCTGTTCTCGTGGATGAGCCTGGTCGACGTGGTGCGCGCCGAGTTCCTGCGCGGACGCAATCTTGAATACGTACGCGCGGCGCGGGCGCTGGGCATGCAGAACGGTGCGATCATGTACCGGCACATTCTGCCCAACGCGATGATTTCGACCATGACCTTCATGCCGTTCATCCTCACCGGCGCCATCGGCACCCTGACCGCCCTGGACTTTCTCGGCTTCGGCCTGCCGCCGGGGGCGCCATCGCTGGGCGAGCTGGTGGCTCAGGGCAAGTCCAACCTGCAGGCACCCTGGCTGGGCATGAGCGCTTTTGCCGTGCTGGCGTTGATGCTCAGCCTGCTGGTGTTCATCGGCGAGTCCGCCCGCGATGCCTTCGACCCGAGGAAATGAGATGAGCAAGCACACCTTGATCGAAGTCCGCGACCTGGCCGTCGAGTTCGTCAGCGGCGATCAAACCCAGCGGGTGGTCGAAGGCGTCAGCTTCGACATCCGTCGCGGCGAAACCCTGGCTCTGGTTGGCGAAAGCGGCTCGGGCAAATCGGTGACGGCCCATTCGATTCTGCGCCTGCTGCCCTACCCGCTGGCCCGGCATCCGTCCGGCACCATTGGCTTCGAGCAGCGCGACTTGCTGACCCTGGACGAAAAGCAGATGCGCCGCATTCGCGGCAACCGCATCGCAATGATCTTCCAGGAACCGATGACCTCGCTGAACCCGCTGCACAACATCGAAAAGCAGATCAACGAAATCCTCCTGCTGCACAAGGGCCTGCGTGGCAAGGAGGCCACTGAGCGCACGCTGGAGCTGCTGGAGCTGGTTGGCATACCTGAGCCGCATAAACGTCTCAAAGCACTGCCACACGAGCTCTCAGGCGGCCAGCGCCAACGGGTGATGATCGCCATGGCCCTGGCCAACGAGCCTGAACTGCTGATTGCCGACGAACCGACCACGGCACTGGACGTCACTGTGCAGTTGAAGATCCTCGAACTGCTCGAGTCGCTGCAGGCGCGTCTGGGGATGGCCCTGCTGCTGATCAGCCACGACCTCAACCTGGTCAGGCGCATTGCTCACCGGGTCTGCGTGATGCAAAAGGGCCAGATCGTCGAGCAGGCTGCCTGTGACGAACTGTTCCGCGCCCCCAAGCATCCCTATACCCAAATGCTCCTGGGCGCCGAACCCAGTGGAGGCCCGGCCGGCAACCCTCCGGGCGCGCCGCTGCTGCAAGTCGAGGACCTGCGCGTCTGGTTCCCGATCAAGAAGGGCCTGCTGCGGCGCACCGTCGATTACGTCAAGGCGGTGGACGGCATCAACTTCAGCCTGCCCCAGGGCCAGACCCTGGGCATCGTTGGTGAAAGCGGCTCGGGCAAATCGACCCTGGGCCTGGCAATCCTGCGCCTGCTCGGCAGCCAGGGCGCCATTCGCTTTCAGGGCGCAGCCCTGGAGAACCTGAGCCAGCAACAGGTGCGCCCCTTGCGCCGCCAGATGCAGGTGGTGTTCCAGGACCCGTTCGGCAGCCTCAGCCCGCGCATGTGCGTCAGCGATATTGTCGGCGAAGGCCTGCGCATCCACCGCATCGGCAACGCTGCCGAGCAGGAGCAGGCCATCATTGCCGCTTTGCTGGAAGTGGGGCTTGATCCCCAGGCGCGGCATCGCTACCCGCACGAGTTCTCCGGCGGTCAACGCCAGCGGATCGCGATCGCCCGGGCGCTGGTACTCAAGCCAGCGCTGATCCTGCTCGATGAGCCGACCTCGGCCCTGGACCGCACGGTGCAGCGCCAGGTGGTGGAGCTGCTGCGCTCGCTGCAAAGCAAATACAACCTGACATACCTGTTCATCAGCCACGACCTGGCGGTGGTCAAGGCACTCAGCCACCAGTTGATGGTGGTCAAGCATGGGCAGGTGGTGGAGCAAGGCACGGCGGCGCAGATCTTTGCCGATCCGCAGCATCCGTATACCCGGCAGTTGCTGGAGGCGGCGTTTCTGGCACCAGCAGTCGCTCAGTAGGCATGCTCGCGGGGCAAGCCCGCTCCCACTGCCCCGTGAAAACAGAAAAGGCCGCGTAAGCGGCCTTTTCTGTTTCAAGCATCAAGCACTCAGTAGCGAGTGATATCCGCCTTGGCTTCCAGCTGCTTGCGGTACGCCGCGAAGTCCTGCTGGCCGGCACGCGAAGCGAGGAAGCGGCGGTAGGCGGCCTTCTCTTCTTCAGTGGCTGCCGCGCCTTCGTTGACGCCGTTCAGACGCAACACCACCAGGCTACCATCGGCCAGGGTGACGGTGGTGTACACCGGCTTGTCCTTGGTTTCAGGCTTGCTCATGCGGAACACAGCCTGCAGCTCGACCGGGTCGATACCTTCCTGGCTGCGCGATACAGCTTCCTGGACTTTCCAGGCCTGACCGTCCTGGCTGGCCGCCAGGGCAATCTTGCCATCACGCAGACCGGCGATCAGGGCATCGGCCTTGGCCTTCAGCGCGGCCGTCGCCTGCTCTTTGGCCAAGTGCTTGCGAATGCTCTCGGAGACCACTTCAAGCCCCAGTTGCTCAGGCTTGCGGTGCTCTTTGACGCGCAGTACCACGATGGTTTCCGGGTCCAGCTCGATCGCCGTGCTGTTGGCACCTTCTTCCAGCACTTCAGTGCTGAATGCGGCCTGGATCACGGCGCGGTTGGCAGTGATGCCTTCGCCGCCTTCGCGGCCGAACGCTGGCGAGGTGTGCAGCTTCAGGCCCAGTTCCTGAGCTGGCTGGGCCAGGTCAGAGGCTTCGAACGCCGAGTCTTCCAACTGCTTGGTCACTTCGACGAAACGCTGTTCGACCTGCTGGGTCTTGAGCTCACGGGTCAGCTTGTCTTTCAGGCTGTCGAAGCTCGGCACTTCAGGCGCCTGGACATCGAGCAGCTTGATCAGGTGGAAACCGTACTCGGTCCGCACCGGCCCGGAGACCTGGCCCTTGTTCAGCGCATACAGTGCGTCTTCGAAGGCCGGGTCATAGACGCCCTGCCCGGCATAGCCGAGGTCGCCACCATTGCTGGCCGAACCTGGATCCTGGGAGAACTCCTTGGCCAGAGTGGCAAAGTCTTCGCCTTTGGCCAGACGCGCCTGGATCTCTTCAACCTTGGCCTTGGCCTGGCCCTCGCTAGCCTTGTCGTTGATTTCGACAAGGATATGCGCAGCATGGCGTTGCTCGGCGAGGTTGGCGATCTCTTTTTCGTACAGTGCCTTGAGTTCGTCCTGATTGACTTCAACCTGGTCGAAGAACGCAGACTTCTTCAGCTCGATGTAGTCGATAACGACCTGATCGGGGCTCATGAATTCCTTGGCGTGTGCGTCGTAGTGAGCCTTGACCTGCTCGTCTGTGACCTTGGCCGCAGCCGGGTCGGCCTTGAACGTCAGCGCAGCGAAATCACGGGTCTGTTTTTCCAGACGGGCAAAGGCGTTGACCTGATCGTCAGTGACAAAGCCGCTACCGGCAAGGCCGGTGCGCAATTGGCCGATGAGCATTTCCTGAGCCAGCATTTCGCGAAATTGCAGACGGCCGTAGCCCATCTGGCGAATCACCTGGTCGAAGCGCTCGGCGCTGAACTTGCCATCTTCCTGGAACTCGGGGGTTTGCAGGATCAATTGATCAAGGGCCGCCTCGGAGAAAGAGAACTTGGCCTCTTCAGCACCCTGAAGCAGCAACTTGCGATCGATCAGCCCCTTGAGTGCGGCTTCGCGCAGCATGTTCTCGTTGAGCATGGCCGGATCGAAATCCTTGCCCAGCTGTTGCATCAGCTGCCGACGTTGCATGTCGACGGCCTGGCTCAGCTCGCTCTGGCTAATCTTGTCGCCATTGACCTTGGCAGCGTCCTGGCTGTTGCTGGCGGCCTGGAAGATGGCATCGAAGCCGGTCAGTGCCATCAAGGCTACGATGACACCGATGATGGTCTTGGCAATCCAACCTTGTGAATTGTCCCTGATATTCTGCAGCATGCGTCCCCCAGAAACGGTTGTACTGAATGAACCAACCGTGGAGCGTGGGTAGAGTCCTGATAGAAGAAAGGCGCATCCGAGGATGCGCCTTCTCGTAACTGGCCGAGCGCCGAGAACCTTATACAGGTCGCTCGATGTTCGGCAGCCGGACCAGGCACGAGCCTGGCTCGGTTAGGCGTGAGCCTGAAGGAAGCGACTTAGTTGACAGCTTCTTTCAGTGCCTTGCCAGCCTTGAAGCCAGGCTTCTTGGCGGCAGGGATTTCCAGAGTCTTGCCGGTTTGCGGGTTGCGGCCGGTACGCGCTGGACGATCGGTGACGGAGAAGGTACCGAAACCTACCAGTACCACGGAGTCACCTGCCTTCAGGGCGCCGGTGACGGAATCAATTACGGCGTCCAGCGCTTTGCCAGCGGCAGCTTTCGAAATATCAGCAGATGCGGCGATAGCGTCAATCAGTTCCGACTTGTTCACTCTAAGTCCCCTTATATCTCTATTGAGTTTGTTTCTAAGTATGTAATGAAAAGCTAAACGAGCGCTGGGTGGCCTGCTGACACAAGTGCCGCTTTACAACAAGGGCCTGAAAATACTGTCAAGAAAGCCCCCCAGCCAAATACGTACTAATGTGTGCTGATTCTTTCCTTGGAATCGCTGTCGCGCTTTTCATCCTTGGCGACAATCTCCGGAGCCACATCGGGCAAGGGCTCCGGCGCGTATTGCAGCGCAATTTGGAGGACTTCGTCAATCCATTTGACCGGTTTAATCTGCAGATCCTGCTTAATATTCTCAGGAATTTCTTTCAGATCACGCACATTCTCTTCCGGAATGATCACTGTCTTGATTCCGCCACGGTGCGCGGCCAGCAATTTTTCCTTCAACCCGCCAATCGCCAGCACTTGACCACGCAAGGTAATCTCGCCGGTCATGGCCACATCGGCACGCACCGGAATCTGGGTCAAGGCCGAGACCAGGGCGGTGCACATGCCGATACCGGCACTTGGACCATCCTTGGGCGTGGCGCCTTCGGGCATGTGGATGTGGGTGTCGCGCTTCTCATGGAAGTCGGCAGCAATCCCCAGGCTGCGCGCCCGGCTGCGAACTACGGTTTGCGCGGCAGTAATGGATTCGACCATCACATCACCGAGCGAACCGGTCTTGATCAACTGACCCTTGCCGGGAATCACCGCAGCCTCGATGGTCAGCAACTCGCCACCCACCTGGGTCCAGGCAAGGCCAGTCACCTGCCCCACCTGATCCTGCTGCTCGGCAAGACCATAACGGAACTTGCGCACGCCAAGGTAGTGCTCAAGCTGCTCGCCCGTGACCTTCACCGCCACCTGCTTGAGGCCGGCATGCTCCTTGACCACCTTGCGGCAGATTTTCGCGATCTGGCGCTCCAGGCTACGCACACCGGCTTCGCGGGTGTAATAGCGAATGATGTCGCGGATCGCCGAGACGTCGATCTCCAGCTCGCCCTTCTTCAGGCCGTTGGCCTTGATCTGCTTGGGCGACAGGTACTTGACCGCGATGTTGATCTTCTCGTCCTCGGTATAGCCCGGCAGACGGATGACTTCCATCCGGTCCAGCAGGGCTGGGGGGATATTCATCGAGTTGGAGGTACAAAGGAACATCACGTCCGAGAGGTCGTAGTCGACTTCCAGGTAATGATCGTTGAAGTTGTGGTTCTGCTCTGGATCGAGCACCTCCAGCAGTGCCGAGGCCGGATCGCCACGCATGTCGCTGCCCATCTTGTCGATCTCGTCGAGCAGGAACAGCGGGTTGCGTACGCCAACCTTGGTCATTTTCTGAATCAGGCGACCGGGCATGGAACCGATGTAGGTACGGCGGTGGCCGCGAATTTCGGCTTCGTCGCGCACGCCACCGAGGGCCATGCGCACGAACTTGCGATTGGTGGCACTGGCGATCGACTCGGCCAGGGAGGTCTTGCCCACACCTGGCGGGCCAACCAGGCACAGCACCGGGCCGCGGATTTTTTTCACCCGTTTCTGCACGGCGAGGTACTCAAGGATGCGCTCCTTGACCTCTTCGAGCCCGTAATGGTCGGCGTCAAGGATTTCTTCGGCCTTGGCCAGGTCCAGGCGCACTTTGCTCTGTGCCTTCCACGGCACCTGTACCAGCCAGTCGAGGTAGGAACGCACCACGGTGGCTTCGGCCGACATCGGCGACATCTGCTTGAGCTTGTTCAGTTCAGCCTGGGCCTTGGCGTAGGCATCTTTTGGCAAACCGGCGGCATCGAGGCGCTTTTTCAGCTCTTCGACTTCGTTGTGACCTTCTTCGCTGTCGCCGAGCTCTTTCTGAATGGCCTTCATCTGCTCATTCAGGTAGTACTCGCGCTGACTGCGCTCCATTTGTTTCTTGACCCGGCCACGGATGCGCTTTTCGACCTGTAGCAGGTCGATTTCGGCATCCAGCAGTGCCAGCACGTGCTCGACACGGGCAGACAGGTCGAGGATTTCGAGAATTTCCTGCTTCTGCTCGATCTTCAGCGCCATATGCGCTGCCATGGTGTCGACCAGGCGCCCAGGCTCATCGATGCTGTTGAGCGAGGAAAGCACTTCAGCCGGGACTTTCTTACCCAGCTGAACATATTGTTCAAATTGCGACAGCAAGCTACGGACGAAGACTTCAGACTCGCGCTCGGCAGCCTGGGATTCGTCGATCAACGAGACTTCGGCACGAATATGCCCGTCAACTTCGTTGAAGCGCTCGACCGCGCCACGCTGTTCGCCCTCGACCAGCACCTTGACGGTGCCATCGGGCAGTTTCAGCAACTGCAGGACGGTAGCAATGGTACCGACGCGGTACAGGGCATCTTCGCCCGGATCGTCGTCAGCGGGGTTCTTCTGGGCCAGCAGGAGGATCTGCTTCTCGCCCGTCATCGCGGCCTCAAGGGCCTCAATGGACTTCTCGCGTCCCACGAACAGCGGGATGACCATGTGCGGATAGACGACAACATCGCGCAATGGCAGGAGAGGCAAGTCGAGGGTGGTCTTCATGATTTCGCCTCTACAACGGCCTTATGGCCGGAAACCGATAGAATTTGAGCGTGGAGTTAATGTGGGGGCAGCCCCGCAAAAAAACAAGCGCTGCGACAGGAAAAGCAAAGGGGCCCGAAGGCCCCTTGCTTGAATCGAGCCGCATTGCGACTCAAACGTCGGGTGCAGCCTTGGCTTGCGGCTCGCTGTTCTCGTAGATCAACAGCGGCTGCGAAGAGCCATCGATGACGCTTTCGTCGATCACCACCTTGCTGACATCCTTCTGCGAAGGAATCTCGTACATGGTGTCGAGCAAAATGCCTTCGAGGATCGAACGCAGGCCACGGGCACCGGTTTTGCGCTCCAGGGCCTTGCGGGCCACGGACTTGAGCGCATCACTGCGGAATTCCAGGTCCACACCTTCCATTTCGAACAGCTTGGCGTACTGCTTGGTCAGGGCGTTCTTCGGCTCGGTCAGAATCTGCATCAGCGCAGCTTCGTCCAGCTCGTCGAGGGTCGCCAGAACCGGCAGACGACCAACAAACTCGGGGATCAGACCGAACTTGACCAAATCGTCAGGCTCGACTTCACGCAGCGACTCGCCAACCTTCTTGCCTTCCTGCTTGCTGCGCACTTCGGCACTGAAACCGATGCCGCCGCGGGTGGAACGCGCCTGGATGACCTTTTCAAGGCCCGAGAACGCACCGCCACAGATAAACAGGATGTTACGCGTATCGACTTGCAGGAACTCCTGCTGCGGGTGCTTGCGGCCACCCTGCGGGGGCACCGAAGCGACCGTGCCTTCGATCAGCTTGAGCAACGCTTGCTGCACGCCTTCACCCGAGACGTCACGGGTAATCGACGGGTTGTCCGACTTGCGCGAGATTTTGTCGATCTCGTCGATGTAGACAATGCCCATCTGGGCTTTTTCCACGTCGTAATCGCACTTTTGCAGCAACTTCTGAATGATGTTCTCGACGTCTTCACCCACGTAACCGGCTTCGGTCAAGGTGGTGGCATCGGCGATGGTGAACGGTACATTCAACAGACGCGCGAGGGTTTCGGCGAGCAGGGTCTTACCCGAGCCCGTCGGACCGATCAGCAGGATGTTACTCTTGCCAAGTTCGACGTCGTCGTTTTTCTTGTCGCGTTGATTCAGGCGCTTGTAGTGGTTGTACACCGCTACCGCCAGTACCTTTTTCGCACGTTCCTGACCAATGACGTACTGGTCCAGGATAGTGCTGATTTCTTTCGGCGAAGGCAGTTTATGCGCGCTGCTTTCGGCCTGGGCTTCCTGCACCTCCTCACGGATGATGTCGTTGCACAGGTCGACGCACTCGTCGCAGATAAATACCGAGGGGCCGGCAATCAACTTGCGCACTTCGTGCTGGCTTTTGCCGCAGAAGGAGCAATAGAGCAATTTGCCGTTGTCCTCGCCGTTACGGGTGTCAGTCATTCGATCGATCCAATCCGGTAGGCTTGCAACACAAGATGAAGGCAATTGCGGGCTTTTTCAAGTCCACAGGTAGGCGGAATCACCGCCTACCTGCTCTGGCACCCGGATTCAGGAGGCCAGTTGCCGCTTGTCGTAGACCGAGTCGATCAAGCCGTATTCGGCTGCGCGCTCGGCGCTCATGAAATTGTCGCGCTCGGTATCACGCTTGATGGTTTCCAGGTCTTGACCTGTGTGGAAAGCCAGCAATTCGTTCAAGCGCGACTTGATGGAGAGGATTTCCTTGGCGTGGATCTCGATATCCGTCGCCTGGCCCTGGAAGCCGCCCAGTGGCTGGTGAATCATCACCCGCGAGTTCGGCAGGCAGTGACGCTTGCCCTTCGCCCCTGCAGCCAGCAGGAAAGCACCCATGCTGCAGGCCTGGCCGATGCAGATGGTCGACACGTCCGGCTTGATGAACTGCATGGTGTCGTAGATCGACATGCCCGCAGTCACCGAACCGCCCGGCGAGTTGATGTAGAGATGGATATCCTTGTCCGGGTTTTCCGCTTCAAGGAACAGCATCTGCGCCGCTACCAGGTTGGCCATGTAGTCCTCTACCGGGCCGACCAGGAAGATCACCCGCTCCTTCAGAAGGCGCGAGTAGATGTCATAGGCGCGTTCGCCACGAGCGGATTGCTCGATAACCATCGGGACCAGGCCGCCTGCGGCCTGGATGTCAGAGCTCTGCTGATAATAAGAATTGCGGGACATGTCCTGCACTCACTCCCAAATAGTCATGTCTTGAATACGCACAAGCCAGCTCGAAGGCTGGCTTGTGGTGTTTTCCTGCGAAGAGAAGGAAATCAGTCAGCGGCAGGTGCCTGGGCTGGCTTGACAGCTTCTTCGTAAGAGACCGATTTATCGGTCACAGTCGCTTTCTGCAGAACAGTATCCACAACTTGTTCTTCCAGCACAACCGAACGGACTTCGTTCAGTTGCTGGTCGTTCTTGTAGTACCAAGCTACGACCTGCTCAGGCTCCTGGTAGGCCGAGGCCATTTCCTGGATCATTTCGCGAACGCGGTCTTCGTCTGGCTTGAGCTCGTTCTGCTTGACCACTTCGGCGACGATCAGACCCAGCACGACGCGGCGCTTGGCTTGTTCTTCGAACAGCTCGGCCGGCAGTTGCTCAGGCTTGATGTTGCCACCGAACTGTTGAACGGCTTGAACGCGCAGGCGATTCACTTCGTTTTCCAGCAGGGCTTTTGGCACTTCGATCGGGTTGGCAGCCAGCAGGCCGTCCATTACCTGGTTCTTGACCTTGGTCTTGATCGCCTGACGCAGTTCACGCTCCATGTTCTTGCGAACTTCGGTGCGGAAACCTTCCAGGGTGGCTTCCTTGATGCCGAACTGAGCGAAGAACTCTTCGGTCAGCTCAGGCAGCTTTGGCTCGGCAACGCTGTTGACGGTAACGGTGAACTCGGCGGCTTTGCCAGCCAGGTCCAGGTTCTGGTAGTCCTCAGGGAAGGTCAGGTTCAGAACGCGCTCTTCACCCGCCTTGGCGCCAACCAGGCCTTCTTCGAAACCTGGGATCATGCGGCCGGAGCCCAGCACCAGCTGGGTGCCCTTGGCCGAGCCACCGGCGAACACTTCACCGTCGACTTTGCCGACGAAATCGATGTTCAGCTGGTCTTCATTCTGGGCAGCGCGGTCGGCGGCTTCGAAACGAACATTCTGCTTGCGCAGCACTTCCAGCATGTTGTCGAGGTCGGCGTCAGCCACTTCGGCGCTCAGACGCTCGATGGCGATCGAGTCGAAACCGGCAACGGTGAACTCAGGGAAGACTTCGAAAATGGCGACGTATTCCAGATCCTTGCCTTTTTCGAACGATTTTGGCTCGACGGCAGGGGCGCCAGCCGGGTTCAGCTTCTGCTCGACCACCGCTTCGTAGAAAGAAGCCTGGACCAGGTCGCCGAAGGCTTCCTGACGGGCAGCATCTTCGTAACGCTGACGGATCACGCTCATCGGCACTTTGCCAGGACGGAAGCCTGGGACCTTGGCGCGACGGGCAGTCTGTTGCAGACGCTTGTTGACTTCGGTCTCGACGCGCTCGGCCGGAACGGCGATGGTCATGCGGCGCTCGAGAGCAGAAGTATTTTCAACCGAAACTTGCATGGATATTCCTCGTTGCACAGACGTTAGCCGGCGATACCCGACTCCAGAATCAAGGGCAAACATTCTAGTGGCTCAAAGGCCAGAAGTCACCCCGTTCAAGACGACGAGAAAGAACGCCGGTCCATTTAATTCAAAGCCCCCGGCAAAATCCCTGCCGAAGGTGGCTTAACACACGCAGGCCTTGGCCTGGACTCCACAGCAGCAGCCATGATGATCCAGCCCCTGGACTGCAAAAAATCTTGCCAAAACACTACAAAATCGAGTCCCGGCGTTAAGACTTCTGATCGATGTCGTTGAACGCGCAATACTCTTCCCACTCCATTCCCAGCGCCTGGGCAACTTCGCGGTGCACCTCAAGGCGCATGGCGGCAAACTCCTCGGCAGAGTCGGCGATCAGTTGCAAGGTCAACTCCCAAGGCTCGAGCCCCTGCTCCTGCGCGGCATCCTCGAAGGCCCAGAGGACCTGCTGGGCCTGTTCGTGCTCGCTGAGCCCGGCGATTTCCTCGCGCATCTGCGGACTGGCGTCGAGATAGCGCTTAAGGGCAATGGCCTGACGTTCTGGTGAAATCATGGTGCTTTTTCCTTTCTGCGACCGGACGCCCGGTCACTGCTTCAACCGGCTGAAATCTATCAGCTTTTGATCGATTGTCACCAGGCCGTCAAAAGATGTCAGAATAATCGTATCCAGCTGTCGGAAATGTACGAAACGAAAGCAGCAGACAATTGTCTAGCCCTCACCAGCCCGATAAGCTAGCGATTCGCCATATTGGTAATACGATTCATTCCCGTTTGATAGCGTCAACGGAATGACCAGCGCTCATGCAAGGACGTCCCCCGTGCTGAACAAACTGCTCGCCGCCACCTGCCTGGCCCTCTCCTGCTCGACAGTTTCCGCCTCCTTGATAGAGGCGTCGCAAGACCCTGATGCCTTGTATTCAATCGTGAGCATGTCCGGCGACAGCTCCGATCGCACGGTCATCACCCAACGGGTGGGTATCAGCGGCACCAGCTACAGCGCTCGCCAATTTGACTGCACCAAGCGCACCGTGCGTTTTCTGGGCTCGGGCATTTCGTTGGACGACCTGAAAAGCGCCGTCGCCGACAAGGACGCAACCCCCATTTTCAAAGGCTCATTGGCCAGGGCCATCAGCCAGGAGGCGTGTGGCGAAAGCTTGCAACCCGAGGCGGCGACCGCCGCAAACAGCGCCATGGCAGCTCAAAACTAGCCGATCACGAATGCAACCAAACAACAATAATTATCATTTGATAATTGTTCTCGATATACTGGCCGCCCGTTCCGCCTCACGCCGGCCAAGCACACGATGGACACCCGCCCCACTGCAACACAGCTCAACACCTGCCTGAGCACGCTGTACAACGACCATCACCGCTGGCTGCACCGATGGCTGCGCAACCGCATCGGCTGCCCGGAGCACGCCGCCGACATCGCCCAAGACACCTTCCTGAGCATTCTCAGTGCCAAGGATCTGTTCAGGATCCGCGAACCGCGCTCGTTCCTGTCGACCGTGGCGCGACGACTGATGGCCAATGTCTATCGCCGGCGACTAGTGGAACAGGCGTATCTGGAAGCACTGGCCAGCCTGCCCGAGGCAGTGGAACCCTCCCCTGAAGTCCGTGTCCTGGCACTTGAAGCGCTTACGCTGCTCGATCGCATGCTCGACACTTTGCCGGGCAAGGTCCGGGAAGCCTTCCTGCTGTCGCACCTGCAAGGCCTGAAGATCGCCGAGATCGCCGAACGCCTGCAGGTCAGCACCCGCTCGGTGAAGCTTTACCTGGTGCGGGCTAACCAACATTGTTTTTTTGCCGACCTGTCATGACGCCCTCGCCGTTCAACCCGCGCACTACCCGCGAAGCCGCACAGTGGCTTACCGAAACAATGGAAGGCACCCTCAGCGCCGAGCAGCGGCAAGCACTGGACCACTGGCGCGCGGCTCATCCGGACAATGAACGCGCCTGGCTGCACATCGAGGCGCTACGACGGCGCATGGCGGGGTTCGAACCGCAGGCCGGCTACCAGAGCCTGTCCCAAAGCGGCCCGGGCCACAGTCGCCGGCAAGCACTCAAAACCCTCGCCGCGCTCGGTCTGTTCGGCTGCGCCGGGCAACTGGCCTACCGCAACTTCTGGCAGCCGAACCCAGGCCTGACCTACAGCAATGGCGCCAGTGCGCCGCAGCACATCAGCCTGGAAGATGGCAGCCGCCTGACCCTGGATGCTGACAGCGAAATCACCGTGCACTTTGATAGCCAGCAGCGGCTGGTCCAACTACGCAATGGCCGCTTGCTGCTCAGCAGCGGACACCCGGCAGATGCTGGCCGCCGCCCACTGTGTGTAGCAACCGCACAAGGCTTGGTGCGAGCCGTGGGCACGCGTTTCACTGTCGAGATGCAAGGGCAGGCGACTCAGGTGGAGCTGTTCGAAGGCGCTGTCGAGGTCCAGACGCAGCGAGCGCCAAGCAGCACCCTGCGCCTGGCCGCTGGGCAACGGGTGCGCTTCACTGCGACGTACATTGAACCGGCAACCGGCAATCAGGCCGAGCCAGCCTGGAGCCAGGGCTTGCTGGTAGCCGACAACATGCGCCTGGATGCCTTTGTCGCCCAGCTGAGTCGTTACCGGCCAGGCCTGCTACGGTGCAGCGATGAGATTGCCGGGCTGCGCGTCTCCGGTGTTTACCCGCTCAAGGATACCGATGCGGCACTCGACGCCCTGCCCCATTCGCTGCCCCTGCAGGTGCGGCGGCGCTCCCGCTACTGGGTAACCCTGAACCCGCGCTGAATGCCGTTCACACCAGCAGTTCGATACGCACCTGGCGCTGCTCGAGCGCACTTACCCGCACCTGGGCGGCAAACACTTGAGCGATGCGTTGCTCGCTGAGCACCTGGGCCGGTGCACCACTGGCGCATAACCGCCCCCGCTCCAGTAGCCACAGCCGATCGCAATAACGCGCCGCCAGGTTCAGGTCGTGCAGCACACACACCACGGCAATGCGCGGCGAGCAGGCGAGCGTGCGCAGCACCCGCATCAGGTTCTGTTGCTGACCGATGTCCAGGGCGCTGGTCGGCTCGTCCAGCAACAGCAGGCAGCCCTGGTCATCGTCCCGGGCGTCAGCCAGGGGACTGACGCCCAACTGGTTCATGGCCCGGGCAATGGTCACCCGCTGCAGTTCGCCACCCGACAGGGACAATACCCCACGTTCGAGTAAGTGACGGATATCCAGGGCGTCGACAATGCCCGGGCAAGGTTCTCCCGGATGCTGCTGACCAAGGCGAATGAACTCATCGACCCGCCAATCGAAGGCACTGTCCATCTGTTGAGTGACAAGTGCCCGCCTGCGCGCGAGTTGGCCGGGCGTATATGCAGGCAGCTCACGACCCAGCAACTCGATCTGCCCGGAACCTGGCTGCAGGTAACCGGAGATCAGCGAGAGCAGCGTACTTTTCCCCGCGCCATTGGGACCGATCAGGCCGAGTAATTCGCCGCCCTTGATCTGTTCATTGATGGGCGCCAGGGCAAATGGCTGCTCCAGGCTGACATTGATCAGTTCCAGCATCTCAAAACTCCCGCACCTTGCGACCCAGCAACAACCAGAGAAAGTAAGGCCCGCCAATGATACTGGTGACCAGGCCGACAGGGATTTCCGCCGGACTGGCAAGGCTGCGCGCCAGGGTATCGGCGACCAGCAGCAGGATCGCGCCGCAGAGCATCGAGGCCGGGATCAGCAGGCGGTGGCCGGGACCGAAGTACAGTCGCAAGCAATGCGGTACCAGCAGGCCGATAAAACCAATGATACCGCTCAAGGCCACGCACAGGCCCACCCCCAGTGACGAGGCCAGCACCACACGATTTTTCAGGCGCTCGCCATCCAGCCCGGCGGCATGCGCTGACACCTCGCCCAGCTGGAACAGGTCCAGATCACCCGCGCAGCGCGCCAGCACCCACAAGGTCAATGGCAAGACCACACAGGCTACCGCCAAGGTCGACCACTCGGCGCTGCTCAGGCTGCCCATGCCCCACAAGCTCAGCTGGCGTAGCTGTTCTTCACTGGCAATAAACGTGAGGACACCACCAATGGCTCCGGTCAGGGTGTTGATCACCAGGCCCGCCAACAACAAGGTGATGGTCGACTCACGCCCTTTGTAACCGCGGCCTATGCGAAAGATCACCAGCGTCACCAGCAACGCGCCGACAAAACCTGCGAGAAACTGCCCATACAGCTCCAGCCCGGCAAAGCGACCGCTGAACAACACCACCCAGATCGACACTGCCAACCCCGCACCACTGGCCTGACCCAGCAGGGTCGGGTCAGCCAGGGGGTTACGAAACAGGCCCTGCATCGCCGTACCGCCCACCGCCAGAGTCGACCCCACCAGCACCGCCAGCAACAGACGCGGCAAACGCACTTCGCTCCACACCTGCCACTCCAGTGCGCTCGGCAGGTCGCCAACGAAAACCCGTGGCGACAAGCCAATACTGCCAACCAGCGAACACATCACCAGCAGGCCACACAACCCCGCCAGCATCAGCATCAATGTCGGCAGCCTGACATTCTGCGCGCCGCTCATGGAAACAGCGCTCCGGCATCCTGGCGCAACTGCAGCATGGCCTGCACCGTACGCGGCCCGAGGTTGAGCAAGGCCTGGTCATCGACCTGAACCAGGCGCCGATGCTGTCCGGCCGGGGTATGCGCCAGGCCGCCCAGCTTCCACAGGCTGTCTTCTCCCCCCAGTGCCGCCAGGCCGGCGGTGCTGACAATGACGAAGTCCGGCGCCAAGGTCACCATGGCTTCGGCCGCCACTTGCTTATAAGCACTGAAGGTCGCGCAGTTTTCGATACCCGCCTGCTCCAATGCTGCCTGGGCTTCGGTGCCGCGCCCCATGATCAGCGGGGTCATGCCCGCATGATTGAAAATGAACAAGGCTTTGGGCCCTTTCAATGCCGGCGTCCTTGCCAATTGCCCCGCCAACCGACGCTGCTCATCAAGCAACGGCTGCGCCTGTGCCTGGCGGTTCATCGCCGCCGCGACCTGCTCGATTTTTGCCGGGATATCGCCGACGACCTTGCCGCGAGCGATACTCACCACGTCCAGCCCCAGGCCGCGCAACTGACGCAACACCAGGACCGGGCGGGCGGCATCGCTGATCAACAATCGTTGCGGCTTGAGTGCCAGCACGCCTTCCGCCGAGAGCTGACGCATGTAGCCCACCGACGGCAGGCTGGCGATGGTTTGCGGGTAGCGACTGGAGTCATCGCGCCCCAGCAGGCGCGAAGTACCATCCAGGCGATCGACAATTTCCGCCAGGTCGTTGCCGATCACCAGGGTGTCAGCAGGTTCGGCCTGTGCGGTCGTGAGCGCGCACGCCGCCAGCACTCCGAGGATCATACCCCTCATCGGGACGCCTCCAGCGCATCCAGCCATTGCCGCCAGGCCGGCTGCTCCTCCTGCCCTGCCGGACGGCGGGCGAACACCTGGACGATCAGGCGCTGTTCAGCGTCAAAAAACTCGAGGCTGGTAACGCCGCCCACCTGGTTAGGTTTAAAAACGCGCCAGATTTGCGCATCTGGCGCATCGGCAATCCTGAAGCGGGTAGGCGCTGCCTGCTCACTGGCGGGCATATCGAACAACAGTTCTGTGCCCGACTCGCTCATACCCGACAGGTGCCCGGTGAATATCTGCACGCTGCCGGCACTGTAAACGAACAGCATCAGCTCCAGGGCACTGCTGGCTAATTGCCGAAACACCTCGACCGGGCTGGTTTGCGCCAGTTGTCGGGCGAACCGTGGCGCCACCAGGGTATTGCCCTCGAAGCGGGTCAAGCCATGGCGCTTGAGCAGGGCAAAGTGCTCATGGACGTTGGCCATCGCCGCCCACTCGTCGACCAGGCCAGGTATCTGGATCGAGCGTTTGGCGAAGACTTCGCGCGGGATGAACTGCGACGGCTTGGCCACACACTGGCTGTAAAGCGCTGCCCAGTCCGCCAACGAAGACTCCGGCAGTGATACCAGACGCAGCAACGTCTGAGCGTGTCGATCGAAAATGTTCAGGCTGTAGACGTTGGCAACAGCGTCATGCTGCATGCACATCCAGAACCAGGCGCGCAGATTCAAGCGCAGATCCAGGCCGTCTTCGCCAATAACCAGGCCCGCCTCGCTGATGTCGTCAGACTGCGGGTAGCGTCCGATCTGCTCAATCCAGGCATGGCTAGCCGGGGTCGCAGTGCGCACAGGGCCGAGGGCATGCAGTTGCGCGGCGACGTTCACCGCTGGCAGATCAAGACACAAACAATCGGTACCAAAACGCTCGTTGAGTTCGACAGCAGTCAATTGAGTCACGGTAAATTCCTTTTAGAGAAGAGGTTCAATGGGCGGGCTGATCACAACCGCCTGCGTCGGCCACCAGGGCCACGCCATCGGCATCCTGGGCCGGCAGTAGCCAGACGTAATCGGCGTCGCGAGCCGTCAGGCCATGACCTTGCTCGCCGATCACCAGCACCTTGAGCTCCGGATCGCTCGCCCCTTGCGCCAGGTATTGCGGGGCGCCGAGGCTTTTCAATGTGTGCAGGACCCCAGCGAACAGCAAGCCAGGGGCCTTGGCGTCATCGAGCACCTGTGCCATGCGCAGGTCACGGGCGTGCTGGATCGCCAGCATGGCGTTCATGCGCGCGGTATCGATCTGCCCGCAATGCATGTCGCTGATGTGCTGACGCTGGCGAGCGGCAATGGCCGGCGATGGGAACAGTCGGTCGGGGTTGTCTACAGGCGCCGCCATCATGCGCTTGCGCTCGGCGGCCGACAGATTTCCGGCCAGCAGCGCTGCCTGCGCCGGCATCAGCGCCTGCATCAGGGTGCCGTACTGCTCCCAGCTCCAGCGCGGGTCCCAATGGATGATCTGCTGCAGGCGCTGGCTGCGCACCTGGTTGCCCTGGCCCAGCCAGGCCTGGACTTCAGCGACCGGGCGCTGCTGATCGCTGTCGAGCATCTCCAGCACCACCGCGCCCTGGGGGCGACGCCTGGACAACTGGCTGGCCAGCCATTGTTCGATCAGGTGATGGGCAAAGTTGTCATGCAACTCGCCGACCATCACTGTGCGCGCTGGCGCCAGCTCATCAAGCAGTTGGTCCGGCGAAATCTGCCTGCCGGTGCCCAGCTCGATAATCGCGCCCCATTGGGGAATGTGCGATTCGACCCGGGTGTAGGCACTGTCGGCCACCGGTGCATTGACGCTGGCACAACCGACGAGCAAGGCCAGCCCTGCCCCTATAAAGGAAGACTTGAACATATAGGGTCCTGTCAGTATTCGAGGGTGAAGCCGAACGAGGTCGTACGACCGCGGCCATTGCCCTGGTCCATCACCGCCGACATCAGGTAGTCCACCGAGGCGCTGTTGTTGTAGACCTTGTTGCCAACGTTCTCGACGTTGAAGAACAGGCTCAGGTTGTCCTGCACCCGGTAGTTGCCGTACAGGTCCCAGATCACTCCGGTGGAGTTGGATTTTTTCGTCTCGTACCAGTCCCAGCTGGTTTCCGACGGCCCGGCGTATTCGCCACGGGCGCCCAGCACCAGGCGCTCGTCGAACCAGCGAGTACCCAGATCCAGGGTCCAGAAGCGGTCTGGCTGGCTATTGATATCTTCAAGCTCGATGCCGGAGGTGGTCGGTGACTGGGTAGTGGCCTTGGTCCACGACAGGTTGGCGTAGAAGAAGCCGGCGTCATAGCGACCTTCGAGCTCATAGCCACTCATGCGTACTTCTTCCGGCCAATTGACCCAGTTCATCTTCGCCGACTCTTCGCCGTCGTCATCGACAATGTCGAACGATTGCGGGGTGATGTAGCCATCGATCTTGCTGATGAAACGGTTAATCTTCAGTTGCCCGTAGTCGTCATTGCTGAACAGCCCGGCGCGGGTGAAGTTGACCCCGAACTCGTAGTTGGTAGAGCGCTCCTGACGCAGGAACGGGTTGGCACCGACACCGTCTGCGTCGCTGGCATCGGCCTCCAGCGGCACTTTTTCGAAGAACATTTCCTGCACCCGTGGCGCCCGCGAAGTACGCGACCAGCTGGTGTAGAGCTGCATCCAGTCATAGGGCTTCACAGCAAAACCGACCCGTGGATTGAAGCTGTGCTCACGCCGAGTAATGTCCACGTCGCCACCGTCGATACCGCGGCACTGGCCAATGATCGAGCACTTGGGCACATGACCGCTGACCTTGTAGCCGTCGTAGTGGCCGGCCAGGGTCAAGGCATAGATGTCGTAGTTGAACTCCAGGGTGCTGAACAGGCTGTGGGTGGCCTGCTTGCCTTCGGGGTTGGCGCCACGTTTTTCCGGGGTCTGGGCGACAAAATCGTCGGTGTAGTAGCGCGCGCCATTGCTCCAGCTCGCCTCCACCGGCCCGAGGCTGAAACGACTGACGTTGGTCAGGTCAAGACCGTGGGCATCGTCGCGGGTCTTGCGGCCTATATAGTGGGAGTCTTCTACCGGCGGATACTCAAGCTCGGTCTTGTTCTGGTAGGCATTGACCGTCAGGTTCACCCATTCGCTGTAGGGCGTGTAGGCGTACTTGGCCCGATAGGTCTCGTTGTCCAACTGCCAGGGGTAGTTGTGATAGAACTCGTTGCGGTACTTCACCCCGCTCAAGTCCAGGCGATGCATGTCGTTCGGCTGCAGGCGCAGTTTCAGCAAACCTGAGCGCGGGTTCTGCTTGGTGGTGTCGTATTCGTTGGACTGACCATTGGTGGTCTTGTACTCGCCAGTCTGGGTGCTGCTGACTGCGGCGACCAGGCCGTAAACACCCTCGACATCTTCCGGACGGGTACGGGCACCGGCGGCGAACATGCGGGTGTTGCCGTAGCCATTGTTACCGGTGCGATAGGTCGTACGCAGGCCTACACGATGGTCTGCCTTAACAATGTCATCAATATCGAAGGTACGAAAATTCGCCGAACCGCCCAAGGTGTTGGCACCTTCGGCGCCATCCACCGAACCGCGCTGCACATCGACTCCAGCCAGCAGGTTGGCATCGACAAAGGCCATTGGCCCACCCGAACCGTGGCCAGCGTTATTGCGAAAGGTCTGGGTAACGCCATCGATCATGGTGTTGACCCGACCCAACCCGGCCAGGCCGCGAATATTCACCGACACTCCCGGCTGGCTGCGCGAATGCAAGGTGTAGGTACCGGGGATCGAGCGCACCACACTGTTCAGATCCTGACGCTCGGCATGTACCTCACGACTGCTCTGAATCGCCCCCGGCCGCTCGGCCATGGCACCCACCATGGTCGGCCCGACTTCCAGGGCGCTGTCGCTGCGCTCGTTCACCCGCAGCACCAAGGTGTGATCCTTGAGCTGCTCAACCCACAGGCCAGTGCCCATCAACAACAGGTCGAAGGCTTCCTTTAGGGTGTATTCGCCCTCAAGCCCCTGGGTGCTGCGCTGTTCGCTGAGCTGCGGATCGAAGGTGAGGATCACCCCACTGGCCGCAGCCAGTTGGTTCAAGGCAGGCGCCAGCGGCCCAGCCGGAATGTCATAGTGCTTGCGCAGCGACGCCTGCTGGGTGGTAGCCTTTTCAGCGGCAGATGCCAACGACCCGCTGCTAGCTCCACCCACCAATGCCAGTGCCGTCAGCGCACTGCACGCAATTTTCCATGCACCGCCTTTATTGTTGTGCTGCAACCGCTGAACGGCGGCCGGCTGTGTGCTCTTCACGAGGCGCTCCCTTGCAGATTGAAATGATCTTGTAGGAGAGGTCACGCGAGCAATGAGAAAAGGGAAATGAAAATCAGTTTTATTTGAAACTATTTTCCATTCCCAGAAACGAAGGGGGGAATTCAAACCGCAAAAACGAAAAAAGCCGCACAAGGCGGCTTTTTCGAGGCTTTCTCGCGCCTCAGCGCAAAAAACAAAGGCGCCGGATTTTCATCGGGCGCCTTTGGGAGTATGGGGTGGACGATGGGAATCGAACCCACGACAACAGGAATCACAATCCTGGGCTCTACCAACTGAGCTACGCCCACCATATTGCATTTACCGCTTTACTGCTTTTTACACATTCACGCGCTTCTGTGAAGGGCGGTGAAAGCTTGAATGGTGCGGACGAAGAGACTCGAACTCTTACAGCTTGCGCCGCTGGAACCTAAATCCAGTGTGTCTACCAATTTCACCACGTCCGCATGAAGCCTTTAAAGCAAAGGCGCCAGACTTTCATCAGGCGCCTTTTGAAATATGGGGTGGACGATGGGAATCGAACCCACGACAACAGGAATCACAATCCTGGGCTCTACCAACTGAGCTACGCCCACCATATTGCAGTTACCGCTTTACTTGTGCCAAAGCTGCCGATTGGCGCACCCGGCAGGACTCGAACCTGCGACCATCCGCTTAGAAGGCGGATGCTCTATCCAGCTGAGCTACGGGCGCATATTTAATCTGCTTTCTGTTACGATTACAAATTAACGTTTAGCCGTATCGAACAAGCTAAAAATTCGCTCATTCTGCCTGACCTTGCTAACCAGTGCTAGGCTCTGCCCGACAAGTGCGACGAATCTTATAGACGAGCGGAAAAACCGTCAACTCTTTTCTAAAAAAAATTCATTTTATTTAAGGGCTTAGGGCAATTGCCGGACCAAGCGCCTTTGCCCTTGGGGCCCTTCATGCGAGAATGCGCGCTCTTTTTATTCCTTCTCGATGGTTAATCACGCGTCATGACTGCACACCTTATCGACGGCAAGGCGATCGCCGCCAGCCTGCGCCAGCAGATCGCCCAACGTGTTGTGGAGCGTCGCCAGCAAGGCCTGCGTACGCCTGGCCTGGCGGTGATCCTGGTCGGCACCGACCCCGCGTCTCAAGTCTATGTCTCGCACAAGCGCAAGGATTGCGAAGAGGTCGGCTTCATCTCCCAGGCCTTCGACCTGCCCAGCGATACCACGCAGCAAGCCCTGACCGACCTGATCGATCGCCTTAACGATGACCCCAACATCGACGGCATCCTCCTGCAACTGCCACTGCCAGCGCACCTGGACGCCTCGCTGTTGCTCGAGCGCATTCGCCCGGACAAGGACGTCGATGGTTTCCATCCGTATAACGTCGGCCGCCTGGCCCAGCGTATTCCGCTGCTGCGCCCGTGCACGCCAAAAGGCATCATGACCCTGCTCCAAAGCACCGGCCAGGACCTGTACGGCATGAACGCGGTGGTTGTCGGCGCCTCCAACATCGTTGGCCGGCCGATGGCCATGGAACTGCTGCTGGCCGGGTGCACCGTGACCGTCACCCACCGCTTCACCAAGGACTTGGCCGGCCATGTTGGCCGCGCCGACCTGGTGGTGGTCGCCGCTGGCAAGCCAGGCCTAGTCAAGGGTGAATGGATCAAGGAAGGCGCGATCGTCGTCGACGTCGGCATCAACCGCCAGGAGGATGGCAAGCTGGTCGGCGACGTGGTCTACGAGACCGCCCTGCCCCGTGCTGGCTGGATCACCCCGGTGCCGGGTGGTGTCGGGCCGATGACCCGCGCCTGCCTGCTGGAGAACACTTTGTATGCGGCCGAAGAACTGCATAAGTAAGTGGTGATGGCGAAATGAGAAACGGCACCTGTGAAGGTGCCGTTTTTTTGTGCCTGTGGGCTGCAAAGCAGCCCCAGGTTACTTACGTGCAGCCTCCCAGGACTTGAGCAACTCGCTGTAGCTGACGGTCTCGCCCTTGGGTTTTTCATTGGCCAGCTTGGGCTTCGGCGCCCCCGGCTGGTCGAACCAGTACTGGGCATCGCGCTGCGGATTGAGCTTGGGCGCACAGGTGGCCTGGGCCTTGGAGCGCTCGAGGCGTTCGAGGATCTTGTCCTGATCACGGGCCAGCCCGTCCAGGGCCTCTTGCGGGGTCTTCTCGCCACTGGCCGCTTCAGCGATATGGCTCCACCACAACTGCGCCAGGCGCGGATAGTCGGGTACGTTGGTGCCGGTCGGGGTCCACTGTACCCGCGCCGGGCTGCGGTAGAACTCCACCAGCCCGCCGAGCTTGGGCGCAAGATCGGTCATGGCCTGGGAGTTGATATCCGATTCGCGGATCGGCGTCAGCCCGACAATGGTCTTTTTCAGCGAGACGGTCTTGGAGGTGACGAACTGGGCGTACAGCCAGGCAGCCAGGCGTTGTTTCTCCGGGGTCGACTTGAGGAAGGTCCAGGAGCCAGCATCCTGATACCCCAGCTTCATGCCCTCCTCCCAGTACGGCCCCTTGGGCGACGGCGCCATGCGCCACTTCGGCGTACCGTCGGCGTTCACTACCGGCAGGCCGGGTTTGGTCATGTCGGCGGTAAAGGCGGTGTACCAGAAGATTTGCTGGGCAATGTTGCCCTGGGCCGGCACCGGCCCCGATTCGGAGAAGGTCATGCCCTGGGCCTCGGGCGGTGCGTAGGTGCGCATCCAGTCGACATATTTTTGCGTGGCATACACCGCAGCCGGGCCGTTGGTGTCGCCACCACGGGTGACGCTGGAGCCGACCGGATGGCAATCCTCGACGCGAATCCCCCATTCATCCACCGGCAAGCCATTGGGCAGGCCCTTGTCACCGCCACCAGCCATGGAGAACCAGGCATCGGTGAAACGCCAGCCCAGCGACGGGTCTTTCTTGCCATAGTCCATGTGCCCGTAAACGCGCTTGCCGTCGATCTCTTTGACGTCCTCGCTGAAGAACTTGGCGATGTCTTCATAGGCAGACCAGTTCACCGGCACACCCAGTTCATAGCCGTACTTCTCCTTGAACTTGGCCTTGAGCTCAGGGCGATCGAACCAGTCGGCGCGAAACCAGTAGAGGTTGGCGAACTGCTGGTCGGGCAATTGATAGATCTTGCCATCCGGTGCGGTGGTAAAGGAGATGCCGATGAAGTCCTTGAGGTCCAGGGTTGGCGAGGTGTAATCCTTGCCTTCGTTGGCCATCAGGTCGGTAATGGATTCGGTCTTGCCATAGCGAAAGTGAGTACCGATCAGGTCGGAGTCATTGACCCAGCCGTCATAGATGTTCTTGTCCGACTGCATCTGCGTCTGCAGTTTTTCCACCACATCGCCTTCCTGCAGCAGGTCGTGGGTCAGCTTGATCCCGGTGATCTCGCTGAAGGCCTTGGCCAGCACCTTGGATTCGTACTCGTGGGTGGCGATGGTTTCCGAGACCACGTTGATCTTCATCCCGCGAAACGGCTCGGACGCCTTGATGAACCATTTCAACTCGTCGAGCTGCTGCTCGGGAGTCAGGGTCGAAGGCTTGAACTCGCTGCCGATCCACTTCTTGGCGGCATCTTCATAGGCATCGGCCCAGGCACTGGCGTGAAAGCTGCCAAGCACTAGCAGGGCTGCCAGGGTCAAATGTCGCCGGTTCTTGTTGTTGTCGAACATTATGATCTCCCGATTGAGTATTTTCACGGAGCTGTGCCGATTGCCCTCGGCTAACCCCAGCGCATCACCACCAACAGCCAGGCCAAAGACAGCAGCGAGGCTACCCACAGGTTCCAGTCGCTGAGCCCGATTACCAGCAAGTGCAGGTAAGCGCTGACCAGCAAACCAATGAACAACCGGTCGCCACGGGTGGTGACGATCGGCAGAAAGCCGCGCCGCTCGACACATGGCCGTCGCAGCTCATACAGCGTCATACCCAGCAGCAATAGGCCGATCGAGGCGAAGAAAATCGCCGTCGGCAAGGTCCAGGCCATCCAGTCCATCGCGCGTTCCTCAGACCCGGCCCAGGGCAAAGCCCTTGGCCACATGGTTACGGACAAACCAGATCACCAGCATGCCTGGCAAAATGGTCAGTACCCCGGCCGCGGCCAGCACGCCCCAGTCGATCCCCGAAGCCGACACCGTACGGGTCATCACGGCAGCAATCGGCTTGGCGTTTACCGAGGTCAAGGTGCGCGCGAGCAGCAGCTCGACCCAGGAAAACATGAAGCAGAAAAACGCCGTGACCCCGATGCCGGAGCCAATCAACGGCACAAAGATCTTCACGAAGAAACGCGGGAAGCTGTAGCCGTCGATGTAGGCGGTTTCGTCAATTTCCTTGGGCACTCCGGACATGAAGCCTTCAAGAATCCACACCGCCAATGGCACGTTGAACAGGCAGTGAGCCAGGGCCACGGCAATGTGGGTATCGAACAGGCCAATCGA
The DNA here is from genome assembly GCF_004214895.1 of Pseudomonas tructae. Classification (NCBI taxonomy): domain Bacteria; kingdom Pseudomonadati; phylum Pseudomonadota; class Gammaproteobacteria; order Pseudomonadales; family Pseudomonadaceae; genus Pseudomonas; species Pseudomonas tructae. Next base: position 2,216,983 of record NZ_CP035952.1, on the reverse strand, counting down.
CGAATACAGTTGGAAGAACGGCAACAGGAACACTGCCGGCGGCGCCATGCGGTTGGTCAGCAGCCAGAAGAACAGGTGCTTGTCGCCGAGAAAGCGATAGCGCGAAAACGCATAGGCCGCCGGCAAAGCCACGCTCAGGGAAATCACCGTGTTCAGGCACACGTAGTACAGCGAGTTGATGTAGCCGCTGTACCAGCTGGGGTCGGTGAAGATCACCCGGTAGTTGTCGATGGTGAAATCTTGCGGCCACAGGGTCAGGCCACCGAGGATCTCGGTGTTGCTCTTGAACGACATGTTCAGCAGCCAGTAGATCGGCACCAGCAGGAACAGGATGTACAGCAACAGCGCCAATGTCTTGCGCGTGCCCATGGCAGCCTCCTACTGTTTATCGGCATGGGTCATGGCGGTATAGAACAGCCACGACACCAGCAGGATGATCAGGAAGTACACCAGCGAAAATGCCGCCGCAGGTCCCAGGTCGAACTGCCCGACCGCCATCTGTGTCAGGGTCTGGCTGAGGAAAGTGGTGGCGTTGCCCGGCCCGCCACCGGTGAGCACGAACGGCTCGGTGTAGATCATGAAGCTGTCCATGAAGCGCAGCATCACCGCGATCAGCAGCACGTTCTTCATCTTCGGTAACTGGATATGGCGGAACACCGCCCAGGCCGAAGCGCGATCGATGCGCGCCGCCTGGTAATACACGTCGGGGATCGCGCGCAGGCCGGAGTAGCACAGCAGCGCCACCAGTGAAGTCCAGTGCCAGACGTCCATCACCAGCACCGTGACCCAGGCGTCCATGGTGTTGGCGGCATAGTTGTAGTTGATCCCCAACTGGTTGAGCGAAGCACCCAGAAGGCCGATATCGGCACGACCGAAGATCTGCCAGATGGTGCCAACCACGTTCCACGGGATCAGCAACGGAATGGCCATGACGATCAGGCACAAGGACGACCAGCGGCCCTTGGTCGGCATGGTCAGGGCGATGGCGATCCCCAGGGGTATTTCGATCAGCAGCACGCAGGCCGAGTAGACGAACTGGCGCAACAGCGAGTCGTGCAGGCGCGGGTCCAGCAGCACCTGACGGTACCAGTCGGCGCCAACGAAGTAGCGGCTGGACTGGTCGAAAATGTCCTGCACCGAGTAGTTGACCACGGTCATCATCGGCACCACGGCGCTGAACGCCACCAGCAGGAACACCGGCAGCACCAGCCACCAGGCCTTGTTGTTGGGCACCTTGTTCATGGCCGGGCCTCCAGCAGCACGTCATCGGCGTAGAGCATCAACCACTGCTCCGGAAAGCTTATCCATACCTCATCCTCTGGCAGCATACGGTCCTCGCCCAGGCGCACCTTGAGTGGCACACCTTGCAGGTCGAGGGTGAGAATCCGGTAGGTCCCCAAGTCCTCGATATCCTCCACCCTGGCACTGAAGCCTTCATCGAACGGCGCGTCCCAGACCTGAATGAATTCCGGGCGGATGCCCACCTGCAGGTGGGTAGCGCCGCTTGCGCCCAAACGTTCCTGCAACTCCAGCGGCAACGGCAGGTGGATGCCGGCAAATCCGACCCCGCCGGACTGCGCCTGCACACTAATCAGGTTCATCCCGGGGCTGCCGATGAAGTAGCCGACAAAGGTATGACGCGGGCGCTCGAACAACTCGCGGGGAGTGCCGAACTGGACGATCTGCCCGCCGTACATCACTGCGATCTTGTCCGCGAAGGTCGACGCTTCGAGCTGATCGTGGGTGACGTAAATCATGGTGATATTGAACTGTTCATGGATCTGTTTGAGCTTGCGCCGCAGCTTCCATTTCAGGTGCGGGTCGATCACCGTCAGTGGCTCGTCAAAGAGGATCGCCGAGACGTCGTCGCGCACCAGGCCTCGGCCCATGGAGACCTTCTGCTTTTCATCAGCGCTGAGGTTGCGGGCTTTCTTTTTCAGCAGGCTGCCCAGCTCCAGCACCTCGGCGATTTCCGTCACCTTCCGGTTAATGCGCGCTTCATCCAGGCCCTGGTTGCGTAGCGGGAAAGCCAGGTTATCGAACACCGTCATGGTGTCGTAGACCACCGGGAACTGGAACACCTGGGCAATATTGCGCGCCTGCGGCGACAGTTCGTTGACCACCTTGCCATCGAACAGAACCTGGCCGTGAGAGGGGCTGAGCAGCCCGGAAATAATGTTGAGCAAGGTGGATTTGCCGCACCCCGACGGCCCGAGCAAAGCGTAGGCACCACCCTGCTCCCAGACATGCTCCAGCTCGCGCAAGGCATAGTCGTCCGCGCCCTGCGGATCGCGGCTGTAGCTATGAGCCAGTTGCTGCAGGCGAATCTCGGCCATCAGGCTACCCTCGCTTCACGCAGGCCCGGCGCCTGCACCAACTGCCCGGCCAGGTCGAAGACAAACAGCTTGTGGGTGGGGATGAACACCCGGATCGGCGCATCGACGTGGTACTCGTGCACCCCCGGCAGGTGCAGCACCAAACGAAAGTGCTCGTTGCGCACATGCAGGAAAGTTTCCGAGCCGCTGATTTCCGCCAGCTCAACCAGTACCGCCAGTTCCAGGTCATCGTCGTTGGAGGGGACCAGGCTGATATGACTCGGGCGCACGCCGAAGCGATAGTCGCCATCGCCGATACGCTGCAGGTCAGCGTTCATGGCGAAATGCACAGCACCGGCAAAGCTCACTTCATTGCTACTGATGCGCCCGGGCATCAGGTTGATCGGCGGCTCGGAAAACAGTTCGGCCGCCAACTCCGTGCGCGGCTGGTGATAGACCTGGGCAGTGGGCCCACTCTGCACAATGCGCCCTTCATGAAGGATCGTGGTGGTGCCGCCCAGGGCCAATGCTTCGTTGGGTTCAGTGGTGGCGTACACAGCGATGCAATGGCGGGCAGCGAACAGCTCGCGCATCTCCTGGCGCAGTTCTTCGCGCAACTTGTAGTCAAGGTTCACCAGCGGCTCATCGAAGAGGATCAGCTCGGCATCCTTGACCAGTGCCCGGGCCATGGCTGTGCGTTGCTGCTGGCCACCCGACAGTTCCAACGGCAAGCGTTGCAGGTACGGCTCGATACGCAGCATCTGCGCGGTCTGCTGGACTTTCTCGCGGATCAGGTCCTCTGCCATGCGTGCCTGGCGCAAGGGCGAGGCAATGTTCTCGAACACACTCAGGGTCGGGTAATTGATGAACTGCTGATAGACCATCGACACATTGCGCTGGCGTACCGGGCGGCCGGTGACATCCTCGTCATTCATCAACACCCGGCCACGGTCCGGACGATCCAGCCCGGCCATCAGGCGCATGAGGCTGGTTTTGCCGGCCAGGGTGCGGCCAAGCAGGACATTGAACGAACCGGGCTCGAAACGCAGGCAAGCATCGTCGATGCACACTTGATTATCCACGGTACGGCTGACATGTTCGAGGGAGAGCGACATGGCGCGGCCTTTTTGTTGTTTTCGGGCAGGCGCCTGCAATAGAGCGAGATTCGTGCCAGCGCACACCAAGCCTTTGTCGGTAAACGACTTTCATAAACCAGGCCGTTCAGCACTGTTCACTGCTGAACAGCAATGAACAGCTGTGAAATTGACAATGAACAGGACTGAACAACACTGGATCACACAAAAACAACAACGCTGCCACCGGCAGAGGACGGGCCCATGGCCGCATCCAGCACCAGCCACGCGCAACTCATCCAGGCTTCCTGGGCGCGCTGTCGCGACTATGGCCTGGAGCACCAGTCGTTGCCGCAATTCGGTGAAGCGTCCAACGCTGACATCCGCGAACTGCTCGAACGCCAGCAGGCCCTGTTGAGCACCACCCGTGACGAGGTGATGCCCCAGTACGCGCACCTGCTTGGCAACTCCAGCTACCTGATCATGCTCAGCGACCACCAGGGTCAGTTGCTCGAGGCCTGGGGTACCCGCCGCTTCATCGAGCCGCGCCAGCGTCACGGTTTCAATGCCGGTGCCTGCTGGCGGGAGCAAGGGGTGGGCACCAACGCCATCGGCACCGCCCTGGCTACCGGCGAAGCCGTGCATGTCAGCCAGGATGAGCACTTTCTCAAGCTCAACCGTTTCATGACCAGCGCCGCCGCACCGTTGTTCGACGCCGAACGCCAACTGATCGGCGTACTTGATGCCTCCAGCGACAGCTACCTGCCTGCGGCGCAAACCCAGGGCCTGGTGCGGATGATGAGCCAGAGCCTGGAGAACCGCCTGATCCTTGCGCGGTTTGCCGCGGATTACCAACAGCTGAGCTTCAATACCGGCGCCAACAACCTCGACAGTCAATGGGCCGGGCTGCTGCTGTTCGATGATCAGGGCCGGGTCCTGGCGGCCAATCGCCGGGCCGACAGTTTGCTTGGGCAAAATCCGTTGCAGTGCACCTTGGAGCAGCTTTTCAGAACGCCATTGGCGCAGCTGTTGGCTCACCGCAACGAGCAGCCGTTTGCCCTGCAAGTGACCGGTCGCAACCGCTTTCACTGCTTGCTGCATGCGCCGACCCAACCCCCAAAGGGCGCAGCGCTCAGCCGTACCCCGCCAGGTTGCGACCCGCGCATCGCCAAGGCCCTGGCCCAGGCTGCAGTAATGCTGGAAAAAGACATCCCGCTGTTGATCGAAGGCGAAACCGGGGCCGGCAAGGAAGTCTTCGTCAATGCCCTGCACCGTGCCAGCAGCCGCGCCAATCAACCGCTGATTGCCGTGAACTGCGCGGCGATCCCTGCGGAGCTTGTGGAGTCCGAGTTGTTCGGCTACGAGAAAGGCGCGTTCACCGGCGCCCATCACAAGGGTAACCTCGGCCTGATCCGCAAGGCCGACCAGGGCATACTGTTCCTCGATGAAATTGGTGACATGCCTCTGCCGACCCAGGCTCGTCTGCTGCGCTTTGTGCAGACCCGCAGTATCCAGCCCCTGGGCAGCGGCGAAGCGACCCAGGTGGATATCCGCGTGATCTCGGCGACCAATCAGCACCTCGCCGACCAGGTGCGCCTGGGTCACTTTCGCCAGGACCTGTATTACCGCATTGCAGGCTTGAGCCTGGTGCTGCCGCCGCTGCGTGAACGCAGCGACCGCCTGGCCCTGATCGAACAGATACACCAGCAGTACCGCGACCCCGGGGTGCCGACACAGATACCCGGCAAGGTGCTGGAACTGCTGCTCCAGCACCCCTGGCCGGGCAACCTGCGCCAACTGGCCAGCGTGCTCCAGGTGGCGTTGGCCCTGGCGGGCAAGCACGCGCTTGCCGTGGAACACCTGCCGGACAGCTTCTTTGCCGAGCTGTCTGCCGCAAGTCCCCAGGCGCCAGTACTGACGCCACGGCCCCAGACCGACGACCTCGGCCAACGCCTGCAGGCCCTCAATGGCAATATCTCGGCCCTGGCCCGGGACCTGGGCATCAGCCGCACCACCTTGTACAAGCGCCTGCACGCCCAGGGCCATGGCTGCGCAGTTGACGAACGCCTGGGCTGATGGTCAGATGCCTGCCAGTTTCAGGTGCCTGCCGCCGCCGTGCGTCAGGTGAAACGGGAAGCCGGTGCGTCGTTATCGACCAGTCCGGCGCTGCCCCCGCAACGGTAAGCGAGTGAAGCATTCAATACACCACTGTGCCCACGGGCATGGGAAGGTGAATGTCTTTACGCCTCGCAAGCCCGGAGACCGGCCTGAAGCCCCACGACTGCACGCAGTCATTCAGGCAAACCTGCGGAGGGCGGGCACGAGCCGGCTCTCTGGCGCGTGTTGGCCGGGGACCCTGCTGTGCGCTTCGCGATTTTTTCGAGAAGTCCATGACAGCAACACCCCCCAAGCGTCGCCGCGGCCGCCTCGCCGAAGAGCAGATCCAGAGCAAACCCGAGTGGTCGCAGATCCCCGAACATAGCCGTCACGTTATGCTTTGCACCGGCCCGCGCTGTGTGCAACGCGGTGCCCTGCCCCTGTGGAAAGTCCTGCGTCGCGAGCTGCTGGTGGCCAACCGTATCGAAACCACTGACGGCGTGCTGCTGACCCGCAGCCATTGCCAATTCCCCTGCAACCTCGGCCCGGTGCTGACGGTGTACCCGGACCGCTGCTGGTACCGGGTGGCCAACGCCGAAGAGGCGCAACGCCTGGTGCGCGTGCACCTGATCGAGGGCCAGCCGGTGCCCGAACTGCTGCTCAATGGCCAGCTGTCATGAGGTGGGTCAGCGCCAGCTTGCTGGTGGTTATGAGCAGCAGCGCGATGGCCCTCGACTTTCAGAATTGCGGGCAGACCTGGCACCTGGCAGCGGAGCGTCCGCAGCGCATCCTGGCCCTCAATCAGCATGCGGCCGACCTGCTGCTGGCCCTTGAAGCCGGCCCAGCACTCGCCGCCGTCAGTTACATCGATGACAACCCGCAAGCGCTGGCCAGCGGTCGCTATCGCGGCGTGCCGCTGCTGTCGCGCCGCTACCCGGCGACCGAGGTGGTCTACGCCCAGGGTTATGACCTGCTGGTCGGCGGTTTTGCCAGTGCCTTTCGCGACAGCGACGGCGTAGCCCCGCGCACGACCCTGAAGGCCAACGGCATCGATACCTATCTGCTGGAGAACGCCTGCACGCCAGCAGCGCAAAACGGTTTTGCCGCCGTTGAGCAAGACCTGCGCACCCTCGGTCGCCTGCTGCAACGCGAGGCCCGGGCCAACCAGCTGATCGACCGCCAGCGCCAGGACCTGGCTGACGCACGCGCCATCGCCGGGCAAGGCGAGCCCCTTTCGGTGTTCTACCTCGACAGTGAGGTCAACGGCCTGCAAAGCGAAGGCAAGCGAGGCTTCATTACCCAACTGATCGAAGCTGCGGGCGGGCGTAACCTGTATGCCGAGATCGAGCAGAACCGGGTCACGGTCGATGCCGAAAGCCTGCTGCGCGCCGACCCCGACGTGATCATTCTTGCCGATGCCGTGTGGTCGCCCGCTGCCAGCAAGCGCGCCTTCCTGGGCAAGCACCCGGCACTCTCGCACCTGCAGGCGGTGCGCGACAATCGCCTGATCGACCTGCCCTTCACCCACCTGCTGCCCGGCGAACACAGTGCCAGTACCGCCTTGGGCCTGGCCCGACAGCTGCACGCCTTCAAGCAAGACCCGCCGTGAGCCATCACAGCAGATTCCGCTGCCAAACCCACTATTTCAGCTTTACCGGCTGAGCGCCCAACGCGCTTCAGCCGGGATTTATCCTTGATCACATCGACAATAAGCACACAGCCCACCCCGGATGCGTGCCTCGATGCAAACAACAAATACAGTCTTGATGATCCGCCCGGCGCGGTTCGCCTTCAACCCGGACACTGCCCTCAACAACCGCTTTCAGCAGGCTTTGCTCGACCCGGAGCAGGCACAGCATAAAGCGCTGCAGGAGTTCGATGGGTATGTCGACACCCTACGCCAGCACGGCGTCGACGTCCTGGTGGTGCAAGACACCCCGGCGCCGCACACGCCCGATTCGATCTTTCCCAACAACTGGTGGAGCAGCCACGCCGACGGCAGCCTGGTGCTCTACCCGATGGAAGGCCAGAACCGTCGCCTGGAGCGCAGCAAGGGTGTACTCAAGGTCCTCGAAGAGCGCTTCGCAGTCCGTCAGACCATCGATCTGAGCCCGCTGGAACAGCAGAGTATGTATCTGGAAGGGACCGGCAGCATGGTCCTGGATCGCGAGCACCGGATCAGCTACGCCTGCCATTCCGGGCGTACCCACACCCAGGCCCTGCGCCTGTTCGCCGAACAGCTCGACTATCGCCTGTGCCTGTTCCACGCCGTCGACCGCCAGCAGGCGCCGATCTATCACAGCAACGTGATGATGAGCGTCGGCCGCGGGCTCTCGTTGGTCTGCCTGCAGGCGCTGCCCGAGGCCCACGAGCGCCGTGCCCTTGAGCACTCACTGCGCGACACCGGCAAGGACATCCTGGCCCTGGACTTCGACCAGCTCGAAGGCTTCGCCGGCAACATGCTCGAAGTCCACGACAAGCAAGGCCAGCCGCTGCTGGTGATGTCGCGCAGTGCCTGGCGCTCGCTCAGCCCCGAACAGCGTCAGCAGGTGGAGCGGCACAGCCATCCGGTGGTGGTGAACATCGACCATATCGAGCGCATCGGCGGTGGCAGCGCACGCTGCATGCTTGCCGAAGTGCACCTGCCCGTCCGTCACTGATTACAACAAAGGAGTTCATCATGACCCGCTATATCGACGTTACCGACCTCAGCCGCCTGGTGCTGCACAAAGGCCTGAGCACCTGCATCAGCGAGATGGCCGAGTACATCCGTGAGGACTACCTGCGCTGGCACGACTTCGAGAAATGCGCCCGCCTGGCCAACCACTCGCCTGATGGCGTGATCGAGTTGATGCCGGTCTCCGACGCCAACCTGTATGCCTTCAAGTACGTGAACGGTCATCCGAAGAATACCCAGCGCAACATGCTGACAGTGATGGCCTTCGGCGCCCTGGGTGACGTCGATACCGGTGCGCCGGTACTGCTCAGCGAGATGACCCTGACCACCGCCATTCGCACCGCCGCCACCTCGGCCCTGGCCGCCCGCTACCTGGCACGCAAGGACAGCCGCAGCATGGCGTTGATCGGCAACGGCTCGCAAAGCGAGTTCCAGGCCCTGGCCTTCCATGCCCTGCTGGGCATCGACGACATCCGCCTGTATGACCTGGACCCTGCGGCCAGCGCCAAGCTGGTGGCCAACCTCAGTGCTTACCCGGCAATCAAGGTGAGCGTCGCAAGCTCCGTCGCCGAAGCGGTGCGCGGTGCCGACATCGTCACCACAGTGACCGCCGACAAGGCTTTCGCCACCATCCTCAGCCCGGAAATGATCGAGCCGGGCATGCACCTCAATGCCGTCGGCGGCGACTGCCCGGGCAAGACCGAGCTGCACCGCGCGATCGTCGAGCGCGCACGGGTGATCGTCGAATACGAACCGCAAAGCCGCATCGAAGGCGAGATCCAGCAGATGCCCGCCGACTCGCCAACCACCGAATTCTGGCAAGTGGTCAACGGCCAGGCGGCCGGTCGCGAAAACGCCGAGCAAGTGACCCTGTTCGATTCGGTGGGCTTCGCCCTTGAAGATTACTCGGCGCTGCGTTATGTGCTCGACGTGGCCAAGGCCCTGGACATCGGCAGCGAGATCGCCCTGGTTCCGGAGCTCAAGAACCCCAAAGACCTGTTCGCGCTGTTGCGTGCACCGGTTGAAACGCTGCAGAAAAAACGCGCCTGAACCCGACCGATTCTGCCGTGCCAGGGCGCGGCAGATCGGAAACTGCTGTAACTGAAGCCTAAACAGGAGGCGCTCCAGCCGATTCGGCTGACATACACGCTTTAACAGCAAAATCCGGCAGCCGTCGCCGGTTCAAACGACACAAAAAAAACGTCGTCATCGCGCATTCTGAGCCCGACCCGAGAGTCACTAAAAGACCAGAAGCGCATCACTGCCCTACATCAACTATAAAACTCAGGGATACTCATATGACTTCGCTGCGAAAGCTCCTCAGCGTGCTTCTCCTGCCACTGTGCGCAAGTGCGGTGCAGGCCAAGGAATGGACCGAGATCCGTTTCGGCGTCTACCCCGAATACCCACCTTTTGAATCCGTTGCCGCCGATGGCAGCCTGCAAGGCTTCGACATCGAGCTGGGCAATGCCATCTGCGCCAAGCTGCAAGTCAAGTGCACCTGGGTGCACAACGAATTCGACGGCATGATCCCGGCCCTGCGGGCGCGCAAGTTCGACGCCATCATGTCGTCGATGGCGGTGACCCCGGCCCGGGAAAAGCAGATCGACTTCAGCGCCAAACTGTTCCTCAGCCCGACCTCGGTGATCGTGCGCAAGAGCGCCGACTTCGGCGACACCCCCGAGTCGCTCAAGGGCAAGCAGATCGGTGTGCTACAGGGTTCGCTGCAAGAAGCCTACGCCCGCGCCAAGCTGACGCCGCTGGGGGCACAGGTCAAGGCCTACCAGGCTCAGGACCAGAACTACGCTGACCTGCTCAACGGCCGCCTCGACGCCACCCTGACCGACAAGCTCGAAGCCCAGCTCAATTTCCTGTCCAAGCCTGAAGGCGCCGACTTCAAGAGCGGCCCGGCGATCAAGGACCCGACCCTGCCCCTGGACATCGCCATGGGCCTGCGCAAGAACGACAGCGAACTCAAGGCCCTGCTCGACAAAGGCATCGCCGCCATCCACGCCGACGGCACCTTCGCCGCCATCCAGAAAAAGTACGTCGGCGACCTGGACATCTACAACGAGTAAGCCGTGCCACCGCGATCCGCTCGCCCTGAGCTGATCGCGGCCGCATTTGCCCTGCGTCCTACCGAGATTTTTCCCGTGAACGACTTCCTTCACTCCCATGGCTGGCAGGCCCTGAGCCTGCAGGGCTTCGGCCCGCTGTTGCTGCAAGGGACCTGGATGACCTTGAAGCTTGCGCTGCTGTCACTGGCCCTGAGCCTGGCCCTGGGCCTGTTCGGCGCCAGCGCCAAGCTGTCGCGGCACAAGCTGCTGCGCATCCCCGCCACCCTCTACACCACGCTGATTCGCAGCGTGCCGGACCTGGTGCTGATCCTGCTGATCTTCTACACCCTGCAACTGTGGCTCAACGACCTGACCGAACTACTCGGCTGGGACTACTTCGAGATCGACCCTTTTACCGCCGGGGTCATCACGCTGGGCTTCATCTATGGCGCCTACTTCACCGAGAACTTTCGCGGGGCAATCCTCAGCGTGCCAGCCGGGCAACTGGAAGCCGCCACGGCCTACGGCTTGAGCAAGGTGCAACGCTTTCGCCTGGTGCTGTTCCCGCAACTGATGCGCTTCGCCCTGCCGGGCCTGGGCAACAACTGGCTGGTGCTGCTCAAGTCCACCGCGCTGGTGTCGATCATCGGCCTGGCCGACCTGGTCAAGGCTGCGCAAAACGCCGGCAAGACCACCAACAACACCCTGTACTTCCTGATCATCGCAGGGCTCGTTTACCTGTTGATCACCACCCTCTCCAATCGCTTGTTCAAGCACCTGGAGCGGCGTTACAACACCGGTATCAAGGAGCTGGCACGATGATCGAACTCTTTGAGCAATACGGCCAGGCCTACCTGTACAGCGATGGTGGCGGGCTGTCCGGGCTGGCCATGACCCTGTGGTTGTTCGTCATCACCATGGTCCTGGGCTTTTTCCTGTCGCTGCCGCTGGCCCTGGCGCGGGTATCGCGCAATCTGTGGCTGCGCTGGCCGGTGGAGTTCTACACCTTCGTGTTCCGCGGCACGCCGCTCTACATCCAGCTGCTGATCTGCTACACCGGCCTGTACGGGCTGGAAGTGGTACGTGATCACGCCCTGCTCGACCAGTTCTTTCGCAACGCGTTGAACTGCACGCTGCTGGCCTTCGTGCTCAATACCTGCGCCTACACCGTGGAGATTTTCGCCGGGGCCATTCGCAACATCCCCCATGGCGAGATCGAAGCGGCCCAGGCCTATGGCCTGCACGGCTGGAAGCTGAGCCTGTTCGTGGTCCTGCCGGCAGCCCTGCGGCGCTCGTTGCCGGCCTACAGCAACGAACTGATCCTGATGCTGCACGCCACCTCGCTGGCCTTCACCGCCACCATCGCCGACATCCTCAAGGTTGCCCGCGATGCCAACGCCGCCACCTTCCTGACCTTCCAGGCCTTCGGAACGGCGGCACTGCTGTACATGTTGCTGTCCTTCGCGCTGGTCGGGCTGTTTCGCCTGGCCGAACGTCGCTGGATGGGTTTTCTTGTTCCTGCCCGAGGCTAACTCATGACCACTACCGCACACGCCTTGTCGACGGGCGAACTTACCCATAACAGCCGCCCAAGCCCACGCATTGCCAGCGTTGCCGCCGATGCCACGGTCAAACTCAGCGTTGCCGACCTGCACAAAAGTTATGGCGAACACGAGGTACTCAAAGGTGTCTCGCTGCAAGCGCGCAAAGGCGACGTGATCAGCCTGATCGGCGCCAGCGGCTCGGGCAAAAGCACCATGCTGCGCTGCATCAACTTCCTCGAACAGCCCGATGCCGGGGTCATCACCCTCGACAACCAGAGCATCGAGATGCGCCAGGGCCGGGCCGGCACCCGCGCACCGCATCCGGCGCAACTGCACAACCTGCGCACGCGCCTGGCCATGGTGTTCCAGCACTTCAACCTGTGGAGCCACATGACCGTGCTGGAAAACATCTGCATGGCGCCGCGGCGGGTGCTCGGGGTGAGCGCCCAGGAAGCCGAAGCCCGGGCGCGCAAATACCTGGACAAGGTCGGCCTACCGCCACGGGCCGCCGACCAGTACCCAGCGTTCCTCTCCGGCGGCCAGCAACAGCGGGTGGCGATCGCCCGGGCCCTGGCCATGGAGCCGGAAATCATCCTCTTCGACGAGCCGACTTCGGCCCTGGACCCTGAACTGGTCGGTGAAGTGCTGAAAGTCATACAGACGCTGGCCGAGGAAGGCCGTACCATGCTCATGGTCACCCACGAGATGGGCTTTGCCCGTCAGGTGTCGAGCCAGGTGCTGTTTTTGCACCAGGGCCGGGTCGAGGAACAAGGAAGCGCCGAGATACTTGACCAGCCGCAGAGCGAGCGCCTGCAGCAATTTCTTTCCAACCGTTTGAAGTGAAGCCGAACCTGCATGGATACCAAGGTCAACAGCCCACAGACTACGCCAACCCTGGACCGGATCGACGAAGCGATCATCGACGTGCTGCGCCACAACGGGCGCATCACTTACGAAAAGCTCTCATCGCTGGTGCACCTGACCCCACGCCCGTGCCTGGAACGGGTGCGCAAGCTGGAACGGCGCGGGGTGATTCGCGGTTATGGCGCAATCATCGACGTGCAGATGGTTTCGCCGGGGTTGTCGCTGCTGGTGCTGGTGGCCCTTTCCAACCAGAGCGGGCGCGCTGCGCAAAAGGCCTTCGAAGCCTGCGTGCGGGCCTGCCCGCAAGTGTTCGACTGCCAGCTGATCAGTGGCCACTTCGACTACAGCCTGCGCATGCGTTGCCGTGACATGGAGCACTACCGGGTGCTGACCGAGACCTGGATGAACAACGACGAGTTGCACATCGACAAGCTGGTCGCCCACCCGGAGCTGGCGGTGGTAAAGAATACCGCCCCCCAGCTCTAGGGTCTGTACAAAAAGTCCCGCGATCTGCCGTAGCGCGGCAGCAATCCCTGGCCACACAGAGTACCTGATACAACCGGGTGGCTGATTTGCGAGCGCTTCGCACTCGATCGCGGGACGAGCCCGCTCCCACAAAAAAGGGTACATGCACTTTTAGTACAGATTCCAGGCGTGATTCACGACTTAGCAGAAATCTTGTCGAAGATCGATTGAATGCGCTCCTGAGTAGACTCTGTATGCGGATCGAGAGCCGGCACATCGAGATGCTTGAAGACCTGATCGATCTCTAGACCAGCACTCCGCCTAAACTCCATGTTGGGGTCACGTCCTTCTCCAAGAGGGATCGTTTCATCAAGCTTAGTTTTCAGTAGCAACGTATATCGGTCAGTGTGAAACCTTGCTAACCCATACAAGTAGTTTCGCTCTTCAGTGGAAATTCTTCGCCCTGTGGCCTTAAGGGCGGCCTCTAGATATCCAAGTGCATCTAGCACGGGACGATCAACTAACACTAATTCGGCGTTCAGTTCAGCTTCCAGTTCGGCCTTTATCACTGAAACCAATATCCAGAGGGTGCTCTCGAATGTATGTTCCTCCAAAATAGGAAAGCCAGACTTTTGGCATTTGGTCGCTGTATCGCTAATTTTTAGAACCGAAATCCCCCTCGCTTTTGCCTGGCTTTCGACCGTTTCAATAAAGGTCGATTTTCCAGTTGAGTGCGTGCCGGCAATACCTAAAAAGTAAGCCATCAGAAAAGGCTCCTCTGCTGAGATTGAATATAGGGATCTTCCGAGCTTCCTGCAATTTGAGCCAAGGCTAGCAGGTCAAGCTGAGAATTTTGGTCGAGCTCTATGGCTAGGGCGAGAAAAAGCTCTGCGGTAATCATAGCGTCACCGCTAGCGCGGTGGCGCTTTGATGGATCAATCTTGAGGTTACAAGTACTTATAAGCGCATCTAGCGAGTAGCTGCCCTGCCCAGGTCGGACATATCTTGCAAGCTTTAGCGTGTCAAGAATCGCAGTGGGGTGCCAGTCCCCTAGCTGCCGTCGCATCAGTTGCGTATCTATGCTGACGTTGTGGCCCACCACAATATTTTTTCCCAATTCCATTTTTATATCATCCGCCACTTCTTCATGAGAGGGGCTACTTGATAGATCGCCATCGGAAATACCGTGTATCTGAGTAGCACGCTCAGTGACTGATTTCCGAGGTCGGATCAGCCAAGAACGTGGACGGCCGATTTGTTTGTCAATGATAGGCACAATTGCCAGCTCTATGATCTCCTGAGGGGATTGCCCATTACCCTCAACGTCTACTACAACGAAATGGCACTGAGCCCAGTGCGGATTATTCATAGTTGCAGCACCTCAATAAGGGAGGACTGTACTCGGCGCGGTTCAGATATTTGCTGGTCGTCTACATACTGTTCACATTCAGCCTGTCTGATTCGCTCGAGTAAGCGCTCACGCGAGTCTGCATCAAGGAAGCTCAGTTCAGACTCCATAGCAGAAGCCTTCATACTAGCAATTATGTCCGTTAGAGTACGAACGCGCTCGTTTATAGTGGTTTCTTCCAAGTGGTTATCCATTTCGAAGGCAGGCGTGTTTTCACGGGCAGAAAAAGGAATGGCGACATTGATGTGAAACTCGAGCTCTTTCGTAAGTGCTACCGTCTCCAAAAAATCCTCATGCTCTTCGCCGGGAAAGCCTATGAGCCAATTACCATAGAGAACGGTAGGAGCGTTTTGGCGAAAATCTTTCAATGCCTTGGTCAGCATAGCTATGTCGTAGCCTCTGTTCATAGCTTTAAGAATCCGCGCCGATCCGCTCTGAATCGATATGTAGAGCAGGCGAATTCTTCCCTCTTTGCTCCATTTAAGGATTTTCTCTGAGTACCTCAGGAACGGTTTCGGCTCTATGTACCTGATTGATAGTGTTACTCTGGGGTCGAGAGTGAGCAGGCTTTCCACAAGCTCGGGGAAGCGTGCCTTGGATTCGAAGGCCTTGTAGTTACCGATTTCGTCTCCAATCAATACAAAGTGGTGTTTTCCCATTTCTATCGCTTTTCGAGCTTTCCCAACGATGTCTGGTAACGGAACCGACTCAAACTCTCCCCGTCCCTGTGGGATACTGCAGAAACTGCACTTGTAAAGGCAGCTCCGCGTAACCGTAATCATTTCGCAAGGGTCTTGTTCGTCGTAAAATACAAACCCCTTTGTTGTCTGTCGATAGATGCGTTCCGCCTGTCCATTGTGGCTTCGATCAGCTTCTTGGAGATCGGCCACGATAGAAGCCTTCGCGGCCCCTACTCGTTGACGGAGGTTCTTCAGCCCACCTGAGCCGTGACTTTCAAAACTATCACTCGAGTTTTGAGATAGCTGCTGATCGACCTCTGAGAACTGGAGGCCAGTGTAGCTACTAAGAATCTCGGACATAGGGCTGAACGTGAGGTCCGGAACAGAGGCTTTGCTGAACACTACGTCCGCGCTAGTGTTTGCGAGGCAACCGGTAACGCTAATTTTAGCGTTAGGGGCGCGCTTTTTTGCCTCATCAATTTGAAGAACAGCATCGTCTACCCAGCGACCACGTACAGAGCAACCTGAGTAAATGATCTCATCCGCATGTTCAGGCTGCGTGACTATTTCAAAGCCTTTTTGATAAAACCCAGCCTGAAGAACATTGAGATCGTAAGAAGCGTTAAGACATGTGTTATGTGCGAAATATATTTTCTTCATGCATGGACTCCATAAAAAATCCGACTAACGGATATCGATATAAAGTACTATTTTATTTCCTGCCAAGTAGCGTGGCTCTCGAACGAATCAAACTTCCCGCCACCACTGCACGTGATATCTCTTCGCTCTCGGACAACGACAGCGCCAAACTGGAGCGACAACGTACATGAGGGCGCATACTTCCTGTCACTGCCAGAATGCTTTGCATCACTGAGTGGTGGTGGTCAAACAGCTGCGCGATCTGCTGGAAGAGTCGCCTTTCTGTCAACGCTCCCACATCAACGCTTTCTGGGTCTCGGTGTAATCATTACGAGGTCTTTGCTTCATCTGCAACACTCCTCCTGCTGACGCAGTGTCTAGTGTGCTGCATCCACCGCTTGAACCCACAACCGACAGCAGTCGGCCCGAGCACCCGTTCGGCAGATGGCACATTCAACTGTGAACATCCACTCAATCTACCTACGAGATTAAAGATTATTAAAATCTATTTCCCTAAGACTATCAATCGAAGCGATTCGATCTCCGCTTGCAGTGCCTTATTAGCTCGTAAAAGGGCCGCATTCTCTTGCTTCAAAATAAATTTCGAAGGCCTTTCAGGATTGTCAAAGCTTGGAATATCAAAAATTAGTTCCATCTCATCTTTATAAGGCATTAAAGGTTGATACAGCTGATAAAATGCGCGACCTACGGCACCGCGAAAAAGTTCAAGCTCGGGCTTGTTTTTTCCGGCCGACAATATGTGCTTGGTTGCAATACCTGGGTAAGGATCAATATATACAATCTTTTTGAATCCAAGTTGGTAAGCTTTTTTTGCACATAGCTCGCATGGGCTGGCAGTTGTAAATAGCACACCCCCTGACAACTTCTGACCTCCGTACTTGGAAATTTGCAAGAAGGCATTTTCTTCAGCGTGAAGCGCTCTTGTGTGAACTTGGTTTTTCTCGCCTTCAATCTCATTTTGAATGCTTTTAAAGCAGAATGAAAAATTTCTATTTGAGGTTTTGTTTGTTGCTATTAAGCTTGAATATTTGGCATTTAGTGCTTTTCTAAAAACTGGATCCGTCAGCTCGTACTCACTAAAATCTGATTTATTTCGACCTTGAATAAGGTCTTCTGAACTTCGTAACAAACAAGGTAGCTGGCCTTGAGGCGTACTGTTCCAACCTATTGCCTTTACACTATATGATTCATCTGTAACAACGGCACCTACTTGCCTTGAAATACAACCAGAGCTCTGCTTGGCGGTGTACGCAATCTGCATACAGTTTTCAATGGATGTGGGCATTACAAGGCCAGGGTGCATCATGAGCGTGACATACCAAGCCAATTGGCTCACTAAGTCACTGTGAGTATATTCGCTATTTTTTGAATTGTGGATATGTATGTCGGAAATTTCAATACACGCTTGAATATTCTGGGCTACAAATTTGTTGGCACCAGAAATTTTCTCTGGATATTCTTTATCGTCCAGAGCTTTAATCTCACTATCCGTTAGCTTCCTGTATTCTCTGAGACTGCGCAAGCGTTCGGCATTAGATGTATTTATTGAGACGAGGTAAAAATTAGCATAGCGTCTTTTTAAATAGAACGCCTCGTAAGGATTCCTTATTGCATCGACCACAATCCTACAAGGCTTATTGTCAAGTCGAGCCTTTTTATGTGCTAATTTTATTAAGAAATTCAGATGCTTTGGGAAATTGAAAAGCTCTTTAGGATCAAAGGTTGGATCATTGGCCCTGCCCGAGGCCCTTACATTATCGCCGGCTCGCTGATAAAACTGAGTGAACTTCGCCCTACCTAATTGCGTTTGTATTCGCTTTGTTAGCTCGGGGAGATCAATGTAGTAAAACTCAAAAAAACCTTCAACCTCAAACTCTTGAATGCTTTGTTTATTCCCTGTGATGGATTTTTTTTTGCGCGCCACCTCGAATAGCAAAAAAAGATCTGACGCCTCTTTCTTGCTGAGTGGATTATTAAATGTCGCACTGGAAAAATACGCTAAAAAATCAGATCTTGAAAGCTGTAACAACTGGTAGGTAATCAAGCTACTGGCTTCGATTTTGTAAAAAGGTAGCCAGCCTGCTCCATCAATGTATTTTTTTATTATCTGATGTTTTTTTAATTCGTTTCGACTGAGTCCCTCATAAGCATCGACTGGAACATCAAACTCAATACCGCATAATTTTTGAGCAGCTGTAGTACATCCTGAACCTGTGCGACCAGTAAGTCCAATGATCAGAAAATCTTTCGCGTCCTCATATACGCTATTAATAGCTGTTGATGTTTCTCGCATTTTAGCTCTCCCTGCATACTGTGATCTAATAAATCGACAGTTTTCTAGTTCCATTCTACTTAGAAATATTTACTCACAATGTTCGATTAGACCTGACCAACCCTGACGCGCACCTCAGGGACGAGAGTATGGCAAAGTGATTGCATTGTATAGCGGGGTCTCAGGTTTTTGTCATGCAGATTGAGGTTTATTTCTGCAATCGTACCCAGATCTAGTCACGATCAAGAATCATTATCTCTACTTCGCTCGTAGGACCTCAATCACGTGTACCGCTTGAACTTTGAACGCCCCCTAGAGCCCCCTAATTTCTGGACATCCGATATCCATCGGCGATGTGCCCCCATTCACAAGGAATAGACTTTTGTGGGCGCAGCGTTGAACCAGTTCGACCTGTTGAGAGATTGGGAACGGATGCCCTAAGCCCACTTAGTCAGGCACAATGGCGAGGAGCATCCGCTTGATATGTTCATTCGAGGCGGCCTAGATCACTGGCAGAATCTGTAACACAATCACAATTTAAAACTGCCATTCGCTGTATCGATTCTTCAGAGCGGCATTCCAGTAAATTGGTTATTTTCCGGTTTGATTCGGACGTTTGATTGTGTAGAAAGATATGATATCAAACCTAATTACTCTATTGCGCTGGAGCGTGTGTCGACGACTGAACGTTTGCTGGGTGAGACCTTGATCGGTGATTTTTCAGTATTCGCTAAGCGATTGAACTGCCGCGATTTTTCCTAGCGCGGTGTTTCTCAAACAACATTCATATTTTGATCTAGGCTTTTCAGCATCAGAAAAGCGCTGGAGCAACGATTTGAGAACTGGCCAACCTGCTACTCGGATTGAGTTGAGCGACGAAGAGTAAACCGAATTGCTTCGCCGTTCCTGGCAGCGCAATGGTCCCGCCGAATCTCGCATTCGGGCCGAAATCATCTTGGCGTGCGCAGGTGGGGAGTCAGGCGCGTTGATCGCCCACAGACTCTGTATTGGCGTACACACGGTTTCGCGTTGGCGAGTGCGATTCAGTCGGCTGCGGCTTGATGGTTTAAATGACCAGCATCGCTCAAGTCGGCCTCGCAGTATTACCGATTAACAAGTACAGACCGTGGTTAATCAGGTACTGCAATCCAAGCCTGAGGACGCCAGTCATTGGAGCTCTCGCTCAATGAGTCAGGCAACCGGGATTTCTCATGCCCGCGTAATGCGGATATGGCACGCCTTCGGCCTGAAACCGCCCTTGGAGAAGACCTTCAAACTTTCGACTGATCCGCTGTTTGTGGACAAGGTTCACGACATTGTTGGGTTCTACCTCAGCCCGCCCGACAAGGCCCTGGTGCTCTGTATCGACGAGAAAAGCCAGATTCAGACCCTGAACCGCACCCAACCAGAATTGCCCGTTGCACCGGGTAAACCCGTCACTCGCACCCACAAGTACAAGCGCCACGGAACCACATCATTGTTCGCAGCGCTGGATATCGCCACGAGCGAAGTAATCGGACGACTGAAACGTCGCCATAGAAGTACTGAGTTTCTTGCCTTCCTCAAAGAAGTGAACGCGTGGTTGGCAGTGCACCCGCGCTACCACGTGCATTTCACGCAGACCTCGGCATCTTGGTTGAGCCTGGTGGAGCGCTTTTTCTCGACGTTAAGCGAGAAGTGGATCAAGCGCCAGGCACATACCAGCGTGAAGGATCTGAAAGAATCCATTGAGTACTACCTGTCAACTCACAACGCCAACCCTCGACCCTTTCGCTGGTATCGAAAAGCCGAGGATATCTTGGTGAACGTCAGCCGTGCAGCAGAGGCGCTGGGCCGAAAATTATGAGTTTTATTCGAGAAACACCACATAGACCATCACCTCAGGTACGCGGCGGCGCCACCGGCCCGCTGCGCGACCAATCCAGTAGCAGGCTGTAGGCCACCGCCAGCAAGGTCGGGCCAATGAACAGGCCGATAAAACCGAAGGCCAGCAGGCCGCCAAACACCCCGAGCAGGACGATTACCAGCGGCAGGTTGCCGCCACGGCTGATCAGGTAGGGTTTGAGCACGTTGTCGACGCCACTGATGATGAAAGTCCCCCAGAGGCCGAGGAACACCGCCATGCCGTACTCGCCCTGCCAGGCCAGCCAGGCGGTGGCCGGTATCCAGGCCAGTGGCGGGCCCATGGGGATCAGGCTGAGCATGAAGGTGACGATCCCCAGCACCAGTGCCCCCGGTACACCGGCAATCAGGAAGCCGATCAGCGCCAGCACGGCTTGCGCCGCCGCCGTGCCGATCACGCCGTTGACCACCCGTTGCACGGTACCGGCCACCAGTTCCAGGTAATACTCGCCACGCTCGCCCACCAGCCGGTCCAGCAAACGCAGGACAAACGCCGCAAGCCTCGGCCCGTCGCGGTAGAAAAAGAACACGAAGACCAGGCTCAGGGTCAGCTCGAGGATGCCGCTGCCGATCTGCGCGCTGCGCGCCAGCAGCCAGTTGCCGACCTGGCCCAGGTAAGGCTTGATCGTCATCAGCAAGGCCGCACCTTGCTGATCGATGGTGTCCCACATACCCACCAGGCGTTCGCCCACGAATGGGACGCCGCCCAGCCAGCCCGGTGCATCGGGCAGGCCATCGACCTGCACGTCACGCACGAACGCCGTGGCGTCGCGGATGTGATCCGCCAGGTTGAAGCCCAGCCACACCAGCGGCAACGCCACCAGCAGGATCCACAAGCTGGTCAGCAAGCCTGCGGCCAGGGTTTCGCGACCGCCGAGCAAGCGGGTCAACAAGCGCATCAGTGGCCAGCTGGCATAGGCCAGGATGGCGCCCCACAACAGCGCCGAAATGAACGGCGCCATCACCCACAGGCCGGCGCCCAATAGCGCCAGCAAGATGATCTGCACCAACAGGCGGTCGTTATTGGCCATCATGTTTCTCGATCAACGAATCAGTTCGACGTGAAAACCGTCAGTCTTGGCCTGGCCCACGTCCAGCCGCGACGAGCGCACCCCAGCCGTGACCAGTTGCTCGCGCCAGACCTCGGCCTGGTCACCGCTCAGGGTCACGCGCAAGGTGCTGTCCAAGTTCAGGCTGCGGCCCAGCAGCGTGACCCAGGCCGCCTGTGGCTCATCCAGATCAGGGTAGTCGAGCTTGCCGGTGTCGCGCAGTTCGCGCAGCACCGTGGCCGGGGTTGGCAGCACTTCACCCAGGGGGGCGTCGGCAACGAATTCCTCGACGTGAAGGTAGGCGCGCTTGTTGCCGCGGGTGATGCTGTAGAGGGCCACCAGCGTGTTGCTCTGCTCGGCGGAGCGACGCAGCAGGATGAAGGCTTGTTGGTCGTCCGCGCCACCGAGGCGGGAATTCTTGAACACCTCGTTGGCCCACAGGCTGTTCTCCCCACAGTCGCGGGCCTGGCACCAGAACAGCGGATAGCCACCGTCCTTCTGCAGGGTTTCCCGGGCGGCGGCGAAGGCTTCGTTGGCACTGCGCTCACGCGGCAGCTCATAGGTGACTGAACTGACCTCACCACGGCTCTCTATCTTGCCTTCGACGCGCAACTGGTTACTGATCTTGCGTAGGCTACCCAGTGGGTAGATGCGTTCCTGCAGCGCGGCAGCACGCTGATCGACCACTTTGGCGTCAAGCGGAACCGGCAGCCCCTCGGCCAGCAACGGTGCACTGGCGAGGACGCCGAGCCCGACCAGCGCGGCCTGGATAAAAGGTTTGAGCCTCATAGGCACGCCACCGAGCACGGGGCTTCAAGGTGGTCAACGGATGTGGCAGTGTCTTGCTGGTTCATGGTTGTCTCCCTGTTCAACCCGCCAAGCCTCGACAGTTGCCCGCCACAAGTCAAGAAATGCCAAAGAAGCGATTGAAACAGTCTGCAACAAGGGTTGCACCCGCATCGTCATTCAGATGCAGGTGATGCCCGCCCGGCAATTGCTCACGGGCAAAGGGTAGCTGCTCGAGCAGCTCGCCATGGCGCGCCAGCATGCCGTCCGCGGCCACCACCAGCTTCGCCGGGCAGGCGATGCGCTGCACGAAGCTCATGGCCTGGTCTTGATTGAGACGGGTGGGCGACGGCAAGGTCAGGCGGCTGTCACTGCGCCAGGTGAAGCCTCCAGGCACGGGCATCAGCCCGCGCTGGGCCAGCAGCTCGGCAGCTTCACGGCTGACCGCAACCATACCCTTGATACGTGCTTCGATGGCCTGCTCGAAGGTCGGGTGTACCGCCTTGCGTTTACTGTCCAGGCGTAACTGCGCCTGCAGGGCCATGCCCATGCGTTCGGCGGCATCCTGCGGGCCGCTGGTGGGCGGGATCACCCCGTCGATCAAGGCCAGGTGGCTGACCCGCTCGGGCATCGCGCCGGCCAGCAGCACCGAGATGATCGCCCCCAGCGAGTGCCCGAGCAGGGCAAAACGCGCCCAGCCCATCTGCTCGGCGACCCGCAATACATCGTGGACGTAATCGGCCAGGGCATAGCTGGCGCCGGCCGGACGATGCTCGGAGTGACCATGGCCGGCCAAGTCCAGGGCCAGAATGCGCAAGCCCTTTAGTTGCGGCGCCAGGCGGGCAAAACTGTTGGCGTTGTCGAGCCAGCCGTGCAAGGCGATGACCGGCAGGCCATCGGCGGGGCCGAACAGGTGCGCGGCCAGTTCGATATGGCCAAGGTTCAGGCGGATTTCCTCTATTTCGCGACTCATGCCGGTGTGTCCTGCCAGCGATCGAACAGGCCCTTGATCAGGCTTGCGGTATCGGTCGGGTGCTCCAGTGGGAACATGTGCCCGCCCGGCAAACTGTGGTACTCGCCCCGGGGCATGCCACGCACGGCCAGGGCGTGATGGCGCTTGACCACCCGGCTGTGGCTGCCCCGGACCATGGCCAGGGGCAGTTTCAATTGCCTGGCAGGGCTTGGGCTGGTATGCGGCAGGCTGCGGTAGATGCTGATTTCGGTGGCCGGGTCAAAGCGCAGGCGCAAACCGCCGTCATCCGCTTGCAGGCCATGTTCAAGGTAGGCATCCAGGCACTCAGGGTCAAAGTGCCGGAACAGGCTTTTGCCGGCAAAGTAGGCCCGCGCGCTGTCGCGGTCGGCAAAGGCTTCGCGCCGCCCCAGGGTACGCCCGGCCGGGGTGATGCGATCGATGAAGCCCATGCGCTTGGCCGCCTGGATCAGCCACTGGTCGACCCGGGTCAGCACCGGTGAATCGAGCATCACCACGCCACGGTAATACTGCGGGCAGCGCAACGCCGCATGCAGATGCAACACCCCGCCCAAAGAATGACCGACACCCCAAACCGGGCCCGGCTGCTGCTGCAGGTGATGAATCAGCTCATCAACCAGGCTCTGCCAGTTGTCATTGACCGGAAAGCGCGGATCGTGGGCATGCTGAGGCAGGTGAGTCACCTGGTAGTCTGGCGCCAGCGCGGCGAAGAGCTTGCCGTAAGTGGCCGAAGGAAAACCATTGGCATGGGCGAAAAAGATCTGCTGCGACATGGCCGCCAATCCGAAGGCAAGTGATGGCTCATTGTCGGCAACCCTAGCCACTGCGGCAATGTCCGGAAAAGCCATCGACGACGGCAATCAGGTCAATACTCGCCAAAACTGGCCATCGAGCGCCGCAGACAGGCCTGCATATAGGCCAGCTGTTGCTCCAGGGCCTCGCGGGCGCGGCGTTTGTCTTCGGCATCGAGATCCAGCCGACGCAGGGCCAGGCAACTGGTCTGCAGCAGGTGGGATGTGCGAATGCAGGCCTGGCGCAGTTGCTCCAGCTCGTACTGCCCCTCGAACTTGCGCAACAGGTAATCAAGCTTGGCGTCGGCGCTGTCCTGCAACAGGCGGTACTCGGCAAAATCCAGCGCCTGGTGCCGTTGTACCTTGTTCAGCGCCGGCCGCACGTCGGCCGAGTACACCAGATCCAGATGTCTACCACTCATTGTCAAATTCCCTGGGACACCCTGCCCCGCCACCTGATCGCACGCTAGCAAGGCAGGCACTGCCCGACAACTGGTAAAAATATCAGGTCGATCAACGGCTCGGTGCATCCTGGCCGAGGGGAATCACGGCGATGGTCAGACGCGAAATGCAACTGGCCTTGCCCTCGTCGCTGCTCAGGCGAATATCCCAGACGTGGGTACTGCGGCCGATGTGCACGGCTTTGGCCGTCGCCGTCACCCGCCCGCTGCGGATACCACGCAAGTGGTTGGCGTTGATTTCCAGGCCTACGCAGTAGAATTTCTGCAGGTCGATGCACAGGCAACTGGCCATGGAGCCGACAGTTTCGGCCAGCACCACCGAGGCACCGCCATGCAGCAGGCCGTAAGGCTGATGGGTGCGGTGATCAACCACCATGCTGGCGCTGAGTGAATCCTGGGTGAAGGATTCAAAGCGGATATCCAGCACCTCGCCGATGGTGTTCTTCTGCAGGGCGTTGAGGTGCTCGATATCCGGTTGGGTATGCCACAGACTCATTGACTCGATCCTTGTTGTCATTGTTGTTCAGGGTGACTCATGGGTGATGCAGGTTGCGCAGGGTCATCAGGCCGGCCAACGGCCAATCGCCTTCGAGCTGCGCCAGGCTGGCGGTGCTCATGGGCGCCGGATACTGATGGTTGCCATGCGCAAGCAGGCTGACCAGGTTACCCACCAACGGCTGGTGACTGACCAGCAACACCTGCTTCACACCCAGTTTTTCCAGCTCGGTGATGACCGCTTGCGGGTCACTGTCAGGCGTCAGCCAAGGCACGGTCTGCACCGGTTGGATGAAGCCGAGGGCCTCGTGGACCAGTGCAGCCGTCTGCTGGGCCCGTACATACGGGCTGGCAAGAATCACCTGCAGCGGCTGGCCAAGCAGCACCGCCGCACTGCGCAGCACCTGCTCGCGCCCATGGGCGGTGAGCCGGCGCTCGGCGTCGGTGTTGGCCCGCTGCTCGGCCTCGCCGTGGCGCAGAACCCAGAGCTTCACAGCTTCGGCTCTTCGTCGCGCACCGGGTGCGGCGCAGGCGGCACGCTGTGCGCGGCTTCACCTTCCGGCGCACGCGGGGTTGGCCAATCAGCGAACGGCCAGGGCTTCTGGTCGCTGTGAAAACTGCCAAATCGGCCGATCTGCGCCAGAAACTGGCTCAGGCTGTCGCCGAAATTCATCAGGCTGGCGCTCGGTGCACCATAGATCAATCGGTACACAAGCTGTACCAGCACCAGGCCGCCCAGCAGCAGTTCGGCCAGTTGCCAGACCACCAGGAACACCAGCATCCACAGCACGCGCAAGATAATCGACTCGCGCTGGGTCTGGTTCGGG
The DNA here is from genome assembly GCF_004214895.1 of Pseudomonas tructae. Taxonomy (NCBI): domain Bacteria; kingdom Pseudomonadati; phylum Pseudomonadota; class Gammaproteobacteria; order Pseudomonadales; family Pseudomonadaceae; genus Pseudomonas; species Pseudomonas tructae. Next base: position 2,191,569 of record NZ_CP035952.1, on the reverse strand, counting down.
GATTCGTTCATATCCTGCTCCTGCTTAGTTGAAACCGCTGGTAGAGATAAAGTCGACGTCGGTTTTCGGCTCGCCGCGCATCAGCAGCTCGATCACCTGGGTCAGGGTCCGGCCTTCGAACAGAATCGCGTGCAACCCGGCCACCAGAGGCATGTACACCTGCACCTCCTGGGCTTTGACCTTGAGTACCTTGAGGGTGTTCACCCCTTCAGCCACTTCGCCCAGGCGGCTGACCGCCTCCTCCAGGCTCAGGCCCTGGCCCAGGGCATGGCCGACCTGGTAGTTGCGGCTCTTGGGCGAGGAGCAGGTGACGATCAGGTCGCCGACCCCGGCCAGGCCCAGGAAGGTCATCGGGTTGGCACCCTGGCTTACGGCAAAGCGGGTCATCTCGGCCAGGGCGCGGGTGATCAGCATGCTCTTGGTGTTCTCGCCCATGCCCAGGGCCACTGCCATGCCGGCGATGATGGCGTAGACGTTCTTCAGTGCTCCGCCCAGCTCAACGCCAAAGCGATCGCTACTGGCGTACACGCGAAAGGTGCGCCCGTGCAGTACCGCCTGGACGCGCTGGCACAATGCTTCGTCTTCACTTGCGACCACCGTGGCTGTCAGCGCGTGCTCGGCCACCTCGCGGGCAAGGTTGGGCCCCGACAACACACCGATGCGCGCCTGAGGGGCGATTTCTTCGAGGATCTGGCTCATCAGCTTGAAGCTTTGTGCCTCGATGCCCTTGGTCAGGCTGACCAGCATCTTGCCGCCGAGCCGTTGCGCATGTTCGGCCAGCACACTGCGCAGGGCGCTGGAGGGGAGCGCAACGAAGATCAGCTCGCAGGCCTGCAGGGTCGCCAGCAGGTCGTTGACCGGCTCGACCCCGGCATGCAGTTTGATACCCTTGAGGTAGCGCGGGTTTTCGCGGTTGGTGCGCATGGCGTCGGCCTGCTCGGGGTCGCGCATCCATTGCCGCACCCGAACACCGTTTTCCGCCAGCAGATTCGCCACGGCGGTGCCGAAACTCCCGCCTCCCAGAACTGCAACAGGCTGCTGTTCAGTCATATCCAATCCGTTAAAACCCATTTAAGTGGCGACCTGCGCATTATACGGAGCGTCAGTGCCAGAGCCAGTGGCAGATGACCGAATCAGCCTTGGGAACTGTCGCGGCGTGACTGGAAAATGCTCACCACTCGGTTAACATGCCCGACTTCAACCTGTTACCAAGGCCGCACTGTGTCTTTTGGCCCGCGCCCCAAACGCCCTTTATTACTGCTGACGGCCCTGCTCAGCGGCCCCGGTCTGGCGGACGACCTGTTTGTCGACAGCCAGGCCCTGCCGCAAATACTCACGGCCACCCGGCTCAAGCAATCACCCGCTGCCGTACCGGGCAGTATGACCGTGCTCGACAACGAGCTGATTCGCGCCAGCGGCGCCCGCGACATTCCCGAACTGCTACGCCTGGTGCCGGGAATGATGATCGGCTATGGCGCCGGCAACCAGCCAACGGTCAATTACCATGGCAGCAATGTCAACGATGCGCGGCGCATGCAGGTGCTGATCGACGGCCGCTCGGTGTACCGTGCGGGCCTGGCCACCGTGGACTGGAGCGATATCCCGCTGGCCATGGAAGACATCGAGCGCATCGAGGTGTTCCGCGGCCCCAATACCGTCAGCTATGGTGCCAACGCCCTGATGGCGGTAGTCAACATCCTCACCCGCAGCCCGGCTGACAGCCATGGCACGCGCCTCAAGGTCACCCGTGGCCAGCGTGGCATCAATGACTGGTACGCAAGCCAGGGGCTGGGATGGGATGGCGGCGACCTGCGCCTGTCGCTGTCGGGCATGCAGGATGACGGCTTCGACGAGAACCATCGTGGCCAGGACTACCGTGACAGCCGCCGTCTCAACCGCCTGGGTTTGAGCGCCAGCCACACCCTGACCAATAATCAGAGCCTGGAATGGCAGTTTTCGGCCAAGGAAGGCAGCGATCAGCGGCCTTACACCTATAAGCCGGTGTTCCCCTACGTCACGGCGGCTGGCAACAACGCCGATGTCAATGCCAAGGACTACGCCGGTTCGCTGCGCTGGAACATCGATTTCAACCCCGATCACAGCCTTTATGTGCAAGGCTCGGCCCAGCATTGGGAACGCGAGCAGGTATGGCGTGCCTGTGATGCGGCGCTGTCATTCAGCCCGCAACTGACCCAACTGTGGCGCCTGAACCCGAACTACGCCGAGCAAGTGGCGCGCAACATCACCTCGCCCTTGCCCGCCGGCAACAGTGAGGAGCGCGCCCTGGCCGAGCAGGTCCAGCAGCAATGGCGCAATGGCGGCTCGCAACAGGTCTGCGGCGATATCGACCAAAGCACCCGGGAAACCCGCTACGACATTGAAGTACAGGACACCCTGAGCCTGGCCGACAACCTGCGCCTGGTCAGCGGCGCCAACTTGCGCTACGACCGTGCCGACTCCCAGACCTACTTCAATGGCAGCCTGGACGACAGCACCTGGCGCCTGTTCGGCCACCTGGAATGGCGCGCCAGCGAGCACTGGATCCTGCAGGGCGGGGCCATGTATGAAGATGCCCGCCTGTCAGGCAGCTCGCTGACCCCGCGGGTTGCGGTCAACTACCTGATCACCCCGCGCCACGGTTTGCGCGCGGTGTACTCCGAAGCGGTGCGCTCGCCGGACATGTTCGAGAACAACGTCAACTGGAGTTACCGGGTCAACAACCTGGAGCCCGGTGCCTTTGGCCAGCGTAATGCCGAGTACTTCGTCAAGACCCGCGGCCCGGGCGATCTGGAACAGGAGCGTATGCGCTCGCGGGAACTGGGCTATAACGGTTATTTCGCCGATGCCGAGCTGAGCGTCGACCTCAAGCTGTTCTACGACGAAATCACCGGCATGATCAGCGAGCCACTGCGCAACAACCAGTACATCGCCAGCAACAGCAACAACGCCCGCTTCAGTGGCAGCGAAGCGCAACTGGACTGGCGCCTGAGCCCGGCCGATCGCCTGCGCCTGACCTACGCCTACGTCGACGCCTGGGCCAGCAACCCCGCCGACCGCCGCCTGAGCGCGACCAACAGTGGCTCGGCCGGCTGGCTGCGCGAGTGGGGCGACGGCTGGTCCAGTGCGCTCTTCTACTATGGCGACGACGCGCTCAACCAGTACCGTTTCGAACGCCTCGACCTGCGCGTGGCCAAACGCCTGCGCTGGAACCGCACCAGCCTGGAGCTGGCCGGCATGTTCCAGCAACGCCTGGATGATGAACCGACGACCATCTACGACAACCGTTATGACAGCCGCCATGTACTGTCCTTCAGCGCGGAGCTGGCGTTCTGATGCGTCGCCTGCGGCACTGGCTGCTGCTGGTCTGCCTGTGGCCCCTGGGGGCCCTGTCGGCCAGTGAGATCCTGCTTACCGGCAGTCAGGACAACCCCGGCGTGCGCAACTTCGTCGAGGCCCTGCGCAAACAGCGCCCGGCCGACCAGGTGCGCTTCGTGCCGGTGGCCGAACTGCCGCGCCCAGGCCAGATAAAAGCCGCCACTCGCCTGATCCTGCTCGACAGTGCAAGCCTTGAGTGGCGCCTGAGCGAAACGGCCGGGCCAGCGGCACTGGCCCTGCGCGTCAGTCGGGTCCAGGTCCAGCAACGCCTGGGCAACCTGCGCCCGGCCTACCTGAGCCTGCTCTGGAGCGACCCACCGCTGGCGCGCCAGTTGCGCCTGACCCACTACCTGCTGCCCCAGGCTCGCCGGGTCGGCGTGCTGTACGCCGAGCACAGCCAGTTCCTCATCGATGAACTGCGCACGGCGGCGCGCCCGCTGGGCCTGGAGATCGTCGCCCAAGCCTGGCCCGACCTGCGCGACAGCCGCCCGTTGCAAACCCTGCTGCAAAACAGCGATGTGCTGCTAGGCATCGACGACCCACAGCTGTACAACTCGAAAACGGCGAAGAACGTGTTACTCAGCAGTTATGGCCGGCAGATGGCACTGATCGGCCCGAATGCGGCGTTCGTCAAGGCCGGCGCTCTGGCCAGCACCCTGAGCGACCAGGACGACTGGCTGGCGGTACTCGGGCAGTTGCTCGACCAACAGCCCAGCCGTTGGCCGCGTACGCTCTACCCTGCACACTTCAGCGTACTCGGCAACCAACAGGTGGCCCGCGCCCTGGGCATCGAGGCGATTGACCCGTCCGCCGCAGCCATCGCCCTGGCCGAAGGAGAAAGCACACCATGAGACGGCGCCTGAGCTGGGACATCCACACCCGTACGCAAATCATCAGCCTTGGCCCGGCGCTATTGCTGACCCTGTTGCTGATCAGCTTTTTTACCTTCGTGCGCATCCAGGACCTGCGCCAGGAGCTCAACCACACCGGCCAGCTGATCGCCAACCAACTGGCTCCGGCGTCCGAATACGGGGTGATCGCCGGCAACAACGAAGTGCTCGAAAGCCTGATGCGCGCCACCCTGAGCATCCCCCATGTGCGCTTTCTAGAGGTTCAGGACAGCAGCAACCACATCCTGGTCTACGTCGAGCAACCGGACGAAAGCCACAACCGCGCACAGCAGGTGGAAGTGTTCCAGGCCCCTATCCGCCTGCAGCAGATTCGCCTGGACAACGACTTCCTGCACAGCAACGCTCCCACCCGCAACATCGGCGACGACTATTTGGGCCGGGTGATCGTCGGCATGTCGGATGACGCCTTCAGCGAGCGGCAACAGGAGATCGTGGTCAAGGCGGGGATCCTTGCATTGTTCGCCCTGTTGTTCACCTTCATCCTCGCCCGACGGCTGGCGTTGAGCCTGGCCAAGCCGATCAGCGACATGGGCCACGCGGTCAAGGCCATCCAGCAGGGCGATTTCAACGCGCCGCTGCCGGTGGTGGACGACAGCGAACTGGGTCACCTGGCGCGGCACATCAACAACCTGGCCAGTGCCCTGGGCAAAGCCAGTCACGAGCAACAGCAGGCCATGTCGCAGTTGATCCAGACCCGCGAAGAGGCGGAACAGGCGAACAAGGCCAAATCCGACTTCCTGGCGATGATGAGCCATGAACTGCGCACGCCGATGAACGGCGTGCTGGGAATGCTGCAACTGCTGGAAACTACCTCGCTGAGCGAAGAGCAGGCCGAATACACTGCTGTTGCCAGTGAATCCACCGGGCACCTGCTCAAGGTGATCAACGACATTCTCGATTTCTCGCGCATCGAGCGCACCACGGTGGAGCTCGAGCACATCGACTTCAACCTCGGCGACCTGATCGGCAGTTGCGTACAGTCGTTCCTGCACCTGGCCCAACAGCGCGAGCTGGACCTGCAACTGCGCCTGCCGCCGGGCATCGAGCACCTGCAGGTGGTCGGCGATCCGACGCGGATCCGCCAGGTGCTGCTCAACCTGATCGGCAACGCCCTGAAGTTCACCGAACGTGGCAGTGTGCAGGTCGAACCGCGCTGGCAAGTGCTCGACCGCCAGCTGATCTGGTTCACCTGCGCGGTGCGCGATACCGGCATCGGCATCGACAACACGCGCCTGGAGATGATGTTCGTCGCCTTCCAGCAGGCCGACAGCTCGATTTCCCGTCGCTATGGCGGCACCGGCCTGGGCCTGTCGATTGCCCGCACCCTGACCGAACGGATGGGCGGTACCCTGCGCGGGGAAAGCCGTGAAGGCCAGGGCTCGACCTTTACCCTGGAGATGCCCCTGGCCCTGTCGACCCTGCAGACCCCACGCCTGCCCGGCGGCCTGACCCGGGTCGAGGATGACGGCCAGGGCCGGCGCATCCTGCTGGTCGAGGACAACCCGGTGAACCAGACCGTGATCGAAGCCATGCTGCGCAGCCTGGGCTTTGAAGTCTGCGTGGCGGTCGATGGCGCCCAGGCCGTGGCGCAGGCCGGGCGCCAGCGTTTTGCCGCCGCCTTGATGGACTGCCGCCTGCCGATCATCGACGGCTACGAAGCCACCCGGCGCATCCGCCAGCTGCCGCAAGCGGCGACGATGCCGATCATCGCCTTGACCGCCAATGCCTTGCAGGGTGATCGCGAACGCTGCCTGAACGCTGGCATGAACGACTACCTGGCCAAGCCGTTCAAACGCACTGATCTGCAGCAAATTCTGCAACGCTGGCTGCCCGGTCAGTCAGCTGCGACTGGCGATAAATGCTAAATTGCGGCAGTCTAAGAGACTGGACAAGCGCCGCGAAGGGCTTGAAAATAAAATTTCAGTGCACAAGTGTACTTCTTTGCCCCGTGCGCTGTGACTTTCACTACAACGCAATAGTCTATGTGTAGGCTGCCGGCTCAAACCTGAGGGTTTTGAGACGGCCGGGAAGATTTGCCCCCTGCCGCACGGGGACTATTGAGGAGCTCGCATGACCAAACAAAACGCCTTTACTCGGGAAGACCTGCTGCGCTGCAGTCGCGGTGAGCTGTTCGGCCCAGGTAACGCGCAACTGCCCGCCCCGAACATGCTGATGGTTGATCGCATCACCCATATCAGCGAAGAGGGTGGCAAGTACGGCAAAGGTGAATTGGTCGCCGAGCTGGATATCACCCCGGACCTGTGGTTCTTCGCCTGCCACTTCGAAGGCGATCCGGTGATGCCGGGCTGCCTGGGCCTGGATGCCATGTGGCAGCTGGTCGGCTTCTTCCTGGGCTGGCAAGGCCTGCCAGGCCGTGGCCGGGCCCTGGGTTCGGGTGAAGTGAAATTCTTCGGCCAGGTCTTGCCGACCGCCAAGAAAGTCACCTACAACATTCATATCAAGCGCGTCCTCAAGGGCAAGCTGAACATGGCCATCGCCGATGGCTCGGTCACTGTCGACGGTCGCGAAATCTACACCGCCGAAGGCCTCCGGGTCGGCGTATTCACCTCCACTGACAACTTCTAAGGGTTATCCGCATGCGCCGCGTCGTTATCACTGGTCTGGGCATCGTTTCGTGCCTGGGCAATGACAAAGAGACCGTCTCCGCCAACCTGCGTGCAAGCCGCCCTGGCATCCGATTCAACCCGGAATATGCCGAAATGGGTCTGCGTAGCCAGGTTTCCGGCTCCATTGACCTCAACCTTGAAGAACTGATCGATCGCAAGATCTACCGTTTCGTCGGTCACGCCGCTGCCTACGCCTACCTGGCGATGGCCGACGCGATCAAGGACTCGGGCCTGACCGAAGAGCAAGTCTCCAACCCGCGTACCGGCCTGATCGCAGGCAGCGGCGGCGCCTCGACCCTGAACCAGATGGAAGCGCTGGACATCCTGCGCGAAAAAGGCGTCAAGCGCGTTGGCCCGTACCGCGTCACCCGGACCATGAGCAGCACCGTCTCGGCGTGCCTGGCCACCCCGTTCAAGATCAAGGGCTTGAACTACTCCATCGCCTCGGCCTGCGCCACCAGTGCACATTGCATCGGTACCGCGATGGAACAGATCCAGATGGGCAAGCAGGACATCGTCTTCGCCGGTGGCGGTGAAGAAGAGCACTGGAGCCAGTCGTTCCTGTTCGACGCCATGGGCGCCCTGTCCAGCAAGCGCAACGACACCCCGGAAAAGGCCTCCCGTGCCTACGACGCGGACCGTGACGGTTTCGTCATCGCCGGCGGTGGCGGCATGGTCGTGGTTGAAGAGCTGGAACACGCCCTGGCCCGTGGCGCCAAGATCTATGCCGAAATCGTTGGCTACGGTGCAACGTCCGATGGCTACGACATGGTTGCACCGAGCGGCGAAGGCGCCATCCGCTGCATGCAGATGGCCATGTCCACCGTCGACACCCCGATCGACTACCTGAACACTCACGGCACCTCGACCCCGGTCGGCGACGTCGCGGAAATGAAAGGTGTGCGTGAAGTGTTCGCCGGCAAAGCCCCGGCCATCAGCTCGACCAAGAGCCTGTCGGGTCACTCCCTGGGCGCCGCCGGCGTTCACGAGGCGATCTACTGCATGTTGATGATGGAAGGCAACTTCATTGCCGGCTCCGCCAACATCGACGAACTGGACCCGGAAGTGGCCGACCTGCCGGTGCTGACCAAGACCCAGGAAAACGCCAAGATCGATACCGTGATGAGCAACAGCTTCGGTTTCGGCGGCACCAACGCCACCCTGGTGCTCAAGCGCTGGGCAGGCAAGTAAGGGCTAGCCCCTTCTCCTGAAAACGCCCCGACTTGTCGGGGCGTTTTTGTTTTAGCATCGCGGGGCAAGCCCGCTCTCACATCTATTGTGGGAGCGGGCTTGCCCCGCGACGCCTTACACCGAAAACCGCCCCACCAGGCCATTGAGCTCAATCGCCAGCTGCGACAGCGCCTGGCTCGCCGCGTTGGTCTGATTCGCTCCCGCCGAGGTTTGCATGGCCAGGTCGCGGATGTTGGTCAGGTTGCGGTCCACCTCCCGCGCCACCTGCGCCTGCTGTTCCGAGGCGCTGGCAATCACCAGGTTGCGCTCATTGATCAGGCTGATCGCCGCAGCGATCTCCTCCAGCGCCGCGCCAGCAGCATGGGCTCCCTCCAAGGTGCCGCGCGCCCGCTCATTGGTATGCTGCATGCCCTCGACCGCACGATGGGTGCCCTGCTGGATACCGTCGATCATCTGCTCGATTTCACGGGTCGACTGCTGGGTGCGGTGGGCCAGGGCCCGCACCTCGTCCGCGACCACGGCAAAGCCGCGCCCGGCGTCACCGGCGCGGGCCGCCTCGATCGCGGCGTTGAGGGCCAGCAGGTTGGTCTGTTCGGCAATCGCGCCAATCACATCCAGCACCTTGGTAATACCATGGACCTGCTGGGCCAGCTGCCCCACTTCTTCAGCGTTGGCGGTAACACCCGCCGCCAGGTCTTCGATCGACGTCACGGTGAGGCGTACTTGCTCACGACCCTGGCGGGCGATGCGGTCCGATTCCTGGGAGGCCTCGGAAGTGGCCACGGCATTGCTCGCCACCTCCTCCACCGCCGCGGTCATCTGGTTGACGGCGGTCGCCGCCTGCTCGATTTCCTGGCTTTGCTGCATCAGCCCACGGGTAGCGTCTTCAGTCACCGCGCTGAGCTCTTCGGAGGCCGAGGCCAACTGGCTGGACGAATCGGAGATGCGCCCGATGGTCTCGCGCAGGCTCTGCTGCATTTGCTTCATCGCTGCAAGCAAGCGGGCCGGCTCGTCCTTGCCCTGCACCGTGATCTGCGGGGTCAGGTCACCAGTGGCCACCACCTCGGCAACTTGCAGCGATTGCGTCAGCGGCCGGACGATACTGCGGGTCAAGGTCAAGGCCAGCACCACCGTCAGCACCACGGCGGCGATCAGCAGGCCAATCACCCAGACCCGCGCCTGCTGGTAGACGGCTTCGGCAAGGTCGGTCGCCGTGTTGGCATGCTGATTGTTGAGCGCAATCAGCTCGTTAAGGCTGGCGGTCATCTGGTCTGCCAACTGGTTCATGTCGCCATTGACCAGGGCCACGGCCTCTTCGAGCCGATGCGCAGAAGACAATTCCACCACTTGGCCCTGTAGCTTGAGGTAGCGCTGCTCCAGCTCAAGGTAGCGGTCGAACAGGGTTTGCTCTTCAGGCAGCACGATCAGGGCCTGGTACTTCTGCTGAGCCTTGCCCAGCCCGGCCTTGATCTGCTCGATGCGCGACTTGTTCTGCTCAAGCGCTGCGGCGTCACGATTGACCAGCAAACGCAAGGTCAAGGCGCGAATGCGCAGCATGTCCTGGGTCATCTGGCCGACCGATATGACGCTGGGCAACCAGTTGCTGTCGACCTGCTCGGACTGCTGGCGCATGCTGGTCATCTGCATCAAGGCAAAGGCGCCCAAGGCAAACACCAGCGCCGCCACCAGGCCAAAGCCCAGGCCAGCCCTGGGCGCGATATTCATGCTTCTCAAGCTCATTTCCTGGCTCCCTCCAAAAGCGCTGCAACAGCGCGCAGCAGTCCTTGCTTCTAGACGGTATCGGCCCGGCGAAAATTTGCGTAAGACGAAAACGTGATATCAAAAGGCCTTGTGATCGCGACGCCAGTGACGCAGGGGCTCAACGCACGGTAAAGCGCTGCTCGGCAAGCAGGCGGTCGCCCTGGAAGACCATGAAATGCCACTGCCCGGGCACCACTTCATGGTGCTCGGTGAACTCGTAGGCCATCACGTCCTGGACCGCTCCGGGCACCAGTTTCTGCACCACTTCGAACTTGTCATGGCGCTTGCCATCGGGGGTGATCACCCCTGGAGTGAAGTACAGCAGGGTCAACGGGGTGTCTTCGGCGACCTTGCCTTCCAGGCGGTAGCGCAGGCCGAACTTGCTGCCCAGGCGTGCCGGAATGTCTTCGGTGGGGTGCAGTGCCTGGTTGCTCTGGGTCAGCACTCGCTCACCGGGCTGGAAATTCTCGTGGCGAGTCTCGAACAACCCGTACTCCACCGGGCCCGCTACGCGAACCTCGGCACTGGCCAGGCCACTGACCAGCAACAGCCCGCATAAGGCGCTGAAACGATGTGAAAACATAGTGCACTCCATCAGGTTGATGGCGGCAGGCTATGACGTCGGCATGACAGGCTGATGACAGAGCGGTCACGGGCGCGCCTTGGGCAGTACGGCCAGGAAGTTGTCGCGGGCGACCTGTTGCGCGATGTCGGCCGGCAAGGCATCGAGAAATACATCGAAACCCTGCATCTGCTCACCCAGGCTGGCGAAACGCCCGACCACATCGGAGCCGAGCATGAAGCGTTCAGGGAAGCGCTTCACCAGTTCCAGCCACTGCGCCCTTGGTTTTCCCTGATCGTCCAGCAGATAAGGCTGCAGGACGCTCCAGGATAGATCCACGTACAGGTTCGGGTAGTCTTCCAGCAGCCGTGACAGCGTCGGCAGCAGAAAGTCGAGCTGGGTCTGGTGGCGATGGATTTCCATGCTGGTGCCGGCATGGGCCCAGATGAAGCGGGTGTGCGGGTGATTACGCAGGGGTTCTTCGATCTCCGCCAGGTACAACGGGTTGCGTTCGCGCTTTGAGGTAATGTTGGAGTGAATCAGCACCGGCAGGTCCTGTTCGGCGGCCAGGTGATAGATACGGGTCATGGCCTCGTTGTTGGCCCGCGGCGTGTCGCCGCTGGTCAGCGCGGTCAGGTCGTCATGGCGGGTAAACACTTCACCGATGCCCTGCCACAGGCCCGGATACAGCTCGAGCATGCGCTCGATGTGCGCGACGGCATTCTTGTCCACCGGGTTGAAGCCACTGAGAAACGGATGAAAGCGCTGGCGCTGCACGGGGGCGAGCTTCTCCAGGGCCGCCGCGACATAGATATCGGTGGCGCTGTACCAGTAGGCATCGGCATCGTCGCCTGCGTAGTAGCGCGGGCGCTTGGGCTCGTCCTCATGCCACTTCTTGGCCACGGGAATGCCGGAGATCATCGACTGGTCGATACGCGCCGCGTCCATGGCCTTGAGCAAGGCATCCATGCCGGCGGTTTCCTGAAAGAAATCCACGTAATGCAGGTGCGCGTCACTGTAGTGGTACTCGCGCGCCTGCGCCGTCGGCAGCGACAGCGTCATCACCAGCACCCAGCCCAGATACCTGACAATCATCATGCGCTCCTTGTTGGCCGCTTCAGACAAGGTAGACCGACCTCAACACCTGGCAGTTCAGCAGGTTATGCTACAAGAACCCTCCCCCAGGCCTGGAGCACACCGTGAGCAGTCCCTTGGTCATCCGCCCTCGCGCCGAATCGGTCGAAGGCCAACCCATCCTGCGCCCCCTGCCTTCGGCCCAGTGCCGCAGCGTCGGGCCCTTTGTGTTCTTCGATCACATGCTCGAAACCGATTACCCGACCGGGCGCGGCATGAACATCCGCCAGCACCCGCACATCGGCCTGTCGACCCTCACCTACCTGTTCGAAGGCGAAATCCAGCACAAGGACAGCCTGGGTTCAGACCAGAGAGTCAAAGCCGGCGAGGTCAGCTGGATGACCGCTGGCAGCGCCATTGCCCATGTCGAGCGCACCCCGTCCGACTTGCTGACAGAGCGCTCGCGCCTGCATGGCTTGCAGGTGTGGCTGGCCTCTCCAAAAGCCCAGGAGCAAGGCCCGGGGCACTACAGCCATCACCCGGCGGCGAGCTTGCCGGTCAGTGACAACCTCGGGGTCAGCATTCGCATGATTGCCGGCAACGGTTTTTGCCTGCAATCACCGGTGCCGGTGCTGTCACCAACCCTGTATGCGCTGGTGCAGATGCAGGCCGCCACGACCCTGACGGTGCCCACTGAACACGCCGAGCGTGCATTGTATGTGTTGGACGGCGAAGTCAGCCTGAACGATGAGGCAATCGAGCCGTGCAGCCTGGTGATCTTGCCATCCGGCGAAGAGATGAGCCTGTATGCCGACAGCGAGAGCCAACTGGTGCTGTTTGGCGGTGCGCCACTGGATGGGCCGCGGCGCATGAACTGGAATTTCGTTGCCAGTGATCCAGCGCTGATCGAACAGGCGCGGGCACGCTGGGCGGCCGGGGACTGGCCGACGGTGCCGGGGGAAATTGAAAGGATCGAGTTACCTTGATTGGTTTATCGCGGGGCAAGTCGGGTCGCCGCATCGCCCCGCGATGGACTCAGCGCTGGAACACTTCATCGAGCAAGTTGAACATCGCCCGGAACGCGCGCTTGGACGTACGCGCGTCGTACTTCATCTTGCCGGGGATGTTGGCCGCGGTGTCGGTAAACGAATGCACCGCACCGCCATAGCTGATCAGTTGCCAATCGACCTTGGCCGCATCCATCTCGGCCTCGAAGGCCGGCAGCTGCTCCTTGGGTACGAACGGATCGGCTGCGCCATGCAGCACCAGCATCGAAGCCTTGACCTTGCCCTCTTTCGCCGGCAGCGGTGTATCCAGGGTGCCGTGGAACGACACAGCAGCCTGCAAGCGGGCATCCTCACGGCCCAGCTCCAAGGCGCAACAACCGCCAAAGCAAAAACCGAAGGTGGCCAGCTTGCCCGGCTCCAGCACCGCCTTCGATTGCGCCAACAGTTGATCCAGGGCCGCTTTCAAGCGTTTGCGCAGCTCAACGCGGTCATTCTTCAGCGGCGTCATCGCCGCCCCAGCTTCATCCATGTTCGACGGACGCAGGGTCTGGCCATAGATATCGGCGAGCAACACCACATACCCCTGGGCGGCAACGTCGCGGGCGATGCGTTCGGCGCCCTCGCCCACCCCCATCCAGTTCGGCGCCATCAGCAGCCCGGGTTGCTCGCGGGCACCCTGGGTATAGAACAAGCGACTCTCATAGGCTTTGCCGGCAACATGATAGACCAGCGATTCGACGGTAACCTTGCTCATGCACTCCTCCTTGCACCATGAAAAAAGCCCGCCGAGGCGGGCTTTCCTGCAACTACTTAAGCCGATAACTCAACCAGTAGCTTGTTCAGGCGACGAACGTACGCCGCCGGGTCCTTGAGGCTATCGCCCGCGGCCAGCGCGGCCTGATCGAAGAGGATGTGCGAGAAGTCGGCGAAACGGTCTTCGCTCTGCTCGTTGTCCAGCTTCTCGATCAGTGGATGGCCGGGGTTGAACTCGAAGATCGGCTTGGAGTCCGGCACCTTCTGCCCGCTGGCTTCGAGGATCTGGCGCATCTGCATGCCCAGGTCCTGCTCACCGATGGCCAGGATCGCCGGCGAGTCGGTCAGGCGGTGGGAAACCCGCACTTCGCTGACACTTTCGCCCAAGGCGGCCTTGAGACGCTCGACCAGGCCTTCTTTGTCCTTGGCGACTTCTTCCTGGGCCTTCTTGTCCTCGTCGGAGTCCAGCTTGCCCAGGTCCAGGTCACCACGGGCAACGTCGACAAAACTCTTGCCGTCGAACTCGCTCAGGTAGCTCATCAGCCACTCGTCGATGCGGTCGGTGAGCAGCAGTACTTCGATGCCTTTCTTGCGGAAGACTTCCAGGTGCGGGCTGTTCTTGACCTGCGCATAAGATTCGCCGGTGAGGAAGTAGATCTTGTCCTGACCTTCCTTGGCGCGCGCCAGGTAGTCGGCCAGGGCAACGCTCTGCTCACCGCTTTCGTCATGGGTGGAGGCGAAACGCAGCAGACCGGCGATCTTTTCCTTGTTGGCGAAGTCCTCAGCCGGACCTTCCTTCATCACCTGGCCGAAGTTCTTCCAGAAGCCCTTGTACTGCTCAGGCTCGTTCTTGGCCAGCTTCTCGAGCATGTCCAGCACGCGCTTGGTCAGGGCCGACTTCATCGAGTCGATGATCGGGTCTTTCTGCAGGATTTCGCGCGAGACGTTCAGCGACAGGTCGTTGGAATCGACCACACCCTTGATGAAGCGCAGGTACAGCGGCAGGAAGGATTCGGCCTGATCCATGATGAACACGCGCTGCACGTACAGCTTCAGGCCACGCGGCGCTTCACGCTGGTACAGGTCGAACGGGGCACGGGCCGGCACATAAAGCAGCGAGTTGTATTCCAGCTTGCCTTCGACCTTGTTGTGGCTCCAGGCCAGCGGGTTCTCGAAGTCATGACCGATGTGCTTGTAGAACTCCTGGTATTCCTCGTCCTTGATCTCGGTACGCGGACGGGTCCACAGGGCGCTGGCGCGGTTGACGGTTTCCCATTCTTCGGCTGGCTTCTCTTCGCCTTCGGCAGCTTCGGCCTGTTTTGGCAGCTCGATCGGCAAGGCGATGTGATCGGAGTATTTCTTGACGATGTTGCGCAGGCGCCAGCCGTCGGCGAACTCTTCCTCAGCCTTTTTCAGGTGCAGGACGATGCGGGTACCGCGCTCGGCCTTGTCGATGGTGGCGACGTCGAAGTCACCTTCGCCCTTGGACGACCAGTGCACGCCTTCGGCAGCTGGCTGGCCGGCGCGGCGGCTGAACACGTCGACCTTGTCGGCGACGATAAAGGCCGAGTAGAAGCCCACGCCGAACTGACCGATCAGGTGTGAGTCTTTTTTCTGATCGCCGGTGAGGTTCTTCATGAAGTCGGCGGTGCCGGACTTGGCGATGGTGCCCAGGTGTGCAATCACCTCGTCGCGGCTCATGCCGATACCGTTGTCTTCGAGGGTGACGGTGTTGGCGTCCTTGTCGAAGCTCAGGCGGATTTTCAGCTCGGCGCCACCCTCGAGCAGCTCTGGCTTGGCCAGGGCCTCGAAGCGCAGTTTATCGACCGCGTCGGAGGCGTTGGAAATCAATTCGCGCAGGAAGATTTCCTTGTTCGAGTACAAGGAATGGATCATGAGGTGCAGCAGCTGCTTCACCTCGGTCTGGAAGCCCAGGGTTTCTTTTTGAGTCTCCACACTCATGCTTCAACACTCCGATCTGATGACAGTTGTCGTTAGGCAGGCCGGTGGCCTGCTTTTACGGCGGGATGCACAACAGATGGGGGTGGCTGGGGCTATTTCAAGGGCGAAGTCATTTCTTCGATCTTGAAATGCGCCCGCGCCGTGGCAATCGGCACATCCGGGTTGCCCTGCCAGGCCGTGATCGCCACGTTGGTCACCCGCCGCCCCTGGCGCCACAACTGGCACTGGGCATAGGTATCGCGATAGTGGCCGGCGCGCAGGTAGTCGATGGAAAAGTCGATGATTTTCGGGATCGCCGCGCTTTCACTGAAAATCAGCAGGTACAACGCCGCCGACAGCTCCATGAAACCTGCAATCACCCCGCCGTGGATCGCCGGCAACAACGGATTGCCGATGTTGTCCTGGGTGGCCGGCAGGCAAAACAGCAGGTCGTCGCCCTGGCGACTGCACTGGATACCAATCAATCCGGCATAAGGAATCAGCTCCAGCAGTGGCTGGTAATTGCCCTCGGCGTGAGCCTTACGCAGCTGACGATGGATTTCTGGCGCGATCATTGTTCGCCCCCTTTGAGCTTGTTGGCAAAATTGAGCCCGCCTTTGATGCCCTTGCCCAGGCGCATGAAGGTGCCCACCACCTGGGCGATCGGCTGCTCGGGGTCGTCCTGATAGGCCATGCCGCGGGTGAAAATCACATCGCGCGAGACACGGTAGCAGTAGGCGTGGCCAAAGATATCCTTGCCTGCCTCGGCCGGGTGCATGTAGTCGATGCGCAGGTCCAGGGTCGGGCAAACCTCGAACTCAGGCAGTGCGCAGAGGGTGGCCATACCGCAGGTGGTGTCCATCAACGTGGTCAACGCCCCGCCATGAACCGCACCGGTCTGCGGGTTGCCGACGATCTTTGCCGAGTAGGGCAACACCAGGGTCATGCCCTGGGCATCGGCGTGATGCACACGCATCTGAAGGACCTGGCAATGGCGCAATGCCGAAAGAAAGCGCTCGGCCATCGCCTGTAACGAAGTGTCGTTCATCTTGAAAACTCTCAGGCCATTGAGAACATGCACACAGATCGACAAATGTCCATATAGAACCATTTGTTATATATCTGTATGGTGCGCGGAACTTCTACCGGTTACTTGAGCTCGAAGGAACAAGTAACTTATTCCACAAGGAGAAACACCCCATGCGTAAACCTTTTGCTTTTGCCGTTATGCTCGCCGCTGCTCTGGGTCTGGCCGCTTGCGATAAAGCCAGCGAGAACAAAGCCCAAGACGCTCAGCAACATTCCGAGAACGCCCAAGAGAAAATGGGTGAGGCTCAGGATAAAGTGAACGAGGCAGCGAAAGAAAACGCCGAAGCCGCCAAAGATCAGGCCGAAGCGCAACAAAAAGCCGCTGAAGAAGCCGCTCCTGCTGCTCCTGCTGCCCCGGTCACTCCTGCTGAGCCTGCCAAGTAAGCACGCCTGCTGGAATAAAAAAACCCGACGCTGTCGGGTTTTTTTATGCCTGTTGAAATTGAGTTAAACGATTCAGTCGTGCCGGCTCAGGCCAGGTTCTCTTTAGCCGGCTCCACGACCGGTGCTTCGGTCGGGGTATAGACCATTACCTCGAGAACATCGGAATGAAACTCACGACGGTACAGTACCAGCACCACCCCGGTACTCATCAACATGAACAACCAGGGGCTGATAAACCAGCAAAGCATGGCCATGCCAAAGTAATAGGAACGCAGGCCAAAGTTGAACTGGTTGGCCGCCAGGGAAATAACCTTGGCGGCTCTAAGGGCAAAAGCCTTGCGCTCAAGTTCACTGACATGACGTTCACCGATCATCGGCGCCGAGCCCACCAGCACGGCGGCAAAGTTGTATTGGCGCATGCACCAGCTGAAGGTAAAGAAGGCATAGACGAACACCATCGCCAGGCACAGCAACTTGATTTCCGACATGCCCTGGGACGCCTGCTGCACCAGCGGCAGGTCCGCCAGCAACGACACGGCACGGTCCGAAGCGCCGAGCACGGTGAGAATACCGGCAAGGATAATCAAGGTACTGGAGGCAAAGAACGACGCATTGCGCTCCAGGTTGCCGATCACGCTGGCATCGGCGATACGGTTGTCACGCATCAGCATCCGGCGCATCCAGTCTTCCCGGTAAAGGTGCAGCACGCTGGCCAGGCACGCGGTATCGCGACCCTTCCAGGTCGCATAACGGGTGTACCCGCCCCAGCAGACGGCAAACCAGCAGGCGGCCAGCAGGTGAATCAGATTGCTTTGAATGAAGCTCATGCAAGGTCCTGATTGAAGTTTCGAACACAATAAAACCCATTGACCAGCTTTCGACGCTTTACCGCAGAAAAAGACACGTACTGGCCACAGAAACGAAAAAGCCCCGCATCCTTTCGGACGCGGGGCTCGGAATCTGCCGTGACGCTCACCCTGTTGGCTTGTGGCCGGTGCCCGTCACTTGGCCGATTCTCAGGCCAGCACTTCGCGTGGCTTGCCCAGCATGCGGTCACACAGTACCGCAAGGCCCAGGGTAACCACCGAAGGCACCAGCCAGGCCAGGCCCTGCTCGCTCAGCGGCAGGTGAGCCAAAAATTCTGGCAGCTTGCCGGCCAGCGCCGTGCCCTTGATGGCATCGACCATGCCGAACAGCAGCGACACCAGCATCACTGGCCCCAGGATGCGAACCTGGGAGTTCCACAGCTCCTTGCAGAAGCTCAGGCCCACGACCACGATGCACGGTGGGTAGATGGCGGTGAGTACCGGGATCGAGAACAGGATCAGCTTGGTCAGGCCCAGGTTGGAGATCAGCAGCGAGAACGCCGCAAGGATCACCACCAGGGTACGGTACGACAGCGGCAGTACCTGGCTGAAGTACTCGGCGCAGGCGCACGTCAGGCCGACTGCGGTGACCAGGCAGGCCAGGGCGATCAGCACGGCGAGGAAGCCGCTGCCCAACGAGCCGAAGGTGTGCTGGACATAGGCATGCAACACCGCTGCGCCGTTGCTGGCACCGGCGGCAATTTCATGGCTGCCGGCACCCAGGCGGAACAGGCTGATGTACACCAGGGCCAGGCCGACACCGGCGATCAGGCCGGCGATGATCGCGTAACGGGTGATCAGCTGTGGCGACTCGACGCCGCGCGAACGAATGGCGTTGACGATGACGATACCGAACACCAGTGCGCCAAGGGTATCCATGGTCAGGTAACCATTGATGAAACCCTGGGAGAACGGTGCTGCAACATAGGCCGGCTGCGCTTCACCGATGCCACCAGCGGGCAGCATGAACGCGGCAATGCCCAGCGCAGCCAGGGCAATGATCTTCAGTGGCGCGAGGAAGCGGCCGACGGTATCGAGCAGCTTGCCCGGATACATCGACACTGCCAGTACCACCAGGAAGTACACCAGGCTGTAGAGGAACAACGCCATCGGGCTTTCACCGGTCAGCGGTGCAACACCGACCTCGAAGGAGACGGTGGCGGTACGCGGGGTGGCGAACAGCGGTCCTACCGAGAGGTAGCACACCGCCGCCAGCAGGCCACCGGCAACCTTGCCGATCGGGCTGCTCAGGGCATCCATGCCGCCGCCGACCTTGGCCAGGGCGACAACCGTGATGACCGGCAGGCCCACAGCGGTGATCAGGAAGCCCAGCGCCGCCATCCACACATGCGGACCGGATTGCAGACCGACGATAGGTGGGAAAATGATATTGCCCGCGCCGACGAACAAAGCGAACGTCATAAAACCAAGTGCCAGGATGTCCTGGCCTTTTAAAACTTTCATTAAGGAAATACCACACTGCTGAAATCGGGATTTAGAGAGGGATTTCCCCTTGGGTGAGGGAAATGCTGCCTGGCTGGATGAGCCAGACCCGTTTAGCGTGTCGTTCCCTTTTGGGGAGCGGGCACAAAATGAGTGCATAGGTTAACGAATTTGTCACAGAAACGCACTGTTGCAGGGCTGCTTGTCCGATGTGCGAATGTACATGTCGTCTGGATGACCGCTTTTTTGCCAGAAAACATCGCGGGGCAAGCCCGCTCCCACAGGATATGCAGGAGCGGGCTTGCCCCGCGAAAGCAATCAACGCAAAACAAAAAGGCCACCCGAAGGTGGCCTCTTTGCTTACCGGGCAGTGATTACTTCTTCACTTCCCAGCCAGTCAGCTCGGCCAGGGCCTTGCCGATGTCTGCCAGCGAACGCACGGTTTTCACACCAGCGTCCTGCAGCGCAGCGAATTTCTCGTCTGCAGTGCCTTTGCCGCCAGAGATGATGGCGCCAGCGTGGCCCATACGCTTGCCCGCAGGAGCGGTAACACCAGCAATATAGGAAACTACAGGCTTGGTGACGTTGGCCTTGATGTAGGCAGCCGCTTCTTCTTCAGCCGAACCGCCGATCTCACCGATCATGACGATCGCTTCGGTCTTCGGGTCTTCCTGGAACAGCTTCAGGATGTCGATGAAGTTGGAGCCCGGGATCGGGTCGCCACCGATACCGACGCAGGTGGACTGACCGAAACCGGCGTCAGTGGTCTGCTTGACCGCTTCGTAGGTCAGGGTGCCGGAACGCGAAACGATACCGACCTTGCCTGGCAAGTGGATGTGACCTGGCATGATGCCGATCTTGCACTCGCCCGGAGTGATGACGCCTGGGCAGTTAGGGCCGATCAGGGTAACACCCAGTTCGTCGCACTTGACCTTGGCATCGAGCATGTCCAGGGTAGGAATGCCTTCGGTGATGCAGACGATCAGCTTGATGCCGCCGAAGGCCGCTTCCAGGATCGAGTCCTTGCAGAAAGGAGCCGGAACGTAGATGACCGACGCATCAGCGCCGGTGGCTTCTACAGCTTCTTTCACAGTGTTGAACACTGGCAGGCCCAGGTGGGTAGAGCCACCTTTGCCTGGGGTCACGCCGCCAACCATCTTGGTGCCGTAGGCGATGGCTTGTTCGGAGTGGAAAGTACCTTGCGAGCCGGTGAAGCCCTGGCAAATAACTTTGGTGTCTTTATTGATCAGGACGCTCATTATTTGCCCTCCGCAGCTTTGACAACTTGTTGAGCAGCGTCGGTCAGGCTGGTTGCAGCAATGATGTTCAAACCGCTTTCTGCCAGTACTTTAGCACCCAGTTCAGCGTTGTTACCTTCCAGGCGAACAACAACCGGCACTTTCACGCCGACTTCTTTCACTGCACCGATGATGCCTTCGGCAATCATGTCGCAACGAACGATGCCGCCGAAGATGTTGACCAGAACGGCCGCGACATTGCTGTCGGACAGGATGATCTTGAAGGCTTCGGTCACGCGCTCTTTGGTAGCACCACCACCTACGTCGAGGAAGTTGGCTGGCTTGCCGCCGTGCAGGTTGACGATGTCCATGGTACCCATGGCCAGGCCGGCACCGTTGACCATGCAGCCGATGTTGCCTTCCAGGGCCACGTAGTTCAGCTCGAAGCTGGCAGCGTGGGCTTCACGAGGATCGTCCTGGGACGGGTCGTGGAAGGTTTTCAGCTTAGGCTGACGGTACATGGCGTTAGCGTCGATGTTGATCTTGGCATCGAGGCAGTGCAGGTCGCCGTCGGCCTTGATGACCAGCGGGTTCACTTCCAGCAGGGCCAGGTCGTGTTCTTTGAACAGCTTGGCCAGGCCGACGAAAATCTTGGCGAACTGAGCAACTTGCTTGCCTTCCAGACCGAGCTGGAATGCCAGTTCACGACCCTGGAATGGCTGAGCGCCAACCAGTGGATCGATAGTAGCCTTGATGATCTTCTCAGGAGTCTCGTGAGCGACTTTCTCGATGTCCACGCCACCTTCGGTGGAGGCCATGAACACGATACGACGGCTCGAACGGTCGACTACAGCGCCCAGGTACAGCTCTTTGGCGATGTCAGTGCAGGATTCGACCAGGATCTTGGTCACTGGCTGACCGTTGGCGTCAGTCTGGTAGGTCACCAGACGCTTGCCCAACCATTGCGCAGCGAACGCCTTGGCGTCTTCCTTGCTGCGAACCAGCTTGACGCCGCCCGCTTTACCGCGACCACCGGCGTGGACCTGGGCTTTGACAACCCACTCGGTACCACCGATCTTGTCGCACGCTTCTGCGGCAGCTTCAGGGGTGTCGACTGCGAAACCCTTGGAAACTGGCAGGCCGTATTCAGCGAACAGCTGCTTACCCTGATACTCGTGAAGATTCATGCTTTTTACCGTCTTCGTTAGGTACTGCGCTTCGGCGCTGCGCTCCATGGGAGTGCCGCGCCACCTGTGACCACTTGCCCCCGGTATGCTCCGGGAGTTCGAGTCCGGCGGACTTTCCGCGGTGAGTCATGCACGCAAGACTCACGACGGGCCACCCGCCGTGGTTTCTTATTGTTTAACGCTTCTTACGGTTGGCAACGTGAATGGCACCGCCATTCACCGCCAGCGCGGCTTCATGCAGCGCTTCGGACAGGGTCGGATGGGAGAAAACCATCATGCCCAGGTCTTCGGCGCTGGAACCGAATTCCATTGCGATTGCACCCTGCTGAACCAGTTCGGCAGCCGATGGGCCAATCACGTGTACACCCAGAACGCGGTCGGTCTTGGCATCGGCGATGACCTTGACGAAACCACCGGTGTCGTTGGCAGCCATCGCACGGCCGCTGGCCGCGAACGGGAAGGTGCCCACGTTAACCTCAACGCCTTCGGCCTTCAAGGCTTGTTCGGTTTTACCGACCCACGCGATTTCCGGGTGGGTGTAGATAACCGACGGGATCAGGTCGTAGTTCATCTGGGCTTTGTGGCCCTTGATGCGCTCGACGACCATGATGCCCTCTTCCGAGGCCTTGTGTGCCAGCATCATGCCACGAACCACGTCACCGATGGCGAAAACGCCCGGAACGCTGGTCGCGCAATGATCGTCAACGAAGACAAAACCACGCTCGTCGATGGTCACGCCGCTGTCGGCAGCCAGCAGGTCGGTGGTCACTGGACGACGACCGACCGCAACGATCAGCTTGTCGAAGGTGATCTTCTGCTCGCCGTTGGCATCGGTGTAGGTCACTTCGACTTCAGCGCCGTTGACCTTGGAGCCGGTCACGCGGGCGCCCAGCTTGATGTCCAGACCTTGCTTGGTCAGGGTTTTCAGCGCTTCCTTGGAGACGGCGGTGTCGGCTGCCATCAGGAAGGTGTCCAGTGCTTCCAGAACGGTGACTTCAGCACCCAGGCGAGCCCAGACCGAACCCAGCTCCAGACCGATCACGCCAGCACCGATGACGCCCAGGCGCTTGGGTACGGTTTGGAATTCCAGGGCGCCGGTGGAGTCAACGATGACATTCTGGTCGACCGGAGCCGGTGGAATGTCGATCGGACGCGAACCGGAAGCCAGGATGACGTTCTCGGCTTCGATGATTTCGGTGGTGCCGTCAGCCTTGGTGACTTCGACTTTCTTGCCAGCCAGCAGCTTGCCGTGGCCCTGGATCGAAGTGACGCCGTTGGCCTTGAACAGGGTGGCAACACCGCCGGTCAGGTTCTTGACGATGCCAGCCTTGCGGCCAACCATCGCAGCGACGTCCATTTTGACTTCGCCGGTGGAGATGCCGTGGACGTTGAAGCTTTCTTTGGCTTCCTTGTACTTCCAGGAGCTGTCCAGCAGTGCCTTGGAAGGAATGCAACCCACGTTCAGGCAGGTACCGCCGAGGGCCAGCTTGCCCTCGCCATCGGTGTACTTCTCGATACAGGCAGTGCTCAGACCAAGTTGCGCAGCCTTGATAGCAGCTACGTAGCCGCCAGGACCTGCGCCAATCACTACCACGTCGAATTTCTGGGTCATAAAAGATTCCTTTTAGCTTCAAGCCACAAGCTGCAAGCTGCAAGACGACCGGCTTCTACTTGAAGCTTGTCGCTTGCAACTTGCAGCTGCTTTTTTAGATGTCCAGCAGCAGACGAGCCGGGTCTTCCAGCAGGTTCTTGATGGTCACCAGGAAGGTCACGGCTTCTTTACCGTCGATCAGACGGTGGTCATAGGACAGCGCCAGGTACATCATCGGACGGATCACGACCTGACCATTAACAGCCATAGGACGCTGGATGATGTTGTGCATACCCAGGATCGCAGCCTGCGGCGGGTTGACGATCGGGGTCGACATCATCGAACCAAAGGTACCACCGTTGGTGATGGTGAAGGTACCGCCGGTCATTTCGTCGATCGACAGCTTGCCGTCACGGGCCTTCTTGCCGAAGGTGGCGATGCCGTTCTCGATTTCCGCCAAGCTCATTTGCTCGGCGTTGCGCAGTACCGGTACCACCAGGCCGCGGTCGCTGGAAACGGCAACGCCGACGTCCGCATAACCGTGGTAGACGATGTCGGAACCGTCGATCGAGGCGTTGACTGCCGGGAAGCGTTTCAGCGCTTCGGTGGCCGCCTTGACGAAGAACGACATGAAGCCCAGGCGTACACCGTTGTGGGTCTTCTCGAACAGGTCCTTGTACTTCGAACGCAGGGCCATGACTTCAGTCATGTCGACTTCGTTGAAGGTGGTCAGCATGGCCATGTTCGACTGTGCTTCTACCAGGCGCTTGGCCACGGTGGCGCGCACGCGGGTCATCGGCACACGCTTCTCGGTACGGTCGCCAGTGGCGACAACCGGAGCAGCAGCGGCAGCAGCTGGCTTGGCGGCAGGTGCGGCAGCCGGAGCGGATTTCTTCGCTTCGATGGCAGCAACAGCGTCTTCCTTGGTGATGCGACCGTCTTTGCCGGTGCCCTTGATGCTGTTCAGGGCGATGCCGTTTTCTTCAGCCAGCTTGCGGGCAGCAGGCGCGGCGATAGCGTCTTCGGCCTCAGCGCTGGCGGCAGCAGGAGCGGCAGCGGCGGCAGGCACGGCAGCAGCAGGTGCAGCAGCGGCAGCGCCACCTTCCACGATCGAACCCAGGACTTCGTCGGACAGGACGGTCTCGCCCTCGCCCTTGACGATTGCACCCAGTACGCCGTCGGCGGTAGCCAATACTTCCAGGACAACCTTGTCGGTTTCGATGTCGACGATCAGCTCGTCACGCTTGACGGCTTCGCCCGGTTGCTTGTGCCAGGTGGCAACGGTGCCATCGGCAACCGATTCCGGGAAAGTAGGGGCTTTGATCTCGATAGCCATTATCAGTGGTTCCTTAAATTCGGTTTCTGGTGCGCGATGGCATTAAACGGTGAAGGCATCTTGCAGCAGTTTTTCCTGCTGCTCGGCGTGCATCGAAGCGTAACCACAAGCAGGTGCTGCCGAAGCATCGCGACCGGCGTACTCGAGGACCAGGTCCTTGTTGTGACGGGTCAGGATACGACGCATGTGGTGTTGGCTGCTGTACCAGGCGCCCTGGTTCATTGGTTCTTCCTGGCACCACACCACATCCTTGAGCTGGGTGTACGGCGCAAGGATCTCGACCAGGTCGTCTTCAGGGAACGGATACAGCTGCTCGATACGCACGATGGCGATATCTTCGCGGCCTTCGGCACGGCGTTTTTCCAGCAGATCGTAGTAGACCTTGCCGCTGCACAGGACCAGGCGCGTGACGTTCTTCGGATCGAGGGTATCGATTTCCGGGATCACGGTCTGGAACGAGCCTTCGGCCAGATCTTCCAGGGTCGAGATAGCCAGCTTGTGGCGCAGCAGCGACTTTGGCGTCAGCACGATCAGCGGCTTGCGCAGCGGACGGATGACCTGACGACGCAGCAGGTGGTAGATCTGAGCCGGCGTGGTCGGTACGCAGACCTGGACGTTGTGCTCGGCGCACAGCTGCAGGTAACGTTCCAGACGTGCCGAGGAGTGCTCAGGCCCCTGCCCTTCATAACCGTGTGGCAGCAGCATGGTCAGACCGCACAGACGGCCCCACTTGTGCTCGCCGCTGGTGATGAACTGGTCGACAACCACCTGGGCACCGTTGGCGAAGTCACCGAACTGGGCTTCCCAGATCACCAGCGCGTTTGGCGTGGTGGTCGAGTAGCCGTATTCGAATGCCAGGACCGCTTCTTCGGACAGGAACGAATCGTACAGGTCGAAACGTGGCTGGCCTTCATAGAGGTTCTGCAACGGGATGTAGGTGCTTGCATCCTTCTGGTTGTGCAACACCGCGTGGCGGTGCGAGAAGGTGCCGCGACCAATATCCTGACCGGTCATGCGAATCGGATGACCTTCGAACGCCAAGGTAGCGTAGGCCATGGTTTCGGCGTAGCCCCAGTTGATCGGCAAGCCACCGGCCTGCATCTTCTGGCGATCTTCGTAGATCTTCGAAACCTGACGCTGAACCACGAAGCCTTCCGGCAGTTCCAGCAGCTTGGCCGACAGCTCCTGCAGGGTCTTGAGGTCGAAGCGGGTGTCGTGACGCGCGGTCCAGGCGTGGCCCAGGTACGGACGCCAGTCAACGAACAGCTCTTTGTTCGGCTCTTTGACCAGGCTTTTTACTACGTGCAGGCCGTTGTCCAGCGCATTGCGGTACTCGTCGACCTTGGCCTGGACGCGTTCGGCGTCAAGGCGACCCGCCTGGGTCAGGGCTTCGGCGTACAGCTCGCGGGTAGTGCGCTGCTTGGCGATCTGCTGGTACATCAGCGGCTGGGTACCGTTCGGCTCGTCAGCCTCGTTGTGGCCGCGACGACGGTAGCAGACCAGGTCGATGACCACGTCACGCTTGAACTGCATGCGGTAGTCAACCGCCAGCTGGGTCACGAACAGCACCGCTTCCGGATCATCACCGTTGACGTGCAGGATCGGCGCCTGAATCATCTTGGCGACGTCGGTGGCGTACTCGGTGGAGCGCGAGTCCAGCGGGTTGCTGATGGTGAAACCAACCTGGTTGTTGATCACGATGTGCACGGTACCGCCGGTCTTGAAACCGCGGGTCTGCGACATCTGGAAGGTTTCCATGACCACGCCTTGACCGGCGAAAGCCGCGTCACCGTGGAGGGAGATCGGCAATACCTTGTCGCCAACGGTGTCGTTGCGACGGTCCTGACGGGCACGTACCGAACCTTCAACCACTGGCGAGACGATTTCCAGGTGCGAAGGGTTGAACGCCATGGCCAGGTGAACTTCACCACCTGCGGTCATTACGTTGGACGAGAAGCCCTGGTGGTATTTCACGTCACCGGAGCCCAGCTCGACCTTCTTCTTGCCTTCGAACTCGTCGAACAGCTCGCGCGGGTTCTTGCCGAAGGTGTTGACCAGGACGTTCAGACGGCCACGGTGGGCCATGCCGATGACAACTTCCTTGGTGCCGTAGGAACCGGAGCGTTGAATCAGCTCGTCCAGCATCGGAATCAGGCTCTCGCCGCCTTCCAGACCGAAACGCTTGGTACCCGGGTATTTGGTACCCAGGTATTTTTCCAGACCCTCGGCGGCGGTGACGCGCTCGAGCAGGTGGCTCTGAATATCCGCAGAGAAGACTGGACGCCCACGCACGCTTTCCAGACGCTGCTGGAACCAGCTGCGCTGTTCGGAGTCGACGATGTGGGTAAATTCGGCGCCAATGGTGCGGCAATATGTCTGCTGCAAAGCGTCGAAGATTTCGCGTAGGCTCGCTTCCTCTTTGCCGATGAACAGGTCGCCGGCACGGAAGGTCGTATCAAGATCGGCATTGGTCAAGCCGTAATGATTGATCGACAGGTCTACTGGCGCAGGGCGCTGCCACAACCCCAGGGGGTCGAGCTTCGCGGCTTGGTGGCCGCGCATACGGTAGGCCTGGATCAGTCGCAGCACTTCAACCTGCTTCTTCTCGTGTTCACTGCTCACGCTCCCGGCGGAAACCGGTTGGGCGCGGCGCTGGTTCTTTGCCAGCAATACGAAATGGTCGCGGATCGTCGAGTGCGATACATCGGTAGCGGTGCTGCCTTCGGCGGGCAACTTCTGGAAGTAAGTGCGCCACTCTTCTGGCACAGCGTTAGGGTCGTGCAGGTAGAGCTCGTAGAGCTCTTCCACATATGCAGCGTTACCACCTGAAAGGTGGGCGCTATCCCACATGCGCTGCATCACGCTTTCTTGCATGCTTGGTCACCCTCGGTTAGGGGACGGATCGGCAAGAACCACAGCACGCCTGGGAAAGTCCTGATGCAGCGACCCAACCAAGCCACCAAGGATCCTACAGATTTTCCGGGTACCAGCCCGGAAGCCCCTGCTGGTCTCATATCTTCATAGGTAAAAGCTTGGGCTTTGTGGGCCCTAGCTCTGGTTTCACCTGGGTGCGGGCAAAGGCCCGCACCTGGGCGTACTACGGGTACAACACTTTTAAAATCAGGTACCGCTTTGCAGCAGCATGTTACGTACGTGACCGATGGCCTTGGTCGGGTTCAGACCTTTAGGGCAAACGTTCACGCAGTTCATGATGCCGCGGCAACGGAACACGCTGAACGGGTCATCCAGCGAAGCCAGACGCTCCTGGGTCTTGGTGTCACGGCTGTCGGCCAGGAAACGATAGGCCTGCAGCAGTGCAGCTGGACCGAGGAACTTGTCCGGGTTCCACCAGAACGACGGGCAGGAAGTCGAGCAGCAAGCGCACAGGATGCACTCGTACAGACCGTCCAGCTTCTCGCGCTCTTCCGGCGACTGCAGACGCTCGATGGCCGGAGCCGGCGTGTCGTTCTGCAGGAAAGGCTTCACCTTCTCGTACTGCTTGTAGAAGATGCTCATATCGACGACCAGGTCACGAATCACTGGCAGGCCAGGCAGCGGACGCACAATCAGCTTGTTGCGCTTGACCACCGCCGACAGCGGCGTGATGCACGCCAGGCCGTTCTTGCCGTTGATGTTCATGCCATCGGAACCGCAAACACCTTCACGGCAGGAGCGACGGTAGGAGAAACCTTCGTCCTGCTCCTTGATCAGTGCCAGGACATCGAGAACCATCAGGTCCTTGCCGCCGGTATCGACCTGGAACACCTGCATCTTGGGTGCCGAGTCGGTATCGGGGTTGTAACGATAAACTTCGACTTGCAACATTGTGGCCACCCTTAGTAAGTCCGGACTTTAGGCTCGAACGCCGGAACGGTTTTCGGCGCGAAGTTGACGGCGCGCTTGGCGACGCGCTTCTCACCCGGGAAGTACAGGGTGTGGCACAGCCAGTTTTCGTCGTCACGGTCTTCGAAGTCTTCACGGGCGTGAGCACCGCGGGACTCTTTGCGGACTTCTGCAGCGATGGCAGTGGCTTCGGCGACTTCCAGCAGGTTCTGCAGCTCCAGCGCTTCGATACGCGCGGTGTTGAAGGCCTGGGACTTGTCGTTGATCTTGACGTTGGCGATACGCTCGCGCAGGCCAGCCAGCTGTTCGATACCCTTCTGCATGTATTCGCCAGTACGGAATACACCGAAGTAGTTCTGCATGCAGCTTTGCAGCTCGCGACGCAGGGTAGCCACGTCTTCACCGGTGTTGCGCTCATTGAGCTTGTTCAGACGGCTCAGGGCAACTTCGATGTCGGTGTCGCTGGCGTCCAGGTATTCGATACCGTCGCTCAGCGCTTTTTCCAGGTGCAGGCCGGCCGCACGACCGAAGACCACCAGGTCGAGCAGCGAGTTGCCGCCCAGGCGGTTGGCACCGTGAACCGATACGCATGCCACTTCACCGACTGCGAACAGACCCGGAATGATGTGGTCAACGCCGTCGGCGTCCTGGGTCATCGCCTGACCATGAATGTTGGTGGCTACGCCGCCCATCATGTAGTGGCAGGTTGGAACGACAGGAACCGGGGCGACGACAGGGTCGACGTGAGCGAAGGTCTTGGACAGTTCACAGATACCCGGCAGGCGGCTGTGCAGCACTTCTTCACCCAGGTGGTCAAGCTTGAGCATCACGTGGTCGCCGTTAGGGCCACAACCGTTACCGGCGATGATCTCTTTAACCATGGAACGGGCCACAACGTCACGACCGGCAAGGTCCTTGGCGTTAGGCGCGTAACGCTCCATGAAACGCTCGCCGTGCTTGTTGATCAGGTAACCACCTTCACCACGGCAACCTTCGGTGACCAGTACACCGGCGCCGGCGATGCCGGTCGGGTGGAACTGCCACATTTCGATATCCTGGACCGGAACGCCTGCACGCAGCGCCATGCCAATACCGTCACCGGTGTTGATCAGGGCGTTGGTGGTGGAGGAGTAGATACGGCCAGCACCGCCAGTAGCCAATACAGTGGCCTTGGCTTTGATGTACATGGTTTCGCCGGTTTCGATGCAGATCGCGATCACACCGACGAAAGCGCCTTCCTTGTTCTTCACCAGATCAACGGCGTAGTACTCGTTGAGGAAGGTGGTGCCTGCTTTCAGGTTGCCCTGGTACAGGGTGTGCAGCAGCGCGTGACCGGTACGGTCGGAAGCGGCACAGGTACGGGCGGCCTGGCCACCTTTACCGAAGTCCTTGGACTGGCCACCGAACGGACGCTGGTAGATGCGACCTTGCTCGGTACGGGAGAACGGCAGGCCCATGTGGTCCAGCTCGAACACCGCAGCCGGGCCTTCCTGACACATGTATTCGATAGCGTCCTGGTCACCGATGTAGTCGGAGCCTTTGACGGTATCGTACATGTGCCAGCGCCAGTCATCGTTCGGGTCGGCCGAAGCGATGGCGCAGGTGATGCCACCCTGGGCCGATACAGTGTGCGAACGGGTCGGGAAGACCTTGGTGATCACGGCAGTCTTGTGACCACCCTGAGCCAGCTGCAGCGCGGCGCGCATGCCGGCACCACCACCACCAACGATGATGGCGTCGAATGAAATCGTAGGAATGTTAGCCATGAATCAGATACCCCAGAGAATCTGCACACCCCAGACGAAGTACGCGAACATCGCGACACCACATACCGCCTGGAACAGGAAACGTACGGCAGTCGCCGACTTGCCCAGCGCCATCGGCGTCAGGTAGTCGGTGGCAATGGTCCACATGCCGACCCAGGCGTGAGCGCCCAGGGCAACCAGTGCCAGCAGACTGAAAATACGCATCGCGTTGTTGGAGAACAGAGCGTGCCACTGGGCAAACTCGATGCCCGGGTGCGCGACCAGGTATCCGATCAGGAAAATGAAATAAGCCGCGAGAACGACCGCAGAAACGCGCTGCGCCATCCAGTCATAGAGGCCCGAACGCGAAAGGTTCGTGACGTTGGTTACCATATCCAAACTCCTGCCAGAACGATCACCACCACGGAGACGGCGATGATAATTTTCGAGCCCAGTCGGCCGCCTTCCAGCGTTTCACCGATGCCCATGTCCATGATCAAGTGGCGCACACCGGCTACCAAGTGATACAGCAAGGCGGACAGGAGGCCCCATGCCACGAATTTGGCCAGCGGACTGGTCAAGCATGCCTTCACCTCGGCGAAACCTTCCTCAGAACCCAGGGACTTGCCCAATGCATAAAGCATGATGCCAAGGCCCAGGAAGAGGATGATGCCGGATACACGGTGAAGAAATGACGTAACGCCGGTAATGGGGAGTTTGATGGTCCTTAGGTCTAGGTTTACAGGTCGTTGGCTTTTCACGGCTTTTTTCACACTGAAGAGCCCCTAGCAAGCAGGGCAAAGTTGTTGGTAAGTGTACTGGTCAGGTACCCACCACCCAGGGAGTGACGACCCCAGCAACACGGGCTTGCAAGCCCCTGGCGGTCGGGGGCCGATTATAGACAGTTAGGCTACTAATGACAACGCAGACACCTAGCCCAAATAGCGCATTGCCTTTAGTGATCAAAAGGCGTAAACGGGCGGTAATTTCGAGGAAAAACAGCGCCCAGAGCCCTTTACAACCATGCTTTAGGCAAATTGACATTCGAATTTATCTCACTATAGTGGTGCGGGCCCTGCGTGGGGGGTCTGTCTGATGATTTCAAGCATTAATAGGAGGCCACATGGCTGACAAAAAAGCGCAGTTGGTCATCGAGGGCGCAGCCCCCGTCGAGCTGCCCATTTTAACCGGCACCGTTGGTCCCGATGTTATCGACGTTAGAGGGTTGGGGGCCACGGGCCACTTCACTTTCGACCCTGGTTTCATGGCGACCGCATCCTGCGAGTCGAAGATCACTTATATCGACGGCGACAAGGGTATCCTGCTGCATCGCGGCTATCCGATCGAACAGCTGGCCGAAAAATCCGACTACCTCGAGACCTGCTACCTGCTGCTCAACGGCGAACTGCCGAATGCCGAGCAGAAGGCCCAGTTCGTCAGCACCGTGAAGAATCACACCATGGTGCACGAGCAGTTGAAGTCGTTCTTCAACGGCTTCCGCCGCGACGCCCACCCGATGGCCGTCATGTGCGGCGTAGTGGGCGCCCTGTCGGCGTTCTACCACGACTCGCTGGACATCAATAACCCGCAGCACCGCGAAATCTCCGCGGTCCGCCTGGTCGCCAAGATGCCAACCCTGGCAGCGATGGTGTACAAGTACTCCATGGGCCAGCCCATGATGTACCCGCGCAACGACCTGTCGTACGCGGAAAACTTCCTGCACATGATGTTCAACACCCCGTGCGAGATCAAACCGATCAGCCCGGTGCTGGCCAAGGCGATGGACAAGATCTTCATCCTTCACGCCGACCACGAACAGAACGCATCGACCTCCACCGTTCGTCTGGCAGGCTCCTCGGGCGCCAACCCGTTCGCCTGTATCGCCGCCGGGATCGCTGCACTGTGGGGCCCTGCCCACGGCGGCGCCAACGAAGCCGTGCTGACCATGCTCGATGAAATCGGCGATGTCTCGAACATCGACACGTTCATCGCCAAGGCCAAGGACAAGAACGATCCGTTCAAGCTGATGGGCTTCGGTCACCGCGTCTACAAGAACCGCGACCCGCGCGCCACCGTGATGAAGCAGACCTGCGACGAAGTCCTGCGCGAGCTGGGCATCAAGAACGACCCGCAGCTGGAACTGGCCATGCGCCTGGAAGAGATCGCCCTTACCGATCCTTACTTCATCGAGCGCTCGCTGTACCCGAACGTCGACTTCTACTCGGGGATCATCCTCAAGGCGATCGGCATTCCAACCAGCATGTTCACCGTGATCTTCGCCCTGGCGCGGACCGTCGGCTGGATTTCGCACTGGAAAGAAATGCTCTCCAGCCCGTACAAGATCGGCCGCCCTCGCCAGCTGTACACCGGCTACGAGTCGCGCGACATCGTCAAGCTGGAAGACCGCAAGTAAGCCTTACGGCCGAAAACGAAAAAGGCTGCCTTCGGGCAGCCTTTTTTATTGGGCGAATTTATCGCGGGGCAAGCCCACTCCTACAGGCTTTGTGGGAGCGGGCTTGCCCCGCGATCATCTAACAGTTGACCAAAAAACCCAGCTTGCAAACAACTGTGCTTACGGCTTCTCAGCCTTCGCCTTCAACGCCTTCAAGGTATTGAACGGTGCATCCACGACAAACTTGTTCGCCACCATCGACGGTACGCTACCGCCTGGCTCGGTATGCACCTGGTAGGTCACCTCGGTGCCACCGTCTTTTGGCTGCAACTTCCAGAAACCGTCAACCTTGGCTACCCGGACGAAACCCTTCTCTTCCGGCAGGTACTTGGGTACGCCTTCGAGCTTGCGGGTCACGCTGCCATCGGCGGCCTCGGTAGTGGTGACGTGCATGACCGAATCACGCGCAGTGACCGGCCACGGGGTGTTGAACTGAGTGTAGGTCCAGCTTTGCTCACCCTCGGACTTCAGTAATTTTTGCGACTTGCACTCATGAATCCAGGCGCAGGCACCCACGACATCTTCCTGCAGGGCCCTGACCTTGGCCAGCGGAGCCTTGATGAAGGTCACGCCGCGATAGGCCTTGTAGTCGGAACCGGCAACCGTGCTGAGCTCGATCTTGATCCCATCCTCGTCCTTGGCTTGCTTCCAGTCTTCGGCATGCGCCAACGGCACCAACACCGCTCCCAGCCCCAACACCAGCGCCACCTGTTTTAACGATCCCATTATGTTATTCCTTGTTGTCGAAGATCCGCGTTTCAAGCTGCCGTCATTTGCTCCAGCCACCCCAGGATCCTGATCGCCTCATCGCGGTCGTTGCCGCAGATGTCCGCCTCCGCCTTGAAACCGCCGCACACCGGCGGACGCTCGGGCCTGCCGAACAAGCCACAGAGATTACTCACCGACAGGTGCAGGCAACGCTCACCGGCAGGCTTGCCCTTGGGCATCCCCGGTATCGGCGAGCTGATGGAGGGCGCGATACAGCAGGCGCCACAACCTTCACGGCAATTCATGACAACAGAACCCTCGGAGCAACAAATGATGAATGAACCCGGATAGTAACCGCTTAAACAGGTGTTTGAAATTGTTGCCCGGATGAAATATCAAGCGCAGAACGATGACCGAACAGTCACCCCCTACTGCTTGAACTCGAACTCGATGGCCGCACCCTCGACATCCTTACGGCTCTCATTGCGCAGTTGCAGTTGCATTTCGTTGCTGATCAGCCGGCCATTGAGCTGGAACGGGCTGTCGGAAGGTGGTTTTTCACCAAACAGGTAAGGCAACAAGGGTTTGGGCAGCGGCGCCTGCTCCTGGGAGTCAGGCTTCATGTCCTTGACCAGGCCTGATGGCAAGCTCAGATCGAGCTTGGCCTTGGGCAATGGTGCTGGCGCCGCCTTGGCATTTTTGCGTGCGCTGCGCTGGGTCGCTTTGGTGGCTGCCTTTTTGCGCACCGCCGGCGTCTTCGCCTGCTTTGGCTTAGCAGCAGGCTTGGCGCTTTTGGTTACCGGGGCCTTGCCGGCTGGCGCGGATTCGGCCACTGCTGCCGAGGTGCAGGCCACGCCACCGAGCAAACACAGGGACAACCCGATACAACGCAACGCTTTCATAGGCACCGACGATTATCCCTAAAAGTGCTTATGCTCCCCGTTCCCGACACGACTGGCAAGTCTAGAAAAACGCGCCCGAGGCAGATTCCTGGCACAGCTGGCTGGCCAGCATGCCCAGGGTCATCACTGCTCGCTCCGCTTCACGGTTCCAGGGGATGCCGCAGTTCAGGCGAATGCAGTGGTTGAACTGCTCGGTGTTACTGAAGATCAGCCCCGGCGCAATACTGATGCCCTGCTGCAATGCGCGCACATGCAGCTCCTGGGTATTGACCCGCCCCGGCAGGCTGACCCAGAGGATGAATCCGCCAGTTGGCCGGGTCATCTGTGTACCCTCCGGGAAGTGTTGCTGCACGGCCAACTGGTAGGCACTGAGATTTTTCCGGTATTCCTGACGGATGTAGCGCAGATGCCGGTCATAACCGCCATTTTCCAGGTACGACGCCACCCCCATCTGCGTCACACTGCAGGCTGAGTGGGTGGTAAAGGTCTGCAAACGCTGGATTTCTGCCTGATATTTGCCGGCAACCATCCAGCCGATCCGCACACCGGGCGACAGGGTCTTGGAAAAGCTCGAACAATAAATTACTCGCCCCAGTCGATCGAAAGCCTTGAGCGCCTTGGTCTTGCCCTGCTCGAACATCAGTTCGCCATAGATGTCGTCTTCGATGATCTGAATGTCAAAATCCGACGCCAGGCGCAACAACTGCTTCTGCCGATCTTCCGGAATGGTGCCACCCAGCGGATTGCTCAGGCGCGCGGTCAGTACCAGGGCCTTGATCGACCACTGGTTAGCCGCCAGCTGCAGGGCCTCAAGACTGATACCGGTGGACGGATCACTGGGAATTTCGATCACTTTCAAGCCAAGCAGGTCGGCCAGTTGCAGCAAGCCGTAATAGGTCGGCGACTCGGCGGCGATCAGGTCGCCCGGTCGGGTCAGCACCCGTAACGACATCTGCAGGGCATCGACGCAGCCATGGGTGACCACCACTTCACTGGGGTCGACCACCACGCCGGCATCGCGCATGCGAATGGCGATCTGCCGACGCAGTGGCTCGAAGCCCGGGCTGAACATGTAACTGAAGGCCCGCGGGCTATGAAAGCGGGTCACCTTGGCCAACTGCTGGTGCAGTGCCCGCACCGGCAGGTAGTCCACATGGGGCACCGCAGCACCGAAGGGGAACACCCCATCGCGCCGAGCCTCAGTCAACACCTGCTGGATAATACTGCTGCGCGTTACCAGCCCCGGGCGCTCGACTCGGGCAATATCCGGCGTCTGCGCGGTCAGCGCCGGTGTCTGGTGCACATAGTAGCCAGACTGCGGCCGCGCACGGATCAGACCCTGATCTTCGAGGTTGGCATAGGCCTGCAACACGGTTGCATGGCTGACATTGAGCTGCGAACTCATCTTGCGTACCGAAGGCACCCGCTCACCCGGTTGATACACGCCGCGGCGAATATCTTCAGCCAGTTGCTGGGCGATGCGCTGGTAGAGCAACAGGTTGGTCATGATCAGTCTCGAAACGCAGGCAATGTAGTTGTTTTTGTACGGCTCTATTTCAAGCAAGAATACCGGAACAGTTGCAAAGTGTACTGGGACAGATTGCAGAATAGTCGACAATACAGTTGCGTGACAAAGGCTGCGACAAGCCATTTGTCACCACCAGACTATCGCCCATAAAAAAACCCGGAGCCATGCAGCCTCCGGGCTTCTTCATCTATTACTCAGCGTGCGGCGCCAAGCTTGCCTTTTTCGTCCGAGAAGACGATCTCGACCCGGCGGTTTTGCGCCCTGCCCCGCTCCGAGGCGTTGGCCTCAACCGGATACTGGTCGCCATAACCTTCGACCTGGATGCGCTTTTCATCGACACCCAGATCGATCAGCAGGTCCGCCACTGCCTGCGCCCGATCCCGGGACAACTTGAGGTTGTCTTCCGGCGCACCGGTGCTGTCGGTGTAGCCCTCGATCCGCACGATCCGCTTGGGGTTAAGCTGGAGGAACTGCACCAACTTGAGCACGGTGCGGCTGGCGGAGTTCTTCAGCTCCGCATGCCCGGTATCGAACAGCACGTCGCCCAGGGTCATGACCAGGCCACGGTCGCTCTGTTCGGTGGCCAGGCTGACGATCTGTGCTTCTAGCCACTTGCCCTGCTGCTGCACACTGGCAAGCTTGGCCTCGCGCAAGGCCAGTTGCAGGCGCTGACGCTCAAGCTCGAGCTTGGCCAGCCGCTCCTGATTGAGCACCAGGTTGCTGTGCTCACGGGCGATGTCGCTGTAGCGCTGACTCAGGTAGGCGTAGTGGCGCACATCGGCACCAGTGCCCAGGTAGCTGGACAGGCGCTCGGCCCGGGCCAGGGATTCACCGGCACGGATCACGTCACGCGGCGCGCTGCGCAACACATCGGAGTCATCCTTTACCGCCTCGAACTTGGCCGTAGCCTCATCCAGCGCCGTCTCGCTACGCTGGCTGGCGCAGCCCTGCAGGCCGGCAACAGCGATCAACAACAGTGCCGCCAAAGGTTTGATCGAACTCACCGCTGCTCTCCCAACTGTTTACGCAGGCGATTGACCCGCGACTGCAGCAAGTCCAGCTGCTCCTTGCTTTTGACCGTCAGCACCCGCGCCTCGGCCAGGCGCGCATCCAGCTCAGCCTGTTCGGCGCGCATGCGCGCATCGCGGAAGGATTCGCTGGCCATGTTGGTGCGGGCCCGGGCCAGCTTGTCTTCAGCCAGCTTCAGCTCTGCCACCTCGTCGGTGGCGCCCACCGCCCTGGCCTGCTCCAGCGCCTGTTCGGACAGGCGCAGCTGTTCATTGGGGGCCGGATCGTTGGCGCACCCGGCCAGGGCCAGCAATGCCAGAACGGCGAATAGTGAATGAGTTCTCACGCAATTTTCCTACTGTTTAGGGGCATCCAGCGGCGCCTGCATCTGCACTTTCCAGTGCTCGACATTCCGTTGCAGCACCGCCTGGGACACGCCGGAGGCCGGCAATTCTGTCAGCTTTTTTGCCAGTTGTCCGCGCAACCAGGCGTCATTGCACGCTGAATTATGCGACAGCGCCAGGTACAGGCCCGGACGATCAAGGGGCAAGCCACGGGCAATCAGCTCATTGCTCATACCCAGGGTCTGAGCCATGGCCATGCCGGCGTAGCGGCCAGCCAGTACATAGTCGACCTGGCCGAGCAGCAACTTCTGGAAAGCCTGGGTCAGGTTCTGCGCAGGCGCAAGCTTCAACTGACTCTTGGCGTAAGCGGTAAACTCGGGGGTCATGCGCGCCTTTTCCGACACGCTGCCCTGATGTTCATGCAGGTCCGCCAGGGTGTTGTAGACCATTGGCGAATCATGACGGGTCCAGACCACATACTCGTTGCTCAGCAACGAGGGGTGAACGAAGTCGACCGTGGTCAACTCGGCCACCGCGAAGGGTGAATCGATCAGCAGGTCGACACGCCCACTGCGCACCTCTTCCAGCGCCTGGCTACGACTGCCGCTGTCGAGCACTTCAACCTTCAGGCCCAACTCGCCGGCAACCTGCTTGAACAGGTCGACGTTGGCGCCCATCAGGTGCTTGGGGTCTTGCGGGTCACGCCATGAGTATGGCGGCGCATCAGGGCTGCCGGTAGCCACCAGCCGCTCGCACTTCCCCACCGCCCAGGCGTGCAACGGCATCAGTACCGTAGCGAACACCAATGCCGTGCTAATCCGGCCACGCCATCCCATGCAACGACTCCCCAACTGTTACCCTCAATGAAAAAGCCCGGTCCGTCCGGGCTGTGCAAGGCGGGCCTGCACAGCCCGGACGGACCGGGCTCTTTTATAAGTGAAGCGGCTGGATTAAACCAGCTTCTCCAGCTCAGGGATGGCTTCGAACAGGTCAGCCACCAGGCCGTAGTCGGCCACCTGGAAGATCGGCGCTTCTTCGTCCTTGTTGATCGCAACGATCACTTTGGAGTCTTTCATGCCGGCCAGGTGCTGGATCGCGCCGGAAATACCGACGGCGATATACAGCTGAGGCGCAACGATCTTGCCGGTCTGACCGACCTGCATGTCGTTGGGTACGAAACCTGCGTCGACCGCAGCGCGCGAAGCGCCAACAGCAGCGCCGAGCTTGTCGGCCAGGGCGTACAGGTGCTTGAAGTTGTCACCGTTCTGCATGCCGCGGCCGCCGGAAACGACGATCTTGGCAGCGGTCAGCTCAGGACGGTCGGACTTGGCCAGCTCTTCGCCAACGAACGCCGACTTGCCCGCATCGTGAGCAGCAGCGACGGCTTCAACGGCTGCCGAACCACCCTCGGCGGCAACGGCGTCAAAGCCGGTGGCGCGCACGGTGATGACCTTGACGGCAGCGTTCGATTGCACGGTGGCAATGGCGTTGCCGGCGTAGATCGGACGCTTGAAGGTGTCAGCCGATTCGACCGAAATGATTTCGGAGATCTGGTCGACGTCCAGCAGTGCGGCAACGCGCGGCAGGATGTTCTTGCCGTTGGAGGTGGCAGGTGCCAGGACGTGGCTATAGCCCTTGCCCAGCTCGGCTACCAGCGGAGCGACGTTCTCTGGCAGTTGGTGAGCGTAGGCGGCGTTGTCGGCAACCAAGACCTTGGCAACGCCGGCGATCTTGGCAGCAGCTTCAGCGACGCCACCGACGCTTGCGCCTGCGACCAGTACATGGATGTCGCCACCGATCTTGGCGGCAGCAGCAACAGTGTTCAGGGTGGCCGGGGCAACGGCACCGTTTTCGTGTTCAGCGATAACCAGGATAGTCATTTAGATTACCTTCGCCTCGTTCTTCAGTTTCTCGACCAGTTCAGCAACCGACTTGACCTTGATACCGGCGCTGCGGGCAGCCGGCGCTTCGACTTTCAGGGTCTTGTTGGTAGAGGCGGTGGAAACGCCCAACGCGTCTGGAGTAACGGTCTCCAGCGGCTTCTTCTTGGCCTTCATGATGTTCGGCAGCGACGCGTAGCGTGGCTCGTTCAGGCGCAGGTCGGTGGTGACGATGGCGGGCAGGTTCAGCGCAACGGTCTGCAGGCCGCCGTCGATTTCGCGGGTGACGTTGACCTTGTCACCTGCCACTTCGACCTTGGAGGCGAAGGTGCCCTGGGCGTAGCCGCTCAGCGCAGCCAGCATCTGGCCAGTCTGGTTGTTGTCGCTGTCGATGGCTTGCTTGCCAAGGATCACCAACTGCGGTTGCTCTTTGTCGACCACTGCCTTGAGCAGCTTGGCCACGGCCAGCGAAGTCAGCTCTTCAGCCGACTCGACCAGGATGGCGCGGTCGGCACCCAGTGCCAGGGCAGTACGCAGTTGCTCCTGGGCAGTGGCCGGGCCGACGGTAACGACGACGATTTCGCTCGCAACACCCTTCTCTTTCAGGCGTACGGCTTCTTCTACGGCGATTTCGCAGAAGGGGTTCATGGACATCTTGACGTTAGCAAGGTCTACGCCGGAGTTGTCCGCCTTGACGCGAACCTTGACGTTATAGTCGACCACTCGTTTGACAGCTACAAGAACCTTCATGGATTCCTCGTTACTCTCCGGTGAAAAGAATGTCGCCTGGGGCAAACCCGGCGATTGCGCGTGGGTACAAGGGCACCTCTAAAAACGATCACAGGCGGACGAATTTAACCCTGACCCAGCAGTCTCGATTCGGCCTGTCAGTTGCAAAACCCGTGGGTCATAATTTGTCGTGGCGTGTAAACTCCACTACAAAGCGGGTTGTGGCGTAACTGCCCTGCTTTTCGCCTGGTTTTTAGGGGTGCTCCTGCATCCGACGGTCAGCCTACGGCGAGCGCAAAACCGCTCGTATCTTGACCGTAACGCCCAATCCGGTCAATACGGCAAACCGGTCAGCTTCACGCCGCGCTTCTTTGATTTTACTGGCCTGCGGCAAATTCAAACAAACGTTTGTATTGGACCCCGCGAGTGGTGTAGATATAATGCGCGGCCAAGAGAAAGCGGTGTAGTCCGTCATCGCTCGAGCTACAGCCCGAGCGTCTGAAAAATGACCGCCTGACACCCGCCAATAAAGAAAAACCGATGAGCCTTGAGTAGGAGAGAACCTGTGGAACGCGAATACATGGAATTCGACGTGGTCATTGTCGGCGCTGGCCCGGCTGGCCTGTCCGCCGCCTGCCGACTGAAGCAGAAGGCCGCCGAAGCCGGTAACGAAATCAGCGTCTGCGTGGTCGAGAAAGGCTCGGAAGTCGGCGCCCACATCCTCTCCGGTGCGGTGTTCGAACCGCGCGCCCTGAACGAACTGTTCCCGGACTGGAAAGAACTCGGCGCCCCGCTCAACACCGAAGTCAAACGCGACGACATCTACGTGCTCAAGGATGCTGGCAGCTCGATCAAGGTCCCTGACCTGTTCGTGCCCAAGACCATGCACAACGAAGGCAACTACATCATCTCGCTGGGCAACCTGTGCCGCTGGCTGGCCCAGCAAGCCGAGAACCTGGGCGTGGAGATCTACCCAGGCTTCGCGGCCCAGGAAGCGCTGTTCGACGAAAACGGCGTGGTCCGCGGGATCATCACTGGCGATCTGGGTGTCGACCGTGAAGGCAACCCCAAGGAAGGCCTGTACACCCCGGGCATGGAATTGCGTGGCAAGTACACCCTGTTCGCCGAAGGCTGCCGTGGCCACATCGGCAAGCAACTGATCAAGCGCTTCAACCTCGACAGCGAATCCGACGTTCAGCACTACGGCATCGGCCTGAAAGAAATCTGGGAGATCGATCCGGCCAAGCACGAGCAAGGCCTGGTGGTGCACACCGCCGGCTGGCCGCTGGATGTAATGAGCGCCGAGAACACCGGTGGCTCGTTCCTTTATCACCTGGAAAACAATCAGGTGGTGGTCGGCCTGATCGTTGACCTGTCCTACAGCAACGCCTACCTGTCGCCGTTCGATGAGTTCCAGCGCCTGAAACACCACCCGGTGATCAGCAAGTACCTCGACGGCGGCAAGCGCATCAGCTACGGCGCCCGCGCCATCTGCAAAGGCGGCCTGAACTCGCTGCCGAAGATGGTCTTCAACGGCGGCGCACTGATCGGTTGCGACCTCGGCACCCTGAACTTCGCCAAGATCAAGGGCAGCCACACCGCAATGAAGTCCGGCATGCTCGCCGCTGAAGCGGTGGCCGATGCCCTGCTGGCCGGTAGCGAAGGCGGCGACCAGCTCAACAGCTATGTCGACGCGTTCAAGGCCAGCTGGCTGCATGAAGAACTGTTCGCCAGCCGTAACTTCGGCCCGGCGATGCACAAGTTCGGGCCGATCTTTGGTGCGGCATTCAACTACGTTGACCAGAACTGGTTCGGCGGCAAGCTGCCATTCACCCTGCACGACACCAAGCCGGACTATGCCTGCCTCAAGCTTGCAGCCGACTCGAAGAAAATCGACTACCCCAAACCCGATGGCAAGCTGAGCTTCGACAAGCTGAGCTCGGTGTTCCTCTCCAGCACCAACCATGAAGAAGAGCAACCGTGCCACCTCAAACTCACCGACCCGAGCATCCCGATCGGCAGCAACCTGCCGCTGTACGACGAGCCCGCCCAGCGCTACTGCCCGGCCGGCGTGTACGAAGTGGTGACACAAGAGGACGGCAACAAGCGCTTCCAGATCAACGCCCAGAACTGTGTGCACTGCAAGACCTGTGACATCAAGGACCCTGCGCAGAACATCACCTGGGTCACCCCGGAAGGCGCCGGCGGCCCGACTTACCCGAACATGTAAGTCAGCCCGGCGCTAAACAAAAGCCCCCAGGCCTATCCGGCCAGGGGGCTTTTTTATTCGTGATCAGGCTGTCCTGACTTCTTCGAACAGCTCGGGGTGCCGATCCAGCAGCTTGAGCAATTTGACCAGGGCCACAGGAGGCTTGGTTTTGCCGTTTTCGTAACGGGAAAATGCATTGACCCCACCGCCGAATATTTCTGCGGCTTCACGCTGATCGAGCGCCAGTTTCTTGCGCACCGTGGCAATGAACTGCGGATCGACCGTCGCCGCATTGACCTGCCGATTGAACGCCAGCATGGCTGCACTGACGCGCCGGGACTCCAGGTCGCCGAGCACCCGTTCGTCACAGGCCGGGCAAAAATCTCCAGTGACGTCGGTCACCCGTGTTGTCTCACCCTTGTAGGTATACGACAGGTCACGAGTACCACTCACCAACTCGGCCGCGCCACAAACCGGACATTTCATCCTCACAACTCCTTGAAGGAAACGATGGGCACATCATCGATTACCGTCAGTTTCAGGTAGACCCGCCCGAAGCAGGTGCTGGGACGGTAAACGTCTTGCCAGATTCGATGATCCGCCTGCGTGGTCATGCTCTTGTGAAAATCCCTGCTGTCCAGGGCATGAACCACCTCAAGCATCAGATCGAAATCCAGGCCCAACGCTGCAGCATCCGCAAGCGCAGAGCCTGTCGAGCGAACCCGACCGGCCTCAAGCAGCGCCCTGACTTTTGAAAGCCTGCAATGAGGCGTGCCTTTCTCCATGAGCGAATTAACCTATTAGGTTTAATTTGGCAAGTAGGTTAATCCATTTGCCGTGCTATGGAGTCTGCCCCAACAACGCCTCGTCAGTGGGAAACGATTGTCACAGCGGATGAACTCAGCAACGCACCGCCTCATCCTCGAAAGCCGTCGCCTCCCGCGCACCGAAATACATCGCCGTCAGCAAGCCAACCGCCCCCATGATCAGACAGAAGCCCACGCATACCCACGGGCTCCACGGCATCAGGGCGATCAGCAGCAACGGGGTGGTGCTCGCCCACAAGGCGTAGGCAATGTTGTAGGTAAAGGAAATGCCCGACACGCGGATCTGCGCCGGGA
Source organism: Pseudomonas tructae (assembly GCF_004214895.1). NCBI lineage: Bacteria > Pseudomonadati > Pseudomonadota > Gammaproteobacteria > Pseudomonadales > Pseudomonadaceae > Pseudomonas > Pseudomonas tructae. The sequence goes on along the minus strand of NZ_CP035952.1, from coordinate 2,148,764 downwards.
ACAACCCGACCATCACCGACGGCACCACCCCCACTACCCCGCATGCCAGGCCGGCCAGCGCGTAGGCCACGCCGGTCCAGCCCCAGCCAGCCACCAGGCTGGCGTACAACCCGGCGATGCCCAAGGGCAGCAACAGGCTGTAGATCATCAGCGCCCGCCAGGCACCGATGCGGTCGACCAGCAAGCCTGCCAGCACACAGCCGATGTTGAGGAAAACGATACCCATGCTGCTCAAGGCGAAGGTGTGCCCGGCGCTCATGCCAAACCGCTGCTGCATCACTGTCGGCGTGATGACCACCAGCACCACCACTGCCGAGGTCAGCACGCAGGTGAGCAAGGCTGCAGGCATCAATGCGCGGCGATGTTCGCGCAAGACAGTGCGCAAGGGAAAGGCCGGCGGCTGATTGCGCTGCTCGCGCAAGGCGAGAAACACCGGCGTCTCGCTCAACCAGCGGCGCAACCACACACCGATCACGCCAAACACCCCGCCGAGCAGAAACGGGTAACGCCAGGCGTAGTCGAGGATCTCCTGCGGGCTGTATAGCTGTGCAAGCGCCGTGGCAGTCAAGGCGCCCAGCAGATAGCCGAACGTCAGCCCTGCCTGCAGGAAGCCCAGGGCGTAACCTCGGCGCCCGGGCGGGGCGTGTTCGGCGACGAAGGTCCAGGCGCTTGGCACCTCGCCCCCGACCGCCGCCCCCTGGAGGATGCGTAGAGCCAGGAGGATCAGCGGTGCTGCGTAGCCGATCTCGGCGTAGGTAGGCATCACCCCGATCAGCAGGCACGGCAAGGCCATCATCAGGATGCTCAGGCTGAACACCCGCTTGCGCCCCAGGTGGTCGGCAAAATGCGCCATCAGGATGCCGCCCAGGGGCCGCGCCAGGTACCCGGTGACGAAAATTCCGAAGCTCTGCAGCAGGCGCAGCCATTCAGGCATCTGTGGCGGGAAGAACAACTGGCTCAGGGTCAGGGCGAAGAACACGAAGATGATGAAATCGTAGATTTCCAGTGCCCCGCCCAGCGCCGCCAGGCTCAGGGTTTTGTGGTCGCTGCGCGACAGCTGCAGAGGGCGCGCAGGGTCAATGGCCGTCATAGAGGTATCCGCAAATGATCGAGTGCCCGCGCGACGAGCGCGCCAAGGCCAACGCACGAGCATAGCAAAGCCACCCCGCTACACCCAGCGTGGTTTCAGGACGGGCGGCAAAACGCCGTCTGGGTGAAATCCATGCGCCGCGGGGTGTAATGCTGCTTGACCGTACGCTCAGGAATTCCTGGCAAGTGCCCCAACACATAGGGCGAATCGATGATGCTCATGAACGACTGGATGGTCTCGTTATCCGGGACCTTGGGCAGACTGACATTCACCGCTCGACGCTGGTTGTCGGGAATGGAGGGGATTTTCAGATGTTGTGATTCGTAGAGCAAGGCATGCTGGATCAGCGGGTTGACCCGGCAGAAACGCTCCAGATCGACACCGGCATGGCTGGCCAGGTCGATGTTGCCCAACAGCAGGTTGAACGGTAACAGCGCGCTCTGCACCAGGCGCTGCAGGTCTTCGAAGCTCTCGACCGGGGCGATGCGGTAATAGCCCATGGCATTGAGCATCCGTTCCAGTTGCAGTAGCTGCATCGGGTGCTCGTCGGCAATCAGAATCCGCAGCGATTTGTTAGGCATCGTCTATGACCAAGGCTGACAGCGTTAGAGACGTTCCTTGACCATACTGCGCCAGATCATCAATTGCAGGCTATTGGCGGGCACTTCGCCAGATGAAGGGTCTTTACTGATAGTTGTCGGGAAATCGACATAAATCAAGCGCCACCACTACGAATTTTTCACACGGCCTGTGCCTATTGCGACTCCCAGTCGCGCAGGCGCAACCGGCAATGTTTCATGGCGTTGACAATGTGCTTCTCTACCAGGCTGCGGGAAATGCCCAGGCGCTCGGCGATCTGCGCGTGCGACAGGCCGTCGAGCTTGCGCAGCAGGAAGCTCTCGCGACAGGGCTGGCTGAGCTCGGCCAGCGCCCCCTGCATCAGTTCCAGGCGCTGGTTCAGGTCCATGCTCTGGGACGGCGCCGGAGAAAAGAAGCGCTCGTCGCTGTCGAGCACCTCCAAGGGTTCGGCCTGGCGCAACAGGCCACGCCGATGGCCATCGATCACCAGGTTCAGCGCGGTACGGTAGAGGAAGGCGCGCGGGTGCTCGATGTCATTGCCGCTGCTGCGCTCAAGTACGCGAATGTAGGCATCGTGGGCAACGTCTTCGGCTGCCTGCCGGTTACCCAGGCGGGCACAGAGAAAACTCACCAGTTCGCGATAGTAGTTTTCCAACACAACACCTGGCCGCGACATCTGCGGGGGTTCCCTGATTCGTGGTTGAGCGGATCTGAATGATGGCAGTATGCAATAATACAAATTATAATTATTCTCAGCAAGATCAGACCTTGATAGCGGTAAATTCCACGGCACCCACCTCGTATACCTGGGAGCCTCCCGTGTCTGCCGCACCTGCTCGGCAGTGAGTCGTCACGGGCCACTCCATCTGGCTGGAAACCTGCATGAAACGCTCATCGAACACTCGTCGCCTGCTGCTCTGCGGCCTGGGCCTGCTCAGCCTGGGCGCCCTGCTCGCCTGGAAAACCCTGCCCGCCGGTGGCGATTCGATGAGTACCGTCAGCGTCACCCGTGGCGATATCGAAAGCAGCGTCACCGCCCTGGGCACCTTGCAGCCGCGGCGCTATGTGGACGTCGGCGCTCAGGCTTCCGGACAGATTCGCAAGTTGCATGTAGAGGTCGGCGATCAGGTCAAGGAAGGTCAGTTGCTGGTTGAGATCGACCCTTCCACGCAACAGGCAAAACTTGATGCCGGGCGCTTTTCGATCGACAACCTCATGGCCCAGCTCGCTGAACAGCAAGCCCAATACCAGTTGGCGCAACAGCAGTACAAACGTCAAAGCAACCTTGCCGCAGGTGGCGCGACGCGCGAGGAAGACGTGCAAAGCGCCCAGGCCCAACTCAAGGTCACCCAGGCACGGATCGACATGTACCGGGCGCAGATCCGCCAGGCCCAGGCGAGCCTGCGCAGTGACGAAGCCGAGTTGGGTTACACGCGTATTTATGCGCCGATGTCCGGCACTGTGGTGGCCGTCGACGCCCGTGAAGGCCAGACCCTCAATGCCCAGCAGCAAACGCCGCTGATCCTGCGTATCGCCAAATTGTCGCCGATGACGGTCTGGGCACAGGTTTCGGAGGCCGACATCGGCCAGGTCAAACCCGGCATGAATGCCTACTTCACCACCCTGGCCGGCGGCAAGCGGCGCTGGACCAGCAGCGTGCGGCAGATTCTGCCGGTACCCCCCAAGCCCCTCGACCAGACCAGCCAGGGCGGCGGCAGCCCGGCCAGTGCCAGTGGTAGCGGGGCCAGCAGCAAGGTGGTGCTGTACACCGTGCTGCTGGACGTCGACAACCCGGACAACGCGCTGATGGCCGAGATGACCACTCAGGTGTTTTTTGTCGCCGGACGCGCCAGCCAGGTCCTGACCGTGCCGGTGGCGGCGCTCGACGAAGATGCCAGCAACCAGGACCTGCGCATCGCCCAGGTGCTCGACAGCAACGGCAAGGTCGACCAGCGCCAGGTGCGTACCGGCCTGAGCGACCGCTTGCGGGTGCAGGTGCTCGACGGCCTGGCCGAGGGCGAGCGCCTGTTGATCGGCGCGCCTGCCGCAAGCGGGGGTTGAATGTCCACGCCCCTGATTGAACTGCGCGATATCCGCAAGTCCTATGGTGGCCTCGACACCCCCAAGGTCGAGGTGGTACGCGGTATCAGCCTGGCCATTCACCCCGGTGAGTTCGTGGCCATAGTTGGCGCCTCTGGCTCCGGCAAATCGACGCTGATGAACATCCTCGGCTGCCTGGACCGCCCCACCTCAGGGGCCTATTACTTCGCCGGCAAGGACGTTGCCGAGCTCGACAGCGACGAGTTGGCCTGGCTGCGCCGCGAGGCCTTCGGCTTCGTGTTCCAGGGTTATCACCTGATCGCCTCGGGCTCGGCCCAGGAAAACGTCGAGATGCCGGCCATCTATGCCGGCACCCCTGCCGCCGAACGCCATGCCCGTGCCGCCGCCCTGCTCGAGCGCCTGGGCCTGGCCAGCCGCACCGGCAACCGTCCCCATCAATTGTCTGGCGGCCAACAGCAACGGGTGTCGATTGCCCGCGCCCTGATGAACGGCGGGCATATCATCCTCGCGGATGAGCCCACCGGGGCGCTGGACAGCCAGAGCGGCGCCGAGGTCATGGCCCTGCTCGACGAGTTGGCCAGCCAGGGCCATGTGGTGATCCTGATTACGCACGACCGTGAAGTCGCGGCGCGGGCCAACCGGGTCATCGAGATTCGCGACGGCCTGGTGCTCAGCGATTCGGCCGCCCAACAGCTCGAGGCACCGCCACCGGTACCCGGTTTACGGGCCGAAGACCTGCGGCAACGCCTGGGCCTGGGCGCAACCGCCAGCGGCGCCTGGAAAGGCGAACTGGTCGAAGCCCTGCAAGCGGCATGGCGAATCATGTGGATCAACCGCTTTCGCACTGCCCTGACCTTGCTCGGCATCGTCATAGGCGTGGCCTCGGTGGTGGTCATGCTGGCGGTCGGCGAGGGCAGCAAGCGCCAGGTCATGGCACAGATGGCCGCCTTCGGCTCGAACATTCTCTATTTGAGCGGCAGTGCGCCCACCTTGCGCGAACCTGCCGGGGTCATCACCCTCGATGACGTCGCCGCAGTTTCCAGCCTGCCCCAGGTGAAGATGATCATGCCGGTGATCGGCAATAGCCTGATGGTGCGCTATGGCAACAACAACCAGCAGTTCTATGTCGGCGGCAACAACACGCACTTCTCAGAGATCTTCAACTGGCCGGTGATCGAGGGCAGCTTCTTCACCGAAGCCGACGAACGCAGCGCGGCAGCGGTGGCAGTCATTGGGCAGAAAGTGCGCGAGAAATTGTTTGGCACCAACAACAACCCCATCGGCCAATACATCCTGGTTGAAAACGTACCCTTCCAGGTGGTCGGCATACTCGCGGGCAAAGGCGCCAGTTCCGGCGACCAGGACAGCGACGAGCGCATCGTGGTGCCCTACACCGCCGCGGCCATTCGCCTGTTCGGCAGCCGTGACCCGGAATACGTGACCATCGCCGCTGCCGACTCGCGACGCGTGGCCGATGCCGAGGCGGCCATCGACCGGCTGATGCGCAAGTTGCACCATGGCAAGCACGACTATGAACTGACCAACGATGCAGCGCTGATCCAGGCCGAGGCACGCACCCAGAACACCCTGTCGCTGATGCTCGGCTCGATCGCTGCGATCTCGTTGCTGGTCGGCGGCATCGGGGTGATGAACATCATGTTGATGACCGTACGCGAACGGACCCGCGAGATTGGCATTCGCATGGCCACCGGTGCCCGCCAGCGCGACATCCTGCGCCAGTTCCTCAGTGAAGCGGTGCTGCTGTCGATGGTCGGCGGAGTCACCGGCATTGCCGTGGCCTTGCTGATCGGCGGCGTCCTGCTGCTGGCCGATATCGCTGTCGCCTTCTCCCTGCCTGCCGTGCTTGGCGCATTTGCCTGCGCCGTGGTCACCGGGGTGGTGTTCGGCTTCATGCCTGCCCGCAAAGCCGCCCGCCTCGACCCGGTCAAAGCCCTTACCAGCGAATAAGCCATGAACCTGCCTTGCCGTCTCAGCGTGTTGTCCATCGGTGTCTTGCTTGCCGCCTGCAGCTCGACTGCCCCGCCCCTCAGAGCGGCTTGCTGGCGCCACCCCAGTGGCAAGGGCCTGCCGTCACCAGCGCGCTGCCCCAGGAGAACTGGTGGCTGCAATTCTCCAGCCCCAACCTGGACCGAATGATCGAGCAGGCCCGGCGCAACAGCTTCGACCTCGCCGCGGCCACCGCACGTGTACGCCAGGCCCAGGCCTCTGCGGTGATCGCCGGCGCGCCATTGTTGCCCGAGCTCAAGTTCGGCCTGGATGCCAGCCGCCAACGCCTGCTGCATGGCAACGGTTTCGATCAGCTCGATGCCAGCAGCCGCGAGCGCACCAGCACCTCGTTCGCCACCCGCTTGAGCGCAAGCTACGAAGTCGACTTCTGGGGGGGCAAAGCCGCTGCACGCGACAGCGCCTTGTTCAGCCTGGACGCCAGCCGTTTCGATCGCCAGACCGTTGAGCTGACCCTGCTCAGCGGTGTCGCCAACAGCTACCTGCAAGGCCTGGCCCTGAGCGAGCAAGTGCGTATCGCAAGGCTCAACCTGAGCAATGCCGAGGACGTCTTGCACCTGGTTGAAACCCGCTATCAATCCGGCTCGGCCACAGCCCTGGAACTGGCCCAGCAACGCAGCCTGGTGGCGGGCCAGCAGCGCCAGGTGCCGTTGTTCGAACAGCAATTGCGCGAAGCACGGATCACCCTGGCAACCCTGCTCGGTGAGCCCGTGCAGGCGTTGCCCGCCTTCGACGAATCACTCACCGGGCTGAACTGGCCGGCCATTGGTAGCGGGGTGCCGAGCGACCTGCTCAGCCGCCGCCCGGACATTGCCAGTGCCGAAGCCCGACTAGCTGCAGCCCAGGCCGATGTCCAGGTGGCCCGGGCAGCCATGCTGCCAAGCTTGACCCTGGGCGCCGACCTGGGCTCTGGCGCCGATACATTCGCGCAAATCCTGCGCAGCCCTTACTACACCTTGAGCGCCGGGCTCGCCGCGCCCATTTTCAACAACGGCCGCCTGCGCGCCGAACGCGACAAGGCCCGTGCCGAGCAGCAAGAGCTGCTGGAAAGCTATCGCGGCAGCATCGTCGCCGGGTTTGCCGATGTCGAGAAAGCGCTCAATGGCATCAGTGGCGTTGACCAGCAGCGCCAGGCCCAGGACCAGGAAGTGGTGCAGGCACGCATCGCCTTCGAGTTGTCCGAACGCCGCTACCAGGCCGGCGCCGAAACCCTGCTGACGGTCCTGGAAACCCAGCGCACCCTGTACCAGGCTCAAGACCAGCAGGTGCAACTGCGCCTGGCCCGGTTGCAGGGCAGCGTGGCCTTGTACAAAGCGCTGGGTGGCGGTTGGCAGGTGGGTAGGAGCGGGCTTGCCCCGCGATGATGCCTATTGCTCATCGCGGGGCAAGTCGGGTCGCCGCATCGCTGCTCCTACAAGGGTAACAATCAGGACGTAATCCCGCGCAACGACAGATGCCGCGCATACCACGGCCGCTGCGGCACCCGCCGCAGCAGGTCAGCGATCTTGTCGTCTTCGCCGAAGGTGATGCGCAGGGCCAGCTTCATGGTTTCCACATCCATCTCCACCGACTTGCCAGGGAACATCCCCGGCGTGGTGCTGCAACCGTGCGTGACCGCTCCCAGCCACGGGTCATCGACCTCGACCCAGCGCCCCGGAGCGAACCATGGCACGCCATTGACCTCAAGGCGCCGAACCTGCCCCGGGTGGTAGCGCTCATGGGCCCGGTACCAGTCGTCGATGCGATCATCGATCCAGCCATGAAAACCCCAGAACACCGGATTCACATGGGACGAGAACGGATCGCCGAGAAAATCATTTTGCACTTCGTACCAGCGCCCTGCAAAGTCGGCCGGATCACGGGCAAAAGGCACTGGCGCACCATTGACCGGGTCACGCGGCACCGAAGCCCAGCACATGTGCAACCAGTCGTGCAGGTTCATTTCCAGCTCCGAGCCGAACGTGCCGAGGCTCAGCTTCGACAGGTACAGCGGGTCCTGGTATTGCGACTCCCAGACCTGGAAGTTGCTGCAAAACGTCTCACCCGCCTTGATTGCCGACACCCACTGGCCATAGGCCTCATCGCCCGGCGCTTGCCAACCGGGTGGCACGCAGTAGCCGTCGTGATTGTCGTAATAGCGGGCAAAGCCCTGGCGATTGTGTTCAACGCTCGGTTGCGGCAAAGGGAAATGCGGCCACGACGGCAAGGGCTGCATCGAACGGGCCGTGCCGAGCATGTGCCGGTGCATGAACAGAAAGTCCACGCCCGAGCCGTTGCGATGCTTGCGCGGCCCACGGGCATCGCGCTCCTTGTCCCGCGGCCCCGGCTGCCAGCCCAGGCCACGCAAGGCACCGTGCTTCTCCGGCGACAGGTTGTGCCATTTGTCACGGGTCGCATGCCAGAGTTGATGGAACAAGCGGTGTTCGGCGCTGATCAGCCAGGCCTGCAACTGCGGGGTGTAGGGCAACCGCTCACGGGCCTCGGGGAACAGGCGCTTGAGCGCGACAAAGTGGCTGTCGAGCAGTGGCAAGGCCATGGAGCGATCCAGCGGCTGCAGGCGGCCACTGAGCGTGCCGCTGCCGGCGTTGGCAAAACTGCCCCAGACTTCGTCCAGGCTGGCAATGCACTCATAACCGGGGTTGCCCTGGGTGCTCAGCAGCCGCCAGCGTACCGTGGCGCTGGAGGCGCCCACCAGGTCACCCAGCACCCGATAGGCAGCCGGGCCGTCACCCCGCAGGACGCTTTCACGATCGACGTAACCACGCAGGCCACGGCCCTTGGTGGCAACGTCCAGGTACATCACCACGCCTTCGTTGGGCAAACCGGCCAGGCCGGCGTCGGCACCGGTAAAGCGCAGTTCCCAGACCCCGCGCAACTGATCCGCCAGATACTGGCCGGCCATATCGGCCAGCTCGACGCTGGCCTCGCCAGGGGTAACGATGTCGTCCTCGGGATCATGGGTCAGTTGCTTGTGCGCGTAATAGGCTGCCGGCACGGTCGCGCCCGCCACTGCCAGGCCTGCTATGAATCCTCGTCGCGAAATCGTCATCGTCCTACCCGTATCAGCCATGAAGCAGGCTTTATCCAAGCTAGGACGTATCGGCGCGGGGGAAATTTAACCTGCGCGGCCCTGGGCTAATTCAACAGCCCGCCCCTTCGTTTCCAAGGTATCCCCCTGTCAGAGGTACCGCCCATGTCCGCCTCCACTTCCCTGACCAACGCCTTGGGCAATGGTCTGCGCAAGCTGGTCGGCAAACCCGCCAAAGCCAGCGCCTACCGCGTGTTCGATGTGCAGCTCAAAGCCATCGTGCCGCTGAGCCCGTCACTCACACGGTTCGTGTTCGGTGGCGAGGATGTCGCGCAGATGCACACCCTGGCCGCCGACCAGCGCATCAAGATGTTCTTCCCCTCGGCAGATGGCCAGCCACCGCAGTTGCCCAAGGATGGCGCCTGGCAGGATGCCCGCCGGGCCCTGAGCGCCGAGCAGAGTCCGCCCATGCGCACCTATACCATTCGCCAACTGCGCCGCGAGGCGCGGGAGGTCGATGTCGACTTCGTCCTGCACGGCGTCAATGGCCCGGCCTCGGCCTGGGCGACCCAGGCCAGGATTGGCGATCGCCTGCAGATGGTCGCGCCGAACCTGGCCTACGACGGCGATCCGGGCGGCTACGAATGGCGCCCACCCAAAAATTTGCGCAACCTGCTGCTGATCGGCGACGAGACCGCCCTGCCCGCCATCGCCGGGATCCTCGAGCAACTGGCCAGGGATCTGCCGGCGGTACCGGTGCAAGCCTTCATCGAAGTCCCTGGCGAAGCCGATTGCCTTGAGCTTGCCTGCAGCCCGGCAACCCGACTCAACTGGTTGCCGCGCGATGTGCTGCATTGCACCCACGGCGAGGCGATGATCCATGCCAGCCGTGAGTTGGCACAGCTGCCGCCAACAACGGCCGGCGTAGGTCATGAGGTCAAACTGGAGGAGGTCGATATCGACCGGCAGATTCTCTGGGAGCTGGCCAAACCCGGCAACGGCGAGTTCTATGCCTGGATTGCCGGCGAGTCGGCCGCGGTGATGAACATCCGCCGCTACCTGATCAGCGAACGTGGACTGGACCGTAGTGCTTTGACCTTGATGGGTTACTGGCGCGCAGGACGAACCTTCGACTGAGCCACAGAAAAGCCCGGCGCAGTGCGCCGGGCTGGGGCCTGCCTTGAACCCTTACAGACTGGCAACCGCCGCCCGCACTGCCCGGGCAAAGCGTGCAGCAACTTCGTCAACCTGCTCGGCGGTGATGATCAGCGGCGGCAAAAAGCGCACCACCGCGCCCTGGCGACCACCCAGCTCGAGGATCAGGCCGCGCTTGAGGCATTCGCGCTGCACCAGCGGCGCCAGACGCGGACAGGCTTCGGGGTGGCCTTGGGCATCTATGGCGCCTGCCGGATCGACCAGCTCGACCCCCAGCATCAGGCCGCGGCCACGGATATCGCCCAACTGCGCGAACTCCTGCTGCAAGCGGCGCAAATGCCCGGCGAGCCGTTCACCCATGGCCTGGGCATGGGCGCACAGGTCATGTTCCTTGAGGTAGTTGATCACGGCCGAGCCCGCTGCCATGGCCATCTGATTGCCACGGAAGGTCCCGGCATGGGCGCCTGGCTGCCAGGTGTCGAGCCACTGCCGATACACCACCACCGCCAGCGGCAGGCTGCCGCCGATGGCCTTGGACAGCACCACCACGTCGGGGGTGATGCCGGCGTGCTCAAAGGCGAACATCTTGCCGGTGCGGGCGAAGCCACTCTGGATCTCGTCGATGATCAACGCCACCCCGGCCTTTTCGGTGATACGCCGCAGGCCGCGCAGCCATTCAATGTCGGCCGGGATCACGCCGCCCTCGCCCTGGACCACTTCGACGATCACCGCCGCCGGTAACTGCACGCCGCTTTCCGGGTCGCTGAGCAGGTTCTCCAGGTAGTGCAGGTTGACCTTCACCCCCGCTGCGCCGCCGAGCCCGAACGGGCAGCGGTAGTCATAAGGGTAAGGCAGGAACTGCACACCATTGGCGAGCAATGCGGCCAGAGGCTTTTTCGGCCCCAGGCTGCCCATCAGGCTCAGGGCACCCTGGGACATGCCGTGGTAGCCACCCTGAAACGACAGCACGGTGTTGCGCCCGGTGGCCGTGCGTACCAGTTTCAACGCGGCCTCCACCGCATCGGTGCCGGTCGGCCCGCAGAACTGGATCTTCGCTTCGTTGCGCAATGCATCCGGCAGCAGGCTGAACAGGTCCTGGACGAACCGGTCCTTGACCGGCGTGGTCAGGTCCAGGGTGTGCAGCGGCAGTTCATCGGCCAGTACCTGCTGGATCGCCTCGATCACCACCGGATGGTTGTGCCCCAGGGCCAAGGTGCCGGCACCGGCCAGGCAATCGATAAACTGGCGCCCTTCAACGTCCTCGACATAAATGCCACGGGCGCGCTTGAGCGCCAGCGGGATACGCCGCGGGTAGCTGCGGGCATTGGATTCCTGCTGTTTCTGCCGCGCCAGCAGCGGCGACTCATCGAACTGGTACAGTGTTTCAGCTGCGTCTGCTGACGACACCGGCAGGGCCTGGGCAAGGCTGATAGCGACTGACATCTGGGGAAACCCTCGCAAGCAAGCGGATGTGCCCGTCACGCGTCTGTCACCAGATGTGTGCGGGTTGTTATCGCTTGAAAAACGCTTCAGCGCCCCGCGGATTTAGCCGCGAGCCTGCTCTGCCAAGGTTTTTTTCAACGGCCCGGCGCAAGCGGACCGTCATCAAGGGGTTGCCCGCAGTGGAATATGCAAGAGCACCCGCAAGCCATCGCTGCGACTGTCAAAGCGCAAGCTGCCGGCGCAACGCTGGACAATCGCCTGCACGATCGCCAGGCCCAGTCCGCAACCGCCGCTCTGGCTGTTACGCCAGAAGCGTTCGGTGAGGTGTTCCAGGTCCTGTTCGGCAATGCCGGGGCCGTGATCGCGGACCATGAACGCAACACGATCCTGATCCATCTGCACCGCCAGTTCCACCGGCGCTGTGCCACGGGTATGGCGCAGAGCGTTGTCGAGCAAGTTGCGCAAGGCCGTCACCGCCAGTGGCGTGGGCATGCTCAGATAGACCTGGGCCGTACCCGGCGCCAGGTTCAGATCGATACGCCGGGCGTTGTCGATACCGGTGTCCTGGATCGCCTGGCGGGCGATCTGTTCAGCGCTGCACTGCAGGCCGTCCTCGAACGACAACCGGCCCTCCACCCGCGCCAGCAGCAACAGCTGCTCAAGGGTCCGGTGCAGGCGGTCAGCGCCCTGTTCGGCGTGCTCGAGGGCCTGTTCGCGCACCTCGCCGTCGGTCATGCGCGCCACCTGCAAGTGGGTCTTGATGGCGGTCAGCGGGCTGCGCAGTTCATGGGCGGCGTCATCGGTGAGACGGCGCTCACGCTCGAGGGTCTGGCCGATCCGCAGAAACAGCTGGTTCTGGGTGTCCAGCAAGGGTTGCAGCTCACTGGGCAGGCCGCGCACCTGCAGCGGCTCGAGGGCGTCGGGGCTGCGCCTGCGCAAGGCATCGCGCATCCGGTTCAGTGGCTCCAGGCCCTTGCCGACCCCCAGCCAGAGCAGGCCGAGGCTGCCGAGCAGGGCCATCAGTACCGGCGCCGAGGCTGCCAGCAGGATCGAGCGGTTCAGGGCTTCACGCTCCTGATGACGGTCGGCGGTGGTGATGCGTACATCGCCATGGGCATAGGTGAAACTGCGCCAGCGGGCACCGTCGATGGTCTGGTCGTGAAAACCGCTGCGCTGGTCATCGAGGGTCTGCTCATTGTTGTGACTGCGGGCGAGGATCTCGCCACGCAGCGAGCTGACCTGGCAGGCCATGCCGTCCACACTCAGTTGGTCGGCGCTCAGGCGTGTGCCCTCGCCCTTGCTCGACAACGGCTGCGGCAACTGGTCGACCAGGCCGGCCACCATACGCGCCGAGGCCACCAGGCGCTGGTCGAGGGAGAACATCATCTGCATGCGCAGATCACGCAGCATCCACGCCGCCGCCAGCACCCAGATGACGATGAAGGCGGTGCCCAGGATCAGGGTCAGGCGCAAACGCAAGGTCATGCTCGCGGCTCCGGCGGCACCTGCGCAGGCCCCAGGCGATAACCCAGGCCGCGCACCGTTTCGACGATACCGTTGCCCAGCTTGCGGCGCAGGTGATGGATATGCACATTCAGGGCATTGCTCTCGACCTCGTCGCCGAAGCCGTAGACGCTGTCCTTGAGCTGCTCGCTGGAGAGCACCCGGCCAGGGTTGTGCAGCAGCGCCTGCAACAGCGCCTGTTCACGCCGCGACAGGTCGACCGGCTGGCCAGCCAGGCAGGTTTCGCGGCTGCTGGGGTCGTAGCTCAGCGGGCCATGCTCGATGACATTGACCGCCCGCCCGGCGGCGCGGCGCAGCAAGGTGTGCAGGCGCGCCGCCAGCTCGCGCAGGTCGAAGGGCTTGAGCAGGTAATCGTCGCCTCCCGCCTGCAGGCCGTCGACCCGGTCGGTGACGGCATCGCGCGCGGTGAGGATCAGCACCGGCAAGGTCTGGCCCTGCTGGCGCAAGCGCTGCAACAGCTTGAGGCCGTCCTCGTCGGGCAGGCCCAGGTCGAGCACCATGACATCGAAACTTGCAGCCTGCAGCAAGGCCTGGGCCGCGCCAGCGCTGGCCACCCGGTCGACAGTCATGCCCTGGGCGCTCAGGCCGGCGCTGATGCCGCTGGCGATCAGGTCATCATCCTCGCAGAGCAGTACGTGCATGGTCGGGTCTCAATCATGAAAGGCATTATTCAAGCCCAGGCGGATTAACCCAGGATTATGCCGCGCCACGCCGCAGCCGTCGCGGCCTTGGCGACAGCCGTTGGCCGATTGGTTAACTTTCGGTTAATCGGGCTGGGCCAAGCTTTGCCTTTCATCGCATTGCCAAGGCTTCGACATGCGCGCTTTTCTGTTTGCCCTGATGTTCCTGCTAAGCGGCCTGAGCCAGGCCAACCCCTTTGCCCAGAGCGATTTCCTGCCGGTGAACAAGGCCTTCGTCTTCACTAGCGAACGCCTCGACTCCGGGCAGATGCGCCTGCACTGGCAGATTACCGATGGCTACTACCTGTACCAGAAGCGGCTTAAGTTCGATGGCCTGGCGCCCGATCAGCACCCCCAGTTGCCCGCTGCCCTGCCTCACAGTGACGAGTATTTTGGTGAAACCCAGGTGTACCGCGGCGAGCTGGAGCTGATCCTGCCGGCCAGCGCCAGCGGTGAACTGCGCATGGGCTGGCAGGGCTGCGCCGATGCCGGCTTGTGCTATCCACCCCAAACCAGCCCGGTCAGCCTGGGCGGCAATGCCGTCGATACCCAGGCCAGCGATCAGGCCCTGGCCGGTGGCCTGCAGCAGTCCAACCTGGCCTGGAGCCTGCTGGCGTTCCTCGGCCTGGGCCTGCTGCTGGCGTTCACCCCTTGCTCGCTGCCCATGTTGCCGATTCTCGCAGGCCTGGTGCTGGGCAGTGGTGCCAGCACCCGCCGTGGCTGGCTGCTGGCCAGCGTGTATGTCCTGAGCATGGCCCTGGTGTATGCCGCGCTGGGGGTGGTCGCGGCGCTGCTGGGCGCAAGTTTCCAGGCCTGGCTGCAGCAACCCTGGCTGCTGGGCTCCCTGGCCGGCCTGTTCGTGCTGCTGGCACTGCCGATGTTCGGCGCCTTCGAACTGCAACTTCCGGTATGGCTGCGTGACCGCCTGGAGCGCGCCGGCCACGGCACCCGCGGTGGCAACCTGTATGGTGCGGCGGTGCTCGGCGCCTTGTCGGGCCTGTTGATGGGCCCGTGCATGACCGCGCCGCTGGCCGGTGCGCTGTTGTATATCGCCCAGAGCGGCAATGCCGTGCAAGGCGGCCTGGTGCTGTTCACCCTGGGCCTGGGCATGGGCTTGCCGCTGCTGTTGCTGGTGACCCTGGGCAATCGCTACCTGCCGCGCCCGGGTGCCTGGATGAACCGGGTCAAGGGCCTGTTCGGTTTCGTGTTCCTGGCCATGGCGCTCTATACCTTGCGCGCCGTACTCGAGCCTTCGTTGTGGCTGGGGCTTGCCGGTGCCTGGCTGATCGCCCTGGCCTGGGCCGCGTGGCCCGCCTTGCAGGCACTGCGGCCGTTGCGGGCGATGTCGCTGCTGGTGGGGTTCTGGGGCAGCCTGTTGATCGTCGGCGCCGCCGCTGGCGGCGATGACCCGTGGCAACCACTGCAACCGTTCATCGCCGGCAGTGGCGCGGCCCCGCTTGCCGCACACCGCGACGCCTTCACCACGGTCAGCCAGCCGGCCGACCTGCAGCGTGAATTGGAAGCGGCCAAGGCCCAAGGCCAGTGGGTCATGCTCGACTACTATGCCGACTGGTGCGTGTCGTGCAAGGTCATGGAGAAACAGGTGTTCGCCCGCGCCGATGTCCTGGCGGCACTGGACGGCGTACGTTTGCTGCGCCTGGATGTCACCGCCGATAGCGCCGCCAGCCGTGAACTGCTGCAGCGCTACCAGGTGCCGGGCCCGCCCAGCCTGATCTGGATCGGCCCGGAAGGCAGCGAACGCCGAGGCCAGCGTATCACCGGCGAAATCGATGCTGTGAGCTTCCTGCAACACTGGACCGCCACACGGAGCCAAGGCTGATGCTGACTGTCTCGCTCGGACCGCTGACCATGGCCCTCAGCCACCTGCTGTTGATCTGCGCCCTTACCCTGGCCAGCCTGGTCGGCTGGCGGGTGGCCAAGCGCGGCGGCGACAACCCGGAGTCGGTGCTGTTCGGCCTGTTTTTGCTTGGCCTGCTCAGCGCCCGCCTGGGCTTTGTCATCCGTTACTGGTCGATGTACCGCGAAGACCTGGTGCAGATCATTGACCTGCGCGACGGCGGCTTCCTGCTGTGGCCGGCACTGCTGGCGGTTGCCCTCGGCGCCCTCGCCCAGGGTTATCGGCGCCCGACCATGCGCCGGCCACTGGCCTGGGGCCTGTTGAGCGGCGGCCTGTTCTGGTTGCTCGGCAGCCTGGCCAGCCACCTGTATGACCAGGGCACGCAACTGCCCGAGATGAGCTTGCGCAAGGCCAGCGGTCAGGCCGTGCAACTTGGCGAGTATCGTGGCAAGCCGCTGGTGATCAACCTCTGGGCGACCTGGTGCCCACCGTGCCGACGGGAGATGCCAGTGTTGCAACAAGCCCAGAGCGACTACCCGGACATCACCTTCCTGTTCGTCAACCAGGGCGAGGCGCCACAAACCGTAGTGACCTTTCTTGCCACTACCGGCCTGAACCTGTCCCACGTGCTGTTCGACAGCGGCGGCCAGCTGGCACAAAAGGTCGGCTCCATGGCCCTGCCCACCACCCTGTTCTATAACTCCGAGGGCCGCCTGGTTGGCAGCCACCTGGGCGAGCTGTCGCGGGCCAGCCTCAGCCACGCCCTGCAATCCTTCGAGCGCCCACCCGCGCCTTCCGCCCCCTCCCCCACAAGGAACGTCGCATGCGATCTGTGCTGAAACTACCGCTCACCCTTGCCTTGGGCCTGCTAACCAGTCAGGTGGTGGTGGCTGAAGAGCTGCCCAAGGCGATCCAGCAGATGGAAGCCAAAGGCGCGAAAATCAAAGGCAGCTTCGACGCCCCCGATGGCCTGCGTGGCTATGCTGCCGAGTACCAGAACCGTGGCCTGGCGCTGTACCTGACGGCCGATGGCAAGCATGTGCTGGTGGGCAGCCTGTTCGACGAGCAGGGCAAGGACCTGAGCCAGGCGCCGCTGGAAAAACTGGTGTATGCGCCGATGGCCAAGGAAGTCTGGGCGAAGATGGAAAAGACCGCCTGGATTGCCGACGGCAAGGCCAATGCACCAAGAATTGTCTACTTGTTCAGCGACCCCAATTGCCCGTACTGCAACATGTTCTGGCAGCAGGCGCGGCCTTGGGTTGAATCGGGCAAGGTGCAATTGCGCCATATCATGGTCGGCATCATCCGCGAAGACAGCCCCGGAAAATCCGCCGCGCTGCTGGCCAGCAATGACCCGGCCAAGGCGCTGGCACAACACGAAAAAGCCGGCAAGGCCAGCACCCTCAAGGCCCTGGACAAGATTCCCGAAGCGGTGCAAGCCAAGCTCGACGCCAACCTTGCGACCATGGAGGAGCTCGGCCTGTCAGCAACGCCGGCAATCTTCTACCTGGACGAGCAGCAGCAACTGCAAACCCAGCAGGGCGCCCCACGACCGGAGCTGCTGGGCAAGATCCTCGGCAAGCGTTAAGCCACCGGCTGATGTAACAACAGGGCGATCACGGCGTCTGGAGGATATCTGCCCCATCCACCTACAGGACCTCGCCATGACCCGCCCTGCCTACTTTGACCGTTTCATTCGTTCCTCCCTGGACATCCAGCTGCTGCGCTGGAGCCTGATCCTGATCTTCTTCGGTTTTGGCTATGCCAAATGGTTCGACTACGAAGCCCAGGCATTGCTCCCGCTGATCGATAACAGCCCGATCCTCTCCTGGCTGCACCTGGCCTTTGGCATCCACGGCGCCAGCTATGCGCTGGGCGTGGCGGAATGGGCGATTGGCGCAGCCTTGCTGGCCGGTATCTGGCAACCCAGGATAGCGGTGATCGGCGCGCTCGGTTCAACCCTCACCTACCTGACCACCCTGACCCTGATCGTCACCACCCCAGGCGGCTGGGAGAACAGCGCCGGGGGCTTCCCGGCCATGGGCGGGGCGACGTCCTTTCTGATCAAGGACGCCGTGCTGCTGGCCGCCTCCATCGCCTTGCTCAAGCACGATCTGCTGCGTACCCGCCCCGTTCCAGCCTGCAGCCCTACAGCGCCTCCAGCTCGGCCATCAGGTCACTGAGCCGGTCGACCTTGTCGTCGCTCAGTTCACTGGCCTTCAGGCCCTCGACATAGGTTGCCAATTCCTCGACCGTGCTGCACTCGAACATGGCCCGTAGCGGCACGTTCAGTTGCAGCACCTTCTGCACCCGCGAAGCGATCTGGGTCGCCAACAGCGAATGCCCGCCCAACTCGAAGAAGTTGTCGCGCACTCCAACCCGTTCGACCTTGAGTACCTGAGCCCAGATACCGCCCAGGGTCGACTCCAGTTCGCTGCGCGGCGCAAGGTACGCCTGGCTGTGCTGGGCACCGATATCGATGGCCGGCAAGGCCTTGCGGTCGAGCTTGCCATTGGCATTGAGCGGCAGTTGCGCAAGCCAGGCCCAGTGCAGCGGCACCATGTACTCCGGCAACTCAGCCCGCAGGCGCTGCTTGACCTGCTCCAGCAACAGGCTGGTATCGGCGCCCGCGTTGCTGGCCACCAGATAGCCGACCAGGTGCTTGCCATTGACCCCTTCCTGCACCCCGACGGCGGCATGACGAATCTCACCTTGCTCGTGCAGGCGCGCTTCGATCTCACCCAGCTCGATGCGGTAGCCGCGAATCTTCACTTGATGGTCGATACGCCCGACATATTCCAGCACTCCGTCGACACGTCGCCGGGCAAGGTCGCCGGTGCGGTACAGACGCTCACCTGGTGCCCCGAACGGATGCGGGATGAAGGCTTGCGCAGTGCGCAGCGGGTCACCGACATAACCGCGGCCAACGCCGGTACCGGCCACGCACAGCTCGCCCACCGCGCCCAACGGCACCAGCTCCTGGTCATCGCCAATCAGGTACAGACGGTTGTTGTCGGTCGGCGTACCGATCGGCAGGTAGCTGCCACGGGTCGAGGCAGCATCGACGCGGAAGAACGCCACGTCATCGGAGCACTCGGCCGGGCCGTAGGCATTGACCAGGCCAATCTGCGGATAACGCTGCAGCCACTGCCAGGCCAGCTCCGGCGGCATCGCCTCACCGGTCGGGAGCATCCAACGCAAGCCATCGAGCGGTTGCTGATCGTTGGCAAGCATGCCCTGAATCAGTGACGGCACGCTTTCGAGCACAGTGATGCCGGTCGCCTGCACATGATCGAGCAAACCCTGGGGGTCGTGGGCAATAGCGTTCGGCACAATCGCCACCTGGGCACCGAACAGCGGCGCGGCGAGGAACTGCCAGACCGAGATGTCGAAGCTTTGCGAGGCGGTCTGGGCAATCACATCCTGCTCATCCAGTTGCAGGTACGGCACCTTGCTCAACTGGTTGTTGAGCATGCCACGCTGCTCGACCATCACCCCCTTAGGCAGCCCGGTGGAGCCCGAGGTGTAGATCACATAGGCAAGGTTGTCCGGCCCGCTGTAGATACCGGGGTTGGCGTCCGGCCCGGCGCCGGCCTGGATCGCCTCCCAGACCAGCAGCTTCGGCCGCCCGCCACACGGCAACTCGTCGAGCAAGGCCCGCCCCTGCTCGGCACAGGCCTGGCTGCACACCAGCACCGGGGTGCGGCTCAAATCGACGATACGTTGCAGGCGGGTGAGCGGCAGCCCCGGATCCAGCGGCAGGTAGCCGGCGCCGGCCTTGAAGCTGCCGATGATCATGCCCAGCAGCGGCAGGTCGCGCTCGGCCAGCAACGCCACCGGCTCATCGACCGCCACCCCGGCAGCAACCAGCGCATGCCCCAGGCGGTTGGCCTGGCGGTTAAGCTCGGCGTAACTCAGCGATTGCTCAAGGCAGCGCGCGGCAATGCGCTGTGGATGCGCCATGACGCGTGCTTCGAACAACTCGGCGTAACTTTGCTCCAGGCTGTAGACCTGCTCACTGCGGTTGCAGTCCTCGAGCAGGAAACGTCGCTCCGTTTCACCGAGCAATGGCAGTTCACTGACCTCGCCATGGAAACCTTCGGCCAGGGCCAGCAGCAGGCGCTTGAACTCGGCCAGCAAGCGCTCGACCGTGACGGTGTCGAAGTAGCGCTGGTCGAAGGACAGGTGCAAGCCCAGGTCGTCACCCGGATAACAGACCGCGGTCAACGGGAAGTTGGTATGGGTACGCCCGGAATCGGAGCTGGCATTCAGGCTCTGGGCACGATCGAGCACGGCGACTTCCACCGGCGCGTTTTCGAACACGAACAGGCTGTCGAACAGCGGCTGGCCTTTAGGCAGCTCGCTGCATTCCTGGATGCCTACCAGGGGCAGGTATTCGTATTCGCGCAGTTCCATGTTGCGTTCCAGCAAGCTTTGCAACCACTGGCGCACGCTGCAGCGCTCGCCCGCTGCGGGCAGTGTCACCCGCAAGGCGACACTGTTGATGAACAGCCCGACCGTGCGTTGCATCTGCGGCATGCTCACCGGCCGCCCGGCCACGGTGACGCCGAAGACCACGTCGCGATCCCCGCTGTAGCGGCTGAGCACCAGGGCCCAGGCCGCTTGTGCAAAGGTGTTGATGGTCAGTTGATGGGCCTGGGCCAGTTCCCGCAAGCGAGCGCCATCGGCGGCATCGAGGCGGGTGTAGCAGTCGCCGACGACCATCCCGGCGTGCTCCGCCGCGTGGTCCCGCAGCAAGGGCCGGTCGGTCGGTACCGCAGTGCTGCGTTCGAAGCCTTCGAGGTTGCTGCGCCACCACTGGCGCGCGGCATCCAGGTCCTGATGTTGCAGCCAGCTGATGTAGTCGCGGTAGCGTGGCGGCACCGGCAATTGCGCTTGGCGGCCCTCGCCCATGGCCAGGTAGATCTCGAAGAAATCATTCATCAGCAGCGAGCGGCACCAGGCATCGATGAGGATGTGGTGGTTGCTCATCATGAACCAGTAGCGGTCCTCGCCCACCCGCAGCAGGCGCAGGTGAAACGGTGGCCGCTGGAGCAGATCGAAACCGGCTTCACGCTCCTGCTTGTGCAGGGCTTGCAGGCGCGTCTGCTGGTCAATTTCAGAGATGTCCGACCAGTCCTGATAATCGACCGGCGTCGAGCCTGGCTTGTGAATGATCTGCAACATGGCCTCGCCGGCGTTCCAGCTGAACGAAGCGCGCAAGGCTTCGTGACGGCCGACCACGGCCTGCCAGGCGGCGGCGAAGCGCTGCGGGTCGAGCGCGCTGTTGATCCGGTAGCGGTCCTGCATGTAGTAGATGCCGGTGCCAGGTTCCAGCAGGGTATGCAGCAGCAGGCCCTCCTGCATCGGCGTCAGCGGATAGACGTCGTCGATCTGGGCTGCGGCGACCGGCAAGGCATCGATCTGCTCCTGGCTCAGTTGCGCCAGCGGGAAGTCCGAAGGCGTGAAGCTACCGGCATCCGGGCTCAGGCAATGCTCGATCAGGCTGATCAGTTCGCGCCGGTAAGCTTCGACCAGTGCCTCGATGGTCTGCCGGTCATAGCGCTCGCGGCTGAAGGTCCAGCGCAGTTGCAATTCACCGCCATACACCTGGCCATCGACGCTCAGCCAGTTGGGCAGCGGCGCCTCCAGGTCATGGGCGAGCCCGGCGCTTTCGTCCACCGGCTGGTACAGCGCATTGGCCTGGAACTGCTGGTCGAACTGGCCCAGGTAGTTGAAGGTGATACGCGCCTGGGGCAGCGCGGCCATAGCCTCGCGCACCGGCGCATCGGCCAGGTAGCGCAGCACGCCGTAACCCAGCCCCTTGTGCGGCACCGCGCGCAATTGCTCCTTGATCGCCTTGATCGAAGCGCCCTGTTCGACGTTCTGCGGACTCAGGCTCAGCGGGTAGGCACTGGTGAACCAGCCGACACTGCGCGTCAGGTCCATGTCCTCGAACAGGTTCTCGCGGCCGTGGCCTTCCAGTTGCACCAGCACCGCGCTGTCGCCGCTCCAGCGGCACAAGACCCGGGCCAGGGCAGTCAGCAGCAAGTCGTTGACCTGGGTGTGATAGGCCCCTGGGGCTTCCTGCAGCAGTTGCCGGGTATGGGTCGCATCCAGGCGTACACTGAGGGTCTGCGCCTGCTGGTGCAGGTTCGCCCCTTGTGGATGATCGCACGGCAGTTCGCGGCTGGCGCTGCTCAGTTGCACCTGCCACCAGGTGTGTTCGTCACGCAAGGAGTCACTGCCGGCATAGGCCACCAGGCGCGCCGCCCAGTCGCTCATGGCGCGGGTCTTGGCCGCCAGTGGCTGGCCGCGGTACAGCGCTTGCAGGTCTTCTAGCAACACCCGCCAGGAGACGCCGTCGACCACCAGGTGATGGATCACCAGCAGCAGACGCTGTTGACCCTCGCCGTCTTCAACCAGCAAGGCGCGCAACAAAGGCCCCTGGGCCAGGTCGAGGCTGCGCTGTACATCGCTGTACAACGCCTGGCAGTCGCCCAGGTCGGCAACCGAGGCCTGCCAGAGCAGTTCACGGTGCTCGCCACGGGCGTATTCGCCCACCCACTGGCCATCCACCTGATCAAAGCGCAGGCGCAAGGCATCATGATGCTGTTGCAAGTGCTGCAGCGCCTGCTCCAGGCTCTTGCCGTCCAGGCGCTCGACCGGCGCCAGCAACACCGCCTGGTTCCAGTGCTGGGGTTGCGCCACATCGCTGTCGAAGAACCAGTGCTGGATCGGCGTCAATGCCGCATGGCCGGTCAACGGCCCCTGATCGACCTGGGTGGTTTCACTGCGGCTGACCACTGTTGCCAGGGTCTGGATGGTCTGGTGCTGGAACAGGTCGCGCGGGGTGAAATGCAGCCCGGCCTGACGCCCGCGGCTGACCACCTGGATCGACAGGATCGAGTCGCCGCCCAGTTCGAAGAAGTTGTCCTGCAGGCCGACCTGCTGCACGTTCAGCACTTCACGCCAGATCGTCGCCAGTTGCTGCTCCAGCTCGCTTTGCGGCGCCTCATAGCGCTGGCGCCCCTGCTCCAGGTCCGGCGCCGGCAAGGCGTGGCGGTCAAGCTTGCCATTGCCGGTCAACGGCATGTTCGCCAGCAGCACCAGGTGGGAAGGCACCATGTAGTCCGGCAGGTGCAAACGCAGTTGCGCCTTCAGCGCTTCGCGCAGGGCCGTCTGTTCGGTGGCATCGGCCAGTGCCTGGTCGCAGACCAGATAACCGGCCAGTTGCTTGCCACCGGGCATATCCAGGGCCAGCACCACGGCCTCGCGCACCGCCGGGTGTTCGAGCAGACGGGTTTCGATTTCGCCCAACTCGATGCGGAAGCCGCGAATTTTCACTTGGTGGTCGATACGCCCGACATACTCCACCAGACCATCGGCACGCTGGCGCACCAGGTCACCGGTGCGGTACAGACGCCCGCCCTGGTTGCTGAACGGGTCGGCGACAAAGCGCTCGGCGCTCAAGCCCGGACGTTCGTGGTAACCCTGGGCCAGCCCCGCGCCGCCAACATACAACTCGCCTGTACCGCCTTGCGGCAACAGGGCCAGGTTGGCATCGAGAATGTAGGCCACACGAGCACCGACCACGCTGCCGATCGGCACACTGCCAGCGCCGGCTTCAAGCTGCTGCGGGGCCAGGCATGCCAGGGGCATGACCACGGTTTCAGTCGGCCCATAGGCATTGAAGAATTGCTGCGGTATGAACGCCTGGCGAATGCGTTGCAGGTGCTCACCGGTCAGCGCCTCGCCACCGGTGATCACCAGGCGCACCGGCAACTGCTCATTGCGGCTGGCCAACCACTGGGCCAACTGGCTGCCGTAGCTTGGGGTAAAGCCGAGAATCGACACCCGCTGCTCGCGGATCAGCGTGCAGATTTCTTCTGCGCCCCACTGCCCCTGCCCACGCAGGACCACGCGCGCACCGCAGAGCAACGGCACCAGCAGGCGCTCGGTGGCCGCATCGAAGTTGATCGAATAGAAGTGCAGCTCGCAATCGTCACTGCGCATGCCGAAGCGCTCGATCACTGCCTGGCAGTGCATGGCGATTTCGCCATGGCTGACCACCACGCCCTTGGGCTTGCCAGTGGAGCCGGAGGTGTAGATCAGGTAGGCCTGATGGCCGGGCAAGGTCAACGATGGCAAGGCTTGGCTACTGTACGCCACGAGCGCATCGCGGTCCTCTTCCAGGCACCAGCGCCCGACCTTGGCCGGCAACTCCCCGAGGGTTTCGAACAAGGCCCGCTGGCCGAGCAGCAGCGCAATGCCGCTGTCCTCGATCATGTAGTGCAGGCGTTCGAGCGGATATTCCGGGTCCAGCGGCACATAGGCGCCACCGGCCTTGAGAATCGCCAGCAAGCCGACCACCATCTCCAGCGAGCGCTCCAGGGCCAGGCCGACGCGCACCTGGGGACCGACGCCGCGCTCACGCAGCACCCGGGCCAACTGATTGGCGCGGGCATCAAGCTGGGCATAGCTCAGGTGCTGGCCGGCGAAGGTCAGGGCCAGGGCATCGGACTGGCGCGCCGCTTGCTCGCTGAACAGTTGGTGAATGTTCTGCTCCATCGCCAAGGTGCTGTCACCTTTGAGCGAATCGCACAGCGCCTTTTGCTCGACAGCCGCCAGCAATGGCAACTCACCCAGACGTTGTTCGGGATCGCCCAACACTGCCTGCAGCAGGTTCTGCCAGTGCGCGGCCATTTGCGCGATGCGCGGCGCGTCGAACAAATCACGGCTGTAGGTCAGGCAGCAACCCAAGCGACGGTCAAGATCGGTGACCTCCAGGTTGAGGTCGAACTTGGTCGCACGGGCGTCGTTGACCAAGTACTCGACCTGCATCCCAGCCAGGCTGCGGCTCTGCTGGAACTCCCAGCGCTGGACGTTGCACATCACCTGGAACAGTGGGTTGTAGGCGCTGCTGCGCGGCGGTTGCAGGGCCTCGACCAGATGATCGAAAGGCAGGTCCTGATGGGACTGGCCGTCAATCACGGTCTGGCGCACCTGTTCGAGCAATTCGCCGACACTCATTTGGCCGTCAAGTTGGCAACGCAGCACCTGAGTGTTGAGGAAGGCACCGATCAGGCCTTCGCTTTCCGGGCGAATGCGGTTGGCCACCGGCGCACCGATGCGCAGATCGGTCTGGCCGCTGTAGCGGTAGAGCATTACCGCCAAGGTGGCGGTCATGGTCATGAACAGGGTCAGGCCGCGTTCGGCATTGAAGGCGCGCACCCGCGCGGCCAACTCCGGGCTCAGGTCGAAACGATAGAGCTCACCACGATGGCTCTGCATCGCCGGACGCGGACGGTCGGTCGGCAGTTCGAGCAGCGGATGTTCAGTGCCAAGCTTGGCTTTCCAGTAGTCCAGCTGACGCTGACGCTCACCGCTTTCCAGCCACTGCCGTTGCCATACGCTGTAGTCCAGGTACTGCACCGGCAAAGCTTGCAACGGCGATTCACGCTCATCGACAAAGGCCTCGTAGAGCTCGCCCAGCTCGCGGGCGAAGATGTCCATGGCCCAGCCTTCGGTGACGATGTGATGCAGGGTCAGGACGAAATAGTGTTCACGATCACCGGCCTTGACCAGGCAGGCGCGCAGCAACGGCCCGCGCTCAAGGTCGAAGGGTTGGTGCGCCTGCTCGTCGGCGAAGGCCTGCAACTGTTGCTCGCGAGCCTGCGCCGTGGCGCTGGAGAGGTCCAGCCAGCTCATGCACAGGTTGCTGTCTTCGGCCACGCACTGATACGGCACGCCATCGATGCTCGGGAAGGTGGTGCGCAGGGTTTCGTGTCGCACGACCAACGCTTGCAGCGCCTGCTCGAAGCGGCTGACATCCAGTACCCCGCGCAGCCGCGCCATACCGCCGACGTTATAGGCTGGGCTGTCCGGCTCCATCTGCCAGAGGAACCACATGCGCTGCTGGGAATAGGACAGCGGCACCGCCTGGCGCCGGTCGATGCGCAGGATTTCACCTTGCAGGTTGTGCGCGCCACTGTGCTGGATCGCTTCGACCGCAGCAGCGAAAGCCCCCAGCTCACTGGCCTCGAACAAGATGCGCAATGGCAGCTCGACGTTGCACGCCTGGCGGGTGCGGGAAATGATCTGGGTGGCCAGCAGCGAGTGGCCGCCAAGGGCAAAGAAATCGTCCTGCAGACCGACCCGCTGGCTTCCCAGTACCTCGCGCCAGATCGCGGCGATCTGCTGTTGCAGGGCAGTACCCGGTTCCAGGTGCTCACGTGATTGCCATTGCGGCTCGGGCAAGGCCTTGCGTTCAATCTTGCCGCTCGGGCCCAGCGGCATTTGCGCCAGGTGGATCAACTGCGCCGGCACCATATAGGCGGGCAGACGCGCGGCCAGTGCCGCCAGTAACGGGGCGTCGGCCTGGACACCGCTGTAGTAGCCAACCAGTTGCGGGCCGGCGGCGGTGTCACGAACCATCACCAGGGCCTGTTCGACGCCAGTCTGCGCCAGCAGGCAGGCCTCGACTTCTTCCGGCTCGAGCCGAAAGCCGCGCAGCTTGACTTGCTGATCGAGGCGGCCGAGGTACTCCAGCGCCCCCAGATCGGCCAACCAGCGCGCGCGGTCGCCACTGCGGTACAGACGCTGGCCGTCGCCATCGGGCTGCGGCACGAAACGTTCGGCCGTCAGCCCCGCGCGCCCCAGGTAACCCCGGGCCAGGCCGCTACCGCCCAGGTACAGCTCGCCGGGTACGCCAGGCGACGTCAGTTCAAGCTCATCATCGAGCACCCGGCACAGCACATTGGCCAGTGGCCGGCCGATGGGTGAGCGCGCACCATCGGCATCGCTGCACTGCCAGTGGGTGACGTTGATGGCAGTTTCAGTTGGGCCGTAGCGGTTATGCAGGGCCACCTGGGGCAATACCTGCAGTACCCGATCACGCAGGGCCGCCGACAGTGCTTCACCGCCGCTGAACAACCGGCGCAGGCTGCTGCACTGGGCGGCTAGCGGTTCCTGGACAAACACCTGGAGCAAGGCCGGGACAAAATGCAGCGTGGTCACGCCATGCTCGCGAACCAGCTCGGCGATGCGTTGCGGGTCGCGGTGCTCGCCGGGGCCGGCCAGCACCAGTTGGCACCCGTTGAGCAACGGCCAGAAGCACTCCCAGACCGACACGTCGAAACTGATTGGCGCCTTCTGCATCAGCACGTCGTGCTCATCCAGGGCATAGCTGTCCTGCATCCACTGCAGGCGTTCGGCCAGTGCCGCGTGAGTGTTGCCAACGCCTTTGGGCTGGCCGGTGGAGCCGGAGGTGTAAATCACATAGGCCAGGTTGTCACCGTGCAGGTGCAGGCCCGGGGGCTGACTTGGCCAACTGTCAAGTTTGAGACGATCCATGGCGATGGCACTGACTTGCGCCGGCAGGCTCAAGCGCTGCAGTACATCGCTGTGGCTGAGCAGCAGGCTCGCGCCACTGTCGGCGAGCATGTAGGCCAGGCGCTCGGCCGGGTAATCGACGTCCAGCGGCACGTAGGCACCACCGGCCTTGAGAATCGCCAGCAGGCCGATCAGCAGTTGCGGCGAACGCTCGGCAGCGATGGCCACGCACACATCCGGGCCGACGCCCTTGTCGCGCAGGTAATGGGCCAGGCGGTTGGCCTGCTGGTGCAGGCTGGCGTAGTCGAGGCTGCCGCCCTGCCACACCAGGGCGGTGCGCTCCGGGGTCAGTCGCGCTTGGGCGTTGAGCTGTTCAACCAGCCACTGCCGAGCCTGGGGCGCCGGGGCCTGGCCCCAGTTGCGCAGTTGCGCCAGGCCATCATCATCGAGCAGTTGCACCGCACCGATGGCCAGCTCGGGTCGGGCACTGACCTGTTCGAGCAAAGCGATCAACTGAGCGCTGATCCGCTGCACGGTCGCCTCCTCGAATAGTGCGACGGCGTAGTCGAACGACAGTGTCACCCGCCCCTGATGGTCCTCTTCGCTGTGCAGCTGCAAATCGAACTTGGCTTCGCGGCTGTGCCACGGCAGCTCTTCGGCGAGCAGGCCCGGCAGACGGCGCAGGGCACTGAGGTCGCGCTGCTGGTGGTTGAACATGACCTGGAACAGACCCTGCTCGCGGGCCTCGGGGAAGGCTTCGAGCAGTTGCTCGAACGGCAGGTCTTGATGAGCCTGGGCTTCGAGCGAGGCCTGACGTACCTGAGCCAGCAACTGAGTGAACGGCAAACGCCCGTCCAACTGCGCAGACAACACCTGGGTATTGATGAAAAAGCCGACCAGGCCCTGGGTTTCCAGGCGCGCGCGGTTGGCATTGGGCACGCCGACACGGATCTGGGTCTGCCCGCTGTAGCGGTGCAACAGGCTCTGGAAGCTGGCCAGCAATACCATGAACAGCGTCGCCTCGTGAGCGCGGGCGACACTGCGCAAGGCTTCGGCCAAGGTCGGCTGCAGGCGCACGCTAAAACGCGCGGCAGCCTTGCTGTTACGCGAGGAGCGCGGGTGGTCGGTGGCAAGGTCTAGCACCCCTGGCTGCTTGCCCAGCCGGTCTTTCCAGTACAGCAGTTGCCGGGCAGCCTCGCCCTCGGCCAGCCATTGGCGCTGCCAGTTACCGTAGTCGGCGTATTCCAGGTTCAAGGCCGGCAAGCTGGCCGGCTGCCCCTGGCAGTGACCGGCGTACAGGCGCGAGAACTCGTCGATGAGGATGTTCATCGACCAACCGTCGGCGATGATGTGGTGCATCGTCACCCACAACTGATGGTCGTCGTTGTCCAGTCGCACCAGGGTCACCCGCAGCAACGGCCCCAGTTGCAAGTCGAAGGGCTGCATGGCTTCGGCTTCACGCTGCGCCAGCACCTCTTGTGCACTGGCAACGGACAGATCCAGGCGTTGCAAGCTAAAGACCAGGCTCGGCAAGATGCGCTGCAGCGCCTGGCCGTCCTCCTCGGCGAACAACGTGCGCAGGGATTCGTGACGCTCGACCAGGGCCTGGAAGCTGGCCTGCAACGCCGCCTCGTCCAGTTCACCGCGCAGGCGCAGGGCACCGGGAATGTTGTACGCCGCACTGTGCGGCTCCAGTTGCCAGGTCAGCCACAGGCGGTTTTGCGCCAGCGACTGCGGTAGGGCCTGCGCGCGGTCGAGAAGGCTGATTGTGCCACGGGCGACGCCACCCTCGTCCTGCAGCGTAGCCACCGCCGTACTGAAAGCGGCCAGGGTCGGCGCCTCGAACAGGACCCGTACTCCCAGTTCGAGACCCAGTTTGTCACTCAGGCGCGCGCAGACCTGAGTCGCGGCGATAGAGTTGCCACCGAGCAGGAAGAAGTGCTCATCACCGGCAATCTGCTCAAGCCCCAATACCTCGCACCACAGGCGAGCAATCCGAGCCTGCATGGCGCTCGTCGACACAGTGTGATCGGCCACGGCCACCACGTGCTGATCGGGGAAGCGGGCGTAGCTATCGAGGCTGCCGTCGTCCATGCGCAGGCGACAGGCAGAGCGTTGCAGCTTGCCGCTGGAGGTCTTGGGCAAGGCGCCGGGGTTGAGTAACAGGACCACGGCCGGTGCCTGCTGGCAGGCATCGGCGATGACCTGGCGCAGGGTCTTGATCAGGTTCGCCGGGGTGATGATCTTCTGCACATTGCGGCTGATCTCGACGGCAACGCCGATGCCCTCCTCGCCCCGCTCATCGACGGCGAACACCGCCACCCGGCCTTTACGCAGAACCTCGACTTCACGCTCCAGGGTCTTTTCCAGGTCCTGCGGGTAGAGGTTGTGCCCGCGCACGATCAACAGGTCCTTGAGGCGACCGGTGACGAACAGTTCGCCCTCGCGCAAAAAACCCAGGTCGCCGGTGCGCAGCCAGGTACGCCCGCCCTGCTCGACGAAGGTGGCGGCGGTGGCCTCAGGGTTGCGCCAGTAACCTTTGGCGATGCTCGGACCGCTGGCCCAGATTTCACCGACCTGGTTATCGGCCAGCAACGTCAGGTGCTGGGGTTCGACAATCTGCAGCGCATGCCCGGGCTGGCTGCGCCCGCAACTCATCTGCACCGTGCCCTTGCCGGCTTCGGCGTTATTGCGCGCCAGGGCCAGGGTGTCCACCTCCAGCGCGCCGATCCCTTGGCCGCGAGTGCTGCCGCTGACGAACAGCGTGGCTTCGGCCAGGCCGTAACTTGCGAAGAAACTCTCCGGCACAAAGCCACAGGCCGCGAACTTGTCGGCAAAGGCCTGCAGGCTGTCCTGGCGAATCGGCTCGGAGCCGGAATAGGCCACCCGCCATTTGCTCAGGTCGAGGCTGGCCAGTGCCGCAGCGCTGACCCGTTCGCTGCACAAGCGGTAGGCAAAGTCCGGCCCGCCACTGATGGTGCCACCGTGATCACTGATCGCCTGCAACCAGCGCTGCGGCCGGGCCAGGAAATAAGCCGGTGCCATCAGCACGCAGGGCACGCCGCTGAAGATGGGTTGCAGCAAGCCGCCGATCAGGCCCATATCGTGGTACAGCGGCAACCAGCTGACGATCACATCGTCCGGATTCACATCGATGCCAAAGCCACGACGAATCAGCACTTCGTTGGCAACCAGGTTGCCATGACTGACCTGCACGCCTTTGGGCAAGGCAGTGGAGCCGGAGGTGTACTGCAAAAAGGCAATGTCATCGGCCTGCACGTTCGGCATCTGCCAGCTGTCGGCAAGCTCGGCGGCCAGACCATCGACCGCCAGCAGTTGCGGGGCTCCGGGCTCACCCAGCACCTCAAGGGCCTGCAGGCTGTCGTGCAGGAGGCTGGTGGTCAGCAGCAGACGCGGCTCGGCGTCGCCGATGATCGACAGCAACCGTTCCTGGTGATGGCGGCGCGAAGACTCTGGCGGGTACGCCGGCACGGCGATGACCCCGGCATACAGGCAACCGAAAAACGCTGCGACATAGTCCGGCCCGCTGGGGAACAACAGGATCGCGCGATCGCCCACCTCGGTGCACGCCTGCAAAGCGCCAGCAATGCTCCGTGCCCGCTGGTCGAGGTCACGATAGCAAAGCACGGCTTCGTCACGCGGGTCTTCGGCCAGAAAGCGCAAAGCCACCCGATCCGGGGTGTGGGCAGCACGTTGAGCCAGTGCCTGGACCAGCGTAACCGGGAGTTCGAAGGCGTCCGTCATGGGGTTCCTGCCAGAGTCTGTACGTGAAATCAGGTCTCGGTTGGCGTGCAGGGATGGCATGCGGGCGGTCAATTGCGCCTTGCCAGAGCCGAGGATGTACAGAGAGGAACGGATGGCCGGAGGAAATAATTAATACCCTCGCAGCGCATCGGCCAGAGTGAAAACGCACAGAGTTTGAAGACGGTCACAAAGCCGCAGCTTAGAACCAAAAAGTATAGAGTCTTATTAACTTTCGCATTTGACAATAATTATCATTACGAATAATTTGTCGCACGTCGTAGGAAGCCTCCGGATTTGGAGTGCTCCACTTCCCTCTTAGAGATAAGGTGATTTCCATGGCGGAACAACTATCCACAAGTAAGTGCGATTCACCGTTACTCCAGGCGTTTGTCGACAACCGCAGCATCCTCGTAAAGATTGCCGCCCGCATCACCGGCTGTCGCTCCCGGGCCGAAGATGTGGTCCAGGATGCGTTCTTCCGGCTCAGCTCGGCGCCACAGATCACCTCCTCGTTCAAGGCCCAGCTTAGCTACCTGTTCCAGATCGTGCGCAACCTGGCCATCGATCACTACCGCAAACAGGCGATGGAACTCAAATACTCCGGCAGCGAAGAGGAGGGCCTGAATGTGGTCATTCAAGGCGCCTCGCCAGAAGCCACGCACATCAACTTCGCCACCCTTGAACATATTGCCGACGCCTTGGGCGAACTGCCCCAGCGCACCCGCTACGCCTTCGAGATGTATCGCCTGCATGGCGTACCGCAAAAGGACATCGCCAAGGAACTGGGCGTCTCGCCGACCCTGGTCAACTTCATGATCCGCGATGCCCTGGTACATTGTCGCAAGGTCTCAAGCCAGAGGGCTTGAGCGCGGCAAGCTTCAAGCGGCAAGAGGACTGAGATGCCGCTTGCCGCTTGCGGATCAGACCAGCTTGCAACCCTCGAAAAAACGCTCCCGCCCCAGAATCATCAGCGCTGCGCGCTTGTGCGGAAAATCGAATTCCTTTTCGCAGTGAAAGCACTGGTCATGCATGTAGCCGATCATCTTGCCATTGTCGGCCCGTGGCTCGGCGACCACCCGCTGGGTACGCGGATCATCGAGAAGCAGGTAGTGCACCAGGGCTGACAGCCAGCTCGCGACCTTGTGCGGGCCACGGTGCTGCTCCTCTCCGACCAGCATGTGAATGCCACGATCGTAATCATCCACCGCATAGAACGGCGCGATACGGTCTTCCTTGGCCCAATATGCCTCGAAATAGGCGAACGGCTGATCATCGAAACAGCCGATCAAGGTAAGGCTATGCGGATCGGCTTGCAGCTTGCCCAGGTAGTCCCGATGTTGCTCCAGGCTACCGCCCTCCTGCCAGAAGTTCAGCACCCGCGGGTTGTTCTGCCAGCGGTTGAAACGCTCCAGGTCCTGGTCTATTTCCAGGGTCCGCAAGGATATCCAGGCCCCCAGGCGCGCATCGAAACGCCGGTACACCTCGCCACGGGGCTTGGGTGCGCGCCGGGGATGACGCTTGCCATCACTGATCTGCATCTGCTGTGGATACACCCCTTCGAAGGGCTGGCCAAGCCAGGGCTGGGGCAGTTGCCAGAACAGGCTGCGTTCGCACAGGTACTCGCCCGGCGTCGTTGCGCTGACCAGCAAGCCGCTGCCCAAGGCCGAATGCGGCGGCTGATCGAGCTGCCAGGTCAGGCGGGCAATGCCTGGATCGCGAGCGAACAACCAGTAGCAGACAGCCCACAGGGCTTGTGGCACACGCTCGCGGTCAACCTCTTCAAGTCGGACCTGCAAGGTTTCACCGCGCTGCAGGCGCACGCGCGCCAATGGCTTGCCTTCGAGCACCAGGCTCAGGTGGCACTCCCCCTCGTCGGCGCTAAGGTTGCGCCAGCGTGGCAAGGACAAAGTCGGCGTAACGTAATCGAATGGCATGATCTTGGCTCACGAAGGGAATGTTCGACACACCCTTGTGAACGTCGCCGGCACCGGCAAATTTAGTCGCGTTTGGGGGCACTTACCGTGATGCGGTAGGGCTGAAAGATTTTCAGCAACTCGCCCTTGTCGCGCAGGGACTGCAACAACCGGGCAAATTCTGCTCCGGCGATCGGCGCGCCAGGGCGCAGGAGTGCGTAATGATGGTAGACCTGATCGACGCGGTCGGATGCCAGCAATTGTTCGGCGCTTTTCGGGTTACGCGCGAGGAAATCACTGAAGTAGGAACGGGTCACCAGGGCGATATCGGCGCGGCCACGCTGAACCATCAGCAGGTTGCTGTCATGTGAATAGGTCAGGGTCGCGCTGTAAGTGTCGGCCAGGTACTTGGGGTCAGGATTGAAATTGGCGAAGGCGTAATGATAGCCGCTGTACAACGCCAGACGCTTTCCCTTGAGGTCAGTGAAATATTCCTGACCGCGTCCGGCCTGACGATGGGTAACGAAGACCTCGGCATCTTCAAGGCCCATGTCGACACTTTGATGGGGAATCTGCTGCCAACCCCACTCCGGGTTCTCGAAGATCGCCATGTCGGTGCGCCCCTGCTGGAAGTCGCCAAAGCGACGGGGGATCGAGGTTGGCACGAGGACGAAGCGATAGCGCTGCTGGGTTGAATTGAGCGCCTCGATCAACTGCGGCAACAGGCCGGTATCGGCACCCGCCTCGGGCCGCACTGTGTAAGGAGGGAAATGCGCCGCGCCGACCTTGACTTCGATTTCCGCTGCCGCCCAGGCCGAAGGCGCCAGCCCCATCACGGCAAGCATGAACAGCAAGGGCATCTTCTGTGGCATGGGCGTTGAATTCAAAGCAACACACTCTTTGCGGATTGAAACCGGAATGCCGCTTAAGCTAGGCGTTTTCAAGGCGTTGCACAACTGTCGGTTGCGCCAAGCTGCGCAGGCAAAACGCCAGGGGATACCCGATGCGCCCGAGTTTGGCTACGCTCTTGGCAGTCTTGGATGGGAGCCTACTATGGGCCATTGGCTGGTGATCGACCTTGAAGCAACCACAGATGATGGCGGCTGGCCGGTCACGGATATGGAAATCATCGAAATCGGTGCCGTGCTGGTCGACCGCCAGGACCGCGAGCTGAGTCATTTCCAGCGTTTCGTACGCCCACGGCGACGCCCGCAACTCACCCCGTTCTGCCGCGAACTGACCCACATCAGCCAAGCCAATGTCGACACAGCCCACCCCTTGCCCGAAGTCTGGGCACAGTTCGAGCGCTGGCTCGGGCATCATGCCCAGCACCTGGAGGGCTGGGTCAGCTGGGGCGACTATGACCACAAGCAACTGCTGCAGGAGTGGCAGCAGTATCAACTCGCCAGCCTGTTGCAGACCCTGCCGCACATCAACCTCAAGCAACGCTTTGCCAAAGCCCGCCAACTGCAACGCCCGCTGGGCCTCAAGGGCGCCTTGCAACTGGCCGGCCTGCAGTTCACCGGCCGCCAGCACAGGGCCCTGCAAGATGCCCGCAATACCGCGCGCCTGCTGCCGCTGACACTGCCGGCGCAGGGCGCCTGAAAGCGGATGACGGCGCTCCAGGGCTTGGGCATACTGGCCAGCCTTTTCAGTCCCTTTTCCAGGAGTCGCCCATGTTTAAAGTCAACGAGTACTTTGATGGCACGGTCAAGTCGATCGCTTTCGGCACCGCTGAAGGTCCGGCCACCGTTGGCGTAATGGCCCCGGGCGAATACGAGTTCGGCACCGCCCAGCGCGAAATCATGCACGTGGTCTCCGGCGCCCTGACCGTCAAGCTGCCTGAGAGCGACAATTGGGAAACCTTCAGCGCCGGCAGCCAGTTCAATGTCCCGGCCAACAGTAAGTTCCAGCTCAAGGTCGCGGTCGATACGGCTTACCTGTGCGAGTATCGCGGCTAAGCCACTGCAATCATCGCGGGGCAAGCCCGCTCCCACAGGTGTTCACTGCAATCCTTGTGGGAGCTGGCTTGCCTGCGATGGGCTGCATAGCAGCCCCGCTACTTCAGAAACGCCACAATCCTGTCCGCCGCCGTCGCCAGATGATCGCCATGACTGAACCCTGAAGCCTTCAGCGGCTTCAGGTCATGATCCCCCGCCTGCAGCCAGCACAGCTCGATCGCTGACGACAGCGCATAGCCCTGCACTGTCTGTCGATTGCCCAAGGCATCGCGTTCGCCCTGAACGATCAGGGTCGGCGTTTTCAGTTCGGCCAAGTGCGCCACCCGGGGTTTTTCCGGTTTGCCTGCGGCGTAGAAAGGATAACCCAGGCACACCAGCGCATCGGCACCCAGCTCATCGGCCAGCAGACTGGCCATGCGCCCGCCCATGGACTTGCCGCCGACGGCCAGCCCCCCAGTGACCAATGGTCGCACCTGCGCATACACCT
This sequence comes from Pseudomonas tructae, assembly GCF_004214895.1. NCBI lineage: Bacteria > Pseudomonadati > Pseudomonadota > Gammaproteobacteria > Pseudomonadales > Pseudomonadaceae > Pseudomonas > Pseudomonas tructae. The sequence continues at coordinate 2,113,861 of NZ_CP035952.1, read as the reverse complement.
CGCGCCAGCACTCCAGCAGCGTTGCCTGAGGATTCGGAGGCCTTTTGCCATCACCCAGGCGGCGCTGGGCCATGTAGGGAAACTCGAAGCGCAACACCCCCAGCCCTTGTGCTGCCAGCCTTTGCGCCATTTCTTCCATGAACCCGCTGTCCATCGGCGCACCCGCGCCGTGGGCCAGGATCAGGCACCGCGAATGCTGGCCATCCCCCTGATTTTGCGGGGCATTCCACAGCCAGCCACGGCTTTCGACCAGCCGCGCCCATTGATCCCCGTCAATACCGGCCAGTTGCCCATTACTCATGCTTGCCTCGCTGTTTAGTCTGCCTATAACCGTGGATGGGAACCCATACATGAACACAACCAGCAGTACCGCCTACAACTACAAGGTGGTCCGCCAATTCGCCATTATGACGGTGGTGTGGGGAATCGTCGGGATGGGGCTCGGCGTTTTTCTCGCCGCGCAACTCGTCTGGCCTTCGCTCAACTTCGACCTCCCCTGGACCAGCTTCGGCCGCCTGCGACCGCTGCACACCAACGCGGTGATCTTCGCCTTCGGTGGTTGCGCACTGTTCGCCGCTTCCTACTATTCGGTCCAGCGCACCTGCCAGACCACCCTGTTCTCGCCACGCCTGGCGGCTTTCACCTTCTGGGCCTGGCAATTGGTGATCCTGCTGGCTGCCATCACCCTGCCGCTGGGTTATACCAGCACCAAGGAGTACGCCGAACTGGAATGGCCGATCGACATCCTGATCACCATTGTCTGGGTGGCCTATGCCGTGGTGTTCTTCGGCACCCTGATGAAGCGCACCACCAAGCACATTTATGTGGGTAACTGGTTCTTCGGTGCATTCATCATCACTGTGGCGATCCTGCATATCGTCAACAACCTGGAAATCCCGGTCAGCCTGACCAAGTCCTACTCGCTGTACGGTGGCGCCACTGACGCCATGGTCCAGTGGTGGTACGGCCACAACGCCGTAGGCTTTTTCTTGACCGCAGGCTTCCTCGGCATGATGTACTACTTCGTGCCCAAGCAAGCCGAGCGTCCGGTGTATTCCTATCGCCTGTCGATCGTGCACTTCTGGGCGCTGATCACCCTGTACATCTGGGCCGGCCCTCACCACCTGCACTACACCGCCCTGCCCGACTGGGCACAGTCGCTGGGCATGATCATGTCGCTGGTCCTGCTGGCGCCAAGCTGGGGCGGCATGATCAACGGCATGATGACCCTCTCCGGTGCCTGGCATAAGCTGCGTAGCGACCCGATCCTGCGCTTCCTGGTGGTGTCCCTGGCGTTCTACGGCATGTCGACCTTCGAAGGCCCGATGATGGCGATCAAGACCGTCAACGCCCTGTCGCACTACACCGACTGGACCATCGGTCACGTCCACGCCGGCGCATTGGGCTGGGTGGCGATGATTTCGATCGGCGCCCTGTACCACATGATCCCGAAAGTCTTCGGTCGCGAGCAGATGTACAGCCTCGGCCTGATCAACGCGCACTTCTGGCTGGCGACCATCGGCACCGTGCTCTACATCGCTTCGATGTGGGTCAACGGCATCGCCCAGGGCCTGATGTGGCGCGCAGTCAACGAAGACGGCACGCTGACCTACTCCTTCGTCGAAACCCTGGTGGCCAGCCACCCAGGCTTCATCGTGCGCTTCGTCGGCGGGGCGATCTTCCTCACCGGCATGCTGCTGATGGCCTACAACACCTGGCGCACCGTGCGTGCTCCGGTGGCCGCGACCGCCCCTGCCGCCGCGCAACTGGCCTGAGGAGACCCTGATGAAACATGAAGTAATCGAGAAGAACGTCTTCCTGCTGGTGCTGTTGATGGTGTTTGCCGTCAGCATCGGCGGTTTGACCCAGATCGTCCCGCTGTTCTTCCAGGACGTCACCAACAAGCCGGTCGAAGGCATGAAGCCCTACACCGCGCTGCAACTGGAAGGCCGTGACATCTACATCCGCGAAGGTTGTGTGCAGTGCCACTCGCAGATGATTCGTCCGTTCCGCGCCGAAACCGAACGCTACGGCCACTACTCGGTCGCCGGTGAAAGCGTCTGGGACCACCCATTTCTCTGGGGTTCCAAGCGTACCGGCCCGGACCTGGCCCGCGTCGGCGGCCGCTACTCCGATGACTGGCACCGTGCGCACCTGTACAACCCGCGCAACGTGGTGCCCGAGTCGAAGATGCCGGCTTATCCATGGCTGGTTGCCAACCCGGTCGACAGCAGCCACACCCAGACCAAGCTGCGCACCATGCGCACCCTCGGCGTGCCGTACACCGATGCCGACATCAGCGGCGCGGTGGAGTCGATCAAGGGCAAGACCGAAATGGACGCACTGGTCGCCTACCTGCAGGTGCTTGGCACCGCGATCAAGAACAAGAGGTAAGCGCCATGGACTTCACACTGGAAATCGGCCAAGTGCGAGGCCTGGGCACCCTGCTGGTGGCCATTGCTTTCATTGGCCTGTCGCTGTGGGTGTTCAGCGGCCGGCGTAACCGTGAATTCGCCGAAGCCAGCCTGTTGCCGTTCGCCGACGAGCGCCTGGCACCTGTCGCCAACGAACCCGAACCGAGGAGTAACGGGCAATGACCACCTTCTGGAGTACGTACATCAGCGTACTGACCATCGGTAGCCTGATCGGCCTGACCTGGCTGCTGCTGGGCACCCGCAAGGGCGAAACCAAAGGCACCACCGACCAGACCATGGGCCACAGCTTCGATGGCATCGAGGAGTACGACAACCCGCTGCCCAAGTGGTGGTTCTGGCTGTTCGTCGCCACCCTGGTGTTTTCGGTCGGCTACCTGATCCTCTACCCGGGCCTGGGCAACTGGAAAGGCATCCTGCCGGGCTATGAAGACGGCTGGACCCAGACCAACGAATGGCAAAAGGAAATGAACAAGGCTGACGCCAAGTTCGGACCGATCTTCGCCAAATTCGCTGCCATGCCGGTGGAAGAAGTGGCCAAGGACCCGCAGGCGCTGAAAATGGGCGGCCGTCTGTTCGCCTCCAACTGCGCGGTCTGCCACGGTTCCGACGCCAAGGGCGCCTACGGCTTCCCCAACCTCACCGACAAAGACTGGCGTTGGGGCGGTGATCCGGAAACCATCAAGGCCACCATCATGAGCGGTCGTCACGGGGTGATGCCAGCATGGGCCGAAGTGATTGGTGAGCAAGGCGTGGCCGACGTCGCCGCGTTCGTGCTGACCAACCTCGATGGCCGCAGCCTGCCCAAAGAAGCCAAGGCCGACGCGGCCAATGGTGAAAAACTCTTCGCCACCAACTGCGTTGCCTGCCATGGCCCGCAAGGCAAGGGCACCCCGGCCATGGGCGCACCGGACCTGACCCATCCAACCGCGTTCATCTACGGTTCGAGCTTCGCGCAACTGCAGCAGACCATCCGTTACGGCCGCCAGGGCCAGATGCCTGCCCAGGAAGCGATCCAGGGCAACGACAAGGTCCACCTGCTGGCGGCCTATGTCTACAGCCTGTCTCAGGACCAGGCAACGCAAGGTGAAACCCTGTCTGCCAAGTAAAACGATGATGTAACTGAGCCTTGACTCAAACCGCCGCATCGGCACCGATGCGGCGGTTCCCTTGCCCCGTTGCGACCAAGTGTCGCACCCCGCCCTACCCCCGCCTTGCACCCCCTTCGATCACAACTAAGCTTGTTGCCACAGCGACTGAAATAGCCGGTGTGCTTGCACCTTTTTGGGGCATTTTTCGCCAGCGGTTCTGCGCAAAGGCTGATGGGGCCGACTCAAGCGCCTGTGAGCGAGTGATGAACGGCACTGAGCAAGGGCTCAGCAGAAGTCTTTGTCCTGGACGAAAAAACGCTTTTGAGTACACATAATAAACAACTAATTGTGTACAATCCGCTCGCCACAAAGGCCCGAAACCGCTGTGGAACAGGCTTTGGCAAGGATCGGCGCGGGCGCCATCGCGTTGCAATAACCACACGGTTTATACATACTTGCGCCGATTTTTACCCTATAAAAACACCCAAACCGTGGAACCTTAGAATGAGCACAGCAATCAGTCCGACTGCTTATAACTATAAGGTCGTCCGCCAGTTCGCCATCATGACGGTGGTCTGGGGGATCCTTGGCATGGGGCTTGGTGTCTTCATCGCCTCGCAACTGGTCTGGCCCCAGCTGAACCTGGACCTGCCGTGGACGAGCTTCGGACGCCTTCGCCCCTTGCACACCAACCTGGTGATTTTTGCCTTCGGTGGTTGTGCACTGTTCGCCACTTCCTACTATGTCGTGCAGCGAACCTGCCAGACGCGACTGATTTCCGACAGCCTCGCGGCCTTCACCTTCTGGGGCTGGCAAGCGGTGATCGTCGGTGCACTGGTCACCTTGCCGCTGGGTTACACCACGACCAAGGAATACGCAGAGCTGGAATGGCCGATCGCCATTTTGCTGGCAATTGTCTGGGTCACCTACGGTGTGGTGTTCTTCGGCACCATCGTCAAGCGCAAGACCAAGCATATCTATGTGGGTAACTGGTTCTACGGTGCCTTCATCGTGGTGACCGCGATGTTGCACATCGTCAACCACGCGTCCCTGCCGGTCAGCCTGTTCAAGTCCTACTCGGCGTACTCGGGCGCTACCGACGCGATGATCCAGTGGTGGTACGGCCACAACGCCGTGGGCTTCTTCCTGACCACCGGCTTTCTGGGCATGATGTACTACTTCGTGCCGAAACAGGCCGAACGTCCGATCTACTCCTATCGTCTGTCAATCGTGCACTTCTGGGCGCTGATCACCCTGTACATCTGGGCCGGCCCTCACCACCTGCACTACACCGCCCTGCCGGACTGGGCGCAGTCGCTGGGCATGGCCATGTCGATCGTTCTGCTGGCGCCAAGCTGGGGCGGCATGATCAACGGCATGATGACCCTCTCGGGCGCCTGGCATAAGCTGCGCACCGACCCGATCCTGCGTTTCCTCGTGGTCTCCCTGGCGTTCTACGGCATGTCGACCTTCGAAGGCCCGATGATGGCGATCAAGACCGTCAACTCGCTGTCGCACTACACCGACTGGACCATCGGTCACGTCCACGCTGGCGCATTGGGCTGGGTGGCGATGATTTCGATCGGCGCCCTGTACCACATGATTCCGAAGGTCTATGGCCGCGAGCAGATGCACAGCACCGGCCTGATCAACGCGCACTTCTGGCTGGCGACCATCGGCACCGTGCTGTACATCTCCTCGATGTGGGTCAACGGCATCACCCAGGGCCTGATGTGGCGCGCAATCAACGATGACGGCACCCTCACCTACTCCTTCGTCGAAGCCCTGCAAGCCAGCCACCCGGGCTTTATCGTCCGCGCCCTGGGCGGTGCGTTCTTCGCCTCCGGCGTGCTGCTGATGGCGTACAACGTTTTGCGTACCGTACGCGCCTCGAAGCCGGCCGAAGCTGAAGCCGCTGCTCAGATCGCTGTAGTTGGAGCTCACTGATGAAGCACGAAACAGTCGAGAAGAATATCGGCCTGATGGCCTTCTTCATGGTCATCGCCGTGAGCATCGGCGGCCTGACCCAGATCGTCCCGCTGTTCTTCCAGGACGTCACCAACAAGCCGGTCGAAGGCATGAAGCCGCGGACCGCGCTGGAACTCGAAGGCCGCGATATCTATATCCGCGAAGGTTGTGTGCAGTGCCACTCGCAGATGATTCGCCCGTTCCGCGCCGAAACCGAGCGCTACGGCCACTACTCGGTCGCCGGTGAAAGCGTCTGGGACCACCCGTTCCTCTGGGGTTCCAAGCGCACCGGCCCGGACCTGGCCCGTGTTGGCGGTCGTTACTCCGACGACTGGCACCGTGCTCACCTGTACAACCCGCGCAACGTCGTGCCCGAGTCGAAAATGCCATCCTACCCATGGCTGGTGGAGAACAAGCTCGACGGCAAGGACACCGTGAAGAAGATGGAAGTCCTGCGCACCCTCGGCACGCCGTACACCGATGAAGACATCGCCGGTGCCCGCGACGCGGTCAAGGGCAAGACTGAAATGGACGCCCTGGTTGCCTACCTGCAAGGCCTGGGCACCATCATCAAAAGCAAACGGTGACATTGATGGATATCGGGATGATTCGTGGCCTGGGCACCGTCGTGGTGATGGTGGCCTTTATCGGCCTGGCGTTGTGGGTATTCAGTTCTCGGCGCAAGTCCGAGTTCGACGAAGCGACCATGCTGCCCTTCGCGGATGATCCCGAAGCCAGCAAGCACGTCGAGCAAGCGCAAGCGAAAGCGTCTAGGAGTAACAACGAATGACTACCTTCTGGAGTCTGTACGTCACCGTTTTGAGTCTGGGCACCATCTTCGCCCTGACCTGGCTGCTGCTGTCCACCCGCAAGGGCCAGCGCAGCGAAACCACCGAAGAAACCGTGGGCCATGCCTACGACGGCATCGAGGAATACGACAACCCGTTGCCAAAATGGTGGTTCATGTTGTTCGTCGGCACCATTGTTTTTGCCCTCGGCTATCTGGTGCTGTACCCGGGCCTGGGTAACTGGAAAGGCCTGTTGCCTGGCTACCAGTACCTGGACAGCGACAAGAAAACCGAGTTTGCCAACGGTGAGGCCGGCTGGACCGGCGTGCACGAGTGGGAAAAGGAAATGGCACGCTCGGACGCCAAGTTCGGGCCGATCTTCGCCAAATTCGCCTCGATGCCCATTGAAGAAGTGGCCAAAGACCCACAAGCGCTGAAAATGGGTGGCCGTCTGTTCGCCTCCAACTGCGCGGTGTGCCACGGCTCCGACGCCAAGGGCTCCTACGGCTTCCCCAACCTCACCGACAACGACTGGCGTTGGGGGGGCGATCCGGAAACCATCAAGGCCACCATCATGGGCGGTCGCCACGGGGTAATGCCGGCCTGGGCCGAAGTCATCGGCGAGCAAGGCGTTGCCGACGTTGCTGCCTACGTGCTGACCAACCTCGATGGCCGCACCCTGCCTAAAGACGCCAAGGCCGACCCGGCCAACGGCCAGAAGCTGTTTGCCACCAACTGCGTGGCCTGCCACGGCCCTGAAGGCAAGGGCACCCCGGCCATGGGCGCACCGAACCTGACCCACCCGACCGCGTTCATCTATGGGTCGAGCTTCGCGCAACTGCAGCAGACCATCCGTTATGGCCGTCAGGGCCAGATGCCTGCCCAGGAAGCGATCCAGGGCAACGACAAAGTCCACCTGCTGGCGGCCTATGTCTACAGCCTGTCGCACCAGCCTGAAAAAACTGCTGAAGCGAAGTAATTCGCCCAGCTGGCAAACGCCCCGTCAGTGAAACTGGCGGGGCTTTTTTATCGACCCGCCCCTACCCATGACCTGCGTCAATTGACACGGGCCAATACACTATTACCTGCAATTCCCCAACGCGACCAAAAGTCGCACCCCTCCCCCCTGCCCGCAGGACAGGCGTATCATGCGCCCTAGAGCAGCAAGCTTTCGACTGCGGCCGGCATGTACTGGCCGCGGCACCTCTCCACTGCCGTGGGACTCAATGATGAGCAAGCAGATTCCGGTACATGACGTCACCCCGCCTGCCAGTAAAGACAACAGCAGCGTCGATCTCTACGCCTCCCGAGAAAAGATCTACACCCGTGCCTTCACCGGCGTGTTCCGCAACCTGCGCATGGTTGGCGGCGCCGTCCTGTTCCTGCTGTATTTCGGTACGGTCTGGCTGAACTGGGGCGGCCACCAGGCCGTGTGGTGGAACCTTCCGGAGCGCAAGTTCTACATTTTCGGCACCACTATCTGGCCCCAGGACTTCATCCTGCTCTCGGGCCTGTTGATCGTCGCCGCCTTCGGCCTGTTTTTCATCACGGTCTACGCTGGCCGCGTCTGGTGCGGCTATACCTGCCCGCAAAGCGTATGGACCTGGATTTTCATGTGGTGCGAAAAAGTCACCGAAGGTGACCGCAACCAGCGCATGAAGCTCGACAAGGCGCCCATGAGCGCCAACAAGCTCCTGCGCAAGCTGGCCAAGCACAGCCTGTGGCTGAGCATCGGATTTGTCACCGGCATGACCTTCGTCGGCTACTTCTCGCCGATCCGCGAACTGGTGATCGAGTTCTTCACTGGTCAGGCCGATGGCTGGGCGTACTTCTGGGTAGGTTTCTTCACCCTCGCCACCTACGGCAACGCCGGCTGGCTGCGCGAGCAGGTGTGCATATACATGTGCCCCTATGCGCGCTTCCAGAGCGTGATGTTCGACAAGGACACCCTGATCGTCTCCTACGACCCGCGCCGCGGCGAAACCCGTGGCCCGCGCAAAAAGGACCTGGACTACAAGGCCAAGGGCCTGGGCGACTGTATCGACTGCACCATGTGCGTCCAGGTGTGCCCGACCGGCATCGACATCCGTGACGGCCTGCAAATCGAGTGCATCGGCTGCGCCGCCTGTATCGATGCCTGCGACACCATCATGGACAAGATGAACTACCCCAAGGGCCTGATCAGCTACACCACCGAGCACAACCTGTCGGGACAAAAGACCCACATGGTGCGCCCGCGCCTGATCGGCTATGCCGTGGTCCTGCTGGCGATGATCGGCCTGCTGGCCACCGCCTTCGTCCTGCGTCCGCTGGTCGGTTTCGACGTCAGCAAGGACCGCGTGCTCTATCGCGAGAACGCCCAGGGGCGGATCGAGAACGTCTACAGCCTGAAGGTCATGAACAAGGACCAGCGCGACCACGTCTACGTGCTCGAAGCCGGTGGCCTGCCAGACCTCAAGCTGGAAGGCGCGCGGGAAATCCGCGTCGCCGCCGGCGATATCGTCAGCCTGCCGGTGCAACTGTCGATGGCCCCGGAGCAACTGCCGTCAACCACCAACGAAGTCATCTTCACCCTCAAGGACGCTGACGACAGTGCCTCCCAGGTTGAAGCCAAGAGCCGCTTCATCGGCCCGCAAATTCGATAAGAGACTGAGCCTATGCCTTCTGCAACTGCCGCTAGCCCCTGGTACAAGCACCTCTGGCCGTGGATCATCATCGGGGTGCTGGCCACCTCGGTGACCCTCAGCCTGACCATGGTAACCATCGCGGTGAATAACCCCGACAACCTGGTCAACGACAACTACTACGAGGCCGGCAAAGGCATCAACCGTTCGTTGGACCGCGAGCTGCTGGCCCAGACCCTCAACCTCAAGGCCAGCGTGCACCTGGACGAGCTGACCGGCGAAGTCGACCTGCGCCTGACCGGCAACAGCCAGCCGCAGACCCTGGAACTGAACCTGATCTCGCCGACCCAGCCGCAGAAGGACCGCAAGATCGTCCTGACCCGCAGCGACAGCGAAGCCGGGCGCTATCTGGGCCAGCTCAGCGACAAGGTCGAAGGCCGGCGCTTCGTCGAGCTGCTGGGCAGCCAGGATGAGCATGTATGGCGCCTGTTCGAGGAAGAAGAAGTGGCCCATGACAAGACCCTGGTACTCGGTGACGAGGCGCTGCAAGGGGCCGAACACCTCGATAAATGAGTCGTTGCTTATCGCGGGTCAAGCCCGCTCCCGCAGATGCAGTGAATCCCTGTGGGAGCGGGCTTGACCCGCGACAAGCCCAATACCACACCTTGCGACTGACACCATGACCAGCCCCACGCCCTGCTACCACTGCGCCCTGCCCGTCCCTGCCGGCAGCCACTTCACCGCTGTGGTGCTCGGCCAGCCACGGGCGTTCTGCTGCCCCGGCTGCCAGGCGGTTGCCGAGGCCATCGTCGCCGGCAACCTGGAAAGCTATTACCAGCACCGCAGCGAAGCCAGCGCCAACCCCGACGCCCTGCCCCAGCAACTGGTCGACGAACTGGCCCTGTACGACCGCGCCGATGTGCAAAAGCCCTTCGTCCGGCACAGCGGTGAACTGGCCGAAACCACCTTGCTGATCGAAGGCATCAGCTGCGCAGCCTGCGGCTGGCTGATCGAGAAACACCTGCGTAACCTGCCGGCAGTGGCCGAGGCACGGCTGAACCTGTCCAACCACCGCCTGCAGGTGAGCTGGGCCGACAGTGAGCTGGCGCTGTCAAAACTGCTCGCCGAGCTGCGCCATATCGGCTACGCAGCCCACCCCTACCAGGCTGATCGCGCTGCCGAACAGCTGGCCAGCGAGAACCGCACGGCCCTGCGCCAGCTCGGCGTTGCCGGGCTGCTGTGGTTTCAGGCGATGATGGCGACCATGGCCACCTGGCCGGAATTCAACATCGACCTGAGCCCCGAACTGCACACCATCCTGCGCTGGGTGGCGCTGTTCCTGACCACACCGATCGTGTTCTACAGCTGCGCGCCCTTCTTCCGTGGCGCCGCCCGCGACCTGCGCACCCGCCACCTGACCATGGACGTGTCGGTATCCCTGGCCATTGGCCTGGCCTATGGTGCCGGGATCTGGACTGCGATCACTGGCAGCGGCGAGCTGTACTTCGACGCCGTGGGCATGTTCGCCCTGTTCCTGCTCGCCGGGCGCTACCTTGAACGCCGCGCCCGCGAGCGCACCGCCGCCGCCACCGCGCAACTGGTCAACCTGCTGCCAGCCTCGTGCCTGCGCCTGGGCGCGGCCGGACAGAGCGAGCGCATCCTGCTCAGCGAATTGCACCTCAAGGACTGCGTGCTGATCCCGCCCGGGCATGTAGTCCCCGCCGATGGGCGTATCGTCAGCGGCCAATCGAGCATCGACGAATCGCTGCTGACCGGTGAATACCTGCCGCAACCGCGCAGTGCTGGCGACGTGGTCACTGCTGGTACCCTGAACGTCGAAAGCGCGCTGACCGTCGAGGTCCAGGCCCTGGGCCAGGACACCCGCCTGTCGGCGATCGTGCGCCTGCTGGAGCGGGCCCAGTCGGAAAAGCCGCGCCTGGCAGAAATCGCCGACCGCGCCTCGCAATGGTTCCTGCTGTTCACCCTGGTGGCCTCGGCGGCCATCGGCCTGCTCTGGTGGCAGATCGACCCGTCGCGAGCGTTCTGGATTGTCCTGGCCATGCTGGTTGCCACCTGCCCCTGCGCCCTGTCGCTGGCCACCCCGACCGCGCTGACCGCGGCCACCGGCACCTTGCACAAACTTGGCCTGCTGCTGACCCGGGGTCATGTGCTCGAAGGCCTGAACCAGATCGACACGGTGATCTTCGACAAGACTGGCACCCTCACCGAAGGCCGATTGACCCTGCGGGCGATCCGCCCCCTGCGCGACAGCGATGCCGACCGCTGCCTGATGCTCGCCGCCGCCCTCGAAAACCGCTCCGAACACCCCATCGCCCGCGCATTCGGCCGCGCCAGCCAGGCTGCCGACGAGGTTCAGGCAATACCCGGCCTGGGCCTTGAAGGCAAGGTTGGCCAGCAGCACTTGCGCATCGGCGAGGCGGGCTTCGTCTGCGCCCTCAGTGCCACCAGCGCCCCGGCAATGCCCGACGAAGCCGGGCAATGGCTGCTACTGGGTGACCAGCAGGGCCCGCTGGCCTGGTTCGTCCTCGATGACCGCCTGCGCGTTGACGCCGCCGACCTCCTGGCAGCCTGCCGCGCCCGTGGCTGGCACACCCTGCTGTTGTCCGGCGACAGCTCGCCGATGGTCCACAGTGTGGCTGCCGAGTTGCAGATCGACCAGGCCATCGGTGGCCTGCGCCCGGACGACAAGCTGGAAAAACTCAAGGCCCTGCAGCAGCAAGGGCGCAAGGTGCTGATGCTCGGTGACGGGGTCAACGATGTGCCGGTGCTGGCCGCCGCCGATATCAGTATCGCCATGGGCTCGGCCACCGACCTGGCCAAGACCTGTGCTGATGCGGTCCTGCTGTCCAACCGCCTGGAAGCCCTGGTGCAGGCCTTCAGCCTGGCCCGCCGCACCCGGCGGATCATTATCGAGAACCTGCTGTGGGCCTCGGCGTATAATGGCGTCATGTTGCCGTTTGCCGCGCTGGGCTGGATCACGCCAATCTGGGCGGCGGTCGGCATGTCGGTCAGTTCGCTGATCGTGGTCCTCAACGCACTGCGCCTGACCCGCGCCAGCGGCCTGCCGGCCAGCCACACGCCAGCCCCCGCCGCGCATCCCGCGACGGCCTGACCAGGAGCCTCCATGCCCGCGCTTTACATCATGATCCCGGCGGCCCTGCTGATCGTCGCCATCGCCATCTATATCTTCTTCTGGGCAGTGGACAGCGGCCAGTACGACGACCTCGACGGTCCGGCGCACAGCATTCTGTTCGACGACCAGGACCCGCAGCACACCGCTGCCATGGAAGAGGCCGACGGCAAGAAACCCGACGACGGCAAGCCGCCCCGTGACTGACCTTTTACCCCTGCTCAGCTCGGCATTGATCCTCGGCCTGCTCGGCGGCGGTCACTGCCTGGGCATGTGCGGTGGCCTGATGGGCGCCCTGACCCTGGCCATCCCCAAAGAGCAACGCAGCCGCCGCTTTCGCCTGCTGCTGGCCTACAACCTTGGGCGCATCCTCAGTTACGCCCTGGCCGGCCTGCTGCTCGGGCTCGCCGGCTGGGCAGTGGCCAACAGCCCGGTGGCTACCGCCATGCGTGTGCTCGCCGCGCTGCTGCTGATCAGCATGGGCCTGTACCTGGCCGGCTGGTGGAGCGGCCTGACCCGTATCGAAGGCCTGGGACGCGGCCTGTGGCGGCATATCCAGCCCGTGGCCAACCGCCTGCTGCCGGTCTCCAGCCTGCCTCGCGCACTTTTACTTGGCGCATTGTGGGGTTGGTTGCCGTGCGGGCTGGTGTACAGCACCCTGCTCTGGGCTGCGAGCCAGGGCAATGCCGCCGACAGCGCGCTGTTGATGCTGGCTTTCGGTCTTGGTACCTGGCCAGTGCTACTGGCCACCGGCCTTGCCGCCGAACGCACCAGCGCCCTGCTGCGCCAGCGCAGCGTGCGCGTCGCCGGGGGCGTGCTGGTGATGCTGTTCGGCCTGTGGACCCTGCCAGGCCCGCACCAGCACTGGCTGATGGGCCACTGAAGCGGCGTTGATACAAATCAACACGGGGTTGCCCCGCGCTCCCTAGACTCCGGACACTGCTGCTCTTTCTGGGGACTGCCCGCATGCTCGACGTTCTTCGTTGGGACTCCGACCTGATTCGCCGCTACGACCTGGCCGGCCCACGCTACACCTCCTACCCGACTGCGGTGCAACTGCACAGCGAAGTCGGCTCCTTCGACCTGTTGCACGCCCTGCGTGACAGCCGTCGCGCCGCACGCCCGCTGTCGATCTATGTGCATGTACCGTTCTGCGCCAACATCTGCTACTACTGCGCCTGCAACAAGGTCATCACCAAGGACCGTGGCCGCGCCGCGCCCTACCTGCAACGCCTGGAGCAGGAAATCCAGCTGATCGCCTGCCACCTGGACCCCAAGCAGACCGTCGAGCAACTGCACTTTGGCGGCGGTACCCCGACCTTCCTCAGCCACGTCGAACTGCGTCAGCTGATGGCCCACCTGCGCCAGCATTTCAACCTGCTCGATGACGACTCCGGTGACTATGGCATCGAGATCGACCCACGCGAGGCCGACTGGTCGACCATGGGCCTGCTTCGCGAGCTGGGCTTCAACCGCGTCAGCCTGGGCGTGCAAGACCTCGATCCACTGGTGCAACGGGCAATCAACCGCTTGCAAAGCCTGGAGCAGACCCGGGCGATCATCGAAGCGGCGCGTACCCTGCAGTTTCGCTCGATCAACCTCGACTTGATCTACGGCCTGCCCAAGCAGACCCCGGAAGGTTTTGCCCGCACCGTCGAGGAAGTGATCAAACTGCAGCCGGATCGTCTTTCCGTATTCAACTACGCCCACCTGCCGGAACGCTTCCTGCCGCAACGGCGCATCGACAGCAATGAACTGCCGACGCCTGCGGCGAAACTGGAGATGCTCCACAACACCATCGAACAACTGACCGCCGCCGGCTACGTCTACATCGGCATGGACCACTTCGCCCTGCCCGACGACGAGCTGGCAATCGCCCAGGAAGAGTCGACCCTGCAGCGCAACTTCCAGGGCTACACCACCCATGGCCATTGCGACCTGATCGGCCTCGGTGTCTCGGCCATCAGCCAGATCGGCGACCTGTACTGTCAGAACAGCAGCGATCTCACTACCTACCAGGACACCTTGTCCACCGCCCAGCTAGCCACCAGCCGCGGGCTGATCTGCACCCAGGACGACCGCCTGCGCCGCGCAGTGATCCAGCAGTTGATCTGCCATTTCGAACTGGATTTCCAGACCTTCGAACGCGACTTCACCATCGATTTTCGTGGCTACTTCAAGGACCAGTGGCCTGCCCTGCAAGCCATGCACAAGGACGGGCTGATCGAACTGAGCAACGAGGGCATCAAGGTGCTGCCCGCCGGACGCTTGCTGGTGCGCTCGGTTTGCATGGTGTTCGACGCGTATCTGGACCTGTACAACCGCCAGCGCTTTTCCCGGGTCATCTGAGCGCTGAGGTTTTTTGTCGCAGCGCGCTTGGCTTTGGGCCAATGAAACCGGGACCAAACAGCACTGAACGGCTCTACAGCGCACAGGCTGCGCACCTTCAAGCACATCGCGGTTTTTCTGGCGCCAGCGTACGCCACTAGCGTCCAAGCTGGCCGAAACACCCTGGCCTGGGTTACCCTTACGGCTTATGTGTGCTTTCCCACAAGGATTGAAGAAATGTCCGAGCCAGTCAAACTGCGCCCCCACAACCAGGCCCATTGCAAGGATTGCAGCCTGGCGCCTCTGTGCCTGCCATTGTCATTGAACTTGGAAGACATGGATGCACTGGATGAAATCGTCAAACGGGGGCGTCCGCTGAAAAAAGGCGAGTTTCTGTTCCGCCAGGGCGACAATTTCGGCTCGGTCTACGCGGTGCGCTCCGGCGCGCTGAAAACCTTCAGTCTCAGCGACAGTGGCGAGGAACAGATCACCGGTTTCCATCTGCCCAGTGAACTGGTCGGCCTGTCCGGCATGGACACCGAAGCCTACCCGGTGTCGGCCCAGGCGCAGGAAACCACATCCGTCTGCGAAATCCCCTTCGAACGCCTGGATGAGCTGTCGGTGCAATTGCCACAACTGCGACGCCAGCTGATGCGGGTCATGAGCCGCGAGATCCGCGACGACCAGCAGATGATGCTGCTGCTGTCGAAAAAGACTGCGGACGAGCGCATCGCCACCTTCCTGGTCAACCTCTCGGCACGCTTCCGCGCCCGCGGTTACTCGGCCAATCAGTTCCGCCTGAGCATGTCGCGTAACGAAATAGGCAACTACCTGGGCCTGGCGGTCGAAACCGTGTCGCGGGTCTTCACCCGCTTCCAGCAAAACGGCCTGATCCAGGCCGAGGGCAAGGAGATCCACATCCTTGACCCGATCCAGCTGTGCGCCCTGGCTGGCGGCTCGCTGGACAGCTGAGCCTGCGCATAACAGGTATACTGGCGGGCATTGGTTTTTCAGGATACCCGCCTCATGCCCAGCGCTACTTTCGACCTCAAAGCCCTTATCCGCCCGGTACCGGACTTCCCCAAGCCGGGCGTGATCTTTCGCGACATCACCCCGCTGTTCCAGTCGCCGCGGGGCCTGCGCCACGTCGCCGATGCCTTCATCGAACGCTACGTCGAAACCGACTTCAGCCATATCGCGGCCATGGATGCGCGCGGCTTTCTGATCGGCTCGATCATCGCCCACCAGTTGAACAAGCCACTGATCCTGTTTCGCAAGCAGGGCAAGCTGCCGGCCGACGTGCTCGCCGAAGGCTACCAGACCGAGTACGGCGAGGCCTTCCTCGAAGTGCACGCCGACAGCCTTTGTGAAGGTGATTCGGTACTGATTTTCGACGACCTGATCGCCACCGGCGGTACCTTGCTGGCCGCTACCAACCTGGTACGGCGCATGGGTGCACAGGTGTTCGAGGCGGCGGCGATCATCGACCTGCCGGAGCTGGGTGGCTCACAGCGGCTGAATGAGGCCGGCGTGCCGACCTTTTGCCTGACCGGGTTTTCGCTGAGCGAGTACTGAAAGCATCGCGGGGCAAGCCCGCTCTCACCGGACAGGTAGGAGCGGGCTTGCCCCGCGATTGAAGTTCGATGGTTACAGCGAGATGGGTTTGCGCCCGGCAAACGAATGCGCCAGGGTGCCACCATCGACCAGCTCCAGCTCACCACCCAATGGCACACCGTGGGCAATCCGTGAAGCGACCAGCCCTTTATCGACCAGCAACTGGGCGATGTAATGGGCGGTCGCCTCACCTTCCACTGTCGGGTTGGTGGCCAGGATCACTTCGGTAAAGCTGCCCTGCTCCTCGATCCTCGCCATCAACTGCGGGATGCCAATAGCATCCGGGCCCAGGCCATCGAGCGGCGACAGGTGGCCCTTGAGCACGAAGTAGCGGCCGCGATAACCCGTCTGCTCGACGGCATAGACATCCATCGGCCCTTCCACCACGCACAGCAGGGTATCGTCCCGGCGCGGGTCCGAACATTGCGGGCAGAGCTCCTGCTCGGTCAGGGTCCGGCACTGGCGGCAATGCCCGACACCTTCCATGGCCTGGCTCAGCGCCTGGGCCAGACGGGTACCGCCGCTGCGGTCACGCTCCAGCAGTTGCAAGGCCATGCGCTGGGCGGTTTTCTGGCCGACACCAGGCAAGATGCGCAGGGCGTCGATCAGCTGTCGGATAAGTGGGCTAAAGCTCATGGGAAAAAACCTTGATGCAAGTGAAGGCGGTTTATACCCGGCTGTTAAGCCAGCGTCAAACCTGGCAGTGACCACACCCAGCAGCGTGGGAAACTTGCAAGATAATCCACCAAACAAGAATATTACCTACACACAGACAATATCAAAGAACCACTCTCCAACGCAGACAACTTCCTACATCACCAGGCAAATAGCTTCACATAATAAAAGAACTTCAACTTACATCTCAACCCTACAAAAAAACCCATAATCATACCGCCTGAAAACATTCCTGCTTAACACTTCAGAACCCCAATTAATTGAAGTTCGCATTGATGAAAATTACGGCATAACAACTTATTAGCGATTATGGACACCCGATGAAAAAAAGTATCCTTGGCTTCGCCCTGTCCCTCCCTCTCCTGGCTAGCATGAGCCTCACTGCTCAAGCCGCAGATGGACAGATTGAATTCACAGGCAGCATTTCCGGCACTACCTGCACCATCAATGGTGGCGCCGGTGGTCAGAACTTCACCGTCGCCATGGCGCCGGCACATGTTTCGCAACTGGCAGCTGCTGGCCACGTTGCAGAGCGCCAACCGTTCAACATCCAGCTGACGAACTGCACCCCTGGCACCGGCAACGTGGATATCTCCTTCCTCAATGGCCCAAGTGTCGATCTGTGGGCCGGACGCCTGAACGTCGATGCCGGTGGTGCTCAGAACGTGCAAATCCAGTTGCTCAACGCCAACGCATTGCCAATTCGCATCGGCGCGCCAACAGGCTCGCAGAACACCATTCCTGTGCCACTGGTCGCTGGCGCCGCGACCCTCAACTACTACAGCGAATATTACGCCACTGGTGTAGCCACCCCAGGTGCGGCAAACACCCGTGTGCAGTACCTGGTTAACTTGCCTTAAGCCTCACCACTGACAGTTGCCCGACCGGGCAGTTGTCGTCCGGGGTACCCGCCGATGCGGGCGCCCCCTCTTCAGATTTGATGATTATCCCATGACCCAGTCGCTCCCCAAGCTGCTCGCTTCCCTGATTCTGCTGGCAATGTTCAGCCAGGCCCACGCCAGCGTAGTGATATCCGGCACCCGGGTGATTTTCCCTGCTCAAGAACGCGAAGTTACTGTCAACCTCAACAATCAAGGCACTTCACCCGCCCTCGTCCAGGTCTGGCTCGATGATGGTGATATCGAAGCACCTCCTGAAACCCAGCAGGTTCCCTTCGCGGTCACCCCGGTACTGACACGCATCGAGCCCGAACAGGGGCAGGCTATCCGCCTGATTCACAGCGGCGCGCCCATGAGCAAGGACCGCGAGACCCTGTACTGGCTGAACATGCTTGAGGTGCCGCCCAAGGCCAAGGAAGACAACCACCTGCAGCTTGCCTTCAGGACCCGCATCAAGCTGATGTATCGACCCCAAGGTCTGCCCGGCAAGGCCGCTGAAGCACCCGCCCAGGTCACCTGGAACGCGGTGCAGGGTGAAAACGGCAAGGGTTTGGTGTTGATCGGGCACAACCCTACCGCTTACTACGTGAACATGGGCGAAATTATTTACGAGCAAAATGGCAAAGCCGAGGCGTTGGGCACCGGCTATATCGCGCCGTTTAGCAGCGAGCGCTTTGTCATAAATGAACATTCAACGATCAGCGCTGATGCCCAGGTAAAGTTCATTAGTATCAATGATTATGGCGCGGGGACTCCCAACACTTCTATCCTCGGTAGCTCGCGTTAAAACAGCCGCACACACTCAGCCTTTACATACCTCTCACTGTTTCACAGTGCCCGCACTGCGAATGTTCGTGGCCGCAACTATTACAACAGACGTTCTCCAACATGACCCCTATCAAACTTTGTATGCCTGTACCGGACAAAGTTGTAAGCCTGGTGGCCTTGATGCTACTTCACGCCAGCGCCCAGGCCGAAACGACGTCCGCATCCGCAACTCAATTCGAACCGGCCTTCCTGATCAACGGCAGTGGCCAGGCGATTGACCTGTCACGGTTCGAGAACCGCAACGTTGTTGCCGCCGGCACTTACAACGTCGACGTGTTTATTAATCAGGCCTGGCAGGGGCGTTTCGACCTGCCCTTCAAGGCTGACGATCAACATAACGACGCCCAAGCCTGTTTCGATCTAGCGCTTATGGAGCGCCTGGCCATCAACCCACAGGTCTTGAGTCTTGAAATCCAGGAGCGCCTGGCGCCTCAGGGGGCGTGCCTGCCACTGGCACAAGCGATCACCGATGCCAGCAGCCGTTTCGAGTTCGCCAGCCAACGCCTATACCTGTCCGTTCCCCAAGCTTCCCTGAAGCGAAGCGCCCGCGACGCGGTCGATCCCGAACATTGGGACAGTGGAGTGACTGCGGGTTTTATCGGCTACAACTTCAACCTGTATGGCAGCCGTCAGCGACAACAGGCACAGAACAACTTGACCCAGGGTTACCTGGGGCTCAACACCGGCCTCAACCTCGGTCAGTGGCGCTTGCGCCACGATGGTGCCCTGAACTGGAACAACCGGGGTCAACGGCAATACCAGAGCATCGCCAGCTACGCCCAACGGGATATCACGCCCTGGACCTCGCAACTGACCCTGGGCGAAGCCTACACCTCTGGGGAACTGTTCGATTCGGTCAGCTTTACCGGCGTGCGCCTGGCCAGCGATCACCGCATGTTACCCAACTCATTGCGCGGCTTTGCCCCTGTGGTTCGCGGTGTGGCCAGCAGCAACGCACGGGTAGTGATCCGCCAGCGCGGCACCCTCCTGCATGAAACCACCGTCGCACCAGGTGCCTTCGAAATCGACGACCTGTATGCCACCGGCTACGGCGGTGACCTGGAAGTAACGGTGATTGAAGCCGATGGCCGCGAACACGGGTTCTCGGTGCCCTACGCAGCGGTACCGCTGTCCCTGCGCCCCGGCATCAGCCGCTACAGCGCCACCTTGGGTACGTTGCGCAACCCGCAACTCGACAGCGACCCGATGTTTGTCGAGGGCACCTGGCAGTATGGCCTGAACAACCTGGTCAGCACCTACAGCGGCATGAACCTGGCTTCCGGCTATGACTCAGCACTGCTCGGTGCAGCCCTGAATACCGAACTGGGTGCGTTCGGCGCCGACATCACCCAGGCACGCACCCACCTGCAGGGCCAGGGCAGCGTCCAGGGTCAGAGCCTGCGCCTGAGCTACGCCAAAACGCTTGCCGACACCGACACCCAGATCGCCCTGGCCACCTACCGCTATTCGACCAGTGGCTTTTTCGGCCTGGAAGACGCGCACCTGCAGCGCCAATACCAACGCGAGCATGCCGACAGCAACGGCTTCTGGCGTCAGCGCAACCGTACCACACTCGGGCTGGGACAACCGCTTGCCGACACTTACGGCCAGTTGCACCTGAGCGCATCAGCCGCCAGCTACTGGAACCGCTCCGGCAGCGACCTGAGCTACACCTTCAGCTATAGCAATCGCTACAAAACCCTGGGCTACAGCCTCAATGCCAGCCGTGAGCTCGGCCCATCCGGGCGCAGTGACAATAGCCTGCACCTGAGCCTGTCCTTGCCACTGGGCGGCGAGCACTCACGGAGCCTGAGCGCCAGTGCCTCACGAGACAACCATGGCCGTACCAGCGGCCAGACCACACTGACCGGCACCACCGGCAGTGAACACAACCTCAGCTATGGCGTGACCGCCAGCCACGATCGCAGCGAAAACCAGCGAACCAGCAACCTCAGCACCCACACCCTGTATCGCAGTTCGGCGGCAGAACTCAGTGGCTCCCTCAGCCGCGGCAGCAATACCTCGCAGGCTTCAATCGGTGCGCGCGGCGCCGTGGTCGCTCACCCGGGCGGGGTGACCTTGTCCCAGCCGCTGTCGGACACTTTCGCCGTGGTCAACGCCGAAAATGCCCAGGGCGCACGGGTGTCCAGTGGCACGGCGCTCAAGCTCGATAGCCGTGGTTACGCCGTAGTGCCCAGCCTTACCCCTTACCGGCGCAACACGGTCAGCCTGGACCCCAAGGGGATCTCGACCGACGTCGAACTGCAGATCAATAGCCAGCATGCCATTCCAAGGGCCGGCGCCATCCCGTTACTGGAGTTCAAAACCACCTCAGGGCGCTCCGCAATCATTCACGCCAAACGCCCCGACGGAACCGCCCTGCCCTTTGGTGCAAGCGTAGTGGACGAGACCGGCACAGAAATAGGTGTCGTCGGCCAGGGAAGTCAGATCTTCGCACGGGGCCTGCAACAGAACGGAACCCTGCAGGTGCACTGGAATTCAGAGGCAACCAGCAGTTGCCTGATTACCTACACGCTTGCGGAAGAAAAGCGTGCCGAAGGCGAAGTCCGCCGCTTGAGTAGCATTTGCAAGACCTGATCACCTGAGCAAACCCAAAGGGGGCTGGAAACTGCGGTCTTAGTGCAAAAAAACCGCCCCAACACACTAATTCCCGCAGAGACAAGCTATGACTCCACCACTCTTCGTTCTGCCTAAAAAGGCGTACGTAGCCCTGCTGGGCAGCCTGCTCGCCAGTTCTTCGACCTGGGCAGCAGAACTTCCATACCTCTCACTTCTGGGAAGCAGTATGGGTGGCCCAGATAACGCTGGTACGTTCAACAACTGTCGCTTCGAATCCGGTGGGACCTCGCGAGCTTTGTTCAATTTGCCGACACAACTTAATGTTTCTCCCTCGACACCGACAGGTACTGTGCTGTACCAGACAAGCGCCACCGGCGCCCAGTTTCGGGTGACATGTCCCGGCCAGCATCAAAGCTCATATGGCTACACAACACCAATGAATTTTCATTCCTCCCCCCAAACCTACCGAACCAACGTTCCAGGCATAGGCATTCAAGTCATTTGGCGCGAGTCAGGTCCAGCAGGCTCGATCAGTGGTTACATGGGTTGGCCACGTCAAGTGAACTCGCGCTCCCCCGGTCGCTACCACATTACTTCTAGGTACGAGATAAAGCTGATAAGACTCGCGGGAGACCTGACCGGCCCCCTTCGATTATCCAGCCCTCTGACCTCACTCGGACTTACGCCGATCACAGCAGCAGAGCTGGTACCTTCAAGGACCTCCGTCCCGATCGTATCACCCAATCCTACCTGCTCAGTCAATGCCGGCTCAAAGCTGATTTCAGTGTTCCTGGGCGATCACCCGCGCAGGAACTTTAACGGCGTCAACTTCACCACCCCCGAACAACCCTTCAAGATCACCCTTAACTGCTCGGGCGGTGCATCAGGTGGCAGCACGAACGTTCGCTTCAGCATCACCGACGCTCATTTTCCGGACAATCGTACCCAAGCCCTACGCTTGTCTCCCGGTGCAGGTGCCAGCGGCGTGGGCATTCGCATTCAACGTTACCTCAACGGTGTCCCTTCCACCGTCACACTGGGCAGTGTCCAGACTGCCGGGACTGTCTTCCCCGGCGTCTCACGCCATGAAATCAACCTAAGTGCCCAATACATTCAGCAAGTACCTGCCAGTCAAATCCGTGAAGGCCTGGCACCGGGCCGAGCCAGGTTCACGATCACCTATAACTGATCACACAGGCACAAAAAAGCCAGGCTAACCTGGCTTTTCCATCCTCACACCTTAGAACGGCATTTTGAAACCTGGCGGCAACTGCATGCCAGCAGTCATGCCGCCCATTTTTTCCTGGCTGTTGGCCTCGACCTTGCGCACCGCGTCGTTAACGGCAGCGGCGATCAGGTCTTCAAGCACTTCCTTGTCTTCCTGCATCAGGCTGTCGTCCAGGCTGATGCGCTTGACGTCGTGACGGCCGGTCATTACCACGCTGACCAGACCCGCACCGGATTGGCCGGTCACTTCGGCGTTGGCCAGTTCTTCCTGCATCTTGGCCATTTTTTCCTGCATTTGCTGGGCCTGCTTCATCAGGCCGGCCATGCCACCTTTCATCATGGGGATCACCTCAAGTATTACGTTACGGGGTGCAGCGCGGGCCTGGCCCGGGCCACTGGTGTTATTGGGTCATTGGAACCTGGGCATCGACAGGTTCAATTGTATCGTGGCGGACTATGGCGCCGAACTGCTGGATCATCTGCTGGATCAACGGATCATCCTGAATCGAGGCTTCAGCCTGGCCCTGGCGCTCGGCACGCTTGCGCGCCGCAGCCTGGGCAGGGGTTTCCTGCTCCGGGCGAATCAGCTCGATACTCAGTTTGAGCGTACGGCCCAGGTGCTGGTTCAACGCTTCGTTCAGGCGCCGCTGTTGAGTGGCATTGAACAAGGCGCTGTGAGCCGGGTCCAGGTGCAGCAGCCAATCATCGCCCTCGGCGCTGATCAGCGTACAGTTGGCGGCGATACTGCCGGTCATCCCGGAAATCGGCAATTGCGGGAACAATTCCAGCCATTTCAGCGCCAGGCCCGTGGCCGGTTGCGCGGCAGGCAACGGCTCGGCTGGCGGCGCATCGACCTCGTGGGCATGCTCGATGGCCAGCTCATCCAGATAACTGTAGCTGGCCGGGTCCATTTCCGGCTCGTAATAGTCTTCATCCAGCGGCGGTTCATCGTCGCGGTCCATGCCGGCCGGGCTGTAGTCGATGCCATCGTCGGGCGCAGACAGGTCCGCTGGCGCAACCTGCTGAGTCGGCGCGGGCGTTGAGGCGAATTCGGGCGGCGGTTCGACGGCAACTGGTGCCGGCTCGACCCCTGCCTCGGAGGCGACGGGATTGTTCCAGGGCAGATCGACCACCGGCTCGGGCACCTGGATCTCTGCCGGCTCAGGCTCGGGTTCAGGCTCTGCAACAGGTTCTGGCTCGGCAACCACTGGCGCTGGCACTGCAATCGCCATGACCGGCGCAGCCTCGGAGGCTGCTGCCACTGCGCTTGCAGAATCAGCTGTGGCCTGGCTGATCCCCACTGGCTTTAGCAGCGGTTTGGGCGCATCGTCGGTATCGGCGGGCCGGAACGCCAGCATGCGCAACAGGACCATTTCAAAACCGCCCCGCGGATCCGGGGCCAATGGCAGGTCACGTCGACCGATCAGGCCCATCTGGTAATAGAACTGCACATCTTCGGCCGGCAATGCCAGGGCCAGGGCCAGCACGCGATCACGATCGCCCTGGCCGTTGTCGACAGCCTCCGGCAGCGCCTGGGCAATGGCCACCCGGTGCAGCACGTTGAGCATCTCGGCCAGCACACCGTTCCAGTCCGGCCCTTGCTCGGCAAGATGGCGAACGGCTTCGAGCAACGCGCGTGCATCCCCCTCCAGCAGTGCCTGGAGCACGCCGTAGACCTGGCCATGATCGAGGGTGCCAAGCATCGCCCGCACATCGGCAGCCAGCACCTTGCCTTCACCGAAGGCAATGGCCTGGTCGGTCAGGCTCATGGCGTCGCGCATCGAGCCGTCGGCCGCGCGGCCCAGCAGCCACAGAGCGTCGTCTTCGAACGGGACGTTCTCTGCACCGAGCACATGGCTCAGGTGTTCGACCACCCGCTCCGGGGTCATGTTCTTCAGGGAGAACTGCAGGCAGCGCGAGAGAATGGTCGCCGGCAACTTCTGCGGGTCAGTGGTGGCCAGGATGAACTTGACGTAGGGCGGCGGCTCTTCCAGGGTCTTGAGCAAGGCGTTGAACGAGTGACTGGAAAGCATGTGCACTTCGTCGATCAGGTAGACCTTGAAGCGCCCACGGCTCGGCGCGTACTGCACGTTGTCGAGCAGTTCGCGAGTGTCCTCGACCTTGGTGCGGCTGGCGGCGTCGATCTCGATCAGGTCGACGAAACGCCCCTCATCAATTTCCCGACAGACCGAACAGGTACCGCACGGGGTCGAGGTGATGCCGGTTTCGCAGTTGAGGCACTTGGCAATGATCCGCGCGATGGTGGTCTTGCCCACCCCGCGGGTACCGGTAAACAGGTAGGCATGGTGCAGGCGCTGATTGTCCAGCGCGTTGATCAAGGCCTTGAGCACATGGGTCTGGCCGACCATTTCGCGGAACGAGCGCGGACGCCATTTACGTGCAAGAACCTGATAACTCATCGAAAACCGTCGCGCCTGGCAAGCTGGAAAGGGCTAATGCTAGCGGAGCGGGGGCAAAATTGCACCCCGCCTGCCACGGGTAAGCTGTCGATTATCCGTCTTTGCGCGGCGCAACTCCCGGCAACCCCAGCGCCTGTCGTGTGAGGCGGCTGAGCAAGGCCCATTCAGCGTCGGTAAGCTGCTGCTGCAGTTCCAACTCCCGGGCCGCCTGCTGGCCTTGCGGCAATCCGGCCCAGGTCGGGCGCCTGGCAATCAGCCGTTCCCTGAACAGCGCGTCCAGAGCGTTGAGCTCGTGCCCTCGGGTAAGCAAGATGTACTGAACCCAGTAGTCCCGCTCAGCCAGGAAGGTCACGAACGCATCGTCGGTTCCGGCCAGCACATACCCCACCGCAAGGGTCAATCGATCCTCGCCGATGACCAAGTGACCGGGCGGGCCACTCAGTCGAGCACCCGGCAGGTCCAGGCGCTGATGCAACGCGTGACGATAAGCCAAGGTAACATCCTCGCCTGCCTGCTGTAGCGCAACGCTGCCTTCCACCTGCTGGCGTACGAAAGCATCCAGGCGCTGTTGCCGGAAACTGGCGCGAGAAAACGCCACTAACGCCGCTTCCGCGCCGTTTTCGACAGCCTCGCGCAAGGCATTTAGGCTCTGGACCCGATTTTCCAGGGTAATGAACGTACGCAGCGGGCTTTCACCGCGCATCACCGGGCTGGCCAACTCCACCGCAAGCTCCCGGACCATTTGAGGCCTCCTGGCGGCCTCCAGCAGCATCCTGACGCGACCTCGCAACTCCTCGGTAAAATCCACAGCCACTTGCGATCTCGACAATCGTTCCAGTAGCCGAAACAGCGATTGGCAATCCGGATCGCGCTCAAGCGTCAGCCAATGTTCCAGCGCCTCAGGGTACAAGCTGCGAGGTGCCAGCCAGAACATTTCACTGCTCGACGCCCCGATTGCCATAAGCGCCGGCAGGGTTTCCGACGCTTGCAGTTGCAGAAATGTTTGATAGTCCCGTGCAAGCAGGGGGTTGCCGTTCAGGCTTACACTTCGCAAAAAGCCAGCCGACGCCTGCAGGAAAATCGGCGGCAATGCGCTGATCTGATTGTCACTCAGATCGATCCTGCGTAACTGGGCCAGGTTTTGCAGGCCTGACGGCACTTCCCTCAACCCGGTGTTGCGTAACTGGACCACCTGCAGGTGAGGTTGCAGATTGAAGTCCGGCGCCTGCCCCAGCGCTGTCCCGCTCAGGTCAAGATGCTCGAGCGATCCGATCAACTGCAGCTGCGCCAAGTCCACTTGAGTCAATGGATGAGTGTTGTTGCTCAAACACAAGTTGCGCAGGGATTCACACATCATCAGCCGTGACGGGAACGACTCGAGTCGATTATCGGACAGATCCAGCATGCGCAAACGAGGAAACGACTCAAGCAACCCACTGACGCCTCCAGCAAGATCCATGTGCGACAGATCAAGCTCGACGACATGGCTGAAATCAATTCCCGTCAAATCAGGCAACTCACCCACATGCAAACCTGAAAAGGACAGCGAATACCCAAAATGCTGCCCCAACTCCGTGACAATACCCCGCCCCTGGCGCCTCCAGGCCTGCTCCAGACGCTGGCCAAATATATGCCGATAAATCCCCTGGCGCACCGTACCTGGCTGCGCCTGCCAGCCCTCAAGCACACGTCGCAGCTGCTGCAACTGTTCGCCCTGGTGCCGCAACAAGGCATGCAACGCCTGTGGCCGCTGCGCATAGGGCTGCCTTAAGGCGGCAATATCCTGCTCGGTAAAATCCGGGTACAGCGCCAGAATCATCTCGTTGACATCGCCCAACGCGCCCAACGCCACAGCTTTGCCGCTGAGGGCATAACCCACCCGACCATCTTCGAATCGCTGGATCGGCGTCCACCAGGTCCGCTCCTTGATGCCCAGGACACTGCGAGTGACCGAACGTCGGGCCGCAGCCTGCATCCCCAGCTGCCAGCGTAGTGCACTGGCGCCCTCGGCAGGATCCAGTCCAGCCAAGTGCAGCGCCAAATGGATCAGGTCCTCGGGCTTTGCATCAGGTGCGCGTTCATCGACAAAGCCATTGCCACTTCTGCGCACACTCAACAAGCCCTCCTCTGCACGCCCTTCGATTACCAGCTTCACTCCCGACGGCCAGCGTGCATCGAGGCTGAGAAAGTGCAACAGCAGGCGATGGTGGTCATCATTGGCCAGGCGTGGCCAGAAAAAACCTTCCAGTGCCCTATCGATGCGCTGCTCGCGCAAGGCGCTACGTGCCATTTCACCCAGACGCAGTGGCAATTGTTTTCCAAGCGCAAGGCGCTGAAACTCCGGTGCTGTCACCGTAGCCTCCAGGCTGGCCGCCCAGTGCAAACCCAACCCGGGAAAGTGCTGGCGCAATACACCCGGATGCGCTTGTGCCTCACGCTGTAAAGACTCTGCGAAACACGTTTGCCAGTTGCTCTGCAACCAGTCACTCAAGCTGAACCCCAACCGGCTGACACTGTGCTCGGCAACCTTGACGCCCGGCATCAGCAGTAGTCGCTCGTCCGCCTGCAGCGCCGTGAACACGGTTGCCAGCAGACCGTCACGCTCGACTTCCGAGGTAAGTAGTTGCATACGGAACCTGGCGTCGCCAGAGCGCGCTGCAACCAACTCGATCTGACGTGCTGCCCGCCCTCCATGCATCAGTTTTATCAACGCCAGTGTCAACTGCATATCAATCGCCTTGGCAGACGTGTTCAGGTGCTCATTGAATCGCTGCAACTGCCGGTACGTGCGCAAACGATTACAGGCATCGAGCAATCTGCCATCCAGCGGACGGCGCTGCTCGAACAAACGTCGCAAGTGCGCATCGTCAGTTCCGGTTATGGCCATCAGTGCCTCGATTTCCTCCTCACTCAAGCCTTTGGCGACCTCTGCGGCCCGACGAAACAAGGCACTTCCCCCCGCCCACTGCCGCGGACGCTCGAACGCGGCCCACCAGCCACCTTGGCCATTATGCTCAAGCTCCGGCAGCCAAGCCTGCTCGCGGTGAGGGTGTTGCAAGCGGTATCGACCGTCAGCATCCTGCTGTACAAGGTAATAGCGATCCTGCATCTGGATAAATGACTGCCCCTCCAACTGGTAGATGCCCTTGTCATTCGCCACGCCAAGCTCCTCCGACCTCAGATTGCAGGCGTAGGGCTGCAGGTCAGGGTTCCACAGGTACTGCTTGTTACCGTGCTTGACGGACAACAGCCGCTGAAACAGCGCCGATTGACGAAACAGGGCGCTCACCGAATTGATCACAAGCGCCCCTGCAGCCAGCCCTGCAACTTCTGCAGCCACCTGCGACAAACAGTGCGCCGCTTCGTAATGATCGCCTTCTGCCCAATCTTCGATTCCGGTAAACACCTCGCCCATCAACTGCGCTACGGTTACCCCAAACAGCAGTTCGCCAGCCCCCGGCAGCAGCAGGGAGGCCACGCCGAGTACATCGAGGCCGATCTCCAGGGCCTTTTCCAGCACCTGTCGTCGCGCAGCTTCATCTTGCTCGGCGGTTGGCACCGCGCAAAAGCGGGCGTCATCTTTCAACTGCGCCAGGCGCTCGTGAAAAACGTCATTGAAATAGTTACCGGAACGCAACAACGCATCGATCGAGAGCTCAGGCGCCGAGCGCAGCACAGCCTGCCCGTCTACGACGTTGAACAGCGCCTGCTGCAATCGCTCGAGCAACCTGGGCTGATCGCGCTTATGGGCGAAGCCGAGAAAGAAGTTCCGGTAACTCTCGTTGGCGAGTTTGCCGCTCAGATCCTGTTCAAATGCCTTCCAACTGCCGTACTCCTTGAGCGGGAATTGAGTATCGTTGGGAATGTGCACCAGTAAACGGATCCACGGCCGCTCTACCCCCACTAGCGCCCCCAAAGGAGTAAAGGACCACTCGAACACCCCGATGCCAGGAAGCTTGATCCCCTCCAGCGACAATGTGAGATACCTTATCGGCAGCGAGTTATAGGTAATCTCTTGCTTGCCCTCACTGATGTCGATCAATCGCGCATGCATGTCGCGGCTGATACGTTTATGGATCAAGGCAAGATGAGCATCAATCTGCAGGCCAAACCGCTCGCAATCGGTGAACAACTTGCGAATATTGGCACTCACCTCCTTTCCGTCGTCGGGTGTGAACAAGCCATCGATATGCTTCTGATACTGCCCGCCCAGGTCCAGCTGGCGACAGAACTGCGCGTAATCGACCGCTGAAACGTCGGCCAACGCCGTTCCTTGGCGCACAAAGGTTGCCGACTTCAGCGCCGCGCTACCCTCAACTGCTTCCGACGCGCTGAAGTTGTGCAGCGCAGCCTGCAACAGGGTCTGCGTACTCAAGCTGCGCCGGTATATTGGCCGGTAGCTTGGATAGTCGAAGCCCTTGAATTCGTAATGGATTCGTGAACAGGTATCGGTCAGTGGGTTCAACAAGGTACCGAACTGTTTGTTCAGCGCCTGTTCGAAGCGAGGCTTGACGAAGACCTGCAACGGTTGCAGTGGCGCCAGAAATGCACGGCGGATGTGATTACGTTGCACACTGTTGAAGAGGCTGTCAGACAACTGCTTCAGCAAAACCGCATCCCCGCCCTGCAAAGAGACGCGCAACTGCTCTCTGATGAACGCCAGATGATCGCTGGCTGCTGAAAAATCCGCTGGGGCGGGGTCGGGAACCGCACCCTGCTGATCTGTTGAAATACCGGTCATGGTGCAACTCCTGGACTGAGAAAAGCCAAGAGCGTAGGTAATCGGTACTGAGCAGGTGCACTACAAGATTATTGCCCGGTGCGCGGTGCGGGTGGTGCTTCTTGCTGAAAACTGCTTGGACATTGGGGGGATGGAGCGAGGCAGGGCATAAACGCCCTTAAGATGGAGGTAACCCCACCAGCCACACCCCGGCACTCGATGTTCCCGCTATGGCTGCTCCCTTCCGGGCCTGACCAGGTTAACGGGTAATCAATGCGGGGGGACCGATGGGGCCACCATAACGCAGCTCATCTGGCGACGAGCCGCGCCATTGTACCGGCCTCGGGCCAAGTTACAACCCTTTAGTGATAAAAACTCACCACTACTCAATGACTTGACGCTGCATTGTGGTGTTCGGGGTGCTCTGCATGCTCCTGAGGCATAGGTATCTATACTTTTCTCGATAGCGTGATGGCGGCAAGTTGCAGGGCTAGAGATGACGGAAATTCTATCAAGTGTATGTCGCAAGGCTTGTAGCGCCCTTGAGATCGAGTGCCGCCCGCGCGGCGCATCGCGGGGCAAGGCCCGCTCCCACATTTTTTGCAACGTACCATGGCCTGTGAGAGCGGCGTGGTAAACCTTGGTGCAAGGCGGGTGCCTGCGTCGAGGCTACAAGCCATCGGATACCGATTGGCAAGCAACAACGCGCAGATGAATGAAATGCAGCTTGGCCACTACTGCCGACGGCAGCACGAACGGATAGAAATCCACCTGGCCCATGCTGCGCGACAGTTCGTTGAGCATCGCCGACAACTCTACCCAGGCATTGATGAAGGCCAGAAAATCCTTGGCCCCGGGGTCATCCGGGCGGTACAGGTCCTGTGGCCCGAAGGGCGGGTAGTCAAGCTCCAGGCCACGGGCATCCATGCCCAAAGCCAAGGCGGTGTCGACGGCATCGGTCATGTGCAGGTAATGCGCCCAGGTTTCAGCCCAGTCTTCCCAGGGGTGCATGGTGGCATAGGCACTGACATGGGCCGCCGCCCAGTCGCTTGGCGCGCCTTGCTGATAATGGCGCTCCAGTGCCTGGGCGTAGCTTTGGCGCTCGTCACCGAAAAGATCGCGAAATCCGTCGAGCCAGTAACTGTCGGCAATCAGCCGATCCCAATAGTAGTGCCCCACTTCGTGCCGCAGATGGCCGAGCAGGGTCCGGTAGGGTTCGTGCAACTGCACCCTGACCTGCTCGCGCCAGTCATCGTCGGCCTCGCGCACATCCAGGGTAATCAAGCCATTGGCATGGCCAGTCACCGGCGCCTTGCCCTCAAGGTCGACGCCAACAAAGTCGAACGCCAGGCCCTCCCCGCCCTCCTCACCCTTGGGCTCGACCGGCAAGCCCAGGTGCAGCAGTTGCGCAGTCAAACGCCGCTTGGCGGTTTCCAGCTTGCGCCAGCGCAGGTGGTTCTGGGCAAGGGCAAGGTCCGGGATGGTGCGGTTCAGGCGGCAGGCCAGGCACAAACGGTAGGGGTCATCAGCGGCCAGTAGCCAGTTGCAGGCCGCTGCGGTGTCGAGGTTGGCGCAGCGGCGCAGAGCTCCGGCATCAGCCTCGCCCTCGAGCAGCCAGAGCCCCTCGGCAGACCCCGGCAACAGGCTTGCCACCCGGTTGCCAGGCGGCCAGTAGCCCAGTGCCGACTGGCAGGCCAGACACTGGCTGTTGCGAAAGAACACTGATTGGCCGCACCGGCACTGCCAGACCCGATCCGGGCGTTGCGGCTGATTGACAAAGGGCGCCGCGATCCTGGCGCCCAGCTGTTCGAAAAAGCGGTACATGGCGATCCCTCCTGGCTGCCTGCCAAGACTAGCCCATGACCAGGACCGCGCGCGGTGCCTTTACACGGCGATGCCGTGCCCGGCCAGAAAGCCGACGAAGGCCTCTTCATCGAGCACCTTCAACCCCAGCTCACTGGCCTTGGCCAGCTTGGAGCCGGCACCGGGGCCGGCGACCACGCAGTGGGTCTTGGCCGACACCGAGCCTGCGACCTTGGCACCGAGGCTTTCCAGCTTGTCTTTGGCCACATCGCGGCTCATGCGCTCCAGAGAACCGGTCAGCACCCAGGTCTGGCCAGCCAGGGGCAAACCTGCGGCGATCTTCTTCTCGCTCGACCAGTGCATACCGAAGTCTCGCAGTTGCGCTTCGATCGCCAGGGCCAGGGCCACGTTTGCAGGCACCTGGAAGAAAGCCCGTACCGCTTCGGCTGGTTTGGCCGCCAGGGCCTGACGCAGGTCGATGCCGTCGGCGGCAATGATCTTCTCCAGGCTGTCGAGCTTGGCCACCAGCTTCTGCGCCCCGGTTGGCCCGACCGAGGGGATGTCGAGTTTGGCAATCAGCCCGGCCAGGGTGGTGCTGGCCGCGAACTCGGCGCCCAGCTCGCCTTCGTCCTGCAACTGCAGGCCGCGCTCAAGCAACTGGGCAATCACCGTGCGGTTGTGTTCGTCTTCGAAAAAGCTGTGGATCTCGTGGGCCACTTCCAGGCCGATGTCCGGCAGGTAGGTCAGCACCTGCGGCAAGGCCGCCATGACCCGCTGCAACGAGCCCAGCGAGCGGGCCAGCACCTTGGCGGTTTCCTCGCCAACATCAGGAATGCCCAGGGCGTAGATGAAGCGCGCCAGGCCCGGATTTTTACTGGCCTCGATAGCGGCCAGCAGGTTCTTGCTCGACAGCTCGGCAAACCCCTCGAGGTCGACGATTTGCTCGAAAGTCAGTTGGTAGAGGTCGGCTGGCGAACGGATCAGGCCTTCATCGACCAACTGCTCGACGCTCTTCTCGCCAAGGCCGTCAATGTCCATGGCGCGACGCGACACATAGTGGATGATCGCCTGCTTGAGCTGCGCAGCGCAGGCCAGGCGGCCAACACAGCGGTACACTGCGCCTTCGCTGACGGTCTCCTTGCCTTTGCTGCGCTTGACCAGTTGGGTGCGCTCGACCTGCGAGCCGCACACCGGGCACTGCGTCGGGATGTGCACCGGGCGGGCATCCTCGGGACGACGCTCACTGACCACCTGCATGACCTGCGGAATAACATCACCGGCACGCCGGATGATCACGGTGTCACCGATCATCAGGCCCAGGCGCGCCACTTCATCCATGTTGTGCAGGGTAGCGTTGGACACCGTTACTCCCGCCACCTTGACCGGCTTGAGCCGGGCCACAGGTGTCACCGCGCCAGTGCGGCCAACCTGGAACTCGACATCCAGCACCCGGGTCAGCTCTTCCATGGCCGGGAACTTGTGGGCAATCGCCCAGCGTGGCTCACGGGCACGGAAGCCCAGCTCACGCTGGGAAGCCAGGCTGTTGACCTTGAACACCACACCATCGATCTCGTAAGGCAGGTCATTACGCCGTGCACCGATGTCACGGTAGTACGCCAGGCACTCGGCGACACCGGCAGCATGACGCAGCTCGCGGCTGATCGGCATGCCCCAGGCCTTGAGCTGCTCCAGGGTGTCGATATGGGTGTCGGCAATCGGCGCCGAGACCTGGCCTACGCCGTAGCAGCAGAACTCCAGCGGACGGCTGGCGGTGATCTTCGAGTCCAGCTGGCGCAGGCTGCCGGCGGCGGCGTTGCGCGGGTTGGCGAAGGTCTTGCCGCCGGTTTCGATCTGCGTCTGGTTCAGGCGCTCGAAGCCGGCCTTGGACATGTACACCTCGCCACGCACTTCAAGCACAGCAGGCCAGCCCTCACCTTGCAGCTTCAGCGGTATGTTGCGCACGGTACGCACGTTGACACTGATGTCTTCACCGGTGGCGCCATCGCCACGGGTGGCACCCTGCACCAGTTGCCCGTCTCGGTACAGCAGGCTGACCGCCAGGCCGTCGAGCTTGGGTTCGCAACTGTAATCGACAGCGGCGCCATCACCGAACAGGTCACCGGCCGGCAGGTCCAGGCCCTCGACCACACGACGGTCGAACTCGTGCAGGTCGCTCTCTTCAAAGGCGTTACCGAGGCTGAGCATCGGCACTTCATGACGCACCTGGCTGAACGCCGACAACGCCGAGCCACCGACGCGCTGGGTCGGCGAGTCAGCGGTCACCAGGTCCGGGTGTTCGGCTTCCAGGGCCTTGAGTTCGTTGAACAGGCGATCGTATTCGGCGTCAGGCACACTCGGCTCGTCAAGCACGTAGTAGCGGTAGTTGTGCTGGTCGAGTTCGGTGCGCAGCTCAAGGATTCGGGATTCGGCGGTCATGGTGTGTCGTCTCTTGCAAAGCAAAAGAGCAGCCGTGGCTGCTCTTGCGTATTTCTGATCGCGGGGCAAGCCCGCTCCTACTAGCGCTTCTGGGTCAGCGCGCGGCGCTCGAACTCGACAATGCGCTGGCGGTAGTGCTCAATGGTCTGTGCGGTCATCACGCTGCGCTGGTCATCCTTGAGCTCGCCATTGAGCTCGTGAGCCAGTTTGCGCGCCGCAGCCACCATCACGTCGAACGCCTGCTTGGGATGACGCGGGCCCGGCAAGCCCAGGAAGAAGCTCACCGCACGGGTGCTGAAGTGGTCGATGTCGTCGAGATCGAACACCCCCGGCTTGACCGCGTTGGCCATCGAGAACAGCACCTCGCCATTACCGGCCATGCTTTCGTGACGATGGAAGATGTCCATCTCGCCGAAACGCAGGCCGCTTTCAAGAATATTCTGCAGCAACGCCGGGCCCTTGAAGCCGCCTTCGTCGCGGGAGATCACACTGATCACCAACACTTCTTCAACCGGTGGCAAGTCCTTGCCTTCGCTGGAACCGAAACCTGTGGTTTTCGGGCTTTCGTCCGGGAAGTCTTCGTCGACATGGCCGAACAGGTCAGGCTCGCGGGGTTCAGCGGCCAGGTTCAGGTCGCCCTGCTGGGGCTCGCCACCGCGCTTGTTGCGTTTGCTCTTGCCGACCTTGGGCTCGCGCTGCTCACGTGGCGAGGCGCTCATCGATGGCAAATCGTCTTCATCGAGCCCCGGCTCCTTGTGGGTGTCGAGTACGCGTGGCGAGCCGATGACTTCGTTACCACCGCTGTCATCGTCCGGCAGGTTGGAAAAGCTGCGATCCAGACGGAATTTCAACTTGCCCTTGCCGCCACGCATGCGGCGCCA
Organism: Pseudomonas tructae; assembly: GCF_004214895.1. Lineage (NCBI taxonomy): Bacteria > Pseudomonadati > Pseudomonadota > Gammaproteobacteria > Pseudomonadales > Pseudomonadaceae > Pseudomonas > Pseudomonas tructae. The sequence continues at coordinate 2,079,396 of NZ_CP035952.1, read as the reverse complement.
GCCGTCGAAAAGAATACCGGCAATGACAATAATGCCGATGACGATCAGCCACTCGCGCAGACCGATTTCCATGTAATCCCGTGCCTCTGTAAAAAATGCTGAAAAATAAAGGGTTTAAACCCCTTTAAAACGTGGCGCCAACTCTATGTTCTGACAGGCGTTTTACCCACGCAAAAAATAAGTGACATTAAGCTAGCACGACCAAAGATAACTTTACACCGTCTGTCGCAACTGACAGGGCCATTTACCGCAGGTTCACGCCGTATTGCCTCTAATCAGGCGTCGACCATGGCCATCGCCTCCTCCACATCCACCGCCACCAGCCGCGAACACCCCGGTTCATGCATGGTCACGCCCATCAGTTGATCGGCCATTTCCATGGCGATCTTGTTGTGGGTGATATAGATGAACTGCACTGTCTGACTCATCTCTTTCACCAGCCGGGCGTAACGCCCGACGTTGGCATCGTCCAGCGGCGCATCGACTTCATCGAGCATGCAGAACGGTGCCGGGTTCAATTTGAAAATGGCAAACACCAGGGCCAGGGCCGTCAGCGCTTTCTCACCGCCCGAGAGCAAGTGGATGGTGCTGTTCTTCTTGCCCGGTGGCCGCGCCATGATCGTCACCCCTGTATCGAGTAGATCTTCGCCCGTCAGTTCCAGGTAAGCGCTGCCGCCACCGAAAACTTTTGGGAAAAGTGCCTGTAATCCGGCATTTATCTGATCAAAGGTATCCTTGAAGCGGTTGCGGGTTTCCTTGTCGATCTTGCGGATGACGTTCTCGAGGGTGTCCAGGGCTTCGACCAGGTCGGCATCCTGGGCATCCAGGTAGCGCTTGCGCTCGGACTGCTGCTGATACTCATCAATGGCCGCCAGGTTGATCGCCCCCAGGCGCTGGATGCGCGTATCGATACGCTCAAGCTCCTGCTCGGCCTCCTGCTCGCTGGCCAGCTCACCCAGGGTCGCCAGCACCCCGTCGAGGTCGTAGCCATCGGTGTGCAGTTGCTCTTGCAAGGTTTTACGCCGCACGCTCAGCCCCTGCCATTCCAGGCGGTGCTGTTCAAGCTGGCCGCGCAGCAGTTGCGACTGTTGTTCGGCCTGGCTGCGGCGCTTCTCGGCCTCACGCAGCTCACGGTCGGCTTCGTCCATGTGCAGGCGCGCCTGGCGCATTTCGTCGTCAACGCTCATGCGTTTTTCCAGCAACTCTTCGAGCTTGAGGCGCAGCTCTTCCAGCGGCGCCTCGCCCTCCTCCAGGTTCAGGCTCAGTTGTTCGCGCTTCTCGCTCAGGCGCTCTGACTGCAGCTCAAGACGCTCCAGGGCCTGGCGGGTGGAGTCGTGCTGGGCGCGCAACGAGCCCACACGCACGGCCAACTGGTGCGCGTGATCCTTGTGCTGACGAGCTTCCTGACGCACCCGGTCGAGGCGCTCGCGCAGGCTGTCGCGCTGGGCCAGCAGTCGCTCACGCTGCTCGGTGTCCTGCTCCATCAGGTCGAGAGCCTCCTGCAATTGCAGGCGCGATTCGCCGAGGTTCTCATGCTCGATGCTGCGTTGCTCGAGCAACTCGGCAAGCTCTTCTTCCAGGCGCTGGCGGCGCAGGCTCAACTGCTCGGCGCGCGCCTTGCCGGCCGACAGCCGGGCATTGAGCTCGCTTTGCTGACGGGCCTGTTGCTGAGCGCTGCGGCGCAGTTGCTCGCGGCGCTCCTCGCACGCTTGCTGCTGCTCACGCAAGTCGCGCAACGTGGCGTCCAGCAGCTCCAGCGCCGCTTCCTGCTCCTGCTGCTCCAGGCCCAGGCGCTCAAGTTCCTGACCGCGGGCCAGTACGCCGCCCTGGGCATCGCTGGCACGGCTGACGCGTAAAAAGTGCCGGCCGACCCAGTACCCGTCACGGCTGATCAGGCTGTACCCATCCGCCAGCTGGGCGCGCAGGGTCAAGGCCTGCTCCAGGCTTTCTACCGGCTTGACCTGGCCGAGCCAGGGCGCCAGATCGATGCGCCCTTCGACCTTGTCGAGCAGGCTGCCGGGGCAGCCCGGGCCTTCGCCTCGGCTGTCGAGCAGGCGCAGATCACCCTGATCGAAGGCGCTCAGGTCCAGGCCGTTGAAATCGTCGACCAGCACCGCCTGCAAATCGGCGCCGAGCACGGTTTCCACCGCCAGCTCCCAACCCGGCTCGACGCGCAAGCCTTCGGCCAGACGCGGACGCCGGTCCAGGCCCTGATCGCGTAGCCATTGAGCGGTACCGGTACCGGGGTCGAGCGCAGCCTGTTGCAAGGCTTCGAGCGAAGCCAGACGGCCGCCCAGGCGCTGCAGCTCGCCCTGGGCTTGCTGCTGGGCCTGCAGTGCCTGCTGCAGTTGTTCGCGCAGGGTTTCAAGCTGCTCGACCACCTGCAGCTCTTCGAGCTGTAGTTCCTCGTGCAGCAACTCGCTACTGGCCACTTGCTCGCTCAGTTCGAGGATTGCTGCATCTTCCGGATCGGCACTGAGCTGATCGCGCTCTTCAGCGAGCTTGCGCTGGCGTTCGGCCAGACGTTCGAGGCTGGTTTCCAGTTGCTGGATACGCGCCTGCTGCACTTCGGCCTGGCGTCGCGGCTCGGCCGAGCGGGTGTTGAAACCGTCCCACTGTTCTTGCCAGCCGTGCATGGTGGTTTCAGCATCTTCCAGGGTGGCGGCGGCCTCTTCGGCGGCGGCCAGGGTCAGTTTCTGCTCGGGTTCGAGCCGCTCAAGCTCTTCACCCAGGGTCGCGAGCAGGGTGCGGTCATGACCCAGGTGCGACTCGGTCTCCAGACGCGAGCGCTCGGCTTCCTTGAAATCATCCTGCAACTGGCGCAGGCGCTGCTGGCCGTGCTGGATGCTTTGCTCGACCCGGGCGATATCGCCGCCCACCGAGTAAAAGCGCCCCTGCACCAGGTTGAAACGCTCGGACAGTTCATGATGGCCATCACGCAGGCGCTCGATGCTGGCATCGGCATTGCGCTGCTCGGCCACCAGGGCCTCGAAGGCCACTTCCTGATCGCCGATCACAGCTTCACGCTGGCCCACCTGATCATTCAGGGCCTGCCAGCGCAGCGCCGCCAGTTGCGCCTTGAGCTGACGCTCCTCGGCCTTGTATTCCTTGTACTTCTCGGCAGCCTGGGCTTGCCGGTGCAGGCGTTCGAGCTGGCGCTCCAGCTCCTCGCGCAGGTCGGTCAGGCGCTCGAGGTTTTCATGGGTACGACGAATACGGTTCTCGGTCTCGCGCCGGCGCTCCTTGTACTTGGAGATACCTGCCGCTTCTTCGATGAAATTGCGCAGGTCTTCGGGCTTGGCTTCGATCAGCTTGGAGATCATCCCCTGCTCGATGATCGAGTAGCTGCGCGGGCCCAGGCCGGTACCGAGAAAGATGTCGGTAATGTCCCGGCGCCGGCATTTGGCGCCGTTGAGGTAGTAGGTGTTCTGCGCATCGCGAGTGACCTTGCGGCGAATGGATATTTCCGCATAGGCCGCGTACTCACCCACCAGGGTACTGTCGGAATTGTCGAACACCAGTTCGATGCTGGCCTGGCTCACCGGCTTGCGGCTGGTCGAGCCGTTGAAGATGACGTCGGTCATCGACTCGCCACGCAGGTTTTTTGCCGAGCTCTCGCCCATCACCCAGCGCACCGCATCGATGATGTTGGACTTGCCGCAGCCATTGGGGCCGACCACGGCGGCCATGTTGCTGGGGAAGTTGACCGTGGTGGGGTCGACGAACGACTTGAACCCGGCCAGGCGAATGCACTTGAGGCGCATGCTCAGGCAGTCGCCAACGCCGCCAGCACCAGCTCGCAGCTGCGCTGGCAATACTCGCCCAGCACCGTGCGGATACGCTGCTGGTCACGGGCCACCACGGCTTCGAGCAGGCTGGCAAACAGCACCAGGAAGTCGTTCATGTTGGCCTTGCGCTGGTCCAGTGCCAGGTAGTAGGCACGGCTCATGGCCGGCTGCAGGTTCTCGACGGTCTCCTGCAGGTAGGGATTGTTGGCAAACGGATAGGCCGCGCGCATCACCGAGAAGCTGTCTTCGACGAAGGCGCGGATGTCCTGGCGCTCGAAGGCGGCGGTCAGGCGTTGCTGAATGGCGAGGAACGGCAGAAGATCGCCATCATTGCGCCAGTGCTGCGCCACGGCATTGCCGAGCAAGGTGTACAGCTCGCCCATGAGCGTGCACAGACTGCGCACGTTGTGTTCGTCGAGCTCGGTCACGTGGGCGCCACGACGCGCGAGGATGGTCACCAGGTGGCGGCGTTCGAGGATCAAAAGTGCCTCACGCACCGAACCACGGCTGACATTCAACGCCTGGGTAACCTTCTGCTCCTGGATACGCTCGGCGGGCTTGAGCTCGCCACGGATGATCCGCTCGGCCAGGTAGTGGGCAATTTGCTCGGAGAGGCTGTCCGGCGCCTTGAACGTCATGGTTTTCCTTCAAAATCATTGAACTGTGCACAAGCGCGGAATTGTAGCGCACTTGCCCCCTCGCCGCGCAGTGGCCACGTAGCAGAAGTTGGCACGATTGACGCAAAAGATTCGGATCACCCAGGGCCAACTATGCTCATAACAGAGCACCTGTGAAAGGGCGGAAGCGTTATGAGAAATTTCCTGACCCAGAGGTCAGAAAATTGTTGACCTAAAAATCAAGTCTGCTTACAGTCCGCTCAACAACAATAAGTCGCTTGTGAGGCCTTCTTCGTGATCCAGTTTCTATTTAACCAGGAGCTGCGCAGTGAGCATGCCCTGGACCCCAACCTGACCGTGCTCGAGTACCTTCGTCAACACCTGGGCAAGTCCGGTACCAAAGAAGGCTGCGCCAGCGGCGATTGTGGCGCCTGCACCGTGGTGGTCGGCGAACTGACCGAGGGCGAAGACGGTCGCGAGCACATCCGCTACCGCAGCCTCAACTCGTGCCTGACCTTCGTCTCCTCGCTGCACGGCAAACAATTGATCAGCGTTGAAGGCCTCAAGCATCAGGGCAAGCTGCACAGCGTGCAGCAGGCCATGGCCGATTGCCATGGCTCGCAATGCGGCTTCTGTACCCCAGGCTTTGTCATGTCGCTGTTCGCCCTGCAAAAAAACAGCGCGGCACCCGATCTGCACAAGGCCCAGGAAGCCCTGGCCGGCAACCTCTGCCGCTGCACCGGCTACCGGCCGATCCTGGCCGCCGCCGAGCAGTCCTGCTGCCAGGCCCAGCCTGATCAGTTCGACAACGGCGAAGCCCAGACCATCGCTCGCCTCAAGGCCATCGCCCCCAGCGAAACCGGTGAACTCAACAGCGGCGACAAGCGCTGCCTGGTGCCACTGACCGTGGCCGACCTGGCCGAACTCTACGGCTCGCACCCCGAAGCCCGCCTGCTGGCCGGTGGCACCGACCTGGCGCTGGAAGTCACCCAGTTCCACAAAACCCTGCCGGTGATGATCTATGTTGGTAATGTCGCCGAGCTCAAGCGTATCGAAACACAGGAGCAGTACCTGGAGATTGGCGCAGCCACACCGCTGACCGATTGCTACGACGCCCTGAGCCGCGAATACCCGGATTTTGGCGAGCTGCTGCACCGCTTCGCCTCGCTGCAGATCCGCAACCAGGGCACCTTGGGCGGCAACATCGGCAACGCCTCGCCGATCGGTGACTCGCCGCCCCTGCTGATTGCCCTGGATGCGCAGATCGTGCTGCGCAAAGGTGCCAACACCCGCACCCTGGCGCTTGAAGACTACTTCATCGACTACCGCATCACCGCACGCCAGGAAAGCGAGTTCATCGAGAAGATCATCGTGCCCCGGGCCCGCACCGACTGGGCTTTCCGCGCCTACAAGGTGTCCAAGCGCCTGGACGACGATATCTCGGCGGTGTGCGCGGCGTTCAACCTGCGCATTCACAACGGCGTGGTGGAAGCGGCGCGCATCGCCTTCGGCGGCATGGCTGCGATCCCCAAACGGGCCCGCGCCTGTGAAGTGGCGCTGGTCGGCAAGCCCTGGAACCAGGCCGGCATCGAGCGCGCCTGCCAGGCCCTGGCGCAGGACTTCACCCCGCTCTCGGACTTCCGCGCCAGCAAGGAGTACCGCCTGCTCAGTGCACAAAACCTGCTGCGCAAATACTTCATCGAACTGCAAACGCCGCACATCGAGACTCGGGTGACCGCTTATGTCTAACCATCACGTCGCCAAAAGCCAGGCCGAAATGGCCGAACTGTTCAGCCAGGACCTGACTACCGGGGTCGGCCGCAGTCTCAAGCACGACAGCGCCGACAAGCAGGTGGCTGGCGAGGCCGTGTACATCGACGACCGCCTGGAATACCCGAACCAGCTGCACGTCTATGCCCGCATGTCGGACCGCGCCCATGCGCGCATCCTGAAGATCGACACCAGCCCATGCTATGCCATCGAAGGTGTGCGCATCGTCATCACCCATGAAGACATTCCAGGCCTCAAGGACATCGGCGCGGTCATGCCCGGCGATCCGCTGCTGGCCATCGATGTCGTCGAGTTCGTCGGCCAGCCGGTGCTCGCCGTCGCCGCCTGCGACCTGGACACCGCACGCCGCGCAGCCATGGCCGCCATCGTCGAGTACGAAGACCTGGAGCCAGTGCTGGACGTGGTCCAGGCCCTGCGTAAAAAACACTTCGTGCTCGACACCCACACCCACAAGCGCGGCGACTCGCAATCGGCATTGGCCAGCGCGCCGCACCGCCTGCAGGGCACCCTGCACATCGGTGGCCAGGAGCACTTCTACCTGGAAACCCAGATTTCCTCGGTGATGCCCACCGAAGACGGCGGGATGATCGTCTACTGCTCCACGCAGAACCCCACCGAAGTGCAGAAACTGGTTGCCGAAGTGCTCGACGTCCCCATGCACAAGATCGTCGTCGACATGCGCCGCATGGGCGGCGGTTTTGGCGGCAAGGAAACCCAGGCGGCCAGCCCTGCGTGCCTGTGCGCGGTGATTGCGCGCCTGACCGGCCAGCCGACCAAGATGCGCCTGCCGCGCGTCGAAGACATGTTGATGACCGGCAAGCGCCACCCGTTCTACGTCGAATACGACGTCGGTTTCGACGACAGCGGCCGCCTGCACGGCATCAACCTGGACCTTGCCGGCAACTGCGGCTACTCGCCGGACCTGTCCGCCTCCATCGTCGACCGGGCGATGTTCCACTCCGACAACGCCTATTACCTGGGCGATGCCACGGTCAACGGCTACCGCTGCAAGACCAACACCGCCTCCAACACCGCTTACCGTGGCTTTGGCGGCCCGCAGGGCATGGTCGCCATCGAGGACGTGATGGACCATATCGCCCGTCACCTGGTGCTTGATCCGCTGGATGTGCGCAAGGTCAACTACTATGGCAAGACCGAGCGCAACGTCACCCACTACTACCAGACCGTCGAGCACAACATGCTCGAGGAAATGACCGCCGAGCTTGAAGCCAGCGCCGACTACAAACAGCGTCGCGAATCGATCCGCCGCTTCAACGCCAACAGCCCGATCCTGAAGAAAGGCCTGGCGCTGACGCCGGTCAAGTTCGGCATCTCGTTCACCGCCACCTTCCTCAACCAGGCCGGCGCGCTGGTGCACATCTACACCGACGGCAGTATCCACCTGAACCACGGTGGCACCGAGATGGGCCAGGGCCTGAACACCAAGGTGGCGCAGGTGGTGGCCGAAGTCTTCCAGGTCGATTTCAGCCGTATCCAGATCACCGCTACCAACACCGACAAGGTACCCAACACCTCGCCGACGGCGGCTTCCAGTGGCGCCGACCTGAACGGCAAGGCGGCGCAGAACGCGGCGCAGATCATCAAGCAGCGGCTGGTCGAATTCGCCGCGCGGCACTACAAGGTGACCGAGGAAGACGTCGAGTTCCGCAATGGTCACGTACGTGTACGTGACGAGATCCTGTCTTTCGAGACCCTGATCCAGCAGGCGTACTTCGCCCAGGTGTCGCTGTCGAGCACCGGCTTCTACCGCACGCCGAAGATTTTCTACGACCGCAGCCAGGCCCGCGGCCGGCCGTTCTATTACTACGCCTTTGGTGCAGCGTGCGCCGAGGTGATTGTCGACACCCTGACCGGCGAGTACAAGATGCTGCGCACCGACATCCTCCACGACGTCGGCGCCTCGCTGAACCCGGCCATCGACATCGGCCAGGTCGAGGGCGGCTTCATCCAGGGCATGGGCTGGCTGACTACCGAAGAGCTGGTGTGGAACGCCAAGGGCAAGCTGATGACCAACGGCCCGGCCAGCTACAAAATCCCGGCAGTGGCCGACATGCCGGTGGATTTGCGCGTCAGGCTGGTGGAAAACCGCAAGAACCCGGAAGACACGGTGTTCCATTCCAAGGCTGTGGGCGAGCCGCCGTTCATGCTAGGCATCGCCGCCTGGTGTGCGATCAAGGATGCCGTGGCGAGCCTGGGTGATTACCGCGTGCATCCGCTGATCGATGCGCCGGCGACACCGGAGCGGGTGCTGTGGGGCTGTGAGCAGATGCGTAAGGCGGCGGCGCAGCAGCCTGCCACCCAGATTGAGACAGTCGCTCCGTAGGGCGCCGATCGCGGGTCAAGCCCGCTCCCACATTTGTAGGAGCCGGCTTGACCCGCGATGAGGCCAGAACAGGCACCGTAGAGGTAACTGAATAATGCACACCTGGATCAACGCCCTGTCCGACCTGCAGTCGCGCGGTGAACCCTGCGTACTGGTGACCATCATCGAAGAACGTGGCTCGACCCCGCGCAACGCCGGCTCGAAAATGGTCGTCAGTGCCGAGCAATTGTTCGACACCATCGGCGGCGGCCACCTGGAATACAAAGCCATGCACATCGCCCGGCAGATGCTCACTGAGCGCCGCGAAGACCCGCACCTGGAGCGCTTCAGCCTCGGTGCCAGCCTCGGCCAGTGCTGCGGCGGCGCCACCGTGCTGCTGTTCGAGCCGATGGGCCAGGTGCAAGCGCAAATCGCCGTATTCGGCGCAGGCCATGTCGGCCGTGCTCTGGTACCCTTGCTCGCCGCCCTGCCCTGCAAGGTGCGCTGGATCGATTCGCGCGAGCAGGAATTCCCCGAGAACATTCCTGCCGGGGTCAGCAAGATCGTCAGTGAAGAGCCGGTGGATGAAGTCGATGAACTGCCCGCCGGCAGTTACTGCATTGTCATGACCCACAACCATCAACTGGATCTGGAACTGACCGCGGCAATCCTCAAACGCAATGACTTCACCTGGTTCGGCCTGATCGGTTCGAAGACCAAACGCGTCAAGTTCGAGCACCGCCTGCGTGAACGCGGCTTTGCCGAGGAGCGTCTGCAGCGCATGCGTTGCCCAATGGGCATCGCCGAGGTCAAGGGCAAGCTGCCGATCGAGATCGCTGTGTCGATCGCCGCGGAAATCATTGCCACCTACAACGCAAGCTTTGGCCAGCACAACAACGCTGCCAACGCCGGCCCCATTGCCCAATTGCTGCCGCCGTCACGGCGCAGCCAAGCCATATGACGAGAGCCCTATGAGCGCAACCCGCAAAGCCTACCGTGCCGCCATCTTGCACAGCATCGCCGACCCTGCCGAGGTGGGCATCGAAGCCTCCTACGAGTATTTCGAAGACGGCCTGCTATTGATAGACAATGGCAAGATCAGCGCCCTGGGCCATGCCCATGAGCTGCTGCCGACCCTGGCCGCTGACATCGAGATCGAGCACTACCAGGATGCCCTGATCACCCCCGGCTTCATCGATACGCATATCCACTTCCCGCAAACCGGCATGATCGGCTCCTACGGCGAGCAGTTGCTGGACTGGCTCAACACCTACACCTTCCCTTGCGAGAAGCAATTCGCCGACAAGGACCATGCCGACAAAGTGGCGAAGATCTTCATCGAAGAGCTGCTGCGCAATGGCACCACCACCGCCCTGGTGTTCGGCAGCGTGCACCCTGAGTCGGTCAATGCCTTGTTCGAAGAAGCCGAGCGCCTGGACCTGCGGATGATTGCCGGCAAGGTGATGATGGACCGCAACGCCCCGGGCTACCTGACCGACACCGCCGAATCCGGCTATGTCGAAAGCAAGGCGCTGATCGAGCGCTGGCATGGCAAGGGTCGCCTGCACTACGCGGTGACCCCGCGCTTCGCGCCGACCAGCACCCCTGAGCAACTGACCCTGGCCGGCCAGTTGCTGAGCGAATTCCCCGGCTTGTACCTGCACACCCACCTGAGTGAAAACCTCAAGGAGATCGACTGGGTCAAGGACCTGTTCCCCGAGCGCAAGGGCTACCTGGACGTCTACGACCACTTCAAGCTGCTCGGCCAGCGCTCGGTGTTCGCCCACGGCGTACACCTGTGCGACGAAGAGTGCCAGCGCCTGGCCGAAACCGGTTCGGCCGTGGCCTTCTGCCCGACCTCCAACCTGTTCCTGGGCAGCGGCCTGTTCAACCTGCCCCAGGCAGAAAAGTTCAAGGTCAAGGTCGGCCTGGGCACCGACGTCGGCGCCGGCACCAGCTTCTCTTTGCTCAACACCCTGAATGAAGCCTACAAGGTCATGCAATTGCAGGGCGCACGTCTGAGCCCGTTCAAGTCACTGTACCTGGCGACCCTGGGCGGCGCCCGGGCACTGAGCCTGGAGGAGCGTATCGGCAGCCTGCGCCCGGGCAACGACGCCGACTTCCTGGTGCTCGACTACAAGGCCACGGCTCTGATGGACTACCGCATCCAGCAGTCGAACAGCATCGATGAGACGCTGTTCGTGCTGATGACCCTGGGTGATGACCGCACCGTCAAGCAGACCTTCGCCGCCGGCCGCTGCGTGCACCAGCGCTAAGGCTCGCGGAACAGCCCCTTGTACAAGGCGCCGCCGATCACCGCCCCGATCAGCGGCGCCACCCAGAACAGCCACAGCTGCTGCAGCGCCCAGCCACCGACGAACAGAGCCGGCCCCGTGCTGCGCGCAGGGTTCACCGAGGTGTTGGTGACCGGAATCGAAATGAGGTGGATCAGGGTCAGGGCCAGGCCGATGGCAATCGGTGCAAAGCCCGCCGGAGCGCGGCTGTCGGTGGCGCCCATGATGATCAGGATGAACGTCGCGGTCATCACCACCTCACTGGCAAAGCCTGCCGCCAGCGAATAGCCTGCGGGGGAGTGTTCGGCATAACCGTTGGATGCCAACCCCGACGCTACGTCGAAGCCTTCCTTGCCACTGGCGATGAAGTAGATCAGCGCTGCGGCGATAGTCGCCCCGATCACCTGGGCGATTATGTAGGGCAGCAACTCTTTGGCGGGGAAACGTCCGCCCACCACCAAACCGACAGAAACGGCTGGATTGAGGTGGCAACCGGAGATGTGGCCGATGGCGAATGCCATGGTCAGGACCGTCAGGCCGAAAGCCATGGATACCCCGACCAAGCCGATTCCCGCCGGCAACGAGGCCGCCAGTACCGCACTGCCGCAGCCACCCAACACCAGCCAGAACGTCCCGATCAGTTCAGCACCCATGCGCTTGCTCAGGGGCATCGACATATACCTGTCCTCAAGTAGTTGAAGTTCAACGCATAGCGCGCAAGCCCAACTGCTTGATGAAGGTTTGCGGTGGATCAGGTGAGAATCTAGCAGAGGCTGGATGAACTGCCAGTGGCCTGAAAGCATCGCGGGGCAAGCCCGCTCCTACAACAATGGCAGGAGCGGGCTTGCCCCGCGATGTACTGTAACTGGACCTCAACCCTTGAGCGGCGCAACCCCACCGCGCTTCTTGGTCTGCAGCAGGTGCGAGAACACCGCATGCAGGTCATCCGAAGCGCTGTCTTCGTCGAGGTTGAGCTTGCTGTCGATGTGGTCCATGTGGTGCATCATCAGGCTCACCGCCTGGTTGACGTCACGGGCCTCGATGGCGTCGATCAGCTGCATGTGCTCGTCGTAGGAGCAATGCGAGCGGTTGCCGCTTTCGTACTGGGCAATGATCAGCGAGGTTTGCGACACCAGGCTGCGCTGGAAGCTGATCAAGGGCGCATTGCCCGCAGCCTCGGCCAGTTTCAGGTGGAACTCGCCGGACAGCCGAATGCCGGCGCCGCGATCGCCACGGGAGAAGCTGTCGCGCTCCTCGCGAACCATTTGGCGCAGTTCGTTGAGTTGCTCTGTGGTGGCGTGCTCGACCGCAAGTTCGGTGATCGCGCGTTCGACCATGCGCCGCGAAAAGAACACCTGGCGCGCCTCTTCGACCGTCGGGCTGGCCACTACCGCACCGCGGTTGGGCCGCAGCAGCACCACGCTTTCGTGAGCCAGGCGCGACAGCGCGCGACGGATGATGGTGCGGCTGACACCAAAGATCTCGCCCAGGGCTTCCTCGCTCAACTTGGTACCCGGCGCCAGGCGCTGTTCGAGGATGGCCTCGAAAATGTGCGCGTAGACGATATCGTCCTGGGTTCCGCTACGACCGGCCTTGCCGGCACGCACTGGTTTCTTGAGAGGTTGCAGCTGTTCGTTCATGGGCGCTCGAGCACGGAGATCCACCAGTCGGACCCTGACTGTAATACCAGCCAGTGGGGCGATGGCAAGTCCTGGAAAGAAAATTAAACGTTTAAGGTATTGGCACATTGTACACAGCCGCAGAGATTTCTGCAGGGGGCGATGGCCTTTATAGCTGCACTGGCAAATTATCTGGGCACAACAAAGAAAACATTATTTGCATTCTTTGTATACAAACGCATAATCCACCCGTGCAACTTCCTGACCCAGAGGTCAACAAAAGGTCCGGTGGCCTGCCATCCCATCCGCCTCACAGAGCCCCCCAGTGCGTGCGCAGGACTGGCTCTGGAAAACAAGAAAAGACTTGAGGAGTACACGCTGTGGAAAGCCGCAAATCCGACGCCCCTACGCTGGATCTTGCCCCACCGCTCGAAACGAGCTGGCTGGAGCGGATTTTCAAACTCAAGCTACACGGCACCACCGTCAAAACCGAAATGATCGCCGGGTTGACTACCTTCATCACCATGGCCTACATCATCTTCGTCAACCCTAACATCATGGCCGATGCTGGCATCGATCACGGCGCGGCATTCGTCGCCACCTGCATCGCCGCCGCCCTTGGCTGCCTGCTGATGGGCCTGTACGCCAACTGGCCAGTAGGCCTGGCACCAGGCATGGGGCTCAATGCCTTCTTTACCTACACCGTGGTCGGGACCATGGGCTACACCTGGGAAGCGGCGCTCGGCGCGGTGTTCGTCTCCGGCGTGTTGTTCATGCTGCTGACCTTGTCGCGGGTGCGCGAATGGCTGCTCAACAGCATTCCGGTCAGCCTGCGGCATGCCATGGGCGCCGGCGTCGGATTGTTTCTCGGACTGATCGGCCTTAAAACCGCAGGGATTGTCGTCGACAGCCCGGCAACCCTGATCAAGCTCGGCTCGCTGCACGAGCCTGGCCCACTGCTGGCGGCCATCTGCTTTCTGATGATCGCGGTGCTCAGCTACCACCGGGTGTTCGGTGCGATCCTGATCAGCATCATCAGCGTCACCCTGGCCGGCTGGGGCCTGGGCCTGGTCGAGTACGGCGGTCTGTTCTCGCTGCCACCGAGCCTGGCGCCGACCTGGATGGCCATGGACGTTGCCGGGGTGTTCAACGTCAGCATGATCGCCGTGGTCTTCGCTTTTCTCTTCGTGCATATGTTCGACACTGCCGGCACCCTGATGGGCGTGGCCCAGCGGGCCAACCTGGTGAATGCCGACGGGCGCATCGAAAATCTGTCGCGGGCGCTAAAAGCAGACAGTGCCTCCAGCGTGTTTGGCGCTGTGGTCGGCGTACCGCCGGTGACCAGCTATGTGGAGAGTGCGGCAGGGGTTGCCGCCGGTGGCCGAACCGGGCTCACCGCCGTGGTGGTCGGCCTGTTCTTCATCGCCGCGATGTTCTTCGCACCGCTGGCGGGAATGATTCCTGCCTACGCCACGGCCGGCGCGCTGATCTACGTGGCGATGCTGATGATGGGCAGCATGGCCCACATCGACTGGGATGAAGCCACCGACAGCATTCCGGCAATCGTTACCGCAATCATGATGCCGCTGACCTTCTCGGTTGCCGACGGTATCGCCCTGGGCTTTATCACCTACGTGGTGCTCAAGGCCGGGACCGGGCGCTACAAGGAGATCTCGGCCAGCCTGTGGGTGCTGACGGCGATCTTCATTGCCAAGTTTGTGTTCTTGTAACACGGCATACTGGTACAACAGAGCCTCACCTTCGGGTGGGGCTTTTTGTTGTTTGGGAGGTCCTCATCGCGGGGCTAGCCCGCTGCCACAGATGGCAAAAAACCCAGGCAAAAAAAAGCCCGCAGTGTGAGCGGGCAAGGACCTACGAAGATTCTTCTAGCGACCAACTAGCTTCCGCGATAGGTCGAGTAACTGTACGGCGAGATCAACAGCGGAACGTGGTAATGGTCCTGCTCGGCGCTGATGCCAAAACGCAGCACCACCACGTCCAGGAATGCAGGCTCGGGCAGTTGTACGCCACGGGCACGGTAGTAGTCGCCGGCGCTGAACTGCAACTGGTAGACGCCACTGCGGTAATCATCGCCTTGCAGCAGCGGTGCGTCGCAACGGCCATCGCTGTTGGTCAGGGTGGTGTGCACCAGCTCCAGCTGCTGGCCTTCGACCCGGTACAGCTCAACCTTGATCGAGCTGCCGGGGCAGCCATGAGCGGCATCCAGTACATGCGTGGTCAAACGTCCCATTGCTTGCTCGCCTCTGTTCTATGTGTGGGCAAAAAATTCCCGCAGGCCAGGCTCGGATTGCCCGACAACATGCGGCTGTCGGATTATTAAGACATTTCCAGATAAAATTGTACACAATAATTCGGCATTCTTTCCGGACACCGCGCGCGCCTACCTATAAATAGTCCACCAGTCGCAAAACCCCACCAATGGCGGACGCCCACGTCATTAGCTGACCGATCAGGCAGGTTTCTTGCAGGGCTTTTTGTCACGGCGAGCGTGGGTGAAAAGGCAAAGAAAAGCGAAAAAACAGGCTTACAAATCGCAAACAAAGTTGTATACAATCAACCCATCGTCGTGGCCGATACCCTTACCGGGTGCCCACGCCCTCCGCATTCACGTACAAGAAGGAAGACTGCAGTGAGCGCTGATTACCCTCGCGACCTGATCGGTTACGGCAACACCCCACCCCATCCGCGCTGGCCGGGGAATGCCCGCATTGCTTTGTCTTTCGTGCTCAATTACGAAGAAGGTGGCGAACGCAACATCCTTCACGGCGATAAAGAGTCCGAAGCCTTTCTTTCGGAAATGGTCGCCGCCCAGCCGCTGCAGGGCGAGCGCAACATGAGCATGGAATCGCTGTATGAGTACGGCAGCCGTGCCGGTGTATGGCGCTTGCTCAAGCTGTTCAAGGACACTGGCGTACCCTTGACCGTTTTCGCCGTGGCCATGGCCGCCCAGCGCCACCCGGATGTAATCCGCGCCATGGTCCAGGCCGGCCACGAGATCTGCAGCCACGGCTACCGCTGGATCGATTACCAGCACATGGACGAGGCCCAGGAGCGCGAGCACATGCTCGAAGCCATCCGCATCCTCACCGAACTCACCGGCGAGCGTCCGCTGGGCTGGTACACCGGCCGCACCGGGCCGAACACCCGCCGTCTGGTGATGGAAGAAGGTGGCTTCCTCTACGACAGCGATACCTACGACGACGACCTGCCCTACTGGGAACGCAACAACCCGACCGACAAGCCGCATCTGGTGATCCCCTACACCCTGGACACCAACGACATGCGCTTTACCCAGGTGCAGGGTTTCAACTGCGGCGAGCAGTTTTTCCAGTACCTCAAGGACGCCTTCGATGTGCTCTACGAAGAAGGCAGCGATGCGCCGAAAATGCTTTCGATCGGCTTGCACTGCCGCTTGATCGGCCGCCCGGCGCGCCTGGCTGCGCTCAAGCGCTTCATCGAGTACGCCAAGAGCCATGACCAGGTCTGGTTCGCCCGGCGCGTGGACATCGCCCGCCACTGGCATGCCACCCACCCATTCCAAGCCGAGAAAGCACAATGACTGCATTCAAGACCCTGAAGCCTTCGACCCTGGATCGCGCAGCGTTCGTCGAAGCTTTCGCCGACATCTACGAACACTCGCCATGGGTTGCCGAGAAGGCCTACGACCTGGGCCAGTTGCAGGAGATCGAGCAGATCGAGGCCCTGCACCAGCGTATGAGCGACATCCTGCTCAGCGCCGACCATGCCGCCCAGCTGGCGCTGATCAACGCCCACCCGGACCTCGCCGGCAAGGCCGCGATCCAGGGCGAACTGACCCAATCGAGCACCCACGAACAGGCCGGCGCCGGCATCCACCAGTGCACCGCCGAAGAGTTCACGCGCTTCACCGAACTCAACGATGCTTACAAAGCGAAGTTCAAGTTCCCGTTCATCATGGCGGTCAAAGGCAGCAACCGGCACCAGATCCTGGCCGCCTTTGAAAAACGCATCCACAACTCGGTCGAAGCCGAGTTCAAGGAAGCGCTGGCGCAGATCAACCTGATCGCCCTGTTCCGCCTGCTTCAGCTTTAAGACATCCCTACAGAACAAAGAGAAAACAGCATGCGCACTTTAGTGATTGAGCCCCTGAGCAAAGAAGCCTTCGCCCCTTTTGGTGACGTGATCGAAACCGATGGCAGCGACCACTTCATGATCAACAACGGCTCGACCATGCGCTTCCATCGTCTGGCCACGGTCGAAACCGCGCAACCCGACGACAAGGCGATCATCAGCATCTTCCGCGCCGACGCGCAGGACATGCCCCTGACCGTTCGCATGCTGGAACGCCATCCGCAGGGCAGCCAGGCTTTCATTCCGCTGCTCGGCAACCCCTTTCTGATCGTGGTCGCGCCGGTTGGCGATGCACCTGTATCAGGCCTGGTCCGTGCCTTCATCAGTAATGGAAGGCAGGGCATCAATTACCATCGCGGCGTCTGGCACCACCCGGTGCTGACGATCGAAAAGCGGGATGACTTCCTGGTGGTTGATCGCAGTGGCACTGGCAACAACTGCGATGAGCATTTTTTCAATGAGGATGAGCAGTTGATCCTCGCCCCCCACCAATAAGAGAAGACCTGAGCGCCCGGCTACAGGGTGCCAGGGTAGAGGTAAAGACTGTGGAAGCACATCTGCTGGAATGGCTGAACCTGAGCGTGCGCTGGGTTCACATGATCACTGGCGTGGCCTGGATTGGCGCGTCGTTCTACTTTGTCTGGCTGGAAAACAACCTCAACCGGGCCAACCCGCGCGACGGTCTTTCCGGCGATCTCTGGGCGATTCACGGTGGCGGGATCTACCACCTGGAGAAGTACAAGCTGGCTCCGCCAAAAATGCCGGAGAACCTGCACTGGTTCAAATGGGAAGCCTACTTCACCTGGATGTCGGGTATCGCCCTGCTGTGCCTGGTGTTCTACTGGAATCCGACCCTGTACCTGCTGGCACCGGGCAGCTCCCTGAGCGGTGGTGAAGGCATTGCCATCGGTGTCGGTTCGCTGATCGCCGGCTGGTTCATCTACGACTTCCTCTGTGACTCGCCACTGGGCAAGCGCCCCGGCCTGCTCGGCCTGGTCCTGTTCGTGCTGGTGATTGCCGCCTGCTACGGCTTCAGCCAGGTGTTCAGCGGCCGTGGTGCGTACCTGCACACCGGCGCGATCATCGGCACCATCATGGTCGGTAACGTGTTCCGTATCATCATGCCGGCCCAACGTCAGCTGGTCGCCGCCATCGAAGCCAACCAGACGCCAGACCCCTTGCTGCCGGCCAAAGGTTTGCTGCGCTCGCGGCACAACAACTACTTCACCTTGCCGGTGCTGTTCATCATGATCAGCAACCACTTCCCGAGCACCTACGGCAGCCAGTACAACTGGTTGATCCTGGGCGGTATCGCGGTGGCGGCGGTGTTGGTGCGTCACTACTTCAACACCCGTCATGACAGCAACAAGTACGCCTGGACCCTGCCGGTCGGTGCCTTGTCGATGATCTGCCTGGCGTACGTCACCGGCCCTGCGCCGATGCCGCGTGCCCCAGAACAAGCCGCTGCCAAGATCGAGTACCAACCGTTGCCGGAAACCGCCCTGGGTGGCAAGACCGCTGCCCAGAAAGCCGCCGAACAGGCGGCAGCCCCTGCCCAACCTGCCGCCCCCGCTGCAGCTCCGACCGAGGCCACGGCCAAGCTCGACGATGCCGGTTTCGACAAGATCCACAGCGTCATCCAGGAGCGTTGCGCGGTGTGCCATTCGGCCAAGCCGACCAGCCCGCTGTTCAGCGCCGCCCCGGCCGGCGTGATGCTCGACACCCCGCAGCAGATCCAGCAACAGGCTGCGCGCATCCAGGCGCAAGCCGTGGCCACGCAGATCATGCCCCTGGGCAACATCACCCAGATGACCCAGCAGGAACGTGAACTGATCGGCGCCTGGGTCGCCAAAGGAGCGCCAACCCACTGAGTAACAGCTACAAGCGGCAAGCTACAAGCTGCAAGCCAAGCGCGCTGCCCTGCTTCTACCTGAAGCTTGGCGCTTGAAGCTTGCAGCTCCAAGAATAAAAACAAAACCGAGGTGTTGCATGTCCGAGTCACGCAAGGCGTACATCCCTGTTGCGCCCCCACGACAGCCACTGCCCCTGTTCCAACTGTTCCTGGTGGGTCTGCAGCATGTATTGCTGATGTACGGAGGCGCGATTGCCGTGCCGCTGATCATCGGTCAAGCCGCCGGACTTTCTCGTGAAGAAGTCGCTTTCCTGATCAATGCCGACCTGCTGGTCGCAGGTGTCGCCACCATCGTCCAGTCGTTGGGCATTGGCGCAGTCGGCATCCGCATGCCGGTGATGATGGGCGCAAGCTTTGCCGCCGTCGGCAGCATGGTGGCCATGGCCGGCATGCCTGGCGTCGGCCTGCAGGGGATTTTCGGCGCGACCATCGCCGCCGGTTTCTTCGGCATGATCATTGCGCCGTTCATGTCCAAGGTCGTGCGTTTCTTCCCGCCGCTGGTGACCGGTACGGTCATCACCTCGATTGGCTTGTCGCTGTTTCCGGTTGCGGTCAACTGGGCAGGCGGCGGCGCCGATGCCGCCCCCTTCGGCTCCCCTGTCTACCTGGCCGTCGCCGGCCTGGTGCTGGCCACCATCTTGTTGATCAACCGCTTCATGCGCGGCTTCTGGGTCAATGTCTCGGTGCTGATCGGCATGGGCCTGGGCTACATCATTGCCGGCTCCATCGGCATGGTCGACCTCTCGGGCCTGAGTGAAGCGCCCTGGGTGCAGGTCGTGACTCCCCTGCATTTCGGCATGCCGACCTTCAGCCTGGCGCCGATCCTGTCGATGTGCCTGGTGGTGGTGATCATCTTCGTCGAGTCCACTGGCATGTTCCTCGCCCTGGGCAAGGTCACCGAACGCGAAGTGACCCCCGGCATGCTGCGGCGCGGCCTGCTGTGCGACGCCGGCGCCTCGTTCGTGGCCGGCTTTTTCAATACCTTCACCCACTCCTCGTTCGCCCAGAACATCGGCCTGGTACAGATGACCGGCGTGCGCTGCCGCTACGTCACGGTGGTTGCCGGTGGTTTCCTGATCCTGCTCAGCCTGTTGCCCAAAGCGGCGTTCCTGATTGCCTCGATTCCGCCTGCGGTACTGGGTGGCGCATCGATCGCCATGTTCGGCATGGTCGCCGCCACTGGCATCAAGATCCTTCAGGAAGCCGACATCGCCGACCGCCGCAACCAGTTGCTGGTGGCCGTCAGTGTCGGCATGGGCCTGATCCCGGTGGTACGTCCGGAGTTCTTCGCGCAGATGCCCCAGTGGATGGAACCGATCACCCACAGTGGCATTGCCATGGCCACCGTCAGCGCGTTGATCCTCAACCTGCTGTTCAACATCCTCGGTGGCGCCGAACGCGCCACCCACAACGATACCGCCCACCAGCACTGAGCCTTTGGGCGGCGCTTGCCGCCCGGCGTCACCCGAGCACTACGCAAGACCGTCGACCCGTGGGAGCGGGTCGGCCGGGGCGTTTCGCGCCAAAAAACCGAAAACCAACAATAACAAAGCCGGGAATCACAACATGAAAGGCATCACCACTTCCCTTCTGCTCGGTAGCAGCCTGCTGGCGAGCTTGCCAGCCGCCGCAGGGGACTTGCTGCTCTGGCACACCAACAGCCTCACCTACCTCTACGGCAAGGACTTCCAGGTCAACCCGGCGATCCAGCAGACGGTGACCTTCGAGCATGCCAACAAATGGAAGTACGGTGACACCTTCCTGTTCATCGACAAAATCTTCTACAACGGCGGCACCGACCGCAACAAGGGCAGCAACACCTACTACGGCGAATTCAGCCCACGCCTGTCGCTGGGCAAGATCTTCGAGCGCAAGTTCGAGTTCGGCCCGATCAAGGACGTACTGATCGCCATGACCTACGAGTCCGGCGAAGGCGACAACGAGGCCTACCTGATCGGCCCCGGCTTTGACCTGGCAGTACCGGGCTTCAACTACTTCACCCTCAACATCATGCAGCGCAACACCGAAGGCAGCCGCCCCGGCGATCGCGTCTGGCAGATTACCCCGACCTTCTCCTACACCATCCCCGTGGGCAAATCCGACGTCCTGATCGACGGCTACATGGACTGGGTGGTGGACAACGACGCCACCAGTCGCCGCGGTACCTACCACGCCAACCTGCAGTTCAACCCACAGGTCAAATACGACCTGGGCAAGGCGTTGAACTGGGGCGCCAAGCAGTTGTACGTGGGTATCGAGTACAGCTACTGGAAAGACAAATACGGCATCGAGAACAGTGGAAAGCTCGACACCAACCAAAGCGTCACCAGCGCCCTGGTCAAGGTTCACTTCTAAAAGCTGACCAAACGCACAGTTTTTGCCATACCTGCTCCAGGACGGAGCACTTGAGGACCAGCGCGCAAGCCAGTAATCTGCGCGCCCCCTCGATCAGGGCAGGACGGATCCTGCCTGCGTTTGCTGACCGCTCAGTCAATGAATTCGGGCGGTTGGCAAGCGTCACGCCAACCTGAAATACCCTTTTTCAGCTGTTCAGAAAGACGTCGAGCAGGAATGCCTGTGCCTGACCTGGAAGGTTGGCGCAGCTCTTGCCAAACAGCTGTGGCCAATCGAAAAAAGCTGACCCAAAAGACAAGTATTAAACCCAACGGCGCCACACCAGAGCACCGATACAGAATCAATCAAGGGAGCAACGACGCGATGCGTATTACCAACAGCCTGATCCTCGCCAGCGGCCTGCTGGCGGCCAGCACCGCCGCCAGCGCCGGTGATCTGCTGCAATGGCAGAACAACAGCCTGACCTATCTGTGGGGCAAGAACTTTGCCGTCAACCCGTCGATCCAGCAGACCGTGACCTTCGAGCACGCCGATGCCTGGAAGTACGGCGACAACTTCATCTTCGTCGACAAGATCTTCTACAACGGCGACAAAGACTTCAACAACGGCCCTAACACCTATTACGGCGAGATCAGTCCGCGCCTGTCGTTCGGCAAGATCTTCGACCAGAAGCTGGCCTTCGGCCCGGTCAAGGACGTGCTGCTGGCCATGACCTACGAGTTTGGCGAAGGTGACACCGAGTCCTACCTGATCGGCCCGGGCTTCGACCTGGACATCCCCGGTTTTGACTACTTCCAGCTGAACTTCTACCAGCGCAACACCGAAGGCAGCCGCGCCGGTGACAACGTCTGGCAGATTACCCCGGTCTGGTCCTACACCATCCCTGTGGGCAAGTCCGACATCCTCATCGATGGCTTCATGGACTGGGTCGTCGATAACGATGCCACCAGCCGCCGTGGCACCTACCACGCCAACCTGCACTTCAACCCGCAGGTCAAATATGACCTGGGCAAAGCGTTGAACTGGGGCGAGAAACAGCTGTATGTCGGTTTCGAATACGACTACTGGAAGAACAAGTACGGCATCAAGGACAGCGATGCGTTCGATACCGATCAGAACACCGCAAGCTTCCTGGTAAAAGCACACTTCTGATCAAAACAATCGCGGGGCAAGCCCACTCCCACAGTGTTGGAGCGGGCTTGCCCCGCCATGAGGCCATCAGCCTTTTACAGAACGCCAGAGCTTGGCGATAACCGCAACCACCGCCAGCACCACCGCACCCGCGACAATCCCCACCCCGGCATTGAGCAACGTACTGGTCAGCACCCCGCCACGCCCTTCGCTGAAGGCCTCGATGGCATGATGCAGCGGCGCCACGCCGTGCACCAGGATCCCGCCACCGACCAGAAACATCGCCGCAGTACCAATCACCGACAGGCTTTTCATCATGTACGGCGCCGCCCGCAGGATACCGTTGCCGACTGCCTGAGCTGCACGGGATGCCTTCTGGGTCAACCACAGGCCCAAGTCATCAAGCTTGACGATACCGGCCACCAGGCCATAGACACCGATGGTCATGACGATGGCAATGCCCGAAAGCACGATGATCTGCTGGGTCAGCGGTGCATCGGCGACCGTGCCCAGGGTAATGGCGATGATCTCGGCCGAAAGGATGAAGTCGGTGCGCACCGCGCCCTTGATCTTGCCTTGCTCGAAAGCCACCAGGTCGACCGCAGGATCGGCCACCGCTTCGCTCAGCGCCGCATGCTCGGCCTGGTCCTCTTCCTTGCTGTGCAGGAACTTGTGCGCAAGCTTCTCGAAGCCTTCGAAGCACAGAAAGGCGCCACCGAGCATCAGCAGCGGCGTCACCGCCCAGGGAATGAAAGCACTGATCAGCAGCGCTGCCGGGACCAGGATCAGTTTGTTCAGAAATGATCCCTTGGCCACCGCCCAGACCACTGGAATTTCCCGCTCGGCTCGCACGCCGGTGACCTGCTGGGCGTTGAGCGCCAGATCATCGCCCAGTACCCCTGCGGTCTTTTTTGCCGCGACCTTGGTCATTACCGAGACATCGTCGAGTACCGTGGCGATATCGTCGATCAATACCAGAAGACTGCTTCCTGCCATGTTTGCCTGATTCCAGCGGGTTGAGAGGGCCACAGTCTAGCGCAAAGTCGCCATCTTGAGCCCCTTGCGAACGCGGTGCTACCATGCGCAACTGCCCTTCCAGGCCCGGTGCCGCCAGCGGCCAGACACGAGGAACAGCGTCAACCATGAGCAGCATTCGCGAGCGCAACAAAGAACTGATCCTGCGCGCGGCCAGTGAAGAGTTTGCCGACAAGGGCTTCGCCGCTACCAAGACCAGCGACATCGCGGCCAAGGCCGGCTTGCCCAAGCCCAATGTCTACTACTACTTCAAGTCCAAGGAAAACCTCTACCGCGAGGTCCTGGAAAGCATCATCGAGCCGATCATGCAGGCGTCCACGCCGTTCAACGCTGACGGCGATCCCAAAGAAGTGCTGAGCGCCTACATCCGCTCCAAGGTCCGCATCTCCCGCGACCTGCCGTTCGCCTCCAAGGTGTTCGCCAGCGAAATCATGCACGGCGCGCCGCACCTGAGCGCAAGTCAGGTCGAGCAGCTCAACGACCAGGCGCGGCACAACATCGAGTGCATCCAGGCCTGGATCGACCGTGGCCAGATCGCCCCGCTCGACCCGTACCACCTGATGTTCAGCATCTGGGCGGCGACCCAGACCTATGCCGACTTCGACTGGCAGATCTCGGTAGTCACCGGCAAGGCCAAGCTCGATGACAGCGATTACGAGGCCGCAGCGCAGACCATCATTCGTCTGGTGCTCAAAGGGTGTGAGCCGGACGCTTGAAGTGTGTTGTATTCATCGCGGGGCAAGCCCGCTCCCACAGGCCTTGTGGGAGCGGGCTTGCCCCGCGATAGCGTTTAGGCCGCTACACCGGCATCCGCCGTCAACCCCGCCTCCTCGATCGCACTGATCGCGCATTGCTCGTCGATATCCGACGTATCGCCACTGATACCGATTGCCCCCAACACCACACCCTGCTGATTGCGGATCAGCACCCCACCCGGCGCCGGCACCACCGGGCTCTGGCCCAAGCCATTGAGCGCGGCGAAGAACGCCGGGCGCTGTTGTGCGTCCAGCGCCAGCAAGCGCGAACCCTTGCCCAGGGCAATCGCACCCCAGGCCTTGCCGATCGCCACTTGCGGGCGCAACAGGCTGGCGCCGTCCTCACGCTGCAGGGCCAGCAGGTGCCCGCCGTTATCCAGCACCGCCACGGTCAACGGCGCGGAGGAGATCTTGCGCCCGGCAACCAGCGCAGCGTTCACCAGGCTGACAGCGACTTTCAAGGTCAAAGCGTTCATGCAAAGGTCCTCTTGTGGTTAGAAGCCCGAGGGCAGGTGTAAAAATCAATAGAACAAATAGAACACAATGGAGAATATTTTTGTATACAATAATTTCTACGCGACGAACCAATTCTGACGAAACGCCATTTTTAAAGGCTTCCCGACGAAAGCGCCGATCGCCGATGAAAATGGATTGACCAGAGTCGTCTGGCATGAATACACTCTGGTAAAAAGCCATTTGTATACAATTACAAAATCAAAGAGGCACAAAACCATGAGCAAAATGAGAGCAATCGATGCAGCCGTTCTGGTGATGCGCCGCGAAGGTGTGGAAACCGCGTTTGGCATTCCGGGTGCAGCCATCAACCCCCTGTACTCGGCCCTGAAGAAAGTCGGCGGTATCGATCACGTCCTCGCTCGTCACGTTGAAGGCGCCTCGCACATGGCCGAGGGCTACACCCGCACCAAGGCCGGCAACATCGGCGTGTGCATCGGTACCTCCGGCCCTGCCGGCACCGACATGGTCACTGGCCTGTACAGTGCCTCGGCCGACTCCATCCCGATCCTGTGCATCACCGGCCAGGCGCCGCGTGCCCGTATGCACAAGGAAGATTTCCAGGCCGTCGACATCACCAGCATCGTCAAGCCGGTGACCAAGTGGGCGACCACCGTTCTGGAGCCAGGCCAGGTGCCTTATGCGTTCCAGAAAGCCTTCTATGAAATGCGCTCCGGCCGCCCAGGCCCGGTGCTGATCGACCTGCCGTTCGACGTGCAGATGGCCGAGATCGAATTCGATATCGACGCCTACCAGCCGCTGCCAGTACAAAAACCTGCAGCCAACCGCGTCCAGGTCGAGAAGGCCCTGGCCATGCTCGACAGCGCCGAGCGCCCGTTGCTGGTGGCCGGTGGCGGCATCATCAACGCCGATGCCTGCGACAAGCTGGTGGAATTCGCCGAGCTGACCGGTATCCCGGTGATCCCGACCCTGATGGGCTGGGGCATCATCCCTGACGATCACCCGCTGATGGTGGGCATGGTCGGC
Organism: Pseudomonas tructae; assembly: GCF_004214895.1. Taxonomy (NCBI): domain Bacteria; kingdom Pseudomonadati; phylum Pseudomonadota; class Gammaproteobacteria; order Pseudomonadales; family Pseudomonadaceae; genus Pseudomonas; species Pseudomonas tructae. The sequence goes on along the minus strand of NZ_CP035952.1, from coordinate 2,054,145 downwards.
CTGCAGACGTCGCACCGCTACGGCAACGCGACGATGCTCAAGTCCGACGTAGTGCTGGGGATCGGCAACCGTTGGGCCAACCGTCACACAGGCTCAGTGGATGTCTACACCGAAGGCCGGCGCTTCATTCACGTCGATATCGAACCGACCCAGATCGGCCGGGTGTTCACCCCGGACCTGGGTATCGTTTCCGACGCGGGCGCCGCCCTGGACGTGTTCCTGGAAGTTGCCCGCGAGTGGAAAGCCGCCGGCAAGCTCAAGGACCGCAGCGCCTGGCTCGAAGACTGCCAGCAGCGCAAGTCGAGCCTGCAGCGCAAGACCCACTTCGACAACGTGCCGATCAAGCCGCAGCGCGTTTACCAGGAGATGAACCAGGTCTTTGGCAAGGACACCTGCTACGTCAGCACCATCGGTCTGTCGCAGATCGCCGGTGCGCAGTTCCTCCACGTGTACAAGCCGCGTCACTGGATCAACTGTGGCCAGGCAGGCCCGCTGGGCTGGACCATCCCTGCCGCCCTGGGTGTGGTCAAGGCCGACCCGACGCGCAAGGTCGTGGCACTGTCCGGTGACTACGACTTCCAGTTCATGATCGAAGAACTGGCAGTGGGCGCGCAGTTCAACCTGCCCTACGTCCACGTGCTGGTGAACAACTCCTACCTGGGGCTGATCCGCCAGGCCCAGCGCGGCTTCGAGATGGACTACTGCGTGCAACTGGCGTTCGAGAACGTCAACGCGCCGGAACTCAACGGTTATGGCGTCGATCATGTCGCCGTGGTCGAAGGCCTGGGCTGCAAGGCCCTGCGCGTCACCGAGCCAGGGCAGATCGCCCCGGCATTGCTCAAGGCACAGAAACTGGCCGAAGAGTTCAGGGTACCGGTGGTGGTCGAGGTTATCCTCGAGCGCGTGACCAATATTTCCATGGGCACCGAAATCAACGCGGTCAACGAATTCGAAGACCTGGCCCTGGTCGGCAACGACGCGCCAACTGCGATTTCCCTGCTCGACTGATCGCTGTGAAGGCCCTGCTGCCGAGAGCACAGGGCCCCCTTTTGCAAGGAGACAACCATGCCACGTTTCGCCGCCAACCTGTCCATGCTGTTCACCGAGCAGGACTTTCTCGCCCGTTTCAAGGCTGCAGCCGACGCAGGCTTCAGCGGTGTCGAGTACCTGTTCCCGTACGACTTCAGCTCAGCTGAAATCAAGCAACAGCTCGATGCCCACGGCCTGACCCAGGTGCTGTTCAACCTGCCGGCCGGCGACTGGGCCAAAGGTGATCGCGGCATTGCCTGCGACCCGGCCCGGGTCGAGGAATTCCGCGCCGGTGTCGATTTGGCGATCGCCTACGCCCGGGTACTGGGCAATACCCAGGTCAACTGCCTGGCCGGTATCCGCCCACAAGGCCCGGACTGCGCCAGCGTGCGCCAGACCTTCGTCGACAACCTCAAATTTGCCGCCGACAAGCTGCAGGCCGCCGGGATCAAACTGGTCATGGAAATGATCAACACCCGCGACATTCCTGGCTTTTACCTGAACACCACTCAGCAGGCGCTGGACATCCAGGCCGAAGTCGGCAGCAGCAACCTGTACCTGCAGTACGACATCTACCACATGCAGATCATGGAAGGGGATCTTGCCCGTACCGTGCAAAGCAACCTGGCCAAGATCAACCACATCCAGCTGGCCGATAACCCCGGGCGCAACGAGCCAGGTACCGGCGAGATCAACTATCGCTTCCTCTTCGAGCACCTGGACCGTATCGGTTACCAGGGCTGGGTGGGCTGTGAATACAAACCACTGACCACCACTGAAGCGGGGCTTGGCTGGCTGAAGACCCATAACGCGATCTAAGGACTCCTCTGTAGGAGCGGGCTTGCCCCGCGATTCGATAGTGCCCGCACCGGCGCTATCGCGGGGCAAGCCCGCTCCCACAGTGCCCTGCATCCAACAATTACAAGAGGCATTTCTCATGGCTAAAATCGGATTTCTCGGCACCGGCATCATGGGCCTTCCCATGGCTCAGAACCTGCAAAAGGCCGGCCACAGCCTGTTCGTTTCCACCCACCACGACGCCGCACCCAGCGACCTGATCGCCGCCGGCGCCGTAGCCCTGGCCAACCCCAAAGAAGTGGCCCAGGAAGCCGAGTTCATCATCGTCATGGTGCCCGATACTCCCCAGGTGGAGTCGGTTCTGTTTGGCGCTAACGGTGTTGCTGAAGGCGTGGGCCCGAACAAAGTCGTGATCGACATGAGCTCGATCTCGCCGACCGCCACCAAAGCCTTCGCCGAGAAGATCAAGGCCACCGGTGCCAGCTACCTCGACGCGCCGGTATCGGGCGGTGAAGTCGGTGCCAAGGCCGCGACCCTGAGCATCATGGTCGGTGGCTGCCCGAACGCCTTCGAGCGCGCCCTGCCGCTGTTCCAGGCCATGGGCAAGAACATCACCCGCGTCGGCGGCAACGGTGACGGTCAGACCGCCAAGGTCGCCAACCAGATCATTGTTGCGCTGAACATCCAGGCGGTTGCCGAAGCCCTGCTGTTCGCCGCCAAGAACGGCGCTGACCCTGCCAAGGTGCGTGAAGCGCTGATGGGCGGCTTCGCCTCGTCGAAGATCCTCGAAGTGCACGGCGAGCGCATGATCAAGGGTACCTTCGACCCGGGCTTCCGCATCAGCCTGCACCAGAAGGACCTGAACCTGGCCCTGCAAGGTGCCAAGGAACTGAACATCAACCTGCCCAACACCGCCAACGCCCAGCAAGTGTTCAGCACCTGCGCCGCGATCGGCGGTGCCAACTGGGACCACTCGGCGTTGATCAAGGGCCTGGAACACATGGCCAACTTCTCGATCCGCGACGACAAGTAAGACCCCGGGCAACACCGCCCCTGGGTCAGCCTGCACGGAGGCGGGCCCAGGGGCGTTTTTGATTCTGAAGAACAATAAGATTGGAGCCTGCCATGTCGCTCGATCCGCAACACTTTCTGCGCGAGCTGTTCGCCACGGCCATCGATGCCGCCCATCCGCGCCAGGTCCTTGAAGCCCACCTGCCCAGCGATCGCAGCGGTCGGGTTATCGTCATTGGCGCCGGCAAGGCCGCCGCGGCCATGGCCGAAGTCGTCGAACGCGCCTGGCAAGGCCCGGTCTCGGGACTGGTGGTCACCCGCTACGGCCACGGCGCCAGTTGCTCGAAAATCGAAGTGGTCGAAGCCGCCCACCCGGTCCCGGATGCCGCCGGCCTGGCCGTGGCCAAGCGGGTGCTGGAAATGGTCAGCAACCTCACGGCCGACGACCGGGTGATCTTCCTGCTCTCCGGCGGTGGTTCAGCGCTGCTGGCACTGCCTGCCGAAGGCCTGACCCTGGCCGACAAGCAACAGATCAACAAAGCCCTGCTCAAGTCCGGCGCCACCATCGGCGAGATGAATTGCGTACGCAAGCACCTCTCGGCGATCAAGGGCGGACGCCTGGCCAAGGCCTGCTGGCCAGCGACCGTCTACACCTATGCGATTTCCGATGTACCGGGCGATCTGGCCACGGTCATCGCCTCCGGCCCCACCGTGGCCGACCCGAGCACCTCGGCCCAAGCCCTGGCAATCCTCAAGCGTTACAACATCGACGCACCGGCGGCGGTTACCGCCTGGCTGAACAACCCGGCATCGGAGACCGTCAAGGCCGATGACCCGGCCCTGGCCCGCAGCCACTTCCAGCTCATCGCCCGGCCCCAGCAGTCGCTGGAAGCGGCGGCAGTCAAAGCCCGCCAGGCCGGTTTCAGCCCGCTGATCCTCGGCGACCTGGAAGGCGAGTCGCGCGAGGTGGCCAAGGTCCACGCCGGCATCGCTCGGCAGATCGTCCTGCACGGCCAGCCATTGTCGCCACCTTGCGTGATCCTCTCCGGGGGCGAGACCACCGTGACCGTGCGCGGCAATGGCCGCGGCGGGCGCAACGCCGAATTCCTGCTGAGCCTGACCGAAAGCCTCAAGGGCCTGCCCGGGGTCTACGCCCTGGCCGGTGACACCGACGGCATCGACGGCTCCGAAGACAATGCCGGCGCCCTGATGACCCCGGACAGCTACGCCCGCGCCGCAGCCCTGGGCCTGTCGGCCAGCGACGAGCTGGACAACAACAACGGCTACGGCTACTTCGCCGCGCTCGATGCCCTGATCGTCACCGAGCCGACGCGGACCAACGTCAACGATTTTCGCGCCATCCTGATTCTCGAGAGTGCCTGACATGACGCCCGATAAAAAAGTCAAAATCCTCGCTACCCTCGGCCCCGCGACCAAGGGCATCGACGACATCCGCCAGTTGGTCGAGACCGGGGTGAACATCTTCCGTCTCAACTTCAGCCACGGCGAACATGCCGACCACGCGATGCGCTACCAATGGATCCGCGAGGTGGAAAGCCAGCTCAACTACCCGCTGGGCATCCTCATGGACCTGCAGGGGCCGAAGCTGCGCGTCGGCCGCCTCACCGACGGCAAGGTGCAACTGCAACGCGGCCAGGCCTTGCGCCTGGATCTGGACAGCACCCCAGGTGACACACGCCGGGTCAACCTGCCACACCCGGAAATCATCGCCGCCCTGGAGCCAGGCATGGACTTGCTGGTCGATGACGGCAGGCTGCGCCTGCGGGTAACCGCCAAGCACAGCGACGCGATCGACACCCAAGTGCTCAACGGCGGCGAATTGTCAGACCGCAAGGGCGTCAACGTGCCGCAAGCAGTGCTCGACCTCAGCCCGCTGACCGCCAAGGACCGCCGCGACCTGAGCTTCGGCCTGGAACTGGGTGTGGACTGGGTGGCGCTGTCGTTTGTACAGCGCCCGGAGGACATCGTCGAAGCACGGCAACTGATCGGCGATCGCGCCTACCTGATGGCCAAGATCGAGAAACCTTCGGCAGTCACCCAGTTGCGTGCCATCGCCGAGCTCAGTGACGCAATCATGGTTGCCCGTGGCGACTTGGGCGTGGAAGTGCCGGCCGAAAGCGTGCCGCAGATCCAGAAGAGCATCATCAACACCTGCCGCGAGCTGGGTAAACCGGTGGTGGTGGCCACGCAGATGCTTGAGTCGATGCGCTTCTCCCCGGCCCCGACCCGCGCCGAAGTCACCGACGTGGCCAACGCTGTGGCCGAAGGCGCCGATGCGGTAATGCTCTCGGCTGAAACCGCATCGGGTGACTACCCGCTCGAAGCCGTGCAGATGATGAGCAAGATCATCCGCCAGGTAGAGAATGGCCCGGACTACCAGGCGCAACTGGACGTTGGCCGGCCAAAAGCCGAAGCCACCGTGTCGGACGCCATCAGCTGCGCCATCCGCCGCATCAGCGGCATCCTGCCGGTGGCGGTGCTGGTCAACTACAGCGAGTCGGGGGCCTCGACCCTGCGCGCTGCCCGCGAACGGCCACGGGCGCCGATCCTCAACCTGACGCCGAACCTGTCCACTGCCCGGCGCCTGAGTGTGGCCTGGGGTGTGCATTCGGTGGTCAACGATCGCTTGCGCCAGGTCGACGAGATCTGCTCCACGGCCCTGGAAATCGCCCAGGCTCAGGGCATGGCCAGCCGTGGCGATACGCTGTTGATCACGGCCGGTGTGCCTTTTGGCAAGCCGGGGTCGACTAACACGCTGCGGATCGAAACCTTGATCTAATCCATCGCGGGGCAAGCCCGCTCCCACAGGGCGTTGGTGATCCCTGTGGGAGCGGGCTTGACCCGCGATGAACTCATCCCCATCACCCCAGACTGCCCCATGTACACCAAGAATTTCGTCAACCCGTGCCCCGACTGGGCCACGGCCTTGCTCAACGGCTTCAGCCAGGTGCTGCTGCAGCGCAATCCGCTGTGTGGCCTGTGCTGCCTGCTGGCCATCACCCTGACCGCGCCCGACCTGGTCGGCGGCGCGCTGCTTGGCGCCCTCGCCGGGCTGCTGACGGCCCAGCGCCGCGGCTATGACCGCGCCGATCGTCAGGCCGGCCTGTACAGTTACAACGGCGTGCTGATCGGCCTGTTGATCAGCCACGCGCTGCCCTGGTCGGCAATCCTGCCGCCCTTGATCATCGCCGCCGGCGGCCTGAGCAGCATGCTCGTGCACCAGTGGCTCAAGCGTGCCAAGCCCGGGCAACTGTTGCCTGCCTATACCGCCCCGTTCGTACTGCTCGGCTGGGCGACCCTGGCCATGGCCGAACCGGCCAGCGCCAGCAGCACCAGTGTCGACGCCAACCCGTTGTTTGCCCTGGCCCGTGGCCTGGGGCAGATTTTTTTGCTTGATCAGCCGCTGGCCGGGGTATTGATCGCCAGCGGCCTGCTGATCGCCAACCGCTATGCCGCGCTCTGGGCACTGCTCGGCTCGGCCATCGGCGGCAGCGTGGCATTGCTCGGTGGCGAGACCCAGGCTGCCTACAACGGCCTGTTCGGCTTCAATGCCGCCCTCGCCGCCCTGGCCTTCAGCCAGGAGCGCCAGCGCCCGTGGCTGCCGTTGCTGGCCATCGTTCTGGCCATCGCCCTGCAGCCGGCCTTGGGCCTGCTGCCGGTGGCCGGGCTGACCGCGCCCTTCGTGCTGGCCTGCTGGCTGCTGCTGGGCACCGGTCGCCTGCTGCGCCTGCCGACCTCCCACAATCGGCGTCGCTTGCACAGCTGAGGTGCAGCCCCTAGGCTCTGCCCATCTGCCTTTGGAACGCGCCTATGGACACCCCTTCGAGCTGGCGAGAGCGGCTCTATGTCATTGTCTTTCAAACCGATACTGTCGCCGGCCGGCGCTTTGACAGCATCCTGCTGCTGATCATCTTCGCAAGCCTGATCACGGTGATCCTCGACAGCATCGATCAGGTGCACCAGAGTTACGCCGGGCTGCTGGCCACGATCGAGTGGGGCTTTACCGCGATCTTCCTGGTCGAGTACCTGATCCGCCTGTACTGCTCGCCCAAGCCGCTGCGCTACGCCTTCAGTTTCTATGGGCTGGTGGATTTGCTGGCGATCGTGCCGGGGATCATCGCCCTGTATTACAGCGATGCCCAATACCTGCTGATCATTCGCGTCATCCGCATGTTGCGGATCTTTCGCGTGCTCAAGCTCAGCCCCTACCTCAAGCAGGCCCATTACCTGCTTGCCGCGCTACGGGGCAGCAAACAGAAGATCATCGTCTTTTTGCTCAGCGTCTCGACCCTGGTCACGGTGTTCGGCACCCTGATGTACGTGGTCGAAGGCCCCGAGCATGGTTTTACCAGCATCCCCAAGGGTATCTACTGGGCCATCGTCACCCTGACCACCGTCGGCTTTGGCGACATCGTGCCCAAGACGCCATTGGGCCAGGTGCTGTCGTCGATGGTGATGATCACCGGTTACTCGATCATCGCCGTGCCCACCGGGATTTTTACTGCCGAGCTTGCCAACGCCATGCGCGGCGAACAGCTGCAGCACGACTGCCCGGTGTGCCGGAAAAACAGCCATGAGCACGGCGCCGCGTTCTGCTCACGCTGTGGCAATGCACTGTTCAAGAAAATGGAATAAGCAAAGCACTCTTTAATCTTTTAGTGCCTAAAGCCCAACCGTTATAGTCGCTGGCATAATGCCTTTTACGCTAACTCGAACAAGGAATGCGCAGTGAAAAAACTCTTCAGTGCCTCGCTTCTGGCCGCAGGCCTGGCCTTCGGTGCCCTCGCCCAGGCCGCTCCAGCGCCGTTGCTGAACGTCTCGTACGATGTCATGCGCGACTTCTACAAGGACTACAACGCCGCATTCCAGAAGCACTGGGAAGCCGAGCACAAAGAGAAGATCACCGTACAGATGTCGTTCGGCGGTTCGAGCAAACAAGCGCGCTCGGTGATCGACGGCCTGCCGGCTGACGTCATCACCATGAACATGGCTACCGACATCAACGCCCTGGCCGACAACGGCAAGCTGGTGCCGGACAACTGGGTCACGCGCCTGCCGAACAACAGCGCGCCGTTCACCTCGGCCACCGTGTTCATCGTCCGCAAGGGCAACCCCAAGGCGCTCAAAGACTGGCCCGACCTGCTCAAGGACGGCGTCCAGGTCATCGTGCCGAACCCGAAAACCTCCGGCAACGGTCGCTATACCTACCTCTCGGCCTGGGGCTACGTACTCAAGAACGGCGGTGACGAAAACAAGGCCAAGGACTTTGTCGGCAAGCTGTTCAAGCAGGCGCCGGTGCTCGATACCGGTGGCCGCGCCGCGACCACTACCTTCATGACCAACCAGATTGGCGATGTGCTGGTGACCTTCGAAAACGAAGCCGAAATGATCGCCCGCGAGTTCGGCCGTGATCAGTTCGAAGTGATCTACCCAAGCGTGTCCGCCGAGGCCGAGCCGCCGGTGAGTGTGGTCGACAAGGTGGTCGACAAGAAAGGCAGCCGCGCCACCGCCGAGGCTTACCTTAAGTACCTGTGGTCGCCAGAGGCCCAGGAAATTGCCGCCAACAACTACCTGCGCCCACGCGATGCGACGGTGCTGGCCAAGTACACCGACCGCTTCCCGAAAGTCGACTTCCTTTCGGTGGAGAAGACCTTCGGCGACTGGCGCACCGTGCAGAAAACCCACTTCAATGATGGCGGGATTTTCGACCAGATCTACACCGGGCAGTAAGCCTGATTGCTTTAATGCCAGGGGGCATCGGTGCTAAAGTCGCGCCCATGAACCGCGCCCCCTCAAACCGCCCGCTGATTGCCTGGACCTTGTACTTCTGTGTCCTGTTCAATCTGTTCGCCTGCGGCATCGGACACGGGCAGATGATGGGCCTGCAGCTCAACGGTATCGGCGGCGCCTATTGCTCGGCCATGGGCGGCGCCGGGCCGACACTGAAAAGCGATTTCGGTGATCAGTCCATCGCCGGCTGGGACAGCATGCAAACCTGCCCGGTGTGCGCAGCGGCAGTGGTCTGCCTGAGCCTTGTGCTGGTCATCGGCTGGCTGCTGGCCGTCACCCGCGTACGTCGCTACCCATGTGAACTGCGCAGCAAGGCGCCACCGCGTTACTGCTGGCCCGCCGCCAATCCCCGCGCCTCCCCGCCTCTGGCTTGAACCTCCTGGCAGCTCCCCGGGCTGCCTGATACCGGCCGTTTTCTGCTGCGCCTGCCAGACAGGTGCAAGCGGCCGCTGGCTCAATTTCCAGAGTGTGATTCATGCCCTACTCCTATCGCCTTTCCGGTTGCGCGGCGCTGCTGTGCGCGCTGTCCTTCCACGCTGTGGCCGAGGCGCCGCTGACCCTGCCTGACCTGCGTATCAACAGCCGTATTGATGCCGAAGATGGCGTGCTGCTCGACACCCCTTCACAAACCGGCTCGCGCCTTGGCCTTACCCCTCGTGAAACCCCGGCATCGGTGAACATCGTCAACCGCCAGCAGATCCAGCAGCGCGGCGCCCAGACCACCCAGGACGTGCTCAACGGCGTGCCTGGCATGACCGCCGCCTCACCGCCAGGCTCGGCGGGTTCGGTGGCCTACCGGGGCTTTTCCGGGGCGCAGATCACCCAGCTGTTCAACGGCATCAGCGTGCAGTACGACGCGATTGCCGCGCGGCCGGTGGACAGCTGGATCTATGACCGGGTCGAAGCCGTCGGCGGGCCATCGAGCTTCCTGTTCGGCGCCGGCGCGGTCGGCGGCTCGATCAACTACATCACCAAGCTGGCCAGCCGTGACGAGAACTTCAACGAAGGAAGAATCAAGTACGGCTCCTACGACAGCAGCGAAACCTCGTTCGGCTTCAACCATGCCTTGAACGACGGCGACGGCATTCGCAACTACGCGCGGCTGGATTTCAGCCACAGCAAGAGCAACGGCTACGTCGATCGCGAACAGCGCGATGCCTGGACCGTGGCGTTCTCACTGCTCACCGACATCAACGACCAGCTGTCCCACACCCTGGCCCTGGAGTATCAGAACGAAACCGTCGACAGCCCCTACTGGGGCAGCCCGGTGCTCAACCCGCTGGGCGGCGAAATGAAGGTCGACGAGAGTCGCCGCTTCGAGAACTACAACGTCGAGGACGGTCGCTACGAGCAGCGCGTGCGCTGGCTGCGCTCGATCACCGAGTACCGCGTAAGCGACGACACCTCGCTGCGCAATACCCTGTACCACTACAACACCGAGCGTAACTTCCGTAACCTTGAAACCTACGCCTACACCGCCGACAACAGCCGGGTAAACCGCTCCAACGCACTGCTGCAACGTCATGACCAGGAGCTCAACGGCAACCGCTTCGAGCTGCTGCACGAGGGCCAGTTGTTCGGCCTGGCCAGCCAGTGGTCGGCCGGCCTGGATTACAGCCACAACGTGCAGATGACCTACCCGCGTTCGGTCACCGGGATTTTCGACAGCGTCGACCCGGCCAGCTTCGAACCCGGGCATTTCTATGATTTGAACGGCATGGTTCCCGGCTACCAGAAGAACCGCGAGAACACCGTCGACACCTGGGCCGCATTCGTCGAGAACCGCCTGCAACTGACCGAGCGGCTGTCACTGCTCACCGGCTTGCGCTACGACCATATCGACCTTCAGGTGCACAACTACCGCACGGTGGATGCCAACAACCCTCTGGACTTCCAGCGCAGCTACGAACCGACCACCGGGCGCATCGGCCTGGTCTTTGAGCTGACCCCGGCGGCCAACGTTTACGTGCAGTACAGCACCGCCGCCGACCCACCCTCGGGCATGCTCAGCACCGCCAGTTTCACCTCGGTACGCAACTTCGACCTGAGCACCGGCAAGCAGTTGGAGGTGGGCAGCAAGTTCAACTTCCTCGAGGGCCGCGGCGCCGCCACCGTCGCCGCCTACCACATCGAGCGCAAGAACCTGGCCACTGCCGATGCCGCCAACCCCAGCGTCACCCAGCCGGTGGGCAAGCAATCTTCGCGCGGAGTCGAGGTGGCCGCCTCGCTGCACGTCACGCCCAAACTGCTGGCCGAGGGCAACTTCGCCTATGTCGACGCCCAGTACGACGAGTTCAACGAGAATGTTGGCGGACGCTCGATCTCGCGCAAGGGCAACACCCCGACCAATATCCCCGAGCGGGTCGCCAACCTGTGGCTGACCTACGACATCGACCCCAGCTGGCAGGTCGGTGCCGACAGCCGCTATGTGTCTTCGGTGTATGCCGATGCGGCCAATACCCGCTATGCACCGGCGTACACGATCTTCGGCGCCTTCGTCGGCTACAAGGTCGATGACGACACGCGCATTACCGCCCGGGTGCGCAACCTGACCGACGAGGTGTACGCCCGCTGGACCTCTTCGAGCATGCTCTACCTGGGTGCCCCGCGCACCCTGGAGCTGGCCGTGCAGACGCGCTTCTAGGACGCCACCGATGAAACGCTACCTGTACCTGTGGCACCGCTGGCTGGGCATTGGCTTATGCCTGTTCATGGCTCTGTGGTTCTTCTCGGGCATGGTCATGTTGTATGTCGGCTACCCCAAGCTGACGCCGCGCGAGCACGTCGTCCACCTGCCAGCGCTAAGCCCGCAGGATGGCTACGTCGACCTCGGCACTGCCCTGCGCAGTGCCGATGCCGAGCGCAACCCGGCAAGCATCCGCCTGAACCAGGTGGCCGGCATGCCGCGCTACCTGTTCAGCTATTCGGGCCGAGCCAGCGTGGCGGTCGATGCCGGTAGCGGTCAACGCCTGCCACCGATCGACCGCGAACAGGCCCTGGCCAGTGCTCGCCAGTTCGACCCCGAGGCGACAGCCAGCTATCGCGGCGCCGTGAACGAGGACCTGTGGAGCCATTCGCGCGCCCTGGACGCCGAGCGCCCGTTGCAGCGAGTGCAACTCGACGATGCCGAGCGCACCTTGTTGTACATCTCCGGCCATACCGGCGAAGTGGTGCGCGATGCCACCGCCATGGAGCGCGGCTGGAACCTGGTCGGCGCCTGGCTGCACTGGCTGTACCCGTTGCGCGGCATTGGCGTGGACGGCCTGTGGAGCAACCTGGTGATCTACCTGTCGCTGGCCGGCACGCTGATGGCGATACTCGGTGCGGTGATCGGCATCCTGCGCTGGCGCCTGCGCAAGCCCTACCGCAGTGGTTCGCGCTCGCCCTACCGCGGGTTTGCCCGCTGGCACCATATCGGCGGCTTGCTGTTCGGCGTGCTGGCGATCAGCTGGATCTTCAGCGGGCTGATGTCGATGAACCCGTGGAAACTGTTCAGCAGTGCGGCGCCGTTGAACGTTGCGGCTTATCAAGGCGGGCCGTTGACGGCGGCGGCTTTTCCGTTGTCGGCCGCTGATGCGCTGGCGCGCTTTGATCAGCAAGGCTTCAAGGCCCGTGAACTCGAGTGGCGCTTGATCGGGGGTGCGGGGTATCTGGTCGGCCATGATGGTGTTGGCCGTACCCGGGTGCTGTCGATGGCCGACGGCCAGGTGCTGGAGCGCTTGCCGCGAGAGGTACTGGAACGCGCGGCACAAAGGATTCTGCCCCAGGGCCGGATGCACAGCGAACAGCTTGAGGCCTACGACTTCTACTACTACGCCAGGGCCGAGCAGAGCATGCTCGGCCACCTGGAAAAGCGCTTGCCGGTGTTACGCGTGCGCTTTGAAGACCCCCAACAGACCTGGCTACACCTGGACCTGTACACCGGCGAGGTGCTGGGCGTGCTGGACCAACCCCGGCGCGTTTCGCGCTGGTTGTTTTCGTTGCTGCACAGCTGGGACTGGCTGCCCCTGCTGCAACGGCGGCCGTTGTGGGATGCCTGGATGATCGCCTTCAGCCTGGGCGGGTTGGTGCTCAGCGTCAGTGGCGTGGTGCTGGGCTGGAGGCGATTGCGCAAATGACCGTATCTAGAGGGCTTTGAACACCAGGGCCTTGAGTCCACCCGCCGGATCGCTGTCGGGGAACTCCGGCGGGTTGGCCAGGCGTTCGACGAAGGCCAGCCCCGGCGCTTCGGCGGCCATACCTTCGATAAGAAAGTCCGGGCCGATCGCCGGGTCGTTGACGCAGGCCAGAACCGTGCCGCCTTCGTTCAACAACTCCGGCAAGCGGCGCAGGATCTTGCGGTAATCCTGGGTCAGGACAAAGCTGCCTTTCTGGAAGCTTGGCGGGTCGATGATGATCAGGTCATAGGGCCCGGACTTGCGCACCTTGCCCCACGACTTGAACAGCTCATGGCCAAGAAAATTCACCTTGCCCAGCTCATGGCCGTTGAGCCGATGGTTGTCGCGCCCGCGGTTCAGCGCCGAACGCGCCATGTCCAGGTTCACCACCTGCTCGGCGCCGCCGGCGATCGCCGCCAGGGAGAACCCGCAGGTGTAGGCGAACAGGTTGAGCACCCGCTTGCCCGGCGCCTGCTCGCGGACCCAGCGCCGGCCATAGCGCATGTCGAGGAACAAACCGGTGTTCTGCTTCAAGCCCAGGTCCAGCTGGTAGCGCAGGCCGTCTTCATCGATCAGCCAGTGCTCACTGGGCGTGCCCAGCAACCATTGGCCGGGGCTGTCCGGCAGGTAACGGTGCTGGATCAGGATCGCCTGGCCGCTCCAGCAGGGCGCCTCGGCCAGGGCCAGAAGCATCCGCTCCAACGCTGGCAACTGGCCTTCGGGCGGCTGGCGAAACAGCGACACCAGCAACACACCCTGCAGCCAGTCCACGGTGATCTGCTCCAGCCCCGGCCAGCAGCGCCCACGGCCGTGGAACAGGCGCCGGGTTTCGGCCGGTGCCGGGTCAAGGGCGGTGAGCAAGTGCTGCTGGAGGGTGTCGATCACAGAGGTCATGGGTACGTTCTATCGGGTAAATCGGTCCATTCTACCCTCCTCGAGCCGAAAGCGGCGGGATCCACCTCAGGCACGCAGAAGCATCTACACTAGCAGTCCACCCCTGCGCTGGAGAACGAACATGAGCGACACACCTGCCATTGTCCTGGTCCATGGTTTCTGGGGCGGCGCCGCCCACTGGAGCAAGGTCATCCTCGAGCTGTCACGCCTGGGCCACCGCAACCTGCATGCGGTGGAAATGCCCCTGACCTCGCTTGCCGACGACGCCGAGCGCACACGCAAGATGGTCGCCTCGATCCCCGGCAAGGTGCTGTTGGTCGGCCATTCCTACGGCGGTGCGGTGATCAGCCAGATGGGCAATCAAGCCAATGTCGCCGGCCTTGTCTATATCGCCGCCTTTGCCCCCGACGATGGCGAAAGCCCCGGCGGCATCACCGGCCAGAACCCGCCAGAAGCTGCGCCCAACCTGCAACCGGATGGCGATGGCTACCTGTGGATCAAATCCGACAAAATGCATGAGAGTTTTTGCCAGGACCTGAGCAAGGATGATGGGCTGATCATGAGCGTGACCCAGAAGGCGCCGCTGGCCAGCACCTTCGGCGACACCATCAGCAAGCCGGCGTGGAAACACAAACCCACCTGGTACCAGCTCTCGACCCAAGACCGGATGATCCACCCGGACAACCAGAAACGCATGGCTGAACGCATGCGCCCCAAGGAGTTGCTCAAGCTGGACGCCAGCCATGCTTCGCTGGTCTCCAGGGCCGCCGAAGTGGCAGCCCTGATCGATCGCGCCGCCGTCAGTCTGGCTTGATCGCAGCGGGCTTGATCGCCGGTTTGAACCACCAGCCTTGCTGCATACCGGCCGCGGCCAGCAGGATCGCGGCCACACCCAGCCACTGCAATGGTTCGAGGCGATGGCCAAAGGCGAACCAGTCAACGAAGATCGCCGCGATCGGGTAGATGAACGACAAGGCCCCGGTCAAGGCGGTCGGCAGTTTCTGGATCGCACCATACAGCAGCACATACATTACCCCGGTATGCACAATGCCCAGGGTCACAAGGCTGGCCAGCGCGCCGACATCGCCCGGCAGGCCGCGGGTGTTGGCCCAGGGCGCCAGCAACAGGATGCCGGTGCACACCTGGATCAGGGCGATCAGGTGCGGCGGGGTACCGCTCAGGCGCTTGATGATCAACGCCGCCACCGCATACAGAAATGCCGCCCCCAGGGCCAGGGCGATACCCACCAGATAGTCATCGCCACTACCACCCTGGCTGCCATGGGCACTGACGATTGCCAGCATCCCGACAAACGATACCGCCAGCCAGAACAGCTTGGGCACGGTGATCTTCTCACCGAGAAACAGCGCCGCCAGGCCCACCAGCATGAACGGCTGGACGTTGTACACCGCAGTGCCGATGGCAATCGAGGCACGGGAGTAGGAAGCAAACAGCAGCACCCAGTTGCCGACAATGGCCACACCGCTGAGCACTGCCAGGGCGAAGGTCGTCAGGGTGAGGATACCGGGCTTGAGAAAGCCCATGGCCAGGCAGATCAGCAGCAGCGTGCCGGCCCCGAACACGCAGCGCCAGAACACCACATCCAGCACCGGTTGGCCGGACACCAGCACGAACCAGCCAATGGTCCCGGATATCAACATCGCGGCGACCATCTCGAACGAACCACGGCGTATTGAACTGTCCATCACTCACCTCCTCGACGATGGACAGATTATGGCAAGGGTGGCCGCGCCCGTTCCAGCGGATAAAACAGGCTAGACTGATCATCTACCTTTACTATCAAGGCAGTTTTCGTCTTTTGCCTAATGAGGCCTGTATGACCGACGATATCGACCAGTTGTTGATCAAGGCGCTGATGGAAGACTCGCGACGTTCGCTCAAGGCCCTGGCGCAACTGAGCGGGCTGTCAGCACCCAGCGTCAGTGAACGCCTGCGCCGGCTTGAAGAGCGCGGCGTGCTCAAGGGCTACACGGTGGAGATCGACCCGCGTTGCTTCGGCTACCAGTTGCAGGCGATCGTGCGGGTACGACCGTTGCCGGGGCAGTTGCAGGAAGTGGAACGGCAGATCATGGCCATCCCGGAGTTCACCGAATGCGACAAGGTGACGGGGGACGACTGCTTCATCGCGCGCCTGCACGTGCGTTCGATGGAAGAACTCGACACGGTGCTGGACAAGCTCAACAGCCATGCCGAGACCAACACCGCCATCGTCAAGAAGACCCCGGTGAAGCGGCGCTTGCCGCCGATGGCCTGAGGACGGCAATCGCGGGGCAAGCCCGCTCCCACACAACGTAGGAGCGGGCTTGCCCCGCGATGGGCTTAGAAGGGTTTTACACGCCAGCGTACTTCTTGCTGGTCACAAAACCAGGTGCCTTCCACTTCGGGCCTTTGATGGTGCGGCCGTTTTCGCCTGTGGCGAACACGCCTTCGGCATGCAGCCTTTGGCACGTGTTCACCAACTCGCCACTGGCAATGACCTCGAACTTGTAATTGACGTACATTTGGTCGATGCGCTGAATAGAAGACCCCGGCAGGAGCGCCGTCAGTACATCCGCTACCGATTCATTCAAGATGATGTCTTTGATAGTGCTCATTTAAAATCCCTCATTGCTTCCTTGTATTCCTGCTGCTCACCCGCCTCTTTGGCTTGCTGGGTATAGAGCGAGTCAGTGCGCTCATTGATGCCATAGTCTTCAAGCGTCGCCGTATGGGCATCATTCCATACCGAGAGGTCTTCATGACCATCCTTGACGCCGAGCGCACGATAACGCTCCAGCTCCCTGATTTCGTGGGTGTAAAAACGCTTGTCCGTATCGGTGACCTGTAGCTCACCGCGCAGGATCTTCTCCAACCGGGCAATCATGATGTTATTGGCGTCGGAGGGGGCAAAGCGCCCGGTGTGCAGCTTCACCTGGGCGATTCCCGCCGAAGTGATCGAGGCACTCTTCCAATCCAGTTGCCGGACGGGGCCACCCGCCTTGGCAGGGTTGTACTTTCGCCCGCTATGAACGCCAACCGTGGTAGCCCCTTCATAAGGCGAACTGTACACACCATACAGGGGCGCCAACCCAGAATCGGCCGGAAAGACGTAAATACCGTCATGGATATCCAACGGGTTGAGCGCGGGGAAAACCTCGCCCTCGACCTGGATCGGGGTCAGGGTAACGCCAGTGTAAACCGGCACGTCCACAGGTTTTGCCGGGGTGCCCGTGGAGCTGTTGCCAGGTGCGGCAATGGGAAAACTCAAGGTGATCGGCGGTGTGTCGGCGCTAGTGAAGGTGTAGGCATTGCGTGCAGCATTGAGGCTCAGTTGCCTGACCTTGACCTTCGGCGACAAGCCACCGGCCGAGCCGGTCTTGACCAGCGAATACTGCGTACGGCTACCCACCATCCGATATGGCATGTCGACCGTACCACCAGCCGCCGCGATTGCCGCCAGGTTCGGCGGCAGATTGGGCGCCAGGTTACCGGCTGGAACCGTCAGCGAGGTTGGCGGAAATCGGTCGCTATTGCCCAGCGAGGGCGAATAAACCAGCAAACCGATACCCACGCCGGTCGCACGATCGAGCACAACACCGGCTGCTGCTTGCAACAACTTGATAGCACCCTGGATGGCGGCATCGAGGGTGAACTTCGAACCCGTGGCGAGGCCAATGGAACCTGCCACGGCACTGAGTTGGGCCTTGTTGCCGGCGACCGGCACCCTGAAGGTGTTGGCGGCGCGAGTCGCTTCCTCGGCCGCCAAGCGTGCCTGTTCCTCGGCTTTACGCTTGGCTTCGGCCAGACGCGCTTGCTCTTGCGCCTGGCGTTGCACTTCAGCCAGGCGACGCGCCTCGGCCTCAGCAGCCTGAAGCTGAGCCTGCCGCGCTGCCAACGCAGCAGATTTGCGGTTGAGAATGGCGATGGCCTCGGCAAGGATCCTGGCTTGATAAGCGGCACTGTACGAGTCGCCATAGCGGTCTTGCTGAGACCTGGCCAATGCTGGGTACTGGCTCAGGGTCCAGCCCATTTCCCGCACTACGATCTGCCCTCTTTCGGCATCGGTAAGCGTCAGCGGATCGCTGCCGGAATAGGCTAGCGCCAAGGACTGAGAGGCACCCAACAGTGCGTTTTTCTGCTGGATCAGGCCATCGACCGTGCGCTTGGCATTTTCGGTGTCTGAAGAGGTCTGGTAAGTGGCCTCGTTGCGGACACCAGCCGCTTGCAATTCGCTTTCAGTATCAGCCGAAACCGTTGCCAGCTTGGCCGAAAAGAAGGCTTTGAGTTTGTTCTCGATCACTTCCAGCGAGCCGACCACCCGGCCACGCAGGTTCTGTTTGGTCAGCGACTGCAGCGCATCAGGTTGCTTGAGAATGGCGAGGTTGTAGCTCAAGTCCGCATTGGCATCGTAGCCGCCGCCGCCAACCGGACCGTAGGTCTGTTCTCTATCGCTGATGATGAGAGGAGGTAAAACAATGCTTCCTGGCATATTTCTATCCTTTGACTGCTTGGACATTTTCAATCAAGACAGGGTTTGTGAACCCTAGTCGTTGGTTGGTCGCCCCTCTTGGGCGACAAAACTACTGTACATTTAAACAGTATATTTTCACCAGATATCTCTTCAGAAAAAATCGAAAAAGACGTTAAAGATAATTACTCCTATTACCAACAGTCACATCAGCAGTCGCCCCTCACCCTGGAATTTGCTAGCCTTGCGCAGCTTTTTCGCATGGACGCCCCGCCCGTATGAACCCTATTCCAAGACTGTTTTCCTGGCTCAGCCTGGCAACCCTGTTGCCCTGTTTCTCAGTTCAGGCTGCGCTTCCCGTCAGTGTTTTCCACGGCACCCAAGGCGACACCGCCATTGAACTCGCCCTGACCTATGACCCGCAGCACGAAACCATCGAAGGTTACTGGCTGGAAGAACAGCGTCAGTGGCTCATCCCGCTTGAACGCACC
This sequence comes from Pseudomonas tructae, assembly GCF_004214895.1. Classification (NCBI taxonomy): domain Bacteria; kingdom Pseudomonadati; phylum Pseudomonadota; class Gammaproteobacteria; order Pseudomonadales; family Pseudomonadaceae; genus Pseudomonas; species Pseudomonas tructae. The sequence continues at coordinate 2,035,486 of NZ_CP035952.1, read as the reverse complement.
CCTTACGATCATCGCTTGCCGCTGCTGATCAATCTGCTGGACAACCAGGACCTGCCGTCCGCCGCGCTGTTGATTCAACCTTTTGTGTTTACCCACGACCGCGAACTGCGCGGCGTGCGGGTAAACCTGCGCAACCGTGAACGCCAGGCACTGGAGCTCAAGCGCATCACCCGTTTCAGCGACCGCCAGGACACACCCTGGCAGGGCGAACTGCTGCAACTGCCACTGAACGGGCGCAAGCTGTTTCGTGTGCACGCACACAAGGCCGCAGGCGAGTACGTTGGCACCATCGATCGCATCAGCATCATTGATCGCAGCACTGGCCAGACAGTGCAGGTCATCGACAACCTGACGCTGTTGTTTCAAGGCAGCGCCAGTTTGAGCTTTGCCGACTTCAACAACGATGGCGCAATTGATTTCAAAGCCATCCCGGTCGGGCAGATGGCCAGTGGCGGGGCGGCGGGCAAGGAGCAGCAGTACTACATTTACCAACCGGCCAACGATCGCTATGCACTGACGAGCGAGCTGCAAGCCAAGGAGCGCAACTGATGAGCACACTACGCAGTTGCCTGCTGGTGACCATGCTGCTCAGCGTGAGCCTTGGCGCCCAGGCTTATCAGTCGGTGTATCAAGGCACCCTGGGCAAGCAGGCGATCACCCTGGTGATCGAGAAAACCAATGACTACAAGCATGGTTTCTACTTTTATGATCGTTACCGCACGCCGATCCGTCTAAAGCGCTCGGTGAGCTACACCCGGCAACTGTCCATGGATGAACTGGACAGCGGCGGCTTGCCCAGCGCCCGGCTGAAGTTCTTCGACATTGACTCCAACCCGTACGGGGAGCCTGTCCACGGCAACTGGACGGCCTACAGCAACACCAAGCAGTTGCCTCTGGCGTTGCGCATGGTGGCCAACTTCGGTCATCAGCAAGTCTGGCCTGGTGGTACCCCAGCGCTGCCTCAGGCGGCCGCTACCGAGCGCTTCTATTTCCAGATTCCGCTGGCCGAATCCTATGATCAGGTCAAGACCATCGAGGTCATGGACAAGGCCAGCGGCAAGCGCGTGCAAACCCTTGAGGTGGGTCTGCCCGGTTGCTACAGCCAGGGCATCGACACCCTCAAGGTACGTATCGAAAGTGGCAGCACCCAGGTGTTGCTGGAGCCCAACCGCCATTGCCTGGGCAAGGTGTTTGAGTGGCGCCAGGACAAGGAACAGTTCGAAGCCTTGAACTGAGCATCAGCTCGGGCAGCTGTGCTCACCGTTGTTCAGGCCCTGTTTGTAATTGCGGCTGAGCAGGCTGGCCTTGCCATCGTGCCAGGTCAGGGTCAGCACATACATCGAGTCGAAATCCGCACCGTCCCAATCGTCAGTAATCACCCGTTTTTCGCCCAGGGCCTTGCCGGCCACGGTGTTGATCAGCTCCGGCAGGTAGCCGTGGGACCAGGCGGTATAGACCGTGGCGTTGCGGTATTTGTCCTGCAGCAGCTCGTCGGCCAGATCGCCGGTGTCGTTGGCGCCAAAGTCGATATTGACCGGCAGTCCGAGCTTGATGGCGCTGGGGCTGATGGTCATCAGCGGGCGGATATAGCTGTAGGCGTCGTCCTTGCTGCCCTCTTCGACGTGCCGTGAGGGATTGGCGGCGAACACATAGTCGGCCTTGCCGAATTTTTCCGGCAGCAAGGTGGCCAGGTCCAGGGCGCGGTTCAGGCCCTGGCAATTGAGTTGCCCCAGGCCTTCGCCGGGTTTCTCGGCGTGGCGCAGGAACACTAGGGTCTGTACGCCATCTACAGGTGCGGCGCGACTTTCAAGCGCCTCGAACGCCAGCAGGCCGACGCCGGCAAGCAGGGCAAGGGACAGGGCAACGCGGCGGTGGCGTTTGATCAAGGGCGGCAACGTCATAAGGCTCTTCACAGCAAAAGGATTGAGGCTGACCCGCCTGTACCACCCCGCGGCCGAAGCCGCGGGGGGATCCCTGTCTGATGTTCCCTCCGTGGAATCGGGCAAGCTTCAGAGTGCAAGAATGCCATTTGGTTCGATCCCTGAGCGCTCGACCCTGAGCCAGAGCCACTGTAGAGCATTGATATTGCTGAATTAAGACGAAGCTCAATCCTCGCGGGTCAAGACTTCTAACAGTTCGATCTCGAAAGTCAGGTCGGAATTGGGCGGGATCTTGCCCATGCTGCGCTCGCCGTAACCCAGGTGCGCCGGCACCAGCAGCTTGCGTTTGCCACCGACCTGCATACCCATCAGGCCCTGGTCCCAGCCCTTGATCACCCGGCCAGAGCCGATGACGCACTGGAACGCTTTGCCACGGCTGTAGGAGGAATCGAACTCGGTGCCGTCAGCGAGCCAGCCGGTGTACTGGGTGGTGATCAGCGCGCCCTTGACCACGGCCTTGCCGTCGCCTGGCTGGATATCGATGATTTGCAGTTCGCTGCTCATGCTTGACCTCTTTGAAACGGGATATGCCTTTGGTGGGCTGCGTTTTCGCAGGGTTGTCGAAGTTTTGCAAGCCCCTGGCAGGAAGCGCCTATGCAGCCGTTACTGCCCTGCCCGGCTCATGCTGACGCATCGACCAGCACACGCCGCCGATCACCAGGACTATCGCCAGACCTTCCAGCAGGCTCGGCCCACTTTGCCGCCAGATGAAGGCGTAGAGCAACGCGAACAGGGTCTCAAAGACGATCAACTGGCCGCTCAGGGTCAATGGCATGCGCTTGGACGCAGCATTCCACAACAAGGCTGCCAGCCACGAGCCGAACACTGCGCAACCCAGGCTATACAGCCAGAACAGCAGCCAGCGCTCAGGCGCGGCGTCGACCTGCAACTGCGCCGGTTGCCACAACGCCAGCAACACCACCAGCACCAGGCTGAAGACCCCGGTCATCACCCCGCTGAGCACCGACCACTGGTGGCTGTCGAAATGCCCGCACTGCTTGAGGTAACGGCTGTTGTGCACGGCGTACCAGGTCCAGCAGGCCAACGCGCCAAGGGCATAAAACAGCCCGACCAGCTTGTCGGCCACCGCGCCAGGCTCCAGGGCAAAGGTCTGCAGGTTGATACAAAGCATCCCGGCCAGGATCAGCGCCAATGGCAACAGCAATTGGCGCAATGCCACCGCACCACTGTCGTTACGACCATACAGGGTGATGGTCAGCGGCAGCACACCGACGATCAACGACGCCGGCGCTACACCCAAGCGCTGGATCGCCGCCACCAGGCAGATGAAGTACAGCAGGTTGCCGATCAGCGCCAGGCGCCCGATCATCCACAGGTCGCCCAGGGTCAGACGCCCCAGTGCCTTGCGCATGGGGATCGCCAGCACCAGGGTCACCAGGCCGAACAGCACGAAGCGCGCGCAACTGAGCAGTACCGGGCTGAACTCCGGCAACAGCTGCGGCACCATCAGCACCATGCCCCACATCGCACCGGCTATACCGGCATACGCCACACCCCGTTTCACTTGCCCGCTCCTGTTCAAAGAAGTGCGCAGGCTAACGCTCGGGCGCCATTCGGACAAAAGATCATTCGGCATGCAGGCATTCCCCGTGAGAATACCTTCCCTGCTGAAAGCATCGATCTTATGATTCAGGCATTCCCCAGAAAGGATTGCTGCATGAGCCGCTTCAGCCGCCACCTGCCGCCACTGGATACCCTGATCGCCTTCGAGGCGGTGGTGCGCAGCGGCAGTTTTACCCGCGCCGCCAGCGAGCTGTACCTGACCCAGAGCGCGGTGAGCAAACAGATCAAGGTGCTGGAAGAACACCTGGGTGCGGTGCTGTTCGAGCGCCGTGCCCGGGGCATTGCCCTGACGCCGGCCGGCGAGGGTTTCAACGCCATCGTCGAACCCATGCTCGAAAGCTTGCTGGCCAACGTGCTGCGCCTGAAAAGCGGCGACGGCAGCCGCAACGTCAGCGTCATCTGCACCCATGCGGTGGCCCAGTACTGGCTGTTCCCGCGCCTGCTGCGCTTCAACGAGCAACACCCGGAGCTGACGGTGAACATTCACGCCAGCAACGAAATCAGCGAGAGCGATATCGGCAACTACGACTTTGGCATCCTCTATGGCCATGGCCACTGGAGTTCGCTCAAGGCCAGCAAATTGTTCGATGAGGCCATCTATCCGATAGCCAGCGTCAAACGTGCCCTGCCCGCCGTGCATTCACTGAGCGAGCTGCAGGCATTGCCGTTGATTCAGCTGGATGCCTCGGCCTGGAACTGCCTGGACTGGCAGGACTGGTTCGCCCATCAGGGCTTGCGCTATCAGGCGCCAGCGGACGCGACGACCTTCAACCAGGTCAACCTGGTGTTCGAGGCAGTGATGCAGGGCATGGGCGTGGGCCTGGGTTGGGAGTTCATGGCCCGCGAGCGGATCGACAACGGCGCGATCCGCCAGGTCTCGGCGTTTGTCGTGCACACCGGGCAAGCCGACTATCTGGTGCACGACAAACAGGCCCTGCGCTCGCCGGCGGCGCAGGTGTTCGAGGACTGGCTGCTGGCCCTCAGTTGAACATGGCCTCAACTTGCGCTGCGGTCATTTCTTCGGTCTGGTTGGCGAAACAGTAGTAGCCCGGTTTCTTGTCGACATACACCTGCAGGTCGAAAACCCAGTCGGTATGACCCTCAAGCACCCCCACCGACACCGCATCGAAATCGCCGGATTTGAGCCGGTACAGCAGGTGCGTGCCACAGGTACCGCAGAAACCGCGCTGGGCCCATTGCGATGAGTCATGGAACACCGGCCGACCGCTGGTGAATTTCACCGGTTCTGCACAGTGCACCGACAGGAACGGCCCACCGCCCCACTGCCGGCACATGCTGCAATGGCAGGCGTTAACGCTGGCTTTTTCCAGGCTGACGCTGAGTTTGACGGCGCCGCACAAGCAACTGCCGTGTTTTTCCAGGGACATGGTCAAGGCTCCTTGCTGGGAGAGGTAGCCGGCAAGTCTAGCAGGCCATCGCGGGGCAAGCCCGCTCCCCCACAGCTACTGGCCGAAAGCCCGGCCCAGGCCACCCGGCACGCCACTGCTGTCGGTTTCCTGCCAGGGGCCGTTGAGGTTGGTCGACCAGCTCCAGCCATTGTTCCAGCGGTAGTAGGTGCGCTGGCGGTAGAAGGTGTTGCTCTTGCCGTCGAGTACGTACACCCCCAGGCGTGGGTCCCAGTGGCTGGCGCCACCAGGCGGTGGTGCAAAGCTCGGCGAGGTACGCTGTACCGGCTTGGGCGCCGGGGTAACGCTTGGCTTGCTCGGCACTGCGCCCGGCTTGGGCGCAGGCTTGCTGCTCGGGACTGGTGGCACGGTCTGAATCGGTGGCGCGGTAGGTTCGGAGGGCTGATGAACGGTACATGCACTCACCCCCGCAACCAGGCAAAGAAGGGTCAGGCGGGCGATGCTGTTCATAGGCGCTCTCTTACTGGTCCGGGCTGTCGATGGTCAGGTGTTGCGCAGCGGTAGTGCTGCTGGCCAGCGGAGCACCCTTGCCAATCCATTCGCCCTGGGTCGGCTGGCCAGCGCGAGAGATACGCGCAACCAGTTGGACTTCAGGGAAGCTCGACAGTTTCATGTTCGGCATCATCGCGTCGCTGTCGCTCAGCTCGACCTCGATCGGCAGCTGGGCCACAGTGACCCGCTTGGCTGCCAGTGGCATCGGCGGGCCGGAACTTGCCCGGGCGAAGATGAACACGGTGTCATCGGCCTTGACCTTGTCCTTGAGCGCCGCCGCCAGTTCCACCCGCACCGTCAAGCGTGCCTTGGTCTGCTCGGCAAGCGCTGGTGCAACTTTGCCTTCGCCGGCCTTGAGCTTCTCGCTGGCCCGATCGATGCCGCCTTGCAGCGCTGCCCGCGAAGCATCGCCTTCTGGCAGTTGAGTCAACAGGCGGTTCCAGTAGTCGATGGCTTGCTGGTAGTGCTCGGACTCAAAAGCAGCGATGCCGAGCAGGCCGAGGCTGGTGACTTCGTTCGCGTCGGCCTTGAGTGCTTCGTCGGTCAGGGCCTGGGTCTGGGCATTCCACTGCTTGTTGTTGGCAAAATACACCGCCTGGGCCCATTGCCCGAGCAGCTCCGGCTCACGCCCGGCAACCGCCACGGCACGTTCGAAGACCTTGGCGGCATCGGCGGGACGCTCCTGGGCCATGTAGGCACGACCGAGGAAGTACAGGCCTTCGGCCGAATCCGGCTGGGCCTGCACCGCCAACTCCAGGCGGCGGGTCATTTCTTCCATGGACTGCGGCGCCTTGGCAAATTGCTGGGTCAGCTCGACCTGCTCGCTGGCGCCAAAGTGCAGGTACAGGCCCAGGCCCATCAGCGGCACCAGCACCGCCGCCAGCAATGGCAACGGTTTGCCCAGGCGGCCCAGGCGTTGCGGTTCGGCGCCCTCGGTATCGGCCAGCAGCTCGCGGGCGGCCTCGTCGCGGCCCTTGCCGAACTGCTCGGCATCGAGCACCCCGGCCGCCTGCTGGGCAGCCAGCTCGGCCACGCGTTCCTGATACAGGGCAACGTTGAGGGCGGTGCGGTCTTCTTCCTGTTGCGCACGACGGCCGCGCAACACCGGGATCAGCAAAAAGCTCAGGGCCACCAGCAACAGCAGGCCTGCAGCAAGCCAGAAATCAGTCATGGGTCTGTTCTTTGTCCAGCAATTTGGCGAGGCGCTCACGCTCCTCGGCGGAAAGGTCGGCAGAACCTGCAGCAGCCTGGCCACGGCGCTTGCGCACGATCAGGGCAAGCACGGTAAAGCCCCCCAGCAGCAACGCCCCCGGGCCGAACCACAGCAACCAGGTGCGGGCACTCAGGGCCGGCTTGTAACGCACGAAGTCACCGTAGCGATCAACCATGAAGTCGATGATCTGCTGATTGCTCTTGCCTTCGCCGAGCATACGGAAGATTTCCCGGCGCAGGTCGGCGGCGATCGGTGCGTTGGAGTCGGCGATGTCCTGGTTCTGGCACTTGGGGCAGCGCAGCTCCTTGGTCAGTTCGTGGTAACGCGCACGCTCGGCTTCATCGGCAAACTGATAGGTATCGATCGCCGCCTGGGTCACTCCGGCCAGGCTCAGGCCGAGCACGGCGGCTGCCAGCCAGCGCTTCATGGCTTGGCCTCATCGACCAGGCCCTGGTACTGCGGCGCCAGTTGCTCGCGCCAGACGGTGGCGTCGACGACACCGACGTGCTTGTAGCGGATGATGCCCTTGGCGTCGATCAGGAAGGTTTCCGGCGCGCCGTACACGCCCAGGTCCAGGCCCAGGCTGCCCTGCTCGTCGCGGATGTCGAGCTGGTAGGGGTTGTGGAACTCGGCCAGCCATTTCAGCGCTGCGGCGTTGTCGTCCTTGTAGTTGACCCCGTGGATCACCACGCCCTGCTCGGCCAGCTTGTTCAGGTACGGGTGCTCGACCTTGCACGACGGGCACCAGGTGGCCCAGACATTGACCAGCGCCGGTTTGCCGAGCAGGTCAGCCTCGGTCAGCGGCTTGCCGTCGACAGACTGCAGGGCAAAGGCCGGGAACGGCTTGCCGATCATTGCCGACGGCAACTCGCTCGGGTCGAGAAACAGGCCGCGGTAGAGAAACACCGCCACCAGCAGAAACACCGCCAGCGGCAGTACCATGATCCAACGCTTCATGCAGTTGCTCCAGACATGCCCAGTGCCTCACGCACACGGGTTTTCACCTTGACTCGATAGCGCCCGTCCAATGCCGCCAGCAAGCCGCCTAGGCCGGTCAACAAACCGCCTAGCCAGATCCAGCGTACGAATGGCTTGACGTGCACCCGCACCGCCCAGGCGCCGTTATCCAGCGGCTCGCCGAGGGCGACATAGAGGTCACGGGTGAAGCCGGCATCGATACCGGCTTCGGTCATCATCGACTGCTGCACGGTGTACAGGCGTTTTTCCGGGTGCAGCACGCTGATCTCGCGGCCGTTCTCGACCACCCGCACGGTGCCCTTGTCGGAAGTGAAGTTCGGCCCTTCGAAATGCTTGGCGCCTTCGAAGATGAACTGATAACCGGCCAGCTCCACCGACTCGCCCGGCGCCAGGCGCAGGTCGCGCTCGGCACTGTTGTTGCTCGACAGCACCACACCCAGGGCGCACACCGCCATGCCCAGGTGCGCGACATGCATGCCCCAGTAGCTGCGGCTCAGGCCACGCAGGCCCTTGAACAGACCTTTGTGGCGAGTCTTGTCGAGGATGTCGCGGGCACCGGCGAGGATGATCCAGGCGGCCAGGGCGAAGGTGGTCAGCACCTGCCAGTCGAAATCATCCACCAGCAGGCCGCCGATCGGCGCCAGCACGGCACTGCCGATCAGCACCGGGGTGAGCATGCCCAATAGCCATTTGCTCGGGGTGTCTTTCCAGCGCACGAGCACGCCCACCGCCATGACCACCATCAGCAGCGCCATCAACGGAATGAACAACGCGTCGAAGTACGGCGGGCCGACCGACAGCTTGGCCCCGGTCAGGGCATCGAGGATCAGCGGGTACAAGGTACCGAGCAGGATCATCGACGCCGCTACCACCAGCACCAGGTTGTTGGCCAGCAGCAGGGTTTCGCGCGACCACAGGGCAAAGCCGACCTGGCTCTTGACCACCGGTGCGCGCAAGGCGAACAGGGTCAGCGAACCACCGACCACGAACAGCAGAAAGATCAGGATGAAGATGCCGCGCTCGGGGTCCGAGGCAAAAGCATGCACCGAGGTCAGTACCCCGGAGCGCACCAGGAAGGTCCCCAGCAAGCTCAGGGAGAAGGCGGCAATCGCCAGCAGCACCGTCCAGCTCTTGAACACGCCACGCTTCTCGGTGACCGCCAACGAGTGAATCAGCGCGGTACCGACCAGCCAGGGCATGAACGAAGCGTTCTCGACCGGGTCCCAGAACCACCAGCCCCCCCAGCCCAGTTCGTAATAGGCCCACCAGGAACCCAGGGTGATACCAATGCCGAGGAAGGCCCAGGCGACGATGGTCCACGGCCGTGACCAGCGGGCCCAGGCGGCGTCCAGACGGCCGCCGAGCAAGGCGGCAATGGCAAAAGCAAAGGCCACCGAGAAGCCCACGTAGCCCATGTACAGCATCGGCGGGTGGACGATCAGGCCAATGTCCTGCAGCAACGGGTTGAGGTCGGCGCCATCGCTCGGCACTTGCGGCAACAAGCGTTTGAACGGGTTGGAGGTGATGATCAGGAACGACAGGAAGCCGACACTGATCATGCCCATTACCGCCAGCACCCGCGCCAGCATCACCTGCGGCAATTGCCGGGAGAAGATCGACACGGCGAAGGTCCAGCCGCCGAGGATCATCGCCCAGAGCAGCAGCGAGCCTTCGTGGGCGCCCCACACGGCGCTGAACTTGAAGTACCAGGGCAAGGCGCTGTTGGAGTTGTTGGCGACATAGGCAACCGAGAAGTTGTCGCTCATGAAGGCGTGGGTCAGGCAGGCGAAGGCGAACGCCAGGAAGGCGAACTGGCCCCAGGCCGCCGGGCGCGCCAGGCTCATCCACAGGCTATCGCCGCGCCAGGCACCGAGCAGCGGGACGGTGGCCTGGACACAGGCGAAACAGATCGCCAGGATCATCGCCAGCTGGCCCAGTTCGGGAATGATCAGCGCCGCATTCATGGCTTGGCTCCGGCATCGGTGGCGAGCTGGCCGCTTTCCTTGAGGGCCTTGGTGACCTCCGGCGGCATGTACTTCTCGTCGTGCTTGGCCAGCACTTCATCGGCTACCACCACGCCTTCGGCATTGAGCTTGCCCAGGGCGACGATGCCCTGCCCTTCGCGGAACAGGTCCGGGAGGATGCCACGGTAGGTGATCGGCACCGACTTGTTGAAGTCGGTCACCACGAAACGCACGTCCAGCGAGTCGCCGGAGCGTTGCAGCGAGCCTTTCTCGACCATGCCGCCGGCGCGGATGCGGGTGTCCAGCGGCGCCTCGCCATTGGCGATCTGGGTTGGGGTGTAGAACAGATTGATGTTCTGTTGCAAGGCGCTCAGGGCCAGGCCCACGGCAATGCCAATCCCGGCCAGCAGGCCGAGGATGATGAACAGACGTTTTTTACGCTGCGGATTCACGGTTTGTTCTCCCGGCGCAGACGGCGCGCCTGTTCTTGCAGGTAACGGCGCTTGGCGCGCACGGGCGCGGCGACGTTGAAGGCCAGCACCAGCAGGCAGATGCCGTAGGCAGACCAGACGTACAGGCCGTGATGGCCCATGGCGAGAAAATCACTGAAGGAGGCAAAGCTCATCGTGCCATCTCCCGACCCAGGCTGTTCAATACCTCTTCCTTGACCCAACTGGCGCGTGCCTCGCGCTTGAGCACTTCAAGGCGCATGCGCAGCAACAGCACCGCACCGAAGAAGCAGTAGAAGCCCAGCACTGTCAGCAGCAGCGGCAGCCACATTTCGGCAGGCATCGCCGGCTTTTCGGTGAGGGTGAAGGTGGCGCCCTGGTGCAGGGTGTTCCACCACTCCACCGAATACTTGATGATCGGGATGTTGATCACCCCGACGATAGCCAGCACCGCGCAGGCCTTGGCCGCGCTCTCGCGATTGCTGATCGCCTGACCCAGGGCAATGAGGCCGAAGTAGAGGAACAGCAGGATCAGCATCGACGTCAGCCGAGCATCCCAGACCCACCAACTGCCCCAGGTCGGCTTGCCCCAGATGGCCCCGGTGACCAACGCCACGGCGGTCATCCAGGCACCAATGGGCGCTGCGCATTGCAGGGCGACGTCGGCGATCTTCATCTTCCACACCAGCCCCACCACCCCGGCCACCGCCAGCATCACATAGCAGGATTGGGCGAGCATCGCCGCCGGCACATGGATGTAGATGATCCTGAAACTGTTACCTTGCTGGTAATCCTGGGGCGCGAAGGCCAAGCCCCAGACCACGCCGATGGCGATCAGCAGCACGGCAGAGATCGCCAGCCAGGGCAGCATGCGCCCGCTGATGGAATAGAACCATTTGGGTGAACCCAGCTTGTGAAACCACGTCCAGCTGATTGCGCTGCTTTTCATCACGGTACATCCAGGGTCTTTGCTGGGCTGTGCCCAGACCTCATTATTCGCCGACGCTGATCTTCAGGCCAGCCGCTATTGCAAAGGGTGCCAGAGTTACTGCCAAGGCGGTCAGGCTGCCAAGCCAGAGCAGATAACCGGTCGCCGGCATAGCTTGCAATGCCGCCTGCAAGGCGCCACTGCCCAGGATCAATACCGGGATATATAACGGCAAAATAAGTAGCGCCAGCAGCAGGCCGCCACGTTTCAAGCCGACTGTCAGGGCCGCACCCACCGCGCCCAACAGGCTCAATACCGGAGTACCGAGCAAAAGCGATGCCACCAGTACCGGCAGGCACGCCGCAGGCAGGCCCAGCATCAGCGCCAGCAAGGGTGCCAACAATACCAGTGCCAGGCCGGAAAAGGCCCAGTGTGCCAGCACTTTTGCCAATACCAGAAGTGGCAGGGGGTGCGACGAAAGGACCCACTGCTCGAGCGATCCATCCTCGAAATCACTGCGGAAAAGCCCGTCCAGCGGGAGCAGAACCGATAAAAGCGCGGCGACCCAGACCAACCCTGGGGACAAGGTTTGCAACAATTGAGTCTCGGGCCCCACCGCCAACGGGAACAGCGCGACAACGATGGCGAAGAACACCAGCGGGTTGGCAAGCTCCGCCGGACGCCGGCACAACAGGCGCGCCTCGCGACGCAACAACAGCACAAACACACTCATGCGGCCCACTGCCCCAGGTTGATTTCACGGTAACCGGACGGCTTGCGCTCCAGCGTATGGTGGGTGGTCAGCACGACCATGCCGCCGCGCTCGCAATGGCCGGCCAGGTGTGCTTCGAGCTGAGCTACGCCTTGCTTGTCGAGGGCCGTGAAAGGCTCGTCGAGGATCCACAGCGGCGGGCTGTCCAGGTACAGCCGGGCCAGGGCGACGCGGCGCTGCTGGCCGGCGGACAGGGTATGACAGGGAACATCTTCGAAACCGCGCAACCCCACCGCTTCCAGAGCCTTGCGGATCGCCGCCGGCTCGGCCGGGCGATGCAGGGCGCAGAGCCAGGCCAGGTTTTCTTCGGGGCTGAGCAAGTCCTTGATACCGGCGGCGTGGCCGATCCACAGGAGGATCCGGGCCAATTGGTTACGCTGCTCGACCAAGGGATTGCCGTTGAGCATAATCTGCCCGGCGGTGGGGCTCATGAGGCCGGCCAGCAGGCGCAGCAAGCTGGTTTTGCCGCTGCCGTTGGGGCCACTGACCTGCAGCATGTCGCCTGCACCCAGGTGCAACTCGAGGTTTTCGAAGAGCATTCGCCAGTCGCGCTCGCAGGCCAGGCCCACGGCTTGGAGATGAGGGGTCACGGTTTCGCCTTATGCTTGGGATGCCTGTCTCAAGTCGGTCCCGGCCTTGCCGTTATACTGGCAACGACGATGTGGCCCGGCCGCGCTGATCGCCAAAGATCGGGCGGCATTATACATGTGATGTCCTACTGCAAAGAGGGCTATTTCAACAGGTTGCGAGCGGATGACAGGCGAAATCAACAACCTCGGCCCACAGATCCCGGCCAACCCGCAATTGCGCTCGGCGATGACCGGCGAACTGCTGCGCCTGCTGCAACCGCAACAGGCGTTGCTGGCCCCGGGTGAAACCGCCAAGGCCGAGGTCATGGCCCTGCGTCAGGTCGGCCAGGATTTCCAGATGCTGCTCAAGTTGACCCAGGACAATGGCAAACAGACCAACGTCCAGGCCAGCAGCCCCCTGCCCCTGGCCCAAGGCAGCCAGCTGGCGGTGAGCCAGAGCAGCAGCGCCAACCTGACCATCACCGTGCAGCAGGCCATCGCCAGCAGCGTGGCTACCCTGACCCGTATCGACACTCGCCAACTGCCAGTGGGCACCTTGCTGCAGGGCAAGGTCGTCACCAGCCAGGCGCTGCCGCAAACGGCCGGCCAACTGGCCCAGTTCCGCTCGCTGGTGACACTGCTTGGCGGCCCCCAGGCCGGCACCACCCTGGCCATCGACAGCCCGCGCCCGCTTACGGTGGGCAGCCTGCTCAGCGCGCGGGTACAGGGTGATCAATCTTTACGCTTTGTGCCACTGAGCGGGCGCCAGGAGCAGTTGGCGATCAGCCAGCAGTTGAGCACCCAGCAGAGTCGCCAGGCATCCCTGCAGGGCTTGCTCAGTGCCTTGCAACAGGTGCGCAGCGACAGCAATCAGCCCGCCGAGCTGCGCGCCACGGTAGACAAGCTGTTGACCAGCCTGCCGGATGTGCGCCAGCTCAGCGACCCCAAGGGCCTGGCCCAGGCCCTGAACAATAGCGGCGTGTTTCTTGAGGCCAAATTGCTGGCCGGTCTGCCTGCGGCACTGGCCCCCGACCTCAAGGCCCAGGTGGTGCGCCTGGTGGCACAACTGCTGCCGGGGTTGCCTGCCAACAGCACCTTCAACCCGGCGGCGGCCGCCAGCACCCTGGCTCAGGTCATGCCCGGCATGGTCCGCAATGCCCTGGGTATGCTCGGCCAGGTCAGCCCGCGGCCCCAGCCCGGCGGCTTTCCCCTGCCCTCGCGGCTATTGCAGAGCCAGGACGGCGAAGGCGACCTGGAGCATTTGTTGCGCCTGGCCGCTGCGGCCATTTCGCGCCTGCAAAGCCATCAGTTAGCGAGCCTGGAAAAGACCGGCACCAGCGCCGACGGTAACCTGCAGACCACCTGGCAACTGGAGATTCCTTTGCGCACCGGCCAGGATTTCATGCCGCTGCAGATGAAGCTGCAGCGCGAGGAAACCCCGGAGCAGCAAAGCGACCCGGAGCGCGAACGTCGCGATCCGCTGGAAATGCTCTGGCGCATCGAACTGGCCTTCGACCTGCATCCGTTGGGGCCTTTGCAGGTGCAGGCGCAGATCAGCCAGGGCAGCCTGTCGAGCCAGCTGTGGGCCGAGCTACCCAGCACCGCGCAACTCATCGAAAGCCAGCTGGGTCACCTGCGCGAGCGTCTGATCGCACGCGGCCTGAATGTCACTGAATTGCACTGCCATCACGGCACACCGCCTCAGGGACCGCGTACGCACCTGGAACAGCGCTGGGTGGATGAACAAGCATGATCAGTCAACAGAGAACGGTCTGTAACCGGTGGGAGCGGGCCTTGCCCCGCGATCGAGCGCGCAGCGGTCGCTATTCAGACAACACCTGCTGTATTGACTGTACTGGCCTCATCGCGGGGCAAGCCCGCTCCCACAGGGTGGATGAAAACCCATGATCGACAAGCATCCGCGCCAGGCCATTGCCCTGACCTATGATGGTCAGCAGGCACCGACCTTAAGTGCCAAGGGCGATGACGAGCTGGCCGAGGCCATCCTGAAGATCGCCCGCGAGCACGAAGTACCGATCTACGAGAACGCCGAACTGGTGCGCCTGCTGGCGCGCATGGAGTTGGGCGACCAGATTCCCGAGGCCCTGTACCTGACCATCGCCGAAATCATTGCCTTTGCCTGGCAGCTCAAGGGCAAGGTACCGGTCGGGTTTGACGATAAGGGGCCGCAGGAACGCGATATCACGCCCAGCGACCTGAGATTGCCCGGGGCCTGAAAAGCATCGCGGGGCAAGCCCGCTCCTACAACGCCTGTAGGAGCGGGCTTGCCCCGCGATCGATGTCAGCTACGGTGCAACTTGCTCATCAACTCCGCCTCGGCCTGGGTCAAACCACAGGACTGAGTCAGCTCATCGACACTGGCACCCATGCCCACCAGCCGCGCCGCTTGTGCGAACGACAGGCTGTTGGGGTCACGCTGCTCCAACTGCAGGAGTTTGTCCGGCAAGGGCGCGACCACCGCACGCAGCTCGTGCAGGGCTTCGCCCATGCGCACACTGCCGTTCTGGTAGTCGTCCAGGCGCTTGCCCAAATCCTTGATGCGCTGGTCACGCACGGCATCGCCCTGGGCCTGTTGCGCGGCCAGCTCTCGCTGGCGCTTGCTGTAGTTCAGAAAAAACCACAGGCTGACCGCCCACAGCAGCGCCAGAAATATGACTGCAACCTCAAGGATCAACTCAGATGTTCTCCAGCTCGGACCACTCTTCCTCGGTCATCATCTTGTCCAGCTCGACCAGGATCAGCAGTTCGTTGTTCTTGTTGCACACGCCTTGGATGAACTTGGCCGATTCCTCGTTGCCGACATTCGGCGCGGTCTCGATTTCCGACTGGCGCAGGTAAACCACTTCAGCAACGCTGTCGACCAGGATGCCGACCACTTGCTTGTCGGCCTCGATGATGACGATACGGGTGTTGTCGGTGATCTCGCTCGACAGCAGGCCGAAGCGCTGGCGGGTGTCGATCACGGTGACCACGTTACCGCGCAGGTTGATGATGCCCAGCACGTAGCTGGGGGCCCCCGGAACCGGCGCGATCTCGGTGTAGCGCAGGACTTCCTGCACCTGCATTACGTTGATGCCGTAGGACTCGTTGTCCAGCTTGAAGGTCACCCACTGCAGGATCGGATCTTCGGAACCTTGTGCAGACGATTTTTTCATTCCCCTATCCCTCAAAATCCGCCATCGGCGGTGTGCTCAGTGCGGTCGCGGCAGATGCGGCCGATTATTTATGAGTGTCGTGCAGTTGCTTGACCGCACCGCTGGCGATCAACTCGGCCAGTTCGGCGACATCGAGCAATGCGCACATGTGTTCGATAACGGTGCCGGCCAGCCATGGCCGCTGGCCACGCTGACTGCGCCACTTGATCTCGTTGGGGTCCAGGCGCAGCGAGCGGCTGACCTGATGCACCGCCAGCCCCCATTCGTAGCCCTGGACCGAAATCACGTACTGCAATCCCTGGCGGAAATCGTCCCGGTAACGGTCGGGCATCACCCAGCGGGCAGTGTCCAGCACCTTGAGGTTGCCGCCCTGGCTCGGCAGGATGCCCAGAAACCAGTCCGGCTGGCCGAACAGTGGCGTTAGCTCATGCCCCGCCAACGGGTAGATAGAACCCAGGCATACCAACGGCACGGCCAGGGTCAGCCCGGCGACGTCAAACAGCAGGCATTCGAAGGGCTCGCCAGCCCAGGCCGGGCGACCGTCGACGGTGGCCGGTGGCACCGGCTGGTTGGGTGCCGGCGGCAGGTGCACTTGCACCAATGGCTCGACAGGCGCGCTGTGCACAGGCTCGATCACAGGCTCCGGGGCCTGGATTACAGGCTCGACCACCGGCGGCAAGGTCAGCGCCAGCACCGGTCGTACCGGCTCGGCAAAGGGTAGCGGTTCAGCCTTGACCACCGCCTGAGCGGCAACCTGGGCATCACGCGCCTGTTCTTCACGCACCGCCGCCTGGAACTCGTCGGGCTCGACCGATACCGTCGACGCTGCGTCGAGCACTTCCTCGGGTTCTTCAGTCGCCTCCTGGAGCAAGCCATCGAGGTAGCTCTGCAGGGCCAGTTGTGGCCGGCTGGCCAACTGTTGAGGGCGATTCATCAGGCCACCTGCAAGGCGAGGTTCTGCGTCAGCAGGTGCTTGAGCAAGGCCCGATAGGCCACCACGCCGCGGCTTTTGCCATCGAACTGAGACGGCGTCAGCCCGGCCCGGCTGGCATCGCGCAGGCGCGTGTCGACCGGAATGTAGCCTTGCCAGATATGTTCAGGATAGGCGTCGCGCAGCACCCTCAAGGTGCCCATCGATGCCTGGGTGCGGCGGTCGAACAAAGTCGGCACGATATGATAAGGCAGGGAGTGCTTGCGCGAACGGTTGACCATCGCCAGGGTGCTGACCATGCGTTCCAGGCCTTTGACCGCCAGGTACTCGGTCTGCACCGGGATCACCAGTTGCTGGCTGGCCGCCAGGGCATTGACCATCAGCACGCCGAGCAATGGCGGGCTATCGATAATGGCGTAGTCGAAATCCTGCCACAGCTGCGCCAGAGACTTGGCGATCACCAGGCCCAGGCCACTCTGGCCCGGCGACTGGCGCTCGAGCACTGCCAGCGCGGTACTCGACGGCAACAGCGAGATATTCTCGTCACTGGTCGGCTGCAGCAATTGCCCGGGCAAGCCTTCAGGTACCGTGCCCTTGTGCAGGAACAGGTCGTAGCAGCTGTGCTCCAGCGCATCGGGGTTGTGCCCGAAATAGCTGGTCATCGACCCGTGCGGATCGAGGTCGACGACCACCACGCGCTTGCCCGCCTCGGCCAGCAGGCCGGCCAGGGCGATGGACGTGGTGGTCTTGCCGACTCCACCTTTTTGATTGGCTACTGCCCAGACTCTCATTGCGTTGCTTCCTCCCGGTACGGCAGCCTGCCCAGCCGGGATAGGTTAAAGGGTCGGTGACGGGGATTTGACGCGATTGTCGCCCACCGTCGGTGCTACCGCAGCCGGTGCAGTTTGTGTGCCAGCCCGCTTCATCGCCGCGTCTGGCGAGGCGTTGGCGCTGCCGGTACCGGTCAGGCTGCGGCGTACTTCGAGGTTGCGCGAAATCACCAGCACCACCCGTCGGTTGCGTGCGCGACCCTCGGCCGTGTCATTGCCGGCAATGGGCTGGAACTCACCGTAGCCAACCGACGCCATGCGCGCCGGGTTCACCCCTTCCATGGCCAGCAGGCGGACGATGCTTGCCGCTCGCGCCGAAGAGAGTTCCCAGTTGGTCGGGTACTGCGCGGTGCGAATTGGCAGATCATCAGTAAAGCCTTCAACGTGCACCGGGTTGGCGAATGGCTTGAGGATCTTCGCCACCTTTTCGATGATGTTGAATGCGACATCGCTGGGCATGGCATCGCCACTGCCGAACAGTAGCGAGGAATTGAGCTCGATCTCGACCCATAGCTCGTTGCCGCGCACAGTCATCTGGTCGGACTTGATCAGGTCGCCGAAGGCATCGCGCACATCATCGGTAATGGTCTTCAACGGGTCGCTGGTGGTTTGCGCCAGGCCTGCGTCCACCTGCTCACTGTCCTTGATCAACGGCTCGGCCGGCTTGACGCTGAGCGGGCGCTCGTCGCCGATGGGGATCGGCTTCAGGCTGCGCTCAGGGTCGTTGAACACGCCGATCAGGGCCTGGGAAATGACCTTGTACTTGCCCTCGTTGATCGAGGAAATCGAATACATGACCACGAAAAAGGCGAACAGCAAGGTAATGAAGTCGGCGTAGGAAACCAGCCAGCGTTCGTGGTTTTCATGTTCTTCAGGTTGTCGACGACGCGCCATGTGTTACTCCATGAAGCCCTGAAGCTTCAGCTCGATCGAGCGCGGGTTCTCGCCTTCGGCGATCGACAGCAACCCTTCCAGGAGCATTTCCCGGTAGCGCGACTGGCGCAAGGCCAGAGCCTTGAGCTTGTTGGCGATCGGCAGCAGGATCAGGTTGGCACTGGCCACGCCATAGATGGTGGCGACGAAGGCCACGGCAATGCCGTTACCCAACTGCGACGGATCGGCCAGATTGCCCATGACATGAATCAGGCCCATCACCGCCCCGATGATACCGATGGTCGGCGCGTAGCCGCCCATGCTCTCGAACACCTTGGCAGCCTGCACATCGCGACTTTCCTGGGTGTAGAAATCCACTTCCAGGATGCTGCGGATCGCCTCGGGCTCGGCACCGTCGACCAGCAACTGCAAACCTTTGCGCGCGTACGGGTCCGGCTCGGCATCGGCTACGCCTTCCAGGCCCAGCAGGCCTTCCTTGCGCGCGGTCAGCGACCAGTTCACCACCCGGTCGATACCACCGGCCAGGTCGATCCGTGGCGGGAAGATAATCCAGCGCACGATCTGCAGCGCGCGCTTGAAAGCGCTCATCGGCGACTGCAGCAAGGCCGCCGCCAGGGTGCCGCCCAGCACGATCAACGCTGCCGGGCCGTTGAGCAGCGCCGACAGGTGCCCGCCTTCGAGGTAGTTGCCACCGACGATGGCAACAAAGGCCAGGATGATCCCGATAAGGCTCAGAACATCCATCAGACGCAGGCCTCGACCAGGTGCTTGCCAATCTCGTCCAGGCCATAGACGGCGTCTGCCAGGTTGGCTTTGACGATGGCCATGGGCATGCCGTAGATCACACAGCTGGCCTCATCCTGGGCCCACACCGTGCTGCCGCCCTGCTTGAGCAGGCGCGCACCTTCACGACCATCAGCACCCATGCCGGTCAGTACCACCGAGAGCACCTTGTCACCATAGGACTTGGCCGCAGAACCGAAAGTGATGTCCACGCACGGCTTGTAGTTCAGGCGCTCGTCCCCCGGGAGGATTTTCACCGTGCCACGGCCGTCGACCATCATCTGCTTGCCACCCGGGGCCAGCAAGGCAAGACCAGGGCGCAGCATGTCGCCATCCTCGGCTTCCTTGACGCTGATCTTGCACAGCTTGTCGAGGCGTTCGGCAAAGGCCTTGGTGAACGCCGCTGGCATGTGCTGGATCAGCACGATCGGCGCCGGGAAATTGGCCGGCAACTGGGTCAGGACCCGCTGCAGGGCAACCGGGCCGCCGGTAGAGGTGCCAATGGCCACCAGCTTGTACGGCTTGCGCTTGGGTGCAGGCGACGTGCTGGACGCAGGCGTTGCCGTTGCGCGCGCAGGCGCCGCGGCCCGTGGCGCAGGCGTGTTGCCCAGGCTGCTGGCGACTGGCTGAGCGCTCGGTTGCGGGGTCGGGGCTGGCGCCGGGCTTGAGTAAGCGCTGAAGCGTCGGTTGCTGCGCGAAATGGTATGGACCTTTTCACACAGCAGTTGCTTGACCTTCTCAGGGTTGCGCGAGATGTCTTCGAAGTTCTTCGGCAGGTAGTCCACCGCACCGGCATCCAGGGCGTCGAGGGTAACCCGGGCGCCTTCGTGGGTCAGCGACGAGAACATCAACACCGGGGTCGGGCAACGCTGCATGATGTGACGCACAGCGGTGATACCATCCATCATGGGCATTTCGTAGTCCATGGTGATGACATCGGGCTTGAGCGACAGTGCCTGGTCGATCGCTTCCTTGCCGTTGGTCGCGGTACCCACGACCTGGATAGTCGGGTCCGCTGAAAGAATTTCCGAGACGCGGCGGCGGAAGAAACCGGAATCATCCACCACCAGGACCTTGACTGCCATAAACACTCCATTAGGGGGCGCGGCTTGTACGCCGCGCCACCAGAATCAAATACGCCGGGCGGCGTAACGCTTGAGCATGCTCGGTACGTCGAGAATCAGCGCAATGCGCCCGTCACCGGTAATGGTGGCGCCCGACATGCCCGGGGTGCCCTGGAGCATCTTGCCCAGCGGCTTGATGACCACTTCTTCCTGGCCCACCAGTTGATCGACGACGAAGCCGATACGCTGGGTACCCACCGAAAGGATCACCACGTGGCCCTCGCGCTGCTCTTCATGAGCGGCAGAACTGACCAGCCAGCGCTTGAGGTAGAAAAGCGGCAAGGCTTTATCACGCACGATCACCACTTCCTGGCCGTCGACCACGTTGGTGCGCGACAAGTCGAGGTGGAAGATCTCGTTGACGTTGACCAGCGGGAAGGCGAACGCCTGGTTACCGAGCATGACCATCAGCGTCGGCATGATCGCCAGGGTCAATGGCACCTTGATGACGATCTTCGAGCCCAGGCCCTTGGTCGAGTAGATATTGATCGAGCCGTTGAGCTGGGAAATCTTGGTTTTCACCACGTCCATGCCCACGCCACGCCCGGACACGTCGGAGATCTCGGTCTTGGTCGAGAAACCCGGGGCGAAGATCAGGTTGTAGCACTCGGTCTCGCTCAGGCGGTCGGCAGCGTCCTTGTCCATCACCCCGCGCTTGACCGCGATGGCGCGCAGCACGTCAGCATCCATGCCCTTGCCGTCATCGGAAATCGACAGCAGGATGTGGTCGCCTTCCTGTTCGGCCGAGAGCACTACCTTGCCGCCGCGGGACTTGCCCGAAGCTTCACGCTCTTCCGGGGTTTCGACGCCATGGTCGACGGCGTTGCGCACCAAGTGCACCAGCGGGTCGGCCAGAGCCTCGACGAGGTTCTTGTCGAGGTCGGTTTCTTCCCCGACCAGCTCCAGGTTGATCTCTTTCTTCAGTTGCCGGGCAAGGTCGCGAACCAGACGCGGGAAGCGCCCGAAAACCTTCTTGATCGGCTGCATGCGGGTCTTCATGACCGCGGTCTGCAGGTCGGCAGTGACCACGTCGAGGTTCGACACGGCCTTGGACATGGCCTCATCGCCGCTGTTCAGGCCCAGGCGCACCAGACGGTTACGCACCAGCACCAGCTCGCCGACCATGTTCATGATCTCATCGAGCCGCGCGGTATCGACCCGTACGGTGGTTTCGGTTTCGCTGGCCGGGTGCTTTTCTGCCGCCGCCGCAGGTTGACGCGCCGGGGCTGGCGCGGCGGGCTTGGCGGCCACTGCCGGCGCGGCAGCAGCAGGCGCTGCAGCTTTGGCCACAGGTGCCGGCGCAGGCGCAGGCTTGGCCTTGACCGCTGCAGCAGCAGGCGCAGCAGTGGCGACGGCGTCAGCAGCAAACTTGCCCTTGCCATGCAACTCGTCGAGCAGCGCTTCGAACTCGTGCTCGGAAATATGATCGCCCTGCGCAGCAGGCGCGGCGTCTTCCCCGGTAGCAGCGGCGCCCGGCAGTGCATCGACGGCAAAGGTACCCTTGCCGTGCAACTGATCGAGCAGCGCCTCGAATTCGTCGTCGGTGATATCGCCGCTGGCGTCGCCCGCTGCAGCTCCCGCAACCGGGGCCTCGGCGCTGGCGCCAAGGTTATCGGCGGCAAACTGACCCTTGCCGTGCAACTGGTCAAGCAGCGACTCGAACTCGGCATCGGTGATTTCATCGCCAGCAGGCTCGGCCACTTGGGCTTCGGCCTCAGCCTTGACGGCACTGAGCGAGTCGAGCAACTGCTCGAACTCGGTGTCGGTGATGTCGGCTTCGGCCTCGACCGCAGGCGCTTCGAGCACTTCAGGCTCAGGCGCAGGCGCTTCGTCTTCTCCGGCAGGCTCTGCCAGGCGCGACAGCGCCGCCAGCAGCTCAGGAGTGGCCGCAGTGATATCAGAACGCTCGCGCACCTGGCCGAACATGCTGTTGACCGTGTCCAGTGCTTCCAGGACCACGTCCATCAGTTCGGCATCAACGCGCCGGGCACCCTTGCGCAGGATGTCGAAGACGTTTTCGGCGATATGGCAGCACTCCACCAGCTCGTTGAGCTGGAGGAAGCCGGCGCCCCCTTTTACAGTGTGAAAACCGCGAAAGATCGCATTGAGCAAATCGGCATCATCCGGACGGCTTTCCAGCTCGACCAGTTGCTCGGACAGTTGCTCAAGAATTTCGCCGGCTTCTACCAGGAAATCCTGAAGGATTTCTTCATCGGCGCCGAAGCTCATTAAACGTGCTCCCTAAAAACCCAGACTGGACAGCAGATCGTCGACATCGTCCTGACCGGACACAACGTCTTCACGCTTATCGGCATGAATCTGCGGACCTTCACCCCGAGTCGGATGTTTTTCTTGATCTTTTTCAGCGCGCAGCTGCTGGTGGTCATGTTCGATACCGGCAAAACGGTCGACCTGGCTTGCCATCAGCACGAGCTTGAGCAGATTGCTTTCTACTTCGGTGACCAGCGTCGTGACGCGCTTGATCACCTGGCCGGTCAGGTCTTGGTAGTCCTGGGCCAGAAGAATGTCATTGAGGTGCCCGGCGACCTTGCGGTTGCCTTCCTCGCTGCGCGTCAGGAAACTGTCGACACGCTTGGCCAACTCACGGAACTCCGGCGCCGCCACTTCGCGGCGCATGAAACGCTGCCAGTCGACGCTCAGTTCCCTGGCTTCGTCGCTCAACGCGTTGAGAACCGGTGTACTGGCTTCGACCAGGTCCATGGTGCGATTGGCCGCGCCCTCGGTCAGCTTGACCACATAGGACAGGCGTTCGGTCGCGTCGGTAATCTGCGACACTTCCTCGGCCTGCGGCATGTGCGGGTCGATCTGGAAGCTGACGATCGCACTGTGCAACTCGCGGGTAAGTTTGCCGACTTCCTGGTACAGGCCTAGGTCACGGGTCTGGTTCAGCTGATGGATCAGTTGCACCGCGTCGCCGAACTTGCCTTTCTCAAGGCTGTCGACCAGTTCCTTGGCGTGCTTCTTGAGTGTCGACTCGAACTCGCCCAAGGATGATTGTGTTTGCTCCATAGCGCCCCCGTGGCGTACCTCAGCTATTGACGCGCTCGAAGATTTTTTCGATTTTTTCTTTCAGCACCTGGGCAGTGAACGGCTTGACCACATAGCCGTTGACTCCGGCCTGGGCGGCTTCGATGATCTGCTCGCGCTTGGCTTCGGCGGTCACCATCAGCACCGGCAGGTGTTTCAGGCGCTCATCAGCCCGTACCTTGCGCAGCAGGTCGATGCCGGACATGCCAGGCATGTTCCAGTCGGTCACCAGAAAATCGAAGTGGCCGCTTTCGAGCATCGGCAGCGCAGTGTTGCCGTCGTCGGCTTCCTGGGTGTTGGTAAAGCCCAGATCACGCAACAGGTTCTTGATGATCCGCCGCATCGTCGAGAAGTCGTCCACGATGAGGATTTTCATGTCTTTGTTCAATTAGACCTCCAAGCAGTCTTTAACGCGTTCAGCGCGGAACGCGCATTCAATCAATTCGGTACTGCATTTCACGACTGCATTGAACCGGTGTTCAACGCGCTCGCCATTCCCCCAGGCGACCACGCAAACGTGCCGCGCACTGGCTGTGCAACTGGCTGACGCGCGATTCGCTCACCCCCAGGACCTCACCGATCTCCTTGAGGTTGAGCTCTTCGTCGTAGTACAGCGCCAGCACCAGACGCTCACGTTCGGGCAGGTTGGCAATGGCATCGGCCAAGGCTGCCTGAAAACGCTCGTCTTCCAGGTCGCGCGAAGGCTCGAGCTGGGCACTGGCACCTCCCTCGTGCAGACCTTCATGTTCGCCGTCCTGCAGCAGGTCGTCGAAACTGAACAGGCGGCTGCCCAGGGTGTCATTCAAAATCCCGTAATAATCGTCGAGACTCAATTGAAGTTCGGCAGCAACTTCGTGATCTTTAGCGTCACGACCGGTTTTTGCTTCAATTGCACGAATCGCGTCACTGACCATGCGGGTATTGCGGTGTACCGAACGCGGTGCCCAATCGCCCTTGCGCACTTCATCGAGCATGGCCCCACGAATACGGATACCGGCATAGGTCTCGAAACTGGCACCCTTGCTCGCATCGTACTTGTTGGCGACTTCGAGCAAGCCGATCATCCCGGCCTGGATCAGATCCTCGACCTGAACACTGGCCGGCAGACGCGCCAGCAAGTGGTAGGCGATGCGCTTGACCAACGGCGCGTAACGCTCGATCAACTCGTACTGGGCGTCACGCGAAGCCTTGCTGTACATCCGATAACCGCTGGCGTTCATAGCACCGGACCTGCACTCGTCGGTTGCACCAGGCGTTCGACGAAGAACTCCAGGTGACCCCGTGGGTTGGCAGGCAGCGGCCAGGTGTCGACTTTCTGGGCAATGGCCTTGAATGCCAGCGCGCACTTGGAACGCGGGAAGGCTTCATAGACTGCTCGCTGCTTCTGCACCGCCTTGCGCACGCATTCGTCGTAAGGCACCGCGCCGACGTATTGTAGAGCGACATCCAGAAAGCGATCAGTGACCTTGGTCAACTTGGCGAACAGGTTGCGCCCCTCTTGAGGGCTCTGAGCCATGTTTGCCAGGACGCGGAAGCGGTTCATGCCGTAATCGCGATTGAGCAGCTTGATCAGGGCATAGGCATCGGTGATCGAGGTGGGCTCGTCGCAGACCACCAGCAACACCTCCTGGGCGGCGCGAACAAAGCTGACTACCGAGTCACCGATACCCGCAGCGGTGTCGATCACCAGCACATCGAGGTTGTCGCCGATCTCGCTGAAGGCCTGGATCAGTCCGGCATGCTGCGCCGGCGCCAGGTGCACCATGCTTTGCGTACCCGAAGCCGCCGGCACGATGCGTACGCCACCAGGGCCTTGCAGCAGCACTTCGCGCAGCTCGCAGCGGCCTTCGATGACGTCGGCCAGGGTACGTTTGGGCGTCAGGCCCAGCAGCACGTCGACGTTGGCCAGGCCCAGGTCGGCGTCCAGCAGCATGACCCGACGGCCAAGCTCAGCCAGCGCCAGCGACAGGTTCACTGACACGTTAGTCTTGCCGACGCCACCTTTGCCACCGGTCACGGCGATCACCTGTACGGGATGCATGCTACCCATGTTTGTTCTTTACCTTGTCTTACTTAGACCGAGGCCACATGACTGGGCTGCGCTTTCAACACCTGAAAAATGCCTGGCAGACCATTGATGTAGGTACTTTGCAACGTATTCATATTCACCTCAGCCCACGCGTTTGCCAGGGCTGTGGTAGAGATCAGCGAACATGTCGGCCATGGCCTCTTCGCTGGGCTCGTCCTGCATCTGCACACTCACTGCGCGGCTGACCAACTGGTGCCGGCGCGGCAGGTGCAGGTCGTCAGGAATGCGCGGGCCATCGGTAAGATAGGCCACAGGCAGTTCGTGACTGATTGCCAGGCTCAATACTTCGCCGAGGCTGGCGGTTTCATCTAGCTTGGTCAGGATGCAACCGGCCAGGCCACAGCGCTTGTAGCTGTGGTAGGCGGCGGTCAGCACCTGCTTCTGGCTGGTGGTTGCCAGCACCAGATAATTCTTGGCCTGAATCCCGCGCCCGGCAAGGGTTTCGAGCTGCATACGCAGGGCCGGGTCGCTGGCTTGCAGGCCAGCGGTGTCGATCAGCACCACACGCTTGCGCAGCAGCGGGTCGAGCGCCTGGGCCAGCGACTGGCCCGGATCGACATGCGTGACCGAGACATTGAGGATCCGCCCCAGGGTCTTGAGTTGCTCCTGGGCACCAATCCGGAAACTGTCCATGCTCACCAGGGCCAGGTTGTGTGCACCGTACTTGAGCACGTAGCGCGCAGCCAGTTTGGCCAGGGTAGTGGTCTTGCCCATGCCGGCCGGACCGACCATGGCAATGACACCGCCCTCTTCAATCGGTTCGATTTCCGGCACCTGAATCATCCGCGCCAGATGGGCCAGCAGCATGCGCCAGGCTTGCCGAGGCTCTTCGATGCCGGTCGTCAGGTCGAGCAACTCACGGGCAATCGGCCCGGACAGGCCTATACGCTGCAGGCGCCGCCACAGGTTGGCTTGCTGCGGTTTGTTGCCTTGCAACTGGCTCCAGGCCAGCGAGCCGAGCTGCACTTCCAGCAGTTCACGCAAGCCCGACAGCTCCGAACGCATCGAGTCGAACAGGCGCTGATCAATCGGCGCAGCGACAGGTGCAGCCGGCGCCAGCGGTGCTTCAACTTCAGGATCTACCAGCGGCTCGGAAGCGGTCAGCGGCAGCCCGGCGAACAGCTGACGGTTGGCGTCCTCGCTCTCGCTGCGGGTGCTCAGCTCCGCCTGGGCGGTAACGATGCGCGACTGGGTCTTGCGCAACTCGTCTTCGAGCTCGATGTTCGGCACCCGAGGCGCCAGGGCGGACAGCTTGTAGTCCAGCGCAGCCGTCAGCTCGACACCGCCAGCAATCCGGCGGTTGCCGATGATGGCGGCGTCGGCCCCCAGCTCATCTCGAACCAGCTTCATGGCCTGACGCATATCGGCGGCGAAAAAACGCTTAACTTGCATAACCCACTACCTCAGCCGTTCGGGCCCACTGTGGCGACGATGGTAACTTGCTTGTTGTCAGGTATTTCCTGATACGCCAAAACATGCAAATTCGGTACAGCCAGGCGACCGAAGCGCGACAGCATGGCTCGTACCGGTCCTGCGACCAGGAGGATCGCCGGCTGCCCTTGCATCTCCTGACGCTGGGCGGCTTCGATCAACGAACGCTGAAGCTTTTCGGCCATGCTCGGCTCAAGAAGAACACCGTCTTCCTGGCCTTGCCCAGCCCTTTGCAAACTATTGAGCAAAATCTGTTCCAATCTTGGCTCAAGGGTGATGACAGGCAGCTCGGACTCAACGCCGACAATGCTTTGCACGATTGCGCGACACAATCCGACGCGCACCACCGCCACCAGCGCGGCGGTATCTTGACTCTTGGCCGGGTTGTTGGCGATGGCTTCGGCAATACTGCGAATGTCGCGCACTGGAACTTGTTCAGAGAGCAGCGCCTGCAAGACTTTGAGCAGCCCCGACAACGAAATGACACCCGGCACCAGCTCTTCGGCAAGCTTGGGCGAGGCTTTGGCCAGCACTTGCAACAATTGCTGCACTTCTTCGTGGCCGATCAGCTCGTGACAATGTTTGTGCAGGATCTGATTGAGGTGCGTGGCGACCACAGTACTGGCATCGACCACTGTGTAGCCCAGCGACTGCGCCTGGCTGCGCTGGTTGACGTCGACCCACACCGCCTCAAGACCAAAGGCCGGGTCACGGGCGGCAATGCCGTTGAGGGTACCGAAGACCTGCCCTGGATTGATCGCCAGCTCACGATCAGGATAAATCTCGGCTTCGGCCAGGATCACCCCCATCAGCGTCAGGCGATAGGCGCTCGGCGCCAAA
Source organism: Pseudomonas tructae (assembly GCF_004214895.1). NCBI lineage: Bacteria > Pseudomonadati > Pseudomonadota > Gammaproteobacteria > Pseudomonadales > Pseudomonadaceae > Pseudomonas > Pseudomonas tructae. Next base: position 2,008,024 of record NZ_CP035952.1, on the reverse strand, counting down.
TCAAGGTTGTCGCGGATATGAACCGTGGGCATGAGAAAGCCCAGGTCCTGGGACAGCTTCTTGCGCACACCCTTGATCCGCGCAAGCAACTGCCCACCCTGGTTGCGGTCCACCAGCGGAATCAGGCGATAGCCGACTTCCAGGCCGATCATGTCGATCGGGGTGACGTCATCCCAGCCCAGCTCCTTGGTTTCCATGGCCCGTTGCGGCGATGGCAGCAAATCTTGCTGGCGCTGGACTTCTGCCAGGGCCTTGAGCTTGACCTGGTTCTGCTTGCGCCAGACCAGATAGGCACCGCCCGCGGCCAGCAGACCAAGGCTCAAGAAGGCAACGTGCGGCATGCCCGGCACCAGGCCCATGACGATCATAATGGCAGCGGACACCGCCAGAGCCCTGGGCGAGTCGAACATCTGCCGGTTGATCTGATTGCCCATGTCCTCGGAGCCCGAGGCACGGGTCACCATGATCGCCGCGGCGGTGGACAGCAACAGCGATGGCAGTTGCGCCACCAAACCGTCACCAATGGTCAACAGGGCGTACACCTTGCCTGCATCGGCAAAGGTCATGTTGTGCTGGAAGATACCGACCGCCATGCCGCCGATCAGGTTGATGAACAGGATCAACAGGCCGGCGATGGCGTCGCCGCGAACGAATTTGCTGGCACCGTCCATCGAGCCGTAGAACTCAGCCTCGCCGGCCACCTCGGCGCGGCGCGCCTTGGCCTGGGCCTGGTCGATCAGCCCGGCGTTGAGATCGGCGTCGATGGCCATCTGCTTGCCAGGCATGGCGTCGAGTGTGAAGCGTGCGCTCACCTCGGAAATTCGCCCGGCACCCTTGGTCACCACCACGAAGTTGATGATCATCAGGATCGCGAACACCACGATACCGACCACATAGTTGCCGCCGATCACCACCTCACCGAAGGCCTGGATCACCTTACCAGCGGCCTCGTGGCCGTCATGACCATGGAGCATCACCACCCGTGTGGAGGCCACGTTGAGCGCCAGACGCAGCAGCGTCGCCACCAGCAGGATGGTCGGGAACGCGGCGAAGTCGAGTGGGCGCAAGGCGTAAACGCAGACCAGCAGGACCACGATCGACAAGGCGATATTGAAGGTGAAGAACACGTCGAGCAGGAACGGCGGGATCGGCAACATCATCATTGCCAGCATCACCAGCAACAACAGCGGCACACCCAGGTTACCCCGGCCTAGACCGACCAGGTTGCTACGGGCACTGTTGATTAACTGAGAGCGATCCACCGGTATTCCTCGTTAGCTCAAGCAAAACTTTGACGCGTTTTGGGCGCGCAGCGCAGCCTTTGCAAGAAGCTTTCCAACTTTGCGATTCGCGTCAGCCTTATCGCGGGGCATGTGGGAGCGGGCTTGCCCCGCGATTGCCTCAGGAGTCGCGCCGCAAATCTGGCGGAATCGGCAGATCCTTGAGCGGTTCCGGGGGCTTGCCCTTGCCGGCGCGGTACTGGCGGATCTGATAGACATAGGCCAGCACCTGGGCCACCGCCAGGTACAAACCGGCAGGAATTTCTTCTTCAAGCTCGGTGGAGTAGTAGATCGAGCGCGCCAGCGCCGGCGATTCGAGCACCTGGATCTTGTGCTCGTTGGCGATTTCGCGAATCTTCAGGGCGATGAAATCGGCGCCCTTGGCCAACAGCAACGGCGCCGAGCCCTTCTGCGGGTCGTACTTGAGCGCCACGGCATAGTGGGTCGGGTTGGTGATGATGACATCCGCCTCGGGTATCGCTGCCATCATCCGCCGCTGCGAAGCCTCACGCTGCAACTGACGGATACGCTGCTTGACCTCGGGCTTGCCTTCGGAGTCCTTGTACTCGTCACGCACCTCCTGCTTGGTCATCAACAGCTTCTTGTGCGCCTGCCACAACTGCAGCGGCACATCCACTGCAGCAATCAGCAACAGACCGACCGCCATCCACAAGGCACTCCAGCCAACGACCTGAAAGCTGTGCAGGATGGCCCTGTCCAGTGGCTCATTGGCAATCGCCAGCAAGTCCTGGCGATCCGCCGACAACACCACGAGCGCAACCAGCAAAATCACAATGAATTTCGCCAGCGCCTTCAGCAGCTCCGACAGAGCATTGACCGAAAACATCCGCTTGATCCCGGCCAACGGGTTCATGCGGCTGAACTTGGGCGCCAGAGAGCTGCCGGAGAACAGCATGCCACCCAGGGAAACCGGACCGATGATTGCCGCCAGCATCAGCACGATCAATACCGGCTGCACCGCCAGCAAGGCCATCTTGCCGGACGCCAGGAGAAAGGTTCCCATTGAGCGCTGATCAACGATCACTTCACGCGACAGACTGAAGTTGATTCGCATCAGGTCCATGAGCATCTCACCCAACGCGCCGCCAAACACCAGCAATGCGCCCGCCCCCACGAGCGTCACCACTACCGTGTTGAGTTCCTTCGAACGAGCGATTTCGCCCTTCTCGCGCGCGTCCTTCTTGCGCTTCTCGGTGGGGTCTTCGGTTTTGTCCTGACCGCTTTCACTCTCTGCCATCGTTCAGCGCGCCCGTGCCAGTTCACGCAGCCATTGCAAGGCTTCGGAGGCCAATGCCTGGTAATGAGGGAGAATCTCCGCCAGCCCGACCCAGAATATTCCCAGCCCCAGCACCAGGGTCAAGGGAAAACCAATGGCAAAGATATTCAATTGCGGAGCCGCCCGTGTCATCACACCAAAGGCCACGTTGACCACCAGCAACGCGGTGACCGCAGGCAAGACCAGCAACAGGGCCGCCCCCAGCACCCAGCTCATGCGCCCGGCCAACTCCCAGAAGTGATTGACCACCAGCCCCTTGCCTACTGGCAGCGTAGTGAAACTCTCGGTCAGCACCTCAAACACCACCAGGTGCCCGTTCATGCTCAAAAACAACAAGGTCACCAGCATGGTCAGAAACTGGCTGATGACCGCTGTACTAACACCATTGGCCGGGTCGACCATCGAGGCGAAAGCCATGCCCATCTGAGTTGCAACGAGCTGGCCGGCGATCACGAACGCCTGGAAAAAGAGCTGCAAGGACAGACCGAGCAAGGCACCAATGATTATCTGCTCGGCGATCAGCAGCAGCGCACTCAGGTCCAGCGCATGGACCTCGGGCATTGGCGGCAGGCCGGGCACGATCACCACGGTAATCGCAACGGCAAGATACAAACGGATGCGCGCCGGCAACAGGCTGGTACCGAAGATCGGCATGGTCATCAGCACTGCAATGACACGAAACAACGGCAGGATGAAACTGGCCACCCAAGTGCCGATTTGCGCGTCCGTCAGCTCAAGCATCGCCGACTCAGCCGATCAACTGTGGAATGCTGCCGTACAACGACAGGATGTATTCCATGAACTTCTGCACCAGCCAGGGCCCGACCACAATCAGGGTCACCAGCATCACCAACAAGCGCGGCAGAAAGCTCAAGGTCTGTTCGTTGATTTGCGTGGCAGCCTGGAACATGGCCACTACCAAGCCCACCAGCAGGCTTGGCACCACCAGGATGGCAACCATCAAGGTGGTCAGCCATAACGCATCGCGAAACAGGTCGACAGCCACTTCTGGGGTCATGGACTACTTCTCCTCACGGCGTCAGACGCCGCCGAAACTGCCGGCCAGGGTGCCCATGATCAACGCCCAGCCATCGACCAGCACAAACAGCATGATCTTGAAGGGCAGCGAAATGATCAGCGGCGAGAGCATCATCATACCCATGGCCATCAGCACACTGGCGACCACCAGGTCGATGATCAGGAAAGGAATGAAGATCATGAAGCCGATCTGGAACGCAGTCTTGAGCTCCGAGGTGACGAACGCCGGCACCAGAATAGTCAACGGCGCCTGATCGGGGCTGGCGATGTCGGTGCGCTTGGACAGGCGCATGAACAGGTCCAGGTCACTTTCCCGGGTTTGCGCCAGCATGAAGTCCTTGAGCGGCACCTGCGCCTTGCTGATCGCATCCTGGGCACTGAGCTTCTCGGCCAGGTAGGGCTGCAGGGCATCCTGATTCACCCGGTCGAACACCGGCGCCATGATGAACAGCGTCAGGAACAAGGCCATGCCATTGAGGATCTGGTTAGACGGTGTCTGCTGCAGACCCAGGGCCTGGCGCAGAATCGAGAAGACAATGATGATGCGGGTAAAGCTGGTCATCAGCACGACGAATGCCGGGATGAAGCTCAGCGCCGTCATGATCAGCAAAATCTGCAGGCTGACCGAGTATTCCTGCTGCCCGTCTGCCCCACTGGACAGAGTGATTGCCGGGACCGACAGCGGATCGGCCGCCAACGCCATCGGCGCTGCCAGCACCAACAGCAGCGTCAACATCATGCGCAATGCGCCCATCACGATCGTCCTTTCTGATCCTTGCCCATCAGCTCCAGGAGCCGCTGAGCAAATTCTGGTGTTGCCTGGCGGGCACCGGCGGGCACTTCGAGCGGCTCGGCCATGACATGCAGGGCCTCGATGGTGCCCGGAGAGTGACCGATGAGGATCTGCTCCTTGCCGACCTGAATCAGCAACAGCCGATCACGCGGCCCCAGCGAACGGGTACCGAGGATCTCGATGACCTGGCCACTACCTGGCGCGGCATTCTGGACCCGGCGCAGCAGCCAGGCCAGGACAAAAATCAGCCCCAGCACCAACAACAACCCCAGTACCAGCTGGGTCAACTGCCCTGCCGCGCTGCCGCTGGCCGCCGCTGGCGCCACGACCGCTGCCGCCGGCTGGGTGCCTGCCAGGGCGACATCCACGTACAAGCCCAAAGCCAGGGCCAGGCCGTTGCGCAGGAGCCTGTTCACTTAGCGCAGCTTCTTGATACGTTCGCTTGGGCTGATCACGTCGGTCAGGCGAATGCCGAACTTTTCGTTGACCACCACCACTTCGCCATGAGCGATCAGCGTGCCATTGACCAGTACATCGAGCGGCTCGCCGGCCAGGCGATCGAGCTCGATCACCGAACCCTGGTTAAGTTGCAGCAGGTTGCGGATGTTGATCTCGGTGCTGCCGACTTCCATGGAGATGCTCACTGGAATGTCCAGGATCACATCCAGATTCGGACCATCGAGGGTCACTTGCTCGTTGCTGCGCGGCGAGCTGCCGAATTCTTCCATTGGCAGGCGGTCGGATGCGCTCATGCCGCCACTGTCGGCTGCCAGCAAGGCATCGATGTCGGACTGACCGGCGTCGCCGGTTTCCTCCAGGGCAGCAGCCCACTCATCGGCCAGCGCCTGTTCCTCCGGGGAGGTGATCTCGTTTTCGTTAGCCATTTTGTCCTCGACGGGCAATCAATTCGGAGTTGGAACCGCAAGCGCCTCAGCGGCGCTCGATCGGATCGATAATCTGCAGGGCCAGGTTGCCCTTGTGCGAACCCAGCTTGGCCTTGAACGACGGCACGCCATTGGCCCGCAGGATCAACTGTTCCGGCAGTTCCACCGGAATAACGTCGCCCGGCTGCATGTGCAGGATGTCGCGCAGTTTCAGCTGGCGGCGGGCAACCGTGGCGCTCAGCGGCACACTGACATCCAGCACGTCTTCGCGCAGGGCCTTGATCCAGCGTTCGTCCTGGTCGTCCAGGTCGGACTGGAAACCGGCATCGAGCATCTCGCGCACCGGCTCGATCATCGAGTACGGCATGGTCACGTGCAGGTCGCCGCCACCACCATCGAGTTCGATGTGGAAAGTCGAGACCACCACCGCTTCGCTCGGCCCGACGATGTTGGCCATGGCCGGGTTGACCTCCGAGTTGATGTACTCGAAGTTGACCGGCATGATCGCCTGCCAGGCTTCTTTGAGGTCGACGAACGCCTGATCCAGCACCATGCGTACCACCCGCAGCTCGGTCGGCGTGAACTCTCGCCCTTCGATCTTGGCGTGACGACCGTCGCCACCAAAGAAGTTGTCCACCAGCTTGAACACCAGCTTGGCATCAAGAATGAACAGCGAGGTACCGCGCAGTGGCTTGATCTTCACCAGATTGAGGCTGGTAGGGACGTACAGCGAATGCACGTACTCACCAAACTTCATCACCTGCACGCCGCCCACCGCCACGTCGGCTGAGCGACGCAGCAGGTTGAACATGCTGATGCGGGTGTAGCGGGCAAAGCGCTCGTTGATCATTTCCAGGGTCGGCATGCGCCCGCGGACGATCCGATCCTGACTGGTCAGGTCATAACTTTTGATACTGCCGGGCTCGGCATTGCTTTCAGTTTGCACCAGACCATCGTCGACACCATGCAACAAGGCATCGATTTCATCCTGGGACAGCAGGTCCTGCACGGCCATCTGGGGCTCCTACTGCAATACGAAATTAGTGAACAGCAACTGGTCGACGACCGGTTTGCCGACTTCCTTCTGCGCCACTTCCTGAACACTGGCAGTGGCTTTCTGGCGGAGCATTTCCTGGCCCACCGGGCTCGACAACGTGTCAAAACCCTGCCCCGAGAACAGCATCACCAGGTTGTTGCGAATCACCGGCATATGCACCTTGAGCGCATCCAGAGCAGCCTGATCACGGCCCTGCATGGTGATGCTCACCTGCATGTAGCGCTGGCGACCGTTCTGGTTGAAGTTGACCACGAAAGCCGGCGCCAGGGGCTCGTAGATCGCTGCAGGCTTGAGGTTGGCCAAGGCCGGATCGACCGCAGGTTTGTCCTCGGACTTGTGCAGGATGAACCAGGTGGCGCCAACCGACAGACCGATGGCCAGCAGTAATGCCAGCACCAGCAGCAGGATCAGCTTGAGTTTGCCTTTAGCGGCGGGGTCTTTTTCTACGTCGCTCTTCGCCATGCCAATAATCCGTCATTCATCGGAGATTTCAGTCACATGGCGAGGGTTGAGCAAGTGTTATGCCAGATTTGCCGGGCGTACGATTATCGCGGGGCAAGCCCGCTCCCACCGCACCGCGATCAGGCGTAGTAATCCACGGCGCTGGAACCCACAACCGACTGCTGTTCGACCGGCATTGCACCGGGTGCGATTTCAGCGGATTCAGCTGTTTCATTTCGCCGCGCGGCCACGCCACTGAGCTTCGGCGTATCCTGGGCGCCCTGCTGCTGACCGCCACGGGACTGATCGGCAACGTTGACATCCGGCTGCCCCAACCCCTGCTGGGCAAACATTTCCTTGAGGCGGTGCACCTGGTTTTCCAGCGCCTCACGCACCCCGGCGTGACCGCTGACGAACGTCACCTGGGCCTGCTGCTCCGGCGCCAGATTGACGCGAATATCCAGGCGGCCGAGCTCTGCAGGTTCAAGCTTGATGTCCGCCGACTTCAGATTCTGGCTGGACAGGTACATGACCCGGTTGACCAGGCCTTCGGTCCAGCCACCCTGGTTCATCGCCAACGGCTGATTGAGCGGGGCCGCGACCGGCACGGCATTCGCCGTCTTGGCCGTGGCGGCCTGGGTCAGGCCGCTCAGGCGCTCGGCAAAGTTGTCGACACGGGTATCGCTCGATGCGCTTTTCAGGTCCTTCAGGCCATCGTCGATAAGACCCGTGAAGGCCTTCTCGCCTGGCTCCCCCTGTTCGGCATCCGCCCCCGGCTTGTCGAGCAGCGCCGCCAGTGTATTGACGGCCGGCTGCGCGACAGACGCTTCAGGCTGGGCATTGGCAGACTTGCTGGCGGCATGGGCAGACGTAGTGCCCTGGGCCTGGGCACTTTGCTCAAGGGCCATGCGCAAGGCCGGCAGATCGGCCAATGGGTCGGCCTCAGGATCGAACTCGGGCGCCTCGGTCACCGGCGGGGTCACCACCGCAGCCTGCGCCTGCAACTGTGCCACAGCCGCCTGAACTACCGGCGCCACCGCCTCGGCCTGAGCCTGAATCAACTGCGCACCGGGCTGGGCATCGGTCACCTGACCTGCCACAAGATTGGGATCGAGCAACGTCGGATCAGGCACCAGCGTCGGATCAACTTCTGGATCGAGCTGATCTTCTGGCAAGTTCTTGCCGCTGTCGGCAACCTTCGGCGTATTGCTGCCGCTGTCCGAAGCAGGCGCTGGCGCTGCGGGCTTGTCGTGCACCGCGCTGTCGGCGGCAGCCGGGGCGGCCTCACGCGATTGCTTGGCATATACTTCGGAAAAGCCCGAAGCCTTGTCGTTGTTAGCCTGTAGCGGTTTATCCGGCGCACCGCCAGCGGCGCGCGAAGGCTTTGCCACGGTGCTGGCTTGCAGCAGGGAATTGGAGGCGACAGGCATGTAGGAGTCTCCGCTACAGGGGTCGTAAACGTGAATTAGCGAAGACCAAGCAAAATTAGCGCCAGCTTTATCTATGCACTCGATACGCGCTGACATTCAGCGCAATACAAGGCACGCACGGTACCGTACTCATGGTCGATCTGGTTGATCAGATCTTCGACACCCCACAGATGCCCCTGATTGACTCGATCTTCCAGTTGCCGGCACAGTTCGGCCAACGCCATAGCGCCCATGTTACTGCTACTGCCCTTGAAGCTGTGCGCAGCAAGCGCCAACTCGCCGGCGTTCTTGGCTTCATGCAGATGACTGAGGCGCTCTTCGGAATCTTTAAGAAAGGTCTCCAGCAATTGCAGGTAGCCATCTTCCATGACCTCCTGCAGGTCGCTGAGTACCTCGCGATCGATGTGACTGTCGGACACTTGCTCACTCCTTGATCAAGTTGGATTATGCCAGAGCCTCCCAGGCGAACTCCACGCATGCGCGACGCCCCTCGTCGGCCCATTCGGCGCGCCGGCTCAACCGGCGTACAAGATTCAGCCCGCGTCCGCACAACCCTTGTTCGGACACCGACCTGGCCAGCACTTTACTCACATTGAAGCCCTGGCCGCTATCTTCGACCTCGATAATCAGACGCCCGCCCTGACGATCCGGCTCCACCCGCAAGGACACACGGATAAAACCCTCGCACAACGCCTGCAGGCGCTCATTGCGTACCTGATAATAGGCGGCAAAGCCCTGTGCATCGCGCTTGAGCGCCGAGTCCAGGCCCAGCACGCCGTGTTCCAGGGCATTGGAATACAGCTCGGTAAGCACGCTGTGCAGCGCCCCACCCTGGGCCCGCAAACCGTGAATCTCCTGCAGCAGCTGCAGCAGGTACGGTAACGGATTGAAACGCTTTAGCGTTTCGGCGCGAAACTCGAACTGCAATGACCAGTCCAGCGGGCTGGACTGACCACTATCAGAATAGATCACCGGTGGCGGCGACAACACCTGCGGCTCGACCACTTCGATATCCAGCAGACTGACGTCATCCCGGGAGCGTCCGCGAAACTGCTCCAGCGCCTGCAGCACTTCCTCGAACAACAGCGCCGGCCGGCGATTGGCGCTCAGTACCCGACGCAACCGCTCGACGCCGAACAGCTGGTCGCGCTCATCACTGGTGTCGACGACCCCATCAGACAGCAGAAACAAGCGCTCGCCCAACGCCAGCGGCAAGACCTCAGTGGTGTCATTGAAGCGCTCCGGCGCTAGAACGCCCAATGGCAAATGACGCGATACCAAGGGCAATGGCTCGCCACCACCGGCCGGCAGCAGATAGCCGTCCGGCATGCCGCCATTCCACACCTCGACCACTCGCCGCTGAAAACTCAGGTTGAGCAGCAAAGCGCAACAGAACATGCCCACCGGCAGGATGCGCTTGAGCTTGGAATTCATCTCGCGCAAGGTTTCGGCCAGGCCATAGCCCTTGGCGGTCATGCCATAGAACACCTCTGCCAGAGGCATCGCCCCCACCGCCGCCGGCAAGCCGTGCCCGGTGAAGTCGCCGAGCAACACGTGCATGTCTCCCGCCGGGGTAAAGGCCGCCAACAACAAGTCACCGTTGAACAAGGCATAGGGCGATTGCAGGTAGCGGATATTCGGCGCACTCAAGCAACCGGCGTGTGCTACCTGATCGAACACCGCTTTGGCCACCCGCTGCTCGTTAAGCAGGTGATTGTGATGGCGGGCAATCTGGTCACGCTGCTCCAGCACTGTCGCCTGCAGCCGGCGCAACCGGTCCATCGCCTTGATTTTGGCGGCGAGGATCACCGGACTGTAGGGCTTGGCCAGAAAATCGTCACCGCCCGCTTCAAGGCAACGCACCAACGCGTGTTCTTCACTCAATGAGGTCAGAAAAATGATCGGCACCAGGGCCTCACCCGCCAGCGCCTTGATCTGTCGCGCCGCCTCGAAACCGTCCATCACCGGCATCAAGGCATCGAGCAGGACCAGGCTGGGACGCTGTTGCGCGAACAACGCCACCGCCTGCTCGCCGTTCTCGGCAGTGAGCACCTGGTGCCCCTGCTTGCGCACGATGGTGGCAAGCAGCAGACGATCAGCCGCACCATCCTCGGCGATCAGTACAGTGAGCGCTTCCAGATCATGGGCGAACTGGCTCAAGTGATGTCGAACAGCTTGTCGAAATTGGAGATGGCGAGAATTTTTCGGACATCGGAGCTGGTGTTGACCACGCGTATTTCCGAGTCATCTCCGCCAACATGGTCGCGCAGGAGCAGCAGCATGCCCAGCGCCGAGCTGTCCAGATAGGTGGCCTCCTTGAGGTCGACCACCACCGAATCCGGCATCCTCTGCTTGCGCTCGTAGGCCTCGCGAAACTCCTGATGCTTGCCGAAGTCAAACCGCCCCTTGACCTTTATCGTCAGTTTTTTCCCATCCGGGGATACTTCAGATACAACTGCCATGTCGAAGATTCCTTCCATTGCGACGATTGCAGACATCTAGAAGGTTTAGCAGCCCGACTTCCCGCCAGCAAGCCGGGCCGATCAATGTACAGGTCAATAGCGGTCGTGACGCGGTAGACGCTGGGACAGCTCATCCAACAGCTTTTGCTCGCGCTTGTCCTCGATCATCCGCGCCTCGTCAATGTAACGCTGCACCAGTTTGCGCAAACCTTCGACTCGGGCATAGGCCTGTTGCCAGGTGCCACGGGCGTTCTTCAGGTTGTTCTGGTGCCAGGCCAGGCTCTGGCGCTGCTGGGTCATGGCGGTCTCCAACTGAGCGAGAAAGCTCTGATAGCCGACCAGCCAGCTGCCGGACACGCCTTGCCCGCCCCGGGCGATCCACTGCAACTGGTAATCTGCGCGAAAACGGTCGAGCTCGCTGAGCTTGGCCTCGGCCAGGTTCACCTGCTGCTGGAAATGCCCCAGGCGCTTGGCGGCTTGGCGCTCGGCGCTTTCCGCCATTTCCACCACTGGCGTCAGACGCGCGGCTCGGCTGGGCTGGGCCATGGCCTATCAGCCACCTGCCGCAGGCAAGGGGGCAAACACGCCAGCCAGGTGCTCACGGCTTTGCTGCATGCCGACATTGTCGTTCAGGGCCTGGCGCAGGAAGTGCACCAGACGCGGTTGCAGGGCGATGGCAAGGTCGGTCTCGGCATCGCCACCGGCCACATAGGCACCCACACTGATCAGGTCACGGCTCTGCGACAGACGCGACCACAACTGCTTGAACTGCTGCGCCTCGGTCATCTGCTCGGGGCTGACCACCTGCGGCATGACCCGGCTGATCGAGGCTTCAATATCGATCGCCGGGTAATGCCCCTCCTCGGCCAGGCGCCGGGACAGCACGATATGCCCGTCGAGCACACCCCGCGCCGAGTCGGCGATAGGGTCCTGCTGATCATCGCCCTCGGAGAGCACGGTATAGAACGCAGTGATCGAGCCACCACCGGCCTCGCCATTACCGGCGCGCTCCACAAGCTTGGGCAGCTTGGCGAACACCGACGGCGGATAGCCCTTGGTCGCCGGCGGCTCACCGATGGCCAGAGCGATTTCCCGCTGGGCCTGGGCGAAGCGGGTCAGCGAGTCCATCAGCAACAGGACGTTCTTGCCCTTGTCGCGAAAATATTCAGCGATACGCGTGCAGTACATCGCCGCGCGCAGACGCATCAACGGCGCATCGTCAGCCGGAGAGGCGACCACCACCGAGCGCTTGAGGCCTTCTTCGCCGAGGATATGCTCGATGAACTCCTTGACCTCACGACCGCGCTCACCGATCAGGCCGACGACGATGATGTCCGCCTCGGTGAAGCGGGTCATCATGCCCAGCAGCACACTCTTACCGACGCCGGTACCGGCGAACAGACCCAGGCGCTGGCCACGGCCGACCGTCAACAAACCGTTGATACTGCGAATACCAACATCCAGCGGCTGGCTGATAGGGTCGCGATTGAGCGGGTTGATCGTCGGACCATCCATCGGCACCCAGTCTTCGGCTTTCATCCCGCCCTTGCCATCCAGGGCGCGACCCGCACCATCAAGCACCCGCCCGAGCATGCTCATGCCCATGGGCAGGCGGCCGCTGTCGGCCAGCGGTACCACGCGGGCGCCCGGGGCAATGCCAGCGACACTGCCAACCGGCATAAGGAACACCTTGCCGCCGGCAAACCCCATGACTTCGGCTTCGACCCGAACCGGGTGGTAGCTGTCATCGTTGATCACCACGCAACGGCTGCCCACCGCAGCGCGCAGGCCTTCAGCCTCCAGTGTCAGGCCGACCATGCGCAGCAGGCGGCCCTCGACCACCGGTTGAGCCGGTAAATTGACGGCATCGGCGTAGCCGCCCAGGCGCTTGCCGAAGCTGGTTCGCTCAAGGCGCATCTAAGCTGTCCAGTTCGACCTGCAGGTCCGGTGCGGCCGGGTGCAGGCCTTGATCGTGGAGCTGATCGAACAACTGCGCCACGGCCTTTTCCATACGGGTTTCCATGGTTGCGTCGATGCGGCTGTGGTCGGTTTCAATACGACAGCCGCCCGCCAGCAACTCTTCGTCCTCGAGCAGCTTCCAGCGCTCCTCGTGCCGCTCGCGCAGGGCTTTGACCAGCTCGAAATCCTGCGGATTGATATGGATACGGATGTTTTCGGCGCCCATGGGCAGCAGTTTAAGGGCTTCACGCAGCACCTGGCCGATCTGGCTGGAGTCGCTGCGCAACTCACGGCCAATCACCTCCCGGGCGATATGAGCGACCAGATGCACCACTGCCTTTTCAATCTGGCTGTCTTGTTCGGCGATCGGCTCGAGCAGGTGCGCCATGACCTGCTCGAGGCTGGCAAGCTTGGCGCCCAGGGCTTGTTCGGCTTCCTGGCGAACCTTGAGCTGAGTGCTGTGAAAGCCCTCGCGCTCACCGGTGGCGAAACCTTCGTTGTAGGCTTCCTGGCGAATACTTTCGAGCTCTTCGAGGGTCAGCGGCTGGACTTCTTCCAGCGGCACTTCTTCGATTTCTTCCTGAATCGCTTCAGGCTCGGGCTCAGGCTCAGGCTCGGGCTCCGGATCGAAACTGGGCAACGCCCAGCGATCGAAGTCATCGACCTGGTTGGCGCGAATCAGTTCACTGAGGTGCTCGTTGGTTGACATGATTGCACGCACTCGTAAAACATCGCGGGGCAAGCCCGCTCCTACAGAACCTCTGTGGGAGCGGGCTTGCCCCGCGATAAGGTCTTAGATCATCTCTTCGCCGCCCTTGCCGCCGAGAACGATTTCTCCGGCTTCGGCCATACGGCGGGCGATGGTGAGGATTTCCTTCTGCGCTGTCTCGACGTCGCTGACGCGTACCGGGCCCTTGGCCTCGAGGTCGTCGCGCAGCAGCTCCGAGGCACGTTTGGACATGTTCTTGAAGATCTTCTCCTTGACCTTCTCGTCGGCCCCCTTGAGCGACACCACCAGTACATCGGAGGAAACTTCGCGCAACAGCGCCTGGATACCACGATCGTCGACGTCGGCCAGGTTGTTGAAGACAAACATCAGGTCTTCGATCTGCTCGGAGAGTTCGCCATCGATGTCGCGGATCGCATCCATCAGTTGACCTTCCACGGAGCTGTCGAGGAAGTTCATGATATCCGCAGCGCGCTTGATACCACCCAGGGTAGTCCGCGCGGCGTTGGAGTTGCCGGAGAACTGCTTCTCGAGGATCTGGTTCAGCTCCTTGAGCGCTGCCGGCTGGACGGTATTGAGCGACGAGACGCGCAGGATGATGTCCAGGCGCACCTTATGGTCAAAATTGCCCAGCACTTCGCCGGCCTGGTCCGGGTCCAGGTAGGCCACTACAATGGCCTGGATCTGCGGGTGTTCGTAACGGATGACGTCAGCTACCGCACGCGGCTCCATCCACTTGAGGCTGTCCAGGCCGCTGGTGTTGCCACCGAGCAGGATGCGGTCGATCAGGCCGTTGGCTTTGTCCTCACCCAGGGCCTGGGTGAGCATCTTGCGGATGTAGCCATCGGAGCCGACGCCCAGGCTGGTCTGGTCGCCGACGATCTCGACGAACTCACTCATTACCTGCTCGACCTGCTCGCGATGGACGTTGCCCATCTGCGCCATGGCCACGCCAACCCGCTGCACTTCCTTGGGGCCCATGTGCCGCAGCACCTGCGCAGCATCGGTTTCACCCAGCGACAGCAGCAGGATCGCAGCCTTGTCGACACGGGTCAGTTTGGCGGTAAGGGCTCGGTTATCACTCATCGGCGTTGATCCACTCTTTCACGACCTGGGCCACGCGACCCGGGTCTTCGGCCACCAGGCTCTTGATTGCATTGAGCTGTGCGTCATAACCCTCGCTCGGGCTTGGCAGCAGAATGCTTTGCGGACCACCCAGGCTGACGCGGTCGTTGGCCAGATCGCCATCCAGACCAAGCATGCCACCCAGTTCCATGTCGCCATCGGCACCGGCGCCTTGCTTGCCATTGCCGGTGATGTTGTTGAGGACCGGACGCAGCACACCGAACACCAGAACCAGGATGAACAGTACGCCCATGACCTGCTTGATGATGTCCCAGAACCACGGCTGCGAGTAGAACGGAATCTCGCTGATCACTTCGCCACGGTCGGCGGCGAACGGCACGTTGATCACGCTGACGCTGTCGCCACGGCTGGCGTCGAAGCCCACCGCGTCCTGCACCAGGCGAGTGAAGCGCGCCAGGTCTTCGGCAGCCCACGGGGTGCGCGCAGCCTCGCCGGTGGCCGGGTCGAGCTTGAGTTGGTCATCGACCACTACCGCGACCGACAGGCGGGTCAGGCGACCTTGCTGCTGACGGGTGTGGCTGATCGAACGGTCCAGCTCGAAGTTCTTGGTCGATTGCTGACGTTTGTCGGCCGGATACGGGGCGAGCATCGGCTGGCCGGTGGCCGGGTCCATGATCTGTTGGCCGTTGGCATCGAGCAGTGGCTGGCCAGGCTGGATGGCACTGGCGGCGGTTTGCGTGCCACCGGTGGTCTGCGGTGCAGAGGCCGGACCAGGCGGCTGGTTACTCAGGGCACCCGGCACGCCTTGCGGGCCCATGCTGCTGGAGCGCTGCTCGTTGACCGACTGCTCGCTGCGCAGCGCCGGCTGGTCCGGGTTGAATTGCTCGGAGGTCGATTCGACGGCACTGAAATCAACGTCGGCCGACACTTCTGCCTTGTAGCGGTCGTTGCCCAGCACCGGCTGCAGAATGTTGTGCACCCGCTGGGTGAGCAGGCCTTCCATGCGCCGACTGTAGTCGAACTGCTTGCCGGCCATGGTCAGCGCGGAATTCTCGGCCTGGTCGGACAGCAGGTTGCCCTTTTGGTCGACCACGGTGACCTGGGACTTGTTCAGCTCCGGCACGCTGGTCGCCACCAGGTTGACGATGGCCGTCACCTGACCGGCTTCCAGGGAACGGCCCGAGTACAGCTCGACCAGCACCGAGGCACTTGGCTTGCGCTCGTCGCGCACGAACACCGAACTCTTCGGGATCGCCAGGTGCACACGGGCACCCTTGACGTTGTTGAGACTGGAAATAGTCCGCGCCAGCTCACCTTCCAGGCCACGACGGTAGCGGGTGGCCTCCATGAACTGACTGGTACCCAGGCCCTGTTCCTTGTCGAGGATCTCGAAACCGACATTACCATCGCTTGGTGCAACGCCAGCGGCGGCCAGCTTCAGGCGGGCGCGGGAAAGGTCATCGGCCTTGACCAGCAAAGCGCCGGAGTTGGGTTCGACGTTGTAAGGGATGTCGGCAGCGGCCAGGGTATCCATGACCTGCTTGGTATCCATGCCTGCCAGGCTGCCGTACAACGGACGGTAGTCCGGTTGTTGCGACCACAGCACCACGGCAAAGCCGATCGCCACGCTCGCCGCCAGCCCGACCAGCAGGCCGACCTGACGCAGCATGGGCATCTGCGAAATGTTTTCCAGGAACGACATGCCGAACAACGGCGGCTTGGGCGCTGCTGCGCTG
Organism: Pseudomonas tructae; assembly: GCF_004214895.1. NCBI lineage: Bacteria > Pseudomonadati > Pseudomonadota > Gammaproteobacteria > Pseudomonadales > Pseudomonadaceae > Pseudomonas > Pseudomonas tructae. The sequence goes on along the minus strand of NZ_CP035952.1, from coordinate 1,991,834 downwards.
CTTTTAGCGGGCACGTTATCGACGACTGCTTCGGCCATGACTCAATCTCGCCCTTATACCGGCATCTGCATGATGTCTTGATAGGCCTGAACCAGCTTGTTGCGCACCTGGGTCAAGGCCTGAAACGATACGCTGGCTTTTTGCGAAGCGATCATTACGTCGGTGAGATCCACACCGCTTTTACCAATTTCGAAAGCGTTGGCCAACTGCGTGGAGGCCTGCTGGGTGTCGCTGACCTTATTGATGGCCTGACCCAGCATATCGGCAAAATTGCTCGAGCCGAGCTCAGGCGCAGCCGCAGCCTTGGGCATCGACATGGCGTCCATTTGCATGGCCCGCATGTCCAACATCAATCGATTAAATTCAACACCTTGGCTCATGGACTTCTCTCTCCGACGGCCCGCATTTTTTTGACACTCACGCAGCGGATAGGCAGGACATAGCAACAAGAGTGCCAGCTCTGCCCGCAGCCCGAACAAAAACTCTAATTGTTCAACTGATCAGTTGGCGTAAAGGCTGGCCTCGACGTCCATGCCAGCATCACGCATCTGCGCCAGCTTGTAGCGCAGGGTACGCGGGCTGATGCCCAGGCGTTCGGCCGCCTCCTTGCGGCGGCCACGCTCGGCGCGCAGGGTGTCGATAATCATCTGGAACTCATGGCGACGCATGTCGTCACCCAAGCCACCCGCGACCTCGGCCTCGACCGGTGCGATAGGCGCAACCGACCCGGGCGCAGAACATGGCAATACGCCAGCAAGACAGAAATCCGCCGCCTCGATCACCCCACCCTGCTGCAAGATCAACGCACGCTGTATGGCGTTATCCAGCTCGCGCACGTTGCCCGGCCAGGCATACCCTTGTAGGCAGGCCTGCGCCTGAGCAGAGAGGCGCACGGGGGCATGTTTCATTTTATTGACGTGGCGCGCCAACAAGCGCTCAGCCAGCGGCAGAATATCGGCGCTGCGTTCGCGCAGCGGTTTCCACGCCAGCGGAAACACCGACAGACGATAGAACAGGTCTTCGCGAAATCGCCCGGCCGCCACCTCGCCAGCCAGGTCACGGTTGGTGGTGGCAACGACACGGATATCCAGGGCAATCGGCTTGCGCCCACCGACCCGCTCCACCTCACGCTCCTGCAGCACCCGCAGTAACTTGGCTTGCAAGCCCAGAGGCATTTCGGAAATCTCGTCGAGCAGCAGCGTTCCGCCATCAGCCTGCTCGAACTTGCCCGCCTGAGCAGCGATGGCGCCCGTGAACGAGCCCTTCTCGTGACCAAACAAGGTCGCTTCGAGCATGTTGTCAGGAATCGCCGCACAGTTGATCGCCACGAATGGCTGGCCAGCTCGCGGTGACTGCTGATGGATGTAACGCGCAAGCACCTCCTTGCCGGTGCCCGACTCGCCGGAGATCAACACCGTCGATTCGCTGCGCGCAACCCGCGCCGCCAACTCCAGCAGTTGCGCACTGGCAGGCTCCCTGGCTACCGGCCCCTCACCTTCGGCGGCGCTCACCACACCCGTGGCATGCCGCGCCACCAGCTCAAGCAGAGCCTTGGGCTCGAACGGTTTGACCAGATAATCGGCCGCACCTTGACGCATCGCCTCGACGGCACGCTCAACCGCCGCATGGGCGGTCATCAACAACACCGGCAACTGCGGCTGTCGCTCGCGCAACAGAGCGAGCAACTGGTGCCCATCCATACCCGGCATGTTCACATCACTGACCACCAGGCCGAACGCCTCGCGGGCGACCACATCCAATGCTTCTTCGGCCGAGCCCACAGCCTGATGAGCAAAACCACCCAGCTCCAGGGTATCGGCCAGGGCCTGCCTCAGCGCGCGGTCATCCTCGACCAGCAGCACCTTGATTGCTTTCATTACTCTGTCTCCGCCGACTGCGCTCCGATCAGCGGCAGGCTGATCCGCGCACAGGTGCCGCGACCAGGTCGCGAACGTAAATGCAAACTGCCCTGGTGGGCCCGCACCACTGCCTTGACCACCGCCAGGCCCAGCCCGGTGCCGGTGGCCTTGGTGGTCAGGAAAGGCTCACCCAGGCGCGCCAGCAAGGCGCTGTCGATACCACCACCGGCATCACTGACACACAGGTGCAGGACCTGCTCGCGCCGGTACAAATGAACCTTCAAGCGCGCAGGCTCGCCACTGGCTTGCACGGCGTTTTCAATCAGGTTGAGCAGGGCGCCGACCAGGGTGTCGCGATTGCACAGCAATTCACCCAGGTGACTGTCACATTGCCAGCGCACAGAATGCCCCTGCACATGGGTGTGCGCGGCCTGCTGCAGCGCCTGAAACAGCGCCTTTGGGGTCAACCGATCAGTCAGCGGCAACTCGCCACGGGCGAACACCAGCATGTCGCGCACCTGATGCTCGAGTTCATGCAGGCGCTCTTTGAGACGGCCTGCGAAGCGCTGCTGGGTTTCTACCGGCAAGCTCTGTTCGGCCAGATGACTGGCGTACAACATAGCCGCCGACAACGGCGTACGGATCTGGTGAGCCAGCGAAGCGACCATGCGCCCCAGCGACGACAGGCGCTCATGGCGCGCCAGTTGATCCTGCAGGTGACGCGTTTCGGTCAGGTCATTGAGCAGCACCAGCTGCCCGGGTTCGGCATCCAGCGAGCGGGTGGCAATCGACAGGCGCCGGCCATCACGCAACGACACTTCGTGACCATCATCTTCGCGCGGGGCAAAGCTGCGAGCGATCACCTCACGCCACAACTGCCCCATCAACGGCTCGCCAAGCAGGTCACTGGCAGCAGGATTGGCTTCACGTACACGGCCCAGCCCGTCAATGACAATGACCCCACCCGGCAACAGGTCCAGCAAATTCTGCAAGCGATTGGCCAGGCGCTCCTTTTCGGCAAGCTCAGCCATACGCTGGGCACTGACCACCGCCAACTCGCCCTTGAGTTCGGTGACCCGGGCTTCGAGCAAGCTATAGGACTCACTGAGTTGGTTGGACACCTGATCGAACATGGCAAAAGCCTGTTCGAGGCCAAGGCGGCTTTCCTGCTCGGCGGCGTTAGGCCCCTTCGGCTCAGGGACACAGGAGATGGTGGCAGCCTGGGGCATCGTGCTCTCTCGCGTGACTGACCGTCATAAAACGGTATGGTGCCAGCGATATAGCAATAGCCGTGCCGGATAGCCTCACAAGGTGGGGACCTGACGCTGCGAGGGCCGGGCAAACGCCTGCGGGGCGGGCATTACAGCCCCTTCAAAGATAGGGTTATTAGCCATGACGAGCGCATTGCGCCACTCATCATGGCCAGACAGGCGTCAATCCTCCGCCTGCTCATCCCCTTCGCGACGGCTCATGCCGTACTTGCGCATTTTCTCGACCAGGGTGGTACGACGGATACGCAGGCGTTCGGCAGCACGAGCAACGATGCCGTTGGCGTCGTCCAGCGCCTGCTGAATCAGACCCTGCTCCAGGCCACCGAGGTAGTCCTTGAGGTCCAGGCCTTCGGGCGGCAACATCGCGTGACTGGCGAAGTTCGGCGCATGACCATTGATTGCCACACGCTCCTCCAGATCAGATCGCAGGCTGTCGACCAACTGCTCGTCTTCGTCGTCGACATAGCGAAACTTCTTCGGCAGTTCCGATACGCCAATCACCCCGTAAGGATGCATGATCGCCATGCGCTCGACCAGGTTGGCCAACTCGCGAACGTTACCTGGCCAGCCATGGCGGCACAGCGACATGATCGCCGCTGAATTGAAGCGGATCGAGCCACGCTTCTCGTGCTCCATGCGCGAGATCAGCTCGTTCATCAACAACGGGATGTCCTCGACGCGCTCGCGCAGCGGGGCCATCTCGATCGGGAATACGTTGAGGCGGTAGTACAGGTCTTCGCGGAAGGTACCCACCTCGATCATGCTTTCGAGGTTTTTGTGGGTCGCAGCGATGATGCGCACATCGATGCTTTGGGTCTTGTTGCTGCCAACCCGCTCGAAGGTGCGCTCCTGCAGCACACGCAGCAACTTGACTTGCATCGGCAACGGCATGTCGCCGATCTCGTCGAGGAACAGGGTACCGCCGTTGGCCAGTTCGAAACGCCCGGCACGGCTAGTGATGGCGCCGGTGAAAGCGCCCTTCTCGTGACCGAACAGCTCGCTCTCGAGCAACTCGGCCGGGATCGCGCCGCAGTTGACCGGCACGAACGGGGCTTCACGACGTTTGGAATGGTAATGCAGATTGCGCGCAACCACTTCCTTACCGGTACCCGACTCACCAAGAATCAATACGCTGGCGTCGGTATCAGCCACCTGCTGCATCATCTGCCGAACATGCTGGATGGCCCGGCTGGTGCCAACCAGGCTGCGGAACAGGTTGGGCTCGCGCTGGCGGCCGCGCTCGCGGGCCTGGTCGTACATCTCGCGATAGACCTGGGCACGGTGCAGCGAATCGAGCAACTTGCTGTAGCTCGGCGGCATCTCGAGGTTGGAGAGCACCCGTCGGCGCAGGTCGTCAGGCAGCTCGGCAGAAGAAATTTCGCCCAAAAGCAGAACCGGAAGGAACTCATCCCACCCAGCCACTGTCTTAAGCAAGCCCAACAGACTTGCCGGAGCATTCACGGTCCCGATCAGGACACAGAGTACTTCACGACTGGATGACAACGATTCGACAACCTGCTGCCAGTCATGGCTTGCGCAGGGCAGATTTTCTTCGCCAAGAAAATTCAACACTACCGCCAGATCACGGCGGCGAGCGCTATCGTCATCGATCAGGAGAATTTTGGTTTCACGCCACATGCAATAACAACTTCCCTAGTCATCTCGGCGCCCCCGTGAGGGCAAGCTCGACATCATTCCGACTGAACGGTCAGTGTTCGGACGTCTGAAATTAGAAAACAGCCACTAGTTAAGTCAAAAAACCGTACATAGTCAAATTTATGGCGCACTGCTTTTTGGTTTTGCCCAGTTTCAGCTGAACAAATGGTATACCTTTGCCGCGTTTTTGGCTTGTCGGATCTGCGACATCTCATCGACTATTGATTGACGCTCGCCACTTGCAACTTCGATTAATTCCTTGTAAACGCCCAGCAACTCTTCAAGCTTGCTGCGCAGCGTCAGTTCATCGACCGACGCCTCGGCCAGCACATCATCAACACACAAGCGGCAACTGACGTCGAGCTCGCTGATCGCCTCCCAGTCGCGACTGGCCAGGGCACCCAGCAATGCCTCGCGGGTTTGTTCGATACGCTCGAGCACGACACTCATCACAACCTCCTAGAGCTCGGCGGATTGATCGCCGATAGCGTCCCAGCCTTCCTTGACGGTAATCAGAAGCCGCGCCACCTCATTGAGGATTTCCGGATCATTCTGCACATTTGCCTCGACCAGGCGCTTGCTCATGTAGGCGTACAGATTGTCCAGATCGGCCAGCGAATCCGCATGGTTTTCCAGATCCAGACCTTCACGCAGACCGCCGACGATACCGATCGCTTTGCCGATCAGAACGCCGCGCTGAGGCACATCGTTGCGCGCCATGGCGCCTTTGGCCTGGGCAATTCGATCAAGGCCACCCTGCATCAGCATTTGCACCAGACGGTGCGGGCTGGCTTCGGAGGTCTGAGCCACACCATTGACTTTCTGGTACTGCCGAAGGGCCAACATCGGATTCATGCTCTACCTCGTCACCGCAAAAAAGGTTTCATATACAGCTTGTATCGCCTGCACGTCAAAAAACTTTAGCGCACACAGCGAAAAGCCCGGAGAACCGCTAAGGGTACTGCCGGGCTTCTGGCCTATCGGGCGATCAGGAGTTTTTCTGCTGAGCCTCGATCGAGGCGAACATCGAGGCAATGTTCTTGCGCTGCGCCTCGAGCTTGCCGACCAGGGTGTCCATGGCCACGTAGCGCTTGGTCAGCGACTCGGTCAACGATTTGATACGCCGATCCAGAGCCAACTGCTGGTTGCCCAGGTCGCTTTGCAGCTTGTCCAGACCCTTCTTGCGCGAATCAAGAATACCACCGGTTTCCAGGTACGGATTGATGGCCTTGTTCATGCGCTCGAACACACCATTGGTACCGGTGAACAGCTCCTGCACTTCAGGGCCGAGCTTCTTGTCCTTCAAGGCGCTGTCGAACTTGGTCGAGCTGAACTCAAGGGTACCGTCTTTGGTAGTGTTGATACCCAGCTGACCCAGCGTGGTCAGGCGATCACCCGAACCCAGGGTGGCCAGCTGGGTACGCAGATCACTGAGTAACGAACGGGTGGTCGAATCGCCCGTCAGCGGGCCCAGCACTGGATTACCCTTCTCGTCCTTGGAGACCGCAGTGAGCTTGGCCGCGGTCTTGACCAGGGTGTTATAGGCATCGACAAAGGACTGGACAGAGGTCTTCAGGCCTTCCTTGTTCTCACCCACAGTGACGGTAACGGTATCGCCCGAGGCCTTGAGCAGATCCAGGCTCAAACCACTGATCGCCTTATCAACGGTATTGGTTTTGCTGGTGACCGTCAGGCCATCGACAGTCAACAACGCGTCCTTGGCCACGTCATCGATGTAGCCTGCGCCAGTGCCGACCAATTTGTCGGTACCGTTGATCTTCAGCTCGGCAATGCCGTCCACCGAAATATCGGTGCCCTTGCCGGTCGTGGTCGAACCAAACACCAGGCGCGAACCATCCTTGCCGTTGACGATGTTGGCAGTGATGCCATTTTCAGCCAGCGAGGTGTTGATCGAATCGCGCACGGTCTGCAGCGTGGAGCCTGGACCGACCTTGACGGTATACACCTTGCCGTCCTGGGTAATCGTCAGGTCACCCTCAGGGATCGGGGTGTCGGCGCCGGTTGCGAACGCCTGGCTAGCCACCTTGGACGAGGTGGCAAGATTGGTGACCTTGATCTGGTAACTACCCGGCACAGCAGTGTTGTTCGAGGTGGCCTTGATCGAGGTATCGCTGCTCGATGTGGCGCTGAAGGCATTGAAAGCCGGCGCCTTTGGATCATTGAGCTTCTTCATCGCCGCCTGGTATTCAGCCAGCGCACTCTTGATCGAGGCAACCCCGGAAAGCATGGCCGTGTTGTTGGCGGTCTGGCGCTTGATCTGGTTCGCCTTGGGGTCGGTATCGGCCTTGACGAGTACATCGACGATCTTGTTGATGTCTACACCGGAACCCAGACCGACACTCGGTAAAATAGTACTCGCCATTGCTACTCCCTCTTGGTTACGCGCCGCCCTGACCTGGCCAGACTAGCGAACTTGCTGCTCCATCGCCAGCCTCAGGCTTTGGCGTTGAACAGCAGGCTGTTTACATCGCTCAGGCTGTGGGCAATCTTCAACGCCTCTTCCGAAGGAAGCTGGCGGATCAATTCACCGGTCTCGCTGGCGATGACTTTGACGACAATTCTGCCGGATTCTTCATCCGTGGAAAATTCAAGGTTACGCCGGGAGGAAGCGAGAAACTTCTCGATTTCCTTGACCGCGCTCTTCACCTTCTCAGCTTCGGACACACCACCTTCGGCACGCTCGGTGGCTTCCTTCGCCGGCTTGACGCCCTCTACGGGTTTGATCGCAGGACGCTCGGCGGTCTGTTCGACCGGCTTCACCGTCGGATAGGACAGGTTCAGCTTAACGCTCATATCCATGTCTACCACCTCTCAATGAAAAAGGCGGAGGAGCGCAGCACGTGCACTCCCCCGCCAACAGCTGTCTAGCGATTAGCCCAGCAGTTTCAGTACGGCGGAAGGCAGTTGGTTAGCCTGGGCCAGTACCGAAGTCGAAGCTTGCTGCAGAGTCTGTTGCTTGGTCATCTGAGCGGTTTCAGCAGCGAAGTCGGTATCTTGTACGCGACCACGAGCAGCTTCGGCGTTTTCGTTGATGTTTTGCAGGTTGTTGATGGTGCTGGTCATACGGTTTTGCACAGCACCCAGGTCGGCGCGCTTGGTGCCGATGGTGTCCAGTGCAGAAGCGATTGCAGCCATTGCGGAGGCAAAGTTGGTTTCAGCAGTGGCGCTGTCGCTACCGGCAATGGTGATTGCTGCGGTGATACCCAGGTCGCTGGCCAGGAACTTGGCGCTCAGGTCCATGTCGATCTGGTTTTGCTTACCGGTTTCGGAACCGACCTGGAAGGTCATGACGCTAGCCGAACCGTCCAGCAGGTTCTTGCCGTTCAGCTGGGTGGACTGAGCGATACGGGTCAGTTCAGCAGCCATCTGCTTGAACTCTTTATCCAGCGAGGTACGGTTGGTAGAGTCGTTGGAGTCGTTTCGCGACTGCAGGGCCAGTTCGCGCATACGCTGCAGAATGTTGGTCTGCTCTTGCATCGCGCCTTCAGCGGTCTGAGCGATCGAAACACCGTCGTTGGCGTTTTTGATTGCCATGGTCTGACCGCGGATTTGCGAGGTCATACGGGTAGCGATCTGCAGGCCGGCGGCGTCGTCTTTGGCGCTGTTGATTTTCAGGCCGGAGGACAGACGGCTCATCGAAGTGCTCAGAGCGTCGGAAGCGCGGTTCAGGTTCTTCTGAACGCCCAGGGAGGTAGTGTTGGTGTTAACGGTTAATGCCATGACGAATTCCTCGTGTTTGGGATACTGCGGCTTCCGGCCCTGGCATCCGCCGGGTGTGGCCTAGAGAACCTTCGTAATAGTTATCGTCGTCTGGCTCGGTTGCTTTAGGGCTTTTTGCAAATTTTTTAATGGCACCCTGCCACCCCAATGAAATCAAGGGTTTGACGCCAGAAAAACCACTCACATACAAACAGCAGGCATAAAAAAGCGCCACCGGGGCAACCGACAGCGCTTCTTTTAACAAGCGTCTATATCAATCCTTGCGCTCGATAATCGCCGAGCCCCACGACAGGCCCACACCGAAACCGCTCAGGGCAATGCGCTGGTGTTGCGAACCCAGCACGTGCTTCTCCAGCAGCAGCGGAATGCTCGACGACACCGTATTACCGGTCTCGACCATGTCCTTGACGAACTTGTCCGGGTCATCCTCGAAGCGCCGGGCCACCGCATCGACAATGGCCGCACTGCCCTGGTGAATGCAGAACAGGTCAATGTCCGACGGCGTCAACTGGCTTTCGCCCAGCAACTCATGCAAATGCGCCGGCACCTTGAGCAAGGCGAAGTTGAACACCTGGCGGCCATTCATGAAGAACACGCCATCACTGACCTTCAAGTGCGCGGCACCACCACCGTCGGTGCCGAACTTGGCCTTGCCCAACTGCCATTGAGCGCCCTCACCCATCCAGGTCACGGTCGCCGCATCGCCGAAGAGCATGGTGGTGTTGCGGTCTTGCGGATCGACGATCTTCGAGTACGGGTCAGCAGTGATCAGCAGGCCGTTCTTCAAGCCCGCCGCCTCCATGAAGCCCTTCATGGCATACAGGCCATAAACGTAACCCGAGCACCCCAGGGAAATATCGAATGCCGCAACATGGGTCGGCAAACCCAGCTTGTCCTGAACGATGGCAGCGGTATGCGGCAAACCTTCTTCGTCGCCGTTCTGGGTGACGACGATCAGGGCATCGATGGATTCAGGCAACAAGCTCGGATTGGCAGCGAACAGGGACTTGACCGCCTCCACGCACAGGTCGGAGGTTTCCTGGCCTGCTTCCTTGCGCGGCAGGAAGGTCGAGCCGATCTTGCCGAGAATGAAATCTTGGTCCTTGGCGAACTTCGCACCCTGGGCGTAGTTGTCCACCCCCTCGACTGGTACGTAACTCGCAATGCTTTTGATGCCAATCATTGTGGCTTCCCGATAGAAATGCGGATTTTCACGGGCACTGGAACCTGGTAACCAAGGGCTGCGAGCCTGCGCACACCCCGCCCGCCAGTACCGCCCGACGACTCAATAGATTAAAGATGCTCGTTTCGACTGCCAAGTCACTGTTGTGCACTCATTGCGCAAAACCTGCAACAAAGCGGCGGCTTTTCCGCCTGTAAATAGCCATCACAGAGCCATCGCCACGCAATTGGCCAGTTTTTTGCTGGAGCCCTCTCATGCACAGGGCAACTGTCGGTTTCATGGCGCGCCCCCTTTAAAAAGCACGGCAGACCGCTACAACGGCTGGTTGCCATTTTTTAATTACCCCCGAGCAACGCTGTCATGGCCAAACCCATTACTGTAACCAGCCCGCTGCTACCGCCTCTGGAAGAATTCATCCCCTACCTGGAGAACATCTGGGACAGTAAATTCCTGACCAACTGTGGCCCATACCACCAGCAGTTGGAAAAGGAACTGGCCGAATACCTGGGGGTCAAGCACATTTCGCTGTTCAGCAACGGCACCCTGGCGCTGGTGACCGCGCTGCAAGCCCTGCGCATTACCGGTGAAGTCATCACCACACCCTATTCATTCGTGGCCACCGCCCACTCGCTGCTGTGGAACAACCTCAAGCCAGTGTTCGTCGACATCGACCCGCGCACCAACAACCTCGACCCGCAACGCATCATCGAGGCCATCACGCCCGCGACCACCGCGATCCTGCCGGTGCACTGCTACGGCATACCCTGCGATGTCGAAGGCATCCAGCAGGTTGCCGACACGTATGGCCTGAAGGTCATCTACGATGCCGCCCATGCCTTCGGCGTACGCCAGAACGGCGCCAGCATCCTCAACCATGGCGACCTTTCGATCCTCAGCTTCCACGCCACCAAGGTGTTCAACACCATCGAAGGCGGGGCGATCATCTGTCAGGACGAGAAGCTCAAGCGCCGCATCGACTACTTGAAGAACTTCGGCTTTGCAGATGAAGTCACGGTCATGGCGCCCGGCATCAATGGCAAGATGAACGAGCTGCAAGCGGCCTTCGGGGTGTTGCAACTGCGCCATATCGACGATGCCATTGAGCGTCGCCGCCAGGTTTACCAACGCTACCGCAGCGCACTTGAGGGCGTGGATGGCATCAGCCTGTTGCAGGCACCCGATGGCCTGCAATGGAACTACGCCTATTGCCCGATCCTGGTTGATGGCGAGCGATTCGGCACCAGTCGCGATGCCCTCTACGAGCGTTACCGCGCCGAAGACATCCTCGTACGCCGGTACTTCTACCCGTTGATCTGCGAGTTCCCCATGTACCGCAACCTGCCCAGCGCCGACACCGGCAAGCTGGAGCAAGCCCTGAAGATTTCCCGCCAGGTGCTGTGCCTGCCTATCCACCCGGAGCTGGATGACCAGACCCAGACGCGCATCATCGATGTGCTGCTGTCAGCCCGGGCGACACCGAACCAATAAAGGATGCGCGAGCCCGTATCGCGCACTCACCATCGGCCATAACCTCGTTGCCCAAGGGAACCGTATGAGCGCTCCATCCCTGCATGGAAAACCCAGCAACCCGTACTACATCTATGCACCCGACTACCGCGAAACCTCTTCCGGCATCTGTACGCTGCACTACCTCTGCCACGCCCTGAACCTGTCAGGCCAGGAAGCCTACGTGTTTGGTTGCAAGGTGCGAAATCCGCGGCTGCGCACCCCGGAACTGACGGAAGAGATCCGCCGCCATCACCAGGCAATCGGCGTGGCCCCTGTCGCCGTTTACCCTGAGATTCTCAGTGGCAACCCGCTGGACTGCCCGGTGGTAGCCCGCTACATGCTCAACAGCGATGCGTACATTTCCGGCAAGTACCTGGACAGCGAACCGGGCGACCTGTTCTTTTACTTCGCCCATGATTTTCGCGACGGCAAGTCATTGGCCAACATGCTGACCCTGCCGGTCATCGATACCAACCTGTTTGCCCCCCTGCCAACCCCGGTGCAGCGCAAGGGCAACTATTTGTACCTGCACCGCTTCGATGCCAGTCAGGTGGATTACTCGCTGTTGCCCGATGACATCGAAATCCTGAGCCTGCGCAACCCGAAAACCCTGACGCAACTGGCGGAAATCTTCCAGACCGCCGAAACCCTGTACAGCTATGAGATCTCGGCGACTTGCAGCGAGGCCCTGCTGTGCGGCTGCCCGGTGATCTACCTGCGTGGCGGGCGTGTGCATGAATTGCCATTTACCGAGCACATCGGCAATGCCGGTGCCGCCATGTACGAAGAGCCCGGCGGCCTGGAACGCGCACGCGCCTCGGTGATGCTGGCACGCCAGCGCCTGCTGGATGTCGAGACGCACTTCTGGCCACAACTGCAGCACTTTGTCGAGCTGACCCAGCAGGCGGCGTGCCAACATCTGACCGACAGCCACGTACCGAGCATCAGGGAATGGCTGCTCAACCGCATGCTGACCCCGATCCAGCAGCACCTGGTGGATCAGCGTCGCCAGCAATTGCGCGGTCATACCAGCCTGACCGTGCTGGTACGCGATCCCCTGGGCGACCTCCGAGCGCTTGCCGACACCCTGGAAAGCCTGGAGCTCTGGCAGTCGAGCTCTTCGATCGCCATCGATACCGTGGTCCTCAGCACACGCCCCGGCCCGGCTCAACTGCCAGGCAACCTGCAATGGCTGTACTGTGCCGAACCAGACACCATGGCGCTGAACGAGGCCCTCAAGGCCAGCGACAGCGACTGGTTCATGCTGCTCAGCGCCGGCGATGAAATGCTGCCGGCCGGCACCGTGATGCTCGACCTCGAACTGCCCGGCGCCGAGGGCTGCCGGATGCTGTACTGCGACGGCATGTTCCGCTCGGCGGACGGAGCCGGTGCGGTGCTGCGCCCCTGCGCCAACCTCGATTACCTGTTGAGCCTGCCATTGGCCATGGCCAGTCATTGGCTGATACGCCGCGAACTGGCCCTGCAGGTCGGCGGTTACACCCCCCAGTTGCCCCGGGCACTTGAGCTGGACCTGATCCTGCGGCTGATCGAAAACGGCGGCATGAATGGCATTGCCCACCTCGACGAACCCCTGGTGATCAGCAACAGCCCGACCCTGGACGACAACCCTGACGAGCGCCAGGCGCTGCTGCGCCACCTGTTCAATCGTGGCTATGCCGATGCCCGGGTTGTTGAGGAGCCCCCTCGCCATTACCACCTCCAGTATGGCCACTCACAGCAACCGCTGGTGTCGATCCTGATTGCCACCCACGACCAACTGCCGCTGCTGCAACGCTGCGTTGAAAGCCTGCTGTCGTGCACGCGCTATCCGCACTTCGAAGTGATTCTGGTCGACAACGACAGCCAGCAACCCGAAACCCTGGCCTGGCTCGACGAAATGGCCTCGGTGGGCGGCGACAAGCTGCGCGTGTTGCGCTACCCCCACGCCTACAACCCCAGTGCCATCAACAACCTGGCGGCCAGCCAGGCGCGCGGCGAATATCTGCTGCTACTCAACCCTGACACCGTGGCCATTCGCGAAGACTGGCTGGAGCAGTTGCTCAACCATGCCTTGCGCCCCGAAGTCGGCGTAGTGGGTGGCAAATTGCTCGGCGCCGATGGCAAACTCCAGCACGCAGGCCTGATCAGCGGCCTGCGCGGTCCAGCCGGCAGCCCCTTCCTCGATCAGCCCGCCAATACCGGTGGTTACCTGCAGCGCTTGCTGGTCGACCAGAACCTCAGCGCGGTCAGTTCGGCCTGCATGATGATTCGCACGGCGCTTTACATCGAAGCCGGTGGCATGGACGAGACCGCCTTCCAGATCACCTGCAATGATCTGGATCTGTGCTTGAAGGTAGCCAACCTGGGCTATCTGAACGTCTGGACGGCGCATGCAGTGCTGTTGCATGAAGGTGGAGCGAGCTGGACGCAAGCCAGGAAGCAACCACACAACAAACAGCGCTACTACCTCGATCAACAGAACGCCTATGACAAATGGCTGACGGTGCTGGCCAACGACCCGGCCTATAACAAGAACCTGTCGCTGCGTGGCAATGGCTTCGAACTTGAAGGCAATCATGGCCTGAGCTGGAAGCCCCTGTCCTGGCGTCCGCTTCCAGTCGTGCTGGGCCACCCGGCGCAAGGGGCAAATCCGGCGCCGGAGCGTCTGGTACAACCGTTTGAACAACTGCGCAACTGCGGCTTCGTCGATGGTTGCCTGAGCGGCAGTGTCTTGAACCCGGTTGCCCTTGAGCGCCTGAAACCGGACGTCATTGTGTTCCAGCGCCACACCGATCTGCAGCGCCTGGAGCAAATGCACCGCGTCGAGCAGTTGAGCAAAGCCTTCAAGATCCTTGAGGTGGACTGTTTCCTGCCAGCCCTCGAGGGGCCACTGGCTTGCGATCAGCAACGTGGTTGGGATGCACTGCACCAGGCTGCCCGGCATGTCGACCGGATCATCGTCCCGACCCAGGCCCTGGCCGAAGCCCTGGAGGGCGTGCACGCGGATATTCGCGTAGTCGAGAGCCGCCTTGGCGAGCAATGGCTGAACCTGCCCCAGCCGCAACGCCTGCCTGGCAAGCCGCGCGTCGGCTGCGCCTTCGACAGCCGTCAACACAGCAGCGGATTACTCCTCGACGGTTTGGTCCGGCAACTGGCCGACCAGGTCGACTGGGTGCTGTGGGGCGAGGTGCCTATGCATTTGCGCCCTCTGGCCAAGGAGGTCCACGACGGCCCACTGCAAGACAAGCCGGCAGTCCTGGCGAGCCTGAACCTGGACATCGCCCTGGTGGTGCTGGGAGACAGTACCTTCGATCGCTGCAGCAGCGCCTTGCCGCTGCTGCAGGTGGGAGCCTGCGGCTACGCAGTCATCTGCAGTGATGTCCAGGCCTTGCATGGCCCCTATCGGGTCACGCGGGTCAGCAACGACCTGCAAGCCTGGTCGCAGGCACTCACCGAGCACCTGGAGCAGCTACAGGCAACCCGCCAGAAAGGCGCCGAACTGCGTCAACAGGTGATCGAGCAAGGCCTGCTCGACGACGCACACCTGCAAACCTGGCGAGCGGCCTGGATGCCTGACTAAGCCGATGCAGCAGCCATGAAAAAGCCGGGTGAGAACCCGGCTTTTTCATGTGCTTGAGGTATTACTGCAAGTCGGCCAACCACTGCAGCTCGACCGCCTCGCCTGGCGCAACCACTCGGGAAACATCCACGCCATGGCGCTCATCCACCCGCGCCCGAACGTTGAATGCCAATGGCCAGCGTGCGGCCAGGGCCTGCTGCTGCGCCTGATCAAGCAATGGCACACCCGCGTTGAGCAATTGCGCCAAAGGCGTGCAGATTACCATCAGGCCCGCTTCGGCCGCCTTCAGGCAAAGGTCGATATCGGTGCCGGCAATCACTTGCAGTCCGGCACAGTGCTCAAGCAATTCCTTGCGCACCATCAGGCAGTCTTCGCTGACCGCGGCAACGCTACGTACTTGGGCCAACCCCAGCATCGACCCGACGGCGTCGCGCGAGGCACCCAGCCACGCACTGCGCACCTGTTGGGTATCGAGCAACTCGTAACCGGCATGGGTAATCAACCCCGCCTCATCGTGCATCTGACCGCCCACCACACCGACTTCCGGACGCAGGGCCTGGTTGAGCAAGGCTTCGATCCAGGACGGAGAAAACACCTGGCTGCGGCTGGAGAGCAGCACCAGGTATTCACCCTGGGCCTGGGCCGCCGCCTCGTTGAACATTTGCACATGCTCAAGCGGTTGCGCACTGGTGAGGAGTTTCACCCGGCCACCCAACTGCAGATTGCCCAGGCCAGCGGCAGTCGATTCGGCCGCAGCGCCAGAGCTGACCACTATCACTTCATAGCGCGGGTAGCGGGTGCGCTGAACAATACTCGCCAGGCAAGCCTGGAGCTGAGCAAGGTCATCACCGCTCGGCAACAGGATGCTGACCAGCGGCGACTGCGAATGACGGTAGTCGATCTGGAAAGCACCGTCAGCGCTTTCGCTCACCTGACTGTTGTAGCCGAGCACACCAAGATGGCGCTTGAGGGTCACCAGCGCAGCATCGGCCATCGTCTCGCGGTCGTACTGGCCGATCACCAGGTACTCATCCAGATGGGCCAGGCCTGCAACACCCTGCTCTTCCACCAACCTGAGCAACAGATCGAACTCCAGCGCCTGCGCGCAATGTTCGCTGTAGCCACCCAACGCGACTACTCGGTCGCGGCGCACCAGCCAGTGCCGCGACATCAGGTCCGGGCGGCTACGCAACAAATCCAGGTTGCAACCAGGGCGGACAATACTGAGCAGGCGCCCGTCCTGGTCACGCTGTACTTCATTGGCGCAGATAGCATGGCAGGCATCGGCACCGGCCAACTCGACTTGCAGGCGCAACAACCCACCTTCAGCAAGCACATCGCCAGCCTGCAGCAGCATCAACCAGTCGCAGGCCAACTGCCGCACCACCTGATTGATATGCGCGACCAGGTTACCGGGGTTCACCTTGATGAAATGCAGGGTGTCTTTGGCCGTGGTCACCGCCGGCAACTGGCCAGCCTTGAACACCACGATCTTGAAGTCGCGCAGGCCGCTGGCCAGCAAGCTGTCGAAGGTATCCTGCAAGGCAATGTCGCTGTCATCCAGGTCGATCACCAGGAAAGCCAGTTGCGGCGACCGGTTTTTGCCCAGGTGAGTCAGGATCCGTTTGCGCCCAGCGCTGTCTGGCGTCGCGGCAGCAATGGCCGCCAGCACCTTGCCCGACGGCGTAGCGGCCAGCAACGGCTGCACATTCGAACCCGGCAACTCTTCGAGCTGCTTGAGCCACAGGCTGAGCACCTGGATCAGGGTCTGATCGTCCTTGCTGTCCAGGGTAGTGAGCAAGCGCTGGCAAACCTGCGGATTGAACAACCCCAGGCCGAACGCCTGCAAGTAGCGCGCCTTGAGGCTTTCCTGAGTATCGTTGGGCTGGACCACCAGCAACGCCTGCTGGCGCACCCAGCTACCTTCCAGCGCATTCTTGTGCACCTGCCCGGCTGGCCAGGCATGCAGCAGAAACTCCAACGCCCGTAATTGCCCGAACAACACCGCGTTGTAGTACGGCATTTCGACAAACTGGCGTGGCTCGAAACTGCGCTCAGGCTCGATCACCACGCTGCTCCAGCGCGAGGTGAAGAGCAACGGCGCCTCACGCCCTTCATGGCTATTGCGCACGAACGCGTTGAGCACCTCGAAACCCTGGGCGTCGGCACATACCCGGCCACGCTGCTCATCCCATTGGCGAATCAGGCGAACGGCCTGATTGAGTTGCTCTTGCGCAGCCCCCTGCACCGACAATGACGGGCGGTACTCGCTGATGAGACTGGCTTGCGCCAATACCTTGACCGCACCTTGTGCCAGCAGCCCATAGGACAGCGCCACGCACCAGCCCTCGAACGCCAGGCCCAACGGCGCATCAGCCAGCACCGCCTTCAAGCCCTCGACCCGCACCAGCGCCCGCCAGGCCTGCAATGCGTGTTCGCCATGCAGCGCAATACGCTCACGAGCGGTTTCGGCGATGGCGTTGGCGCCCAGGGCTGCCCCAAACTTGTAATAGGCCACCTCGCTGTTGCCAGGGCAATAGCCCAGCGAATAACCCTGGGCCATCAGGTATTCGGGCTCCGCCCGCAGGGCCTGGGCTTGAGCACTCAAGGCATCGGCCAGGAGGAAATCGCTGTCCAGTGCAAGCACCACAAAGGGCGTTTCGACCTGGTCCAGCGCGGCAAGTAGCTGCGCCTTCCAGAGCGCGCTCGATGCTTGCTGGCAAGGTACGGTCACCGTCACCTGATGATGGAAACGTGCCCGATAGTAGTGGGCGGCGCGACCGCTGTAACCAGGATCGTTCTGTCCCAGCAAAACGACGGTTACATCGTCCAGAAATGCTGCCGACTCCAATGCTTTTTCACCCATAGCGCACCTGATGCTCTCGTAGTTCTGTTGCAAACAAGGCCAGCAAGCCGGCCCGCTCGATCAATGGGCCAACCAACCGTTGGCCCATTGCTGCAAATTGTTCTCGGTCAGTACGTAGTCTCGCAGCACCGCCTCGCGCAGCGCATCGCCCTGCCGGTAGCTGGCCTGCGGGTCAGCCAGGTGCATGCGGATTGCCTCCAGCCACTCCTGTGCGGTATTGCTTCGCACGCGCGTGCAGGGCAAGTAGCCCTGATAAGCCTTGGTGTCAGTACAAATCACCGGGAACCCGCAGGCCCCATACTCAAGCAGGCGCAGGTTGCTCTTGCAATCGTTGAACAGGTTGACCTCAAGAGGCGCCAGCGCCAGGTCCAGGTCCAGGCTGGCCAGCTTTTGCGGATAAGCATGCAGGCCGACACCGCTGTGAAACTCCTTGATGTACGGACGCAGGACGTCCGGGCACATGCCAAAGAACACCCAGTCAACCTCGTTGGCCAGTTCCTTGACCACATCGGCGATCAACTCCAGATCGCCCCGATGACTGGTGCCACCAGCCCAGCCGACACGCGGCCTGGACGAGGTCTGGCGGCGACTGGTCAGGCCCAGCCACAATTGCGACGCCAGCATGTTCGGCACCACACGGATGTCCTGGTGCATGCTCGACAGGGCATCCGCCAGTGGCTGGGTCGATACCACCAGACGGTCGCACATGGCAACGCCAC
The DNA here is from genome assembly GCF_004214895.1 of Pseudomonas tructae. NCBI lineage: Bacteria > Pseudomonadati > Pseudomonadota > Gammaproteobacteria > Pseudomonadales > Pseudomonadaceae > Pseudomonas > Pseudomonas tructae. The sequence goes on along the minus strand of NZ_CP035952.1, from coordinate 1,973,450 downwards.
GGGAAACCATTTCGCGCATGTTGCCCGGCATATTGCGGCCGTGGTCGTTTTTCTCCGGCAAGCCGAGGATGTAGTCATCGATCTCGTAGATCCGCCGGGCATTGGAAAAGCGCTTGATACGCGCAAATTCGTCGAGCGAACTGCTCATGTAGCGGCACTGGAGAATGATCACGTCCGGCTTGTCTCGCTCAAGCTCGATGACGCCCGGGGTCGCGTAGCTGACCCGGCCCTGGATCCAGCCGGCACGCTCCAGCTCCGACAATGGCTGCGCTACCCGGTAGTGACCGATCGCCGTCGTATTGATCGGCAAGCCCAGCACATAGGGCAAGGTGCGACTGATGAACGGATCCCAGCCACTGCGCAGCCCCGGGTCGAGGGTGAAACTGGACAGTGTCAGGTGCAGGTTGCGGTTGTAGGCCGGATCATAGGCAACCCGGGATAGCCAGCGCTGGTAGAACGCATCGCGATCCTGCACCTGACCTGATACAGCTGGCGTACGCCCTGCCGATGCCAACCGGGCGACCAGCGCATAGGGGGTCCACACCACCAGATAACCAAGGTCGCGAACCCGCAAGCAAAAGTCGGCGTCAAGCCAGTCATTCAAGTACAGGTCTGCGGCCAGACCTTCAAGTTCGGCAAAGATGTCGCCGCGCACCAGCAGGCAGTCACCACTGACCGCACTCCAGTTCTGCACGCTATTGAGGCGGTGCATGTAGCCGCCGGCATCCGCCGCAAGCCCCACAAACGGGCTATCGGCCGGGCCGTGCAGGCCCAGTACCAGGCCGGCGCCCACCACCGAACCGTTGCTGGTGCACAGCTTGGGCCCTACCACGCCAACTTCCGGACGCTGCGCCTGACTCATCAGCTCGCCCAACCACTGCCCGTCAAAGATCATGCAAGCGGCATTGAGCAGCAACAGATAAGCGCCACGCGCCTGGGTGCTGGCCTGGTTGATCCGCGGGTGCACGCCCGGCACCGCGACATCGAGGATGCGCAACTGTTCGCTGCCCAAGCCACGCATGGCGTTGAACCAGTCCAGCATCGGCGCCGGTTCGTTGCCAGAGGCAACTACCAGTACCTCGTAGTTGGCGTAGGCTGTGTGCTCGAAAATCGACTCAACGCAGCGTCTGAGTACGGACAGATCGTCACCCGCGTCGATAATGATCGACACCGCCGGCAACTGCCCATGCTGATACAGCACCCGCGACAACGAGGTACCTTCGGCGCTGGCTACCTCTGCAGCCACGCCCAGGCGCTGCAGGTGCGCCTTCAGAATCCGCGGGGCCTGGACCCTGCAGGCCGGGTCAATCAACCATTGGCCATGATCGGCCTGGCACTCCACCAGCAGCTCGGCAACGTGCTCGACCACGTGCAAGCCTTCGGCTTCGACCATTCGCCAGAGCATATCCTGAGGCGCCAGCACGCCAAAGTCCTGGGAGAACCCGCCCAGCGCCAGGGTCTTGGCGCAATCGAATGCCAGTGTGCGTCCCACGTAGGGCAAGCTGCGCATCAGGTCGAGGTTGAAATCCGGCTTGAAGATCGGCTGGCTGGCCTCCAGGTTGTCATTGCTGCCCTCATCGGTGTATAGACAGCGTGCCCCAGGCCGCAAGGCCATGCGTTCAGCCATGATCACCAAGGCATGTGGATGCAGACGGTCACCGGCCTGCAGCAGGTAGACCCAATCGGCCTGAACGGCAGCCGCCAGGCGTTCGTTGAGCTGGCCAAAGCCCTCATCACGCAAGAGCAGGTGCTGAACATTCGCAGCGCCAAGCGCTGCTGCCTCCTGGGTACTCAGTGCCCAGACCTGGCTGGCAGGGTAGGATTGCGCCTGAACGCTCTGCAACGTCATCGCCAACGCCAGGGCATCACCCTGGGGATCGAAAATCGCCACCACGATATGCGGCCGTCGCGGCCATTGCTCGATGCGTTTGGGCAGCAAGCGAGTCTGCGCGTCCGACAGGCTCCGGCACTCCAACCACTGTGCATACAGCTCGGAAAAACTCAGGCTGTCACTGCCGACCTGCTCCTGAAAACGGGCAAGCTGGGCGGAATACAGGCGGTTCAGCTCGAACTCCTCCCAGGCTTTGTCCGCGCCTTCGCTGTAGCGCTCGATCGGTACATAACGCACCCAGCCGGTCGCCGGCGCCGCTGCACTGGCGCGCGACGCCAACATCTGCAGCAACCACTCGGTTTCCAGCGGGAATGCCAGTTGCATCCCGGCATGGTGGCTGAGTTGCCCGGCGTGTATGCGCTCGACGCTGAGTATGTCTTTGAGGCTGGCCAGGTGTCCGCGACGCAACAAACAGATATACAGGGCAAGGTCCAGGCGGGCGTTGAAACCTTGACCATCCTGTACCAGTTGGGCGAGGAACTCTTCGACCTGCACCCGCCGCATCAGCGCATGGCTGATGCCACCGATCAGATTGATAGCCCCGACCGAAACAATCTCCAACAGATCGCCGCCATTGAGTACCGCACTCTCCTTGGAGATGACGCAGTTGGCCGTTCGCGACGGCAGCAAGGTGTCATCGCTGGCGCACAACAGGCGATGGCTCATCACCATACTCACATCCGGGCACTTGACCAGCGTCGAGGCCTGTACGGCGATACAGCCATCGAGCAACCAGTCGTCGTCGCAAAGAAACTTGATCAGGCTGCCACGGGCGTTATCCAGACACGCCAGCAAGTTGCGCGCAAAACCGAGCGTACCCCGATTGCGCACATAGCGCAGCGTGTGCGGCGACTGCGCTGCCAGTTGCTCGACAATGACCTTGACCTCATCGCCAGGGCTGTCATCGCACACCACAATCTCGAGATTGTCGTACTGCTGCAGCATGACACTTTGCAGGGTCCGGGCCAGGAACTGGGCATTGAAGGCGGGAATGGCGACGCTGACTAGAGGTTGTTCGATCACGATGGAAAACCTGGAGAGGACCTGTTGCAACGCCACCAGACGGAGGCGCCGCAACGGTCAGTACTGCGGTGAGAACCTGTCAGAGGCGGTTGAACAGGCTCAGCGAGGAGATCTTGGTAAAGGCCAGTTGCGAGGCCTGCAACATGGTCTGCTGCAGGTTGAGGCGAATCAGCACGTCAGCCGGATCGGCGTCACGAATCGAGCTTTGGGTCTTGGTGTTGGCCATCTTCAGGCTTTCGTTGGTTTCGGCCTGAACATCCAGAGCCGCACCACGGGCACCAATCGAGCTGATGGCCTCGGCGACCTTGTTGGCACCACTGTCCAGGTTGCCAAGCACCGACTGCAGGGCGGCCTGGTACTTCTGCCGCGACGCCAGGTCTTTATCGACCGGCAACTCCAGCGCCTTGCGGAACCCCGAGATGGTGTCGAGGATATTCTGGGTCTGGTGGGTATCGACCTTGACCGAGAACTGATCACCTGAAGCCGGCACCGCCGAGAAGTCGAAATCCACGCCGGCAATGGTCGCCTTGGTGGCCGGCGTACCGGTCAGGTTGCCGCTGGCAACCGGACGCGCATCAGCGCTCATGGGCTGGGCATAAACTTCATAGGCGCTGGGGCTGGTGAACTTGATGATCGCACCACCACCCGGGAAGGCATTCTCGTAGTCGGTCTGGTTGCTGATCTTGGCGCTGTTGAGCTGTGCCATCGAGGTGTTGCCCGGGCTACGCGAGCCGCTGACCTCGTCGGGCTTTGAGGCCAGAGTGAAGGCATGACCTGCGATCACCGCGTCAGGGTTGAGCTTATCGGCATCCGAGAGATTGATATTGAGCGCCATCTCGACACCACGGAAGGTGATGCTGCCCGGCTTGTTCGGGTCGTAGGCACCGTTTCCGCTGGCCTCCAGTGTCACATCGTTGTTGGCCGCATCGGTGATCTTGAACTGCGTGCTGCTGGTAAACGTGACGGTGTACGGCTCGCCGCCCCGGAAACGATCATTGTACTGGGTACTGCCGGAAACCTGGCCATTGGACAGATGTACTCGGCCATCATCCACAGGCGGCGCTGTCAGCTTGGTCTGGCTGCGGCTGGTATTGAGGGCTTGCTCGAACACGCTGTGGCCGCTTTCATTGGTAGCCATGCTGAGCATGTCGCCGACCTGCAGGCTCAAGGTGCTCTGGTCGCCCTCGTAGCTGTAGGTACCATCGGCGTTACGCACGTACGGCGGGGTGTCGCCACGCGAACCCGCGAACAGGTACTTGCCGTTCTCGTCCCGGCTGTTCATCAGGCTGTACAGTTGCTCTTCGAGCTGGGTCAGCTCCTGGGCGGCAGCCTTGCGATCGGCGTCGGTATAGCCACCGCTGCCGGCACTGATAGCCAGTTCCTTGGCCCGTGCCAACACGTTGGTGATGCCGTTCAGGGTCGACTCGGAGGTTCCCAGGCTGTTGCGCACATTGGTGATGTTGCCGTTGTACTGCTCGAGCAGGTTGCTCTGCTGTTGCAGTTGCAGCAGGCGCGCGGCGCCCACAGGATCATCGGCAGCGGTACGCACGCGAAGGTTATCGGTGGCCTGTTGCCCGGTCTTGACCACATTGGAAAAGTTGCGCTGATAACTCGAGGAACTGGTTTCGTAAAACTGGGAAGTAGAAATACGCACGGTCTACCACTCCTTAAAGGGCATTGATCAGCGTGGAGAAGATTTCCTGTGCCGCCTTGATGATCTGCGACGAGGCCGTGTAGTACTGCTGGTATTTGATCAGGTTGCTGGCTTCTTCATCGAGCAGGACGCCCGACAACGAATCGCGCGAGGTCTTGGCCGCGGAATGCAGCGCACCCGTGGAGTCGACGTCCATTTGCGCCTGCGCGGTCTTGCCGCCGACGTTTTCCACCAGTTTGCCGTATGCATCGGTGAGGCTGATGCCCTTGCCATTGGCACCGACTTCGACGGTACCCTTGGTCTGCAGGTCGATCACCGCCTGGCCATTGCGATTGTTGTCCGAGCCCGAGCCAGTCATGCCGATGACGTAGTTGTCACCTTTCTTCGGCGCACCGGAGACACTCATCTCGAAGGTGAAGGACTTCTGATTGCCGTTGGCGTCGTTGATCGGCCCGCCGGCGGCATTGACCATCGGCACCGAGAACTTCAACTTGTTTTCCTGGCCCGGGATGATGGTTCCGCTACCCAGCGGATCGCCCTTGGCGTCGAGCAACCGGTAGGTTTGCGGGGTGACCGTTTCGTCACCGAATACCAGTTTGACAGGGGTCGAGTACTTCAGGCCGTTCTGCAGGTCCAGACGCTGGACCGGATCGTAGATATCCAGGGTCGAGGTCAGATTGGGTTGACCGATGATGCCGGTACCTTTGTTGCCTGCACCGCTGGTAGAGGTCAACGGCGAGGCCATCGCCAGACGCTTGGGGTCGGTGAGGACGGTGTCCAGGTTGGTCGCAGCGTTGCGGGTCGGGGTGATCTTGAAGGTGTCACCCGCCTGCACAGCACCGCCTTTGAGGTTGAGGCTGAAGCCGTCGATGACCGGTGCCGGATCGTCGTTGAGATTGTACGAACCGATGGTGTTACCTTCCGGCAGCTTCTTGACGCTGTAGCCGGTAGCACTGGTGAAGGTAACCTGGTAGTCACTGATGCTCAGCTTGCCGGTGTCCTTGATGGTCACATCGAGGTTGCCGGAACCTGCGCTGTTGCCCGCCTGGGCAATGCTGCGCTGGCTGATCAGCTCGGGGCTGTTGATGTTGTTGAACAAGGCCGCGCCGAACTCGCCGTTCTTGTCGATACCCTGGGCCAGCTGGCTGTTGATACGGTCAGCCATGACCAGGGCCACACGCCCCAACTCGTTCAGCGACGGGTCCAGTACTTCACTGCGATAACGCAACAGGCCGCCGATCTCGCCGCCCTTGAGGCTGGAGGTGACGTCCATGGTGGTGCTGCCACGGTTGAGCTGGACGACGAAGCGGGTCGGGTCGGTCTTGCTCGGTGCGGTCTCGAGGTTGTTGGTGGTCTTGCCCAACACCAGCGGCTGGCCGTTTTCCAGATAGATGTCGATGTTGCCTTCGCGCTCGACCGCCTGGGTACCGACCAGTTCGGAAAGCTGACGCACGGCTTCGTTGCGTTGATCGAGCAGGTCGTTCGGGGTGCCCTGCACCACCGCCACCTTGGAGATCTGATCGTTGTACTGGGCAATGGTCGCCGTCAGCTTGTTGACCTGATCGGCCATGGAAGCGAGGTTGCCATTGATGTTGCGGTTCTGCTCGTTGAGCTGGTTGGCGATGGTATTGAAACGCTTGCTCAGCGATTGCGCGCTGGTCAGCAGCAACTGGCGCGAAGCATCCTCGTTGGGCTTGGCCGCAGAGCTCTGCAGGGCACTGAAGAAACTCTTCAGCGCGCCAGTGATACCCGTGTCGGCGCCCGACAGCAGCTCGTCGACCGGCCCGACCTGCTTCAGGTACGAGGCAGCATCGCTGCTCAGCGAGGTGGTGGTGCGCAGCTGGTTTTCAAGGTAGCTGTTGTACACCCGACGTACATCGGACAGGGTCGTGCCGGTACCAATGAAGACGTTGCCCACCTGCTGGGCACCGTTGGACCGCTGCACGTTCTGCTGGCGCGAATAACCGGCAACATCGGCATTGGCAATGTTGTTACCCGTGGTGTGCAGGCCCGCCTGGTTGGCGTTGATGCCCGACATCCCGATGTTGATCAAACTCGCCATGGTTCAAACCTTATAGTTTCGTTGTAGTGCCAATCGCTGCGTAGCTTTCGTACGATTTCATCTGCTTGGCGATCTGCGAAATCTTGCTCGCGTAGTCCGGGTCGGTTGCGTAACCGGCTTTCTGCAACTCGCGTACAAACTGTTCCGGTTTATCGGCAGCCTTGACCGCTTCTTTATAGCGGGCGTTGTTCTGCAGCAGGCTGACCAGGTCGTGGAAACTGTCCTGGTAGGAGTCGTAGGAGCGGAACGCCGCCGTCTCCTTGACGAACTGGCCGTCACGGAACTCGCTGGTGATCGCCCGCGCCTGGCCACCCTGCCAGTTGCCGGTGGCCTTGATGCCGAACAGGTTGTGGCTGCTGCTGCCATCGGCCTGACGCATCACCGATTTGCCCCAGCCGGTTTCCAGTGCAGCCTGGGCCACCAGGTAACGTGGATCGATACCGATGCGCTTGGCGGCCTGCTCGGCCATTGGCAGCATGGTGGCGACGAACTCATCGGAATTACCGAACGCCCGCTTGGCCGGTGCCAGCGGCGGCTGCGCCACGGCGCGGCCATAGATGCGCATCGAGCCTGGCGCGGCAAAGCTTTGCGCCGACTGCCAGTCGCCCTTGACCACAGCATCGGTCATGGCCGTGGTGCGCTGTGGCATGGCCGCGGTATTGGTAGTGGCCGCAGCGGCGCCCGCCGACGGTACGATACCTGCCAGAAGCCGATCAGTGAGCTTGCCCGGCAGCGCCAGGCGACGTGAATTGAGCGCCGCCATGTCATTGCGAGTACTGGCGGTTTCTTCACTGCGCACAGGCTCGGCAACCTTGGCCGCCCACAACGGACGCTGCTCGACATCCACCCGCGGGAACGGGCCGTTGTTCGTCGCAGCGCTGGCCTTCTGCTTGGACAACTGACGCATCAGCACCTCCTGCAGACCGATACCGCCACCTTCGCGGGACATGCTCACCGCCAGCTGCTGGTCGTACATCTGCTGGTACTGCTTGGTGGTCTGGGTGTTGAGCGGATTGTCCTTGGCCAATACATCAGTGGCCGAGCGCATCGACTTGAGCATTTCATTGAGGAACAGCGACTCGAATTCCTGGGCCACCTTGCGCAGGTTGGCGTCGCTGTCGCGATCACCGACCTTCAGCGAGTTCAGGCGATTGAGGTCGGTATAGGCGCCCGTGTCGGCGGCATTGAATGCACTTTTCGGCATATCCATGACCGGCTCCCTCAGATCACGATCAGGTCGGCTTGCAAGGCGCCGGCCTGTTTCAGGGCTTCGAGGATTGCCATCAGGTCACCGGGCGCTGCGCCCACCTGGTTCACGGCACGAACGATTTCATCCAGGGTAGTACCCGGGCCGAACTTGAACATCGGCTTGGCTTCCTGCTCGGCATTGACCCGCGAACGCGGCACTACTGCGGTCTCACCATTGGAGAATGGCCCCGGCTGGCTGACAATCGGGTCTTCGGTGATGGTCACGGTCAGGCTGCCGTGGGTGACCGCCGCCGGCGACACCTTGACGTTCTGGCCGATCACAATGGTACCGGTGCGCGAGTTGATGATGACCTTGGCCACCGCCTGACCCGGATCGATTTCGAGGTTCTCGAGAATCGACAGGTAGTCGACCCGCTGGCTTGGATCGAGCGGCGCGGTAACTCGCACCGAGCCACCGTCCAGGGCCTGGGCAACACCCGGACCGAGCAGTTCGTTGACTTTGTCGACGACGCGCTTGGCGGTGGTGAAGTCCGGGCGATTGAGGTTCAAGGTCAGGCTGTTGCCCTGATTGAAACCACTGGGCACAGAGCGCTCGACCGAAGCACCGCCAGGGATGCGACCGGCCGACGGTACGTTGACGGTGATCTTCGAACCATCGCGGCCCTCGGCATCGAAGCCGCCCACCACCAGATTGCCCTGGGCAATGGCATAAACGTTGCCGTCGATACCCTTGAGCGGAGTCATCAGCAGGCTGCCGCCCCGCAGGCTCTTGGAGTTACCGATCGACGAGACGGTGATATCCACCACCTGGCCCGGCTTGGCGAACGCCGGCAGGTCGGCGTGTACCGACACCGCAGCAACGTTCTTGAGCTGTACGTTGCCCGACCCAGGCGGCACCTTGATGCCGAACTGCGAGAGCATGTTGTTGAAGGTCTGCAGGGTGAACGGTGTTTGGGTGGTCTGGTCACCCGTGCCGTTGAGCCCCACCACCAGGCCGTAGCCAATCAACTGGTTGGCACGCACGCCGGAAATGCTGGCGATGTCCTTCAGACGCTCGGCCTGCACGGCGAACGCAGTGGACAGCAGAATCGTAGCGGCAATCAGCTGCTTGAAGTTGAACATGGTCATCCGAACCTAGAAAGGCCAAAGCGGGCTGATAAAGAACCGGTCAAGCCAACCCGGCTGGCTGGCATCGGCGAACGAGCCGGTACCCGAATAGGTGATGCGTGCATCGGCAACACGGGTGGAAGGCACCGTGTTGTCGGTGGCGATGTCGTCGGCACGGATCATCCCGGCAATTCGCACCAGCTCATCGCCGGTGTTGAGGGTCAGCCACTTCTCGCCGCGCACGGCAATGATGCCGTTGGGCAACACGTCGGCCACCGTCACGGTGATCGAACCGGTCAGGGTGTTGCCCTGGGCTGCCTTGCTGTCGCCTTTGGTGGCACGATCCCCGTTGTAGCCGGCACTGAGGCTCAAGTCGCCATCACCAAACGGGTTGTTGGTGGTCACGCTGCTGCCGAACAGTGAGGTCAGGCCGAGTTCGGCCTTGCTGTTCTTGGCGATCTGCGAGTTGGCGTTCTTGCTCGCCTGGGTGCGCTCGTTGAGGGTGATGGTGATGATGTCACCGACCCGGAAAGCCTTGCGGTCGCTGTACAGGTTCTGATCGAAACCGGCCTGGTAGATCGAGCCGTTGTTGGCCGCTGCCGGCAAGGGCGTACGCGGCAATACCGGCGCGTAGTAGGGATCGTTGGGCTTGGGCGTCGGCGCGACGCAACCGGCCAACAAGGCGATCCCACTCAGGGCAAGTACGGATAACACACGACTCATGACTCTGACCTCACGGTGAAACAGGCGCCGTTCAAGCGACCTCGAAGACTTTACTTACAGGTTCTGGGTAACGAACGAGAGCATCTGGTCGGCAGTGGAAATGACCTTGGAATTCATTTCATAGGCACGCTGGGTAGTGATCATGTTGACCAGTTCTTCCACGGTGCTGACGTTGGAGTTTTCCAGGGTCTGCTGCTGCATCACACCAAAACCGTTGAGGCCCGGGGTACCGATTTGCGGCGCGCCGCTGGCGGCGGTTTCCAGGAACAGGTTGCTGCCCATGGCCTGCAGGCCAGCCGGGTTGATGAAGTCGGCGGTCTGGATGTTGCCGATGACCTGCGCAGCCGGGTTACCGGCAGTGGTGATCGACACGGTGCCGTCCTGGCCAACGGTGAAGGTCTTCGCCTCTGGCGGCACGACGATCGCAGGCTCCAGAGCAAAACCATTGGCGGTGACGATCTGGCCATCGGAGTTCAGGTGGAAGGTACCGTCGCGGCTGTAGGAGACAGTGCCATCGGGCTGCAGGATCTGGAAGAAACCACGGCCGTTGACCGCCATGTCCAGCGGGTTATCGGTGGTCTGCAGGCTACCGGTGCTGAAGTTTTTCTGGGTGCCGACGATACGCACACCGGTACCCACTTGCAGACCCGACGGCAGTTCGCTGTCCTGGGTCGACTGCGCGCCTGGCTGACGCTTGATCTGGTAGAGCAGGTCCTGGAATTCGGCGCGATCACGCTTGAAGCCGGTGGTCGACACGTTGGCCAGGTTGTTGGAAATGGTCGTCAGGTTGGTGTCCTGGGCGGACAAACCGGTTTTACTGACCCAAAGAGCCGGAAGCATGCTGTTCTCCTCGCGCGCCTGTTTTACGGCGCTACGTCTGTGTAATTAGCCGATTTGCAAAACCCGAGCCATGGCTTCGTCGCCTTCCTTGGCCGTGGTCATCATCTTGATGTGCAATTCGAATTGACGGGACAGCGCCAGCACCGAGGTCATTTCCTCGACCGCGTTGACGTTGCTCGACTCCAGGAAACCGGAAACCACCTGGACGTTGGCATCAGCCACGGCGGGCTGACCGTCCTTGGTGTGGATCATGCCGTCCAGGCCCTTGGTCATGGTCTTGAGGTCCGGATTGACCAGCTTGATGCGGTCAACTTCGGCCATCACCCGCGGCCCCTCGCCCATGGCGCGAATGCTGATGGTGCCGTCCTGGCCGATCTCGACCTTCTGCTCTGGCGGCACGGCAATCGGCCCACCATTGCCCATCACCGGCATGCCGTTGCCGGCACGCAGCACACCCAGGCCGTCAATATTCAGGCTGGCGGTACGCACATAGGCTTCGCCGCCATCTGGGGTCTGTACGGCAATGAAGCCGTCACCACCGATGGCGATGTCCAGGTCACGACCGGTTTCCTGCATCGAACCCGGGCTGAAATCGGTGGCCGGGCGCTCGGTCATGGCATAGGCCCGCGCCGGAAAGCTGTCACCGAACACCGGCATCGAACGTGCCTGCTCCAGGTCGCGCTGAAACCCGCTGGTGGAAATGTTCGCCAGGTTGTTGGCATGGGCCTTCTGCGCCAGCGCGTTCTGGCTGGCGCCGGTCATGGCCACGTATAGCATCTTGTCCACAGTCATCCTCCGCTGCGCTGGCGAACACTTGCCGTTCGCCGCTGCTCTGCAGTGCCTGTAGCAAGTTTCAAACCAACTTTCAAAAAAGACGGAAAAACCCCAATCCATAAGGGTTTTAGGCGCACCAGAGCGCTCCTTCCAAAGAAACGCCGTCGAAAATACGGCGCCGATTTGCCGCTAGCGGCAAGCTCAATAGTCGCGGCAGGCGGCATTATTGAAAGGGCCGGCAAAACGCTTCCAACCCTCCCCCGGCGAGAATTGCGCGCACACCAGACGACCGCTCACCTGACTTTCCCAGCGATACCAGGGCGCGGCATCAGCCCAGACCTGCCCTACCAGCAAAACCGCGAACAGCGCCATCAGCAATCGTTGCAACATGATCGATACCCCTGAAATGCAAGACCCCTTCCGAGAAAGGGGTCTGTTCACGCCGACTACTTCAAACCCGCATCAGGTCATCTGAATGATGGTCTGCATGATGGTGCTCTGGGTCGAGATGGTCTTGGCGTTGGCCTGGTAGTTGCTCTGCGCCTTGATCAACTCGACCAGTTCGTTGGTCAGGTTGACGTTGGACGCCTCCAGCGAGTTGGACTGGATAGAACCCAGAGTGCCAGTCTTCGGCGCATCGATACCCGGAATGCCCGAGGAGTAGGTTTCAGTCCAGCGGGTACCACCCATTGGCTGCAGGCCTTGCTCGTTGGCGAAGCTGGCGATGGCGACCTGGCCGATGGCACGCGACTGCTGGTTGCTGAAGCTTGCGAACATCACACCGCTGGAGTCAATGCTCAGGCTCGACAGAATACCCGTGGCATAACCATCCTGACTCTGCGACAGACGCGTGGTCGGGGTGTTGTACGAAGTGGTCTTGGTCATGTCGATGGCAATGCCGCCCGCATTGGCGGCCGAACCGTTGGAACCCCAGACCGGCGGCGTGGCGTTCGGATTGGTCACGGTCGCTGGGACCCAGCCTGTCAGCTTGAAGACCTTGTTCACCACTTCGTAACCCGAACCTGCCGCACCAGCGGTCATGGTCTTGACGCTGCCGTCAGAGTTGAACTCGATATTGCCCACCAGCGGTTGCGGCGGCTCCTGGGCCGGGTTCAGCGGGTTACGGCCTTCGATCAGGGTGTACGACTTCCAGGTATTGGTCCCGGTCTTGACGTAGTACTGATCCATGACGTGCTCATTACCCTGGCTGTCATAGATCTTGGTGGAAAAGGTCTTGTTCCAGCTGTTTTCGTCAGTCGGGCTGAAGGTGACAGTTGCCGGAATGGTCTTGTCCGACGAATTCAGGTTCAACCCCTGATCGATCGCCGTGGTGCTCTTGGGCGCCAGCGCCGAAGTGTCGATCTTCAGGTCGGTCAGTACGCCATTGACGACCTTGCCGTTTTCGTCCACGCCATAGCCACGCAGGCGCAGGCCATCAGCGGTAACGACATAGTTGTCCTTGTTGGTCTGGAAGGCACCGGCACGGGTATAGCTGAGCGCGCCGTTGTCGCTGAGGACGAAGAAGCCCTGCCCCTGGATACCCATATCCAGAACGTTGCCGGTGTTGTTGATATCGCCGTTGGTGAACTGCTGCGATACCGCCGCCAGGCGCACACCGTTACCGATGTTGCTGGAACCAACACCCAGCTTGTTGGCCGAGTAGACGTCAGCGAATTCTGCGCGCGACGATTTGAAACCGGTGGTAGCGACGTTGGCGATGTTGTTGCCGGTCACGTCCAGTTGCTTGTTGGCTGCATAGAGACCGCTAAGGCCGATATTGAATGACATCTTTCACTCCTTGTGCCGCGTTAGCCGGCTCTATATACCGATGGTTTGGACTTTGGACAGGGCAATGCTGCCCAGACCTGCGAGATTGAGCATCATCTCGCCACCAGTCTGACTGATGGTGACGCTGCTGACGGTGGCCGGCAGCATGGTGTACATGTCCAGCTTCTTGCCATCGATCGTGGTCTTGGCGGCGAAGGTGTAGGTACCCGGATCGACCTTGTCGCCCTTGTCATTGGTACCGTCCCAGACAAACGCAGCGTTACCGGCCTTCTGTGCGCCCATGTCGATGGTCTTGACCACCTTGCCGTCCTTGTCGGTAATGGTGACGGTAGCATTGCTCAGCGCCTGAGGAACCACTACCGTGCCATTGAAGCTCTTGGTGGTATCGACCACAGCCTTGTCGGTCTGGGCAATCACCGAGCGACCGACCAGCGAAGAGGCCTGCAGCGCCTGCGACGATTTGTAGTTGCCGGAAATCGCTGTCACCGACTCATTGAGCGAGGTGATGCCTTCCAGGCTGCTGAACTGCGCCAGCTGCGCCACGAACTCGCTGTTGTCCTGCGGATCGAGCGGGTTCTGGTGCTTCATCTGGGTCACCAGCAACTGCAGGAACGCGTCCTTGCCCAGCGCCTGCTTGTTGGTGCCGGTCTTGCTGTTGGTGGCCGCAGCGATACCGGCGGCGTTGTTGGCGCTGGTTTCGCTGTTCTTCTTGCCCGACGCCTTGATGACGTCGTTCAGGCTTACGCCGGCAGTGGTGTCGTTAACGCTTGCCATTGGCTTCGTCCTTTATCACTGACCCAGGGTCAGGACCTTCTGCATCATGGTTTTAGCCGTGTTCATCAGCTCGGCGTTGGTCTGGAACGAGCGGCTGGCGGAAATCATGTCGGCCATCTCTTCCACCACATTGACGTTGGGGTAATAGACGTAGCCGTCCTTGTTCGCCGCCGGATGATTCGGCTCATAGCGCGCCTCAAGGTTGCTCTGATCCTCGACCACGCCGAGCACCTGCACACCCTGCCCTGCAGCATCCTGATCCTGGAACAGCGACTGGCTGACACCGGCCTGGGCCTGCTGGAAGGTAGTGGCGAACACCGGGTGACGGGCACGATAGGTCTGGTCGATGCTCGACGAGACGGTTTCGGCGTTGGCAATGTTCGAAGCGACGGTGTTCAGACGCGTGGTCTGGGCACTCATGCCGCTACCGGCAATGTTGAAGACGCTGGCGAGGGACATGAATTACTCTCCGCGCAGGGCCGATACCAGCCCTTTGAATTTACTGTTGAGCAGCGTGAAGCTGGCCTGGAAACCCACGGCGTTTTCCGCGTAGCTCGACTGCTCGAGCTGGGCATCGACGGTGTTCTGGTCGATCGACGGCTGCATGGGCGTGCGGTACTGCAGGGCTTCGTCACCCATGCTCAGGCCTTCGGCCTCGATGTGCCGGCTATTGGTCCGGTCGAGCGAAAAATGACCCTTGCTGGTCTGCTCGGCCTGGGCCGCCAGCACCGAAGCGAAGTCCATGTCGCGCGCCTTGTAGTTCGGCGTGTCGGCGTTGGCGATGTTGTTGGCCAGCACCTCGGCACGCTGGGCGCGAAAGCCCAATGCCTTTTCGTGGATGCCGAGCGCTTTGTCGAAGCTGATGCTCATGTCGGGGAAACCTTCGAAGGTTTTTCGTTGACTGAGCTAGAGCAAGAGCCATGCCAAAAAACAAAACCCCGTAAATACGGGGCTTTGAGGGGGTTGCCGGCAGCGGCAATGCCAGAAAAGCGGCAAAGGATTTCCGCCTGGCGTCAGCAAAGCGGCAATTTAGCCGGCTTACTTTGCCTGATAGATAATCCCCGGACTGCACTGGACCATCTGGTAATGGTCCGGCAAGCCATTGAGCGCTTCCGATGCACCGAGGAACAGATAGCCACCCGGCTTGAGCGTACCGTGGATGCGCATCAGGATGTCCTTCTTGACCTGGGCCGAGAAGTAGATCAGCACGTTGCGGCAGAACACGATATCGAACTTGCCCAGGCTCGCGTAGCTGTCGAGCAGGTTGAACGAACGGAACTCGACGCGGCTGCGAATCGGCGCCTTGACCGCCCAGCGCCCCGGCGCCTTGACGTCGAAGTAACGCTGCAGGCGCTCCTGGGACAGGCCACGGGCAATCGCCAGGCTGTCGTACTCGCCGGTCTTGCAGTTGTTCAGCATCGAGCCGGACAGGTCGGTGGCAACAATCTGCGCACCCATCTTCAACTGGCCGATGTTGCTGCGCTCGAACTCATCGATAGCCATGGAGATGGAGTACGGCTCCTGCCCCGAAGAACAGGCTGCCGACCAGATGCGCAGACGCTGGCCGGGGTTGGCCTTGATCTGCTCCGGCAGCACCTTGTTCTTGAGCACCTCGAACGGATAGGTATCGCGAAACCAGAGGGTTTCGTTGGTGGTCATGGCATCGACTACCTGCTCGCGCAAACCACTGCGCGGCTGGCTCTGAATACGCTGTACCAGCTCGCTCAGGGACTTGATGCCCTGCTGTTCCATCAGCTTGTTGAGACGGCTGGAGACCAGGTATTGCTTATTTTCGCCCAGCAGGATGCCACAGGCTTTTTCCAGGAATACCCGGAACTGTTCGAAATCCAAATTACCCGTAGACACTGATGCCGCCTCTTAAATCGTATGTACTGCCAGGGGCCGATACCCCTGGCCGTTAGTGCGTGGCCTTGATCCGATCAACAACGCGCTGGGCGAGGTCGTCCGGGCGGAATTTGGCCAGAAAGTCATCCGCGCCGACCTTCTTGACCATCGCCTGGTTGAACACCCCGGACAGCGAAGTATGCAGGATGATGTGCAACTTTTGCATGCGCGGGTCGCTGCGAATCTCGGCGGTCAGGGTGTAACCGTCCATCTCCGGCATCTCGATATCGGAGATCATCATCAGGAACTCTTCCTCCGGACGCTTGCCCTCGTCGACCAGCTTGCGCAGGTAATCGAGCGCCTGGCGGCCATCATTGAGCGCCACCACCTCGACGCCGACGGTCTGCAGGCAACGGCTGACCTGCTTGCGCGCCACCGACGAGTCATCGACGGTCAGCACCCGCAGCATCACGGCCTTGTCCTGCACCTCGGCATCGACCACACCGGCGGAGATCGCCTCGGAAGTTGGTGCCACTTCGGCAAGGATCTTCTCCACATCGATGATCTCGACCATCTTGTTGTCGACCCGGGTCACCGCCGTCAGGTAGTGATCGCGTCCGGTCCCCTTGGGTGGCGGATGGATCTCTTCCCAGTTCATGTTGACGATGCGCTCCACCGAATGCACCAGAAACCCCTGGGTCTTGGTGTTGTACTCGGTGATGATGACGAAGCTCTTGCTTGTTTCTTCACTCAGACCGGGCATCCCGGTCGCCATTGCCAGATCGAGGATCGGAATGGTTGCCCCACGAATATTCGCGACACCGCGCACGACGGGACTGGATTTGGGCATCACGGTGAGGTTCGGGCACTGCAACACTTCCCGCACCTTGAACACGTTGATCCCGTAGAGCTGCTCGCCATTGAGGCGAAACAGCAGCAGCTCCAGACGGTTCTGCCCTACCAGTTGCGTGCGCTGGTTCACCGAATCCATTACACCAGCCATGCCAGACTCCTTCACCAAACGCTTCGAGCTTCGTACCCAGTCGGCACGCGCTTTGCTTTTTTTAATCGTATGAACATGAAAACGACATTTTCCCGACGCCTGACCTGCCACCTGCCCGGCTTCCTTGCTGCGCTGTGCCTGCTGGCCCCTGGCGCTCGAACTCTGGCTGACGCTTTCACCTTGCCCGAACAGCTTATCGGTGTCACCCAGGGGTTTCTTGAATTCACCGTAGAAGACTATCTGGCCACCAGCCAGACCGAGGGCCGTTACGAGATCCAGGTCAATAACCTCGATCCGCGCCTGCGCATGCCCCTGTGCGACCAGCAACTGGGCGCCTCACTGGAGAGCCCGGCGCAGCCCATGGGCCGCGTCACCGTGCGGGTTCGTTGCGACGGCAGCTCACCATGGACGGTGTTCGTGCCCGCCCAGGTACGTCTTTTTCGCAATGTCGTGACTGTGGCCCGCCCACTCAAGCGCGATAGCGTCGTCGGCGAACAGGACGTAACCCTGCGAGAGCGCGACGTAGGCATGCTCAAACAGGGTTTTCTAGGCAGCCTCGATCAGGCAGTGGGGCTCAAGGTTATCCGACCAACGGTCATGGATCAGGTGCTGACACCCCAGCACCTGGAGCAAGCCGAGGTAATCCGCAAGGGCGATCAGGTGGTGATCACCGCACGCAGCGGTAGCCTGGCGGTGCGCATGCCCGGCGAAGCCTTGAGCAAGGGCGGCCTGAGCGAACAGATCCGGGTGCGCAACCTCAACTCCAAACGGGTGGTCAAGGCCAGGGTGACCGGGCCGGGCCAGGTGGAAGTGGCCATGTGAGCAACTGAATCGATAACAACGCTGGCGATCAGGAACTGCTTTTCCTAAACTGTGTCCCATTGGACGTCCCGAACCGGCCGTGCATGCCATTGAGCATTTGCGCCTAAAGTTTCTTTCGGGTTGGCCGAAAACAAGGCAAGCGTCCAAACACCCAGAGGTTTTCTGATCATGGTCATCGACTTCAGTCGTTTGAATAATTCCCCGTCCGTTGCGGGCGGCGTGCGCACTGGCAACAGCCAGGAAAGCACTGCCAGCACGGCTTCGGCCACGGCCGGTAGCGTCGCTCAGAGCAGCGCCAGCGGGGAAACCGTACACCTGAGCCACGAGGCACAGCAGTTGCAAAAGGTCAGCGACAAGCTGCGCGACCAGCCGATTGTCAACAGCGCCCGGGTGGCCGAGTTGAAACAGGCTATCGCCGACGGCAGCTACCAGGTCGACAGCAACCGCGTCGCCAGCAAACTGCTTAATTTCGAAGCCCAGCGCTAGCCCCTGGCGCGCTGACTTCAGGACGCTTGAACCAAAGAGCCAGCCATGCACGACACTACTCTGCTGCAACTGATCGAAAACGATATTGCTCCAGCGCAAGAACTGCTCGACTTGCTGCAGAACGAGAACGTTGCCCTGCACGGTCGCGATATGCCGCTGCTGGAGAACATCCTGGCGCGCAAGCAGTCGCTGGTGATCCTTCTCGATCAGCATGGCCGCCAGCGCAGTGAACTGCTTGCCGGCCTGGGCCTGTCCCAGGACCGCGAAGGCGTCGCCCAACTGGCCAGCGACTCATCTTTCGGCGAACTGCTGCTGCAACAACTGGATGTCCTGGGCCAACTGCTGACTGACTGCCAGGCGGTCAACGAGCGCAATGGCCGTTCGATCCAGCTCCAGCAGAGCACCACCGCCAACCAGATCAGAATCCTCATGGGCGGCGAAGCACCCTCGCTCTATGACAGCCGCGGCGCTACCTCTCCCCTCGCCAAGCCACGGGCGTTGAGCCAGGCTTGATTCCCTGTATCAAGGCACGGAACATACTGGCAAAATGCCGTAACTTGCGTGTGACGTTTTTGCCTGGAGAATGATTAACCGTGTTCAATGAAGCAGAAGCTCCGCAGCCTCCGAAGGTGCTTACCACCCCTTTGGAAATTGCCGCCAACTTGCGGTCGCTGCAAGAGAGCCATGACCCGCTGATCATCACTTTCCACGAACGCAGCCAGCGTTTTCAAAGCTATGTGGTCGAAGTCGACCGCGAAAGCAACCGCCTGGCCCTTGATGAAATGATCCCCCGCGACGGCGAGCGTTACCTGGAAAATGGTGAGCCGTTTCGTGTCGAAGGTTTTCATGATGGTGTACGTATCGCCTGGGAGTGCAACACCCAACTGAAGATTGTCGAAGCCGATGGCCATCGCAGCTACCATGGCAGCCTGCCCACTGAAATTGCCTACCATCAACGCCGTAATGCCTTCCGCGCAGCGCTGAAGCTGACCCAGTTGGTAGACGTCAAGCTCGACGGCGACAAGCTCAAGGGCAATGGCGAAATGCGTGGCAAGTTGCTGGATATTTCCGCCACTGGCTGCAAGCTGCGCTTTGAAGGCAACGTTGAAGAGCGCCTGCAACTGGGCCAGGTCTATGAAAAATTCGGCGCCGGTAATCCGCTGGGCCTGTCCATGGTCGAAGTGGAACTGCGTCACCTGCATTTCGAAGAACGCATCAACGCCACCTTTGCCGGCGTACGCTTTCACAACCTCAACGGGCAGATGCAGCGCAAGATCGAAACCTTTGTCTATCAGTTGCAGCGTGAAGCGCGGCGCTTCGATAAAGACGATTACTGAGTTGTAGCCCATCGCGGGGCAAGCCCGCTCCCACAGGACTTCATGGCGCCGTGGGAGCGGGCTTGCCCCGCGACAGCATCACACCTGAGTCGGCTTGACCGCTTCAGCCTCAGTGTCAGCCCCCTCCTCCACCTCGGTATCCTCGGCTGCCACCGGCGCCTGCATCTGATCCTGCACCACCTGCTCATCAACCCGCGGGTCCAGCGCTGCCGACAGTGGCGAGCCTGCCGCTGGCATAGCCACGTGATGCAGCGGGGCATCATCGACCTGGTGCAAGCCGGTCACCGCCTTCGGCCGGATCCGCCAGACCAGCACCAGGGCAAAAAACACGAAGAAGGCATAGAGCATCTGATTGCCCAGCACCTTCATCAGCACCCCGGCCACCAATGGCCCGATACTCGCGCCCACGCCATAGGTCACCAGCAGCATCGCCGTGAGTGAAACCCGGCGCTCGCTCTCGACGTGGTCGTTGGAAAACGCCACCGCCAATGGATACAGACAGAACTGCAGCAGCGATACAGCAAAACCGGCGGCAAACAGCACCTCCAGCGGCACGGTCGGCAGGATCGCCAACGGCAAGGCAACGATTGCCAGGCCCACCGCAACACTGCGAATCAGTACCGCCCGGTCGTAGCGATCGGACAACCAGCCCAGCGGCCACTGCACCAGCAAGCCGGCGAAGATGCAGCAGCCCATGAACAGCCCCACCTGCTCGGTACTCAACCCCTGCTTGGCTGCGTACAGCGGCGCCAAGCCATAGAACGAACCGACAATGAGCCCGGCACCGAGCACGGTACTCAGCGACTGTGGCACCCGCTTGATAAAGAAGCGCGGTTCCATGGGTGCGGGCCTGAGCGGCGCCGGGTGAATCCTTCGGGTCAGCGCCACGGGCACCAGGCACAGGGCAAAGCACATGGCCACCAACATCAGCAGTTCCAGGCCCAGTTGCGGATGCGCCACCAGGATCAACTGACCCAGCACCAGCCCCAGGTAAGAAGCGATCATGTAGCCACTGAACACCGCCCCCCGCTGCTTGGCGTCGGCCTGCTCGTTCAGCCAGCTCTCGATGACCATGTACTGGCACATCATTCCCAGGCCGACAATCACCCGCAGCACCACCCAGGCCGGCAGCCAACTGACCAGGCCATGGCCAAGCACCGCCGCGCCGACGATCCCGGCGCAGGTGGCATAGGCGCGGATATGCCCGACCCGGGCAATCAGCCGGTGGCCGATCTTGCCGCCCAAAGCCAGGCCAAAATAGTTGGCGGCCATCAGCGCACCCACCCACAGGCTGTCGACATGGTCGGCCGCCAGGCGCAAGGCCAGGTAGGTGCTCAACAAGCCGGAGCCGATCAACATCATCAGCGCAGCAAAATACAGCGCGCGAAAAGACTTCCAGATCTGTCGCATCAGCGTCCCGAACGGCTCCTTGAGCTGGTGGAAAAACTGCTTGAAAGCATAAGTGAAAATAGCGGCCTTGCAGGCGCCGGGGATAAAAAAACAGGTGGCAGACGCGTGTCGAAAATGTCTGCCACCTGCCTTGAAGCCGAGCCTGCCGGTTATGCCTGAGCAGCCAGCACACGACGCTCCCACGGGGTGATCTCATCGAGGAAACTGGTCAGCTCCAGGGTCTTGGTGGCGATGTAGCCTTCGATGAACTCCTTGCCGAACAGTTCCCGCGCCAAGACGCTTGCTTTCAGACGCTCCAGGGCTGCATGCAAGGTACAGGGCAGGCTCAAATGTTCCGGCACCTCGAATTCGCCCTGGATTGCCGGCGCGGGCTCAAGCTGCTGCTCGATACCGTGCAGGCCCGCCGCCAGGCTTGCGGCAATCGCCAGGTACGGGTTGCTGTCGGCGCCCGGCAGACGGTTCTCGACCCGCCGCGCCACTGGCGCACTGGCCGGGATGCGCAAGCCGGCGGCGCGATTGTCTTCGGACCAGCAGGCATTGTTGGGCGAAGCGTAAGGGTGGCACAGGCGCTGATAGGAATTCACATTCGGCGCGAACAAGGCAGTGAAGTCCGCCATGCAGGCCTGCTGGCCACCAATGAACTGGTAGAAAGTCGGCGTTGGTTCGCCCTCGGCATCGCTGAAGACGTTACGCCCACTGTCGATCTCGACCAGGCTCTGGTGGATATGCATGGAACTGCCGGGGGTGTGCGCCAGCGGCTTGGCCATGCACACCACGGTCAGGCCATGCTTGAGCGCAACTTCCTTGAGCAGGTGCTTGAACAGTAAGGTCTGGTCGGCCAGCAGCAGCGGGTCGCCATGCAGCAGATTGATCTCGAACTGGCTGACGCCCATCTCGTGCATGAAGGTATCGCGCGGCAAACCCAGGGCCGCCATGCAGCGATAGACCTCGCTGAAGAACGCTCGCAGGCCATTGTTGGAGCTGACACTGAACGCAGACTGGCCGTCTTCGCGGCGACCGTCCTTGCCCAGCGGTGGCTGAAACGGCTGGTCGGGGTCGGGGTTGGGGGCAAAGACAAAGAACTCCAGTTCGGTCGCCACCACCGGCGCCAGGCCACGGGCAGCGTAACGCTCGATCACCGCCTTGAGCAGGCCACGGCTCGACAACCCGGAACTTTCGCCACTGAGTTCGACCGCATCACAAATGGCCAGGGCCCGAGGCTCGTCGCTCCACGGCAGGCGATAAATATGCTGTGGATCGGCCACCAGGGCCAGGTCGCCGTCATCGCTGCCATAAAAGCGCGCTGGCGGGTAACCGCCCATGATGCATTGCAGCAGCACGCCGCGAGCCATCTGCAAGCGGCGGCCCTGCACGAAACCTTCGGCGGTCATCACCTTGCCGCGCGGCACGCCATTGAGGTCCGGGGTAATGCACTCGATCTCATCAATGCCCGTCAATCGCTCGGCGAGAGAGCTTTGGCCATGGGTCGTCATGACGCTATCCTTGTTGTTTTCGCATGCCGGGAACGGCGACGGTTACAACATAGGCACCCGGCGTTCGAAATTTCAAGCGCCCGCCATGAATGTGATCGTAATTTTCTACAGCGCTTAGCCTGGCAAGGTCAGGCCATTGGCCGGCAGCGGCAGCGCGGTCTTGTAGCGCACCTGCTTGAGGGCAAAACTCGAGCGGATGTTGGCCACCCCCGGCAAACGGGTGAGGTAGTCGAGAAAACGCTCCAGCGCCTGGATGCTCGGCAACAGCACCCGCAGCAGGTAGTCGGGGTCGCCGGTCATCAGGTAGCACTCCATGACCTCCGGGCGCTCGGCAATTTCCTCTTCGAAACGATGCAAGGATTGCTCGACCTGTTTCTCCAAACTGACATGTATGAACACATTCACATCCAGGCCCAGCACCTCCGGCGCCAGCAAGGTCACCTGCTGGCGAATCACTCCCAGCTCTTCCATGGCCTTGACCCGATTGAAGCAGGGGGTCGGCGACAAGTTCACCGAGCGCGCCAGCTCGGCGTTGGTGATGCGGGCATTTTCCTGCAGGCTGTTGAGAATGCCGATATCGGTACGATCCAGTTTGCGCATCAGAGAAAATCACCTGTTTTTTGTCTTTATAAGGAATGATTATCCGCAAGCTGCGGCAAAGGCAACGAACTTGAGAAAAATATTCTCCAGGCGCCGGAATATCATGTAGGACAAGACTGACTCTCTAGTCACAAGCCGGGGTGTCAGTAGCGACCGCTTCAAAGCTCAACAAAAACACAAGACAGAGCGAGCGTAAAAAAGCATGAACGAGTACGCCCCCCTGCGTTTGCATGTGCCCGAGCCTACAGGCCGGCCAGGCTGCCAGACTGATTTTTCCTACTTGCGTCTGAACGATGCCGGTAAGGTCCGTAAACCTCCCATCGATGTAGAAGCCTCTGATACCGCCGACATCTCCTCCAGCCTGATCCGGGTGCTGGACGACCAAGGCAACGCCCTGGGCCCATGGGCCGAGGACGTAAGCCCACAGATCCTGCGCCAGGGTATGCGCACCATGCTCAAGACCCGGTTGTTCGACAGCCGCATGGTGGTTGCCCAGCGGCAGAAGAAAATGTCCTTCTACATGCAGAGCCTGGGCGAAGAAGCCATCGGCAGCGGCCAGGCCATGGCCCTGAACCGCAGCGACATGTGCTTCCCGACCTATCGCCAGCAAAGCATTCTCATGGCCCGCGATGTATCGATGGTCGAGATGATCTGCCAACTGCTGTCCAACGAGCGCGATCCGCTCAAGGGCCGTCAGTTGCCGATCATGTACTCGGTACGCGAAGCCGGTTTTTTCACCATCAGCGGCAACCTGGCGACCCAGTTCGTCCAGGCCGTGGGCTGGGCCATGGCCTCGGCCATCAAGGGCGATACCAAGATCGCCTCGGCCTGGATCGGCGACGGCGCCACTGCCGAGTCGGACTTCCACACCGCGCTGACCTTTGCCCACGTCTACCGCGCGCCGGTGATCCTCAACGTGGTCAACAACCAGTGGGCGATCTCGACCTTCCAGGCCATCGCCGGGGGTGAGTCGACGACGTTCGCCGGTCGTGGCGTGGGTTGTGGCATCGCTTCGTTGCGGGTCGACGGCAACGACTTCATCGCGGTTTACGCCGCTTCGCGCTGGGCTGCCGAACGCGCCCGCCGTGGCCTGGGCCCGACACTGATCGAATGGGTCACCTACCGTGCCGGCCCGCACTCGACCTCGGACGATCCGTCCAAATACCGCCCGGCTGACGACTGGAGTCACTTCCCCCTGGGCGACCCGATCGCCCGCCTCAAACAGCACCTGATCGCCATGGGTCACTGGTCCGAGCAAGAGCATCAGGCGGTCACCGCCGAGCTCGAAGCCGAGATCATCACGGCGCAGAAAGAAGCTGAGCAGTACGGCACCCTGGCAGGCGGCCAGATGCCGAGCCCGGCTTCGATGTTCGAGGATGTCTACAAGGAGATGCCGGAGCACCTGCGCCGGCAGCGCCAGGAGCTGGGGATCTGACATGAACGATCACAACACTTCAATCCAGTTGGAAACCGCCATGGCCACTACCACCATGACCATGATCCAGGCCCTGCGCTCGGCCATGGACATCATGCTAGAGCGCGATGACAACGTCGTGGTGTACGGCCAGGACGTCGGCTACTTCGGTGGTGTATTCCGTTGCACCGAGGGTTTGCAGACCAAGTACGGCAAGTCGCGGGTGTTCGATGCGCCGATCTCCGAAAGTGGCATCGTCGGCACCGCCGTGGGCATGGGTGCCTACGGCCTGCGCCCGGTGGTAGAAATCCAGTTCGCCGACTACTTCTACCCGGCCTCCGACCAGATCGTCTCGGAAATGGCCCGCCTGCGCTATCGCTCGGCCGGCGAGTTCGTCTCGCCGTTGACCCTGCGCATGCCCTGCGGCGGCGGTATCTATGGTGGCCAGACCCACAGCCAGAGCCCCGAAGCGATGTTCACCCAGGTCTGCGGCCTGCGTACCGTGATGCCCTCCAACCCTTACGACGCCAAAGGCCTGCTGATCGCCTCGATCGAAAACGACGACCCGGTGATCTTCCTTGAGCCCAAGCGCCTGTACAACGGCCCGTTCGATGGCCACCACGACCGCCCGGTAACCCCGTGGTCGAAACACCCGGCCGCCGCTGTGCCGGAGGGTTACTACACCGTGCCGCTGGACAAGGCGGCGATCACCCGCCCGGGCAAGGACGTTACCGTGCTGACCTACGGCACCACCGTCTACGTCTCGCAAGTGGCGGCCGAAGAAACCGGTGTCGATGCCGAAGTCATTGACCTGCGCAGCCTCTGGCCGCTGGATCTGGACACCATCGTCGAGTCGGTGAAGAAGACCGGCCGTTGCGTGGTGGTCCATGAAGCCACGCGCACCTGCGGTTTTGGCGCCGAGCTGATCGCGCTGGTCCAGGAACACTGCTTCCATCACCTCGAAGCCCCGATCGAACGCGTCACCGGTTGGGACACTCCCTACCCGCACGCGCAGGAGTGGGCGTATTTCCCCGGCCCTTCGCGAGTGGGCGCGGCATTGAAACGGGTCATGGAGGTCTGAATGGGCACGCACGTCATCAAGATGCCGGATATCGGTGAAGGCATCGCACAAGTTGAACTGGTGGAATGGTTCGTCAAGGTCGGTGACACCGTCACCGAAGACCAGGTCGTGGCCGATGTCATGACCGACAAGGCCACCGTCGAGATTCCTTCGCCGGTCAGCGGCAAGGTCCTGGCCCTGGGCGGTCAGCCTGGCGAAGTCATGGCGGTCGGCAGCGAACTGATCCGCATCGAAGTCGAAGGCGCCGGTAACCTCCAGCAAGGCAGCAGCCCCACCCCTGCACCCGCACCTCCCCCTGTGGGAGCGGGCTTGCCCCGCGAAGAGGCCCCGGCAATCACCGTCAAGGCCCCGGAGCCTGCCGCAAAACCCGTTACAGCATCGCCCCACCAACCCGCCGCCATCGTCCCGCGCGAAGCCAACGAGCGCCCACTGGCCTCGCCTGCGGTGCGCAAGCGTGCCCTGGATGCCGGTATCGAACTGCGCTACGTGCACGGCAGCGGCCCGGCCGGACGCATCCTGCATGAAGACCTGGATGCCTTCCTGACCCAGCCGACCCGTGCCACGCAAAGCCCGGGCGGCTATGCCAAGCGCAGCGACAGCGAACAAATCCCGGTCATCGGCCTGCGCCGCAAGATTGCTCAGCGCATGCAGGATGCCAAGCGCCGCGTCGCCCACTTCAGCTACGTCGAGGAGATCGACGTCACGGCCCTTGAAGAACTGCGCCAGCACCTGAACAAGAAGTGGGGCGACAGCCGCGGCAAGCTGACCCTGCTGCCACTGCTGGTACGCGCCATGGTCGTGGCCCTGCGCGAGTTCCCGCAGATCAACGCTACCTACGACGACGAAGCCCAGGTCATCACCCGCCACGGCGCGGTGCATGTAGGCATCGCCACCCAGGGTGACAACGGCCTGATGGTCCCGGTACTGCGTCACGCCGAAGCCGGCAGCCTGTGGGCCAATGCCGGCGAGATCGTGCGCCTGGCCAACGCTGCGCGCGCAAACAAGGCCAGCCGTGAAGAGCTGTCGGGCTCGACCATCACCCTGACCAGCCTCGGCGCCCTGGGCGGCATTGTCTCGACACCGGTGGTCAACACCCCGGAAGTGGCGATCATCGGCGTCAACCGCATGGTTGAACGGCCAATGGTCATCAATGGCCAGATCGTCATTCGCAAGATGATGAACCTCTCCAGCTCGTTCGATCACCGGGTGGTCGATGGCATGGACGCGGCACTCTTCATCCAGGCCATCCGCGGCCTGCTCGAACAACCTGCCAGCCTGTTTGTGGAGTGACCATGCAACAGACGCTCAACACTACCCTGCTGATCATCGGCGGCGGCCCCGGCGGTTATGTCGCCGCCATTCGCGCCGGCCAGCTGGGCATCCCCACCGTGCTGGTCGAAGGCCAGGCGCTGGGTGGCACCTGCCTGAACATCGGCTGCATTCCGTCCAAGGCGCTGATCCATGTCGCCGAGCAGTTCCACCAGACCCAATTGCACAGCCAGTATTCGAACCTGGGCATCAAGGTCGCGCCGCCAAGCCTGGACATCACCCAGAGCGTGGCCTGGAAAGACGGCATCGTCGATCGCCTGACCAGCGGCGTTGCCGCCTTGCTGAAAAAGCACGGGGTCAAGGTGATCCATGGCTGGGCGAAGATTCTCGATGGCAAGCTTGTCGAAGTCGACGGCCAGCGTATCCAGTGCGAACACCTGCTGCTGGCCACCGGCTCCAGCAGCGTAGAATTGCCGATGCTGCCGCTGGGCGGGCCGATCATCTCCTCCACCCAAGCCCTGGCACCCAAAGCCCTGCCCAAACACCTGTGCGTGGTTGGCGGCGGCTACATTGGCCTGGAGCTGGGCATCGCCTATCGCAAGCTGGGCGTCGAGGTCAGCGTGGTGGAAGCGCGCGAGCGCATCCTGCCGACCTACGACAGCGAACTGACTGCGCCGGTGGCCGAATCGATCAAGAAGCTGGGGATCAAGCTCTACCTCAAGCACAGCGTCGAAGGTTTCGATGCCGGCCATCAGGCCTTGCAGGTACGCACCGGCGAAGGCGAGCTTTTGCAACTGACCACTGACCAGGTGCTGGTTGCGGTCGGCCGCAAGCCACGCACCCAGGGTTTCAACCTCGAAAGCCTGGCCTTGAAGATGAACGGCTCGGCGGTGGCCATCGATGAGCAGTGCAAGACCAGCATGCTCAATGTCTGGGCCATCGGCGATATCAGCGGTGAACCGATGCTCGCCCACCGGGCCATGGCTCAGGGTGAAATGGTCGCCGAACTGATTGCCGGAAAGTCACGGCGCTTCGAGCCGGCAGCGATTGCCGCGGTGTGCTTCACCGACCCGGAGCTGGTGGTAGTCGGCAAGACCCCGGAACAGGTCGAGCAGGCGGGCCTGGACTGCATCGTTGCGCAGTTCCCCTTCGCCGCCAATGGCCGGGCCATGACCCTGGAATCGAAAAGCGGTTTCGTGCGCGTGGTGGCCCGTCGTGACAACCACTTGATCCTCGGTTGGCAAGCGGTCGGCGTTGGCGTCTCGGAGCTGTCCAGCGCCTTTGCCCAGTCACTGGAAATGGGCGCCTGCCTGGAAGATATCGCCGGCACCATCCACGCTCACCCGACCCTGGGTGAAGCGGTGCAGGAAGCGGCGCTACGCGCCCTGGGTCATGCCCTGCACCTGTAGACACTGAAGCGGCTGAGGCCGATTTGACCCGCTGCCCCGCGCAGCGGGTCCTTTTTACTCACCGATCTCATCCTTGCCGGCCGCCTTGGCCCGGTACAGCGCCTGGTCCGCCCGGCACAGCAACTGCGCCTGCCCTTCGCCTTCCAGCCACTCGACCACGCCGTAGCTCATGGTCAGCACGCGCTCGCCTACCGGCGGTGCCAACTCCAGCGCCTGACGAATCTGCCGCGCCAGTTGCAAGGCTGTATCGCGCTGGGTGCCCGGCAACACCACCACGAACTCATCGCCGCCCCAACGCGCCAACAGGTCACCCGCGCGCAGGCACAGCTTGATCCGCTCCACCGAATCGATCAGGACGCGATCGCCCTGGGCGTGGCCGTACTGATCATTGATCGGCTTGAAATCGTCGATGTCCATGATGATCAGTGCCAACGGCTGACGAAAACGCCGCGCTCGCTCGCATTCTTGCTCCAGGACCTTTTCCAGGCGGTAACGGTTGGCCACCAGCGTCAACGCATCGCGCTCGGCCAGGTCGCGGTTCTCATCGAGCTGGCGCTGCAGTTGCTGGTTGACCCAGGACAGCTCGCGGGTGCGCTCGGCGATCTGCGCCTCCAGGGACAGGTTCTGCTGCTCCAGCCGTTCAAGCAGGCGTCGGCTGTCGTCGATATTACGGTGCGCACCGAGCATGCGCGCCACCGAGCCGTCCTCGTTGCGCGCAATGATATGGCCGCTGTCTTCGATCCACAGGTAGCTGCCATCCTGGCAACGGCAGCGGTACTCGATACGGTACTGGGCGCTGCGACTGGTAATGTAATCTTCAAAATGCGCCATCACCTGCGGATAGTCCTGCGGGTGGATCACGCTTTCCCAGGTCAGGACCGTGTTGCCCAACGAATGACTGGGGTAGCCCAGCATCCTGTACCAGCCCGGGTTGCGGTAGACATAACCGGTATTGGCGTCCCAGTCCCAGATCCCGTCGCTGATCAGCTCCAGCAGGGTTTGCAGCTGTGGCTCGGCAAAGTCGCCCAGCGGGGCCGTCAAAGGGGGTGCATCTGACGATTGAGTCATGGACATTCTCCTTGGTCCAGGCAACTGCGCCCCAGCTGGAAGTTGGTGCTGCCGGCTTGAATGGACTTGCCGCAGGCGGCAAGGGATTTCCTCTTCAGGGCAAAGCATGCGCCGAATCCTTACTCGTCGTACAGCGCCGCCCCCTGAATATACTAGCGCCTGGCCCGGCCAGGCGAACTGGCACAAGACTTGCCATTGGTGAGACAGAGATCAGAAGTCAACTTGCATCCATCAAGGAGAGTGATCAAGTGAGTAGCATCAATGCGGTCGGCATCCAGACGCCAGCCATCCACCCGACCCGTAGCGTGACTGAAGCCGCCACCGAGCAAGCGCAGTTCCGCCCGCCGGTCCCGGTCAGCGGCAGCAATCGTCAACAGCACAATCAGGCCAACACCTCGCAGCAAAGTGCCGACGACGCCCGCGAGGAAGCCTTCGCCAAGTTCAAGGTGCAGTTGCAGAACCCCGATGTACAAATGCGCGAGCAGGCCAGCATCGGCACCACTGAAACCGGCAAGAGCGCAGTCCAGGAGTTTCGCGACTACATGGCCCTGAGCCCGGCGGAGAAAATCAAGCTCAAGCTGTTGAACGAGCTGGGCATCAGCCAGGAGGAGTTCGAGGCCTTGCCACCTGCGGAAAAGGACAAGATCGAACGCAAGATCGCCGAGCAGATGAAGAAACAAACCGAGCTGGAGTCGCTGGCCAGCCTCAACGCCCACCTGCAAGACCCGGCAGTATCAGCCAAGCTGGTGGCCAACCTGACCGCAACTCAGGGTGGCCGCAACGACGGTCAGGATCAGGAGCTGGCGTCCGCCTCGGCCCTGACCCAGTCGACAAAGGCCTGAACCTCGGGGCGCTGCAAGGCTTCCTGACGGCACACCAGGTAGTAGGCAAAGCGCGCAGGCCAGGGTTTGTCGAGGGCCAGTTTCAGCTTGCCGCTGGCCAGGTCATCCGTTGCATGAGTGTCCTGCACCAGGGCTATGCCCTGGCCTGCAGCCGCTGCACGCAGTAACAGCAGGTCATCCTCGAAACTCGTCCCGCGTGCTGTGCGTGGGTCGTCGGCAACCCCGTGGGCCTGCAGCCAGAGCATCCAGTCGGCGCGATCGGCATCGTGCAACAGCGGGTACCTCAGGCAATCGAGGGGACGCTTCAAGGCCGGCCCTTGGGCCAGCAACAGCGGGCTTGCGACTGGTAGCAATACCGGGGCCATCAGGCGCACAGACTCCAGCCCCGGATACTGCCCAAGCCCATGACGCAAGGCGACGTCGATGCGCTCACGTTGAAAATCTACCAGCTTGGCCGAGGCCTCAACGCGCACTTCTATCTGCGGGTGCAAGGCATTGAACCGGCCCAGGCGCGGCACCAGCCAGGACGCCGCGAACGACGGCACGGTGCTGATGGTCAAGGTCTTGCCCGGCGCCAGTTGCTCCAGCAATGCCAACGATGCCTCAATCTGCTCGAACCCCTTGAGCAACCCCGGGTACACCCGCGCGCCGGCTTCGCTCAGGTGCACGCCATGGCGACCACGCACGAACAGCACCACGCCCATGCGCTCCTCGAGCAGGCGCACCTGCTGGCTGACCGCCCCCGGTGTGACGCCCATGTGTGCGGCAGCCGCCTTCAGGCTGCCCAGACGCGCGGCCTCTGTGAAGGCCCGCAATGCCAGCAACGGTAGAACCGCGCCCATCTCACCCCTCCATGGTTTAGAAAATCTATTGCCTAAGCGTAGAACTGATCGTTTTTCAATCAGTCAAGACAGCCCTAGCATAAACCCTCTCTGAACACTCTTGAAGAGAAGGCACATGCCGTTGATTCTTTATAGCGATAGCTCACCTAATGGTTTCAAGATCACCATCGCCCTGGAAGAACTGGGGCTGCCCTACACCCTCAAGCACGTGCAGATCGACCACGGCGAGCATCGTCAGGCTGATTTTCTCAAGCTCAACCCCCATGGCCGCATCCCGGTGCTGGTGGATACCGAGTGCGATATAACACTGTTCGAGTCGGCGGCGATCCTGCTGTACCTGGCGCAAAAGAGCGGACGCCTGCTGCCGGAGCACCCCAGCGAGCACTGGGCGGCCATCACCTGGTTGCAGTTTCACGCCGCGAGCATGGGACCGATTCTGGGCCAGCGCGTGTATTTCGAACTGTTCGCCGAGCAGCCTTGCCCCGAGGCCATCACCCGCTACCGGCGCTTGAGCGAAGAACTGTTCAGCACCCTCGACCAGCGCCTGGCCAATCATCCTTGGCTGGCGGGCAACAGCTACTCGATCGCGGACATCGCCACCTTTGGCTGGACCCACATCCTGCAAATCATCGACTTCGACTTCAGCCAGCACCCACACCTGACTGCCTGGCATGAACGGGTCAGCCAGCGCCCCGCAGTGCAACGTGGCATCCGTCTACCAGCCCCTGCCACTGGCCCCTGAGCCGTCCAAAAGGAACTTGCCAATGAACCCCAACCTCCTCGGCGCCAGCGCCCATGCGTTTGCCCACCACCCTGGCTATCAGCGCATGTTCGCCCCGCAAAAACTGACCTTGGGTGTCTTCCTGCCCCTGCGTTTCTATCGCGGCGACATGGCGGTGCTCAACGGGCAGGCTGCGCTGGTCAGCGAAATCGATCGCCTGGGCTTTGCCGGCGCCTGGGTACGTGATGTGCCGCTTTACGATCCACACTTTGGTGATGCTGGCCAGCTGTTCGACCCCTTTGCCTACCTGAGCTACCTGGCCGCGCACACCAAGCGCATCGCCCTGGCGACGGGAAGCGCGATCTTTACCTTGCGTCACCCGATCGACCTGGCCAAAGCCGCGACCACCCTCGACCAACTGTCAGGCGGACGCCTGGTGATGGGCATCGCTTCAGGGGACCGTCCCATAGAGTTTCCGGCCTATGGCCTGGCGCACAGTGAGCGTGGCGAACGCTTTGCCGAGGCTGTGCGCTATTTTCGCCAACTGCTGCAGGTTGGTGACCGGCCGATTGAATCCACGCTCGGCCAGCTCAGCGGCGCACACCTGCTGCCCAAACCCGCCACAGGCAACATCCCTCTGCTGGTCACCGGCAGCTCGCGCCAATCCATGCAGTGGCTGGGCGAACAAGCTGACGGATGGCTGACCTTTCCTGATGCCACCGAAAACATTCTTGGTCCACGACGCCTGGCCGAGAAAATCCGCGCCTGGCGCGACTGCATTCCCGGTGGTGGCTTTCGTCCGCACGTGACCAACGAGTGGATCGACCTGGATGCTGACCCCGATTTTCCACGTACGGCCCTGCAAGGTGGGTATGTGCTGAAAACCGGGCGAAAGGGCCTGATTGACCTGCTGGGAGAATGGCAGGATGCCGGGGTCAATCATGCGGCGCTGGGCATTCAGTTTTGCCAACGGCCAGCAGCCGAGGTGATTCAGGAGCTGGCAGAAGAAATACTGCCACTGTTTTCGTCCCACGAGGGGGCGTTGCCGTTGAGGCAGGATTGGTAGGTGGGGGAAAGCATGGTGTCCCAGGGCAGGTTCGAACTGCCAACCTTCCCCTTAGGAGGGGGATGCTCTATCCAATTGAGCTACTGAGACGCAGAGCCGGCAACGAGCGTTGCATGGCAGGGACGGCGTGCATGTTAACCAGCAGGCTGACGTTTGTCATGTCATCCGTGGCTCTTTTTGCCTGTGGGCTTTCTGCACCGCTGCTACTTGATCGTGCGATCCGCAATGAGACAGTCGGCCATCATTGCAGATTGCCCGCTCAAACAGTCGAAAGCGGAGTACGTCCAAGAGCACAACGGTGCCCGATGGCAAACGCTTGGTGTTCTAGCTAGAG
Source organism: Pseudomonas tructae (assembly GCF_004214895.1). NCBI lineage: Bacteria > Pseudomonadati > Pseudomonadota > Gammaproteobacteria > Pseudomonadales > Pseudomonadaceae > Pseudomonas > Pseudomonas tructae. The sequence goes on along the minus strand of NZ_CP035952.1, from coordinate 1,940,563 downwards.
CCGAGCAAGCCCTGCTGGTGCAACAACACCAGCAAACCCTGTACAGCAGCGCTCAGCGATGTGGAGTTATCCAGCACCTGCACATCACGGTCGGCCACTTGCACCTGCTGCGCACGCTCCATGCGCCGCTCGATGTCCTCCTGGCTTTCCCGCCCACGGCTCAGCAAACGCTGGCGAAGTACCTGTGGCGCAACACTGAGCAATACCGGCAGCAACTGTGGATAACGCTCGCGCGCCAGCGGCAAATGCGCACGCGAGCCGTTGACCAGCACGGTGCGCCCCTCGGCCAGCCAGGCATCGATCTGCGCCGGAATACCATACGCCAGGCCATTGGCCCGCCACTGCAAGGCGAAAGCGCCCTCGGCACTCATCTGCTCGAACTGTTCAAGGGAAACAGCCAGTGCGTCTTCACCCTTGGCCTCAGCCGAACGGGTGATGACCCGGCGAGCGATTTCGACATGCTGGCACTGCAGCGCTGAGCGTGCCGCATCAAGCAGCGAATCTTTTCCGGCACCTGAGGGTCCCATCAGGTACACCAGACGACCCGGGTTCGCTGTACGCCGCGATGCGCTTGCGTCATGCTGCATAGCCACTATGCTCAATGGTAGGAAAGCACGCGCATTCTAGACGCTTTCCAGGGCCTTTTCTGCCTGAAGCTTGCGGTTGCCGACGAAGGCCTGCTGAACCGGAAATCGATAAAATGAAAACTTTTCAAACCAGTGCTCATTTCTGATAATTGGTACTGGCAAAACGCCTTTATCCGGTTCAATATTTGTCACAGAATTGACGCCAAGGAACCGGCGATAATGAGGCATGATTCACACCTCATTCACAATTCAGGTTGAACATTTTGACGCCGGGATGGTCGTAGTGACATCGTGCGGCCAATTTCGAGAACCGCTTCCCCTGAACTAAACCGGTCAATTATATGCGCCCAATGAAACAGGCTATTTACTCAAGCCGCACCGCTGACAAATTCGTCGTTCGCCTCCCCGACGGAATGCGTGAGCGCATTGCCGAGGTAGCGCGCAACCACCATCGCAGCATGAACTCGGAGATCATCGCTCGCCTGGAACAGAGCCTTATTCAGGAAGGTGCGCTGGGTGAAGAACTGAGCATGCGCCTGGACAGCCCGGAACTGTCCCTGCACGAGCGCGAACTGTTGCAACGTTTCCGCCAGCTTTCCCATCGCCAGCAGAATGCGCTGGTGTCGTTGATTGCCCATGACGCCGAGATGGCAGCTGACGCTTCCTGATTCCGGGGCATAAATACCAAAGGCCAATGCTTGCGCATTGGCCTTTTTTATTGGTCACGCAACCGCCCTGCGCTCAATGCCAACCTGATGGCTGCACTGGCCCCATCGCGGGGCAAGCCCGCTCCTACAAGGGGTCAAAGCAGGAAGATGGTGGCAAGGCCAAGGAAGATAAAGAAGCCGCCGCTGTCGGTCACTGCCGTGATCATCACGCTGGAGCCCATTGCCGGATCGCGCCCCATGCGTACCAGGGTCATCGGGATCAGCACCCCCATCAATGCCGCCAGCAGCAGGTTGAGGGTCATGGCGCCGGTCATTACCACGCCCAGCGACCAGCTGTCGTACAGCAGGTAGGCGACCACACCAATCACCCCGCCCCAGATCAGGCCGTTGATCAACGACACTGCCAGCTCCTTGCGCATCAACCGCGAGGTGTTGCCGGGGCTGACCTGGTCAAGGGCCATGGCGCGCACGATCATGGTGATGGTCTGGTTACCGGAGTTGCCGCCGATTCCGGCAACGATCGGCATCAGCGCCGCCAGGGCCACCAGCTTTTCAATCGAGCCTTCGAACAGGCCGATCACCCGCGAGGCGACGAAGGCGGTGATCAGGTTGATCGCCAGCCACGCCCAGCGGTTGCGCAGCGAGCGCCAGACCGAGGCGAAGATGTCTTCTTCTTCGCGCAGACCGGCCATGCTCAGCACTTCGCTTTCGCTCTCTTCACGGATCAGGTCGACCATTTCGTCGATGGTCAGACGGCCGATCAGGCGATCACTCTTGTCTACCACCGGAGCGGAAATCAGGTCATACCGCTCGAACGCCTGAGCGGCATCATAGGCGTCTTCGTCCGGATGGAAGCTCACCGGATCGCTGGCCATGACCTCGGCGACTTTCTTCTCCGGGTCGTTGACCAGCAAGCGCTTGATCGGCAGCACGCCCTTGAGGATGCCGTCGTAGTCGACCACGAAGAGTTTGTCGGTGTGGCCTGGCAGCTCCTTGAGCCGGCGCAGGTAGCGCAGGACCACTTCCAGGCTGACGTCCTCGCGGATGGTGACCATCTCGAAGTCCATCAGCGCACCGACCTGGTCCTCGTCGTAGCTCAGGGCCGAACGCACGCGCTCGCGCTGCTGGGCATCGAGGCTTTCCATCAACTCGTGGACGACGTCACGGGGCAGCTCAGGCGCCAGGTCAGCCAGTTCGTCGGCGTCCATTTCCTTGGCGGCGGCGAGCAGCTCGTGATCGTCCATGTCAGCGATCAGGGTCTCACGGACCGAGTCTGACACTTCCAGGAGGATGTCACCGTCGCGCTCGGCCTTGACCAGTTGCCATACGGTCAGACGATCGTCCAGGGGCAAGGCTTCGAGGATATAGGCGACGTCGGCGGAGTGCAGATCGTCGAGCTTGCGCTGCAGCTCGACGAGGTTTTGGCGGTGAACGAGGTTTTCTACCAGGTCATGGTGATGACCTTCCTGACGGTGGGTCAGGTCTTCGACCACGCGTTGACGCTGCAGCAGTTCGACCACTTGGGCCAGGCGATCCTGCAGGCTATCTTGAGTCTTTTTTACTTCGATTTCAGTCATAGGCGAACTCCACTCCCAGCAGCGGAGCACGCCGGGAGGATCAATCAGTCAATTCTTGATTGGCAAAACTTGCTATTGAGTAACTACTGGGTAAGTCCATGGTGGTATTCCACAAGCCCCGGCGGGGCTGACGGGCGCAATCATACACCGCTTGTACTGTCTGGGTGCTGAAAAAATCGCGGCTAGAACAATCGTTTGCGCGACATACTTGTGACAACGTATGCAGGCAACAGTGCGACGGCGGCGGCGCGAAAAAAAACACATCAGGATCGGCAGAAAATAAGGCGAGGCCAGCACGGCAGTGATGACAGCTTATTCATCACGCCTTACCGGAAGATGAAAGCCGGAAAGCAAAAAGCCCGCCTTGATAGGCGGGCTTTCTGTTGTATGGTGCACTCAGGAGGATTCGAACCTCCGACCGCTCGGTTCGTAGCCGAGTACTCTATCCAGCTGAGCTATGAGTGCAGGTTGGCGCTTGATCGACCAGATCACCTCTGGTTACAGCAGAAGCAACTTTCAAAATGAAAACTGCTTCGATGTATGGTGCACTCAGGAGGATTCGAACCTCCGACCGCTCGGTTCGTAGCCGAGTACTCTATCCAGCTGAGCTATGAGTGCAGGGTTGGCGCTTGATGGACCAGATCACCTCTGGTTACAGCAGAAGCAACTTTCAAAATGAAAACCGCTTCGATGTATGGTGCACTCAGGAGGATTCGAACCTCCGACCGCTCGGTTCGTAGCCGAGTACTCTATCCAGCTGAGCTATGAGTGCATTTGTTACCGCGCATTATAGGCCGCTAAATCATTTTGACAACCACTTTTTCGTTTAATTTCAACGACTTAGGTGATTCAGGCAGATTACAGCGTCCTACATGAATAATGGCGGAGAAGGGGGGATTCGAACCCCCGATACCCTTGTGAGGTATACTCCCTTAGCAGGGGAGCGCCTTCGGCCACTCGGCCACCTCTCCGCAACACGGGGCGTATAATAACCAGACCCTTCCCCGTTTGCAAACTCTTTTTTGAAAAAAACTCGATAAAAATTAATGGGTTGGTTCTTCGTCCTTCTCTTTCTTGATCCGCAGGTAGATTTCCTCGCGGTGGACGGCCACTTCTTTAGGGGCGTTTACCCCTATCCGCACTTGGTTTCCTTTGACGCCGAGCACGGTCACGGTGATTTCGCCGTCGCCAATGATCAGGCTCTCGGCGCACCGACGAGTCAGAATCAACATAGCTTTCTCCTCACGCAAATTCAGTTCAGGGATAACAGTCTGCAAAAAAAAGGGCTTCAGCCTACAACCCGCGACGGCTGCCGACCTACGCCTAAGTATTGACTAGCGTGAGCAAAAACACAGTTTTCTCACGCCAACCAGAAAAGCGAAGGGCGCGGCCAAGCCGCGCCCCTGAGGCAGCCGCCTTACTCACCCTGTCGGGCAGGGGCGTCCAGCTCGAACGCGGTGTGCAGGGCACGCACCGCCAGTTCCAGGTACTTCTCTTCGATAACCACCGAGACCTTGATCTCGGAGGTGGAGATCATCTGGATATTGATGTTCTCCTTGGCCAGCGCTTCGAACATGCGGCTGGCAACGCCAGCGTGGGAGCGCATGCCGACGCCGACGATCGAGACCTTGGCGATATTGGTATCACCCACCACTTCGCGAGCGGTGAGCTCCTTGGCGGTCGTCTCCAGGACCTTGTGGGCCTTGTCGTAGTCGTTGCGGTGCACGGTGAAGGTGAAGTCGGTGGTGTTATCGTGCGAAACGTTCTGCACGATCATGTCGACTTCGATGTTCGCGGCACTGATAGGGCCGAGGATCTTGAATGCAACGCCCGGAGTATCCGGTACGCCACGGATGGTCAGCTTGGCTTCATCGCGATTGAAGGCGATGCCGGAAATGATCGGCTGTTCCATGGATTCCTCTTCATCAATGGTAATGAGGGTACCCGGACCCTCCTGGAAGCTGTGCAGCACGCGCAGCGGGACGTTGTACTTGCCGGCGAACTCGACGGCGCGGATCTGCAACACCTTGGAACCGAGGCTGGCCATTTCCAGCATCTCTTCAAAGGTGATCTTGTCCAGGCGCTGAGCCTGGGCCACCACGCGCGGGTCAGTGGTGTAGACACCATCGACATCGGTGTAGATCTGGCATTCGTCGGCCTTGAGCGCCGCCGCCAGGGCCACGCCGGTGGTGTCGGAACCGCCACGACCGAGGGTAGTGATGTTGCCGTGCTCGTCCACACCCTGGAAACCTGCGACCACAACCACGCGACCGGCCTTGAGGTCGCCGCGAATCTTCTGGTCATCGATTTGCAGGATGCGCGCCTTGTTATGCGCGCTGTCGGTGAGAATACGCACCTGGTTACCGGTGTAGGACACCGCCGGAATTCCGCGCTTGATCAAGGCCATGGCCAACAAGGCAATAGTCACCTGCTCGCCGGTGGAAACGATCACATCCAGTTCACGCGGAACCGGCTGATCGGTGATCTTCTTGGCCAGCTCGATCAGGCGATTGGTTTCACCGCTCATTGCCGACAACACAACCACCAGGTCATCGCCGGCTTCGCGGAACTTCTTGACCTTGTCGGCAACCTGCTCGATTCGCTCGACTGTGCCGACCGAGGTACCGCCAAATTTCTGTACGATCAACGCCATTTCAAAGCCGCCTCAGCCCATGAAGGGCACCCAATAAACATTCAAACGGCGCCATGGCCCGCCACTAGACGACGGGCCGATGCCCGCCTTAAACGCCCTGCTCCACGAATGGCACGGCCAGGGCCAGCGCGCTGTCCAGCGCGGCGGCGTCAACACCACCACCTTGCGCCATGTCCGGACGACCACCACCCTTGCCACCCACTGCAGCAGCGGCTTGCTTCATCAAATCACCGGCTTTGAGTTGGCCAGTCAGGTCCTTGGTCACACCGGCAACCAGTACGACCTTTTCCTCATGGACACTGCCGAGCAGGATCACTGCGCGGCCGAGTTTGTTTTTCAGTTGATCGACCAGCGCCAGCAGCGCCTTGCCATCCTGGCCATCGAGTCGTGCGGCCAGGACCTTGACGTCCTTGACCTCGACCGCCGCACTGGACAGATCATCGCCTGCAGCGCTAGCAGCCTTGGCCTGCAGCTGTTCCAGCTGTTTTTCCAGCTGACGGTTGCGCTCGAGCACCGCCGAAAGCTTGTCGATCAGGTTGTCGCGACTGCCCTTGACCAGTTGCGCGGCTTCCTTGAGCTGCTCTTCGGCGGCGTTCAGGTAAGCCAGCGCGGCAGCGCCGGTGACCGCTTCGATCCGGCGCACACCGGAGGCCACGCCACTTTCGCTGATGATCTTGAGCAGGCCGATATCACCAGTGCGCTTGGCATGGATACCGCCGCACAGTTCGACGGAGAAATCGCCGCCCATGCTCAGCACGCGCACGCTGTCGCCATACTTCTCGCCGAACAGCGCCATGGCGCCCTTCTGCTTGGCGGTTTCGATATCGGTCTCTTCGGTTTGCACCTCGGAGTTCTTGCGCACTTCGCGGTTGACGATGTCTTCCAGGGCCTTGAGCTGCTCTGGCTTGACCGCCTCGAAGTGACTGAAGTCGAAGCGCAGCCGCTGGCTATCGACCAGCGAGCCCTTCTGTTGTACGTGTTCGCCCAGCACCTGACGCAGCGCCGCGTGCAGCAGGTGAGTGGCAGAGTGGTTCAGCGAGGTGGCGTGCTGGACGTCGGCGTCGACCTGGGTCTGCACCTGGGCGCCGACGGTCAGTGTGCCGCTGGCCACCACCCCGTGGTGCAGGAAGGCGCCGCCGGTCTTGGTGGTGTCACGCACGTCAAAGCGCACGCTGTCAGCCTGCAGGTAGCCGGTGTCACCCACCTGGCCGCCGGACTCGGCGTAGAACGGCGTGCGATCGAGGATGACCACACCCTCCTCGCCTTCACCCAACTGCTCGACGACCTTGCCATCCTTATAAAGAGCAACGATGTTGGCGCTGCCTGCGGTGGCGCTATAGCCGGTGAACTCGGTGGCCACGTCAACCTTGACCAGGGTGTTGTAGTCCAGGCCGAAAGCGCTGGCGGAGCGGGCACGCTCACGCTGGGCTTCCATCTCGCGCTCGAAGCCTGCCTCATCGATGGTCAGCTCGCGTTCGCGGGCGATGTCGGCGGTCAGGTCCATCGGGAAGCCGTAGGTATCGTACAGCTTGAACACCACATCACCTGGCACCACGCTGCCCTTGAGCTCGGCCAGGTCCTGCTCGAGGATCTTCAGGCCCTGCTCCAGGGTCTTGGCGAATTGCTCTTCCTCAGCCTTGAGCACGCGCTCGATGTTGGCCTGCTGCTGCTTGAGCTCAGGAAAGGCTTCGCCCATCTCGGCAACCAGGGCGGCGACGATCTTGTAGAAGAAGCTGCCGGTGGCACCGAGCTTGTTGCCATGCCGGCAGGCGCGGCGAATGATGCGACGCAGCACATAACCACGGCCTTCGTTGGACGGCAGCACGCCGTCGGCAATCAGGAAGCCGCAGGAACGGATATGGTCCGATACCACCTTGAGCGACGACTGCTCTTGGTTCTTGCAACCGATGGCGGCAGCAGAGGCTTCGAGCAGGCTACGGAACAGGTCGATCTCATAGTTCGAATGCACGTGCTGCATGACCGCACTGATGCGCTCAAGGCCCATGCCGGTATCTACCGATGGCGCTGGCAGAGGATGCAGCACGCCGTCGGCAGTGCGGTTGAACTGCATGAAGACGTTGTTCCAGATCTCGATGTAACGGTCACCGTCTTCTTCCGGCGAGCCGGGTGGGCCGCCCCAGATGTCGGCGCCATGATCGTAGAAGATCTCGGTGCACGGGCCGCACGGGCCGGTGTCGCCCATGGTCCAGAAATTGTCGGAAGCGTACGGCGCACCCTTGTTGTCGCCGATACGCACCATACGCTCGGGCGGAACGCCGATCTGCTGGGTCCAGATGTCATAAGCCTCGTCGTCGGTGGCATAGACAGTGACCCACAGCTTTTCTTTCGGCAACTGCAGTACGCCGGTCAGAAAGGTCCAGGCGTAGGTGATGGCGTCCTTCTTGAAATAGTCGCCGAAGCTGAAGTTGCCCAGCATCTCGAAGAAGGTGTGGTGACGGGCGGTATAGCCGACGTTTTCCAGGTCGCTGTTCTTGCCACCGGCGCGCACGCACTTCTGGCTGCTGGTCGCGCGGGTGTAGGCGCGTTTTTCCTGGCCAAGGAAGCAGTCCTTGAACTGGTTCATCCCCGCGTTGGTGAACAACAGGGTCGGGTCGTTGCCCGGGATCAAGGAGCTGGAGGCAACTCGGGTGTGTCCCTGCTCTTCGAAGAAGCGAAGGAAGGCTTCACGGATTTCTGCGCTTTTCATAGGTTCTTCCACGGAAACGGCGGCCTTAAGGCAAATGCTTGCGGCAAATTGACGAAACGACGGCAAAGGGCCGCATTATATCGGGCCTTAGGCTTGGGTGCAGTGTGTTTATGCTATAGAGGCTGTCAATTGGACGGCCTGCAACGACAACGACAGCGCAAAACCGCCCACAGCCAGCCTGCACGGCCTCTCTGGGCCTGTTTTTATCTAGTGACACGGTATTACTGGGGCCACACAAAGCAATTGGCAAGGTTTCCCGGATGAAACGTCGTTCATCCTAAAAAATCGTTAGCAGCCTATACGTTTACCCGGCATCTGTGCTAATAATTCCTCGCCATCGGCCAAACGATGGCAACGTTCTCAGGGCGGGGTGCAATTCCCCACCGGCGGTAATTGCGCGCACTGCGCATAGCCCGCGAGCGCTTGCAGGCCTGCCTGCAAGGTCAGCAGACCCGGTGTGATTCCGGGGCCGACGGTCATAGTCCGGATAAAGAGAGAACGGGATAGGCAGCGTTGTGCCTACGTCTTTCGTGGCGAAATCCCTTTCGATCCAGCGCCCTGTTTCTTATCCAAACAGGAGTCCGTTTCAATGCAACCTACCGCAATCGATAGCAAGCACCCTACCCACGAGCGCATCGCATTCATCCAGGCCTGCTGGCACAAGGATATTGTCGATCAGGCGCGCAAAGCCTTTGTCGAGGAAATGGGTAAACAAGGCTATCAGGCCGGTGATATCGACTTCTTCGAAGTCGGCGGCGCCTTCGAAATCCCCCTGCATGCCAAGCTGCTGGCCCGAGGCGGCCGTTATGCCGGTATCGTTGCCGCCGGCCTGGTGGTCGATGGCGGCCTGTATCGCCATGAGTTCGTCGCCCAGTCGGTGATCAGCGGCCTGATGCAAGTGCAACTGGAAACCGAGGTACCGGTGTTCTCGGTAGTTCTGACCCCGCACCACTTCCATGCTGGCGACGAGCATCAGAACTTCTACTTCGAGCACTTCCTGGTCAAGGGCGCTGAAGCGGCGAAGACCTGCGCCGACACCCTGCAGAAGCTGCGCGCCCTGCGCCGCAATGAAGTGTCGCAAAAACGCGTCGGCTGAGACCCGCTCCCACCACAGTCCGGTTCAGGCCAACTGATCGGGCTTGGCAGGGACGATCAGAATCCCCGCGCGCAAACCGTTCTTGACCTTGGGGTTGGGGAAGATGATGCGGGCGCCCTCTTCCTCGACGATCCAGCGGGTATCGGCGATGTCCTCGGCCAGCAAGTAGCCTGGCTCAAGCTCCGAGAAGTTCTCGATATCGGCAGCCAGGTGCAGCTGAAAGCTGTCGCTGTGCTTGATAATTTCGCGCGCCACACTGAACAACTGCAAACCGTCCAGCGCCTCTGGCTGCTCAGGCTCAGTACCTTCAATGATCTGCTTGAGGCGGGTTTCCAGGCGCCCGACATTGACACCGTCGTTCTGCCCGAACGGCCGCGCCTTGCCCAGTTCCAGGGTAAAGGCTTCGGCCCCAAGTTGCTCATAGGTATAGGCGGTAAAGGTGATCGATATCTTGCTCTGCAGCAGCACCGCCTCCATGCCGGCTGCCCGCAGGCGTGCCAGCTCACGACGTGAGTGCTGACGGCCTTCCTTGTAGGGATAGAGGGCGAACTGTTCGATCTTCGAACCGCGAATGGCGGTGTGCAGGTCGTAATGCAGGCGGGTGCGCTCAGGGACGCTGAAGAAGGTCGCCGCCAGGCGCTCCAGCTCACAGGCGCGCAGGGCCTCGGCACCGCTGACCTGATCGTGACGGCCATTGAACAGGCGGTTCACGTCCAGCTCGAGGTAACGCTCACCGCGGCGGATCGCCTCGGGGTTACCGAACAGGAAAAGAATACGTGCCTGCGGCTTGAGATCGCCGCGGGCAATGTCGTGCAGCAACCGGTCGAGCAGCTCGATCGGTGCGGTTTCGTTGCCATGGATGCCCGCTGACAACAGCAGGTCCAGGCCATTATCACAGGCCTCGGGCGGACGCACTTCGAGGGCGCCCTCGCCAAGCCAGCGCATGCGCACGCCGTCGGCAGTCACCTGGGTCTTCTCTGCCGGTTCGCGACCGGCCAGGGTCAGTTCAAGCAGTTTGCCGAGGGCGAGCATGGGCTATTCCTTAGTGATGGTGGCCGCAATCGGGACCATGAACGTGATCATCATCGTCGCCGGCATCGGCCGGTTCCATTTCCAGCTGCAGGCTCACAAGGTTAGTGGCCAGCGGGCGCAGCAGCAGGTTGGCGTACTCGGCGTCGCCTTCTTCGACATCGACGCCGATCAGCAGCTGACCACGGCCATCCTGCTGAATCCATACCTCCTTGCCTTGCCAGACCACCGCAAAGCGGGTGCAGGAAGTTTCCAGCTGGGTACCATCGTCATCTTCAAGGATCAGCTGCAGGGCGTCGGACATAATCGAATTCTCTCTCAAGGTTGGCGTTGGAATGGATAGACCGAACCCAGTTTGAGGATCTGGGTCAGTTCATCCAGTGCCGTACGACACTCCAGCAACAGCTGCGGATCGGCCAGGTCGGTTTCGCTCAGGCGATCGCGGTAGTGCTTTTCAACCCATTGGGTCAGGGTGTCGTACAGCGGTGCAGTCATGATAACGCCTGGATTGACCGCCGCCAGTTCCGTTTCATTAAGTGCCACGCGCAAGCGCAGGCACGCCGGCCCACCGCCGTTCTGCATGCTCTGCTTGAGATCGAAGACCTTGACCTCGCTGACCGGGCCACCGGAACTGGTCAGCGACGACAGATAGGCCCAGACCCGCTCGTTGTTGCGGCACTCTTCAGGCACGATCAGCAGCATCGAACCATCGGCGCGAGACAACAACTGGCTGTTGAACAGGTACGAACGCACTGCGTCCTCTACCGTAACAGCCGAGCGCGGCACGCAGATCGCTTTGAAGTTGCCGCCCCGCTTAGCCAGTTTAGCCTGCAGTTGGCCAAGCATCGCCTCGGTCTCGAGGAAGGCGTCTTCGTGGTAGAACAGCACTTCGCCGTTACCCACCGCGATCACATCGTTGTGGAACACGCCCTGGTCGATCACTGCCGGGTTCTGCTGGGCGTAGACCACACCCTCGTCGCTCAAGCCGTGCAGGCGCGCGACAGCCTGTGATGCTTCCAGGGTCTGGCGCGCCGGGTACTTCTGCGGCGCCGGGTAGCGAGCGTCGAACGCGCTGCGGCCATAGACGAAAAACTCGACGCCAGCCTCACCGTAGCTGCGGCAGAAGCGCGTATGGTTGGCCGCCCCTTCATCACCGAACTGCGCCACGGCCGGCAGGGCCGCATGGTGGGCGAAATGCTTGCTATCGGCGAACATGGCACCCAGCACGCGACTGGTGGTCGGGTGCTCGATGCTGCGGTGATATTTACAGTTGAGGTTGGCAGCCGTGAAGTGCACGCGGCCGTCTGCGGTGTCGGCACTCGGGCTGACGGTGGCAGCGTTGGCCACCCACATGCTCGAAGCCGAGCAACTGGCAACCAGCAGTGGCATGGCCTCCTTGGCAGCCCGCTCGATCACTTGCGCGTCAGTGCCGGCAAAGCCCAGGCGGCGCAGCGCGGCCACGTCCGGACGCTCCTGCGGGGCCAGCACGCCCTGCGCAAAGCCCATCTCCATCAGCGCCTTCATTTTCGCCAGGCCCTGAAGCGCGGCTTCGCGTGGGTTGGACGCCTGCTGGCTGTTGCTTTGCGAAGCAACGTTGCCGTACGACAGCCCGCCGTAATTGTGCGTCGGTCCGACCAGACCATCAAAATTCACTTCAAACGATTTCATCGGCAAGGCTCCGTGGACCTTTTGTTATAGGGAGACGCCTGGCGTCAGTGTCGCAGGCAGGGTCAGGCTGGCGGTCTCCAGCGAGGCTACCGGGTAAGCGCAATAATCCGCCGCGTAGTAAGCACTGGCGCGGTGGTTGCCGCTGGCACCCACCCCCCCGAATGGCGCACTGCTGGCAGCGCCGGTCAGTTGCTTGTTCCAGTTGACGATACCGGCACGGCTTTGTAGCCAGAAATACTGGTAACGCGCATGGGAGTCCGACAGCAAGCCCGCCGCCAGGCCGTACTGGGTGTTGTTGGCCTCGGCAATGGCCGCATCGAAATCGCTGTAGCGGATCACCTGCAGCAGCGGGCCGAAGAACTCTTCGTCCGGACGCTCGGCAACTGCGCTGACATCGATGATGCCAGGGGTCAGCAACGCGGCAGTGGCCTGTGGCTGGGTCATCTCCAGCAACGAGAGGCCACCGTTGGCCAGCAACTGGACCTGGGCATCGAGCAATGCCTTGGCCGCATCCAGGGAGATCACCGAGCCCATGAACGGCGCTGGCTGCTGATCGAAGGCACCGACCGAGATGGTTCGGCACACCTCAACCAGGCGCTTGAGCAGCGCATCGCCCCAGGTGCCTTGCGGCACCAGCAGGCGGCGCGCGCAAGTGCAGCGTTGGCCGGCGGAGATGAATGCCGACTGGACAATGGTGTAGACCGCAGCGTCCAGGTCCTTGACCTCATCCACCACCAGCGGGTTGTTGCCGCCCATCTCCAAGGCCAGGATCTTGTCCGGACGCCCGGCGAACTGCTGGTGCAGCAGGTTGCCGGTGCGACTGGAGCCGGTGAAGAACAAACCATCGATGCCCGGATTGGCCGCCAGGGCTACGCCGGTTTCACGGGCGCCCTGGACCAGGTTGAGCACGCCGGCCGGCAAACCGGCCTCGATCCAGCACTTGACCGTCAGTTCGGCGACTTTCGGGGTCAGCTCGCTGGGCTTGAACACCACAGTGTTACCCGCCAGCAGCGCCGGCACGATGTGCCCGTTGGGCAAGTGACCGGGGAAATTGTACGGACCGAACACGGCAACCACGCCATGGGGCTTGTGGCGCAGCACGGCAGTAGCGTCGGCGAGCGGGCCGCTCTTTTCGCCGGTGCGCTCGCGGTAACTCTGCACCGAGATTGCCACCTTGTTGACCATGCTGGTCACTTCGGTAGTGGCTTCCCACAGCGGCTTGCCGGTTTCTTCACCGATGCAGTGCGCCAGGGCGTCGGCATTACCCTTGAGCGCAGCGGCGAAGGCCTCGAGTACACTGATGCGCGCTTCCAGCGATTGCAGCGCCCAGCCGGCGAATGCCTGACGGGCAGCCTTGACCGCATCGTCAACCTGCCCGGCGCTGGCGCCCTGGCCCTGCCAGACAACCTTCTGGCTGACCGGGTCGAGCGATTGCAGCGCCTCGCCCTGCCCTGCCTGCCAACTGCCGGCGATAAAGTGAGTCGTCATTATTTGGCCTCCCGGGCTGCAGACAGCGGTACCGCACGCACCTGGTCACCGGCGTTCAGGCGCAGGCGTTTGGCGGTCTGTGGATCGACCACCAGGGTACCGGCAGCAAGGCGCGCGGGTGCGGCAGTGATGCGGCAGTCTTCGCGCTTGCGATTGTGGATGATGAATGGGGTAGCGTCGTCGCCCGGCGTACCGACTGCCAGCACCAGCGCCTGGCTGTCGTGCACCGCGCGGATCTTGGCGGTCTCGCACTCTACCGCCGGGCCTGCGTCGAAGATGTCGACATAGCCCTGGTAGCTGAAACCTTCGCCCTTGAGCATCGCCAGCGCCGGCTCTGTATCGGTGTGTACCCGACCAATGACGTTGCGCGCCGCTTCCGAGAGGAAACAGGTGTACAGCGGAAACTTGGGCATCAGCTCGGCAATGAATGCCTTGTTGCCAACCCCGGTGAGGTAGTCGGCCTGGCTGAACTCCATCTTGAAGAAGTGCCGACCCAGGCTTTCCCAGAACGGCGAGCGCCCCTGTTCGTCGGACATGCCACGCATCTCGGCAATGATCTTGTTGCCGAACAGCTCCGGGAACTCGGCAATGAACAGCATCCGCGCCTTGGCCAACAGGCGGCCATTGAGGCCACTGCGGTGATCGGCACGCAGGAACAACGAGCACAACTCGGAATTGCCGGTCAGGTCGTTGGCCAGGAACAGGGTGGGGATTTCCCGGTAGATGTTCAGCTCCTGGGAAGCACTGACGGTCAGGCCGACCCGGTAGTTGTACCAGGGCTCGCGCAGACCGACGGCACCGGCGATGGCGGAGATCCCCACCACCACACCTTCGTCGTTTTCCAGCACGAACAGGTAATCGGCATCGCCACGCTCGGCTTCGCCACGGAAGGTCTTCTCGGCCCAGCCGACCCGGTGCGACAGGCGCTCTTCATTGGCCGGCAAGGTGGTCAGGCCGGTGCCGGTGCTGCGCGCCAGCTCGATCAGCGCGGGTAAATCGCTGCTGCGTACGGGACGAACGATCATGCTATCTCCTCGGGCGGCGGCCTGGGGCCTGCCGCAAAACTCGACCTGGGTGCTCGGTTATCGAACCGCAGGGATCAAACCGCGACCAGGCGCACGCTGGCGCCTTCGCCGACGCCCAGGGCTTCGGCGGCTTCAAGACTCAGGCTGACCGGCTTGCCGGGTGCCCAGTCAAGCTCCAGCAGTACTGCACGGTAGTCCTGCAACTGGCCGTTGCTGACCAGGTAGGGGCGCCCGCCCTTGCTGGCGGTATCGTCCAGCTTGACCGGCATCACCCGGCTCTGGGCAATCGAACGGATGCCGGAAACCCGCGCATGCAGGGTCGGGCCGCCGTCGAAAATGTCGATGTAGTGGTCGGTCTCGAAGCCTTCGCGCATCAGGATGTCGAAGGTGATCTGCGCTCGCGGGTGCACCTGGCCCATGGCCTCTTGCGCGGCATCCGGCAGCAAGGGCACGTAGATCGGGTAATGGGGCATCAGTTCGGCCAGGAAAGTCCGGCTCTTGAGCCCGCACAGGCGCTCGGCCGCAGCGTAGTTGAGGTCGAAGAAGTTGCGGCCGATGGCGTCCCAGAATGGCGATTCACCATGCTCGTCGCTGTAGCCGACGATCTCGGTCACCACCGATTCGGCAAAGCGCTCCGGGTGGGCGGCCATGAACAGCAGGCGGCCACGGGAGTTGAGTTCGGACCAGCCGCTGCCGACCAGTTCCGGCAGCACATAGAAGCTGGTCAACAGGCTATTGCCGGTGAGATCGTGGCACTGTGAGAGCACGTGAATCTTGTTGTGAATCTTAAGCTCGCGCGACGCATGCACGAAGGTCTCGTTACGAAAGCTGTAGAACGGCTCGGAGTAACCGGCCGAGGCAACGATGGCCGAACAGCCGACCAGCTTGCCGCTGCTGCTGTCTTCAAGGACAAAGAAGTAGCTCTCTTCACCGTTGAAGCTGACTTCGGCGGCGAAGGAGGTTTCCGAAGCGGCAATCTTGTCGCTCAGACGACCGGCATCATCCGGCAAGGACGTGACACCAATGGGGCTGTCTGCGGCAAGACGCTGTACTTCGCCCAGATCAGCCATTTGCGCGGGGCGCATCACCAGCATGGTGTCACTCCTTTCGGGAAAACAGGCCGACATCTGTCGGCGCAGAGAAAACAGCAGGCGCCCGCAGGCACCTGCTCTGGAATTCGCTTCACCGGCCCCGCAGGGCCGATGAAAGGACTGCAGGCAAATCAGGCCTGAGTCAGTTTTGCCGCAGCACGTTCGAAGCGGTCCAGGCCTTCGTTGATATCGGCCTCTTCAACCACCAGGCTCGGGGCGAAACGCACCACATCCGGGCCGGCTTGCAGGACCATCAGGCCTTCTTTCTCGGCGGCATTGAATACCTCCTTGGCCTTGCCTTTCCAGGCCTCGGACAGCACGCAACCGATCAGCAGACCAACGCCACGCACCTGGGTGAACAGGCCGTACTTTTCGCCGATCTGCTCAAGGCGCGCCTTGAACTGCTGATGTTTGGCCTTGACGCCAGCCAGCACCTCAGGGGTGTTAACCACGTCCAGCACCGCGTTGGCCACAGCACAAGCCAGCGGGTTACCACCGTAGGTGGTGCCGTGGGTGCCGACGGTCAGGTGCTTGGCCAGCTCGTTGGTGGTCAGCATGGCGCCGATCGGGAAACCGCCGCCCAGGCTCTTGGCGCTGGAGAGGATGTCCGGGGTCACGCCATAGTGCTGGTAGGCGAACAGCTCGCCAGTACGGCCAACGCCGGTCTGCACTTCGTCGAAGATCAGCAGCGCGTTGTGCTTGTCGCACAGCTCGCGGGCGCCTTGCAGGTAGGCAACGTCGGCCGGAACCACACCGCTCTCGCCCTGGATCGGCTCGATGACCACGGCGCAGGTCTTGTCGGAGATCTGCGCTTTCAGCGCTTCCAGATCGTTGTACGGCACATGGCTGATGCCGGTGATTTTCGGCCCGAAACCGTCGGAGTACTTTGGCTGGCCACCGACACTGACGGTGAACAGGGTACGACCGTGGAAGCTGTTAACGGTGGCAATGATCTCGTGCTTCTCTGGGCCGAAACGGTCATGGGCAACACGACGGGCCAGCTTGAATGCGGCCTCGTTGGCTTCGGCGCCGGAGTTGCAGAAGAACGCACGGTCGGCGAAGGTCGCATCGACCAGCTTGTGCGCCAGACGCAGGGCCGGCTCGTTGGTGAACACGTTGGACACGTGCCACAGCTTGTTGGCCTGCTCGGTCAGGGCGCCTACCAGCGCCGGGTGGGCATGGCCCAGGACGTTCACGGCGATGCCGCCGGCGAAATCGATCAGCTCGCGGCCAGCCTGGTCCCAGACGCGGGAGCCCGCTCCACGGACGGGAATGAAAGCCGCCGGTGCATAGTTGGGGACCATCACCTGGTCGAAATCGGCGCGTTGTACCGTATCGTGCGGAGCGGACATCGGAGTCTCCTGAAGAGGAACGCCTGCCTGAAACTGGCGAGCGATGAGGGGATTGTAAGGACAGATCGGCGCCTGACCTTGCCGCCAAGCGACAACTTCTTATAGCGCCAAACCCTGTTTTACCAAGGCTTTCGGCAATGCGACAAATAGGGTCGCAAAGGCGCAGTCTAAACGGTGTGGGGGATGCTGTGTTGGCGGATTGATCGCGGGGCAAGCCCGCTCCTACAGGTATCATGACTGTGGGAGCGGGCTTGCCCCGCGATCAAAAATCAGCCGCGCTCGGCAGGCACCGAAGACAATTCGAACGGGCTGCTGCTACGTCGCTGGTTACGATCTTCGCGCGGCGTCGCGCCAAAGAAATTGCGATAGGCGCTAGAGAAGTGCGGCCCCGAAGAGAAGCCGCAGGACAAACCGATCTGGATGATCGATTTGCTGGTCTGCATCAGCATCTGCCGCGCCTTGTTCAGGCGCAGTTCCAGGTAATACTGGCTCGGCACGCGATTGAGGTACTGCTTGAAGATCCGCTCCAACTGGCGACGCGAGACACAGACATGCTGGGCGATCTCGTCGGTAGTCAGCGGCTCTTCGATGTTGGCTTCCATCAGCAACACCGCCTGGGTCAGCTTCGGATGGCTGGAGCCAAGGCGATTTTGCAGCGGAATGCGCTGGCGCTCGCCGCCCTCGCGAATCCGCTCGACCACCAGCTCTTCGGACACCGCACCGGCCAGCTCGGCACCATGGTCACGGGCCAGCACCGCCAGCAGCAAATCGATCACCGACATGCCACCGCACGCCGTCAGGCGATCACGGTCCCAATCGAACAGATGGCTGGTGGCGATGACCTTGGGAAAACGCTCGGCAAAATCGTCCTGCCAACGCCAGTGCACCGCGGCCCGATAGCCGTCGAGCAAACCCAGTTGCGCCAACGGATAAACCCCGGCCGACAACCCGCCAACCACACACCCGGCGCGCACCAGTTGCTTGAGCGCGCTGGCCAGGCTCGAGCCCACCGCCGATGGCGGTTCGTCAGCCAGCAGGAACAGCCTATGGCAACCCTCAAGCTTACCGGCCCAGGGCTCACCGGGCAGACGCCATTCCCCTTCGCCAGGTGCTTCGGCCTGCAGGAACGATAGCTCGTAGACCACCTCCGGATGGACCTTCTGGGCAACCCGCAAAACCTCTTCAGCCAGCGCCAGGGTCAGGGCTTTGGTGCTGGGCCAGATGAGAAAACCGATTCGCTGGGTGGTCATGGGGTACGATCCGAAACCTGAAAGAGGTCAAGACGTTAGAGCCTGGTCAGGCTGCGCTTGTGACGCAGCATGACCCATTTTGGTGCAAAGCGGCAATCTTACTTCAAGCTGCCCGAAAGGAACTGCTGCAGACGCTCCGATTGCGGGTTGACCAGCACCTCGCGCGGGTTGCCGCTCTCTTCCACCAGCCCCTTGTGCAGGAACACCAACTGGTTCGAGACCTCGCGGGCAAAGCCCATTTCATGGGTCACCACGACCATGGTCCGGCCTTCCTGGGCCAGCGACTGCATGACCTTGAGCACATCGCCCACCAGCTCAGGGTCCAGCGCCGACGTCGGTTCGTCGAACAGCATCACTTCCGGCTCCATGGCCAGCGCCCGGGCAATCGCCACGCGCTGCTGCTCACCGCCAGACATATGGCCAGGATAGGCATCCTTGCGGTGAGCGACACCGACTTTGGCCAGGTAGTGCTCGGCTTTTTCCAGGGCATCTTTTTTCGACATGCCCAGCACGTGCACCGGTGCCTCGATGATGTTCTCCAGCGCGGTCATGTGCGACCACAGGTTGAAGTGCTGGAACACCATCGACAAGCGCGAACGCATGCGCTGCAACTGCTTGGGATCAGCGGCCTTGAGCGCGCCGTCCTTGTTGGCGACCAGCTTGAGCTCTTCGTTGTTGAGCAGGATCTTGCCCGCGTGCGGCTGCTCGAGCAGGTTGATGCAGCGCAGGAAGGTACTCTTGCCCGAGCCGCTGGAACCGATGATGCTGATCACGTCGCCTGCCTTGGCCGCCAGGGACACGCCCTTGAGCACTTCGTGACTGCCGTAGCGTTTATGCAGATCTTGGACTTCGAGTTTGTACATGCTGTCGATTCTCACAAAGCAGTCAGTCTTGAGCTAACGCTCGGGGCGAAAAAGTGGGCGCAGGCTCAGTGCTTGCGCGGCGCCAGGTAGCCGAGCCAGCGGCGTTCGGCCAGCTTGAACAGGCGCACCAGAATAAAGGTCAGGCACAGGTAGAACACGCCGGCAGTGATGTAGGCCTCGAACGGCAGGTAGTACTGGGCGTTGACCGTGCGCGCCGCACCGGTGATGTCGATCAGGGTCACGATCGACGCCAGGCTGGTGGTCTGCAGCATCATGATCACTTCGTTGCTGTACTGCGGCAGCGCCCGGCGCAGGGCCGATGGCAGCAGGATGCGCCGGTACATCTTGACCCGCGACATGCCCATGGCCTTGGCCGCCTCGATCTCGCCATGAGGCGTGGCCTTGAGGCTGCCGGCGATGATTTCGGCGGTGTAGGCGCTGGTATTGATGGCGAAGGCCAGGCAGGCGCAGAAGGTTGCGCTCGACAGCCACGGCCACAGGAAGCTTTCGCGCACCGCTTCGAACTGGGCCAGGCCGTAGTAGATCAGGAACAGCTGCACCAGCATCGGCGTGCCACGGATCACATAGGTGTAGAGCCAGGCGCTCATGTTCACCAGCGGTTGCTTGGAGACCCGCATCAGCCCCAGCGGGATCGCCGCCAGCAAACCGAACAGCAGCGACAGGGCCAGCAGCTTGAGGGTGGTCAGCAGGCCGCCCAGGTACAGCGGCAGCGCTTCCCAGATGACGTTGTAGTCGAAAATCATAGATCAGCCGCCTTTACGCCTACCGAGTAGCGCTTCTCGAGGTAACGCAGGGCCAGCAGCGAAACACTGGTGATCACCAGGTACAACGCCGCGACCGCCAGGAAGAAGGTGAAAGGCTCGCGGGTGGCATCGGCCGCCTGCTTGGCCTTGAACATCATGTCCTGCAAGCCGACCACCGAAATCAGTGCGGTAGCCTTGGTCAGGACCAGCCAGTTATTGGTGAAGCCAGGAATCGCCAGGCGAATCATCTGCGGCACCAGCACCCGGAAGAAAATCTGCAGGTTGCTCATGCCATAGGCCATGCCGGCCTCGGCCTGCCCCTTGGGAATGGCCATGAACGCACCACGGAAGGTTTCCGACAGATAGGCACCAAAGATGAAACCCAGGGTGCCGATACCCGCCATCAGCGGATTGAGGTCGATGTAATCGTCAAAGCCGAGCAGCGGCGCGACGCGATTGAGCAGATCCTGGCCGCCGTAGAAGATCAGCAGGATCAGCACCAGATCGGGAATCCCGCGGATCACGGTGGAATACAGATCGCCGAGCCAGGCCAGCCAGCGCACTGGCGACAAACGCAGCGCCACACCGATCAGACCGAGCACGATGGCCAGGGCCATGGACGACAAGGCGAGCTGTAGCGTCAGCCACGCTCCGTCGAGGATGACTGCCCCGTAGCCTTTCAACATGATGAGGTCCTCGACCTTAGGGATGAAAAAATGGTGCAAACCTCAGAGTCTCTGCTGCTTGCACCATTGAACAGGTGAAACGTCGACGATTTACTTGGCTTCTGGGCCGTAGATGTCGAAGTTGAAGTACTTGTCCTGAATCTGCTTGTACTTGCCGTTGGCACGGATGCCGGCGATGGCCGCGTTGATTTTGTCTTTCAGCGCGTCGCCTTTGCGTACAGCGATACCGATGCCGTCACCAAAGTACTTGGCGTCGGTGAAGGCCGGGCCGACAAATGCGAAGCCCTTGCCAGCATCAGTTTTCAGGAAACCGTCTTCCAACAGCGTAGCATCGGCGACGGTGCCATCCAGACGACCAGCGGCGACGTCCAGGTAGATTTCGTTCTGGGTGCCGTAAGGAACGATGGTAGCGCCTTGCGCACCCAGCACTTCCTTGGCGAAGCGGTCGTGGATCGAGCCGCGCTGCACGCCGATCTTCTTGCCCTTGAGTTCAGTCAGGCCTTCGCTGACCGCAGTGCCTTCCTTCATCACCAGGCGCGCCGGGGTCAGGTAGTACTTGCCGGTGAAGTCCACGGACTTCTTGCGATCGTCGGTGATCGACATGGACGACAGGATGGCGTCGATCTTGCGCACTTTGAGTGCCGGGATCAGGCCGTCGAACTCTTGCTCGACCCAGGTGCACTTGACCTTCATCTCTTCGCACAAAGCGTTGCCGATGTCGTAATCGAAGCCGGCGATGCTGCCATCGGGCTGCTTGAAAGCGAACGGTGGGTAAGCGGCCTCGATCCCGATTTTCAACGGTTTCTCATCAGCCAGCGCCGCCAGGGAAAACACGGACAGCGCCAGGGCGCCAAGCAGTGCGAGTTTCTTCATCTGGAACTCCATCGGTAAAGGGCAATACAAGGCAGGGTTAGCGACTGCCCGGCATGCAAATGGGTACAACGCGAGCTGCGCAGGGTCGGCATTGAAGCAGACGCGACGAGCGAGTGATCGGCATTTTAACGACAGCTCCGAAGCCGATATTTCTTCAATGCGACAACTAGTTACAGAAGCGCAGGAACGCGGGGGCGCAGATATTGACAGCTTTCACGGAATATGCAAAAGCAAAAGACAAATAACCAATCAATGAAGCAATAAGCGGGCCTATTATTGGCAAAGCCTTCTAATCCGGCAAGCGTAGCGTTTCAGCAGAGGGCAAAGCCGTACAAAAACGCCCAGAAAAAGCACCCCGGCGTTTCGCTTTGCCCCGCTTTTGTACGAAATCGGTGACAGAAGGGTTACCGATGATTGTCGAAGTAACAGAATGCACAAAGCCCCGCCGAAGTCAGCCGGCAGGGCTTTGTGTGGACCAGATCGCGACGACTCGACTTGCCCCGCGATCACTCTTTAGGCCGAGGCCAGGTTCATGGCCTTGTGGGTATCGATCAGGTGCTGCACCACACCCGGATCAGCCAGGGTCGAGATATCACCCAGGCCGTCGTACTCGGCCGTGGCGATCTTGCGCAGGATACGGCGCATGATCTTGCCCGAACGGGTTTTCGGCAGGCCTGGTGCCCACTGGATGACATCTGGCGATGCAATCGGGCCGATCTCCTTGCGCACCCAGTTCTTCAGCTCCAGGCGTAGCTGTTCGTTGGGCTCGACGCCGCCATTGAGGGTGACATAGACATAGATGCCTTGCCCCTTGATGTCGTGCGGCACGCCAACCACGGCAGCCTCGGCAACGTGCGGGTGTGCAACCATCGCACTTTCGATCTCGGCAGTGCCCATGCGGTGGCCGGAAACGTTGAGCACGTCATCGACCCGGCCGGTAATCCAGTAGTAGCCATCTTCGTCGCGACGGGCACCGTCACCGGTAAAGTACATGCCGCGGAAGGTCTTGAAGTAGGTGTCGACGAAGCGGTCGTGATCGCCATACAGCGAACGTGACTGGCCCGGCCAGGAGTCGAGGATCACCAGGTTACCTTCGGCGGCGCCCTCGATCAGGTTGCCAAGGTTATCCACCAGTGCCGGCACCACCCCGAAGAACGGACGGGTCGCGGAACCCGGCTTGAGCGCAGTCGCGCCTGGCAGCGGGCTGATCAGCACACCACCGGTCTCGGTCTGCCACCAGGTGTCGACGATCGGGCAACGCCCCTTGCCGACGGTCTGGTGGTACCAGTTCCAGGCTTCTGGGTTGATCGGCTCACCCACCGAGCCCAACAAACGCAGGCTTGAACCGTCAGCGCCGGCGACGGCGGCCTGACCTTCGGCCATCATCGCGCGGATGGCGGTCGGCGCGGTGTAGAGGATATTGACCTTGTGCTTGTCGATGATCTTCGACACGCGGGTGATATCCGGGTAGTTCGGCACACCCTCGAACAGCACAGTGGTCGCACCGTTGGCCAGCGGGCCATAGACGATGTAGCTGTGACCGGTGACCCAGCCAACGTCCGCGGTGCACCAGTAGACTTCACCTGGGCGGTAGTCGAATACCCGCTCATGGGTCAGCGCGGCATACACCATATAGCCACCGGTGGTGTGCAGCACACCCTTGGGCTTGCCGGTGGAGCCGGAGGTATAAAGGATGAACAGCGCCTCTTCAGCGCCCATTTCCTTCGGCGCGCAATGGCTGGAAGCGACCTTCATCAGGTCTTCGTACCAGATGTCGCGGTGCTGGTGCCAGGCAATGTCGCCACCGGTGCGCTTGCAGACGATGATTTTCTGTACGCTGCTGGTTTCCGGGTTGGTCAGGGCCAGGTCGACATTGGCCTTGAGTGCCGTGCGACGACCACCACGCAGACCTTCGTCAGCGGTGATGACGATCTTCGACTTGCAATCGATGATGCGTCCGGCCAGCGCTTCAGGCGAGAAGCCACCAAACACCACCGAATGGATCGCGCCGATTCGGGCGCAGGCGAGCATGGCGACCACCGCTTCGGGGATCATCGGCATGTAGATGGTGACCACGTCACCGCGGTGCACATCCTGGCCACGCAGGGCGTTGGCGAACTTGCACACCTGCTCGTGCAGTTCGCGGTAGGTGATGTTGCGGTGCTCGGAGGGATCGTCGCCCTCCCAGATGATCGCGAGCTGATCGCCGCGCTCGGCCAGATGACGATCAAGGCAGTTGTAGGAAACGTTCAGAGTGCCGTCAGCAAACCACTTGATATCGACATGATGGTCGTCGAAGGAGGTCTGCTTGACCTTGGTGAAAGGCTTGATCCAGTCGAGGCGTTGAGCCTGCTCGCGCCAGAAGCCGTCCGGGTTGATCACCGACTGCTGGTACATGGCCTTGTAGGTCGCCTCGTCGGTCAACGTGTTGGCCGCAACCTCGGGACGAACGGGATACAGGGGAGCCGCACTCATCTTTGTTACCTCGGTGTAATAGTTGTTTTTGTATGACCTCGTTGTAACTGTACCAGACTGCGCAGGCCATTCGACGTTGGTAGTAACGACCTCGGCTTTTGTCCCAGCGGCACGCAGCGAAGCCTCAAGCGCGGCCGTGCACGGCGCAAAAATAAAACCTCCGGTAGCGTGCCAGGCGATTGTTACAGTTTCTGCCAACAGTGTTTATCAAAACCATGGCTGTTTAAGCGCAGGCCGCACTCCTAGAATCCACCTCGCCAGCAACGGCACCACGATTAACTTTCTTGTAGCCCCCCACGAAGGGAAGTTAATCGGCAAATAATCGTGATAGTTGATCCTGTTGTACACGCGGCGCCACAAGCGCCGCGCGCCCCCTTACGACCCTAGACAGGTAAAATGAAGATGAAAGCTTTACTGGTATTGGCACTGGGTAGTCTTTGCAGCGTGGCCATGGCCGACGAAGTTGCAAATGGCGGCGCCGAGCAGATCCCGGTTGAACAGTACAGTTACTCGCAGCACCTGGACATCGCCAAAGTCATTTCCATGAGCGAAGTGCCGAATGTCTGCGAAGTGGTGCCGGCGCGCATGACCTACGAAGATTCTCAGGGCAAGCGCCACGTTCTCGAGTACCGGGTCATGGGTAACGGTTGCTCGAACGGTTGATCCAATGAATTGACCGCCTGCAGCGCCTCGGTTGTTAATGAACGAGGCGCGCTGCATTCATTGAGCGCCCTGACTGCAACTAACAACCCGCTATCATTTCTACTACTTATTAACTACGGATTAACTAATCCGATTTTCCGACTGCATGTTCACGTAACTTGTTGGCAATGGTGGTATGGGAAACCCCCAGGCGTTTACCCAGCGCCCGGCTACTTGGGAATTCGCTTAACAGGCGCTCCAAAACCGCCTTCTCGAAACGCCCGACTATTTGCCCCAGATCGCCTTCAAGGGAAAACTCGCCCAGCGGCTGCCGACCGCCGTAATCCGGCAAGCGAATATGTTCGCTCTTGACCACCCCGCCGTCGCACAACGACACCGCCTGGAACAGCACGTTTTCCAGTTGGCGCACATTGCCTGGCCAGTGGTATTGGCTCAAGCGCTCCATGGCAGCGGGTGCAAGCCGGGGCAACGGGCAACCAATCTGTCGGCTGGCCTGGTCGAGAAAGTGCTCGACCAGCGGTGACAGGCCATCCAGGCACTCACGCAACGGCGGAATGTGCAGTGACAGCACATTGAGGCGATGGTAGAGATCCTGGCGGAACTCGCCACGCGCGCACAGCTCGGACAGATCGACCTGGGTCGCACAGATCACCCGCACATCCAGGTACACCTCCTCATCACTGCCTACACGACGGAAACAGCCGTCCTGCAAAAAGCGCAGTAGTTTCACCTGCAGACGCGGGCTCATCTCACCGACGCCGTCGAGAAACAGGGTACCGCCAGCCGTCAGCTCCAACAGCCCCAACTTGCCCTCGGCCCGCGCGCCCTCAAAGGCTCCCGGGCCGTATCCGAACAATTCGGTCTCGGCCATGGACTCGGGCAAGCCGGCACAGTTGAGCGCCATCAATGGCGCCTGACCGCGCGGGCTGGCCAGGTGACAGGCACGGGCCAACAACTCTTTGCCGGTGCCGGTCTCGCCCTCGATCAGCAACGGCGCATCCAGCGGCGCCATGCGTCGTGCTTCACGCACTACGCCAGCCATGACCCGCGAGCTCTGGAAGATACTGTCGAAACCACGCAGCTCCTGCTTGCGCACATTGTAGATACGCTCACCGATGCGGTCAGCGCGGTGCAGGGTCAACACTGCGCCGGCGAGCGCCTCGCTGTCATCATGCTCGGACTGCAATGGCGCAATGTCGGCAAGAAAGACATCGCCCTTAACCTTGACCCGCAGCCCATTGATTCGCGACTTGTTGGCCCGTACCAACTCCGGCAGGTCAAAGTCCTCGGCATACCGCGACAGCGGAATGCCCGGCACCTCGTCGACCCGCACCCCGAGCAACTGCGCCGCCGCACGGTTGGCGGCAACGATGGAACCGCCCATGTCGATCGACAGCACCGGGAAATCCAGGGCGCCGAGCAAGGCATTGAGCTCCATGTGCCGACGCTCGCTGGGCATCAGGCCAACGCGCTTGACCCCAAACACCCCGGCGATCGACTCGAACTTGGGCCGCAGCGCCTGGAACTGCAGATTGATCAGGTTCGGACAGTGCAGATAAATGGCGTTGCCATGCTCACCACCGACCTCACCGCGGGCGACGTTGATGCCGTATTCCACCAGCAGGTTGAGAATGTCGCGCAGGATGCCGATGCGGTTCTGGCAATGCACTTTAATACGCATGAAATGTCCTACTAGAAAGCCTGGTACGCGCCACGGCAGCCATTTTTTTGCAGCGACCGAAGAATAGTCGTAAAGATTATGTGACAGATAGCGATGCTTTCAAGGAGCAGAAGCCCTGATTTATCGGGTTTCTGTTAAATTCGTAAAATTATCGTTACAAATGCGAGCAACTCTCACGGCAAATCAGCCGTCAGGACGCTACAACCGGCACGTTTGCAGGGTAACACTAGGGGTAATGGCTTGATCACATAACAAGAATGGCCCTCAGCAGGAGAGCAGCATGAAACAGACGCAATACGTGGCTCGCGAGCCCGATGCGCAGGGTTTTATCAACTACCCGCAACAGGAACACGCGGTGTGGAACACCCTGATTACCCGTCAACTGAAGGTGATCGAAGGCCGTGCGTGCCAGGAATACCTGGACGGCATCGAACAGCTGGGCCTGCCGCATGACCGTATTCCGCAGCTGGGTGAAATCAACAAGGTGCTGGGCGCCACCACCGGCTGGCAAGTTGCCCGTGTACCTGCACTGATCCCCTTCCAGACCTTTTTCGAACTGCTGGCCAGCAAGCGCTTTCCGGTGGCGACCTTCATTCGCACAGAAGATGAGCTCGACTACCTGCAAGAGCCGGACATTTTCCACGAGATCTTCGGCCACTGCCCGCTGCTGACCAACCCCTGGTTTGCCGAGTTCACCCACACCTATGGCAAGCTTGGCCTGCAGGCAAGCAAGGAAGAGCGCGTGTACCTGGCCCGCCTGTACTGGATGACCATCGAATTTGGCCTGGTCGACACCCCCCAGGGCCGCAAGATCTATGGCGGCGGCATCCTGTCCTCGCCCAAAGAGACCGTCTACAGCCTGTCCGCCGAACCCGAGCACCAGGCCTTCGACCCGCTCGAAGCCATGCGCACACCGTATCGTATCGACATCCTGCAACCTGTGTACTTTGCCCTGCCGAGCCTCAAGCGCCTGTTCGACCTGGCCCACGAAGACATCATGGGCATGGTCCACACGGCGATGAAGATGGGCCTGCACGCGCCAAAATTCCCACCCAAGGTCGCCGCCTGAGCGACCTTGCAAACCAATAACAAACCACTTGCGGAAAACCTTATGAACGCCTTGAACCAAGCCCATTGCGAAGCCTGCCGTGCCGATGCCCCACAGGTCAGCGACGAAGAACTGCCGGTACTGATCAAGCAGATCCCGGATTGGAACATCGAAGTCCGTGACGGCATCATGCAGTTGGAAAAAGTCTTCCTGTTCAAGAACTTCAAGCACGCCCTGGCCTTCACCAACGCCGTCGGCGAAATCTCCGAAGCCGAAGGTCATCACCCAGGCCTGCTGACCGAATGGGGCAAAGTCACCGTGACCTGGTGGAGCCACTCGATCAAGGGCCTGCACCGCAACGACTTCATCATGGCCGCGCGCACCGACGAGGTCGCTGCAACCGCCGAAGGTCGCAAGTAATGCACTTCGGCGCCATCGAGCGCGTCCCGGGCGATCCGATCCTCGGGCTGATGGAGGCCTATGCCAAAGACAGCAACCCGAACAAGTTCGACCTCGGTGTCGGCGTGTTCAAGGATGCCCAGGGCCTGACGCCAATCCCCGCGGCGGTCAAGCAGGCCGAGCAACGCCTGCTCGACCAGCAGACTAGCAAGAGCTACGTCGGCGGCCATGGCGATGCAGCCTTTGGCCGACTGATCAGCGAACTGGTGCTGGGCAGCGATTCGTCGCTGCTGAGCAACAAGCGCGCCGGTGCCACCCAGACCCCGGGCGGTACCGGGGCCCTGCGCCTGGCGGCGGAGTTCATCGCCCATTGCCTGCCCGGTCGCGGTATCTGGCTCAGCGACCCGACCTGGCCGATCCACGAAACCATCTTTGCCGGTGCCGGCCTGAATGTGCGCCACTACCCCTACGTCGGCGCAGACAACCGCCTGAACGTCGCTGGCATGCTCGCGGCCCTGGAAGCGGCACCCAAGGGTGATGTGGTCCTGCTGCACGCCTGCTGCCACAACCCGACCGGCTTCGACCTGAGCCAGGATGACTGGCGCGCCGTGCTGGAAGTAGTACGCCGTCGCGAGCTGCTGCCGCTGATCGACTTTGCCTACCAGGGTTTCGGCGACGGCCTGGAAGAAGACGCCTGGGCGGTACGGCTGTTCGCCGCCGAACTGCCCGAGCTGCTGATCACCAGTTCCTGCTCGAAGAACTTCGGCCTCTACCGTGACCGCACCGGCGCTCTGCTGGTGTGCAGCCATGATGCCGAGAAGCTGGTGGATGTACGCAGCCAGCTGGCCCTGCTGGCCCGCAACCTGTGGTCGACGCCACCGGACCATGGCGCGGCAGTGGTGGCGCAGATCCTCGGCGACGCTGACCTCAAGCGCCTGTGGATCGAGGAAGTCGATGCCATGCGCCAGCGCATTGCCGAGCTGCGGGTGGGCCTGGTGCACGCCTTGGCACCCCACGGCCTGAGCGAGCGGTTCGCGCACATTGCCGAGCAACGTGGAATGTTCTCCTACACCGGCTTGTCGCCGGAACAGGTCAAGCACCTACGCGTGCGGCACAGTGTGTACATGGTCGGTACCGGCCGGGCGAACATCGCCGGCGCCGATGCGGCACGCCTTGAGGCACTGGCTGCGGCGATCGCTGACGTCTGTCGCTAAAAGCATCGCGGGGCAAGCCGGGGCGCCGCATCGCCCCGCGATGGCCATTAAGCAGGAAAATTCATACTGTCATCCAGACTCCTGTATCCTGCACAGGCTTTTACAAGCCCATGCGCGCCATGCGCAGCCTTTCCACACAACTTGCGAGGAACGACGAGATGCATGAAATCCCGAATCTTCCCTTCCCAAGCCTGAACCCAGAAGAGCAGACTTCTGCCACTCACAGCGCCGAACCAGCCCAGGCTGACCACGACGGCGACGAAATCTCCAGCGCCGACCAGGAATAATCGCGCAACGATCAGACTGTGTGAAAACGGCTGATGCAGGGACCACCCCGTCAACACGTTTTCACACCGTCAAGAACTCCCCCTCTACGAAAGCCCGCATATGCCTGACTCACCGCGCCCCCTTGCGGTCACCCAGCAAATCGTTTCCATCGTCCTGTTTACCTTCATTGGCTACCTGAACATCGGCATTCCTTTGGCCGTGCTGCCCGGTTTTGTGCATAACGACCTTGGCTTCGGTGTCGTGCTCGCAGGCTTGGTGATCAGCGTGCAGTATTTGGCCACCCTGCTCAGCCGACCCTATGCCAGCCGCATCATCGACAACCTCGGCAGCAAGCGTGCGGTAATCTACGGCCTCGCCGGCTGCGGTTTGAGCGGTGTATTCATGCTGCTGGCAGCCTGGTGGCAGCACGCTCCCTGGCTCAGCCTGATCAGCTTACTGATCGGCCGCTTGGTGCTAGGCAGCGCCGAAAGCCTGGTCGGTTCCGGCTCGATCGGCTGGGGCATCGGCCGAGTGGGTGCGCAACATACCGCCAAGGTGATTTCCTGGAACGGCATCGCCAGTTATGGCGCACTGGCCATCGGCGCCCCCTTGGGCGTGGAGCTGGTGCAGCGGTTCGGCTTGTGGAGCATGGGCGCCTGTATTGTGCTGTTGTGCCTGCTCGGCCTGGCCCTCGCGTGGCCGAAAACCGCTGCCCCCGTTGTGAGCGGCGAACGCCTGCCCTTCCTGCATGTGCTCGGTCGTGTGTTCGGCCATGGCGCAGGGCTGGCCCTGGGTTCGATCGGTTTTGGCACCATCGCCACCTTCATCACCCTGTACTACGCCAGCCATAGCTGGAACAACGCCGCGCTATGCCTGAGCCTGTTCGGCGCCTGTTTCATTGGTGCGCGACTGCTGTTCGGCAACCTGATCAATCGCATCGGCGGGTACCGGGTAGCCATCGCCTGCCTGGCGGTGGAAACCCTCGGCCTGCTCCTGCTCTGGCAGGCACCGAGCGCCGAGCTGGCCCTGGCCGGTGCGGCGCTGAGTGGCTTCGGGTTTTCCCTGGTGTTTCCGGCACTGGGAGTCGAGGCAGTCAACCTGGTGTCAGCCTCCAACCGCGGCGCCGCGGTGGGCGCTTACTCTCTGTTCATCGATCTGTCGCTGGGTATCACCGGGCCGCTGGCAGGGGCGATTGCCGCCGGCTTCGGTTTTGCTTCGATCTTTGTATTCGCCGCCGGCGCTTCATGCTGCGGCCTGCTCCTGAGCCTGTACCTGTATCGCCAGGCCCGCCTGCATCCACCACGGCACTTGCCTCAGTAATCGATTTTGCCACGCCCGGCCTTGACCGCCCCACGCTTGCTCTTGGTGTCCAGGCGCCGGGTTTTCGAACCCAGGGTCGGGCGAGTCGGGCGCCGCGCCTTCTCGACCTTGGTCGCGGCAAGAATCAGCTCGCGCAACCGCTCCAGGGCATCAGCGCGATTCTGCTCCTGAGTCCGGTATTGCTGGGCTTTGATGATGATCACCCCGTCACGGGTGATACGCGCATCGCGCAAGGCCAGCAGCCGTTCCTTGTAGAACGCAGGCAAGGACGAGGCCTGCGAATCGAAGCGCAGGTGCATGGCACTGGAGACCTTATTGACATTCTGCCCGCCAGCACCCTGGGCGCGGATGGCGGTCAGCTCGATTTCATGGTCGGGAATCTGTACGGAACTGGAAATGATCAGCATGGGCCACAAGCCTGTTAAGGCGCTGAGGATAACGCAAAAACAAAAAGCCCGGCACATGGCCGGGCTTGAACAACAAGGGTTACGCCTTACTTGGCCACAGTCGTAGCACCGTCTACAGGGCGAGGGCCACGCTTGGTCTTGAGCGCATAGCAGCCCCACATCACCACCAGCCACACCGGCATGGCATAGACCGATACCTGAATGCCCGGGATCTGCAGCATGATGCCCAGGATCAGCACCACGAATGCCAGGCAGATGTAGTTGCCATAGGGGTACCACAATGCCTTGAACAGCGCGGTCTGGCCGGTCTTGTTCAGGTGCTGGCGGAACTTCAGGTGCGAGTAGCTGATCATCGCCCAGTTGATCACCAGGGTAGCGACCACCAGCGACATCAGCAGCTCCAGGGCGTGCTGCGGCATGAAGTAGTTGAGCAACACCGCCACCAGGGTGACCGCCGCCGAGGCCAGGATCGAACGCACCGGTACACCGCGCTTGTCGATCTTCGCCAGGCTAGCCGGTGCATCACCCTGTTCGGCCATACCCAGGAGCATGCGGGCGTTGCAGTAGGTACCGCTGTTGTACACCGACAGCGCCGCGGTCAGTACCACGAAGTTGAGGATGTGCGCGGCAACGTCGCTACCGAGCAGCGAGAACACCTGGACGAACGGGCTCGCACCATAGGTGCCACCGGCCGAATCCAGGCTGGTGACCAGACTGTCCCACGGGGTCAGCGACAGCAGTACCACCAAGGCGCCGATGTAGAAAATCAGGATGCGGTAGATGACCTGATTGATCGCCTTGGGGATCACGGTCTTCGGCTTGTCGGCTTCAGCGGCAGTGAAACCGAGCATTTCCAGGCCACCAAAGGAGAACATGATGATCGCCAGAGCCATCACCAGGCCACTGACGCCATTGGGGAAGAAACCACCGTGTTCCCACAGGTTGCTCACCGAGGCTTGCGGGCCGCCGCTGCCACTGACCAGCATCCAGCTGCCCAGGGCGATCATGCCGACGATGGCCAGGACCTTGATGATCGCGAACCAGAACTCAGCCTCGCCAAACACTTTGACGTTGGCCAGGTTGATTGCGTTGATCAGGATGAAGAAGGCTGCCGCCGAAGCCCAGGTCGGGATCTCCGGCCACCAGTAATGCACGTACTTGCCCACTGCAGTGAGTTCCGACATGCCGACCAGGATGTACAGCATCCAGCAGTTCCAGCCCGACAGGAAGCCGGCGAAACCGCCCCAGTATTTGTGTGCAAAGTGACTGAAAGAGCCGGCTACCGGCTCTTCGACGATCATCTCGCCGAGCTGGCGCATGATCATGAAGGCAATGAAGCCACAGATCGCGTAGCCCAGAATCATCGACGGGCCCGCCGACTTCATCACCCCGGCCGAACCCAGGAACAGCCCGGTACCAATTGCGCCGCCCAGGGCGATCAACTGGATGTGGCGATTTTTCAGACCGCGTTTCAGCTCGCCTGAATGTGTGTTTTGTCCACTCATGAACGAAGTCACCTGCTTTGTTTTTATCTGTGACGGAATCGGACCCACCGCGCTCGTGGCGCAGCGGAATTAACAAGGTGGTTACCTTGAGGTTCTTGGACGTAGTGGCGGTGATCGCGGGCAAGGCCCTCGACGCATCAACCGGGCGTCAGCAAGAGTGCGAGGTACGCATTGGGGTCACAGTTAAAACGCGGCGCATTGTATACCCCTACAGACGCGCAGGGGTCAACACGTTGCGTGACTGTCTGACGACAAAACGCACCGGTCCTGAGGAAGGTTTCTAGCCTGGGGGGGTAATTGGCGTTCATGGCGCCTCCATTTGTTCTTATTGAATGCCTAGCTCTCCGGCCCGGCTTTGCACGCAGCAATGGCGCCTATGACACCGCTCCCGGGCCTGGCGGACAAGCCGCTTGGGGGCAGCTTGAGCGCTCTGCTCCGAGCTTTACGGCAATTTTTTTTTACAGTGAAAAAAAACTTCAGGAAGGACCCGTCAATTGGCTCACACTTGTAACGATTTATTTACGGAGCGGTTCAAATACTTTCCACTGTGTACGGAAGTATTTGTATGACAAGGAAATTTTGGCAAAAAAAAGCCAACCCGAAGGTTGGCTTCTTCTTGACCCTTTGCCGCTTTACGGGCGCGGCTTGTTGCGCGTGCTGCCAGGGCGCTTGGGCGCTGGCTTGCCTCGCTTGTTCATATCGCTCGGACGCTCGGCAACGGTGCTTTTGCCACGACCACTGTCCTTGCGTGGTGCTTCACCACGTGGCTGGCGAGCTGGACGCTCATCGCCGCGCGGCTGACGGGCTGGACGCTCGCCCTCAGTACGCGGCTGGCGTGCAGGACGCTCACCAGTAGCGGCATCCTGCGCCGGGCGCAGGGTGCGCACGCGCTCGCCACGACCCAGAGGACGGGTGGATTTGCGCTGCAGGCGCTCGAGCTTGTCCTTGCTCTTGTGGTTCAGCGTCGGCATGGCCACTGGCGTCAGGCCCACTTCGGCAGCAAGAATGTCGACTTCCTGCTGGCTCATTTCGCGCCAGCGGCCCATCGGCAGGTCGGAGTTGAGGAACACCGGACCGAAACGCACGCGCTTGAGGCGGCTGACCACCAGGCCCTGGGACTCCCAAAGGCGGCGCACTTCACGGTTACGGCCTTCCATCACCACGCAGTGGTACCAATGGTTGAAGCCTTCACCGCCAGGGGCTTCCTGGATGTCGGTGAAACGCGCCGGGCCGTCTTCGAGGACGACACCGGCCTTGAGGCGGGCAATCATGTCTTCGTCGACTTCACCACGCACACGTACGGCGTACTCACGGTCCATTTCATAGGACGGGTGCATCAGGCGGTTGGCCAGCTCACCGTCGGTGGTGAACATCAGCAGGCCAGTGGTGTTGATGTCCAGGCGGCCGATGTTGATCCAGCGGCCTTCTTTGGGCCGTGGCAGACGGTCGAACACGGTCGGACGGCCTTCCGGGTCGTCACGGGTGCAGATCTCGCCGTCGGGCTTGTTGTACATGATCACCCGGCGCACGGTTTCAGCGGCTTCTTCACGCTTGATCACGCGGCCGTCGACCGAAATCGCATCGTGCAGGTCGACGCGCTGGCCAAGGGTGGCATTGACGCCATTGACCTTGATCCGGCCCTGGCCGATCCAGGCCTCGACGTCACGGCGCGAACCCACGCCGATACGCGCGAGAACCTTTTGCAGTTTCTCGCCTGATGGCGGCAATGGCTGGGCTTCTTGCAGGTCTTTTTCACTCATGCTGGGCACCTCCCGGTGTAGTTGGAACAATCTGGTATGGCGAACAAGCGCCAAAAAGGGTCGCAAATATTACGCTGATCGCGGCGCGAACGCACCTCAGATTAGCCGAAATCGCAAAATTTGCCGGTCAATCCGCCCAAAGGCCGGGGTTACTGAGGGGGCGACTGTGGCTCGATTGCCAACGGCTCGTCGTCGAGGTCGACCTGTGTTTCGTCGACCAGGTCGTCGAAATCGGTCTTGAGCCCTTCCTCCATGGCATCCAGCTCGGTGAGCAAGCTGCGGAAGCTGGTTTCTTCCTGAGGCGCCTGTGGCTCGGCGCTGGCATCGGCCAAGGCCTGCAAGTGCGCCGGTACCGGTGCGTCGTCCAGTTCCAGCACAGGTTCGGGCTCAGGCTCCATCTCACGCAGCTCGGCCAGGGGCGGCAACTCGTCGAGGTTTTTCAGGTTGAAATGATCGAGAAAGGCCTTGGTGGTGGCGAACATTGCTGGCTTGCCCGGCACTTCGCGGTAGCCGACGATGCGAATCCACTCGCGTTCGAGCAGGGTCTTGATGATGTTGGTGTTGACCGCCACACCGCGCACGTCTTCGATTTCACCGCGGGTGATGGGCTGGCGATAGGCAATCAGCGCCATGGTCTCGAGCAACGCCCTGGAATAGCGCTGCGGGCGCTCTTCCCACAAGCGGCCCACCCAGGGCGCGTAGTCCTCGCGAATCTGCAGGCGGTACCCCGAGGCCACTTCCTTGAGTTCGAAGGCACGGCCGTTACAGGATTTGCGCAACACTTCCAGGGCCTTTTTGAACACTGCAGGTTCCGGACGCTCGGCCTCCTCGAACAGCTCGTACAGGCGCTCGAGGGATTGCGGTTTACCCGAGGCAAGCAAAAATGCCTCCAGCAGGGGCGCCAGGTCGCGCGGTTCATTCAGGTTCATGGGCTGGCTCAGTTGTCACTCGGCGCGGGCGCGGACATGGATCGGGGCAAAAGGCTCATTTTGCACCAATTCGATCAAGGATTCCTTGACCAGTTCGAGAATCGCCATGAAGGTCACCACCACACCGAGCTTGCCTTCCTCGGCCGTGAACAGTTCGACGAAGGGTACGAAACCGCCGCCCTTGAGGCGCTCGAGCACATCACTCATGCGCTCCCGGGTCGACAACGCTTCGCGACTGACCTGATGGCTTTCGAACAGGTCGCCGCGGCGCAGCACTTCGGCCATCGACACCAACAGCTCCTCCAGGCTGACCTCCGGCAGCAACTTGCGCACCTTGGCCTGCGGGGCGTCCAGGCGCGGCACAAGCACCTCGCGGCCAACCCGGCTGAGGCCATCGATGCCTTCGGCGGCAGCCTTGAAGCGCTCATACTCCTGCAGGCGGCGGATCAGCTCGGCGCGCGGATCAGCTTCCTCTTCCTCGATTTCGACGGAACGCGGCAGCAGCATCCGTGACTTGATCTCGGCCAGCATTGCCGCCATCACCAGATATTCGGCAGCCAGTTCCAGGCGCACGGTTTTCATCAGCTCGACATAGCCCATGTACTGGCGGGTAATTTCCGCCACCGGGATGTCGAGAATGTCGACGTTCTGCTTGCGAATCAGGTACAGCAGCAGGTCCAGCGGCCCCTCAAAGGCCTCTAGAAACACTTCCAGAGCATCCGGCGGAATGTACAAGTCCACCGGCATCTGGGTCATGGCTTCGCCGTACACCAGCACCAGCGGTAGCTCCTGCTGGGCGCCTGCTTGCGGGTCGATGAGCGGTTCGGGGGCGCTGGCCTGGCTCACGCTTTGGCCATGAACAGATCAGGATCGCCACAGCCCACACGGATCACTTCCGGCTCGTCGCCGGCCAGGCTGATCACGGTCGAGGCCTTGAAGTCGCCAAAGCCACCATCGATGATCAGGTCGACCTGGTGCTCCAGGGCCTGGCGGATCTCGTAGGGGTCTGTCATCGGCTCGTCGTCGCCAGGCATGATCAGGCTGACGCTCATCAGCGGCTCGCCCAACTCCTCCAGCAAGGCCAGGACGATCGGGTTGGACGGTACGCGCAGGCCGATGGTGCGGCGCTTTTCGTGCAGCAGCAGGCGTGGCACTTCGCGGGTGGCATTGAGGATGAAGGTGTACGGCCCCGGCACATGGGCCTTGAGCAGGCGGAAGGTGGCGGTGTCGATCTTGGCGAACAGGCCCATCTGCGACAGGTCGCAGCAGATCAGGGTGAAGTTGTGGTTCTTGTCCAGCTGACGCAGGCGCCGTACCCGCTCAACGGCGTTCTTGTCGCCGATCTGGCAACCCATGGCGTAGGAGGAGTCTGTGGGGTAGACCACCACACCGCCCTTGCGAATGATCTCGACGGCCTGTTTGATCAGGCGCGGTTGCGGGTTTTCCGCATGAATCTGGAAAAACTGACTCACGTTCTCTTCCTGTTCAGACTGCCGCGATAGGCTGCTCATGCTTGAATCGGCGCCACAACGGTGGCAGGTCCTCTGGCAACGGCCGGTATACACCGATCTCGCCCCAGTTGCCCGGCCCATGAAAATCACTGCCGGCACTGGCCAGCAGACCGAATTCACGGGTCAGGATCGACAGCGTGCCTACCTGCTCAGCCGGCATCATGCCGTTGACCACTTCCAGCGCCTGCCCGCCTGCTTGAATATAGTCGGCAATCAGCCGGCGGCGCTTGCTGCGGGTTAAATCGTAGTGCATCGGATGCGCAAGGCTGACCCAGGCATCGGACTGGCGCAGGGTCTGCACAGTCTCTTCCAGCGTCGGCCAGTGCAGCTTCACATCGCCCAGCTTGCCGGCCCCCAGCCATTTGCGGAAAGCTTCGGCACGGTCTTTTACATAGCCTGCGCGCACCAGGTACTCGGCAAAATGCGGCCGCGCCGGGGCATTGCCGCTGTCGCCCAGTTCCTGCTGGATGGCCCGGGCACCCTCGAGCGCACCCGGCATGCCCTTGAGCGCCAACCGTCGGTCGATTTCTTCCGCGCGCAGCCAGCGGCCGCGGTGCAACGACTCAACGGCAGCCTGCAAGGGCGCGGCGTCGAGCGGGAAGTTGTAACCCAACACGTGGATAGTCGCGCCCCCCCAGGTGCACGACAGCTCGATGCCGCTGACCCACTGCATCGCCAGGGCCTGAGTGGCGGCGCGGGCCTCAAGCTGGCCCTCGAGGGTGTCATGGTCAGTCAGCGAGAGCATCCGCACGCCATGCTCATGGGCCCGGGCAACCAACACCGTCGGCGACAAGGCGCCATCGGAGGCGGTACTGTGGCAGTGCAGATCAACATTCATAGGTGGCGCTTTCGCTGTCATTGATGTTTGTTATTATGCCGTCACATCCTGCTTCTGGCTGCCACTGTGAAACAATTCATCGATTTCATCCCGCTGCTCCTGTTCTTCATCGTCTACAAGCTTGAACCACGCGCCGTCGAATTCGCCGGGCAGAGTTTCGAGCTGGGTGGCATCTACAGCGCCACGGCGATGCTGATCATCAGCTCGCTGGTAGTCTACGGCGCCCTGTTCATCCGCCAGCGCAAGCTGGAGAAAGGCCAGTGGCTGACTCTGGTCGCCTGCCTGGTGTTCGGTGGCCTGACCCTGGCCTTCCACAGTGAAACCTTCCTCAAGTGGAAGGCTCCGGTGGTCAACTGGCTGTTCGCCCTGGCGTTCACCGGCAGCCACTTCATCGGTGACCGGGTACTGATCAAACGCATCATGGGTCACGCCCTGAGCCTGCCGGAACCGGTCTGGACGCGCCTGAACATCGCCTGGATCGGCTTTTTCCTGTTCTGCGGCGCAGCCAACCTGTTCGTCGCCTTCACCTTCCAGGACTTCTGGGTCGACTTCAAGGTGTTCGGCAGCCTGGGCATGACCGTGCTGTTCCTGGTGGCCCAGGGTGTCTACCTGTCCCGTCACCTGCATGACAGCGACCCGAGCACCCCGCCTTCCACCCCCAAGCACGAGGAATGACATGCTCTACGCCATCATTGCCACCGACGTAGCCGATTCGCTGGAAAAACGCCTGGCCGCGCGCCCGGCGCATATCGAACGCCTGCAACTGCTCAAGGAACAAGGCCGGGTCGTACTGGCCGGCCCGCACCCGGCGATCGACAGCAATGACCCGGGCACCGCTGGCTTTACCGGTAGCCTGATCGTCGCCGAGTTTGATTCGCTCAACGCCGCCCAGGCGTGGGCCGATGCCGACCCGTACATTGCCGCGGGTGTCTACGCCCACGTCATCGTCAAGCCGTTCAAGCAAGTCCTGCCGTAACCCAGGACGGCGGCGCGCCACTTGGCCCGTCGCCGTGCGCAGCTTTCTCTTCGCGACTGCTCATTATTCTCGTCTGCTGGCCGACAACCTCCTGAACCATCCAATGGAATCAGGAGTTCCGATGCGTCGAGGTCCGTTGTCCCTGCTGCTATGCCTGTTGCTGCTGACCCCACTCGCCCAGGCTGAAGAGCCTGCCGCTGCCAGCACGCCGTTGTCGCTGAGCGCTGGCAGTCAGATCACCGAGCTGCAGCAGCGCCTGAAGGAAAGCGAGCGTCTGCGCGAAACCCTCAGCCAGCAACTGCACAACGCCGACAGCGAACGCGAAAGTGCCCAGCTCACCCGCCTGCGCCAGGAAAACCAGCGCCTGAAGCTGGCCCTCAAGGAACTGCAGGCCGGCGCCGCACCCAAACTCATCACCGATCAGCAACAATGGTTCCTGATTGGTGGCGCAGTTGCCCTGTTTGCGGCACTCTGCGGTATCTTTGCCAGTGGCGGACACAGAAAGCGTCGGCAATGGTTGAATTGAGTGAGTCATGAGCGAGCTGTTACTGATTGATGATGACCAGGAACTCTGCGAGCTGCTCGGCAGCTGGCTGACCCAGGAAGGGTTCGTGGTACGTGCCTGCCACGACGGCCTCAGCGCCCGTAAGGCGCTGGCCGAACAAGCACCGGCCGCCGTAGTGCTGGACGTGATGCTGCCCGACGGCAGCGGCCTGGAGCTGCTCAAGCAGTTGCGCAGCGAGCACACCGAACTGCCGGTACTGATGCTCTCGGCACGCGGCGAGCCGCTGGACCGGATCCTGGGCCTGGAGCTGGGTGCCGATGATTACCTGGCCAAACCCTGTGATCCGCGCGAGCTCACCGCCCGCCTGCGCGCCGTGCTGCGCCGCAGCCACCCCAATGCGACACCCAGCCAGGTGGAAATCGGCGACTTGTGCTTCAGCCCTGCCCGCGGCGTGGTCAGCATCGACGAACAGGAACTGACCCTGACCCTCTCCGAAAGCCGCATCCTCGAAGCCCTGCTGCGCCAGCCCGGCGAGCCGCTGGACAAACAGGAACTGGCGCAGATCGCCCTGGGCCGCAAATTGACCCTGTATGACCGCAGCCTGGACATGCACGTCAGCAACCTGCGCAAGAAGATCGGCCCACATGCCGATGGCCGCCCGCGCATCGTTGCCCTGCGCAGCCGCGGTTACTACTACAGCCTGTAATGTCAGCACGGCGCGCCGGTATCTTTACCCAAGCTTTACCCTTGCCTGACCGCCGCTGACCTTGATCTCCCTAGACTGGGCATATCCGGTAACGACCGGCCTCAGAAAGGAGAGTCACCATGCGCAAGACCCTTATCGCCCTGATGTTCGCTGCCGCCCTGCCTACCGTCGCCATGGCCATGCCAGATGCCGGCGGCCCGCGCCACGGTGAGCACCACCGCGGTGGAGCGCCTTTCGCCCAGCTGGACCTGAGCCACGAACAGCGCCAGCAAATCGGCAAACTGATGGGCGAGCAGATGAAAAGCCGCCAGGAAATCACCCAGCGCTACCTGGAAAAACTCCC
Source organism: Pseudomonas tructae (assembly GCF_004214895.1). NCBI lineage: Bacteria > Pseudomonadati > Pseudomonadota > Gammaproteobacteria > Pseudomonadales > Pseudomonadaceae > Pseudomonas > Pseudomonas tructae. The sequence continues at coordinate 1,900,639 of NZ_CP035952.1, read as the reverse complement.
GGCTGCTGAGCAGAAAGCCCTGAAAGACGAGCTCAAAGCCAAGAAAGACAAGACCCAGGCCGAGATTCGCGCCTTGCTCAAACCTGAACAGCAGAAGCAGTTCGACGAGATGAAAAAGAAGCAGGATGAACGCCGCGCCGAATGGGCCGAGTTCAAAGCCTGGAAAGCTGAAAAAGCCAACAAGGCCCAGTAAGCTGTCAGCCACCCGCCCGGCCTGCCCCAGCAGACCGGGCTTTTTCCGTTAGAGGTGCACCTTTTGCGTTCATTGTTCTGGCGCATCCTGGCCAGTTTCTGGCTGGCCATTGCCCTGGTTGCCGGCTTGTCGATCCTGCTCGGGCACATGCTGAACCAGGACGCCTGGATTCTCAGCCGTCATCCGGGCCTCAATACCCTGGCCAAGAACTGGACCCAGCGCTATGAGCAGCAAGGGCCAGAGAACGCCCAGCACTACCTTGAGCATCGCAAGCGCCGCTACAACATCGACGTGCAGGTGCTCAACGACAGTGGCGATGCGGTCGTCCCCGGTACCTTCCCGCGCCGCGCCGCCGCCTTCGAAGCGCGCCGGCACAATGATGAGCGGCATTTGCCGTGGCGGCGCCTGACCGAGGAATACACCAGCCCCGACAGTGGCGAGACCTACCTGCTGATTTACCGCATCCCGCACCCGGAACTGGACGCCTGGCACCGCGACAGCCTGCTCTGGCCGCTCAGTGCATTGGGGATTGCCCTGGTGGTGCTGACCCTGTTCAGCCTGCTCGTCACCCTGTCGATCACCCGCCCCTTGAGCCGCCTGCGCAGCGCCGTGCATGACCTGGGACAGACCACTTACCAGCAGAACAGCCTGGCGCGCCTGGCCAACCGTCGTGACGAATTCGGCGTGCTGGCCAACGATTTCAACCGCATGGGCGCGCGCCTGCAGAGCATGATCGGCAGCCAGCGGCAGCTGCTGCGCGACGTGTCCCACGAACTGCGCTCGCCCCTGGCCCGCCTGCGCATCGCCCTGGCCCTGGCCGAGCGGGCCGAAGCCGAGCAGCGCCAGGCTCTGTGGCCGCGCCTGACCCGCGAGTGCGACCGCCTGGAAGCGCTGATCAGCGAGATTCTGGTACTGGCCCGGGTCGACGCCGAACAAACGCGGGCGGAGCCGGTGGACCTCGATGCCCTGCTGGCGTCAGTGCAAAAAGATGCACAACTGGCTGCGCCGGAGCAGCAGATCCAGCTGCAGCATGAAACCGGGCTTCACCTGCAAGGCTGGCCAACCCTGCTGGAGCGCGCACTGGATAACCTGTTGCGCAATGCCGTGCGTTTCAATCCGGCCGGCCAGCCGATTGAACTCACCGGGGTGCGCGATAACGACACAATTGTGCTGAGCGTACGTGACCACGGGCCGGGAGTGGCCGCAGAGCACCAGGCGCAGTTGGGCGAACCGTTCTACCGTGCGCCCGGACAGAGTGCTGCAGGGCATGGCCTGGGGCTGGCGATTGCGCGCAAGGCGGCAGAGCGCCATGGCGGCAGCCTAAGCCTGGGCAATCATCCCCAAGGTGGGTTTGTGGCCCGGCTGGAGTTGCCACTGGCGAAGCCTGACGCCCTATAGCTTCGCGGGGCAAGCCCGCTCCCACAATGTGGGCTTGCCCCGCGATAAGGCCCTAAAGCCCTCTGCTACTCCCAGGCACTGACAAAATCAGCAGTGTCCAGCACGGGCGCCGTACGCGGTTCATTCTGTGGGGTCCCCAGGTACAGGAAGGCAATGATCTCTTCGTTGTCCGCCAGCCCCAGCCCCTTGACCACATGCTTGCTGTACGAAAGCTCACCGGTGCGCCATACCGCGCCGATCCCCTGGGCATGGGCCGCCAGCAAAATGCCATGGGCGGCACAGCCGGCCGCCAGGCGCTGCTCGGACGCCGGCACCTTGAAGTGATCCTGCAGGCGCGCCACCACAACCACCAGCAACGGTGCGCGCAAGGGCATGGCCCGGGCCTTGTCCAGCGCCGCCTCAGAGGCCTCGCCGTTGAGCTTCACCGCTTCGGCGAGCAGTTCGCCAAGCTTTTCCCGCGCCTGGCCTTCGACCGTCAAAAAGCGCCAGGGCCGCAGTTGGCCGTGGTCCGGCGCACGCAGGGCAGCCTGAAACAGCGCCTCGCGTTGTGCGGCATTGGGTGCCGGATCCAGCAGACGTGGAACCGAAACACGGTGGAGCAATGCGTCGAGAGCCTCCATTGGCTACCCCTTATGGATAAATGTCGGGCTATTCTAGCGTTTACTTAAAAAGGTCCATAGGTAGAATGGCGCCCTTCCGTTTCGAGTCAGAGCAGATCACATGGCGTTGCCGACCTTAAGGATCATTGGTTTCATCATCGGCATCTTCCTGATCACCCTGGCGATCAGCATGGTCGTGCCCATGGCCACGCTGGTGATCTTCGAGCGCACCGGCGATCTGCCGTCGTTCCTCTGGGCCAGCATGATTACCTTTGTCGCCGGCCTTGCCCTGGTCATCCCGGGCCGCCCCGAGCACGTGCACCTGCGCCCGCGGGACATGTACCTGCTGACGGTCAGCAGCTGGCTGGTGGTGTGCATCTTCGCCGCCCTGCCGTTTCTGCTGACCCAGCACATCAGCTACACCGACGCCTTTTTCGAAAGCATGTCCGGCATCACCGCTACCGGTGCCACGGTGCTCAGCGGCCTGGACAGCATGTCGCCGGGGATCCTGATGTGGCGCTCGCTGCTGCACTGGCTGGGCGGCATCGGCTTTATCGCCATGGCCGTAGCGATCCTGCCGCTGCTGCGCATCGGTGGCATGCGCCTGTTCCAGACCGAGTCCTCGGACCGCTCGGAGAAGGTCATGCCGCGCTCGCACATGGTCGCCAAGTCCATCGTGCTGGTGTACATCGGCATCACCACCCTCGGCTCCCTGGCGTTCTGGCTGGCCGGGATGAACCCCTTCGATGCGATCAACCATGCCATGTCGGCGATTTCCACCGGCGGTTTCTCCACCTCCGACCAGTCCCTGGCCAAGTGGGACATACCGGCGGTGCACTGGGTCGCGGTGGTGGTGATGATCCTCGGCAGCTTGCCATTCGCCCTGTATGTGGCAACCATTCGCGGCAACCGCAAGGCGCTGATCAAGGACCAGCAGGTGCAGGGGCTGTTGGCCATGCTGCTGGCCACCTGGCTGGTGCTCGGCACCTGGTACTGGGCCACCACCAACCTGCACTGGCTCGATGCCCTGCGTCATGTGGCCCTGAACGTGACCTCGGTGGTCACCACCACCGGCTTTGCCCTGGGCGACTACAGCCTGTGGGGCAACTTCTCGCTGATGCTGTTCTTCTATCTGGGCTTCGTGGGCGGGTGCTCGGGGTCGACCGCAGGGGGCATCAAGATTTTCCGCTTCCAGGTCGCCTATATCCTGCTCAAGGCCAACCTGAACCAGTTGATCCACCCACGGGCGGTGATCAAGCAAAAATACAACGGTCACCGGCTGGACGAAGAGATCGTGCGCTCGATCCTGACGTTTTCGTTCTTCTTCGCCATCACCATCTGCGTCATTGCCCTGGCCCTGTCGCTGCTGGGCGTAGACTGGATGACCGCCCTGACCGGCGCCGCCAGCACCGTGTCGGGGGTCGGCCCGGGATTGGGCGAAACCATCGGCCCGGCCGGCAACTTCGCCACCCTGCCGGATGCGGCAAAGTGGATCCTGGCCTTCGGCATGCTCCTCGGCCGCCTGGAAATCATCACGGTACTGGTGCTGTGCATGCCTGCGTTCTGGCGTCACTGACCGGCTCATGTTCTCCCGGGGCCGCTGCGGCCCCGCTCAAGCGTGCCCGATACTCGCCCGGGGTAACGTCGAACCAGCGGCGAAAGGCCCTGAAGAAGTTGCTCGGATCGGCAAAACCAAGCAGGTAGGCCGCTTCGAGCAAGGTCATGTTGGCCTGCGCCAGGTACTGCTCGGCGAGTTCGCGACGGGTGTCATCGAGCAAAGTCTGAAAGCTCGTCCCCTCCTCTTGCAGGCGTCGCTGCAAGGTACGCTGGGACAGGTGCAAGGCCTGGGCGATGGTTTCGCGCTTGGGCTCGCCCTGGGGCAGTACCCGGCACAATACCTGGCGCGCACGGTGGGTGACCCGGCTTTCCGAGAAACGCGCCAGGTATTCACCGGCAAACCGATCATGCAGGGTGGCCATGGCCTCGTTGGCGGTCGGCAGCGGCGCCTCCATGTCGGCGCGCTCGAGCACCAGCGCATCATAGGGGGCACTGAACACCAGCGGGGCATGAAAAGCCGTCTTGTACGGCGTCAGGTCCTTGGGTTGCGGCCCCTGGACCAGCACCCGGCGTGGCTGGATCACCCGTCCGCTGAGCCAGCTGCACAGCGACAGCGCGCAGGCCAGCGAGGCCTCGGCACTGTGCCGGGTCGGTGGCAGGTGATCGCCATGCACGGTAAGAATCAGTGCATAGCCGTCCGGCTCAAGGCGGAAACTCAAGTCGGAGCTTTCGGCGATGATTCGCTGATAACGCACCAGCCGCTCGAAACCCTCAGCCAGGGTGCGGCTCGACATCAGCGCATAGCCGACCACATGAAAGGATGCAGGGCGAACCACCCGCGCCATGTTCAAGCCGATCGCCTGGTTGCCGGACAGCTCGACGGCCAACAGCCACAGGCGAGTCATGGAGTCCTGGGTAAACCGGGCATCGGGGTCATCGAGCGCGGCGAAATCAAGGCCAAGCTGCTTGAACATGGCACGGCAATCGAGGCCTTCAAGCTCGAGTGCCTTGACGATCCCTGATGCCCAGCTTGCTGAAGTGGTTCTTTCGCTCATGGCTGGCTTCTTTTTTTTAGCGACAAGTCGCTGCGGCGGCGATCTCAAAGGATACTCAATTGGCGCCTATTGTCACTGCCCTGTAGTGTTACTCACTCTAGACTCAGATCAGGCTCCACGCCGTGTATCTTCGTCAGTTCGACCAGACCCTGGAGCAGTGTCGTGAACAGCCCCCAGCAGTTCCACAGTTTTGCCGAGTTCTACCCCTACTACCTGGGCGAACACAGCGACCCGACCTGTCGGCGCCTGCACTTTGTCGGCACCAGCCTGGTCATCGCCTTACTCGCTTTCAGCCTCGGCAGCGGCAATTGGCTGTTGCTGCTGGCCCTGCCCTTCGCGGGCTATGGCTTTGCCTGGATCGGGCACTTCTTCTTCGAGAAGAACCGCCCGGCCACCTTCAAGCATCCGCTTTACAGCCTGATCGGCGACTTCGCCATGTACCGTGACATGTTGCGCGGCAAGGTCAGCTTCTGAATTCGGCCCACAAGACCAGAAACCCGTCCTGCCGAACAAGACTGGGCGATCATCGCCAATGACTTTCGCGCCTGGCGAGACGGGCGCGACGAGTAATATTGATCTGCGCCCCGTTGCACGACATCGGCGATACCCTGGGCAGTTACCATCACGCCACGCTAGAGCACCCCGCCGCCACCGCCTGAATCCACCAGTTCCTCAAGCCTGGCCAGGCGCCGGGCTGCCTCGGCCTGGGCGTCGGCCAGGCGGTAAAGCTCGATGCTGCCATCCCAATGCTCGATCAGCGCAGTACAGGACTCGACCCAGTCGCCACAGTTGAGGTAGTCCACCTCGCCGACCTTGCGAATCTCGGCATGGTGAATATGCCCGCAGACCACACCGTGAAAACCGCGCTTGACGCATTCATGGGCGATGGCTTCCTCGAAGTCACTGATGAAGCTGACCGCAGTCTTGACCTTATGCTTGAGGTACGCCGACAACGACCAGTAGCCGTAGCCATAACGTGCCCGCCAGTGGTTGAGCCAGCGGTTGAGGGTCAAGGTGAACTCATAGGCCGAGTCGCCAAGAAAGGCCAGCCAGCGGTGATAACGGGTGATCACGTCGAACTGGTCGCCATGGATCACCAGCAGACGCCGGCCATCGGCCGTCAGGTGCTCGGCCTGGTCGACCAACTGGATATTGCCCAGCACCAGCTTCGAGTAGCGGCGCAGGAATTCGTCATGGTTGCCGGTGACGTAGATCACTTCGGTGCCACGCTTGCTCATGGTCAGCAGCCGGCGGATCACATTGGTGTGTGCCTGGGGCCAGTACATACCACCGCGCAGCTTCCAGCCGTCGATGATGTCGCCTACCAGGTAGATACGGTCGGCCTGGTAACCCTTGAGGAACTGCGACAGGTGCTCGGCCTGGCAATCCCGGGTGCCCAGGTGCACATCCGAGATCCACAGGGTGCGTACGCGCTGTTTGCGCGAGGGTCTGGCAAACTCGGCACGGCTCATCGGCAGGCTCCGGGAAGGTTTGCGCCAGCTTGCCAAGGGGCAATGAACCGAACGTGACCGCCAGGTTTCGATCCGATGACATGCTGCCCACTCAGCACAAGGCCACACAGATAAGAGTGGGAGCGGTCTTGCGCCGCGATGGGGCGCGTAGCGTCCCCAATAAACCGTTAGCCTGTACACTGCGGCGATTACCGGAGGACACTTCGATGAGCCACACCCCGATTCTTTCCCTGCGCCATTATCGCCACGACCTGATCGCCCACAGCCACGATCACCCGCAACTGGTGTTCGGTTTGTGCGGACGCCTGGAGTTCGAGGTCGAAGGCCGCGGCGCGCGGGTTGACCGCCAGGACCTGATGGTGGTCCCGGCGGGCAGCCACCATACCTGCGGCAGCCCTGCCGGCAGCGACTGCCTGGTGCTGGATGTGCCCCATGACGCATGGCTGAGCCAGGGCCTGGGCGGGCACCTCGACGCCAGCCGGCGCCTGCTGGAACGGGCCGGGCCGGTGAACCTGGACCATCGCCAGCAACAACTGGTCGACTGGCTGGCGGCAAGCCCGATCAACGACCCGCTGATAGCCCAGCAAGGTGCACTGCTGCTGTTGGCCAGCCTGAACAGCGGCGCAGCACCGGCTACGGCGCTAAAGTCATTGCCCTACGCCCGCTTCGACGCCCATATCGAGCAGAACGCGGCCTACCCACTGCAAGTCGCCGACCTGGCGCGCCTGGCCGGGCTGTCCGGCGCGCGTTTGCATGCGCGATTCATGGCCGAATGCGGGGTCACCCCCATGGACTATGTGCGCCAGCGCCGCCTGCTGCGGGCACGCCAACTGCTGCGTGATACCCGCTTACCGATCGGCGAGATTGCCAGCCAGGTCGGCTACAGCTCGCAAAGTGCCTTTGCCGCCGCCGTGCTCAAGGCCTTTGGCCGCACGCCTGGCGCCCTGCGGCGCGACCCTGAAGACAATTGACGCGAGGGCCGCGACAGACAGGGCCAGCGCCGCCCCCATACACTGGCGCCGCTGCCCTGCTCTATCACAAGGATCACCATGAATCACCGCACTGCCCTCGGCGCCCTGCATATCGGCGCACTGTTCTTCGGCCTCACCGGCGTGTTCGGCAAACTGGCCAGCGCCGCGCCTGCGATCATCGTCTTCGGTCGGGCCGCTTTTGCCGTACTGGCCTTGGCCGTGTTCGCAGGGTTTGCGCGCAAGGCCTGGCAACCCCTACAGGCGCAGGACTGGCGTCGCCTGCTGCTCGGTGGCGTGCTGCTGGCCGGGCACTGGGTCAGCTTTTTCATCGCAGTGAAAGTCGCCGGCGTCGCCATTGCCACCTTGGGGTTTGCCAGCTTCCCGGCCTTTACCGTGATCCTTGAAGGGCTGCTGTTTCGCGAGCGCATCCGCAGCAACGAGATCGTTCTGGTGCTGCTGGTGAGCATCGGCCTGGTATTGGTAACTCCGGACTTCGACCTGGCCAGCCAAGCCACAAGCGGGCTACTTTGGGCACTGCTTTCGGGCCTGCTGTTTTCGCTGCTGTCATTGACCAACCGCGCCGGCTCCGGGCGGATTCCAGCGGTGCAGGCCGCCTTGTGCCAGAACGCAGTGGTCGCCATGTGCCTGTTGCCGGCAGCAGCGCCAGCCCTGGGCAGCGTCAGCGCCATGGACTGGTTGTGGATCGGCCTGCTCGGGGTGTTCTGCACAGGCGTGGCGCACAGTTTGTTCGTCGCAAGCCTGGCAGTGATCAAGGCGCGCACCGCGGCGGTGGTGTTTGCCCTGGAGCCGGTCTACGGCATCGCCATGGCCTGGCTGATCTTCGCCGAAACCCCGACCTTGCGCATGCTCATGGGCGGTGCGTTGATCATCCTCGCCATTGTCATTTCCAGCCGCCTGGCGGCCAGCAATCCGCCAGCCAAGGTCGCCGCCGCCCAGGGCTGACGGTCAGGGCCGATCGTTATGGCCCAAGCCGCGCTGGGGGTCGATCTGGTCGCGTACGCGCTGCTTGAGCACCTTGGCCTCAGGGAAGCCACCGTCGGCCTTGCGTTCCCAGATCTGTACATCATCGCAGGTGATACGGAAGGTGCCGCCGGTGGCAGGCTCCAGGGCCACCCGGGCCAGGTCGTCACTGAAGGTGCTCAACAGTTCCTGGGCCAGCCAGGCGGCGCGTAGCAACCACTGACACTGGGTGCAGTAGGTAATGACGATTTGCGGTTTATGCGCGGACATACACTGAAGGTCTCCTGACAGGTGGGCATGCTTATACTAGCGGTCTTTAGCCCTTGCTCCGAGCGCCATGATGCACCGCCTGCTGTTATCCCTGCTGTTGATGTTCGTTTCCTTCGCGCTGCTGGCAGCCGAAGCGCCCCGACCGAAAGTCGGCCTGGTGCTCTCCGGCGGTGCTGCCCGCGGCCTGGCCCATATCGGGGTGCTCAAGGCCCTGGAGGAACAAGGCATCAAGGTCGATGCCATTGCCGGCACCAGCATGGGCGCAGTGGTCGGCGGCTTGTACGCTTCGGGCTACAAGGTCGACGAGCTGGAAAAACTGGCGCTGGGCATCGATTGGCAGCAGGCGCTGTCCGATGCCCCGCCGCGCAAGGATGTGCCGTTCCGGCGCAAGCAAGATGACCGCGATTTCCTGGTCAAACAGAAGCTCAGCTTTCGCGACGACGGCAGCCTGGGCCTGCCGCTGGGCGTGATCCAGGGCCAGAACCTGGCCTTGTTGCTCGAAAGCATGCTTGCCCATACCAGCGATACCCGTGACTTCGACAAGCTGCCGATACCCTTCCGCGCCGTGGCCACCGACATTGCCAGCGGCGAAAAAGTGGTGTTTCGTCGCGGCCACCTGCCCCAGGTGATTCGCGCCAGCATGTCGATCCCGGCGGTATTCGCCCCGGTCGAGCTCGATGGCCAATTGCTGGTCGATGGCGGCATGGTCGACAACATCCCCCTGGACGTCGCCCGCGAGATGGGCGTGGACGTGGCGATCGTTGTCGATATCGGCACCCCGCTGCGCAACCGCAAGCAGCTGGCAACCGTGGTCGACGTGCTCAACCAGTCGATCACCCTGATGACCCGGCGCAACTCCGAAGAGCAACTGGCAGCCCTGCACCGTGACGACATCCTCATCCAGCCACCGCTGTCGAGCTTCGGGGTCACCGATTTCGGCCGCGCCCAGGACATGATTGACGCCGGTTACCGCGCCGCTCGCGCCCTGGACGCACGCCTGGCAGTGCTCAAGCGCCCGCAAACCGGCGACGGCGAGTTGCTCGCCGCACGCTCGCCAAGCCAGCGCACACCGGTGATCACCGCCATCCGCATCGAGAACGATTCGAAAGTCAGCGACGACGTGATCCGCTACTACATTCGCCAACCCATCGGCGAGCCGCTGGAACTGGGCCGCCTGCAGACCGACATGGGTACCCTGTACGGCCTCGATTACTTCGACCGGGTGCAATACCGCGTGGTCCACAAAGGTGACGACAACACCCTGGTGATCAACGCCCGCGGTCGGCGCGGCGGCACCGACTACCTGCGCCTGGGCCTGAACCTGTCGGACGACATGCGCGGCGACAGCGCTTTCAACATCGGTGCCAGCTACCGGGTCAACGGTATCAACACCCTGGGCGGCGAATGGCTGACTCGCGCCCAGATCGGCGACCAGCAGGAGCTGTACAGCGAGTTCTACCAACCGCTGGACGCCGGCTCGCGCTATTTCGTCGCGCCCTACATCGACCTGGGCTCACAGAACATCGAAGCAACCCTGGACGATGACCCGATTGCCGAGTACCGCCTGGAACGCTACGGCTTTGGCCTCAACCTGGGAAGGCAGATCGGCAACAACGGTGAAGTGCGCCTGGGCGTGGGCAAGGCCTGGGGCCAGGCCGAGGTGCGCATCGGCGACCAGGACCTGCCCAAGGTCAATTTCAACGAAGGCTTCTACGAGCTCAAGTACTCCTTCGACACCCTCGACAATGTCTACTTCCCCCATAGCGGCGAGGACATCAACCTGACCCTGCGCCACTACGACCCGAGCCTGGGCTCGGACCAACGCTACCGGCAATGGGACTTGAACGTGGACAAGGCCATGAGCAGCGGCCCCAACACCTGGGTGGTGGGTGGCCGCTACGGCAGGACCCTGGATGATACCGAGGTGGTGACCTCAAGCTTCGTGCTCGGCGGTGCCCGGCAGTTGTCGGGCTTTCGCCAGGACTCGGTCTCCGGGCAGAACGTCAGCCTGATGCGCCTGGTCTACTACCGTCGCCTGACGCCACGCGCCTACCTGCCGCTGGACTTCCCGTTATACCTGGGCGGCTCGCTGGAGCGTGGCCGGGCCTGGAACAACGACAACGAGTTCGACAGTGGCTACATCAATGCAGCCAGTGTTTTTATCGGTTTCGAGACGCCCCTGGGGCCGCTGAACTTCAGCTATGGGGCCAACAGCGAGAATCAGAAGGCGATGTACCTGAACCTGGGTCACACCTTCTAAAAAGTGTTCAGGACTTTTCCAGGTTAGCCAGGATCCGCGCATGGACGCGCATGCAAATGCGCAGCTCCTCTTCGTCGACGCCAACGAACAGCTCGGCGCGCAAGGCATTGGCAATGGTTTCGATCTGCTCGATCAGCGGTTTGGCCGGTGGGCAAAGGAGGATTTTTTTTGCCCGGCGGTCTTCCAGCACCGCCTGACGACGAACCAGGCCCTGGGTTTCCAGGCTATCGAGCAGGCGGGCCAGGGTCGGGCCTTCAACGCCGACGCTCTGGGCCAGCTCACGCTGGGTCGGGGCCTCGTCGAAGCGGGCCAGGTGCAGCAGCACCAGCCAGCGAGCCTGGGACAGGTTGAGCCCGGCCAGGCGGCGGTCCAGCTCGGCGCGCCAGCCGCGGGACATATGTGCCAGCTGCATCCCGAATTTGTGTTGGTCGGTCAACGGCATAGAGGAACTCATCATCAGAACTAATTATTAGTCAGCTAACCATGACCGTGAGCCTCAGGCAAGGCTCATACAGCTGCGCTGCTTTGATAATCGTTATAAATGATGACAAAGCCGGGTTACATCTCGAATTCGGCGGCCAGTGCGGCCCGTACGCAATACAACACGCCTTCGGGCACTCGCCCGCCAAACTGTTCGGCGATGGCCGATACCGGCGGCAGCTCGCCTTCACCATCAAGGAAGGCATCCTGGATCTCGCCCAACAAGTCCTCCGGCAGGTCCAGCGCCTGGTCCAGCGACAGTTCCTGGCGACCGATGGCTTCGGCCAGCAGGCTGTAGACGTTCTTTTCGCTGCAGCTCAGTTGCCCGGCGATCTGCATTGGCGTCATGCCGGCACGGGCCAGGCTGACCAACTCGTGGCGCAGGTCGGTGACGATTTTCGGCGCCTCGACGCCGCCACCCAATACTTCCAGGAAGGCTTCACCGTAACGTTCCAGCTTGCGTGCACCAACGCCACTGACCCGGCCCATTTCGCTGAGGCTGGTGGGCTGGCTGCGCAGCATCTCCAGCAGGGTCGAGTCGGGGAAAATCACATAAGGCGGTACGCCATGCTCCTCGGCCAGCTTGCGGCGCAGGGCACGCAAGGCTTCCCACTGCTCGCGCTCGTCGCTGCGCACCAGCTGGCTGGCCGGGCTGCCAGCACTGCCGCTGCCACCCTTGCTACTGGTTTGCGGCTTGAGGTCTTTACGCAGCTCAAGGCTGACTTCACCGCGCAGCAATGGTCGGCAGCTGTCGGACAGGCGCAGGCCACCGTAGCCTTCAAGGTCGATATCAGCCAGGCCGCGGGCGACCATCTGGCGGAACAGCGAGCGCCAGTCGTGCTCGGAGCGATCTTTGCCGACACCGTACACGGCGAGCTTCTCGTGACCGAAGTTGCGGATTTTTTCGTTGTCACGGCCCAGCAGCACGTCCACCAGGTGGCCGACACCGTAGCGCTGACCGGTGCGATACACCGCCGACAGCGCCTGGCGCGCAGGTTCGGTGGCATCCCAGGTCTGCACACCGTCGATGCAGTTGTCGCAGTGGCCGCATGGCTGGGGCAGCTCTTCGTCGAAATAGTTGAGCAGGGTCTGGCGACGGCAGCGGGTTTCCTCACACAGGGCGAGCATGGCATCGAGCTTGTGTTGCTCGATGCGTTTGTGGCGCTCGTCGCCTTCGGAGTTCTGCAGCATCTGTTTGAGCATCACCATGTCCTGCAGGCCGTAGGCCATCCAGGCGTCGGCAGGCAGGCCGTCACGACCGGCGCGGCCGGTCTCCTGATAGTAGGCTTCCAGGGACTTGGGCAGGTCCAGGTGCGCGACGAAACGTACGTTGGGTTTGTCGATGCCCATGCCGAAGGCAATGGTGGCGACCATGATCAGGCCTTCCTCGTTGAGGAAGCGGCGCTGGTTAGCGGCGCGGGTCTCGGCAGGCAGCCCGGCGTGGTAAGGCAGGGCCGGGAAACCCTGCTCGCACAGGTAGGCCGCGACATCATCGACCTTCTTGCGCGACAGGCAATAGACGATACCGGCGTTGCCGCGCCGCTCGCCGAGGAACGCCAGCAACTGCTTGCGCGGCTGCTCCTTGGGTACGATGCGGTAGAAAATGTTCGGCCGGTCGAAGCTCGACAGAAAGCGTTCAGCGTTCTGCAGGTGCAGGCGGGTGACGATCTCTTCGCGGGTACGCATGTCCGCAGTGGCGGTCAGGGCGATGCGCGGCACATTCGGAAACAGCTCGGCAAGCTGGCCCAGTTGCAGGTACTCGGGACGGAAGTCATGCCCCCATTGCGACACACAATGGGCTTCGTCGATGGCGAACAGGGCGATGTCGAGGCTGCGCAGGAAATCCAGCATGCGCGGCTGTACCAGGCGCTCGGGAGCCAGGTAGAGCATCTTCACTTCACCCCGGCGAATGCGCCCGGCAAGGTCACGTTGCTGCTCGGCGCTGAGGGTGGAGTTCAGCGATGCCGCGGCGACGCCCAGTTCGTCCAGGGTCGCTACCTGGTCTTCCATCAACGCGATCAGTGGCGACACCACCACCGCCAGTCCCGGACGCAACAGGGCCGGGACCTGGAAGCAGAGCGACTTGCCGCCGCCGGTGGGCATCAGTACCAGCGCGTCACCACCCTTGGCCACGCATTCGATGATTGCGCCCTGGCGCCCACGAAAGCTGTCGTAACCGAAGATGTCCTTGAGGACGCGCTGAGCCTGTTCGAGCATAGAAACTCCAAAAATCGCAAAACCATCCTGGGCACAGGCTGGACGAAAACTCCGCTGGCGACACCCGAAAATGCGTAAGCGGCTTTTACCCGGTCCCGTGGTGCAAAGGGCCCGAGGATAAAAGCCGGGCATTATACCGGAGCCTGCGCCCTAGCAGGACGCTCTGCGATAGACGTCTTCCTTTGCCTCGTTTGCGCTGCAAGGTGCTAGAATTCAATATCGTTTATTCCCAAGGTAGCCCCGTAATGTCCTTCGCCGAGCAATTGACCCGCCTGCAAGCCTTCCTCGACGCCGACGAGCTGCACGAAGAGGCGCTGGACTACGTGGCCGCCCACGGCTTCCTGACTGCCTTGTCGATTGGTACCGAGGCCGTTCCCGAGCGCGAATGGATCGACGCCCTGTTCGCCGAAGAGCCGCACTACACGAACGACGCCCAGCGTGAAGAGATCGAGGCCACGCTGATCCAGCTCAAGGCCCACATCGCCCGCCAACTGGCCAGCGATGAAGAGTTCGAACTGCCGTGTGACCTGGACCTGGGTGACGAGCCGGACGACTCGGACCTGCGCGGCTGGTGCATCGGTTTCATGGAAGGCGTGTTCATGCGTGAAGAGGCCTGGTTCGAAACCGCCGAAGAAGAAGTCAGCGAGATGTTGCTGCCGATCATGGTCGGTTCGGGTCTGTTCGACGAACAGCCGGAATTCGCTGACATCGCCAGCGATGCCAACCTGATGGACGACATGATCGTGCAGATTCCAGAGGCCCTGACCGCCCTGTACCTGCTGCAGCATGCACCGGACGAAAAGCCAGCACCTGCACTGCTCAAACCTCGCCACCACTGAGTCGGCGTCAATGCGCTACCTGCTGCTGGCCACCGGCTGGCTCAGCGTTGCGCTGGGGGTGATCGGGATCTTCCTGCCGGTGTTGCCCACCACCCCTTTCCTGCTCCTGGCTGCTGCGTGCTTTGCGCGCAGCTCGCCGCGCTTTCACCATTGGCTGGTCAATCACCCACGGTTGGGACCGTGGATTCGCGACTACCTCAGTGGCGAAGGCATCCCCCTCAAAGGCAAGGTCTATGCGATCGGTTTGATGTGGTTGAGCATCGGCCTGTCGTGCTACCTGGTACCGCTGATCTGGGCACGGGGCTTCATGCTCACCAGCGCGGTGCTGGTGAGCATTTACATCTTGCGGCAAAAGACCCTGCGGCGCCCGTCCTGAGACACCAGGTGGGAGCGGGCTTGCCCCGCGATAGCATTCTGTCAACCCTATCGCATCGCGGGGCAAGCCCGCTCCTACAAGGTCAAACGGTGTCCACCTTCAGCGAATGATCATTGAGCATTCCGTTTATGATCGTCGCCGTGTCCTGCCCCGCCGCAATCACCCCGCCCGCCCCCGCCGTCACGCCATAGTGCTGGGCCAGGTTGACTCCGGCCAGATCGATGGTCTGGGTTGGCGCCGCCCCGGCAACGGAGCTGACCTCGATGGTCGAGACCACGCTGGCTCCACTGCCGGTGACCTTGAAGTGCAGGTAGTCATCCAGCGATGCGGTGGTGGTGTTCTCGCCTTGCAGCAACTGCGACAGATCCAGGCGGTCGGTACCCGGGGTAAAATCGGTGACCACATCATGCCCCGTGTTGCCTTGCTGATAGAGGAAGGTATCGCTGCCGGTGCCACCGGTGAGGGTGTTGTTGCCCGGGCCACCGATCAGCACATCGTCCCCGCCGGCACCGTTGAGGGTGTCGTTGCCCAGGCCACCGGTGAGCACGTTGGCATTGTTGTTACCCGTCAGGGTGTCGTTGTAGTCCGAACCGATCAGGTTTTCGATCGCCACCAGGGTATCGGTGCCGGCGCCACCTGTGTTCTGCCCGCCGACAGTGCTCAGGTTGACTGTCACAGCGCCCGTGGCACTGGCGTAGCTGGCGGTATCGATACCCGCTCCGCCATCCAGCAGGTCGTTGCCGGCGCCACCGATCAACAGGTCATTGCCGTCACCACCGTAGAGGAAGTCGTTGCCATCCCCGCCGATCAGTACGTCATTGCCCGCCCCGGCATTAAGGGTGTCGTTGCCGGCACCTGCCAGCAAGGTATCGTCGCCGCCGGTGCCGGTAAGGGTGCTGCCTTCCTGGTAATTGATGTCGACATTGCCGGTGCTGCTACCACCATGCCCGTCGCTTAGGGTGTAGGTGCCGTAGGCGGTTTCGTTTTGCGCGTTGGAATAGTCGACAGTCATGGTCAACGCGTAGTTTTCGGCGTTGTTGACGTTGCTGCCCGAGGTATTGGTCAGGTTGACCAGGTGAATGCTGTAAAGACCGTCGTGGCTTGCCGTGAAGAAGCCGCCGTCGGCAATGGTCTGGTAGCTGCCGCTGGCATCCTTCCATTCCATCAGAATGTTGCCGGCTGCCAGGTTGTGATCGAGCGTCAGCGTCTCGCCCTTCTTCAGGGTGACGGTCAACACGTCCTCATCGTTGGCATTGGCCGTGGTCACCGCCCCCAGGTAACCATTGACGATCAACGCCGCCGTCATGACATCGGCCGGGCCTCTGAAGGAGGAGCGCGGCAGGTCCCGCAACTGGTTGCCGCTGCTGTTGTTGGTGCCATTGAAGGACACGGTCGGCGGCGTCGCGCTACCCACGGTAAAACCTGCGCCCTTGGCCGCCCAGTCTGTCTGGAAGGTGGTCGTCGACGGTATGCTCAGACGGTCATGGTTGGCATCGCTGTCATTGGCCAGCAACCCCTCGGCAGGCACCGTGATGCTGCTTGAAAGGATATTGGTGATGATATGGTCAGCCCCGGCCACTGGTGCGGTATTGGCGTAAACATTGATCACCAGGTTGGCGCTGGCGGTGTCGCCGTCGTTGTCGCTGGCCACGAAACCGATCTGCTCGACCTGGCCGCTGCCGGTGTCTTTGGGTGGCGTGTAGGTAAAGTCGCCAGTATCCATGTTGACCACGATGCTGCCGCCAATCGCGGTTTTCACGGTAATGCTGTTGGTGCCGGTATCGAAGGTGCCGCGATCCGCCGCTCCACTGGTGGCGTAGGAGCCTGCGCCGCCGTTGCCCTTGGGATCGTAGGTGTAGGTGGTGCCGTCAATCACCAGCGACTTGATGAAG
This sequence comes from Pseudomonas tructae, assembly GCF_004214895.1. Taxonomy (NCBI): domain Bacteria; kingdom Pseudomonadati; phylum Pseudomonadota; class Gammaproteobacteria; order Pseudomonadales; family Pseudomonadaceae; genus Pseudomonas; species Pseudomonas tructae. The sequence goes on along the minus strand of NZ_CP035952.1, from coordinate 1,884,079 downwards.
CCGCCATCAGCGCCGAACTGGCCACCACTCATCAGGCTGCCGGTGATCGGCGCACCCTGCACGGTACCGGACAGCACCGAGTTGAGCTGGTTGAGGTCGGTGACTACGGTGGCGTTGGTGTCGGTGTGCGTACTGCCATCGTAGGACAACGGGTTGAGGTTGCCGGCATTGACGCCACCGCCCAGGCCGATGGCATATGACTTGATGCCATTGCTGTCGAGAAACGTCTCCCAGGCTGCTTCCCGTGGCGCAGTGATGGAGTGCCCCGACGTCGGTTCGCCGTCAGAGAAGAAATACACGATGTTCTGCGCACCGGTAATTTTTCCACCGGTGGTATAGGCCGTCTGCGCCGAGTTGATTGCCGAGTCGTAATAGGTCGAACCGCCCGCGCTCAGGCCATTGACGATGGCCTTGGCCTGATCGACGGTCACCCACACCGTTGACGGCTGGTTGGCCCCGGTGGAGAAGGTCACCAACTGAACCTTCACGTCGCCCATTTCGTCGTACTTGTCGAGCAAGGCACTGATTGCCTGCTTGGCCAGTTGCATGCGCGTCAATCCAGGCACACCCGAGGCATCGTTCATACTGCCGGAGACGTCGATGACCAGCAGCAGGTTCGAATCCACCTGGCCCGGGGTCACCGAACGCTCGGCCCCTGTGGCATTGGGCACGTCGTCGACGATCTTCACATCGATGGTCGCGCTGGCTGAACTACCGTCGGTATCGGTGGCAACGACGTTGATGCTTTCGTTGAGGTTATTGATGCCATTGGCATTGGGGTGGTTTTCGTTGTCGAGCAAGGTGTAGGTGTAGCTGACCACCCCGGTAGCGGGGTTGTAACCGGTGATGGTGATGGAGTTGCCCAGCGGGGTCGTCCCGGACTGCGGGAAGCCGTTGACCACGCCACCACTGACCACGCTGATGCCACCTACTGTAAGGCTCTGCAGGCCATCGGGGGCGGTCACGGTGAAGCTGCCCGACTGGGTCAGGGCTGGCGAGTCCGGGCTGGTGCCGTCACTGAGGTTTTTTTCGTAGACGGTCAGCTCACCGCCATTGACGTTCAGCCCGTCGATGGTCACCGGGTTATCGAGGTTACTGACATTGAGCTTGAGGGTCGCAGTGCTGGTATCGCCATCGGCATCGCGCAAGGTGTAGGTGAAGCTCTCGATGCCGTTGCCGCCACCGTGCAGGTTCTTGAAGTCCTGGTCGTTGGGGTTGAGCGTATAGGTGTAAGAGCCATCAGCCGCCAGTACCAGAGTGCCGTAGGTACCGGTGAAAGTTCCGGCGGTGATCGGCCCGGTTACACGGTCGGCACCTTGCACGTCATTGCTCAGTACATTGCCGGTCAAGGTCAGTTGCACTTCAGTGGCGGTGACAGCGTTGGTGTCGTTCACTGCACTCGGCAAGTCATCGACGATATTGACGTCGATGGCACCATTGGCGGTACTGCCGTCAGTATCGGTGGCGGTGACCGTAAAGCTCTCGCTCAGGCTGTTGGCACCGTTGGCCGTAGGGTGGTTCTCATTGTCGAGCAAGGTGTAGGTGTAGGTCACAACACCGGTGGCGGCGTTGTAGCCGGTGATGGTCAGGGTGTTGCCCAGGGCCGTGGTCGCCGATTGCGGAAAACCACTGGCGACGCCACCACTGACCACGCTGATACCGCCGACGGTCAGGGTCTGCAGGCCGTCCGGTGCGGTCACGGTGAAGCTGCCGCCCTGGGTCAGCGCCGGGGTGCTTGGGCTGCTGCCGTCACTGAGGTTTTTCTCGTAGACAGTGAGCTCGCCACCGTTGATGTTCAGCCCATTGAGGGTCACCGGGTCATTGAGGTTGCTGACGTTGAGCACCAGGTTGGCTGTGCTGGTATCGCCATCGGCGTCTTTGAGGGTGTAGGTAAAGGTCTCGGTGCCATTGCCACCACCGTGCAGGTTCTTGAAGTCCTGGTCGTTGGGGTTGAGCGTATAGGTGTAAGAGCCATCAGCCGCCAGTACCAGAGTGCCGTAGGTACCGGTGAAAGTTCCGGCGGTGATCGGCCCGGTTACACGGTCGGCACCTTGCACGTCATTGCTCAGTACATTGCCGGTCAAGGTCAGTTGCACTTCAGTGGCGGTGACAGCGTTGGTGTCGTTCACTGCGCTCGGCAAGTCATCGACGATATTGACGTCGATGGCACCATTGGCGGTACTGCCGTCAGTATCGGTGGCGGTAACCGTAAAGCTCTCGCTCAGGCTGTTGGCACCGTTGGCCGTAGGGTGGTTCTCATTGTCGAGCAAGGTGTAGGTGTAGGTCACCACACCGGTGGCGGCGTTGTAGCCGGTGATGGTCAGGGTGTTGCCCAGGGCCGTGGTCGCCGATTGCGGGAAACCACTGGCGACGCCACCACTGAACACGCTGATACCGCCGACGGTCAGGGTCTGCAGGCCGTCCGGTGCGGTCACGGTGAAGCTGCCGCCCTGGGTCAGCGCCGAGGTGCTTGGGCTGCTGCCGTCACTGAGGTTTTTCTCGTAGACAGTGAGCTCGCCACCGTTGATGTTCAGCCCATTGAGGGTCACCGGGTCATTGAGGTTGCTGACGTTGAGCACCAGGTTGGCTGTGCTGGTATCGCCATCGGCGTCTTTGAGGGTGTAGGTAAAGGTCTCGGTGCCATTGCCACCACCGTGCAGGTTCTTGAAGTCCTGGTCGTTGGGGTTGAGCGTATAGGTGTAGGAACCATCAGCGGCCAGCACCAGAGTGCCATAAGTACCGGTGAAGGTGCCGGCAGTGATCGGACCGCTCTGGATACGGTCGGCGCCTTGCACGTCATTGCTCAGCACATTACCGGTCAGGGTCAGCTGGTTCTCGGTGGCGGTAACGGCGTTGGTATCACCCGCAGCCGCCGGTAGATCATCGACGATATTCACGTCGATGGCGCCACTGGCAGTACTGCCATCGGTATCCGTGGCGGTAACCGTAAAGCTCTCGCTCAGGCTGTTGGCACCGTTGGCCGTAGGGTGGTTTTCATTGTCGAGCAGGGTGTAGGTGTAGGTCACCACACCGGTGGCGGCGTTGTAGCCGGTGATGGTCAGGGTGTTGCCCAGGGCCGTGGTCACAGATTGCGGCAAGCCACTGGCCACACCGCCACTGACCACGTTGATACCGCCAACGCTCAGGGTCTGTACGCCATCAAGCGCCGTGACGGTAAAGCTGCCCGTCTGGGTCAGCGCCGGGGTGTCCGGGCTGCTGCCGTCGCCGAGGTTCTTCTCGAACACGGTGAGCTCGCCGCCTTCAACGTTCAGGCCATTGAGGGTGACCGGGTCATTGAGGTTGCTGACGTTGAGTACCAGGTTGGCGGTAGACACATCGCCATCGGCATCGGTCAGGGTGTAGGTAAAGGTCTCGACCCCGTTACCGCCACCGTGCAGGTTGAAGAAGTCCGGATCGGCAGTATTGAGCGTATAGGTGTAGGAACCGTCGGCAGCCAGCACCAGGGTGCCGTAGGTGCCGGTGAAGGTGCCAGCAGTGATCGGCCCGCTCGCGACGCGGTCGGCGCCTTGCACGTCGTTGCTCAACACATTGCCGGTCAGGGTCAGCTGGTTCTCGGTGGCGGTAACGGCGTTGCTGTCGCCTGCTGCGGTCGGTACATCGTCAACGATGTTCACATCCAGCGAGCCGCTGGCGGTGCTGCCATCGGTATCGGTCACGCTGACCGTGAAGCTTTCGCCCAGGCTGTTGGTGCCATTGGCGGTGGCGTGGGCTTCGTTGTCGAGCAGGGTGTAGCTATAGGTCACCACACCGGTGGCGGCGTTGTAACCGGTGATGGTCAGGGTGTTGCCCAGGGCCGTGGTCACAGATTGCGGCAAGCCACTGGCCACACCGCCACTGACCACGTTGATACCGCCAACGGTCAGGGTCTGTACGCCATCAAGCGCCGTGACGGTAAAGCTGCCCGTCTGGGTCAGCGCCGGGGTGTCCGGGCTACTGCCGTCGCCGAGGTTCTTCTCGAACACGGTGAGCTCGCCGCCTTCAACGTTCAGGCCATTGAGGGTCACCGGGTCATTGAGGTTGCTGACGTTGAGCACCAGGTTGGCGGTAGACACATCGCCATCGGCATCGGTCAGGGTGTAGGTAAAGGTCTCGACCCCGTTACCGCCACCGTGCAGATTGAAGAAGTCCGGATCGGCAGTGTTGAGCGTATAGGTGTAGGAACCGTCGGCCGCCAGTACCAGGGTGCCGTAGGTGCCGGTGAAGGTGCCAGCAGTGATCGGACCGCTCGCGACGCGATCGGCGCCTTGCACGTCGTTGCTCAACACATTGCCGGTCAGGGTCAGCTGGTTCTCGGTAGCGGTAACGGCGTTGCTATCGCCTGCTGCGGTCGGTACATCGTCAACGATGTTCACATCCAGCGAGCCGCTGGCGGTGCTGCCATCGGTATCGGTCACGCTGACCGTGAAGCTTTCGCCCAGGCTGTTGGTGCCATTGGCGGTGGCGTGGGCTTCGTTGTCGAGCAGGGTGTAGCTGTAGGTCACCACACCGGTGGCGGCGTTGTAACCGGTGATGGTCAGGGTGTTGCCCAGGGCCGTGGTCACAGATTGCGGCAAGCCACTGGCCACACCGCCACTGACCACGTTGATACCGCCAACGGTCAGGGTCTGTACGCCATCAAGCGCCGTGACGGTAAAGCTGCCCGTCTGGGTCAGCGCCGGGGTGTCCGGGCTACTGCCGTCGCCGAGGTTCTTCTCGAACACGGTGAGCTCGCCGCCTTCAACGTTCAGGCCATTGAGGGTCACCGGGTCATTGAGGTTGCTGACGTTGAGCACCAGGTTGGCGGTAGACACATCGCCATCGGCATCGGTCAGGGTGTAGGTAAAGGTCTCGACCCCGTTACCGCCACCGTGCAGATTGAAGAAGTCCGGATCGGCAGTGTTGAGCGTATAGGTGTAGGAACCGTCGGCCGCCAGTACCAGGGTGCCGTAGGTGCCGGTGAAGGTGCCAGCAGTGATCGGCCCGCTCGCGACGCGGTCGGCGCCTTGCACGTCGTTGCTCAACACATTGCCGGTCAGGGTCAGCTGGTTCTCGGTAGCGGTAACGGCGTTGGTATCACCCGCAGCGGTCGGTACATCGTCAACGATGTTCACATCCAGCGAGCCGCTGGCGGTGCTGCCATCGGTATCGGTCACGCTGACCGTGAAGCTTTCGCCCAGGCTGTTGGTGCCATTGGCGGTGGCGTGGGCTTCGTTGTCGAGCAGGGTGTAGCTATAGGTCACCACACCAGTGGCGGCGTTGTAACCGGTGATGGTCAGGGTGTTGCCCAGGGCCGTGGTCACAGATTGCGGCAAGCCACTGGCCACACCGCCACTGACCACGTTGATACCGCCAACGCTCAGGGTCTGTACGCCATCAAGCGCCGTGACGGTAAAGCTGCCCGTCTGGGTCAGCGCCGGGGTGTCCGGGCTGCTGCCGTCGCCGAGGTTCTTCTCGAACACGGTGAGCTCGCCGCCTTCAACGTTCAGGCCATTGAGGGTCACCGGGTCATTGAGGTTGCTGACGTTGAGTACCAGGTTGGCGGTAGACACATCGCCATCAGCATCGGTCAGGGTGTAGGTAAAGGTCTCGACCCCGTTACCGCCACCGTGCAGGTTGAAGAAGTCCGGATCGGCAGTGTTGAGCGTATAGGTGTAGGAACCGTCGGCCGCCAGTACCAGGGTGCCGTAGGTGCCGGTGAAGGTGCCAGCAGTGATCGGACCGCTCGCGACGCGATCGGCGCCTTGCACGTCGTTGCTCAACACATTGCCGGTCAGGGTCAGCTGGTTCTCGGTAGCGGTAACGGCGTTGCTGTCGCCCACTGCGGTCGGCACGTCATCGACAATAGACACATCGATGCTCATGCTCGCGCTGCTGCCATCGGTGTCGGTGGCCACCACATTGAAACTCTCGCCAAGGCTGTTGCTGCCATTGGCGGTGGCATGCGCATCATTGCCGTTCAGGGTGTAGCTGTAGCTGACCTCGCCCGTGGCCGGGTTGTATCCGTTGATCGTCAGAGTGTTGCCCAGCGCTGTGGTAAGCGACTGCGGGAAGCTATTGGCTACCCCGCCGCTGATCACATTGATGCCGCCCACGGTCAGCGACTGCAGGCCATCGGCGGCGGTCACGCTAAAAGTGCCGCTCTGGGTCAGCGCCGCTGCGTCAGGGCTGCTGCCAGTCGCCAGGTTCTTCTCGGACAGCACCAACTCACCACCGTTGATGGAGAGCCCGTTGAGTTCCACCTGATCATTCAGGTTGGTAACGTTGAGCACCAGATTGGCACTGGATGCATCGCCATCGGCGTCGGTCAGGGTGTAGGTAAAAGTCTCGACCCCGTTACCGCCACCCTGCAGATTGATAAAGTCCGGATCGGCTGTATTGAGCGTATAGGTGTAGGAACCGTCGGCCGCCAGTACCAGAGTGCCGTAGGTTCCGACAAAGGTACCGGCAGTAATCGGCCCGCTGGGGACGCGGTCGGCGCCTTGCACGTCATTGCTCAACACGTTGCCGGTGAGGGTCAGCTGGTTCTCGGTAGCGGTCACCGCATTGGTGTCGGCCACTGCTTGCGGTACATCGTCGATGACATTGATATCCAGCGAACCACTGGCGACATCGCCATCCGTGTCACTGACCTGAACACTGATACTCTCACCCAGCCCATTGCCGCCAGCACCATTGGGGTGGTTCTCGGCACCGCTCAAGGTGTAGCTATAGCTGACCACGCCGCTGGCAGCATCGTAACCGGTGATGGTCAGCACATTGCCCAGGCTCGTGGTGACCGATTGACCAACACCGGTCACTGTGCCGGCTGTTACCACATTGATGCCACCCACATTGAGATTGAATACACCATCAGGGGCCAGCACGCTGAAGCTGCCAACCTGAGTCAGGGCCGCAGGATTGCTGGCCGAGCCCTGGGGCAGATTGGCTTCGCTCAGCGACAGCTCGCCACCCTCGACACCAAGCCCTTCAATGCTGACCGGATTGTCCACGGCAACTGGCGGCAGGTCGTCGTTGTTGTTGATCAGGCCAACGTCCAGCTCGCGCAACTCGGGAAAACCGTTGAAGCCTGCCGTAGGGAAACCGATCACAGGATCAACGCGCCCTGCCACCTCGTCGAGAATCACAAAGCTATGGCCGCCACCCAGTGCCCCGGGCGCACCGCCAGAGGCGGGCCCGGCCGCCGTCGGATCGGCGTCCTGGGTCGGGTCGGCACCAGCTGCGATGGCTTGCTGGAGTTTTTCCACGTCGCTCAACTGCGCCTGGCTTGGGGTCAACGACTCAGGTGTATCGACATGAGCGGCCTGGTTGGCCAGCAACTCCGGGGTCAGGGTCAGGTTACTGCCGCGGCCGAGGGTAAGTTCGGCACCGTTTTGCAGGTGGACGGCGACAGCGCCGGCAACGCCGGTATCCAGTTGCTCGCCGGCATATAGCCGATCGCCTTCGACCAGGGGTCGGCGGCTGCCATCGCTGCCCACAGCGAAGACTTCACCCACCACCTTGCTGACGATCCCGATTAACTTAGCCATGAGCGCACTCCTCCACTGCAAATCGGTTGATTGCAGCAAACGTGCGCTGAACTTTCGCGTGGCCACCCCGGCGGGAGTACCCGCAGGCCGGCGCTGAAACAGCCTGGTCTGACGCTATGACTTCAATGAAATCAAAGGCTTCGCCAGTCAGTGCTGCGGTGAAAGTGATTGAGCGAAGTGGTCAAGCGACAGTGCCAAAATTTTGTCGCCAAACTTCGCCCCGCCTCCATCCCCTCCGCTACATCCATGCCCTATGCTGCAAAAACACGGGAACTTTCTCTGACGCCCGAAAAAATGCACCCTAGCGCTGATTCCATGGGCCGCCTGATATGAACAATGTCGCGGATTTCTTAGACCGCATAAGTTTTTTTTCGCATAAGCCTTATGAGAAAATCTTCTTAGCTGCGCGCGTAAATGTTCTTAGCTCTGTTGTTACAAGCCTGATACGGTTTGCACTCAAGTTTTCGTCACTTTTTTGACGATCGCAGGACCATTATTAGAATTCAGGGAGAAGTACCCCATGCGCGTTTTGACCCCCATCACCAGCGCAATTCTGTTGGCCATGGCATGTACCCATGCCCAGGCGATGTCACTTAATGAGGCTGTGCAAAGCGCCGTGGATCAACACCCGGAAATCAATGCCAGCAGAAACAGCCGGTTGTCTGCCGATGAAGACGTGAAGTTCGCCAGAGGGGGCTACTTCCCAACCGTCGACCTGGTAGCCGGATACGGCCGGCAACGCTCTGACAACACCAATACCCGTGGCTTCAACGCCGACGGCAGCCGTAACCATAATAAAGAGACGCTGAGCTACACCCAATCCGACCTGCGCCTGCGGCAGATGCTCTTCGATGGTTTCAATACCCCCAACGAAGTCGGGCGCACCGAGGCCGTGGTCAACTCCCGGGCCTACTACACCCAGGCCACCGCCGAGTCCATCGCCCTGCGCACTGTCGAGGTTTACCTTGAGGTACTCAAGCGTCGTGAACTGGTAACCCTGGCCAAGAACAACCTGCAAGCGCACCTGCGGGTCAACGACCAGATCGGCCTGCGCAGCGAGCGCGGGGTTGGCAGCAACGCCGACCGTGATCAGTCGACTGCCCGTCGCGCCCTGGCGGAAAACAACCTGTACACCGCCGAAGTCGACCTGGCCGATGCCGAGGCCAACTTCTACAGCGTCGTTGGCCGCCCGGCCGATGAGCTGGAAACCCCGACCACCATCAAGGGTGAGGTGCCCGGCGACCTGGGCGCTGCGCGCCAGGGCATGCTCGACAACAACCCCTATCTGAAATCGGCCCAGGCCGACGTCAATGCCGCCGAGCAGCAATACGAAGTGGCCAAGTCGCCGTTCTACCCACGCCTGGATGCTGTGCTGGCCACCGGTGCCAACAACAACACCGCAGGCCAGGTTGGCCACGACAACAACGACTGGCAAGCTGGCGTCGAGCTCAGCTACAACCTGTTCCGCGGCGGCAGCGACAAGGCCCGCCTGCAGTCCGATGCGCACAAGATCAACCAGGCCATGGACATCCGCAACAACGCCCTGCGCACCCTCAACGAGAACCTGGCCTTGTCGTGGAACGCCATGAACAACGCCCGCGTGCAATTGCCAGCAGCACGCGAGTACGCCGAGACCACCACCCGCGTACGTGCGGCCTACCAGGATCAGTTCGGCCTTGGCCAGCGGACCCTGCTCGACCTGCTCGACAGTGAGAACGAGCTGTACAACGCCAATCGCCGCTACACCGAGGTGCGCTACACCGAAGAGTTCTCCATGTACCGGGTCCTGGCCAACATGGGTGAACTACTGAGCAAGCAGCGCATCTCGCTGCCGCCGGAGGCGATCGCCAAGAGCGAAGTGAAGAGCGAGGCGCGTTTGCCCGATATGCGCTAACCCCCTTCCCCGCTGCAGGAGTAGGCGACTGTGACCAGCATGCAACCTGCGAGCTCGGCGGCCGATCCGCGCCAGAGTTTCGATGACCCGTTACTCGATGGTTTGCTGATCCTCTGCAAGCTGCACGGTTGCACGGTCAGCCGCGCCGGCCTGAGTGCCGGCCTGCCCCTGCCCAACCAACGCCTGAGCCTTGAGCTGCTGCCCCGGGCAGCAGCCCGGGCCGGTTTGCAGGCGCGGGTACTGCGGCGTGAACTGGGCGCGCTCTCGACGCTCAACCTGCCCGTGCTGTTGCTGTTCAAGGACGGGCGCTGCGCAGTGTTGCGCCGCTGGGGTGACGACGGCCGGGCGCTGATCCTGCCGTGTGAAGCCGAAGGCGGTGAACAGTGGGTCAGCCGCGAAGAATTGCTCGATGCCTACGCCGGTGAAGCGCTGTTCGCCCGCCCCCGTCACGAACTCGAAGACCTGCGCGCGCCCCTGATGCCGCGGGTCAACGCCTGGTTCCGCGATACCCTGAAACTCTCTCGCTGGCTGTACAGCGACGCCATTCTCGCCAGCCTGCTGATCAACCTGCTGGGGCTGATGGTGCCCTTGTTCGTTATGCAGACCTACGACCGCGTGGTGCCCAACCAGGCCACTTCGACCCTGTGGGTGCTGAGCGCCGGCCTGCTGGTTGGCACTTTTTTCGAGTTGACCCTGCGCGTGGTCCGCGCCCACCTGCTCGACCAGGCCGGAAAAAAGACCGACCTGATTCTGTCCGCCACCTTGTTTGAACGCATCACCGGCATGTCAATGAAAGCCCGCCCCGCCACCGTCGGCGGCTTCGCCCAGAGCATCCATGACTTCCAGGGGCTGCGCGAATTCCTCACCGCCGTGACGCTGACCAGCGTCATCGACTTGCCCTTTGTGGTGCTGATGCTGGCAGTCATCGGCCTGCTCGGCGGCTGGCTGGTGATCATTCCACTGATCGCCTTTCCCCTGACCATCATCTTTGCCTTGATCATCCAGATACGCCTGCGCGACACCGTGCAAAGAAGCCTGGCCCTGGGCGCGGTACGCCAGGCGCTGTTGATCGAAACCCTCGGCGGCCTGGAAACCCTCAAGGCTTGCAGTGCTGAAAGCGAGCGCCAGTACCAGTGGGAAAGCACCCACGGCGCCCTCACCCGTCTCGACGCCCATGCCCGCAACCTCTCGGCCGTGGCCACCAATGGCACCCTGTTCATCCAGCAGTTCTGCGGCATGGCCACCATCGTCGCCGGGGTCTACAGCATCATTGCCGGCAACCTCAGTGTCGGCGCCCTGGTCGCCAGCTACATGCTTGGCAGCCGGGTGTTGGCGCCGCTCGGGCAAATCGCCGGGCTGATCACCCGCTACCAGCAAGCACAGCTGACCATGCGCAGCACCGACGCCCTGATGGCCCTGCCGCAAGAGCGCCAGGCCGGCCAGCAACCACTGGAGCGCACCCAGCTGCAGGGCGCCCTGGACGTCAGCCACGTCAGCTTTCGCTACCAGGGGCAAAACGCCTCGGCCCTCAACGACATCAGTTTCAGCGTCAAGCCGGGCGAACGCATCGGCATCATCGGCCGCAGCGGCTCGGGCAAGAGCACCCTGGCGCGCCTGCTGATGGGCTTCTATAGCCCGGACGAAGGGCAGATCCTGCTCGACAACCTCGACCTGCGCCAGCTCGACATCGCCGACCTGCGCCATCAATTGGGCTACGTCGCTCACGACTTGCCGCTACTGGCCGGCAGCCTGCGCGACAACCTGACCCTGGGCGCACGCTATGTCAGCGACGCACGCATGCTTGAAGTCGCCGAACTGACAGGCGTCAGCGAGCTGGCCCGGCAGCACCCGCAAGGCTTTGACCGGCCGGTGGGCGAGCGCGGCCAGCTGCTTTCCGGCGGTCAGCGTCAGGCCGTGCTGCTGGCTCGGGCCATGCTCCTCGAACCGCCGATCATGATCCTCGACGAACCCACCAGCCATATGGACAACAGCAGCGAAGACCAGCTGCGCCAACGCCTGCACGGCTGGATCCAGGGCAAGACCCTGTTGCTGGTCACCCACCGCACCTCGATGCTCAGCCTGGTCGACCGGCTGCTGGTTCTGGACAACGGCAAGATCGTTGCCGACGGGCCGAAGGATGCGGTCATCGATGCACTGCGCAAAGGCCGCGTCGGCGCGGCGCTCTAGGGGGGTCCATCCATGTCCGTAAGCCAAGGCCTGCGCAGTTACTTCCAGAGTTTCGGCAAGACTGCCGAGCGCGAGTTCATGCCCGACGTGGCCAGTGCCACCCTGCAGGACTCTCCGCGCCTGTCGCGCATTACCGTGTGGCTTGCCGCCGCCTTGCTGCTGGTGGCGTTGCTCTGGGCCAAACTCGCCGTGCTCGATGAAGTGACCATGGGCGAAGGCAAGGCCATTCCGTCGAGCAAGGTCCAGGTGATCCAGAACCTTGAAGGCGGCATCGTCACCGAGATTTTCGTGCGCGAAGGGCAGATGGTGAACAAGGGCGATACCCTGCTGCGCCTGGACGACACTCGCTTCCTCTCCAACAAGGGCGAGAGCGAGGCCGACCGCTTTGCCCTCACCGCACAAGTTGAACGCCTCTCGGCCGAAGCCGAGGGCCGGCCGTTCCAGCTCTCCGAAGAAGTACGCAGCAAGGCGCCACAGGTGGCCGAAGACGAGCTGTCACTGTACCAGTCGCGACAACGGCGCCTGTCCAGCGAGAAGCAGACCCTCAATGAACAACTGCGGCAGAAAACCCAGGAGCTGGCCGAGTTTCGCTCCAAAGTCGAACAGTACCGCTCGGCCCTGGCCCTGCTGCAGCAGGAGCTGAACATGTCCACGCCGCTGGTGGGCACCGGGGCGATTTCACCGGTGGAGATCCTGCGCCTCAAGCGCAGCGCCGTTGAGGCCCGGGGCTCGCTCAATGCCACCAGCCTGGCGATCCCTCGGGCCGAGGCCGCAGTGGCCGAGATCAAGAGCAAGATAGAAGAAGCCGAAGCGGGCTTCCGTTCGGAGGCCGCCAAGGAGCTCAACGAGAAGCGCACCGATCTGTCGAAAATCACCGCCTCGAGCATCGCCATCGATGACCGGGTGACGCGCACAACGGTGGTTTCACCGGTGCACGGGATCATCAAACTGCTCAAGGTCAACACCATCGGCGGCGTGGTCCAGCCCGGCAGCGACCTGCTGGAGATTGTGCCGCTGGAGGACAACCTGCTGATCGAGGCCAAGGTGCGTCCGCAGGATGTCGCCTTCCTGCACCCCGGGCAATCGGCGATGGTCAAGTTCAGCGCCTATGACTACACCATCTACGGCGGGCTGAAGGCCAAGCTCGAACTGATCAGCGCCGACACCGTCACCGACGACAAGGGCAACGCCTTCTATCTGATCCAGGTGCGCACGGACAAAAACCACCTGGGCGGGGACAACAAGCCGCTGCTGATCATCCCGGGCATGACCGCCACGGTGGATATCATCACCGGGCACAAGAGCGTGCTCGACTACCTGCTCAAGCCGGTGCTCAAGGCGCGCACCGAGGCCATGCGCGAACGCTGAGGCGTTCGCATCGCGGGGCAAGTCGAGGCGTCGCACCGCCGCTCCCACAGAGATCAGCAATAGGCTGTGGGAGCGGGCTTGCCCCGCGCTGCAGTCGTAAAAATCAACGCAAATGATTACGCTCGTACGTCTCACGCCCCATCGCCGCGATCTGCCCCTCGATCAGCGCCTCGAACGGTTTTAACAGCGCATCAAAGTGCTGCGGCGCCTCCAGCGCATTCAACGCCTGCACCACCGCTTCCAGGGTCGACAGCGCTCCTGGCTGCGGCGCCTTGCGCAGGCGATAGCGCGAAGGTAGCACCTGGGCCAGGGTCACTCGCGGCAATGCGCCCAACAACGGGTTCAAATGCAGCAACTTGCTCGCCTTGCGCCAGGTGCCATCAGGCACCACCAATTGCCATGGCCGCTCATCACGGTCATCGGTATAGGCCACCAGCGGCTGCGCCTGATCACCGGGGAACAGCAAGGCACTGCGGTACTGCGGTTGCTCCAGCAGCGGCGCCAGGTCCTCGAACACTTCGCCCACGCACAACTGGGCATTGCGCAAGCCAAGCGCCACCAGCTTGGCGGTATTGAGGGCATGCTGCACTTCACTGGGGTGCTGCAGCAACAGCACGCGAGTGCGGCTATCCAGGGACGGGATCAGAGGGCAAAGGCAATGGCTTTGGGGGCGCAGGCAGCGCTCGCAGTGGATTCTGGACATCGGGTTCTCCTGGGCCGGCAAAGTGTGCCACAGCAGTCCCGAAAAAAGCCCACTTCCCTGTGGGAGAGACGAAAAGCTTCAGCGGTTGAAACGTTCAGCCAGGCTGTACAGGTAATCGGCCATGCGCTCCAGGTCCTGGCTGATCTCGGCGCCCTGCTTGGCCTGACCGGCACTGTGGTCGCACAACTGGGCAATGCGGGTGATCTGCTGGTTGATGTCCTCGGCGACATGACTCTGCTGTTCCGAGGCCGTGGCCATCTGCTGGCTCATGCCGGTGATTCGGCTGACCGCCTGGGTGATGCCCACCAACGCCGACTGCACCGCCTCGACGCTGTGCACGCTGTCGCGAGAAATCTGCTCGCCCTTGCTGGCACTGGACACTGCCCGCTCGGCACCGGCACGCAACGACGCAATGATCTGGTGGATTTCTTCAGTGGAGGTGCGGGTGCGCTGGGCCAACGAGCGCACTTCATCGGCAACCACTGCAAAGCCTCTGCCCTGCTCCCCCGCCCGCGCCGCTTCAATCGCGGCATTGAGCGCCAGCAGGTTGGTCTGCTCGGCGATCGAGGTGATGACATCGACCACGCTGCCGATCGACTGAGTCTGGCCGGCCAGGGCATTGACCGCCTGGCCGATGTCACTGACCGCGTCAGCCATGCTGCCCATGGCGCGCAGGCTCTGCTGCGCCAGTTCACTACCTTGCTGGGCCAGGTGATCAGCATCACTGGCGGCCGTGGCAGTACTCTGCACGTTGTGCGTCACTTGCTGGATGGTTGCCGCCATTTGCGCGATCGCCGTGGCCGACTGATCGGTTTCGCTGCGTTGGCGGTCGAGCATCTGCGCCTGGGCGCCCGACAGGTCCGAAGATTGCGCCGCACGGGCCTTGACCCCCACCCCTGCGTCCACCAGCCGGGTCAGGGCGGTTTGCAGGCGCGCTTGCTCGCTGAGCATGGCCAGGTCCAACTGGCCCTGCAGACCGCTGTTGTCACTGTAGGTCAGGGCCACCAACGGGCTGGTGAAGGCTTTCGGATGCTCATCCAGGGTGCGGCGAATCACCCGGTTCTGCCGCGCCTCGATCAGGTACCAGGCGCTGAGCAGGCTGGCCATGAGTACGCCCAAGGCAGCGTACTGCGGCAACCACAGGTAGCTGACCAGCGACAGGATGCCTGCGCCCAGCAACGGCCAGCCATGCTCCAGGGTCGCGCCCAGCCGCGCCGCCAACGACACTGGGCTGCGCCCCTGGCGTAACCGCGCATAAAGACTGGCGGCCCGACGGATCTGTTCGCGGCTCGGCACCGATCGCACCGACTCGTAACCGCTGATGCGACCGTCCTCGTAAATCGCCGTAACGTAGGCACTGACCCAATAGCAGTCGCCGTTCTTGGCACGGTTCTTCACCACGCCCATCCAGGGCTTGCCTTGTTTGATGGTTTCCCACATATGAGCGAACACCGCCGGCGGCATGTCCGGGTGCCGCACCAGGTTGTGTGGCTGACCGAGCAATTCCTCGTAGGTAAAACCGCTGATGGCGACAAAGGCGTCGTTGCAATAGGTGATGCGGCTGTTGAGGTCGGTGGTGGAAATCAGCCGCTGTTCGCTCGGAAAGGTTCTTTCATGCTCAGTGACGGGCAAATTCATGCGCATCTGGGCGATCCCTGCTAAGGAAATGATGGGAAATTTCATCAAGCCAGTACAGGTGTAGCAGAGCAAATACGGTGCAGCGGTGGTTCCTATGAGGATTTTTTGCGGCCGGAAGTAAATTTTTCAACAGCCGCTTCGTTCAGGCAGGAGTGAGGTGCGCCTTGAGCAGATCGCGGAAGGTCTGGATCAAGGGTTCGCGGCTGCGACCACGGCGAATGATCATCGAGAATGGCGCCTGATAGCCGAAGGTCGCCGGCGATAGCACCCGTAGATCGCCTTTGTCGGCCCAAGCCTGGGCGTAGTGCTCGGGCAGGTAACCGATGTAGGCCCCCGACAGCACCAGAATCAACTGCGCCTCCATGCTTTCTACCGTTGCCGCACTGTGCTTGAAGCCATGCCGGGCCAATTCGGCCTGGCTCCAGTAACCGCGCCCGACCATGCGTTGCTGGGTGATGACCTGCTCGGGGATGCGCCGCTCATTGAACAACGGGTGGCGGTTGCTGCAGTACAACCAGTGCTGTTCGCGGTACAGCGGCTGGTAGACCAAGCCGCTCATGCGCGTGGAAAAAGCGCCGATGGCCAGGTCCAGGCGGTTGTCCTGCACTCCCAGTTGCAACTCGTAAGGACTGGACACCGACAGGTGCAGGTGCACCGCCGGATGTTCCTGGCTGTAGGCGCCGATGGCCTCGGCCAGGGGCAAGGCCCGATCACCGACAGTGGAGTCGATCACCCCCAGGTTGAGGGTGCCGCGTAGCTCGCCCTTGAGCGCGGCGGCGTACTGCTCGAATCCGTCCATTTCCGCCAGCAGGCGCAAGGTTTCCTGGTGGAACAGTTCACCCTTGCTGGTCAGGCTGAACCCGCCGCGGCCACGGTGGCACAGGACAATGCCCAGCGCGGCCTCCAGCTGGCTCATGTAGGTACTGATCGCCGAAGTCGACAGGTTCAGCTCGCGCTGGGCATTGGCGAAACCCTGGTGACGCACCACGCTGACGAAGATGCGCAACAGTTTCAGATCGGGCAAGGCAGAGGCCATATCAGCAGGTCCGCGGGGCAACAGATGGGCGGAGTCTAACCGCACTTTCAACATTAGTTCAGAAAAACCTGAACTAAGTATTTGCCTGTAGCGATTCTTTCCAGCCACTACCTTTTGCAGACTCTGCCGCAATACACCTGCTTGACAGTATTTCCGGGGGGCTCTCCGGGCCGTCCAGACAGGTTCCAACAACTAGAACAATCGAATCGATGAGGCCCGACCGTGGACAAGATTCTGCACCAACCACTGGGCGGCAACGAAATGCCGCGCTTCGGCGGCATTGCCACCATGCTCCGTCTCCCCCACCTGCAAAGCGCCGAAGGCCTGGATGCCGCGTTCATTGGTATCCCGCTGGACATCGGCACCTCGCTGCGTTCCGGGACCCGCTTCGGCCCCCGGCAGATCCGCGCCGAATCGGTGATGATCCGCCCCTACAACATGGCCACTGGCGCTGCGCCCTTCGATTCGTTGTCGGTTGCCGATATTGGCGATGTCGCCATCAACACCTTCAACCTGCTCGACGCCGTGCGGATCATTGAAGAAGCCTACGACCAGATCCTGGAACACAACGTCATCCCCATGACCATGGGCGGCGACCACACCATCACCCTGCCGATCCTGCGGGCGATCCACAAGAAGCACGGCAAGGTCGGGCTGGTGCACATCGATGCCCACGCCGACGTCAACGATCACATGTTCGGCGAGAAGATCGCCCATGGCACCACCTTCCGCCGCGCCGTCGAAGAAGGCCTGCTGGACTGCGACCGTGTGGTGCAGATCGGCCTGCGCGCCCAGGGCTACACCGCCGAGGACTTCAACTGGAGCCGCAAGCAGGGCTTCCGTGTGGTTCAAGCCGAAGAGTGCTGGCACAAGTCGCTGGCGCCCTTGATGGCCGAAGTGCGCGAAAAAGTCGGTGGCGGCCCGGTGTACCTGAGCTTCGACATCGACGGTATCGACCCGGCCTGGGCGCCCGGCACCGGCACCCCGGAAATCGGCGGCCTGACTACCATCCAGGCGATGGAAATCATCCGCGGCTGCCAGGGCCTGGACCTGATCGGCTGCGACCTGGTGGAAGTCTCGCCACCCTATGACACCACCGGCAACACTTCGCTGCTCGGTGCCAACCTGCTCTACGAAATGCTCTGTGCGCTGCCGGGTGTGGTTCGCCGCTAACGGTTGTGTACCAGGAATTGCAACAGGGCAGGAGCCATGACAGCCGGGCTGCAACGACAGCCCGCTGAATAGATGAATGACCCGGCGTCAGGCCTGCCTGGCGTCGGGGTCGATCTCACCATAATAAAGATAATTGGAGACACCCATGGCCTTGGACATATTCGTTGTTCTGATCTATGCCGCCGGCATGCTCGCGCTTGGCTGGTTTGGCATGCGCCGGGCAAAAACCCATGAAGACTACCTGGTGGCCGGGCGCAACCTGGGCCCGGTCCTGTACATGGGGACAATGGCCACCACCGTACTGGGCGGCGCCTCCACCGTGGGTACTGTTCGCCTGGGCTACGTGCACGGCATTTCCGGCTTCTGGCTATGCGCAGCCTTGGGCATGGGCATCATCGCCCTGAACCTGTTCCTGGCCAAACCGCTGCTGCGCCTGCGTATTTTTACCGTGACCCAGGTGCTCGAGCGCCGCTACAACCCCATGGCCCGTCAGGCCAGTGCCGCGATCATGCTGGCGTATGCGCTGATGATCGGCGTGACCTCGATCCTGGCCATCGGTACCGTGCTTGAGGTGCTGCTCGACCTGCCGTTCTGGATCTCGATCCTGCTCGGCGGTGGCGTGGTGGTGATCTACTCGACCATCGGCGGCATGTGGTCGTTGACCCTGACCGATATCGTGCAGTTTGTAATCAAGACCGTCGGTTTGATGTTCATCCTGCTGCCGGTCTGCCTGTACAAGGTCGGTGGCTGGGACGAACTGGTGAGCAAGCTGCCTGAAGCCAGCTTCAGCCTGACCACCATCGGTTGGGACACCATCATCACCTACTTCCTGATCTACTTCTTCGGCATCCTCATCGGTCAGGATATCTGGCAGCGGGTGTTCACTGCCCGTGACGAAAAAGTCGCCAAATACGCCGGTACCACCGCGGGTGTCTACTGCGTGCTCTATGGCCTGGCATGCGCCCTGATCGGCATGGCTGCCCATGTGCTGATGCCTGACCTGGGCAACCCCAACAACGCCTTTGCCGCCGTGATCAAGTCGACCTTACCAGACGGTATTCGTGGCTTGCTGATGGCCGCAGCCCTGGCCGCGATGATGTCCACCGCCAGCGCCGGCTTGCTCGCAGCCTCCACGGTACTGACCGAAGATTTGCTGCCAAAACTGCGCGGGGGCAAGCAGTCGAGCCTGGGCATCAACCGTCTGTTCACCTGCCTGACCGGCATGGTCGTACTGGCGATCGCCCTGGTGGTCAACGATGTGATCAGTGCGCTGACCCTGGCCTACAACCTGTTGGTGGGTGGCATGCTGATTCCGCTGATCGGCGCCATCTACTGGAAACGCGCCACCACCGCTGCGGCGATCACCAGCATGACCCTGGGCTTCGTCACCGCCCTGGCGTTCATGATCAAGGATGGGATGGATGCCAACACGCCGATCTACTACAGCCTGGCGATTGGCCTGGTCAGCTTCGTGCTGGTCAGCCTGATGTCCCGGCGCCCGGCGGGTGCCGTGAACCTGGCCTGACCCTCTGCTGTAGCGCGGCCGTCGCATCAGCCATGATGTGGCGGCCGTTTTGTTTTAGCGACGTGGCTGGCGCTTGCGCCGTTCTTCGTCGGTGGGGATCGGCACCGGCTGTAGCGGTGGCGGCAGCAGGCCCAGGGCGACGGCCAGGTCGTGGAGCCAGTTGTACAGATGGTTTGTCATAACTCCCCCTTACGGGTCAGCCTGCACGGCGAGTAAATCCTGCGATGCTTCATACAGATCATAGCCCGATGTCTTACATTGCGCATGTCAAAAACATACAACCAAAGCCAAGTTTGATCGTGATCAGGCACTCACCGCTACTGCCGCTGCCTGGGCAACTGTTTCCCCTTGTTGCAAATCGATTGCGCCCGCAGGCTAGCCGAGCAGGCTGCGCAGGCGTTTGCGCACCCACTGCTCAGCGCTGACCAGCGTCACCCCGAACAACACCAGGATCGCTCCGAGCACGAAGTTCAGGCTCAGCGGTTCACCGAGCAGCAGCACACCGAAAGTCACCCCGAACAGGGGCGTGATGAAGGAGAACACCGCCAGGTTCGACGCCAGGTAACGGCGCAGCAACCAGAACCAGGTCAGGTAGCTGAAGAACGACACGATCAGGCCCTGGAACAGCAAGCTGCCAATCGACAGCGGGGTGAACTGCACGTGGCTGACCTGGCCACTGGCCAGGGCAATCAGCAGCAAGCCGACAAAGCCGACTGCCAATTGGTAGAACAGGGTCAGGGTCGCCGGGGCCTCGGACAGCCGCGAGGCACGCACCACCACGGTAGTCGCGCCCCAGGCCAGACCCGCCAGCACGCCAAAAGCATCACCGAGCAACATGCGCCCATCCAGCTGCTCCAGCGAGACGCCACCGGCAAAGGCAAAGGCAATGCCGCCGAACGCCAGCAAAATGCCGAGCCATTGCAGGGGGCGCAAGCGTTCGCTCGGCAGCATGAAGTGCAGGCCCAGGGCGGTGAATACTGGCGCGGTATAGAGAAATACCGACATGTGCGCCGCCGAGGTCAGTTTCAATCCCTCGGCGATGAACAGAAACTCCAGGCCAAACAATGCCCCGGCCAGCAGACCGCCACGCCAGGTACTGGCAACCTGGTCCCAACCGCCACGAAAACACATCAACAAGCCGACCAGCACCGCCGCCATGCCCGAACGCATGGCCTGCTGCATCACCGGGGCGATATCTGGCGCAGCCCACTTGATCATGACCTGCTGAATGCCCCAGATCAGGCACAGCACCAGCATCACTTGCAAGGCAAAGGCATCGGTATTGCGGCGGCTGGCGCTCATCGGGCGCCCCCGGTATCAGGCAACGACATGGCAAGTTCTCGGCAGACGTGGATCCAGCGCCGATTATCAGCGGCGCCGGCCGCTCAAAGCCAGCCTTGTGTTGTCTGCTTCAGGCAATTTGCGCGTTGCAAGCCACCGTATCGAAGGTTGCCTGGTCCAGCGGATCAAGCTGTTCATCCAGTACCTGGCGCGGGTGTTCGTTGCCCGGAATACTGCTGTCGAGCAGGCTCAACAGCCGTGAGCCGCGCTCGGTGAGGATGAAGTTTTCACCGTTACCGCCTTGGTCTTCCGGGCGTGAGGCGATGTAACCGCGCTCAAACAGTATTTTTTCGTACTCACATGCCAACGTTTTCAGATGATCAAGATCGCCAGGCGATGCACCTTCGGCGGCGAGCTGGGCCGCATGCTGCTCGGCATAGGGCCTGGGGGTGAAACTGTGCCCGGCGCTGTTCTGTGCTTCGTGCAACAGGCGTTCGATCAAGTCCCAGTCATAGGTGCTCATCAGCGTAACCTCAATCAGGGGTAGGTAAGGTTGTGACCGATGGGCGCGGCTGCGGTTCGACTGAACTTTGGCGCCCAGACAAGGCTCAACCGCAAGACCTCACCTTGATTGCACAGGAGCCTGCCGATGAAGACCCTGTTGAACATTGCAGCCGCCGCCAGCTTGCTGCTGGCCCTGCCCAGCTGGGCCTGCACGCTGGAGGAAGCGACGGACAAACGCGAAGAACTGGCCAAAGAAGTGAGCAAGCTCACGGAGCAGAATCCGCAGAAGGCCAAGCAGATCAACGATGAATTACGGGGGATGAAGCTTGAGAGTGCCAGCAAGGATTTGCCGGACAAGTGTCAGCTGATCGACAAGCGGTTGCAGGAACTGAAGAGCGCTGAGAAAAAAGTCTGAGTAATCGCGGGGCAAGCCCGCTCCCACAGGTTCATGTAGACCCTGTGGGAGCGGGCTTGCCCCGCGATGAGGGGCTGGCACTTACTCCGCAGCCGGCGCCGGCTTGCGACGCTTGAGCGGCGCCAGGCCATCGGCGCTGGCCAGTGGCGCGTTAGGCTTTGGCTTGGCCGTTGGCTTGCGCTTGGCAACCACCTTCTTGTCGCCCTTCTTGTCAGTCTTTTTCTTTTTCACCCCGGCAGCCTTGCCCGAGGCCTTGACCTTCTTCGGCCCGCTGTAGGTGCCTTTGACGTCCTTGATCACCCGGCGCTCGAAGGTCTGCTTCAGGTAGCGCTCGATACTCGACATCAGGTTCCAGTCGCCGTGGCAGATCAGCGACACCGCCAGGCCTTCGTTACCGGCGCGACCGGTACGGCCAATGCGGTGTACATACTCGTCGCCACTGCGCGGCATGTCGAAGTTGATCACCAGGTCCAGGCCATCGACGTCCAGGCCGCGGGCGGCGACGTCGGTCGCCACGAGGATCTTGGCGCCGCCCTGCTTGAGGCGCTCGATGGCCAGCTTGCGGTCCTTCTGGTCCTTGTCGCCGTGCAGCACGAAGGCCTTGTAGTCCTTGGCCACCAGGTGCCCGTAGATGCGGTCAGCCATCACCCGGGTGTTGGTGAAGATGATCGCCTTGTCGTAGGTCTCGTTCTGCAGCAGCCACTGCACGATCTGTTCTTTGTGCTGGTTGTGGTCAGCGGTGATGATCTGCTGGCGGGTGCCTTCGGCCAGCTGGCTGACGCTGTTGAGCATCAGGTGTTCTGGGGTTTTCAGGACCTTGCCGATCATGTCGCGCAGGCCGGCACCGCCGGTGGTGGCGGAGAACAGCATGGTCTGTTCGCGGTTCGGGCATTCGTTGCACAGGCGCTCGACGTCTTCGGCAAAGCCCATGTCGAGCATGCGGTCGGCTTCGTCGAGCACGATCACCTGGACATGCTCCAGGTGCAGGTTGCCGGCATTGAGCTGCTCAAGCAGGCGGCCCGGGGTGCCGATCAGCACGTCCGGCACCTTGCGCAGCATCGCGGCCTGTTCCTTGAAGTCTTCACCCCCGGTGATCAGGCCAGCCTTGATGAAGGTGAACTGGGAGAAGCGCTCGACTTCCTTGAGGGTCTGTTGAGCCAACTCGCGGGTTGGCAGCAGTACCAGGGCGCGAATCTCCACGCGCTTCTGCTTGAGGTCAACCAGGCGGTTGAGCATCGGCAGGACGAAGGCTGCGGTCTTGCCGCTACCGGTTTGCGCCGTTACCCGCAGGTCACGCCCTTGCAACGCCAAAGGAATGGCCGCTGCCTGCACCGGCGTCGGCTCGACAAATTTCAGCTCGGCCACGGCTTTGAGCAGGCGTTCGTGCAGGGCGAATTGGGAAAACACGGGTGTACCTCGGGCATGTGCAAAAAATTCAGTTGCATAGGGTAACGTTTTCCGGCGTCGGCGCCGAATTTCTTTTGGCAACTTCTTGCCGATCCGCGCTCTAATGGCCCTGTTTTCGACTTGCGGACACCTTTCGACACGGTTATGGACATTCAACAGATGTGGCAAAACACCCTGGACCTCTGGGGCACTCTCGATCAGCACCCGGTCCTGCACGCCGGTATCGGCCTTGGCGTACTGCTGGTGATTGCCCTGGTGCTCGGCCGCGTAGCGCGTTTTCTGGTACTGCATGCCGCACGCCTGCTGGGTCGCCAACCTGCCCTGCACTGGGTCAATGACCTGCGCGAGAACAAAGTGTTCCAGCGCCTGGCCCAGACCACCCCGTCACTGGTGGTGCAGTTCGGCCTCAAATTGGTGCCGGAGCTGAGCGCCACCAGCCAGCATTTCCTTGGCAACCTGGCCCTGGCCTTTACCATCCTGTTCCTGACCCTGGCCCTGAGCGCCCTGCTCGATGCCTTGCTGGACATTTATGCGCGCACCGAACATGCCCGTACCCGCTCGATCAAGGGCTATGTGCAGCTGGCCAAGATGGTGTTGTTCGTGTTCGGCGCCATCGTCATCGTCGCCACCCTGATCGACCGCTCGCCGCTGTTGCTGCTCTCCGGCCTGGGTGCCATGTCGGCGGTCATCCTGCTGGTCTACAAGGACACCCTGCTGTCGTTCGTCGCCAGCGTGCAACTGACCAGCAACGACATGCTGCGGGTCGGCGACTGGATCGAGATGCCCCAGGTGGGCGCCGACGGCGATGTGGTGGACATCACTCTGCACACGGTCAAGGTACAGAACTTCGACAAGACCATCGTCTCCATCCCCACCTGGCGCTTGATGTCCGAGTCGTTCAAGAACTGGCGCGGCATGCAGCAATCGGGCGGGCGACGGATCAAGCGCAGCCTGTTCATCGATGCCGGCGGCGTGCGTTTTCTGACCAGCGCCGAGGAGCAGCGCCTGTCCGAGGTGCGCCTGCTGACTGACTACCTGGCCCGCAAGCGCAACGAACTGCACAGCTGGAACGAGGCCCAGGGCCCGGTGGCGGAGCTTTCCGCCAACCGCCGCCGGCTGACCAACATCGGCACCTTCCGCGCCTACGCCCTGGCTTATCTCAAGAGCCACCCGGACATCCAGCCGAACATGACCTGCATGGTCCGCCAGATGCAGACCACCGCCCAGGGCGTGCCGCTGGAGATCTACTGCTTTACCCGCACCACGGCGTGGGCCGAGTACGAGCGTATCCAGGGCGACATCTTCGACTACCTGCTAGCAGTGCTGCCGGAGTTCGGCCTGAGCCTGTACCAGCAACCCAGCGGCAACGACCTGCGCGCAGGCCTGTTACCCTCGACCCTGCCCAGCCAGCAACGGGCGCTGAGTGCCGAGACGACTGAGCCATAGCGACGCCAGAATCACCGCCCCGCCGATGAACAACCGGCCCAATGGCTCGTGCTGGTTCCAGATCAGCAGGTTGAGCAGCAAGCCGACCGGCACGTGCAGGTTGTTCATCACCGCCAGGGTTGCGCCTGAGACCAGGCAGGCGCCCTTGTTCCACCAGTACAAGCCCAGCGCCGTCGGGCACAGGCCCAAAAACAGCAGCACCAGCCATTGCACCTCGGTACTCGGCAGGTGTTGGGCGTTACCGAACAGCAGGAAGGCCGGCAGCACCACCAGCAAGGCACCCAGGTAGAAATAGCCAAAACGCCGGTAATGCGGCAGGTCGCTGGGGTTGCGCGCGATCAGGTGACGGTACAGCACCTGCCCGGCGGCATAGGTGAAGTTGGCCAGTTGCAGCAGCAAAAAGCCCATGAAGAAGTCCGGGCTGATGCTGTCGAAACGTATCACCGCCGCACCGGCAACCGCCACCAGCGCCGCGACCAGGGCCCAGGGATTGAAACGCCGATTGAGCGCGTCTTCGATCAAGGTCACGTGCAAGGGGGTGAGGATGGTGAACAGCAGCACCTCCGGCACCGTCAATACGCGAAAGCTCAAGTACAGGCAGACATAGGTGATGCCGTATTGCAGCGCGCCGATCAGCAGCATCGAGCGCATGAAGCGTGGTTCGACCTGGCGCCAGCGGGTCAGCGGCAGAAACACCAGCCCGGCGAGCAACACCCGCGCCAGTACAGCGAAATAGCTGTCGACATGGCCGGCCAGGTACTCGCCGATCAGGCTGAAGGAAAACGCCTGGATCAGCGCGACGATCAATAAATAGCCCATGAGTGCCCCTTGCTGTAGTGGCGGCGACCTTAGCCGGTCGCTTATCGCTGAGCAAGTGGGAGCGGGCTTGCCCCGCGATGAGGCCCATGCATTCAGTTCATCCGGCGCTCAATGGAATACGATCGCGGGGCAAGCCCGCTCCCACCGGATTGGCGCAGCCTGAAAGAACACCACCATCCCGCAAGAGTACCGCCCCGTTAACCAGGCACAAAAAAGCCCGGTCAATGACCGGGCAGGCACACCCAAAGGAGCAACAGGTGTCAGGCGGGAAAATTCATTGCCGGCTCAGGCCACCGCGGCCAGCTGGGCCTTGGCCTGGTTCAGGCCCTTCTCGTGGAAGTCACCGCCCATGTTCAGGCCTTCGGCGTGGATGAAGGTCACGTCATGGATACCGATAAAGGCCATGACCTGGCGCAGGTAGGGTTCCTGGTGGTCGCTGCTGGCGCCGCTATGGATGCCACCGCGGGCAGTGAGGATGTAGGCGCGCTTGCCGGTCAGCAGGCCCTGGGGGCCGGTTTCGGTGTACTTGAAGGTGATGCCGGCACGCAGCACGTGGTCCAGCCAGGCCTTGAGGGTGCTGGGGATGGTGAAGTTGTACATCGGCGCGGCCAGCACCAGGACATCGGCGGCCAGCACTTCATCGGTCAGTTCATTGGAGCGTGCCAGAGCCTGCAGTTCATCGGCATTGCGCTGGGCTTCGGGCTTCATCCAGCCGCCGAGCAGGTTGCCATCCAGGTGCGGCACCGGGTTGACGGCCAGGTCGCGCAGGGTCACCTGGTCGGCAGGATGAGCCGCTTGCCACTGGCTGACGAAGTCGCGGGTCAGTTGCCGGGAGATCGAATCCTGCTGGCGGGCGCTGCTTTCGATGACGAGTACACGGGACATGGGCTTGCCTCCATCGGCGAGTTCGGTAAGTCGATGGAGGCAAGATTAATGATTGACCTATCGATAAAAAAGCGTAAAAACTGGGTCCAACCTATCAGTTAAATTGTTTTATTGCGGCTTGCAGCTCAAGGCGATGCGCAGCTTGATGATCTCGCGGTTGAACTTGGCGGTGACATCGACGCTTTTTTTCGCCGGCACCTGCACGCGCCGCACTCGCGGCGCTTCCGGTCCATTGCGGAACGTCACCTTGCACTGCGCGGCAACCTCGCCATAGTTGTTCAGGGTGATCGAGCCGATGTCACGGTCAGTGTCGTAAGTGGTGTAGTCGACTTTGACGCCGTCGATGTCCTTTTCCACGTCGATGGGATAGGCCAGGGCCGTGAGCGGAAGCAAGGCCAGCAGTACAGCACAACATTTCTTCATACGACGCTCTCCATGAAAGAGCGCCAGCTTAGGACAACAGGAGCCGAAGATGAAAGCGCCGCGCGTTACCCTGGATCAGTGGCGGACCCTGCAGGCGGTGGTCGATCATGGTGGCTTTGCCCAGGCCGCCGAAGCGCTGCACCGCTCGCAATCCTCGGTGAGCTACACCGTGGCGCGCATGCAGGATCAGCTCGGTGTGCCATTGCTGCGCATCGATGGGCGCAAGGCAGTGCTGACCGAGGCCGGCAACGTGCTGCTGCGCCGCTCGCGGCAACTGGTCAAGCAGGCCAGCCAGCTGGAAGACCTGGCCCATCACATGGAACAAGGCTGGGAGGCCGAAGTGCGCCTGGTGGTCGACGCCGCCTACCCCAATGCCCGTCTGGTGCGCGCCCTGAGTGCGTTCATGCCGCAAAGTCGCGGTTGCCGGGTACGTTTGCGTGAGGAAGTGCTGTCCGGGGTCGAAGAAGTGCTGCATGAAGGTGTGGCTGACCTGGCCATCAGCGGCTTCAATATTTCCGGCTACCTGGGCACTGAACTGAGCGCCGTGGAATTCGTCGCCGTCGCCCACCCCGAACACAGCCTGCACCGCCTGGGCCGGCAGTTGAGCTTCCAGGACCTGGAGAGCCAGTTGCAGGTAGTGATCCGCGACTCGGGCCGCGCGCAGCCTCGGGATGTTGGCTGGCTGGGCGCAGAACAGCGCTGGACGGTCGGCAGCCTGGCCACGGCATCGACCTTCGTCAGCAGCGGCCTGGGCTTTGCCTGGCTGCCACGCCACCTGATCGAGCGGGAGCTGCGTGAAGGCCTGCTCAAGCCCTTGCCGCTGGATCAGGGTGGCAGTCGTCACCCACTGTTCTACCTTTACTCGAACAAGGACAAACCCCTGGGCCCGGCGACACAGATCCTCATCGAGCTGTTGCGCAATTTCGACACCGCACCGCTGGATGTACCCTTCGCCGCGCCCGCCCAAGCCTGATAGGAATCAAGCCGATGGCCTACTTCGAACATGAAGGTTGCTCGCTGCACTATGAGGAATATGGCCAGGGCGAGCCGCTGGTGCTGCTGCACGGCCTGGGCTCCAGTTGCCTGGACTGGGAAATGCAGGTACCGGAGTTTGCCAGCCACTACCGGGTGATCCTCATGGACATCCGTGGCCACGGCCGCTCCGACAAACCCCGCGAGCGCTACAGCATCGCCAGTTTCAGCGCTGACCTGCTGGCCCTGCTCGAACACCTGCAGACCGGCCCGGTGCACTTGGTCGGCTTGTCCATGGGCGGCATGGTCGGTTTTCAGTTTGCCGTCGATCATCCCCAGTGGTTGCGCAGCCTGTGCATCGTCAACAGCGCCCCCGAGGTCAAGCGCCAGAGCCGCAGCGACTGGATCTGGTGGGCCAAGCGCTGGGCCCTGGCCCGGGTGCTGAGCCTGGAAACCATTGGCAAGGGTCTGGCCGAGCGGCTGTTCCCCAAGCCGCAGCAGGCCGATTTGCGGCGCAAGATGGCCGAACGCTGGGCAAAAAACGACAAACGCGCGTATCTTGCCAGCTTCGACGCCATAGTCGGCTGGGGGGTAGCGCAACGCCTGAGCCAGATTCGCTGCCCTACCCTGGTCATCAGCGCCGACCAGGACTACACCCCGGTGCAACTCAAAGAGCGCTACGTTGCCCTGATTCCCCAGGCGCGGCTGGCGGTCATCGAAGATTCCCGGCACGCTACGCCCCTGGATCAACCTCACATTTTCAACCAGACGCTGCTGCAGTTCCTGGCGGCGTCCACCACCTCTCAAGGATCATTGAGCCCATGCTGAAAAAACTCCTGCTGGCCACCTGTTCGGTGGTCTTCGCCACCAGCCTGATGGCCGCCGACAAAGCGCCTCATGTACTGCTCGACACCAGCTTCGGCCAGATCGAAGTCGAACTGGACCCGGTCAAGGCGCCGATCAGCAGCAAGAACTTCCTGCAGTACGTGGACAGCGGTTTCTACAACAACACCATCTTCCACCGGGTGATCCCGGGCTTCATGGTCCAGGGTGGTGGTTTCACTGAACAGATGGTGCAAAAGAGCACCAAGGACCCGATCCGCAACGAGGCCAGCAACGGCCTGAAAAACGTCCGTGGCACGCTGTCGATGGCCCGTACCTCCAACCCCAACTCGGCCACCAGCCAGTTCTTCATCAACGTTGCCGACAACGACTTCCTCAACCCGGGCCGCGACGCCGGTTACGCGGTGTTCGCCAAAGTGGTCAAGGGCATGGATGTAGTCGACCAGATCGTCAACTCGCGCACCACCACCAAGAGAGGCATGGGTGATGTACCGGTCGATCCGGTATTCATCAAGTCGGCCAAACGCATCGATTGACCTCGGGCTTCACAGGGACGTGAACCAGGCCTGAGGGTCTACTGAACAGGAGTTATCGTTTTCATGTTGTTTCGCCGTTTTGAAAAGCTCATCGACATCTTCCGTGAGGCGCCCACTGCGGCGCCGCCTACCACGGTATGGCCGTTCTATATCTACTACCTGCGCCAGGTCTGGCCGAGCTTTGCCGCCCTGCTGGTGATCGGCTTCATCGGCGCACTGATCGAAGTGGCATTGTTCAGTTACCTGAGCCGAATCATCGACCTGGCCCAGGGCACACCCTCTGCCAGCTTCTTCAGCGACCACGCCAGTGAATTGCTGTGGATGCTGGTAGTGGCGCTGATCTTGCGCCCTGTGTTTCTTGCCCTGCACGATCTGCTGGTGCACCAGACCATCAGTCCGGGCATGACCAGCATGATCCGCTGGCAGAACCACACGCTAGTGCTCAAGCAGAGCCTGAACTTCTTCCAGAGCGACTTTGCCGGGCGTATTGCCCAGCGCATCATGCAGACCGGCAACTCGCTACGCGACTCGGCAGTCCAGGCCGTGGATGCCCTGTGGCATGTGCTGATCTATGCCGTCAGTGCACTGGTGCTGTTCTTCGAAGCCGACTGGCGGCTGATGCTGCCTTTGATTGCCTGGATCGCCTGTTACATCGGCGCGCTCTCCTACTTCGTCCCCCGGGTCAAAGCCCGTGCGGTGATTTCTTCGGATGCCCGCTCCAAACTCATTGGCCGCATCGTCGATGGCTACACCAACATCGCTACCCTGAAACTCTTCGCCCACACCGATTTCGAACAGCAATACGCCCGCGAAGCCATCAGCGAACAGACCGAGAAAACCCAGCTGGCTGCCCGTGTGATCACCAGCATGGACGTGGTGGTCACCAGCCTTAACGGCCTGCTGATCGTCAGCACCACGGGCCTGGCGCTGTGGCTGTGGACCCAGTCACTCATCACCGTCGGCGCCATCGCCCTGGCCACTGGCCTGGTGATCCGTATCGTCAACATGTCGGGCTGGATCATGTGGGTGGTCAATGGCATCTTCGAAAACATCGGCATGGTCCAGGACGGCCTGCAGACCATCGCCCAGCCGGTGAGCGTCACCGATTCGCCGAGTGCCCGCGAGCTCAAGGTCGATCGCGGTGCGGTGAAATTCGACAATGTCAGCTTCCACTACGGCAAGGGCAGCCGCATCATCGATGACCTTGACCTAGACATTCGCCCGGGCGAGAAGATCGGCCTGATCGGCCCCTCCGGCGCGGGCAAGTCGACCCTGGTCAACCTGCTGCTGCGCCTCTACGACCTGGAGAGCGGGCGGATTCTGATCGATGGCCAGGACATCGCCCAAGTGACCCAGGCCAGCCTGCGGGCGCAGATCGGCATGATCACCCAGGACACCTCGTTGCTGCACCGCTCAATCCGCGACAACCTGCTGTATGGCCGGCCCGACGCAACTGAACAGGAATTGTGGGACGCGGTGCGCCAGGCCCGGGCCGACGAGTTCATCCCGCAGTTGTCCGACGCCCAGGGCCGGACCGGCTTCGATGCCCATGTGGGTGAGCGCGGGGTCAAGCTGTCCGGTGGCCAGCGCCAGCGCATCGCCATTGCCCGGGTACTGCTCAAGAACGCGCCGATCCTGATCATGGACGAAGCGACTTCAGCCCTGGACTCGGAAGTGGAAGCGGCCATCCAGGAGAGCCTGGAAACCCTGATGCAGGGCAAGACCGTGATCGCCATTGCCCACCGGCTGTCGACCATTGCCCGCATGGACCGCCTGGTGGTGCTGGAGAAAGGCCGGATCGCCGAAGTGGGCAGCCATTCGGAGCTGTTGGCCCATCAAGGGCTCTATGCCCGCTTGTGGCATCACCAGACCAGGGGCTTTGTCGGGATCGACTGACAGCGACCTCGTCGCGGGGCCCTGTGGGAGCGGGCTTGCCCCGCGATGGGGCCCTCAACCTTGCCGATAAGGTAACGCCATGCGCGCCTGCTCGGCATAGGCCAACACCCCCGCCCGCTCCTGCTCCAGAAATTCTCCCACCGCCCGGCGCAACCCCGGGTGCAGCAGGTAATGCCAGGAACGGGTGATCACCGGTTCAAAGCCACGAATCAGCTTGTGCTCACCTTGCGCACCGGCATCGAAGCGCTGCAAGCCCTCGGCAATGGCCATGTCCATGCCCTGGTAGAAACAGGTTTCAAAATGCAGCCGGTCAAACTCATCCACACAGCCCCAGTAACGGCCATACAGGCTGCTACCGCCGACCAGGCTGAAGGCCATGGCAACATCGCGCCCACCCTGACGGGCCATGACCACGCGGATCGCCGACGGCATGCGCTCGGCCAACAGACTGAAGAACTCCCGCGTCAGATAAGGCGCTCGCCGGCGTACCGCATAGGTATTGGCATAACAGGCAAAGACAAAATCCCACTGCGCCTCGCTCAGCTCTTCGCCGCGAAACCACTCAAACGCTATGCCGTGCCCCGCCACCTGTTCACGTTCCTTGCGCATCTGCTTGCGCTTGCGTGAGCTCAAGGTGTCGAGAAAATCCTGGAAGTCTCGGTAACCCTGGTTGCGCCAGTGAAACTGACAGCCCAGGCGCTCCATCCAGCCGTCGCGATCGCGCATCAGCGCATCACCAAGCTCGTCGGTGAAGTTGATATGAGCGCCAGACAAGCCTTGCTCGAACAGCTCGTCGGCCAGCCTGTCCACCAACTCCGCGGCCGCCTGCGGATCACCCAGCAGCCGCGGCCCCGTCACCGGCGAGAACGGCACGGCGCAGAGCAGTTTGGGGTAATAGGCGATACCCGCCCGCTCGCAGGCATCGGCCCAGCCATGATCGAACACATACTCGCCGAACGAGTGGCTCTTCACGTAGGCCGGCAAGGCCGCGCGCACTTGCCCGGCGCTGTCGGTAAGCAGTTGATGCGCCGGGCTCCAGCCGGTGTGGCGGCTGACACTGCCGCTGTCCTCCAGGCTGGACAGAAAAGCATGGCGCAGGAACGGCTGTTCGTCTGATACCAGGGCATCCCAGGTAGCAGGTGTGAGTTCGGCAAGGTGTTGCAGAATGAGCTTGGGCATTGGCGCAGTCTGCCTCGTCGCGCAGACGAAAAAAAGCCCCGCAATCGCGGGGCTGAAGATCTAACGGATGAGGAGCGGTGTTGCTTAGAACACGTACTGCGCGCGCATTACAAAACCATCGCCACTGTCGTCGCCGGCAGCGTTCTGGGCATTGTCGACCTTGGCCTTGACGTACACGCCGCTGAGCTTGATCGACTCGTTGGCGTACCAGTTCAGCCCAACGTTGTGCACCTTGCCTTCGACATCGTCGATGTTGGCGAATGCACCGTTGTCGTCATCGACGCTCAGGTGGTCATAACGGTAGAACACTTCCCAGGCACCGATCTGCTTGTTCGAAGGCTTGATGCTGTCGAACTTGCCCAGCTTGTAACCACGCGCTTCACCGGTGATGGTGTAGGCCAACTGACCGTAGTAACCATCGGCCTTGATGTCGGAGAACGAGGCGCTGTCGGCCTGGACGTCACGCTTGACGTATTCGCCCTGAACCGAGAACGGCCCCATGGCCCATGCCGCTTCCAGGCCCCAGGCCTTGTCGGTGTCATAGGCACCGGCCGGGGTGTTGTTCTGGCCACCCAGGGTCAGGCGGTTGCCGTTGCTGCCAGCATCCTGACCACCGTCGGTGCTGACCCCGCGCATGCCCAGACGGCTGCGGATACGGCCATCGAACGCGGTGTCGGAGAGATCGCGCTGGGCGTAGTTGACGCCGAAGTGCAGGACGTTGCCGGCTTCGTGCATCGGTGCGAAGACGCCGCGCAGGTTGAACTGCTTGGTGCTGTCGCCGTCCTTGTCCTGGTTGGTGGCGTCCTTGGCGAACGCGCCGACCGAACCGTACAGCGAGTCACCGGCGTTACCCGAAACCTGCAGGCCCAGGCCGCCGTTGTGGGCATTGGTCCAGTCGACCAGGTCATAGGCGGCGGTACGTTCCTGAGCCGTCACCCACTTGGAGCTGGTGGCTTTTTCCAGACCGAACTCGGGGTCGAAGCGACCGACCTTGATCGATACCGGGCTGAAGCCGTTGTAGGCCAGGGACGCTTCATCGAAGTAACCGTCTTCGGAACGGTTGTCACCGCCGGAGTTGTGCGAGAAGTCGTAGGCGATCTGGTAGGCCCAGTCCTTGTACATCACGCCGCCCAGTTCCAGGTAGGCGCGGCGGAAGTAACCGGCGTCGGCGGTGTTGCCGTTGTTGGTGTAGAAACCGTCGAAACGGCTGTAGTCAGCCTGGATCCGACCGCCCAGCTTGAAGCTGAACTCCTTGTCGGTGGTAGCGACCTCGAGGCCACCCTTGGTCTTGACTACGATATCGGCGCCGTCGGTGGTCACGGTACCCGCGAAAGCCTGGGCGGTAACGGCCATGGCCAAGGCGCTGGCTACGAAACCTGCGAAGTGCTTACGGATCATCGAAGAAGCTCCCCTACTTTATGGTCTTGATAATGTTGGAAAAACACGCGGCTCAAGCCACTTGTGCTGGGGAGGAATCTTGGCGGGGGGTTATGTCAGATCAGTGGCTTTTAGATAAATGTTTTGTTACAGGGGAACTTTTTTACTTCGAAAGGAAATAAGTCGAAAAGCTCCATTGCAGAGCTTTCCAGACGAGTTTCAGGAGTCTTTTAGCTCCCGCGCCAGGCGTTCGGCCAGGGCCTGGCTATCGATCTCCGGGTCCTCCGGCAAGGCCCGCACCGTGGCCTGAGCGACGCGCATCTGCTTGAGAAAGCGTCGACAATGGCCACAGAACAACAGGTGCTGGCGCACCATCAGGCGCTCCCCCAGCGTTAGTTGTTTATCCAGGTAGTCGCTTGAGCGGGCGACAAGTTGCTTGCAGCTCAGCATTGGCCGGTTTCCTCGAAATGTTCCAGGGTCGCAAAGACTTTCAGGCGCGCCCGATGCAACAGCACGCGGACATTGGAGAGGGAAATCTCTAGAAGATTACAAATCTGTTCCAGCTCCAGGCCCTGTCGCTCACGCAACAACAGCACGCTGCGTTGCAGCTCGGACAGGCTGAGCAAGGTGTGCTCCAGGCATTCGCGCATCTGCTCGCGGCTGAGCAACGCTTCGGGGGTATCTTCGTGCCAGGCCGCCGGCCCTTGCAGCCAATGCCCGTCTGTTGCGAAGCGCTCGTCACCGACCGTGCCGTGCGGGCCTGGCAGGTCATCGAGCAGCACTTCCCGGCGGTTCTGCTTGTAACGGGTCTTGGCGGCATTGGCGGTAATGGTCAGCAACCAGGTCTTGAGGCTCGAGCGCTGCTCGAAGCCCTTCAGGTTACGTACCACCGCCAGCCAGGCATCCTGTACCGCTTCATCGGCATGCCGGCTGCCGACAATCGCATAGGCAACTGCACGCATGGCGCCTTGGTAGGTGTCGACCAGTTCCTTGAACGCCTGTTGCTCACCCTTGAGCAGCCGCTCCAGCAAGCGGGTTTGTTGTTCGCCAGTCATCGCCTTCCATCCATCGTTCTGCGGGTAGAGTCCGATTGGGCGGATTTGTTACAGCCAACACCATCAGCGAAGCGCCCAAGCACGCTGGGACGCTTCGCCAACAGCAGCAGCTCAGCGTTTGCGCAAGATCACGCTACCGATCGAGTAGCCGGCGCCGAACGAACTGAGCACACCCAGGGCGCCCTGTGGCAGGTCATCCTGATGCTTGTGCAGGGCGATTACCGAGCCGGCCGAACTGGTGTTGGCGTAGCTGTCGAGAATCACCGGGGCTTCTTCTTCCAGGGCATCGCGACCGAGCAGCTTCTTGACGATCAGGTGGTTCATGCTCAGGTTGGCCTGGTGCAGCCAGAAGCGCTTGACGTCGCTGACGTTGAGGTTGTTTTCACTCAGGTGCTGGCCGATCAGTTCGGCAACCATCGGGCAAACCTCGCGGAACACCTTGCGGCCTTCCTGGACGAACAGCTTGTCGGCAGCGTCAACGCCCTCTTCGCCCGCCCGGTTGAGGAAGCCGAAGTTGTTGCGGATGTTGTTCGAGAACTGGGTCAGCAGCTTGGTGCTGACAATGTCGAACTGGTGTTTGGAGGTGGCCAGATCAGCGCGCTCCACCAGCACGGCAGTGGCCGCATCACCGAAGATGAAGTGG
This sequence comes from Pseudomonas tructae, assembly GCF_004214895.1. Taxonomy (NCBI): domain Bacteria; kingdom Pseudomonadati; phylum Pseudomonadota; class Gammaproteobacteria; order Pseudomonadales; family Pseudomonadaceae; genus Pseudomonas; species Pseudomonas tructae. The sequence continues at coordinate 1,849,348 of NZ_CP035952.1, read as the reverse complement.
CTGTCGCGGTCGCGGAAGTTCAGGTGGCCGGTGCAGATCTCCGGGCTGATCACCAGTACCGCACGGGCCTGGCCCAGTTGCACGCTGTTGCAGGCCGTCTGGATGCCGAAGGTCGCCGACGAGCAGGCCACGTTCATGTCAAAGCCGAAACCGTTGATGCCCAGGGCCTGTTGCACTTCGATGGCAATGGCCGGATACGGGCGCTGCAGGTTGGAGCAGGCGACGATCACCGCATCGACGTCGGCGGCAGTGCGGCCGGCGCGTTGCAGGGCCTGCTCGGCGGCAGCCACGGCCATCTGGCAGAGGATCGACGGCTCGTCGTTGCTGCGTTCTGGCAAGCGCGGCTTCATGCGCTGCGGGTCGAGGATACCGGCCTTGTCCATGACGAAACGGCTTTTGATGCCCGAGGCCTTTTCGATGAAGGCGGCGCTGGACTCGGCCAGAGCCTGGACCTCACTGCGCTCGATGGCGGCGGCGTTGTCGCGGTTGAACTGTTGCACGTAGGCGTTGAAGGACTCCACCAGCTCTTCGTTGGAAATGCTGTTGGCCGGGGTGTACAGGCCGGTGCCGCTGATGACGACGTTATGCACGGTCGTTCCTCTGTTCGGGGCCATTGCCAGCCCGGCAACGGCCTGTTCGGTCGGTTTTTAGTTGGCACCAAAGTACCAACTTTGACTGGCAATGAGCCTGTATCACAGGGCCGCTGCGCAGTGCTGCATGGGTGAGCCGCGCCACCCGGCAGGATAATCCGGGGGGCGCGGCGTATATCGGCTAAGTGTGCCACAACTACAGAGGTTTAGGCTTCCACCTGGCTCCACTGCTTGCTCAGTCGCTTGTCGGAAACCGGCACCTTGGTACCCAACTGCTGGGCGAACAACGACACCCGGTATTCCTCCAGCCACCAGCGGTACAACTGCAGTTGCTCGTCGCGCTTGCCTTCCTGGGCGTGCTTGTCGAGGCGGGTCTGGTACTGGCTCCAGAGGTTGCTCAGCTCACCGCTCCAGACCCGGTCCTTCTGTACCTGTGCGCCGAGTTTCTCCAGGCGCAGCTCGATGGCCTTGAGGTAGCGCGGCAGTTCCTTGAGCCACAGCCCCGGGGTTTCGCGCACAAAACCCGGGTAAACCAGGTTGCCCAATTGCTGCTTGATGTCGTTGAGGGCCACAGCCTGGGCCAGGTCGATCTTGCCCTTGAAGCGCTTTTGCAGGCCGTGCCAGAGCTTGAGGATCTCCAGGGTCAGGCGTGCCAGGCGCTCGGCGTGTTCGGCCCAGCTCCCGCGCTTGCGCTCGGCCAGCGAGGCCAGACCGGCGCCATCGCGTGGCAGGGTGGTTTCACCTTCAAGGATGCAGCTGTCGAGGCTGGCCAGCAGAATGTCTTCGACCAGCGCCTCGACCCGGCCCAGCTCACGGTAGAGCAAACCCAACTCGGTCAAGCCTGGCAGCTTGCCACGCAGGAACTTGGCCGGCTCGGCCAGTTGCTGCAGCAGTAAGCGCTGCAAGGCGCGGCGATGCTGGAATTCGGCTTCGGCCTGGGTCGAGAAACGCCCTTCCTTGACCGTACCGTTTTCTTCTACTAACGCTGGATAGACCGTCATCGACAGCCCGGCAAACTTCTGCTGAGCGGTTTCTGCCACCTGGGTGAAGGCCTTGGCCTGCACCGGCTGCTGGCTTTGCGCGGTCTGCGGTACCGCCAGAGCGGCCTGGCTGGCAGCGGCAAAGCGTGCGGTCAGCTCGACCAGGTCGCGGCCTTCGCCAAGGAACTTGCCTTGGCCATCGACCACTTCCAGATTCATTTTCAGGTGGCTGTCGACCTGGGCCGCGGCTTCGGCCCAGGCTTCATCGCTGACCCGCGCACCGGTCATGCGCAGCAGCTCGCGGCCCAGCGCCTGAGGCAACGAGCCCTCGCCGAAGCTTATGCGTTGCAGCGCGGCCTTGACGAAGTCCGGCACCGGCACGAAGTTCTTGCGCAACGCCTTGGGCAGGTTGCGTACCAGGGCAATGCACTTGGCTTCCAGCAGGCCCGGCACCAGCCACTCCAGGCGCTCGCCCGGCAGGCTCGGCAACAGCGGCGCCGGCACCCGCACGGTCACGCCATCGCGTGGATGGTTAGGCTCGAAGTGATAACTCAGGGCCAGGCTCAAGTCGCCCAGGCGCAGGGTGTCCGGGTACTGCGCAGCGGTGACTTCACTGGCCTCGCGGGCCAGCACGTCTTCCTCGCGCATGATCAGCAACTGCGGGTCTTTCTGGCTGTGGACCCGGTACCAGCTGTCGAAGGTTGCGGTCTGGTGAATCTCGGCCGGCAGGCGCGCCTCGTAGAAGCCGTACAGGGTTTCTTCATCGGCGAGGATGTCGCGCCGGCGGGCCTTGGCTTCCAGCTCGTCGAGCTGCTCCAGCAAACGCCGGTTGGCTGTCAGGCATTTGGCCTTGGACTGGATTTCGCCACCGACCAGGGCCTCGCGGATAAACAGCTCGCGGGACATCACCGGGTCGACCGGGCCGTAATGCACCGGCCGCCGACCGACCACGATCAGGCCATAGAGGGTGACCTGCTCGAAGGCCACCACCTGGCCGCGCTTTTTCTCCCAGTGCGGTTCGAAGTGGTTCTTCTTGATCAGGTGCCCGGCCAGCGGTTCGATCCAGTCGGAATCGATCTTGGCCACCATGCGCGCATAGAGCTTGGTGGTTTCCACAAGTTCAGCGGTCATCAGCCACTGCGGACGTTTCTTGCCCAGGCCGGACGAGGGGTGCACCCAGAAACGCCGCTGGCGGGCGCCGAGATAGTCACCGTCTTCGGTCTTCTGGCCGATCTGGCTGAGCAGGCCGGACAGAATCGCCTTGTGCAGGCGCGGATAGTCGGCCGGTTCCTTGTTGATGCTCAGTTGCAGATCACGACAGATCAGGCTCAGTTGCCGGTGCGCATCGCGCCATTCACGCAGGCGCAGGTAGTTGAGGAAGTTCTTCCGGCACCAGTTGCGCAACGGGCTGGCGGTCAGGGCCTGGCGTTGTTCTTCAAACCCGCGCCACAAGCTGACCAGCGCGGCGAAGTCGGAGTCGGGGTCCTTCCATTGGGCATGGGCCTGGTCCGCCGCTTGCTGACGCTCCGGCGGCCGCTCGCGCGGGTCTTGCACCGACAGCGCACTGGCAACGATCAACAGCTCATTGAGGCTGCCCTGCTTGGCGCCTTCGAGCAGCATGCGGCCCAGCCGTGGATCCACCGGCAGACGCGCCAGTTGCCGGCCCAGGGGCGTCAGCTGGTTCTCGCGGTTGACCGCCGAAAGCTCCTGCAACAGGTTGAAACCGTCACTGATGGCCTTGCCATCCGGCGGCTCGATGAACGGGAACGCGTCGATCTCGCCCAGGCGCAAGTGCAGCATCTGCAGGATGACTGCCGCAAGGTTGGTACGCAGGATTTCCGGGTCGGTAAAGGCTGGCCGGCCGTTGAAGTCTTCCTCACTGTACAGGCGTATGCAGATGCCCGGTTCGACCCGGCCGCAGCGGCCTTTGCGCTGGTTGGCGCTGGCCTGGGATACCGCTTCGATCGGCAGGCGCTGGACTTTGGCCCGGTAGCTGTAGCGGCTGATGCGCGCGGTGCCGCTGTCGATCACATAGCGAATGCCCGGCACTGTCAGCGAGGTTTCCGCGACGTTGGTGGCCAGCACCACGCGCCGCCCTGGATGGGACTGGAAGATCTTCTGCTGTTCGGCCGGCGACAGGCGTGCGTACAACGGCAGGATTTCGGTGTGGCGCAGTTGGGCCTTGCGCAGCATCTCGGCGGCGTCGCGGATTTCACGCTCGCCCGGCAGGAACACCAACACATCGCCCGGGCCTTTGCCCAGGCTGCGCTCGTGAGCGGTGATCTCATCGAGGGTGGCAAGGATCGCCTGGTCAATGGTGAGGTCTTCCTCGACTCGGTTGCCCTCCTCGTCCTGCTCGCGGGTCACGGGCCGGTACCAGGTTTCTACCGGGTAAGTACGGCCCGACACTTCGATGATCGGCGCATCGTTGAAGTGCTTGGAGAAGCGCTCCAGATCGATGGTCGCGGAGGTGATGATGACCTTGAGGTCCGGACGGCGTGGCAGCAGGGTCTTGAGGTAGCCGAGCAGAAAGTCGATGTTCAGGCTGCGCTCATGGGCTTCGTCGACAATGATGGTGTCGTAGCGCTCAAGAAAGCGGTCATGCTGGGTTTCGGCCAGCAGGATGCCGTCGGTCATCAACTTGACCAGGGTGTTGGCGTCGCTCTGGTCTTCAAAGCGCACCTGATACCCCACCAGCGCCCCCAGTGGCGTGCCCAGTTCTTCGGCGACCCGGGTGGCAACGCTGCGCGCGGCAATCCGCCGTGGCTGGGTATGGGCAATCAGGCCATGCTGGCCGCGGCCCAGTTCCAGGCAGATCTTCGGCAACTGGGTGGTTTTGCCCGAACCGGTTTCGCCGGCAATGATCAGCACCTGGTGTTCGGCCAACACCTTCTTGATCTCGTCACGCTTGGCCGCAATCGGCAGGCTGTCGTCGTAACGGATGCTCGGCACACTGGCCTTGCGCGCAGTGACCTGGGCGCAGGAGGCCTGAACCTTGTCGACCCATTGCGCAAGCTTGGCTTCGTCCGGGCGCTTGCGCAGCTCGTGCAACTGCCGGCGCAAGCGGTGACGCTCGGCAATCATGGCGTGGTCGAGGTTTTTCAGCAGTTGATCAATCGCGTGGTCAGTCATGGGGGCTTTTTAGTCGTGCAGGTGAGCCTGCTTTTGCATGATCGGCATTTCAAGGGCTGCGATTGTCGCAGATTTGCCGACGCTCGGCACGGTTGCGGGCTGACAGACGATTGTTTAGCCAAGACGTATCTGAGGTTACCCAAAGGCTGATTTAATCAACCTTAGCCGGCATGGGAGTATCCGGGCATGACCTCGTCTCCCGGCTTGCCCCGACCGTTGCCGCGCCCTTCGCTCCCGAAGGTGCGGGCACGCTGCGGGGAGAATCCGCTGGTGCATGTCATCCTCGCCTTCTGGGCCTTGTGGCACTGCCGCCATGCCCGCCCACCGGACGCCCGCCTCGCTGCGCACTGAACCGTACGGCCCACTGCTGGCCGAGTTTCCTTGTCGATGACTGCCGCCTGACTGGCAAGGCAGTCCTGTGCGCCTGAGGGCGCGAGCGAGAGCACCATGCAATTTGCCCCCATCGAGCAGGCCCGAACGTTCCTGGCCGAAAACCCCGATATCGAGATGATCGAGCTGTTCATTCTCGACGCCAACGGCGTGCCCCGCGGCAAGCTGCTGCACCGCGAAGAGCTGCTGGCGGTCTACGAAAGCGGCCGGCCGCTGCCCAGTACCATCCTCGGCCTGACCCTGAACGGCGACGATGTGGAAAACTCCGGGCTGGTCTGGGATGTCGGCGATATCGATTGCCGCGCCTATCCCCTGGCAAACAGCCTGGTGCGCCTGCCGTGGCGGCAGATACCCACGGCGGCGCTGCAGGTCAGCATGCACCCCAGCGAAGGCATGCCGGCAAGCATCGCCGACCCTCGGCACCTGCTGGTCAAGGTCATCGATGCGCTCAAGGCCGACGGCTACTACCCGGTGATGGCCTGCGAGCTGGAGTTCTACCTGCTCGACCAGCGGCGCGACAGCCATGGCCGGCCGCAACCTGCGCTCGACAGCGACGGCGGCCGGCCACGCAGCACCCAGGTCTACGGCCTGCGCGAGCTGGAACAGATCGAACCGTTCCTCGCCGACCTCTATGCCGCCTGCAAAGCCCAGGGCATCCCGGCGCGCACGGCGATTTCCGAGTACGCGCCAGGCCAGGTGGAAATCACCCTGGAGCATGGTGACGCGTTGCTGGCCATGGACCAGGCGGTGCGCTACAAACGCCTGGTCAAGGGCGTGGCGCACAAGCACGGGATGCAAGCCTGCTTCATGGCCAAGCCGTTCGATCACCTGGCCGGCACCGGCATGCACATGCACGTGAGCCTCGCCGATGCCCACGGCAACAACCTCTACGCCAGCGATGACAAGGCCGGCACGCCGCTGCTGCGCCAGTCGGTGGCCGGCATGCTCACACTGCTGCTCGATTCGCTGCTGCTGTTCTGTCCCAACGCCAACTCCTATCGACGCTTCCAGGCCAACAGCTATGCGCCCCTGGCGCCAACCTGGGGCGTCGACAACCGAACCGTCAGCCTGCGCGTGCCGGGCGGCCCGGCCAACAGCCGGCACATCGAACACCGCATTTGCGGCGCCGACGCCAACCCTTACCTGGCGGCGGCGGCGATTCTTGCCAGCCTGCATCACGGCATCCGCCAACAGCTCGACCCCGGGGCACCGGTCCAGGGCAATGGCTACGCCCAGGCCACCCAATTGCTGCCCACCGACTGGCTGACGTCGCTGACCGCGCTGGAGCGTTCGAGCTGGGCCCGCGAGGCGTTGGGCGCTGAGTTCCTCGGTGTCTACCTGGCGATCAAGCGTGCCGAATACCGCCAGTTCATGGCCGAAGTCGGCGAACAGGACTGGCGCTGGTACCTGACCCAGGCCTGACACTTTATTTTTGCGCCAAGGATTTTGTCATGAATGCAGCCGTAAACACCGGCCCTGCCCAGCGCAGCGCCTCCTACTACACCGCCAGCCTCAACGACGCCACCCAGTACCCGACCCTCAAGGGCACGGTGAAGGTCGATGTGGCAATCATCGGCGGCGGCTTCACCGGTGTCGCCAGCGCGGTGGAGCTGGCCGAGCGCGGCCTTAAGGTCGCCATCGTCGAAACCAACCGCATCGGCTGGGGCGCCAGCGGCCGCAACGGCGGCCAGGTCACCGGCAGCCTCTCGGGCGATGAAGCAATGCGCAAGCAGATGCGCGACAAGCTCGGCGATGACGTCGACGACTTCATCTGGCACCTGCGCTGGCGCGGCCACCAGATCATCGAGCAAAGGGTTGCGCGCTACGGCATCGACTGCGACCTCAAGCGCGGCCACCTGCACGCCGCAATGAAAGCGTCGCACATGGGCGAACTGCGTGCCTTTGCCGCCGAGGCCGAGCGCCGCGGCATGGCTGACCAGGTCGAGCTGCTCGACCGCAATGCCATGGGCGAACACCTGCAAAGCCCGTTGTACCTGGGCGCGCTGAAGAACCGCCGCAACCTGCACCTGCACCCGCTCAACCTGTGCCTGGGCGAAGCTCGCGCCGCGCACAGCCTGGGCGCACTGATCTTTGAAAACTCCGAGGTACTGGAGATCGTTCATGGCGACCAGCCGGCGCTGGTGACTGCCCACGGGCGGGTCGAAGCCAAGCAGATCCTGCTGGCCGGCGACGTCTATCACAAACTGGAACAGCGCCAGCTCAAGGGCAAGATCTTCCCGGCCATGGGCGGCATCGTCACCACCGCACCGCTGGGTGAGCTGGCCGCGCAGATCAACCCCCAGGACCTTGCGGTATATGACTGCCGTTTCGTCCTCGACTATTACCGGCTAACCGCCGATGGCCGCCTGCTGTTTGGCGGTGGCGCCAATTACTCCGGGCGCGATTCGCGGGATATCGCTGGCGAACTGCGGCCGTGCATCGAGCGCACCTTTCCGGCGCTCAAAGGCGTGCCGATCGAATTCCAATGGAGTTGTGCGATGGGGATCGTGGTCAACCGCATCCCGCAGCTGGGCAAGCTGTCGGATAATGTCTGGTACTGCCAGGGGTACTCCGGGCACGGCATTGCCACCAGCCACATCATGGGCGAAATCATGGCCGAGGCGCTGACCGGGACGCTGGAGAAGTTCGATACCTTTGCCGGTTGCAAACACATCAAAGTGCCCATGGGCGATATGCTGGGCAATCCGTTGCTGGCGGCGGGGATGTGGTATTACCAGATGCTCGAAAAATTGCGTTGAAGCGTTGAAAGCATCGCGGGGCAAGCCCGCTCCTACAGTATCTGTAGGAGCGGGCTTGCCCCGCGATCAGAGCCTTAAGCGATCTTCTTCAGGCCCAGCTTTTTCAGTTCTTCATCACGCAATTCACGGCGCAGGATCTTGCCGACGTTGGTGGTCGGCAGCGCATCGCGGAACTCGATGAAACGCGGCACCTTGTAACCGGTGACATTGGCACGCATGTGCTCCATCACCTGCTCCTTGGTCAGGGTCATGCCCGGCTTGACCACGATGAAGATCTTGATCACTTCACCCGACTTCTCGTCCGGCACACCGATGGCCGCACATTGCAGCACACCCGGCAAGGCGGCCAGCACATCCTCGAGTTCGTTCGGATAGACGTTGAAACCGGAGACCAAGATCATGTCTTTCTTGCGATCGACGATACGCATATAGCCGTCTGGCTGGATCAGGGCAATGTCACCGGTCTTCAACCAGCCCTCGCTGTCGAGAATCTCGTTGGTGGCATCCTCGCGCTGCCAGTATCCCTTCATCACCTGCGGCCCCTTTATGCACAGCTCGCCGATTTCACCCAGCGCCAGCTCCTGGCCCGCGTCATCGATGATCTTGCACAGGGTCGAAGGCAGCGGAATACCGATGGTGCCGATCTGGTTGCGTTCGGCCGGGTTGACCGCCGCTACCGGACTGGTTTCGGTCATACCGTAACCTTCGCAGATGGCGCAACCGGTTACCGCCTTCCAGCGCTCGGCAACACTCATCTGCAGCGCCATGCCACCGGACAGGGTGAGCTTGAGGCCGGAGAAGTCCAACTTGCGGAAGTTCTCGTTGTTGCACAGGGCAACGAACAAGGTATTCAAGCCGACAAAACCGCTGAACTTCCACTTGCCCAGTTCCTTGACCATCGCTGGCAAGTCGCGCGGGTTGCTGATCAGGATGTTGTGGCTGCCGATCAGCATCATCGCCATGCAATGAAAGGTGAAGGCGTAGATGTGATAAAGCGGCAATGGCGTGATCAGGACCTCGCAACCTTCGTGGAGGTCAGAGCCCATCAGCGCGCGGCACTGCAGCATGTTGGCCACCAGGTTGCGGTGGGTCAGCATTGCACCCTTGGCCACGCCGGTGGTGCCGCCGGTGTACTGCAACACGGCTACATCATTGCTGTGCGGATTGGCTTCGGTGACTTGCTTGCCACGGCCTTTGCTCAATGCATCATTGAACTTCACTGCCTTGGGCAAGTGATAGGCCGGAACCATTTTCTTCACGTACTTGATCACGCTGTTGATCAACAGGCGTTTAACCGGTGGCAACAGGTCGGCCACTTCGGTGACAATAACGTGTTTGACCTGGGTCTTGGGCACCACCTTCTCGGCCAGATGCGCCATGTTCGCCAGGCACACCAGCGCCTTGGCGCCGGAGTCATTGAACTGGTGTTCCAATTCCCGCGTGGTGTACAACGGGTTGGTGTTGACCACGATCAGGCCCGCACGCAGGGCGCCGAACACGGCGACCGGGTACTGCAGGACGTTGGGCAGTTGCACGGCAATACGATCACCCGGCTGCAGGTCGGTATGCTGTTGCAGGTAGGCGGCAAAGGCCCCTGACAACTCATACAACTCGCCGTATGTAATGGTTTTGCCCAGGTTGCTAAAGGCCGGTTTATCGGCAAAGCGTTGGCAAGACTGCTTCAGTACCGCTTGAATATTCGGATACTCATCAGGATTGATTTGCGAGGCAATCCCGGCTGGGTACTTATCCTTCCAAAAATTTTCGATCATGGAAGCCCTCTCCTCCAGCAACAGCGAATTCTTCACCGCAGTCGATGCGATTATTATTGATATAAGATTACGGTTTATTGCAAACCAGATAACCAGAAGCGGGCCGAGAGTAGCAGCTTTGCCAAGGCCCGCCTAGAGCTAAAACAGCCTAAACAGTCATAGAAACGACTCTTGATAGTCACGTAGTCATTTTTAGAGTAAAAAACCTAAACCTCTAGTTTTAAGCTACAAGCCGCAAGCTGAACGCGTGCGGGCGGCTTGTAGTTTATAGCCACTGTCAGGCGATATCCCGCAACTCACGACGCAAAATCTTGCCCACCGCCGTCATCGGCAACGATTCGCGCAGTACGATGTGCTTGGGCACCTTGTAGCCAGTGAAGTTGGCCTTGCAGTACGCCTTGAGCTCTTCAATGCTGACCCCACCTTCACGCGCCACCACAAACAGCTTCACCGCCTCACCCGAACGTTCGTCCGGGATGCCGATCACCGCGCAACTGGCCACCTGCGGATGGCTCATCACCACCTCTTCGATCTCGTTCGGGTATACGTTGAAGCCCGAGACAATGATCATGTCCTTTTTGCGATCGACGATGCGGGTAAAGCCGTCCGGGTCGATCACCGCAATGTCGCCGGTCTTGAACCAGCCCTCGTTGTCCAGGGCCTCGGCCGTCGCCTCGGGGTGCTGCCAGTAACCCTTCATGACTTGCGGGCCCTTGATGCACAATTCGCCGCGCTCGCCAAAGGGTTGCTCGACCCCGGCATCGTCGATGACCTTGAACGCCGTGCCCGGCACTGGAATGCCCACGGTCCCCAGGCGCGCCAGCCGACCATAGGGATTGGTACTGGCCACCGGCGAGGTTTCGGTCAGCCCGTAGCCCTCGACGATGCGACAGCCCGTCATGCTTTCCCAGCGCTCGGCAGTGGCGGACACCAGTGCGGTGCCACCGGAGTTGGTGACCTTCAACGACGAGAAGTCGAGGTCCTTGAAGTCGGGGTGGTTCATCAGCGCCACGAACAGGGTGTTGAGCCCCAGCAGCCCGGAGAACTTCCACTTCTTCAGCTCCTTGATGAAGCCGGGGATGTCCCGCGGGTTAGTGATCAGCACATTGTGGTTGCCGGTGACCATCATGCACATGCAATTCGCGGTGAAGGCATAGATATGGTAGAGCGGCAGCGGTGCGATCATCACCTCCTGCCCTTCCTTGATCAAACGCTGGCCATCAGGCCCGTGCTGGGAGAAACACGCCAGGACCTGGAGCATGTTCGCCACCAGGTTGCCATGGGTCAGCATCGCGCCCTTGGCCAGGCCCGTGGTGCCGCCGGTGTACTGCAGCACGGCGATATCGTCGAGGCTCAGCGATACCGGCTTCAGGGACTGGCCACGGCCCTGGGCCAATGCGCGCTTGAACGGCACCGCCTGCGGCAGGCGGTAATCCGGGACCATCTTCTTGACCTTGCTGACGATGGTATTGACCAGCCAGCCCTTGGCCGCCGGCAGCATGTCGCCCATCTTCGCTTCGATGAGGAACTCGATGCCGGTATCGGGAAGCACTTCCTGCACCAGCTTGCCGAACATGTTCAGGTACACCAGTGCACGGGCACCTGAATCCTTGAACTGATGGCGCATCTCGCGGGCGGTGTACAACGGGTTGGTGTTGACCACGATCAGCCCGGCGCGCAAGGCACCGAAGACGGCGATGGGGTACTGCAGCACGTTGGGCATCTGTACCGCGATGCGATCGCCCGGCACCAGGTCGGTGTGCTGCTGCAGGTAAGCGGCAAAGGCCGCCGAGTAGCGTTCAAGTTCGGCGTAGCTCAGGGTCACCCCGAGGTTGCTGAACGCCGGGCGGTCAGCAAACTTCTTGCAGGAGCGTTCGAACACTTCGACCACTGACTTGTAAGCATTTATGTCAATTTGCGAAGGAACGCCTGCTGGGCGCTTGTCATTCCAGAAATCAGCTTGCATCAATTATTGTCCTCATACCTGAGCCGTTCCGGCCCCCCTGCCTACTTGGCGAAGAAGGTGCTGTGCCGACGTTAGCAGGTCTGTGGCAGGTGGCAAATACGCCAAGCGTTGTCATTTGCATTGTGAATCTTGTTGCTGATGACCCTGCGATTGCCTACCTGGGTTATACACTGTGCTGACCCACCGACTTGCGTGCACAAGGACCCGCCATGCACCACGACGCGTTCTGGCTTGCGGCCAGCGACCATTGCAGCCTCTATGTTTACCAGTGGCTGCCCGCCACGCCGATCAAGGCGGTGGTGCTGTTGGCCCACGGCATGGCCGAGCATGCCGGGCGTTACCAGCGCCTGGGCGAAGCCCTGAGCAATGCCGGCTACGCCCTGCTCGCTCACGATCAGCGTGGCCATGGGCGCACCGCAGAACTTGGCACTTTAGGCCTGTTCGCCCGCCACAATGGCTGGAACAGCGTGGTCAATGACCTGGGCCTGCTCAGCCAGCACATCGGCCAGCAATTTCCCGGCACGCCGGTGTTCCTGTTTGGCCACAGTATGGGCAGCTACATCGCCCAGGCCTACCTCATGCACCATGGCGCCAGCTTGCAGGGGGCAATTCTCAGCGGTTCGAACTTCCAGCCGCCAGCGCTCTACCGCGCGGCCTGCCTGATTGCACGCTTCGAAGCCTGGCGCCAGGGGCCGCTTGGGCACAGCGCACTGATCGAGTGGCTGTCCTTCGGCTCGTTCAACAAGGCCTTCAAGCCCAACCGCACGGCCTTCGACTGGCTCAGCCGCGACAGTGCCGAGGTCGACAAGTATGCCAACGACCCCTTGTGCGGCTTTCGCTGCAGCAATCGGCTGTGGATCGATCTGCTGATGGGCCTGGAGCAAATCAGCCAGCCACGCAACCTGGCACAGATCGATCCGAACCTGCCAATCCTGGTCATGGGCGGCGAATGTGATCCGGTGAGTACCGGCAAGCGTCTCAAGGATCTGGCCGGTGCCTTGCGCCTGGCCGGCAACCAGCATGTGCAGTTGCAGCTCTATCCCCAGGCGCGGCATGAGCTGCTCAACGAAACCAACCGTGACGAGGTCACGGCCGCCATCATCGACTGGCTGGAGCAGGCCCTGGCCATTGGCCGCCCTGCCCGCAGCGAATGACCGGCCGCCCCTCACGACAGAAGGAAGGCCAAGCGATGACCCAGGTCACCAACACCCCGTACGAAGCCCTCGAAGTCGGCCAGACCGCCAGCTTCAGCAAGACCGTCGAAGAACGTGACATCCAGCTGTTCGCGGCGATGTCCGGTGACCACAACCCGGTGCACCTGGATGCCGAGTTCGCCGCCAAGAGCATGTTCAAAGAGCGTATCGCCCACGGCATGTTCAGCGGCGCGCTGATCAGCGCCGCAGTGGCTTGCGAGCTGCCTGGCCCTGGCACCATCTACCTGGGCCAGACCATGAGTTTCCAGAAGCCGGTGAAATTCGGCGACACGCTGACCGTGCGCCTGGAGATCCTCGAGAAACTGCCAAAATTCAAGGTGCGTATCGCCACCCGCGTGTTCAACCAGAACGACGAATTGGTAGTCGATGGCGAGGCCGAGATCCTCGCTCCGCGCAAGCAGCAGACCGTCGAATTGGTCAGTCCGCCACCGATCACTATCGGTTAAATCTCACAACTCACTCAGGCGGCGCTCGATAAAGCGCCGCTCAGGGCCCTGGCACGTCAGCTCGAGGGCACTGCGATAGGCCTCCCGGGCTTGATCCACATGGCCTAGCTGGCGGCACAGTTCAGCCCGGGCCGAATGGGCCAGGTGATAGTCGCGCAACTGGCCGCGGGCCAGAATCACCTCCACCGCCGCCAACCCCACCTCGGCGCCATCGCGCCGGGCCAGGGCCGCTGCGCGATTGAGTTCGACCACCGGCGATGGCCAGCGCTGCAGCAGTACATCGTACAAGCCAACGATCTCTTCCCAGTCGGTTGCCTGGGCACTGGCCGCTTCCGCATGCACTGCCGCAATCGCTGCCTGCAAGCTATAAACACCGAAGCGCTGACTGCGCAAAGCCTGTTGCACCAGTTGGCAGCCTTCGGCAATCAGTTCGCGGTTCCACAAGCTTCTGTCCTGCTCATCGAGCAGCACCAGTTCACCCTGGGCATTGCTGCGCGCCTGTTGCCGCGAGGCTTGCAAAAGCATCAAGGCCAACAGCCCGAGCACCTCAGGATCAGGCAGCAATTGCTGGAGCAAACGCCCCAGGCGGATCGCTTCGTCGCTCAGGTCATGGCGCATCAGGCTCTCACCCGATGAGGCCGAGTAACCTTCGTTGAACACCAGGTAGATCACTCGCAGCACGCTATCAAGTCGCTCCGGCAACTCGGCCAGTGACGGCACCTGATAAGGAATCCGCGCCTCACGGATCTTGGCCTTGGCCCTCACGATACGCTGGGCGATGGTCGCCGGGCTGTGCAAGAACGCGCGGGCGATTTCTTCGGTGGTCAGGTCACAGACTTCGCGCAAGGTCAGCGGCACCTGGGCATCGGCGGCCAGCGCCGGGTGACAGCAGGTGAAGATCAGACGCAAGCGGTCATCTTCGAGCTCCTGATCGATCACCTCGACCTCCTCGAGCGACTCCAGCGCCTGGATCAACTGCGCCTGGGAGCGGTCGAAACGTGCGCGTCGGCGCAGGCTATCGATGGCCTTGAAACGACCGGTGGAGACCAGCCAGGCCCGAGGGCTGGCCGGAACACCGTCGCGCTGCCAGCGCTCTACAGCGATAAAAAAAGCCTCGTGCATGGCCTCTTCGGCAAGGTCGAAGTCACCCAGCAGGCGAATCAGGGTCGCCAGGATGCGCCGCGACTCCTGGCGATACACCGCCTCCAGTGCAGCCCGTACCTGGGCAAGCTCGGCCATCAGTCGAACATCTGCCAGGCATTCACCCCAGCCACGGTGAAAGCCCATTTCTTCATGGGCCCGAAACACATTGCTGCATGGCTCATCAAAGGGCACTCCTCAATGTCAGGGTTGCAACTCACGGATCGGCCTTACCTCGACACTGCCAACCCGCGCGGCGGGAATACCCTTGGCGATGTTCAAGGCTTCGTTCAGGTCCCGCGCATCGACCAGGTAGAACCCGGCCAGTTGCTCCTTGGTCTCGGCAAAGGGGCCGTCGGTCAGGCTCATGTGGCCCCCACGCACACGCACGGTGGTCGCAGTCTGCACCGGCTTGAGCGCCTCGGCAGCGAGCATTCGGCCACTGCCCTGGATCGATTCGGCGTAGGCCATGCACTCGGCATCGGCGGGACTGTCGGGCAGGCTGTGCAACAGGCCCTCATCACAGTAGACCAGGCATAGGTATTTCATCGTCATCTCCAGCGCAGATTCGTACTATGGCTGCACACCGCGCCTGCTTGAAAAGCGCGATTTGGCATAACACTCGGCCTTTTCAGCTCAAGGCTTGAGCGAGAACAGTGCGGCACCGGACTCCATGTCGAAGGGCGCCGACCAGTGCTCGTGAATCACCTTCCACTGCCCGTCGATGCGCTGGTAGCCGACGGTGGCGCGCATGTAGCAGCTTTGCTCTTTGTTCGGGCCGCAGCGGTTGAGCCAGTGGGCCAGGGCGAGATCCTGAGTAGCCTGGATCTGCAATTGCTCGATTTCAAAGACCATGTCGCCGGGGCAGTGATCCATGCAGGCCTGCCAGTGGGCGCGATAGGCGGCTTTACCCTGGAACTGCAAGTGCTGGATCGCATCGAAGGCGCGAATGTTCTCGGCGTAAGGGGCCGTAATGGCCTCGACATCGCGCGAACGTACGGCGGGAAGCCATTGCTCGATGAGTTGGCGGATTTCGTGCTCGGCGGTATGGGTCATGGTCATGTCCTCTGTGCGTTAAGGCGCCGAAAAACTCGGCGCGTTCACAGATGGTCGAATGGCCGTGACTGAAATCGACAGCCCGGAAAAATCAGCCCTTGGCCAAGGACTTGAGGAAGTACACCACCCGCTCGGTTTCACGAAAGCCCAAGGCCTCATGCATGGCGTGACTGCTGTGGTTGTCCAGGGCGGCGTCCGAGGCCAGCTCGCTGCAGCCCTGGCGGACGGCCCACTGCTCGAGCGCCGCAATCAGTTGCCCGGCGACGCCCTGGCCACGGGCCTGGGGCGCGACGAACACGCCTTCGAGAAAAGCCACCGGCGAGCTGTTGCTGCCATTGACGTAGTCACTGCGGATCGAGGCCTCGGCAAAACCCAGGGCCTGACCCGCACTATCACGGGCCAGCAAGGCAATCAGCCGTTGCGGTTGCTCGAGGGTTTCCTGCAACGAGCGCCGATGCTCATCAAGCGGACAGTCGGGCCACAATGCCTGACGCAGCGCCAGCCAAGCCGGTTGTTGAGCATCGGTGCAGGTTTCGATCATTTGCTTTGCAGGAAAAGTCATATTTGCATCACGCTATTGCTGTCGTAGGGGTTGAAGTTTTTGCCGTAGCGTTCGAACTCCGGAGCCCGGGCCACGGCTATGCCAGTGGGCCCTGACGAAAAGAGCCCCTTGCGGAGCTCTTGGCCTTATTGCGGAAGAAAACTCTCGCCGGAGCGCTTGGCGCGTTTGGCGGCGTGTTTTTCTTTGGCGGTTTTCAGTGGTTTTTTCTTCGTCATCTTTTTTGCATCAAGACCTTTCATCGAAGATCCTCCTGCCTGACGGCACCTGCGCAGCGGTGTCCCGGTTCATTATAGACCCGGCGTGGCCGCAGGCACGGCGAGAATGAACTCACGGTAGCCGGAAAGAATCACGTAACCGGCGAAATAACAGAAGATGCCCGCCGACAGCAGGTACGACCAGGTCAGCAGACGCTCACCCAACAACCGCCCGCCGTGGCTGGCAATACCGCACAACGACAGGCACCAGATCAGCCCGGCGGCAAAAAAACCGGAGAGAAACAGCCCGGCTTCAAGCAGGCTACCGCCACCGGAGCGGGAAATCAGCACCCCACCGACCGCGGCAAACCAGAGAATGGCGCTGGGCGACGACATGGCCAGAAAGACGCCTCGGCTGAATTCGCGCCAGGCCGACTCCATCACCACCTCGCCACGGGTTTCCAGGTGGGCATTGCCACGCAGCGCGGCCAGCAGCATCTTGATAGCAAACCACACCAGCAACACCGAACCGCCTAACCACAACACCCAGCGCACCGTTTCAAATTGCAGCAGCACGGTCATCCCGGCCAATGCGGCAATGGCATACAGCAGATCCCCGACACAGGTCCCCAGCCCCAACCACAAGCCCTGCAGGAATCCGCGCTGCATGGCCAGGGTGATCATGGCGATATTGGCAATGCCGATATCCAGGCACAGCGACAAACTCAGCAGAAATCCGTTTGAAAAGGGCATCGACGCTCCATAACCCGTGTTGAAGGCAGGCGCTATTAGAACGGTTATTTATCCGGCTGTATTGGAAGAAATTGCCCCCGTTGAGGCTTGCGCTGCACGTTCGTCGCAATCGGCCAGGTAATCATCCAGCGCCAGGTGAAACGCCTCGTGCAATGGCAGGACGGCGTTTGCGTGGAAGCTTATGATTTCGCGTACGCCGAGGACACGACCGACGAAAGTGTCATCCCGTGGGTCGTATTCGATTCGGGCGGTGTAGCCCTTGTAGCTCATAGTGTTCATGGCCGTAGATCCTCGGTTGCCGGCAAAAATGCTAGCAAATTCAGATAGCACTTTTATCAACCGATCCTTTCAGGATTTTTCAATCCCCCGCCAACACCTGCGCATACCGCTGCCGATCAATATTCGCCCCACTGAGAATCACCGCCACCTTGCGCCCCTGCTGGCGCTCGCGCTCCTGGATCAACGCGGCAAGCCCAGCGGCGCCCGCGCCTTCGGCGGTGTTGTGGGTGTCTTCGTGGTAGATGCGCATGGCCTGGGCCACTTCCTCGTCGCTGACCCGCACGATGCGCGCGGCGTGCTGGCGGATGATTTCGAACGCTTCGGGCAACGGCATGCGGCACGCCATGCCATCGGCAAAGGTATTGGCCGTGGCGGTGGTGACGATACGGTCCTGTTCAAGGCTCTGGGCGAAAGCATCTGCGGCGCTGGACACTACGCCGACGATTTCGGTATTCAGGCCAAGCAGGTTGCGCGCCTGGATCAGGCCGCAGATGCCCGAGCCCATGCCGATCGGCACATAGACGCAATCAAGCGCGTGCACCGCCTCCAGCAGTTCCAGGGCATAGGTGGCAACGCCGCGGATCAACTCGGGGTGAAACGGCGGGACGCTCTCGTAATCGTGCAAGCGGGCCAGGCGTGCGGCCTCCTCGCGGGCCTGGTCAAAATCGGCGCCGTGTTCGATCAACTGGGCGCCCAGGGCGCGCATCGCCGCATTCTTCTCCAATGAGTTGCCTTCAGGCACCACGATGATGATCGGCAGTCCGGCATTGCGCGCTGCCAGGGCCATGCTCTGGCCATGGTTGCCACGGGTCGCGGTGACCAGGCCACGGGCCATCGGTTTCTGCGCCAACAGCCACTGCACATACATCAACCCGCCGCGCACCTTGAAGGCGCCGGTCGGGGCATGGTTTTCATGCTTGACCCAGACCTCGCAGCCCAACCGCTCGGCCAGGCGCGGCCAGGCATACTGTGGGGTGGCGGGTACGCTGACATGAACCAGGCGGGCAGCTTCGCGCAGGGCAGGCAGATCGAACATGGAGCACCTCGGCAAGAGTGGATTTGACCCGATCCTAGTCGCCGCGCATTGTATGGGTACATTCTTATATTGCATGGCCAACAATAAATGTGGACCCCTGCCCTCGCCGACGATGCCCAGCCACGCTACCTGGCCCTGGTCGACGCCATTGCCGCTGCCATCGAGCGTGGCGAGCTGAAAGTCGGCGAACGCTTGCCGCCACAACGCCGCCTGGCCTGGAACCTGGGGCTCAACCCCAGCACCACTCAGCAAGCCTACCGCGAGGCGGCAGCGCGACACCTGGTCTCGGGCGAAGTCGGGCGTGGCACCTATGTGCTGGCCGGCAGCAAGGAGGCCACGCTGTTTCGTCTCAAACAGCGCGACGTGCAATCAAGCCTGATCGACCTGTCGACCAATGTGCCGGTGATCGACCGGGCCAACCGCGACAGCGAAGTCACCCTGCAAGCCCTCCTCCAAGACGGCCAGGCAGGGTGCCTGGATCACTACCTGAGTGCCGAAGCCTTGCTGCACGGTCGTGTGCACGGCGCTTGCTGGCTGAGCAACCGCGGCCTGCAGCTCAGCGACCAGCAATTGCTGCTCTGCGGCGGTGCCCAGCAGGGCTTGTTCGCGGTGTTGCTGTCGCTGTGCCAGCCCGGTGAAGCAGTGCTGGTCGAGGCCCTCACCGCGCCCGGCATCAAGGCCGCCTGCCGGCAACTGCGCCTGCCGTTGCATGGCATCACCTTGGACGAGCAAGGCATAGCGCCGGATGACCTCGATCGCGTCGCCCGGGCCTCCGGTGCCCGGGTGCTGGTGCTCACCCCGAGCCTGCACAACCCTACCGGTGCGTGCATGAGCCGCGCACGCCAACAGGCAATCGCCGAGGTGGTCGAACGCCATGACTTGCGGGTAATCGAAGACGATGTCTACGGCGCACTGAGCGACCAACCGCCGCTGTGGCCATTGCTCGGGCAGCGCGGCATATTGATCAGCAGCCTGTCGAAAACCGTGGGCGCCGGCTTGCGCCTGGGCTGGATCGTGGCCGACCCGGCCTTGCTGGAACAGATCGACCCCCATGCCCAGGCCACTCACTGGCAAGTGTCGCCGCTGAACCTGCAGATTGCCTGTCGCTGGATCGCCGACGGCACCGCGCAGCGGCGCCTGGCCTGGCAACGCGAAGAAGTCCGCCAGCGCTGGCGCCTGGCCTGCAGAATTCTGGGCAACCACCTGATCAATCACCGCCAGCCTTCGCCACACATCTGGGTCAAGGCCGGGCTCAGCGCCGCACGCCTGGCCCAGGCTTGCCGGGCCAACGGCGTAGCAGTGGTGCCAGGCGAGGTGTTCGCGGTAAAACAGCAGGATCTGGCGGCAATCCGCATCAGCCTGTCGGCGGCTACCAGCCGCGCCGAACTCAAGCAGGCACTGGAGCAAGTGAGCAAGGCACTGGAGGCCTGATGAGCAAGCACGCGTTCTATACCCAGGCACAAACCTGCCTCGCCGCACTGGACCCACACTGGGCTGCGCACATCGAGGCGGTCGGCCCTTGCCTGCATCAACCCAAACCCACCCGCGACCCCTATCAAGCCTTGATACGGGCCATCGCCTACCAGCAACTGCATGCCAAGGCTGGCGATGCCATCCTCGGACGCTTACTGGCGCTCTATCCAGGCAGCGTGTTTCCCAGCCCCGAGCAGGTGCTGGCGAGCACCCCGGAACAGTTGCGCGCTTGCGGCTTCTCGGCGAGCAAACTGGCAACCATCCAGGGCATCGCCCGGGCGCGGATCGAGGGGTTGGTACCGGACTATCAAGACGCCCTGGCACTGGACGATGAAGCGCTGATCGAGCGCCTGGTCAGCCTGCGCGGGGTCGGCCGCTGGACCGTCGAGATGCTGCTGATCTATACCCTGGAACGCATGGATATCCTGCCGGCCGACGACTTTGGCGTACGCGAGGGTTATCGCCGGCTGCAGGGCCTGGAAAGACAACCGACACGCCGGCAAATGATCGAGCTGGGCAAGCACTGGAGCCCCTACCGAACCGTGGCGGCCTGGTACCTGTGGCGGGTGCCGGCCACACGAGTTTGAACGCAAGACTCGGAGTTTTTTCGCTGGGCCGCCCCCGTAGCCTGAAGCCCTCGATCAATGCCAGGAGCACCTCGTCATGAGAACAGGCAAACCCCGCATCAGTGAGTCCGACCCACGCTGGCAGGCCATCCTCGCCCGCGACCCGGCTGCGGACCAGGCCTTCGTCTATGGCGTGCGCACCACAGGCGTGTACTGCCGCGCGAGCAGCAGCGCACGCCTGCCGCTCATCGATAACGTCGAGTTCTTCGACACTGCCGAGCAGGCCGAGGCCGCCGGCTACCGGCCAAGCAAACGCCGTGGTGCCGACCAGACCCACGTCGCCGAACAGCACCGGGCCCAGGTCACCCGCGCCTGCGCCTTGATTGAAAGCACTGAGCCGGCGCCGAACCTGAACCAATTGGCCGAACAGCTGCAGATGAGCCCGTACCACTTTCATCGGGTGTTCAAGGCCGTTACCGGGCTCACCCCCAAGGCCTATGCCACGGCCCACCGGGCGCGCAAAGTGCGTACCCAGCTGCAGCATGCGAGCAGTGTCACCCATGCCTTGTACGAGGCCGGATTCAACTCCAACAGCCGCTTCTACGAATCAAGCAACGCCCGCTTGGGCATGACCCCGGGCGCCTATCGCGATGGCGGCGCCAATACCGATATCCGCTTTGCCCTCGGCCAGTGTTCATTGGGGGCGATATTGGTGGCGCAGAGTGCTCGGGGGATTTGCGCGATCTTGCTGGGCGACGACCCGCAGACGCTGCTGGAAGACCTGCAGGACAAATTCCCCAAGGCCAACCTGATCGGTGGCGACGCCAGCTTCGAAACTTTGGTCGCCAGGGTGGTGGGCTTTATCGAGGCTCCGGGGATCGGCCTCGACCTGCCACTGGACCTGCGCGGCACCGCCTTCCAGGAGCGGGTCTGGCAGGCCTTGCGGACGATCCCGGCCGGCAGCACTGCCAGCTATGCCGAGATCGCCCAGCAAATTGGCTCCCCCAGGGCGGTGCGTGCCGTGGCCCAGGCCTGCGCTGCCAACGCCCTGGCTGTGGCCATCCCGTGTCATCGGGTGGTGCGCAGCGACGGCAATCTCTCGGGTTACCGTTGGGGCGTGGAGCGCAAGCGTGAGCTGCTGGCGCGCGAGAGCCAGTGAGGCGAATTACTGGAAGTTGACGTCGAAGGCCTGGTAGAAAGCGTTGCCAGTATCAGCGACCAGCCACAGCAGCACGATCACATGGTGGCCGCGCTTGTTGGCGGGCAGCTTGACCTCGTGCTCGACCTTGGCCTTGAGCTTGTCCTTGTGGCTGTAGTACGGCGTGTAGGGGTAGAGGTCTTCGGCGAACGGCGCCGTCTCGAGCTGGGCACGGCTGATGCGCTTGTTGGCATCCCAACCATCTTTGGTAATAAACCAGCGGTAACCACGGGTGATGTGCGCCGCCGTATACTCCCACTTCACCTGAAACGTCTGGCCGGGTGTGACGTTCAACAACGGCCAGTTGAAGGGTGAGCCAAGTTTGGCGGACATTTCCGCATTGGTGAAGTTGACACAGTCACGCGCGTCCTGTTTGCCACCACTTAGAATATATCCGTCTGCGGGGGGGGCAACACTGTCGACGTCCGTCTGGAACGGCGTGGGCACAGGGCCTGCCACCAGGCTTGGGAAGTTTTTGCCGCCTTCCATTTCATTGACCTGCCAATTGCCGAGCAATCCCAGTTCGACAGTCTTGGAGCCACGGCTGGCCGGTGAAATGACACGACCGTGACGCAGGTTTTTTTCCGGGCTGTTCATTGCATTCACTCCATGTGAGATAGAAAAAGCTGTCCACTCTGAACACCTCTTACCCTAGCTCAAGCCCTGCAGTGCGCAACCCAGAGCTGCCCAACGGTCTCAGCCGTTGCTGCAGCCGTCGCCCATGGCGCGGTACTCGATGGTGTGCCGTTGACCTTGATGGTCTTCGTAGGTCATGGTGGCCGGAACCACTTCGCAGACATTGGGAATCGTCGACAAACTGATAACTTTGGCAATATCCAGGTTGTTGCTGTAGTCGTACTGCTCAACCACCGGTTGGGCTGCTGCGGTGTTGATTTCATCGGCCATGGCGAACGAAGAAACAGCAACCAGGGCAAGTGCAATTAAACGTTTCATAATAATAGGCCTGCAAAGCAATCAAACTAATCGATTGACTTCATTTGCCAGAACGGGCGCGGAGAAGTTGTTATATCAAGTCGTGGGACATAACACGAAGTACCGACCCCACTGCAACTTTCTGTGTGGGATGTGCTTAGTTTACAAGGTACTTCAGCCGGTTAAATCGCGAAGCCGGACAATCACTGTTACCGCCCGTGCAACAATACCGCCGACACAACGCCCTAGACACTGCTTGCTGTCCGGTGTAAAAGCCCGGTATAGAGCCCTTGCCAGATAAAACCCGTGACCCTGTTGCGCTATTGCCCGTTGCTCGCCGTTGAGCGGCCCTTGCTGAACAAATTTTACCGAAACCAGGGTTCGCCCATGCGCGCAGCCGCTCAGGGCCAGCTTTGGGTCGCCAGGGCCGACGAAATCGTCGCCGCCTTGTGCCTGAGTGAAGTGCCAGGCGGCCACTGGCTGACCGGGCTGTTCGTCGCGCCCCTCTGGCGCGGCCAACAGGTCGCCCGGCAACTGATCGCGGCGGCGCTGGATGAATTGCACGGGAGCGTCTGGCTGTTCTGCCATCCGCAACTGGCGAATTTCTATGCCCGGCAGGGGTTCAGCAGCACCGACGCCCTGCCCGCACCGCTGGCCGAGCGCCTGGCCCGCTATCAACGCAGCAAGCCACTGCTGGCGATGGTGCGGGTTCAGTCGTCGCTGGCCGAGTCCAGCCCGGGAAACAGCACTTCGGTATAACCAAAGCGGCTGAAGTCGTGGATACGCGAGGGGTACAGGCGGCCGATCAGGTGGTCGCACTCATGCTGCACCACCCGCGCATGAAAGCCCTCGGCATTGCGCATTATCGGCTGCCCCTGGGGATCGATGCCTTCGTAGCGAATCCGCTGGAAGCGCGGCACCACACCGCGCAGCCCCGGCACCGAAAGGCAGCCTTCCCAACCGTCCTCGACCTCGCTACCCAACGGCGTGATCAGCGGATTGAGCAGAATGGTGCGCGGCACCGCCTCGGCATCCGGATAACGCTCACTGCGCTCAAAGCCAAAGATCACCAGTTGCAGGTCGATGCCGATCTGCGGCGCTGCCAGGCCAACACCGCCGACATGCGCCATGGTTTCGAACATGTCGGCAATCAGCCGCTCAAGCTCGGCGCTGCCGATCATGTGCGCCGGCACGGGCGGGGCAATGCGCAGTAAACGCTCATCGCCCATTTTCAGAATGTCATGAATCATGCTGGCTTCGACTCAGGGGTTCGCTGGCAGGCGTGGTCTCATGATCGAGCGAATGATCACGGCCAAGCCCGGAAACATGCTTTTTATCATGCCCCTGGCCCTCACCCGCAAAGTCTTTTTCACCGGGGTTCTTGCCTTCCTCGGACATGTGCTCGATCACCGCATTCATCTCCGCGCCCAACAGCAACACGGCAGCGGAAATGTAAAAATACAGCAGCAGGACAATGATCGCGCCGATACTGCCGTACATCGCGTTGTAGTCAGCGAAGGTCTTGACGTAGTAACCAAAGCCCAGCGACGCAATGATCCACACCACCACTGCCAGCACCGAACCCGGGGTGATGAAGCGAAACTTCTGCTTCACATCGGGCATGACGTAGTAGATCAGCGCCACCGCGACCATCATCAGGATGATGATCGCCGGCCAGCGCAGCACCGTCCACAGGGTGACGATGAACTCCTGCATGCCGATTTGCGAGGCAATCCACTCCATGACCTGCGGCCCCAGTACCATCAGCGCCGCTGCAGCCAGGAGCATGCCGGCGATGCCGACGGTATAGATGACCGACAGCGGAATGCGCTTCCACGGCGGGCGCCCTTCAACCACGTCATAGGCCGCATTCATCGCGCTCATCATCAACCGCACGCCGGCAGACGCGGTCCACAGGGCGATGACGATACCCACCGAAAGCAGCCCGCCCTTGGATTGCTGCAATTGGTCGATCACCGGGTTGACCTGCTCCAGCGCCTGGGGGGGCAGGACCAGCTCGGACTGCAGGCGCAGCCAGGAGAAGAAGTCCGGCAAGTGCAGAAAACCGATCAGGGCAATCAGGAACAGCAGGAAGGGAAATAGCGAAAACAGCATCTGGTAGGCCAGTGCCGAGGCATAAGTGGACATCTCGTCATCGAGAAATTCCTTCACGGTGCGCACCAGCACGCGGTGCAACGGCAAGCCGCGCAGGTCGGGGAAAATCATGGCGTCTCCTTTCGCTGCTCGAGGGTCATGGCGGGGCTCCTCAAACACTTGTCGGACAGGTTCTGAGCTGAAGTCTAAACGACGATCGCCTCACAGTTGCGATTGATTGGCGCAGATAGCACAACGGCCATCCTGGGATGGCCGTCGTTCTGAGCGCGCGCACAGAGCTCAAGGCTTCTTCACGGCATCCTTGACCTTGCCGACCACCTGCTGGGCTTCGCCTTTGCGCTCCTGCAGCTCGCCTTCGGCGCGCAGCCGGTCATTGTCGGTAACCTTGCCAACACCTTGCTTGATGTTGCCAACGGCCTCGTTGGCCATGCCTTTGACTTTATCTTTAGTGCCACTCATGGGAATTCTCCTGAAGGGGAAGTAACACGCTGTCAGCGTCGACAGTCTGTGGACCCGTGGCCTGTCAGGAGAGTTTCAATTATTTTCCGGGTGGCGAAACAGCGGGATCAGTGTTTCATGGCATCACACTGGGCACGCAGGTCGCGGTCATCGATGCTGCCGCAACTGCCGCCTTTCATGGCATCACAGTAGGCACGCTGGTCACGGTCACCAATGGAGCCACAGCTGCCGCCCTGGGTTTCTGCATCACAGGCGGCACGCAAGTCCCGATTGCCGATACTCCCGCAACTGCCGCCTTTCTTGGCATCGCAGTAGGCGCGCTGATCGCGATCAGCGATGGATCCACAGCTGCCGCCCTGGGTTTCAGCATCACAGGCGGCACGCAAATCGCGGTTATTGATACTCCCACACGAGCCCCCTTCGCGGGCATAACAGTAAGCACGCTGGTCAGCGTCACCGATACTGCCGCACCCTGCATAGGCGTAGCCACTGAGCATCAACAGCAGGGCAATCACAACTCTCATCGACGGTCTTCCTTGAGTTGCCGGGAGCAGCCCGGCGCTGTTCGAACATTTCGAAGGGACGGCGCATTTGCGCGCCATCAAATTGATATCAAACCCGACGAAAAGTTCCATCGTAGTCAGCACGCGCGACGGCGGCTTTATGTTTCATGCCAATCCCAGCACAATAAGCGACCTTTCAAGCGTCACCCGTAGGAACCTGCATGAAACTCGACAAACCCACCGCCATTGCCCGCCGCAACCAGGAACTGGAAAGAGCGGTGCTCACCAGCGACAACACCCTGTTTGCCGTGCTCGACACCAAGCGCAGCCTGTGGTGGTTTGATGTACCGGTGAAGCTGGTATTGCGCAAAGGCACGGCCGACTGGGTCAACCTGCTGCTGCACACCCCAGAGACCGATGAGCTGCAGCACTTGAAGGTGCCGGTGAATTTCCTCAAGGCCCATCAGGAAAAAATGGAATTGCGCAAACCCGGCAAGCGTCGCTCGACCTTCAGCCTGGCGCTGAGCGCCGATCGCGACTCGCTGCTCGAAGACCTGCGCCCAGGCGGTGAAAACCTGAAATTCGCAGGCTTCAAGCAGGTCTGATCAGGCCAGTTCGATGCGGTCGGCGTGGATGACGATGCGGCCATCCTTGTACAAGGCACCGATGGCCTTCTTGAAGTTGCCCTTGCTGACCCCGAACAGGTCGCTGATCAACTGCGGGTCGCTCTTGTCGCTGACCGGCAATACGCCGTTGGCGTCCTTGAGCTTGGCGAGGATCTTGTCGTGCAGGCTGTTGGCCAGGTCCTGGCCAATGGGCTGCAGGCTCAGGGCAATCTTGCCGTCGCTGCGCAGCTCCTTGATGTAGCCCTTCTCCTGCTTGCCCGAACGCAGGAACTTGAACACTTCGTTCTTGTGGATCAGGCCCCAGTGCTTGTTATTGATGATCGCCTTGAAGCCCATCGGGGTTTCTTCGACTACCAGCAAGTCGACTTCCTGGCCAACCGCGTAGGTCGCTGGCAGCTTGTCCAGGTACCGGTCCAGGCGCGCAGTGGCGGTGATGCGGCGGGTGCGCTTATCGAGATAAGCGTGCACCACGCAGTACTCGCCGGCCTTCATCTGGCGTTTTTCTTCGGAGTACGGCATCAGCAGGTCCTTGGGCAGGCCCCAATCGAGGAAAATGCCGATGCTGTTGATCTCTTTGACCTTGAGGCTGGCGAATTCGCCGACCTGCAACTTGGTCTTTTCCGTGGTGGCGATCAGCTTGTCTTCGCTGTCGAGGTAGACAAAGACGTTCAGCCAGTCTTCGACCTCGGTGGGCGTGTCCTTGGGGATGTAACGGTTCGGCAGCAGAATTTCGCCGTCCGCCCCGCCGTCCAGGTACAGACCGAAGTCCGTGTGCTTGACCACTTGCAAAGTGTTGTAACGCCCAACTAAAGCCATTTCCGAAAAATCCTCGTTGCGAGCGGGGCATTCTACACCTCAAGTGGCGATTGCGCCCGGTTGCCGATGACGGCCTGTCAGCAAAATGAACCGCACAGCTTTGCCCTGTTCTATAAAGACAAGCAAGCCTTCGCAAGGATTCGCTCATGTACGCCTGCCTGTCCAAGTACCTGCGCACCGTTGTGTTGCTGGTGATATCGGCCTTGCTGGTGATCGCCTGCAACCGTATCGACCTGGCCTACCGCAACCTCGACATGCTGGTGCCCTGGTCATTGAACGACTACCTGAGCATGAACCGCCAGCAGAAAACCTGGCTCAATGAACGGCTCAAGCAGCAACTGGCCTGGCATTGCCGTACACAGTTGCCGGCTTACCTGACCTGGATCGACGAAATCCAGGCGATGGTCGCCAGCAACAGCGTGACCGACCAGCAGTTGCAACTACGCACCGAGCAGGCCCGCCAAGCGATTGCCAAGGTCGCCGAGCAGATCACCCCCTCGGCTGCCGAACTGTTGCGCAGCATGGATGATGAGCAGGTGCGGGAAATGCGCCAGGCCTTTGCCGACGACATCCGTGAACGTCAGGCCAAGTACGTCGACACCCCCCTGTCGCGGCAGATCGAACGGCGTGCCGAGCGCATGGAACAGCGCCTGAGCACCTGGCTGGGTGAACTCAGCCCGCAACAGAAGTTGCGGGTCATGACCTGGTCCCAAGGCCTGGGCGAACAGAATCGCCAATGGATTGCCAACCGTGCCCATTGGCAGGCGCAATTCAGTGCGGCCATGGACCAGCGTCACAGCGACAGCTTCGAGCCACGCCTGGACATTCTTCTGAAAAAGCGCGAAAGCCTGTGGACCCCGGAATACCGCATCGCCTTCCAGCGTACCGAGCAAGAGGCACGGCGGCTGCTGGTGGACGTGATGGCGCAGAGCAGCGAGCTGCAACGCCAGCACCTGGAACGCAAACTTGGGCAGGTGCGGCAGAGTTTCAGTGAGTTGAAGTGTTTGAAGGGTTGAACCCCTGAATCACCTCATCCCTCCTGTGGGAGCGGGCTTGCCCCGCGATGAAGCCAGTGCAGCCAGCACTGCAGGCGGAGCCTGGATTACGACCGCTTCGCGCACGAATCGCGGGGCAAGCCCGCTCCCACACGGATCTCGCCAGCTTCTAAAAAGCTGTGCAAGACAGTTGCTCCCACAAGATTCGCTGCAAGCCCTTTCTGTTTCAGCTCTCCCGGCACTTGCGCCGGTACGGGAACACATCGATCACCTTGCCGCCACGAATCGCCGTCTGCAGACTTTTCCAGTAGTCGGCATCGTACAGCTCGCCATGCAACTGGTTGAACAGCCGACGCTGGCCGCTATCGGCAAACAGGAACGGCGGGAACTCTTCAGGGAATACATCCAGCGGCCCGATCGAGTACCAGGGCTCGGAGGCCATTTCATCCTCCGGCGTGCGCGGTGGCGGGATGTAGCGGAAATTGACTTCCGTAAGAAAACAGATCTCGTCGTAATCGTAGAACACCACCCGCCCGTGACGGGTAACACCGAAGTTCTTCAACAGCATGTCACCCGGGAAAATATTCGCCGCTGCCAACTGCTTGATCGCCAAGCCGTAATCTTCCAGGGCTTCGCGCACCTGGGCGTCATTGGCGTTTTCCAGGTAAAGGTTGAGCGGGGTCATGCGCCGCTCGGTCCAGCAGTGGCGAATCAGCACGGTGTCGCCGTGCACTTCGACCGTGGACGGCGCCACCTCCAGCAGCTCGGCCAGGCACTCGGGCTCGAACTTGCTCAAGGGGAAGCGGAAATCGGAGAACTCCTGGGTATCGGCCATGCGCCCGACGCGGTCGACGCTTTTTACCAGCCGGTACTTTTCGATCACCGTGGCGCGGTCGACGTTCTTCGATGGCGAGAAGCGGTCCTTGATGATCTTGAACACGGTGTTGAAGCCCGGCAGGGTGAACACGCTCATGACCATGCCACGCACGCCCGGGGCCATGATGAAACGGTCATCGGTACCCGCCAGGTGGTTGATCAGCGCCCGATAGAACTCCGACTTGCCGTGCTTGTAGAAACCGATCGAGGTGTACAACTCGGCAATATGCTTACCCGGCAGGATGCGTTTGAGAAAGCCGACGAACTCGGCCGGTACCGGCACGTCGACCATGAAATAGGAACGGGTGAAGGAGAAGATGATCGACACCTCGGCTTCGTCAGTGATCAGCACATCGATCTCGATGCCATGGCCTTCGCGGTGCAGCAGCGGGATCACCAGCGGCCATTGCTCGTCCTGGGTGTACAGGCGCCCGACCAGGTAGGCGCCCTTGTTGCGGTACAGCACCGACGAAAACAGTTCCACAGCCAGGGCCGGGTCCTTGCACACCCAGTCCGGCAGGTTTTCACGCAATTGCCCTTCAAGGCGCGCCAGGTCACCGGCAAGGTCCGCATAGGGCACATCGAAGCGATAGTCGGCAAAGACCTGCGCCAGCAACCCACCGAGGCTGCTCTCTGGCCGGTAGGTGCGGGTCTGCGCGGCCCGCTCATGGCTGCGCAACGAAGGCCGGGTGGTATGGATGAACATGCTGCCGTCGCTGATCAGGTCATGGCTGAACAGGCTGCAGAAGATCGAGTTGTACCAGGTTTCTGACAGTTCATCGTCCAGGCGCGGGTCAATCAGGCCTATATAGGCACTCTTGACCAGTGGCCACAACGACACATCGAGCAGCACCTGGTCATCGAAGCCCTGATGCAGCCAGCCGCTGACCTCGCTGACTTTTTCCTCATACAGGTTGATGCGCGCCGCCGAAGCGCTCTGGGTCTGTTGCCACTGGGCCTGCTCGAAACGCTCGCGGGCACCGTCGGTGATCTGCCGGAAATGCTCGCGGTAATCGTCGAAGCCATCGAGGATCATCCGGGCGATATCGGCGGCCGGCCATTGCTGGGGCATACGTCAGACCTCTGCGGGAATGTCAAAGCCTGAGCTTAGCCAGTCGCCACGGGCAGGGAAAGCCTGTTGGCGCGGCTGTATCGGCCAAACTCGCTTCGCTGCGAATTCGAGCGCAAGAAAGGGAGAGAGCCCAGCCTGGTTTGTAACGTAAACTCGCGCCCTGCCCCAAAGGACCCGGAGAGCCCATGAGCCCCATCGCCATTTCCCGCCTGTTGATTCTTGCTGCTGTCTGGGGGGCGAGTTTTCTGTTCATGCGCATCATTGCGCCGGTACTTGGCACCCTGCCCACGGCGTTCTTTCGCGTCTCCATTGCCTGCCTCGGCCTGTTGGTAATACTCGCCCTGCTACGGGTGAGCTGGGACTTCAACGGCAAGCTCAAGGCCTGCCTGGTGCTGGGCATGATCAACTCGGGGATCCCGGCCACCCTGTATTCAGTGGCAGCCCAGGTATTGCCGGCCGGCTACTCGGCAATCTTCAATGCCACCACGCCATTGATGGGCGTGCTGATCGGTGCACTGTGCTTTCGCGAGCCGATGACCCCGGCCAAGCTCAGCGGCATCTTTCTCGGTTTGTTCGGTGTCGGCATTCTCAGTGGCGCCGGCCCAGTGGCGTTTGATGCCAAGCTCATGCAGGGCGCCCTGTCGTGCCTGGCGGCAACTGCCTGCTACGGCCTGGCCGGCTTTCTGGCGCGGCGCTGGCTCGACCAGCAAGGCGGCCTCGACAGCCGGCTGTCGGCCCTGGGCAGCATGCTGGGTGCAACCTTGCTGCTGTTGCCGTTGTTCAGCTACAGCGTGCTGACCCAGCCGCCAGCAAGCTGGGGTGGCTGGCAGGTATGGGCGTCGCTGCTGGGGTTGGGGCTGGTATGTACTGCCTTCGCCTACATCCTGTACTTCCGCCTGATCAGCGAGATCGGCCCGGTCAAATCCAGCACCGTCACCTTCATGATCCCGGCCTTTGGTGTGCTGTGGGGTGCCTGGCTGCTGGACGAGCCGCTGTCGATGGCGCACCTGTATGGCGGGCTGCTGATTGCCGTGGCGTTGTGGCTGGTGCTCAAGCCTGCTCGTGCCTGATCGCGGGGCAAGCTCGCTCCCACAGCCCCGCGATGCTTTCTGGTTTCACCCATGAAACCAGCCCTTCACTTCCGTTACCGATAAAAGCCCCTTTACCTTGCATCAACAATTGCCACGCGCAGTTGTTGTGCAATTTCGTGCCATATAGAAAACTTTGTTTCATATATAAAACAACGCGGTTTTTACCTAAATCCTATAAGTAACTAATAAATAAGAATTTTTTAAATAATACAGGGCTACCACACAACTGGCATTGTTCATGCACTAAACGGCGTATCACCTATAAAACAGACCAGAGAGCTTCCCCAATGGCTGTGAAAGAGATGTACGCAATCCCCTCTCAATGGAATACGCCGCACTCCAAGGAAGACCTGGAGCCGACCGAAATCGAATTTCGTAATGTCGGTAAATGTTTCCCGGCCAAGGGCAAAGCCGAGGCGCCCTTCGCCATTCGCGAGGTGAACTTCAAGATCCGCCGCGGCGAAGTGGTGTCAATCATCGGCCCGTCCGGTTGCGGTAAAAGCACCATCCTCAACATGGGCTCCGGCCTGTACCGCCCCAGCGAAGGCGAAGTCTTCGTCGGCGGCGAGGCGGTGGTCGGGCCGGTGCGCAAAGTGGCCTTCATGTTGCAAAAGGACCTGCTGATGCCCTGGCGCAGCATCCGTCGCAACGTCGAGCTGGGCCTGGAGATCCAGGGCATGCCCGCCGCCCAGCGCCAGCCGATTGCCGAAGATCTGCTCAAGCGCTGCCACCTGCAAGGCTTTGCCGACCACTACCCGTTCCAGTTGTCGGGCGGTATGCGCCAGCGCGCCGCCCTGGCCCGCACCCTGGCCATCGACCCGCAGGTACTGTTCCTCGACGAGCCGTTCTCGGCCCTCGATGCGCAAACCAAGATGATCCTGCAACAGGACCTGGCGCGGATGCTGTTCGAAGAGAAAAAAACCGCGCTGTTCATCACCCATGACCTGGTCGAGGCGATTGCCATGTCCGACCGACTGCTGGTCATGAGCGCCCGCCCGGGCACCATCATCGAAGAAATCACTGTCGACCTGCCGTTCCGTGATAACCCGCTGGAGCGCCGCAAGCTGCCGGAAATCGGCCCGCTGGCCGGGCGCCTGATGGAACTGCTGAAAGTCGGCGAAGACACCGAACTGCATTGATCAACGGCCTCCGGCCCATCCACCGATTCAGGAGTACGCATGTGCAAGTCCCTGCAACGCCTGGCACAGACTTCAGTCATCGCCCTGGGCCTCGGCCTGGCGCTCACTGCCCAGGCAGCGCCGACCAAGGTCACCTACCTGCTGCCCGCGCCGCCCAACTCGCCGGCCTTCGCGCCGTGGATCATCGCCAAGGAAAAGGGCTACTACCGTGCCAGGGACCTGGACCTGACCTTCATCGCCGCCAAGGGCGGGGTCGATGTCGCCAAGCAGATCGGCGCCGGCAACGCCATGCTCGGCGGCGCCATCGGCGACACCCCGATCGTGGTCCGCGCCAACGGCATTCCGGTGCGGGCGGTGGCGGTGCTCGGCGCCGGTGGCGTGACCATGATCGCCACCAATGCCGGCGAGAACATCCGGTCAATCAAGGACCTCAAGGGCAAGACCCTGACCGTGATGTCCTACTCCGACACCACCTACTACGCCCTGCTCGCCTCGCTGCGCAAAGCCGGCCTGAGCAAGACCGATGTCGATATCCAGGCCGCCGGCCCGTCGGGCGTGTGGCAGCTGTTCTCGGCCAGCAAGGCCCAGGCCATGGCCGGGGTGCCGGACTGGGTAGTGAATGCCGAAGAGGCCGGCTTGAAGATCAGCCTGATTCCACAAAACGAGATCTTCGAGAGCATGGCCCAGGCGATCCTCGCCTCGGACGAGGCGATCCAGAACCAGCCGCTGGTGGTCGGCGGTGTGGTCCAGGCCACCCTTGAAGGCATGCGCGACATCATCGAAGACCCGAAAGCCGCGGCCGCCACCTTCGCCAAGGCCGTCCCGGCTTATGCCGGCAAGGAAGCGGCGCTGGAAAAAACCTTGCGCCTGTACGTCGAGCACGTCTACGCCAACCAGACCGTACTCGGGCGCATCGACCCGGCACGCCTGGACGCAGTGCGCACGTTCTACGTCAGCGAAGGCATCGTCGCCAAGGAACCCAAGCTCGACGAGCTCTACAGCAACCAGTTCATCGAAACCACCACGGCCGCGCAATAAGCCTGGATGCATAACAAGGTATAAGCCCGATGAGAAACCTAAACACCTCCGTGCTCGGCAGCATCGCCCTGCTGATCCTGTTCCTGCTGCTCTGGCAGTGGGGCCCTGGCCTGCTCGGCATGCCCGAATTCGTCATGCCGCCACTGAGCCGTGTGGCCCAGGAAAGCGTGGTCATGTGGCAGTCCAGCGGCCTGCTGCAGCACACCCTGATCACCGCCTTCGAGATCATCGTCGGCTTTGGCCTCGGCGCCCTGCTGGGGGTGGCCATCGGGGTGTCGCTGGGCCTGTCGCCGTCGGCCGAAGCCATGCTCTCGCCGTACATCCTGGCCCTGCAGATCGCCCCGAAAGTCGCCTTCGCACCGCTGTTCGTGATGTGGCTGGGCTACACCATCTACCCGAAGATCCTCATCGCCATCCTCATCGTGTTCTTCCCGGTGATGATCAACGTGCTCTCGGCGATCCGTACCGTGGACCCGGACATGATCAACCTGGTGCGCACCATGAACGCCAGCCGCTGGCAGATCTTTCGCCTGGTGGAGTTCCCCTCGGCCATGGCCGCACTGTTCTCCGGCCTGCGCATCGCCTCGACCCTGGCGGTGATCGGGGTCACCGTTGGCGAGCTGGTCGGCGGCAACCAGGGCCTGGGCTTCCTCTTGGTCGACGCGGAAGGCCAGGGCAACACCGCCGGGGTCTTCGTCGCCATCGTCATGCTCACCTTGATCGGCGTGCTGGCCTACGGCGCAGTGGTCTGGGCCGAGAAACGCGTTCTGCACTACCTGCCCAAAGCCATGCTGAGTACTCAATGATGAACCCATTCAACGCCATGCTCGAAGGCCGCCGCGTGCTGGTCACCGGTGGCGCCCGCGGCCTGGGCTATGCCTTCGCCCAGGCCATTGGCCAGGCTGGTGCCCGGGTGGTGATCGCCGACATCCTCGCCGAGCGCGTCCAGCAGGCAGCCTACGAGCTGCGCGAACAAGGCCTGCAGGTGAGCGGCGTGACCCTCGACCTCGGCAACCCCGATTCGATCACGGCCTGCGTCGCCGCGGCCACCGCTGAACTGGGCGGCCTCGATGGCCTGGTCAACAACGCCTCGATCACCAACTCCGGCGGCAAGACCTGCGAGCAACTGGACATCGACACCTGGGACCAGGTCATGCAGGTCAACGTCCGTGGCACCTGGCTGATGACCCGCGCCTGCCTGCCGGCCCTGCGCGCCAGCGGCAAGGGCGCGGTAATCAACCTGGCCTCCGACACACCGCTGTGGGGCGCGCCGAACCTGCTGGCCTACGTCGCCAGCAAGGGCGCGATCATCGCCATGACCCGCAGCCTGGCCCGCGAACTGGGCACTGACAACATCACCGTCAATGCCATCGCCCCCGGCCTGGTGCTGGTCGAAGCCACCGCCTATGTGCCCGAGGCGCGCCATCGCCTGTACACCGAACAACGGGCGATTCAGCGCCCGCAACTGCCCGAGGACGTCAGTGGCGCCGTGCTGTTCGCCCTGTCCGACCTGTCGCGTTTCATCACTGGACAAACCCTGCCGGTCAACGGCGGGTTCGTCATGCCTTGATCAGGAGAGAGACCCATGACTGACCTATCCGTACAAAACGACACACCAAAGACCTGGGAACAACCCGCAGGCTCGGACCTGGCCGGCTGGATGCAGACCCGCATCGCCCGCTATGAAACCCGCAAGTACGACTGGGACGCGCTGAAGTTCCAGGCCGACTACGACCCCAAGTTCCGCCGCGCGCAAATGCGCTACGTCGGCACCGGTGGCACCGGGGTCAACAGCGACATGAACACCATCGCCTCGGAGAACTTCACCTTCTCGACCATGGTCATCCCCGCCGGTCATGAAGGCCCGCCGCACATTCATACCGACGTCGAGGAAGTGTTCTTCGTGCTGCGCGGCAAGCTCAAGGTGATCATCGAAAAGGACGGCGAGCGTTTCGAAACCGTGCTCACCGACCGCGACCTGATTTCGGTACCGCCGGGCGTGTACCGCGAGGAGATCAACATCGGCGATGAAGACGCGCTGATGTGCGTGATGCTCGGTGCGAAAAAGCCGGTCACCCCGACCTATCCGCCAGCGCACCCGCTGGCCTCGATCAAGCGCGGTTAAGCCCATGTCGCACGCCACCGACCACTCGCTCGCAAGCCTCAAGGCCCAGTTGCAACAGCGCTTTACCCAGCGCCTGGTGCAACTGGCCGACGGCGCCCAGGCGATCCGCGAAGCCGGGCACGGGCCTGCCATCGTGCTGCTGCACGGCATCGGCTCGGGCGCCGCGTCCTGGCTGCAGGTGGCGTTGCAATTGAGCCCGCACGCCCGGGTGATCGCCTGGGATGCACCGGGCTATGGCGACTCAAGCCCGCTGGCCACGCCTGCACCGCAAGCCCCTGACTATGCCCGGCGCCTGCTGCAATTGCTCGACGCGCTGAACATCGATGACTGCGTGCTGGTCGGCCATTCCCTCGGCGCCCTCAGCGCCGCGGCATTGGCCTGCCAGCATCCGCAACGGCTGCGCCGCCTGGTGCTGATCAGCCCGGCCCGTGGTTATGGCGACCCAGCGCGCGCCGAGCAGGCACAACAGGTGCGCAGCCAACGCCTGCACACCCTCGAACAACTGGGCATCGCCCAGATGGCCCAGCAGCGCGGCGCGCACATGCTCTCGCCTGCGGCCAGTGCCCAGGCCCTGGGCTGGGTGCAATGGAACATGGCGCGCCTGCAGCCCCGGGGTTATCGCCAGGCCGTCGAGCTGCTGTGCGGTGACGACCTGCTGCGCTACGCCGCAAGCACCGTGCCTTGCGAAGTCCATTGCGGTGCCGCCGACAGCATTACCCCGCCCGCCGACTGCCAGGCCTTGGCGGCTGCGTTGGGTGCACCGTTCCAGCTGATTGCCGAGGCCGGCCACGCCAGCCCGATCGAACAACCCGAGGCCGTGGCAAGCCTGCTTGCCCGGGCCATCGAAGCCTCTCTGACAGGTACTGCGCTATGAATGATTCGGATCTGTTGAAAGACAACCAGGACAAGTACATCGTCCCCGGCCTTGAGCGCGGCCTGTTGCTGCTCTGTGAATTCAGCCGGCAAAACCGCACCCTCACCGCGCCAGAACTGGCGCGGCGCCTGGAGCTGCCGCGCTCGACCATCTTCCGCCTGCTGACCACCCTGGAAACCATGGGTTTCGTCACCCGCAGCGGCAATGAATACCGCCTGGGCATGTCGGTACTGCGCCTGGGCTTCGAGTACCTGGCTTCGCTGGAGCTGACCGAACTGGGCCAGCCGCTGCTGGCGCGGCTGTGCGATCACCTGAACTACCCGAGCAACCTGGTGGTGCGCGACGGTCGCTCGATCGTTTATGTGGCCAAGGTGTCGCCGCCGTCGGTGTTCTCCAGCGCGGTCAACGTCGGCAC
The DNA here is from genome assembly GCF_004214895.1 of Pseudomonas tructae. Lineage (NCBI taxonomy): Bacteria > Pseudomonadati > Pseudomonadota > Gammaproteobacteria > Pseudomonadales > Pseudomonadaceae > Pseudomonas > Pseudomonas tructae. Next base: position 1,812,765 of record NZ_CP035952.1, on the reverse strand, counting down.
CCGCCTGCCGGCCCACGCCACGGTGCTGGGGCGCATCCTGCTCGAAGACCTGAGCCTGGCCGAGCTGCGCGAGCTGTACCCCGAGGAGCACCTGGAACAGCACTCGCCGTGCACGCCAAAAACCGTGCTGGAGCTGTTCGACCTGGTGCAGAGCGACCGTCAGCGTGGCTACGTCAGCGGCGAAGGCTTCTTCGAGTCGTCGATCTCGACCATCGCCGCCCCGGTGCGCGATCACAGTGGTCGAGTGGTTGCCGCCATGGGCGTGACCATTCCCTCGGTGCAGGTTGCGCACATCAATTTCGACGGTCTGCTCGGCCATGTCCGTGGCAGCGCCGACGAGCTGTCGCGCCTGCTCAACTACACCCCGCACGCTGGCAACGGTCGCGTCACTGCGCTGATGAGGGATTGAGATGAGCAACCTTTATCAACTGCACGGCAGCACCGCGATCGTTACCGGCGGCTCCTCAGGGATTGGCCTGGCCTGCGTCGAGCAACTGCTCGAAGCCGGTGCTGCGGTGGCCTTCTGTGGCCGTAATCAACAGCGCTTGGACAGCGCCCAAGCACGCTTGCGCGAACGCTTTCCCCAGGCCCGTTTGCTGGCCCAAGTCTGCGACGTGCTCGACAGCCAATCGGTGCAGGCCTTCGCCGCTGCCAGCCTGGCCGCGCTGGGCCCGGCCAGGGTGCTGATCAATAACGCAGGCCAGGGCCGAGTCTCGACCTTCGCCGACACCACTGATGAGGCCTGGAGCGAAGAGCTGCAACTGAAATTCTTCTCGGTGATCTACCCGGTACGCGCCTTCCTGGCGCAATTGCAGAGCCAGGCCGGCGCCTCGATCGTCTGCGTCAACTCGCTGCTGGCCAGCCAGCCGGAGTCGCACATGGTCGCCACCTCGGCGGCGCGGGCGGGCCTGAAAAACCTGGTGCGCTCGATGGCCACCGAGTTCGCCGAACAGGGCATCCGGGTCAACGGCATCCTCATCGGCCTGGTCGAGTCCGGCCAGTGGCGCCGACGCTTCGAGGCCCGCGAAGAGCGCGAGCTCGACTGGTCGCAATGGACCGCGCAACTGGCGCAACGCAAACACATTCCCCTGGGTCGCCTGGGCCTGCCCAAAGAAGCAGCCCAAGCGATCCTGTTCCTGGCTTCGCCCCTGTCGGCTTACACCACTGGCAGCCATATCGATGTTTCTGGAGGCCTGTCCCGCCATGCGTAATGAAAACACTGTCACCGTTGGCGCTGCCATCACCGCGTTCCTTGAACAATGCGAGGTCAAGGCTGCCTTCGGCGTGATCTCGATCCACAACATGCCGATCCTCGATGCCTTCGCCGTACGCGGCAACATCCGCTTCGTCATGGCCCGGGGTGAAGCCGGCGCAACCAACATGGCCGATGCCTATGCCCGCACCACCGGTGGCCTGGGCGTGTGCTTGACCTCCACTGGCACCGCGGCCGGCAATGCTGCCGGGGCGTTGGTCGAAGCGCTGACGGCCGGCACGCCACTGGTGCACATCACCGGGCAGATCGAAACGCCGTACCTGGACCAGGATTTCGCCTACATCCATGAAGCCCGCGACCAGTTGACCATGCTCAAGGCGGTGTCCAAGGCGGCCTTCCGCGTGCGCAGCGTCGAGACCGCGCTGAGCACCATGAAACTTGCGGTGCAGACTGCCCTGACCGCACCCACCGGCCCGGTCAGCGTCGAGATCCCGATCGACATCCAGTCGACCTTTATCCCTATGCCGACCGACCTCTCGCCGCTGCCAATCGCGGTCGCCGTGCCGGCACCCGAAGCCCTTGACCTGGTCGCCGAACGCCTGGCCTGCGCCACCCGCCCGCTGCTCTGGCTCGGCGGCGGCGCGCGCCATGCCGGTGCGCAGGTCAAGCGCCTGCTGGACATGGGCGTCGGCGTGATCACCTCGACCCAGGGCCGTGGCGTGGTCAATGAAGACGACGAGCGTTGCCTGGGTGCTTTCTCACAGAACAAGCTGGTCGAAGGTTTCCTGCAGACCTGCGACGCGCTGGTCGTGGCCGGCTCGCGGCTGCGCAGCAACGAGACCTTCAAGTACGCCCTGAAGCTGCCACGCACCACTTTGCGTATCGACGCCAACCCGGCCATCGAAGGCCGCAGCTATTCCAGCGAGCTGTTCATCTGCGGCGACTCGGCGCTGGCCCTCGACGGTCTGGCGGATCGCCTGCAAGGCCGCCTGAACATCGACCCTAGCTTCATCGATGAACTCAAGGCAGTGCGCGCGCAATCCCGCGCCCAGCTGGTGACCGACCTGGGTCCTTACTCAGCCATGGTCGAGCAGTTGCAAGCGCTGACCGGACGCAACTTCTCCTGGGTGCGTGATGTGACCTTGTCCAACAGCATCTGGGGCAACCGCCTGCTCAACCTCTACCACCCACTGGCTGGCGTGCATGCCCTGGGTGGCGGTATCGGCCAAGGCCTGGCCATGGGCATCGGTGCTGGCGTCGCAGCGGCAGAAACCGACCCGCAGCGCAAGGTCTTCGCCCTGGCCGGTGACGGCGGTTTCATCCTCAACCTGGGTGAGCTGGCGACCCTGGTGCAGGAAAAGGTCAACGTGGTGATCCTGCTGATGAACGATCAGCGCTACGGGGTGATCCGCAACATCCAGGACGCCATCTATGGCGCCCGCCACGCCTATGTCGAGCTGCACACCCCGAACTACACCCAGCTCGCCGAATCCATTGGCCTGCGTCATGGTCTGGTCAGCGACCTCAAGGACTTCGGTCCTGTGCTCAACAGCGCCCTGAGCCAGGGCGGCCCATTCCTGCTGGAAGTCGACATGCTCAGCGTCGGCGGCTTTGCCACCCAGTTCGCCGGCCCGCCCAACAGCGAAACCAAAGCCCAGAAAGCCACGGCCTGAGGACTTGAAGATGCTCAATATCACCATGATCGGCTGCGGCGCCATTGGCGTCGCGGTGCTGGAACTGCTGGAGAACGATGCGCAGCTGCGGGTCGAGCATGTGATTGCCTCGGCCGGCTCCGAAGCCCTGGTAGAGCAGCGCCTGGCCAGCTTCAAGCGCCCGCCGCAGGTGCTCACCGCCCTGCCCGCCGACGCCCGCCCGGACCTGTTGGTGGAGTGCGCCGGGCACAAGGCGATCGAAGAGCACGTGCTGCCGGCGCTGGAACGTGGCATCGCCTGCCTGATCGTCTCGGTCGGTGCTTTGTCGGAGCCGGACCTGGTCGAGCGCCTGGAGGCGGCGGCCGCCCGTGGCAATACGCGCATCGAGCTGCTGCCCGGCGCCATCGGCGGTATCGATGCGCTGTCGGCGGCCAAGGTCGGCGGTCTGGACTCGGTCGACTACACCGGCCGCAAGCCGGCCCGGGCGTGGAAGAACACCCCGGCCGAGCAGGTCTGCGACCTGGATGCCATCGACCAGGCCACGGTGATCTTCGAAGGCAGCGCCCGGGAAGCTGCCCGCCTGTACCCGAAGAACGCCAACGTCGCCGCCACCCTGTCGCTGGCAGGCTTGGGCCTGGACCGCACGCGGGTAACGCTGATTGCCGACCCGCGCAGCGACGAGAACGTCCACCACTTCGAAGCCCGGGGTGCCTTCGGCGGTTTCGAGATGAGCCTGCGCGGCAAACCACTGCAGGCCAACCCGAAGACCTCGGCGCTGACCGTCTACAGCGTGGTCCGCGCTCTGGGCAACCACGCCCATGCCATTTCCATCTAGGGGAACTTTGATGACGCTGGAACAGACTCTACCTATCTGCATCGCCGGCACCTGGCGCCTGGGCGGCGGTGAACGCTACGCCACGCGCTACCCGGCCACCGGCGAGCCGGTGGCCTGGCTCAACGCCGCCAGCCTCGAGGATGTCGAGGACGCCGTGCAGGGTGCCCACCAGGCGTTTCTCAGCAGCGGCTGGGCCCAGCGCAAGCCGCATGAGCGGGCTGCCGTGCTGTACCGTATCGCCGAGCTGATCCGCCAGCGCGGTGAAGAACTGGCGCAGTTGCAGCGCCAGGACAACGGCAAGCCGATCAACGAAACCCGCGCCCTGGTGGCCAGCGCCGCCGGTACTTTCCAGTTTTTCGCCGCGGCCTGCGAAACCCTGGAAGAAACCATCACCCCGTCACGCGGCGACTTCCTCAGCATGAGCGTGTATGAGCCGATGGGTGTGGTAGCGGCCATCACCCCGTGGAACTCGCCGATCGCCAGCGAAGCACAAAAGGTCGCCCCGGCCTTGGCCGCCGGTAATGCCGTGGTGATCAAACCGGCGGAAATCACCCCGCTGCTGGCCCTGCAACTGGCGCAGATCTGCGAAGACGCAGGCTTGCCCAAGGGCCTGGTCAGCGTGCTGCCGGGCAAGGGTTCGCTGCTCGGTGACGCCCTGACCCAACACCCGCTGATCAAGCGTGTGTCGTTCACCGGCGGAACCAAGACCGGCAAACACATCGCCCATATCGCCGCCGACAAGATGATGCCGGTATCACTGGAACTGGGCGGCAAATCGCCGACCATCGTCCTTGATGATGCCGACCTCGATCACGCCGTGGCCGGGGTGTTGTACGGCATTTTCAGCTCCTCGGGGGAGGCCTGCATCGCCGGCTCGCGGTTGTTCGTTGCCCGCGCCCTGTATGAGCCGTTCATGCAGCGCCTGGTGGCCGGGGCTGCTCGTTTGCGCCTGGGCGACCCGGCTGACGAGTCGACGCAGATGGGCCCGCTGATCAGCGCCGCGCACCGCGAGTCGGTGGAGCGCTATGTGGCCCTGGGCCTGGCCGAAGGTGGCCGCCTATTGCTCGGCGGCCAACGCCCGACTGGCGGCCTGTTTGATCAGGGCTACTTCTACCCGCCGACCATTCTGGAAGGCCTGAGCAACAGCCAGCAGACCTGCCAGGAAGAAATCTTCGGCCCGGTGCTGGTGACCCTGCCCTTCGACAGCGAGGCAGAGCTGATCGAGCAGGCCAACGACAGCCTCTACGCCCTCGCCGCCGGCATCTGGAGCCGCGACTACAAGCGTGCCTGGGCCCTGGGCCGCAAGATCCAGGCCGGCACGGTATGGATCAACACCTACAAACAGTTCTCCATTGCCACGCCGTTCGGCGGCTGGCGCGACAGTGGCCTGGGCCGCGAGAAAGGCCGCCTCGGCATCCTGCAGTACATGGAACAGAAAAGCCTCTACTGGGGCATGAACGAACAACCGCTGGCCTGGGCCGGTGTGGAGGCAAGGCCATGAGCGTATTGGGCATCGATGAAGTCACCTACGGCGTCGAAGACCTCGACACCTGCGTGCGCTTCTTCAGCGACTGGGGGCTGACCAAGGTCAGCGAACAGACCGACGAGGTGATCTTCGAAACCCTTAACGGCTGCCGGGTGGTACTGGCCGATATCAACAAGGCTGGCCTGCCCCCTGCCATCGAAGCGGGCTCGACCGTGCGCGAAGTGGTCTGGGGCGTTGAAAGCGCAGCGGACCTGGCCCTGTACAGCCAGCGCATCGCCAACGACCCGGGTTTTGTCGAGGGCAACGGGCGCATCGGCTGCACCGACCCCAACGGCCTGGCGATTCGCCTGCAAGTGACCCGCAAGCGCGCGCTGGACATCGAGTGCAGCGGCCACAACACCTGGCAGACCAAGGGCCGGATCAACAAACCGGCGCCGGTCTACGAACGCGCCACGCCCATTGAAGTCGGCCATGTGGTGTTCTTCGTCAAGGATGTGAATGCCTGCGAAGCCTTCTACCACGAACGCTTCGGCTTCCAGGCCTCGGACCGCTACCCCAACCGCGGGGCCTTTTTGCGCACCGCCGAGGAAGGCGGCCACCACGACCTGTTCATGCTCCAGTTGCCAGCACCACGGGCCGGCCTGAACCACGTGGCCTTCACCGTGCGCGACCTGCACGAAGTGTTCGGCGGCGGCATGCACATCTCGCGCAGCGGCTGGAGCACCGAAATCGGCCCGGGCCGGCACCCGGTGTCGTCGGCGTTCTTCTGGTACTTCAAGAACCCGGCCGGCGCCCTGGTCGAGTACTACGCCGACGAGGACCAACTGACCGGCGAATGGCAGCCCCGCGAGTTCGAGCCCGGCCCGACAGTGTTTGCCGAATGGGCGATTGCCGGCGGCATCGATGGTAACACCCGGCGCCAGCAACATGCCGAGGCGCCGCAAGGCAAGTTCCTTACCGACAAACCCAAAGCCTGAGCAGGAGTTGTCCATGTCTTCGTTGAACATCGCCATCAACGGTGCCGGCATCGGTGGGCTCACCGCCGCCATCGCCCTGCGCCAGGCCGGTCACCAGGTCACGGTTTTCGAACAATCCAAAGCCTTCCTGCGGGTGGGTGCCGACATCAACCTTACGCCCAATGCCGTGCGCGCCCTCGACGGCCTCGGCGTCGGCCCGGCTGTGCGCACTCCGGCCGCGCGCCCCACTCACCGCATCAGCCGCCTGTGGGACAGCGGCGAAGAAACCTCGCGCCTGGAAATGGCCGACGCCGCGCAACGCCAGTACGGCGCGCCGCAGCTGACCATCCACCGTGCCGACCTGCTGGCGGCCCTGGCCGATGTGTTCCCGCTGCACAACGTGCAGTTCGCCAAGCGCGCCGAGCACGTGCTGCAGGATGCCGACGGCGTCGAGCTGCGCTTCAAGGACGGCAGCCGTCATCGCGCCGACCTGCTGATCGGTGCCGACGGCATCCACTCAGTGGTGCGCAACGCCCTGTTCGGTGAAGAGCAGCCACACTTCACCGGGGTGGTTGCCTACCGCGCCGTGGTCCCGGCCAGCCGTGTGGCCCAGGTGCCGAACATCCAGGCCTTCACCAAATGGTGGGGGCCGAACCCGCAGAGCCAGATCGTCACCTTCCCGCTGAACCAGGGCCGCGACATCTTTATCTTCGCCACCACCGCCCAGGACAGCTGGCACCTGGAGTCCTGGACCACCGCCGGTGACGCCGCCGAGCTGCGCAGCCACTACCAGGACTTCCACGCCGACGCCCGCGCCCTGCTCGACGCCTGCGACGACGTACTCAAGACCGCGCTGTACGAGCGCGACCCGCTGCCGTACTGGTCCGAAGGCTTGATCACCCTGCTGGGCGACGCCTGCCACCCGATGATGCCGTTCATGGCCCAGGGTGCTGGCCAGGCCATCGAAGACGCGGTGGTGCTGGCCCGTCACCTGCACGGCGTGAACAACCCGGTGCAGGCCGCCCGCGCCCTGCAGGGCTATCAACTGGCTCGCCTGGAACGCACCAGCCAGATCCAGATCGGTTCACGCGGCAACCAGTGGCTCAAGGCCGGCGGCAACGCCGACTGGGTCTACGGCTATGACGCCTGGACCGTGCCCACGCTTAGCGCAGCCTGAGGCCCGGACATGAGCGAAACGATGCAGTTGACGGTGGTGCTCAAACACGACCAGTCGAAGAACCTGGAACAGATCCAGGCGCACATGAAGCAGGTGGGCTGGTGGGACAGCTTTCCGCCCGCCGGTGTCGAGCTGGTGTCCTGGACCGTGGCCATGGGCCTGGGCCAGATCGTCACCCTGCGCCTGCCGCCGAGCCTGCTCGGCAAGGTCAATGTGGAACTGGAGCGCGCCGCCTGGGGCGTGTTCCGCACCGAATGCTACCCGACGTACGACTTTGTCCCGGTCCGCGAAACGATCCGCGAACGGGTCCGCAATGGAGGTCAATGACATGAACAACAACCAACGCTATCTAGAACCCCATCAGGCGCGCAAACGGCCCAACACCCCGTTCGAGGAGCTGCTTGGCGACTCCATCGAGCGCGCTTACGGCAGCGGCGTGACCCAACTGCCCGAGCTGCTGGCGCACCTGAACCTGGCCGGGCCACCCTGCCCTTTGACCAGCGGCGAATGGACCGAAGACTCCTATAAATCCCTGATGGCACGGCTGGGCGCATGACCCGCCGGAGGTAAAACAAGATGAATATGCAATTCACCGTCGATCCTGTTGAGAACCACCTGGCCAACGGCCTCAAGGACCTCTGGTTTCCCGTATTACCCTCCGAGCTGCTCGGCGACAAACCAGTGTCGGTACGTCGCCTGGGCTACAAGATTGCCCTGTGGCGCGACAACGATGGCAGCGTGCATGCCCTCGAAGACCACTGCCCGCACCGTGGCGCGCCGCTGTCCCAGGGCCCGGTGCTGGGCGACCGCCTGCAGTGCCCGTACCACGGCGTCGAAGTGCGCTGCGACGGCACCGTGACCAAGGTCCCCGGCAGCCCGGGCTGCAAACTCGAAGGCAGCCGCCCGACACGCATGTTCCACACCCGAGAAGCGGCCGGGGCGATCTTTTTGTTCAACGCCACCGACCCGCACCTGGACAGCCCGCCGGAGCTGGTACTGCCCGAGCAACTGACCTCCCCCGAGTGGAGCAGCTTCCTCTGCTACACCGAATGGCAAGGCGACTACCGCTACGTGCTCGACAACGTCATGGACCCGATGCACGGCACCTACCTGCACAAGATGTCGCACTCGATGAGCGAAGGCGAAGCCACTGCCAAGTTCGTCACCCGCGATACCGAACAGGGCTTCTTCTTCGAAAAGGAAGGTCAGCGCGGGGTCAACTTCGACTGGACCGAATTCCTCGACAACGGCTGCCACTGGCTGCGCCTGGAAATCCCCTACCCGAAGACCGGTGGCCCGGGCGGCAACTTCACCATCATCGGCAGCTACACCCCGAGTAGCCGCAGCCTCTCGGCAGTGTTCCACTGGCGTGCCCGGCCGTTGACCGGCTGGCAGCGCGACACCTGGCGCTTCCTCTACAAGAACCGCCTGGAAGCCCGTCACTGGGCAGTGCTGGAGCAGGACCGGGTGTTGCTGGAGTTCATGGAATACGACGCCAACCAGCGCGAAAACCTCTATCAGCATGACCTGGGCGTGGTGCGTCTGCGCCGTTACCTCAAGGGCCAGGCCAAGGAGCAACTGGCGCTGATCGAAGCGAAGCAGCTGTGATGAACCTGCCCGTACAACGTATCCAGGCGCAGGCATTGACCGAGCTGGCCAGCACCAGTTGGTCCAACGCCCTGCTGCTTGGCAATGAACTGGTGATGTCCGGCATGACCGGCCATCCCGCCACCCGCCAGGCGGCCGAGTGCGGCACGCCACTGGATGCCTACGCTCAGACCCTGGTGGTGCTGAACAAGGCCCGGGCCCTGGTGGAAGCGGCAGGCGGGCACATCGGCAATCTCTACCGCTTGACGGTGTACCTCACCGACATTGCCGACAAGGACGAAGTCGGTCGCGCACGGCGCGACTTCTTCAAAGGTTTTGCCTGCTACCCCACCTCCACCCTGGTTCAAGTGAGCGCCCTGGTGTTCCCTGAGCTGGTGGTGGAAATCGAAGCCAGCGCCCGGCTCGACATTGACTTGCGCACTGCGCCATTGAGGTGACCGATGTCCAACTCCTCTACCATCACCGCGCTGGTGCATACCCTGCGCCACGAAGCCGAAGGCATCATCAGCGTCGAACTGCACCCCTGGGGCGACACCGTGTTCGCACCGTTCGAAGCCGGCTCGCACATCGACCTGCACCTGCCCAACGGCCTGGTGCGCAGCTACTCACTGCTCAACTCACCGAGCGACAAGGGCCGATACGTAGTCGGCATCCTGCGCGATCGCAATAGCCGTGGCGGCTCGGCGTTCGTCCATGAACAACTGCGGGTGGGCAGCCAGCTGAACATCTCGCAGCCGCGCAACAACTTTGCCCTCGACCCGCATGCCAGCCATAACGTGCTGGTGGCCGGCGGCATCGGCATTACTCCGATCTACTGCATGTTTCGCCAGTTGCTGGCCCTGGGCAAATCCGCCGAGCTGATCTACTGCGCCCGCTCGCGCAAGGAAGCGGCGTTGCTCGAAGCACTCAGCGGGGTCGATGCCAAGGTGCTCTACCACTTCAACGACGAGAAGAACGCGGTGCCGGATCTGGCCCATTACCTGGCCGGCCAACCCAGCGACACACACTTCTACTGCTGCGGGCCGACGCCGATGCTCGATGCCTTTGAGAGCACCTGTGAAAGCCTGGGCTATCCCCATGCGCATATCGAACGTTTTACCGCCGCCGAGCTGCCACCCTCCGAAGATGCCCAGGACAGCTACAGCGTCGAGCTGAAAAAGTCCGGCAAGACCCTGAACCTCGAGCCTGGGCTGAACCTGCTCGATGTACTGCTCGAAGCCGGTTGCGACATCGAGTACAGCTGCCGCGAAGGGGTCTGCGGGTCGTGCGAAACCCGGGTGCTGGAAGGTGATATCGACCACCGCGACGGTGTACTGACCAAGGCTGAACGAGCGGCGAACAAGTCGATGATGGTTTGTGTCTCCGGCTGCAAGAGCCGGCGTATGGTGCTGGATCTGTAGATAAAAATAGCCAACTACTTATTTACTCATAAAACAAACAAGGCGCTATTACAGCGCCTTGTGCATTTAAGCCGCACCTTAACTGCACACGCCTGTTACCTAAACTCCATGCTGTTTCACCCACAACACAAACTGAAGTGTTTCAAATATAAATAATTGTTTTACTTGATGTTTAGCGGAAAACCGACCCCTTATCCGCACTGGCACAGTTCCTGCTCTTACCCTCTCGGGTTCAAAAATAAAAACAACGTGCCACCTATAAAACAATAACAAACCTACCCCTGCGCCACCGCTGACTTTCGCTTAATGCCTGATTGCAGGCGGCGGACAGCTGTTGCCCAGAGACACTGCTCAACCTTGCGGGGCATTGATATGAACAAGTACGTGATAAGCCTGGGCCTGATCCTCGGCAGCGCCACCAGTTTCGCTTCCGAGCCCGGCCCGGCGGCGCCCGATCAGCCGCCAGCGCTGAAAAAACCGTTTCCGCACATCGCCTGGCGCAGTGACGATGGCCAGAGTTCGCTGGATATCGGCGGCGCGCTGCGGGTCAACTACCGCGACGAACACTGGGATACCACCGAGAACAACGGACGCTTTCTTTTCGATACCTTCCGCCTGGATGTCCAGGCCACCCATAAGCAACTGTTCAGCGACATCGGCTACTGGTTCCAGGACGACGGCAAGCGCTCGATCGACCGCGGCTACGTCGGTTACCGCTTCAATGCCAATGCCAACGTGCAACTGGGCGCGCCGTTCAAACCCTTCGGTCTTGAGCCCTACCCGCAGTTCGGCTGGAGTTATCACATCCCGTTTTTCATGGGCTATGGCGTCAGTGCCGGCACGGGCCTGAAATACAGCTACAAGGACAAGGACTGGGACCTGCAACTGGGTTACTTCCCGCGCATGCTGCCCAGTGGTATCCGCTACTCGCCGGAAGTCGGTCGCTATGCCGACCTGAACGACAACGCCGTGGCCTTTACCCAGTCGCGCCAGGACAACGAGAAACGCAACCAGGTCAACGCCCGGGTCGCCCGGACCTTTACCGGTGACGGCTGGAAGACTGAAATCGGCGCCTCGCTGGCCGCCGCCGAGCTGTACAACGCCACCACTCGCGACGATGGCGACTACTGGGCGGGCGGTGTGCATGCGATCGTCAACGCCGGCAACTGGACGGTTACCAGCCAGGCCATTCGTTACGAATACGATCCGCAGAACCCTGACGGCGTCAGCAATGATTCGGTATTGATGGGCGGCAACGGCCTGACTCCGGCCTTCCTGATCGCCTCCAAGGCCACCATCGGCTCGATCAACGTCGGCTACGACATCTTCACCCCAAGCCTGGGCCAGTTGAAAAAGATCAAGGTCTACAACGACTACAGCCGCATGATGAAAGACAAGAGCGGCTGGGATGACTCGCAGATGTTTACCGTCGGCGCGCAGTTCCTGGCCATGCCGATCATGGCCTGGGTCGATTTCACCTGGGCGAAGAATGCCAACCCTTTCGGCGGCGCCGAGAACGGCACGGGCTGGACCAGCACCAACTCGGTTGGCAGCAACGACTGGTACTACCGCACCAACATCAACATCGGCTACTACTTCTGAGGGTAAGCCGCCCGGCACGCAGCCGGGCGGCCGGCGTTGCTAGTCAGCCTGCAGTTGCGCCTGGCCAACAGCGGGCTTGCGGAACACGAACAACAGGCCAATGACGATCAGGCCCATGCCCAGCAGGCTGAGTGCCGCCAGGCGGTTGCCGAAAATCAGGTAGTCCATCACTGCCGTGACTGCCGGCACCAGGTAGAACAGGCTGGTGACATTCACCAGGTTGCCCTGGGCGATCAGCCGGTACAGCAGCAAGGTCGCCAACAGCGACACCACCAGCCCCATCCACAGCAAGGCGCCGACGAAGCTGCCGGTCAGCTCCACCTGCAGCGGCTGAAACGGCGCAAACACGGCACACATCACCAACCCGGCAAAGTACTGCAACGGCAAGGTACCCAGGGGGTTGCGGGTGATGCGCTTTTGCATGATCGAGCCAAAGGTCATGCTCATCAGCGCCAGCAGGGCAAACAGCATCCCCGCCAGTGATACACCACCCAGGTTGATGCCCTGGTAGACCACCATGATCAAGCCGCTCAAGCCCAGGCCCAGGCCGAACAACCGGCTCCAGGAACGCTGGCGCTCCATCAGCACCACGGTGAGGATCGGTTGCACGCCCATGACCGTGGCCATGACCCCGGGGGTCACCTGGGTGTTGAGCGCCAGCAGGTAGAAGATCTGGTAGGCACCCAGCAGCACGCAACCGGTGGCCAGGGCTTGCAGCACTGCCGGGCGCGTGCGCGGCCAGTGCAGCTTGAGCAACGGGCTGAGCAACAGCAGGCCGGCCAGGGCCAGGGCTGAACGCAGCAGCAAGAAGGCAAAGGGGCTGGCATGGGCCAGGCCAAGCTTGGAGACGATCGCCCCGCTACTCCAGAGCAGGACGAACAGGCTGGTAGTGGCCACCGAGACCACGGATTGTTTTGCTAGAACAGACATGAATGCCACCTGTAATTCGGGCAGATAAGCCGAACGGTGCTACGCGCGAGGGGTAGCCAACCGTGTTCAGTAGGGTGCAGGTGTGGGGGACGCAGCGATTGGCTGCTTAGCCCAGCACGACCACCGCTGGCGGTGCAACGATGCACACGACCACGCTACTGACAGGTGGTGGGTAGTGACTGATCATGGCCGGCTGCTGATTCCCGCGCACAACGACAACCGCGTCAGGCGCGGTGGCGAATACGGTGGATGGGCAGGAAGCTGGCATGAGCAGGTCTTCGGTGAAGTGAACTGTGGCTGACTATAGTGGTGAATTTATCGCGGGGCAAGCCCGCTCCCACAGGTACAGTGTAGGAGCGGGCTTGCCCCGCGATGTCTTTCTCAAAACAGCCAGCGATACAACAGATAGGCAACCACCACCGCCAGCACCGGACGCAACACCCGGTAGGCCTTGGGGTTGGCACGTTTGAACTGCTTGACCCGGCTGCTGATCACGTTGCTGAAACGTTTGCTCCAGGCATAGGCCTGGTTGATCCCGCCAACCCGCTCGTCGTCGGTGTTCTGCGGCGCGGTGGCGCGGCCGAGGAAGGCACTGACCTTGCGGTTGATGCGGGTCATCAGCGGGCTGTTGAGCGGCCGCTCGACGTCGCAGAAGAGGATCACCCGGGTGGTTTGGGTTTCGTTCTTGACCCAGTGCACATAGGTCTCGTCGAACATCACGTCTTCACCGTCGCGCCACGCATACACCTGGCCATCGACGTAGATCCGGCAGTCGTCGGAGTTGGGCGTCGACAGGCCCAGGTGATAACGCAAGGAGCCGGCGAACGGATCGCGGTGCGGGTTCAGGTGGCTGCCACCGGGCAGCAAGGCGAACATCGCGCCCTTGACGTTGGGGATGCTGTTGACCAGCTCGACAGTCTTGGGGCACAGCGTTTCGGCCGAAGGCAGCGGCTTGTCATACCATTTCAGGTAAAAACGCTTCCAGCCCTTCTTGAAGAATGAACCGAAGCCGGCGTCGTTGTCTTTCTCGGCGGCGCGGATGTAACCCTCATCGAACAGGTGCATGGCCTCTTCGCGGATCACTTCCCAGTTGTCCTTGAGCACGTCGAGTTCGGGGAAGCGGCTACGGTCCAGGTAGGGCTTGGACGGCACGCCGGAAAACAGGTACATCAGGGCGTTATAAGGGGCGAACAGCGCCGAATGGTTGACGAACTGGCGCAACATTGGCAAACGCGCCTTGCCGCGCAGGTGCACATACAAGGTGCTGCCGAAAAACAGCAGCAGTACACCTGCCTTGGCGACAAAGGAAAAGGTCATGCAACACTCCTTGGAATTTCGATCAGGCCATCGCTGCCAGATTAATCGAGCATGATAAACCGATCCGGCCGCGGTACAAGCCTGCGCGGCGGGCAATCAGTGTTGAGGATTCTGCAACAAACAGCGGCGCCGAACATTGCGCCGGATCAGCGCCGCTGCGGTTTACTGCTGGTTTTCCTGCTCGGTGAACAGGTCGGCAAAGAGCATGCTCGACAGGTAGCGCTCACCGGAGTCCGGCAGGACGACGACGATGGTCTTGCCCTGCATTTCCGGTTTTTCCGCCAGGCGCACTGCGGCGGCCATGGCTGCTCCGGAGGAAATCCCGCAGAGGATGCCCTCTTCCTGCATCAGGCGCAGGGCCATGGCCTTGGACTCCTCGTCAGTGACCAGCTCGACCTGGTCGACCATCGACAAATCCAGGTTCTTGGGCACAAAACCTGCGCCGATGCCCTGGATCTTGTGCGGGCTGGGCTTGATTTCTTCACCGGCGCGGGCCTGGGTGATCACTGGCGAGCTGCTCGGCTCGACCGCCACCGAGAGGATCGCCTTGCCCTTGGTCTGCTTGATGTAGCGCGACACCCCGGTAATGGTGCCGCCGGTACCGACCCCGGCCACCAGCACATCGACCGCGCCGTCGGTATCGTTCCAGATTTCCGGGCCGGTGGTCTTCTCGTGAATCGCAGGGTTGGCCGGGTTCTCGAACTGACCGGGCAAAAAGTACTTCGCAGGGTCGCTGGCAACGAGCTCGTTGGCCTTTTCGATCGCGCCTTTCATGCCCTTGGCCGGGTCGGTGAGTTCCAGCTGCGCGCCCAGGGCCTTGAGCACCTTGCGCCGCTCGATGCTCATCGACGCCGGCATGGTCAGCAGCAGCGTGTAGCCACGGGCGGCGGCGACAAAGGCCAGGCCGATGCCGGTGTTGCCCGAGGTCGGCTCGACGATGGTCATGCCCGGTTTGAGTTTGCCGCTGCTTTCGGCGTCCCAGATCATGTTCGCGCCGATCCGGCACTTGACCGAGTACCCGGGGTTGCGCCCCTCGATCTTGGCCAGCACGGTGACGCCGCGAGGGGCGATGCGGTTGATCTGCACCAGCGGCGTGTTGCCGATGGAATGCGCGTTGTCAGCAAAGATACGGCTCATGGCGGGGTCCTTTTATACACCGGGCGGAAAACTTCAAGGGTAAGCCTGCATCGCCAGTGCGTCCACAACCGGCGAACCCCTGAGGCTGACAGGGGTCAACCGATCACTACCTTGCCGGGAACCGCCGCCGATGAAACGCCGCTATCGCTGGCCCTTGTGGGGGCTGCTGGGTATCACATTGTTACTATTGGCCTTGCACCTGACCCTGCCGCTGCTGGTGCGCAACTACCTCAACGACAAGCTGGCCGACATGGGCGACTACCGCGGGCAGGTCACCGATGTCGACCTGGCGTTGTGGCGCGGCGCCTATAAGATCAACGGCCTGAACATCGTCAAGACCAGTGGCAAGGTGCCGGTGCCCCTGCTTGAAGCGCCATTGATCGACCTCTCGGTCAGCTGGCATTCGCTGTGGCACGACCAGGCGGTGGTCGCCGAGGTAACCTTCCTCAAGCCACAGTTGAACTTCGTCGACGGCGCCAGCAAGCAGAGTTCACAGACCGGCCAGGGCACCGACTGGCGCCAGCAGCTGGAAAAACTGCTGCCGATCACCCTCAACGAAGTGCGCATCGAAGACGGCACCTTGAGTTTTCGCAACTTCAACTCCAGGCCGCCGGTCAACCTCAAGGCCACCCAACTCGATGCCAGCATCCGCAACCTGACCAACGTCGAGGACCGCAAGGGCCGCCGCGATGCCACCTTCGACGCCAAGGCCCGCCTGCTGGGCGATGCCAGTGTCGAAAGCAGCGCCACCTTCGACCCGTTCAGCGACTTCGACGACTTCAAGTTCCGCCTGCGCGCCACCGCTATCGAGCTGCGCCGGCTCAATGACTTCGCCAGCGCCTATGGCAAGTTCGACTTCAATGCCGGCCACGGCGACCTGGTGATCGAGGCGCAAGCGCAAAACGGCAGGCTCACCGGCTACATCAAACCGCTGCTGCGTGATGTCGATGTGTTCAACTGGCAGCAGGACGTTCAGAACCAGGACAAGGGCTTTTTCCGCTCGATCTGGGAAGCACTGGTCGGCGGCAGCGAAACCGTGCTGAAGAACCAGGGCAAGAACCAGTTCGCCACCCGCGTGGAACTCAGCGGCAGCGTGCATAAAAGCGATATCAGTGCCTTCGAGGCGTTTTTGCAAATATTGCGCAACGGCTTTGTCCAGGCCTTCAACGCCCGTTATGAGCAAACGCCGCCCAAGGCTGACTGAGTCACCAAGTGACGGCCCATTCAGAGACTGAATGGACCGTCTGCGTTCCCACTCGCCCAGAGCCCGCGTTATAGTCGTGCATGAGAATTTTTCCGCCAGGGGGACCACGTATCCCCGGCGCTACGTTAGAGGATCGGTTCATGAAGTTCGAAGGCACCAGCGCATATGTCGCGACAGACGACCTGAAACTGGCGGTCAACGCGGCGATCACCCTGGAGCGGCCGCTGCTGGTCAAGGGCGAGCCAGGCACCGGCAAGACCATGCTCGCCGAACAGCTGGCCGAATCCTTTGACGCCAAGCTGATCACCTGGCACATCAAGTCGACCACCAAGGCGCACCAGGGCCTCTACGAGTACGACGCGGTCAGCCGCCTGCGCGACTCGCAACTGGGCGTCGACAAGGTCCACGATGTGCGCAACTACCTGAAGAAAGGCAAGCTCTGGGAGGCTTTCGAGTCCGAAGAGCGGGTCATTCTGCTGATCGACGAAATCGACAAGGCCGACATCGAGTTCCCCAACGACCTGTTGCAGGAACTGGACAAGATGGAGTTCTACGTTTACGAGACCGATGAGACGATCAAGGCCAAGCAGCGCCCGATCATCATCATTACCTCGAACAACGAAAAAGAGCTGCCGGACGCCTTCCTGCGCCGCTGCTTCTTCCACTACATCGCCTTCCCTGACCGCACCACCCTGCAGCAGATCGTCGATGTGCATTACCCTAACATCAAGAAGGACCTGGTCAGCGAAGCGCTGGACGTGTTCTTCGACGTGCGCAAGGTCCCGGGCCTGAAGAAAAAACCGTCCACCTCCGAGCTGGTCGACTGGCTCAAGCTGCTGATGGCCGACAACATTGGCGAGGCGGTGCTGCGCGAACGCGATCCGACCAAGGCCATCCCGCCGCTGGCCGGGGCCCTGGTCAAGAACGAACAGGACGTGCAGTTGCTCGAACGCCTGGCCTTCATGAGCCGTCGCGGTAACCGCTGAGCCGGGAGCAATAGCCATGCTGCTCAATCTGTTCAATGAAATGCGCGCGGCCAAGGTGCCGGTTTCGGTGCGCGAACTGCTCGATTTGCTCAACGCACTCAAGCAACGCGTAACCTTTGCCGACATGGACGAGTTCTACTATTTGTCGCGGGCCATCCTGGTCAAGGACGAGCGCCATTTCGACAAGTTCGACCGGGCGTTTTCGGCCTACTTCAATGGCCTGGAGAACCTCGACCGGCACCTGGAGGCGCTGATCCCCGAAGACTGGCTGCGCAAGGAATTCGAGCGCTCGCTGAGCGACGAGGAGCGCGCGCAGATCCAGTCCCTGGGCGGTCTGGACAAGCTGATCGAAGAGTTCAAGAAACGCCTGGAAGAGCAAAAGGAACGCCATGCCGGCGGCAACAAATGGATCGGCACCGGCGGCACCAGCCCGTTCGGCTCGGGCGGTTTCAACCCCGAGGGCATTCGCGTCGGCGATGCCGGCAAGCGCCAGGGCAAGGCGGTCAAGGTCTGGGATCAACGCGAGTACAAGAACCTCGACGATCAGGTCGAGCTGGGCACGCGCAATATCAAGCTGGCCCTGCGCCGATTGCGCAAGTTCGCCCGTCAGGGGGCGGCCGAAGAGCTGGACATCGACGGCACTATCGACCATACCGCCCGCGACGCCGGCCTGCTCAATATCCAGATGCGCCCCGAACGGCGCAACAGCGTCAAGTTGTTGCTGCTGTTCGACATCGGTGGCTCGATGGATGCCCACGTGAAGATCTGCGAAGAACTGTTCTCGGCCTGCAAGACCGAGTTCAAGCATCTGGAGTATTACTACTTCCACAACTTCGTCTACGAGTCGCTGTGGAAGAATAACCTGCGCCGGACTTCCGAGCGCACCTCGACCCTGGACCTGCTGCACAAGTACGGCGCCGACTACAAGGTGGTGTTCGTCGGTGACGCGGCCATGGCGCCCTACGAGATCACCCAACCGGGTGGCAGCGTCGAGCACTGGAACGAAGAAGCCGGCTACGTGTGGATGCAGCGTTTCATGGAGAAGTACAAGAAGCTCATCTGGATCAACCCCTACCCGAAGGAAACCTGGGGCTATACGGCGTCGACCAACATCGTTCGCGAGCTGGTCGAGGAGCGGATGTTTCCGTTGACCTTGCGTGGGCTAGAGGAAGGGATGCGGTTTTTGTCCAAGTGAAGCATCGCGGGGCAAGCCCGCTCCCACTGTGGGAGCGGGCTTGCCCCGCGATCATTGAACAAACCGCTGAATGAATGTCCGCTGCTCAAGCCACGCCATCTCCTGCACCACCGGCCTAAAGCGCACCACCGTCCCCGGCAGCATCTGCGCCAGCCGCGCCAGCGCCAGCGGCGTCAACGCCCCCAGGCGTGGGTAACCGCCAATGGTCTGGCGATCATTGAGCAGGACGATCGGCTGACCATCGGGCGGCACCTGCACCGCGCCCAAGGGAATCCCCTCCGAGATCATCGCCGGCCCCTGGTACTGCAACACCGGCCCCAGCAGGCGAATGCCCATGCGATCAGCCCGGCTGTCGAGGGTCCAGTCGCGGTTGAACGCTTCGAACAGGCTCAAGCCGCTGAAATCACCGATCTGCGCGCCCAGCAACAGGTCAAGCGGCGCTCGGTCGGTGAAGTCCGGCCAGAACCCCTCCGGTACTTCCCTGTGCGCCGGGGCCACACCGTCATATTCCAGCTGTTGCCCTTTGGTCAGCGGCGAGCCCAGGCCATCCAGGCCGCCCAGTTCTTCGCGCACCACGCTGGCACAGCTGCCCAGCAGCAACGGCGCCTTGAAGCCACCGGGCGCTGCGATATACGCCCTGGCGCCGTGTAGCGGCTGGTTGAGGCGCAGGCGCTGGCCCCTGCGCATGCTGAAACTGCGCCAAGGCTTGAGCGGCTGGCCGTCGAGCCGTGCGTCCAGGTCGGCGCCGGCCAGGGCCAGGCAGCAATCCTGCTCGGCAATCAGGCTGAAACCACCGAGGGTGACCTCAACCACCGCCGCCTCAGGCCGGTTGCCCAGCAGCCAGTTGGCCCAACGCATCGACACCCAGTCCAGTGCCCCGCCCTGGGTTACGCCCAGGTGGCGCACGCCAAAGCGCCCGGTATCCTGCAACAGACACAGGGGCGTGCTGGCCTCGATCGACAACTGGCTCATGCCTGTGCCTCCAGCGGCGTATCGTCGCCGCCCAGGTTGATGAAGGTCGCGCGCTCAACTGCCACGAAGCGCACCCGGTCACCCGGCTGCAGCAGGCTGTAGCCTTCGCGTTGACGGTCAAAGAGTTTGCTCGGGGTGCGCCCGATCAGGTTCCAGCCGCCGGGGGAAACCGCGGGATAGGCCGCGGTCTGGCGCTCGGCAATGCCCACGCTGCCCGCCGCCACGCGTTTGCGCGGGGTGGCCAGGCGCGGTGCGGCCAATGCCTCCTCAACCAGGCCCATGAAGGCGAAGCCCGGGGCAAAGCCCAGGGCGAAGACCTGATACTCACGCTCACTGTGACGACGCACGATGTCCGCCACCGAGCTCTGGCAACGTTCGGCCAGCAGCTTGAGTTCCGGGCCGACACTCAGGTCATACCACACCGGGATCTCATGCAGGCGCCCCGTGCTGCCGGTGTCCGCCTGCAGGTCACTGAGGGCTGCACGGATGCGCGCCTGTGCCTGCGCGGGTGACACCTGGAGCAGGTCGAAGTGCACCATCAGCGTGGTATAGGACGGCACCAGGTCGATCAGTTGCTCGGCAAAAGCGCTGCGCAGGCGCTGGCTGGCGGCGAGCATCCACGGCATGTTGCTTTCGTCGATGGCATCGAACAGGCGCACCATCAGGCAATCGATGGCCACCACCTCAATCCGATAGTTCATGGCACCACCTGGGCATCAAGGGCCTGGCGGATCTGCCGCACGGCGGCGATCGAGCTGTCATTGTCGCCATGCACGCACAGGGTCTGGGCCTGCAAGCGCAAGGCGCTGCCATCGCTGGCGGTCAACGGCTCGCCCCGGGCCAGGCGCAAGGCCTGCTCGACGATCACTGCCCGATCATGGTGCACCGCCCCCGGCAGCCGCCGCGACACCAGGTGGCCGGCGGCGTCATAGGCGCGGTCGGCGAAGGCCTCGAACCACAAGGTCACGCCGTATTCATCGCCCAACGCCTGGGCCGCACTGTTGTCGGCGGTGGCCATCAGCATCAACGGCAACTGTCGGTCGTAAGCGGCCAGCGCTTGGAGTACGGCGCGCAGCTTGAGCGGGTCGGCCATCATGTCGTTGTACAACGCGCCATGGGGTTTGACGTAGGCCACCTGCGTGCCCTGGGTACGGCAAATGCCGTCCAGGGCGCCGATCTGGTAGTGCAGCAGGTCGCGAATCTCTTCGACGCTGCAGGCCATGGAGCGGCGGCCGAAACCGGCCAGGTCCGGGTAGGCCGGGTGAGCGCCGATGCGCACCTGGCTGGCCACGGCCAGGGCCACGGTCTTGCGCATGATCCCAGGGTCGCCGGCGTGAAAGCCGCAGGCGATGTTGGCGCAGTCAACATAGGGCATGACCTGGGCGTCCAGCCCCATGGTCCAGCTGCCGAAACTTTCACCCATATCGCAATTCAATAGCAGGCGGCTCACGCGTGATACTCCTTCAGGCTCGGCTTCAATGGGCGTCAAGTTGTTTGCCGCGGGTTTCCGGCAGGCTCAAGGCTGCCAGGATTACCACCCCATAGGACACCGCGGCAAATGCACCGATGCCCAGGCCCAGGGAGATCTTCTGGCTGAGCAGGCCGATCAGCAGCGGGAAGAACGCCGCCAGGGCGCGGCCGATGTTGTAGCAAAAGCCCTGGCCCGAGCCGCGGATACGGGTGGGAAACAGCTCGGTGAGAAACGCGCCCATGCCGCTGAAGATTCCCGAGGCGAAAAAACCCAAGGGGAAACCCAGCCACAGCATCACCCCGTCACTGACCGACATCTGGGTGTAGAGCAGGACGATGATGAAAGAACCGACGGCGAACAGGATGAAGTTCTTTTTCCGCCCCAGCAGGTCAGTCAGGTAGGCACTGATCACATAGCCGATGTAGGAGCCGAAGATCACCATCGCCAGGTAGCCACCAGTGCCCAGCACACTCAGGCCGCGCTCGTTCTTGAGGAAGGTCGGCAGCCACGAGGTGATGGCGTAGTAACCGCCCAGGGCACCGGTGGTCAGCAGTGAGGCACGAATCGTGGTGAAGAGCATGCCCGGGGCGAAGATTTCATAGAAGTGCGAAGGTGCTTCGGTTTTCTCGGCAGCCTTGGCCTGCCGGTAGATCTCCGGGTCCTTGACCAGGCGACGAACGAAAATCACGAACACCGCCGGCACGATGCCCAACAGGAACAGCGCACGCCAGGCATCTTCGGGCGGCAGCAGCGAGAACAGCACGGCATACAGGATTGCCGTCAGGCCCCAGCCGATGGCCCAGCCGGACTGCACCATGCCCACCGCCTTGCCACGGTCCTGGGCACGGATCACCTCACCGATCAGCACCGCGCCAGCGGTCCATTCACCGCCAAAGCCAAAGCCCATCAGGGTGCGGGCAATCAACAGCTGCTCGTAGCTCTGGGCAAAGCCGCAGAGGAAGGTGAAAAATGCAAACCACAGCACCGTCAGTTGCAGGGTGCGCACGCGGCCGATGCGGTCGGAGAGAATGCCGGCGATCCAGCCACCGAGGGCCGAGGCGATCAGGGTGCTGGTGTGAATCAGCCCGGCCTCGGCGGTGGTGATGCCCCACAGGGCGATCAGGGTGGGGATGACGAAGCTGAGCATCTGGGTGTCCATGCCATCCAGGCCATAACCGATCTTGCAGCTCCAGAAGGTCCGGCGTTCCTGCTTGTTGATGTTACGGTACCAGTCGAAAGGTCCCGCCACAGACCTGGATTTGACCTGTTGCTGCACGCCCGATGGGTTCATGGTTGCCTCAGCTTGTTGGTATTGTTTTAACGACGACAGCATGTGTCGCGGCCTGAGGATCATTTTTCGACGGGCGCAGGTTGTCGTCCAACGAGAAAAACCAGCTGTCTGGCATAAGAAAAACTTGATCAGCGAGCGCGCCATGAACCTCAAATTCCTCGAAACCTTCGTCTGGGTGGCCCGGCTCAAGAGCTTTCGCCTGACCGCCGAAAAGCTCTTCACCACCCAGGCCTCGATCTCCAGCCGCATTGCTGCGCTTGAGGCGGACCTTGGGGTCAGGTTGCTGCTGCGCGACTCCCGCGGTGTGAGCCTGACCCCCGAAGGCTGCAAGGTGCTCGAATACGCCGAACAGATGCTCGACACCGCCAAGGCCCTCAAGCAGTCGCTGGACAGCGACCGGGCCAAGGCCGGGCGGATTCGCATTGGCGTGATGGACACGGTGATCCATACCTGGATGAGCCCGCTGGTGTCGGAGCTGATGGAGCGCTACCCCCAGGTGGAAATCGAATTGGTCGCCGATACTGCACTGAACTTGCGTGAACAGCTGCAAAAAGGCTTTCTCGATGTGATTCTGCAAACCGACCTGCTGCGACAGGAAAGCATCCGCAGCCTGGACCTGGCGCGCTACCCCATGGGCTGGATCGTTGCCAGCCAATCGATCTACAACCGCGACTACGCCTCGCTGGCGGACCTCGCCCGCGAACGCATCATCACCTTCTCGAAGAACTCGCGGCCGCACCAGGAAGTGCTCAGTCTGTTGCAGGCCGAAGGCGTCGGCGCACCCCGGCTGAACTGCGTGAACTCGGTGGCTGCGATTACCCGCTTGCTGCGCGACGGTTTTGGTATCGGTGCCCTGCCGCCAGCGCTGGTCAGCGAAGAGCTGGCCCGTGGCGAACTGGTACTGCTGCCGCTGGCCCGGCAACCACCGAGCCTGGAACTGGTGGTGGCCTGGCAGACCGGCGTCGAGCTGGTCGAGGAAGTGGTACAGCTGTGCCGCAATGTTTTGCAGCGCTACGCCCGCGATGCCGGGCCGCAGCGCATCGTGCTGGTCTAGCGCCAGCTCTCCTGCACGGCCTTGCGGCGCCCGCCCAGGGCCACCCAGCCGAGCAACAGTAGCAGGCTCTCGACCAGCAGCGCCAGCAGCAGCGCGCAGCTCAGGCCCCAGGCCAGGGCCTCGGGGTTGAGGAGGATCTGGTAGCGGTAGCCGTTGAGGGTTTCTTCGCGCAATTGCGGGTTGGCGCTGACCAGCACATGCCAGGTTTTCGCCAGCCACGGCCCTTGCACAATCTGCCATTCCTGCTCGAACTGGCGGTTGCGGATCATCAGGCTTTCGATGCTGTTGGCATCACTGGTGAACACCGGATCGTCGCTGCTGCGGTAATGCCGCAACAAGGCCTGCAGGTCGCCGTTGAAAAATCGCCTGGCAGTGTCCTCAAAGCCCTTGAGGCCCTCGCGTGATTCCAGCAGGTGCGCCTCGACCCGCTGGCTGTAGTCAACGATATAGCCCGGGACCTGCAGGCCAACCAGCAGACCGCAGGTAAACAACAGCAAGCGCAGGTAACTTCTGAACATGGGGCTGATCCTTAGCTGGCCTGGCCTTCGGCGATGCATTCGCCACGGCGCCACAGGGCCCATTGGCCGGGCTCGTAACGGTGCCAGGTTTCGTTCTCGGTGAGGGCTTCGGTGGCGATCACCGTGACCACATCTTTAGGGGTGGTTTCAGCCTGGAAGTCGACGATCATATCGACGTCCTTCAGCCGCGCCGGGCCGAACGGTGCGCGTCGGGTGATGTGCACAAGCTTGGTCGAACAGAAGCAGAACAACCAGTCGCCGTCGCTGAGCAGGCAGTTGAACACACCCTTGCCACGGAACCCGGCGCAGGCCTCGACCAGCACCGGCAGCAGTTGCTCGACCTCCACCGGCTCAGGGAAGGCCTCGCGTACGCGGTTGAGCAGGTCGCAGAACGCCGCTTCGCTGTCGGTGTCGCCAATCGGCCGGTAGAAGGTCGCCTGGCCCTTGAACTCGCCGAGCTGGCCGTTGTGCGCAAAACACCAGTTGCGGCCCCACAGCTCGCGCACGAACGGATGGGTGTTGGACAGGCAAACCTTGCCAACGTTGGCCTGGCGAATGTGGCCGATCACCACCTCGCTCTTGATCGGATAGCGCTGCACCAGGTTGGCGACTTCCGATTCACAGCTTGCCGCCGGGTCCTGGAACAGACGCAAGCCACGGCCCTCGTAGAAGCCGATGCCCCAGCCGTCACGGTGCGGACCGGTGCGCCCACCGCGCTGCATCAGCCCGGTGAAGCTGAAAACGATATCGGTCGGCACATTGGCGCTCATGCCCAGTAGTTCACACATGCTTGGCTGCTCCGGGCAAGTCCTACAGTCGCGGCTCGACCCGCGTGCCACTGCCGCCCAATGGCGCTGCGGGTGGCGGGTTACGGTAGCGGTCACTGCGATCGGCGGCAAACGGCTCATCGTTCACCGGTTCTTCGGCCTCACGCTTGGCAGCCGCTTCGGCCTGCTCGCGGCGGGCTTTGGCACGCCGCTCCAGCGGCCAGCGGATGAGCACGAACACCGCATACAGAGTGAAGGCGATCATGCCGTACATGGCCAGGTCCGCAGCGGCACGCAGGGCGTTGTTGCCGACCTTGAACAGGGTATCGAGAGCGGCAATGGCAATGGCCGGGGCGAACTTCTCCTTGACCGGGTCGACGATGGTCGGGGTCAGCAGCAGTACCGCCATCACCACCCGCAGCGGTTCGCGCAGCCAACGCCACATCCAGCCGGTCAGGCGAAAGCCCACCAACAGGCACCCCAGGGCGGCAAGGGCGTAGAGGCCCCAGGCGAGCAGATAGTCGTTCTCGGTCATGGTGTCCGTGGCAAGCTAGGCAAATAGACGCTTATGATAAACACTTTTCCGCGCGCAGGCGCCCCCCAGCCAAGAGAACCCCGCATGTCCGCAGACGCCACCGCTCCCCGCGCCCCGATTGCCCACAAGGCCGATGGTGCCGATCCCTATGCCTGGCTGCAGCAACGCGATACCCCCGAGGTACTGGCTTACCTGAACGCCGAGAACGCATACCAGGAGGCGCAACTGGCCGCTCAGGCGCCGCTGCGCGAACAGTTGTTCGAAGAGATCAAGGCGCGCATCCTCGAAACCGACCTGTCGCTGCCCTCGCCCTGGGGCCCGTACTTGTATTACACCCGCACCACCGCCGGTGACGAGTACGCCCGGCATTACCGCTGCCCACGCCCGGCCGACGACTCCAACACGGTCGATGAAAGCCGCGAAGAGCTGCTGCTTGACCCCAACGCGTTGGCCAACGGGGGGTTCCTGTCCCTGGGCGCCTTCAGCATCAGCCCTGACCACCAACGCCTGGCCTACAGCCTGGATACCAGCGGCGACGAAATCTACACCCTGTACGTCAAGGAGCTGGCCAGCGGCGCCATCGAGCAGCTGCCGTTCGAGGACTGCGACGGCAGCATGACCTGGGCCAACGACAACCAGACGCTGTTCTTCGCCGAACTGGACGACACCCATCGCCCGCACAAGCTGCTGCGCCATCGCCTGGGCAGCGGCAGTGTCGAGGCGGTCTATGAAGAGGCCGACGGCCGCTTCTTTCTGCACTGCTACCGCGCCAGCTCCGAGCGCCAACTGATCCTGCTGCTCAACAGCAAGACCACCAGCGAAGCCTGGGTACTCGACGCCGAACACCCCGAGCAGGCCTTCACCTGCCTGGCACCACGGGTCGAAGACCACGAGTACTACCCGGACCATGGCCAGCTTGATGGCCAGTGGCGCTGGTTCATCCGCAGCAACCAGGACGGCATCAACTTCGCTCTGTACCAGGCCGACGCCGATGGCGTGCCGACCCGCGAGCAATGGCAACTGCTGGTGGCCCATCGCGACACGGTGATGCTCGAAGGCCTGACCCTCAATGCCAGCGCCCTGACCCTGAGCCTGCGCGAAGGCGGCCTGCCGATCATCGAGGTACGCCCGCAAGGCCAGCCGAGCTATCGCGTGGAACTGCCGGACGCCGCCTACAGCCTGTACGTGCAAGACAGCCTGGAATTCGTCAGTACGCGCATTCGCCTGCGCTACCAGTCGCTCAACCGTCCGGCCCAGGTGCGTCAGCTGGAACTGGCCAACGGTGCCCAGCAAGTGCTCAAGCAAACCCCGGTGCTTGGCCCGTTCGACCCGGACGCCTATGTCAGCCAGCGCCTGTGGGCCACCGCCGCCGATGGCACCCAGGTGCCGATCAGCCTGGTGCAGCGCCGCGCCGATCTCGGCAAGCCGGTGCCGCTGTATCTCTACGGCTACGGCGCCTATGGCGAAAGCCTCGACCCGTGGTTCTCCCATGCCCGCCTGAGCCTGCTCGACCGCGGCGTGGCCTTTGCCATCGCCCACGTGCGTGGCGGCGGTGAACTGGGGGAAGCCTGGTACCGCGCTGGCAAGCAGGAGCACAAGCACAACACCTTTGGCGACTTCATTGCCTGCGCCGAACACCTGATCGCCCAGGGCGTGACCTGCGCCGACCAGTTGGCGATCAGCGGCGGCAGCGCCGGTGGCCTGCTGATCGGCGCGGTGCTCAACCAGCGCCCGGAGCTGTTCAAGGCGGCGATTGCCGAAGTACCGTTCGTCGACGTGCTCAATACCATGCTCGACCCCGAGCTGCCGCTGACCGTCACCGAATACGACGAGTGGGGCAACCCGCAAGAACCCGAGGTGTACGCACGCATCAAGGCCTACGCACCGTATGAAAACGTCCGTGCCCAGGCCTACCCTGCCCTGCTGGTGATTGCCGGGTACAACGACAGCCGCGTGCAGTACTGGGAGGCGGCCAAGTGGGTGGCGCGCCTGCGCGTGACCAAGACCGACGCCAACCTGCTGCTGCTCAAGACCGAAATGGGCGCCGGCCATGGCGGCATGAGCGGACGCTACCAGGGGCTGCGCGATGTGGCATTGGAATACGCCTTCGTATTTAACGTGCTGGGCGTGGTGTAAATCGGAAAACGTGTTGTCTGATCTACCAAATCGCGGGGCAAGCCCGCTCCTACAGTCTTTGTAGGAGCGGGCTTGCCCCGCGATGCGCCCCCTCAGACACCATAAATCTAAAAGAACGACACACATGCCTGAACCCACCCACCTCAACAACGAAATCCGCGACATGCTCATGGACTGCGGCCTGTTCGACCAGTTGCTGCCTGGCGACTTCCAGGCCGCAGCCGGCTATTTCAGCATCAGCAGCATGGGCGAAGGCGCGCAGATCTTTAACGAAGGCGATGCCGGCACCTTCATGTGCATCATCCATCACGGCGTGGTGTCGGTGCGCAAGACCGACGCCGAGCAGCGCCAGGTAGAAATCGCCACCCTGCGCAAGGGCCGCGCCTTCGGCGAAATGGCTGTGCTCGATGGCGAACGGCGCTCGGCCAGTTGCGTGGCCGCCAGCGATTGCCAGTTGCTCAACCTGGGCAAGGACTCACTGGAAAAGATGCTCAATGACGCACCGAAGATCGCCGCCAAGATCATCCGCGCCCTGGCCGTGGCCCTGTCCCGGCGCCTGCGCATGCAGGACGGTCAGCGCGTGGCGCAGCAGGTCTAGTCGGACTTGCCCTTGTTGCCTTCCGGGCTCAAACCGGGCAAGGGTTGATCTTTGGGCGGCGTGGGCACCGGCATCGGTGGCAGCAGCGGCGCGCCCGGCTTGGCGTCGCCCGCACGGGGAATGCTGCTGGGCGTGACCTGCGGGTACGGCGTTGGCGTGGCGGTACCCGGCGCTCCAGGCACCGGGGTGGCCAGGCGTGGCTGCAGGTCGGCGGCCACGGCGCAGGGCAGGCTGGCACAGATCAGCAAGGCAATGATCGCGTAACGCATGCGCAGGCTCCTTGAGGGTCCTGCCTACAGGCTACTCCCACCGCGCACGGTTTGCCTGTCCGAATTGGCCGCCAACGGGCTAAACTTCAAGGCATAACCGTAACAAGCCCGAGAAAAGGTAATCCCATGAGTTCGTCATCCTCTGCCGCCGCCACCGCACGGCTCGACCGCATCCTCGCCGACGCCAAGCGCGACAAGGAAATGGGCTACCGCGACAAGGCCCTGCGCATGTACCCCCACGTGTGTGGCCGCTGCGCCCGAGAGTTTGCCGGCAAGCGCCTGAGCGAGCTGACCGTGCACCACCGCGACCACAACCACGACAACAACCCCCAGGACGGCTCCAACTGGGAGCTGCTGTGCCTGTACTGCCACGACAACGAACACTCGCGCTATACCGACCAGCAGTATTTCAGCGAAGGTTCCACCAGCAGCCCGAGCATCGCCAAGGCCACGCACAATCCGTTCGCGGCCCTGGCCGGCATGCTGAAAAAGGACTGAGCGCCCAAGCGCACCCCACAGACGCCGGCAAGCCCGTATAATCGCGTCTTTTTTGCGAAGGGCCCCGGCACGTGGCGAACAAACGGTACAGCTGCATTGGTCTGTTCAACCCCAAGTCAGCAGAGAACGTCGGTTCCGTGATGCGCGCGGCGGGCTGCTACGGCGTCAACTCGGTGTTCTACACCGGCAAGCGCTATGAGCGCGCCCGCGACTTCGTCACCGACACCAAGCGTGTGCACTACGACATTCCGCTGATCGGCATCGATGACCTGCAGAAGATCATCCCCCTGGGCTGCACACCTGTGGCCGTGGAATTGATCGACGGCGCCCGGCCGCTGCCCGAATACACCCACCCGGACCGCGCCCTCTACATCTTCGGCCCCGAAGACGGCTCCCTCGACCCGAGCGTGCGTGCCTGGTGCGAAGAGACCATCTACATTCCGACCAACGGTTGCATGAACCTTGCCGCCACGGTCAACGTGGTGCTCTACGACCGTCTGGCCAAGGGCCTGAACACCCGCTCCGGGCCGAAGTTCAAGTAAGCCTTTAACGCAACAGCTTGCTTTGCAACACCTCGGAGGACTTACCCAGCACGCTCTCGCTGAGCTGGATGAACTCTGCAGTGTTGACGCTGTTCAGGCGCATCATTGCCCGGGTGACATCATCCAGCGAGCGCTGGTTATGGGTGTGCAGGCGAATTTCCTGGTCCAGCGCCCGCAGCAACAGCACGCCACGGGCGATCACCGCGCTGTCGACCTGCGCGCCACGCAAACTGCTGACCTTCTTGCCACTGCGCTCAAGGCTCGCCTGCTGGGCCTGATAGCGCTCCTCGGTCATGCCGCCGGCACGGCGTAGCAGTTCACTGGCATAGTATTCGGCCAGGCTTTCGGCGATCCAGTCGCTATCCTCGCGGTCGTTGATCTGCGCAAACACATGCACCAGCTCGCGCAGCAGCGGGCTTGAACCGTTCTCGCTGACCAGCGGGCGGCTGCTGTGCAGGTAAATGGAGTTATGCCCGGCCCGGGCACCGCGCCACAGCTCGTCGCGGGCACCGACCAGCAGCAACTTGGGCGGGTTACGCGGGAACACTGCCTGCAACTGCGGCCAGATGAAGGTCAGCAGGGTCAGGTTGTCCAGGCGCCGCATGGCCTGGCCTTGCGGCGCGGCAACACTGACTTCGGTTTCGCCCAGGCGCGCCCGGCGGGTGCCGATGCTCCCGGCGAGCATCCAGCCGGTCGGGCGGTCGAACAGGCGCGAGACGTTATCGATACGAAAGCGATTCTTGCCGATGCGCGGCCAGGGTGTCTCGACGCTCTTCCAGCCCTTGGGCAGCTCGAAGCTCAGGCGCGCCACCAGTTCGGTACCGTCGTGCTGATCGAGGCGCGCCGGTGGTACCAGGTCATCGCCACGAAACAGCGCCCAACCGGGGGTCATGCGGGTTTCATAGGCGCCGCCCTTGAGCCGTTGGCTCAGGTGCACCTTGTAGCTGAGCTGGCTCTTGCCCGCCGCTGGCTGCCAACGGCCGCGCTGCGTGTCGCCCTGCAGTTGCCATTGACCGTCGGCCTTGAAGTCGCTGTAGGCGCCGTCCTGGCCCAGGTCAAAGTCGAGGCTGCGCACGCTGGCGCCATCGCCCAGGGTCACGCGCACTTCGGCCTGCTCGCTCTGCGGCAGCAAGCGCACGTGGTAATCCAGATCGACTTTTTTCGCCCAGGCCGCTGAACTGGCCAGCAGGCCCAACAGCAACCACCAATGGCAACGCACAGGCATACACAAGCTCCTTGTTCCCCCAAACGCAAAACCGACAAGCCTGGGCAGCTCAACCGGCGCGGAATATCAGATAGTCTTCCCAATCGTCTTCATCGACGCTGTCTTCACTGAGCATGCGCCCGGATTGTGAAATCCGCTGCTTGTGCACCTGTTCTCGATCACCGCAGACCAGATGATGCCAGCCGGGCAGGTCCTTGCCCTCGCTGACCAGGCGATAACCACAGGTGGTCGGCAGCCATTTGAACTGATCGGCCTTGCCCGGCGTCAGCTGGATGCAATCGGGCACGATCTGCATGCGCTGCGGATAATCACTGCACTGGCAGGTCTTGAGGTCGAGCAATTTGCAGGCGATCCGCGTGTAATAGACGCTGTTGTCGTCTTCATCTTCAAGCTTTTGCAGGCAGCACAGGCCACAGCCGTCACACAGCGACTCCCACTCCTGCGGGTTGAGTTGCTCGAGGGTTTTACGCATCCAGAATGGATTGGCGTTGGCAGTCATGTAGCGGGTGTCCTGTTTCAATTTGTACGCAGCGGCGCGGCGGCGCCAGTCTAGGGCCTGTCACCGGGCATTGCCAGACCGCTTGTCAGCGCTGGTATGACACAGTAGTTTGACCAGCGGTCACCTCACCAACTCTCAGGAACTCAAGATGAGTGCAAATCCTCGCGTTGCCGATCACGCCATCAACGAACAGTTCATTCAGCGCTGGTCACCGCGCGCCTTCACTGGCGAGCCGATCGACCAGGCCACCCTGCTCAGCTTCCTTGAAGCGGCACGCTGGGCGCCGTCGGCCTACAACTCGCAACCTTGGCGCTTTCTCTATGCGCGTCGCGACACGCCGAACTGGGAACGCTTCCTGGGTTTGCTCAACGAGTTCAACCGCAGCTGGGCCCAGCACGCCTCGGCCCTGGTGATCATCCTCTCCAAGACCACCTTTACCGCGCCTGGCGCCAGTGAAGAAACCCCAGCCCTGTGGCACACCTTCGACACCGGCTCCGCCTGGGGCCACCTGGCGTTGCAAGCGAGCCTGAGCGGCTGGCACACCCACGGCATGGCCGGTTTTGACCAGGAGCTGACCCGCAAGGAGCTCAAAGTGCCTGAAGGCTACGTCCTGCACGCGGCCGTGGCGATCGGCAAGCTGGGTGACAAGGCGAGCCTGGCTGAAGGCCTGCAGGCCCGCGAGGTGCCAAGCCCGCGGCGGCCGTTGGGCGAGTTGGCGGCTGAAGGGGACTTCACCCTTTAACCGGATTCGCGGGGCAAGTCGAGGCGTCGCACCGCCGCTCCCACATTGATCAAACTGTGGGAGCGGGCTTGCCCCGCGATGTTTTTAATAGCCGCGCTGAAAATCCACTTCCCCACGCAACGCTTCACCCGCCTGATACGCCCGCAGATTCTCGACGAACAAGCGCACCATCGCCGCCGGCGAGGTCGGTGCCGAGCTGTGCCCGGTCAGCAGCAAGCCCCAGGCGGTCCAGAACGGATGGCGCTGAGGCAGTGGTTCCTGGCGGCAGACATCGATCACCGCGCCTGCCAGGTGGCCCTTTTTCAAGGCCTCGACCAGGTCGCCATCGACCACCGCCACCCCTCGCCCGGCATTGATGAACAAGGCCTCGGGGTTGAAACGCTGGAACAGCGCGGCATCGTACAGATCCCGCGTCGCCGGGGTGTCGGGCAGCAGGTTGAGCACGTAGTCGACCTCAGCGACCAGGCGTCCCAGATCAGCCAGGCCGGCCACTTCGATGAACGGGGCCTGCTCGCGAGGCTGGCTGGCAATGCCATACAGCTGCACGCCAAACGGCAACAGAAACTCCGCCACCCGCTGGCCGATATCGCCGGTCCCGACAATCAGCACCCGGCGCCCTTCCAGGCTGCGCCCGGGTCGATCATCCCATTTGCGCTCGACCTGGCTGACCAACCGTGCCATCACCTCACGCTCATGGCCGAGCATGTAGGTCAGCATGTACTCGGCCATCACCTGGCCGAAGATGCCCACCGCCCGGGTCAGGCGGTAGTCGCGCTGCAAGCCTTCAGCCAACAGCGGTGTGATCCCGGCCCAGGTCGATTGCAGCCACTGCGGCTGATGGCCCTGGCGCAACAAGGTTGCCAGCAGGTCCGGCTGGCCCAGCCATACCGGGCTGTTGGCGGCCAGGGCGGCCAGTTCCGCCGAATCACCACTGCTCAGGACCTCCAGGTCCGGTGCCATCTCGCGCAGCAGGCGAGCGTAGAGGGCATGATCCTGTTCAGCGATCAAAACACGCATGTTCATAGCAACCTTGGGTAACAGCGAAGGCCGCCAGGGCTGGCGGCACTACAACAAAAGGGAGGTCAGATCGGGTCGTTGCGACGCAGCAGCTCTTCGGGCAGGTGCTCGATGTACTCGTCTTCGGCGGGTGGCATCTGCAGGTGATAGCCCTGCTGCTCAAGGTTTGCCAGGACCTTGGCGATATCCTCGCGGGCCAGCTGGCGTTCCGGGGTGAGCACCAGGTCGAAGGCGTGCACGGGCTTGCCGAAGAACGGCAGCAACGCTTCAGGTACGCGTTCCAGGCCGTCGGCCTTGAGCACATAGAGGTACATTTCGTTCTTGCGCGGGCTCTTGTAGATCGAGCAGATACGTTTCATGGTTGTTCTCCGGCGCCCGCCAGGCAATCGAGCAGCGCCTGCCCCATGCGCTCACGGCGCCAGCCGCGCAGCGATTCGGGGAGTTGATAGGGCCCGTTGGGGTAGCCGCTCTTGAGCAGCAGTTCCAGGGTCTTCTTGCGCAGCATCAGCTCGGGGGCGATGTTCTGGCGCTCGCCCTCGGCCTGGCCGATGGCGCGCAGTTGCTTGAGCAGCGCCGCCGCTTCGATCGGCAGTGGCTCGGGCACCGCTGGCGGCCATTGATCGGCTGGCAGGCTGGCGGCCTGCTTGATCAGGCCGAGCAGGAACTCACCGTCCTGGCGAATGGTACGCGGGTGCATGTCTTCGATTTTGGCCAGCGCCGACAACGAGTCCGGCTGGGTGCGGGCCATGGGCCACAAGGCGTTTTCACGGACGATGCGGTTGCGTGGCAGGTCGCGGGCGCGGGCTTCGCGTTCGCGCCAGGCGCACAGTTCGCGCAGAACTGCCAATTGCGCACGCGACAGTTTCCAGGCCAGCTTGGCCTCGCGATACAGTTCGTACGGATCGGTTTCGCGGCGCAGTTGGGCGACCAGCTCGGCACCGTCTTCGAGCACCCAGGCGTTTTTGTCGTCCGACAACTGCGGACGCAGGCGCTCATAGAGTTCGGCCAGGTGCACGGCGTCTTCGGCAGCGTAGCTGACTTGAGTTTCCGACAGCGGGCGTTGCAACCAGTCAGAGCGGGTTTCACCCTTGGGCAGGTCGATACCGAGCACTTCCTGGACCAGGCGCGAATAGCCCATGGAGAAACCGAGGTTGAGGTAGCCGGCGGCCAGTTGCGTGTCGAACAACGGTGCCGGCAGGCTGCCGGTCAAGCGCGAAAGCACCTCGAGGTCTTCGCTGCAGGCGTGCAACACCTTGATCACTTGGGTGTCTTCAAGCAGTTCGGCCAGTGGCTGCCAGTTGCTAATGCGCAAAGGATCGATCAAGAAGGCACGCACCCCGTCGCCGACCTGGATCAACCCGGCAATCGGATAGAAGGTATCAACCCGCATGAACTCGGTGTCGACTGCCACGAATGGCAGCTTGCGCCACTGCAGGCAGTGTTCGGCCAGGCTGCTATCGTCGCAAATCCAGTGTATTTCGATGGCCACAAGGCTCTCCCACAAACAATGGCGCGCAGTATATACGGCGCAGGCCATCGTCGGGAAACCACTCGACCGCTATCCCTGGCGCCGTGGCTGCAGGTGTGATCAGTGCGCAGCAAGCATCGGTCGGCAGCTGGCGAACAGGTCCAGCTGCGGTTTGTACAGGGCGGTATGCACCTGCAGCAGGCCGAGCATGGAGTGAAACAGGTTGTCCTGGCTCAGCGGCTGGTTGCGATTCTTCTGCAGGCAGTCGCTATCAACGCCGAAGCTGGCCTTGTAGCTGTCGGAAAACCACGCCAGCAACGGCACGTGCTTCTGCTGCTCCGGCGCCAGCATATAGGGCGTGCCGTGCAGGAACAGGTTGTACTCGCCCAGAGATTCGCCATGGTCGGACAGGTACAGCATGGCGGTGTCGACCTTGTCCTGCTTGCTGCGCAGAATATCGATAAGTGAAGCCAGGACATGGTCGGTGTACACTAGGGTGTTGTCGTAGGCATTGACGATACTGTCCTGGCTGCACTGGTTCAGGGCATTGCTGCGGCACACCGGGGTGAAACGCTCGTATTGCTGCGGGTAGCGCTTGTAGTAGTCCGGGCCATGGCTGCCCATCTGATGCAGCACCAGCACGGTGTCCTGTTGCAGGTTGTCGATGAAGCTGTCCAGGCCCTTGAGCAGGATCTCGTCGCGGCATTCGTCATCAGCGCACAGGGCCGGGTCCTTGAGGTTGCTGACGTCTTCGAACAGCACCCGATCGCACGTGCCCTTGCAACCAGACTGATTGTCGCGCCAGCGCACCGCCAGCCCGGCCCGCTGCAGCACATCGAGCAGGCTCTCCTGGTTTTTCGCGGTGCTGGCGTCGTAATCCTTGCGGGTGAAGCCGGAGAACATGCAAGGCACCGACACGGCGGTTTCGGTACCACACGACTGCACGTCGGTGAAGGCGATCAGGCCCTTTTCCTGGCTCAGTTGCGGCGTGGTATCACGCCCGTAGCCCAGTACCCCGAAGTTCGGCGCCCGGGCACTTTCGCCCACCACCAGCACCGTCAGCGACTTGCGCGTACGTTGCTGCCAGGCGATGTCGAGCTTCGCATCCTCGCCGATCTTGCGAAACGGCTTGGCGGCGCTGCCGACCCGCTCCCCCACATAACCCAGAGAGGCACCAACAAAGTTGCTGGGTACCAGCATCAGACGGATTTCATGGTGATTGCGAAACAGCGAGGCCAGGCCCTGGTAGTTCATCAGCGCAACGGCACCCAGCACGACAACGCAGGCTACACTGACGAGTAACTTTCCGAATAACTCGCGGAGCCAGTCACGGTACAGAATCGGCGTTTTATACAACAGCAAAGAAGGCAACACACCTAACACTGCTATGTATAAAAAAAGTTTAATCGAGAGCAGATCGCGCACTTCCGTGGCATTGGTTTCCATCGCATTGCGAAGCATGCCAACGTCAATCATCACACCGTACTGGCTCATGAAGTAAGCCACCGCCGCGCTGACCATGAACAACGTGATCAGCAGCGGCTTGAACAGCCGCCTGAAGGCCAGCAGGGTCAGTACCAGGTTGAACGCACACAGGATCATCAAACCAAAGGCGACGCGCAGCAACAGGCCATGGCCATCCGCCGCAAGTACCGACGCCAGGTGTTGCCACAACAATGAGTTGAAGCCGATCAAGAGGTACAGGCTGGCAATCAACG
This sequence comes from Pseudomonas tructae, assembly GCF_004214895.1. NCBI lineage: Bacteria > Pseudomonadati > Pseudomonadota > Gammaproteobacteria > Pseudomonadales > Pseudomonadaceae > Pseudomonas > Pseudomonas tructae. Next base: position 1,776,747 of record NZ_CP035952.1, on the reverse strand, counting down.
TGACCCATTCGGCCCGCAGGGGTTTGACCTTGAACATGACGATCCGCTTATTTAAACGTCGGGAACAGTACCGTTGCGGCACTACCTGGAAACAGCCCGAACTTTAAGAAGCAGCTCATCATTTTTTTGTGAAAAAGACGCCAACAAATAGTCGGCTGGCGTCTATTTAATCATCACGTTCAGCGTTTGTTCAGCCAGAAGCGTGTTTAAGTCGGCAGGTGAGCCTTTGAATAGGAATCGCGATCAATATCGATCACCTCGACGCACAGCTGGATGTCCAGCCCCGGCGTGCTCGGCACGGCCTCCTTGAGTACCTCCAGCAGGCTGGCGGACAGCTGGCGTTTGATCTCGGCCGAACGGCCGCCGAGGAGCGCCAGCTTGATGTGGGCGAACGCGCGCGCAACCGATGCCACGCCAACGCGAAAGCTGGCCAGCGCCACGGCACGGCTCTTGATGTCCAGCTCTTCGAACTGGCCGCTGCCGGCCAGGGCATGGTTCAGTCGCAGCAGCAGACGGTCGACATCGAGGTTTTTCAGGTTGTCACTGTATTCCACATGAAGATGAGGCATTGCACGGAAGTCCTTGGCAGGGCAAATGTTGCAACAGACTACCCCAACCCCGAAACCCGGCAAACACGACTATCCTCTAAGTTCATGACTTCTACCCCACAACCCCCGCAGAGGTGAAGAAATGCCGGTCAAGCACGATTTGCTCGCAGACCTGAATCTGACCAAGGAGCAGTTCATCGAGAAGAAGAAAAGCGACCCGCGGCTGAGTCAGCTGCATGAGGAATACAACCGCAAAGACGCCGAAGTCGTTGATGCCGAGAACAGTAGCGCCGCCGACGACACGGTCACCCGGCTGCGCAAGGAACGCCTGAAGATCAAGGACGAAATCGTCGCCCACGTGAAGAGTTAGCCTTGGTGGGAGCGGCGATGCGGCGACCCGACTTGCCCCGCGATTGCGATCTACCTGCCACATCGCATCGCGAGGCAAGCTCGCTCCTACCTACAGGAGCTTCATTCCCGCAGATGCATCCCACGTTCGCGCAGCAGCTTTTGCTTTTCGGCATAAGGCAAGTCACTCAATAGCGGGTACAAACGCTCACCGGACAGTTCTTTCGCCGACATGTGATCAGGTGTCTCGGGCTGGACATTGCGCTCATGCCCCCGCCAGCGCCGGGCTCAACGCCGCAGGCGTATGCCAGGGGATATCAGCCCAGGCGCCGCTACCGGGTTGCAGCAACCGGCCCAGATGCTGGTCGGTGAAGACTTCGCCCAGCGAGTCGACACGAAACGCCGCAACCCACTGCGCGCGCCCCTGCTGCAGGGCCCGGCCGTAATCCTCCCAGCCGTCGAAGCAATCCTGGGCACGCTGGGCATTGAGCAGCAACACGCGCCATGCCTGTTCGGGTTCGAGCCACTCCATCAATAGCGCACAACGCAACAAAAATGCTACCCGCGCACAGGCAAAGGCCATGGCCGCGCGCGGCTCGTCACTGGCTGTCAGGCCTTGCAGATCAAGGCCGAACCATTGCTGTTCGAGGGTAGCACTGAAGTGCGCACGCACCGCGCCATCGTCGGCGTCGCTGCGAATCCCGGCCTGGTGCAGCAAGGCTGTGCGCACAGTCACTTTGGCCTGATCGGTAAAATAGGTACACTCCGGTTTGTAGAAACCCTCGACCTCCATGGCATCGGCCATGGGCTTGGCCAGCAGCAACGACCAGTGCTTGCGCTGGCTGAACAGCGGCCCAGCCCCGCGCGGGCGGAACGCACGCCACAACAACCAGGCTGAAACAACAGCCGCGAAAAGCAAAAACATGCGGTTCTCCTTACCTTGCCCGGGCTTGCCAGGCCTGGATTTCCTCGGCCTGGGGCGGGGCCATGTCTGGCCATGGCACGCCTTCGGTGAGGTACAGCGGATCATCGGGCAAGCGCTCAAGGCGCTTGCTGAAGATATGCCGGGTGGCGTATTTGACCGACACTGCCTGCGGGGCAACCTGCAAGAACTGCTGCGGCTGACGCCCGGCCACCAGCCACTCGACCATGGCCGAAGGCGCCTCAAGACGCTCGTACAACTGCGGATAGCGGGCCACCAGACGGGTCTGGGCGGCAGGGTCGCTGACCTCTTCGATGAGCAGCCAACCTGCTTCGGTGCGCACGATGCCGATGGCGATACAGTCAGCAGGCGTCTGCTGGTCGGTGCCCAGGGCATTCAAACACTGCAGCAGCTCTTGGTAGTAGCGCTCGATCGGCGGACGGTTCTGCTTGCCCTTGACCTGCTCGACAGTCAGGCTGCCATCGGCCTGGACGATCAGGCTAATGGTGATGTGCGGCTGCCCCTGGCTGTCGCGAAAACTGAACACGCGCATGCGCCGCTGCTCCACCGCCTCGGCGTAACGCTCGCCATAGCCACCAGTCAGGGCGCGGCGATCGGCGAACTGGCCCAGGCAGTGGCGCATCACATAGCTTTCAAAGGCCATCTCGGCGCGCAGCAAGGTGCTATCGGGGCGTAGCTCATGCAGCACGTGCTCACTGCCGGTCAGCACCGTGGCCAAGGCCTCGGGCTGGCTCTGACGCCAGCCCTGCTCCACCCGCGCGGCCATCTGCGCGTGTTCCTTGTGCCACAATGCCAGTGCCTGCGGGCAGTTGATCCGGTCAAGCTTGCCGGCCAGCGCAGTGCCCTGGCGCGAGGTGAGAAACTCCACCAGCAAGGCCTCCTGGGCCAGCAATGGCGCCTGCTGCGGGTCGACCCACACCAGGGGTACCAGCACCTGTTGCGACGTTTTACCGACGTCGCTCAAATGCTTGGCCACCCAGGACGGCGGCTCGCCGCCCAACACCTCGAGCGCTTGCTCGAGGGTCAAGATCCGCCGCGCCGGCTCGAAGTTGCCAACCAGATGGCGGTAGAAATGGTTGAGCAACCATTTACTCACCTCTGGCGCATCACCGCGAGCCTTGCTGCGCGCGGCAATACCGAGCTTGAGTTCCTCGGCATTGAGCGCATTGCGCGGGGCGTAGCCAGACTGACGCTGCTGCGGTGTCACTTCCATATCTGCCACCAGGCCTTGGTCGCCGGCTTTTGCGGTGCCTGCAGCTCGGCGATCATTTCGTGGAACACAACATTGTTGCGCTGGTCGACGGCAATATCCGGATTGCTACGCAAGATAGCGCGCTGATAGTAAGCCAAGGCTTCTTCCTTGCGCCCCAAGGCCTTGAGCACATCACCGGCGCACCCGAGCAGCGAACTCTCGTCCCTTTCGTTGACTTGCGATGCGTAACGCTGCCACAGGCCGGTCGCCGGCTCTGGCAGGGTGTAAGCCAGGTACATGGCGACTTTCAGCCGGCAGAACAACGGCGAGTACTCCAGCTCCTTGTCGCTGACGCCCTGCTCGTGCTGCCACTTGAGGATGCGCTCCAACCAGATCAGCATGTCACGGTCGCGATCCAGGCGGTACAGGGCGTGGGTGACGTCCAGCAGGTAGTCTTCCGGATCGTGGCGGCTGTAGCCGTAATCGGCCGAGTAGTGCCAGAGCTGCTCTGCTGCTTCAGCGATACCGGGGTAGTCCTTCTGGCAGATACGCGCACTGAGCACGCCGTGATAATGTTCGGCGAACGGACTGGCGGCGATGCCACTGACGTGCAGCTCAAGGGCCTGATCATACATCTGCTGGTCGTTGTAGCAGCGGTAGTTGATTGCCAGGTTGTTGCACAGCATCGAGTAGAGGTGGGCGCAGCCGTCATACCGGTGCCCGGTACCACTGGCAAAGCACCGCTCCATCTGTGCCCGGCCTTGTTCGTAGGCCGCCCTCTGCTGGAAGCGCAGCAGCGACCAAGCTTCATCCGTAGCGGCCTGATCGAGGCTTTTGACCTGCTCTTCCACCTGATCTTCGATATACCCGGCGTACTCGTAGCAGTACATGCCACTGGCCAGTTGCGGCATAGGCTGCTTGAGGGCATCGAGAATGCCGCAGGCTTTGACGTGAGCGCAGAACACACTGTAAGCACTGCGGCGATCCTGCAGGCCGCCCGTTTTTACCGCGTCCTGCAACATGGCCAGCTCGGTCTTGGCGTCGATCAGCCCGGCATTGCCCTCTCGCACCGCAACCAGGCGGTTGATCCACGGGTGATTCGGTCCACGGCGCTGAGCCTCTTCGCGGGCCTGGTCAAACAGGGTGTCGCGCAGTTCGGGGTTGTCCCTGGCAGCATGCAGCGCTTCAAGTAACGGGCTCAACTGCGGGGTCGACTCGCTGCGCTCGGGCAGGCAGGCAACGAAACGCTCCAGCAGCGCGGCATTGTCACAGGCGCGCATCACGCACAGTGGCCACCATACCGATTGGTCCTCAGCTTCAAGCAAGCGGTCATGAATCCAGAATGGGGTGCCCGACCACATCTGCTCGAGCATTTCATAGACGTCCATGAAGGCCCGCTGCCCGGCCTCATCGATCCGCCCGCTCTCGAGCAGCCAGGGCAGTTCAAATTCAATAAAGTTGTCGGCGCCATCCGAATCCAGGCTGCGGCTTGCCACTTCACAGATCTTCAGGGCTCCGGGCAAGTCGCCCTGGGCTTTGAGCGACCGGGCAGCCAAGCGTGCCAGACGCACCTCCCACTCGCGGCGCCGGGGCAACGACAACTCGGCGATCGCCCGCACCACAGGCTGCTCGAACATCGCCAGACGCAGCGGCACGATCTCGATCAGCGCACCCCCCAACCATAGCCAGTCGTCACGATCGACGTCCTGATCGGGGCCAGCAGTACGCAGGGCGGCAACGGCACTGAGCGCAGCTTCGCGAGCGTCTTCGTCACGCTCGTGAGCCGCCAGAACCTGAGCCCGGCGCCGGTACTGATCAGCATCATCCCAAGCCCGCAGGGCTTGGCGCTCAGGGTTGATCAGGGCGAGGGTGTGGCGCACTTCGATGGCCTTGAGCGCCACCTCGAGGGGGGCGTGCTGCAGATCGTCGAAAATGCGGTAGCGCCGGTATTGCTCGATGTCGAAGTGCAGCCGCTCGTTGCTCAGTTGCTGCAGGGCGTCGAGCGCCTGCAAAAGGCCTTGCTCGTCTTTGAGGTAGTTGTCCAGCCGCAGCTGGTAAACCAGCAGGTTGAGCTTGAGCTCGTTACGCGCGTCCTCAGACGCAGCATCGAGCAGCGCCTGGCCGTCTTCGGCCAGTACCGCCCTGGACGCGTCGGCGTCACCGGCGTTGACCCAGAGCACGTGCAAGCGGTCAATCGACTCCAGCGAGGCTGCCTTGAGCGGCTGGGCGCGCAACTGCGCCAACAGGTACTCATCACCGTGTTCCTGGTGCTCGACCTCGACACGGTCCATGAATTGGTCCAGCTCAATACCAGACAGCACAGTGCTGTTTTGCGTCATTGTGAACTCCCTTTGCGAATGACTGTGCATCGCCCGATGCTACCTGCGCCAGCGCTCTTGAATGAGGCAGCGGGTACCCGCGCACGTCGGCTTTTGACCAGCAACGATGGCGGCAGGGATCGGGCAATGCAGCGAGGTGCTGCACGCTACCAGTTGGCGTTTGAAAATCCAAGCGCGTGTAGAGCAGCCTATGGCGTGGTCAAGGTAACCAGAAAGGTGCCACGGGTAATGGGCTTGCCCGAAGCATCCATCAGCGCATAGCGCTGATGGTAATAACGCCCCGCCGTGCCGCTGTCGGCGACCAGCTTGACGTTGACCGGCGCAAGATCGGGGGCACTCACCGACGCCTGCGGCTCAACCCTGTGCAGATCGACCCGGGTCCCGCGCATTTGCGCCGGGCAATCATCGAGGCTGAGCACTCCGGAGCGCTCTGATGCCATGCAGGGCGCCTCGACAATACTGCCGGTGAAGGTAATCACCCCTTGCGCCACCGGCGTCGCGGCCAGGCAGGCCCCACTGAAAACCAACAACCCTGCAGCGCTAGCAACAGATTTGCCGTTCATGCTGATACTCCTTGGGTAAGGGTGAATTACCTTGAGTATCGACCAGCCTGGAAAATAGATAAGGATTGTCTGATAGGCAAAAACTAAAAAGCCCCCTGGGCTTACACTCAGGGGGCTTGCTCACTCTTGCTCAGCGTATTGCGGACTGATGGTTTTCGATAAGGCCGCTCGATGCCTGAAATACAACCATACCGCCGTGACAATGACCGCAGTTAGCGGCAAGCCGTGGAACAGGATGATCACCTTGGCCGGGGGCCAGATCACATAAAACGGTCCGACCAGCAGCATGCCCACACCGAAGCCCGCCATTTGAATCAGGGTCAACAGGCTGAACAATGGCAAGCGCAACGTGTCGGGCTCACGCTGCGCGCGTGATAACAATGCCACTTCCGCCAACCCGTCACCGACCCCGGCCCATATGACGGCCAGTAGCGCGATCCACAGTTCGGCTTGCTGAAACGTCAAGATAAATCCACTGGACATCAACGCCACCCCAGCCAGGAACAGGCGTTCCATACCTGGGTTGCCACGATTTCTCAGCATCCGACTGGCCACGCGCGCGCCCACGAACTTGCCACACGCCCAAACGGCCAACAGGTAGCCCATGACCGTCTTGGCAACGTCAGGCGAGATGTACTCGGACAACACCGGAAAACCGACGTTATGCGCGGCGCTACCCAGGGTATCGAGCATCGTGACGAGGAGCATGGCGGCCAACACAGGCACGCCGCGCAAGCCCTTGCTCAACTCGCGCCACTCGGCACTCAGTGCCCGGCGTGGCGCGGCGGTTGCGCTGAACAGGGCACGCAATGGCAAGATCAAGCAGGCGGCGATGACATAAGTCGCGATGTTGGCAGCCAGCACCGCGGCGAATCCTCCCGCCGCAATCAGCAACCCCGAGACCAGACTGCCAAAGATGGCGCCTGTAGCCGCAGCCGACGTCAACCATGCATTGGTGGCCACCCTCTGGCTAGGCGCAATCCATGTGGGCAACTGGCTATTGATGCCAATTGCAAACAGCGAGTTCGCCACACCAATGCCAAACGCGACAAAGGGCAGGATCGTCAGTTGATGAGCTGGCAACAAGAACAGCAATGGCAACAACAATAACGCCCTGAAGAAATCCAGGCCTGCCAGCGGACCTCGACCGGTAAAACGTCGGAAGAACATCACCCCGAACACGCTGGCAACGACGCCACCGGTGACTCGACATGCGAGAAATACGCTGACGAAAACCACGCTCTGGCTGAGCCAATAGACATAGGTGGCCAGTGCGACCATATTGAGAAACGCACCGAAATCCGAGGCGCCCCTGGCGAAAATCACCAGGCGCGCATTGCGTCTGGAAAGCACTAGCGCAATGTCTGACATCAGCAGGCACCCCGCTCGGCATCGCTGTGCTCGCGACGCACGCCAAGCACAAGAATATCGCGCCAGGCAGGCGCCTCGGCGGACAGTTGCTGAACGTCCCCGGCCTGGTGATAGGCAATGCGATCTTCGACCACCAGGGTTTCCAGGAAGCGGGTCATGGGCACACTCAACACCCGGCTTTCAGCTTTTTCATTCAAGTAGATATTGGACACGACCGGCGTCGTATTGCACGCGTCGACAAAATGCATGAATACCCAATCCAGCCCATCTTGATGGATACCTGACGTGGTCGGGCTACTGGATTGCCCCTGCGCAATCACGCGAAACTGGTGAATATCGATCGAGTAAGCATGATCGCCCAAGTAGGGCTCGAGTATGGCGATGTCTGCCGCGACGAGCTGCTGCAAGACCGGATGAGCGATAAAAGACGCCTGCGCATAACTCAGCATGTTCACCCCTTTGCGGTAGTTGACCGCATAGGTGACAGGTGATTCGAACGCGGGGTTTGTGTTCATTTCCAGTTGCCGCGAAGGCAGCAGACGATAGCGCAAGATACGCCGTTCGCGGTAGGTGTAGTCCTTGAAGGCCTCATCGCGCACCAGATCCTCCCAGTGCGCACGAAAACTCTCCGCGGCCGCCGGCGGGATATCGATCAACTCCCGAAAATCCGGCACATGGCAATAGTGATGCTGCTGCAGGCTACTCGATATCGGTGAGAGATCCATCATGCGATCCTCCCGACAGATTGTTCGATGACCGGCCGCACCTGCCGCACAAGCGCATCATGCAATACCGAAGCAGCCGCCGCATCCTCGACGTGGGCCCAGCACTTGAGCAAGTAATGCTCTTCGACTTCAGCATCCAGGTAACTACCCGGTGCCTGCTGCGCATATTCCACTATCGACTCATTGCCCTTGAGATAATCCTCCCCTTGGACCCCTCGGAAGTAACCACTGTGCTCGGGGTAGAGAGCCAACATTGCATAATGTTGCGTCGAATCAGCCGCGCGCTGTGCTCGCGCCTGCAGCCCCTCAGCGACGCGTGAGTCGCCCAGCAGCAACGACACATACAACTGATAGGGGTCCACCCCCGCCAGATCACGAAGAGCGGCGTTGACGTACAGGCCTCCTAGGCGCGAGTTGATTTCGATGACCACAGGTCCGGCTTCGGTCAGACGAAACTCCAGGTGGACGATGGCGTTGGTCATGCCTATGGCCTGCAGACAATCCTTGGCGTACTGGCGAATATGCGCGCACTGTTGTTCGCTGAAAGAGGTCGGTGGCGTGATGAGCAGATTTTCCAGGATCGTCCCGCTGCGCGCCGTCAACAACAACTTTTCGTTGATCAACACGGGGTGGACCCGGTCGCCGACGATCACGCACTCCACCGTGCCCTCGACCCCCTCGATATAGCCTTCCAGCAAGATGCTCCGGCCGGGAATGTACTCCAGCGCGGCGCCCTCCTCGTCATGGAGCATATGGGCATAACCGTAGAAGTCAGCACAGCCAGAGGTATCGTGTTGCGCGAGATACTGCTGATAGTGGGCACGCAACTCGGCCCAATCAGCACATTTCTTGATAAACGCCGAGGCGCCGCCGAAAGCCGGTTTGGCAATCAGCGGGTAACCCACGCGGGCGGCACCGGCCGCCAGCATTTGCTCGTTGTTGCACAGCGCAAAAGGGACGGAGCGCAATTGCTTGTTCTGTAGCACCTGGCGCATCAGGAACTTGTTATTGCATGCCGCTATAGCGTCGGGGTTGGAATAGACCAAACCCAAGGTCTGCGAGGCGCGAGCAACAATACAGCCCACGTCGCCTCGTGCGGAAGCATGCCCGGCGTAACAAAAAATCGCGCGAACCGTGTATCGATCGCCCAGCGAGCCTACCAAGTTGACGATGGCCGCTTCGCTTAAATCCGCCAGCAAAAAATACTCACCGCCTTGATACTCAAGGCGCTGAAGATGATCACGCCCCGACACACCGGCAGTTAAACACGTAAGGCCCAGCGCACGCGCCGCGGCGAAATGAGGGTCACGATACTGATAGCGAATAGAAGGCCCGTCATCGATATCAATGAAAAGAATGGCATCTTGCTTCATGGTTAGTCACCGCCTGGTAGATGAAAGTTACACGTCATGCCAGCGGCACCATTGCCCCTGCCAGTTCTTGAACGTGTAATAGCGCTGGCCGTCGGAAACCTCAAAACGAGGAAGATCCTCAGGGCGCTCAACATCAACCAGCGGCACGGTAAACTTCCCCTGCGCGTGCGGAAGTACATACTCAGGCAACGCAATATTGGAGACACGGCGCTTGAGCCGGTCCATGATGGCAATCGCCTCTTTAATGGATGCCTTGTACTCGGAGGCGCCCGGCGAAAACGGCATGAAATGATAAAGATAGTAGGGCTTTACCCCCATGCGGTACAACTCGATGAACAAGGTACGCAGTGTGTCTTCATTATCATTGACGCCACGCAACAATGGCATATTGGAAAACACAATAGGCACGGCACTGCGAATTTTCGCAACCGCCTCCTTGAAGTCCGCGCTGAGTTCCAGCGGATGACAGACATGCACACCAAAGGCGTTGACCTTATACTTGGCCAGCATGGCCACCAACTCATCAGTGACCCGAAATGGATTGAAACTCAATGCCCTTGAATGCACACGAATCAGCAAGTCATCCCTGATCGCGCGTAACGCCGCCAGATTTTCCTCAAGTTTGCGATCCGCGAGCATCAGCGGGTCGCCGCCACTGAGAATGACCTCCTCGATCGCCGGGTTATTACGGATGTACTCCAGGGAGTCCAGGAATGAGTGAGTGTTGGCGTTGGCCTTGTCCGAACTCACTTGCAAGGTACGCAGGGCTTCGAAACAAAACTGGCAATAGGCATTGCAGGTATTGGTCATCCGCAGGATGACGCGATTATCATATTTATGCTGGCAAATGGGCGTTTTCATCTCATGATGCAACTCCCAGTTCTCCGACGCACCATCGTATCCGCCAACTGCATTGTCGTCCCAATAAGGAACGACCTGCCGCCACAAAGGATGCTCGGTGATGGGGGTATCATCCAGCGACTTTTTAATCAATTCAATATAGTAAGGCGTTACTTGCATCTTGCGACTTTGCAGATTGTGCTCGATGCGCGTCGTCACCTCTGCCTGCCAACCGCCACAGCGCTCTCGAAGTGTCAATTCATCACGTATCGCATTCTTCTGTTGCCAGCGCCAATCACTCCAATTGCCAACGGGGTAAATAGTGTTTTCGAAGACGGACATCCCTGAAGCCTCCAGTGAAATAACCATGAGCGTCATGTTCCCGGCAGGCAGGCTTGCGTGGGCAGCGCTTACGAACGCCCCCCTGCCGCGCATGACTTTAGGTGTTTTAGCTAACGCTATGGATGGACCCCGACGATCGCATGGCGGTATTCCCTATACCGAGCGCGATAGTGTTTTCAACGTATCAGGGTCGTCACCACGAACCGACAGGCTGGTCTAACCGGCCCGGCACTGACTAAACGGCAATATATTCTTTTTTTAACATCCACTCATCGTTGAACATTTTCCCAAGGTAGCGCGTTCCGTGATCGTGAAATATCACAACCACGACATCTTCTTCAGTAAGTTGGTCGGCCATCTGCACCAACCCCGCCAGCGCGGCCCCCGCCGAGTTGCCGACAAAAATACCTTCTTGCCGCGAGATTTCGCGCGTCATCAGTGCCGCATCCTTGTCCGTCACCTTTTCGAAATGATCAATGATCGAAAAGTCGACATTCTCGGGTAGAAAATCCTCGCCTATGCCTTCGGTCACATAAGGGAAGATCTCCTCTTTGTCAAAAACTCCGGTGTCCTTGTACTTCTTGAATACCGAACCATAGGTGTCGATACCCCACACTTTCAAGTGTGGGTTTTTTTCTTTCAGGTAACGCCCGGTGCCACTGATCGTTCCACCCGTGCCAACGCCAACCACCAAGTGCGTGACTCGACCGTTGGTTTGCTGGAAAATTTCTGGCCCCGTTGTTTCATAATGGGCAAGCGCGTTACTGGGGTTGTCGTACTGGTTCGGTTTCCAAGAGTTCGGAATTTCCTGCTCAAGTCGTGAAGAGACCGAATAGTAGGAGCGTGGGTCATCTGGCTCGACATCCGTCGGGCAAACGATAACTTCGGCACCCAGCGCCCTCAAGGCATCAACCTTTTCTCGCGACTGCTTGTCGGTGGTGGTGAAAATACACCGGTATCCCTTGATCACCGAGGCAATCGCCAGGCCCATGCCAGTATTCCCGCTCGTCCCCTCGATAATAGTGCCCCCTGGTTTCAACAAACCCGCTTTTTCCGCGTCCTCGATCATCCGCAAGGCCATTCGATCCTTGATCGAGTTCCCAGGGTTGAACGTCTCCACTTTTGCCAGCACCGTGGCAGGAATGTGGCTGACGATCTTGTTGAGTTTCACCATGGGCGTATTGCCAATGGTCTCGAGAATATTCTGCTTCCACATATGCCTTTCCTTTTGCCTGTGTGTCCTGAGAGCGGATGACTTGAAACGACAACTCATTGCCTGCAGCCCCATCCCACTGCAAGCACAACACCTCCATCACGGGAATGGCCGCCTCACCGTCTATGTACCCAAGTTCTCGTCTTGGCAGACAGCCCTTCAATGGCCACCGGAAAAAATCAACCTGCGGCCTAGAAGCAACTGCACGATGCCATAGCCGATATAAATAGCTGACGTGGTGATAAAGGCAGCCAATAGCGTCATTGTTGCAAAAATGGCTGACAAGCCGAGGATGGCCAGTGCACTGGTCCCCATTATGAACATGCCCTGAATACCAAGAATCCGCCCCGAGGCGCCGACCTCGCTGACAATACCTTGCATCAGATTCCTGAACCCCAGCGCAGAGGCAGTAAAGAGCAAGTTGAAGAGGATTGCCGATAAAGACGCCAGCACAGCAGCCATTGCCAACGCGCCTGACTGGGCAACATGTACAGCGACAGGCATCAATGCCGTTGCCAGTGTGCCGGCGAATGCCAAGGGAAAGAAAAACTTGTACCTCTGCCACTGCGACACGGCTCCGGAAGATGCCCGCCAGTATTTATGCATTGCCCAGGCCGAAATGATGGATCCCACTTTTCCGACGGCGATCAGCAAGGCCGTATAGAAGGCGCCCTTCGCCAGATCCCCTGGCGCCAGGACCTTCAACGCAAAGGTGGCCAGCACGATGAGCAGCATCGAGTCTTCGATGGCGCGCTCAGCTGAATTCAGCAGAATCCGCCATCGAATGCGCTTTACTTGCCACGTAAGCTGCAAACCCGACCTCAGCCCCGCGTAGATGTCAGCGATTTCAGAAAGCGCCGAAGCTCCAACCACTCTTGGCGGCAACACAGGGTCCGACGGTATGTAGCGCAGATAGAAAAAGGCACCGACCAGGGCAGGCAACAAGAACCCCAGAGCCATGACGATTACCAGCGCATCGGCAGCAGAATTCAGGACACTGGCCATGACCAGCCCCAAAGTCGCCATCAAGGGCGCCATGATGACTCGCCCCACCGAAGCAAACCCTTCGTATATCGAGTTATAGCGATTGCGCAGATCGTCATCGACCGGGAAATCATATTGCTGCCCCAGAAGATCCAGACCGCCTTCATCAATATCCACCAACGAGACGATAGAGACCACCACGCCATCGATGAGCATCAGCGCCAGGAACAGCAACAACAGCGGCGCCGCCGACGGCAGTACGAGATAGCCAAAAGGCAAAATCACGGCCCATATCAAGGCACGCAAGGCAAACCCGCCAACCAGTATGGTTCTCACCGCGATACGCTCAGCCAATACACCGGCTATCGGCTGAAACAGCGCCACAGCCGCCGAGTAGACGGAGCGGCCCTGTCCCATGCCGCCAACCCCCGCCAGCGCAGCGGCCACAGGGGAAAACAGCGAATAGTAGATCGCAAAATTCGCGATGACCGCCAACTGCCCGAAGAGATACCCACGCAGTATCCGTTCACGCCTGTCCAGTCGATCAAGCTCAGGCCCACGACTTGCAGCTCGGTCAAGCAAGTCGCCGCCGGCCCCCCTACTCAAGGCCAACAAGCCCGCCGGGTCGGCGGGCTCCTCGTTGCTCACGTGGTTCACTGAGCAAACTCCTCGCAAGCCTGCACTCGAGGCATGACCTTGGTTGATGGCGGCGCGTCACGCACTTCAGGGGCGAGCAGGTTGAGCACCTCCACCTTTTCCTGAGCGTACGCGCCGGTCTGCTCCAGCAACGTGCCATCTGCCTGACGAATACCGATACGAATCGTGTCTATGGCAGCGAGTACAGCGTCCTGAGCCTGCTCATGGGTGTCCCCAACAGCTGCCACCCAGCCGAAAAAGTCATCGGGCAGCAGTTGCACATCCTCGCCGGCTTTCTTGAACCTGACGACACTATCAACCCCAGGTGCCTCGCGCGCCTCATCCAGCCCGTCCAATCGCTCGATCCTACCTGTGGCACCCGGAACCAGGTAGCGCACATCACCCACTCGCTGTGGTTGCGTGTAACCAACAACATCGAGCCCCAGGACAGAGCGAATACCCTGCTCTACAAGGTTGACCCCCGTGACAGCCTTGATCAGGCGCCAGATGAATGCCCCGCCCATTCTCGCATTGACCTCGAGCACCCGCGGCCCATCTGCGGTAGCCATCATCTCCACGTGCATGTTTGCGGTCGTGAGCCCTAGCGCCTGCACGGCCTTGCCAGCCGCCTCGACCAGCGCCTCTTGCCAGGCGGGTGATAATTGCGACGGATAGGATGCCCCCTTCTCCACCGGATACGGGATATCCGTCGGGGGGTTGTCGGAAACATGCCAGAACTTGACCGATCCGTTTTCCAATACCAGCTCAACGTCGACCTCATGTCCTTCGAGCTGTCGCTCCATCATGATGCCCGGGTGCTGGTCGAGCAGAAACACACCGGCGTCCGGACGTGAAGCGAACTCACGCAAACCGAGATCGATTTCCTGATAAACCTCGGCGACTCTCTGCACGCTATCGATATTGATGACAACCAGCGCCGATCCGCCTCCATGGATCGGTTTCATTACAAATTTACCGCCCCCCATCTCATGGTAGGCAGCGACCGCCTCGTCCATCGACTTGACCACCCTATAGGGCGTGGCAATATCCGGAAATTTCGAGAGTATTTCGCGCGCTGTCGATTTGGTATGGGCGGCCGCGACCGAGGCCCCGCTGTTTCCGCACGCACGAAAAGCGTCGACCATCATGCCAGCAAGCTCGGCGTATGGATTCAGGAAGGTGATGACTGCGTCGACCTTGCCCTGCGTCGCTTGCCTGACACTTTCGACGATCGCACGCGTCGTTTCGGGCTGATGGTTGTCGATGGGCGCACCGATGAAGTGGCTGTCGGCAATCACATTTTTTGAAATGAATCGCGCTTCGACGTTATCGAGCAATATCAGCTCGAGGCCCAAGGCTTCTGCGGTTTTTACAGACTCGTCAAGAATGAAGGGGCGTACTTGCGAAGTACCAATCAACAGCAGCCGCTTTTTTGTCAGGTGCGACGCCGGCACACCGTTATTTTTCTCAGGCATAAATATTCTCCATACTTCCGTGATCCACTTCCAAGAAGCGCTCTTCCTCAACCGCATAGGAAAAACAAATAATTTTCCTCAGGTCACTGGACATCAGCGGCGAGACCCGGTGCATGACTCTTTTCCCTAGCAAAACATAGGCAAAGCCAGGCGCCAACTGCAGACGATTAACCGTCAGCGTATTCAAATAATGCTCAACCTTGGCAGACTTTTTATCCCAGTGGGTGCCGTCCACATACTCCACCTGTGCGCCGTTATGTGCTTGGGGTGCCTCAAGCACAAGCACCAGCGAGTAGGTATAGTCATCCCAGTGCCAACCATGAGTATCGCCCACCTCGTTCATTCTATTAACCACGATTTGCTCAGGCTCATAGGGACAGGCAATGACACTGTTGTTCGCCAACAATTCAAGAAATCGCAACAGGTTGTCATCCGAATAGAACCCAGCAATAAGCGGCGCATGCTCAAACACATCATTTCGCCCGACACTTACATACTTTCTCGGGGTATTCCCTGTCGACTCGACCAGAACATTCACTCGCCGCCCATAGGTGTCCAACAACCCGTCGGCTTCCAACGCAAGACGTTGCCTAACGTCTTCGGGCAGGAAACCATCCAGGCACACCACACCTTCAGTGGCCAATGTATGCTGTAACACATCCATGTTCCGACCAGACAACAGCTGCTCCCAGGCAATCACGCCGGAAACTTGATGATTCGTGGTTTCCACGTTCAGATCCGTCCTTGTTTGATGAGGTCTATTTGACCAACGCAATCCTTTGACCCGCTTTCAAAACCAGCCCTCTTGATCCCACCTCGATACCTGTATTGCCAGTATCAATAGTAAACTCATGAATGACGCCCGGTTGGAAGAGCAAGCAGATACTACTGCCGCCATAGCTGAAGTATCCCAGTTCATCCCCCTTGCCAATCAACTGGCCGGGATAGGCATTGACGGTGATCGACGATATTTCTGAAATACCCACGGCGATCAAGCAGACCACGCCAATACGCGGATCGGGACTTTCGATGAATACCAGACTGCGAGTATTGACACACGCCATGTATGCCTGGGAATACGTACCAGCGGTCAGGTCCTCGCCCATGGACTCGGCATTGCTGAACATCAGCCCCTCGATGGTTTCAACCTTGCGCACAACGCCTGAAATGGGGGATTTGAAGCGATGATAGTTGCGCCCATCGAGGAAGCTCTGATAGACCGTACCGCCCTCGAACAGACGATAAGCCAAGTCTCCACCCAGCATATCCTTTAAAGAATAGGGCTGGCTCTTGATCCAGAAGCGATCGGCAGGCTTGGCATCCATGACCACCTTGTACAGCGTGCCGTCGTTTGGCGAGACGATCACCTGGTTATTGTCAGGCTCTGCAATTGGGCGACAAGCGGGTTTTATTTGGCGGTGAAAGAAGGCATTGAACGACTCAAACCCCCAGTGTGGCGCATGCTCGTCCGGAATTTCATATTCCTGCAAGTTGTTGCGCTCACACGAAGACGGTGAAAGCCAACCATCCTCAGCGGTGTGCAGAACGTTTCTGGATTGCGGGGAGTCCAGGTACAAACACCAACTCTTGAGTATGTCCCTGATGCAGCTATTAAATGACTCAATCCGAAACACCGCTTGTCCCGCCGTCGTCATCATCATGTAGACAAACAATGTTGAGACAGGGAAAAAATTTGTCCGCTGCGGGTCAGGATTGTAATGGGGGGCGCGGGTCGAAATGAGTTGCAAGGCGTTCAGCAAGCCTGGGAGGGTCGAAACAACCTGGCGCTCCGCAGGTACTTGTTGAATCATCTCCTGCACATACATCCGCACGATGGGATCGCGTTTCAACAGGTCTTCCAAAGCCCTGACAGGGCCAGACAAGTGCAAGCGGTCCGCGCCTGCGAGCGCAACCTCATCTTTTATATCATCGAGAAAGTCATCCACTTGACGTCGAACATGCGGCAAGTAACCGGGTATAACTGCAACAGTATCAGTCATCGCATCCTGCTCTGAAAGTTAGTGTTATTTATATATTTACATCCACTGCAACCCCGCCACCGACAGACCCGACGGGCGCGCATGAACAACCTGCGCACTCGCAGCCTGACGGTGCAACCAATACGCTTATTTACAGCGAGTAGTACATATCGAACTCGACGGGGTGCGTGCTCATCCGATAGCGCGCGACCTCTTGCATTTTCAGTTCGATGTAAGCATCGATGTATTCGTCGGTAAACACGCCGCCCCTTGTAAGGAAAGCCCGGTCCCTGTCCAGGCATTCGAGCGCCTGTTCAAGGCTGCTGCACACTGTCGGGATTTCCGCGTCCTCTTCGGGCGGAAGGTGATAGAGGTCCTTGGTGGCCGCCTCGCCTGGATGGATCTTTCTCTGCACGCCATCGAGCCCAGCCATGAGCATTGCCGAAAATGCCAGGTAAGGATTGGCCATCGGATCGGGGAAGCGGGCTTCGATCCGACGCGCCTTCGGGCTCGCCACATGCGGGATGCGAATCGACGCCGAGCGGTTCTTCGAGCTGTAGGCGAGCTTCACGGGCGCCTCGTAGCCTGGCACCAAGCGCTTGTAACTATTGGTCGTGGGATTGGTGATAGCGTTAAGCGCACGGGCATGCGTGATGATGCCGCCGATGTAGAACAGTGCAAACTCCGAAAGCCCCGCATAGCCTTCGCCGGCAAACAGGTTGCGCCCGTCTTTCCAGACCGATTGATGGATATGCATCCCTGAGCCATTATCACCCACTAGCGGCTTGGGCATGAACGTCGCGGTCTTTCCATACTCCGCCGCGACATTCTGGATCACGTACTTCTGCAATTGCCACCAATCCGCGCGCTCGACCAGGGTCGAAAACTTCGTGCCAATTTCCATCTGGCAACTCGCGACCTCGTGGTGGTGCACTTCGACCGGGATCCCCAACTGTTCTAGCACCAGCGACATCCGAGAGCGCATGTCATGCCCGGAATCAATCGGTGGCACGGGGAAGTACCCCCCCTTCACCGTAGGGCGGTAACCCTTGTTGCCATGCTCAAAGGCCTTACCGGTATTCCATGCCGCTGCCTGCGCCTCGATCTCGTAGAAGGCGCCCTTCATGCTCACGTCCCAGCGGATACTGTCGAACACAAAGAATTCAGGCTCAGGCCCAAAAAATGCCGTATCCCCCAGTCCCGTGGACTTTAGATAGTCTTGCGCTCGCTTTGCCAGCGAACGAGGATCTCGCTCGTAGGCTCGTCCGTGCAGAGGGTCGATGACGTCACAGCTTAAAATCAGCGTGGGGTGTTCGAAAAAAGGGTCGATGTTGGCAGTGTTGGGATCGGGCAGCAGCAGCATGTCTGAAGCTTCGATGCCCTTCCATCCGGCGATGGACGATCCGTCGAAGGCATGTCCATCGACAAACTTGTCCTCATTGAAATGCGAGACAGGTACCGTTACGTGCTGCTCCTTGCCACGCGTATCGGTGAAACGTAAATCCACGAACTGGATTCCCTTATCCCTCACCCACTCCATTACATCAGCAACTGTCTTAGCCATCACTAGCTCCTAATCCATTAGGCGACTTGCCGGGCAAATTAAACAATCAACCTTTACGGCATCGCGATGTTGCCACAGCAATCACCATGCCACAGCCTTTGGATCCAATCAACTATGAGCTAATCGCTAAACAATCTAATAAACACGCACCAAACTGGCTCAAACCACGACATTCAATGAATTAATTGCACCAGAATTGTGCATATGTGCTTTTTCGCCGCCAACGCTCTTTACCAACCCTAGCGAATTCAGCCATACAAAAAGTGGCTCAAGCCCAGTAAAACAGTACCCTCAGCGCTTTTTAACCCGGCGTTGGCAATACTGCACAAGCATTACGCATGCTTATTATCATTCATCATTAAAATCTATATATAAAACACACTACCACCGGTACTACTACCAACACAAAAAAGTGCAACCCACTTCATCGTAATTGGTTAACCTACTCTTTCATAAAGAAAAACAAGCAACACCTTGCAGCGCACACTTCAATTCCTTGAAGGTTCGCCGGCATTGTCTATTCAAGAAGTCCATAGCCCGTCATCACCCTCCTCATTCCGCCCTTTCGAGCATAAGCACCAGAACGAGGCACAGGAGCGCTCAGGCAAGGAGGCAGAGCGCTGTACAAGGCCGCTATCGCCTACACCTTCGCCTAAGGTGCCCTCACTCATGGGTCACAGACAAGGATCACGAAGCGCCCAAAAATTTCGGCTTTTACAGCTATCAGAGGTTTAGCAAACTACGTGCAACCCACAAACAAAAAGCCCCTGAAACCATTGGTTTCAGGGGCTTTCATTTGTATGGCGGAGAGATAGGGATTTGAACCCGCCCGCAACGGAGCGCAGGCCGCATGAGCCCCGCATTTATTGGACCTTTGACGCTTGCTATCGGGCTGCAACACCTATAGCGGCCCTAGTTTTGCCCTAAATCTGCCCTAAAAATACGCTCCCCTCCCAACGCCCTGCGCGGGTCTCGATGTAGCAGCACCTACCATTTTTTGCGTGGACCATCGCCAAGCCTTACACTGTATAAATATACAGTATAAAGATGACACCAATGCCTACAGAAGAAGACGACGTGCAGCCCGTTCGATTGGCCCTGGATGAAGAACAGCTAGAAACCATGGAATGGCTTATGGAGCACCTGCCACTTGGCTTTCGTGGCGCCCACTGCGCCGAAGCGCGCACGATGCTTGGCTGGAGCATCGAAGCTTTGGCATTCCGCTCGGGTGTAACACCTGGTGCTGTAAGGCGCCTGGAGTATGGGGCCGAGCTGCGCCGCGTGACGATGCAGGCCCTCGCCTACGCCCTGGAGGCAGAAG
Source organism: Pseudomonas tructae (assembly GCF_004214895.1). Classification (NCBI taxonomy): domain Bacteria; kingdom Pseudomonadati; phylum Pseudomonadota; class Gammaproteobacteria; order Pseudomonadales; family Pseudomonadaceae; genus Pseudomonas; species Pseudomonas tructae. Next base: position 1,756,991 of record NZ_CP035952.1, on the reverse strand, counting down.
GATTGTTCTTCCTTCCAGGCCACCCACCAATGAAGGGAGACAATTTAAGAGGCGCTACACCGTGCCCCAGGACCAGGGATGACTTTCACTTGATCGAGTAATGCGCTGCCAAAATACGCCGCAATAGCGACATGCGCCCTGGGAGTACCAAGGCGTCATTTAGTGTTTGTTTAGAGAAAGGCTACTTCTTCGAAAGTAGTTCAGTCGAGCAACTCCAACCCTGCACCTTTTCTTCAGAGCCCAACGAAATAATTTTCAAACAACCTTCAACTGGTGGCTTTTTATCAATAGCAGTTTCAATATACGTTATAGGTTTCGGACCACTATCAATTTGACCCTGGCAATTCCGAGCTTCCTCGACATAAGCCGCCAAAGCATTCTCTGGAGTCTCTGTTTGGATGTTCCCCGCAACCACAGACCAGTACTCTTGGGCCTTGTAGCCCGCCCTACGACAGTACGATAGCGGGGAAAATATATCGCCTAATGCATCACCTTCAGTGCGTAGGGCAAGCATTTTCTTATGCTGGGCAGGTAAGGCCGGACCGGCGGGAAGCGACTTCATCGCCCGAATCTCACCGACATAAACGGTAGTCTTCAGCAAGTACGCTATTGCACCCTCTCGATGTGTCGAGTACTGATCGAGTTGCTTTTGATTATCACCAGTAACTTTATACCCAGGATCATTACACCCTGACAACCCAGAGATGGCCGCCGCGAGACACAATCCAGCAATCATTGAATCTTTTGCTCTTTTCATATTCCCTACTTCCTGTTTCGTACTTATCCATAAACTTCAGGCTCCCATGCCTGAGAAGCGGTATCCTATAGCAAAGACGGAACCCTAGATCAACCCGCCAAGCTCCGCAGGCACCCAATTCATAATCACCAACTCGCCCGTTACCTCGGCCTTGCCTTGCCGCTAATTGGCCGTGGTGTACCGTATATCCAGCGTTTCGAAGTGAAAGCCCTCGAATACACGCCGGATCTCCGGGTGGTCGTTGATGCTGACCATCACCTTGCCCTTGCAGCGGCGCATGAACTCGGCGATCCGCTCGTAGTTGTCGAAGGGGAAGTCAACGCCGTACCCGGCGGTCTGCCAGTACGGCGGGTCCATGTAGTGGAAAGTGTGCGCTCGATCGTAGCGCTCGGCGCATTCCAGCCAGGGGAGGTTCTCCACATAGGTACCGGCCAGCCGTTGCCACGCGGCGGAAAAGAACAGCGCAGCACCACCGGCGAAGACCTCGGCGTAACATTCATGAGGGGTAAAGAGTGGGATAAGGCGGTCGGCCAGGCGGCGTTTACCGCCCACCCAGGGAATGATTGGAGTCGTCATAGGCATGCAAGCCTTTACTGTATGGATAGATAGGCATTAGGCTCGCCGGGCTTTGTGCACAAGGCAGGGACTATGGCTGGACTTGCAGGAAGGGCCTGCGGGTTTTGCGGGCCGGGCTGGATGTTGACGCATCCAACCGGCTTGCCTCTTCATAGTGGGTGACGTCGCGGACGTATGCTTGGCAAGCCTGCAGTGCGATCAGCCCCCTCCCCGGTCGCCTTTGTCGATGACAGCTACAATTCGTTGAGCATGTGTTCGGTCGGGTTGGGTGAATACGGCTCCCTGTATTTGTTGAAATAATGAAATGAAGTATCCATCCCTTGGGCAATGGGATGGGCGACATTTGATGTGATATCAATATCGCCCGATTTAGCCCATTACCTTACTTAGGGCATTTGGGCCCTATGCACTCTCCACACATGCCATTACTTGAACAACAGACAATAGCATTGATTTCAATATCATCCATAGTGACAGCACCTACACCACCCACTTCAGGCATAACAGGATGGAAGGAAAACAACACTTGACGCTCGACATCCCCCTTGAGGGCGGTCAAACTAAAAACATTAACTTTCTCGTCTTGCGAATGAACAACTCTCCCACTTACATCAATCAACTCCATCTTCATCTGATGAAAACCTGTTGCACTTATAGCAGACAGAGCTGTTGCACGAGCCTTATAGTAACCATCAGGTATTGTGAGTTTTTTTGACTTGTAACGCATAATCGCGTAGTCAACCCCATCCCGATACTTGTCAACCGTGATCTTTTCGAAACCGACTATAATTGCCCCTTCATATACAGAGCCACTTTGTTCATAACGCACCAATGTCTTGACATCTAATTTACATCCAAATGCCAAGGCTGCCTCTTGGATTGTGTTCACTATACGACACTCCTATCGTCATGTTGCTGGCAAATAAAAGGCTAGCCAACCGTTAGCACCCCAAGAAAATTCCCGACAAACGGATTACTTCAAACCATTTCCAAGTTAAATTCTTAAAGGCTATGATATTTATGCCACCCAAGAATAAACATCATCATGACTCTTACAGTTACACCCAACAACTCAGCACTAACATTGATCAGTTTCAGCTCATCACTCCACATTATTAATAACTGACCGCTTGCATGCTCCTGGGGGCTTATTCGAATATTGACGCCCCCCTATCCCGCTTTTTATTTAGTTAGTTCGAGAACGTAGGTCTGACAGGCCTTCAGAGCGATCAATCCTTTGTCGCCTCGGTCGGTGATGCTGATAATTCGTTGAGCATGTGCCCGGTCAAGGTTGGCTCGAACTGTTCCATGAACCATGCCGACACCGCTGGCGGTGGCTGGCATCCCACAGTTACCACTCTGGGCGGTGGCATCGAGTAGGACTGACAACCGCAGATCAGCAGTAGCAAGGCGGTCACGCAAACGGGTCTGAGTCTGTTGGGCATCGAGCAGTTCCTGATAGTGGGTTTGATCATTCGCCTGCAGGCGATCCTCCAGCGCCCGGCGCTGGGTTTGCTCCTGGTACATTCGCCCAATCGCTGCGGCGGCTGCAGCCTCTCTCTCAGTTGTATGGTCAGCGTTCTGCTGGGCCAGCACCTTTTCGTAGCTGTTTGCCTGCCAGAGCCAGGCAGCACCGCCGCCCAGGGCGAGCCCCAGCAGCAGTGCCAGAGCTAACAGCTGCCAATCCAGGGCCTTCACTGCAGCACCTTCAAGGCGCGCTCATACAACTCTTCGCGATCCACCAGCCCGTTGGTACCGCCGTTGATCTTCTTGGTGATGGCGAGAAAGTCGCCTTTGTCGGCCAGGGAGTTGAGTCCCGCCCGCTGCCAGAACCAGCCCGCCGACAGCGCAGCATAGACCGGCTGTTCGAGCAGCTCAGGCGTGTTGAGTAATCGGCTGTTTCACTGCAGGCCTGGTAGTTGGCACGCCCGGTGACCTGAATCAGCCCACGACCGCGATACTTCTGGCCGTCGCCGTCAGCCTCTGGCGTGTTGCCCAGGCGCTGGGCCAGCCTGCCGGTGTCGTACTTCGCCAGATAGGTATCGTCACCCAGCTCACGGACATAACGCAGTTGGCCAGACTCGTGGCCGATCTGGGCGATGAACGCGGCCATGCGTAGGCGCGTGATGATGTCCGCGGTGTTTGGGGCAATGCATTCAGCGATGAGATTATCAAGCTGAATCCAATGGAGCGTATTGAGAATATTCAGTCCGACAGCGACAGCGAATTCGCCGACCCATTCACTCGCGGTGAGATCGACCTGATCGCAGTAGCGGCCCCAGACCGGCTGACAGACAGCCGGATGATAGTATTCAACTGCTGGGCCGGGCTGGCGCTGTCTGAGCTGATTGCAACTGCAGTCGAAGACGTCGACCTGGTTGCTGGCACCCTCACTGTCCGCCGCGCCCTGGTTGCGGGAGAGTTCAAGGTGCCGAAGGAGCGCGCACGGATCCGTACAGTAGAGCTGATCAAGCCCGCTCTGGAACTGATGACTGCGATCATGGCCGACGCCGTGCTGGGCGAGCCAAACACATCACCGTCGTCCAGAGGGAGAACATCACCAAGAAGCATGAACGAGTACGCTTCCTGTTCCACAGCTCCATCAGCGGCCTGACGTGGAACGGCAAGACCGTTAGTAACTGGTTCACTGCCTATCTGGAGAAGGCAGGCATCCGCCATAGGGGCGCGAACCAGGCTCGTCACACCTTCGCAAGCCAAGCGCTATCGAGCTACGTTCCCATCGAGTGGGTAGCCCGCCAAATCGGCCACACTGACACGACGATGGTACGCAAGCACTACGGCCGCTGGATATCGAAGGATACTAAAAGCATGGCAGATATTGTATCGAAGATGATGGGACTGTTGTAAGTCTTGTGTTATTAATGGGCCTCGGAGCGGACGTCCTCAATAAATTTCTCCAGCCCTTCCGGCGAGAATCGTGGCGACTTTAAATTTTCAAAAAGATGAGGCTCTCGCTTCTCAAAACTGACCCTTTTGTTACCCTCGACAGAAAATTTTTTGTCGAGAGCATCTCCCACATTTTTTAGGGCAGAATCTAAGGTCTGAATACTCTGATCAAGAACTGAGAGCATATTTTCCGTGACCGAATACAGCGCCATAATTCGGCCTGGCTCAAGTGCTCGCAATAAATCTCTAAAATCATTCCCCTTGCCACTTACCAACCCAAGTTCAGAAGCCCTTTGCCGGAAAGCATATAACGCCTTGTTACGCTCTCTAAAGTTTTCAAAGCAAGCGAAATAAGACTGATCACCAAGCAAAAGTTCTTGAATTGCTTCTGCCGCCTCAACATCAGCAAGCAAGTTAAGGATCCTGCCGTCAACCTGCTCTTTGATTGCTGGGGACTCAGGCAATGGACCAATGGAGACAAAACGATGTCCTCTGTCCTCAAGCGGGAGGACCGATAGCTTCTTGATGGAAACCAACTCAGACAATTTATTTATCAGTTGAAATTTCACCAAACGCAGGGCATGAACTGACTCTTTAAAATCCTTGTCGGACTCAGCTATTTTTTGAAACTTATATGCAACTAGCGCGCCCAAGCTAGCACCACCGAAGCCGGTAAAAACTGGCCCTAAAACATCTTTTAAATACGAAATCAACACCTGGTCTACCAGACCGGTGGCTGGAGGGTAGAAAGCAAAGGCGAACAGCGCTATCTGAAAAGCACTGAAAACCCCCAGAAAAAAACCTAAACCCAATTCACTCCACTTCATTTTTGTTTGTAACACTGCCGGCAGGCAGCCCTCCTCCTTAAGTCAATCGCCACTCCTGCCCCGAGGATCGCAGCTTCGACGCGGCCTGATCAGGCCTGCCCCGGACCATTGAACCAGAATTATGCCCTAGGATTGCCCTAAAGCATCAGCCTGAAACGACGAAGCCCCCGAAAACTCAACGTTTTCGGGGGCTTCGGCTACTTCTGTAATGGCGGAGAGATAGGGATTTGAACCCTAGGTACTGTCGCCAGTACAACGGATTTCGAATCCGTCCCGTTCGGCCACTCCGGCATCTCTCCAGTGGCGCGCATGATACCAGCAGTTTGCCCAAAGGCAAAGCCTGTTTGCGAAAAAAATTCGCGTGGTATCAGGCGCTTGCGTGAACTTACCGGTTACAGCGGCACGCCCAGGCGTTTGGCGACTTCTTCGTAGGCTTCGATAACGTCGCCCAGGCCCTGACGGAAGCGGTCCTTGTCCATCTTCTTGCGGGTCTCTTTGTCCCACAGGCGGCAGCCGTCCGGGCTGAACTCGTCACCCAGGACGATCTCGCCGTGGAATACGCCGAACTCCAGCTTGAAGTCGACCAGCAGCAGGCCTGCGTCGTCGAACAGCTTGTTGAGCACGTCGTTGACCTTGAGCGACAGCGCTTTCATCTTGGCCAGTTGCTCAGCGGTACCCCAGCCGAATGCCACGACATGGGATTCGTTGATGAACGGGTCGCCCTTGGCGTCGTCCTTGAGGAACAGCTCGAAGGTGTGCGGTTCGAGCTTCATGCCCTCTTCAACACCCAGGCGCTTGACCAGGCTGCCGGCGGCGTAGTTACGCACGACGCATTCAACCGGGATCATGTCGAGCTTCTTGACCAGGCACTCGTTGTCACCCAGCAGTTTGTCGAACTGGGTCGGGATGCCGGCTTCTTCAAGCTTTTGCATGATGAAGGCGTTGAACTTGTTGTTCACCATGCCCTTGCGGTCGAGTTGTTCGATACGCTTGCCGTCGAACGCCGAGGTGTCGTTGCGAAACAGCAGGATCAAGCGGTCAGCGTCGTCGGTCTTGTAAACCGACTTGGCTTTGCCGCGGTAGAGTTCTTCACGTTTTTCCATGATGGGCTCCGCTTGCTAAATGAGATGGGCTAGGCGATTTCACGCCAGTCGAGCCCGGAATCCTGATTCGCCACTTGCAGCCAGTCCGGGTCGCAGCCGAGGGTATCGACGAAGCATTGCCGGGCCAGCTGTGGCTGGTTGTTCTTGCTGCTGAGATGGGCCAGCACCAGGTGTTGCAGGTTCTGCCAGTCCAGCTCCGACACCAGGCGCGCGGCCTGATGGTTGTTCAAATGTCCGTAGTCGCCGCCTACCCGCTGCTTGAGAAACATCGGGTAAGGCCCGCGTCCGAGCAGATCGCGACAGTGGTTGGCCTCGATCAGCAGGGCATCCAGGCCCTGGTAGCTGCTGAGCAGGGCCGCATCGTACGAGCCAAGGTCAGTCAGCACGCCAAAGCGCCGGCCGCCATCATCAAACACATACTGCAGCGGCTCCAGCGCGTCGTGGCTGACGCCGACGGCGGTGACGCTCAAGTCGCCCAGTTGCAAGGTGTCGTTGGCGGCCAGAAAGCCTGCGGCTTCGACCGGCTTGCGCAGGCCGCGCAAGGTGCCGCGGCTGAGGTAGACCGGTACATTGTAGCGCCGTGACAGCAACCCGACCCCATGCACGTGGTCGGCATGTTCGTGGGTCACCAGCACCGCGCTCAATTGCGCCGCACTGACGCCGAGCAGCGCCAGGCGCCGCTCGGTTTCACGCAGGGAAAAGCCGCAGTCGACCAGGAGCATGGTGTTGCCACTGGCGATCAGCGTGCCATTTCCCTGGCTCCCACTTCCAAGTACGGCGAAGCGCACTTAACCCAGGTTGTCCTGAATCACGCTCAGCACGCGGCGGGCAACGTCTGCCGGGGCCACGGTGTTGATGTTCTTCTCGACGGTCACCTGGACGCTGTCGCCCACCTTGCTCAGGCGAACCTGATAACGCTCGGCGCGGGCTTCAAGCTCTTCCTTGCTCGGCGCGCTACCGAACAGGCGGCTGAAGAAGCCTGGCTGTTCCTTGGTTTCGGCTTTCTCGGCAAGGTTGATGTAGTACAGGCCCAGGCTGCGGTTGATGTCTTCAACGCGCCACTCACCCTGCTCCAGGGCACGGCCAACGCTGGACCAGGCGCGATCGAGGTCGGCGCCCAGGTTCAGTACCGGGTTGCCGCTGCCGTCTTCGCTCAGGCTGACGCGGCTCGGGGCGTCGAAATCGCGGGCGGCGAGCAAAGACACCGAACCACCCTTCTCGGCGCTGCGGGTCATGCTGGCGAGCATTTCGTCGACCAGGATGGCGTCTACACCGGTATTGGCCGAACGCGCCGGGAAGTCCTGCTCGGCAGTGCTGCCGGCTGGGCGTTCTACGGTGACGACATAGACTTCACTGGTGTTGCGCTGCACGCCCGGCTCAATGCGGATGCGCGCGCGGACTTCGTTGTCGCTGCTGCTCGAGGCACTGCCCAGGCGCTTGGCCATGGACGCCGAGAGCTCGTCGAAACGCTGCCAGGTGGTGTTGAATTCGCCGGTTTGCGGACGCTCTTCGGCAATCCGGAAACCGTTGTCTTCAAAGAACTGCCGGGCCACCGGCCAGACTTCGGCCGGGGAACGCTGGGCCAGGACCCAACGCGAACTGCCGCTCTTCTGCAGGCTGAAATCGCTGATGTCGGCAGCGCTGTTCAATGGCAGCGGACGCGGTACCTCGAACTCGCCCTTGACGCTGTCGTCGGCGACATTGCGCGGGATCGGCAGCAGCGGATCGAGCCGCTTGGCGCTGCTGATGTCCGGTGGCAGCTGCATCGGCGGCTTCTGGGTGGCCTCCAGATAATCGCTGCCGCGGTCACGGAAGTAACCCTCTTCACCCCAAAGCCAGCCACAACCGCTGGTGCTGGAGATGATCAAGGCAAGGGCGGAAAGACCAGCCAATCGCTTCATGCGGTGTACGTCCTCAATTAAAACTGCAGGCCGCACTGGCGCATCGCCTGGCGTACCGTATCGTGACAGGATTCGCTCAGCCAGGTCAGTGGCAGGCGGATGCCCTTGTGCATCAGGCCCATTTCGACCAAAGCCCACTTCACCGGAATCGGGTTGGCTTCGATGAACAGGTCTTTGTGCAGTGGCATGAGTTTTTCGTTGATTGCGCGAGCCTTCTCGGCATTGCCCTCAAGGGCGGCTTCGCACAGATCAGCCATTTCGCGCGGGGCGACGTTGGCGGTAACGGAAATGTTGCCTTTGCCGCCCATCAGGATCAGTTCGACAGCGGTCGGATCATCGCCGGACAGTACGATGAAGTCCTTGCTCACGCCGTCAAGGATCGCCTTGGCGCGCGTAAGGTCGCCGGTGGCTTCTTTGATGCCGATGATGTTCGGCACGGTCGACAGGCGGATTACAGTCTCGGCCTGCATGTCGCAGGAAGTGCGGCCAGGAACGTTGTAGAGGATCTGCGGGATATCGACGGCTTCGGCAATGTATTTGAAGTGCTGGTACAGGCCTTCCTGAGTCGGCTTGTTGTAGTACGGAACTACCAGCAGGCAGGCGTCGGCGCCAGCATTCTTGGCATTGCGGGTCAGGTGCACGGCTTCAGTGGTGGAGTTCGCGCCGGTGCCGGCAATCACTGGAACGGGGTGCTTGCTGCGCTTGACGCGCTCGACCACGTGCTTGATGACCAGGATGTGCTCTTCAACATCCAGGGTCGCGGACTCACCGGTAGTGCCGACTGCGACGATCGCATGGGTGCCGTTTTCCAGATGGAAGTCTACAAGTTTGTCGAGGCTGTCCCAATCAAGACGCCCTTGTGCATCCATGGGTGTGACCAATGCCACCATACTGCCCGCAATCATGAAACTGCTCCTGCCGGAAAAAGAGAGCGGTAATGGTACTGGCGCCATCGGCCTTGCACAAGCGAAGCAGGCGGGCGGAGCATTCCCCTCGGCGCCCATTTTCGCTACCCTTCTGTCTTTGATCGGTACATAGTGGCCCGCCGGGCTGCCGACAATGGGCGAAGCCTGCGCCCCAAGGCTCGATCCTGAGCCCCGGGCGCCTGCCTACCGGCCTTTTTGCCACGCCAGGTACCGACCGCTCATCGCTTTAGGAATGCTGCATGTCCACCCCCACCGTTCGCGAACAATTCCTTGTCATCAGCGCCCTGGGTGCCAACCCGATGGAGCTGACCAACATCCTGTGCCGCGCCAGCAACGACAATCGCTGCTCGGTCGTCACCTCGCGCCTGACCCGCCATGGCGAGTGCAGCGCCCTGGTGCTGCAGGTCACTGGCAGCTGGGACGCCCTGGCGCGCTTCGAAGGCGCACTGCCGGGCCTGGCCAAGAAGCACACCTTCACCGTCAACGTGGTGCGCAGCGCCGAGCTTGAGGTGCGTCCGCTGTCGCTGCCGTACGTAGCCTATGTCAGCGCCGCCTATCGCCCGGATATCATCAACGAGCTGTGCCAGTTCTTCATCGACCACCATGTAGAGCTGGAGAACCTGACCTGCGACACCTACCAGGCACCGCAGACCGGCGGCACCATGCTCAACGCCACCTTTACCGTGACCCTGCCGGCCGGCACCCAGATCAGCTGGCTGCGTGACCAGTTCCTGGACTTCTCCGATGCGCTCAACCTGGATGCGCTGATCGAACCGTGGCGCCCACAGAACCCGATGTAAGGAAGCTTTCATGGCCGTTGAACTCGACCAACCCGTCGCCGATTTCCAGGCACTGGCCACCAGCGGCCAGACCGTCAGCCTGGCTGAACTCAAAGGCAAGCAGGTGGTACTGTACTTCTACCCCAAGGACAGCACCCCCGGCTGCACCACTCAAGGACAGGGTTTCCGTGACCAGCATGCAGCCTTCGCCGCGGCCAATACCCTGGTGTTCGGGGTTTCGCGTGATGGCATCAAGTCCCACGAGAACTTCAAGGCCAAGCAGGCCTTCCCGTTCGAGCTGATCAGCGACAAGGACGAGGCGCTGTGCCAGCTGTTCGACGTGATCAAGCTGAAGAAGCTCTATGGCAAGGAATACCTGGGCGTGGACCGCAGCACCTTCCTGATCGACAAGGATGGCGTGCTGCGCAAGGCCTGGCGCGGGGTCAAGGTGCCGGGGCATGTGGATGCCGTATTGGCGCAGGCGCAGGCGCTGAACAAGGCCTGAGGCCTCAATCGCGGGGCAAGCCCGCTCCCACAGGTTCTTTCACTAACTGTGGGAGCGGCGATGCGGCGCCCCGACTTGCGCCGCGATGCTTTCAGAGCAGCGGCGCCACCATCGGCTCGCGCCGCGGCCAGGCGTCCAGCACGGCCTTGAACAAGGTCGCCAGCGGGATCGCGAAGAAGATCCCCCAGAAGCCCCACAGCCCGCCGAACAGCAAGACCGCGCAGATGATCGCCACCGGGTGCAGGCTCACCGCCTCGGAGAACAGCAACGGCACCAGCACGTTGCCATCCAGGGCCTGGATGATCGCGTACACCGCCATCAGGTAGATGAACTGGTCACCCCAGCCCCACTGGAACAGCGCGATCAGGGTCACCGGCACGGTCACCACCACCGCGCCCACATAAGGCACCACCACCGACAGGCCGACCAGCAGCGCCAACAGCGCCGCATAGTTGAGCCCCAGGCTGATGAAGGCGATGTACGTGGCCACGCCGCAGATCAGGATCTCGATGCCCTTGCCACGGATGTAGTTGGCAATCTGTCGGTTCATTTCTTCGGCCACCCGGGTCATCAGCGCCCGCTCCTTGGGCAGGTAGCCACTGACCCAATGGGCGATCTGCTCGCGATCCTTGAGAAAGAAGAACACCAGGATCGGCACCAGCACCAGGTAGATCATGATGTTGACCAGCAGCGGCAGGCTCGACAACGAGAAGGTCAGCGCCCACTGGCCAAACTTGCCGATTTCGCCGCGCATCACCTCGATGGCTTGCAGCACCTGCTCGTCGGAGACCAGGTGCGGATAGCGCTCGGGTAGCAGCAGCAAAAGCGATTGCCACTTGCCGAGCATGCCCGGCAATTCGTTGAACAGGGTGATCAACTGATGCCAGAGCAACGGCACCAGCACCAGCAGGAACGCCGCCAGGGCGCCCATGAACAACATGAACACCAGGGCCACGGCATAGCGGCTCGGCACCCGCAGGCGCTCCAGGGCGTTGACCAGGCCCTGCATCAGAAACGCCAGAACCATCCCCGCCAGCACCGGCGCCAGCATGCCGCCCAGGGTCAGGACAGCGGTGAACGCCAGAAACAGCAAGACCGCCAACACCACCGCCTCTTCATCGGAGAAGTAGCGCTGCATCCAGTCGCGAAGCACCTTGAACATTGACGATCCTTTAACAGAGAAAACTCAGGCTTTCTTCAACCAGTAACGGTACACACCGGCCTCGGCCTCTTCGCGCAGCAGGGTATGACCGGCCAATCTGGCAAAAGTGCGAAAGTCGCGCTGGGAACCGGCATCGGTGGCAATCACCTTGAGCACCGCGCCACTGTCCAGGCGGTTGAGCTCCATCTTCGCCTTGAGCAGCGGCAACGGGCAATTCAGCCCGCTGGCGTCGAGTTCGGCGTCATGGGTCGGGATAGCGCTCATGGGGTTCTCCAGGCAGGAATACGGACACAGGTAGCATTTTGAACAAGCCCGGTAGGATACCGCCACTGGTCGCCAACGTGCGAGCGGGCTACAGTAAGGTTCTTTGTCGATCAGAGCTTCGTGCATGAATTTTCTGCGCCCTACCCTGCTGACGCTGGCCTGCTTGATGGCGCTACCGAGTCATGCCGACGACCTGCCGTCACTGGGCGACGCCAGTTCTGCCATTGTCTCTCCACAGCAGGAACACCAACTGGGCCGCGCCTGGCTCAGCCTGCTGCGGGGCAATGTCAATCAACTGAACGATCCCCAGCTCAAGGATTACGTCGAAACCAGCGTGTACCGCCTGGCCGAAACCAGCCAGCTGCAAGACCGGCGCCTGGAATTCATCCTCATCGACAGCCGTGAACTCAACGCCTTCGCCGCCCCTGGCGGGATCGTCGGGGTCAACGGCGGGTTGTTCCTCAATGCCCAGACCGAAGGCGAATACGCCTCGGTGCTGGCCCACGAACTGGCGCACTTGTCCCAGCGCCATTTCGCCCGTGGCGTCGAGGCCCAGCAGCGCATGCAACTGCCGATGATGGGCGCGCTGCTGATCGGTATCGTTGCTGCCGCTGCAGGCGCCGGTGATGCCGGCATTGCCGCGATTGCCGGCACCCAGGCCGCCGCCATCCAGGAACAACGACGCTTCTCCCGGCAGAACGAACAGGAAGCCGACCGCATCGGCATCCTCAACCTGGAAAAGGCCGGTTACGATCCGCGCAACATGCCGACCATGTTCGAGCGCCTGATGCGCCAGTACCGCTACGATGCCAAGCCGCCGGAATTTCTCCTGACTCACCCGGTCACCGAATCGCGCATCGCCGACACCCGCAACCGCGCCGAGCAGGCACCCAAGGGCGGCACCGAAGACAGCAAGCGCTATCAACTGATTCGCGCACGGGTGGCGCTGATCTACGAAGGTACCCCGGGCCTTGCGGCAAAGCGCTTCCAGGCCCAGCTCGACGAGAACCCGCAGCAGGACGCCGCACGTTACGGCCTGGCGCTGGCGCAGATCAAGGGTGGCCGCCTGAACGAGGCGCGCGAAAACCTCAAGCCGCTGCTGGCCAAGGCGCCCAACGACATCACCTACAACCTGGCACAAATCGATCTGGACACCACCAACAACCGCCTGGCCGATGCCCAGCAGCGCGTCGAGCGGATGCGCGGCCTGTATCCCGGCAACTACCCGCTGCAACAGGCGCGCATCGACCTGCTGCTCAAGCAGAACCGCCCTGCCGAGGCTGAAAAGGCACTGGATGCACTGCTCAAGAACCGTCCGGATGACCCGGATGTCTGGTACGACGTGGCGGAAGTGCGTGGCTTGTCGGGCAATACCATCGGCCTGCACCAGGCCCGCGCCGAGTACTTTGCCCTGGTCGGCGACTTTGACCAAGCCTTGCAGCAGCTCGACTATGCCAAGCAGCGGGCGGGCAACAACTTTGTCCTGGCGTCGAAGATCGATGCCCGCCAGCGTGAGCTGATGGAGCAGCAGCGGATGGTCAAGGACATGATGCGCTAAAAGCATCGCGGGGCAAGCCCGCTCCCACAGGGGACAACTAACTTCTGTGGGAGCGGGCTTGCCCCGCGATTGAGGTTCCTCAAGCGTTACCGGACAACTTCATCCGCGCCGCCTGGGTAAAGTCGAGCATGCGCTTGAGCGGCTTGATCGCCTGGGGGATCAGGGCCGGCTCGACGAAGATTTCGTTGGTGCCTTCACGCAGGCACTGCAAGGTGCGCTCCAGGGTGTTCATCGCCATCCACGGGCAATGCGCACAACTGCGGCACGCCGCGCCGTTACCGGCGGTGGGCGCTTCGATGAAGATCTTGTCGGGGCACAGCTGCTGCATTTTGTAGAAGATGCCGCGGTCGGTGGCGACGATGAAGGTCTTGTTCGGCAGGGTTTGCGCCGCGCTAATCAGCTGGCTGGTGGAACCGACCGCATCAGCCAGGTCGATCACCGCCTCGGGCGATTCGGGGTGCACCAGGATCGCGGCATCCGGGTACAAGGCCTTCATGTCGGCCAGCTGACGCGACTTGAACTCTTCGTGAACGATGCAGGCACCGTCCCACAGCAGCATGTCGGCGCCGGTCTGCTTCTGGATGTAACGACCCAGGTGCTGGTCTGGCCCCCAGATGATGGTCTCGCCGTTGTCCATCAGGCTTTCGACGATTTCCAGCGCACAGCTGGAGGTCACCACCCAGTCGGCCCGGGCCTTGACCGCTGCCGAGGTGTTGGCATACACCACCACGGTGCGTTCCGGGTGCTTGTCACAGAAGGCCGAGAACTCTTCGACCGGGCAGCCTAGGTCGAGCGAGCAAGTCGCCTCGAGGGTCGGCATCAGCACACGTTTTTCCGGTGTGAGTATCTTGGCTGTCTCGCCCATGAATCGCACACCGGCCACCAGCACGGTCGTGGCCGCGTGATTCTTGCCAAAGCGGGCCATTTCCAGCGAGTCGGACACACAGCCGCCGGTTTCTTCGGCCAGGGCCTGAATAACCGGGTCGCAATAATAGTGGGCAACCAGCACGGCATTTTGCGCCTTGAGCTCGGCGGCAATGGCGGCGCGGTAATCGGCCTCTTGTTCGGGCGTCAGCGGCTTGGGCTGCTTGGCGTCGAGGTGGGCCTGGACGAGAAGGCGTTCGGAAATCTGGGTCATGATCGCTGGACCTGCAGGCGCTTGAGCGCGTAAGTCGAGTGTATCACCGAGCCCTGGCAAATCGGCTACAGGCTCCGCATGCAGGGCCAGGCAGCCTTGCGCACAGAACCACGGACCAGCTGCGGCCTCGGGTTTTTATAGGATGCCGAAGGCTACAGATAATCGGATGAATTCAAAAGGTTTTTTTAGTGAAACAAGCCCGGGGCGGGCGCCCCGGGCCTGAACATCAACCGCCGGTCGCCCGCAAGGCGCTGGCGTTGGCCATGATCACGCTGGCGAACTGCTCGACGGTCATCTTCTGGCCGTTGAAGTCGACCATGCCATCGGCATAGCGCAGCGTGGTGACAATGTCGTTGCCCTCGACCTTGGCCATCTGGCTTTGCACCGCCATCATGCTGACCATTTCCCCGGCCTGGGCCGCTTGCTGGGAGACGATGCTGGCATCGGTCTGGCCCTCGAACTGCGCCTGCAGGGTTGCCAGGTCACCGATCATCGGCTTGGACAACGACAGCTTGCTCTGCAGCTGGGTGATCAGCTGCTTGTACAGCTCCTGCGGTGGCAGGTCCAGGGACGCCGGGTTGGCCAGGTCTACACTGAGGCTGAAGCGGCTTTCGCCATTGGCGGTCTTGAACGACAGGTTCTCCAGGGCGATCTGCGGCTTGGCCGCCAACAGTCGCTGGACATCGCTGCGTACCTGGGCTTTCTCGGCGTCGGTCATCGCCAGCTCCGGCATGCCCGCTCCCTCTGCCGCCGCTTGCTGGAACTCTGGCAGACGGCTCTGGTACCAGGCAATCAGCGCCTGCATGGCCGGAATGTCGAGGCTCTTCAGGCTCCAGACCATCTCGGCGGCGCCGATTGGCTTGCCGTCGAAGTTGATGTCGGCAACCTTGTACTCCATGCGCACCGAGAGCTTGTCGCCGTCGTTCTTGTATTCGTTGTTCTGCGCCAGCCCCTTGAGCGTCAGGACCTTCTGCTCATCACCGAAGGTTGCGACGTTGTCAGCCAGGGCTACGTCCATCTTGCCGACATAGAAGCCGAACGGCGTCTTGGTCATGTCGCCGGTCAGGCTCAGGCCCTTGATCTCGACTTTCAGCGGCGCACGGTCTGCAGCCGAAAGGTTCAGGGTCAGGCCAGCCGATTGCCCGGTGAGCTGAACCCGCTCGGCCCCTTCGCTGGCATGACCGGTGACTTCCAGACCGGAGAACTTCAGCGACGAACCCTCCTCGCTCCACTCCAGCGGCGCTACCTGAAAAGCGCTGTCCATCGAGCGGTCATACCCATAGGCGACCTGGCCCTGCAGCGGTGAAACGTCCTTGGTCAGGGCAAACCAGTCGGCGGTGGCGACGTCTTTTTCCAGGGTGTAATGGCTGGCTGCCATAACCGGCATCAGCTTCAGGGCCTTGACCCGCGACAGCGGCAGCGGGCCGTGCTCGATCTGGTCAACGAAGCTCAGGTCAAAGCTTTTACGCTCTTCGCCAACCTGCAGGTTCTGCACCTTGAGGCGATATTTGGCGGTACTGCTGAACAGATGAGTGTCCAGCGACACCAGCTCCAGCACCATGCTGGTGTCCATACCCAGCAGCGCCTGCTTGGTCTGGGCATTGGACTCGGCGAGGGTGGTTTCCAGCACGCCTGGCAATTGCTTGCCGGTGTACCAGGCACCCGCCGTGCATACCGCTGCCACTGCTACCACGAGCCCGACTACGCCTGTAGATTTCTTCATGAACTGTTTCGCTTCCATTTGTAGAGAGTTGTTGCTTTGGCTAAGCCTTGGGGCTTATTCGTTGACATCCATGTACTCGCGGGCCCAGACGATGTAGTCGTCCGGCTGCGTGTAGGTATGGGTAAGTTCGGTGGCACTCAGGTCCGAGGTGCTGCAGGTGATGCCGCGTTGTTCGCGCAGGCAGTCGTAAGTGGCCTTGATGGCGGCAAAGTAGGCGCCATGGCCGTCGACGGCGATGCGCACGCCCAGCTCGGCCAGACGCGCATCGTCGTGCAACTGCGGGTTGCCGTAGGTCACCAGCATCAGCGGCACGCGGGTGTGCGCGGCAATCTGTTCAAGGTGGGCGAAATCGCGGACGCCAACCATGCACAACGCATCGGCACCGGCGTTCTGGTAGGCCACGACGCGGGCGATGACTTCCTCGGTGGGAATCAGTGCCGCGTTGGTGCGGGCGATGATCGACAGCTCCGGGTCAACCCGCGCCTCCAGTGCCGCACGGATCTTGCCAACGCCTTCGGCGATGCTGATCAGGTCGGTGGACTTGCGCCCGAACTGGGCTGGCAGCAGGGTGTCTTCGATGGTCAGCGCGGCAATCCCGGCCCGCTCAAGTTCGGTCACCGTACGCATCACGTTGAGCGCGTTGCCATAACCGTGGTCGGCGTCGGCAATCACCGGCAACTGGGCCACCCGGCCGATCCGCGTCGCCTGCTCGGCGAATTCGCTGAGGGTAATCAGGGCAAAGTCAGGGGCGGCCAACACCTGCAGGGATGCCACCGATCCACCGAGGATACCCACCTCGAAGCCCAGGTCGGCGGCAATGCGCGCCGACATCGGGTCGAACACGGAGGCGGTGTGGTAGCAGACAGGTGAGGCAAGCAGTTGACGGAACGCGCGACGCAGGTCTTGGTGGGAGGCTCTTGGCATGGTCTTTCCAGGCTATCGACTTCATTTAGTGGGTCGAACATTACCACTGCTGGCTATCTGACTGACAGCATCGCGCGTTTGCGGGTCTCGCTGGGCAGTTCCTTGAACAGCTTGCGGTAGCTGTCGGAAAACCTTCCCAGGTGCCAGAACGACCAGCGCATGGCCACCTCGGCCACGGTGGTGTCACCGGACTTGCAACTGAGCAGCTCGCGCCGCGCACTGTTGAGCCGACGCAAGCGCAACCACTGCGCCGGGGCCATGCCGGTAAAGGCCTTGAAGGCGTGCTGCAGTTGGCGCACGGGCACCCCGGCAACCCGGGCAAGCGCCAAAAGGTTCAAGGTTTCTTCCGGGCAATCGGCCGCCCACTCGCCCACTTTACGCATGATCGCCCGCTCTTCGCTGCGCCGCCACAACGCGCCGCGATCGAGGCAGATGCACGCGTTATCGAGGATGAACAGGCAGTCTTCGAACAGCTGCTCAGCCAGCGCGTCCTGGCTTGGCGGGTCGATGGCCTGGGACAGACGCGTGAGGGTCCCGCTCAACCAGCGGCTGAACAGATCGTTTTGCATCGAGTTCAGCGGCGCCATGAACAAACCGTCGAGGCGGGCAATGTCCAGGCCGTGGCGCTGGACGAACGCCGGGCCGAACACCACCGCCACTTCCTGGTAGTTTTCCGGGGTGATCCAGATGTTGCGGCTTTCACCATTGAGCACGTAGAGGCTGTGGTCGCTGCGGTCGAAACAGAATGCCAGGGAGCCGGCCGGCGCACTGAAATTCTGCTCGACCCGGGTGTTCATGCACTCCTCGTAGATCTCCACGCCCTGCAGGTCGAGGCAGCGTAACTGGCCGGCAAAATGCCCGGGCGACATCTGCTGGTAATGCTGGGTCCAGCCCGGGGTGGCGCGGACCTGTTCGGTGACATCGGCGGTGTTGAAAGCTTGAACCCGCAAGGGCGTTGACACTGTCATGAGCTGCTCTTTATGCACTCTTTTGGTGCATTTTTGTCTTGCTGAAAGTGGATAGATCGAATACGCAAGCGTCACCCAAGATAGACCTCAACGCGCTACAGGGGAAGCCGCTTGGGTGGCAAGCCGGTCGCAACTGCCGGTCCTGGCGTGGATAAAACCAATAACGAGGTCTTTATGAATGCCCCTTTCGATCAGCTGTCCGCGTGGCTGAAAGAACACAAGATTACCGAAGTCGAATGCGTGGTCAGCGACCTGACCGGCATCGCCCGCGGCAAGATCGCACCGACCAACAAGTTCCTGCATGAGCGAGGCATGCGCCTGCCGGAAAGTGTACTGCTGCAAACGGTAACCGGGGACTTTGTCGACGACGACATCTACTATGACCTGCTCGACCCTGCCGACATCGACATGATCTGCCGCCCGGACTCGGCCGCAGTGTATGTGGTGCCATGGGCGATCGAGCCGACGGCCGTGGTCATCCACGACACCTTCGACAAACAGGGCAACCCGATCGAGCTGTCGCCGCGCAACGTGCTCAAGAAAGTCCTCAAGCTTTACACCGACAAGGGCTGGCAGCCAATCGTCGCCCCGGAGATGGAGTTCTACCTGACCCAGCGTTGCGAAGACCCGGACCTGCCGCTGCAAGCGCCCCTGGGCCGCTCGGGCCGGGCCGAAAGCGGCCGCCAGTCATTCTCGATCGACGCCGCCAACGAATTCGACCCGCTGTTCGAAGACGTCTACGACTGGTGCGAAGCCCAGGGCCTGGACCTCGACACACTGATCCACGAAGACGGCCCGGCGCAGATGGAAATCAACTTCCGGCATGGCGACGCCCTGGACCTTGCCGACCAGATCACCGTGTTCAAGCGCACCATGCGTGAGGCCGCGCTCAAGCACAACGTCACCGCCACCTTTATGGCTAAACCTGTGGGCGATGAGCCGGGCAGCGCCATGCACCTGCACCAGAGCGTGGTCGATATCGCCAGCGGCAAGCCGATCTTCGTCGACGACAACGGGCAGATGAGCGAGCTGTTCCTGCATCACATCGGCGGCCTGCAGAAGTACATCCCCAAAGTGCTGCCGATGTTCGCCCCCAACGTCAACTCGTTCCGCCGCTTCCTGCCCGACACCTCGGCGCCGGTCAACGTCGAATGGGGTGAGGAGAACCGCACCGTGGGCCTGCGCGTACCGACCTCGAGCCCCGAGGCAATGCGCGTGGAAAACCGCCTGCCCGGCGCCGACGCCAACCCGTACCTGGCGATTGCGGCCAGCCTGTTGTGCGGCTACCTGGGCATGGTCGAGAAGATAAACCCCAGCGCCCCGGTCCAGGGCCGTGCTTACGAGCGGCGCAACCTGCGCCTGCCCATCACCATCGAAGACGCCCTGGCGCACATGGAAGACTGCCCGACCATCGAGCAATACCTGGGCAGCAAGTTCGTGCGCGGCTATGTGGCGGTCAAGCGTGCCGAGCACGAAAACTTCAAGCGCGTGATCAGCTCCTGGGAGCGCGAGTTCCTGCTGCTCAGCGTCTGAGCCCAAGCCTGTCAGCAGTATCGAAAACAACAATTCGAAAAGGTGTCGATATGCGTCCCATGAAAACAGTCGCAACTGCAACCCTGGCGCTGCTGGTCAGCGCTGCGGCCCAGGCCCAGCCCAGTGTCAGCGTGTACAACTGGACCGACTACATCGGTGAAACCACCCTGGCGGATTTTCAGGGCAGCACCGGTATCAAGGTCATCTACGACGTGTTCGACTCCAACGAAACCCTGGAAGGCAAGCTGCTGGCCGGTCGCACCGGCTACGACGTAGTGGTGCCTTCCAACCACTTCCTGGCCCGCCAGGTCAAAGCCGGCGCGTTCCTCAAACTCGACCGCGAGCAGTTGCCGAACTGGAAAAACCTCGACCCGGTACTGCTCAAGTTCCTCCAGGAGAACGACGCCAACAACCTGCATTCGGTGCCCTACCTGTGGGGCACCAACGGCATCGGCTACAACGTCGACAAGGTCAAGCAGGTACTGGGTGTCGATCACATCGACTCCTGGGCGGTGATGTTCGAGCCCGAGAACCTGAAAAAACTCAGCCAGTGCGGCGTATCGTTCATGGATTCGGCCGACGAACTGTTCCCGGCAATCCTCAACTACATGGGCAAGGACCCGCGCAGCAACAAGCCTGAAGACTACAAGGAAGCCGAGGCCAAGCTGCTGACCCTGCGCCCCTACATCACCTATTTCCACTCCTCCAAATACGTCTCGGACCTGGCCAACGGCGATATCTGCGTAGCCTTCGGCTATTCGGGCGACGTGTTCCAAGCCGCCAACCGCGCCAAGGAAGCCAACAACGGCGTCAACATCGCCTATGCCATTCCCAAGGAAGGCAGCAACCTGTGGTTCGACCTGCTGGCCATCCCCTCCGATGCCAGCAACCCGAAAGAGGCCTACGCCTTCATCAACTTCCTGCTCGACCCGAAGGTGATCGCCAAGGTCAGCGGCGTGGTCGGTTACGCCAATGCCAACCCGCCAGCCAAGCAGTACATGGACGCCGAGCTGGTCAACAACCCCGAGGTGTACCCACCGCAAGCGGTGCTGGACAAGCTGTATGTCTCCAACACCCCGACGCCGGCGATCATGCGCCTGATGACCCGCTCCTGGAGCAAAGTGAAGTCGAACAAATGAACCAGCACACCTGTGAACATGCCCGCTCCTACTACAGCGCCACGGCCCACACGCAGGTGGCCTACCCTGCCTTGGGCGCCGACCTGCAAGCCGATGTCTGCGTGATTGGCGGCGGCTTTACCGGCGTCAACTGCGCCATCGAACTGGCCCAGCGCGGGCTCTCGGTGATCCTTCTGGAAGCCCGGCGCATCGGCTGGGGTGCCAGCGGACGCAACGGTGGCCAACTGATTCGTGGCATCGGCCACGAAGTCGAAGGCTTCGCCCGCTATGTCGGCCAGGACGGGGTGAAGTACCTGCAGCGCGCCGGGATCGAATCGGTCGAGGTGGTGGCCGAGCGCATCCGCGAACACGCCATCGATTGCGACCTGCGCTGGGGTTTTTGCGAACTGGCCAACACCCCGGCACAGTTCGCCGCCTTTCGCGCCGAGCAACAAAGCCTGGCCGAACTGGACTATCGCCATGAAACGCAACTGGTCGGCCCCGAACAGATGCAGCAAGTGGTCGCATCCAACCTGTATGCCGGCGGCCTGATCGATCGCGGCTCGGGCCACCTGCACCCGCTCAACCTGGTCCTGGGCGAGGCGCGCGTAGCCCAGGCCCTGGGTGTGCGCCTGTTCGAACAGAGCCCGGTGCTGGAGATCCGCCATGGCGCCAGCGCACAGGTACGCACCCGCCACGGCACGGTACGCGCCGGCAGCCTGGTGCTGGCCTGCAACGCACATCTGGACGAATTGGAACCACGCCTGAGCGGCAAGGTACTGCCCGCTGGCAGCTACATCATCGCCACCGAGCCCTTGTCACCGGCACAGGCCGAGCAACTGATCCCGCAGAACCTGTCGCTGTGCGACCAGAAGGTTGGCCTGGACTACTATCGGCTGTCTGCTGATCGACGCCTGCTGTTCGGTGGCGCCTGCCATTATTCCGGACGCGACCCACAGGATATTGCCGCCTACATGCGGCCGAAGATGCTCAAGGTGTTCCCGCAGTTGGCGGACACCCGCATCGATTTTCAGTGGGGCGGCAAGATCGGCATCACCGCCAATCGCTTTCCTCAGGTCGGCCGCCTGCAGCAGCACCCGAACGTGTTCTACGCCCAGGGCTACAGTGGCCACGGCCTGAACGTCACCCACTGGACCGCGCGACTGCTGGCCGAGGCCATTCATGCCGGCCACAGCCAGGGCCTGGATGTGTTCAGCGCGGTGCCGCACCTGACCTTCCCGGGTGGCAAGGCCCTGCGTTCGCCGCTGCTGGCATTGGGAATGTTCTGGTACCGGCTGCGCGAGGTACTTGGCTGAGCACCCGGCCTGGACAAACATCCTTCTTTTCCTTGCACCGCCTTGCGGCTGACTCAATTACGGCTATTTTCAGTGAAGTCTTTGTTTCAGTACCTCACAGGCTTCGGAGGGAATCGAAGGATGATCTCAGCTCTCAAGCGTTACCCAGGTCGGCACTGCTTGCTTGGCGCAGTGCTGCTGGCCCTTGCCGGTTGCGCCAACATCGATGCGCGCACCACCGAATATGTCGGTGCGCCCCATGCCGCGCCCACCAATGCCGCCACTGTCGAAGTGCTGCGCAGCGAGCCGACCCGGCCTCATGCCCGCCTGGGTGAAATCGTCGTCGATGCCAGCGTCGAGCCGCCACCGCCCATCAGCGAAGTCGAGCAAAAACTGCGCGAGCAGGCCGCCAGCATTGGTGGCGATGCGGTGGTGGTGGTCTATGACCGCATCCAGCCGGTGTCAGCCTATGTCAGTGGCCCGTTGTGGGACCGCGACATCCGCACCATCGAAGGCCGCAAGCTCAAAGGCATCGTCATCAAGTATCAATAGGTGTAGTTGCACGATGACCTGTGGTAAGCAGGCTCAAGGCCAGGTTATGGGCCAGTGCCGCTCCCGGCACGGCCTGCACCGGCACGCCATACACCGCCGCCAGCACCGGCGCCAAGCCGGTCAGCTGGGCAAGGTTGCCCGGCTGCTCAGTTGCCGTCAGGACCATTCCCCGGCACAGCGATGCCAGCCACTGCCGGTGTACCTTGAGCCATAACACCAGGCGCTTGCGCGCTTGCAGGTCCTCCTCCTCAGGCGGCGGCAATGGCGGATAGACCAGAACAAACTCGCGCTTGATCAGCAGCAGCGCTTCAACCTCGATAATCCAGCGCTCCACCTCCTCCAGACACGCGGGCATGGACGTGACGTGAACCAGCGGAAATTCCCCGGCATCGAACAGAACCAATTCGTTGAGTTTCATCGCACACCTCGATTTAATACTGTACTGTACGATACACTTTAATCGACAAAGATCAACTCAAACGAGAAAAGCTCTCGTTAAGCAACGGACATCATCGATGAGCACAGCAGCACAAAAGGCCACCAAGGCCAGCCCGCGCCTGACTGAACGGGGGCGCCAGCGCCGTCATGCGCTGATCGAAGCAGCCACCCTGACCTTTCTCGAACACGGCTTCGAAGGCACCACCCTGGACATGATCATCGATCAGGCCGGTGGCTCACGGGGAACGCTGTACAGCTCGTTCGGCGGCAAGGAAGGCCTGTTCGCCGCCGTGATCGAGCGCATGATCGAAGAGATCTTCCAGGCCCCTGGCGAAGGCACAGCACCGCAAGACTCGATCCACGGCGTGCTCGAGCACTACGGTCGGCGGTTCGTCCAAAGCCTGCTGGCCCCGCGCACTATCGGCCTGTACCGCCTGGTCGTGGCCGAGGCACCGCGCTTGCCCAAAATCGGCGAGGCCTTCTACAGGCTGGGGCCCGAGCGCAGTTACCAGTTGCTGGCGGCACGGCTGGCGCAGCTGGAAGACGTTCAGACCGATATTGAAACCCTGGGCGTGATCGCCTGCCAGTTCCTGGAAATGCTCAAGGCCGACCTGTTCCTCAAGGCCGTCAGCATGCCGGACTACACCCCGGCCCCGGCCCTCATCGAACAGCGCCTGCAACTGAGCGTAAAGATCATCGCCCAGTACCTGCAAGGCACCGCCTGAACACCCTCAAGACGCCGGCAGTACACTGAGCGGGTCGATGGGCTTGCCGTTCTGACGGATCTCGAAGTACAGCTGCACACGGTCGGTGTCCAGGTCGCCGGCTTCGGCGATCTTCTGGCCCTTGCTGACGGTCTGGCCTTCCTTGACCAACAGCTTGCTGTTGTGGCCATAGACGCTGGCATGCGAGGTGCCGTGCTGCAGGATGATCAGGTTGCCATAACCGCGGATGTTCACCGCGAACGCCACCTTGCCGGCCAGGCTTGCGAATACCGGCTGGCCCTGGGTGGCGGCGATGCGAATGCCCTTGTTGAGCTTGTCGGCGGACGAGAAGCGGCGGATCACCGTGCCCTGTATCGGCCATGCCCAACCACTCAGGGTGACCTTGGTGGTCGCAGCCACCGGCCGCGCCTTGCTGGCCGTACTGGTGCGGGTCTGCGTGGTGGTTTTCGCACCGCCAAAGCGGATGGTCTGGCCGACATTCACGGCATAGGGCGCACTGATGCCGTTATAGCGCGCCAGCTCCTTGAAGCTCCAGCCATGGCGCGAGGCAATCGAATACAAGGTATCGCCGCGCTTGACCTTGTAGGTGCCCGCCGCGACTTTGTTGGCGGAGACAGCGGGGGATGGGGAATGTGAGCTACATGCGGACATCGCCAACATTACGGCGATCAGAACAAACCTGAAAAACACACCACTTCCTTTTCCCGGAGACGCTATTGACAAGGCGCCTACTATAAATCAGTCCGCAGCGTTACGCGGCAAAGTCCGTGCAAGTTCAATGAACGCCCGGGTCGCTGGCGAGATGATGCGCTCATCGACAACCGCCAGGCCGACCGTGCGTTTGACCGGCGGATCGAGCGGACGCAAGGCCAGATCCCGGGCCGCGCCCAGCGGCAGGGACGATTCGGCGACGATGCTCAGCCCTTCGCCACGGGCAACCATTGCCAGGGTGCTGAGCAGTTGCGAGGTGCGATAACGAATGCGCGGCTGTAGTTTGGCGGCGACAAACAAGCGCGAAACGATTTCGGCGGAACCGGCTTCAGTCAGCACGAACGGGTCGCGGCAGAGCTGTTCGAGGCGCACAGCAGGCTGCTGCGTCAAGCAATGGTCATTGGGTATCAGGGCGAGCATTTGATCTTCCAGCAGCGGGTAGGTGTCGAACGGCTCTTCGGGCAGCACCACAAAGCCGACATCGATACGCCGCTCCAGCAACCATTGCCGCACCAGGTGATCCGGGCCCTCGTCGACATGCACCTCGATACCGGGATACGCCCGGCGGTAGGCCGCCAGGATCGCCGGTAGCAAGCGCACCGAGGCCGTCGGCCCGAACGAGCCGATACGCAGCGTACCCTGCTTCATCCCCCGTGCATCCAGCGCTTCCTGGCGCATGGTCTCGGCCAGGCCGAGCATGGCCTGCGCTCGCTGCAGCAGGCGCGTGCCAATGTCGCTGAGTTCGATCCGCGCCTGTCGACGCTCGAACAAGGCCACACCCAGTTCCTGCTCCAGGGCGCGAATGGCGTGGGACACACCGGATTGCGAGATGTTCAGTTGCGCAGCCGCCAGGGTGAAACTTTGGCGCGCGGCAACGACGGCGAAAATCTCCAGCTGGGTCAAGGTCATCGACAGCAACACCCCATGAGCGATTGCTCATTTCCTTATGAGTCGGCATTCGGACAAGTATGGCGAATTCGTTGATCGTCGTCAGCCAGGGCCACCCATGCCATCCAACCTTTGCACCTACCTGAAACTCGCGCTGGTCTCGATGATCTGGGGCGGTACGTTCGTCGCCGGCCGTGTCCTTGCCAGCGGTCTGGATCCGCTGTTGCTCGGTAGCCTACGCTTTGCCTTGGCGAGCCTGGTGCTGCTGATCTTCCTGCTCCTAAAGCAAGGCCTGGTCCGGGTAAACACCGTCCAGGCCCTGCAGATCGCCGGCCTGGGTTTTTCCGGCATCTATGCCTACACCCTGTTCTTCTTCCATGGCCTGCACTACACCGATGCTTCGAGAGCCTCACTGATCGTGGCGACCAACCCTGCCGTGATGGCGCTCGTCGCCTACCTGTGCTTCAGACAACGCCTTGACCGGGCCCAACTGCTCGGTGTCGCACTATGCCTGCTGGGCGCCGCCGCAGTGGTGCTGGCCAGGGCACCCGGGGCGATCGGCCAAGGCAACTGGATCGGCGATGCGTTGATTTTCGGCTGCGTGCTGAGCTGGGTGATCTTCAGTGTGTTCTGCACACACCTGGTGAAACAGATTGGCGCGTTGCCTACCGTGACCTATGCGGTATTCGCCGGAGCGGCGATGCTCGGCGTGCACGCCCTGGTCACTGGCAGCCTGAGCATAAGCGCACTGCGCCTGCTGTCGGCGCGCGACCTGGCAAGCCTGGTATACCTGGGGGCGCTGGGTTCAGCCTTGGCGTACGTGCTGTACTACGACGCCATCAGCACCATTGGCGCGACCCGGGCTGGCAGCTTCATCGCCCTCAACCCGCTGACCGCCGTGGCCGCCGGCGCCCTGCTGCTGGGCGAACGCCTGACCACGCCAATGATGCTCGGCGGCGCCCTGGTGATCCTCGGCATCCTGCTCATCAACCGGGAGAAGGCGACGCTCAGTTCTCCTGTTTCCAGTGCAGGTTCAACGTGCCGACCTGACCCGGAACGAGAGTGACCGCAGCCCGTTGTTGCTCGCCATTGCGGCTGGCCACCACGCTGTACTTGCCCGCTGGCAGCTTGACCAACACTATGGGCCCGACCTGACTCAGTTGCAGTACAGCTTGCCCCTGCGCGCCCTGGAGTGTCAGATCAACATCCGGCACGTACTTGTTTTCCGGGCCAGAGGAGAAGGTCAGGTGCAGGTTGTAGCCCTGGATTTGCTCAATGGCGCGCGACTCATCGACTCCGATGCCGCCGGTAACATAACTCACGCCATTCTTCTGCTGGGGTTGCAGTTGCACGGCAGACATATCCACTGGCTCCTGATACTGGCCAGCCTGAAGCCCCTGGCTGGGCCAGCCCATCAGCAGCGCGCCCAGGCTGGTGACCAATGCGAGTGTGCTGAAGGGTTTCATTGCCATGACTCCCACGCTACATCGACCCCTCCATTTTACCCCTCTGCCCCCGCGCCTTTAGAACGATTCGGCGTGAGCGTACTGAGCAATACAATGGGCGCTTTTGCGCGTGGTACAGTCTGCGCCCCAACCCGAAGGTGGACCACGAATGGAACTCTCCCCCGCCGAACGCCAGCTGATGCAGGCCCATAAACTGGCCCTGTTTGAAGGTTGCGTGATCTTTGACAGCCAACCCCCCATCGACCCGGCCACCCTGGCCCGGCTCGAAGCCCACCTGGCCGGCCCCGTGCCCCAGGGCTTGCTGCAGTTGTGGCAAACCTGCCTTGGCGGCCGCGTCGGCTATGACCTGCAGGTGGATTACGACGGCCACCGTCACCCCTTCTCCTTCAGCGAATTGTTCTATCCCGACAGTGATGGCTACCACGATCTGTGGGGCTGGATCGAGCATGAGCGGGTACAAGCCGAACAAGCGGCGGTGGAGCAAGGCCTTGAGTGGAGTGGCAAGCTCGACTACCTGCCATTCGGCGGCTTCGAGTACCTGGAGCGCCTTTACGTCTGTGTCACCCCAGGCCCTGACCACGGCGCAGTGATCGCCTGGAGCCGCGGGCTGCCGCCAGCCTGGACGGGCAGCCTGCACCACGACAGCCTCGCGCGCCTGGCCGATGATGTCGGCGCGCTGTTCCGCGAGCTTGTCTATGAAGAAGACCCTTTCGATCCTGCGACCGAGTACAGCAGCGCCGGCGAGTTGCTTGAAGCACTGGATGAACTGGACACTGCCGGTGAGCCGGGGGTGGCCCTGAAGGCCCGCCTGGAGGCGCTACTGCGCCAGCGCATCCTTGACTGGCGCCCGGCCCTGGCCGATGGCAGCCTCGCCGCCCAGCCACGCCTGCGCCAGCTGGCCATGCTCGATGCCGCCGAAAAGGGTGATATCCAACGCCTGCACGCGTTGCGACAAGCCGGTTGCGACTTGGCCGAGCCCCTGCGCGGGCACAACACCAGCCTGGAGTGCTGCCTGCAGCGTGGGCACCTGGAGGCCGCCGACTGGTTGCTCGACCAGGGCATTCCCGTGCAAGCCGACACCCTGCTGATTGGCGCAGCCCAGGTGACCCCGGCTCTGGCCTTGCGCTTGCTCGACAAGGGTGCCCACAGCAACCCCAACGCCGTGCTCCGCGCCGCAGCCCAGGGCCACCTGGACAGCGCCGAGATCATGGCCAGGCCACTGCTGGAAACCTCACCGGACAGCGCCCAGGCGTTGCACCAGGCGCTGCGTGAACGCGCCGAGCAACTGCGTCGTGACGCCAAGCGGGTCAAGGCCGGCAAGTTGTTCAGCAATCTCAGTGCCGCAGATTATCTGGCCGAAGCCGAGCGCATCGACACCTTGTCCCGCAGGCTGCTGCGCTGAAGCACGGGTAACGAAATATTAAGAAACACCTATTACCGAAAGGAATGCAAGTCGAGCGATTATCATCAGTTTGTAACTGCTAATAATTCTCATAAACACTTGCATTTATTTCCTTGGGTGCCCCCTACAATGACTTGCGAACTCGCCCGCAACCGTTCCTCTCACTCACTCATGGCCTCAGCGCTGGGCCTTGCCGTCGCCTCGGCATCGAGCTATTCACTTGCCGAGAAGTCTTCCAGCACGCCCCTGGAGCTTGGCAACATCAACATCGATGCCCAGGCCAGCGGTGACTACAAGACCGAACGCTCGGCCTCCAGCAAATATGCAACCTCGCTGCTCGACACCCCGCAGACCATCACCGTCGTGCCCGCCCAATTGATCAAGGAGCAGCAGGCCCTGAGCTTGCGCCAGGTACTCTCGAACGTCTCCGGCATCACCTTCAACGCCGGCGAAGGCGGTGGCGGTTCGGGCGACAGCATCAACATCCGCGGCTTCTCGGCCAACAGCAACATCCAGATCGACGGCTTGCGCGACAGCGCCCAGACCAACCGTACCGACACCTTCAACATCGAGCAGGTCGAGGTCATCAAGGGCCCCAACTCGGTATTCGGTGGCGCCGGCACCACCGGCGGCAGCATCAACATCATCAGCAAGCAGCCCCAGAACCAGGCCTTTACCCGTCTGGGCGGCAGCGTCGGCACCGACAACTATTACCGCATGACCCTGGACAGCAACCAGCCACTGGACGGCGTAGGCCAGGACAGCGCGTTTCGCATCAACCTCATGGGCCATCAGAACGATGTCGCCGGCCGCGAACAGATCGACCGTGAGCGCTGGGGGCTCGCCCCGTCGTTGCGCCTGGGCTTGAACGAGTCCACGCGCCTGACCCTGAGCGCCTTTCACCAGGTTGACGACAACCTGCCCGACTACGGCGTACCGGCCCTGGACGGCAAACGCCTGGCCGGCGTGAGTCGTGAGGATTATTTCGGCTGGAAGAACCTCGACAAGGAAGAGATCGAGCAAAGCTCGTTCACCGCCAACTTCGAGCACGACTTCAACGACAATCTGCGCCTGCAGAATCTGACCCGCTACAGCCATATCGCCCGTGACACCACGGTGTCGGCGTCCCACGTCAACACCACCGGCGTTCCACCTGGCCGGTACCGCCCAGCCGGCCCCCAGGCCTACGGCCGTGACGCGACCACCGAAATGCTGATCAACCAGACCAACCTGATCAGCAACTTCAACCTGCTGGGCATGCGCCACGACCTGGTCACCGGCATGGAAATCTCACGCGAGACCATGGACCTGAAAACCTACGGCTACGGGCTGAGCAACGCGCTCTATCCGGCCAACGGCTACGACCTGAGCAACCCGCCGGGGCACTGGTCGGGCCCGGCCAACAAAGCCACCAGCAGCTACACCGACACCGAGCTTACCAACCAGGCGCTGTATGTGTTCGACACCATTGCCCTGCACGAGCAATGGGACCTGAACCTGGGCCTGCGCTATGACAAATTCAAAGGCCAGGCCAAGGGTTACGATGCCGCCCAGGTGCGCACCTCCGACTTCGAGTCCACTGACGAGAAACTCAGTGGCCGTGCCGGGCTGGTTTACAAGCCCACCGAGAACGGCCGTATCTACCTGGCGTGGGGCAACTCGTTCAACCCTTCGGCGGAAAGCCTGGCTTCCACTGGCGCCGGCTTGAGCGCTGCCACCGAAAACCTCGCCCCGGAGAAAAACGAAACCTGGGAGCTGGGGACCAAATGGGAGTTGCTGGACAAGCGCCTGGAACTGGACGCGGCCGTGTTTCGCGTAGAGAAGACCAACGCCCGCGAAACCATGGCCGACGGCTCGACCCAACTGGCCGGCAAGCAGCGCGTCCAGGGCGTGGAAGTGGGTGTCACCGGGCATATCACTGAGCAGTGGGATGTGTTCGCCAACTACACCTTCCTCGACAGCGAGACCCTCAAGGCCGCCAACACCGCAGCCGGCATTGCCCGTGAAAGCCAAGCCCTGGGCAACACGCCGCCGCGCTCGCTGAACCTGTGGACCACCTACGAGTTGCCGGCTGGCTGGACCCTGGGCTACGGCGCACGCTACGTCAGCGAACGCAACGTGACCTCCAGCACCCGCGCCAAGCTCGACGCCTACTGGCTGCACAACGCCATGGTTGCGTACCGGGTCAACGAAGACCTGGATCTGCAGTTGAACGTCAACAACCTGTTCGACAAGGACTACGTCGAGCGTGTGCGCCAGCAGAACGGTACTGACGCACGCTCTTCGGCGATTGAGTATGGCGATGCGCGTTCGGCGATTCTTTCGGCGACCTACGCGTTCTAATGGGTTAGCGCGGGCTTGCTAGCGATCGTGTGGGAGCGGGTTTGACCCGCGATGGCATTCTGTCAGCCACATCGCATCGCAGGGCAAGCCCGCTCCCACAAAAAATTCAGCGCAAACGAAAAAGCCCGCGACCTTTGCAGGACGCGGGCTTTCTCTTACAGCGTATGGTGGGTCGTGTAGGATTCGAACCTACGACCAATTGGTTAAAAGCCAACTGCTCTACCAACTGAGCTAACGACCCGTCTGATGGCGCGTATAATACTGATTTCTAACAGGAAATCAACACCCCATCGCAAAATAATTTAAAAATATCGGGTTGGGTCCTCTACACCGGCGGCTTTGAAGCCGTCAGCACGCAGGCGGCAGCTGTCGCATTTACCGCAGGCACGGCCTTCATCGTCGGCCTGATAGCAAGAAACCGTCAGGCTGTAGTCAACGCCGCGAGCCATGCCGGCCTGGACGATCTGCGCCTTGCTCATGTTCTGCAGCGGTGCCTGGATGCGGAAGCCGTTGCCTTCGACACCGGCCTTGGTGGCCAGGTTGGCCATGCGCTCGAAGGCTTCGACAAACTCCGGACGGCAATCCGGGTAACCGGAGTAATCCACCGCATTGACGCCGATAAAGATATCGCGGGCTTCAAGCACCTCTGCCCAGCCCAGGGCCAGGGACAGAAACACCGTGTTGCGCGCCGGCACATAAGTTACCGGAATGCCTTCGCTCGGCGCCTCAGGCACATCGATGCTGCTGTCGGTCAGGGCCGAACCACCGATACCGTCCAGGTTCAGGCCAATGACCTTGTGCTCGACCACGCCCTGGTCGCGGGCAACCCGCGCCGCAGCATTGAGCTCGGCGCGATGGCGCTGGCCATAGTCGAAGCTCATGGTGTAGCAGCTGTAGCCTTCGGCCTTGGCCATGGCGACTACAGTGGCCGAGTCCAGGCCGCCGGAAAGCAGAATTACCGCACGTTTGTCTGTCATTGCATCACTCCTGTCAGCGTCCCGGCTCGTCGTTCCACAGCAGCTTGTGCAACTGCATCTGAAAGCGAACCGGCAAATTATCGGCCACGATCCAGTCGGCCAGGTCCGTGGCACTCACCTGGTGGTGGCTGGGCGAGAACAATACTTCGCCCGCACGTTTTTCCAGGCCGTACTGAATGAGTTTGGACACCGCCCAGTCGTAGTCTTCACGAGAACAGATAACGAACTTGACCTGATCGTTGCGGGTCAGCAGTTCGATGTTCTCGTAACGGTTGCGGTGCACTTCCTCGGAACCTGGGGTTTTCAGGTCGACCACGCGACTGACCCGGGTGTCGACTTTGGAAATATCCAGGGCGCCGCTGGTTTCCAACGAAACGTCGTAACCGGCGTCACACAGTTGCTTGAGCAACGCAATGGCATTGGGCTGGGCCAGCGGCTCACCACCGGTGACGCAGACATAGCGCGGACGAAATCCGGCGACCTGTTCGAGGATCGAATCGAGGGTGCGAATGCTGCCGCCGCTGAAGGCGTATTCGCTGTCGCAGTACTGGCAACGCAGCGGGCAGCCGGTCAGGCGGACGAATACCGTGGGCAGCCCAGCGGTACGCGTTTCACCCTGCAAAGAGTAAAAAACTTCGGTGATGCGTAATGTGTCTTGCATAGTCGCCACGGGCGTAACAGCTAAACAGGCTGTCCGCCTCCGTCAGGCACCGCTGCAAACCCGTCATCGCGTAGTTCGCAGCAGCGTGTTTCATAAAAGGGCAGTGATTCTAACGAAAAAACCCGCGACTAGCGCGGGTTTCTTTTAAGGCGATTGCCTCAGAGCTTTTGCAGGTCGCGCTGGGCCAGTTGTGCAGCCGAGGTCCCCGGGTACTGGGTGACCACCTGCTGGAGAATGCCCTTGACCCGGTCGGTATGACCCAGGCGGCGCTCTACGTCGGCCAGCTTGTACAGCGAATCCGGCACCTTGTTGTGCTTGGGATACAGCTGACTGACCTTGGCGAAGGCCTGCCCTGCGCCTTGCAGGTCACCCTTGGCCAGGTTGACTTCACCGAGCCAGTACTGGGCATTGCCGGCGTACTGGCTGTTCGGGTACTTGCGCAGGAAGGCGTTGAACGCCTGGCTGGCCTTGTCGAAATCCTTGGCTTTGATCAGGTCGAAAGCAGCATCGTAGTAGAGCTTCTCTTTCGCCGGATCGCCAGGTTCGCTGCTGGCAGCAGGTTGTTGGCCAGTGGCCGCGCCTGCGGCGCCTGCAGCAGCACCGGCAGCGGCTTCGCCACCGGCTGGGGAATTGGTAGGAGTGGCGGCAGGTGCAACACCGCTTCCGATACGCCGATCCAGGTCCTGGTAACGCTCCAGGCTCTCCTGTTTCATGCGTGACACATCATTTTGCAACTCTTCAATGATGCCTTGTTGCCGCGCAATCTGCTCCTGCATTTGCTGCAGTTGCATGAACAGCTGGCCCTGTGCCGAGGCAGGGGCCGTAACCCCTCCCCCGGCATAGGCGCCGTTCGTACCATAACCCGCGGGCGGATAGCTGCTTGCGCCGCTATAGCCTGCGTTGTCATCAACAACAGGAACCTCAGCCCAGGCCATGAGAGGCAGGGTGAGAGCCAGGACGGTTACAGCACGACGGCACGTTCGCATATCGAATTACTTACGCAGTTCGACGCGACGGTTCTGAGCCCAGGACTGCTCGTCGTTACCGGTAGCAACTGGACGCTCTTCGCCGTAGGAAACCAGTTCCAGTTGGGCAGGAGAAACGCCTTGCAGTACCAGGTAGCGTTGAACGGCTTTCGCACGACGCTCGCCCAGAGCCATGTTGTATTCGCGAGTACCACGCTCGTCGGTGTTACCTTCCAGCACGACGCGAGCGCCGTTGCCTTTCAGGTCCTTGGCATGAACGTCCAGAGCGCGCATGGCTTCTGGCTTCAGGTCCGAGCTGTCGTATTCGAAGTAGAAGGTGGTGATTGCGCGCAGAGCAGCTTCTTCGCTCAGGCTGCCGTCAACAGCGCCAGTGTTGGCACCGTAGCCAGCGTTAGGGTCGACTTGGCCTTGGCCAGCGTCGTCACCGCCTTTGGAGGAGCAACCTACAGCTACGGCCATGGCCAGAGCCAGCGCAGCAAACTTACCAAACTTCAGCATTTCCATCGTGAAACTCCTAATGAACCCCAGTGTGTTAAGTACAACGTAAAGCGCCGCGTCAGTTCAGGTAAGGGGACCAGGACGGTTCTCTGACTTCGCCTTGAGCGGTAGGAAGCGGGAGCCTCACGCGTCCGTTGAGAGACACGAGCATCAAGACTCCCCGGCCCTGCTGGCGGGTGGCGTAGATTAGCATGGTGCCGTTGGGCGCAACAGTGGGTGACTCATCAAGACTTGTCTCGGAGAGAATCTTTACACTGCCACGCTGCAAATCTTGTGCAGCCACTTTGAAGTTGGTGAAACCTTGTTGGCGATGAATCATCACCAGGGTCTTTTCATCCGCCGACAGTTTAGGGTTGGCGTTGTAGTTACCCACAAAAGTTACCCGCTCTGCACCACCGCCGGAAACATTGGTTTTGTAGATCTGTGGTTTGCCACCGCGGTCGGAGGTGAAGTAGATGGTCGAGCCATCTTTACCCCAGAACGGTTCGGTGTTGATACCCGGGCCAGCAGTCACACGCGACAGCTGGCGCGAACCCATGTTCATCACGTAGATATCCGGGTTGCCGTCCTTGGACAGCACGAACGCCAGGCGCGAACCGTCGGGCGACCAGGCGGGTGCACCGTTGAGGCCTTCGAAGTTGGTGATCTGCTCACGGCGACCGGTGTCGATGTGCTGAACGAAGATGCGCGGACGCTTCTGCTCGAACGACACGTAGGCAATGCGCTTGCCATCGGGTGCAAAACGCGGCGACAGGATCGGCTCACGCGATTGCAGCAGGGTTACCGCGCGGGCACCGTCGTAGTCCGAACGTTGCAGGGTGTAACGGGTGTTGTTGGTCGAAAAGCGCTCGGCAGTCACGTAGAGCATGCGGGTAGAGAACGCACCCTTGATGCCGGTGAGCTTCTCGAACGACTGGTCAGCGATGTAGTGGGACATGTCGCGCAGTTGATCGACACTGCCCGAGACGCTGCCGGTCAGCACTTGCTGCTCGGTGGCGACGTTGAACAGGGCGTACTGCACCTGCAGGCGACCGCCCGAAGGGACGATGCTGCCGACCATGATGTACTGGGCACCCAGGGCTTTCCAGTCCCGGAAGATCACTTCGCTGGCCTGGCTTGGCTGGCTGATCATGTTCTGCCGCGGGATGGGCGAGTAATAACCGGAGTTGCGCAGGTCATTACCGATGATGTCTGCCATGTCTTCGGGCAGCACGCTGCCGCCCTGCAGACCGAACGGCACGACGGCGATCGGCGTGGCGCGATCGCTGCCGCTGGTGACCAGAATGTTCTTTTCATCTGCTACGGCCAACCCTGCTGCACAGCAGAGAACGACCAGCAGTCCTCGAAGAAGGTTAATCACAAGGCTAGATCCTCAGGTGTGAATGTCATCTTGAATGAACGATAGGGATTGAATTCGCTCGGTTTCAAGCCCTGCATTTCAGTTAATCGACCAATGTTCTTGACCGCTGCCACAGCCGAGCTGTCAAACGGACCGTCACCACTGGAGCGGGCCACGCTCACCGAGGTAATGGTGCCATCGGGCAACATGCCGATCTGCAGGACCACCGTCATGTTCTTGCGCGCAGAAGGCGGACGCGCCCAGCCTTCGGCCGCACGTGCACGAATCAGATCGTCGAAATCGCCGGCTACCTGATCACCCTGCTCGTCAGCCAGGGCCTGCTGCCGTTCGGTGGTATCGGACAGAAGCTCGGCCAGGGCCTGGGCTTTCTTGTCTTCCGCCGCCTTGCGGGCTGCATCCTGAGCCTTCTTCTTGGCCGCATCTGCTGCAGCTTTCTTCTTGGCGTCTTCAGCGGCTTTCTTCTTCGCTTCTTCAGCCGTTGCTTTTTTCTTGGCATCCTCGGCCGCCTTCTTCTTGGCGTCCTCGGCTGCTTTTTTCTTGGCCTCTTCAGCCGCCTGCTTCTTGGCTTCTTCGTCAGCCTTTTTCTTGGCTTCCTCTTCAGCCTTCTTCTTGGCGATGTCGGCCTGTTGCTTCTCAGTAGCCTTTTTCGCCTCTTCGGCTTTCTTGGCCTCAGCGGTTTTCTTCGCTTGCTCGGCCTTCTCGGCCTGCTCGGCTTTTTTCGCTTCGGCTTCGGCGCGTGCCTCTTCGGCCTTTTGAGCCGCTTCTTCCTTCTTTTGTTCCGCAGCTTTCACTGCCTGCTGCTCGACCTTCTTCTGTTCCATCTGTTCTTCTTCGGTTTGACGCGAAGCGGTCTTCTTGGCTTCCCCGGCAATCTTCTGATTGGTCTGGGTGGTGGCCTGACTCTTGGACTTGAGCTGGTACAGGGTTGCCTGGACGATAGGCTTGGCCGGCGGCAATTCCGGGGTCATGGCAAAACTGACGAACAGCATGCCGAACACCAGAACGTGCAGCGCAATGGCCCAGACACTGGGCCAGAAATAGCTTTCCGAGGCGGATGGCTCTCGCTGTTGCATCAGGGCGCCTCGGTAATCAGGCCAACGTTACCGACACCTGCCTTCTGCAACCCGCCCATGGCACCCATGACCGCGCCGTAGTCGACGGATTTGTCGCCACGGATGAAGACCTGGGTCTGCTTGCCCTGGTCACGTCCGGCGGCGATGATCTTGGTCACGGCGTCGGTCATCTGCGGCAAGGTCATGGCCTTGTCCATCTGCTTGTCTGTGTCGACTTCACTGCCAAGGTTCCAGAAATAGGTCTTGTCAGCCTTGATCGAAATGGTCAGGACCTGGACGTTGTTGTCCTGCGGCAAGGCTTCGCTGGAAACCTTGGGCAGGTCGACCTTCACGCCCTGGTTGAGCATCGGTGCGGTCACCATGAAAATGACCAGCAGTACCAACATCACGTCGATGTATGGCACCACGTTCATCTCGGCGACCGGCTTGCGTTTGTGGCGAACTCGGGCCATGGGCTTTTACCTGATCACTCTTCGCTGGTGTGCACTTTACGGTGCAGGATGGCCTGGAACTCGTCGGCAAACGTGTAGTAACGGCCGATCAAGACTTCACTGCGGGCAGCGAAACGGTTATAGGCAATAACCGCAGGGATCGCGGCAAACAGACCGATCGCAGTGGCGATCAGCGCTTCGGCGATACCCGGGGCCACGGTGGCCAGGGTCGCTTGCTGGGCCGAGGCCAGGCCGCGGAAGGAGTTCATGATGCCCCAGACGGTACCGAACAGGCCGATGTACGGGCTGGTGGAGCCGACAGTAGCGAGGAACGGCAGGCTTTGCTCAAGCTTCTCTTCCTCACGGGAGATCGCAACGCGCATGGCCCGGCCAACGCCTTCCATGACCGCGTCAGGGTCGACGCCTGGCTGCTGGCGCAGACGCGAGAACTCCTTGAAGCCGGCACGGAACACCTGCTCTACGCCCGAATCCGGGTCCGGGTTGCTGCCAGCCTGACGGTACAGCTTGGACAGGTCGATACCCGACCAGAAGCGCTCTTCAAAGCTGTCCAGCGCACGACGACCGGCGCGCAGCATGGTGCTGCGCTGAAAAATCATGATCCATGACGTTACCGATGCGGCCACCAGAATCAGCATAACCAGCTGCACCACGATGCTGGCATTGCTGACCAGGCTCCACATGGAGGTATGGTCGACGACGTTAGCTTCCACGCTTAATCTCCTGCATTTGAATGAGTACCCGGGTCGCCCGCCTCGGCAAAAGCCGCACGCAGCGCTTGGGGGATGGCCCGGGGTTTGAACGTATCGGCGCGCACACAGGCCACCAGGAACTGCCCTTCACAGAGCAGCGTTGCATCTTTTTCACGCCATACCTGCTGCACGAAGCGCAGGCTGGCGCGGTTCAATTCAAGCACTTGCGCGGTAACCCGCAACGCGTCGTCCAGCCGCGCAGGCGCGTGATAGCGCGCTTGGCTGGAGTGGACCACGAACAGCAGATTGTCCTGCGCCAGTGCCGACTGGGCAAAGCCCAGGTCACGCAACCGCTCGGTGCGGGCACGTTCCATGAATTTCAGGTAATTGACGTAATACACCACGCCGCCGGCATCGGTATCTTCGTAATAGACACGACAACGATGTGCGAACGGTTCCAGCTCATTTTGCGCGCGCATACTCTAGTGCTAACTCCTCAGCTTGCCAATCCGCCCCGGCAACTGTTTTTCATCGATTATGTCGTATTGCCAGCGTGACTGAGGCATGCCCGCGAATAGGACCACAGAAACGCTGGATAAATCTGTCATTCATCGGCCTGAGCGGAAAAACCCTCGCCACCGATCGATTCACCCAAGCGGTTGGGAATGTTCAGACCGAAATGCAGATAGGCGTGCCGGGTCACCACCCTGCCCCGTGGCGTGCGCATAATGTAGCCCTGCTGAATCAGATAGGGCTCGAGCACGTCCTCGATGGTGTGGCGCTCTTCGCTGATAGCGGCTGCCAGGCTGTCGACCCCGACCGGGCCACCGTCGAACTTCTCGATCATGGTCAGCAGCAGGCGCCGGTCCTGGTGGTCGAAACCACGCTCGTCGACGTCCAGCAGGTTCAACGCAAGGTCAGCAACCGGTTTGGTGATGTGGCCCTTGCCGCGCACTTCGGCGTAATCGCGCACCCGCCGCAGCAGGCGGTTGGCGATCCGTGGCGTGCCACGGGCCCGGCGAGCGATCTCGAAGGCGCCTTCATCCTCGATGGGCAAGCCAAGAATGCCGCCGGAGCGGCTGACAATGGTTGCCAGGTCGTCGGTGCTGTAGAACTCCAGGCGCTGGACGATGCCGAAACGGTCACGCAGCGGGTTGGTCAGCATGCCGGCGCGGGTCGTGGCGCCAACCAGGGTGAACGGCGGCAGATCGAGCTTGATCGAGCGCGCAGCCGGCCCTTCGCCGATCATGATGTCGAGCTGGAAGTCTTCCATGGCCGGGTACAGCACTTCCTCGACGATCGGCGACAGGCGGTGGATTTCGTCGATAAACAGCACATCGTGCGGTTCAAGGTTGGTCAGCAAGGCGGCCAGGTCCCCCGGACGCTCAAGGATCGGCCCCGAGGTGCTCTTGATCGAAACGCCCATTTCCTGGGCAATGATGTTGGCCAAGGTGGTTTTGCCCAGCCCCGGAGGACCAAAGATCAGGGTGTGATCGAGGGATTCGTTGCGCCCACGGGCCGCCTGGATGAACAGGTCCATCTGCTCACGCACCACCGGCTGGCCAATGTACTCGGCCAGGCGCAGGGGGCGGATCGCCCGGTCCTGGACCTCTTCGCGGTCGCGCCCAGTGGCGGTTATCAGTCGATCGGCTTCAATCACTTAGATCATTCCCTTCAGACTGCGACGGATCAGTTCTTCGCTGCTCAGGCCCTTGGCATCCACAGCGGCCACCGCCTTGCTGGCTTCCTGAGGTTTATAGCCCAGGGAAATCAGCGCGCTGACGGCATCGGCCTCGGCGCTGGAGACGCTGGCAATCGGCAATGGACCATTGGGGACCAGGGCAAACATCGCCGGCGAGGTTTCCCAGGCCTTGAAGCGATCCTTGAGTTCGACCATCAGCCGTTCGGCGGTCTTTTTACCCACCCCCGGCACCTTGACCAGGGCCGAGGCATCCTGGGCCTGGACACAGCGTACCAGTTCGTCGGCCTCCAGGCCCGACATCAACGCCAGGGCCAGCTTGGGACCGACACCGTTGAGACGGATCAGCTCACGAAACAGCTCGCGCTCGCGCTTTTCATGGAAGCCATAAAGCAGGTGAGCATCCTCGCGCACCACCAGGTGGGTGTGCAGGGTCACTGCTTCGCCGACCTTGGGCAGGCGGTACAGGGTGGTCATCGGCACTTCGAGCTCGTAGCCCAGGCCGTTGACATCGACAATCAGGTGCGGCGGCTGCTTTTCAGCCAGGGTGCCGCGCAAACGTCCAATCACGTTCCGATCCTTCCTCATGGGCACCGGCAAGCGACCGGTCAACCCTAACAGCAAATGCAATGGCCAATGGCATTGCCCAGGCAAAATTTGTTTCAGCAGATGATGCTATCAGAGCCGCAAGCGCCCGCTGCGGCTGCGCGCCGTACCCAGGCCATGAGGCACCAGGCTTGAACGGGTATGGGCATGGCACAAGGCGATGGCCAGGGCGTCGGACGCATCGATCTGTGGTTTCTGGGTCAGCTTGAGCAGATGCATGACCATCATCTGTACCTGCTCCTTGTTGGCGCCGCCAGTACCGGCGACCGCCTGTTTGACCTGGGTAGCGCTGTATTCGGCGATTTCCAGGCCTTCTTCGATGGCCGCGACGATAGCCGCGCCGCGGGCCTGGCCGAGTTTGAGCGCCGAATCGGCATTGCGCGCCATGAATACCCGCTCAATACCCATGGTCACCGGGCCGTGCTCGCGGATGATCTCGCGTACGCCGCGAAACACGATCTGCAAGCGCTCGGGCAGCTCCCCTGCGCCAGTGCGGATGCACCCGGAAGCCACATACTCACAGCCGCGCCCAGTATGGCGCACCACGCCGTAACCGGTGATGCGCGAACCGGGGT
Organism: Pseudomonas tructae; assembly: GCF_004214895.1. Lineage (NCBI taxonomy): Bacteria > Pseudomonadati > Pseudomonadota > Gammaproteobacteria > Pseudomonadales > Pseudomonadaceae > Pseudomonas > Pseudomonas tructae. Next base: position 1,716,926 of record NZ_CP035952.1, on the reverse strand, counting down.
CGATGCCAAGAATCAGTGTCATACGTCTTTGCGCCATAGTAAAAACAGAAGCCGGACCGGCTCGCAGGTGCAATGCAACTGCAGGCGGATCCGGCCCCGAGTCAGTAGGAGCGGGCTTGCCCCGCGATTACGCAATACCGCCCAATCGCATCGCGAGGCAAGCTCGCTCCCACCTAAATGAACAACGTGAAACTAGCCGAGCTGTTCCATGACTTCGTCAGGAATTTCGGCGTTGGAGTAGACGTTCTGCACGTCATCCAGATCTTCAAGCATGTCGATCAGCTTGAGCACCTTTTGAGCGCCCTCCAGGTCGAGCTCGGCACTGGTCGTCGGCTGCATGACGATTTCCGCGTCCGCAGCCTTGAAGCCGGCCTCTTCCAGGGCATTGCGCACAGCATAAAAGCTGTTGAACGAGGTAAACACGTCGAACGAGCCGTCTTCGTTGCTGACCACGTCATCGGCATCGGCTTCCATCGCCGCTTCCATCAGGGCATCTTCGTCGATGCCCGCAGCAAAGCTGATCTGCCCCTTGCGCTCGAACAGGTAGGCCACCGAGCCATCAGTGCCCAGGTTGCCGCCGCACTTGCTGAAGGCATGACGCACAGCCGCCGCAGTACGGTTGCGGTTGTCGGTCATGGCCTCGACCATCACCGCCACGCCACCGGGACCGTAACCTTCATAGCTGAGCTCTTCAACGTTATCGGCTTCGGCCGTGCCAGCACCGCGGGCAACCGCCCGGTCGATGATGTCGCGGCTCATGTTCGCAGCCAGCGCCTTGTCCAGGGCCAGGCGCAAGCGCGGGTTGGAGGCTGGATCGCCACCGCCCTGCTTGGCGGCGACGGTCAGCTCACGAATCCACTTGGTGAAGATCTTGCCTCGCTTGGCATCCTGGCGCTCTTTGCGGTGCTTGATGTTTGCCCACTTGGAATGACCAGCCATAACGCACTCCGAATCCTTTGTCACAATGCCACGCCCCGGCCGCGCTCACGCCCGACCGAAACCTTGAAATTCATGCGCCTTAACGCAAAGGCGCATCCATGTGGATGCGCCCGGGGTCTGCTTACTCAGCCTTGGGCTGTTCGCGCAGACGGATATGCAGCTCACGCAGGGCCTTGGCGTCGACCAGGCCTGGGGCCTGGGTCATGACGCACGCGGCGCTCTGGGTTTTCGGGAAGGCAATGACTTCGCGAATCGACTGGGCACCGGTCATCAGCATCACCAGACGATCCAGGCCAAAGGCCAGGCCGCCGTGCGGCGGTGCACCGAACTTCAGGGCGTCGAGCAGGAAGCCGAATTTCTCTTCCTGTTCAGCCGCCTCGATGCCCAGCAGGCGGAAGACCGCCTGTTGCATCTCTTTACGGTGGATACGGATCGAGCCGCCACCCAGCTCGGTGCCGTTGAGGACCATGTCGTAGGCACGCGACAGCGCGGTGGCCGGGTTGGCCTCCAGCTCTTGCGGGCTGCATTTTGGCGCGGTGAACGGGTGGTGCAACGCGGTGAAGCTGCCGTCGTCGTTCTCTTCGAACATCGGGAAGTCAACCACCCACATCGGGGCCCACTCGCAGGTGTGCAGGTTGAAATCGTTACCGACCTTGATCCGCAGGGCGCCCAGCGCCTCGCTGACGATCTTGGCCTTGTCGGCGCCGAAGAACACGATATCGCCGTCGACTGCGCCAACGCGATCGAGGATCACATTGAGGTTGGCCTCAGGGATGTTCTTGACGATCGGCGATTGCAGGCCTTCGACACCCTTGGCGCGTTCGTTGACCTTGATGTAGGCCAGGCCCTTGGCACCGTAGATGCCGACGAACTTGGTGTACTCGTCGATGCGGCTGCGCGGCATGCTCGCGCCACCTGGCACGCGCAGGGCGGCAACACGGCTCTTCGGATCGTTGGCCGGGCCGCTGAACACTTTGAATTCGACTTCCTTGAGCTGGTCGGCAACGTCGACCAGTTCCAGCGGGTTGCGCAGGTCCGGCTTGTCGGAACCGTAACGGCGCATGGCTTCTTCGAAGGTCATGTGCGGGAATTCGCCGAACTCCAGGTCCAGGACTTCCTTGAACAGCTTGCGGATCATGCTTTCGGTCAGGCCCATGATCTCGGACTCATCGAGGAAGCTGGTCTCGATGTCGATCTGGGTGAATTCCGGCTGACGGTCAGCGCGCAGGTCTTCGTCGCGGAAGCACTTGGCGATCTGGTAGTAACGGTCGAAGCCGGCCACCATCAGCAGTTGCTTGAACAGCTGAGGCGATTGCGGCAGAGCGAAGAAGCTGCCTGCGTGGGTACGGCTTGGCACCAGGTAGTCACGCGCGCCTTCTGGGGTGGCACGGGTGAGGATCGGCGTTTCGACGTCGAGGAAGCCGTTTTCATCGAGGAAGCGGCGGATGCTGGTGGTGATGCGCGAGCGCAGGCGCAGCTTCTCGGCCATCTCCGGGCGACGCAGGTCGATGAAGCGGTAGCGCAGGCGGGTTTCTTCGCCAACGTCGGAGTACTCGTTGAGCGGGAACGGCGGGGTTTCCGCTTCGTTGAGCACGGTCAGCTCGTAGCCCAGCACTTCGATGGCGCCCGAAGCCATGTTGGCGTTGACCGCGCCAGCTGGACGCAGACGCACCTTGCCGGTGATCTGCACCACGTATTCGCTGCGCACGCGATCAGCGGCGGCGAAGCTTTCTGCGCGATCCGGGTCGAAGACGACCTGGGCCATGCCTTCGCGATCACGGATATCGAGGAAAATCACCCCGCCGTGGTCGCGGCGACGATGGACCCATCCGCAAAGGGTAATTTCCTGACCTTCCAGGCTCTCGTTCAGTTGGCCGCAATAATGGCTGCGCATCATGATGGTGGTTTCGCTTCTCGTCATTCGTATGTTCAGTGGAGGCCTTGCCGCCACAAAGGGCTAATAGTGCAAGACCCTGCCGGTGCAATCAACTCAGTCGGCCTTGTCGCCGCCTGCAAGGTTCTTTTTCGCACCGGTCTTGAAGTCGGTTTCGTACCAGCCCGTGCCGCCCAGGCGGAACCCCGGGGCCGAGATCAGCTTCTTCAACGCAGGCTGCTCACACGCCGGGCAATCGGTCAGCGGCGCGGCGCTGAGCTTCTGAAGGGCTTCGAGCTGATGATCGCAGGCAGCGCATTGATAGTCGTACATGGGCATAGGCGTGTCTCGTTAACCATAGCGCTGGCTGGTTCAGGCGCTAAAACGCGAGATTATATATGGTTAAGGTGTGCTGTGCAGCCCGGCAACCGACTAGCGTGACACTTCCAGCCGGAGCAGGAACACCACGCAAATCACCCGGACCAGGCCGCTGAAGTTTTTTACCCCACCATGACGCAGGTGCACCTCGCGATCGACATAGGACAATACCGTGTTGACCGAACACTGATTGGCCTTGGCGATGCGCTCAAGTATGCGCCAGTAGATTTGTTCCAGACGCAGGCAGGTGGCAAAGCCGTTGAGTCGCACCGAACGCGACAGCGGCTGGGCCAGGTTCATTTCGAAATCGGCCGCGAACGGGTCGATGCTGCCGTTGTGCGGCACGCCGCCTGTACGGCCCGGGCGATTCATCCATACCGACATACTGTTACCCAACCACTTTATCCAAGGGAAACACAACCACAGCAGGGGCTCGCCGTGGAACATGCCCTTAATGAAGCGCCCTGTAACGAGACTGCACTATCAGACGCAAAGGCTCTGCGCGTAGGCTCAATCCGTAACAGGCCAGGTATCTGCAAACGTCGGTAAACACTTCCATCACACTAAAAAACACCCGGCCTTCAGCTGGAAGACCGGGCAGGAGCAGCGCTCAGGCTTCTATTTGCCTTCAAGCAGGGAGCGCAGCATCCACGCGGTCTTTTCGTGCACCTGCATGCGCTGGGTCAGCAAGTCGGCGGTGGGTTCATCACTGACTTTATCGAGCAGCGGGAAAATGCTGCGCGCCGTGCGGGTGACCGCTTCCTGGCCCTCGACCAGTTGCTTGATCATTTCGTCGGCCGCCGGCACCCCCTCTTCTTCTTTAATAGAGGACAGTCGTGCATAGATCGAGTAGGCCCCAGGAGCGGGGAAGCCCAGCGCGCGAATACGCTCGGCAATGGAGTCGACCGCCAGGGCCAGCTCGTTGTACTGCTCCTCGAACATCAGGTGCAAGGTGCGAAACGATGGACCGGTGACGTTCCAGTGAAAGTTGTGGGTCTTGAGATAAAGAACATATGTATCTGACAGCAGGCGGGACAAGCCATCCACGATGGACTTGCGATCCTCTTCACTGATACCGATATCAATAGCCATGCAATTCCCCTTTCCTCAATGCTTGTGATCAAGCGGGTCCGAACCACTGTACCAATAGTTTTCGCCGCCTGCAGCCGCGCACCTGCGACACAGGGCTGCAGGCCGTGCGACACACGGTTGGCCGCTGATTTGAGAAGCCCGGGGCTTTGCTGTTAAATAGGCGGCGTGCCGCCCGCGCCGATTGTCATTGCGCTGGCGCATAGGCTGACCCTTTTTCACGTTTTTGCGCCTTTTAACCCCGTGCGCGCCGTGAAGTCAGCTCTTCCTGTGATCCGCCTTATCAATGTGAGCCAACCAACATGTTCAAGATCGTCCACCTGTTGACGGGCGTTGCAGCTTTGCTGCTGTCCTTCATACCCAGCCTCAGAACCGAAGCCATTCCCTTCCTGCAGCAACCGCAAGCTGTTTTCCTGGCCCTGTTCGGCCTGCTCAACCTGGTCCTCGCCCCCGTGGTCCCGCAACACTACCGTGGCGTGCGGCAACACCTGCAGCGCGCTGCCAGCGCCTTGCTGGTCATCGCCGTGGTCCTGCAGATCGTTACGCTGCTGGCTCGCCCGGAGCTTGGCGACCTGCCAGCCCTGGCCTGCGCCGTAGTGGCAACCGCCCTGCACCTGATCGCAGGCCTTGCAAAAGGCACCCGCGCACGCAGCCAGAGCACGTCGTACGACATGTCCAATCGCGATACCGGCACCGTGAAGTGGTTCAACACCTCCAAAGGCTTTGGTTTCATCTCCCGCGATTCGGGTGATGACATCTTCGTCCACTTTCGCGCCATTCGTGGCGAAGGCCACCGCGTTCTGGTCGAAGGCCAGCGCGTCGAGTTCTCGGTGATGAACCGGGACAAGGGCCTGCAGGCTGAGGATGTGATCGCCGCCCCACGGCGCTGATCGCCGAAAACAAAAAACCGCGAGGGCAGTCCTGCTGCCCATCGCGGTTTTTTTACGCCCCGAATTCAGTAATGGGGCGGTGGCGCCTCTTCTTCACTGGCCTCGTACTGACCGACCATCTCTTCGTAACGCTTGAGCAACGCCGCCATCTGCAACTGCAGGCGCTCCACTACACGCTGCTGCTCGACCAGCACATCGTTCAAGGCCAGCAAGGTATCGTCCTGAAAGGCCAAGCGGCTTTCCAACTCGGTCACGCGCGCTTCAAGAGTCATGATTCAAGCCTCCGCGAACTGAAAATCGTCAACCAATACCTCGGCAAGACGCAAACGGATATCGACCAACTGCTGTGGCGAGTATTCCACTGCAGGCTTATTGCCCCACACCGGCGCTGGCCAAGCCGGATCATTGCGCCGACGAACAATGACATGCATATGTAGCTGGCTAACTACATTGCCGAGGGTTGCCACATTCATCTTGTCGGCTTTAAAGACATCCTTGAGGATTTGCGCCAGGCTTGTAGTCTCTTTCCAGAGTTGCTGCTGATCACTGTCATCAAGTTGAAACAATTCACTGATATCCGCACGCTGCGGCACCAGGATAAACCAGGGGTAGTTGGCATCCTTGCTCAGTAACAGCCGGCAAAGAGGAAAGTCACCCAGGTACAGGGTGTCTTGTTGAAGACGTTGATCTAAAGCAAACAAAGAGAAATCTCCTACAACAGCTTAATACCTTGCTCACACAACTCCACCGCGAGCCACTGCCAGCAGGATACTCCTGATCGGGCGCCGGGGCATTGCCCGCTGCCTTTATAAATGAAGAGATGCACCGATTTGGCCCAGTTCCCCGGCCAAAAGGGCCCATGGGCGAGAGGGTGTTACGCTGCCTGAGCGAGGAAACGCTACTTTTCGCACCAAAATGACACCGCCCATCGCCGTTTCGCCCACTGAACATCCACAAACTACTCAGCTTTAGCCTTTCGCGGTAACGCTTTGACTTTACGGGCAACTTTTACCCTTATTCCAGCACACGCGGCTTGCGCTAACCAATGGTTCTTTGACCCCCGGTTTCACGGCACCGCAGCCACCTTGCAGGCTGAAAAAGTGAAAAATTCGTGAAGCTGTTCGCTTTTGTGCACGCTTGTTGCATTGTCATCCGCCACAGTCGGCACGACACCTGCATTGATGCGGTGGAAGGCGACAAATAACAACAGCTGCATGGGTTAACCAGGGAGTTTCGGGGGCAAGGGGCTAGATTGTTTTTACCTATCCTTAATCCGCTTGAAACAGCGCTGGAGTTGTACGGCCCGCGAAACCCGGGGCGTGGTTTGCGACAGGGACATAACTGTTAGCGACATGACCGTAAAGTTACCGAAAGGTTCTGGACGCCCATATCGCCAACGCAGGTCAGCGTGATATACATTTCCGCCGACACAAAAAGAAAGAGCCGCACTGATAAAAAAACCAAACAGTGACGGCAGTACTCTTCCTAAAAACCAAAGGAGCAAATCACGATGCGCGTGATGAAGTGGAGCGTAATCGCCCTGGCTGTTGCAGCCGGCACCTCGCAGTTGGCAGTGGCCTCTTCTCAGGACGAGTCCAAGGGCTTTATTGAAGACAGCAAACTGTCTGTCAAAACCCGTGCAATGTACATGAACCGCGACTTCCGCAATGGCGCCGGCAACGTCCCTGATGCGACCAAGAGCAGCGGCTTCAAGAACGGCTACCGCGAAGACAGCGGTATTTCGATGCTGGGCATCTACGAATCCGGCTTCACTCAGGGTACCGTTGGCTTTGGTGTCGACGCCATGGCCATGGGTACCGCACGCTTCGACGGCGGCGAAGGCCGTGCCGGTAACGGCCTGTTCCGCACCGACAGCGACGGCAAGCCAGAAGACGCACAAGGCAAGACCGGTGGCGCGGTGAAGCTGCGCGTCTCCGACACCGTGCTCAAGTACGGTCGCCAGTTCGTTGCCAGCCCGGTTTTCGCAACCGACGACAGCCGCCTGCTGCCTGAAGTCGCCGAAGGTACCTTGATCACCAGCGACGAAATCAAGGGCCTGCAACTGAGCGCAGGTCGCTTCACCGCCCTGAGCTCGCAGACCGGCATGGGCAAGGATAGCATCAACGGCAAGCACACCCCGGGCCTGACCTCGGCCAACATTGCCGGCGCCACCTACTCCTTCACTGACAACTTCGTCGGTACCTTGGCAGCTTCCGATGTCGATGACTACTTCAAGAAGCAGTACATCAACCTCAACTACACCCTGCCGATCGATGACAGCCAGTCGCTGAACTTCGACTTCAACGCCTACCGCACCAAGGACCAGGGCCAGGCCCTGTACGGCGAGCTGGACAACAAACTGTGGAGCCTGGCAGCCGCCTATAGCCTGGGCGCTCACAAGTTCACCCTGGCCTATCAGCGCTCGACCGGCGACTCGGCCTACCTGTACGGTGTCGACGGTAACGGCACCATCTTCGTGTCCAACTCCATCCAGATCTCCGACTTCATCGGCGAAGAAGAGAAATCCTGGCAGGCGCGCTACGACCTGAACATGGCCAGCTACGGCGTACCCGGCCTGAGCTTCATGGCGCGTTATGTACACGGTGACAACATCGAGACCACGTCCAACACCGAAGGTAAGGAAAACGAGTTCAACTTCGAGACCAAGTACGTGATCCAGGAAGGCGCAGCCAAAGACCTGTCGTTCCGCGTCCGTCATGCCATCTACCGCGCCAACGATGCGTACAACGCAGACTACACCGCCGACAACAACGACTTCCGTCTGATCGTCGAGTACCCGCTGAGCATCCTGTAAGCCCCGGGCTTTCAGTATCCCCAGTACGAAGGAGCCCGGCACTGCCGGGCTTTTTCTTGCCTGAATACGGGCTGACAACGCCGTCAAGCTCCGGCATCCTGTACGCCACCGATTCGCCCCCGTACAATGCGGGGTCATTCAAAGTCTTAAGCAACCGACAACGGCCTACCATGCGCACCAGTCAATATTTGCTCGCTACTCAAAAAGAAACCCCTTCCGACGCGGTCGTCATCAGCCACCAGCTGATGCTGCGTGCCGGCATGATCCGCAAGCTCGCCTCCGGCCTGTACACCTGGCTGCCGATGGGCCTGCGGGTAATGCGCAAGGTCGAAGCCGTGGTCCGCGAGGAAATGAACGCCGCTGGCGCCCTGGAAGTGCTGATGCCGGCCATCCAGCCTGCCGAGCTGTGGCAGGAGTCCGGCCGCTGGGAACAGTACGGCCCTGAGCTGCTGCGTCTGAAGGACCGCCACGGTCGCGAGTTCTGCGTGGGCCCGACCCACGAAGAGGTCATCACCGACCTGGCACGCAACGAACTCAACAGCTATAAACAGCTGCCTTTGAACATGTACCAGATCCAGACCAAGTTCCGTGACGAGATCCGTCCGCGCTTCGGCCTGATGCGTGGTCGCGAGTTCATCATGAAGGACGCCTACTCCTTCCATGCCGATCCGGCTTCCCTGCAGGAAACCTACGATCGCATGCACCTGGCCTACAGCAACATCTTTACCCGCCTGGGCCTGGATTTCCGCCCAGTGCAGGCTGACACCGGCTCGATCGGTGGCAGCTATTCCCACGAATTCCACGTGCTGGCCGAGTCCGGTGAAGACGATGTGATCTTCAGCGACAGCTCCGACTACGCCGCCAACATCGAGAAGGCCGAGGCCATCCCACGGGAAACCGTGCGCCCTGCGCCGACTCAAGAGCTGCGCCTGGTCGACACCCCGGACGCCAAGACCATCACCCAGTTGGTCGACAACTATGACCTGGCGATCGAAAAGACCGTCAAGACCCTGATCGTCCACGCCGCCGAAGAGGGCAAGCTGATTGCCCTGATCGTGCGTGGCGACCATGAACTGAACGAAATCAAGGCCGCCAACCTGCCAGAGGTTGCCAGCCCGCTGGTCATGGCCTCCGATGACGAACTGCGCGACGCCATTGGCGCCGGTGCCGGTTCCCTCGGCCCATTGAACCTGCCGCTGCCGTGCATCATCGACCGCTCGGTCGCATTGATGAGCGACTTCGGCATCGGTGCCAACATCGACGACAAGCACTATTTTGGCGTCAACTGGGAGCGTGACCTGCCGGTTCCGCAAGTGGCCGACCTGCGCAACGTCGTCGCAGGCGACCCAAGCCCGGATGGCCAGGGCACCCTGGTGATCAAGCGCGGCATCGAAGTCGGGCATATCTTCCAGCTCGGCACCAAGTACAGCGAGGCCCTCAAGTGCCAGGTACTGGGCGAGAACGGCAAGCCGGTGACCCTGAGCATGGGTTGCTACGGCATCGGCGTATCGCGCGTGGTGGCCGCGGCCATCGAGCAGAACTACGACGACAACGGCATCATCTGGAGTGACGCCCTGGCACCGTTCCAGATCGCCCTGGTACCGCTGCGCTATGAAACCGAACAGGTTCGCGAAGCGACCGACAAGCTGTACGCCGAACTGACCGCTGCCGGTTTCGAAGTGCTGCTGGACGACCGTGACAAGAAGACCAGCCCGGGGATCAAGTTCGCCGACATGGAACTGATCGGCATCCCGCACCGCATCGTGATCAGCGATCGCGGCCTGGCCGATGGCAACCTGGAATACAAGCACCGCACCGAGCGTGACGCACAGCCGCTGCCAGTGGCCCAGGTGCTGTCGTTCCTGCAAGCCCGCATTCGTCGCTAAGCCAACGCAAGAGTAATCATGTTCAAGCGAAGTACCATCAACCTGGGGGGCGCCGCACTGTGCGGCGCCCTGTTCCTCAGCGGTTGCGCCAACCAGATGTCCCAGCGCAGCGAGCATGAGGAGCGCATCGAGCGCAAGCTGCTCGAACACAGCCTGCAGATCGATGTCGGGGACCCCAAGGTACTCGAGCTGCCGCAACGGCGTGTGCGCATCCACGAACAGAAGAATTTCGAAGTCACCGAGTTCGAAGTGACCCGTCGCTATGATCGCTATACGCCTTACCAGCCCTGGCGCGAGGTCTACGAGATTCCGCTGGGCGCGGTGGCGGTGGTTGCCGGTGTCGGCGCCAATGTGGTCAACGTCTTTGCCCTGGGCAACCTGCCCGACAGCGTGACCCATGACTGGCTGAGCTATGGTTTCGACGGCCTCAACCCGTTCATGAACGCTCAGTCCAACGGCCGTGCCCAGCAGAACCTGGCGGGTATCGCCGAGGTGCAGAAGGACAAGCGCCAGGAATACACCAGCGTCCCGTGGAGTGAACGTCCGGTCACCGTCAAGGCCGGCAAGGTCAACCACGAACTGACCACCGACCGCAACGGCGTGCTGCACCTGAACCTGCTCGACAGCCCGTTCAGCGAGCAGAACCTCACCCATATCGGCACTCTGCACCTGCAGGTCGCCGATGAAGACAACAATGTACGTGGCGATGCCAGCCTGCTGATCAGCGCCAGCCTGCGCGGCAAACTGGTGGAAGCTCACGAGCTGATTTTCGACGATCTGGAAGACGATGAAGTCAGCCAGTGGGTACATCGGGTCAAGCGCCTCTCGGAGCTGGGCCTGGAAGAGGAAGCCAGCGAACTGGAGCAGAGCCTGATCGAGCTGACCCGCAACGATCCGGAGCTGCAAGAGGAATTCCTCAAGGCGCTGACCAAGGACGCCGGCCGCCTGGTCGCTGATCCCGGCGCGCACTGATCTATCGCGGGGCAAGCCCGTTCCCACAGGATTCTCACCCAGTGGGAGCGGGCTTGCCCCGCGATTGCCCTCATAACTCAATCACTCATGACCAAACAGCTCCAACTGCTCATGACCTGCACGTAAATCCTGCAAGCGCACGCCGATACCCAACAACCTCACCGGTTTGCCACCTCGGGCAAAGGCCTGGCTGAGCAATTGCTGATAGCTGCCCAGGTCGCGCCCTGCCCCCGACTGCTCGAGGGTGGTCTGGCTGAAATCATGGAACTTCACTTTGACGAACGGCTTGCCCGGGCGATAGCTGTCGTCGATACGCGCCATGCGCCCGGCAAGGGTTTCCATCAGCTCCGGAAGCTTTTCCAGGCAACTGGCCAGGTCCGGTAGATCGGTATCGTAGGTGTTTTCCACACTGACCGACTGGCGACGGCTGTCGTTGTGCACCGGACGATCATCGATCCCCCGCGCCAACCCCCACAGGCGCTCGCCGAAACTGCCAAACTCACGGGCCAGGGCCAGGCGGCTCCAGTCGCGCAGCTCCAGGCAATGGATGATCCCCAAGCGCCCCATCTTGTCAGCGGTGACCTTGCCCACGCCATGCAGCTTGCTCACCGGCAAGGCTGCGACAAACGCCTCGACTTCGTTCGGCGTTACCACAAACAGCCCATTGGGCTTGCGCCAGTCACTGGCGATCTTGGCCAGGAACTTGTTCGGCGCCACACCGGCCGAGACAGTGATATGCAGCTGCTGGGCAACCCGCCGGCGAATGTCCGCGGCAATGCGCGTGGCGCTGCCATCGAACCAGGTGCTCTGCGACACATCCAGGTAAGCCTCATCCAGCGACAGCGGCTCGATCAGGTCGGTGTACTGACGAAAGATGCCGTGAATTTCTCGCGAGGCTTCTTTATAAGCATCCATACGCGGCTTGACGATCAACAGGTCCGGGCACAACTTGAGCGCGTGACGCGAAGACATCGCCGAACGCACCCCGTAGGCCCGCGCTTCATAGTTACACGTGGCGATCACCCCCCGACGCTCCGCCGAACCACCCACTGCCAGCGGCCGGCCAACCAGGCGCGGGTCGTCGCGCATCTCGATGGCGGCGTAGAAGCAATCGCAGTCGATATGGATGATCTTGCGTTGGGGCATAAATGGCGTAAGAACAGGTTTAAAGTGATGTAAGCAGTATCTCACTCGATCGAGTGCCACGCATCACAACTAATTTTTCGCCTCGCGGACGCCCTGCAAGGCCCACTCCTGCTGCCCTGCAGCGCTTTTTACAGGTGCTAAGCGATTGAAGGAAAAAGGATTTCTGCGAATGGGCTATTGACAGCCCCAGGCAAAACTGTAGAATCAGCCCCACAGACGCGGGATGGAGCAGTCTGGTAGCTCGTCGGGCTCATAACCCGAAGGTCGTCGGTTCAAATCCGGCTCCCGCAACCAAATAAAGAAAAAGGCCACTCTAACGAGTGGCCTTTTTCTTTGCCCGGAATAAAGTCCCAGGCACTTTTTTATTGTAAATCAACAATTAAGCGTTGACAGCCAAGCTCAACGCTGTAGAATCCGCCCCACAGACGCGGGATGGAGCAGTCTGGTAGCTCGTCGGGCTCATAACCCGAAGGTCGTCGGTTCAAATCCGGCTCCCGCAACCAAACAACAGAAAAGGCCACTTTGAAAAAAGTGGCCTTTTTTGCGTCTATACTTCCGACATTCATCCCTCTCGTCCACGCGCCCCGCCGCTTGGGCAATATGAAACTTCTTTAACTATCCTCAAGGTGCTCAGCGGCCCGATCATATCGGACATCACGCATCCATAGGGATTGGTACTTTGACCGGATACAGCCTAGCTGTCGCGCGCAAGCCACGAGGTGGTTGATGCGCACCCAGACACCTGAAACACAAGCCCCCGTTACCGCCGCACTACCGATTGCCGAGCATCGCCTGCGCATGCTTGAGCGCCTGAGCAAGTATCGCCAGCCGATCGGTCTGGGCGTAACCCTGCTGCTGTTTGCCGTTGCCCTGATCGCCTGTCGCCACCTGCTTAGCGAACTGGATATCTATGCCCTGCATGACTCGCTGCTCAGCGTGCCACCCACATCGCTGATCGGTGCGTTGCTGGCCACAGTGATCGGCTTCGTCATTCTGCTCGGCTACGAATGGTCAGCCAGCCGCTATGCGGGTGTGGAGTTACCGCCGCGCACCCTGGTGATGGGCGGTTTCAGCGCCTTTGCCATCGGCAATGCCATTGGCCTGTCGCTGCTGTCTGGAGGTTCGGTACGTTATCGCCTGTATGCCCGTCACGGTATTGGTGCCGCGGAAGTGGCGCGGATGACGCTGTTCGCCAGCCTTTCCCTGGGCTGTGCCCTGCCGCCACTCGCAGCCCTGGCGACCTTGAGCAACCTGCCTGCTGCAGCTTCAGCCTTGCACCTTGCCCCTGCGCTGCTGGCGGCAATCGCCCTGGCGATACTGGGCCTGAGCGCGGCGCTGGTTTACGGGCTCTACCGTCGACGGCTGCCCGAACAAGCCCTGGCAGACAACCTGCTGGTGCAAGTAGGCCGGCGTACTTTGCGCTTGCCAGGTGCACGCCTGACCCTGCTGCAGTTACTCATTACGGCCCTTGATGTTGCCGCTGCCGCCACCGTGCTGTACCTGCTGCTGCCAGAGGCGCCGCCCTTTGGTGCCTTCCTGCTGGTCTACCTGCTGGCCCTGGCCGCCGGCGTTCTCAGTCATGTGCCTGGCGGCGTCGGGGTATTCGAGGCAATCCTGCTCGCGGCCTTTGCCGACAAGCTGGGTGCCGCGCCACTGGCCGCCGCACTGCTACTCTATCGCCTGATCTATGTGGTGCTGCCACTGCTGTTGGCTTGCATCCTCCTGCTTGCCAGCGAAGCACGGCGCTTGCTGTTCGCCCAGCAGGCGATCCGGGCCGCTTCGGGCCTCGCGGCGCCGGTGCTGGCGGTGCTGGTGTTTTTGTCTGGCGTGGTGCTGCTGTTCTCCGGGGCCACGCCGGAAATCGACGAGCGCCTGGAGCACCTGGGCTTTTTGGTGCCACACCGGCTGATCGACGCCTCGCATTTTGGCGCCAGCCTGATTGGCGTACTCTGCCTGCTACTGGCTCAAGGCCTGCGACGGCGCCTGTCGGCGGCCTGGATACTGACCACCATCCTGCTGCTGGTCGGCGCCCTGCTCTCGCTGCTCAAAGGCTTCGACTGGGAAGAGGCCAGCATCCTGACCTTTACCGCCTGTCTGCTGGCAGTCTTCCGGCGCTCGTTCTACCGCCCTAGCCGCTTGCTCGAACTGCCGTTCTCGCCGGTTTATCTTGCCGCCAGCGCCTGCGTACTGGGCGCCTCGGTGTGGCTGCTGCTGTTCGCCTATCAGGATGTGCCCTACAGCCATCAACTGTGGTGGCAGTTCACCCTCGACGCCGATGCTCCACGCGGACTGCGCTCGGCCCTGGGCAGCGCGGTGCTGCTGGTGATCGTCGCCCTGACCTGGTTGCTGCGCACCGCCCGCCCGGTGATTCACTTGCCCAGCGCCGAAGAACTGCAACGCGCCAATGCCATCCTGCAAGCATCCGATCAGCCTGATGGCGGCCTGGCGCTGACCGGCGACAAGGCCTTGCTGTTCCACCCCAACAACGATGCCTTTCTCATGTATGCCCGCCGCGGCCGCAGCCTGGTGGCGCTGTATGACCCGATTGGCCCGGCCCATGAGCGCGCCGAGATGATCTGGCAGTTCCGCGACCTGTGCGATGTGCACCATGCCCGCCCGGTGTTCTACCAGGTTCGGGCCGAGAACCTGCCGTTCTATATGGACATAGGCCTGACCGCGATCAAACTGGGCGAAGAAGCCCGGGTCGACCTCAAGCGCTTTGACCTCGAAGCCAAGGGCAAGGAGATGAAAGACCTGCGTTACACCTGGAACCGGGGCGGGCGCGACGGCCTCAGCCTGGAAGTGCACGAACCGGGACAGGCGCCACTGCACGAGCTCAAGAGCATTTCCGATGCCTGGCTCAGCGGCAAGAACGTGCGCGAGAAAGGCTTCTCCCTCGGCCGCTTCAGCCCCGACTACCTGCAGCACTTTCGCATTGCCCTGATCCGCTTCGAAGGCCGGCCGGTGGCGTTTGCCAACCTGCTGGAGACCCGCGGCCTGGAACTGGCCAGCCTTGACCTGATGCGTGCCCACCCCGAAGCGCCGAAGCTGACCATGGAATTCATGATGATCGGCCTGATCCAACACTATAAGCAGCACGGTTATGGTCGCTTCAGCCTGGGCATGGTGCCACTCTCCGGGCTGCAACCACGGCGTGGCGCGCCCTTGACCCAACGCCTGGGCTCGATGGTGTTCCAGCGCGGTGAACAGCTGTACAACTTCCAGGGCCTGCGCCGCTTCAAAGACAAGTTCCAACCGGACTGGGAACCTCGCTACATGGCCGTGCCGGCCGGACTCGATCCGTTGGTGGCACTGGCCGATACCGCCGCCCTGATCGCGGGCGGCCTGACTGGATTGGTGAAACGCTGATGATTCGACGCTACTGGCTGTATGTTCTGGCTCCCCTGCTGCTCGCCCTGCTGGCCGCTGCCCTGGGCTTCTGGCTGTGGACGCGCCCGGCACCTGAAGCCACCCTCGAGCACCTGAGCCTGAGCGATGGCAGTAGCCTGATAAAGGTCAACCCGGGCACCCAGGCCAAGGCCCGGGTGGCCATCGCCGTGCCCCAGGAGCAGGCCTTGAGCGAGAAGCAGTTGCTCGATTTGAGCCAGAGCGGTGAAGCGCAGATGGTTCAGGTGATCCTTCCGCCCGCCGATTGCAGCAAGCAGCAACAAGCCGTGCAGCAAGCCCTGGAGCAACTCAAGGGCGCCCCGACCCTGGTGGCCGGTATCGGCCCAGGCGCAGCCCAGGCCTGGCGTTGGCTGGCCCAGCAGAGTGATGACAAGGCCCAGGCGATCTCGGTGGATTTCACCCTCGAACAGCCCGGCTGCGCCACCCCACTGCCCAAGTCCGCTGTCCACGGTCACTGGAGCGTGGCCTGGAACGACAACCCGGACGACGCCAGCGCCGCCTTCGTGCGTGACCAGCCGAACGCCGAAACCAGCATCAGCGACTACGACATCCACCTGCCGCAAGTGCTCAAGGCACAGCTGACCCAGGCGCTGGTGGGCGAGGATGGCAACGCCATGAGCATCCCCGTGGTCGAGGTGCCTGCCGGGCAAACCACCGACACCGTAACCCTGTTCCTGTCCGGCGACGGCGGCTGGCGCGACCTGGACCGCGACGTGGCCGGGGAGATGGCCAAGCTCGGCTACCCGGTGGTCGGCATCGACACCCTGCGTTACTACTGGCAGCACAAGACCCCGGAACAGAGCGCCATCGACCTCTCCGAATTGATGCAGCACTACCGGCAGAAATGGGGCACCAAACGCTTTGTGCTGACCGGTTACTCGTTCGGTGCCGATGTGCTGCCAGCGATCTATAACCGCCTGCCTGCCGAAGACCAGCAGCGTATCGATGCGGTGATCCTGCTAGCCTTTGCCCGCAGCGGCAGCTTCGAGATCGAGGTCGAGGGCTGGTTGGGCAACGCTGGCAAGGAAGCGCCTACTGGCCCGGAAATGGCCAGGCTGCCGGCCTCCAAGGTGGTCTGCGTGTATGGCGAGGAAGAGGCTGACGAGAGTGGCTGTACCGACCACAGCGCCGTTGGCGAGCGCCTGAAGCTGCCTGGCGGACATCACTTCGACGAGAACTACCCGGCGCTGGCCAAGCGCTTGATCGGCGATATCGAGAACCGCCAGGGCAAGACCAGCGTCGCCGAGCAAAACTGAACGTTCCATCGCGGGGCAAGCCCGCTCCTACATTGACCTGCCTTGTAGGAGCGGGCTTGCCCCGCGATGGCAGGCGCCTCAGATCTCTACTTGAGTACCCAGCTCGATCACCCGGTTCAACGGCAAATTGAAGAAGCGCAAATTGCCGTTGGCGTTCTTCAGCAAAAAGGCGAACAGCAAGCCCCGCCAACGCGACATGCCCACCAGGCGCGAGGCGATCACCGTCTCGCGACTGAGGAAGTAGGTGGTGCGCATCGGGCTGAAGTCCAGCCCTTCCAGATGACACAGCTTTAACGCTGCTGGCACATCGGGCTCATCCATAAAACCAAAGTGCAGCAGCACCCGATAAAAGCCCTCGCCATACGCTTCCACTTCAAAGCGCTGCTGGGCCGCTACCCGCGGTGTGTCCTCGCTGACCACAGTCAACAGCACCACCTGCTTATGCAGGACCTGGTTGTGCAGCATGTTATGCAACAACGCATGAGGCACCGCATCAGGCCGTGCGGTGAGAAATACCGCCGTCCCCTCGACCCGGTGCGGCGGCTGCACGCGAATACTGCCGATGAACAGGGGTAACGGCAGACTGCCTTCGTCCAGGCGCTCGACGAGGATCTGCTTGCCGCGCTTCCAGGTGGTCATCAGGACAAACAGGACGATCCCCGCCAGTACCGGAAAGGCCCCGCCCTGCACCACCTTGGGCACGTTGGCGGCGAAGAACAGGCCATCGACCAGAAGAAAGCCCAGCAAGACCGGTACCGCCAGCAACGGCGGCCATTTCCACAACAGCAGCATCACCGTGGACACCAGCAAGGTGGTCATCAGCATGGTCCCGGTCACCGCCACACCATAAGCCGAGGCCAGCGCGCCAGATGACTCGAAGCCGATCACCAGCAGGATCACCCCGACCATCAGCGACCAGTTCACCGCGCCAATATAGATTTGCCCCTGCTCGTCACTGGAGGTGTGCTGGATCTGCATGCGTGGCACATAGCCCAGTTGAATGGCTTGCCGGGTCAGGGAAAAGGCCCCGGAGATCACCGCCTGAGAGGCAATCACGGTGGCCAGGGTGGACAAACCGACCAACGGTATCAGCGCCCAGCCCGGCGCCAGCAAATAGAACGGATTGCGTGCCGCCTCAGGGTTCTGCAGCAACAGAGCGCCCTGCCCGAAGTAATTGAGTACCAATGCCGGCAGCACCAGGGCGAACCAGGCGCGGGCAATGGGCTTACGGCCAAAATGGCCCATGTCGGCATACAGCGCTTCGGCGCCGGTCAGGGCCAGTACCACGGCGCCGAGAATCGCCACGCCCATGCCCGGGTGGACGATAAAGAAACGCACCGCCCAGACCGGATTGAAGGCCTTGAGCACTTCCGGGCTCTGAAGAATGCCATGCACACCCAGGGCGCCAAGCACCACGAACCAGGTGACCATCACCGGCCCGAAGAGGATGCCGATGCGCGCGGTGCCATGCTTCTGAATCAGGAACAGCCCCACCAGTACGACCAATGCCACCGGAATCACCCAGTGATCGATGCCGTCGAAGGCCAGCTCCAGCCCCTCTACCGCCGACAACACCGAGATTGCCGGGGTGATCATGCTGTCGCCATAGAACAGCGCCGCGCCGATCAGGCCGCAACCGACCATCAGCGCCTTGAGTTTAGGGTACGGCGCCGAGGCGCGCCGGGCCAGGGCGGTGAGGGCCATGATGCCGCCTTCGCCCTGGTTGTCGGCGCGCAGGATGAACACCACGTACTTGATCGAGACCACCCAGATCAGCGACCAGAGGATCAGCGCCAGGATACCGAGCACGCCATCGTGGTTGACGGGCACGCCATAACCGCCGGAAAACACTTCTTTGAGGGTGTACAAGGGGCTGGTGCCGATGTCGCCGTACACCACCCCCACCGCTGCCACCAGCAAGCTCAGCGGCTTGGCCGACGAATGCCCGGTATCAGTCTGACTGCTTGCCTGAACCATCCACTACTCCCGCAACCAGGCCTTGTGGGCCGGTAAAATTCACCCCGGACGCTATGCTTTGTGCACCTGCAGCGCCGCAGCGGCCTGAGCCCGATACAAACACAGGCATATCGCCGCGAAGCATAGCTGAGCGTTCGTCGCATTTCTGCTGGTCAAGTGACTTTGCGCTCGCTAGAATTGCGCACTTTTTGATCAGAGGCGCCCAAAGCGCCCAACAGGCTTGCCCGCCGCCACGGCCGGCAAACCCTTCAATACCGAGGTTAGTCATGTCCACCACCCCTATGCCCACCGCGCCCAAGGTCGGCTTTGTATCCCTGGGTTGCCCCAAGGCCCTGGTCGATTCCGAGCGCATCCTGACCCAGCTGCGCATGGAAGGTTATGAAGTCGTGCCCACCTACGAGGACGCCGACGTGGTGGTGGTCAACACCTGCGGCTTCATCGACAGCGCCAAGGCCGAATCCCTGGAAGTGATTGGCGAAGCCATCAAGGAAAACGGCAAGGTCATCGTCACCGGCTGCATGGGTGTCGAGGAAGGCAGCATCCGCGACGTGCACCCAAGCGTATTGTCGGTGACCGGCCCGCAACAGTACGAGCAGGTGGTCAATGCCGTGCATGAAGTCGTGCCGCCGCGCCAGGACCACAATCCGCTGATCGACCTGGTGCCGCCCCAGGGCGTCAAGCTGACCCCGCGCCACTATGCCTACCTGAAGATTTCCGAAGGCTGCAACCACAGCTGCAGCTTCTGCATTATCCCGTCGATGCGCGGCAAGCTGGTCAGCCGCCCGGTCGGCGAAGTGCTGAGCGAGGCCGAGCGCCTGGTCAAGGCCGGGGTCAAGGAGATCCTGGTGATCTCCCAGGACACCAGCGCCTATGGCGTCGACGTCAAGTACAAGACCGACTTCTGGAACGGCCGCCCGGTCAAGACGCGCATGCTCGAGCTGTGCGAAGCGCTGAGCAGCCTGGGCGCCTGGGTGCGCCTGCACTATGTCTACCCGTACCCGAACGTCGACGACGTGATCCCGCTGATGGCGGCCGGCAAGATCCTGCCGTACCTGGACATCCCGTTCCAGCACGCCAGCCCCAAAGTGCTCAAGTCGATGAAACGCCCGGCGTTCGAAGACCGCACCCTGGCGCGCATCAAGAACTGGCGCGAGCAGTGCCCTGAGCTGGTGATCCGTTCGACCTTCATCGTCGGCTTCCCGGGTGAAACCGAAGAAGACTTCCAGTACCTGCTGGACTGGCTGACCGAAGCCCAGCTCGATCGCGTCGGCTGCTTCCAGTACTCCCCGGTCGAAGGCGCCCCGGCCAACGACCTGGGCCTGGACGACGTGCCGGATGACGTCAAGCAGGAACGCTGGGACCGCTTCATGGCCCACCAGCAGGCGATCAGCACCGCGCGCCTGCAACTGCGCATCGGCAAGGAAATCGACGTCCTGATCGATGAAGTCGAAGATGAAGGCTCGGTCGGTCGCAGCTTCTTCGATGCTCCGGAAATCGACGGCAATGTGTTCATCGACGGCAACCACGGCTTCAAGCCGGGTGACACAGTACGTTGCCGGGTGACCGACGCCGACGAGTACGACATGTGGGCCGAACCGATCTGATTCGGCGCTGTTAAAAAAGCCCTGCCAGCGATGGCGGGGCTTTTTTTTACAACTATCGTTTCCTCAATTGTCCTGAGGAGACCACCGTAATGCGCAGGCACATTACCGTGCAGACGCCCCACTTGAGCGACTACCCGGAGCTTGTACGCGTGTGGGAGGCATCGGTGCGCGCCACCCATGACTTTCTTCCCGACAGTTACATCTGCCTGCTGCGCGAGCTGCTGCTGAGCCAGTACCTGGACGCGGTGATGCTGATTTGCTGCAAGGACGCCAGGCAGCGCATCCGTGGTTTTGCCGGGGTCGCTTGCGGGCGGGTGGAAATGCTCTTCATCGACCCCCAGGTACGTGGCCAGGGCCTGGGCTCGCGGCTGCTGCGGGTGGCCATCGATGAGTTGCACGCCGAGCAACTGGACGTTAACGAACAGAACGCCCAGGCCCTGGGCTTCTACCTGCGCCAGGGCTTTGAAGTGGTCGGCCGCTCGGAAACAGACGGCATGGGGCAGCCCTACCCCCTACTCCACATGAAGCTAATTCGTACGCAGTCTGTCCGCACCGGCTGAAGGACTATGTAATCCACCTCCGAAATACCGCCAAACTGCAGATTAATGGCTGGATCAAAGAATGTTCCCGGCCCCAAGCCCGCCCAGGCAGTTACAATAGGCACCTTTCCCTGTGCCTACGGCTGTCGTCATGTCTGAACCCATTCGCCTTTCCAAACGCCTCATCGAACTGGTCGGTTGCTCCCGGCGGGAGGCCGAACTGTACATCGAGGGCGGCTGGGTCACCGTTAACGGCACCGTGATCGACGAACCGCAGTTCAAAGTCACCGAACACAAGGTCGAATTGCGCCCCGGCGCCAAGGCCGAAGCACTGGAGCCAGTTACCTTGCTGCTCAACCAGCCGGCCGACCTCGACCTCGACAGCGCCTGCGCCAGCATCGGCGCCGACAGCCTGTCGCCCGAGCACAGCTACAGCCGCCGCCCGCTCAGGGCGCACTTCGCCCGCCTGAGCTGCGCTGCGCCGCTTCAGGAAGGCGCCAGTGGCCTGCAGGTGTTTACCCAGGACTGGCGGATTACCCGCAAGCTCAGCGCCGACCTGGCCAAACTTGAGCAGGAATACATCGTCGAAGTTAGTGGCGATATGATTGCCCATGGCCTGGAACGGCTCAATCGCGGCTTCAACTGGAAAGGCAATGAACTGCCGAAGATCAAGGCCAGCTGGCAGAACGAAACCCGCTTGCGCATGGTTCTGAAAAACCCGCCAGCCGGGCTCATCAACCTGCTCTGCAGCAGTGTCGGGGTCACCCCGGTGAGCATGCGCCGGATCCGCCTTGGCGGCGTCGCCATGAGCAAGCTGCCACTGGGCCAGTGGCGCTACCTGGCAGCCAGCGAAAAATTTTAAGCAACAGGGCGCCGTCACTCAGGCGGCGCCCCTGAACAGGATTGTCCCCATGATTCACAACGATGCCCTGCGCAGCCTGCGCTACCTGCTGGACGTCAGCGATACCAAACTTACCGAGATCATCAAGCTGAGCGGCTTCGAGGTGTCCACCGCCGATATCGCCTCCTACCTCAAGAAGGAAGACGAGGAGGGTTTCGTGCGCTGCCCCGACGAGGTCATCGCCCACTTTCTCGATGGCCTGGTGATCTTCAAGCGCGGCAAGGATGACAGCCGCCCACCGCTGCCGATCGAGCTGCCGGTGACCAACAATATCGTCATGAAAAAACTGCGCGTAGCCTTCGAACTGAAGGAAGACGACCTGCACGCGATCCTCAAGGCCGCCGACTTCCCGGTGTCAAAACCGGAGCTCAGCGCCTTGTTCCGCAAGGTCGGGCACAACAACTACCGCCCCTGCGGCGACCAGCTGCTGCGCAACTTCCTCAAGGGCCTGACCCTGCGGGTTCGTGGCTGAGCCGGCGATGAACTACAGCGTCGCACCGGTCGGCTACGTCCGCTCCTGCTTCAAGGAAAAGTTTGCCATTCCGCGCCAGCCGCAATTGGCGCCGGCCGCCCGTGGGGTGCTGGAGCTACTGCCACCCTACGACAATGGCGAGGCGGTGGCCGGCCTGGAACAGGTCAGCCACGTCTGGTTGCTGTTCCTGTTCCACCAGGCCCTGGAAGACAAGCCACGGCTGAAGGTACGCCCACCACGGCTGGGCGGCAACAAGTCCATGGGTGTGTTCGCCACTCGCGCAACCCACCGGCCCAACGGCATCGGTCAGTCGGTGGTCAGGCTGGAAAAGGTCGAGGCTGGCCGCTTGTGGTTGTCGGGCATCGACCTGCTCGATGGCACACCGGTGCTCGATATCAAACCCTACGTGCCCTATGCCGATGCCTTGAGCACAGCGGTCAACCAGATGGCTGACGCGCCGCCTGCACCGATCGCGGTGAACTGGAGCGATACCGCCTTGATCCAGGCCCGCGAGCATGGCCTGCGCATTGGTGAGCCGTTGCTTGAGCTGATCGAGCAATGCCTGGCCCAGGACCCACGACCGGCCTACCAGATACCGCCACCCGAGCGCGTCTATGGGGTGAAGTTCTGGGATGTGCAGGTGCGCTGGCACTACCCGCAAGCGGATCAGATCCGGGTGCTGGAAGTGGTGAAAGATCTGTAGGCACAAAAAAGCAGGCCGAGGCCTGCTTTCTTATGTCGGTGCTGCTTACTTCTCGACGAATGCACGCTCGATCAGGTAGTCACCCGGCTCGCGCATACGAGCCGAGATTTTCAGGCCGAAGCTGTCGAGCACTTCGCTGGTCTCGTCGAGCATGCTCGGGCTACCGCAGATCATTGCGCGGTCGTCCTGCGGGTTGATCGGTGGCAGGCCGATGTCGCTGAACAGCTTGCCGCTGCGCATCAGGTCGGTCAAGCGGCCCTGGTTCTCGAACGGCTCGCGGGTCACTGTCGGGTAGTAGATCAGCTTGTCACGCAGCGCTTCGCCGAAGAACTCGTTCTGCGGCAGGTGCTCGGTGATGAACTCGCGGTAAGCGACTTCGTTGACGTAACGCACACCGTGAACCAGGATCACTTTTTCGAAGCGCTCGTAGGTTTCCGGGTCCTGGATGACGCTCATGAACGGCGCCAGGCCAGTACCAGTGCTGAGCAGGTACAGGTGTTTGCCCGGGTTCAGGTCGTCGAGCACCAGGGTGCCGGTAGGCTTCTTGCTGATGATGATTTCATCGCCTTCTTTCAGGTGCTGCAGCTGCGAGGTCAGCGGGCCGTCCTGCACCTTGATGCTGAAGAACTCCAGATGCTCTTCCCAGTTCGGGCTGGCAATCGAGTAGGCGCGCATGAGCGGGCGGCCGTTTGGCTGTTGCAGCCCGATCATCACGAACTGACCGTTCTCGAAGCGCAGGCCCGGGTCGCGGGTGCACTTGAAGCTGAACAGGGTGTCGTTCCAGTGGTGAACACTGAGGACACGTTCGTGGTTCATGTTGCTCATGTACGGGCTCCTGAAGAAAAACGCGGCGCTAAGCGAGAGCGCAATTGCGCAATAGTTTAGTGCCAGCGACAATATCTGTTAACTGAATTATCAAGATATGTCTTATCGGTTATATAGATATGCGATTTACCCTTCGTCAGCTCCAGGTGTTCGTTGCCGTGGCCCAGTACCAAAGCGTCTCGCGGGCCGCTGGAATACTGGCGCTATCGCAATCGGCCGCCAGTACCTCGATCACTGAACTTGAGCGCCAGTCCAGTTGCCAGCTGTTTGACCGCGCCGGCAAGCGCCTGAGCCTCAACGCCCTGGGCCATCAACTGCTGCCCCAGGCGGTCGCCCTGCTCGACCAGGCCAAGGAAATCGAGGACCTGCTCAATGGCAAGTCCGGTTTTGGCTCGCTGGCGGTGGGCGCCACCCTGACCATCGGCAATTACCTGGCCACACTGCTGATCGGCAGCTTCATGCAGGTCCACCCGGAAAGCCAGGTCAAGCTGCATGTACAGAACACTGCGCATATCGTGCAACAGGTTGCCCATTACGAAATTGATCTGGGTCTAATCGAAGGTGACTGCAACCACCCGAATCTGGAAGTGCAGCCCTGGGTCGAAGATGAGCTGGTGGTGTTCTGCGCGCCCCAGCACCCGTTGGCCAAACGCGGCCAGGCGAGCATGGAAGACCTCACTCATGAGGCCTGGATCCTGCGCGAACAGGGCTCGGGCACCCGCCTGACCTTTGACCAGGCCATGCGCCATCACCGCTCCACCCTCAATATCCGCCTGGAGCTGGAACACACCGAAGCGATCAAGCGGGCGGTCGAGTCGGGCCTGGGGATCGGCTGCATCTCGCGCCTGGCCCTGCGCGATGCCTTTCGTCGCGGCAGCCTGGTGCCGGTGGAAACCCCCGAGCTGGACCTGGCCCGGCAGTTCTACTTTATCTGGCACAAGCAGAAGTACCAGACGACCGCCATGCGCGAGTTTCTCGAACTGTGCCGCAGCTTCACTGCCGGCGTGAGCCGCAGTGACGAAATCGTGCTGCCAACCATCGCTTAGAGCAGGATTACCGCCCAGGTCAGGCCGACCATGCTCAAGGCCACGAACTGGGCGGCGCTGCCCATGTCCTTGGCATTCTTCGACAACGGGTGGCGATCGAGGGAAATACGATCGATCGCCGCCTCTACCGCCGAATTCAGCAGCTCGACGATCAGCCCCAGCAAGCACACGGCGATCAGGATCGCCCGCTCGGCGCGGCTGACATCCAGCCAGAATGCCACCGGGATCAATATGACGTTGAGCAGCACCAGTTGACGGAACGCCGCCTCACCGTTGAACGCGGCGCGCAGGCCGTCGAACGAATAGCCGGCGGCATTGAAAATACGTTTGAGGCCGGTCTGGCCCTTGAAAGGCGACGACATAAAAACTCACTTCATCCACTGAACGTGCTGCAGGCTAGTGTAGATCGGGTCAAAAAAGCGTGAAGGCCAATGGCCTTAACTGGCTGAAACCGATTCCAGTTGTTGCAGCAACAAGGCGGCCTGGGTACGGGTACGCACGCCAAGCTTGCGGAAAATCGCCGTCACATGGGCTTTGATGGTCGCTTCCGAGACACTCAGTTCATAGGCGATCTGCTTGTTCAGCAAACCTTCGCAGACCATCGTCAACACTCGGAACTGCTGTGGGGTCAGGCTGGCAAGGCCCTCGCTGGCAGCCTTGGCCTCAGCGGACACATCGACTTTCTCAAACGCCTGCGGGGGCCACCAG
Organism: Pseudomonas tructae; assembly: GCF_004214895.1. Taxonomy (NCBI): domain Bacteria; kingdom Pseudomonadati; phylum Pseudomonadota; class Gammaproteobacteria; order Pseudomonadales; family Pseudomonadaceae; genus Pseudomonas; species Pseudomonas tructae. The sequence goes on along the minus strand of NZ_CP035952.1, from coordinate 1,691,499 downwards.
ACCTCACCGTCAAGGATCTTCTGCACAGCGTCCTGAATCACTTCCAGCGAGCTTGATTTGGGAATGAAACCACTGGCGCCGAACTCCCGCGACTTGACCACTACCGCCGCTTCTTCCTGCGCCGACACCATCACCACCGGAATCTGCGGGTACTGCCCGCGCAACAGCACCAGCCCGGAAAACCCGTAAGCGCCCGGCATGTTCAGGTCCAGCAGCACCAGGTCCCAGTCGGCCTTCTCGCTCAGGCGGGTTTCCAGCTCGGCGATGCTCGCCACTTCTACCAGGCGCACATCCGGGCCCAGGCCCAGGGTAACGGCCTGGCGCAGCGCACTGCGAAACAGCGGGTGGTCATCGGCAATCAGGATTTCGTATGTGGCCATCGATCTAATGATCCTGTTCTGTGCAGGCGCAGGAAGGAAGGATAAGCGCCTGGCGGGCAACACGAGGCTTGCGGCAACGCCGCAGACCCAAAAGGCACATCGAGGCCCGGAAAAACAGCGTTTCAAGCCTTCGTTGTGCCCGAATCGGCGCCAAGGATGCCGAGCCAGGACCGGGTGGTCAAGTTCAACACCCGCCATGCTCGCCCACCCTGGCCACCAATCCATCCATTATGAAGCAAAGTGACGCGCCTGCCCCTTGTACTATAGGAAGGTATGCAAACGCTGGTGCACGCTATCCTGCTCATCCAGCGGCAGTTGATGCTTGGCGCTCAGGTAGTGGGTGGTGAATACATCCAGGTACGCATCCAGCGCTTGGGCCGCGTGATTGTCGCCGGCCATTTCCAGGCACATGGCCGCCACTTCGGCGGTGCAGAAGTGGTCGTCACGCTTTGAGCGACGCAAGCGATAGCGCGAGATCTGCTCAGGCTGCAGGCTCAATACCGGAAAGCGATTGAGGTACGGGCTCTTGCGAAACATCTTGCGCGCTTCGGTCCAGGTCGCATCCAGCAGAATGAACAACGGACGCTTGCCCGGTGTTCGCACGACCTCGCTGACCACCCGCTCAGGCTCGACGAACTCGCCCGGAAACACGATATAGGGCTGCCACTGCGGATCGTCGAGCAGCGCCAGCAACGCCTCATCGACCGCCGTACGCTGCCAGCCAAAAGCCGAGGTATCGGCAATCAGGTCAGCGATCAGCCAGCCGGTGTTGGTCGGTTTCAAGGGCTCGGTGTCATACATCAACAGGCACATACCCGAATCGGTCGGCACCCGCGGGCGCCAGGCGCACAGGCAGTAACTGAAAATCACTCGGCACTGTGGGCAGCGAGGTGCCCGGGAGCCGCGGGCAACGAAGGGTTTGACACTGAGCGCCAGACGCTCGGCGCGCAGGCGCGATACGGCGTGGCTCATGGCTGGGCACAACGTGGGCAAGAAAGGGATGACACTGCACTGACTCGGCAAGACGGAAAACCCGCGCAGTTTATCAGAGCCTGCCGACAGGTTGAGGGGATTTGGCGTGCAGCGCGCGCGCCGACTCCCCTATAATCCTCAGCCTGTCGCTACCCGCTGGCACTGCTGTTGCGCCCGTGACGGAACACCGCGCGCCGTTGTCGGTCCAACCGCCAGTTACCGAACCAGGAGAAATTCATGCTGCGTTTCATCGCCCCGTCCCTGAGCTTGTTGCTCGCCTTGCCTCTGGCGGCCAACGCCGCCTCCAAGCAGGAGTACGAGCTGAGCAAAATGCTGGAAAAAGTCGCCGCGCAGAGCAGCGTGGGCACGCCGCGGGCGATCAACGAGGATATCCTCGACCAGGGTTACACCGTCGAAGGCAAGCAACTGGTCAATCACCTGAGCGTGCTTCCCGGTCATGCCGAAAAAATGAAGGCCGACCCGAACCGGGTGCGCAGCCAATTGGGTGACAGCGTGTGCAAGAACAGCGGTTACCGCCAACTGCTCGCCAAAGGTGCAGTGCTGACCTATCGCTTTACCGAATACAAGACCAATCGCCCGGTGAGCGAGCAGGCATTCGATGCCGCCAGCTGCGGCCTGAAAGTCCAGAAGTAACAGCCCTAGGCTACCCGCTCCCTGTCGCGCCGTTGTTTTTCATCGGCGCGCAGTTCGGCCACCAGGGCCTGGATATAGCGCGAGTGCCGCTCCCCTCCCCCCAGCCGTCGCAGGCACTCCTGTTCAAGGCTCAGGTTATTGGCCTTCGCCGCATTATCGAGCAACCGGAACAACTGCTCGTCAAGCTCCAGGTTAAGCCGTTGCATGCTGCAGCCTCCTTGCACCGCGCAAACTCGCTGATCTTCAGTTAACCAGACCTGAGCAATGATTGGATCCTAGCTGACGAGCGGTCCTGCGCTTGGCAGCGAACGCCGTGGAACCATTCGGCATAAACCCGCGCCAAGGTCTAGATTGATAGCAACCATCCCGTATTTTTCGGGCAAGCAAAGGGGGTTGCCCATCGACGTGCTGCGATGCACGTGCAGCGTTGAACAACAATAAGTTGTATGGACCCATTACAACTGCAATGAGACCTTGCAGGTCTACTGCAATGCTCGGGGATCACACTCGAGCCACGGCAGCCAGCGACACATGCAGTGTCGCGGCCGGACAACGCATTGCCGCCCGGTCAGAGGTTTTGCTGCAGAAGGAGACGTTTGAATGCCTTACAAACCGAACGAACTGCTATCGAGTCACTTCAAGAACAACGACATCGACCTGAGCAAGATCGATGAGCAACTGAGCCTGGTTGCGCCGAACAGCCCCAACCTGCCGCTGTACCGCGACATGATGCTGACCGTGCTGCGCATGGCCCATGATGACCGCAACCGCTGGAACGCCAAGATCACTCTGCAGGCCCTGCGAGAGCTCGATCACGCCTTTCGTACCCTCGAACAATACAAGGGGCGCCGCAAGGTCACGGTGTTTGGCTCGGCCCGCACCCCGGTCGAACACCCGATGTACGCCTTGGCCCGGGAGCTGGGGGCGACCCTGGCACGCTCCGAGCTGATGGTCATTACCGGCGCCGGTGGCGGCATCATGGCCGCCGCCCATGAAGGCGCAGGCGTGGAGCACAGCCTGGGTTTCAACATCACCCTGCCCTTCGAGCAACACGCCAATGCCACCGTGGATGGCACCGACAAGTTGCTGCCGTTCCACTTCTTCTTTATACGCAAGCTGTTCTTCGTCAAGGAAGCCGATGCCCTGGTACTGTGCCCGGGTGGGTTCGGTACGCTGGATGAAGCGCTGGAAGTGCTCACGCTGATCCAGACCGGCAAAAGCCCGCTGGTGCCAATCGTTTTGCTGGACTCACCCGGTGGCAGCTTCTGGCAGGAAGCCCTGAACTTCATCACCCGCCAACTGGAAGAGAACCGCTATATCCTGCCCAGCGACATGAAACTGCTGCGCCTGGTGTACAGCGCCGACGAGGCGGTGGAGGAAATCAACCAGTTCTACAGCAACTACCACTCCAGCCGCTGGCTGAAAAACCAGTTTGTGATCCGCATGCAGCATCCATTGAGCGAAGCCGCGCTGTTTGACGTGCAGGAAGGTTTTGCCGATTTGCGCCTGAGTGGCAACTTCTACCAGCATGCCTATGGTGGCGAGCAGCATGACGAGGCCCGCTTCAGCCACCTGACGCGCCTGACCTTCGCCTTCAACGGGCGTGACCAGGGACGCCTGCGTGAGCTGGTGGACTTCATCAACCTATCGGAGAACTGGGCCAAGCCTCAACCAATGCACACTACCCAAAGGGCACGCGAGGCACTAAAGGTTACTTAAGCTCAGTCGTCCAACCCTCGGCCGCTCAACAGGCGGCCGACCGACTCCATGGAAAATCCACGATAAACCAGAAAACGGGTTTGCTGTGCGCGGCTGCGCGGATCGATGGGCAGTTGGCCGGCAAACTTGCGCTGCCAGACTTCCAGCAACCGGGCCGACCAGTCCACCCCGCATTCACGCAGGGCCTGGTCGATATCACCACGGTGCAACCCGCGCTGGCCCAGCTCTTCGCGAATACGCGCCGGGCCATAGCCTGAGCGTGAACGGTAGCTGATGAAGCTTTCCAGATAACGGGCTTCACTGAGCAGGCCCTCTTCCGTCAGACGGTCGAGCTCCTGATCAATCAATTCGGGGGAAGCGCCGCGCTGACGCAACTTGCGCGTCAGCTCGACTCGACCGTGCTCGCGACGTGCGAGCAGGTCCATGGCTGTCCGCCTTACGGCGACGGGGGTATCGAGTACGGCGGACATGGGGTCAATCAATAGTCAGCGTTAGCGTCAGCCAGATCTTCCGGCTCGGCATCGGCTACTGCGGCTTTACCAGCGGCTTCAACAGCTCCGGCATTAAGCAGCTTGTCGCGGATCTGCTTCTCCAGGGTCGCGGCGATTTCCGGGTTCTCCTGGAGGAACTTGGCCGAGTTGGCCTTGCCCTGGCCGATCTTGCTGCCCTGGTAGCTGTACCAGGCGCCGGATTTTTCCAGGAAGCCGTGCAGCACGCCCAGGTCGATGATCTCGCCGTTGCGGTAGATGCCCTTGCCGTAGAGGATCTGGAATTCAGCCTGACGGAATGGCGGAGCCACCTTGTTCTTGACGATCTTGACCCGGGTTTCGCTGCCGACCACTTCGTCGCCGTCCTTCACCGCGCCGGTACGGCGGATGTCGAGACGGACCGACGCGTAGAACTTCAGCGCGTTACCACCGGTGGTGGTTTCCGGGCTGCCGAACATCACGCCGATCTTCATGCGGATCTGGTTGATGAAGATCACCAGGCAGTTGGCGTTCTTGATGTTACCGGTAATTTTGCGCAGCGCCTGGGACATCAGGCGAGCCTGCAGGCCCACGTGCATGTCGCCCATTTCGCCTTCGATCTCGGCCTTGGGTACCAGGGCCGCCACGGAGTCGACGATGATCACGTCAACCGCGTTGGAACGCACCAACATGTCGGTGATTTCCAGGGCCTGCTCGCCGGTGTCCGGCTGCGAGACCAGCAGGTCATCGACATTGACGCCCAGCTTGCCGGCGTACTCCGGGTCCAGGGCGTGCTCGGCGTCGACGAAGGCACAGGTAGCGCCTGCCTTCTGTGCCTGGGCGATCACCGACAGGGTCAGGGTGGTTTTACCGGACGACTCCGGGCCGTAGATTTCGACGATACGGCCTTTTGGCAGACCGCCAATGCCCAGGGCGATGTCCAGGCCCAGGGAACCGGTGGAAATGGCCGGAATGGCCTGGCGCTCGTGGTCGCCCATGCGCATGACCGCGCCTTTACCGAATTGACGCTCGATTTGCCCCAGGGCCGCAGCCAAGGCGCGCTTCTTGTTGTCGTCCATTGAAGTCCTCACGTAATCGATAGGGCCTGACGGCCAGAACACCTGTATAAGTAGCCAGTATTATTCCACAGGGTTTTCTTCGCGCCTACCCCCGATGTGCGATTTACTCTGCGCCAAGCTGTAACAAGCCCTCTAGCGCGGCGATTACCGTTTGTCGGCGCACCGCGTCACGGTCACCCTCGAAGTGCCGGCGCTCGCTGCTGACGTGGCTGCCATCGGCCCAGGCCAGCCAAACAGTGCCCACCGGTTTTGCCGGTGAGCCGCCATCGGGCCCGGCCACGCCGCTGACCGCTACGGCAAAACGCGCGCCGCTGGCAGCCTGGGCGCCCCGCACCATGGCCTCGACCACGTCCTGGCTGACCGCCCCGACCTGCATGAACAGCGCCTCGGGCACCGCCAACTGACAGGTCTTCTGGCGGTTGGAATAGGTCACATAACCGGCCTCGAACCAGGCCGAGCTGCCCGGGATCCGTGTGATGGCCTCGGCAATACCGCCGCCGGTGCAGGACTCGGCGGTAGTCACCTGGGCATTGAAACGGCGCAGGTGTTCCCCCAGGCGGGCGGACAGTACAGTAATCGGGTCCATGCCAAGCTCCTTGGTCAATGCCGCTGCCTGCGCTGCGCCAATACCTCGCGAGGAAAGCGCAGCAGCAAGTTGTAACTGAAAAATGTCATCGCGTAGAACGCCAACAGCGACAGCATCGCGATAAACGGAAAGAACACCACGCTCAGGCCAAAGAAGCGAAACCTTCTAGAGTGAGCGGCAAAGTCGGTGAAGGTAAAATAATTCTGGTAGATCAGAAAAGCATCCAGCAATACACAGCCTGCGGCAATCAATGCATATCGGCCCAACGCCACCTGCGCCGGAGGCCCCGGTCGCAGCAGCGATCGCCGCATGATGCAGACAGTGATCCACAGGGAAAAAAACGGCGCGGCAACGGCAATGTAGTTGCCGATCGCCTTGGCGGTCAGGGGAAACATCGATGACCAGACGCCCACCCGACCGAACAGGCAGTCATCGAGAAACCGCTCAAGTTCCGCGTAGAAGCCCTGATCCGCCACGGCCGGGATCAACCAGGCAAGCAGGATGACCGGCGCCAGGCTCACACCAATCAACAGGTACGGGATATACAGGTAGGCCCCCTGTTGCGGGTCGGCTTTCATCACATTCATATTCACTGCGTCCATTGAGCCGGGCCAGGGGCAGCAGCACGGCGGCTCCCCCTGACCCATCTTTTCAGGATGCTACTGCATTGAGCACCATCTGGTTGAACGACTCCATTGCCTGGGCGTCGATGTAGGACGACACGGCAGCCAGAATCACCCCGGAGGCAATGATACCCGCACCTGCGGCCAAACCAGGTGCCAGCACCAGCGCCAGGCCGGCACCCAGTACGGCGCCGGCGGCAGCGCCTACCAGAGCGCCCACGGCAATGCTTTCCAGCTCCAGAAAGAACGGCTTCCATTCACCGGTGCTGAAACCACTGGCCGCCTTCTGTGCCAGGGTCGTTGCCTGCACAGCCTTGCCCGTTACACCAAACGCCTTGCCCAACCGCATGGCGTTGTCGGCATAGGTTGCCACATCCAGGGCATTGAGGGCCTGAGCGATGGCGGCAGTGTCCTTCTGGTTCATCTTGAAGCCCGGGTTGCGCGCAAGCTTTTCAAACGCCTGCATGGCCTGGTCGTAGCTCTTGACCGTCTTGCCGGTGATGTCCTTCTTCAGCTCGTCGGCAGCCTTGGCCATCTGCGCTCCGAAACGGCTGGCGACCTCCTTGCCGACATCACTGGCGAAGCTAACTGCGCTTTTGTACGCCTCCTGCTCCGCCACTTCCCGGGCTTGGGCCTGCAGCTTGTCGAGTTTCTCCTGGAGCATCGCGTTGGCAGTCAGGTCCACGTGCAGGCTCAAGCCTGCGCTCATGACATCCAGGACCTGATCGATAGCAGGCGGGATCTGCTCGTCGTCGAGTTTTTTCAACTCGGCGACCATTTTGTCGATGTTGCGCTCGATCAGCTCGCTGCCCGGCGAGGTGGACAGGCGCAGACGATTGAATTTGATCAGCTCGTCGCGCTTGGCCATCATCGCTTTGACGATACCGATAGAGCGCTCCAGGCGTTGCCCCGGGCTCAGGGCCGCATTGCTGCCGGCAGCGGCTTCGGCGGCGCGTTGTTCGGCATCGAGCTCTGCCGGCAGGGCGCGCTCCTTGCGCACGAAGCTGCCGTGAACCTCGTCACGCACCTCGAGGATCTGATAAGGCAGAATGCCCCAGACACTCATGCCCAGGTCGTAGTAGGCATCGATACTCGGCCAACCGTAACCCGACAGCACGGATTCGACGATCGTGGAGTTGAACACGATTGCCGCATTGAACGCAGGGCCCGTGGGCCTGCTGACGCCATCGATCGACACCGTCACCGAACCGATCACGCTACCGATGTTGCCGCTGCCCCAGAAGCCGCCGAAGACATTGCCAGCGGAAGCACCGCTACCGCCGCCTGGGGGAATGCCACGGTCGACGATGATATTTTTTTCACCCATGTTTAAAGTCCTTTTTTGTTGAGTCAATTGATAGCGAGGACACAGCCATGCCGGCCGTCCTCATATGGTTGGTTGAAAACAGAAAGTCTTTTGCACAGCCCCGACGCTCAGGGCATCAGCCCGCGCACGTAGGCCTGGCACGCGCGCAAGGCGATCAGTCCACGGTCGCCGTCGTCGGTGATGGCGACAATTCGTCGAGCATGCGCCGGGTCAAGTCGGGCGCGTACGGGGCCATGATCCAGGCCGCCGGTGCCGGGGGCGGCAGGCAGGCCGGCACAACCGGCGGCGTCGCGCTCGACCAGGACTGACAGCCGCACGTCAGCAGTAGCCAGGCGATCACGCAGGCGTGCCTGAGTCTGTTGGGCATCGAGTAGCTCCTGATAATGTCGTTGCTCACTGACCGCCAGCCGCTGCGCCATTCCTTGGCGTTGCAGGCGTTCGGCGACCAGTTGCGCGGCAGCGGCTTCGGCCTGTGCCTGCCACTCCTGTCCGTGCTGTTGCGCTTGCTCCGCAAGTTTGTGCCCCATGCGCCAACCCTGGACCTGCCAGGTCAGTGCACAGGCCAGCAACATCAGCAATGCAACAGCGCCCCATTGCAGTCGGCTCAACACAGCACCTCGCGGGCCCGCGCCCAGAGTTTCAGGCGGTCTTCAAGGCCGTTGAGCCCGCCGTTGATATGCCGGGTGATGCGGTTGAACTCGCCCAGGTCGGCCAGTTGGTTGAGGCCGCGCGAGTGCCAGAACCAGGCCGCCGACTCGGCCGCCCATTGCGGTTGTTCGAGCAGTTGTGGCTGCTTGAGCAAACGCTCGTCAGCGAACAGGGCCATGCTGCAAGCCCGGTAGTTGTTGCGCCCGGTGACCTGGATCAGGCCGCGGCCGCAATACAGCTGGCCATCACCGTCCGCTTCGGGGGTGTTGCCCAAACGCAAGGCCAGGCTGCCGGTGTCGTAACGTGCCAGGTAGCGGTCATTGCCCAGCTCCTTGACGTAGCGCAACTGACCGGACTCGTGGCCGATCTGGGCGAGGAAGGCGGCCATGCGCCGTGGGGTGTCGATGTCCCAGCGGGCCATGGCCAGGTTCAAGGCAGGTAGAAAAACGCCCGCATTCAGGCGGGCGTTGGGGAACACGGCAGCAAGTTGCTCCAGCGTCATGTAAGGTTCCTCATCCTTGGGGGTTCAAATGGGGTGCAACTGAATCGTCTTCAGACCCGGCCTGCTTTTGGCTTTCTTGCCCTTGGCTTTGGCTTTGCCTTGGCTGCCACCGTTGCAGTCGACCGTGGTTCCCCAGCCATTGGCGCTGAAGCTGTGCTCGACCGACTCGATCAGGTACTCGCCGTCCAGCCCGTCCTTGAAGCCCTGGGCAAGAATCAGGCGCTCGGCAAACAGATCGGTGCGTCCGGCCATTTCCAGTCGCACGCTGGCAGTACTGCGGTTGAACGCCGCCAGGCGCGCCTTGGCAGCCTGCTCGGCAGCAGCTTTGTTGGGGTAGAGATGACGGTCGCTGTGTACCGGCTGCAGCCCGGCCGGCGAGTCGTCATTGGCCAGGTCGATAATCTTCAGCCCGCCGCTTTTGGGGTCCTGATGTCGGGTTTGCACAGCCTTGTGCGTGCCTTTGTCCGCCAGACGAATCTGCCAGCGGCTCACATCGCTGCGGTTGAGGGTAACGACCCCCAGGGCCTGCCCACTGGCGCTGCGCCCGGCCTGACGCGACAGCACCAGCAACTTGCCGTCGCCGATCTTGGCCGTGCAGTCGTACTGCCTGGCCAGGCGGGTAATGAAGTTGAAATCCGACTCGTTTAACTGGTCGACCCGTGGCACCCGTGTGCTCACCGGGCAGAGCGGTTGCCAGCCGTTGCGCGCGGCAATGTCCCTGACGATCTGCTGCAACGGCACGTCCTCCCAGCTACCGCTGCGGATACTCTTGCCAGTACCACGCATGTCGCTGGCCTTGCCACGGATGACGATACTGTCGGGCGGACCGGACAATTCAATCTCATCCACGGTGTAGCGCCCCAGGCGCGTCAAGACCTGGCCGGCGTAGCCCAGGTGCACTTCGATCAGCGCCCCCCTGGCAGGCAGGGTCACAGCGCCGTCGCGATCGTCAATGCGCAGTTCGAACTCGTCGGACTCCATTCCAGGCTTGTCCGAGGTACGCAATGACAGCAAGCGATCGTTGATCAGTTCGGTAATGTCCTTGCCATCGGCAACAAGGCGAAACACTGGCTGCATGGTTCAGGCTCCAGAAAAGAAAGGCCCCGCACACGGCGGGGCCTGATCATCACAGTTAACGACAAGCATCAATCCCACAGCTGCACCGTGGCATCGCTCGCTGCCGGCAGCTCCGGCAGCAGGATCAATACCCCGGCGTGAAACGGTTGCGGTTGCTCGGCCAGGCCTTGATTAGCTGCCAACACGGCCTCGACGGTGCCGCTCAGGTGGCCGTAGTAGTGCTGACACAAGGTGTCGAGCACGTCACCCTCAGCGGTTCTGCAGGTCGTCGCCATAGCTCACAAACTCCAGTGAGAAACCTTGTTTTCGCGGAATGCCCCCGGCCAGCAGATTGCTCTGGTCTTCATCAACGCCGGTCAGGCACCAGGTGCCCAACACCTCGCCGTAACCACTGGTCAGGGTCAATGGTTGCAGTTGCCGACCGATGCTGCGCAACGCCTGCAACTGGCCAAGCCCGCCCTTGAAACCGGGGAAAATCGCGCCCTTGATGCTGATCTTCTCATCACCCAGGCCCACGGCCTGTTGCGCCGTGCTGCGGGTCAGACGCTCCTGGCCTGCCCAGCGAAAGCTGGTCTGCCGACGCAGCTCATCGAACGCTGCCGTGTCGAGGTTGAAGTAATAGGCCGGTGACTGGGCTTTGAGCGGTTGCAGAATCAGCAAATGCGGAAACGGCTTGACCGCTTCTGCCGCCGGCGTCGCTTCGGGGGCGAAGCTGCTGGTCGGCAGGATATTGGCCAGGGACGGACTGATCTTGCCCGCCAACCGATTGATCGCGGCACTGACCCGGCCAACCTGGGCCTTCACCGTGGCGACGCCATCACGTACCTGCGCCACCACCGCCACGGCCCGATCATATTTCGCCAGCGCTTGATCGACGCTGGACTGGGCCTTGTTGATCGCCCGCAAGCTGCGCTGCAGCTTGGCACCGATGGCAGGCCCGACAAAGGGCAACGCCTCAAGTTCGGCGGCGGCACCGATGAACTCGGCGGCGGCATCCTTGACCGGCGCCAGCATTTCATCAGCACTGCGCCGCCCCGCCTCGCCCGCCGCCACCAGGGCACCAAGCCCTGATTGCAACTGATCCATGTAGGTCATGGCACCTCCTTAAGCAACGTGAGGAACGTCGTACAACTGACGGCTGGTGGATTGACGCAGCAGATCCTCGAACTCCCGCCGGACAATGGCACCGACTTGCTGGGCAAGCTGCAAGGGATCGCTCATCCCGCCCTGAACCGTGATGGTGGGTGAAAAGGTGATTTGCTGAACTGGCTGCGGCGGTTGGCTGGCGCCAGGCTGTTCCATCCTGGGTGCCATGGAAAGCACGCCTGGCTGGTCTGCCGCAGGCTCCATCCCACGAACAATGTTGCCGATTCGCCCGACGGCAATGCCAGCGTCATCCTTGGAACGCTGCAAGTTCAAGGGTTGCCGGGCGGCTGACGGGGCCTGGCCCCTGTCCTGGGCGGGGGTGACGAGCGATCCGGCCTGTTTGCTGTCAAGCGTACCTGCGAGATGCCCCCCCACCAATGAGCCAAACTCCCGGCCTGGCAGCAGAACAGGCACGCCTGGCGCCGCTCCAAGCAATGCTCCGGTCACTGATGCGCTGACAAACTTCATGAGTTTGTCGTCCTCATCGGCTCTCGTCGGTGCTTGGCCTACGGCGGGTGTGGTTTTGCTCTGCTCGCTGGGGCATGGTTTGCACGTGTCTGCTGGGGGAGCAAACCAGCGCTTCGCCATCCAGCCACTCAAACCGTCATGCGCTGGCTGCCCCGAGGATGCACTTGGCAAAGGGCCGGCCCCTGATATTGACGACGGCGCAGATGACAGTCTCGTCAGCACCGGCATCGGTCCATCCGCCGAGGCATTGCCACTGTCCTTGCGCAACAAGGATATCGGTGGCAGCGCCTGAGCAGGCCTTGAAGCTGGCGCTGGTGCCTCAGGGTCACTCATCCAGCGTTTGCGCAGATACGCATCCAAGTTTTCGCCCGCCAAACCACCGACCCATTCGCCACCCCGTTCGCCACCCCGTTCGCCGAATACAGCCCCGATCGGCCCACCGACTCTGCCCCCAACCCAGCCCCCGAACCGTGCCCCCGCGAGCCCGCCCAGGGTTTCACCATAACTCTTGGCCTTTTCTTCAGGTGACTGGTCACTGGTATAGGTACTGAAAATATCGTATCCCGCTTCCAGATAATCAAGCCGCTTACCCCACCGCTCAGCAGCATCGCCCGGTTTCGCTGACGGGTCGTGCGATGCTTCAGTGCGAGGAGGTTGCTTTGCAGGTGGCTGGTGCGCACTTCCAGACCCGGTGGGTCGGGTTTCTTTCTTGGCTGCCGAACGTTGCTCAGGCCCGCCTGAACGCGCCTTTGCTTGGGCCTTGCTCGCTTTGCCTGGGCGAGCCTTGCCCCCTTGCTTGCCAAGGGCCATTGTCATCGCGCCCAGGGAAAGCCAATCAACTTCCGGCACTGCTGCTTGTGTTGTATTGCTGCCCGATGGGGCCAGGCCAGGACCTGGCTGTGCCTTGCTGGATGCACCTGGGCGAGCTTCGGCCTGGCCTGTCGCAGGCCTTGAAGCTGGAGCTGATGCCTCCGGGTCACTCATCCAGCGTTTGCGCAGATACGCATCCAAGTTTTCGCCCACCAAACCACCGACCCATTCGCCACCCCGTTCGCCACCCCGTTCGCCGAATACAGCCCCGATCGGCCCACCGAGTCTGCCCCCAACCCAGCCCCCGAACCGTGCCCCCGCGAGCCCGCCCAGGGTTTCACCATAACTCTTGGCCTTTTCTTCAGGTGACTGGTCACTGGTATAGGTACTGAAAATATCGTATCCCGCTTCCAGATAATCAAGCCGCTTACCCCACCGCTCAGCAGCATCGCCCGGTTTCGCTGACGGGTCGTGCGATGCTTCAGTGCGAGGAGGTTGCTTTGCAGGTGGCTGGTGCGCACTTCCAGACCCGGTGGGTCGGGTTTCTTTCTTGGCTGCCGAACGTTGCTCAGGCCCGCCTGAACGCGCCTTTGCTTGGGCCTTGCTCGCTTTCCCTGGGCGAGCCTTGCCCCCTTGCTTGCCAAGGGCCATTGTCATCACGCCCAGGGAAAGCCAATCAACTTCCGGCACTGCTGCTTGTGTTGTATTGCTGCCCGATGGGGCCAGGCCAGGACCTGGCTGTGCCTTGCTGGATGCACCTGGGCGAGCTTCGGCCTGGCCTGCGCCTGACTTCAACCCTAAGACCAACTTCATCAAGCCCAGTGACAGCACATCAAGGCCCGCAATTTTCACCACCAACGGGTTGCTGCTGTTCGACTGCGTTGGCACCGTAGCATCCTGCCCCGCTGCCGAATCATCAGTCGAAGCCAACTCATCTGAACCTGCCCCGTGCGGTTCCTCGCGCGGCCTCTGGGTCTTGCCAAGGGTGTTCTGATCGGCCTGTTTGAATCTGTTGATTCGCTCCAGGACCGCCTTGAAAACCACCCCTAGCGTCGGCTTGACGATGGCACCAATCACCCGCGTTTGCGCCAATTTGCTCGCCATCTGATCCCCCTTGTGCATGGCTATACGCTCAATCCGTGAGCCACCAGACCATGTCGCTGTACGACATGGTCATGATCTGGGCAGCGGTAAAATTCAGCTCTTTGGCGAGCCGCTTTGCCGCCGCCTTCTGCAGCCTGGGATCAAAGCTCGTCGTCTTGCACCAGACGAAAATAGCCCGCCTGCAAGCGGCCGTAATCCTTGAGCGGCAGTTCCTCGAGATCCTTGATCCCGACTTCGGCCAGGGAGGCGAAGAGGTTCAGCTCACGCTGCTCGTCATCGCCACTGGCCACCGATTGTGCGGTACGGATGTCACGCACGGTCGGCGCCCGCAGTGCCAGACTGTCGACTTGAACGCCATTGGCCTGGCAGGGTTTGCTCAAGGTCACAACGACGCGCTCGGCGCTCACCGCCAGCCAGCTCGGTGTCTTGTTTGCTTGTTGCATGGGAGCTCCTTACAGGCCCAGGGCCGAACGTTGGGCGGCGAGCTGGTCGACGCCGTTGATGACGCGTTTCATGCCCAGCGGGTCGATTTCGTAGACCAGGCGGCCGTCGACTTCGAGCTTGTAGTAGGTCACGGCCACGTTGTGCTTGATCTCGGCCTTGTCGCCCGGTTTCCAGTCGCCCATGTCGACCTCTTTGAGCGCCCCGCGCAGGGTGACGATGACCGGGGTGATTTTGCCTTTGAGGCCTTTGAAGGCACCGCGGAAGGTGCCGTTGAACGCCGAGCCGTCGGCCAGGCCGAAGAACTTCAGCGACTCGCGGCGCACGCCAGTGGTGACGAAGCCGGCTTCCTGCTTCTCCATGCCTTGATCGATTTCGATCGCCATGTCCATGCCGCCGGCACGGTGCTCCTCCATCTTCAGGGTGAGCTTGGGCAGGGTCAGGCTGGGGACGTCACCTTGAAAACTGACGCCATCGACGAACAGGTTCAGGTTGGCCAGGGTTTCGGGAATCATTGCCATGGTTATTGCTCCTTAAGCGGCTTGGTCGAGGACTTCGGTCAACCACTGGTTGGTGACCTCGACACGGAAATTCGGGTTCTCGGCTGGCGGCACGTCGGTGAAACGAATGTTCCAGTAGACCTTGCCCTGCTCCAGCTGGCTGGCGGTGTTCAGCTCGGGGTCGGCGAACACTTCGAAATTGATGATTGCGCCCTGGGCCTTCAGATCACGCATGAACGCCTGCAGGCCTTCGGTGACATCCTTGACGTAAGTCGCGGTGATCGAGCGGTCCACCGCCCACTTGTGGCCGTAGAGGATTGCGTCCATGACGATGTCCATGGTCCGCACGCGGGTGACGAAGGCCCACTTCGGGTCGCTGCTCAGAGTACGGTTGCCCCACAGGCGATAGCCGTCATCGCGAATCACGGTGGTGATGTTGGCGTTGTTGAGCAGGTTGGCCCGGCAAGTGGCATCGCCATCGAGGTACTCGATCGAGCGGCTGGTGCCGGTGATGCCGACAAACTCCTTGTTCGACGGCGAAGCCCAGAAGCCGTACTCGCTGTCGGTCCAGGCGAACAGGCCAGCCACCCAGGCCGATGCAGGGGCATCCAGGGTTGCGCTCTTGCCGGTGTCCCAGTACTGCACACCCGGGTCGACCAGGTAGGCACGCTTGGCGCCAAAGTTGTCGGCGTAGGCGATGGCCGCCTCGTCGGTGGTGTTCGGGCCATCGATGATGGCCAGGCCACGCAGCTTGTCAGCCAGGGCCACCAGGGCGGTACCGACAGCCAGGGTGGAACTGTGCTTGGGCGTCACCAGCAGGCGTGGCTGGGCGTTAAAACGGCTTTTGCCGTCGAGCAGCGCCTGCAGGCCGGTGCGTTTGCCGTCGGCCAGCACACCGCCGATGATCGCCGAAGTCTGCGCCGCCTCTTCGTCGAGCTTGGCCACGCCGCAGGCAACGATGACCGCCTTGGCACGGCTGTAGATGGCCTGGCAGGCCCGGGTGATCGCCGCATCGGCGCCGAACGCGGCAACCGCTTCACGCTCGCTGGTGATCAGCACCAGGTCGTTGGCCTTGGCACTGGCGGTCGGCCCGGGGGTGAAGGTATCGACCAGCCCGATAATCGAGGAAGAAGGCAACGCGATGGTGCGTGCGCCGGTGTCGACGTTGGTTACGGTAACGCCGTGGAAAAATCCACTCATGAGTAAGTCTCCAGAAATGCAAAAGCCCCAGCAGGGCCGTGGTACAGCAGAAAAGAAAACGCCCCGGCAGTGCGGGGCGTCAGGTGATTGAATTGGCGGCCTTGCCGTCTTCGGGACTTGGCGGCCACTCCACCGCAAGGGGGAAGCCTTCTTGCTGCTCAATGCGGGCCAGATCTACTCGGTAGTCTTTCCAGGCCACCAGCAGCACCTGCTCGGCTGCTGTCGCACGCCCCAGATCAACGGCGTCCTGAAGTGGAGCGACGCGCAACGAGGCGACATAAAGCCGGTCATCGCGCTGGGCCATTACCTCCAGGCGCATGCCAGAGCGCTGAGCGGGCTCATCCAGAACCCAGTCAGTGCCGCTCCAGCGGTGGTAAACACTCGGACGCGGAACCCGTGACAAGCCCGCAGGTAGCCCCCCCAACCGGGTGTATTCCTCAGGAAAGCCCGTCCCGGTGTTGTAAACGGTTCCGCGGTTGTCTTCGATTGGCTCCCAGGTGGTTTTGTCCGCCGAACGCTTGGCCACATGCCACTGGGGGACTTTCGGGGGGGCATCCAGATAAGCGAAGCCCGGAATTAGCCAGTTGTCAGGGTCCAGCGGGTCAGGATCAGCAATCCCCTTGCTCAGGTACTCACCCGAGATAGGGTGGGCGTGATAAATCGTTGGTGCAGTCATAAAGCGTCCTCAGTATTTGATGCAGGCGAGCAATGCCATATTGCGGGGCCGGGCCTCACTGCCGCCGTCGGTGTTGATGACCAACTGGTGGGTGTGACCACCGGCATTAGCGGCCGTACCCGTTAGGGTATGGGTGTGGTCACCTGCGGCCGAAATTGCCCCGGCCGTCCATTCGCCGTTCGCGCCCGGTGCGGTGATAGGCGGCCGATAACCCGCTACATCGTTGCCACCCATAGAAATGTTGTGGCTATGCGAGCCCCCGCTGCTGGTCAAGCCGCTTATCGCGTGGTAGTGCTCTCCGCTCAATGCGGCATACCCGGTGTGCGCGTGAGTAGCGTTCTGCCCGAACTGAACAGAACCGAGCGCGCGGTTGATATCCACACCCCGGGCATCGTCGTAACACCGGATGAACTCGCCTCGCAGGTCTGGCAAGTGAAAAGTAGTGCTGCCATCACCTGCTCCGCCGAACGTTCCGATGGCGGTGAATAGCTTGGCGTAAGTCACTCGGTTCACTTGTGCACCGTTGGCCTTGAGGTAGCCAGGAGGCGCGGAATACGAAGGGAAATAGACAATGGTGCCTGGCGCCACCTGATTATCCAGGCGCTCCCACTTCGTCCATCCACCAAGGTCGGTGTACACACTGCGGACAAAAATCGCGCTACCACCGTCATACTGAACCGCTATCTGGGAACGGTTCGAATGGGGGGCAATGTGTCTGAAAAAGGTGGTTGTGATGTGCCAGTAAAAACCCGGTATTGGCACATTGGGGTGATTGGTGAGAATCACCTGACTTGTCGCCTTATCAGGGTCCTGATCGATTGCTCCTTGATTCAAACCTGACACGGCCTGCAGCGCATCAAGCAAACCATTGACCTGGGAAATGCCGTGGCTATGAGCGAGCGGTGCTTTGTCGGCCAGCGCGTCCCCCAACCCGGTTACCGCATTGCTCGAAAGCGCACCTGTTCTTGCAAAATCCAAGGCGGCGTTCGAGACATTGGCAGTGGTTAGTACAGCGACCCGCCGTGCCTGGACCTCACCGGAGATGACAGTACTGTAGGGCTCACTCGTCCAATCTTGATAGATCGCCAAGCCACCACCATAACTGCGCTCCTTGAGTGCTGTAACAGTGAGCCGTGGAATGTACGCATTGGACCCGAAGTCCAGGCGAATGTTAACCAATCCATTGCTGTGACTGAGGTGAACCTTGAACAAGTTGTCAATATCAACACTTGCGCCGCTGACAATCACCTGCGGCATGTATATCGCATTCTGGTAGTAGTACCAGCAAAGCTGGGCTTCGAACGGGCTGGTATAGCCGTTAAGCGCCCCCTTGATCGTCAACGTAGGCATGGTGCCTTCCGATGCGGGAATTTTGGTCCGAATCAAAATGCCGGTGGTTTGCCCGTTGACGGTCGCATCGATGCATTCCACAGTGAAAGCACCAGTCAGATTCCGGCCGCGAATCTGAACGTCATCCAAGATCCCATAGCCCACAAGATTGTTCGCCTTGTCCGCCTTGCTGTTCAGGCTATTAAGGACGGTCGTAGCAAAATTCGGGTCGTTACCCAGCGCATCTGCCAGCTCCTTGAGCGTGTCCAACGCACCGGGTGACCCCGCTATCAGCTTGCTGACCGCGGCATTCACGAAGGCCGTGTTGGCAAGCTGAAGTGAATCACTGCCTAGGGCCGCCGTCGGCGCCGTTGGAATCCCCGCCAACGCAGGACTCAGCAATGGCGCTTTTTCCGCCAGAGCCTTGTCCACCTGAATCTTGGTGTACACATCAGTGAGGCCGTAGCCTGCCACTGTGGTCGGGTTGGTTGCAGCAACCACGCGGCCATACTTGTCCACTGTAACGCAACGATAAATGCCAGCTGTCACACCGGTGCGACCAAAGGCCATTTCGAAGGCCAGTCCGGTCACACCGAGGGTAATCAGGGCATCGCTCACCAGTTGCCAAGCGCTATCGCCATTGGAGTTGCCCTTCTCCACCAACACCAGCAGGCCTGGTGTTACCTTGGCACTGCTATCCGCATCAGAGCATCGAGTCCACCCCCCGGCAGCAACCAGGTACAAGCCATTATCCTTTGCAGCGGCTTGGTCCTTGACCAGCACACGGTTACCCACCTGCAGCGCCACCCCGTCGACCGTCTGCAGGCCGCTCAGTTCGACAGAGGCCGTGGTCGCGGCCAGTACCGAGTGTTTGAAGTCCTGGCGGGACAGCTCCTCTGTCACCCATTCACGGCTGGCCAACACTACGCTAGGGTCAATTTTCAGCTGCACACTGCTGGAACTGCTGACCACCAGACTCATACGTACTACTTGCGTACGACCCGAACCTTGGCTCAGCAACGGTTTGTAGGTTGGCGCACAGTTGGCCACCGCAACCAGGTCACCGTCCGCATCGTAGAGGCCGATTTCACGAATCCAGCGCCCCCCCGCGTCAGCCGGAATCACCTGTTCGGCAACGATAATGGCGCTGTTCTTTTCATCCACTTTCAGCTGATTCAGCGGCGCGCGACGCCATTCGCCGAGCAGGGCGGTTTGAGTGGCATTAGGTGTAGGGTCGGTGCCGTTGGCATCCCCTACGCCCATTTGTGTAATTTTCCAAGGGATGCCCAAGGCATCGGCGTTGGCCTGCTTTGCTGCCCCCACGTTGGTGAGGATGGCGTAAAACTGGGAGTTCTGGTCAACCATATGCAATGTCCAGGATATCAATGGTGTGTTCACGGCCACCACGGCCAATCAGGCCGGCGACCTCAATTTCTCGTGGTACAGGTGGGTATACGTCGAGTACGTCGCCCTCGCTCACCGAGCCGCCCACGTAGAAGCCGCCAAGCGATTCCAGGCTGATTGCCAAACCTGTCATGTGCCGACTCACTGGCCGGGCGTCATCAAGTAACGCCGACAGCTCACGGTAGCTCTCTTCGCTGATCCCGCCGTTGGAAACGCCGATCTTCAAGGCGAAGGTTCCCGGCGCGCCCTCGGGCTGCTGGTTGAACCATTCGGCTATCTCAATGAGATAACCGAACGGCTCCACCACCCTTCGTAGTGCACTGATGGTTCCTTTGTGTGCATGTACGTAGAACGCCGAGCGGATCACCGAGCGCTTGATTGCCTCTGGCCAGGTTTCATCCCAGCGGTCCACCGACCAGGCCCAGGCCAGTTGGTGCAGCAGGTGCGCAGGGCAGGTGTCGGGGTTGTACAGGGCACGCAGGGGGACTTCGGTGGTTTCAAATCCTGCGGCCTCGATGGCTTGTTCAAGATCGGTACTGTTGAGCGGAAGCAAACTGTCCATGTCAGCTCCCCCGCGTTACGCTGATCCCTTCACACCAGGCCGCTTGTGCCGGGGTCGGGCGAATGTCGGTCCAGCTGTTCAGGTCGACGCGGCTGACGCCGTTGATATGCAACTGCGCATCCACGCCCGAGCGGGCCACTTCAACACCCAGGCGCCGGCGCGGATTGATCCAGGCTTGCAGGCGGCGTTTACACTCGGCAAGCGTCGCCTCGATCTCCGGGCCGCTGCCGCTCATGTGCACCACAGCGTCGATGCGGTAGCGCAGGATCTGCGCACCTTGCACCGTCAAGCGATCACCCACTGGGCGCACGTCATCGTCATTGAGCTTGCGCCGCACGGTTTCCAACAGTTGTACCCCAGCGTCGCCATCGCTTTCGAGCGCCAGCACGGTCACCACCACCTCGGCCGGCGACGGGCTTTCGGCCGTCGCATCGGCCACTTGGCCGGACGCGTTGCGGGCATGCAGGATGTAGCTGTTGCGCGGGCCGGCCGTGGTCAGCCCTTCATACACCAGTTGCACCCGCTCGCGCAGCGCGTCGTCTTCCTCCAGCACCTGCGGGGTGGGCGGTACGCTGCTGGTGTCTTGAGCCTGCACCTCCAGCCGCTGCAGTTGCACATTGGCGGCCAGTTGATCCAAGTCGGCACCTTGCGCATAGGCCAGCAACAGTGCCTTGGCGGCATCATTGACCCGCGCACGGTTGAGCAGCTTGCGGTAGGCGCCGACTTCCAGCAGTTTGTTCACAGGGTCGCTTTCGACTGCAGCGTCCCAGTTGTCGCCCATATGCGACCGGAAGGTCGCCAGGTCAGCCTGGTAGATGGCCTCGAAATCGAGGTCTTCCAGTACCTGCGGCGCGGGCAACGCCGATAGATCCACACTACTCATGCCACCACCTCCAGGGTCTGGCTGGCGTTCAGGTATTGCCCGGTGAGCTGCAAGGTAATCTGCCCGCCAACCACTGCCGTTACCCTGACCCGTTCCAGCTTCAAACGTGGCTCCCAACGCCCCAGGGCGCGGGCCACCTCCGCCTGCACCGCGCTTTTCCAACCTTCGTTGACCGGCAGGTCGACAAAGCGGCGCAGCTTGCTGCCGTATTCCGGGCGCATGCGCCGGCTACCCAGTGGCGTGGTGAGGATGTCTTCGATGGATTGGCGCAAATGTGCAAGACCGGATAACGGCTGGCCGCTCCGGCGATCCATGCCGATCATCGCCCTACTCCTTGGCTGTGAAGTCCGGGTGCTCCTGCAGGTAGCCTAGGGCGACGCTGTCATCAGCGGCGACAATGACTTGTCCTGCACTTACGCTCAGTTGGCGGGCATCCGCCAGGATGAGCACGCGAGAGGTGTAGCGGCTGTCGCAGAACACCCGGGTGGCGGGTGCTTGGGAAGTGCTTTTCTTTATGCTGGCCATGATGTCTCCAGGAATAAAAAAGCCCGCTGTGGGCGGGCTGGATTCAGTGTTTGTGGTTGGCAGTGTTGCCACCGGTATCGATGATCTTGGCGCCACCGAGAATGTCGCCGCTTACCCGCAGCGGGCCGTTGATCTGCACCTCACCGGTCAGGGTAATGCTCGCGGCATTGGCGGTGATGGCCTGATCGGTCACTACTGCCGAGCTACCGCCGACCTTGATGCTGACGGTACCGCTGGGCAGCTCGATGCTGTAACTGCGGGCCTGCCAGTCGTATACCAGCGAGCCACCATCGTCGAAACGCCAGACCTCGACATGCTCGCGGTTGTCCGGCTGGTCGCCGGCGTTGCCGTACAAGCCAGGCACGAACGTACCCTGGGCCGGCTCGCCACTGGGGCTGAGCACAATGCCCTGCTCACCCAGGCTCGGTGCCCGCCAGTGGCGGGCCTTGCCAGCGGCCTGGCTGTGCCAGCGCAACCAGGCGCTGGTCCAGCCGGCGCCGTCGGACACCCGCACCCGGGCGGCGGCAAGGTCTACGGCCACCACCCGGCAGGGAATCACCAGGCCGGCGAGCATACGGTCGTGCATGGCACTGGCGTAGCTCATTGCAGATCCTCCGGCGATTGGTAGTCGGCCTCAAATCTCGGACCGGTGTCAGGGCTGAAGGCGAAGGCCAGGGGCCCAGTCTGATCGGGCCAGGGCCATTGCACCGCTCCCAGGAGCAGCGCCTGCTCCCATTGCACTCGCCAAGTTGTGGGAAACGTTGTGCCTGCGCCGGGTTGTACAACAGACGCCTGAACATTGTTCGCCGCTTGGACAAAGTCCAGTTGCCAGAACTGCTGACGCAACAGTACGGTCAGTTGTGTTGCCAGGCTGGCAGCCTGCAATGGAGCTTGCATAACACTGGCATCCACATGGATATCCGCTTCGAAAGTGGCCAGGATGCAACAACGGCCATCACCTGGGTCGGTTCCGGGCCTGAAGCTGACCATGGCGTGATTGAGGGCCGGCAGCGCCGTGTTCTGCTCCGTCGTGGCGTAGCCGGCAACGGTTTCAAGTTGAGGCATCGCGGCCTTGATGGTCGCGGTGATGGCCTCGTGTAGCGTCGTCAGTTCGTTCACCTGCGCTCCTTGGCGACACGGTTGTCAGGCGCACGGTATCCGTAAGCCATCGCTCATCGCCTCATCCCTTGTTGCTGTCGCTGTTTGACGTTTGTGCATCGATGCCCAGTCGCCGTGCCGCCCAGCGTTCATAAAGCCCGATGGCGACATCGGCACCGGCCATGGCGGTCAGGCAGCCAAAAGCGCTGGCGCTCCAGATCGACATGCCGCTGGCGTACAGCAGCATCACCGTCGACACGCCGCAGACCATACAGGCCCCCGAACGCAACACCAGGCGCCGAAACAGCGCCCAACCACGGGCACCGGCCTTGTCCGCCCGCCACATCTCGCCGGATACGCCGCCCAGCAACGCCAGGACGATCACCAGCCAGATCGGCATTTCCAGTAACGTCTGTTGTTCGTTCGTCACTGTCCTGTCTCCTTGGATAAGTCCGCTTGGCAACGTGCCAGCGGCGTTTTTGTATCGATCACCTCTGCGAGGTAAAAAAAGGTAAAGTTCATCCGTCGACGCGCGTCTGCAAGGACATGCCCAAAGGCCAGCGATGCCAGTAGCGATTCGCCAGGCCGCAATGACTCCCCAGATATCTCGAACCACAGCGGACGCTATGGAAAAAAACTACTATGTAAAAAACCTCTTGCTCGCACTGAGCCTGTTTGCAATAGGCACAGCAATCTGGTGGTACGACAATTCATTCTCAACCCGGGAAAACCTGATTTACTTGCTGCTTTCCAGTGCGAGCCTGTTGTTGTTCCCCTTCTCGAGAAAGTTGATTGAACAGAGCGTTTTAAAGTTTTCTTCTTCGGCATTCTGGAGCCGCGGCCTATTTGTCGAGACCCCGGGTAAAAACGGCCTCTATGCGCTTTTTTATCTGCTGTGCATGGCGACAGCGATCCCGCTGGGTGGCGCCTACTGTGTCTATCTACTGATGAAACGGTAGCGTCACTTCAGAGCGCAAGCAGCGCATCGTTGAACTTCTTGACCCGCGCCTCATCAATGTAGGCACTGGTCACTGCCATGATCATGGCGAATGCAATAGCCCCCATGACGGTCGACGCCGCCACACCGAACGCAAACGCAAGCAGTGCACCTGCGGCATTGCCAGCCAACAGCGTTTCGATCTTCAAAAAGGTGCTACCCCACTCTCCTGTCGCGTAGCCTTTTTTGATCTCGACCAGCAGGTCAGCGTAATCCATGGCTTTACCCACATAGCCGAACGCTTTGCTGAACTGTTCCAGGTTTTTCGCCAGTTGCTCTTTGTTCAGCGAGTCCAACGCCTTGGCAATGGCCTCTCGGTCCTTGGCACTGAATTTTTTGTTCAACGCATCCTTGTATTTTTCATACGCGGCCATGGCCTCCTTGGCATTGCCAATACGCTTGCCCTGGACGCCCGCCGCCAAGGCTTGCGCCTCCGCTGCCAACTGCCCACCTACTTTCGATGTCAGCTCTTTGTAAAAGTCTGCGGTGAATTTTACCGCGGCCTTGTAATCAACTTCGGCCTTGGCGTCATTCGCCTGTTGCTGCCGAGTGATCTCGGCATCCAGTTTGCCTACCTGCGCCAACAGACTAGCGACCTGTTCATTAAGCAGTTTTGCGTTGTAAGTAGCCATCAGCTTGCCAATGCTGCGGCTGCTTTTGACCGCCTTCAACTCGGTCTGCAGTTCACTGTTCTTGCGAACCATCAGCGAATTGATCACCGCCACCTGCCTTTGCAGTCCGGTAATCGTTGCAGTATCTGTCAGCGGTGGAAACTGGCTGGACAACACGTCCAGTTCCTTCTGCAGGTTGATTTCCAGGTTGGCGTGCGCCGCTTTGTAGTCATTTTCGATGCCAATGACAGCACCCAGCATCGGGTTGCCCATTGGGTAGTTACCCAGAATACTGCCCCGGACCTGGCCAGGATTGAGACTGATAAATTCAACAGATCCATCACCGTAGATAATGGTCGTTGCCAGTTCTAGCGCCATGTAAAACTCCCTTTCAGAATTGACGCTGCTCGGCCTCTTGCCAACAGCGGTCACTGCTAAACCGATCACTCGGCATTCCAAAAAGCCCGGCCTCCCCAGGCTTTTCAGTAATGCGTTGTCGAACCGCCCGCCACGACTGGTGCGCTGGGCGACTCCGCTTCAAGTTGTTCCTCCGACCGCGGCCACCTGCCCGCCGGATAACTGCTTGTGGTGCTTTACGCTGCACACCCGGGCCAGTTGCCAACCCTCTGAACAGTTCAGGCCTGTTCATCGCTGCCTTTGTCGCTACCGGTGTCGACCGGCTTGAGACAAAGATTATGCATCAATGCATATGCAGTCAATGCATTTATGGAAATATTTATGCATGAGAAAATGCACCTGCGCATGTAGGCCTTGCCCTGCCTGGGCTGGATCGCTTTTCTGCAGGCGAAAAAAAACCCGCCGAAGCGGGTTATTCTGAGGAGTAGGACTACTCAGCGAGCGTACATGCCCCACCAGAACACATGCCCAAGGATGCTGATCTGCTCCTCTTGCATCTGCTGGAAGCTGTAGTCTTCATCCGGGTGTTCATCGCGGTTGAAGCTGCGCAGGCGAATGCCGGTAGGCAGGCGATACAACTGCTTCACCCGCAGTTGGCCATTGTGGTTGATGGCGTACAGGTCGCCGTCGACAATGTCGCCGATGCCGCTCTTGCCGGCGTTGACACCCACCGTGGCGCCGTCACGCAACACCGGCAACATGCTATTGCCGCGCACCGTCACACACTTGGCCTGGTCGAACTGCACGCCGTTGTGGCGCAAGCTGCGCTTGCCGAAGCGCAGGCTGGCCTTCTCGCTTTCTTCGATTACGAATCTTCCTGATCCTGCTGCCAACTCGACCTCGCGAAGAAATGGAATGGACACCTCGTCGTCCTCGACGGGTGTGTCGTCATCCCACAGACTGATATCGTTCAACTCGGCGTGGCTGCGTGCAGGCGCAGCTTCGCGGCTGTCACCCAGCTCGACGCGACCGCGCAGCTGGTCGGTGCTCACGCCAAAGTATTCGGCGATTTTCGACACATGCTTATCGGACGGGTCGACGATCTTCTCGCTGAGAATGCGCGACAGGGTGGATTGCGGCACGCCGGTACGCCGGTGCAACTCCGTGGGGGAGAGACCGTGGCGATCGAGCAGTGCTCTTAAGACGGATGCTACGTTGCGTTTTTGCATAAAATGCATAATGCCGGTGCCTGTAACGGAATGCAAACCCTGCTATGCATGGATATGCACGGACAAATGGTCGCGCCCGCCCGTTTGCCCTCGGCAGCCCGGATAAAATCCCTGTACCATTGCCCGCTTGCCTTTGGTCTACAACGACACTGCGAGCCCTGTTTTTGCAATGAGCGATCTTTCCGCACACACCCCGATGATGCAGCAGTACTGGAAGCTGAAAAACCAGCACCCGGACCAGCTGATGTTCTACCGCATGGGCGATTTCTACGAGATCTTCTACGAAGATGCGAAGAAAGCCGCAAAACTCCTGGACATCACCCTGACCGCCCGTGGGCAGTCGGCGGGCCAGTCGATCCCCATGTGCGGTATCCCCTACCACGCAGCCGAGGGCTACCTGGCCAAGCTGGTGAAGCTGGGCGAGTCGGTGGTGATCTGCGAACAGATCGGCGACCCGGCCACCAGCAAGGGCCCTGTGGAGCGCCAGGTGGTGCGGATCATCACCCCGGGGACGGTCAGCGACGAGGCGTTGCTCGACGAGCGACGCGACAACCTGATCGCTGCTGTACTGGGTGACGAGCGCCTGTTCGGCCTGGCCGTGCTGGATATCACCAGCGGCAACTTCAGCGTGCTGGAGATCAAGGGCTGGGAAAACCTGCTGGCGGAACTTGAGCGGATCAATCCGGTCGAGCTGCTGATCCCGGACGACTGGCCCCAGGGCCTGCCTGCGGAAAAACGCCGTGGTGCACGTCGCCGTGCGCCGTGGGATTTTGACCGTGACTCGGCACGTAAAAGTCTTTGTCAGCAGTTCGCTACCCAGGACCTCAAGGGTTTTGGCTGCGAGAAGCTGACCCTGGCCATCGGCGCCGCCGGCTGCCTGCTCGGCTATGCCAAGGAAACCCAGCGCACCGCCCTGCCGCACCTGCGCAGCCTCAAGCATGAGCGCCTGGACGACACCGTGGTGCTCGATGGTGCCAGCCGTCGCAACCTCGAGCTGGACGTGAACCTGGCCGGTGGCCGTGACAACACCCTGCAGTCGGTCATCGACCGCTGCCAGACCGCCATGGGCAGCCGTCTGCTGACCCGCTGGCTGAACCGCCCGCTGCGTGACCTGAAAGTCCTGCAGGCACGTCAGGGATCGATTCGTTGCCTGCTCGATGGCTATCGTTTCGAAAAGCTGCAACCCCAGCTCAAGGAAATCGGCGACATCGAGCGGATTCTCGCCCGTATCGGCCTGCGTAACGCCCGTCCCCGCGACCTGGCGCGCCTGCGCGATGCCCTCGGCGCCCTGCCGGAACTGCAGAACGCCATGGCCGAGCTCGAGGCGCCGCACCTGGCGCGCCTGGCGGCCATTGCTGGCACCTACCCGGAGCTGGCCGACCTGCTGGCCAAAGCCATCATCGACAACCCTCCCGCGGTGATCCGTGACGGCGGTGTGCTCAAGACCGGCTACGACAGCGAGCTCGACGAGTTGCTGGCCATGAGCGAGAACGCAGGCCAGTTCCTGATCGACCTGGAAGCCCGAGAGAAAGCCCGCACGGGCCTGGCCAACCTCAAGGTCGGCTACAACCGGGTGCACGGCTATTTCATCGAGCTGCCGAGCAAGCAGGCTGAACAGGCGCCCGCTGACTATATCCGGCGCCAGACCCTCAAGGGCGCCGAGCGCTTCATCACCCCGGAGCTGAAAACCTTCGAGGACAAGGCGCTGTCGGCCAAGAGCCGCGCGCTTGCCCGTGAGAAGATGCTCTACGATGCCTTGCTCGAAAATCTGATCGGCCATCTGCCGCCGCTGCAGGATACCGCTGCGGCCCTGGCCGAGCTGGACGTGCTGAGCAACCTGGCCGAGCGCGCGCTGAACCTGGACCTGAACTGCCCAAGCTTTGTCGACGAGCCGTGCATGCGCATCACCCAGGGCCGTCACCCGGTGGTCGAGCAGGTGTTGACCACGCCGTTCGTGGCCAACGACCTGGCACTGGATGACAACACCCGGATGCTGGTGATTACCGGCCCGAACATGGGCGGTAAATCCACCTACATGCGCCAGACCGCATTGATCGTACTGATGGCGCATATCGGCAGTTTTGTCCCGGCCGCCGCCTGCGAGCTGTCGCTGGTCGATCGCATCTTCACCCGCATCGGCTCCAGCGACGATCTGGCCGGTGGGCGTTCGACCTTCATGGTCGAGATGAGCGAAACCGCCAACATCCTGCACAACGCCACCGAGCGCAGCCTGGTGCTGATGGACGAAGTCGGCCGCGGCACCAGTACCTTCGACGGCCTGTCGCTGGCCTGGGCTGCCGCCGAGCGCCTGGCGCAACTGCGTGCCTATACTCTGTTCGCCACCCATTACTTCGAGCTGACGGTTCTGCCCGAGAACGAGCCGCTGGTAGCCAACGTGCACCTGAACGCCACCGAGCACAACGAGCGGATCGTGTTCCTGCACCACGTGCTGCCAGGGCCTGCCAGCCAGAGCTACGGCCTGGCGGTAGCCCAACTGGCTGGCGTGCCGTCGCCGGTCATCCAGCGTGCCCGTGAGCACCTGGGCCGTCTGGAAACCGCCAGCCTACCCCATGAAATGCCTGTGCAGCAGCATCAAGGTGCACCTGCGGTACCGCACCAAAGCGACCTGTTTGCCAGCCTGCCGCATCCGGCCATCGAGAAGCTCGGAAAGCTGGACCTGGACAACATGACGCCGCGTCAAGCTATCGAAATGCTCTATACACTAAAGACTCTGTTATAACGCGGGCCCGTACAAGCTGATAGAATCCCGCGCGGTTTGGTGGCGCTGCAGGTTACTAGCCTGGCCTGCAGCCGAACATCCAAACCGAGCGGCCCTGTCTGGAAGGGTACCGCTGCCGTCGCCTGAGGAGAGAATTAGAAATGACCTTCGTCGTCACCGACAACTGCATCAAGTGCAAGTACACCGACTGCGTAGAAGTCTGTCCGGTGGACTGCTTCTACGAAGGCCCGAACTTCCTGGTCATTCACCCGGACGAGTGCATCGACTGTGCACTGTGCGAGCCTGAATGCCCCGCCGTCGCCATTTTCTCGGAAGACGAAGTGCCGGCCGGCATGGAGAACTTCATCGAGCTCAATGCCGAGCTTGCGGAAATCTGGCCGAACATCACCGAAAAGAAAGATTCGCTGCCAGACGCCGCCGAGTGGGATGGCAAGACCGGCAAGATCGCCGATCTGGAGCGCTAAGGCGCCCCGATCAACAAAAAAGGCCCTTCGAGGGCCTTTTTTCATGTTTTGCGCAGGCAAAAAAAAGGGGCGGTTTAACCCGCCCACATTTTTTCCGTAGTCCCTTTGTTCCCTTTCATCATCCTGATGAATCGCATCCTGCGATGTCCTTGGCCTCCATCCTTGAAAGCCTGTGTCAGTCCGTAGACACAGGACAAATATTAGCGTTTCCTAGATTCCTCACAACTGCACAAAGCTCTCAAAAAGCTGCGGAAACATAACTGTCACAAACAAAAAAACTTATATTAATCAGATAGTTATATAAAAACGTACACTAAAAACGACAACGATTTACTAAAGTGTACAGCTAAGGCTTACATCACATGTAAGCAATGACTTACATGAACTAGAACAGTACCAACATTGCCGTCAGATCGCGCCCAAACCCGGATGTTTCATCATCCCCCTGGGGAAAAGGTTCTCGGAGCCTTCAGCGCAGCCAGAAACAAAAACGCCCCGACAAGTCGGGGCGCTCTTCACAGCACTACCGCAGTTCCTACTGAAACAGCGACTCGCTGGACAGGCCATTCTTTTCGAGGATCTCACGCAGACGCTTGAGCCCCTCCACCTGAATTTGCCGTACCCGCTCGCGGGTGAGGCCGATTTCCAGGCCGACATCCTCCAAGGTACTGCTCTCGTGGCCGCGCAAGCCAAAGCGGCGAATCACCACCTCACGCTGCTTGTCGGTCAGCTCGCTGAGCCATTGGTCGATGCTTTGCGACAGGTCGTCATCCTGAAGCAGCTCACACGGATCGGTGGGACGATCATCGGTGAGGGTATCGAGCAGGGTCTTGTCCGAATCCGGCCCCAGGGACACATCTACCGAGGATACCCGCTCGTTGAGCCCAAGCATGCGCTTGACCTCGCCGACGGGTTTTTCCAGCAGGCTGGCAATCTCTTCCGGGGACGGTTCGTGATCGAGCTTCTGGGTCAGTTCGCGGGCTGCGCGCAGATAGACGTTAAGCTCCTTGACCACGTGAATGGGCAGGCGAATCGTCCGGGTCTGGTTCATGATCGCCCGTTCGATGGTCTGACGGATCCACCAGGTGGCGTAGGTAGAGAACCGAAAGCCGCGTTCGGGATCGAACTTTTCGACCGCACGAATCAGGCCAAGGTTGCCCTCCTCGATCAGGTCGAGCAGCGAAAGCCCCCGGTTGACATAACGCCGGGCGATTTTAACCACCAGGCGCAGGTTGCTTTCGATCATGCGCTTGCGCCCGGCGGGGTCGCCACGTTGCGACAGGCGCGCAAAGTGAACTTCCTCTTCCGGTGACAGCAAAGGCGAAAAGCCGATTTCATTGAGGTAAAGCTGGGTCGCATCAAGTGCACGGGTGTAGTCGATGTACTTGTGCTGCTTGAGCGTTGAGCCCTGTTTAGCCTTGGTCCGAACCGTAGATACAGCAGGTTCGTCTGACATCACATCCGTTTCCAAAACAATGCCGGTCTCCATCAGGAGAACCTCATCGTCGATGTCAAACTCCGGCACTTCTTTACTGAGAGCCATTGTTATAGTCCTTTGCTGAGTTCGAACTCAGACTCGAGCGACGCCTTAATCCTTGGCAGCGCTGGAGCCTGTCCCCTCTACGCGAGGAACAGGCCGGGCCTAGCAATCAACGACGTGGCAGGAATTGCAGCGGATCGACAGGTTTGCCCTGGCGGCGAATTTCAAAATGAAGCTTCACCCGGTCAGTACCCGTGGACCCCATTTCGGCAATTGTCTGCCCTACCTTGACCTGCTGTCCCTCCCGAACCAAAAGCCTGCGGTTGTGGCCGTAGGCACTGACGTAGGTATCGTTGTGCTTGATGATTACCAGCTCGCCGTAGCCCCGCAAGCCACTCCCGGCGTAGACAACTGAACCATCAGATGCAGCAAAAACAGGCTGTCCCAAATCACCGGCGATATCAATGCCTTTATTCAAACTACCGTTTGAAGCAAATTTACCAATGAGCACACCATTGGCCGGCCAGGCCCAGCCGGCCGTGGAACGCCCTGCCGGGGGCACTTGAACGGGTGCGGTGGTAGCTACCACCGGGGCAACTGGCGGGGTGTTTGGTGTGTTTGCGGGCGCGGTCGCAGGGGGCGCGACCGGCTTGCCAGAACTGTCCAGCGGACGCTTGAAGACAGTGGTCTTGCTCGAGGATGACGGCGTACTGGTGACGACCGTGGTAGTCCCTGTTGTAGCCGGAGCGTTTGAGCGCCCGTCAAAACGGATCGCCTGGCCGGGACGGATGGTGTACGGCGGGGCAATGCTGTTACGGGCAGCCAGGGCCTTGTAGTCCCAACCATAGCGAAAGGCAATGGAGAACAACGTGTCGCCCGGACGCACCACGTACTGGCCGGTAGTGACCACCGGGCGCTTGGGGGCTGCGTTGTTGCGATCGACCACCCGGACACTGTTCGAGGACGTGCTCGAGCACCCCGTCACCAGCGTGCCTACAGCCATTGCAATCAGCAGAAGCTTGAAGTTCGATAGACCTTTGCGCTGCCGAATGATTGTGTGACCCACCCGCCGCTCCCTCTAATGGTGACCGATGCCAAAAATGCAATATTGTTGCAATTATACCCGAGCGCGCCGCCCTGCGAACGTCAGGCATTGCCAAACGTGATCTGCAACAGACTATGGTAGCCCGCCAGATAGACAGGGCAATGCCGCAGGAATTCGCCCGGGGCGAAAATAATCCAGGTCAGGCCAGTGGCCCGGTGAGCAATGGCACGAAACGTACCGCACCCAGCACCCGACGCGAGAAGCCGTGCTCTTCGCGAACGATCAGCATCAGTTGCTGGGTCTCGCCGGTCGGCCCGACCGGGATGACCATGCGCCCGCCCGGGGCGAGCTGGTCGAGCAAGGCCTGGGGCACCTCGGGCGCCACGGCGGTGACGATGATGCCATTGTAGGGCGCCAGCGCCGGCCAGCCTTCGCAACCATCACCCCAACGGAACACCACGTTGCGCAGATTGAGCGCGGTCAGGCGCTCCTTGGCGCGATCCTGCAGGACCTTGATGCGTTCCACGGAAAACACCCGCTCGACCAGTTGCGCCAGGATCGCTGTCTGGTAACCCGAACCGGTACCGATCTCCAGCACCTTGTCCAGCGGCCCTGCTTCAAGCAGCAACTCACTCATGTGCGCGACCATGAACGGCTGGGAGATCGTCTGGTTGTTGCCAATCGGCAGCGCGGTGTCTTCATAGGCGCGGTGCGCCAAGGCCTCGTCGACGAACAGGTGGCGTGGCGTGCGACGCAGTACGTCGAGCACCTTGGGGTTCGACACCCCTTCCTCGATCAGACGCTTGATCAGCCGCTCGCGGGTTCGCTCAGAGGTAAAACCGATACCATGGCGCATCAGATCGTCCTGCTCGCGCATCAGAGTAACCCCTCCAGCCAGCCGTCGAGGCGCTCGAAGGCATCGTTGAAGGTCCGGTCCAGTTGCAGCGGGGTGATCGAGACATAGCCCTGCATCACTGCATGAAAGTCGGTACCCGGGCCGCCGTCTTCGGCATCGCCGGCAACCGCGATCCAGTAACCTTCCTTGCCCCGCGGGTTGACCACCTTGGTCGGCGCCGCCGCGCGTGCGCGGTGCCCCAGGCGGGTCAACTGGATGCCACGGATGTGCTCCAGCGGCAGGTTGGGAATGTTGACGTTGAGCACGGTGCGCGGCGGCAGTTCGAGGCTGGCGTGGGCCTCGACCAGTTTACGGGCGAAATAGGCCGCCGTCGGCAGGTTGTCCGGCAGGCGCGACAACAACGAGAAGGCAAACGAGGTGCCGCCAAGAAAACGCCCTTCCAGCGCCGCCGCCACCGTGCCGGAATACAGCACGTCATCGCCCAGGTTGGCGCCCAGGTTGATGCCCGACACCACCATGTCCGGGGTGGTCTCCAACAGGCCGTTGAGGCCCAGGTGGACGCAATCGGTCGGCGTGCCGTTGAGGCTGATAAAGCCGTTGTCCAGGGTCTGCGGGCACAACGGCCGGTCGAGCGTCAGCGAACTGCTGGCGCCGCTCTTGTCCTGGTCCGGGGCGATCACCACACACTCGGCATAATCCGCCAGCGCGGCATGCAGCGCGGCAAGACCGGGTGCGGTAACCCCGTCGTCGTTCGAAATCAGAATACGCATGGGCTGTCCGTCTGCCCTACCGGCACCAGATCAACAAGCTCGCGCACCACCACGGTGGCGAAGCATCCGGCCGGAAGGACGAATTCCAGTTGCAGGATATCAGGCTCGGGATAATGCCACGTCAGACCGCCAATGGGCAGTCGCAGGATGCGCCGTTCGTGACTCATGCCCGCCCGCGCCAGCCATTGGCACAACGCTGAGTGCTGTTGACCGATGCTTTGCTCGAGTTCACCGGCAACGCCTGTGGCGCCGGACTGGCCCTCGCCCCACAGCGGGCCGGTGGGGTGCAAGTCAAGAATCGCCAGGCGTGGATCGGAGCATTCGGCCTCGCCCGCCGGAAAAAAGCTGCGGCTGTCGGTGAACGCCAGCAGATCGCCAACCTGCGCCTGTTGCCAACTGCCGTCGGCCACACGTTGAGCCAACACCTGGTTGAACAGGTAGCTGCGGGCGCTGGAAAGCAGCCGTGAGCGCACGTTACGCTGCTCAGGTAGCGCCTGCCGGCCAGCCCATTCGCGGGCATCGTGGACGTTGCCGCCGCCGTGGCCGAAGCGCTGGGTACCAAAATAGTTCGGCACGCCCTGGCTGCGGATCTGCTCAAGCCGTGCATCCAGCGCCGCGTGCTCGGCCTTAAGGCCCGTCAGGCGCAAGGTAAAACCATTGGCCGAATGCGCACCCCGCTGCAATTTGCGCGAGTGGCGGGTCTGTTTGAGGATGCTCAGGGTTTCGTTTTGCGCAGCGCTCAGGTCTGGGTCGGCCTTGCCCGGCAGGTGCAGGCTGAACCACTGACGGGTCAGGGCCTGACGGTCCTTGAGGCCGGCGTAGCTGATGCTGCGCAGCGGCACGCCAGCGGCGCGGGCCAGTCGGCGGGCCGCCTCTTCGGTATTGAGGTCGCGCTTTTCGACCCACAGCCACAAGTGCTCACCGGTCCCGCTCAGGGGTATATCGAGTACTTCGTCGACCTGGAAGTCTTCAGCGGTGGCCTTGAGAATTGCGCTGCCCAGCGCTTCGCCCGCTGCCCGCGGGCCCAGCAGTTCGAGTTCGGTCATGCCGGTAGCAACAGGG
Organism: Pseudomonas tructae; assembly: GCF_004214895.1. NCBI lineage: Bacteria > Pseudomonadati > Pseudomonadota > Gammaproteobacteria > Pseudomonadales > Pseudomonadaceae > Pseudomonas > Pseudomonas tructae. The sequence goes on along the minus strand of NZ_CP035952.1, from coordinate 1,657,708 downwards.
CAACGGCGTGAACGGCAATGCCTTCCTCACGCCCGGTAAAACCGAGCTTTTCGGTGGTGGTGGCCTTGACGTTGACCTGGTCCAGCTCGACCTGCAGGTCTTGCGCGATCAACTGGCGCATGGTGTCGATATGCGGGGCCATCTTCGGCGCCTGGGCAACGATGGTGGCGTCAACGTTGCCGACTTTCCAGCCCTTGGCCTGAACGATCTGCACGATATGGCGCAAAAGCACACGGCTGTCGACCCCCTTGAACTGCGGATCGGTGTCGGGAAAGTGCTTGCCGATGTCACCCAGTGCGGCTGCGCCGAGCAGGGCATCGCTCAGGGCGTGCAACACGACGTCGCCATCGGAATGAGCCAGCAGCCCGAACTTGTGCGCAATGCGCACCCCACCCAAGGTGATGAAATCGCCTTCCGCGAAGCGGTGCACATCGTAGCCGTGGCCAATACGCATAAAAAAACGCCCTGATTGAGTCAGGGCGTGATTCTACCTGCTTTGCCGGCGCTTGGGCTTGATTTGTAGGATCAGTTACCCTCGCCTGTCAGCGCTGCGGCATGATGACGCAAGTGGTCGTCGATGAAGCTGGCGATGAAGTAATAGCTGTGGTCATAGCCCGGCTGCAACCGCAAGGTCAACGGATAGCCCGCCGCTTTAGCCGCCTGCTCGAGCGTCTGTGGCTTGAGCTGGTTATCGAGAAAGTCATCGCGATCTCCCTGGTCGACCAGCAACGGCAAGCGTTCACTCGCCTGCGCAAGCAACACACTGGCATCCCACTCGCGCCAGCGTGCCCGGTCCTCGCCCAGGTAACGGCTGAATGCCTTCTGCCCCCAGGGGCAATCCATCGGGTTGCTGATCGGCGCAAACGCCGACACCGAACGATAGCGCCCGGGATTGCGCAAGGCGCAGACCAGCGCGCCATGGCCGCCCATGGAATGACCACTGATACCGCGCTGATCGGAGGCCGGGAAATGCGCCTCGACCAGGGCCGGCAACTCATTCACCACATAGTCGTGCATGCGGTAATGCTGGGCCCAGGGTTGCTCGCTGGCATTGAGGTAGAACCCGGCACCCAGACCGAAGTCCCAGGCGCCTTCCGGGTCAACCGGCACCTGCGGGCCGCGCGGGCTGGTGTCGGGGGCGACGATGATCAGGCCAAGCTCGGCCGCAAGCTTGTGCGCGCCGGCCTTTTGCATGAAGTTTTCATCGGTACAGGTCAGGCCGCTCAGCCAGTACAGCACTGGCAACGTGCCGCCCTGCTCGGCCTGCGGAGGCAGGTATACGGCAAACACCATGTCGCAACCGAGCACCTGGGAGCGATGGCGGTAGCGCTTATGCCAGCCGCCAAAGCTTTTCTGACAGGAGATGTTTTCCAGGCTCATGGCAGACCTCAGAAGTGGATGACGCTGCGAATGCTCTTGCCTTCGTGCATCAGGTCGAACGCCTTATTGATGTCTTCCAGGCCCATGGTATGGGTGATGAAGGTATCCAGCGGGATTTCGCCTTTTTCCGACATTTCCACGTAGCTTGGCAGTTCGCTGCGGCCACGTACGCCACCGAAGGCAGAACCACGCCAGACCCGTCCGGTCACCAACTGGAAAGGACGGGTGGCAATTTCCTGACCGGCGCCGGCAACGCCGATGATCACCGACTCGCCCCAGCCCTTGTGGCAGCATTCCAGCGCCGCACGCATCAGTTGCACGTTACCCACGCACTCGAAGGAGAAGTCGACGCCGCCATCGGTGAGGTCGACGATGACTTCCTGGATTGGACGGTCGTAGTCTTTCGGATTGACGCAATCGGTGGCGCCCAGTTGCTTGGCAATCTCGAACTTGCTCGGGTTGATATCCACGGCAATGATCCGCGAAGCCTTGGCCTTGACTGCACCAATAATCGCCGACAAGCCGATGCCACCAAGGCCGAAGATGGCCACGGTGTCACCCGGCTTGACCTTGGCGGTGTTGAGCACCGCGCCGATACCGGTGGTCACGCCGCAACCGAGCAGGCAGACCTTCTCCAGCGGCGCTTCTTTCTGGATCTTGGCCACGGAGATTTCCGGCAGCACGGTGTACTCGGAAAAGGTCGAGGTTCCCATGTAGTGGAACAGTTGCTGGCCTTTGTAGGAAAAGCGCGTAGTGCCATCGGGCATCAGGCCCTTGCCCTGGGTGGCACGGATGGCCTGGCACAGGTTGGTCTTGCCGGAGCGACAGAATTTGCACTGACCGCATTCGGGGGTGTACAGCGGGATTACGTGATCGCCAACGGCAACCGAGGTCACGCCTTCACCAATGGCCTCAACGATGGCGCCGCCTTCATGGCCGAGGATCGACGGGAAGATGCCTTCGGGGTCGGCACCGGACAAGGTGTAGGCATCGGTATGGCAAACGCCGCTGGCGACCACGCGCAACAGCACCTCGCCAGCCTTGGGCATGGCCACGTCGACCTCGACGATCTCCAGCGGTTTCTTGGCCTCGAAGGCAACGGCGGCACGGGACTTGATCATCAATCTTCTCCAGCAAAGGGACAGTTCAGGCTGGCAGTGTAATTCATCGATATTTGATGAATAATCCAGACAAAGACAAAACATTATTGCCGTACAGGGATAATCAATGAGCAATCGCTGGGAAGGCATCGACGAATTCGTCGCCGTGGCCGAGGCAGGCCAGTTCACCGCTGCTGCCGAACGGTTAGGGGTCTCCTCGTCCCATGTCAGCCGGCAGATCGCCCGCCTGGAAGAGCGCCTGCAAACCCGCCTGCTGTACCGCAGCACCCGGCGGGTCACCCTGAGCGAAGCCGGGCAGACCTTCCTGCAACACTGCCAACGCCTGCAAGATGGCCGCGAAGAAGCCTTGCGCGCCATGGGTGACTTGACCGGCGAACCCAAGGGCCTGCTGCGCATGACCTGCGCCGTGGCCTATGGCGAGCGCTTCATCGTCCCGCTGGTGACACGCTTCATGGCGGCGTATCCACAATTGCGGGTGGATATCGAACTGAGCAACCGCACCCTGGACCTGCTGCATGAGGGCATGGACCTGGCGATTCGCCTGGGCCGCCTGCAAGACTCGCGGCTAGTGGCCACGCGCCTGGCGCCACGGCGCATGTACCTGTGTGCGTCACCGGCGTATCTGGAACGCTACGGCCGGCCCCATAGCCTTTCGGAGCTGGCGCGGCACAATTGCCTGATCGGCAGTTCTGACAGCTGGGCTTTGCAACAGGACGGGCGGGAAATCAACCAGCGGGTACAAGGCAACTGGCGCTGCAACAGCGGCCAGGCGGTGCTGGATGCGGCGTTGCAGGGAATGGGGCTGTGCCAGTTACCGGACTATTACGTGCGCGAACACCTGCAAGGTGGCGAGTTGGTGTCGCTGCTCGAGGCCCATCAGCCGCCAAACACAGCGGTGTGGGCCCTGTATCCGCAGCAGCGACACTTGTCACCGAAAGTGCGGCGGCTGGTTACCTATCTGAAGGAGGGGTTACTTGAGCACTACGCGCAGTGACCGCTAGAGGCGTTTGCCGATACTCATCTACCCTGCCGCCAGACTGAGTCACCGACATGCGAGGCGCGGAAAAGCTGCCCACACCTTCAGCTATGACCAAGGTGGCTTTGACGCCCGTTGCCCCTGAGCCCATACCCGCTAATATCGGCTCCTTTCGTAAGGACGTCGATGGCGGCACACTTTGCATGAAGGTCAATTGCCCTTGAGTGAAAGGTTTGAACTGCGGGCTACTGATGGGTCCGGCCGCTGTAAGGGTTTGCTGTTTTCCATCCAGTCCACGAACCGGAAATGCATGATGAGATCCATGCTTTGGGGATGGCCCCGTCACTTGCACCTGCGTCAACGTGCCCACACCTGCATTTGGCTGACGGGAAGCGGGGACCATGGTCGAGAGTGGCCGCTTGAAGGCCGAATCTGAAATCGCTCGCCCATGCTGCTGCCCTGCAACTGCTCTCAGGGCTGACGTAGGTATACCATCGATCTGACTGTTCGTTGGCCCGGCTGCAATAGCGCGTTTGTGAGCCTCCAATTGCGCTGCTTGCCTCGACAGGGTAGCCCGCTCATAACTCTGCATGTTGAACGCCGCTGCTTGTGCATTGTGCTGCAGCTGTTCAGCCTTGCGTCGTTCATCTGCCGCGACATTGGCGAGAAACTCCGAACTTGGTACCGCGGCATCTTGCGCTTTGCGCTGTCTACGCTGCTCTGTGGCCTCTTCTAACCCGTGCCCAAACCGAGCAAGACTTTGCGCACTTTCCCGGTCAAGGCGTGCATTGCGCATCTTTCGCTCATGCTCCCGCGTGACGGCCTCACGTATTGGGGAGATCACAACACCTACCTGCGGCTTGCGATCCTCAGCGGTACGGCTTTCGAGCCAGTCGAGACCTAACGATGCTGGATCTGTTATTGATGGAGCAAGTTTGATCTTGAAATCCGGTGATTTAATCGCTTCACGCAATTGCACTTTAAGGTTGTCGAACTTGATTCTGGCATCTGCGCCGGGCCCGTTGTTTCCTCTCATATTCAGGGCAAAGGCTACTCCAGTGTCCGTTTGCCGTCCCAACAGACGGCTCAGGCCGCCAGGCTTTTTGGTCATACCCAACAACGTGGCAATTCTTCCCTGCTCTCCAGGCAGGGCCCATGCGCAGCTGTTTACCAAGTTGATCATAGCCAACACCGCTTTTTCCTGAGCGGGGTGCTGATGCTGCCTGGCAATTGCTACTGCCAGCGTATCCGAAGTTTCAAACAGCGACTCGAGAGCCCCCCTGGCCATACCTGCCCTCTCGCCGACGGGGGCATTGGCAATTAAATGAGACATGCGTTGCAGGGCGAACGCCAGTGGCGCACTGGGTTCAGTACGCGAGCAGTAGGAGGGCTGTTTCAGACACGAACTTAACAGGCGACGCAAAAGCTTGGTTTGCGCCAATGCCCTGAACTGAACGTCTGGCTGCTGGGCGTCCAGACTCTGCAGCATCGCCATCAGCCCTTCCGGCTGCCCACTCCCGGCCTCGACGCCCGGCTTTAGTGACGAGCCTGGCGCCGCACTAACTATGTTCTTCGTAGTGTCAGGGCCGATCACCACTGATGCCTGTGGCGCGGTATCCGGAATCGATGCCAAACCCAGGCGGGCCTCTGCATCCTCGAGCACGGCTCTGTCTGCCGAGGACAGCGCTCGGACAAAATCATCCCTCAGCGCCTGGCCGCTAACGTTTAAACCGTCAGCCAAGGCATCCGTGAAGCAGAGCCCGCTAGGGGCAATATTCACGACACGGGTCTGGCCCCTGTCAAGGTATATGCCTGTTTCACTGCTTTTGAAGGAAAATGAACCTTCACTCCCCGGACTCAGGCGATTGTAATGATTGCGATTGCCGGTATTTTCACGGTCGGATGCATTCACAAACTCAAGAACAATAGGCGTTCGGCCATCCGGAATGCGCAGCAGCGTGTCTACGCAGATCATCTGCCCCAATGGATCGATGGGGTCGGACATTAACCGACCTTGCGCATCGGTGATCACCACGAAGCTCCCGCTGTCGTGAAACAGCGGGGCCAGCGAAATCAGAGAGGGCACAGCAGCAAAACGGTCGTCGCGCCAGGCTGAGGGGTCGTTGATGGTGTTCAGTAACCAGGTCACGTTGTTGCCTGGATTTGGAAGCCCGGGCATCAGGACTGCAGAGACGACTGATGACGGATGGCGGCTTTGTGTTTTTCCTGGTATGACGTTCGGCTTCTCATCAGAGTTGACTGTACTTGACCTTAAGGGTGGAATCTCGCCCCATTGATAGCCTTCATGCTTCCCTATACAGAAAAATTCATGCTCATTATTGTTCAACTGATCCATGGCCGTTAACAGCGTGCACTTTTCCAGTTTGCCACTGCTTAGCAGGCGCCCTGCATGCTGCAAGATGAGTTGCGGGACTGAAATAAATTCTGGCTTGGAAACGTCAACCGCTACTTCTACCAGCACCTTATTATCAGATAAAAAACCCTTCGCGTTGGTGGCCTCTGAACTAAACGACATAACTGCGCCATGACTACCGTGCCCAGCTGTATGTTGAAAGAGTTTTACAAGATAATCATCGAAGCTTTCCGCATCATCACCGGACGTATTTCTTAACACCCCTCGTTCATTGACATCATTTTCTGAAGAATGATGAGCGCGGTAGAGACTGCCGCCCTTGACCTTGTAATCGACCTGCCTCAGCTTTTCTTCCGAATCGAATATCACATCTTTTGTTCTGGCCCCGCCCATCGTCGACTCATCATCTGCCAATTCTGCCTGCACAGCCTGGAACTCAATAACATCACGATCATTAAAGAACGAGGTTAACGACACTGGCCTGGCTTCGGGCTCAGGCAGCAACCCGATTGTCCGCATCGAATGCGCTGCAGTACCTACCATTTTATCCATAACATCCCTCATCACCGGCCATCAGCCATGCGTCCGCAACTGCTCAGAGGGAGGTACGGGCAAGCACTAGTTTCAGCGTCCGAAAAGTAGCGACATTATCGTAAGGTATTGAGCGCAAGAAGGAGGAAGCCATTCCTACTTGAAAAGGGGTGTCGCCAGTGGCCCGTACAGGCCACTAGTGATTCTATGGGGCGGGCTTGCACTGCAATCAGCGTTTGGCCCAACGCTGGCGCAGCCACTCCAGATCTTCCGGGCGGGTGACCTTGATGTTGTCGCTGCGCCCTTCGATCAGCCGTGGCGCCTGCCCCGCCCATTCAATGGCCGAAGACTCGTCGGTAATCGCCACATCGGCCACCAGGCTGTCGGCCAGAGCCCGGTGCAGGGCGCCAAGGCGGAACATCTGCGGGGTGTAGGCTTGCCACACTGTGCTACGGTCAATGGTGGCGCTCACCCGGCCATTGGCATCGGCGCGCTTGAGGGTATCGCGCGCCGGTACCGCCAGCAGCCCGCCGACCGGATCATCGGCAAGCTCGGCCAGCAGGCGGTCAAGGTCACTGCGTGCCAGGTTCGGCCGGGCGGCGTCGTGCACCAGCACCCAGTCGTTGTCTGCCGCGCCCTGGGCGTGCAGCAGCAACAGGGCATTGAGCACGGAGCCTGCGCGCTCACGGCCACCTTCGGCGCGTTGAATGCGTGTATCGCTGGCGCAGCGCAAACCGGGCCAGTAAGGATCGTCAGCGGCAACGCTGACCACCACCCCTTTGACACAGGGGTGATCAAGAAAACAGTCGAGGCTATGCTCGAGAATGGTCTGCCCACCCAGTTGCAGGTACTGCTTGGGACGGTCGGCAGCCATGCGGGCACCGACGCCCGCGGCAGGAATCACGGCCCAGAAGGCCGGCAAGGTCTGGCTCATTGGGCAAGCTGGTAGAGGGTTTCACCCTCCTTGACCATACCCAGTTCGTGGCGAGCCCGTTCTTCAACGGTTTCCATACCTTTCTTCAACTCCAGCACTTCGGCGTCAAGCACGCGGTTACGCTCCAGCAGACGCTCGTTTTCAGCGTGCTGGTCAGCGATCTGTTGCTTGAGTTCGGTGACCTGGGCCAGGCTGCCGTTGCCCACCCACAGACGATACTGCAGGCCACCGAGCAGCAGGAGCAAGACGAGGAACAACCAATAAGGACTGCGCATCAGGGTATCCAGTGGAAAAGACCGCCACATCTGCAGGTCGCTGATGGCACGAAGCCTGGCCGAAGCCAGGCTTTGTGTTCAGACACCTGCGGCAGGGGCTTACGAACGATCAGTATGACCGCTCGGCGCCGCTTTGCTGCTGTCTTTTTACCATCTCTTGCTTAGCCGCGAAACTCGGCACGGCCACGGTACACAGCCTTGCTGCCCAGTTGCTCTTCGATACGCAGCAGCTGGTTGTACTTGGAGACGCGGTCGGAACGGCACAGCGAACCAGTCTTGATCTGGCCAGCAGCAGTACCCACGGCCAGGTCGGCAATGGTCGAGTCTTCGGTTTCGCCCGAACGGTGCGAGATTACCGCGGTGTAACCGGCAGCCTTGGCCATCTGGATGGCTTCCAGGGTTTCGGTCAGCGAGCCGATCTGGTTGAACTTGATCAGGATCGAGTTGCCGATGTTCTTGTCGATGCCTTCTTTGAGGATCTTGGTGTTGGTCACGAACAGGTCGTCACCGACCAGCTGCACCTTCTCGCCGATCTTGTCGGTCAGGATCTTCCAGCCAGCCCAGTCGGACTCGTCCAGGCCGTCTTCGATCGAGATGATCGGGAAACGCTCGGTCAGGCCTTTGAGGTACTCGGCAAAACCTTCAGCGTCGAAGGATTTGCCTTCGCCGGACAGGTTGTATTTACCGTCTTCGTAGAACTCGCTGGCGGCGCAGTCCAGAGCCAGGGTCACGTCGGTGCCCAGTTTGTAGCCTGCGTTGGCCACAGCTTCAGCGATGGCGCCCAGGGCGTCTTCGTTGGAAGCCAGGTTCGGCGCGAAGCCACCTTCGTCACCCACAGCAGTGTTCAGGCCACGGGCCTTCAGCACAGCCTTGAGGTGATGGAAAATCTCGGTGCCCATGCGCAGGCCATCGGAGAAGGTCTTGGCGCCAACCGGCTGGACCATGAACTCCTGGATGTCGACGTTGTTGTCGGCGTGCTCGCCGCCGTTGATGATGTTCATCATCGGAACCGGCATCGAGTACTGACCTGGGGTGCCGTTGAGGTTGGCGATGTGCGCGTACAGCGGCAGGTCCTGATCCTGGGCAGCAGCCTTGGCAGCAGCCAGAGACACGGCGAGAATGGCGTTGGCGCCCAGGGTAGCCTTGTTCTCGGTACCGTCCAGCTTGATCATGGCGAGGTCGAGGGCTTTCTGGTCAACCGGATCCTTGCCCAGCAGCAGGTCACGGATCGGGCCGTTGATGTTGGCAACTGCCTTCAGCACGCCCTTGCCCATGTAACGGCTCTTGTCGCCATCACGCAGCTCCAGCGCTTCGCGCGAGCCAGTGGAAGCACCGGACGGCGCGCAGGCGCTGCCGATGATGCCGTTGTCGAGCAGCACGTCCGCTTCTACGGTAGGGTTACCACGCGAATCGAGAACTTCACGACCTTTGATGTCGACGATTTTTGCCATTGTTGTAAGCACTCCAGAATTGACGAAAACAACGCAGCTGAGAAAAATCTTGCCGCTCGCCGGGCAATTTGAAACAGGCAGGCCCAGCGAAAGCAGACCCCTGACCCGAGGGTCAGAGGTTGAACGGGGGGTACTTTACCGGAGAATCGAGGATTACGCGGTTTCTACCGTCGGAAAACTCTTCACCAGATCATCAAGTTGCTTGAGCTGGGCCAGGAAAGGCTCCAGTTTGTCCAGGCGCAGGGCGCATGGACCGTCACACTTGGCGTTGTCCGGATCCGGATGCGCCTCGAGGAACAGGCCAGCCAGGCCCTGGCTCAGGCCCGCCTTGGCCAGGTCGGTGACCTGGGCACGGCGACCACCGGCGGAATCGGCGCGACCACCCGGCATCTGCAGGGAGTGGGTCACGTCGAAGAACACCGGGTACTCGAACTGCTTCATGATGCCGAAGCCGAGCATGTCCACGACCAGGTTGTTGTAACCGAAGCTCGAACCACGCTCGCAGAGGATCAACTGATCGTTACCGGCCTCTTCGCACTTGCTCAGGATGTGCTTCATCTCCTGGGGTGCGAGGAACTGCGCCTTCTTGATGTTGATCACCGCGCCGGTCTTGGCCATGGCAACCACCAGGTCGGTCTGGCGCGAGAGGAAGGCCGGCAACTGGATGATGTCGCAGACCTTGGCCACCGCAGCAGCTTGCTCGGGCTCATGCACGTCGGTGATGAGCGGCACGTTGAAGGTTTTCTTGATCTCTTCGAAGATCTTCATCCCCTCTTCCAGGCCTGGGCCACGGTAGGAGTTGATCGACGAACGGTTGGCCTTGTCGAAGCTGGCCTTGAACACGTAAGGGATACCGAGCTTTTCGGTAACCCGCACGTACTCTTCGCAGACCTTCATGGCCAGGTCACGGGATTCCAGCACGTTCATGCCGCCGAACAGGACGAACGGCTTGTCGTTGGCGATCTCGATGTTACCGACGCGAATGATCTTCTGGGTCATGAATCAGGCCTTGTTCTTTTGAGCCAGTGCCGCCTTGACGAAGCCGCTGAACAGCGGATGACCGTCACGCGGGGTCGAGGTGAACTCCGGGTGGAACTGGCAAGCGACGAACCATGGATGATCCTGGGACTCGACCACTTCGACCAGCGCGCCGTCGCCGGAACGACCGGAAACCTTCAGGCCGGCGTCGACCAGCTGAGGCAGCAGGTTGTTGTTCACTTCGTAACGGTGACGGTGACGCTCGACGATCACGTCCTTGGCGTAGCAATCGTGGACCTTGGAGCCGCTTGAAAGCTGGCACTCCTGGGCGCCCAGGCGCATGGTGCCGCCCAGGTCGGACGCTTCGGTACGGGTTTCGACCGCGCCGGTTGCGTCTTCCCACTCGGTGATCAGGCCGACGACCGGGTGGCCGCTGTTGCGATCGAACTCGGTGGAGTTGGCATCTTTCCAGCCCATGACGTTACGGGCGAATTCGATGACCGCCACCTGCATGCCCAGGCAGATGCCCAGGTACGGGACCTTGTTCTCGCGAGCGTACTGCACGGCAGTGATCTTGCCTTCGACGCCACGCAGGCCGAAACCGCCCGGGACCAGGATTGCATCGGCGCCTTCGAGCAGGCTGGTGCCCTGGTTCTCGATGTCTTCGGAGTCGATGTAGCGCAGGTTGACCTTGGTGCGGTTCTGGATGCCGGCATGGCTCATCGCTTCGATCAGCGACTTGTAGGCGTCCAGCAGCTCCATGTACTTGCCGACCATGGCGATGGTGACTTCGTGCTCGGGGTTGAGCTTGGCGTCGACGACCTTTTCCCACTCGGACAGGTCGGCACCGTTGCATTGCAGACCAAAACGCTCGACGACGAAGTCATCCAGGCCCTGGGCGTGCAATACGGCCGGGATCTTGTAGATGGTGTCGACGTCTTCCAGGGAGATCACCGCACGCTCTTCGACGTTGGTGAACAGAGCGATCTTGCGACGCGAGGAGACATCCACCGGATGGTCGGAGCGGCAGATCAGCACGTCAGGTTGCAGGCCGATGGATCGCAGCTCCTTGACCGAGTGCTGGGTCGGCTTGGTCTTGGTCTCGCCAGCGGTGGCGATGTACGGAACCAGGGTCAGGTGCATCAGCATGGCGCGCTTGGAGCCCACTTCGACGCGCAGCTGACGGATAGCTTCGAGGAACGGTTGCGACTCGATGTCACCCACGGTACCGCCGATTTCCACCAGGGCCACGTCGGCGTCGCCAGCACCCTTGATGATGCGGCGCTTGATCTCGTCGGTGATGTGCGGAATGACCTGGATGGTCGCGCCCAGGTAATCACCACGGCGCTCCTTGCGCAGCACGTGCTCGTAGATACGGCCGGTGGTGAAGTTGTTGTTCTGGGTCATGGTCGTGCGGATGAACCGCTCGTAGTGGCCCAGGTCCAGGTCGGTTTCGGCGCCGTCGTGGGTGACGAACACTTCACCGTGCTGGAACGGGCTCATGGTGCCCGGGTCGACGTTGATGTACGGGTCCAGCTTGAGCATGGTGACCTTGAGCCCCCGCGCCTCCAGGATGGCCGCCAATGAAGCCGAGGCAATGCCTTTCCCCAATGAAGAAACAACACCGCCCGTGACGAATATGTAGCGCGTCATGAAAAACCCTAGAAGTCTGCGTTAAAGCGGTCAGTGCCGCCGGGGAAAGCGAAGGAAGGCCGAAGCCCCCGATCACCTGCGTCAATCACAGTGCATCTTAAAAAACTGCCGCGTCTGGTCACACCGGGGCTTGGATACCCGGTTAGGAGCTCGCTAAACATTTTTAGAATCGCCCAGCAAAAAACTGCTTGGTAATCGGCAACTGCTGTGATTTCGGGGAAGCCACAGAAGCTGTATCAAGAAGGGAGCGTAGTCTACCCGAAAGTGCCTTTCATCTCAAACCTTGCTCGCTCGTCGGCGCATGCCAGTGCAATTGCCAGTCGCCCTGGCTCAAACCCGGCAGGTTGGCCACCGCCAGCAATTGCTCGCCGCAATACAGCAACGGCAGGCGCGCGCGGACAAACGGCGGCAGCTGTGACTCGTTGAGCAGGCGCTTCAGATCACGCTGGCCACGGCCGTTGATTGCCAGGGTTTCGCCACCCTGGCGGTAGGCAATATGCAAGCTCCCCTGCGGCAACGTGCCGCTGAGGCTGACGCTGCCGTTACGGCTCAATACCAGCGGTTTACCTGGTTCAACCCAAAGCTGCTGGCCGCTCGGAACGCTCAGCCAATCACCGGCCAGCCACCAGATTCGCTCACTGCTGCGATGCAGCTCACCGTCGGTCAGGCGCCACACTGGCCGTCCGTCGGATGCCGCGTCGCGCAGGGCGTCCCAGCCAGCCCAGTGACGGCTATCGGGCAAGCGTGTGCGCTGGGCCAGCCAATGCTGCAGGGCGTTGCGCTGACGAGCCGGGGATAGCTGACGCAGCACCTCCAGATCAAGCAAGTCCAGGCCAAGCCAGCCGAACGGTGCCGCAGTTGCGGCCCGGGCCAGATCCTCAAGGGCCAGCTCATCGAGCAGGCCCTGGGCCTCACTCAGGTGTTCCGCGCTGCGTGCCAGGTTTTGCGCCGTTTGCGGCCAACGCTGCAACAACACAGGGAAAACCTGGTGGCGCAGGTAATTGCGGGAGAACTGCGTGTCGTCATTGGATGGATCCTCGATCCAGGTCAACTGCTGTGCTTGAGCGTAGCGCCGCAGTTCATTGCGCGAAACGCCCAGCAACGGCCGCACCAGCATGCCCTGGCCTAACGGTCGCTGCGCAGGCATGGCGCTCAAGCCGCGCAGGCCGGCTCCGCGCAACAGGCGAAACAACAGGGTTTCGGCCTGGTCTTCGCGGTGCTGACCGGTCAGCAGGATTTCACCGGCCCCCATGACCTGGGCAAAGGCTGCGTAGCGCGCCTCACGGGCGCCCTGCTCGATGCTGGGGCCTGGGCTGACCTCAACCCGGATGATCTGCAGTTCGACGCCCAGACCGTCACACAAGCGCTGACAATGGTCCGGCCAGGCGTCAGCCGCAGCTTGCAAGCCGTGGTGGATGTGGATGGCGCGGATCGGAGGCAAGGTTTGCTGACGCGAAAGCGTTGCCAGCAGGTGCAGAAGAACAGTGGAGTCCAGGCCGCCAGAGAGGGCGATGGTCCAGGAGGGGGCGTTCAGGTAGGGGGCAAGCTTGGTGTGAAGATCAATCATCAGCGTCGACCCGTTTGATCGCGGGGCAAGCCCACTCCCACAGAGCTCTAGGCAAACTGTGGGAGCGGCGGTGCGACGACTCGACTTGACCCGCGATTGTCAGATCAGAGCCCGTAGCTCATCAGACGGTCGTAACGGCGCTTGAGCAGCGCGTCGTTGTCGAACTTCTTGAGCATGTCGAGTTGCTCGATCAGCTCGCCGCGAACGTTGCCGGCCATCTTCGCCGGATCACGGTGCGCGCCGCCCAGAGGTTCGGCAATGATCTTGTCAACGATGCCCAGGCCTTTCAGGCGCTCGGCGGTGATACCCATGGCTTCGGCAGCATCCGGGGCCTTTTCGGCGGTTTTCCACAGGATCGAGGCGCAACCTTCCGGCGAGATCACCGAGTAGGTCGAGTACTGCAGCATGTTCAACTGGTCGCACACACCGATGGCCAGTGCACCACCGGATCCGCCTTCACCGATAACAGTGGCGATGATCGGGGTTTTCAGGCGTGCCATGACCCGCAGGTTCCAGGCGATCGCTTCGCTCTGGTTGCGCTCCTCGGCGTCGATGCCAGGGTAGGCGCCCGGGGTGTCGATGAAGGTCAGGATCGGCATTTTGAAGCGCTCGGCCATTTCCATCAGGCGGCACGCCTTGCGGTAGCCTTCAGGGCGCGGCATGCCGAAGTTGCGGCGCACCTTTTCGCGCACTTCGCGGCCCTTCTGGTGACCGATGACCATCACCGGCTTGTCGTCCAGACGGGCGATACCACCAACGATGGCAGCGTCATCGGAAAAATGACGGTCGCCGTGCAGCTCGTCGAACTCGGTGAAGATGTGCTCGATGTAGTCCAGGGTGTACGGGCGACGCGGGTGACGCGCCAGGCGGGCGATCTGCCAGCTGGTCAGATTGCCGAAAATGCTCTCGGTCAGGGTGCTGCTCTTGTCTTGCAGACGGGCAATCTCATCGCCGATGTTCAGCGAGTTGTCATTGCCAACCAGGCGCAGCTCTTCGATCTTGGCTTGCAGGTCAGCAATCGGCTGTTCGAAATCCAGAAAATTCGGGTTCATAGGCATCCGTCTTGGGTCTACGGCCAGGCGGCCGGCCGGTTGATCCGTTTGGCGCCCTACCTTAAGGGATCAGGCGCATTCAGGTCGAGATTAAAAATTCATCGATATTGCAAAAAGACGTTCTCACGTCCGAACTGGTCACGCAGGGCCTGAATCAGGCCATCGGCAGGGTCGATACGCCAGCTTTCGCCGAACTGCAACATGGCCTTGGCATCGCTACCGGTGTATTCCATGGTGATCGGGCAGGCGCCGCGATGGCGCTTGAACAGCTCGCCCAGCCAATTCAGCCGATCGCCCTTGAGGGCGTCGCTGTGTACTTTCAGGCGCAGGCTTTCAGCCAGATTGGTGCGCGCATCTTCCATGCTCATCACCCGTTTGACCCGCAGGCGCAAGCCGCCAGAGAAGTCATCGTTGCTGACCTCGCCTTCCACCACCACCATAGCATCGGTCTGCAGCAGCGCCTGGTTGGCCATGAAGGCATCGGCGAACAGCGACGCCTCGATGCGCCCGGAACGGTCGTCGAGGGTGACGAAGCCCATCTTGTCGCCCTTCTTGTTCTTCATCACGCGCAGGGCGATGATCATCCCGGCAACGGTCTGAGTATCGCGCGCAGGCTTGAGATCGATGATGCGCTGACGGGCAAAACGGCGGATCTCGCCTTCGTACTCATCGATCGGGTGACCGGTCAGGTACAGCCCCAGGGTGTCCTTTTCACCGCGCAAGCGCTCTTTGAGCGTCAGCTCACGGGCCTTGCGATGATTGCCATAGACATCGGCATCCTCTTCGACAAACAGCCCGCCAAACAGGTCGGCGTGGCCGCTGTCGGCGGTGCGCGCGGTCTGTTCGGCAGCCTTGATCGCCTCTTCCATCGCCGCCAGCAGCACCGCGCGATTGCGGTCGATGTTGGCCTGGTAGGCCTTGAGCTCGTCGTGGAAGTGCGGGCCCAGGCGGTCCAGCGCGCCACTGCGGATCAGTGCGTCGAGGGTGCGCTTGTTGATACGTTTGAGATCGACCCGCTCGCAGAAGTCGAACAGATCCTTGAACGGACCGCCTGCCCGGGCTTCGACGATGGCCTCGACCGGCCCCTCGCCCACGCCCTTGATCGCACCCAGGCCATAGACGATGCGGCCATCGTTATTGACGGTGAACTTGAAGTCGGAAGTATTCACATCCGGCGCATCGAGGCGCAGCTTCATGCTGCGCACTTCCTCGATCAAGGTCACGACCTTGTCGGTGTTGTGCATATCCGCCGACAGTACCGCCGCCATGAACGGCGCCGGGTGGTGCGTCTTGAGCCAGGCGGTCTGGTAGGACACCAGGCCGTAAGCGGCGGAGTGAGATTTGTTGAAGCCGTAACCGGCGAACTTCTCTACCAGGTCGAAAATGTTACCGGCAAGGTCCGGATCGATATTGTTGCTGGCACAACCTTCGATGAAACCACCGCGTTGCTTGGCCATTTCCTCGGGTTTTTTCTTACCCATGGCCCGGCGCAGCATGTCCGCACCACCGAGGGTGTAGCCAGCCATGACCTGCGCGATCTGCATCACCTGTTCCTGGTACAGGATGATGCCGTAGGTCGGCGCCAGAACCGGCTTGAGGCCTTCGTACTGGTAGTCCGAATGCGGGTAGGCAAGTTCGGCGCGACCGTGCTTGCGGTTGATGAAGTCATCCACCATGCCCGATTGCAGCGGGCCGGGACGGAACAACGCCACCAGTGCGATCAGGTCTTCCAGGCAGTCAGGCTTGAGCTTCTTGATCAGCTCCTTCATGCCCCGCGATTCAAGCTGGAACACCGCCGTGGTTTCGGCTTTTTGCAGTAGTTCGTAGGTCTTCTTGTCATCCAGCGGGATGAAGTCGATATTCAGGTCGTCCAGGCCTTGCTTGGCCTGCTCGCGGTTGATGGTTTCCATCGCCCACTTGATGATGGTCAGGGTCCGCAGGCCGAGGAAGTCGAACTTCACCAGGCCCGCGGCCTCGACGTCATCCTTGTCGAACTGGGTGACCAGGCCGCCGCCCTCTTCATCACAGGCGATCGGCGAGAAGTCGGTGAGTTTGGTCGGGGCGATCACCACACCACCGGCATGTTTACCGGTACCGCGACAGACACCCTCGAGCTTGAGGGCCATGTCCCAGATTTCCTTGGCGTCCTCGTCGGTCTTGAGGAAATCGCGCAGGATCTCTTCCTGCTCGTAGGCTTTGTCCAGGGTCATGCCCACTTCGAAGGGGATCATCTTCGACAGGCGGTCGGCCAGGCCGTAGGATTTGCCCTGCACCCGCGCGACGTCACGCACCACCGCCTTGGCCGCCATGGTGCCAAAGGTGATGATCTGGCTCACCGCGTTGCGTCCGTAGGCGTCGGCCACGTATTCGATGACCCGGTCGCGGCCGTCCATGCAGAAGTCGACGTCGAAGTCGGGCATGGAGACCCGTTCCGGGTTGAGGAAGCGTTCGAACAGCAGGTCATAGGCCAGCGGATCGAGGTCGGTAATCTTCAGGACATAGGCAACCAGCGAGCCGGCACCCGAACCCCGGCCCGGGCCGACCGGCACACCATTGTTCTTGGCCCACTTGATGAAGTCCATAACGATCAGGAAGTAACCGGGGAAGCCCATCTGGATGATGATATCCAGCTCGAACTTCAGCCGGTCGAGGTAGACCTGACGCTTCTCTTCGTAATTTGGCGTGGTTTCTTTTGGCCACAGTACCGCCAGACGCTCTTCCAGGCCTTCGTGGGAGACATGGCGCAGGTAGTCATCGATGCCCATGCCGTTGGGCGTCGGGAAGTCCGGCAGGAAGTGCTTGCCCAATTGCACCTGGATGTTGCAACGCTTGGCGATTTCAACCGTGTTGGCAATCGCCTCGGGCAGGTCACTGAACAACTCGGCCATTTCTTCGGGGCTTTTCAGGTACTGCTGGTCACTGTAGTTGCGCGAACGCCGCGGGTCGTCCAGGGCCCGACCTTCACCGATGCACACGCGGGTTTCGTGGGCGTCGTAGTCGGACTGCTTGATAAAGCGCACATCGTTGGTGGCTACCAGCGGCGCGTCCAGCTTGTCGGCCAGGGCCACGGCGGCATGCAGGTATTCTTCGTCACCGGCGCGGTTGGTGCGCTGAACTTCGACATAGAAGCGCTGCGGGAACATCTGCATCCAGTCGCGCAGCAAGGCTTGGGCTTCATCCGGGTTGCCGTTGAGCAACGCCATGCCGATGTCGCCTTCCTTGGCCGCCGACAAGGCAATCAAGCCTTCGCTGGCCTCGGCAATCCACTGGCGCTCGATGATCACCAGGCCATTGCGCTGGCCATCGACCCAGCCACGGGAAATCAGTTCGGTCAGGTTGCGGTAGCCCTGGGCATCCATGGCCAGCAGGCAGATACGCGACAACGGCGCATCCGGATCGCTGTTGGCCAGCCACAGGTCGGCGCCGCAGATCGGCTTGATGCCGGCGCCCATGGCGTTCTTGTAGAACTTGACCAGCGAGCACATGTTGCTCTGGTCAGTAACCGCGACCGCCGGCATGTTCATCGCCGCCAATGCCTTGGCCAGCGGCTTGATCCGCACCAGGCCATCGACCAGCGAGAATTCGGTGTGCAGGCGAAGATGAACGAAAGTGGCCGACATGGTGATCCTATAGCAGCACAAAACAACAAGGCCCGGATTGTACCGGGCCTTGATCAAAACAACAGCCAGTGTGGGGCAGTCCTGACGTGTGACGCCCGCCTCGCCCGGTCAGACCTCGGCGAACCCGCCACTGAGCGCATCGCGGGCCTCGAAAGCGGCACGCACCGGTGCGAAGGAGCGCCGGTGAATCGGCGTCGGTCCCAGGCGCGCCAGGGCTTCGAGGTGCACCGGCGTCGGGTAGCCCTTGTGCCCACCAATGCCGTAGCCGGGGTAAATCAGCTCGAAGGCGGCCATTTCCCGGTCACGGGTAACCTTGGCCAGGATCGACGCTGCGGCAATCGCCGGCACCTGGCTATCACCCTTGACCACCGGCGCCGCTGGCACCGACAACTGCGGGCAGCGATTGCCGTCGATCAGCGCCAGTTTCGGCGTCACGCTCAGGCCTTCGACCGCACGCTGCATGGCCAGCATGGTGGCATGAAGGATGTTCAACTGGTCGATTTCCTCGACTTCGGCACGGGCAATGCAAAAACTCAGCGCTTTTTCACAAATTTCGTCAAAAAGCTTTTCACGCTTGGCTTCGGTGAGCTTTTTCGAATCGTTGAGCCCCAGAATCGGCCGTTGCGGGTCGAGAATCACTGCGGCGGTAACCACAGCGCCACACAGTGGGCCACGGCCCACTTCATCGACACCGGCGACCAGGTCCTCGACCAGGTTGAAGTCCAATCCCATTTGCATCTATCAGCTTTCCAGCAGGGTCAGCACCGCGTCAGCTGCCTGGTTCGAGGCATCGCGGCGCAAGGTACGGTGGATCTGGTCAAAACCTTCGGTCTGTTGCACACCACCGCGCACCAGTGGCGCCAGGGTCTGGGCCAGGGCCTCGGCGGTGGCTGCTTCCTGCAGCAACTCGGGCACCAGCATGCGCTGGGCCAGCAGGTTGGGCAGGGATACGTACGGGCTTTTAACCAGGCGTTTCAAAATCCAGTAGGTCAGCGGCGCCAAACGGTAGGCCACCACCATCGGCCGCTTGAACAGCAAGGCTTCAAGGGTCGCGGTTCCGGAGGCGATCAGCACCGCATCGCAGGCGGCCAGGGCCTGATGCGAGCGACCGTCGAGCAGGGTCACTGGCAAGTCGCGGCCCTGGAGCATCTGCTCAAGCTGGGCACGACGCTCGGCATTGGCGCAAGGGGAAACGAAACGCACCCCAGGCACCAGTTCGCGCAGACGCTGGGCGGTATCGAGAAATAGCGCACCCAGGCGGCCAACCTCACCGCCACGGCTGCCGGGCATCAGGGCAACCAACGGCCCCTCTGGCAGGCCCAGCTGTTCACGGGCAGCGGCACGGTCAGCGTCCAGCGGGATGCTGTCGGCCAGCGGATGACCGACAAAGCGCACCGGCACGCCCTTCTCTTCATAGAACCGGGCTTCGAACGGAAACAGCGTGAGCATCAGGTCGCAGCCTTCGCGAATCTTCAGCACGCGCTTCTGCCGCCAGGCCCATACCGACGGGCTGACGTAATGCACGGTCTTGATCCCGGCCTTGCGCAGGTTCAGTTCGATGTTGAGGGTGAAATCCGGCGCATCGATGCCGATGAACACGTCCGGGCGCTCGGCGATCAGGGTCTGGATCAGCTCCTTGCGGCGCTTGAGCAACTCGCGCAGGCGCCCTAGCACCTCCACCAGGCCCATCACCGCCAGACGCTCCATCGGGAAGTACGAGGTCAGGCCTTCTGCCTGCATCAACGGCCCACCCACGCCAATGAAACGCACCTGCGGATGACGCGCCTTGAGCGCGCGCATCAACCCGGCGCCGAGAATATCGCCGCTGGCCTCTCCCGCCACCAGCGCTACACAAAGCTCGGCCATATCAGCGGGTGATGCCGCGGGTGGAGTTCTGGATCGACTTGAGGAACACGTCGACTTCAGGGAACTGGCTAGCAGGCTCTGCCAGCTCGGCAATCGCCTGCTCGACAGTCAGGCCCTGGCGGTAGACCACCTTGTAGGCCCGGCGCAGGGCATGAATAGCGTCTTCGCTGAAACCACGACGGCGCATACCCTCGAAGTTCATGCTGCGCGCCTCGGCCGGGTTGCCGAACACGGTGACATAGGCCGGTACATCCTTGCCGATCGCCGTGCCCATGCCGGAAAAGCTGTGGGCGCCGATATGGCAGAACTGATGCACCAGGGTGAACCCGGAGAGGATCGCCCAGTCGTCCACGTGCACATGGCCCGCCAATGCGGTGTTGTTGACCAGGATGCAATGGTTGCCAATGACGCTGTCATGGCCGATGTGGGCATAGGCCATGATCAGGTTGTGATCGCCCAGGGTGGTTTCCGCGCGGTCCTGCACGGTGCCACGGTGGATGGTCACGCCCTCGCGGATCACGTTGTGATCGCCGATCACCAGGCGCGTGGCTTCACCCTTGTACTTGAGGTCAGGGGTGTCTTCGCCCACCGAGGAAAACTGGTAGATGCGATTGTGCCGACCGATGCGGGTCGGCCCCTTGAGAACCACGTGCGGACCAATGACGGTCCCCTCGCCGATCTCTACCCCGGCACCGATGATCGACCAAGGGCCTACCTCGACACCCTCGGCAAGCTTTGCCGAGGGGTCGATGATTGCCCGAGGGTCAATCAAACTCATAGTTTACGTTCCGCACAGATGATCTCGGCCGAGCATACCGGCTTGCCATCGACCGACGCCTGGCATGCGAACTTCCAGATCTGGCGCTTGCAGCTGATGAACTTGGCCTCGAGGATCAACTGGTCACCCGGCAGCACTGGCTGGCGGAAGCGCAGTTTGTCGGAACCGACGAAGTAGTACAGGGTACCGTCCGCAGGTTTCACGTCGAGCATCTTGAAGCCAAGGATACCGGCCGCCTGGGCCATGGCTTCGATGATCAGCACACCCGGCATGATCGGGTGCGCCGGGAAGTGACCATTGAAGAAAGGTTCGTTGATGCTGACATTCTTGTAGGCACGAATGCGCTGGGCCTCGACGTCCAGTTCCACTACCCGGTCCACCAACAGGAACGGGTAACGGTGAGGCAGGTATTCGCGAATCTCGTTGATGTCCATCATTTCGGGGGGAAGCCTGTAGTAAAGATAGGGAGCGCCGGTTTTCACACGGCGCTCCTTTAGCAAATCAAAGAGACAGTCTAGGGCTGCTCACGCTTGATCAGGAAATGGTATCAGCCTTCTGATGAAGCATTATCGCCGGAGGTCACGGCGGCGATACGCTTTTCCAGCTGTTGAAGGCGTTTTGACATCTCATCCAGCTGGCGAATTCGTGCAGCGCTTTTGCGCCACTCGCCCAGCGGTTGCATCGCCGTACCGGAAGAATAAGCGCCCGGCTCGGTAATCGAGCGGGTGACCATGGTCATGCCGGATACGAAAACGTTGTCGCAGACATCAATGTGCCCAACCATGCCGACACCGCCGGCAATGGTGCAGTGCTTGCCGATCTTGGTACTGCCGGAAATACCGACGCACGCCGCCATCGCCGTATGATCGCCGATCTGCACGTTATGGGCGATCTGAATCTGATTGTCGAGTTTTACCCCGTCACCAATACGGGTGTCGGCCAGGGCGCCGCGGTCAACCGCAGTATTGACCCCGATCTCGACATCGTCACCGATGCTCACGCCACCGATCTGGGCGATCTTTTGCCACACGCCCTTCTCATTGGCAAAGCCGAAGCCTTCGCCACCGATCACCGCGCCGGACTGGATCACCACCCGCTTGCCGATGCGCACGTCGTGGTACAGGGTTACCCGCGGGGCCAACCAGCCGCCCTCACCGATCACGCAACGTGCACCGATGAAGCACTGGGCACCAATGGTCACGCCCGGACCGATCTGCGCACCGCTCTCGATCACCGCGCAGGCACCAATACTGGCACTGGCATCCACCTGGGCATCGCTGGCTACCACGGCGCTGGGATGAACTCCCGCTACAGCCCTGGGCTTTGGATCGAACAGGTGGGAGATGCGCGCATAGGCGAGATACGGGTCGGGAACGATCAGCGCATTGCCGGCAAAGCCTTCGGCGTCGTCTGCCTTGAGCAGGATCGCTGCTGCGTGACTGTCACCCAGGTACTTGCGGTACTGTGGATTGGCGAGGAAGCTCAACTGCCCCGGCCCGGCTTCCTGAAGGGTCGCCAGGCCAGTGATCTCCAGCTCCTCGGGGCCACTGAGGGTGGCGCCGAGGAACTCGGCCAGCTGGCCGAGTTTCATGGTCACGGTCATGATCAACGGGACTGATTCATACGCTCGATGACCTGGCGGGTGATGTCGTACTGAGGTTTGACATCAATCACCGCGCCACGCTCGAGAACCAGGTCGAAACCGCCTTTCTTGATCACTTCTTCAACCGCGCCGTCGAGTTTTGGCTTCAGTTGCTTGAGCATTTCGCGATCGGCTACGGCCTTGGACTCGTTCAGTTCCTTGGACTGGAACTGGAAGTCACGGGCTTTCTGCTTGTATTCCAGCTCCAGGCGCTCGCGCTCAGGCTGGGCCATCTTGTCGCCACCGGCACGAATGCGGTCGGCGATGCCCTTGGCGCTGCTTTCCAGGTTCTTCAGCTTGGTCAGTTGCGGACCAAACTTCTTCTCGGCATCAACGGCGTACTTCTTCGCCGCGTCCGACTCCAGCAGGGCCATTTGATAGTTCAGCACCGCTACCTTCATTTCGGCGAAAGCCGGGGTTGCGATCAGGGTCGCAGCCAGTACTGCCAGTTGAGTCAACTTACGCACGATGCACTCCTACAGAATCCGTTGTCGTTAGCAAGGGGCAGACCTTAGAAGGTCTGACCCAGAGAGAATTGGAACACCTGGGTATCGGCTTCGTCCGGCTTCTTGATCGGCATCGCCAGGCTGAAGCTCAGCGGACCGAGTGCAGTAATCCAGGTTACGCCCAGGCCGACGGAGCTGGCCAGGCCCGACAGGCCGACCTTCTCGCAGTCCGGCTTGGAACCGCAGTTGGTGTCGAAAACGTTACCCACATCCCAGAAAACAGAGGTGCGCAGCGAGCGCTGGTCCTTGACGAACGGCAGCGGGAACAGCAGCTCTACACCACCCTGAACGAGGACGTTACCACCGAACGGCAGTGGATCCTGGTCCGGGTCGGCAATGGTGCCTTCGTTACCGGTCTTGTCAAAACCACGGCTCGGGGTACTACGCGGCCCCAGGCTGCTGTCCTTGAAACCACGTACCGAGTTGAAACCACCCGCATAGTAGTTCTCGTAGAACGGCAGGCCGGAAGTCGAACCGAAACCGTCACCATAGCCCAGCTCGGTGTGCAGGCGCAGGGTGTAGTCGTTGGTGATCGGCTTGAACAGCTGGCCACGGTAATCGAGTTTGAAGAACGACAGGTCGCTACCCGGAGTGGTGGCTTCCAGCACCAGGCTTTGCGAGTGACCACGGGTGGCCAGCACGCCCTTGTTCAGGGTCGACTCGGACCAGCCGGCCGACGCCTTGAAGTTCAGGTACTTGTCGCCTTCGTCTTTGACGAAGTCGAAGATCTCGTCGACGGTGTATTTACCGGTCTTGATCTCGTCCTGCTGTACGGTCAGGCCGAAGGTCAGGCGCGAGGTTTCGCTGATCGGGTAGCCGACGCTGACACCAGCACCCAGGCTATCGACCGCGTAGCTGGCCACATCGACGTCGAGGTCGTCGTAGTCGGTGGTGCGATAGAAGGCGTTGTAGCCCAGGCTGACGCCGTCGGCAGTCCAGTAGGGGTCCACGTAGCCGAAGTTGTAGCGGCTCTGGTATTCACTGCGGGTCAGGCCGATGGACACCTTGTTACCGGTACCCAGGAAGTTGTTCTGGCTGATCGAACCACCGAGGATCAGGCCGGCGCTCTGGGCGAAACCGACGCTGGCGGTAATCGAACCGGAGGCTTGCTCTTCAACGCTGTAGTTGACATCGACCTGGTCGTCGGTACCCGGTACGGCCGGGGTTTCGACGTTGACTTCCTTGAAGAAGCCCAGGCGCTCCAGACGGGTCTTGGACTGGTCGATCAGGTAGGTCGAAGCCCAGCCGCCTTCCATCTGGCGCATCTCGCGACGCAGCACTTCGTCTTCGGACTTGGTGTTGCCGCGGAAGTTGATGCGGTTGACGTAGGCACGCTTGCCCGGGTCGACCACGAAGGTGATATCGACGGTGTGATCGTCATCATGCGGCTGCGGCACGCCGTTGACGTTGGCGAAGGTGTAGCCTTCGTTACCCAGACGGCGGGTGATCAGCTCGGAGGTGGTGGTCATCACCTTGCGCGAGAACACCTGGCCCGGTTGCACCAGCAGCAGCGACTTGACCTGGTCTTCCGGCACCTTGAGGTCACCGGAGAGCTTGACGTCACGAACGGTGTACTTCTCGCCTTCGTTGACGTTGACGGTGATGTAGACGTGCTTCTTGTCCGGGGTGATCGACACCTGGGTGGAAGCGATGTCCATGTTGATGTAGCCGCGGTCCAGGTAGTAGGAACGCAGACGCTCCAGGTCACCGGAAAGTTTTTCGCGGGCGTACTTGTCATCGTTCTTGAAGAACGACAGCCAGTTGGTGGTCTTGAGTTCGAACAGGCCGATCAGGTCTTCATCAGGGAAGACGGTGTTGCCGACCACGTTGATATGCTGGATCGCGGCAACGGTGCCTTCGTTGATCTTGATCTTCAGGCCCACACGGTTGCGCGGCTGCGGCACCACTTCGGCGTCAACCTCGGCCGAGTAGCGGCCTTGGGCAACATACTGGCGTTGCAGCTCGTTACGCACACCTTCAAGGGTGGCACGCTGGAAGATTTCACCTTCGGACAGACCGGACTGTTTCAAGCCCTTCATCAGGTCTTCGGTGCTGATCGCCTTGTTGCCTTCGATCTCGATGCTCGACACCGAAGGACGCTCGACCACGGTAATGATCAGGACGTTGCCGTCCCGGCTCAGTTGGATGTCCTGGAAGAAACCGGTCTTGAACAGGGACCGGGTGGATTCCACCAGGCGCCGGTCATCGGCCTCATCGCCGACGTTCAATGGCAAGGCACCAAAAACGCTGCCCGCGGAAACCCGCTGCAGACCATTGACACGAATATCGGAGATGGTGAAGGACTCGGCGTGAACTTCAGCGATCATCAGTACGGCGAGAACCGCAGTTAGCAGCAGACGTTTCATGAAGTCCTTTCTTATTCCAACTGGCAATAAACGACCCGTCGCGGGACGCGACAGGTTCGCAATTGAGCGAAGCGTTACAGTCGACCCAAATCGTTGATCAGGGCAAGCAACATCACCCCGACTACCAAACTGATACCGATCTGGATCCCCCAACCTTGCACCCGATCCGAGAGCGGACGACCACGCGCCCACTCAATCAGGTAGAACAGCAAATGCCCCCCATCCAGTACAGGAATGGGCAGCAAGTTAAGAACCCCCAGGCTAATGCTCAGGTAGGCGAGGAAATTCAGGAAATCTCCAACGCCGGACTGGGCCGAAGCGCCCGCCACTTTAGCAATGGTTATCGGTCCGCTCAAGTTTTTTACCGAGAGCTCGCCGAACAGCATTTTCTTCAGCGATTCGAGGGTCAGGACACTCATGTTCCAGGTCCGTGAAAGCCCCTCCCCTACAGCCTCCAGCGGCCCGTAACTGACCTCGCGCAGCATGGCATCCGGCCACTTCACTGCCTTGACCCCGGCCCCCAGATAGCCCTTGGCCGAAGCACCTTCACCGCGACTGGCCAGAATGACCGGCAGTTGCAGTGGCGCACCGTCACGCTCGATGCCCAGGACGATCTTGCTGCCTGCACGACCACGCACGGTATCGACCACTTGCTGCCAGTCGCTCAACGCCTGACCATCCAGGGTCAGCAGGCGGTCGCCGGTCTTAAGCCCTGCCGCCTGGGCCGGGCCTTTCGGATCAAGTTCGGCCAGCACTGGCGGCAACGCCGGACGCCAAAGGCGCAAGCCCAGCGAACGGATCGGATCCGGCTCGTCGGCACCCTTGAGCCAGTTGTTCAGGGTCAGCACATGAGGGCTGTCGACCGTCGCGCCCTCGTCACGCACACTGATGTGCAACTGGCCACTCTCGCCCAGGCGGCGGATGAGCTGCAGATTGACCGCTGCCCAGCCGCTGGTTGGCTTGCCATCAATCGAAACAATTTCCTGACCGGCTTTGAGCCCGGCCACTTCGGCAATACTGCCGGCCTCGACCCCACCGATGACCGGGCGCTCTTGCTGGGTACCGACCATGGCCAGGATCCAGAAGAAGAAAATAGCCAGGAGAAAGTTGGCAACCGGCCCCGCCGCAACGATCGCAATACGCTGACGCACACTCTTGCGGTTGAAGGATTGCTCAGCCTGATCGCGAGGCACTTCACCTTCACGCTCGTCGAGCATCTTCACATAGCCGCCCAACGGGATGGCCGCGACCACGAACTCGGTGCCATGGCGGTCATGCCAGCGCAGCAACGCCGGGCCAAAGCCTACGGAAAAACGCAAAACCTTGACGCCGCAACGCCTGGCCACCCAGAAGTGGCCGAATTCGTGAAAGGTGACCAGCACACCCAATGCCACCAGGGTGCCGATAATCATGTAGAGCGCACTCATGTCTTTCTCCGAATGACGTTCAGCGGCACCGCGCCCGACGCACTAAAGCGCCAGACCTCAGCGGCCGTGATGAGCCAACCATTGTCCGGCCAGTTGCCGCGCGCGCTGATCGGCGACAAACACCGCTTCGAGCGACTCGACTGCAACCACCGGCTCCTGATCGAGCACTTGTTCGATCATACTCGCGATCTCCGGGAAGCGGATGCGCCGCTGGAGAAAAGCCTCCACCGCCACTTCATTGGCCGCGTTGAGCATGGCCGGCGCGCTGTTGCCCGCCTCTGCGGCCTCACGGGCCAGGCGCAGGCAAGGGAAACGCTGCTCGTCCGGCGCCTTGAAGTCCAGGCGCGCAACCGCGAACAGGTCCAGTGGCGCCACACCCGAATCGATACGTTCCGGCCAGGCCAGGGCGCTGGCGATCGGTGTACGCATATCCGGGTTGCCCAACTGGGCCAGCACCGAACCGTCAACATAGTCGACCAGCGAGTGAATCACGCTTTGCGGGTGCACCACCACCTCGACCTGGCTGGGTCGTGCATCGAACAGCCAGCACGCCTCGATCAGTTCCAGGCCCTTGTTCATCATGCTGGCCGAGTCAACCGAGATCTTGCGCCCCATGGACCAGTTCGGATGGGCGCAAGCCTGCTCCGGACTGACATCCATGAGCTCGGCCATCGGCGTTTCGCGAAACGGCCCGCCCGAGGCAGTCAACAGGATGCGGCGTACCCCAACCTGGGCCAGGCCGCGAGCATAATCACCCGGCAGGCACTGGAAGATCGCATTGTGCTCGCTGTCGATCGGCAGCAGCACCGCGCCACTGCGCCGCACCGCCTGCATGAACAAGGCGCCGGACATCACCAGTGCTTCCTTGTTGGCGAGCAACACCTTCTTGCCCGCCTCGACCGCCGCCAGGGTTGGCCGCAGGCCGGCGGCGCCGACGATCGCGGCCATGACCGCATCGACCTCGGCAGCAGCGGCCACCTGGCACAGGCCTGCTTCACCGACCAGCACCTCAGTGGCCGAACCCGCAGCCGCCAGGCCTTCGCGTAACTGCTGCGCAGCCTCGGCCGAAGGCACCACGGCAAACACCGGAGCATGACGCAAGCACAACGCCAGCAGCTCTTGCAGGCGGGAGTAGCCACTCAGGGCGAACACCTGGTAGCGATCCGGATGACGGGCAATCACATCAAGGGTGCTCAGACCGATCGAGCCGGTCGCACCCAGTACGGTAATACGCTGCACCCCGCTCACATCACGCCCCAATTGGCTGCCCAGAGCAGCACCGCAAATACCGGGATCGCGGCGGTCAGGCTGTCGATGCGATCCAGTACGCCACCGTGACCAGGCAGCAGGTTGCTGCTGTCCTTGATCCCCGAGCGACGCTTGAACATGCTTTCGGTCAGGTCACCGACCACCGAGACCAGCACCACGACGGCGGCGCCGAACAGGCCAAGCATCAACTCGCCAACGCTCCAGCCGCGGTACAGACCCACTGCCGCAGTGATCACCAGGCTCAGGGCGAGGCCGCCATAGACGCCCTCCCAGCTCTTGCCCGGACTGACCTGCGGGGCCAGCTTGCGCTTGCCGAAGGCGCGGCCGGAGAAGTACGCACCGATGTCCGCCCCCCAGACCAACACCATCACCGCCATGATCAGCCAGTTGCCCAGCGGCCATTGTTTGAGCAGCACCAGGCCTTGCCAGGCTGGCAGCAGGATCAGCAGACCGATCAGCAGGCGACAGGCAGCACTGGCCCACAGCTCGCTGCTGCGCGGGTAGGTCAGCACCAACCAGGTTGCCAGCCCCCACCACAGTACCGAAGCCCCCAGCACCCAGGGCGCCAGCTCCTGCATCAGATAGAGCAGCATCAGCAACCCTGCGACCACCGCAGCGTAGGCGACCCGCAGGGTTTGCGCGACCAGACCGGCCAGGCGTGCCCACTCCCAGGCCCCCAGGGTCACCACCACTCCGATGAACAGAGCGAAATCAACACCGTTCAACAGGAAGAAGCCACCCAAGGCGATCGGTAACAGGATCAGCGCAGTAATAATGCGTTGTTTAAGCATTAAGCACGGGCTCCAGCTTCAACCTGCTCGCTGGTTTTCCCGAAGCGGCGCTGGCGCGAAGCGAAATCGGCCAGCGCGGTACGCATGGCCTCGTGTTTGAAGTCCGGCCAGAACAGGTCGGAAAAGTACAACTCGGCGTAAGCCAGTTGCCACAGCAGGAAATTGCTGATGCGGCGCTCTCCGCCGGTACGAATGCACAGGTCGGGCAGCGGCAGGTCACCCGTGGCCAGGCAGGTCTGCAGCAGCTCGGGGGTGATGTCCTCCGGACGCAGGTGACCGGCCTGGACTTCACGCGCCAGGCGCTGGGCGGCCTGGGCGATATCCCACTGACCGCCATAGTTGGCAGCGATCTGCAGAATGAAGCGGTTAGCGCCTGCGGTAAGCGCTTCGGCCTCGCGCATGGCAGCCTGCAGCTCAGGGTGGAAGCGTGAGCGATCACCGATGATACGCAGGCTGATGTTGTTGTCATTGAGGCGCTTGGCTTCCCGGCGCAAGGCCGAGAAGAACAGCTCCATCAACGCCCCGACCTCTTCGGCCGGGCGCTGCCAGTTTTCACTGGAGAAGGCGAACAGGGTCAGCACCTCGACCTTGGCCTCGGCGCACACCTCGATGACCGCGCGCACCGCATCCACACCGGCCTTGTGCCCGGCTACACCGGGCAACAGACGCTTCTTCGCCCAGCGATTATTCCCATCCATGATGATCGCGACATGGCGCGGCACCGTCGGGGACACACCTTGCTTGGTCTTTTCCATTAAAAAAAGTCCCGGCCCTTAAACGGCCATCAGGTCCTTTTCTTTCTGCTTGACGGCAACTTCGATCTCGGCCACGAATTTGTCAGTCAGCTTCTGGATGTCATCAGCGGCGCGACGCTCGTCGTCTTCGCTGATCTCCTTCTCCTTGACCAGATCCTTGAGCTGGCTCAGCGCATCACGACGGATATTGCGCACGGCAATACGACCGTCTTCAGCGGCGTCGCGCGCCTGCTTGGTGAAGCCCCTGCGGGTCTCTTCAGTCAGGGCCGGCATGGAAATCAGCAGCAATTCGCCCAGGTTGGTCGGATTGAGGTTCAGGCCTGCACTGCCGATCGCCTTGTCGACTGCGCCCAACATGTTGCGCTCGAATGCCACGACCTGCAGGGTACGCGCATCTTTCACGGTGATACTGGCCACTTGCTTGATCGGCGTATCGGCACCGTAGTAAGGCACCATGACACCTTCCAGAATGCTAGGGTGCGCCTGGCCGGTACGAATTCGGCTAAAGGCGTGCGCCAGGGATTCCAGCGATTTCTGCATGCGCTCTTGCGCGTCCTTCTTGATTTCGTTGATCATTTTTGAACTTCCTCGATCAGAGTTCCTTCCGCGCCGCCATGCACGATGTTCAGCAGGGCGCCGGGCTTGTTCATGTTGAAGACGCGCAGTGGCATCTTGTGGTCGCGGCACAGGCAGATTGCCGTCAGGTCCATCACGCCCAGCTTGCGATCCAGTACTTCATCGTAGGTCAGATGATCGAACTTCTCGGCATGCGGGTCTTTGAATGGATCTGCAGTGTATACACCATCGACCTTGGTTGCCTTCAATACCACATCAGCATCGATTTCGATGGCGCGCAGGCAGGCTGCGGAGTCGGTAGTGAAGAACGGGTTGCCGGTACCGGCAGCAAAGATCACAACTTCTTTGGCGTTCAGGTGACGCATGGCTTTGCGACGATCATAGTGATCGGTAACACCTACCATGGAAATCGCCGACATGACGATCGCGGTGATGTTCGCCCGCTCCAGCGCATCGCGCATGGCCAGGGCGTTCATTACCGTCGCCAGCATGCCCATGTGGTCGCCAGTGACGCGGTCCATGCCGGCTGCACTGAGCGCCGCGCCACGGAACAGGTTGCCACCACCGATCACCAAGCCTACCTGAACACCAATGCCGACCAGTTGGCCGACTTCCAGCGCCATGCGATCCAGGACCTTGGGGTCGATCCCGAACTCTTCCGAGCCCATCAGGGCCTCGCCGCTAAGCTTGAGTAGAATGCGTTTATAGCGAGCTTGATAACCACTGCCCTGCTGAGCCATTGCGAATCTCTCCTGCGGCGTTTGTATAAAAATCTGGGCCGGCTGTTTTCAGCCTGCTAACTGTAGCGTGGCGCAGCGACTGCGCCAGCGCCAAGCGGTCTCGTAAACCGCTCGCGCTTTGACAAAGAGGCTGCGCGCGTGAGCGGGCAGCCTCTTGGGGGCGACAGAGGTGAGTCTGTCTTACTGCTTGGCAGCAGCCAGCTGTGCGGCAACTTCTTCAGCGAAGTTGTCGACTGGCTTCTCGATGCCTTCGCCTACTTTGAAGTAGGTGAAGGAAACGATTTCAGCACCGGCTTTCTTGGCCAGATCGCCGACCTTGACTTCCGGGTTCATGACGAAGGCTTGCTCGACCAGCGAAGCTTCGGCCAGGAACTTCTTGATACGACCGTCGATCATGTTGGCGACGATGTTCTCAGGCTTGCCTTTCATCTTCTCTTCGTTCAGCTGCAGGAACACAGCCTTCTCGCGCTCGATTGCTTCAGCGGAGACTTCCGATGGATTCAGGAACTCTGGGTTGCTGGCAGCCACGTGCATGGCGATTTCTTTGGCCAGCTGGACGTCGCCGCCCTTCAGGACAACAGCAACACCGATCTTGTTGCCGTGCAGGTAGGTGCCGACAACGTCACCTTCAACACGTACCAGACGACGGATGTTGACGTTCTCACCAACCTTGGCAACCAGGGCTTCACGCGCTGCTTCACGGGAAGCGATCAGCGGAGCGGCATCGGTCAGCTTCTCGGCGAAAGCCTGTTCAACGCTTTCAGCGACGAAGTTTTTGAAGTCATCTTGCAGAGCCAGGAAGTCGGTCTGCGAGTTGACTTCCAGCAGGACGGCGGACTTGTCGTCGGCCTTGATGGCGATTGCGCCTTCAGCGGCAACGTTGCCAGCCTTTTTGGCGGCCTTGATGGCGCCCGAAGCGCGCATGTCGTCAATGGCTTTTTCGATGTCGCCGCCAGCCTTGGTCAAGGCCTTTTTGCAATCCATCATGCCTTCGCCGGTACGCTCACGCAGTTCTTTGACCAGTGCTGCAGTAATCTCTGCCATTTCAAATTCCTCTTGGATAGGTTTTCAACCATTCCACCCGATACTTGACGGGCGTTCAATTCTGTAAATCCACTCATCAGCACTCATGCGGTAACAAGATTGCAACGGCGATACTGACAAGAGGATTTCAAGGTGGCAAAAAGGGGGCAAAGCCCCCTTTTCGCGTGCCGAGTAGACGCCAGGCGTCAATTACTCAGCAGCTGGTGCTGCTTCTTCGGCGTACACTTCGGTACCGCCAGCAACGTTGTTGCGACCACGGATAACGGCGTCAGCCATCGAACCCATGTACAGCTGGATAGCGCGGATGGCGTCATCGTTACCTGGGATGATGTAGTCAACACCTTCCGGGCTGGAGTTGGTATCGACAACGCCGATGACCGGAATGCCCAGCTTGTTGGCTTCGGTGATTGCAATGCGCTCGTGGTCAACGTCGATCACGAACAGGGCATCAGGCAGGCCGCCCATGTCCTTGATACCACCCAGGCTGCGATCCAGTTTTTCCAGATCACGGGAGCGCATCAGCGCTTCTTTCTTGGTCAGCTTGGTGAAAGTGCCGTCTTCGGCCTGGGTTTCCAGGTCGCGCAGGCGCTTGATCGAAGCGCGGATGGTTTTGTAGTTGGTCAGCATGCCGCCCAACCAGCGGTGATCGACGTACGGCGATCCGCAACGTGCTGCTTCTTCAGCAACGATCTTGCCAGCCGAACGCTTGGTGCCGACGAACAGAATCTTGTTTTTGCCCTGGGCCAGACGCTCGACGAAAGTCAGTGCGTCGTTGAACATTGGCAGGGTTTTTTCAAGGTTGATGATGTGAATCTTGTTGCGCGCACCGAAAATGTACTTACCCATTTTCGGGTTCCAGTAACGGGTTTGGTGACCGAAGTGCACACCGGCCTTCAGCATATCGCGCATGTTGACTTGGGACATGATAGTTCCTTGATAAGTCGGGTTGGGCCTCCACGTATCCCAATGACCAACCCGCGACCCGAAGATCTTAGGCACCCAGGTCATCGTGTCGACACGTGTGTGGGTTTAGTGCTTGCAGGGGCTATCCCCGGCAAAGCGGCGCATTTTATACCACACACGCCCGCCAAACGGAACCCGAATTACCAACGAAGCGCACAGGCTTTTGCACATGCCGGCCATTGGCGCCAGAATGCCCCTATATAAAGGCTGTATCAGCGCCATGGCCGCCTGAACCGCGCCCGGCTCTGTTAGAATCCGGCCTTTCCCCAGATTATTAGCGCCTCGCTGCGCCGTAGAGAGCCTGCAATGACCGTTACCATCAAAACCGCCGAAGACATCGAAAAGATGCGCATCGCCGGCCGCCTGGCCGCCGAAGTCCTGGAGATGATCGAAGAGCACGTCAAGCCCGGTGTCACCACCGAAGAACTCGACCGCCTGTGCCATGACTATATCGTCAACATCCAGAAAGCCATCCCGGCGCCGCTCAACTACAAGGGTTTCCCCAAGTCGATCTGTACCTCGGTCAACCATGTGGTCTGCCACGGCATCCCGGGCGACAAACCGCTCAAGGATGGCGACACCCTGAACATCGACGTCACGGTGATCAAGGACGGCTACCACGGTGATACCAGCCGCATGTTCCACGTCGGCAATGTGCCAGTCTGGGCCGAACGCCTGTCCCAGATCACCCAGGAATGCATGTACAAGGCCATCGAACTGGTCAAGCCGGGCTGCCGCCTGGGCGATATCGGTGAAGTGATCCAGAAGCACGCGGAAAAGAACGGCTTCTCGGTGGTGCGCGAATTCTGCGGCCACGGCATCGGCAAGGTGTTCCATGAAGAGCCGCAGATCCTCCACTACGGCCGCGCAGGCACCGGCATCGAACTCAAGGAAGGCATGACCTTCACCATCGAGCCGATGATCAACCAGGGCCGCGCCGACACCAAGGTGCTGGGCGACGGCTGGACCGCCATCACCAAGGACCGCAAGCTCTCGGCCCAGTGGGAACACACCCTGGTGGTGACCGCGACCGGTTACGAGATCTTCACCCTGCGCAAAGACGACACCATTCCTCGCACATCGGCCTGACCTACAGGAAAGCCCCTCGATGCCCCAGGTGGATCCCGAGCTGTTCGATCGCGGCCAGTTCCAGGCGGAACTGGCCCTCAAGGCAAGCCCCATCGCGGCCTTCAAGAAAGCCATCCGCCAGGCCGGCGAGGTGCTCGACAACCGCTTTCGCAGCGGTCGCGAGATCCGCCGGCTGATCGAAGACCGCGCCTGGTTCGTCGACAACATCCTGCAACAGGCCTGGAACCAGTTCACCTGGAGCGAAGACGCCGATATCGCCCTGATCGCCACCGGTGGTTATGGGCGTGGCGAACTGCACCCTTATTCCGACATCGACCTGCTGATCCTGCTCGACAGCGCCGATCACGAGGTGTTTCGCGACTCGATCGAACGCTTTCTGACCCTACTCTGGGATATCGGCCTGGAAGTGGGTCAAAGCGTACGCTCGGTCGAAGAATGCGCCGAACAAGCCCGCGCCGACCTGACGGTTGTCACCAACCTCATGGAGAGCCGCACCATCGCCGGCCCCGAGCACCTGCGCCAGCGCATGCTCGAGGTCACCAGCACCGCCCATATGTGGCCGAGCAAGGAATTCTTCCTGGCCAAGCGCGCCGAGCAAAAGGCCCGGCACCACAAGTACAACGACACCGAATACAACCTGGAGCCCAACGTCAAGGGCTCGCCCGGGGGGCTGCGCGACATCCAGACGGTCCTGTGGATCGCCCGCCGCCAATACGGCACTCTCAACCTGCACGCCCTGGCCGGCGAAGGCTTCCTGCTGGAAAGCGAGAACAACCTGCTGGCCTCGTCCCAGGAGTTCCTGTGGAAAGTGCGCTACGCCCTGCACATGCTCGCCGGGCGCGCCGAAGACCGCCTGCTGTTCGACCACCAGCGCAGCATCGCCGCCCTGCTCGGTTTTGGCGACGAGAACCCCAAGCGCGCCATCGAACAGTTCATGCAGCAGTATTATCGGGTGGTCATGAGCATCGCCGAGCTCAGCGACCTGATCATCCAGCACTTCGAAGAAGTCATCCTGGAGGACGACAGCGGCAGCACCCAGCCGCTGAATCCGCGCTTCCAGGTGCACGACGGCTACATCGAGGCGGTACGCACCAACGTCTTCAAACGTACACCGTTCGCCATGCTGGAAATTTTCGTGCTGATGGCCCAGCACCCGGAAATCAAGGGGGTGCGCGCCGACACCATCCGCCTGCTGCGCGAACACCGGCACCTGATCGACGACGAGTTCCGCAACGATATCCGCAACACCAGCCTGTTCATCGAACTGTTCAAGTGCGAGATCGGCATCCACCGCAACCTGCGCCGGATGAACCGTTACGGCATCCTCGGCCGCTACCTGCCGGAGTTCGGCCTGATCATCGGGCAGATGCAGCATGACCTGTTCCACATCTATACGGTCGACGCGCACACCCTCAACCTGATCAAGCACCTGCGCAAGCTGCAGTACACGCCGGTATCGGAGAAGTTCCCGCTGGCCAGCAAGCTCATGGGCCGCCTGCCCAAGCCGGAGCTGATCTACCTGGCCGGCCTTTACCATGACATCGGCAAGGGCCGTCAGGGCGACCATTCCGAGCTGGGCGCGGTCGACGCCCAGGCGTTCTGCCTGCGTCACCAGCTACCCAACTGGGACAGCCGCCTGATCGTCTGGTTGGTCCAGCATCACCTGGTGATGTCGACCACCGCGCAGCGCAAGGACCTCTCCGATCCGCAGGTGATCTACGATTTCGCTCTGCTGGTGGGTGATGAAACCCGCCTGGACTACCTCTACGTGCTGACCGTGGCCGATATCAACGCCACCAACCCGAGCCTGTGGAACTCCTGGCGCGCCAGCCTGCTGCGCCAGCTCTATACCGAAACCAAGCGCGCCCTGCGCCGCGGCCTGGAAAACCCGCTGGATCGCGAAGAACAGATCCGCCAGACCCAGACCGCAGCCCTGGACATCCTGATTCGCGAAGGCACCGACCCGGACGACGTCGAGCAACTGTGGTCGCAACTGGGGGATGACTACTTCCTGCGTCACACTGCCGCCGACGTGGCCTGGCACAGCGACGCCATCCTCCAGCAGCCGGCAGATGGCGGGCCGCTGGTGCTGATCAAGGAAACCACCCAGCGTGAGTTCGAAGGCGGCACACAGATCTTCATCTATGCCCCCGACCAGCACGATTTCTTTGCTGTGACCGTAGCAGCCATGGACCAGCTCAACCTGAACATCCATGACGCCCGGATCATCACCTCGAGCAGCCAGTTCACCCTCGACACCTATATCGTGCTCGACAACGATGGCGGCTCGATCGGCGACAATCCCACGCGGGTCAAGCAGATTCGCGACGGATTGACCGATGCCCTGCGCAACCCCGACGACTACCCGACCATCATCCAGCGCCGGGTGCCGCGCCAGCTCAAGCACTTCACCTTCGCCCCGCAGGTAACCATCCATAACGATGCCCAGCGCCCGGTGACCATTCTCGAACTCAGCGCTCCCGACCGCCCTGGCCTACTGGCGCGGATCGGCAAGATTTTCCTGGAGTTCGACCTGTCGCTGCAAAATGCCAAGATTGCCACCCTGGGCGAGCGGGTCGAAGACGTGTTCTTCATTACCGACGCCGACAACCAGCCCCTGTCCGACCCGCAACTGTGCAGCCGCCTGCAGGATGCGATCGTCGAGCAACTGCGCGTCGACCAGGCGACCGGGGTACCCTTGACCCGCCTGACCCTATGACCGTTTGACGAGACCTTGCGCCGATGAACAACGCTTTGAATCAGCTTCAGCCCTACCCGTTCGAGAAACTCCGCGCGCTGCTCGGTAGCGTCACGCCTGCGGCGGACAAACGCGCCATTGCCTTGTCGATCGGTGAGCCCAAGCATGAGTCGCCGGCGTTCGTCGCCCAGGCCCTGGCTGACAGCCTCCAGCAAATGGCGGTGTACCCGAGCACCGTCGGCCTGCCAGCCCTGCGCCAGGCCATCACCCGCTGGTGCGAACAGCGCTTTGGTGTACCGGCCGGGTGGCTGGATGCCGACAAGCACGTGCTGCCGGTCAACGGCACCCGCGAAGCGCTGTTCGCCTTCACCCAGGCGGTGGTCAACCGTGGCGATGATGGCCTGGTGATCAGCCCCAACCCGTTCTACCAGATCTACGAAGGCGCAGCGCTGCTGGCCGGTGCGACCCCGCACTACCTGCCGTGCCTGGACAGCAACGGCTTCAACCCGGACTTCGACGCGGTGTCGGCCGAAATCTGGCAGCGCTGTCAGATCCTGTTCCTCTGCTCCCCAGGCAACCCCACCGGCGCCCTGGTGCCAATGGATACCCTGAAAAAGCTGATCGCCCTGGCGGACCAGTACGACTTCGTGATCGCTGCCGACGAGTGCTACAGCGAGCTGTACTTCGACGAGCAAAGCCCGCCACCCGGCCTGCTCAGCGCCTGCGTGGAGCTGGGCCGCAGCGATTTCAAGCGTTGCGTGGTGTTCCACAGCCTGTCCAAGCGTTCCAACCTGCCAGGCCTGCGCTCGGGCTTCGTGGCGGGTGACGCCGAGATCATCAAGCCGTTCCTGCTCTACCGCACCTACCACGGCTGCGCCATGCCGGTACAAACCCAGCTGGCGAGCATTGCTGCCTGGAACGATGAAGAACACGTGCTGGCCAACCGCGACCTGTACCGCGAGAAGTTCGATGCGGTGCTGGAAATCCTCGCCCCAGTGCTCGATGTGCAGCGCCCGGACGGCGGCTTCTACCTGTGGGCCAAGGTGCCAGGCGATGACGCCGTGTTCACCCGCGATCTGTTCCAAGCCCAGCATGTGACCGTGGTGCCAGGTTCGTACCTGTCCCGCGAGGTGGACGGCGTCAATCCGGGCGCCGGGCGGGTACGCATGGCGCTGGTGGCGCCATTGGCCGAATGCGTCGAGGCGGCCGAGCGGATTCGCGCGTTTGTGAAAGGCTAAACAAGGGAAGGATCCGAAGTTTCTGCTCAGTGCAACTGTCATTTCTACCAGTTGCCGCGCTTCGCTCCAGCTGTCAGTTTAGCTTGGCGATTTGGTTTCTACGTCGCAAATCCATTTTGCTGAACGGGACAATGACCATGACCGAGTTGACAGATGACCAGTTGGATCGGGCAAAAAAGGCATTCGACAGCCTCGACTCCAATTGCGACGGTAAAGTGAAAGTGGCTGAATTTGTTAATATAGCAGAACGCTATTTTGAGAAACACGAAATAGAACAGCTGCTTAAAGAGGCAAACCCCAACAATGATGATGAGATCAGTTTCGAGGAGTTTCTTGAGGACTACAAAAAAGACCTCTAACGTTGGAAGCGTTGCAAAACTGACTC
This sequence comes from Pseudomonas tructae, assembly GCF_004214895.1. Lineage (NCBI taxonomy): Bacteria > Pseudomonadati > Pseudomonadota > Gammaproteobacteria > Pseudomonadales > Pseudomonadaceae > Pseudomonas > Pseudomonas tructae. Next base: position 1,619,663 of record NZ_CP035952.1, on the reverse strand, counting down.
AGTTCAATAAGGGCAGTAGCCCACTACCAATAGCACTCTACCTCCAAGTAAGAGCATGTGCTTTCACTTGGAGGTAGCCCCAGACCTACTTCACCGCCCCCAGATTCGCCTCGCTCATATCCAGCTCGCCCAGCACCTGGCGCACCACGTCATCACCGATCTGGTGCTGGCGATGCAGGTTGTACAGTTCCAGACGCTGGGCCCGTAGCGCACGCAGGCGCAAGCGTCGCTCCAGTTGATCCATCTGCGCGGCCAGGGCCTGGGCTTCGGCGCTGTCGTTGAAAGTATCGAGCTGATGCCGGTACTCAGCCATCAACCGCGCCTTGAGCTCGGCCGCCAGCGCCGCCTGAGAAGCATCCAGCGCCGTACCGGCCTCAGTCAGATCTTCAGCTTCCAGGGCGTGAATCGCCGCCTCGGCGGTGCGGCGCCAAGTATCCTGAGCCTCCTGGCGCAGGGCGTCGTCAGGGCTCTTGCTGACACCACGCAACAGCAGAGGCAAGGCAACGCACGCTGACACCAGCGACAGCAGAATCACCCCGGCAGCGATGAAAATCAGCAAGTCGCGCTCAGGGAAATCCTTGCCGGCACTGATCAACAGCGGCACCGACATGACACCCGCCAGGGTCACCGCCCCGCGCACGCCACCGACGGTCAACAACCAGCAGGAACGGGCGTTAGCCACCGGTACCAGATTCTCCTTGCCGCGCCAGCGACGGATCACGCCAATCAAGCGCCAGATGCTCTGCACCCAGATAAAGCGCAACGCCAGCAGCACCGCGAAGATCGCTACCACATCCAGGCAACGCCACAGCAAAGTCGGCCACAGCGAAGCTTCGTGACTGGTCACCGCCTTGATGATGTCGGGCAGTTGCAGGCCCAGCAGCAGGAAAATCAGGCCGTTGAACGCGAACTCCAGCAGCGACCAGACACTTCGGTTGAGCAGGCGCGTGCTGGTCTGCCGGGGCAGCAGGTCGAGCCAACTCTGCATCATCCCCGCCGCCACCGCCGAAAGAATCCCGGAGGCGCCCAGGCGCTCGGCCAGCACATAAGCGGCAAACGGCAGCAGCAACATGAACACTACATGGGTGGCCGGGTCATCCCAGCCGCGGGCGATCATCCAGGCCCGCAGACGCCCGACCAGCCAGCTCAGGGCCACACCAATGGCCAGGCCACCCACCGCGACCAGGACAAAAGTCAGGCTGGCTTGGGCCAGGGAAAACACACCGGTAATCGCCGCCACCAGGGCGAACTTGAAGGTCACCAGGCCCGAGGCGTCGTTCATCAGCGCCTCCCCCTGAAGCATGTGCATCAAGGGCGTCGGCAGGCGGTCCTGGGTAATGGCCGAAACCGCCACGGCATCGGTCGGCGACAGTACCGCGGCCAGGGCAAAGGCCACTGGCAAAGGAATGCTGGGCAGGATCCAGTGAATGAAATAACCGGCACCGACCACGGTAAACAACACCAGGCCAACAGCCAGGGTCAGGATCGGCCCGCGCAGCCGCCAGAGGTCACGCTTGGGCATCCGCCAGCCATCGGAAAACAGCAACGGCGGCAAAAACAAGAACAGAAACAATTCCGGGTCAAGGGCCACGTGCAGGCCCAGGGTTGGCCACGCCAGCAAGGCACCTGCGGCGATCTGCACCAGCGGCAACGGCAGCGGGATCATGCGCCCGACCAGTTTGGAAACACTCACCAGCATCAGCAGGATGAGAACGGTGTAGGCTGATTGCATGCAGCGAGTCCTGTTCAATTCAATCGCTTTCAATAGCCGATGCTGGCCTGGGCACGGCACTGCCATTGAAACGACATATTAGCCGCTTAGGCTGCCGGCGCACCGCTGCACAAAAGTCGCAGAACCGCCCAAAACCTGTAACACAATGCTACAAAGTGACGTGGCGACGCCAACCCAAAGCCGTCGACCGTGGCATAATCCTTCACCATTTTTTCCCAGGAGGGGCAAGCATGACCAAACGCGACACGCCATTGCACCTTTATGGAATCAAGGCCTGTGACACCATGAAGAAAGCCCGCACCTGGCTCGAAGATCAAGGCCAGAGCTACGACTTCCATGACTACAAGACCCTGGGCATCGACCGTGCGAGCCTTGAGCGCTGGTGCGATGAGCATGGCTGGCAAACAGTACTCAACCGTGCTGGTACCACCTTCCGCAAACTCGAAGAAGCCCAGAAGGCCGATCTCGACCAGGCCAAAGCCATCGAACTGATGCTGGCCCAACCGTCGATGATCAAGCGCCCGGTGCTCGACCTCGGGGGGCGGACCCTGGTCGGCTTCAAGCCTGATCTGTACGCGGCCGCCCTTCAGTAACCCGGCGCCGAGCTTTCATTCAATTTCGCAAGAGGTAACTGCATGTCCACTACCCTGTTCAGCCTGGCCTTCGGTGTCGGCACCCAGAACCGTCAAGGCGCCTGGCTGGAAGTGTTCTACGCGCAACCACTGGTTAACCCGGCTGCCGAACTGGTCGCGGCCATTGCCCCGGTTCTGGGTTATGAAGGCGGCAACCAGGCGATCGCCTTCAGCACCAGCCAGGCCGCCCAACTGGCCGAAGCCCTCAAGGGCGTCGATACCGTGCAAGCCGCACTGCTGACCCGCCTGGCCGAAAGCAACAAGCCACTGGTGGCCACCCTGCTGGCCGAAGACGCCGCCCTGACGTCCACCCCGGAAGCCTACCTGAAGCTGCACCTGCTCTCGCACCGCCTGGTCAAGCCGCACGGCCTGAACCTGGCCGGCATCTTCCCGCTGTTGCCGAATGTGGCCTGGACCAGCCAGGGCGCCGTCGACCTGGCAGAGCTTGCCGAACAGCAACTCGAAGCGCGCCTCAAGGGCGAACTGCTGGAAGTGTTCTCGGTAGACAAGTTCCCGAAGATGACCGACTACGTGGTCCCTGCCGGCGTTCGTATCGCCGACAGCGCCCGCGTGCGCCTGGGCGCCTACATCGGCGAAGGCACCACCATCATGCACGAAGGCTTCGTCAACTTTAACGCCGGCACCGAAGGCCCAGGCATGATCGAAGGCCGCGTTTCGGCGGGCGTCTTCGTCGGCAAGGGCTCGGACCTGGGCGGCGGTTGCTCGACCATGGGCACCCTGTCCGGTGGTGGCAACATCGTGATCAAGGTCGGCGAAGGCTGCCTGATCGGTGCCAACGCCGGTATCGGCATCCCGCTGGGCGATCGCAACACCGTCGAGGCCGGCCTGTACATTACCGCTGGCACCAAGGTGAACCTGCTGGACGAAAACAACCAACTGGTCAAGGTGGTCAAGGCCCGCGACCTGGCCGGCCAGACCGACCTATTGTTCCGCCGCAACTCGCTCAATGGCGCCGTGGAGTGCAAAACCCATAAGTCGGCCATCGAGCTGAACGAAGCGCTGCACGCCCACAACTAAGTGGTACCATCGGGTCTGGCCTAACGCCAGGCCCGATTTTCAGGTCCGATCATCATGTTCCAGCCCTCTCCCTGGCGCGCTGACTTTCCAGCCATCGACGCCCTGCAACGGCAGCACCAGACCTACCTGGACAGCGCCGCTACCACGCAAAAACCGCAAATCCTGCTCGATGCCCTGAGCCACTATTACGGCCATGGTGCTGCCAATGTGCACCGTGCCCAGCACTTGCCCGGCGCCCTGGCGACCCAGGCCTTCGAACGTAGCCGAGAAAAAGTCGCCGGCTGGCTGAATGCCGCCGACCCGCAACACATTATCTTCACCCATGGTGCTACCTCGGCCCTGAACCTGCTCGCCTACGGGCTTGAGCCACTGTTCGAGGCTGGTGACGAGATTGCCATCAGCGCCCTGGAGCACCATGCCAACCTGCTGCCCTGGCAACAGCTGGCGCAGCGCCGCGGCCTCAAGCTGGTGGTCCTGCCACTGGACAGTCGCGGCCTGATTGACCTCGACATCGCCCTGCAACTGATTGGCCCGCGTACCCGGGTGCTGGCGCTCAGCCAACTGTCCAACGTGCTCGGCGCCTGGCAGCCGCTGGCGCCGCTGCTGGCCCACGCCCAGGCCCAAGGCGCGTTGACCGTGGTCGATGGGGCCCAGGGGGTGGTCCACGGCCGTCACGATGTGCGGCAACTGGGCTGCGATTTCTATGTGTTTTCCAGCCACAAGCTGTATGGCCCGGACGGTGTCGGCGTGCTCTACGGCCGCCCCGAAGCCCTGGCGCGCCTGCGCCACTGGCAGTTCGGCGGCGAGATGGTGCAGATTGCCGATTACCACAGCGCCAGCTTTCGCCCGGCGCCCCTGGGCTTTGAAGCCGGCACCCCACCCATTGCCAGCGTGATTGGCCTGGGCGCCAGCCTGGACTACCTGGTCGGGCTCGACACCAATGCAGTCGCCGAGCATGAAGCCGGCCTGCACCGCCATCTGCTGCGCGGCCTGAACGATCGCGAAGGTATCCGCCTGCTCGGCCAACCGCACGTGGCCCTGGCCAGCTTCGTGGTCGACGGCGTGCACAACGCTGATCTGGCCCATATGCTCACCGAGCAGGGCATTGCCGTACGCGCCGGTCATCACTGTGCCATGCCGTTGTTGAAAAGCCTCGGCCTGGACGGTGCAATCCGCGTGTCCCTGGGCCTGTACAACGACTCCGACGACCTGCAGCGTTTCTTCCAAGCCCTGGATCAGGCCCTGGAGTTGCTGCGATGAGCCTGCCGATAGCCGCGCTGCAAGCCCTGGACGCCTTCGAACAAGCGGCCGGCTGGGAACAGCGCGCACGGCTGCTGATGCAATGGGGCGAGCGCCTGGCGCCCTTGAGCGAAGAGGAAAAGTCCGAGTCCAACCGTGTGCATGGCTGCGAAAGCCAGGTCTGGCTGGTGGCCGAGCAACAGAATGGCCAGTGGCGCTTCAAGGGCGCCAGTGACGCACGGATCATCCGCGGCTTGCTGGCGCTGCTGCTGGTGCGGGTCGAAGGCTTGTCCAGCACAGAGCTCAAGCAACTGGACCTGCCCGCCTGGTTCAATCAGCTGGGCCTGGGCCGCCAGCTCTCGCCGTCACGCAGCAACGGCCTGAATGCCGTGCTGCAACGCATGGCTCAACTCGCCGCCGACGCCTGAGCCTTGCGCTCGTGCGGGCGACGGGCGCCAGCCACCAGCTTTTCCACTGCCTTGCTGGCGGCGACCATGCCGAAAGTCGCAGTGACCATCATCACCGCGCCAAAACCACCGGAGCAGTCCAGCTTGACCCCTTCGCCAACGAAACTTTTCTGCAGGCAGACGCTGCCGTCACCTTTGGGGTAGCGCAGCTGCTCGGTGGAGAACACACACGGCACGCTGTAGTTGCGGGTCACCGTGCGGGAAAACCCATAGTCGCGGCGCAAGGTGGAGCGCACCCGCGAGGCCAGCGGATCGTTGAAGGTCTTGTTCAGGTCGGCGACGCGGATCTGGGTCGGGTCGATCTGCCCACCGGCACCACCTGTGCTGATAATGGTGACTTTGTGCCGCTTGCACCAGCCGATCAGCGCGGCCTTGGCCATGACGCTGTCGATGCAGTCGATGACGCAGTCGATATGCTCGCCGATGTACTCGGGCAGGGTCTCCTTGGTGACGAAGTCGACCACCGCATGCACTTTGCACGCCGGGTTGATCGCCCGCAGGCGCTCGGCCATGACCTCGGCCTTGGCGCGGCCAATATTGCCTTCCTGGGCATGCAACTGGCGATTGGTGTTGCTTACGCAGACATCATCGAGGTCGAACAGGGAGATTTCGCCTACACCGCTACGGGCCATGGCTTCAGCCGCCCAGGAGCCGACCCCGCCGATACCGACGATCGCCACATGGGCCTCGCGCAAGCGCTGCAGGCCGTTGTCACCGTACAACCGAGCGACACCGGCAAAACGTGGATCTTCTGTACTCATGGCCCAACCCCGAAAAAACCGGCGCGCATTATAGGCCTCTTGCGGCGCAATGGCATCCCACGGGCGACCAACGCCCGAGCCGTGCATTGGTCAAGGTAGTTGTAATCCTGCTTTAATGTCCCATGCAATCCAAAGACTTGGACGACAAAAGTACGGGCTGAGAACTTCAGGCGCTGAAGCCGATCCAATCTTCTGCGCCAACCTGTTCCCACGCTGCCTGGGCAGGAAGCACACAGGATTCGCGCCCTCGGGCGCCCGCCCGTTCCACCTTTCGGAACCCCAACTATCTATGTCATCGCGTAAATTTGGTATCAACCTGGTCATAGTCATGGCTATTGCCGCGCTATTCACCGGGTTCTGGGCGCTGGTCAACCGCCCGGTTTCCGCCCCAAACTGGCCGGAGCAGATTTCCGGTTTCTCCTACTCGCCGTTCCGCCTGGGCGAGAGCCCGCAGAAGGGCCAGTACCCCAGCGAGGATGAACTGCGCCAGGACCTGGAGCAGCTCAGCAAGCTGACCGACAGCATCCGTATCTATACGGTGGAAGGCACCCAGGCAGATATTCCGCGCCTGGCCGAAGAGTTCGGCCTGCGCGTGACCCTGGGGGTGTGGATCAGCCCGGACCTTGAGCGCAACGAGCGAGAAATCGCCAAAGCCATCGAACTGGCCAACAGCTCGCGCAGTGTCGTGCGGGTGATGGTCGGCAACGAAGCGCTGTTTCGCAAGGAGATCACCCCTGAAGCCTTGATCCAGTACATGGACCGGGTGCGCGCGGCGGTCAAGGTGCCGGTGACCACCAGTGAGCAGTGGCACATCTGGAAAGAACATCCGGAGTTGGCCAAGCACGCTGACCTTGTGGCGGCGCACATCTTGCCGTACTGGGAATTCATTCCGATGAAGGATGCCGGCCAGTTCGTGCTGGACCGCGCCCGCGACCTCAAACAACAATTCCCACGCAAACCCTTGCTGCTGTCGGAGGTCGGCTGGCCGAGCAACGGCCGCATGCGTGGCGGCGCCGAGGCCACCCAGGCCGACCAGGCCATCTACCTGCGTACCCTGGTCAACAAGCTCAACCGCCAGGGTTACAACTACTTCGTCATCGAAGCCTACGATCAGCCGTGGAAGGCCAGCGACGAAGGCTCGGTGGGCGCCTACTGGGGCGTGTTCAACGCCGCCCGCCAACAGAAGTTCAACTTCGAAGGCCCGGTCGTGGCTATCCCGCAGTGGCGCGTGCTGGCGGTCGGTTCGGTGGTACTGGCGATGCTTTCGCTGACCCTGCTGCTGATCGACGGCTCGGCCCTGCGCCAGCGCGGGCGGACCTTCCTGACCTTCATTGCCTTTCTCTGTGGTTCAGTGCTGGTGTGGATCGGTTACGACTACAGCCAGCAATACAGCACCTGGTTCAGCCTGACCGTGGGCTTCTTGCTCGCCCTGGGCGCCCTTGGCGTGTTTATCGTGCTGCTGACCGAGGCCCATGAACTGGCCGAAGCCGTGTGGATTCACAAGCGCCGTCGGGAGTTCCTGCCGGTGCAGGCCGACGCCGCCTACCGGCCGAAGGTTTCGGTGCATGTGCCGTGCTACAACGAGCCGCCGGAGATGGTCAAGCAGACCCTCAATGCCCTGGCGGCGCTGGATTATCCGGACTACGAAGTCCTGATCATCGACAACAACACCAAGGACCCGGCGGTCTGGGAGCCGATCAAGGCCCACTGCGAAATGCTCGGCGAACGCTTCAAGTTCTTCCACGTCGCGCCCCTGGCCGGCTTCAAGGGCGGCGCGTTGAACTACCTGGTCCCGCACACTGCCAAGGATGCCGAAGTGATCGCGGTGATCGACTCGGACTACTGTGTCGACCGCAACTGGCTCAAGCACATGGTGCCGCACTTCGCCGACCCGAAAATCGCCGTGGTGCAATCGCCCCAGGATTACCGTGATCAGAACGAAAGCACCTTCAAGAAGTTGTGCTACAGCGAATACAAGGGTTTCTTCCATATCGGCATGGTCACCCGCAACGACCGCGACGCGATCATTCAACATGGCACCATGACCATGACCCGGCGCTCGGTGCTCGAAGAGCTGGGCTGGGCCGACTGGTGTATCTGTGAGGACGCTGAGCTCGGCCTGCGGGTGTTCGAAAAAGGCTATTCCGCAGCGTACTCCCATGAAAGCTATGGCAAGGGCTTGATGCCCGACACCTTCATCGACTTCAAGAAGCAGCGCTTCCGCTGGGCCTATGGCGCCATCCAGATCATCAAGCGCCATGCCGCAAGCCTCTTGCGCGGCAAGGACTCGGAGCTGACCCGTGGCCAGCGCTACCACTTCCTTGCCGGTTGGCTGCCGTGGATCGCCGATGGCATGAACATTTTCTTCACTGTCGGCGCCCTGCTGTGGTCGGCGGCAATGATCATCGTGCCGCAGCGGGTCGATCCGCCGCTGCTGATTTTCGCGATTCCGCCGCTGGCACTGTTCGTGTTCAAGGTCGGCAAGATCGTGTTCCTCTACCGCCGTGCGGTGGGTGTGAACCTCAAGGACGCCTTCGCCGCGGCCCTGGCCGGCCTTGCGCTTTCGCACACCATCGCCAAGGCGGTCCTGTATGGCTTCTTCACCAGTAGCATCCCGTTCTTCCGCACACCGAAGAACGCCGACAGCCATGGCCTGCTGGTGGCGCTGTCCGAAGCCCGTGAGGAGCTGTTCATCATGTTGCTGCTGTGGGGTGCCGCGGCCGGGATCTACCTGGTCCAGGGTCTGCCGAGCAACGACATGCGCTTCTGGGTGACCATGCTGCTGGTGCAGTCGCTGCCGTACCTGGCGGCGCTGATCATGGCCATGCTGTCGTCGCTGCCCAAGCCTGTGGATGCTGCGCAGCCGGCCCAGGCCTCCTGAACTTGGGATACTGTAGGAGCGGGCTTGCCCCGCGATGCGATGCTGGTTGAAAGGCCGCAATCGCGGGGCAAGCCCGCTCCTACAGGCGTCCAAATTGCTATAAGATAACCCCCCTCGAATTCGTGCCCTGCCTTGCCCCGGAGCTCCCCATGACGGCCCCAGCCGACCTCTCGCCTACCCTTGAACTGGCCTGCGACCTGATCCGTCGCCCTTCGGTGACCCCGCTGGACTTCGACTGCCAGAAACAGATGATGCAACGCCTGGGCGAAGCCGGCTTCATGCTCGAACCGATGCGGATCGAAGACGTTGACAACTTCTGGGCCACCCACGGTACCCAGGACGGTCCGGTACTGTGCTTCGCCGGCCACACCGACGTGGTCCCGACCGGCCCGGTGCAGGCCTGGCAGAACGACCCGTTCGACGCCCTGATCGATGCCGACGGCATGCTCTGCGGACGCGGCGCGGCCGACATGAAGGGCAGCCTGGCGGCCATGGTGGTCGCCACCGAGCGCTTCGTCGCCGACTACCCGAACCATCGCGGCAAGGTCGCCTTCCTGATCACCAGCGACGAAGAAGGCCCCGCCCACCACGGTACCAAGGCTGTGATCGAGCGCCTGTCCGCCCGCAACGAGCGCCTGGACTGGTGCATCGTTGGCGAGCCCTCGAGCACCACGCTGGTTGGTGACGTGGTCAAGAACGGCCGTCGCGGCTCCCTCGGCGCCAAGCTCACCGTGCGCGGCATCCAGGGCCATGTCGCCTACCCGCACCTGGCGAAAAACCCGATCCACCTGGCCGCCCCGGCCCTGGCGGAACTGGCAGCCGAGCACTGGGACGAAGGCAATGCGTTCTTCCCGCCCACCAGCTTCCAGATATCCAACCTCAACTCCGGCACCGGCGCCACCAACGTGGTACCGGGCGAGTTGACCGCGCTGTTCAACTTCCGTTTCTCCACCGAGTCGACAGTCGAAGGCCTGCAGCAGCGCGTTGCCGCCATCCTCGACAAGCACCAGCTGGACTGGCACGTGGATTGGGCGCTGTCGGGCCTGCCGTTTCTCACCGAACCGGGCGACTTGCTCGACGCGGTATCGGCCAGCATCAAGGCGGTCACCGGCCGTGAAACTCAGGCCTCGACCAGCGGCGGCACCTCCGATGGGCGCTTCATCGCCACTCTGGGCACCCAGGTGGTCGAACTGGGCCCGGTCAACGCCACCATTCACCAGGTCAATGAGCGGATCCTGGCCAGCGACCTCGATGTGCTGACCGAAATCTACTACCAGACCCTGACCCGGTTGCTTGCCTGATGCTCACCTGCCCGATCTGCAGCGCCGCGCTGAGCACCCTCGACAATGGCGTGGCCTGCCCGGCCGGTCACCGTTTCGACCGTGCCCGCCAGGGTTACCTGAACCTGTTGCCGGTGCAGCACAAGAACAGCCGTGACCCGGGTGACAACCAGGCCATGGTCGAGGCGCGTCGCGACTTTCTCAACGCTGGCCATTACGCGCCGGTAGCCCGGCGCCTGGCCGAACTTGCCGCTGAACGCGCACCCGCGCGCTGGCTGGATATTGGCTGTGGCGAGGGTTACTACACCGCGCAAATCGCCCAGGCGTTACCGCAAGCCGATGGCTACGCCCTGGATATTTCCCGCGAAGCGGTCAAGCGGGCCTGCAAGCGCAACCCGGCGCTGACCTGGCTGGTGGCAAGCATGGCCCGGGTGCCGCTGGCCGATGCCAGCTGCCAGTTCCTGGCCAGTGTCTTCAGCCCCCTGGACTGGCAAGAGGCCCTGCGCCTGCTGAGCCCTGGCGGCGGCCTGATGCGCGTCGGTCCGACCAACGAGCACCTGATCGAATTGCGCCACAAGCTCTACGATGAAGTGCGCGACTACGCCGACGACAAGCACCTGGCGCTGGTGCCTGCGGGCATGCAGCACGCCCACAGCGAAACCCTCACATTCCGCCTGAGCCTTGCCGACAGCAAGGCCCGCGCCGACCTGCTGGCCATGACCCCCCATGGCTGGCGTGCCAGCGCCGAAAAACGCGCGCGCGTCATCGAGCAGGCCGAACCTTTCGAGGTCACGGTATCGATGCGTTACGATTATTTTGTGCGCCAAGACTGAGCGTACCCGGAGCCCCTATGCGCCAACCCGATATCGAGATTTACCTGAAAGACGCTGATGTCGATCACAAACAGATTGCTGCCTGGCTCGGCGCAGCGCTCGGCCCGTGCAGCGACTGGCAACAGAAAGGCCAGACCTACAAGTGCAAGGCCGGTAACATTCCGGTTACCTGGTTACCGAAGGCTGTGGGCAAATGGAACAGTCTGTACCTGGAAAGCGACCAGACGCCGTGGGACGACGACATTGCCTGCGCTCGCGCCGCCTTCGCCGCGCTGAACGTCGAAGTACGCTGCGCACCGGGTAGCTGGGTCGAAGAAGAAGGTGAAGAAGATGCCGATCGCTGGATCCGCATCAGTGCCGACGGTGAAGAAGAAATCACCTGGCGCACACAATAGCGACACACCATGAACCTCAAGCTACAAGCCTGGCACGGTCAGCTTGCAGCTTGGGGCTTGAAGCTTTACAAGCCGACTACATCTTCAGCCTGCAGACCTTTCTGCCCTTGGGTCAGGTTGTATTCGACCTGTTGCCCCTCGATCAGGGTGCGATGACCCTCACCACGAATGGCACGGTAGTGAACGAACACGTCCGCGCCATCTTCACGCTGAATGAAGCCATATCCTTTGGCGTCATTGAACCACTTTACACTTCCAGTCTCACGAGACGACATCTGAACTACTCCGGATTTTTATTTTGGAATCGCCTTGCTTGCAAAGGGGTCACCACCCTCTGCGGGCGCAGCTTGCGCAAATCTGTTGCAAGCGGCGGACCGAGTATATGCCACACTTAAATTATTTTTCATGACCGGGGCGCTTTTTGCTGAACTTGCGCAGATACGGCACACTAACGCCCTGAGCAATTACTCGAAAATCTCATCCAGAGCACACACCGTATGACCCGTTCCCCCTTGCGCCGCCTGATTTTCGGCGCCTTGCGTCGCCTGTTGTACCTGTGGGTTCGCTCCGAGACCATCAACCAGTCATCCTTCACCCTGAACCTGGATCGTAGCCGGCCGGTGTTCTATGCCCTGCAATCGCCATCGCTGACCGACCTGGCCGTGCTTGATCGCGAGTGCACCAAAGCCGGGCTGCCACGCCCGGTGCTGCCCGTGGCCGTCGGCACGCTGCACGAGCCCGCCGCGTTCTTCTACCTGACCCCCGAACCCGACTGGCTCGGCCGCCAGGACAAACGCGGCGCACCGCCGACCCTGGCGCGGCTGGTCAACGCTGTAAGCCAGCACGCCGAAGAAGACGCGCAGATCATTCCCGTCAGCGTGTTTTGGGGACAATCACCTGCCAGCGAATCCAGCCCCTGGAAACTGTTGTTCGCCGACAGCTGGGCGGTAACCGGGCGCCTGCGCCGCTTGCTGACCGTGCTGATCCTCGGGCGCAAGACCCGCGTGCAGTTCTCGGCACCGATCCACCTGCGCGAGCTGGTGCAACACAACAAGGGCCACGAGCGCACTGTGCGCATGGCCCAGCGCCTGCTGCGCGTGCACTTTCGCAACCTCAAGACCGCCGTTATCGGCCCGGACATCTCCCACCGGCGTAACCTGGTCAAGGGCCTGGTTCACGACCCGCTGGTACGCCAGGCCATCCTTGATGAAGCAGAACGCGAGAAGATCCCTCTGGCCAAAGCCGAAGCCCAGGCCCTGCGCTACGGCAACGAGATCGCCTCAGACTACACCTACACCGCGATCCGCTTCCTCGAAGTGGTGCTCAGCTGGTTCTGGAACAAGATCTACGACGGCATCAAGGTCAATCATATCGAGCAGGTTCAGGGCATCGCCCCGGGCCATGAAGTGATCTACGTGCCCTGCCACCGCAGCCATATCGATTACCTGTTGCTGTCCTACCTGCTGTTTCGCAACGGCCTGACCCCGCCGCACATTGCCGCCGGGATCAACCTCAACATGCCGGTGATCGGCGGCCTGCTGCGCCGGGGCGGGGCGTTCTTCATGCGCCGAACGTTCAAGGGCAACCCACTGTACACCGCAGTGTTCAACGAATACCTGCACACCCTGTTCACCAAGGGTTTCCCGGTCGAGTACTTCGTCGAAGGCGGTCGCTCGCGTACCGGACGCATGCTCCAGCCGAAAACCGGCATGCTGGCGATTACCCTGCGCAGTTTTTTGCGCTCATCGCGCACGCCGATCGTCTTCGTGCCGGTGTACATCGGTTATGAACGGGTCCTGGAGGGCCGCACCTACCTGGGCGAACTGCGCGGGGCGAGCAAGAAGAAAGAGTCGATTTTCGACATCTTCAAAGTCGTCGGTGCACTCAAGCAACGCTTTGGCCAGGTGGCGGTCAACTTCGGCGAGCCGATCCGCCTGGGCGCCTTCCTCGACCAGCAACAACCGGGCTGGCGTGAGCAGGAACACGGCCCGCAATTCCGCCCGGCCTGGCTCAACGAGACCACCTCACGCCTGGGCGAGAAAGTCGCCCAGCACCTGAACGAGGCCGCGGCGATCAACCCGGTCAACCTGGTGGCGCTGGCGCTGCTTTCCACCAGCCGCCTGGCCCTGGATGAACGCGCCCTGGCACGGGTACTGGACCTGTACCTGATGCTGCTGCGCAAGGTGCCCTACTCGCCACACACCACTTTGCCCGAGGGCGACGGCCTGGCCCTGATCAGCCACGTCAAGGGCATGGACCTGCTGGCCGAGCAGAGCGATGCCTTGGGCAAGATCCTCTACCTGGACGAGCAAAACGCTGTCCTGATGACCTACTACCGCAACAACGTGCTGCACATCTTCGCCCTGCCGGCCCTGCTGGCGAGCTTCTTCCAGAGCAGCTCGCGAATGAGCCGCGAGCTGATCCTGCAATACACCCGCGCACTGTACCCGTACTTGCAGTCGGAGCTGTTCATTCGCTGGGAGCTTGAGGAGCTGGACGCGATCATCGACCAGTGGCTGGAAGCCTTCGTCGAACAAGGCCTGCTGCGTTTCGAGAACGGTGTCTACCTGCGCCCGGCGCCGAGTTCGCGGCAGTTCGTGCTGTTGACCCTGCTGGCCCGAGCCATTACCCAGACTCTGCAGCGCTTCTATATGGCCACTGCCCTGCTGCTCAACAGCGGCCAGCACAGCCTGAGCGCCGAAGCGCTGGAAGACCTGTGCGTGATCATGGCCCAGCGCCTGTCGATCCTGCATGGCCTGAACGCACCGGAGTTCTTCGACAAGACCCTGTTCCGCCACTTTATCCAGACCCAGATCGAGCAAGGGGTATTGCGCCCGGACGCCAATGGCAAGCTGGGTTACCACGAAAAACTCAGCGAACTGGCCGAAGGCGCAGCCAAACGCGTGCTGTCGGCGGAAGTGCGCCTGTCGATTCGCCAGGTGGCCCTGCACCGCGAAGACAGCCAGGAGCCTGTCACGGTGTAATCCTTCTACCTGCCAGGTAGACCCCAGGAGGCTCAGGATGCGCGTGCATTCAACCCTCCTGGAGATACCTGCGATGAGCAACACTGATTTCAACACCCTCAATGTCACCCTGCTGTTTGCGGCAACACGCCTGGGCTTGCCCGAAGGCGTCAAGGTCACCCTCAACCTGGCTGATGTTTCCCGGGCCGACGCCCCGGCTATCATGCTTTCCGAACAAGCCCTGGTGATAGGTCGACGCGCGGTTTCGTTCAACATTCGGTTACAGTACGACAGCCACCTGGTGGATGAGCGTAGTACCTATGCCCTGCAGGCCCGGATTGAACACGAAGGCAAGCTCCTGCTGACCAATACCGATGCCCATACCGTCATGCTTGATGGCTCTGACGGCGATGTGACCATGGTACTGAAACAAGTTCGCTGAAAAATCCGTTAAAGTCCGTACGCGTGCCCACCTGGCAAACGTACGGACTACGGAGAATCCATGAAAAAACTCTTTATGCTGTGTTGCGCCTCCATGCTCGCAGCCTGTTCCACACCTGCGCCCAACGGCAAAGCCAGCCTGGATGGCGAGGTCTTCTACCTGCAGCGCATGGCCCTGCCACCCGCTGCGACCCTCAGCGTCGCTCTGCAAGACGTCTCGCTGATGGACGCCCCGGCGGTAACCCTGGCCAGCCAGAGCGGCCCGGTCAAAGGCAATGTTCCGCTGCCCTTCCATTTGAGCTACGACCCGGCCCAGGTCAAGCCCGGCCACCGCTATGCGATCAGTGCGCGGATTGAACTGGACGGCAAGCTGCTGTTCATCAACACCGAACACCATGGCGTACAGCTTGATGGCTTTGATCCGCAACCGCTGCGGATCAAAGTCGATGCCGTTCGTTGATTGATTGTTTTACTTCGCATAAGGATGCTGCCATGTTCCGCCCTGCTCTAACCTTCACCGGCCTGTGCGCCGGCCTGCTGCTGTCCGCCAGTGCCCTGGCCCTGTCGCTGGGCGATCTGTCGCAAAAAGATGCCTCCTCAGGCCTCAAGGATGCACTGACCCAAGGTGCCCAGGTTGCAGTGAAGCAACTGGGTACTCCCGGTGGTTTCAGCAATAACCCGGATGTGCGTATCGAATTGCCGGGCAACCTTGGCAAAGTGGCCAAGAAGATGAAGGCCTTCGGCATGGGCGCTCAGGTCGATCAACTCGAAGCCAGCATGAACAAGGCCGCCGAGGCTGCCATGCCGCAAGCCCAGGCCCTGCTGGTCGATGCCGTGAAGAAGATGACCGTGGACGATGCCAAGGGCATCCTCAGCGGTGGTAACGACTCGGCTACCCAGTACCTGAGCAAGACCAGCCGCGAGCAGATCCGCGCCAAGTTCCTGCCGATCGTCAAAAAGGCCACCGATCAGGTCGGCCTGGCCCAGCAGTACAACAACTTCGCCGGCCAGGCGGCGACCCTGGGTGTACTGGATGCAAAGAGTGCCAACGTCGAAGGCTACGTTACCGAGCAAGCACTCAACGGCCTGTTCGAGATGATTGCCAAGCAGGAAGAAACCATCCGCCAGAACCCGGCGGCTGCGGCTACGAGCATTGCCAAGAAGGTGTTTGGCGCGCTCTAAATGCATCGCGGGGCAAGCCCGCTCCCACAATGGCCTGTGGGAGCGGGCTTGCCCCGCGATGAGACCCTCAGGCCTTCTTCACCCTGAACCACGCCGCATACAGCGCCGGCAGGAACAACAGGGTCAATGCCGTCGCCACGATCAAGCCACCCATGATCGCCACCGCCATTGGGCCGAAGAACACGCTGCGCGACAGCGGGATCATCGCCAGCACTGCCGCCAGCGCGGTCAGGACGATCGGCCGGAAGCGCCTTACCGTCGCCTCGATAATCGCCTGCCAGCGGTCCAGCCCGGCAGCAATGTCCTGCTCGATCTGATCGACCAGGATCACCGAGTTGCGCATGATCATCCCTGACAAGGCAATGGTCCCCAGCATCGCGACAAAGCCGAACGGCTGGCGGAACACCAGCAGGAACAGGGTCACGCCGATCAGCCCCAGCGGTGCGGTGAGGAACACCATCACCGTGCGCGAGAAGCTGCGCAACTGCAACATCAGCAAGGTCAGCACCACGACGATGAACAGCGGTACTCCGGCGTTCACCGATTTCTGGCCGCGGGTGGAGTCTTCCACCGTGCCACCCACTTCCAGCAGATAGCCATCAGGCAGTTCGGCACGCACCGGTTCCAGAGTCGGGAGAATCTGCTGAACCAGGGTTACCGGTTGTTCCTTGCCGTAGATATCGGCGCGCACGGTGACATTGGGCAGGCGGTTGCGGTGCCAGATCACGCCTTCTTCAAAGCCGTACTCCAAAGTTGCCACCTGCGACAAGGCAACGCTTCGGCCGTTGTCGGTCGGCACCGCCAGGCTCGGCAGGTTGGCAAGCTCGCTGCGCTCCTGGGGGGTGCCGCGCAGGAGGATCTCGATCAGCTCATTGTCTTCGCGGAACTGGCTGACCGCAGAGCCGGTGAGCGAGCTTTGCAGGAACTTGGCCAGGTTCACCGTACTCACTCCCAGGGCGCGGGCGCGGTCCTGGTCGATATTCAGGTAGACCACCTTGCTTGGCTCTTCCCAATCCAGGTGGACGTTGACCACATGGGGATTCTCGCGGACCTTGGCGGCCACCTTGCGGGCCAGGGCGCGGACCTGCTCGATGTGCTCGCCGGTCACCCGGAACTGCACCGGGTAACCCACGGGCGGGCCGTTTTCCAGACGCGTTACCCGTGAACGCAGGTCGGGGAACTGTTCATCCAGGGTAGTGATCAACCAGCTGCGCAGTTGCTCGCGTTCCTCGATGGTTTTTGCCAGCACCACGAACTGGGCGAAACTCGCCGCCGGCAGTTGCTGGTCCAGCGGCAGGTAATAGCGCGGCGAACCGGTGCCGACATAGGCCACATAGTTGTCGATGCCGGTGCGTTCCTTGAGCATGGCCTCCAGGCGTTTAACCTGGTCGGCGGTATTGCTCAGCGAGGCACCTTCGGCAAGTTTCAGGTCAACCATCAGCTCCAGGCGCCCGGAGGCCGGGAAGAACTGCTGGGGCACAAAACGGAACAATAGAATACTGCCGACGAACAGCGCGATGGTCGCCACAATCACCGTCTTGCGCCGTTCCACGCACCAGCCGACCAGACGGCGGACACGCTGGTAGAACGGTGTGCCGTAAGGGTCCGGGCCACCTTCGGCAGTGCCGTGCTTGGCCGCATGCAACTTGGCCAGGTCCGGCAGCAGGCGCTCGCCCAGATAGGGCACAAACACCACTGCAGCAATCCACGAGGCGAGCAAGGCAATGGTCACCACCTGGAAGATCGAGCGGGTGTACTCACCTGTCCCGGACTGCGCGGTGGCAATCGGCAGGAAGCCTGCGGCGGTGATCAGGGTGCCGGTCAACATCGGGAAGGCGGTGCTGGTCCAGGCGTAGCTGGCCGCCTTGAGCCGGTCGAAGCCCTGCTCCATCTTGATCGCCATCATCTCCACGGCAATGATCGCGTCATCCACCAGCAAGCCCAGGGCCAGTACCAGCGCACCGAGGGAAATCTTGTGCAGGCCGATGCCGAAGTAGTACATGGCGGCAAAGGTCATCGCCAGCACCAGCGGAATGGCCAGGGCCACCACCAGGCCGGTGCGCATCCCTAAGGAGAAAAAGCTCACCAGCAAGACAATCGCCAGGGCCTCGACCAGCACCTGGACGAACTCGCCCACGCCGGTCTTCACCGCTGCGGGTTGATCGGACACCTTGCGCAGCTCCATGCCGGCCGGCAAGTTGTGAGCGATGCGGGCGAACTCGGTTTCCAGGGCCTTGCCCAATACCAGAATATCGCCACCGGCCTTCATCGATACCGCAAGGCCGAGGGCATCTTCGCCCATGAAGCGCATGCGCGGTGCGGGCGGGTCGTTGAAGCCACGGCGCACATCGGCCACATCGCCGATGCGGAAGGTGCGATCAGCCACACGGATCGGGAACTGCTGGATCTGCTCGACCGTGGTAAAGCGCCCGCTGACGCGCAGTTGCAAACGCTCGCTCGGGGTTTCGAAGAAGCCTGCGGTGCTCACCGCGTTCTGCTCTTCCAGCGCCTGCTGCACCGCCGCCAACGGCAGGCCCAAGGTAGCCAGCTTGAGGTTGGACAGCTCAATCCAGATCTTCTCGTCCTGCAGCCCGAGCAGTTCGACCTTGCCGACGTCCTTGACCCGCTGCAGCTGGATCTGCACCCGATCGGCGTAGTCCTTGAGCACCGCATAGTCGAAGCCGTCGCCGGTCAGCGCGTAGATATTGCCGAAGGTGGTACCGAACTCGTCATTGAAGAACGGCCCCTGAATGCCTTGCGGCAAGGTGTGGCGAATGTCGGCGACCTTCTTGCGGATCTGGTACCAGAGCTCGGGAATATCGGCCGAATGCATCGAGTCGCGGGCCATGAAGGTGACCTGCGATTCACCGGGCCGCGAGAACGAGACAATCTTCTCGTACTCGCCGGTTTCCATCAGTTTCTTTTCGATGCGCTCGGTCACCTGGCGCGAGACTTCCTCGGCACTGGCGCCCGGCCAAAGGGTGCGAATGACCATGGCCTTGAAGGTAAAGGGCGGGTCTTCGCTCTGCCCCAGCTTGGTGTAGGACAGCGCGCCGACCACGGCGAGCAAAATCATCAGGAACAGCACGATCTGCCGATTGCGCAAGGCCCAGGCGGAAAGGTTGAAACCCATCGGGACTTACTCCTTGGCCGCCAGATTTACCACGCGATTGGAACGATCTACCGGACGCACCTGCTGCCCCTCCAGGAGCACATGTACGCCGGCGGCCACTACCCAGTCCGAGGCATTCAGGCCTTCGAGCACCGGTACGCTGTTTTCACCGTAGGCACCCACCCGCACCGGCACGCGCTTGAGGGTGTTATTGGCATCGACGCGCCAGACAAACGTCTGGCCGTTCTCGGCGGTCAGGGCCGAGAGCGGCACCGCCAGGGGCACCTGATCGGCGTGCTGGATGTACACCCGGGCACTCTGGCCAAGCTCGGCTGGCACCTTGCCAGCGGTAAACGCGATCCGCGCGGCGAAGGTCCGCGAACGCGGATCAGCCGACGGCGACAGCTCGCGGATACGGCCGTTGAAGCGTTGATCCGGTTGCGACCAGAGCTCCACCGACACCGTCTGGCCGACTTTGAAACGCCCGAAGTTCTGCTCCGGCAGACCGATCAGCACCTCGCGCTCACCATCGGCGGCCAGGGTGAACACGGTCTGGCCGGCGGCCACCACCTGGCCGACTTCGACCTGGCGCTTGGCAATCACGCCATCCTGAGAGGCCCGCAGCACTGCGTACTCAGCCTGGTTGCCTGCCACGTCGAACTCGGCGCGCACCTGCTTGAGACGGGCCAGGCCTGCGCGATAGAGGTTTTCGGCATTGTCGAATTGCGAATGGCTGACCATTTGCCGGTCAAGCAAGGTCTTGTAGCGGTCGCGCTCGGCCTTGACCAGAGTCAGGTTGGCTTCGGCGGCGGCCAGTTGGGCCCGGCTGGCCTCCAGTTGCAGGCGTACATCCTGGGGATCGAGCTCGGCCAGCGCTTGTTCGGCCTTGACCCGCTGCCCTTCCTCGACCAGGCGTTTGCTGACCTTGCCGCCAATCCGGAAGGCCAGTTCCGGCTCAAAGCGCGCTCGCACCTCGCCGGGGTAGCTGTCGGCGGCGGCGCTGGCCGGCTGCGGCTGCACCACCATGGCGGGACGAAGGGAAGTCTGCGGTGCGCTTTCCTGCCCACAGGCAGCAAGCAGCAGCACAAGACCGACGGGCAAAGCGAGGGGCAAGGCATGGCGCAACATGATGAATGACCTTTCGCGAATGGCGCTTTGAATATTTATACTGACGGGTATATTAAATCAGGGAGCCGGACCGGGGAAGCAGCTCAGCGCGAGAAATCCCATATTTTCCCGGGAGCAGCGCGTCGATATTTGCCCGCCGAAAAGCCGGTCGCGATGTACCATGTGCACTTACTGGAATCTGTAATTTTTCACTCATGCCCAACGTCATCGCTGCTCCCGGTCCCGGCCGGCCCAAAGACCTGGCAAAACGCCAGGCCATTCTCGACGCTGCCAAAGCGCTGTTCCTCACCCTTGGCTATGCCAACACCAGCATGGATGCGGTCGCGACAGCGGCAGGTGTGTCAAAACTCACGGTCTACAGCCACTTCACCGACAAGGAGACGCTGTTCTCCTCGGCCATCGTCGCCACCTGCACCGCGCAGTTGCCCGAACTGATCTTCGAGCTGCCCGAGGGCGTGCCGCTGGATCAGGTGCTGCTCAAGATCGGTCGAGGTTTTCAGGCGCTGATCAGCAGCGACCTGTCGGTCAAGCTGCACCGGCTGATCATGGCCCTGGGCAACCAGGACCCCAAACTCAGCCAGATCTTCTTCGAGGCGGGCCCGATGCGGGTCCTGCACGAGATGGAGGCGCTGCTGCGCCAGGCGGATGCACGCGGGTTGCTGCGCATCGAGCTGCCGGCTAACGCCGCCGAGCACTTCTTCTGCCTGCTCAAGGGCGCGGCCAACTTCCGCCTGTTGCTCGGCTATGGCCCGGCGCTGGATGCCGAGGCCGCCGAGGCCCACGTGCAGGAAGTGGTGGCGCTGTTCATGCGCGCCTACCGGCCTTAAGCCTTGAGGGCTTTTTTCGGGTAGATATCGTAGCGGCTGGATTTGCCTTCCAGGCAGTGGCTGGGCTTGGGCCCGTCGATGACCGGCGCCTTGCGCGGGCGCTTGACCACCACCCGGTGGCTGGCCAGGGCCAGGGCCGCTTCGAGCAGCGCCGGAGCGTCAAGATCATCACCGACCAGCGGGCGGAACACGCGCATCTCTTTCTTCACCAGCGCGCTCTTGTCGCGGTGCGGGAACATCGGATCAAGGTAGATCACCTGAGGCGGTTCGCCCTGCCAGTTGCGCATGTGTTCGATGGCGTTGCCGGTGAGCAAGTGCATGCGCGCGACGATCGGGCCCACTTGCGCATCGCTGCGGGCACGGGCCAGGCCATCCTCAAGCAAGGCGGCAACCAGCGGCTGGCGCTCGATCAGGGTCATCTGGCAGCCCAGGCTGGCCAGCACGAAGGCGTCCTTGCCCAGCCCCGCCGTAGCGTCGAGCACCTGCGGGCGTACGCCTTGGGCGATCCCCACGGCCTTGGCGATCATCTGCCCGCTACCGCCGCCAAACACCCGCCGATGGGCCGCCGCGCCTTCGACAAAATCCACCCGCACCGGCCCCGGTGCTTGCGGGCCCAACTGCTGGATCTGCAGGCCGTCGGCGCCGACCTGCACGGCGAAGCCGGCGTTGTCGTCGCAAAGTGGCAACGCCAGGCGCTGCGCCCACTCGCAAGCCTGGTCCTGAAAATCAGCCGTCAACGCCTCGACCCGGATGCCGCCGTCCGCCAGTTGCTCCACCATCAAATCCTGTACTCAAAAAAATTAAATGATCGTCGGCCGCGGCCGATATACGAAGTATTCGCTATTTTGCCAGACCAGACCCCTCTGCGACTGCCATGACCGACATTCTTCAGCTCAACTCAGGTTATATCTCGCCCGTCGGCGACTATGGCCGGCACAATACCCAGGCACTGGGTGGCGTCAGCCACCTGTGGCAGGATTTTTTTGCCCGCGCCCTGGCTGAGCAGCAAGGTGAAGACGGCGCGGCAACCAGCGTGGTCGCCGAGCAGTTCGACAAGGTCACCGGCGAGCCGCTGGGTGGCGCTAAGGTGCTGGCGCAGATCCACAACCAGCGTTTGTGCAATGTTCAAGACACCGAGCTGGCACCGCCGGAGCCGCTGTTCCTGCCGATTGCCGAGTTCGAACCCGAACTGCTGGAAAAACTCGCCCCGCCCTTCAGCGCCGCCGACCTGATCGAGCAACAGCGCCAACTGGACATCAGCAACACCTGGGTTCGCCCGGTGGTGATGAGCCAGGGCCATCCGCTGCCCGAGCCTGGCCCGGCACCACTGGCCAAGCCGCTCTACCTGCCGATCGCCGAGTTCGACCTGGACCTGCTGGACAAGGCTGCCGAGCCCTTCGACGAGGCAACCATGGCCGTGCAGCAATCGCAGCTGGACTTCGACAATCGCTGGGCCCGCCCGGTGGTGCTGAACAACGTGCGCGTCGCGGCCTGATCGTTAACGGCAGATCTGCCAAAAACCCATGTCCAGGTGAAAGTGATTACGGTGCGCGGCATTATAGTCAGGCCCCAGCACGGTATTGAAACTGTCACAGGCGCTGGCGTGCACATCCTTTAGAAACTTCGCTTTGACGCCCTCCCCCGGCCAGTCCTTGAGCAACTCAATACGCTGCCCATCGGCCAGGCGAAAGCCGGCAATATCCAATGCATTGGCCGTGGCATGCTGGCTTAAACGGCCGATCTTGCGGTTGTACATGTTGCGACAGGCAAAACTGCCCAGGTGATCGACCTGCACCACCGGCAGGGCAAAGGCACGCTGCGCCGCCGGTTGCAGGGCGTGGCGCTCGAACAGCGCATAAGCCACCGCCAGCGGGCAACTGGCAACGAAACTGCTGCTCAGGCGCACCGACGAGCCCTCGACCCGCACCACGTTTTCCAGCGGGCAGGGCACATTGGCCGGGCTGTCGGCCAGCTTGCGGTAACGTAGATCCGAGGTCGCCAGCGCCTGCGCGCACAACTGCGGGTTATCCTCCAGGCGGCCCAGCTTGTAAGGCGTGAGCAGATTCGGCGGCTGGCGCACATCCAGCGCCGCCCAAGGGTTCCAGGCATCGGGCAGGCGCCAGGCAGCGACGCTTAGGGTAATGAGCAGCAGGCACAGTACAGCAAGCAATCCTTTGCGCATTATCGATCAACGCCTGAACAACTGGTTAAGTTGCGCAAACGACAGCGCCTGCTCGGCATAGTCAAAACGGCCATCGTCGCGAATACATTGCGCGGCATTGAAGAACGCACCATAGGCCGCCCGCGCCAGGGACGAACCAACGCTGATGCGCTTGACACCCAGGGCCTGGAGTTCAGCGAAGCTCAGTTGCACACCGCTCAGGCCCATGACCACATTGACCGGTTTGGGTGCCACCGCCTGCACCACCCGGCGGATCTCCTCAGCCGTGCGCAGGCCCGGGGCATACAGGACATCGGCGCCAGCTTCGGCGAAGGCCTGCAGGCGGGCAATGGTATCGTCCAGGTCGATACGTCCGTGCAGCAGGTTCTCCGCGCGGGCACAGAGCATGAACGGGAACTCCAGGCTACGGGCTGCGGCGACTGCCGCTTCGACTCGCTCCACGGCGTGATGGAAGCTGTAGATCGGATCATCGCTATTGCCGCTGGCGTCTTCGATCGAGCCGCCGACCAGGCCGACGGCAGCGCCCTGCAGGATCGCTGCGGCGCAGCCCTTGGGATCATCGCTGAAACCGTTCTCCAGGTCAGCGGCCACTGGCAACGCCGTGGCATCGACAATGGCGCAGGCGTTGTCGAGGGTCTCATCCAGGGACACTGCCCCTTCGCCATCCGGGCGCCCCAGGGAGAACGCCAGGCCCGCGCTGGTGGTGGCCAGCGCCTCGAAGCCGAGGCTGGCCAGCAACTTGGCGGAGCCTGCATCCCAGGGGTTGGGGATGACGAAGGCGCCGTCGCGCTCATGCAGGGCTTTAAAGGCTTGGGCACGCAGGGTTTGCACATCCATGATCACGACTCCCGGGCAGGCGACAGGACGTTCAGAGCAGACCGAGTTGTTCGGCTTCAGGCGTCCGGTCCAGTTCAGGCAAGGCCGCAAGCCCCGGCAGGCGTTCCATCAGGCCCTGATGAAAACGCCGGGCCAGAGCAGCAGCCTGACGATTGTCGGCAGTATGCAGGAAAACATAAGGGCTGCGTCCCTCCTCGATCCAGGCCGCGACCTTGTCCAGCCACGGCAACAGGAACGGCTCGTTGGCCGCAAGTTCGGGGTGGCCGATGAAGCGGATCTGCGGATGCTGGGTAAAGGCGGTCGGACGTGGCGGCACCCGCGGCTTTTTCGACTGGGCGTGGAGCACCTCGGGGCTGCGCGAGGTGCAGCTGAACAGGGCCCGGGGGTCCAGGCAGATACGTTCCACGCCGCGCTCGAGCAGCAAACGGTTGAGCAAGCGCTCTTCATCGCCCTTGCTGAAGAACGCCGCGTTGCGCACCTCGACGGCGACCGGCACGCCCGCCTCGTCGATAAAGTTCATCAGCTCGCCGAGGCGCGCCGGGCCAAAACTTGCCGGCAGCTGCAACCAGTACGGGGCAACGCGCGCACCCAGGGGCTTGAGCAATTCGATAAAGGCTTGGGCTGCGGCCAACTGACCGTGCAGATCACCGCTATGACTGATATCACCGGGAAACTTGGCGGTGAAACGAAAATGCGCGGGCATCAGCTGCGACCAGCGTTCGATGGTCGCTGTCGCCGGGCGGGCATAAAAGGTGGTGTTGCCTTCTACTGCGTTGAAGACCTGGCTGTAGAGGCCGAGAAAATCGCTGGTTTTAGCGTCAGACGGATACAGGTAGTCGCGCCAGGCGTTCTCACTCCAGGACGGACAACCGACAAAATAGGGCAGCGTGGACAGACTCATCCATCAAATGTACAGGTCCAGCCCCAGCACTTCCATCTCCCAGTCGACGAAACCGGCAGTGGCCAGGTAGCTGGCCAGGGCATGGGCGGTACGCTTGTTGCGCGCCCGCGGGAAGATCATGTCCTGAGGCCGCGCTGGCAAGCCGCCCGTACGCGCCTGCCCTTGGCTGGCGCTGGCTTGCGCCTGCACCTCGAATTCGCCCGGCAGTGCCTCGTCGTCCACGTCATCGCTACGCAGCGGCGCTTTGCGCGGGGCTCGCTTGATGGGGTAGGACTGTGAGGAAAAACCGTCGATACGCATGGCGATCTACTCAGGAGCAATGATGGCAATTTAGCAGCATCGCTGATCCTTCGCTAATGCCCGATTGATAACTGGACCACAGATCGGGCAAAAGGTTTTATTTGGCTTGGGAATAACCGACGAACTGCACTCAACGCGCTTTCGGCGTGGCAACTTTGTCGCGCAGGTACACCGGTTGTGCCTGATCGGCAACAATCGCCTCGCCGCGCTGCCAGGCAAACGTCGCCAGGCTCAGCAGGTCCTGGGCGTGGGGCAACAGGCTGGCATCCTGGCCGCTGACCTTGACCGCCAGACGCTCGGCATAGCCCCAGCCAGTGCCGGCACCGAACCAGTCGCCGCTGGCGCCGGCTGGCAAGGCAACCTGCTCCGGCGGCAGCACTGCCTCACGGCCTTGCAGGCGCATTTCACCGTCGACGTTCTGATAGCAACCCCAGTAGACCTCGTCCATGCGTGCATCGATCGCCGCCGCCACTTGCTGTACGCCCTGCTCACGCAGGGCACGCTGGGCCAGCACGGCCAGGTTGGACACTGGCAATACCGGACGCTCCAGGGCAAAGGCCAGGCCCTGAACCACGCCAATGGCAATGCGCACCCCGGTGAAGGCACCCGGGCCACGGCCAAAGGCGATGGCATCGAGCTGTTGCAGGGTGACGCCGGCATCGGCCAGCAGTTGCTGGATCATCGGCAACAGCTTCTGCGCGTGCAGGCGCGGGATCACCTCATAGTGGCTGGAAACCTTGCCATCATGCAGCAGGGCGACGGAGCAGGCTTCAGTGGCGGTATCGAGGGCCAGCAAGGTGGTCATCGGGGCTTCCAGGGACAAGAAAAAAGAGCGGCATTATAAACAACAACGGCCCGCAAGCGGGCCGTTGTCTGCACTACCGAGCGTCGATCAGCTCAGTGCGGCCAGGACCTTGGCGGTAATGGCATCAACCGAGCCCACGCCTTCGATATGGCTGTACTTCGGCTTGCCAGCGTTGGCAGCCGAGAGTTTCTGGTAGAAGTCCACCAGTGGCTTGGTTTGGTCGTGGTAGACCGACAGACGATGACGCACGGTTTCTTCCTTGTCGTCATCGCGCTGGATCAGGTCTTCGCCGGTGACGTCATCCTTGCCTTGCACCTTCGGTGGGTTGTACTGGATGTGGTAGGTACGACCCGAAGCCAGGTGCACGCGGCGACCGGCCATGCGACCGACGATCTCTTCGTCGTCGACGGCGATCTCGACCACGGCGTCGATCTCGACACCCGCAGCCACCATGGCCTCAGCCTGTGGAATGGTGCGAGGGAAACCGTCGAACAGGCAGCCTTTGGCGCAGTCAGGCTGGGCGATGCGTTCCTTGACCAGGTTGATGATCAGCTCGTCGGAGACCAGTTGGCCGGCATCCATGACCTTTTTCAGTTCCAGGCCCAGCGGGGTGCCGGCCTTGACCGCTGCACGCAGCATATCGCCGGTGGAAATCTGTGGAATGCCGAACTTCTCGGTGATGAACTTTGCCTGAGTACCTTTACCGGCCCCGGGAGCTCCCAGCAGAATTACGCGCATCTCGTGCTCCTCATTTTTTTGTAAGCAAATCAGTGGGTTTGCCACACAGGGCCAATCCCGGAATTTGGGTGATGATCGTAATTTCGATCAAAAGGCTGCTCAAGATACACAGCGCCCGCAAGCCACACAAGCGCTCGAAAGTCGGATAAACCCGCGCACAGTAGCCGTCTTGAGCACAGGTTGCGCCGGGCGCAACCTGTTGCTTTACAAGCACTCTGCCCTACTTGTGGCAAGCCGCGCACAGTCGGCTTGCGCACTCAGCCGGTGTTGCGCAGCCCCGCCGCGATCCCGGCCACGGTCACCAGCAAGGCCTGCTCCAACGGGCTATCCAGAGCGGCTTCACGCCCACGCGAGCGCGCCAGCAGTTCAGCCTGCAATAGATGCAGCGGGTCCAGATAGGTGTTGCGCAGGCGGATGAATTCCAGGGTCTCGGGGCTGTGCGCCAGTAGCACCGGCTGCCCGGTCAGCCCCAGTACCACCTGGCACGCCTGCGACAATAGGTCGCGCAAATGTGCACCCAAAGGTCGCAGTTCTGGTTGCACCAGACGTTCGTCGTAGGAGCGGGCAATATCGGCATCGGCCTTGGCCAGGACCATTTCCAGCATGTCGATGCGTGTGCGGAAAAACGGCCACTGCTCGCGCATCTCAGCCAGCAAAGGCCCCTGTCCGCGAGCCAGGGCATTGTTCAATGCCGCTTCCCAGCCGAGCCAGGCCGGCAACATCAGGCGGGTCTGGGTCCAGCCGAAGATCCACGGGATCGCCCGCAGGCTTTCGATGCCGCCGGCGCGGCGCTTGGCCGGGCGGCTGCCCAGCGGCAGGCGCCCCAGTTCCTGCTCGGGGGTGGACTGGCGGAAATACTCGACGAACTCGGGGTTGTCGCGCACCACACCACGATAAGCCTTGACGCCATCGGCGGCCAACTGGTCCATCAGTTCACGCCAGGCCGGTTGTGGTGGCGGCGGTGGCAGCAAGGTGGCTTCGAGCACTGCCGCCAGGTAGAGGTTGAGGTTCTGCTCGGCAATGTCCGGCAGGCCGAATTTGAAGCGGATCATCTCACCCTGCTCGGTGGTACGAAAACGCCCGGCGACAGAACCCGGTGGCTGCGACAAGATCGCCGCGTGGGCCGGGCCACCGCCACGGCCGACGGTACCGCCACGGCCGTGGAACAGCAGCAGTTCGACCTGCTGTTCGCGGCAGATGCGCACCAGGGTTTCCTGGGCGCGGTACTGGGCCCAGGCCGCCGCCGTGGTACCGGCATCCTTGGCCGAATCGGAATAACCGATCATCACTTCCTGCGGGCCGTGCAGCCCGGCGCGATAACCCGGCAGGCCGAGCAGGCGCGCCATCACCGGGCCGGCGTTGTCCAGGTCGGCCAGGGTTTCGAACAACGGCACCACGCGCATCGGCCGCAGCACACCGGCCTCTTTGAGCAACAGTTGTACCGCCAGCACATCGGAAGCGGCGCCGGCCATGGAGATCACGTAGGAGCCCAGCGAAGTCGCTGGCGCGGCGGCAATCTCACGGCAGGTGGCGAGCACTTCGGCGGTGTCGGCCTGGGGTTCGAAATGGCCTGGCAGCAATGGCCGACGACTGCTCAGTTCTTGCTGCAAGAAGGTGATCCGCTCCTCTTCATCCCACTCGGCATAACGGCCAAGGCCCAGGTACTCGGTGATTTCGCTCAGCGCCGCCGTGTGCCGCGCGGCGTCCTGACGTACGTCCAGGCGTACCAGGAACAGGCCGAACGTCACCGCGCGGCGCAGGCAATCGAGCAGCGGGCCGTCGGCAATCACGCCCATGCCACAGGCGTGCAGCGACTCGAAGCACAACTGCAAAGGCTCGAACAGCTCGCGGTTGTCTTGCAGTACCTCGGGCGCAGGCGCCTGCGCGGCAGTCAACGAAGCCTGGGCCCAGGCCCGGGTAACCCGCAGGCGCTCGCGCAACGGCTTGAGCAACGCCCGGTAGGGCTCGGCTGATTCGCCCACCTGGGCCCTGAGCGCTTCACTGGCTTGTTGCATCGACAGCTCGGCGGCCAGGGCATCGATATCACGCAGAAACAGGTCAGCGGCCATCCAGCGCGCCAGCAACAGCACTTCGCGGGTGACGCGCGCGGTGACATTGGGGTTGCCGTCACGGTCACCGCCCATCCACGAAGCAAAGCGGATCGGCGCCGCTGCCAGTGGCAGGTGCAGGCCGGTGGCCTGGTGCAAGGCTTTATCGACCTTGCGCAGGTGGTGCGGGATAGCCTGCCAGAGTGAATGTTCGATCACCGCAAAGCCCCACTTGGCTTCATCTACCGGGGTCGGCCGGGTGCGGCGGATTTCTTCGGTGTGCCAGGCTTCGGCGATCAGGCGTTGCAGGCGCTCGCGGATTTGCTCGCGCTCGGCGGGCGTCAGGTCGCGGTGATCCTGGGCCGCCAATTGTGCGGCTATGGCGTCGTACTTCTGGATCAGGGTGCGCCGCGCCACTTCGGTGGGGTGGGCGGTCAACACCAGTTCGATACTGAGCTTGCCCAGTTGCCGGGCCAGGGCATCGTCGCTGTGCCCGGCGGCCTTGAGCCGCGCCAACAGTTCGGGCAGCACCCGGGCCTCGAAGGGTTCGGGCTGGCCGGCGTCGCGACGGCGAATCAGCTGGTACTGCTCGGCGATGTTGGCCAGGTTGAGAAACTGGTTGAAGGCCCGGGCCACGGGCAGCAGTTGCTCTTCGGCAAGGTCATTGAGGGTCGAGCTCAGTTGCTCGGCAGCGCCGCTGCGGTCGGCCTTGGCACTGCGGCGGATGTCCTCGATGGTCTGCAAAAACGCTTCGCCGTGCTGTTCGCGCACGGTGTCGCCCAACAACTCGCCCAACAAATGAACATCTTCACGCAAGCGCACATCGATATCAGTCATCAGCCCTGTCTCCGGCATTCGGGAAAACCGCTCTGGGTCCAGAGTGCCGCAGTCACGGCCGAGCTTCAAGGCGCAGCCATGGCTGAACTATTCTGAATGCAGGCACACAGGAGAACATCATGAAAATCCGTGACCTTGCCCAGCATTGGGAACAACACGCCAAAGGCTCGCTGAGCCCCACCGGCCACCTCCTGCACCTGGACATGGAGGCCGCGGCGCGCCTGGCAGCCCTGGCCGAGATGTACCCCAAACGCCTGCCTGAAGAGCTGCTCGGCGAACTGCTGGGGGCAGCGCTTGAAGAGCTGGAAGCGAGCTTTCCCTATGTCCAGGGCTCGCAAGTGATAGCCACCGATGAAGAAGGTGATCCGCTGTATGAAGACATCGGGCCGACCCCACGATTTCTCGCCCTGTCACGCCGTTACCTGCACGAATTGAGTAGCGCCAAAGAGGTCAAAAACCCTTGATTGACCCTACCCGCGCAGGCGCTCGCGAACCGCAGGAAGACCTGAAAGTTCAACGAAAAACCCACTGACCAATCAGTCAGAAAAAACCGCGAACAGGCGGAAATTTTTTCTGAACTATTCAAAAAAGCCTTCGGTCACAGCCAATAGCCATCACGGCAAAACCCACGCAGAACCGGGCCAGAGCCCCCCCCCGGAAGCTGATCGGTTGCGCTGATGGACTGTTACGGAATTCGTTGTTCATCAGGAGTGATCCAATGGAGCTGACTACCATGAAGACCCGTACCGCAACCCCCTCATCCACTCACCTGCGCAAGCTCAAGCTGGCCGCGCTGGCACTGGGCAGCAGCCTGGTCCTGGCCGGCTGTGCCGGTAACCCACCCACCGAGCAGTACGCTGTCACGCAATCGGCGGTCAATTCTGCTGTCAGTGCCGGCGGTACCGAGTTCGCCGCCGTCGAAATGAAGGCCGCGCAGGACAAGCTCAAACAGGCGGAAATCGCCATGCACGACAAGCACTACGACGACGCCAAGCGCCTGGCCGAGCAGGCCGAGTGGGATGCCCGCGTCGCCGAGCGCAAGGCCCAGGCGGCCAAGGCCGAGAAAGCGGTACAGGACGCCCATCAGGGTGTTCAGGACCTGCGTGAGGAAGGCATGCGCAGCGTCGAATGACGCCCGCTTGCCGACCCGTGCATTCGTAATCGATCAAAGGATGAACCATTATGCGTAACCACGTGATGATCCCAGCCCTTCTGGCCCTGAGCGTTGGCCTGGCCGCCTGCTCGACGCAGCCGAACGCCAACCTGGAATCGGCCCGGACCAACTTCTCTGCCCTGCAGAGCAACCCCCAGGCCACCAAGGTCGCGGCCCTTGAAACCAAGGAAGCCCAGGACTGGCTGAACAAGGCCGACAAGGCCTACATGGACAAGGAGGACCAGAAGAAGGTCGACCAACTCGCCTACCTGACCAACCAGCGGGTTGAAGTGGCCAAGCAGACCATTGCCCTGCGCACCGCCGAAGGCAACCTGAAAAACGCTGCAGCCCAGCGTGCCCAGGCCCGCCTCGATGCCCGCGACGCACAGATCAAGAAGCTGCAGGACAGCCTCAATGCCAAACAGACCGACCGTGGCACCCTGGTGACCTTTGGTGATGTGCTGTTCGACTTCGACAAGGCCACGCTCAAGAGCAGTGCCTACCCGAACATCACCAAGCTTGCGCAGTTCCTTCAGGAGAACCCTGACCGCAAGGTGATTGTCGAGGGTTACACCGACAGCAAGGGCGGCGCCAACTACAACCAGTCGCTGTCCGAGCGGCGCGCGGCTGCCGTGCGCATGGCGCTGGTACGAGCAGGGGTAGATCCGGTACGGATCGTAGCCCAGGGTTACGGCAAGGAGTATCCGGTTGCCGATAACACCAGCAACTCGGGGCGCGCGCAGAACCGTCGGGTGGAAGTGACCATCTCCAACGACAACCAGCCGGTGGCGCCGCGGTCGGTCAGCCAGTTGAATTGAGGGTTGTGCTACCGGCCTCATCGCGGGGCAAGCCCGCTCCTACGTGTGTAGGAGCGGGCTTGCCCCGCGATGCTTTTATTCCTGGATTTCTTGCGGAGTCTCTTGCCCCAGGCAGCGCACCGCCTGCTTCTTGCTGTTCACCAGCACGCCGGTCAGCCCTTTCTGCGCGGTGTCGAACAACACCAGTACGCCATCAACGCATTGCGCAACCTGAGTAGCCGGCTGCAGGGAAATCTTGTAATCCTCACCTGGAATGGTCTTGAGCATGGTGAAGTCGGACAACAGCAAGGCATCCTCCGGCTTGGCGAAATGCAGGTACCCGTAGTACCACAGGGCACCCACGGTACCGATGATGCTGCAGAAACCGGTAATGATCAGCGGGATGGCGTTGCGTTCTTCACTCATTGCGACTTCTCGTCAGGGTAATTGGGGACTTCGGCCAGGCGCCGCAGCCCGTTGAAATGGCTCGGGTCGTCCAGAAAGCGCAACATGACCTGACGCCAGGTCTTGTCGGCAAAGGTCTGCACATGCCCGCCACGGGTCAGCTGTAACACCCGAGGCGGTGGCGCAGCCTGATACAACTGGATGCCGTTGGCCAGCGGCACGATAGGATCGTCGATGCTGTGGAAGAACAGCTTGGGTGGGGTCTTGATCCGCGCAATCGAATGGATCGCGCTGTCGCCATCGGGCACCAGCCACGACAACGGCACCTGCAGTGGCCAGGTCATCCACGAATTGCTCAAGGCAAAGCGTCCGACCTGGCGATAGCTGGCCGGCACGCCATCGAAAACCATGGCCTTGAAACGCTCGGCCTGGCGCGGGTGCTCGGCCAGGTAATGAATGGCCAGCGAACCGCCCAGGCTCTGGCCGAGGAGGATCTGTGGCTTGCCCTGCACCTGGGGCGCGTTGTCCAGCCAGTCCAGCGCAGCGGCGATGTCCTGATACACCTCGGGCAGCCTGGGCTTGCCCTCGGACAAGCCATAACCGCGGTAGTCGAGCAACAGCACCTGGTAGCCCTGCTCGGGCAACCACCAACTGCCGCCCAGGTGCCAGGCCAGGTTGCCGCCGTTGCCATGCAGGTGCAGCACCGTGCCCTTGACCTCGACACCGGCCTTGGCCGGCAGCCACCAGCCGTGCAGGCGGGTGCCGTCGGCCGCAGTCAGGGTAATGTCGCGGTACGCGAGTTTGGCTTTCTCGGGGGTAAACGGCTGGCCAGGCTCGGGATAGAACAACAGCGAACTGCAACCACCCAGACTCAGCAGCACCAGCAGCAGGCCCAGGGGCCTGCGCCATGCATCAGAGAATGTTCGAGTAATCGGCTTCAATCCGGTCCAGGCTCAGGTGGTTGAGGAAGTTGGAGAAACACATCCAGGCCGACAGCGCGTTGAGGTCGCGAAACTGCTCCGGCAGGTACTTGGGCGGTTCGACCAGGCCTTCATCGACCAGTTGGCGCAAGGTGCGCATGTCTTCAAGGGTGGTCTTGCCGCAGAACAACAAGGGGATCTGTTCGAGCTTGCCCTTGCGCACGGCCAACTGAATATAGTTGTAAACCATGATAAAGCCCTTGAGGTAGGACAAGTCCTTGGTAAACGGCAGACCGTTGGGCACCGATCCACGGAATACCCGGCTGGCGTTGCCGTAGCTTTCGGCCATCTCGAAGCCCTGGGCGCGGAAGAATTCGTAGACCTGCATGAAGTCCGCCCCCTCCTCGACCATGTGGATGGCGCGGGTGCGGTTGGTCAGCTTGCGCAGGCGGCTGGGGTAGGAGGCAAAGGCGATCACCTCCATGAGAATCGCCAGGCCTTCCTGGGTCACGGTCGATGACGGCGGGCCCTTGGCCAGGAAGGTGCAGATCGGCTGGTTCAGGCCGTTGAGCGTGGTGCCGACGTGCACCAGGCCTTCATGCACCTCCAGCGCGCGCACATCGCGGCTGTTGAACATGGCGTCGGCGCGGATCTTGATGTAGTCGGCGCCGGCAGCGGCGTCGGCAACGATACCGTCGGACTCGAACACCCGGATGGTGTCCTCGGCTTCGTTGAACACCTTGTTCAAACGGCCCTGAAGCAATTCCACCGCCTGCTTGGCGGTGAGGTTCTTTGGCTCGTCCTTGAGGTCGCCACGGCCATCGATGTTGTTCAGGTAGTCCGAGAGCATCAGGCCCAGGTCGGCCAGGGTCGGGTCGCCGGCATGAAAAGCGTCGGAGGCGGCGCCATACAGCTCCTGGGAGATCAGGCCGAAATCCTCGGTGCCGCGCGCCTCCAGCATGCGCACCACCATGCGGTATTCCTTGCACATGCGCCGCATGATCTGCCCAACCGGGTTGAACTGGCCCAACTGGCGAGTGATATCGCGTTCGATGTTCTGGAACTCGAGCTTGACTGCCGCCGAGTCGAACGACAACGGTCGCCCCTGGTAGTAGGCGCGGTCAACCGCCGGCATCTGCTTGCCCTTGGCCTTGAGAAACCCCTGGCGGATGCTGTCGTCCCACTTCACCGCATCGAGCACGCGAATGGGCGTTTGCGCCAGGACAATGCGATCAGACAGGGCACGTATCGTCTGCTGGTACTCGTCCACCCTACACTCCTTGATTGGCTCTATTACTTGCCGGCCCGCTTGAAGCGCGCCACTTCGACGAACAGGTCGGAGTTGGCCGGGTCATCCAGGTAGGCCATGACCCGCTCCACCGGGCTGTCGATCAGCACGCCATCGCCGTTGTCCTCCGGCACCGCATAGGTTCGGCCGCTGAGTTCTTTCTTCTGTACTGCCTGGTTGACCTGTTCGACGTCGAGGTTGTAGATCACCAGCTCCTTAGCGTCGACCACGTCGAAGCCGCCAATCAGGAAATTGCCGCCAAGGCGCTTGGGCACACCGGCCGAGAGGTACCAGCGATTGCCATGCCGGGACACGGTGAAGGCGTACTCGTCGCGTTTCTTGTCCTTGCCGGTGGTCACCGCCTTGTAGGCATTGCCGCCGCTACGGCTGATCTGCAGGGTCAGCGGCTCGCCCCAGGCGTCCTTGCTGGTCCATTTACCGAGCAGCGCCCGGGGCGCCGCCTCGTTGCTGGGAATCGGCTCGTTGAAGGTGACCAGACAACCGCCCAGCAGCAAGAACGACAATGCCAACAGCAGGGTTCTGGCTTTCATCAACCTCTCCTTGAAATAGGTTCGCGTCTTACACCGACGCCAGCACCAGATGCAGGTACCGGGTAAGAATAGCGAGCTTCGGCGCTTCAGCCTGGGCCTGTTCGGCGTCGAGCAGGCCCTGATATTCCATCTGCTCGATAATCGCCGTCAACACCAGGGCATCCTGTTGTGGCTGATGCGAGCCTACCACTTGCAGGATCTGCACCGCACCGCGCAGCAGAATCTGCTCGTGCAGCTTGACCAG
This sequence comes from Pseudomonas tructae, assembly GCF_004214895.1. NCBI lineage: Bacteria > Pseudomonadati > Pseudomonadota > Gammaproteobacteria > Pseudomonadales > Pseudomonadaceae > Pseudomonas > Pseudomonas tructae. The sequence continues at coordinate 1,584,746 of NZ_CP035952.1, read as the reverse complement.
TTCGGCCAGCCGCGGGCACAACAGCGCCTCCTGGCGAAAGGCCTGCTCGGCCATCAGAAAGTCGCGGCGGTTGTACAACTGGCGCTGCACATAGTCACAGGTCATCTTCGCCACTTCATCGGCCAGGCGCGCCCGCCACTGCGGGCTGCCATCGTCCTGGGCGAGCAACTGACGCAGCACCACCTCGGTGTTTTCCCAGAGTTTGGCCAGGTACGCGGCACTGCGTTCCACATACTGGGCAAAGGTGTCAGTGAGCAGGTCTTCGATGTCTTTGAAGTAATAGGTGGTGGCCGACAAGGGCACCCCGGCCTCGGCCGCCACCGCGCGGTGACGAACCCCGCGCACACCGTCACGCACGACGATGCGCATGGCTGCATCGAGAATCTGCTGGCGGCGCAGTTCACTGCCTTCACGGCTGGCCTTGCGGCCCTGGTACTGCACGCTTTCGGCCACCGCTGTAGCCACGCCGGCGGCACCTTGTTGAGTCATTGCGGGAGTCACTGCTGGTCTACCCCAAAACTTGGATCCGATAAATGAATTTCTTGCAGGCATGAAAAAGCCGCCCCGGAAGGCGGCTTGTTCAGTTCACTCAGGCCTCTGGGCGCATATGCGGGAAGAGGATCACGTCGCGAATCGACGGCGAGTTGGTCAGCAGCATCACCAGGCGGTCGATGCCGATGCCTTCACCGGCGGTTGGCGGCATGCCGTACTCCAGGGCGCGGACGAAGTCGGCATCATAATGCATGGCTTCGTCGTCACCGGCGTCCTTCTCGGCCACCTGGGCCATGAAACGCTCGGCCTGGTCTTCGGCATCGTTGAGCTCGGAGTAGGCGTTGGCGATCTCGCGACCACCGATGAACAGCTCGAAACGGTCGGTGACGTTCGGGTTGTCGTCGTTACGACGGGCCAGCGGCGAGACTTCGAACGGGTACTGGGTGATGAAGTGCGGCTGCTCCAGCTTGTGCTCGACCAGCTCTTCGAAAATCATCACCTGCAGCTTGCCCAGGCCTTCGAAGCCAAGCACTTTGGCGCCGGCCTTCTTGGCGATGGCGCGGGCCTTGTCGATGTCGTTGAGATCGTCAGCGGTCAGCTCGGGGTTGTACTTGAGGATCGAGTCGAACACCGACAGGCGCACGAATGGCTCGCCGAAGTGGAACACCTTGTCACCGTACGGCACGTCGGTGCTGCCCAGTACCAACTGCGCCAGTTCGCGGAACAGCTCTTCGGTCAGGTCCATGTTGTCTTCGTAGTCAGCGTGGGCCTGGTAGAACTCGAGCATGGTGAACTCGGGGTTGTGCCGGGTCGAAACGCCTTCGTTACGGAAGTTGCGGTTGATTTCGAAGACTTTCTCGAAGCCGCCAACCACCAGGCGCTTGAGGTACAGCTCCGGAGCGATACGCAGGAACATCTGCAAGTCCAGCGCGTTGTGGTGGGTTTCGAACGGCTTGGCCGCGGCACCACCCGGGATGGTTTGCAGCATCGGCGTCTCGACTTCAAGGAAGTCGCGGGCCATCAGGAAGTTGCGGATGTGGGCAATGACCTGCGAGCGGACGCGGAAGGTGTGACGGGTTTCTTCGTTGACCATCAGGTCGACGTAGCGCTGGCGATAGCGCTGCTCGGTGTCGGTCAGGCCGTGGTGCTTGTCCGGCAGCGGACGCAGCGACTTGGTCAGCAGGCGCACGCTGGTCATCTCGACGTACAGGTCGCCCTTGCCGGAACGGGCCAGGGTACCTTCGGCGGCGATGATGTCGCCCAGGTCCCAGGTCTTGACCGCAGCCAGGGTTTCTTCAGGCAGGGTCTTGCGGTTGACATAGACCTGGATGCGCCCGGTCATGTCCTGGATGACCATGAACGAGCCACGGTTGAGCATGATGCGCCCGGCAACCTTGACCGGAATCGCTGCAGCTTCCAGCTCTTCCTTGGTCTTGTCGACATACTGTTTCTGCAGGTCGTTGCAGTAGCTGTCACGGCGGAAGTCGTTGGGGAAGGCATTACCCTTGGCGCGTTCGGCAGCAAGTTTTTCCTTGCGCAGCGCGATCAGGTTGTTTTCTTCCTGTTGCAGGTCTTGCGGGTCGAGTTGTACGTCGCTCATGTCGTCAATTTTTCCATCTGGATTCAGTCTCCCCTGCCTGTGGCAGGGGATCGCGGGACAAACCCGCTCCCTCAGGGAACGGGCCGGTCGCCTTACAGGCCTTGCTTGAGGCTGGCCTCGAGGTATTCGTCGATATCGCCGTCGAGCACCTTGTCGCAGTCGCTGCGCTCGATGTTGGTGCGCAGGTCCTTGATTCGCGAGGCGTCGAGCACGTACGAACGGATCTGGTGACCCCAGCCGATGTCCGACTTGCTGTCTTCCAGGGCCTGGGAGGCAGCGTTGCGCTTCTGCATTTCCAGCTCGTACAACTTGGCCCGCAGCATTTTCATGGCGGTGTCTTTGTTGGCGTGCTGGGAGCGTTCGTTCTGGCAGCTGACCACGGTGTTGGTCGGCACGTGGGTGATACGCACCGCCGAGTCGGTGGTGTTTACGTGCTGACCACCGGCGCCCGAGGAGCGGTAGGTGTCGATGCGCAGGTCCGACGGATTGATCTCGATCTCGACCTTGTCGTCGATCTCGGGCGACACGAACACGGCCGAGAACGAGGTGTGGCGGCGGGCGCCGGAGTCGAACGGGCTCTTGCGTACCAGGCGGTGCACGCCGATCTCGGTGCGCAGCCAACCAAAGGCGTACTCGCCCTTGATGTGCACGGTAGCACCCTTGATGCCGGCGACGTCACCTTCGGACAGCTCCATGATAGTGGCGTCGAAGCCGCGCTTGGAGGCCCAGCGCAGGTACATGCGCAGGAGGATGTTGGCCCAGTCCTGGGCTTCGGTGCCGCCGGAGCCGGCCTGGATGTCCAGGTAGGCGTTGTTCATGTCCATTTCGCCGCTGAACATGCGACGGAATTCCAGCTTGGCGAGCGAGGCTTCGAGGCCTTCGAGCATCTCGACGACATCGTTGACGGCGCTTTCGTCGCCCTCTTCAACGGCCATGTCGAGCAGTTCGCGCGCATCGGTCAGGCCGCTGGCCATCTCGTCCAGGGTCTCGACGATCTGGGCCAGCGCAGAACGCTCGCGGCCCAGTTCCTGAGCGTATTCAGGCTTGTTCCAGACGTTCGGGTCTTCGAGTTCGCGGTTAACTTCGATCAGGCGCTCATGCTTGTGATCGTAGTCAAAGATACCCCCGAATGGACTCGGAGCGCTCGGTCAGGTCCTTGATGGTGTTCAGGATCGGTTGGATTTCCATGGGCGGGCAGCTCTCGTGCGTATTCTGTAGAAAAGCCGGAGAGTATAACCGAGTCTGAAAGCCGACGGCAGCCCGTCTAGCGGCTACCGCTGCTCCTACAGCGTCAATCCACGCCGACCTGATTGCGCCCATTGTTCTTGGCCAGGTACAGACCTTTGTCCGCCGCCGAAATCAGCTGCCGGCAATGGCTGCCGATGCTCGGGGTCAAGGTCGCCAGGCCAATGCTGACGGTCAGGCAGGAGTCGGGGTTGGGCATGGTGTGGGCGATGTTCATGGCCTCCACCGTCTGGCGCAGTTTCTCGGCAATCAGGCGCGCCCCGCCCGGCGAGGTATTGGGCAGTACCAGGGCGAATTCCTCACCACCGTAACGGGCTGGCAGGTCGCTGGGTCGGGCGCAGGACGCACGAATGGCTTCGGCGACCTTGCGCAATGCCTCATCCCCGGCCAGGTGGCCAAAGGTGTCGTTGAATGACTTGAAGTAGTCGACATCGACCATCAACAGCGACAACTGCGCCTGCTCGCGCATGGCCCGGCGCCATTCCAGTTCGAGGTTTTCGTCGAAGTGGCGACGATTGGAAAGCCCGGTGAGGCCGTCGGAGTTCATCAGCCGTTGCAATACCAGGTTGGTGTCGAGCAACTGCTGCTGGCTGACGCGCAGGGCCCGGTAGGCCTCGTCCCGTTGCAGCAGGGTCAGGTAGGAGCGCGAGTGGTAGCGGATACGCGCCACCAGTTCGATGTTGTCCGGCAGTTTCACCAGGTAGTCGTTGGCCCCGGCGGCGAAGGCCGCACTCTTGACCAGCGGGTCTTCCTTGGTCGACAGGACGATGATCGGGATGTCCTGGGTGGCCGGGTTGCTACGGTACTCGCGCACCAGGGTCAGGCCGTCCAGGCCGGGCATGATCAGGTCCTGGAGGATTACCGTAGGCTTGATTCGCACCGCCTGGGCCACCGCCTGGTGCGGGTCGGCGCAGAAGTGGAAGTCGATGTTCTCTTCGTGAGCAAGGCCACGCCGCACCGCTTCGCCGATCATTGCCTGATCGTCGACCAAGAGGACCATCGCCGAATTTTCATTCATGGTCGGAAAACCGTCGAGCGGTAAATCATTCATGCGCTGTCACCTGGTCACTGCCGGCCAGCCGGCGTGGCTCAATACATATCGTCATTTTGGAAAAATTTCCATCAATCGCGAGGCGATTCGCTCCAATGGGCGAATCTCCACGGCGGCGTCTATCGCGGCGGCTGCCTTGGGCATGCCATACACCGCGCTGCTCTGCTGATCCTGGGCAATGGTCAAAAAGCCCTGTTGGCGCATCAGCTTCAGGCCCTGGGCGCCGTCGCGCCCCATGCCGGTGAGCAATACGCCGACCGCGTCGCCGCGCCAGTAGCGGGCCACGCTTTCAAAAAATACGTCGATGGAGGGCCGGTAGATTTCGTTTACCGGCTCTGCGGTATAGGCCAGGTTGCCGTTCTTGAGCAAGCGGATGTGGTGGTTGGTACCTGCCAGCAGCACCTGCCCCGGTTGCGGCGGCTCACCTTCACGGGCCAGGCGCACGTCCAGGCCCGAGGCGCTGCTGAGCCATTCGGCCATGCCGGCGGCGAACACCTGGTCCACGTGCTGGACCAGCACGATGGCCGCCGGAAAGCTGGGCGGCAGGCCCTTGAGCAGCACTTCCAGAGCGGCCGGGCCTCCAGCCGAGGAGCCGATGGCTACCAAGCCCTGGCGCTGGGCGGCCTCACGCACCGGCGTGGACATGGCCCGGGGCAGGCTGCTGCGCTGCTGGCCGATCAGCCAGCCGATATTGAGGATCTTGCGCAACAGCGGTGCTGCCGCCTCGCGCGGATCGCCGGCGCCCAGAGCCGGGGTATCGACCACGTCGAGGGCGCCATGGCCCATGGCCTCGAACACCCGGTGAACGTTCTGTTGACGGTCGACGGTGACGATCACGATGGCGCATGGTGTGTCGGCCATGATCCGCCGGGTTGCCTCAACACCATCCATGACCGGCATGATCAGGTCCATGAGGATCAGGTCCGGCAATTGCTCGGCACACAGCCTGACCGCCTCGGCGCCATTGCCGGCGACCCAGATCACCTGGTGGGCCGGTTCAAACGCCAGCGCCCGGCGCAAGGCCTCCACGGCCAAGGGCATGTCGTTGACGATGGCGATTCTCATCCCTGCGCTCCCCCGATCAGCTCGACGACGGCGTCGAGCAAGGCATCATCGTGAAAACTGGCCTTTGCCAAATAGTAGTCGGCCCCGGCGTCTAGTCCACGGCGACGATCTTCTTCGCGGTCTTTGTAGGAAACCACCATGACCGGCAGCGATTGCAGGCGGCTGTCACGGCGCAGCAAGGTGACCAATTCGATGCCGTCCATGCGCGGCATGTCGATGTCGGTGATCAGCAGGTCGAAATCCTCGCTGCGCAAGGCGTTCCAGCCGTCCATGCCATCGACTGCGACGGCCACGTCGTAGCCCTTGTTGCTCAGCAGCTTGCGCTCCAGCTCACGCACGGTCAGCGAGTCATCGACCACCAGCACGCGCTTGCGCGCCGCTTCGCGCACGCTGCGCTGGCCACGTTCGATACGCTCAAGGCGACCGGTGCTGAGGAGCTTTTCCACCGAACGCAGCAGGTCTTCGACGTCGATGATCAGCACCACCGCGCCGTCATCGAGCAACGCCCCGGCGGAAATGTCCTGGACTTTGCCCAGGCGCGCATCCAGCGGCATCACCACCAGCACCCGCTCGCCGATCAGACGCTCGACCGCCACGCCATAGAGCATTTCACGCTCGCGAATCACCACCACCTTGATGCTCTGCCCGTCCGCCTGGCTGGGTGGGCGGTTGAGCAGCTGGCTGGCCGAAACCAGGCCAATATGCCGACCTTCGTGCCAAAAATGCTGGCGGCCTTCGATCTGCACGATCGCATCAGCCGGCAGTTCCAGGGTGCGTTCGATATGCGCCAGGGGGAAAGCATAGGCCTCGGCGCCGACCTCGACCACCAGGCTGCGCACCACCGACAGGGTCAGTGGCACTTCCAGGTGAAAGCAGCTGCCCTGGCCACTGCTCTGGGTCAGCTCGATCGAGCCACGCAACTGGCGAACCATATGCTGAACAGCATCCAGGCCGACACCCCGACCGGACACTTCCGTCACCCGGTCACGCAGGCTGAAGCCGGGCAGGAACAGGAACGTCAGCAGTTCGGCCTCGCTCATCTGCGCCACGGTCTGGGCGGGTGACAACTGGCGTTCGACGATGCTCTGGCGCAAGTGCGCAAGGTCCACACCACCGCCATCGTCACTGATCTCCAGCACCAGCAGCCCGGCCTGGTGCGAGGCGCGCAGGCGGATCTGCCCTTCCAGGGGCTTGCCAGCCACCAGGCGCCGTTCGGGCGACTCGATGCCATGATCGACGGCATTGCGCAGCAAGTGAGTCAAGGGTGCTTCGAGCTTTTCCAGCACATCGCGGTCAACCTGGGTTTTCTCGCCGTCGATATCCAGGCGCACCTGTTTGCCCAGCGAGCGCCCCAGATCGCGAACCATGCGGCTTTGTCCGGTCAGCACATCGGCAAACGGACGCATGCGGCAGGCCAGCGCGGTGTCATAGAGCAACTGGGCGCGTTGGCTGGCCTGCCAACCGAACTCATCCAGATCCGAGGCCTGCTGCAGAAGTATTTGCTGGGTTTCGCCGAGCAAACGCTGGGCCTGGGCCAGAGCATCCTGGACTTCCGGGCTCTGACCGCTGCTTTCCAGTTGCTGCTTGAGGCCATCCAGAGCACGGATGCTTTGCCCGTGCATGCGTTTAAGGCGCTGCAGGGTGGCCAGGTAGGGTTTTAGACGCTGGGTTTCGACCAGCGACTTGCTCGACAGGTCGAGCAGGCTGTTGAGCCGTTCGGCGGTGACCCGCAGCACCCGTTCGCCACCCTCACCGGTGCGCTTGCCGGCACGCACCGGCGCCGCTTCGGCTTCGGTGTCCACAGTGGGTGGTTCAACGGGCTGTGACTCTGGCAGTGATTCTGGCTCTGGCAATGGCGCAGGCGGCGGTACAACGGCGGGCGCAGGTTCCGCGCCCGGGTCGAGCAACGCCGCCATCTGCACCAGAAAAGTCTGCACCGCCGCATCAATACTGGCGTCTCCCGGGGTGGCGATGCGCATCAATAGGTCAGTGCCCTGCAACAGTGCGTCGATATGCTCCGGACGCAGCAGCAACCGGCCTTCCTGGGCGCCGACCAGGCAGTCCTCCATCACATGGGCGACGCTGACCCCGGCATCGACGCCGACGATCCGCGCCGCCCCCTTGAGCGAGTGCGCCGCACGCATGCAGGCTTCAAGCTGATCGGCCTGGGTCGGGTTGCGCTCCAATGCCAGCAGCCCGGCACTGAGTACCTGGGTCTGGGCTTCGGCCTCCAGGCTGAACAGCTCGAGCAACGAGGCATCGCGCATTTGCTCTGGGGTCATGACAGGCTCCGATTCACTGCAGACAGCACTTGATCTTCATCCAGCACGCGGACGCTACGCCCGCGCCATTGCAGCACAGCAGCGGTGAACCGGGCTTCGCCCTGCTCCGCCGCCAGGCGGTTGGGGTCCAGGCCATGGATACCGTCAACCTCATCGACCTGAACCACCACCGAACCCGCTGCAGCGGCAATGATCAGCATACGCGGCATGACCCGCGCCGAGGTGGCGGCCGCCGCCTGCGACTCCAGGCCGAGCAGATCGCCCAGTGACAAACACGGCACCAGCGCGCCACGGACATTGGCCACGCCATGCAGCACCCGTGAGCGCTGGTGCGGCAGGGAATGCACCTGCTGCAGTGGCGCGACCTCGACCAGGCAGCGGGTGGCCAAGGCCAGCCACTCCTCGCCCAGGCGAAACAGCAGCAACGAGCGGCCACTGCTGGCTTGCTCAGGCGCTTCGCTCTGTTCGTGGGCGTCTTGTGACAGCGAGTAACGATCCAGCAGGCGCGTCGCCGCTGCCGCATAGACCTCGCAGTTGCGGCAATGAACATGTTCGTCGAGCAGCGGGCAGCTTTTGTCGCCATGTACGCCGATACGGTTCCAGCAGTCGTCGATGCTGGCGGCATCACTGGCGACCAGTTGCACGTCGTTGTCCCCCATCATTGTTCAGACTCCCGGTCGGCGCGCCGTGCGGCCCGTTCCTGCAGGCGTCGGGCGCCTGCGACATCACCTTGAGAGGCCAGCAGCGCGGCCAGATGCACCAACGCCTCCGAATGCTGAGGGTCGAGGTACAGCGCCTTGCGGTAGTGGCTCAGGGCGTCAGCGCCGTCGCCGGCGGTGTCGCTGAGCAAACCCAGCCAGTAAAACACCTGGGCATTGGGCGGGTACTGCTGCAAAAAGAGGGCGCAGGCCGCCTGGGCCTCTGCGCTGCTACCGGCATTGGCCAGCCGAGCGATCTTCGCCAGCAATTCGCCTGCCGATTCCTGGGCAACGGACCTGGCTGGCGGCGGGGCGATCGGCTTGATCTTGCGCACGCTCACCGGGGCCGGGCGCGGTACGCTGGCGGCGCTCACCGGCACCGTCAACGGCAGAGCAATGGCCAGCGGCTTGCTCGGCGGCGCCAGCTCCATCTCGGTCTGGCGCACGTAGGCGAAAGACTGGGCAATGCCCACCGGGCGCATGCCCATGCGCGCCAGCAGGCTACCCTCGGCCGGGCCGATAAACAGTACACCCTGCTCATGGATCAGGCTCTTGAGCACCTCGAACACCCGCTGCTGGGTGGGCACGTCGAAGTAGATCAGCAGATTGCGGCAGAACACAAAGTCGTAGCTGCCTTCCCTGGCGTTGAGCGCGGGGTCCAGCACATTGCCGACCTGCAACTTGACCTGCTGGCGGACTCGTTCGTCCAGGCTTTGGCCCTCTGCGGTTTCGCTAAAGTGCCGCTCGCGAAAGTCCAGGTGCGACCCGCGGAACGAGTTGCGCCCATACAGCGCCTGTTCGGCGCGGCCAATGGAGTTGGGGCTGATGTCCATGGCGTCGACCCGAAAGCTGTGCGCCGCCAAGCCGCCGTCGAGCAGGGCCATGGCGATCGAATACGGCTCTTCGCCAGTGGAGCACGGCAGGCTGAGGATGCGCAGTGCACGCATGCCGGCCAGCTCGGCCAGGCGTTTGCGCGCCAGGGTCAGCAGGGCGTTGAAGGACTCCGGATAGCGGAAGAACCAGGTTTCCGGGACGATCACCGCCTCAATCAGCGCCTGTTGTTCCTGGCTCGACTGCTGCAGCCTGAGCCAGTAATCATCGAGGTCACGGGCCTCGACGATCGAGCAGCGCTGACGCAATGCGCGTTCAATCATGGGGGCACCGACCGAGGCAACATCCAGGCCGATGCGATCTTGCAAAAAACGAAAAAACCGCTGTTCGCCGCTCATGCCTGCCCCTCGCCGCTGGCCACATTCTCAGGCGGGAACAACAGCTGGCGCACCTCGGCGCGCAGCAGGTCCTGCACACCAATACGCTGCAGCAGGCCGTGGGCGTCCTCACGCACCAGCCCCAGGTAAGGTGCCTGCTGGTTGTCCAGGCCATAGGGCTGGAATTGAGCAGGATCGCAGCGCAGGGTATCGGTGGCTTGTTCGAGGATCAGCCCCAGCAGCAAATCCGGGCGCAACGGATCGACACGGTAATGCACCAGCACCAGGCGTGTACTGGTGCGCACCGGCGCCGGCCGGCCGAAGCTCAAGGCGCCGACATCGATGACCGGCACCAGCGTGCCACGATGGGCAAGCACCCCGGCAACCCACTCCGGAGCCTGGGCGATCGGCTTGAGGGGCAGGCGCGGCAGCACTTCGGCCACTTCATGGGCATCCAGGGCAAAGCGCTGGTCACCAATGCGGAACACCAGGTACAGAGTGCCGTGGACAGTCACGTCCTGTTTGCGGCGAGGCTGAAGGTCGTTCATCAGCAGGTCAGACTTTGAACCGCGACACGCCGCCACGCAGGCCGGTGGCCACCTGGCTCAGCTCGTCGATGGCAAAGCTGGCCTGGCGCAACGACTCCACCGTCTGGCTGCTGGCGTCGCCCAGTTGCGCCAGGGCGTGGTTGATCTGCTCGGCGCCAGTGGCCTGGGCCTGCATGCCTTCGTTGACCATCAGCACCCGTGGCGCCAGGGCCTGGACCTGATGAATGATCTGGGTGAGCTGCTCGCCGACCTGCTGCACTTCGAACATGCCGCGGCGCACTTCCTCGGAAAACTTGTCCATGCCCATGACCCCGGCGGACACCGCCGACTGGATCTCGCGGACCATCTGCTCGATGTCATAAGTGGCCACTGCGGTCTGGTCGGCCAGACGCCGCACTTCGGTGGCGACCACGGCGAAACCGCGGCCGTATTCACCGGCCTTTTCTGCCTCGATGGCGGCGTTGAGCGAGAGCAGGTTGGTCTGGTCGGCGACCTTGACGATGGTCACCACCACCTGGTTGATGTTGCCGGCCTTCTCGTTGAGGATCGCCAGCTTGTTGTTGACCAGGTCGGCCGCGCCCATGACCTGGTGCATGGTTTCTTCCATGCGCGCCAGACCTTGCTGGCCGGAGCCTGCGAGGATCGAGGCCTGGTCGGCGGCGGACGTCACTTCGGTCATGGTCCGCACCAGGTCGCGAGAGGTCGCGGCGATTTCCCGCGAGGTGGCACCGATTTCGGTGGTGGTGGCGGCCGTTTCGGTGGCGGTCGCCTGCTGCTGCTTGGAGGTGGCGGCGATCTCGGTCACCGAGGTGGTGACCTGCACCGACGAGCGCTGGGCCTGGGACACCAGGTTGGTCAGTTCGCCCATCATTGCGTTGAAGCCGGTTTCCACCGCGCCGAATTCGTCCTTGCGGTCCAGGTTCAGGCGCACGCTGAGGTCGCCGCCGCTGAGTTTGTCCAGGGCATGGACGATCCGCTGCATCGGTGCGGAGATCGCACGCATCAGCACCAGGCCGCAAAGGGTCGCGGCGACAATGGCCAGCAACAACGAGACGATCATGCTGAACTTGGCCGTGGCCACGGCGCTGACGATGGAATCGGTGGCGTTCTCGGCGGAATGGCGATTGCGCTCGATCACCCCGTTCAGGTGTTTGCGGCCATCGACCCAGGCCGGCGTCAGAACCTCGGCGAGCAGGCGCTGGGCCTCGGCATAATCCTGCTTGCGGTAGGCCTGCAGCACGGTATCGACCGCTTTGAGGTAGGCCACCTCGAGCTGGCCGAACTGGTCAAAGCTGGCCTGGTCGTCCTTTTCACGGATGGTTGTCTGATAGCTGGCCATGTGCTGCTTGAGGCGCTCTTCAAAGCCCTTGTACAACTCCATGTCGGCCGAGGTGATCTCGCGGTGGTTGCTCAGCCCCACCAGTTGCTGGGTCAACACATAACTGTCGACCCAGGCGCTACGGATCATGGAGCTGTAGTAGACGCCAGGGATGCTGTCGGTTCGCACCGCTTCCTCGCCGGACTCTATGGCCACCAGTCGCGAATAGGCGGCGACCACCATCAGCGACATGATGGCGATAATCACGGCGAAGCTCGCCAGGATCCGTTGGCGCAAGGTCCAGTTTTTCACAGTCAGCCCTCAAATATTCTACGCGAGCAGGAAAAATGGGCAGAGTATAGCCCAGCGACTGCGCGCATTTGCGGCTGACTTAACGGCTGGATCAGGCCAAACGGGCTAGATACTGGCCATTAGCCCGATTTCATTGACCGGCAGCAAGTTTTACCTGATTTTCCAGCTCGATCTTGAGTGCCGGATCGAGCTTGAGCTGGCGCGCCAGTTCATCCAGGTAGGCGCGCTCCATGAAGTGCTCCTCGTCCACCAGCATGACGCTGGCGATGTACATCTCGGCGGCCATTTCCGGGGTGCTGGCGGCGCGCGCGACATCGGCCGGGTCAAGCGGCTTGTTCAGCTCGGCGTGCAGCCAGTGCTGCAGCTCCTGGTCACTGGAGAGCTTGACGAATTCGCCTTCGATCAACGCCCGCTCGCGCTCATCGACATGGCCATCTGACTTGGCTGCGGCCACCAGCGCCTTGAGGATCGCCTGGCTGTGTTGCTCGGCCTGGGCCGGCGGCAGGCGGTCGAGGGTTTGCGGCTCGCCCTGGGCCGTTGCGCCCTGCTTGGCCTGCCAGTTGCCATAAGCCTTGTAGGCGATCACCCCAAGGGCGGCCAGGCCACCGTAAGTCAGGGCCTTGCCGCCGTACTTGCGGGCCTTCTTGCTACCCAGCAGCAACCCCATCGCACCTGCAGCCAAGGCACCGCCCCCAGCACCGGAAAGCAGGCTGCCAAGGCCACCACCGCCCTTGCCGCCAAGCAAGTCGCCAATACCGCCGGTTTTGCCGGCGGCACCTTTGCCGGCCTGGTTCTGCAGCAGGTCCTGGCCGGATTTGAGCAGTTGATCGAGCAAGCCACGGGTGTTCATGAGGCATCTCCAGGGGAGCAAATAAACCCCAAGAGTACTGCTGCTGGCTGAAGCGAAGCTGAATGCATTTGCTTCCAGATGTTGCCCAAGACCGGGCTACGCTGGAGCCAGGCAACAGCGACTACGCTTAAACCAGCTATACCTGCACTTTCACTGCCCCGCGATAATTCCAACAAGAGGGAACACCATGTTCGTGCACAAAACCGCCATGCTCTGCGCCCTGAGCACCGCCCTGCTGGCCAGCGCCAGCCTGCAGGCCGCCGACCCCTTGAAAGCCGTGGGCGCCGGCGAAGGCCAACTGGATATCGTCGCCTGGCCGGGTTACATCGAACGCGGTGAAAGCGACAAAGCCTACGACTGGGTGACTGGCTTCGAGAAAGAATCCGGTTGCAAGGTCAACGTCAAGACCGCCGCCACCTCCGACGAGATGGTCAGCCTGATGACCAAGGGCGGCTATGACCTGGTCACCGCCTCCGGTGACGCCTCGCTGCGGCTGATCGCCGGCAAGCGTGTGCAGCCGATCAACACTGCGCTGATCCCCAACTGGAAGAACCTCGACCCTCGGCTCAAGGATGGCGCCTGGTACGTGGTCAACCAGCAGGTGTACGGCACGCCCTACCAGTGGGGCCCGAACGTGCTGCTGTACAACACCAACGTGTTCAAGCAGGCGCCCACCAGTTGGGGCGTGGTCTTCGAGCCGCAGAACCTGCCGGACGGCAAACCGAACAAGGGCCGGGTCCAGGCCTACGACGGGCCGATCTACATCGCCGATGCCGCGCTGTACCTGAAATCGGCCAAGCCCGAACTCGGCATCCAGAACCCTTATGAACTGAACGAAACCCAGTACAAAGCAGTGCTCGACCTGCTACGCCAGCAGCAACCGCTCATCCATCGCTATTGGCATGACGCCACGGTGCAGATGAGCGACGTCAAGAACGAAGGCGTGGTCGCCTCCAGTTCCTGGGGCTACATGGTCAATGGCCTGCAAGCGGACAAGCAACCTGTGGCCTCGACCATCCCCAAGGAAGGCGCCACCGGCTGGGCCGACACCACTATGCTGCACAGCGAAGCCAAGCACCCCAACTGCGCCTACAAGTGGATGGACTGGTCGCTACAGCCCAAGGTCCAGGGAGACGTCGCCGCCTGGTTCGGCTCGTTGCCAGCGGTTCCGGCGGCGTGCAGCGGCAGTGAACTGCTCGGTGCCGAAGGCTGCAAGACCAATGGGTTCGACCAGTTCGACAAGATTGCCTTCTGGAAGACCCCTCAGGCTGAAGGGGGCAAGTTCGTGCCCTATAGCCGCTGGACCCAGGACTATATTGCGATCATGGGTGGCCGTTAGGGCCTCATCGCGGGTCAAGCCCGCACACAGAGCGGGCTTGCCGGTTTTCCTGGAGCTTTGCACCATGACCCTTGCAGTGCAGTTCACCAATGTCTCGCGAACCTTTGGCGAGGTCAGGGCCGTTGACCAGGTGTCGATCGACATCCACGACGGCGAGTTCTTCTCGATGCTCGGCCCCTCGGGGTCGGGCAAGACCACCTGCCTGCGCCTGATCGCAGGCTTCGAGCAACCCAGTGCCGGTTCGATCCGTATTCATGGCGAAGAAGCGGCGGGCTTGCCGCCCTACCAGCGCGACGTCAATACGGTGTTCCAGGACTATGCCCTGTTCCCGCACATGAACGTGCGCGACAACGTCGCTTATGGGCTGAAGGTGAAAGGCGTGGCCAAGGCTGAACGTCACGCCCGCGCCGAAGAAGCCCTGGCCATGGTCGCCCTGGGCGGTTATGGCCAACGCAAGCCGGCCCAGCTCTCGGGCGGCCAGCGCCAACGCGTGGCCCTGGCCCGGGCGCTGGTCAACCGCCCACGGGTGCTGCTGCTCGACGAACCGCTGGGGGCACTGGACCTGAAGCTGCGCGAGCAGATGCAGGGCGAGCTGAAAAAACTGCAACGCCAGTTGGGCATCACCTTTATCTTCGTCACCCATGACCAGACCGAAGCGCTGTCGATGTCGGACCGCGTCGCCGTGTTCAATCGCGGCCGTATCGAGCAGGTCGATACCCCGCGCAACCTCTACATGAAACCGGCAACCACCTTTGTTGCCGAGTTCGTCGGCACCTCCAACGTGTTGCGCGGTGCACTGGCGCAACAGCTCAATGGCAGCCAGCAGCCGTTCTCGATCCGCCCGGAACACATTCGTCTGGGTGATCAACCGGCCGCCAGCAACGAAATCCAGGTCAGCGGCCGGCTTCACGATATCCAGTACCAGGGCAGCGCCACCCGCTACGAGCTGCAGCTGGACAACGGCCAGTTGCTCAGCATCAGCCAGGCCAATAATCAATGGCAGGAACACGCCACGCCCTGGCAACCCGGCCAACGCCTGCAGGCGTGTTGGGCCCGCGAGGCGATGACGGCGCTGCAGGAAACCTTGCCCGGCGAGGGGCACTGACATGAGCCAGGCCACGCCGACAGCCACGCGGCGCTTGTCCAACCTGCTCTACCGGCGGCCCAACCTGTACCTGGCGCTGCTGCTGGTACCGCCGCTGATCTGGTTCGGCGCAATCTACCTTGGCTCGCTGTTGAGCCTGCTGTGGCAGGGCTTCTATACCTTCGACGACTTCACCATGGCGGTGACCCCGCAGTTGACCCTGGGCAACTTCACCGCCCTGTTCAACCCATCGAACTTCGACATCATCCTGCGCACCCTGAGCATGGCCATTGCCGTATCCATCGCCAGTGCCACCCTGGCCTTCCCGATCGCCTATTACATGGCCCGCTACACCAGCGGCAAGACCAAGGCGTTCTTCTATATCGCGGTGATGATGCCGATGTGGGCCAGCTACATCGTCAAGGCCTACGCCTGGACCTTGCTGCTGGCCAAGGGCGGCGTGGCCCAGTGGTTCGTCCAGCAACTGAGCCTTGCACCTGTGCTGCAGTTCATTCTCGAGATTCCCGGGGTGGGTGGCAGCACCCTGTCGACCTCGCACCTGGGGCGTTTTCTGGTGTTCGTCTATATCTGGCTGCCGTTCATGATCCTGCCCATCCAGGCTTCACTGGAGCGCCTGCCGCCATCATTGCTGCAAGCCTCGGCAGACCTTGGTGCCAGGCCGCGGCAGACATTTACCCAAGTGATCCTGCCGTTGTCGGTACCGGGTATTGCCGCAGGTTCGATCTTCACCTTCTCACTGACCCTGGGCGACTTCATTGTCCCGCAACTGGTCGGCCCGCCCGGCTACTTCATCGGCAGCATGGTCTACGCCCAGCAGGGCGCCATCGGCAACATGCCCATGGCCGCCGCGTTCACCCTGGTACCGATCGTGCTGATCGCCATCTACCTGTCGATGGTCAAACGCCTGGGGGCCTTCGATGCACTCTGAGCGCGCCTCGATCGGCCTGCGCCTGGCGGCCTGGGGCGGGCTGGTGTTCCTGCACTTCCCGATCCTGATCATCTTCCTCTATGCCTTCAACACCGAGGACGCCGCCTTCAGTTTTCCGCCCCAGGGTTTCACCCTGAAGTGGTTCAGCGTGGCGTTCTCGCGCCCGGATGTGCTGGAGTCGATCAAGCTGTCGCTGCAGGTCGCCTGCCTGGCCACGCTGATCGCCCTGGTGCTTGGCACCCTGGCTTCGGCGGCGCTGTACCGGCGCAGCTTTTTCGGCAAGGAAAGCATTTCGCTGATGCTGATCCTGCCCATTGCCCTGCCCGGGATCATCACCGGCATCGCCCTGCTGTCGGCGTTCAAGACCTTGGGCATAGAACCGGGGATCTTCACCATCGTCGTCGGTCACGCCACCTTCTGCGTGGTGATCGTCTACAACAACGTCATTGCACGCCTGCGGCGTACCTCACAGAGCCTGATCGAAGCCTCGATGGACCTGGGTGCCGACGGCTGGCAGACCTTCCGCTACATCGTGCTGCCCAACCTTGGCTCGGCATTGCTGGCCGGCGGCATGCTGGCTTTTGCCCTGTCGTTCGATGAAATCATCGTCACCACCTTCACCGCCGGCCACGAACGCACCTTGCCGATCTGGCTGCTCAACCAGTTGAGCCGGCCGCGCGATGTGCCCGTCACCAACGTGGTGGCCATGCTGGTGATGCTGGTGACCATGCTGCCGATTCTTGGCGCCTATTACCTGACCCGTGGCGGCGAAAGCGTTGCCGGCAGCGGCAAATAACTCCTGGAGGAGCAAAACCATGCAAACCCGACTGTTGATCAACGGCCAACTGGTTGAAGGCGAAGGCGCAAGCTATCCGGTACTCAACCCGGCGCTGGGCACGGTGCTGGTGGAGGTCAACGAGGCCAGCGAGGCCCAGGTCGATGCCGCCGTGCGCGCCGCCGACCGCGCCTTCGACAGCTGGTCGCAGAGCACGCCCAAAGAGCGCTCGCTGTTGCTGCTCACGCTTGCCGACACGATCGAGGCCCACGGCGAAGAGCTGGCCCGGCTGGAGTCGGAGAACTGCGGCAAGCCCTATGCCGCCGCGCTCAACGACGAGATCCCGGCCATCGCCGATGTGTTCCGATTTTTTGCGGGCGCTACCCGCTGCCTGGGCGGCTCGGCGGCGGGCGAATACCTTCCGGGGCATACTTCGATGGTCCGCCGCGACCCGCTGGGCGTCGTCGCCTCCATCGCACCCTGGAACTACCCGCTGATGATGGTGGCCTGGAAGATCGCCCCGGCACTGGCTGCCGGCAATACCGTGGTGCTCAAGCCCTCCGAGCAGACGCCGCTGACCGCCTTGCGCCTGGCCGAACTTGCCAGCCAGTTATTCCCCGCCGGCGTGCTGAACATCCTCTTCGGTCGCGGCCCGAGTGTCGGCACGCCGCTGGTGACCCACCCCAAAGTGCGCATGGTGTCGCTGACAGGTTCCATCCCCACGGGCGCCAACATCATCGCCAGCACCGCAGGCAGCGTGAAGCGCATGCACATGGAGCTGGGCGGCAAGGCACCGGTGATCATCTTCGATGATGCCGATATCGACGCCGCAGTCGACGGTATCCGCACCTTCGGTTTCTACAACGCCGGCCAGGACTGCACGGCGGCTTGCCGGATCTATGCCCAGAGCGGCATCTACGAGCAGTTCGTCAACAAGCTCGGCAAAGCCGTAGCCAGCATCAAGTGGGGTTTGCAGAACGACCCGGACACCGAACTCGGCCCGCTGATCACCGCCCAGCATCGCGACCGGGTGGCGGCCATGGTCGAACGGGCGATTGCCCTGCCGCATATCCGCCTGGTGACCGGTGGCAAGTCGGTGGCCGGTGATGGCTTCTTTTTTGAACCCACAGTGCTGGCCGATGCCCAGCAGGACGACGAGATCGTCCGCCGTGAAGTGTTCGGGCCTGTGGTCTCAGTGACCCGTTTCGACGATGAAGAGCAAGCCCTGGCCTGGGCCAAAGATTCGGACTACGGCCTGGCGTCGTCGCTGTGGACCGCCGACGTCGGTCGCGCCCACCGGGTCTCGGCGCGCTTGCAGTACGGCTGTACCTGGGTCAATACGCACTTTATGCTGGTCAGCGAAATGCCCCACGGCGGCCAGAAATTGTCCGGCTATGGCAAGGATATGTCCATGTACGGGCTGGAGGACTACACCTGCATCCGGCATGTGATGTTCAAACATTAAGGTAAGGACACCCATGGAAATCACCCGACGCGACTTCATCAACGGAGTCGCCATCGGCGTTGCAGCAGGCTTGACCCCGCTGCAACTGCTTCAGGCTGCGCCCAGCGCTCGCTACTATCCACCGGCACTGACCGGCTTGCGCGGCAGCCATGTCGGCGCGTTCGAAGTCGCCCACCAGATGGGCTGGGAGAAGAAAACCTTCGAAACCGACGCCCTGCCAATCAGCGAAAAATATGACCTGGTGGTGGTTGGCGGCGGCATCAGCGGCCTGGCGGCAGCTTTCTTCTACCGCGAAAAGCATCCCGCAGCAAAGATCCTGATCCTCGAGAACCACGACGATTTCGGTGGCCATGCCAAGCGCAACGAGTTCAGTGCAGGCGGCAGGATGATCCTCGGCTATGGTGGCAGCGAAGCCTTCCAATCGCCCAATCACCTGTACAGCAAAGAGGTCAATGGCCTGCTGCAAAAGCTCGGGGTGGATATCAAGCGCTTCGAAACCGCCTTCGACCGCAGCTTCTATCCGGACCTGGGCCTGTCGCGCGCGGTGTTCTTCGACAAGCAAACCTTTGGCGAAGACAAACTGGTCAGCGGCGACCCAACGCCGATGGTCGCCGATGACATCGCCCCCGAGCAGCTCAACGCCCGACCTGTTCGCGAGTTCATCAACGACTTCCCGTTACCAGAGCAAGACCGCAAGGCTTTGATCGAGCTGCACGAGGCGCCCAGAGACTACCTGGCCGGCAAGTCGCTCGAGGACAAGACCGCCTACCTGGAAAGCACCAGCTACCGCGACTTTCTGCTCAAGGACGTAGGCCTGTCGCCAACAGCGGTGAAGTACTTCCAGGGCCGTACCAACGATTTCATGGCCTTGAGCATCGATACCGTGGCCGCCGCCGATGCCTATTACGTCGGCTTTCCCGGTTTTGCCGCGATGAACCTGGAGCCGGTCAGCGAGGAAGCCAAGGCGGAGATGGAGGAGCCCTACATCTATCACTTCCCCGATGGCAACGCCTCGGTAGCTCGCTTGCTCGTGCGCAGCCTCATACCAAAGGTGGCGCCAGGCAACAACATGGAAGATATCGTGCTCGCCAACTTCGACTACAGCCAGCTCGACCGCCCCGGGCAGCCGGTGCGCCTGCGCCTGAACAGCACGGCCGTCAGCGTGCGCAACGTCGATGGCGCTGTCGATGTCGGCGTAAGCCGCGGCGGGCAACTGACCCAGGTGCGCGGCAAGCACTGCATTCTGGCGTGCTACAACATGATGATCCCCTATCTGTTGCGCGACCTGTCGGCTGAACAGGCCCACGCCCTGAGCCAGAACGTCAAATTCCCGCTGGTGTACACCAAGGTCATCGTGCGCAACTGGCAAGCGTTCCAGAAACTTGGCGTGCATGAAATCTACGCCGCAACCCAGCCCTACAGCCGGATCAAGCTCGATTACCCGGTGAGCCTGGGTGGCTACGAGCACCCGCGTGACCCGGCGCAGCCCATCGGCCTGCACATGGTCTACGTGCCGACCAGCCCCGACAGCGGCATGAACAGCCGCGACCAGGCCCGCGCCGGGCGCGGACGGCTGTACGGTACCTCGTTCGAAGTACTGGAAAGCCAGTTGCGCGACCAGTTGCAACGCATGCTTGGCCCGGGCGGCTTTGACCACGACAAGGACATTCTGGCGATCACCGTCAACCGCTGGCCCCACGGTTATGCCTGCTTTAGCAATACCCTCTACGATGATCCCGAGCAAACCGAACAGTGGATAGCCCTGGCGCGCAAGCCGGTCGGCAAGGTCAGCATCGCCAACTCCGATGCGGCCTGGAGCGCCTATGCCCATGCGGCGATTGATGAGGCGTGGCGGGCGGTGGGGGAGCTGGGCTGAATCCAGGAGACCTCCTTCATCCACTAAAGCTTCGTCCTACGGCCGTCCCATTGCTGCATGGCTGACGGTATCATAGTCTGATACCATGAATAATAATCAGCGCAGTACGCTGAAGTCGATCTTCAGCAAACCGTTACCCAACAATCTGGAATGGGCTCGCATCGAATCATTACTGGTCGGTGCGGGGGCCCGGGTAATCGAAGGCAGAGGCTCGCGTGTGCGCTTCGAACTCAACGGGGTGATCGCGACGTTCCATCGCCCTCACCCGGATAAAGATGCCAAGCCCTATCAGATCCGCGATGCGCGGTTGTTTCTGGAACAGGCAGGAGTGACCCCATGAATGTCATGAACTACAAAGGCTATGCCGCCCGTATCGAGTACAGCGATGAAGACCAATTGCTAATCGGCCATGTCGCCGGCATACGCGATGTGATCGGCTTTCACGGGCAATCGGTTGCGCAATTGCGCAACGCTTTCGAAGAAGCCGTGGATGACTATCTCCAGACCTGTGCGCGCCTGGGACGTGAGCCGCAGAAAGCCTACTCCGGGAAACTGAGCTTGCGCCTGGAGCCGACGCTGCACGCCAGTGTCGCGCAAAAGGCTGAACTGGCTGACAAGAGCATCAACCAGTGGGTCAGCGATGTATTGAGCCAGGCGGCGCATGCCTGAGGGCCTCATCGCGGGGCAAGTCGGGTCGCCGCATCGCCGCTCCCACAGCTGACTCAATCGCGTAAATCGGACTCGTGTATCGGCTGTTCGCGGCTGGTTGCGCGCTGGTACTGCGCCGGCCACACCGCTTTGTTGCCACCCAGGTCGTCATCGGCGTGCAGCGGCCAGTAAGGATCGCGCAGCAACTCGCGGGCGAGGAAAATGATGTCGGCCTGGGCTGTGCGCAAGATGGTTTCAGCCTGCATAGGGTCGGTAATCATGCCAACCGTCCCGGTAGCGATCCCCGCCTCTTCGCGCACCTTGGCCGCAAACTGGGTCTGATAGCCCGGCCCAGTGGGAATCTCGGCCTTCACCGAGGTGCCGCCGGACGACACATCGATCAAATCCACGCCCAACGCTCTCAAGCGCTTGGCCAACTCCACGGTTTCATCCGGGTTCCAGCCATCCTCCACCCAGTCGGTGGCCGATAGCCGGACGAACACCGGCAGCTCTTGCGGCCAGACCTTGCGCACCGCTTCGCTCACTTGCAGGGTCAGACGGATACGGTTTTCGAAGCAACTGCCGTACTGGTCGCGCCGCTGATTGCTCAGGGGCGAAAGAAACTGGTGCAACAGGTAGCCATGCGCGGCATGCACCTCGACCACCTTGAAGCCTGCCTGCAGAGCGCGCCGGGCGGCATCGGCAAAGGCCTGAATGATCTCATCGATCTGCTCTTCGTTCAGTTCGGTCGGTGCGGTGTGCTCCGGGTCGAAGGCAATCTTCGAGGGCCCCACTGGTACCCAGCCGCCCTCTTCCACCTTGACACTGCCATGCTTGCCCAGCCAGGGCCGATGGGTGCTGGCCTTGCGTCCGGCATGGGCCAGCTGGATGCCTGGCACTGCGCCCTGGGCGGTGAGAAAACGAGTAATGCGTTGCAGCCCTGGGATCTGCTCGTCGTTCCACAAGCCCAGGTCCTGCGCGGTAATGCGGCCGTTGGCGGTCACCGCCGTGGCCTCGGTGAAGATCAAGCCCGCCCCCCCCACGGCGCGGCTGCCCAGATGCACCAGGTGCCAGTCATTGGCCAGGCCGTCGACACTGGAATACTGGCACATGGGCGACACGGCAATACGGTTGGGCAAGTTCAGATGGCGCAGGGTATACGGCGCAAGCAGCAGGCTCATGGGGCACCTCTCAAATCAAGTGGTAAGGCTCCAGGTGGTTGACCGGCCGACTACAGAATCTTCCCCGCAGGTTCTTCGACCCATCATTCGAAGCCTAGACCACTTTGCCCCGCGAGTTCAGCGCGGCTCGATATGCGCGATCATCAACTGCACGCTTTCCTGGCCGCGAAACTCGTTGACGTCGAGCTTGTAGGCCAGCTCAACCCAGCGCACCGTCGGGTTGGGCCAGACTTCGCGGTCGATGCCAAAGGCAATACCGTCGAGCTTGAGCGTACCGCACTCGCTCTTGAGCACCACCTTCAGGTGCCGCTCACCGACAACCCGCTGCTCGACCAGTTGGAACACGCCGTGGAACAACGGTTCGGGGAAGTGCTGGCCCCAAGGCCCGGCATGGCGCAAGGCACGGGCCAGCTCCAGGTGAAACTCCTCGACCGCCAGGGTTCCGTCGGAGAGCAGGCGGCCGGTGAGGTCTTCTTCACGCAACTGGCGGCGGGTTTCTTCGTCAAAGGCCTGGGCAAACGCCGGAAAGTTCTCGGCCGGTAGCGACAGCCCGGCGGCCATGGCATGCCCACCGAATTTGCTGATCAGTTGCGGATGACGCGCCGCCACGGCGTCCAGTGCATCGCGAATGTGAAAGCCCGGTACCGAACGTGCCGAACCCTTGAGCATGCCCTCTCCCGCATCGGCAAAGGCAATGGTCGGGCGGTGGTAACGCTCTTTGAGGCGCGAGGCGAGGATGCCGATCACCCCCTGGTGCCAGTCGGGCTCGAACAGGCACAGGCCGAACGGCATCGATTCCAGCGGCAGGTCCTTGAGCTGGGCCAGGGCTTCGCGCTGCATGCCCTGCTCGATAGACTTGCGGTCCTGGTTCAGTTCGTCGAGCTGACCGGCCATTTCCCGTGCCAGGTTGGCATCGTCGCTGAGCAGGCACTCGATGCCCAGGCTCATGTCGTCCAGGCGACCGGCGGCGTTGAGCCGTGGACCGAGAATAAAGCCAAGATCGGTGGAGGTGATGCGCAGGTGATCGCGGCGGGCCACCTCCAGAATGGCCTTGAGCCCCGGCCGCGCGCGCCCGGCACGAATTCGCTCAAGGCCCTGATGGACCAGGATGCGGTTGTTGGCATCCAGCGGCACCACGTCGGCAACGCTGCCCAGGGCCACCAGATCAAGCAGTTCACCGATGTTCGGTTGCGCCGCGTTGGCGTAATGGCCCAGGCTGCGCAAGCGCGCGCGCAAGGCCATCAGCACGTAGAAAATCACTCCGACGCCGGCCAGCGCCTTGCTCGGGAACTCGCAGCCCGGCTGGTTGGGGTTGACGATGGCATCGGCTGCCGGCAGTTCATGGCCGGGCAAGTGGTGGTCGGTAACCAGTACTTTAAGGCCTGCTGCCTTGGCCGCGGCCACCCCTTCGACGCTGGAGATGCCGTTGTCGACGGTGATCAGCAACTGCGGCTGGCGCTGCAGGGCCACCTCGACGATCTCCGGCGTCAGGCCGTAGCCGTACTCGAAGCGGTTGGGCACCAGGTAGTCGACATGGGCGGCACCGAGCAGACGCAGGCCAAGCACGCCGACGGTGCTGGCCGTGGCACCGTCAGCATCAAAGTCGCCGACGATAAGGATGCGCTGGCGTTCTGCTAGCGCCGTTACCAGCAGGTCGACCGCAGCCTCAATGCCCTTGAGCTGCTGGTAAGGCAGCAGGCGCGCCAGGCTTTTATCCAGCTCGGTTGCCGATTGCACGCCACGGGCGGCATACAGACGGGTCAGCAACGGTGGCAGGTCGCCAAGAAATGGCAGCGTGGACGGCAACGGGCGGGGATCGATACGCATGGGGCGATAGGGCTTCTCGTCAATCAGGAATGTTCGGCCGGGACGGATGGGCGATCAACGCTCGCCCATCAGCCACTGCAGCTGGACTTCGTGCTGGCCGCGGTCGTCGGTGACGAACACCGTACCTTCACTGATCATCACGTCCCACTTGATGGCGCGCGGCATGTCCTTGGCCAGGGTTTCCAGTACCTCCTGGGGTACGGCGGCGATGTTCAGGTTTTTCAGGTTCTTGACCCCAGGCAACACCTTGGTTTCCCACACCCGCAGGCTGCCATAGGCCAGCAGGCTGGTGCGCTCGGTGCGGCGCGAGCACCAGGTCAGGCGATCGGCATCCGGCTGGCCGACTTCGATCCAGTGCAGGATGCGATCGTCCAGGCTCTTTTCCCACACCGCTGCTTCGTCCACATCCGACAGGCCGCGACCAAAAGCCAACTGCTCGTTGTACCACAGGGCGTAAGCCAGCAGACGCACGGCCATGCGCTCTTCGGTTTCCGACGGGTGACGGGCGATGGTCTGCTTGACGCTTTCGTACACGCCACGATCGAGGTCGGTGAGGTTCAGTTCAAACTTGTAGGTGGTGGACGGCTGGGCCATGGACGGGCTTCTTGCGACAAGGAAAGTCGCCCAGTCTAACCGATCCGTATGTTCCTTGCGCCGCGGCAGTATCTGGGCGGCCTCAGCTATGATAAAAACGGAGGCCCTGACCCGCTGCCACGGATGCCTTATGCCTACGCCCAGCAAACCGCTCGCCGGCCTCAAAGTCATCGAACTCGGCACCTTGATCGCCGGCCCGTTCGCCTCGCGGATTTGCGCAGAATTCGGCGCGCAAGTGATCAAGGTCGAGTCACCCGATGGCGGTGATCCATTGCGCAAATGGCGCAAGCTGTATGAAGGCACCTCGCTGTGGTGGTTCGTCCAGGCCCGCAACAAGCAGTCGCTGACCCTCAACCTAAAACATGCCCAAGGGCTGGAGATTCTCAAGAAGCTGCTCACTGAGGCAGACATCCTGATTGAAAACTTCCGCCCCGGGGTGCTGGAAAAACTCGGCCTGGGCTGGGACGTGCTGCACGCCCTCAACCCAAAGCTGGTAATGGTGCGCCTGTCCGGCTTTGGCCAGACCGGACCGATGAAAGACCAGCCCGGCTTTGGCGCCGTCGGCGAGTCGATGGGCGGGCTGCGCTACATCACCGGGTTCGAGGATCGCCCTCCGGTACGCACCGGCATCTCCATCGGCGACTCGATTGCGGCCTTGTGGGGCGTCATCGGCGCGCTGATGGCCTTGCGTCATCGCGAGGTCAACGGTGGCCAGGGCCAAGTGGTGGATGTGGCCTTGTATGAAGCGATCTTCGCCATGATGGAAAGCATGGTGCCGGAGTTCGACGTGTTCGGTTTTATCCGTGAGCGCACCGGCAACATCATGCCCGGCATCACCCCCTCTTCCATTCATACCAGCGCCGATGGCAAGCACGTGCAGATCGGCGCCAACGGCGATGCGATCTTCAAGCGCTTCATGCAGGCGATCGGTCGCGACGACCTGGCCGACGATCCGACGCTTGCCAGCAATGACGGCCGCGACCTGCGCCGCGATGAGCTGTACACGGTGATCGACCGCTGGGCGCGGACACTGCCGCTGGATACGCTGGTGCAGGTGCTCAATGACGCCCAGGTGCCGGCCAGCCGCATCTACAGCGCCGAAGACATGTTCAGCGACCCGCAGTTTCTTGCCCGCGAGATGTTCCTGCAGGGCAAGCTGCCAGACGGCAAGCCGTTCAAGATGCCCGGCATCGTGCCCAAGTTGTCGGACACCCCGGGCTCCAGCGAATGGGTCGGCCCTGAGCTGGGCGCCCACACCGACCAACTGCTGGCCCAACTTGGCTACGATGCTGCGGCCATTGCCCAGCTGCGAGCGCAAGGTGCGGTCTGAACACATCGCTTGATTCCCATACAAGGGTGGAGACCTGGACATGACCTATGGCTGGATGCGTCGTGGGTTGCCGTTGTTGCTAGGCATGTTGCTGAGCCTTGGCCTGCCCGCGTCGGCATCGGCCAAGGAGCGTTTGTTCTGGTTGCTGCGCGACTTGCCGCCACTGACCATTTTTGAAGGCACAGGCAAGGGCCAGGGGGTAATTGATCAGTTGCTGCCGCTGCTGATCGAACAGATGCCCGAGTACGATCACAGCATCCTCAGGGTCAACCGCGCACGGGGCATCCAGATGCTCCAGGGCTCAACCTTCACCTGCGACCCTACCCTGCTGTGGACACCCGAGCGGGCGCGCTATGTGCACTTCTCGATACCCAGCCTGGGCATACTCAGCAGTGGCCTGGTGGTCCGGCGTAAGGACCAGCGCCTGCTCGAACCCTATCTGCAGGGCAATCAGGTCGACCTGCGTACCCTGCTCGGCAGCACCTCGCTCAAGCTCGGTGTAGTTGCCCAGCGCAGTTATAGCCCGGCCGTGGATGAACTGCTCAAGACCCTGCCCGACAGCACCCTCAGCCGCCACTATGGCAATGACGCGGTAACCAGTCTGCTGCAAATGCAGCAGCATGACCGCCTGCAACTGGTGCTCGGTTACTGGCCTGAAGTGCGCTACCTGCTGCAGCAGCAAGGCTGGCCCACCGATGACTATGCCTTCTACCCGATCCAGGGCGTCGAGCAGTACCAGTTGTTGCGCGTCGGCTGCTCCAACACGCCCTTGGGACGTGAGGCCATCAGCCATATCAACACGCTGTTGCTGCCGCTGCGCAATGACACCTTGCCGGATCTGTACGCCCAGTGGCTGGCACCGCAAATGCGTGAGCAGTACATGCACGACAGTCTGCGCCTGTTTGGCGAACAGCACTGAACCCTGACCTGACTCGAACCCCAGGCAAAAAGAAACCCCGAACGGTGGGGAGGCCGCCCGGGGCTAAACACAAGCCCATCGGGGCCTGGCACGACAGCTTCACGACATCGGAGCAAAATCCCGATCAGCTGCCCTTGTAAGGTCTGATTGCCCTCGCCGGCAAAGGTTCCATCATGCCCCGGCAGACAGATCGAAGTCACACCCGGTGCCCAGGCGTACCAGCCTGACTAGATAAGGCGCCAATGCTGCGCCGAGCAACAATCTGATACATTCCACCTCACTCATTGTTTACCTACCTGCCCAGAAGGGGTCTATCAACGGCTCGGAGCCTGCCTGTGATCAATCCTGCCCCAGGTGAACTGCGGATCATCCTTGCCGATGACCACCCGATCTTTCGCATCGGCTTGCGCGCCGTACTTGAACAGATTCCAGCGCTGCGGGTGATCGCCGAGGCTGGCAGCCCGCTGGAGCTCACCACGTGCCTGCAAACCCTGGAATGCGACGTTCTGGTAACCGACTTCATGATGCCGGTCGAGGAGCAGAACGATGGCCTGAAGCTGCTCGAACAACTGCGCCGGCACTACCCGCAGCTCCCCATCCTGGTGGTCACCATGCTCAACAATGCCGGGTTGTTCCGGGCCATGCTGGCCCTGGGCGTCAATGGCCTGCTGAGCAAGGCCAGCCTGGCCGACGAACTGCCGCAGGCAATCGCGCGCCTGCGCCACGGCAAGACCTTTCTCGCCGAGTCGGTACAGCAATTGTTGTTGCAAGATGGCGCGGTTCGCGAGGACCTGGTTCGTCACCAGGCGGCGTTGTCACCGCGGGAGCTGGAAGTTGCGCGCCTGCTGGCCGTCGGCCATACGGTCGGGCAGATCGCCGCCCTGCTCAACCGCAGCAAGCAGACCGTCAGCAGCCAGAAGGTCAATGCCATGCGCAAGCTCGGCCTGGCCAATGATGCCGCGCTGTATCTCTATCTGCAGGAGCATGGCTTGAGCTGACGCCGGTTCAGGCTCTGCGGCGAAGGCCGGCTTCGCCTGGCTCACGCGCCAGTATCCATTGGCACAGGGCGTCACCGGGCATCGGCCTGGCAATGAAGTAGCCCTGCATGACCGGGTTGCCCAGGGCCTTGATCGCCATCAGGTCATCCACCGTCTCTACGCCTTCAACCACCACCTTCAGTTCCATGCGCCGGGCCATGATCAATGCGCCCGCTACCACCGCCGCCTTGCGACCGTCCTCGGCCATGCCGCGGACGAACTCGCTGGGCAGCTTGAGTTCGCTGAATGGCAGTTCCAGCAGGCGCTGCAGATTGGAGACGCCCATGCCGAAGTCGTCGATGGACAATTGGCAGCCGAGGATACGCAGGTGCAGCAAGCCCTCGAGCTGGCGACTGTCGAGCTGGCAGCCATCGGTCTCGATGACTTCCAGGGTCAAGGCACTGGCCGGCACAGCATGACGCTTGAGCAGGGCAACCACCTGCTCGGCGAAATCGACTTGAACCAGCATTTGCGGAGCGATGTTCACCGCCACCGGCAAGGCTTGCCCACCCCGCAATTTCACCTGGGCACTGAAGGCCAGGGCCTGGTCGAGCACATGCCAGCTGAGCATCTCCAGCAGGCCAGCGCCCTCGACCAACGGGAAGAACTGCCCCGGGCTGAGCAGGCCAAGGCGCGGGTGCTGCCAGCGCACCAGCGCCTCGACCCCGGCCAGGCCGCCGTCGAAAGCCACTTTGGGTTGATAGTGCACCACCCATTGCGCCTTGCTTTGCGCCACCTCGGCGCCGGACAGGGCCAGCAGTTCGGTGTGCCCGGGTGGCGCAAGCGCCTGCGCGCAGTCGTCCGGTTCATCCAGATAACGCCGTAGTAGCTTGTGCAACGACACGCTGCAGGCTGGCTTCTGCATGCAGCCGAGCACGCGCAGCCCCAACTGCCGGGCCAGGTCGCCGACACCATCGAGTACCGCGCGCTCGGCACCACTGAGGATGATCAGGGCCGATGCCAGGCCGCTGTCGGCCAGGTGGCGGATCAGCTCCAGGCCATCCTGACCGTCCAGGTGCAAATCGCAGATGGCAATATCGACACGACCACGGCGCGACAAGGTCTGCCGTGCACCTTCGACCGACTCTGCAGTGAGCACATCGAAGACGCCATTGGCGTTGAGCATCTGATGCAAGGCCATCAGTTGGAATGGATGATCCTCAAGAATCAGAACCTTCAGTGAGTGCATGAGCTTTTCCCCGCAGTAGCCGAACCGTACAACAGCACACTGCCACTCTAGGAAACTCAGCCTCAGACGCCCATAGGACTTGTCCTAAAGTTGTGGCGACATTTTCAACGATTCCAGCTCAATATTCGTCTGTAGCTGAATTATCGCCGCCTCCAGCGCCCGCCATGCGCGCTCGCTCAAATCGCCGGACTTCGCCAGGCTGGCGCTTTCCAATTGCGCGCACGCCTGTGCCAACGGCACCGCATCGATCAGGCAAGCCACGCCCTTGAGCCGGTGCAATGACGCCCCGACACGCTCCCAGGCTTGGCCGGCAACAGCATCCGCAAGCAAGGTCGATTCCTCCTTGAGGTTCTTCAGCAACTCGTCGAGCATGCGCTGCAGCATCGCCGTGTTGGCCTGGGTCATCTTTTGCAGGGTCTGAATCCTGAAGCTGTGCTGCGGCGCCAATTCATCGATGACCCAAGCCAGGCGCTCGAGTGCCACGGGTTTGACCAGGCATTCATCCATCCCGGCCTCAAGGCAACGGGCGCGCTCCTCTTTCATGGCGTTGGCTGTGCAGCCGACGATGGCGATGGTCGGCCGCTGGCTACTGTGCTCCTGGCGGCGCAGGTTCCGGGTCAGCGCGTAGCCATCCATCACCGGCATGTTGCAGTCGGTCAGCAGCAGCTCGAAATCACCTTGCTGCCAGGCGTCCAGCGCCCGTTGACCGTTCTCTACGGTCACCACGTTGTGACCGAGAAATTCAAGCTGCTGACGCAGCACCAGGCGACTGGCAGAGAGGTCATCGACCACCAGGATCCGCCGCGCCGGGCCGCTGCTGCGCCTCGGCGCGCTGACGCTCGGCTCGGGTTGCGCCGCCACGTACTCCAGCTTCAGCTCGACACTGACCTCAGTGCCTTTGCCCAGCTCACTGCGCAGGCTGATGCTACCGCCCATCAACTCGACCAACTGCCGGCAAATGCTCAGGCCCAGGCCCGAGCCGCCATACTCGGCCGCAGAATCTGCCTGGACAAATGGCTGAAACAGCTCGCGCTGCTGCTGGGCACTGATGCCAATACCGGTGTCGCGCACGCACAGCCTGAGGCCGACACCCTGCAGGTCATCGCGACCGCTGCGGCTGACCTGCAGCTCCACCCCACCCGCGTGGGTAAACTTCAAGGCGTTGCCCAGCAGGTTGACCAGCACCTGGCGCAAGCGCACCGGGTCAAACCAGTACACCCCTTCGGCGTCACTGGCCAACTGCAGCTTCAGGCCCAAGCCCTGCCCCAGTGCTTGGACGTGAAACTGTTCGATGATGGCATTGAGAAAGGGCTTGAGCGCTCGCGCCTGTGGCTCAAGGTCCAGGCTGCCCGCCTCGATGCGGGCCAGGTCGAGACTGTCGCCAATCAGGGCAATCAGCTCGCGGGCTGATTGGTGAGCGGTCTCCAGCCCTGGCGAAGGTTGCTGCCCCCGTGCCAGGGTGGTTTCCCGCTCAAGTTCCAGCAGGCCGATAATCACGGCCATGGGCGTACGGATTTCGTGGCTCATGGTGGCCAGGAAAGCGCTCTTGGCCTGGTTGGCCTGCTCAGCCTGGCGACGCGCCTGGACCAGCGCCGCTTCCAGTTGCTTGCGCTCGGTGATGTCGATCCAGCCGCCCAGCAAACCTTGCAACTGGCCATCGGCACTGTAGAACGGTACGGTCCACTGATAGGCATCGAAGCGCTGACCGTGGAAATCGACTCGCCGATCGATGAAAACCGGCTTGGGGTCTTTGAGCAGCTCGAGGTAATCGCCGTGCAGCTGTTTTGCCAGCTCTGCGGGAATTACCTCGATATCGGTCAGACGGCGGCCCTTGACGTCTTCCAGCTTTAACGCGAAGACCGCTTCATAGCTCTTGTTGCAAGTGATCAGGCGTCCCTGCAAGTCACGGACATAGATCGGATTGGGAATGCCGTCGAGCAAGGCGCGCTTGAACGCCAGCTGGTCGTTGAGCGCCTGTTCGGCCACTTGCCGCTGGCGGATCTGCGCGCGCAAACGGCTGCTCCAGATCAGCGACAGCAAACCAAACAGCAGCGCTGCGGCCGCCGCCCAGTAAACCCAGCGCGGGATCCGTTGCCAGGCCGGCGCAGGGGGGGCCAGTGCGCCCAGCCACTTCATGCGCACCGTGCGCAGTTCGGCGACCGGGAAGGCTTCCAGGGCTTTATTGAGAATGCTCTGCAACTGCGGCAAATCGCGGCGCACCGAAAAACGGTCCGGCGCCCACTTGCCCTCCACCCCGCGCCCAACCTTGAGCACAGGGTCATTGCCGACCACGCTGTAGGCGCCAATTTCGCTGTCAATGGTGGCCATGGCCTCGCCGCTGCGCACCTTGTCCCGCGCCTGTTCCAGGGAGTCCACCGACAACAGGCGAATGCCGGGGTGGTCCTGGCGGATGGTGCTTTCCAAGGCGTGTTGCGCCGGCAACGCCAGGGTCTGGCCGGCCAGTTCGTCCAGGGATGTCAGGCCCAGCTGTGGCTGACGCACGATGAATACCCAGCTCTGCCCGCCTATGGAGTGGGTGAAATCGAGAAACTCGCGGCGCTCCGGAGATTCGCTCAGGGTGGTGCTCATCTGCGCCTGGCCGCTCTTGAGCATGTCCAGGCCCTGGACAATCGAGGTAGACGGGGCATAGACGAATTTCAATCCAGTCATCTGCGCGATGGTCGCCAGCACGTCACTGTTGAGGCCAACCCAGTCACCCTGGCGATTGCGGAACAGATAGGGTGGGTACTGACTGCTCACCACGGTAATCGCCGGATGGCTGGCAATCCACTCGCGCTCGGCCAGGGTCAACTCGACCCGCCGATGGGCCACATCCGAGCCCAGCCCGGAGGTCCAGCGCCCCAGAATCTCATGCCGCACCGCCTCATCGAGACTGGCCAGGGCATCGTTGAACATCGCCTGCAGCAGCCGGTCTTCAGCACGCATGGCAAAGGCGAAGCCGATCGGCGGCAAGGCGCTGGGGCCGACCACCTGCAAGCCCAGGTAGGGCCGCAAGGCATTGAAGGCGCGGATGATGATTTCGTTGCCGATAAATGCATCGGCCTCACCCTGATTCAGTGCCTCCAGGGCGCTGCTGAGATTGGGTGCCAGCAACACTTGGCTGTCGGGGTAGACACGCTGTATCACCCGGGTGTCAGCGTAACCGTCGAGCAGGACCAGCTTCATCCCGGCCAATGTCGGCGGCGGCAGTGGCGCACCACCGCGCACCACCACCATCGAGCGGTCCGGGATGTAATCGTCGGAGAACGCCAGGCCCGGTACGCTGCGCTCGAAGCCATTGGCACTGGTCAGCACATCGATCTGCCCGCGCTGCAAGGCGTCGATGGCTTGCTCTCGCTTGGCGAAAGCCTGCACCTGGGTTTTCACCCCCAAGCGCTCGACGATCAGGCTCAGGTAGTCGGCACTGATGCCCTGGTAGCGATTACGGTCAATGGTGATATCCACCGGCTCGTAATCGGCAAAGGAGATCCCCACCCGCAACACCCGCGCCGTGCCCAGCCACTGCTGCTGCGCACGGGTCAAGGGCAGAGGCTCGAGCGCCATGAACGGCGGCGCCAGGGTAAAGGACAGGCTCTGCGCGGCCTGGGCGCCTTGCCCCATACAGAGTCCCAGCAAACAGACCCATAACAGCCCTGCTGCGCGACGACGTCCTGTGCTCATTGATACCCCTGATCCGTTGCTGCAAACCAATGCCAGTGTAGAAACAAAAAAGCCCGTCAGGGACGGGCTTTATGGGTGCCGATCAGTCGATCAGAGCGGCTTGCCACGATTGCCATGCTGGCTGACAAAGGCCTGAACGGCTTTCAGGTCATTGGCCAGCACCGTGCATTTCTCGTCACGGCTGAACAGATCGCTCAGGTGTGCGGGCAGCTCCAGGGCCTTGCCGACACCGGCCTTTTCCACAGCTTCCGGGAACTTGACCGGGTGCGCGGTGCCCAGCACCACCATCGGCGTATCCAGGCTACGGCGGCACTCGCGGGCGGCCTTGACGCCGATCGCAGTGTGCGGGTCGAGCACCTCGCCCGTCTGGGCGAAGACTTCGGCGATGGTTTCGCAGGTTTGCGCGTCATCTACCGCCAGCGAGTCGAACAGCTTGCGTGCTTCGGTCCAGCGATCCTGCTCGACACTGAAGCCGCCACCCTGCTTGAAGTTGTCCATCAGCCCGGCGATCGCCGCGCCATTGCGACCGTGCAGGTCGAACAGCAGACGTTCGAAGTTCGACGAGACCATGATGTCCATGGACGGCGACAGGGTCGCGTGCAGGGTTTGCTTGACGTACTGGTTGCCGCTCATGAAGCGGTGCAGGATGTCGTTGCGGTTGGTGGCGACGATCAGCTGGCTGATCGGCAGGCCCATGTTGCGTGCCAGGTAGCCGGCAAAGATGTCGCCGAAGTTGCCGGTCGGCACCGAGAACGCCACCGAGCGCGCCGGGCCGCCCAGCTGCAGGGCCGCATGGAAGTAGTAGACGATCTGGGCCATGATCCGCGCCCAGTTGATCGAGTTCACCGCCACCAGGCGAGTGCCCTTGAGGAAGCCCTGGTCAGCGAAGCTGGCCTTGACCATTTCCTGACAGTCGTCGAAGTTGCCTTCGATGGCGATGTTGTGGATGTTCTCGCCGAAGATCGTGGTCATCTGCCGGCGCTGAACTTCCGACACACGCTGGTGCGGGTGAAGAATGAAGATGTCGACGTTGTCGCAACGGCGGCAGCCTTCGATGGCCGCAGAACCGGTGTCACCGCTGGTGGCGCCGATGATCACCACGCGCTCGCCACGCTTGGCCAGCACATGGTCGAGCAGACGGCCAAGCAGTTGCAGGGCAAAATCCTTGAACGCAAGCGTCGGGCCGTGGAACAGTTCCATGACCCACTCGTTGCTGCCCAGCTGACGCAGCGGCGCGACCGCGGCGTGGGCGAACTCGCCGTAGGTTTCTTCAAGAATCTTCTTGAAGTCGGCATCTTTGATGCTGCCGGTGACGAACGGGCGCATCACCCGGAAGGCCAGCTCGTGGTACGGCAGGCCGGCCCAGGAGGCGATTTCTTCCTGGGTGAAACGCGGCAGGTTTTCCGGCACGTACAGGCCGCCGTCGCTGGCAAGACCTGCCAGCAGCACGTCTTCAAAATTCAGGGCCGGTGCCTGGCCGCGGGTACTGATGTAACGCATGACCTAAATCCTCTAACGCAAAAGACGGCTCAGTTGAGTTGTTCGACGCGGATACGCACCACGTTGCCGACCACATCCTGCAAAGCTTCCAGGGCGGTGATGGCGTCGTTCATGCGCTGCTCGATCACTCGGTGAGTGAGCAGGATCATTGGCACCAGGCCGTCCTGTTCCTCGACTTCCTTCTGCATGATCGACTCGATGTTGATACCGCGCTCGGAGAGGATGCTCGCCACCTGGGCCAGCACGCCCGGGTGGTCCTTGGCCTGGATACGCAGGTAGTAGGCGCTTTCGCAGGCTTCGATCGGCAGGATCGGGTGGGCCGACAGCGAGTCCGGCTGGAAGGCCAGGTGCGGCACGCGGTTCTCCGGATCGGAGGTCATGGCGCGGACCACGTCGACCAGGTCGGCCACCACCGACGAAGCAGTCGGCTCCATGCCGGCACCGGCGCCGTAGAACAGGGTGGAGCCGGCCGCATCACCGTTGACCATCACCGCGTTCATCACGCCATTGACGTTGGCAATCAGGCGGTCGGCCGGGATCAGCGTCGGGTGCACGCGCAGCTCGATGCCATTGGCCGTGCTGCGGGCTACGCCCAGGTGCTTGATGCGGTAGCCGAGCGCTTCGGCGTAGTTCACATCCGCAGTGGTCAGCTGGGTGATGCCTTCGGTGTAGGCCTTGTCGAACTGCAGCGGGATACCAAAGGCGATGGACGCCAGGATGGTCAGCTTGTGCGCGGCATCGATGCCTTCGACGTCGAAGGTCGGGTCGGCTTCGGCGTAACCCAGGGCCTGGGCTTCGGCCAGCACGTCGGGGAACGCACGGCCTTTTTCGCGCATTTCGGTAAGGATGAAGTTGCCGGTGCCGTTGATGATTCCGGCCACCCAGTTGATCCGGTTGGCCGAAAGACCTTCACGGATCGCCTTGATCACCGGGATACCGCCGGCCACAGCCGCTTCGAACGCGACGATGACACCCTTCTCGCGGGCCTTGGCGAAGATTTCATTGCCGTGCACGGCAATCAGCGCCTTGTTGGCGGTGACCACGTGCTTGCCGTTGTCGATGGCCTTGAGCACCAGTTCACGGGCGATGGTGTAGCCGCCGACCAGCTCGATGACAATGTCGATTTCCGGGTTCGTGGCAACCTCGAACACATCAGCGGTAATGGGGGTACCGGTAATCTGGCAATTCGGGTTTGGCGAACGCATGGCAATCTGTGCCACTTCAATACCACGCCCGGCACGGCGGGCGATCTCCTCGGCGTTACGCTGAAGTACATTGAAGGTACCGCCACCGACGGTCCCCAACCCACAGATGCCTACTTTGACCGGTTTCACTGTGAACTCCCCATGAAACGACCGGCTGGCAGCCGATCGTGAAACTGCCGTTACCCAAGGCAACGGCTTGCGATTGAATTACTTGGCCAGGGCCAGCTTGGCCACTTGCGGCGCCGGCTGGTAGCCCGGAATCACCTGGCCGTTTTCCAGGACGATGGCCGGCGTGCCATTGACGCCGATCGACTGGCCCAGGGCGAACTGCTTGCCGACCGGGTTGGCGCACTTGGCAGCCTTGATTTCCTTGCCGTCGACCATTTTGTCCAGCGCCGCCTTGCGGTCGCTCGAGCACCAGACCGCCTGCAACTGCTCGTCACCCGGCGAGCCCAGGCCCTGGCGCGGGAAGGCAACGTAGCGCACTTCGATACCGCGACGGTTGAGCTCCGGTACTTCGGCGTGCAGCTTGTGGCAGTACGGGCAGGTGGTGTCGGTAAACACGGTGATGTGCGACTTGGTTTCGCCCTTGGCAGGATAAACCACCATCTCGGCCGCTGGAATGGCATTGATGGTCTTGGCGATGGCCTGCCGTTCGGTTTTCTCGGTCAGGTTGACCGGCTTGCCGTCCTGGATCTGGAACAGGTAGCCCTGCATGACGAACTGGCCGTCACCACTGGCGTACAGCACCCGACCGCCTTCGAGCTTGACTTCATACAGGCCGTTGAGCGGGCTGCTGGCAACGCTGTCGACCGGCACGCCCAGCTCAAGGGACTGCAGGGTCTTGCGGATCGCCTGCTCGGCGTTGTCGGTGGCAGCGGCAAAGGTACTGACCAGCGCCAGGGCGGCGGCGGCGAAAATCTGGGTCACGCGCATGGGAACTCCTGAGGGCGGACAGGGGCCGGATGCAGCACGCCCGTACTGAAAACGGGGTGTCATTGCGGCCCTCGGTGCAAACCGGTCAAGCCTAACACAGAAGGTCAGCCATGGCCGACCATGACGCGCCCGTCAAGCACAATCCTGCGCAACCCGGTTTCTAGGGAAAGTACTGACTGCAGACCGGCATCAACTCAATCTGGGATTGCCCGGGTTTGAGTTTGGCCTGCAGTTTCTGTGGGTCAGCAGCAAACTCAAAGATGTTCACTTCAAGCCCCAGCGCCCTCGCCTGCTCCAGTTCTTCCAGTGCAACCGCTCCGCCTCCCATAGCCAGCAACTCGCCGTTTTTCTGGGCAGGGTAAAGTGTGTAGGAATACCCCTCCGCACTTTTTACCTGCCAGGTATTGCCAGGATCCTCAACAAAGGCCACGTTTTCTTCTTCAATCGCTACCCCCCACTCCCGCGCCGCCGCAGAAACGATGCCGAGCAAAGTTACCTTTTCCTTCAGGTCGGCCTTGTCCTGTACCAACTCGTAGATCTCACCGATACCATCTTTGGTAGCGCCAATGACCACATTGATACCTTCCGGATGTTCAGCTAGAGCCTTCTCGATGATCGCCTGAGCTTTCTGTCGCATACCCGGCAAATCGGCATACCCCAATGCTGAATAACCAACAAATACCAACGAGTGTCGATCCCCGAGTAGCGCGTCCAGTTGCTCAGTCACGCCATCGGCAGTCGGCATCGAACCAAGCGCAATACCATCGTTGCGATCATAATGGGTCGATCTCAACGAGGTCTGATCTGTTCTGGGAAAGGAATCTGGAGTGGACACATTACTTACGTGCATCTGCAATCGCCTAGAGTGATGAGAACTCGACATTACAAATCTCATTGCAAATATTCTGTCAGAAATCGTCGTTTATCCCCGCGGATGATGCTGCGCATGCAACTCTTGCAGCCGTGCCCGCGCCACATGGGTGTAGATCTGCGTGGTCGACAGGTCGCTGTGGCCCAGCAGCATCTGCACCACCCGCAGGTCGGCACCGTGGTTGAGCAGATGGGTGGCAAAGGCATGGCGCAGGGTATGCGGCGACAGGCTCTTGTCGATACCGGCCACCAGCGCCTGGTGCTTGATGCGGTGCCAGAAGGTCTGGCGGGTCATCTGTTCGCCGCGCTGGCTGGGAAACAGCACATCACTGGGACGCCCACCCAGCAGCTCGTTGCGACCATCACGCAGGTAACGCTCGATCCATACCACCGCCTCTTCACCCATGGGCACCAGGCGCTCCTTGCTGCCCTTGCCCATCACCCGCAGCACGCCCTGGCGCAGGTTGACCTGGTCCAGGGTCAGGCTGACCAGTTCGGTCACGCGCAGGCCACAGGCGTACAGCACCTCGAGCATGGCCCGGTCGCGCTGGCCAATCGGCTCACTCAGGTCCGGTGCCAGCAACAGTGCCTCGACGTCAGCCTCCGACAGGGATTTGGGCAGCGGCCGACCCAATTGCGGCATCTCGACCTGCAGGGTCGGATCGACCGCGATCAGCTTTTCCCTCAGCAGGTAGCGATAGAAGCCGCGCACCCCCGAGAGGAAACGTGCCGTCGAGCGCGGCTTGTAGCCCTGCGCCAGGCGCCAGGCCAGGTGATCGAGGATCAGTTCGCGCCCGGCACTGGGCAGCTCGACGCCCTGCTCCTTGAGCCAGCCATTGAACAGTGCCAGGTCACTGCGGTAGGAGTCGCGGGTGTTATCAGCCAGGCCCTTTTCCAGCCACAGGGCATCGAGGAACTGATCAATAAGCGGATGTTCGATAGCGGGCATGACACCTCTGCGGCAGGCGACGTAAACGAAAAATTGCCGCTAGTCTTCCATAACACTGCCAGCATAGGGAGCCCGAATGAACGAACAACAGATATTGCTGGCATTTGGCGGGATAGGGCTGGCGGCGTTGTGCTGCCAATGGCTGGCCTGGCGCCTGAAGCTACCGGCGATCCTGTTCCTGCTGCTCAGCGGCATTCTCGCCGGCCCCGTGCTGGGCTGGCTCGACCCACAAACACTGTTCGGCCCGCTGCTGATGCCGCTGGTGTCGCTGGCAGTGGCGCTGGTCCTGTTCGAAGGCAGCCTGACCCTGCACCTGTCGCAATGGCAAGACATCGGCAGCGTGGTGCAGCGCATGGTCACCCTCGGCGCGCTGTCGACCTGGTTGGTGATCACCCTGGCGACCCATTGGCTGCTGGGGTTCGACTGGATGCTGGCTACCCTGTTCGGCACCCTGACCCTGGTCACCGGGCCGACCGTGATCATCCCGATGCTGCGGGTGGTGCGGCCCAAAGCGACGATTGCCAACATCCTGCGCTGGGAAGGCATCGTCATCGACCCGATCGGCGCCCTGCTGGCGGTGGTGGTTTACAGCTTCATCATTGCCAGCGCCGCTGGGGATGGCTTGAGCCATAGCCTGCTGACCTTTGCCGGGGTGATTGTCTGCGGCAGTGCTTTTGGTGTCGCCGGTGGCTGGCTGCTCGGCCAGGTCATGCGCCACCAGTGGCTGCCGGAGTATTTGCACAACCTGGCCTCGCTGGCAGCAGTGCTGGGGATTTTCATTGCCGCCAACCAGGTGATGCACGAATCGGGACTGCTGGCGGTCACCCTGATGGGCATGTGGCTGGCCAACATGAAGGGCGTGGATGTGCGGCAAATCCTGCATTTCAAGGAAAACCTCAGCGTGCTGCTGATCAGTGGGCTGTTCATCCTCCTGGCGGCGCGCCTGGACCTCGACGCCCTGATCGGCCTGGGTCCCGCGGTGCTGGCCTTGCTGCTGATCATCCAGTTCATTGCCCGGCCGCTGAACGTCGCGCTGTCGACCTTCGGCTCGCAATTGAACTGGCGCGAACGCGCCCTGCTCGCCTGGATCGCCCCACGCGGCATCGTTGCCGCAGCGGTGTCGGCAATTTTTGCCATTCGCCTGCACGAGGCCGGGCATCAAGGCGCCCTGTTGCTGGTGCCGCTGACCTTCGCCGTGATCATTGGTACCGTGGTATTGCAGAGCGCCACCTCACGCCCCTTGGCACGCCTGCTCAAGGTTGCGGAACCGGCGCCCAGCGGCTTTCTGATCATCGGCGCCAACCCGCCGGCCCGGGCCATAGCCAAGGCGCTGCAGCAACTCGACTGCCGGGTGCTGCTGGCCGACTCCAGCTGGGAAAACATCCGCGCCGCACGCATGGAGGGGTTGCCGACCTATTTCGGCCACCCTGCCTCGCAACATGCCGATGCTCACCTGGACCTGGTCGGCCTGGGCCATCTGCTGGGCCTGTCACCCGCTGGAGAGCTCAATACCCTGGCCTGCACGCGCTTTCGTCATGACTTTGGGGCGCAGCGGCTGTTCGTCCTGGCCAGTGGCCTGGAGGCCAAGCGCAGCGACAAGCACCGGGCCAGCGACGAACACCGCGGGCAGACGCTGGGGAGCCAGCCGCTGACCTATGGGCAGTTGGCTGCAATGCTGCACAAGGGCGCCGAGCTGTACAGCACCAACCTCACTGATGGCTTTGCCTGGGCGGATTACCAAGCGCTGCATGGAGACCGGGCAAACATGCTGTTTGCCCGGGATGGCAGTGGCTGGGTGCACGTGTTCGGACCAGACAGCGTGCTCAAGCCGGGGCCCGGTTGGACGTTGGTGGCGTTGGTTCAGCCCGCTCCTACTGGGTAATCAGAAGCCTGGCAAGACAGGTACCGGGCGCTTGTCTTCATCGATGGCGACAAAGCTGAACAGGCCATGAATGGCCTTTTCGCGGCTGTCGCAGCTCATGCTTTCGACAAACACCTCGACCTCGACCTTGAGGCTGGTGTTACCCACCGCGACCACCCGCCCGACCAGCTCGACGATGGAGCCGGCGGCAATCGGATGCTTGAAGTCGATACGGTCGGTCGACACGGTCACCAGCGGCAAACGACAGAAGCGTGTAGCGGCGATGAACGAAACTTCGTCCATCCAGGCCAGCGCGGTGCCGCCGAACAGGGTGTTGTGGTGGTTGGTGGTGGACGGGAATACCGCCTTGGTCACGCGGGTCACCGACAGTTCGGTGCGGCGTTCGATTTCCTGCTCTCTGGGGCTCATGGGCTTCACATAGGACGACAAAATTCAGACAACAAAAAAGCAGCCCGAAGGCTGCTTTTTTCGCATGGTGGCCGTAGCCACCGGTCAAGCTGTCCTCAGGACAGTTTTTCCTTGATGCGAGCGGCTTTACCGGACAGGTCGCGCAGGTAGTACAGCTTGGCTTTACGCACGTCACCACGACGTTTCACGGCCAGGCTGTCGATTTGCGGGCTGTAGGTCTGGAAAGTACGCTCAACGCCAACACCGTTGGAGATCTTGCGAACAGTGAAAGCACTGTTCACACCACGGTTACGCTTGGCAATGACAACGCCTTCGAAAGCCTGCAGACGCGAACGATCGCCTTCCTTCACTTTCACCTGAACGACAACGGTGTCGCCCGGGGCAAAGGTCGGGATCTCTTTGGTCATCTGCTCTGCTTCGAGTGCAAGAATGATTTTGTTGGTCATGCTGTGCTCCTAAGGTAAACCAATTGGATTTACCATCGATACGTTAACTATCGTCCCGCTCACGGAGGTATTCCGCCAGCAGCTTCTTCTCTTCTCCAGAAAGTGAGCGACTTTCCAGAAGATCGACGCGTCGTTCATAGGTCCGCCCAAGGGACTGCTGTAAACGCCATCGCCGGATGTGTGCATGGTTGCCACTAAGCAACACGTCGGGAACACGCTGATCCGCATACACCTCAGGTCGGGTGTAGTGCGGGCAATCAAGCAGACCATCGGTGAAGGAGTCTTCCTCCGCCGAGTCCGCATGCCCTAAAGCTCCGGGCAGCAGCCGTGTAACCGCATCGATCAGGACCATCGCCGGCAGCTCGCCGCCAGACAGGACATAGTCTCCAATCGACCACTCTTCATCGACATGAGCCTCGATAAAGCGCTCGTCGATGCCTTCATATCGACCGGCTATCAGAATCAACGATTCGTGCTTCGCCAGGTCTTTGACCGCCGACTGAGTCAGCTTGCGGCCTTGCGGGCTCAGGTAAATCACCTTCGCCGCCTCTCCGGTTGCCTGCCTGGCATTCACCAGGGCATCTTCCAGAGGCTTGATCTTCATCACCATGCCCGGACCACCGCCAAACGGCCGATCATCCACCGTGTGGTGACGATCTGTGGTGTAGTCCCGCGGGTTCCAGCAGGTCAGTTGCAACAACCCCTGTTTCACCGCGCGGCTGGTAATGCCGTACTCACTGATGGCCGAGAACATCTCGGGGAACAGCGTGATGACGTCTACGCGCAGGCTAGCCATTGCTTAGAAGTCCGCGTCCCATTCGACCCTCATTTCGCCTGCAGCCAGATCGATCTTCAACACGCATTGCCCGGTATAGGGCAACAGGCGTTCTCGATCATCCAGGCTGCCCGCGCAGGGCTTGACCACCATTACATCGTTCGCGCCGGTCTCCAACAGGTGATCAATCTTGCCGAACAGTTGTTCGTCCTGATTGATGACTTTCAGACCCACCAACTGGTACCAGTAGTACTCATCGGCAGACAGGTTGGGCAAAAGGCTACGCGAGATACAAATCTCATAACCGCTCAGAAGACGGGCTTCATCACGATCGTCGAGGCCTTTGAGCTTGGCGACCAGGTCCTTTTGAGTGGAACGGCCACTGACCAGCTCTACCTGTTTTACCTTGCCTTCGTGCCGAAGCGTCCAGTTCGGGTAATCCAACAGGTTTTCAATCGGATCGGTAAAGGAAAAGACCTTCACCTCGCCGCGAACGCCGTGAACCGAAAAAATCTTGCCGACAACGATCAGGTCATCAGCTTTTTCTGGCGTCGCGTTCATACTGTTCAGGCAGCAGCCTTGGCAGCATCTTTCAGCAGTTTTGCAACGCGCTCGGATGGCTGTGCGCCAACGCTCAGCCAGTGAGCAACGCGGTCTTGCTTAACGGACAGGCGAACTTCCTGGCCACGAGCGATAGGGTTGAAGAAACCAACCTGCTCGATGTGCGAACCGGTAACCGGGTTACGCGAGTCGGTCACGGTCAGGGTGTAGAATGGGCGCTTTTTAGAGCCACCACGGGCAAGACGGATGGTTAGCATTGAACATCGTTCCTGTAGTCGGTGCTGCAAATCATAATGCACAGCGGGCACACGGGTGCCCGAAAGGCCGCATATTCTCAAGGAATACACGGACTTTTGCAAATGCCTTTTTACGCAGGGTAAAAAGGCCTGCCTGTCGATCTGCTGTTAGTGCCGCCTCTCTATATAAGGCAGCGTTTTCCCGCCACGGCGGGATTCTGATCGGCGGCCCGTTTCCAGGCCATCGATCCGAATGGGGTTACAGCTTGGGCATGCCGCCGCCAGGCATCATGCCACCGAGGCCGCGCATCATCTTGGCCATGCCGCCTTTGGCAGAAAACTTCTTCATCATCTTCTGCATTTGCTTGTGCTGCTTGATCAGACGGCCGATATCCTGCACCTGGGTGCCGGAACCGAGGGCGATACGGCGTTTGCGCGAACCGCTGATCAGCTCAGGGTCGCGGCGCTCGGCCGGGGTCATCGAGTTGATGATCGCTTCCATCTGCTTGAATTGCTTTTCGGCGGCGCCCTGGGCGCTGCCCATCTGGGCCAGGTTGACGCCGCCGATGCTCGGCAGCTTGTCCATCAGGCCGCCCAGGCCACCCATGTTCTTCATTTGTTGCAGCTGGTCGCGGAAGTCTTCGAGGTCGAAGCCCTTGCCCTTCTTCAGCTTCTTGGCCAGTTTGTCGGCCTTTTCCTTGTCGAGGGTCTGTTCGGCCTGCTCGATCAGGCTGAGCACGTCGCCCATGCCCAGGATGCGCGAAGCGATTCGGTCCGGGTGGAACGGTTCGAGCGCTTCGCTCTTCTCGCCCATACCGATGAACTTGATCGGCTTGCCGGTAATGGCGCGCACCGACAACGCAGCACCGCCACGGGCGTCACCGTCGACCTTGGTGAGGATCACACCGGTCAGTGGCAGCGCATCGCCAAAGGCCTTGGCCGTATTGGCGGCGTCCTGACCGGTCATGGCATCGACCACGAACAGCGTCTCGATCGGCTTGACCGCGGCGTGCAGGTCCTTGATCTCGGTCATCATCTCGGTGTCGATGTGCAGACGACCGGCGGTATCGACGATGACCACGTCGATGAACTTGAGCTTGGCTTCGCGAATCGCCGCTTCAGCGATAGCCACCGGCTTCTGGCTGATGTCCGACGGGAAGAAGGTCACGCCGATGTCGCTTGCCAGGGTTTCCAGCTGCTTGATCGCCGCCGGACGGTAGACGTCGGCCGACACCACCATCACGGTCTTCTTCTTGCGCTCCTTGAGGAAGCGCGCCAGCTTGCCGGCGGTGGTGGTCTTGCCCGCGCCCTGCAGACCGGCCATCAGCACCACCGCAGGCGGCGCGGCATTGAGCGCCAGGTCTTCGTTGGCTGCGCCCATCAGGCCTTCGAGTTCGGCCTGGACGATCTTCACGAACGCCTGGCCCGGGGTCAGGCTGCGCGACACCTCGGTGCCGACCGCCCGCTCCTTGATCTTGTTGACGAAATCCTTGACCACCGGCAGGGCGACGTCAGCCTCGAGCAACGCCATACGCACTTCACGCAGGGTGTCTTTGATGTTGTCTTCGGTCAGCTT
Organism: Pseudomonas tructae; assembly: GCF_004214895.1. Lineage (NCBI taxonomy): Bacteria > Pseudomonadati > Pseudomonadota > Gammaproteobacteria > Pseudomonadales > Pseudomonadaceae > Pseudomonas > Pseudomonas tructae. The sequence continues at coordinate 1,540,839 of NZ_CP035952.1, read as the reverse complement.
GGCCTTGCCGGTGACATGGCGCAGCGTCTGTGACAGACGGTCGGTCAGGTTTTCAAACATGGTGATCCTTTCGGGCTCTGTAGAACCGAGGTTTATCAGCTGCCTCTGGCGTATTCGGCCGGCCTTGGGCAGGGGCAGGCCGGCGATTATAACGAAGACTTGGCCCAGCGCACACCATGCCGTCGGCTGGCAGTCTTCCTAGGCGGGCGCGATCTATGCCAAACTCAGCCCCTTTCGGGCTTGCCTAACAGGACTTATGCTCCCCTTGTCACCCAGCTTGCTACCTAATCTCATCGCCGCCTGCCTGTATGCCGCCGCGACCTTCTATCAAGGCTCGCGCCTGGCTCGGGGCACCAAGGCCGACAAGCGCCTGCTTGGCCTGCTTGGCGCGCTGGCAGTCACGGCCCAAGGCACCGCGCTGTGCTGGCAACTGCTCACGCCCCTGGGCCTGAGCCTGGACTTTTTCAGTGCCGCCAGCCTGATCGCCACTGCGGTGATCGCCCTGACCCTGCTGGCCTGCCTGCGCATCCCGGTGGAGAACCTGCTGCTGTTGCTGTTCCCGCTGGGCATGGCCACGGCCCTGATCGCCCAGTTCGCGCCGCCCGGCACGGTGCCGTTGATCAACGAAAAGCCAGGCATCCTTGCGCACATCCTGCTGTCGATCCTGGCCTATGGCATGTTCACCATCGCCGTGGTCCAGTCCTTGTTGCTGCTGTTGCAGGATCACCAGCTCAAGCACAAGCACCCGTCGGGGCTGATCAAGAACTTCCCGCCACTGCAGACCATGGAAAGCCTGCTGTTCGGCTTCCTCTGGGCCGGCTGGGGCTTGCTCTCGCTGTCGCTGATTTCCGGCTGGCTGTTCCTCGACAACCTGTTCGCCCAGCACCTGGTGCACAAGACCCTGCTGGCGTGCCTGGCCTGGATCGTCTTCAGCGTGCTGTTGTGGGGCCGCTCCCGCCTCGGCTGGCGCGGGCACAAGGCTATCCGCTGGACCCTGGCCGGTTTCTGCCTGCTGATGCTGGCCTACTTCGGCAGCAAGCTGGTACGCGAATTCATCCTGCACATCTGACGGACGCAGCTAAATGGACGTTCTGCCGTTAGGACCGCTACTGGGCGTATTGGCACTGGCACTGCTCTGGTCGGCGCTGTTCACGGCAGTGGACGCCGCCCAGCAGCAGCTTAATAGCGCACGACGCAACAGCCAGACCGGCGAACACCCCGAACTTGCCGTCAGCCCCCAAGCCCTGGTGCTGTGTTCGACCCTGGGCAAGCTGCTGGTACTGGCCCTGGCCTGCTTGCTGGGCCAGCGTTACAGCGGCGAACATGGCTTCTGGCTGGCCGGCCTGGGCGCCGCAACCCTGCTGCTGATCAGCGCCGAATTTCTGCCGCGGCAACTGGCCCGGCGCAACCCGCAGGCCTTTATCGGCCTGGGCAACAGCCTGCTCAAGGTGCCCCTCAAGCTGCTGCATCCCCTGGCCTGGCTGCTCGATGGCTGCGCACGCCTGCTGCTGCGCCCGTTTCGCGTACAAAGCCATGCGGTGGCCATGCACGACAACGACGATAGCGACAGTTACGCCGACGACCTGCCGGACGCTTCACGCAGCCTGAACCTGCCCGAAAGCCTGCTGGCACTGGACAAGATCACCGTCAACGACATCCTGGTGCCACGCAACGATGTCGATGGCATCAACCTCGATGACCCGATCGAGGTGATCATCGAACAGTTGATCATCAGCCGCCACACCCGCCTGCCGGTCTTCCACAGCGACATCAACCAGGTCGAAGCGGTCCTCAATACCAAGCTGATCAGCCACCTGCTGCCCAAGGCCGAGCTGACCCGCGAAGCACTGCAAGCGGCGTGCTACGAACCCTACTTTGTCCCGGAAAGCACCCCGTTGCAGTTACAATTGCTGAATTTCCACAAGCAGCAACGGCGCCTGGGGGTAGTGGTCGACGAGTACGGGGAAGTGCTCGGCATCATCACCCTGGAAGACATTCTCGAAGAGATCGTCGGCGAATTCGAAGACGAGCACAGCCTCGACAACCCGCACATTCACCCCCAGGCTGACGGGCGCTTCGTCATCGAAGGCAACGTATCGATCCGTGAACTCAACCGCACGCTGGGCTGGCACCTGCCCAGCGACGGGCCGAAAACCCTCAACGGCCTGGTCACTGAAGCCCTGGAAAGTATCCCGGCCAGCGCTGTATGCCTGAAAATCGGCCGTTACCGCCTGGAAATCCTCGAAACCGAGGACAATTGTGCCAGCCGCATACTGGTCTGGACGCTCAAGCGCTAGCTATACTGAGGCACGCTTACCCAGCCCCGGCCGTCTCGCCCGCCAACCGCACCGGCGTCACACGGCAAGTCATGACTGAACATTGCGCGAATTGCGGTACTGGTTCACACCCCGAACCTTGCCCGCGCCCGCCTCTATCCCCAAAGGGCGTATGTTCTGTCACGCGAACACAATAATTCGCTTCGACGCACGCCCTTGCCTGTTCACCAGGCAGGCGCCATGCCCATGGAGCACTCGACTGTCAGGGATAATCGCATGACGACCAGCAGCACCTACTCCGATACCACCCAGGCCAGCCCCGGCAACTCGCCGGCGCGGGTCGCCACCGCCAGCTTCATCGGCACCGCCATCGAGTTCTACGACTTCTACGTATACGCCACCGCAGCCGCGCTGGTGATCGGGCCGGTGTTCTTTCCGCAGACTTCCGGCACCGCACAGATGCTTTCGGCGTTCCTGACCTTCGGTATCGCCTTTCTCGCCCGGCCCCTGGGCTCGGCGCTGTTCGGCCACTTTGGCGACCGAATAGGCCGAAAATCAACGCTGGTGGCTTCGCTATTGCTGATGGGGGTGTGTACCACCTTGATCGGCGTGTTGCCCGGCTACGACAGCATTGGTGCCTGGGCGCCGATCCTGCTCTGCGTACTGCGCTTCGGCCAGGGCCTGGGCTTGGGCGGTGAATGGGGCGGCGCCGCGCTGTTGGCCACCGAGAACGCGCCCAAGGGCAAGCGTGCGTGGTTCGGCATGTTCCCGCAACTGGGCCCGTCCATCGGCTTTCTGGCGGCCAACGGCCTGTTTCTGACCCTGGCCATGCTCCTGAGCGACGAGCAGTTTCGCAGTTGGGGCTGGCGCATTCCGTTCCTGCTCAGCGCCGCGCTGGTCATGGTCGGCCTGTACGTACGCCTGAAGCTGGAAGAGACGCCAGTCTTCGCCAAGGCCGTGGCCCGTCATGAGCGGGTGAAAATGCCAGTGGTCGAGCTGTTCGCCCAATACTGGGCCCCTACCCTGCTGGGGGCTGGGGCGATGGTGGTGTGCTATGCGCTGTTCTACATCTCGACGGTGTTTTCGCTCAGCTACGGCGTCTCGACCCTGGGTTACAGCCGCGAGACCTTCCTCGGCCTGCTGTGCTTTGCGGTGCTGTTCATGGCCCTGGCCACGCCACTGTCGGCCTGGCTCAGCGACCGCTACGGACGCAAGCCGGTGCTGATCGTCGGCGGCGTGCTGGCGATTGCTTCGGGCTTTACCATGGAGCCGCTGCTGACCTCGGGCTCGACCACCGGCGTGGCGCTGTTCCTGGCTATTGAACTGTTCTTGATGGGTGTGACGTTCGCGCCGATGGGGGCGCTGCTGCCTGAGTTGTTCCCCACTCACGTGCGCTATACCGGAGCGTCGGCAGCTTACAACCTGGGTGGGATTGTCGGTGCCTCGGCGGCGCCCTTCTTTGCCCAGAAGCTGGTGGCGATGGGCGGCTTGAGCTGGGTCGGCGGGTATGTGTCGGCGGCGGCTGTGCTGAGCCTGATTGCGGTGTTGTGCCTGAAAGAGACCCGACACACGGAGCTGTAGGACCATCGCGGGGCAAGTCGGGTCGCCGCATCGCCGCTCCCACAGAATCAACACGCTGTGGGAGCGGGCTTGCCCCGCGATTGCTTAGAACTCTACCTTGACCGCTTGAGAAGCACGGGTCGCCTTGGCCCGGGCGGCTTCGATCGACTCGTCACGGGCCAGGCACACGCCCATGCGCCGCTGGCCATTGACCTCAGGCTTGCCGAACAGGCGAATCGCGGTATCCGGCTCGCTCAGGGCCGCACCCAGGTTGGCGAACGCGGTCTGCTGCGACTGGCCTTCAACCAGGATCACCGCCGAAGCCGACGGGCCGAACTGGCGAATCAGCGGGATCGGCAAGCCGAGGATCGCCCGCGCATGCAGGGCGAACTGCGACAGATCCTGGGAAATCAGGGTCACCAGGCCAGTGTCGTGCGGGCGCGGTGAAACTTCGCTGAACCAGACCTGATCGCCTTTGACGAACAGCTCGACCCCGAACAAACCACGGCCACCCAATGCCTCAGTCACCGCCTTGGCCACCCGCTCGGATTCGGCCAGGGCCACCGGGCTCATGGCCTGTGGCTGCCACGACTCCTGGTAATCGCCCTTCTCCTGACGGTGACCGACCGGTGCGCAGAAGGTGGTACCAGCGACATGACGCACGGTCAGCAGGGTGATTTCGTAGTCGAAGTCGATAAAGCCCTCGATGATCACCCGGCCTTTGCCGGCACGCCCGCCTTCCTGAGCATAGTCCCAGGCCTTTTGCACGTCATCGCTGCTGCGCAGCAGGCTCTGGCCCTTGCCCGACGAACTCATCACCGGCTTGACCACGCACGGGAAACCCAGGTCCTCGACGGCTTTGGAGTACTCCTCGAAGGTGTCGGCGAAATGATACGGCGAGGTCGGCAGATCGAGTTCTTCGGCCGCCAGGCGACGGATGCCTTCACGGTTCATGGTCAACTGCGCGGCGCGGGCGGTCGGCACCACGGTGAAGCCTTCGTTCTCCAGCTCGACCAGGGTCGCGGTGGCAATGGCTTCGATTTCCGGAACGATATAGTGCGGCTTCTCGGCCTCGATCACGGCTCGCAGGGCTGCGCCGTCGAGCATGTTGATCACGTGGCTGCGATGGGCCACCTGCATGGCCGGGGCATTGGCGTAACGGTCCACGGCAATCACTTCAACACCCAGGCGTTGCAGCTCGATCACCACTTCCTTGCCCAGCTCGCCGCAGCCACACAGCAGTACGCGGGTCGCGGTCGGCGACAATGGGGTTCCGATACGGGTCATTTCAGGTCCTCAGAGGGAAGAACATCCTGGGCCGCCCCGTACTCGGTGCAACCCGGTGAAAAGAAGCGCCATTTTACATGAACTGCAGTCGCCGACCTCAGCCGGTGACCACACGCTTGCGCACACGCCAGGCCATGGCCAGCCAGACCACGGTCACCCCGGCGAACTTCGACGCCAGGGCAGTGCCGACCACGATGGGGGTCAGTGCACCGATCATGCCGAAGAAGATAAAGGTGTCGACCGGGATGCTCAGCGCCGAACTCAACCACAGGCGATCGTGCAACGGCCGCTTGGTGATGGTGAACACCAGCCAGTCAATCAGCTCGGACACAGCAAAGGCGCTGGCACTGGCCAGGGCGATGGCCGGTTCCGAGGTGATATACGACAGCACCAGGGCCGCCAGCATGGCCACCAGTGCACCATGGCCGAAGCGGGTCTGGACCATGTCGCGCAGAATGAACACCAGCCCGCCCCAGGCAGACCAGATCACGTCCAGGTGCGGGGCACTGGAGAAGGCGTAGTTGATCAGCACTACGCTGCTGATATAGGCAATCAGAAAGAACATGGGGTCAACCGCTGGGCAAGCGCTACAGGGTACTGCAGCGATTGCCGGCGGCCAAGAGGCGGATCATGCGCCGACGCTGAACATCAGCCCCGCAGCCACGGCGCGCTCATGGCACAGTTTGAGCACCTGGCGGCGCTCGCTGTTGTCCATTCGTCCCCAGCGGGTGATTTCGGCCGCCGTGCGCTGGCAGCCGGTGCAGATGTCGGCATCGTCCAGCGCGCAGATCTGCACGCAGGGCGAGGCCACCGGGCGTTCAGGCGTGCTCATCAATCCCCCTGCAGGGCCAGGTCAAGGGCATAACGCTCGGCGTTGTGCACGTAGTGGGCGGCACTGGCTTCAAGCATTTTCTTCTGCGCCTCGGTCAGTTCGCGCACCACCTTGCCCGGTGAGCCCATGACCAGTGAGCCGTCAGGGATTTCCTTGCCTTCGGGGATCAGCGCGTTGGCGCCGATGATGCAGTACTTGCCGATCCGCGCACCGTTGAGGATCACCGCGTTGATGCCGATCAGGCTGTAGTCGTCGACCGAGCAACCATGGAGCATGGCGTTATGCCCGACGGTCACACCCTTGCCCAGGGTCAGTGGTGAGCCCATATCGGTGTGCATCACCGTGCCGTCCTGGACGTTGCTGTTCTCGCCGATGTCGATCAGTTCGTTATCGCCGCGCAGCACCGCACCGAACCAGACGTTGGCACCCGCTTGCAGGCGTACCTTGCCGATCAGGATCGCGGTCGGCGCAACCCAGCTGCGCGGATGGGTCTCGACCCGCAGGTCGCCCAGACGGTATTTCATGCGTGGTTCCTCACGGAGTGGCGTGGCCGGCGGGTGCTCCCGCTCAAATAGGGGTAAAGCGTTCAGGCGGCTGATGCAGGCTGATGTTGGCATCGTAAAGCAAGTTGACCAGCTCGACGATCATGATCGCCGACAAGCCCCAGATCTTGTATTCGCCGTAACGGTAGCTGGGCACGTACCAACTGCGCCCCTGGTAGTCGATACGGTGGGTATGGTCACGCGGGTCCTGGCGGAAGAACGCCAGGGGCACGGTAAACACTGCCGCGATCTCGGCATCGTTGGCCTGGTACTCGACAAAGTCCGGGATCAGGCCGACGAAAGGCGTAACTTTCAAACCATGCAGGGAGATCAGCGGGCTCAACGGGCCGATGACTTCCACCAGCCCCGGCGGCAGGCCGATCTCTTCTTCTGCTTCGCGCAAGGCGGTGAAGATCAGGTCCGGGTCCTCCGGGTCGCGCCGTCCACCCGGGAACGCCACCTCGCCACCGTGGGTCGACAACCCCTTGGCGCGCAGGGTCAACACCAGTTCGGGCTCTTCGCTGCGCGTGATGGGCAATAACACCGCAGCCTCGGGAAAACGTCGGTCCGTCTCCAGGGTACTCGGCGTATGACTGCTTACGCGGCGAAGAAGCTCGTCCAGCATTGCTCTCTCTCGATTCCAAAGCCTGCCCTGCATCATGCACCAAAGCCGCGAGCCGCCCAAGCCCCCGGGAAAACCCCGGCAACGATCCCCGCTTGCAGCCGCGCTGAGAGTGGCGCCAAGATAGGCGCACCTAACAGGAATAAAAGCATGAAATTCTGTAGCGCGTGCGGCAATCAGGTGATTCAGCGCATTCCCGAGGGCGATAGCCGCCTGCGTTTTGTCTGCGATCACTGCCAGACCATTCATTACCAGAACCCCAATATCGTCGCCGGGGTCCTGCCGACCTGGGGCAGCCAGGTGCTGTTGTGCCGCCGTGCCATCGAACCGCGTCGCGGCTACTGGACCTTGCCCGCAGGCTTCATGGAGAACGGCGAGACAGTGGAACAGGCCGCGCGCCGGGAAACCATCGAGGAAGCCTGCGCCCGTGTCGGCGAAGCCGCCCTTTACCAGTTGTTCGACCTGCCGCACATCAACCAGGTCCACGTGTTCTTTCGTGCCGAGCTTGCCGACCTGGACTTCGCCGTTGGCGTCGAGAGCCTGGAAGTGCGGCTTTTCGACGAAAGTGATATCCCGTGGGACGAGCTGGCTTTCCGCACCGTCAGTCGTACCCTAGAATGCTATTATCGTGACCGCATCGAGCAGCGCTTCCCGATAGGCAATGAATGCCTGTCACCCATGCTCGTCTCGTCACCCAACACCTAGCTTCTTCAGGGATATCGTTTCATGCGCTGGTTGCTTGCCCTTTTCTGCCTCAGTGTGGCTTCGATGTCCCAGGCGGGTTTCACCGAAACCATCATCACCCGGCCGGTCGACAAGACCGCGCCTTCGCCACTGCAACCGCAAACACCCAAGCCTGCGATGATCGACAAAATCCTGGTGATCAAGTCTGAACGGCGCCTGCAACTGATCAGCGCTGGCGCGCCGCTGAAAACCTACCGCATCTCCCTGGGCAAGCAGCCCAAGGGTGCCAAGCTGCGCGAAGGCGACAAGCGCACCCCTGAAGGCTTCTACTGGATCGACTGGCGCAAGCAGAGCGACCGCTACAACCTGGCGATGCACGTGTCCTACCCGAACATCACCGACGCAGCCCGTGCTCGTAGCGAAGGCGTACCGCCGGGCGGAATGATCATGATTCATGGCACGCCGTTGAGCGAAGAATATCCGGAAGAGGTGTTCCACACCCTGGACTGGACCGAAGGCTGCATTGCCATGACCAACCGCGACATGCGCGAGGTCTGGAACATGGTGCCAGATGGCACCATGATCGAGATCCGCCCCTGAGGCTGCTCACCATTTCAGATTACGGCTCAACGCGGTGTTTCCGGGTTTGAGCCATTGGCCGCTTTGCAGCACCGGCGCAAGCAGAGCGCCGGGTTCAACAGACCCTTGCAATCGTCCGCGCCGTTGCATCAGGTCGGCATCCACACTGAACTGATGCTGCCCCTGCAGCTGCAGTTGCGCCAGCAGATGCAACCCTGACGAGCAGTCGATGCGCACTCGGGTAGCGCCTAACGTCAGCGACCAGGGTGAAACCAGGGTCAACTCGGCCGCGCCAATCTCCCCTTCGCCCACCCGGCATTGGCCACCGCTACCTTGAGCTTCAATCCGGCCTTTCCACTGCCCGCTCAATCGGTAACTCGAAGATCCTGTGGCAATTGCGCCCAGCGGCTCGACATAGGCGTGCCAGTCCCATGGCCAGCCGCCCAGCCTGAGCTGCCAATCCTGGCCTTGAAAGCCAATGTTCATCTGTGCCTGCAAACGCCAGGGTTGCCAGTGCCAGGCGACCGGCCCCACCGGCCCGATGCGTTGCGCCTGGCCCTGCCACAGGCTGCCGGAAACGCCCCGGGCGGTCACCGGCTTGAGCAGCCAGCTGGCCGGCAGCTCGGCCAGCAAGGTGAGTGAGAACACCAGGGCAACCCAGGCCGCACGCCTCATCGTTGCAACACCAGTTGAAAGTCCATGCCCGACTCAGTGTGCTCAAGAGCCCAACTCAGCGGCCGCGCACCTTCGCCCTGCAAGACCAGCACCCAGTTCTGCAGCGCCTGCTCATCTGCGGCACGGCCCTTGATCTGCCAACTGCCGGTTTCCGGCAGCACCTCGTTCAATACAATGCTGCCCGCCTGCGCCGACTGCTGCAGTCGCTCCACACCAAGCCCGGCCTCGACCTGCAAACCTGCTGCCAACCGGGCCAGGGCCTGCCATTGCTGCGCGTCCTGCCGGCGGGTCGAACCTTCGCGAAACACCAGCATCAGCAACAAGCCTGCGATCATTGCCCAAGCCGCCGGCATCAACCAACGGCGCTGCACCCACTCACTCATGAGGCCGCTCCCAGGTCGAAGACCAGTTGCAGTTCGTGGGCAGCGGCAGTGGCTTCGACCCTGAGGTCGAGCTGGCTGGCAATGCCCTGCCAGGTCTCGACGTCTGGCGGCTGATCACCGTGCAAACGCATGCGCAAGCGTTGCCCGTCAAAGCCGCTGGCGACCAGGTGCCAGGCCGGGCGCGATTGCAGCCACTGCTCCAGTGCCAGTTGTACCTGCTCAATCTGGCGCAGGTGCAAGCGTTGACCTTCTTGCGCCTGACGCAAACGCTTGAGGGCCTGGGCCGCCTGCCGCGGTGATTCAACCGGTCCCGTTACCGCCACGACCTGCGCCTTGTGCAATGCGCTCTGGCGCCATTGCTGGCTCAGCCACAGCCCGCTGCAGAGCAAACCCAGCACCAGGCACGCGGCGAGCAAGCGCCTGTGTTCAAGGGCGATGGACAGTTGCAAGCGACGCGGTGCACGCACCTCGAACAGGCTGGGCAGACGTTCCAGCACGATCAAGCGCGGCGGCCAGTTGCCCTCGAACGCTTGGCATTGCAGGCTTGGCCAGGGTGCCGGCAGGTTCGCCCCCAGCGCGGTTGGCCAGGCCAGCCAGTGCTGACGCGCTTGCGCGGTCGCACCCTTGCACAGCAACAGCTCGGCACTGCGCTGCCAGCACAGCGCAGTGCCCGCCGGGGTCTCGGGCAACAACTGAAACTCGGCCCAGCAGCGCTCCACATTCAGCCCCCAGTCCGCGCATTGTGCCAACCACTGTTCCAGCAGCACCCGATCAACGCTGACCAGTTCCAGTTGCGTACCTTGGCGTGACACACAACCGCAGCGAATGGACTCGGCCGGCTGCAGCAAGCGCTCTTCGAGCAACAACGGCCACTCTTCGCGTTTCAAGCCTGGTGGCGCCGGTAATTGACAGTGACTGCACTGCTGCCCCGGCAGAATCAGTGCCACGCGCATGCCTGCACGACAGGGCGGCGGCCCCTCACCCTCCTCACGCACCTGGCCGCCCTCCAGTAGCCAGTTCCAGCGCGACGGTTCAGGGCCAGGGCGCAGCAGCAGCCAAGTGCTCGGCCTGGGTGATTGCCAGCGTTCAAGCCATTTCATCAAGGCGCCTCCGGCAGGGCGAAGGTACAGACATAAGGTGCTCCATCACGCTTGAACTCAAGCCGCACACCGCGATCCGGGGCAGACCGCTCGGTAGAAGGAAAGGCCAGCCAGCGGCCCGATTGAAAGAACGCGAAGCTCGGCGCCGTGACCTGATCGAGTTGATCGCGTTCACGCCACTGCGGTTTACCCACCGCATACAGATCGGCGGAGGTTTCCAGCAGCAACCGTTGCCCACGCACGTCGTAACTCAGGCGTTGGCGCTGCAAACGTGAACCGCCTTCGGCTTGCGGCCAGGCACTGCGGGCCACCCATTGCAATTGCAAGGCGGCGGGTTGCCAGTCCAGCCAGTTGATTGCCAGTGGCAGGCGCTGCTCGTAGAGCTTACGCAACACCGTGGTGTCGAAACGCCGCTCCAGGGCCAGGCAGAAGTTCAGCACCGGCGAGGACTGGGCAGGCTGCTCCAGCCGCTCCCTGACCCCGACCCAGGCATTGACCAGCGCCGCCAGCAAGATCCCCAGTACGGCGGTCAGGGCCAGGGCGACCAGCAGTTCGAGCAGGGTCAGGCCCTGCTGACGGCGCTTCATGGCCGCACCAGAAAGATTCGGTACTGGCCGAGCGGATCACGTCCGTCACGGTCGCCGAACAGGCGCAACTCCCCTCGACGCAGATTTCGCACCCCGGTCGCAGCCAGTTGCAATTGCCAATGACATTGGCCGTCGCCCTGCTGCAGTTGCCCGCTGCTGGAGCTCTGCATCGGCCAGTACCGCTCCACGGTGAAACGCGCTTGCAGCTCGCGGGCACAGAACACCCCGAGGCGATGCTGCTGCACGCTCTGCTGCACGGCCAGGCGCTGGCGCAGCACCTGGCTGGTCATGATCGCCAAAGCGGCGGCGATGCCCAGGGCCACGGTCACTTCGAGCAGGGTAAAGCCACGCTGGCCCGCTTTCACAAGGGCGCCCTGTGCAGTTGCCCATCGCTGCTCCAGTGCCAACGCTCGCTGCCCTCTGGCCAGTGCCAGTTCAATACGGCGCTGCGCTCAACGCCCGAGGGGGTGAACACCCAGCGTGGTTCCTGGCTGTTGGACCAGTCCGCCTGCAACGCCTGCGGCCAGTCACCCAACGCTACCTTTTGCGTCTGCCAACGGGTATTGACCCACCGGACAAACTCGGGCCGGTTGCCACTCCAGCGCAGACCGCGAATCTCACCGCCATGCCGCGCCAGTTCGGCCTGCTGCCGGCTGGCACTGGCCAGTCGCTCAAGGGCCTGCTGCAGCGGCGCCTTGCCCGTGTCGAGCCAGGCAATGCTCAAGGCACTCATGAGCCCGGCGATCAGCAGCACCACGAGCATTTCCAACAAGGTAAACCCACGCTCACCGCGCATGCCTAGAGTTCCCAGTTACCCAGGTCGGCATCGATACCTTCGCCGCCCTCGACGCCGTCGGCGCCCAGGGAATAGATATCGATGCGCCCATGCTGGCCCGGCGCCCGGTACTGATACGGCGTGCCCCAGGGATCCTGCGGCAAGCGGCGAATGTAACCGTCGGCGCGCCAGGCCCGGGGCAGCGGTTCGACCGAAGGTTTACTGGCCAGCGCCGACAGGCCCTGCTCGGCGGACGGAAAGCGCAGGTTGTCGAGGCGGTACATGTCCAGTGCCTGCTCCAGGGTCGACAGGTCGGCCATGACCTTCTGCTTCATGGCCTTGTCCTGGCTGCCAAGCACGCTGGGCGCTACCACGGCGATCAACAGGCCGATGATGAAGATCACCACCATGATTTCCATCAGGGTAAAGCCGCGCTGGCGCGCGCGTGGGCTGTGCATGGTCTTGCTCCTTTTCAAAGTGTCAGTCCCTGGTTGAGCTGCATGATCGGCAACAGCACGGCGAGGACGATGAACAGCACCACCGCGCCCATCACCAGGATCATCAGCGGCTCGAACAGCGCCATGGTGCTGTCGACCTGGCGGGCGAAGCCACGCTCCTGGTTGTCGGCGACCCGTTCGAGCATGTCCGGCAAGGTGCCGCTGGCCTCGCCGCTGGCGACCATGTTCAGCAGCAACGGCGGAAAATGGCCGCTGGTATCCAGTGCCCTATGTAGGCTGACGCCGCCTTGCACCTCGCTGCCAACCCCTTGCAGGGCCAGGTGGATACGCCGGTTGTTGACCGTGGCCGTGGCCACTTGCAGGGCTTCGAGCAATGGCACGCCGCTGCCGGCCAGAATCGCCAGGCTGCGCGACAAGCGTGCGCTCTCCAGCACCGCCAGCAGCGGGCCCACCTTGGGCAGCCGCAGCAGCAGATCATCGCGGCGCAGGCGCCAGTGCGGGCGGCGCAACAGCCAGGCACCGAGCACCGATGCCCCTCCCAGAAAGAGCAACAGCCAGGGGCCGACCAGTACCAAGAGGTCGCTGATACCGATCAGCAGTGAGGTGATCCACGGCAGGCTCTGCCCGGAGTGAGCAAACTGCTCGGTGAGTTTGGGCACCACAAAAGTCATCAGGCCGACCACCACTGCCAGCGACACGCCCATCAGTACACAGGGGTAGATCAGGGCCGTACGGGCCTTGTGCTGCTGGCGCTGGACCTGCTCCAGGTGCTCGGCCAGACGCTCCAGCACCTGAGCCAGGCGCCCGGAGCGTTCGCCGGCCTCGACCAGCGCGCAATACAAGCCGGAAAACAGGCCACCCTGGCGCGCAAGACTGCGGGCCAGGCTCAGGCCTTCGGCGAGGGATCCACGCACGGCCACCAGCAGGTTGCGCAAGGCTGGCTCCACCAACTGCCGCTCGAGGGTCGCCAAGGCATCCACCAGGGGGATGCCGGCACCGGTCAGGGTTGCCAGTTGCCGGGTCAGTTCGCACAACTGGGCGCGGCTGACCCGTTGCCGCCTCGGCTGTGCATTGCCGGCCTCGTGGCGCTGCAACTGGCGAGCGAACAATCCCTGCTCACGCAATAGCTGGCGCGCATGGCGCTCGCTGTCGGCCTGGATACTGGCCTTGCGCGTACGCCCACCGAGGTCCACGGCCTGGTAACGAAAGGTCGGCATGGCTTAGCCCTGCACCGCGCGCAGCACTTCGGCCAGGCTGGTCTGGCCCTGGCGCAGGCACTGGCTGGCCATGCCGGCGAGGCTTTGTCGACGCCCATTCAAGTGTTCCTGCATCGCCACCTCACTGGCGCCGTCGTAGAGCAGGCCGATCAACCCAGCGTCCAGTTCGATGAACTCGTAAAGGCCGAGCCGGCCGCGATAGCCCGTGCCCTGGCACTGTTCGCAACCGACCGCATGAAAGCTCTGGTTCAGGTCGGCCAGCTCCGGCCACAGCTGCCGCTCGGCGGCTTGCAACGGTTGTGGCCTGGCACAGCTGCACAGGCGCCGTACCAGGCGCTGGGCCATCACACCGCGTAGGCACGAGGCGATAAGAAAAGGTTCGATACCCATGTCGCGCAAGCGCGTCACAGCGCCCACGGCGCTGTTGGTGTGCAGGGTCGACAGCACCAGGTGACCGGTAAGACTGGCCTGCACGGCGATCTGCGCGGTCTCGCGGTCACGGATCTCGCCGAGCATGATCACGTCCGGGTCCTGGCGCAGGATTGCCCGCAGGCCGGTGGCGAACGTCAGTCCGGCGCGCGGATTGATTGCAGTCTGGCCGATCCCGGCGATGGCGTACTCGACCGGGTCTTCCACGGTCAGGATGTTGCGGCTGCCGTCATTGAGGCTGTTGAGGCTGGCGTACAGGGTGGTGGTCTTGCCCGAACCGGTCGGCCCGGTGCTCAGGACAATCCCGTTCGGCCGCGCCAGGCACGCGCGCAGGCCCTGCTCCACCGCCGCCGGCATGCCCAGGTTGGCCAGCGCCAGCAGGCTCGCCTGTTTATCGAGCACGCGCATCACCACCCGCTCGCCATGGATCCCCGGCAGGGTCGAGACCCGCACGTCCACTTCGCGCCCGGCCGAGCGCAGGGTGATACGGCCATCCTGGGGCTGGCGCTTCTCGGCAATATCCAGCCGGGCCATGACCTTGATCCGCGACACCAGCATCGCCGACAGCGCCCGGGGCGGGCGCAGCACTTCGCGCAGATGGCCATCAACGCGCAGGCGCACCACCAGGCTCTGCTCGAAGGTCTCGATATGGATGTCCGAGGCCTGCAAGCGCAGCGCCTGGGCGAACAGGCCGTTGATCAGGCGGATCACCGGGGCTTCGTCGTCGCTCTCCAGCAGGTCTTCGATACGCGGCATCTCGCTCATCAGGCCGTCGAGGTCGACCTGCTCGCCAATCCCTTCGATCAACGCTGCGGTGGCCCCTTCGCCGGCCTGGTAAAGCTGGCCCAACTGGCTGTCGAAACTGGCGCGGTCCAGGTGGCAGACTTCATCCGGCTGACCTTGCACCCGCAATAGTTCCTGCAACTGGTCGCTGTCGGCATCCGCGCACAGCCACAGGCTCCAGCCGCTGGCCCCGGGGGCCACGGCAAGGCCGGCCTGGCGCGCCAGGCGGTAGGGCAACAACTGCATCACCAGACGCCCTCGTCCAGGCGCAAGCGGCTGGCCGGAAAGGCCTGCAACAGTTTGCCATCGTCGCTGATGGCCGGCAGTTTCAGCGCGGTATCCTGCTGCAGGTTGCGGTACTTCTCGGCACTCAAGCTGGCCAGGGCCTGGCCATCACGCAGAATGCGCGGGCGTATGAACACCATCAGGTTCTGCTTCACGCCCTGCTGACCGGAGGAGCTGAACAGCCGCCCCAGCCAGGGAATATCACCAAGCAGCGGCACCTTCTGTTTGCTTGAGGTGACCTCGTCGCTGATCAGGCCACCGAGGATCACCAGGCCGTTGTCCTCGACCATGACTTTGGTCTTGATCTCGCGCTTGTTGGTGATCACGTCGCTGGCCGACGCGTTGTCGGCAATCGAGGAGACCTCCTGGACGATATCCAGGCGTACGGTGTTATCAATATTGATCTGCGGCTTGATGCGCAGCTTGACCCCGACTTCCTTGCGCTCGATGGTCTGGTAGGGGTTGGTGTTGTCCTGGGTCACGGAGCCTGTGACGAAGGGGACTTCCTGGCCGACCAGGATCGAGGCTTCGGCGTTGTCCAGGGTCAGCAGGGTCGGCGTCGACAGCAGGTTGAAACCGCTTTTGCTTTTCAGTGCATTGACCAGCACGGCGAAGTTGAAGCCACCGCCGAAGTTGCCAAGACCTGCGGTCAGGCCGTTGGTGCCAGACAGCAGCTTGGCCAACGCGGCGTTGTCCTTGCCCGCTGCGGCCCCGGCAATGGCGGCGATGCTCGGGCCGCTGCTGCCGAAGTTGACCGTACCGGCACCGAACTTCTCATCGGCGAACAGCCACTGCACCCCCAGCTCTTCGGCGCGTGAGTCCGAGACTTCGGCAATGATCGCCTCGACCACCACCTGCGCCCGGCGCACGTCCAGTTGCTCAACGATGTTGCGGTAGGCCGCCAGCTCGCTGTCGGGGCCAACCATGACCACGGCGTTGGTGCCTTCTTCGTATTCAAGGCGAATGCCCGAACTGCTCACCGGCGCCGGCGCCTTGTCGTCCTTGCTGCCCTCACCGCTGCCGGCCGGCAGCGTGTCCTGGCTGAGGCTGCGCAGCACCTTGACCACTTCACTGGCGTTGGCATGACGCAGGTAGATCACCTGGGTGTTGGAGCTGCGCAGGTTTTCGCCAGGACGGTCCAACTGCGCCAACAAAGCGCGCACCCGCTCACGGCTGTCGGCGCTGCCACGCACCAGCAGCGCGTTGCTGCGTGGGTCGGCCACCACCTGGGCGCTGTCGGCGCCCTGCTCACGGGCCAGCAACTGGTTGATCAACTTGCTGGTGTCGTTGGCACTGGCGTGTTGCAAGGGCATGACCTGCATCGGCTCGTCACTGACCTGATCGAGCTGCAGCAGCAGGCTGTCGATGCGTTCCAGGTTGCTGCGCCAATCGGTGATCACCAACAGGTTGGCCGCAGGATACGGGGTGATGACCCCGACCCGGGGATCGATCAGCGGCTTGAGAATGCCCAGTAGCTGCTCGCTGGCGGCATTGCGCACATTGAACACGCGAGTAGCCACGCCATCGCTGCTTTGCGCCGCTTTACCGGCGCTTTCCACCGGCACCGGCTCAAGACGCGCGGCCTGGTCGGGGACGATCTTGACGCTGCCGTTGGGCAGGTCGACGGCGGCAAAACCCTGGGCGCGCAACTGGGCCAGGAAGATGTCGTAGATCGCCTCGCTGTCGTGGCGGTCGACCGTACGCACCGTGACCTTGCCCTGCACCCGTGGATCGACAATGAAAGTGGTGCCGGTGATCTGCGACACGCTGTCGATGAATTCGCTGAGCTCGGTGTCGACGAAATTCACTTCATACAACGGGGTTTCGTCGTCATCCAGTGCCACCGGTTCTTCGGCCCAGGCCAGGTTGAGGCCCAGGCTCAGCACGCAGGCCAGGCAGAGTCTTGCAATCATCATTCATCCTTGGCGCTTGAAGCCGGTCACGGCAGGCCGTGGCGGCCAGGGCAGGCGTTCGCGCCGCCCCTGGTTATCAAAAATCAGCCCCTGCTCATCGATCTCCACCAGCACGATGCCTGGGGCCAGGCGCTGACCACGGCGCAACGAGCGCGTGGCCTGGCCGTAGCGCAGTACCACCACGGTGGCGCTGAGCGGCACCGCCCGCAGGCCGCCCAGGTATTGCAGGGGCAAAGCGGTCAGCGGCACGCCGCCGGTCTCACCGCGGGCCTGCCAGTGGCCGATCATCAGCCCCGGCAATGGCCGCAATTCCTCCTGCTGGGCGCTTGCCGGCACAGGTGCACGGCTCAGTTGCAGCACGCACTGGGCGGCGAGCCAGGCCGCCAGGGTCAGCAGCGCGCCGCTGAACAGGCGCGAGGCGCTGATCACGCGTTCAACTCACGCGGATGCCAGCCTGGATGCCCCTGCACGTAACGCAACTGCGGCAATTGCAAGGCGGGCAGTTGCCAGTCCGCAGGCTGCCTGGCCAACCAGGCCTCGACCCGCTGCCACAGCGGCTCACCGACGTTCGAGGCGTACTGCAAGCCGAAGGTGCGGCACTGCCCCAAGGCTTCGCTCAGGCCCGACACGCGCTTGCCGGTCGGGCTGTAGCTGAGCTGCCAGGGCTGGCCCAGCCAGCGTGGCAGGTCCTGGCTGTTGTCGAGCAACAGCGGGTCGCCGAACAGTTGCTCGGCGGCGTTCTCCAGCACCTGCTCGACTTGCCGGGCCGGGGCCTCGACCACCGGCGCCGGGTAGCTGCCGGTCAGGCTGATCAGGTGTTCACGGGTGATGGCCTGGCCGGCTGCCAACGGGCTGTCATAGCGCAGCCCCGGGAGCAACACGGGATAGTCGCTGTCAGCCGCCAGGGCTTGATGCAGCAGGCGGTCCCAACTGCCGCCGCGGGTATCACGGCGCCACAGCGCCTGGGGGGCACGGGCCAGGGGCTGATCGAGCCAGGCCGCGTGGCCGGCGCGTTGCTGGGCGAGCAGCCCGCGCAACTGCGCCGCACGGGCCTGGGCAGTGGGGGTAAGGCTGCTGGCAAAGGCGGGATGAAAGCGGGCATTGAACTGCCATTGCCCGGCAGTGCGCTGGCAGCGCACTTGAAAGGCGCCGCTGGCGCGGTTGCCGGCAAACAGCACCGGTACCCGCTTGCCGCTGGCTTGCAGCACGGCAATCGGTTCGGGCCAGAAGTCCTGGCCTCGGGCGCAGAGCAACAGGTCGGCATCGCTCAGGCGCTCGGCCAGCCACAGGCCGGGGCCGGTACCGACATCGGCCAGGGCAACCACCAGATCGGCCTGGCCACGGGCCTGTTCAAAGGCTGGCAACAAAGACTGATACCACTGTTTGAGCGAGGCTTTCTGGTCCTGGGCATAGGGGTCGGTGATGCCCACCACAGCAACCCGTACACCACTGCGACGCACGACGGTGAACGGTACAACTCCCAATGCCGCCGACTGCTCCGCAGCCAGGCCGGCACCCAACACCGCCTGGCCGTACTGACGGTACAGGCCGGCGCAACGCTGCGGCCAGAGCACCCGCTCATCACTGCTGACCCGCACTTGGCTTGCCAGCAACTCACTGCCTTCGACACCGCTGGCGCCCTGCGTCAGGTAGGCCAGGCCACTGCCATTCCAGCCCTGGCCGTTTTCCAGGGTCAGGCAGTTGTCGGCTCCGGCAGCCTGGCGAAGCTGCTCCAGCAAGGCCGCCAGCACCGCGTAGCCGCCGGTTTGCACGCCCTCGGCCAGGCTGGCATCGAGCAGCGGGTTGAGTTCGGCCCGTGCCTGGCGAGCGCTGGCGCCGGTCATCCAGGGGGCCTGGCCCAGGTGGGTGACCGGGCCCAGGCGCGTGGCCGGGACCACCGGCTTACCGGCTTGTCGAGCATCGAGCGTGTCGGCAAAGTACAGCAGGTCCAGCGGCGCGGTGTTGCCGGCCGACGTTGCGCCCAGGCCCGCACAGGCCGTAAGCAGCGGCGCAGTAGCGCCAACGCCGATCCAGTTCAACACTTCCCGTCTGTGCATGTTCAGCCTGTCCCGTCGCCTTGGCGCTTATTGGTTGTCGGGCCGGGATATTGGGGTGCCTGGATTACAGTTTGATGGCAGTTAATCGACAGCCTGGGCAAAACCTCTGGCAAATCAGCTGCTAAGGATTTTTTTCTTTCAACGCCTTTTAACAAAACTGCCAATCAATCATCACACTTGCTCACTAAAGTCCCGGTTTCTTTCACGCCGCATCACTGAACAAAAGGAACTGAACTGATGAGTCGAGACACCGGCGACAACCTGAACCGCAACCAGAGTGGCAACCTGCCCATGGACAGCGTTCTGGAGTCTTACCTGAGCCGCCGCAGCGTGGTCCGCGGCGGCCTGGGTGCCGCTATCGCGATGATTGCCGGGACTGGCCTCACGGGCTGCTTCGACAGCAGTGATTCGGATGACGACGAACCTGCAGTAGAGCCACCAACCCCGCCGAAACTGAAACTGGGCTTTACCTCCATCCCGGGTTCGCGCACCGATGCCTGCGTGGTCGCCGCCGGATACACCGCCTATGTCCTGGCACCCTGGGGCACGCCGCTGAACACCAGCGCCAAGCCCTGGAAAGCCGATGGCAGCAACACCGCCGCCGACCAGGCCAACGCGGTGGGCATGCACCATGACGGCATGCATTTCTTCCCGATCAATGGCAGCTCCGAAGACGGCCTGCTGGCGATCAACCACGAATACATCGACGCCGATGCCCTGCATCCCAACGGCCCGACCAGCGACAGCAGCGGCAAGCGTCCGGTCGAGGAAGTGCGCAAGGAAATCAACGCCCACGGCGCCGGGGTGATTCGCCTGAAAAAAGTCAGCGGTCGCTGGCAGGTGGTCGACAACGACCCGCTGAATCGTCGTTTCACCACCGCCACGGTGATGAACATCGCCGGCCCCCTGCGCGGCAGCGACCACGTCAAGACCCGCTTCTCGAAGAACGGCACCCAGGCCCGCGGCACCAACAACAACTGCGGCAACGGCTACACCCCGTGGGGTACCTACCTGACCTGCGAAGAGAACTGGCCGGGGATTTTCATCAACACCAGCAGCACCCTGCCGGCTGACCAGAAACGCATCGGCGTGGGCACCAAGGCCGGTAACTACAAGTGGGAAAGCGTGGCGGGCGATCCGTCGGAAGTGGACGGCGAGTTCAGCCGTTTCAACGTCACCCCGAGCGGCGCCAGCGCCACCGACGACTTCCGCAACGAGGCCAGCACCTACGGCTACATCGTCGAGATCGACCCCTACAACGCCAGCACCCTGGCGGTAAAACGCACGGCGCTCGGGCGCTTCCGCCACGAGGGCTGCTGCCCGGGCCTGCCGGTGGTGGGCAAGCCGCTGGTCTGGTACATGGGCGATGACTCCAACAACGAGTACCTGTACAAGTTCGTCTCCACCGCGCTGTGGCAAGCAGCCGATGCCAACCCCGCCGATCGCCTGGCCACTGGCAACAAGTACATGGACCAGGGCAAGCTGTATGTCGCCCGCTTCAACGCCGACGGCTCGGGTGTATGGCTGCTGCTCGACGTCAACACCCCGACCAGCAGCGGCAAGACCCTGGGCTCGATCTACACTGACCTGCCAGGGATCATCCTCAACACCCGCGGCGCTGCCGACGCCGTTGGCGCAACGCCCATGGACCGCCCGGAATGGACCACGGTCAACCCGCTCAATGGCGACGTGTACCTGACCCTGACCAACAACAGCGCGCGCACCGCCGCCAAGGTCGATGCCGCCAACCCGCGCGGGCCGAACCGCCACGGCCACATCATTCGCTGGCACGACAGCGACGATCAGCTGAGTTTCACCTGGGACATCTTCGTCTTTGGCGCCAACGCTGCCGGCACCGCCGACATCAACCGCTCGGGCCTGACCGAACTCAACCAGTTCGCCAGCCCCGACGGCATGAGTTTCGATAGCCGCGGCATCCTCTGGTTCCAGACCGACAACGGCGAAAAGACCCTGACCGACTACACCAACGACCAGATGCTCGCCGTGATCCCCACGAACCTGGTGAATGCCGCTGGCAAGCAGGTACCGGTCAACGCCCAGAACCAGGTCGACCTGCGCCGCTTCTTCGTCGGCCCCAACGGCTGCGAAGTGACCGGTATTGCCTTCACCCCCGACAACAAGTCGATCTTCGTCAATATCCAGCACCCGGATAACTGGCCCTCCACCGACATCGCCACGACGGTGACCCCGGCCGGGACCAAGGTGCGTCCGCGGGCATCGACCGTGGTCATCCAGCGTGCCGATGGCGGTGAGATCGGCGTGTAAGCCAAGCCCGGTTCGCCGCAGCCCTTACCAGGGTTGCGGCGAACGGCTGAGCACCTGCACCTGCTGGGCTGGCACCAGCGCGTGCCACTGCACTATCCCTCTGGCGCGCAATTGAAACTCGCTGCGCATCACCTGCCCGTCCTGCTCGAACTCCAGCTGCAGGACAAAATCGCCACTGTTGAGCAACAAGCCCTCGCTCAGGCGCGCGAACGTCGCATCGTCCATCGCCCCCAGAGCCTGGCGCAATGCCCCGGCATCGTGATAACCGCCTGCCGGTCGTGCAGTGATAATCCGGCTCAGCAGCGAACGCGACACCTGCCCTTCATACATGGCCTCAAGCAACGGCAACTGCTCAAGACTCAAGGCATTGGCGTTCAAGCGCCAACCGCTGGTCTGCGGTAGGGCACACAACTGCGGATAGCGCGTTTGTCGCCGGGCATCGGGTTCGAGCAGCAGGTTCAGCTCGCTCATGTCGACCATCATCTGATTGGCCGCCAGACGCGCGGGCGACTGGCGCAGGTACTGGTCGCTCTCGGCGCCGTTGAGACGAGCCTGGTTGTCGGGGTCGATCCAGTCCGCCAGGGCATCGCCCAGCCGTTGCGCGGCCAGGTCATCGCCAAGCAGGTAGCGCAACTGCCGCCCGGCCCGTTCGGCCTCCTCGCCAATCAGCGTGTTGACGTTGAAGCAACTGTGCAGGTCGCGGATGCGCAAGGCCGCTGAACCGCCGGCAAAGGCATAGGACAACGGCTGCCCGCGCAGGGCCTGCCAGAACAGCGGGCTGGTGCGCCAGGCCGGATCTTTCAGGGCCTGCTCGGCAAAGGCCAGGCCAGCGGTTTCCATGGCCCTGGCCTGCACCCGTTGTTGCACCAGGCGCACGCTGTCGACCTGCTGGCGACCGTCCTGCACCAGCCAGGCCAGACCGCCGGCGAGCATCGCCAGCACCACCAGCACCATCAACAGCGCCGCCCCTTGTTGTTGCTTTGCACCCATGACCTGGACATCCCGAGCAAATGAAGCGTCAGTCAACACAACGGATGTTGCAGGCACATGGCAAATACATCTGCACTTCACTTTTGCGTCATAAAGCCCAGGCAGGATAAGGCCTTCTTTTTCATGAGCTTGGAGCGTTTTTCATGGGTGGTATCGGGATCTGGCAGTTGCTCATCGTACTGATGATCGTGTTCATGCTGTTCGGCACCAAGCGCCTCAAGGGCCTGGGTGCAGACGTTGGTGATGCGATCCAGGGCTTTCGCAAATCCATGGGCAACGGGCCGAGCGAGGAAGACTCCATCAGCCAGGCCAAACCCCAGGCGCCACTGCAGGCCGACAGCGTGCAGCACACGGAACACCAGCGCTGATGTTCGAAGTCGGCTTTACCGAACTGCTGCTGGTGGGCATCGTCGCCCTGCTGGTGCTTGGCCCCGAGCGCCTGCCGGTGGCAGCACGCACCCTGGGCCGCGGTGTTGCCCAGGCCAAGCGCGCCTTGGCCACCCTCAAGGCCCAGGTGGACCGCGAACTGGACACCCAGGCCTTGAGCCAGGAACTCGATGCCCTGCCCTTACAGCGCCTTGAGCAGGACTTGCGCTGCGGCGTCAGCCTGCAACCGGACAACAGCCCAACCAGCGGAACCCCTTGATGGACACAGCAACCCAAGATTCCGGCATGCCGCTCACAGGCCACCTGCGCGAATTGCGCAGGCGCCTGCTGCGCTGCCTATTGGCCATCGCCGTGATTTTCCTCGGTCTGTTCCCGTTCGCCCAGACCCTCTACACCCAGGTCTCGGAGCCACTGCGTCGCTACCTCCCCGAGGGTGCGAGCATGATCGCCACCAGCGTCACTTCGCCGTTCCTGGCGCCGTTCAAACTGACCCTGATGGCGGCCTTGTTCGTGGCCATGCCGGTCCTGCTGCATCAAGCCTGGAGCTTCATAGCCCCGGCCATGTACCGCCAGGAAAAACGCATTGCCCTGCCGTTGCTGGTGTCGAGCATCGTGCTGTTCTACTCGGGCATGGCCTTTGCCTTCTTCGTAGTGTTCCCGATGATGTTCGGCTTCTTCGCCAGCGTCACCCCGGACGGGGTGGCGATGATGACCGACATCGGCCTGTACCTGGACTTCATCCTCGCCCTGTTCCTGGCCTTTGGCCTGGCGTTCGAAATCCCGGTGGCGACCGTCATCATCGTCTGGGCCGGCGTCACCGACGTTGCCACCCTGCGCAAGAGCCGCCCGTATGTGATCGTCGGCTGCTTTGTGGTCGGCATGCTCCTGACCCCGCCGGATGTGTTCTCGCAAACCTTGTTGGCGGTGCCGATGTGGATTCTGTTTGAAGTCGGATTAGTGGCCTGTGGTTTTGCAGGAGTGCAGGTGCGGCGAGCCGACTTGCCCTGCGATCAGGCTTGAATCCATCGCGGGGCAAGTCGAGGCGTCGCACCGCCGCTCCCACTCACTCCAAACGGACAAGTGGTATTGACGTGGTATTCAAGTGGTATTAAATTTTTAATACCACTCGCCATCTGAAGCCATCGCCATGTCCCCGTTGACCGCCCTGCGCCCCGACGACACCCTGGCCACCCCACTGTACCTTCAGGTGGCACGCAACCTTGAACAGGCCATTCATGCCGGGCAATGGAAAGCCGAGCAGGCGTTGCCGTCGGAAAGAAGCCTGAGCGAAGCCCTGGACATCTCCCGGGTCACCGCACGCAAAGCCCTGGAGGTACTGCTCGAACAAGGCCTGATCCGTCGTATCCAGGGCTCCGGGACCTTCATCACCCCACGTCTGGAACAGCCGCTCTCACGCCTGTCGAGCTTCAGCGAAATGCTCCGCCTGAAAGGTTTCACGCCCACTTCGCAGTGGTTAGAGCGCAGTGTCGACGCGCCCTCGGCCGATGAACTGGTGCGCCTGGGCCTGTCGCCCAACGAACAGGTGGTGCACCTCAAGCGCCTGCGCAAGGCCGACGACATTGTCATGGCCGTCGAGTACAGCACCCTGCCCGCCCGCTTGCTGAGCAACCCCGAAGCCATCGGCGATTCGCTGTACCAGTACCTCGACCAGATCGGTAAGCCGGTAGTGCGCGCCCTGCAACACATTCGCGCAATCAACGCCAGCGCCGAGCTGGCCGCACGGGTCGGCATCCAGCCTGGCACCGCCATGCTGCTGATGACCCGGGTTGGCTACCTCGACGACAACACCCCCATCGAACTGACCGACACCTACTGTCGCGACGACTACTACGATTTTGTCGCCGAGCTGCGACGCTAGCGGAGCCCCCATGAGCGAACACAACATACTCACCCCCACGGGCTGGGTACGCGGACGCCTGTTGCTGCGTGACGGCCGCGTCGCCGCCATCGACGGCCAGCCGTGCGACCCGCAGGACAACGATCTGCCCTATGTGCTGCCCGGTTTCATCGACCTGCACGTGCATGGCGGCGGTGGCAGCGACGTCATGGAGGGTGCCAGCGCCTTCGCCACCATTGCCCGCACCCACGCACGGTTCGGCACCACATCGCTGCTGGCCACCACCATGACCGCGCCCAAAGAAGAACTGACCCGGGTGCTGGGCGAACTGGGCACCTATGCACGCCAGCCGCGCAGCGATGGCGCCCGGGTGCTGGGTGTGCACCTGGAAGGCCCGTATATCAACCCCGGCAAGCTCGGCGCCCAGCCCAATTTCGCCCACCTCGGATTGCTTGAAGAGGTCGATGCCTATCTGGCCCTGGCCCCGATCAAGGTGATCACCATCGCCCCGGAAATTGCCGGCCACCTGCCATTGATCCGCACCTTGAGCGAACGCGGCGTGCGCTTGCAGATCGGCCACACCCTGGGCAGCTACGAAGAGGGCGTGGCGGCCCTTGAAGCCGGCGCTACCAGCTTCACCCACCTGTACAACGCCATGAGCGCACTGCATCACCGCGAACCTGGGATCGTTGGCGCAGCCCTGGCGCATGCGCGCTTCGCCGAACTGATTCCCGACCTGCTGCATGTGCACCCCGGCGCCATGCGCGTGGCCTTGCGCGCAATCCCGTGCCTGTACTGCGTGACCGATTCCACCGCTGCCGCGGGCATGCCCGATGGCGAGTACAAGCTGGGCAGCCACACCGTGACCAAATGCCTGGGGGGCGTGCGCCTGCCCGACGGCACCCTGGCCGGCAGCACCCTGACCATGGACCAGGCCCTGCGCAACCTGGTGAAGATCGGCCTGCCCCTGGCCGAAGCCTCCCAGCGCCTGTCGCAGTTCGCCGCCGATTACCTCGGCCTGCAAGAACGCGGGCGCCTGCAAGCCGGCAGTTGGGCCGACGCGGTAACCCTGGATCGCAACCTCAACCTGATCGGCGTAATGGTCGAAGGAGAACCCCTTGAGCTCTAAGATGCTTGCAGAAGCCCTGGCCTCGGCCAACGTCGTGCAGACTCAACTCGAGCGTTGCGACGCCCGTATCGCCGGTGTCGCCGAACGGTTGCGAGAACTTGCCCCCGCCGTCGCCCTGACCGTCGCCCGCGGCAGCTCCGACCACGCCGCCAGCTACTTCGCCTACCTGACCATGCAGCAGCTTGGGTTGCCGGTGGCCTCGCTGCCGATGTCGGTGGTGACCCTGCAGAACTCGCCCCTGCAGGTGCGCGGCCAGCTCGCTTTGGGCTTTTCCCAGTCGGGGCAGAGCCCGGACCTGGTCAACAGCCTGCAGACCCTGCGCGAGCGCGGGGCCACCAGCGTCGCCCTGGTCAATGCCGAAGATTCACCGCTGGAGCACGCCTGCCAGTACAGCCTGCCGCTGTGCGCCGGCCCGGAACTGAGCGTCGCTGCGACCAAGAGCTTTATCGCTACCCTCAGCGCCAGCGCCCGCCTGGTCGCCCACTGGCAGCAGGACCCGGCACTGCTCGAAGCCGGCCTCGCCCTGCCCGGGCAACTGCGCGAAGCGGCGGCCCAGGACTGGAGCCTGGCCATCGAGCAACTGCGCGATTGCCAGCGGCTGATGGTCATCGGCCGTGGCGCCGGCTTTGCCATCGCCCAGGAAGCGGCGCTCAAGTTCAAGGAGACTTCGGCGATCCAGGCCGAAGCCTTCAGCAGCGCCGAAGTCCGCCACGGCCCCATGGCACTGATCGATGCCCACTACCCGCTGCTGGTACTGGCGCCTCGCGGCGTGGAGCAGGCAGGCCTGCTGCAACTGGCCGAAGACATGCGCCAGCGCGGCGCCCGGGTGCTGCTGGCGGCGCCGGCGGATATCCCCCAGCGCAACCTGACCTTGAGCTGCGCCGCCCACCCAGGCCTCGACCCGCTGCTGGCGATCCAGAGTTTCTATGTCATGGCCGCAGGACTGGCCGAGGCCCGTGGCCTGGACCCGGATCAGCCCCGTCACTTGAGCAAAGTGACCCGAACTCACTGAGGCACCGAGGACCTTGCGCATGCTCAACAACAAGAACATCACCCTCCATGCCCCCCTCGAAGGGCCGCTGTTGCCACTGGACCAGGTGCCCGACCCGGTGTTCGCCGGCGGCAGCCTGGGCAATGGCATTGCCATCGACCCGCTCAACGACTGCCTGCAGGCGCCCTGTGCCGGTACTGTCATTCACTTGGCGAAAACCCTCCACGCCCTGACCTTGCGTGCCGACAACGGCGCCGAGATCCTCATGCACATCGGCCTTGATAGCGTGCAGTTGCAGGGCCGCGGTTTCGAAGCGCTGGTGGCCAATGGTGAACGGGTCGAACGTGGCCAGCCGCTGATTCGCTTTGACCTGGACCTGGTCGCGCAACACTGCACCAGCCTGATCACCGTGATAATCCTGAGCAACAGCAGCGACTACCGCTTGCTGCCACGCACGACCCGCTCGGTGACCCTGGGTGCGCCGCTGCTGGATGTCATTCCCAACGCTGATCTGGGCACTGTCAAAGCGGCCAGCACCGGTGAAACAGTACGCGCCAGCGCCAGAGTCGCTCATCACGGCGGCCTGCATGCGCGCCCTGCGGCCTTGCTGCGCCAGACCGCCCAAGGCTTTAGCAGCCACGCCGAGCTGCACTTCAACGGCCAGGTCGCCGCCCTCAACAGCCTGGTGGCGATCATGGGGCTGGGAGTGGGCGAGCAGGATGAAGTCGACATCGTCTGCAGCGGTGCCGACAGCGCAGCGGCCTTGCAAGCCCTGGTGGCGGCAGTCAGCACCGCGACCGTCGGCGAACAGCATGCCGCCCCGACCGTCAGCAGCCTGAGCAAACCTGTCGCCAACCTTGAGCCGGGCATCCTCAACGGTGTCTGTGCATCGCCCGGCCTTGCCAGCGGCCCGTTGGCGCGCCTGGACGCAATACGCCTGCCGCAAGATTCGGGCGGTCATCCACCTGGCCCGCAGCACCAAGCCCTCGATGACGCACTGGCCAGCGTCAAGCGTGCCATCGAAGCCGATCTGCAGCAGCTGCAACAAGGTGATGCCGCTGCCATCTTCGCCGCCCACCTGGCCCTGCTCGACGATCCGTCCCTGGTCGACGCCGCGCGCCAGCGCATCGACCAGGGTACCGCCGCCAGCCACGCCTGGAGCCAGGCCATCGACGCCCAGTGCGCGATCCTCAAGGCCCTCGACAAACCGCTGCTGGCCGAACGCGCCAACGACCTGCAGGATCTGCAGCAACGGGTGTTGCGCGCCCTGCTCGGCGAAACCCGCGAACTGGACCTGCCACCTTCGGCGATTATCGTCGCCCATGAACTCACGCCCTCGGACCTGCTGCTGCTCGACCAGCATGCGGTAGCCGGGCTGTGCATGGTTGCCGGCGGTGCGACTTCGCATGTCGCCATCCTCGCCCGCGCCCGCGGCCTGCCCTGCCTGGTAGCGCTGGGCACAGACCTGATGAACCTGCAAGCGGGCCAGGTACTGGTCGTGGATGCTGACCAGGCCCGGCTGGAAACCGCGCCAGATGCCGAACGCCTGGCCCAGGTCGCGCAGCTTCGCCAGCAACATCAGCAACGCCGCGCCGAACAGCAAGCCGCCGCCCAGAGCAGCGCGCAAACCCGTGACGGGCGCCTGATCGAAGTCGCCGCCAATGTCGCCTCGGCTGCCGAGGCCGCCCAGGCCTTGCGCCAGGGCGCCGACGGCGTCGGCCTGCTGCGCACCGAATTTCTCTTCGTCGACCGCCACACCGCCCCGGACGAACAGGAGCAACGCGGCGCCTACCAGGCCGTGCTGGACGCCATGGCCGATCGCCCGGTGATCATCCGCACCATCGATGTTGGCGGCGACAAACAGCTCGATTACCTGCCACTGCCTCACGAAGCCAACCCTGTGCTGGGCCTGCGCGGCATTCGCCTGGGCCAGCTGCGCCCCGAGTTGCTCGACCAGCAACTGCGTGCCCTGCTGCAGGTCAGCCCGCAACGCCGCTGCCGAATCATGCTGCCGATGGTCAGCGAGGTCGATGAGCTGCTGGCTATCCGTCAGCGCCTGGACCACCTGGCCGCCGAGTTGGGCATCAGCCAGCGCGCCGAGCTGGGGGTGATGATCGAAGTACCGGCCGCCGCCCTGCTTGCCGAGCGCCTGGCCGAACATGCCGATTTCTTTTCCATCGGCACCAACGACCTGTCCCAGTACACCCTGGCCATGGACCGTGACCACGCCGGCCTGGCCGCTCGTGTCGACGCCTTGCACCCGGCGCTGCTGCGCCTGATCGAACTGACCTGCCAGGGCGCGGCCCGGCATGGCCGCTGGGTTGGGGTCTGCGGCGCGCTGGCCTCGGACCCGCTGGCCACTGCGGTACTGGTTGGCCTGGGCGTCAGCGAACTGTCGGTCAGTGCCCCGCAGGTGGGCGAGATCAAGGCGCGCGTGCGCCAGCTCGATAGCCGCGAATGCCGCACCTTCAGTCAGCAGTTGCTAGGCCTGTCCAGCGCCCGTGCCGTGCGCCAGGCCTGCCAGGATTTCGCCGTACGCCCGACACACCCCCGCCACTCCCCCTTAAGCACAGAACAATAACCGGAGCGCACCATGTACCAGCACTTTATCCAGGGCCTGCAACGGCTCGGCCGCGCCCTCATGCTGCCCATCGCCATCCTGCCGATTGCCGGCCTGCTGCTACGGCTGGGCGACACCGACCTGCTCGACATCGCTCTGGTACATGACGCCGGACAAGCGATCTTCGCCAACCTGGCGCTGATCTTCGCCATCGGCATCGCCGTCGGCTTTGCCCGCGACAACAACGGCACCGCAGGCCTGGCCGGCGCCATCGGTTACCTGGTGCTGGTGTCGACACTCAAGGTGATCGACCCGCACATCAACATGGGCATGCTCGCCGGAATTGTCTGCGGCCTGCTCGGCGGCGCGCTGTACAACCGCTTCAAAGACATCAAGCTGCCCGAGTACCTGGCCTTCTTCGGTGGCCGGCGTTTCGTGCCGATCGCCACCGGGCTGTCGGCAGTGGGCCTGGGCTTGCTGTTTGGCCTGGTCTGGCCGCCTCTTCAGGACGGCATCAACAGCCTTGGCCAGCTGATGCTCGACAGCGGCAGTATCGGCGCGTTCTTCTTCGGCGTGCTCAACCGCCTGCTGATCGTCACCGGCCTGCACCATATCCTCAACAACCTGGTGTGGTTCGTATTTGGCAGTTTCCAGGGTGCCAACGGCCTGGTGGTGACCGGCGACCTGACCCGCTACTTTGCCGGTGACCCTCAAGCCGGACAGTTCATGGCCGGGATGTTCCCGATGATGATCTTCGGCCTGCCTGCCGCGTGCCTGGCGATGTACCGCCATGCCCTGCCGGAGCGGCGCAAGCTGATCGGCGGCATCTTGTTGTCGATGGCACTGACCTCGGCGCTGACCGGGGTGACCGAACCGATCGAGTTCGCCTTCATGTTCCTGGCGCCGCTGCTGTTTCTGATCCACGCGGTGCTCACCGGCCTTTCCATGGCCCTGTGCGACCTGCTCAATGTCCGCCTGGGCTTTACCTTCTCCGGTGGCGCCATCGACATGGGCCTGGGCTGGGGCCGCTCGACCAATGGCTGGATGGTGTTCCCGCTGGGGCTGCTGTATGCGCTTGTGTACTACTTCGTGTTCGACTTCTGTATTCGCCGCTTCAATCTGAAAACCCCGGGCCGCGAAGACCAGCCCAACGAAGACGCGCCGGTAGCGGACAGCAGTACGCCCCGTGGCACGCGCTACATCGAAGCCCTGGGCGGTGCTGACAATCTACTCTCGGTGGACGCCTGCACCACCCGCCTGCGCCTGCTGCTCAAGGACCGTGGCCTGGCCCAGGATGGCGTGCTCAAAAGCCTTGGCGCCATGGCTGTGGTGCGTCCAGGTTCGGCTGGCAGCCTGCAGGTGGTGGTCGGCCCGCTGGCCGATACCCTTGCCGATGAAATTCGCAATCAGTTGCCCCATGCCCTGGCGAAGGTCGTCGAGCCGTCGCAGGTGCAAGCCGAGGCGAGCCAAAGCATGGCCGCTGAAGAATGGCTGAGCGCCCTGGGAGGCAAGGACAATCTGGTGAAAGTGGATTGCGTGGCCCTGACCCGGGTGCGGGTCGAGGTCAAAGATGCGCGCAAGATGACACGCGAGCGCCTGCTGGCGTTGGGGTGCCTGGGGGTCAGTCCAGTGGCGGACGGGACCTGGCATTTGTTGATGGGCACGCGTGCTGCGGCCTTGAGTAACGCCTTGAATTCTTAGAAGCATCGCGGGGCAAGCCCGCTCCCACAGAGGTGATGGTGACCCTGTGGGAGCGGGCTTGCCCCGCGATATGGCCCTCAGAGGTCCGCGAGCTGCCAGACCTCATAAGCCGGGGTTTCATAAGGGTGGCTACCCTTGAGGGCAGCGACCACCGCGCCAATCAGCGCGTCAGCCACCACCAGCTCGACCCGCCACTCTTCGACCTGCTCGACCACGCCAGCCTGCCCGAGGAACGGCTGGCTGCCGTCCAGCGGGCGGAACTGGCCCTGGCCCAGCACCTGCCAGGCACAGCAGTCGTAGTCGCCGATGCGTCCGCCGCCAGCGGCGAACACAGCGGCCTTGACCACGTCCACATGGCTTGGCGGAACGAAGAAGGCCAGCTTGTGCACCCTTAGTTCACCCAGACGCGGGCGTTGCGGAACATGCGCATCCACGCCGCGTCTTCGTTCCAGTCATCCGGACGCCAGGAGTTCTGCACGGCACGGAAGACCCGCTCAGGGTGCGGCATCATGATGGTGACGCGACCGTCGCGGCTGGTCAGGCCGGTAATCCCGCGCGGCGAGCCGTTCGGGTTGGCCGGGTAGCTCTCGGTGACCTTGCCGTGGTTGTCGACGAAACGCAGGGCCACGCAACCGGACAGGTCGGCTTCGAGCAAGGCTTCGTCGCTGGCGAACTCGGCATGGCCTTCGCCGTGGGCGATGGCGATCGGCATGCGCGAACCGGCCATGCCCTGCAGGAAGATCGAGTTGGACTTCTGCACCTCGACCATGGCCACACGGGCTTCGAACTGCTCGGAACGGTTACGCACGAAGTGCGGCCAGAACTCGCTGCCCGGCACCAGCTCGTGCAGGTTGGACATCATCTGGCAACCGTTGCACACACCCAGGGTGAAGCTGTCGGTACGCTCGAAGTACTGCTGGAACGCTTCACGGGCGCGGCTGTTGAACAGCGCCGACTTGGCCCAGCCTTCACCGGCACCGAGGACGTCGCCGTAGGAGAAGCCGCCACAGGCCACCAGGCCCTTGAAGTCGTTGAGGTCAACACGACCGGCGAGGATATCGCTCATGTGCACGTCGATGGCATTGAAGCCGGCGCGGTCGAAGGCAGCCGCCATTTCCACCTGGCCATTGACGCCCTGCTCGCGCAGCACCGCCACTTGCGGGCGCACGCCTTTCTTGATGTACGGCGCGGCGATGTCCTGGTTGACGTCAAAGCCGAGCTTGACGCTCAGGCCCGGATTGTCTTCCTCCAGCAGCACATCGAACTCCTGATCGGCGCAATCGGCGTTGTCGCGCAGACGCTGGATCTGGTAGCTGGTCTCGGCCCACTGGCGTTGCAGCAGGCGACGATCGCCCTTGAACAGCTCTTCGCCGGCCAGCTTGATCAGCACTTCGCCGTTGTTGATCGGCTGGCCGATCACCGCGACGCAGTCTTCACCCAGGCCTGCGGCACTGAACTGGGCCAGTACATCCGGGGTGGCATCCTGGCGCACCTGGATCACCGCGCCCAGCTCTTCGTTGAAGAGGATGGCCGCGACTTTCTCGCGCTTGCTGGTCAGGGTGTCCAGTTCCAGGTCCAGGCCACAATGACCGGCAAAGGCCATTTCCAGCACGGTGGTCAGCAGGCCGCCGTCGGAACGGTCGTGGTAGGCCAGCAGGTGACCGTCGGCGTTCAAGCCCTGGATCACGGCGAAGAAGGCCTTGAGGTCTTCGGCGTCGTCGACGTCCGGGGCCGCGCTGGCCAGCTTGCCGTGGGTCTGGGCCAGGATCGAGGCGCCCATGCGGTTCTTGCCGCGACCCAGGTCGATCAGGATCAGGTCGGTTTCACCCTTGTCCATGCGCAGTTGCGGGGTCAGGGTCTTGCGAATGTCGGTGACCGGCGCGAAACCGGTGACAATCAGTGACAGCGGCGAGGTGACGGATTTCTCCGCGCCCTCTTCGCTCCACTTGGTCTTCATCGACATGGAGTCCTTGCCCACCGGAATGGTCAGGCCCAGCTCCGGGCACAGCTCCATGCCGACTGCCTTGACGGTGTCGTACAGGCGGGCATCTTCACCCGGGTGGCCGGCGGCAGACATCCAGTTGGCCGACAGTTTGATGTCGGACAGCTTGCCGATGTGCGCGGCAGCAAGGTTAGTCAGGGTCTCGCCGATAGCCATGCGCCCGGACGCCGGAGCATCGAGCAGGGCCAGCGGGGTACGCTCGCCCATGGCCATGGCTTCACCGGTGTAGACGTCGAAGCTGGTGGCGGTGACCGCGCAGTCGGCCACCGGTACCTGCCACGGGCCGACCATCTGGTCGCGGGCGACCAGGCCGGTGATGGTGCGGTCGCCGATGGTGATCAGGAAGCTCTTGCTGGCAACGGCCGGGTGACGCAGCACGCGCTCGACCGAGTCGTTCAGCGCCAGGGTGCTTGGGTCGAAGTCATCGCCCAGCTCCGCTTCGCGGGTCACCGAACGGTGCATGCGCGGCGGCTTGCCCAGCAGCACGTCGAGCGGCATGTCCACCGGGGTGTTGCCGAAATGGCTGTCGGTCACGGTCAGGTGCGGTTCGGCAGTGGCCTCGCCGACGACCGCGAACGGGCAGCGCTCACGCTCGCAGATGGCCTGGAAGCGCTCGAAATCGCCAGCGCTGACCGCCAGGACATAACGTTCCTGGGATTCGTTGCTCCAGATCTCGTGCGGGGCCATGCCCGGCTCGTCGTTTGGCACGTTGCGCAGTTCGAAGCGGCCACCGCGACCACCGTCGTTGACCAGCTCAGGGAAAGCGTTGGAGATACCGCCCGCGCCAACGTCATGGATGAAGGCGATCGGGTTGTTGTCACCCAACTGCCAGCAACGGTCGATGACTTCCTGGCAACGGCGTTCCATTTCCGGGTTCTCGCGCTGCACCGAGGCGAAATCCAGGTCAGCGGAGCTGGCGCCGGTATCGACCGACGAAGCCGCGCCGCCACCCAGGCCGATCAGCATGGCCGGGCCACCGAGGACGATCAGCTTGGCGCCGACGGTGATTTCGGCTTTCTGCACATGGTCTTCACGGATGTTGCCCATGCCGCCAGCGAGCATGATCGGCTTGTGATAGCCGCGCACTTCTTCACCGTGCGGGGTCTTGATCGACTGCTCGAAGGTACGGAAGTAGCCGGTCAGGGCCGGACGACCGAATTCGTTGTTGAATGCAGCGCCGCCCAGCGGGCCATCGACCATGATGTCGAGGGCATTGACGATGCGGTCCGGCTTGCCGTAGGCCTGCTCCCATGGCTGTTCGAAGCCCGGGATGCGCAGGTTGGACACGGTGAAACCGGTCAGGCCAGCCTTGGGCTTGGCACCGCGGCCGGTAGCGCCTTCGTCGCGGATCTCGCCACCGGAACCGGTGGATGCGCCGGAAAACGGCGAGATGGCGGTCGGGTGGTTGTGGGTCTCGACCTTCATCAGGATGTGCACCGGCTCCTGCACCGCGCCGTACTGGCGGGTTTCAGGGTTCGGGAAGAAGCGCCCGGCCACGGAACCGACGATCACCGAAGCGTTGTCCTTGTAAGCGGACAGCACGCCTTCGCTGTGCATCTGGTAGGTGTTCTTGATCATGCCGAACAGGCTTTTTTCCTGACTCTGGCCGTCGATATCCCAACTGGCGTTGAAGATCTTGTGGCGGCAGTGCTCGGAGTTGGCCTGGGCGAACATCATCAGTTCGATGTCGTGCGGGTTGCGCTTGAGGCCCTGGAAGCTGGTGACCAGGTAATCGATCTCGTCTTCGGCCAGGGCCAGGCCCAGCTCGACGTTGGCTTTTTCCAGGGCGGCGCGGCCACCGCCGAGGATGTCGACGGCGGTCAGCGGCTTGGGCTGGGCGTGGCTGAACAGGCTGGCGGCCTCGTCGAGCTTGCTCAGCACCAGTTGGGTCATGCGATCGTGAAGGATCTCGGAAACTGCCGCGACATCGGCGTCGCTCAGTTCACCGCCGACGTAGTAGGCAATGCCCCGTTCCAGGCGCTGGATGTTTTCCAGACCGCAATTGTGGGCGATGTCGCTGGCCTTGCTCGACCAGGGCGAGATGGTGCCGAAACGCGGAACCACCAGGAACAGGCGGCCGGCAGGCTCCTGGACCGGTACGCTTGGGCCGTACTTGAGCAGGCGCGCGAGCACTTGCTGTTGCTCGGCACTCAGTTCACCGTCAACCTCGGCGAAATGCGTGAATTCCGCATACAAACCACTAACAGCGGGGACTTTCTGGCTCAGTTGCTCGATTAACTTACCGTGGCGAAAGGCAGAAAGGGCAGGAGCGCCGCGCAGGATCAACATCGTCGGGACAGCCTCAGGAAGGGGGTGTGCTTAGAGGCCGTGCATTCTAGCCTAATTCAAGCGCTTCCGGCACCCGAAACACAGCATTGCGACACCTGGACATGTCGGCCCGGCAAAGCGGACTCGGGGGTCAAAAAAAACCCTCGATTTCTGCCCGAAATCGACCCCTATCGCAAAGATCGCTAGCAGACAAGCAAACCGTTGTCGAGATATGGCGAGAACGGTCCTTTGCGTATACTGCAAGCTATGTTCGCCCAAACAGCTTTGCGCCAGCGTTGCGCCAAATGGCTCTTCGCAACCGGACTCTTCCTGATGCTCGGTGCCTGTGTTGAAAAACCCAGCACCCTCGAACGCGTCAAGGAGGATGGCGTGCTGCGCGTGATAACCCGCAACAGCCCGGCCACCTACTTCCAGGACCGCAACGGCGAAACCGGCTTCGAGTACGAGCTGGTCAAGCGTTTCGCCGACGATCTGGGCGTAGAGCTGAAGATCGAGACCGCTGACAACCTCGACGACCTGTTCAACCAGCTCGGCCAGCCTTCCGGCCCGGTGCTGGCGGCGGCAGGCCTGGTCAGCAGTGAACAACGCAAGTCGCAGGTGCGTTTTTCCCACCCCTACCTGGAAGTCACCCCGCAGATCATCTACCGCAACGGCCGCCCGCGCCCCACCGACGCCAAGGATCTGGTCGGCAAGAAGATCATGGTGCTCAAGGGCAGCACCCATGCCGAGCAGATGGCCGAGCTGAAAAAGCAGTATCCGGCGCTCGAATACGAAGAATCCGACGAGGTCGAGGTGGTTGACCTACTGCGCATGGTCGATGAAGGGCAAATCGACCTGACCCTGGTCGACTCCAATGAACTGGCGATGAACCAGGTCTACTTCTCCAAGGTCCGGGTGGCCTTCGACCTCGGTGATGCCCGCGACCAGCGCTGGGCCGTGGCCGCTGGCGAAGACAACAGCCTGCTCAACGAGATCAACGAGTTTCTCGACAAGGTGCAGAAAAATGGCACTTTGCAGCGTCTGAAAGATCGCTATTACGGGCACGTCGATGTACTGGGCTACGTAGGCGCCTATACCTTTGCCCAGCACTTGCAGCAGCGCCTGCCACGCTATGAGAAGGCCTTCCAGGCCTCGGCCAAGAAGGAACAGGTCGACTGGCGCCTGCTCGCCGCCATCGGCTACCAGGAGTCGATGTGGCAGGCCGAGGTCACCTCCAAGACCGGCGTGCGCGGCCTGATGATGCTGACCCAGCGCACCGCCCAGGCCATGGGCGTATCCAACCGCCTGGACCCGGTGCAAAGCATCCGCGGTGGCGCCAAGTACTTCATGTACGTCAAATCCCAGCTGGACGACAGCATAGAGGAGCCAGACCGTACCTGGTTCGCGCTCGCCGCCTACAACGTCGGCAGCGGCCATCTGGATGACGCGCGCAAGCTGGCCAAACGCGAAGGCCTGAACCCGAACAAGTGGCTGGACGTGAAGAAAATGCTGCCGCGCCTGTCGCAGAAGCAGTGGTACAGCAAGACCCGCTACGGTTATGCCCGTGGCGGCGAGCCGGTGCACTTCGTCGCCAACATCCGTCGTTACTACGACATCCTCACCTGGGTGACCCAGCCGCAGCTCGAAGGCAACCAGGTGGCCGAAGGCAGCCTGCATGTGCCGGGCGTGAACAAGACCAAGCCGACCGAGCAGCCTGCGCCGCTCTAAAGCTTCGCGGGGCAAGCCCGCTCCCAGAGGATCACCTCCACTCTGTGGGAGCGGGCTTGCCCCGCGATCAAGATCACCTCAGGCCTTCGCCCGCCGCGCCTTGAAGAACTCGGACAAAATAGTCCCGCACTCTTCTGCCAATACCCCACCCTCAAATATCACCCGATGGTTGAGAAAACCCTGGGTAAAGAACTGCCCCTGGCTCTGCACCACGCCGGCCTTGGGCTCCAGCGCGCCGTACACCACCCGATTGATCCGCGAGTGCACGATCAAGCCGGCGCACATGCTGCACGGCTCCAGCGTCACGTAGAGGGTACTGCCCGGCAGCCGGTAGTTGCTGGCCGCCTGGGCGGCGGCGCGAATGGCGACCATTTCGGCATGGGCGCTGGGATCGCTGCCGCTGATCGGGCAGTTGAAGCCCTGGCCAATCACCTGGCCATGCTGCACCAGCACCGCGCCCACCGGCACCTCGCCCATGGCCGCGCCCTGGGCAGCCAGTTCAAGGGCCAGGCGCATGAACTGCTGATCGCGGCTGCGATCAATGATCTGTGGCTGACGCATCAAGCCACCTCGATGGCGGCCATCAGGCCGGTTTCCATGTGGTCGATCACGTGACAGTGGAACATCCAGGTACCCGGGTTATCCGCCACCAGCGCCACTTGCGCGCGCTCGTTTCGGCCCAGCAGGTAGGTGTCGGTAAAATACGGTTCGACCTTGCGCTTGTTCGAGCCGATCACCTTGAAACTCATGCCGTGCAGGTGAATGGGGTGCTGGTACTGGGTCATGTTCTTCAGCTCGAAGATGTAGCTTTTACCCTTTTTCAGCGTGGCGATCGGCCGGTCGGCGCAGGTCTTGTCGGTAATGTCCCAGGCCTTGCCGTTGATCTGCCAGAGGCTCGGCGGCCTGCCGTTCTCGGTGTTCACCGAGACCGAGCCGACCCATTCGAAATTGAAGTTGAGCTTTTCGGCGTTGGCCAGGTCCGGCTCGGCAACCGGGTTGGCCGGCAAGGCTGGCGGCCAGTCACCGGCCGCGTCGCTGCTGGCCACCGAGCGCAGGGTGCCCAGGCGCACCGAGCCGTCACGCAGGGACAACTCTTCACCGGCCGGAGGCATCTTGATCGCCAGGCAAATACGCATGCCCGGCCCCAGCCAGTAGTCCTTGCCCAAAGGCCGTGGGGTGACCGGGTTACCGTCCAGGGCGTAGACCCGCGCCTCGAAGTTGCCTTTGAGGTTGATGCGGTAGGTCAGGGTATTGTCGAGATTGAGCAGGCGCACCCGCACGATCTGCCCGGCCGGCATCTCGACCACGGCGTTGGCCTGGCCATTGATGGTGATCAGCCGCCCGGCGGTACCGCCACGGGCAGCTTCTCGCGGGATGCTGAAAGGCAGGTAGGCGCCCTGCTCATCCACGTGCCAGTTTTTCAGGCTCAAGGTGCGTTCGTGCTTGAAGCCGGTGGGTTCGCGCTCCTCGACGATCAACGGGCCGACCAGGCCTTTACCCAACTCTTCGCTGCTGTTGACGTGCGGGTGATACCAATAGCTGCCGGCATCCGGCACACGGAACTTGTAGTCGAAGTACTCGCCCGGCAGCACCGGCAGTTGCGAGACATACGGCACGCCGTCCATCTCCAGCGGCAGGCGGATGCCGTGCCAGTGAATAGTGGTGGCCACCGGCAGGTGGTTGATGAAGCGCACCCGCAGCCATTGCCCCTGGCGTACCCGCAGTTCGGTGCCCGGCGCCGACGGGCCGAAGGCCCAGGCCTGGGTCTTGAACCCCGAGACCAACTCGACATCCAGCGGCGCGGCAATCAGCTCGTAATCATGCCCCGCCTCGTCGTCCACCTTGCCCAGCCAGTAACGCGCAGCGCCACCGGCGCCCAGGCCAACCACCACCAGGCCGGTCAGCCCCTTGAGCATCTGTCGACGGGTAAAAGACATGCAGCGGGCACCTCGTATAGCCAAACCAGTCAGCCAGCCCCCACAAAGGGCGCTGGCGATGAAGGGCAAATACGATACACCTGCAATTGAGAAATATTAAGTGAAGAGTTGTCGCATCAAGGTTGCAGGACGCCCGGCGGCGCAAGGGACGGGTCATGAAACTCGAACGGCTGTTCACGGACCATGATTGCCAGGCGCCAGTCCGCCCGGACCACGCCCTGGGGCCGGCCCATGGACGGCAGGTACCATTCCCCCGGATCTATCGTCATTTGCGTGCCCTGGCCCTGGCCGGCATCGACGATACGCACACTGACCACGTCCTCCAGTTGCGCCAGGCCCGGCACCCGCTTGTAGGTGCTGGCATGCGTGTCTCCGACAAGCGCCACCCACTTGCCTACCTCCGGCTGAGTACGGGTAGCGCGGATGATCTGGCTGGCGTGGTAGCTGAACACCTTGTGGCGCAGGACCTCTTGCAGATCCAGCCCGTCCAGCCGGTAGCTGGCGGCGCAGTCCAGCGCAACGATACGAATACTGCGGCGCGTAGCCTCCAAGACCACCTTGTAGAAGGTGTACACGGCCGTTGAATCCGTGGCGTGACCTTCGTCGAGGTCGCGCAGGTAGCCCCGTAACCTGTCAGTCATCTTGCCGACACGGTAAAGCACATCCAGGTCGCCCTGGTGCAAGTCGGTCAGCAGATGCTCCATGTACAAGGTGTCGACGCCACTGCGCGCCAGGGCCTTCATGTGCTTGATCAGAAAGTACTTACTGCTGATCGCCTGATGGGACTCACCGATCACCACGCCCTGGGCGTCGTCGTACAAGCGCTGAAACGATAGCCCAGCGGGCACCTGCGGATCAGGCACAGGCACCGGGGAGCGTGACAAGGTTGGCAACGTATCGATGTACTCGCTGGCGTCTTGCGTCAGCAGACCGCGAATTCTGCGAAAGTCATCCAGATCTGAATTGAATACAAAGTCCGGGTCATAAAAGGCTTCTGACAATAGCCTGCGGTTACTCCATTTGATCAGAGTTGCCAATGCAACACGCTGGCGCGGGGGCATGTGGTACCGGCTGAGCGTTGCCTCGCCACTAACTTCAATACCAGGCGGGAGGGGCCGTGAGCGCAAGCTGCCCAGGCATTGCCCACCGCCGCGCAGGCAGGCGCTTTCGATCAGTTCCCAACGCAGTTGCGCATTGAGCCGCACGGGGAAATTGCCATAAAAAGCAAAGGGATTGCGTGGGTCGACCACCAGCCAGGTCTTGAGCGAGGCGTCGTAGCGCACGCGATAAAGTACCCCCTGCAAACGAATGTACTGCCCCTGCTCGCCGGTCAGTATCCCCTGGGCCGATGGGATGACAGGTTCGGTCGGCGGCACCTCGAGCGGCGCCCTGAATGCTTCCAGCTCTTCATCCGCCGGGATGGCCTCCGGCAGCAGCAAGGTAAGATTCAGCACAATCTCAACACCTGAGACAATGGCGTCCACCAGGGCCGCCTGGCGCTCTGCCGGGTCCCGCGCATTGACCGCCTGGTCGATATTCAGGCCCAGTTTCGCCACGCCAGTCAGGATCACCGCCAGCGCAACTGGCCAGGACAGCGTGGCAACGGGCGTAGCCACCTGCAGCCCCGCCCGCAGGTAACCAATCCACAGTTGCTTGCGTAAGTCAGCATTGCTACGCAACTGCAAATCGGCCTCGGCCGCCATCCGTGTGTGGGTCTGTTTGACCAGCCAATCACAAGGGTCGCCGGAAACTGCCCGACGCTCCACCGCATCGGCCAACTGCTCATCCGTAACCTGGGCAATCCGCTTGAACCGGGCAACGCGCTGCGCAAGCGCTGCCGGCAACACCACCTCACCATAACTGGCCAGCTGCTTGCGGGCGGCCTGGTCGGTCACCCGGCTGCGCAACCAGCCATAGACACCTTCAGGCCCCTGGAAGCTCTCGAACACCTGCGCCCCACCGGGAACATAGAGAATCTGCCGACCGGACGGATGGGAAAACCACAGGATATTCACCAGGTCGTGTCCGGCGAAACGCAGGCAGTTGACCGACAACTCACCTTGAGCCGGTCGCAGCCCTGCGACATCTCGCAAGCGCAGTGCCATGGGCCGCTCAACTCCCAGCGCCTGAATCACCCAATGCAACTGCAAACGTGTGAGCTGCCCAGACTCGCAAGCCAGCGTGCCGGCGGCCAGGATGTTCAGGCGCACCACCGTTCTCAGGTCATCGCCCGAGGTCTTCCAGAAGGCTTGCAAGGCTTTGCGGTAAGCCGAGGCAAAATCCACCTGCCACAACGCCTGCAGCAACGCCGAGGGCGACAGGCGCACTTCATTGTGCTGATCGTAGCGCTGCGCCTGCGGCCCTTGCTGATAGAAGCCGCCCCAATTGTGCAGGACATCGGCATTGTCCTGATCGGCCACCCGAAAGCGGCGGATCAGCAGTTCGGTGAGGGTCATCGATTCCTCCGGCGGGCCCACGTGCTCCCAACCGGTAAAGCTGGTCGAACTGGACTGGGCATTGCCAAACCGGTGCCAGTAGATCTTGTCTGGATCGCCTTCGACCTTCATCGAGGCCAGGATCCGCCGCGCGGCCTGCCAAGCCATCAGGTGCAGATCCGGAAGTTGCCTCATCACCTGGGAGGTGAACTGGCTGAGGTGCGATTGCAAGGTGTTGCTGTCCAAAGTGGTATTCATTGCGGGTACTCCACAGTCATCAAGCCCTGACTGTGATAGCCCCTCATGTAGCCTTGGCGGTACATACATCAAGGCCCGGATACAACTATGTAGCGCCATCGATCGCTGACCGGCCCCCAATCTGGTTCCCTTCCGCCAAGAGAACCGCCCCATGTCCGACAAGCACGTACTACCTGTAATCAATGACCTGCAACTGACCCTGCACAAACTGGCCTCGAGCGTCGTTGAGCGATGCCCGGACATGTGGGAGATGGCCCGCGTGGCTGCTATAAAGATCCTCCACACCTATGGCCAGGGCGCCCACGCCCCGGACAAGGTGTACTGGCATCGCTTCGACAACGGCCAGAGCAACCCGCGCAGCTTCACTGGCTGGGAGCACGTCGGGCCGCCGCTGGAATCGGTCAGCCTCACGCAGTTGGTCATGCGCAGGTTCACCCCCCATGACCAGGACAACGCCGACCTGCTGGTCGACTGGGGCGGTTTCTACACCGACGACGCGCACGCCCATCTGTTCAACGAAAGCAATGAAGTGCCGCTGCTGCCCCAGGACGTGCTGCACGATTTCTGGACGCTCGACTTCGCCACGCAATTCAACACACGCCTGGATGAGTTCTGGACACAAGACAAGGATGCCTACCGGGCGCTGGCAAAAATCAACTTCCTTGCCAGAGCGTTCGAAGACCTTGACAGCGGTACCTTGCACCCCCGGCACTTCACATCGGTAATCAAAGCTGCAGCAAACAGCTTCAGCACCCCGGCCTCACTGGCAAAAATCCATCAACGGGATCAGGCCCCTGCGGGCTTGAGCATCCGTGCGCTGGATATCGGCGGCTACCAGGCCACCGATATCCTGCGCATCGTCGACGAACACGGGCATCAGATCATCTACATGCCTGATGAGGACGGCTCGTTTCATGTGTTTGAAACCGTGGCCGACCTGCACTGGTGGCTGCTGGCGCAAACCAATGATCCCGGCACGCTGCCGATCTTCATGTCGCACTTTCCGTTGTCCTCTTACACCGCCGACGGTACCGACGTCGGCCTGCACGAGGTGCTGATCACCTTGTTCATGTCCCATGCCCGAGGCGATCACAGCTGCATCAACCAGAAGGACCTGGCGATTAACGGCGATCCTTTCGACTGGCTGAGCGATCAGGCACGCGAACGCATGCACAAGGAGGCGAAAAACGCCTTGCACAGCAATGCCCAGTTGCGCAAAAAGCTCTGGATCGGCTACTTGAGCAGCACGGCCAACCTCACCGGTGCCCTGGGCATGCTGTGCTGGCCCGTGGCGCTAGCCGCCGTAGGCGCCGACCTGGCCAGCCTGGGCCTGAACATCGACCAGGCGGTCAACGGGCGCAATACCGCCGAGCGCAAGGCCGGTGTGACGGGCGCCATCTTCAGCAGCATCGACGCCCTGCTCAACA
Organism: Pseudomonas tructae; assembly: GCF_004214895.1. Classification (NCBI taxonomy): domain Bacteria; kingdom Pseudomonadati; phylum Pseudomonadota; class Gammaproteobacteria; order Pseudomonadales; family Pseudomonadaceae; genus Pseudomonas; species Pseudomonas tructae. The sequence goes on along the minus strand of NZ_CP035952.1, from coordinate 1,497,838 downwards.
CACTGGTAATAGTCGGCGCCGCGGGCGAGCTCAAGGCCCTGGGCGAAGACTCGCGACTAGCCGAAGCCAAGGCCGTGCCGCCTCTGCCCCTGGAACCGGTGCCGCTACCCGCGCACCTGGCGGTCGAACTGGAACGCAATCCGCTCAATGACTTTGTGGCCAATGTGCTACTGAGCGACGAAGCGTTGGTCAACCAGGGCATGCTTGCTGGCGTGTACAACCCCGGAGATGGCAACTTCTACATTCAACTCGACGAACTGCCCTATCAGGTCCGCTACATCGGTGAACTCAAGACCTGGGCCATCGTAGACCCCGGCGAACCCTTCTCGTTCTTTCGCCACTATCCGGTCGAACTGCAAGCCGACGGCCACTGGACCCTGCGTGACAAACCCGGGCTGCGGGGCGGCAGCGGCAGGTTCTTTGGCCGCAGGCTCTGGGGCAGTACACGCACCGCCGCTGCCCCCCTGCCTCCGCCCGCAACCCCCTACGACATACCCGAGGCCCTGCGGGCGAAACTGGCCGATGTCGCCGCCGCACCACAGTACTACCGAGAAGGAATGGTCAACATACGCGACTCTACGTTTGCCGAGGCAAGTGCCCGCTTCGAGCAACTGCGCAAAAACCTTCTGGACGATACCGAGGCCTTTTTTGATCAGTATGCACAAGCGCCACGCCCGACTGCTCCGACACTGGAGGCGAACACCCCGGCCAAAGGCATCATCAAGTCGATCTATGCTCAAACCGATGGTCTGGTTATCGGTGAAACCCACGACTCCATCGCCAGCAAAAAATTCCTGATCGACAACATGGCCACGTTAAGCAAGCAGAAAGTCAAAACCCTGTACTTCGAACACCTGATGGCAGACATGCACGCCAGTGGGCTGGAGGCGTTCAACCGCACCGGCATGATGGATGAAACGCTGCTGCGCTATGTACGGCGCCTGGACGCAGGGCACGGCACCGACGCACTCGGCAACTACACCTTCGAAGCAGTGCTCAAAAGTGCCAACGAACATCATATTCAGGTCCGGGCGATCGACTGCTTGAGCAGCTATGTACAAAACGACCTGCCCCGCCTGGTCGTCCATGCGCGACAGAAGATGATGAACTTCTACGCCAGCAATACCATTAGCGCCGACCAGCAACTCAATGGCCCCCATCGCTGGGTGGCGCTGATTGGCAACAGCCACAGCAATACGTTCGAGGGCGTGCCGGGGGTCAGCGAAATGAATCACGCCATCGGCCTGCGCGTTGCCGATACCCCCTTGGGTACTGCCACCAGCATCGGTGAAGACGCGGGTGATTATCTCAAGACCAGTCTACTCTCCAATACTACTGCCTTCGTCAAGGGCGACCTGCTACTGAGCATCGCCACAAAACCTGCGGCGATAGCGGCCGACACGGCCGCCCGCCTGCCCCGGGCGGGCATGTTCCTTATTGATACCCGTACTGATCCGCACTCGCTGGTGCACCGCAGCAAGACAGGCGAACTGGTCGGCACGGCGATTGAACATTCGCGCAGCGGGGTCAAGGTCACCCGCCACGGCTGGCCAACCGTCAGCGGCCGCTGGTACCGCGACGAGGAAGGCCTGGCCCGGGCCCTACGCGCGGTACTGGGCATGCGTCGGGCGACCTAAGCTTAGTTGCAGCTAGCAAAAAGGGCGCCGAAGCGCCCTTTTTGTTGTTTAGCTAACTGTCATTCCCACTCGATGGTCGCCGGCGGCTTGCTCGACACATCGTAGGTCACCCGCGAGATACCTTCGATCTCGTTGATGATCCGGCCGCTGACGGTTTCCAGTAGTTCATAAGGCAGGTGCGCCCAACGGGCGGTCATGAAGTCGATGGTTTCCACCGCACGCAGGGCCACGACCCAGGCGTAACGACGGCCGTCACCGACCACGCCCACCGATTTCACCGGCTGGAACACCACGAAGGCCTGGCTGACCTTGTGGTACCAGTCGGCCTTGCGCAGTTCTTCGATGAAGATGTGGTCGGCGCGACGCAGCAGGTCGGCGTATTCCTTCTTCACTTCACCAAGGATCCGCACGCCCAGGCCCGGGCCCGGGAACGGGTGACGGTAGACCATGTCGTACGGCAGGCCCAGTTCCAGGCCAAGGCGACGGACCTCGTCCTTGAACAGTTCGCGCAGCGGCTCGACCAGCTTGAGGTTCATCTCTTCTGGCAGGCCACCGACGTTGTGGTGCGACTTGATCACGTGGGCCTTGCCGCTCTTGGCGCCTGCCGACTCGATCACGTCCGGGTAGATGGTGCCCTGGGCCAGGTACTTGATGTTGTGCAGCTTGGTCGACTCGGCATCGAACACGTCGATGAAAGTACGGCCGATGATCTTGCGCTTCTTCTCAGGGTCGGCTTCGCCGGCCAGGTTGCCGAGGAACTGATCTTCGGCGTTGGCGCGGATCACCTTGACGCCCATGTTCTCGGCGAACATGGCCATTACTTGCTCGCCTTCGTGCAGGCGCAGCAGGCCGTTGTCGACGAATACGCAGGTCAGCTGGTCGCCGATGGCCTTGTGCAGCAGGGCTGCAACCACCGAGGAGTCAACGCCGCCGGACAGGCCGAGCAGGACGTTGTCAGTGCCGACCTGGGCACGGACCTGGGCAATCGCGTCTTCGGCAATTTTCGACGGGGTCCACAGGGCTTCGCAGCCGCAGACGTCGAGGATGAAGCGCGAAAGGATACGACCGCCCTGCTTGGTGTGGGTCACTTCCGGGTGGAACTGCACGCCGTAGTAGCCACGGGTGTCGTCGGCCATGCCGGCGATCGGGCAGCTCGGGGTGCTGGCCAGGATGTGGAACTCTTGCGGGATGCGGGTGACCTTGTCACCGTGGCTCATCCACACGTCCAGGCCGAACACGCCATCGGCGTCGACGTGGTCTTCGATGCCGTCGAGCAGACGGCTCTTGCCGACCACATCAACGCGGGCATAACCGAACTCACGCAGCTCGGAACCTTCCACCTTGCCGCCCAGCTGTTCGGCCATGGTCTGCATGCCGTAGCAGATGCCGAATACCGGTACGCCCAGGTCCCAGACGGCCTGTGGCGCGCGCGGGCTGTTGGCTTCGTGCACCGACTCGGGGCCGCCGGCGAGGATGATGCCGCGCGGGGCGAATTCGCGAATCGCTTCATCGTCCATGTCGAACGGGTGCAGCTCGCAATACACGCCGATCTCGCGCACGCGGCGGGCAATCAGCTGGGTGTACTGGGAACCGAAGTCGAGGATCAGGATGCGGTGAGCGTGAATGTCGAGGGCCATGACTCAATCTCGTCAGTGGAAATCGGAAACGACGCGGGGCTGTCGATAACAGCCCCGCTAGCAAGTGTTGCCTGAAGCATCAACCTACGCGGTAGTTTGGCGCTTCTTTGGTGATCTGTACGTCATGCACGTGGGACTCGGCCATGCCGGCACCGGTGATACGCACGAACTCAGGCTTGGTGCGCATCTCTTCGATGTTGGCGCTGCCGGTGTAACCCATCGAGGAACGCAGGCCACCCATCAGCTGGTGGATGATCGCGGTCAGGGTGCCCTTGTACGGCACACGGCCTTCGATACCTTCCGGCACCAGCTTCTCGGCGCCGGCCGAGGAGTCCTGGAAGTAACGGTCGGAGGAGCCCTGGGCCTGGGACATGGCGCCCAGCGAACCCATGCCACGGTACGCCTTGTAGGAGCGACCCTGGAACAGCTCGATCTCGCCCGGGGCCTCTTCGGTACCAGCGAACATCGAACCCATCATCACGGCCGAAGCACCGGCCACGATGGCCTTGGACAGGTCACCGGAGAAGCGGATGCCACCGTCGGCGATCAACGGGATGCCTGTGCCTTCGAGGGCGGCGGCGACGTTGGCGATGGCGCTGATCTGCGGCACACCGACACCGGCGACGATGCGGGTGGTGCAGATCGAGCCAGGGCCGATACCGACCTTGACCGCGTCAGCGCCGGCTTCGGCCAGGGCCTTGGCGGCAGCGCCGGTTGCGATGTTGCCACCGATGACCTGAACCTGCGGGAAGTTCTCCTTGACCCAGCGAACGCGATCGATCACGCCCTTGGAGTGACCGTGAGCGGTGTCGACCACCACCACGTCAACACCGGCGGCAACCAGTGCGGCAACACGGTCAGCGGTGTCTTTGCCGGTGCCGACTGCGGCGCCGACGCGCAGGCGACCCTGGTCGTCCTTGCTCGCCAGCGGGTAGGCCTTGGCTTTTTCGATGTCGTTGACGGTCATCATGCCCTTGAGGGCAAAGTTGTCGTCGACGATCAGTACGCGCTCGATGCGGTGCTTGTGCAGCAGCTCGCGGGCTTCGTTCTTGTCGGCGCCTTCCTTGACAGTGACCAGGCCTGCTTTAGGCGTCATCACTTCACGGACGGTGGCATCCAGACGGTTTTCGAAGCGTACGTCGCGGGAGGTGACGATGCCGACCAGGTCGCCATCGTGCAATACCGGAACGCCGGAGATGTTGTTCAGGCGGGTCAGTTCGAACAGGTCACGGACCGTGGCGTCAGCCTCGATGGTGATCGGGTCCTTGACCACGCCAGCCTCGAACTTCTTGACCTTGCGCACTTCGGCAGCCTGCTGCTCGATGGTCATGTTCTTGTGGATGATGCCGATGCCGCCTTCCTGGGCCATGGCAATGGCCAGGCGGGCTTCGGTCACGGTATCCATGGCGGCAGAGACCAACGGAATATTCAGCTCGATGCCACGGGTCAAACGGGTCTTGAGACTGACTTCATTAGGTAGCACCTCGGAATAACCAGGCACTAGGAGAATGTCGTCGAAGGTCAGGGCTTCTTGGCTGATACGCAGCATCGCGGGGGCTCCCGGGCGGGAAAAATGGAAGCGCGCCATTATACTCATCCGGTGCCCTTCGCTCAATGCAAAGATGGGCCTTCGGTCAGTTACCTGCGTGGTTTACCTGTACCACCGCCACCGGCTGGTCGAGCCAATCGGCGAAATTGTCCAGAAAAGCCTGCTTGAACCCCGCCGCACTCCAGTTATTGAAGATGAAACCCAGGTTGGAAAATGCGCAAGGCTGAAGGAACAGAAAGCCGTTGATGTCGTCTTCATGGCCGCACAGCGGGCAGACGAAGTTTTCCGTGCGCCCGGGCATCCAGTCTTCCAGGCTTTCGAACAGCGCCACACCGACTTCCTTGCGGCATTCGGCGCAGCCGGCTTCTTCGAGAAAGTCTTGGGTCGGGGTATAGATGCAGCGCTTGGTGATCACCTCAAGGCCATTGACCGGCTGACCGAATGGCAGCAGTTCGGGGTGCTTGACCACCTTGCGCGCACCTTCGGCGATGGCATAGGCCATGCGGTTGCCTGTGCTACCGCAGGTGCTCAGTTGTTCCTCGATGACTTTCTCGCGCACCAGCCAGCGCAGGATCGCCCGGGCGCGGGCTTCATGTACGGGAACGGTGGAAATCTTCGGGACAATAATGCTCTGGGTCGTCATGACAGCGGCCAAACAGGTTCAAAGCTGCCAGTTTACCTCACTCAGGTAGCGGCCGATCAGGGCAATGCCGCTGGCCAGCACCAGCCAGGTGACCAGGCGCACGAAGGTTTCGCGCGACATGTTCAGGGTCAGGCGCCGGCCCAGGTACACCCCGGCCAGCATCATCGGCGCCAGGCACAGCGCCAGCAGCAACAGCGGCAGGTCGGCGTACACCCCGGCGATCAGGAACAGGCTCAGGCGCACCACGGTGCTGCAGCTGATCAGCGCGCTCTGGGTGGCCCGCGCCTGCTCCTTGGAGGGCAGACGGGCATTGAGGTAAATGGCGTAAAGGAAGCCGCCGCTGCCGAACAAGGCACCGAACAGGCCACCCACCGTTCCCATCGGCACCGACCAGGCGGCCGACAACTGCGCAGGCTTGACCTTCACCGCCAGGCTGTACAAGGCATAGGCACTGATAAAGAGCCCCATCAACAGCAGTAACAGATCGGACTTGAGGTTGAGCAAAAACACCACGCCCAGGGTACAACCCAGCGCCATGCACGGCAGCAGGCGCATCAGCTCCGGGCGCGCCACGGCCTTGCGCGCCGGCAGCCAATTACCAAAGGCGGCGACAAAATCCAGCAACACCAGCAACGGGATGATCCGTGACAACGGCATGAAGTTGATCAGAACCGGGCCGGCCACCAGCGCAGTGCCGAAGCCGGCGATGCCAAAGACGATATAGGCCGCGCCAATGCCCAGCAGGATCGGCAGCCAGTCGAGGGAAGTAAAGGGTAATTGGGCAAACAGGGTCGAGAGCATGGCGGTCTTCACCAATGAATGTGTGGAAACTTTAGCTACCAGCAAGCCATGCCGACTAATATGCATTTACCGCGCAAGCCATCTTGAAACGGCATAGCTAAGATGATTTCTACCCGCCAGTTGCGTTACTTCGTCGAAATCGCCGAAAGCGGCAGCTTCAGCGCCGCTGCCGAGCGCCTGTTCATTGCCCAGTCGGCCCTGAGCCGACAAGTCAAGGAGCTGGAGTCGCAACTCGACACCCTGCTGTTCGAACGTACGGCACGCCAACCGCGACTCACTGCAGCGGGCCAGGCCTTTTTGCCACGAGCTCGCACCCTGCTGGCGGATCTGGAAAAAGCCCAGCGCCTGGCCCGGGAAATTGGCCAGGGCCTGCATGGCAGCCTGCGCCTCAATCATTCCAGTACCGTGCCGCTGACTGGGCAGTTGCTGGTGCGGCTCAGCGGCTATCTGCATGACAACCCCGGGGTATCGATGGAAATCGCCCAGCAGTCCTCCGAAGCGCAGCTTGAGGAGTTGGCCAACGGACGCCTGGAGCTTGGCCTGCTGCGCCTGCCCGTGTTGCGTCAGCATGAAAGCCTGTGCGTGCAGCCATTGTTCGAAGAACCGCTACTGCTGGCGGTCGCCGAGCATCATCCGCTGGCGCGGGAAAGCCGCGTGCACCTGGCGCAACTGCGTGAAGAAGCCTTTATATCCATCCCCCATCGCCAGCGTGGCGGCCTGAGTTACCTGTCTGCCGAGTTGTGCATGGCTCATGGGTTCTTTCCTCGGGCAGCAAGGGTGGTGTCGCGCAAGACCACCCAGTTGCAACTGATTCAGGCGGGGTTTGGCGTGGCCTTGTTGCCGCAGTGCATGCAGGAGATCGCCCCGCCGTCACTGCGCTTCATCGCCCTGGCGGACGCGGGTTGCAGCAGTACGGTGGCGCTGGCCTTTCGACGTGATTCAGGGGCGTTGGTTGAGCAGTGTGTTGAGCATATGGCCTCATCGCGGGGCAAGCCCGCTCCTACAGAGAATAAAGCGTCTGTGGGAGCGGCGATGCGGCGCCCGGACTTGCCCCGCGATTGCCACAATCCTTTATGATGCAGCCATGATCAAAGACCCCTTCGAAAGACTCGGTCTGGACCGCGAAGTCCTGACCGTCAGCCAACTCAACGGCCGCGCCCGGGTGCTGCTTGAAGATGTGTTCCGCAATGTCTGGGTCGAAGGCGAGATATCCAACCTCGCCCGCCCGGCCTCCGGCCATGTCTACTTCACCCTCAAGGACAGCGGCGCCCAGGTACGCTGCGCACTGTTTCGCCAGAACGCCGCGCGGGTTCGTCAGGCCCTGCGCGATGGCCTGGCGGTCAAGGTGCGCGGCAAGGTCTCGCTGTTCGAGGGGCGTGGCGACTACCAACTGATTCTCGACACGGTCGAGCCGGCCGGTGATGGCGCCCTGCGCCTGGCCTTCGAAGCGCTGAAGGAAAAACTCGGCGCCGAAGGTCTGTTCAGTGCCGAAAACAAGCAGCCCCTGCCCACGCATCCGCAGCGCATAGGCATCGTCAGCTCGCCCACTGGCGCGGTGATCCGCGACATCATCAGCGTGTTCCGCCGCCGTGCGCCCCAGGTCGAACTGACCCTGATCCCTACCGCTGTGCAAGGCCGCGAAGCCATCGGGCAGATCGTCCGCGCCTTGCAGCTGGCCGACAGCCGTGGCTTCGACGCGCTGATCCTGGCCCGTGGCGGCGGCTCGCTGGAAGACCTCTGGTGCTTCAACGAAGAAGCCGTGGCCCGTGCCATCGCTGCCTGCAAGACGCCGATCGTCAGCGCCGTCGGCCATGAAACCGATGTCTCGATCAGTGATTTCGTTGCCGACGTGCGCGCCCCGACGCCGTCTGCCGCCGCCGAACTTCTGGCTCCGGACAGCAACGACCTGCAACGGCGCATCGACAGCCTCAAGCGCCGCCTGCTGCTGCGCATCCAGAGCCGCCTGACCCACGACCGCCTGCGCCTGGACGGCCTGACCCGACGCCTGCGCCACCCCGGCGAACGCCTGCGCCAGCAAGCCCAGCGCCTGGACGATCTGGACATGCGCCTGCGCCGCGCCTTCGAACAGCGCCTCAACCAGCGCCGCGAACGCCTCGCACGCCTGGACACGCGCCTGGCCGCGCAGCACCCCGGACGCACCTTGGCACTGCTCAAGCAGCGCCTGGACAGCCTCGCCGAACGCCTGCCGCGGGCCATGCGCGAAACCCTCAAGGATCGCCGCCAACGCCTGCAGGCGCAGGTGCAGACCCTGCACGTGGTCAGCCCCCTGGCAACCCTGGGGCGTGGCTATAGCATCCTCCTCGACGAGCGCGGCCAGGCCATCCGCACTGCCGCCCAGACCCACAACGGCCAGCGCCTGACCGCCCGCCTGGGCGAGGGTGAACTGCAGGTGCGGGTCGAAGACAACCACCTGACACCGGTCACGCTCTCTTTACTGGACTGAATCATGCCCCGTTTATTCGCCCCCCTGTTGCTACTGTGCCTGGCATTCGCCAGCAGCGCCCAGGCCAGCTACATCACCCGTCAACTGAACAAGCCGGTGCCGGGCGGTGTGGCCGTCGTCGACCTGGGCCCGGCCGCCACTGCGCCCAGCGCACGCTTCGACGGCAAGCCGGTGCTGGTGGTCAAGGAACAGGACACCTGGCTGGCCATCGTCGGCCTGCCGCTGACGCAAAAGCCCGGCACCGCACAACTCACCCAGGGCAGCCGAACCCTGAACTTCAGCGTCGCCAGCAAGAAGTACCCCGAGCAACGCATCACCTTGAAGAACAAGCGCCAGGTCAATCCCGACCCGGCCGACCTCAAGCGCATCGACGCCGAGCTTGCCGAGCAGATCAAGGCTTACCGCAGCTTCAGCCCTACCCTGCCGAGCAATCTGATCCTCGACAAGCCGGTCAACGGCCCACTGTCGAGCAAGTTCGGCGTGCGCCGCTTCTTCAACGGCGAAGAACGCAACCCGCACGCCGGCCTGGATTTCGCCGTACCCGCCGGCACGCCGATCAAGACCCCGGCCAATGGCAAGGTGATCCTGATCGGCAATTACTTCTTCAACGGCAACACCGTGTTCGTCGACCACGGCCAGGGCTTTATCAGCATGTTCTGCCATATGTCGAAAATCGACGTCAAACCCGGCCAGCAACTGAGCCGCGGCGCCGTGGTTGGCCGCGTCGGCGCGACCGGGCGCGCCACCGGCCCGCACATGCACTGGAACGTCAGCCTCAATGATGCCCGGGTGGATCCGGCGATCTTCATCGGCGCCTTCCAGCCCTGACACCGCGCTTGCGCCAATCAAAAAGACCGCGCAACTGGCGCGGTCTTTTTATTCGTATGCAGCCATAAAATCTCGATAAATAGCTTTTTTTAAGCATTCCTCTCAATCTTTTTCCAAGACTTGCCATCTTTAACCCCACTGGTTAGGGTTGAAGCCATGAAAACCTTTCAGACCCTCATCCTGCTTCGTCAACATCGCAGCCTCTGCCTGGTCAGTGCACGACTACCAAGCTGAATCGCGTCGCCTCGCCTATTCATCTCGTTTTCGTCCGGCGGGCCCCTTTCAAGGCCGCACATTCAAGGATTGCTTTCATGACCATGCTCAAAGACCCTTCGAAAAAATACAGCGCCTTCGCCACCGTCAACTTGCCGGACCGCACCTGGCCTTCGAAGACCATCAGCCAGGCGCCGATCTGGTGCAGCTCGGACCTGCGCGATGGCAACCAGTCGTTGATCGAGCCCATGGATGCGGCGAAGAAGCTGCGCTTCTGGAAGACCCTGGTCAGCGTTGGCGTGAAAGAAATCGAAGCCTCGTTCCCCTCCGCATCGCAAACCGACTTTGACTTCGTGCGCACCCTGATCGAAGACGGCCACATTCCTGATGACACCACCATCCAGGTGCTGACCCAGGCCCGTGAAGATTTGATCGCACGCACCTTCGAATCCCTGCGCGGGGCGAAGAAGGCCATCGTTCACCTGTACAACGCCACCAGCCCGTCGTTCCGCCGGATTGTCTTCAACCAGGACAAGCAAGGCGTCAAGGACATCGCGGTGAACGCGGCGAAACTGTTCGTCAAATATGCCGCCCAGCAGCCGCACACCCAGTGGACCTTCCAGTACTCACCGGAAACCTTCAGCGCCACTGAGCTTGAGTTCGCCAAGGAAGTCTGCGATGCGGTGATCGAGGTGTGGAACCCGACACCTGAACACAAGATCATCCTCAACCTGCCGGCCACCGTCGAAGTCTCGACGCCGAACATCTACGCCGACCAGATCGAGTGGTTCGGCCGTAACGTCAACCGCCGCGATAGCGTGATCATCAGCCTGCACACCCACAACGACCGTGGCACCGGAGTTGCCGCCACCGAGCTGGGCCTGATGGCCGGCGCCGATCGCGTCGAGGGCTGCCTGTTCGGCAACGGCGAACGTACTGGCAACGTCGACCTGGTGACCCTGGCATTGAACCTCTACACCCAGGGCATCAACCCTGAGCTGGATTTCTCCGACATCGACGGCGTGCGCAAGGTGGTCGAGGAGTGCAACCAGATTGCCGTGCATCCACGTCATCCGTACGTGGGCGACCTGGTGCACACCGCATTCTCCGGCTCGCACCAGGATGCCATCCGCAAAGGCTTCACCCAGCAGAAAGACGACGCCAAGTGGGAAGTGCCATACCTGCCGATCGACCCGGCCGACATCGGCCGCAGCTACGAGGCGGTGATCCGCGTCAACAGCCAGTCGGGCAAGGGCGGCATCACCTACCTGCTCGAACAGGAGTACGGCATCAGCCTGCCACGGCGCATGCAGATCGAGTTCAGCCAGGTGGTGCAAGGTGAAACCGACCGCCTGGGCCTGGAAATGACCGCCCAGCAGATCCACTCGCTGTTGCACCGCGAGTACCTGCAAGCCAACGCGCCGTACGCGCTGGTCAGCCACCGCCTGCAGGAAGAGAACGGCAACAGTGCAGTGGAAGTGGAAGTCGCCGGTGAAGGCGAGACCACTCTGCACTGGCGCGGCAAGGGCAACGGCGCCCTCGAAGCCCTGGTGGCCGGTTTGCCGATCGCCGTGGAGATCATGGACTACAACGAGCATGCCATCGGCGCCGGCACCAACGCCAAGGCTGCGGCCTACATCGAGCTGCGTGTGGCCGGTGGCCGCCCGGTGCACGGTGTGGGTATCGATGAAAACATCACCACCGCCAGCTTCAAAGCCCTGTTCAGCGCCCTGAACCGCTCGTTGAGCCAGCAGGCAGCGAAAGCAGCATAAAAGGTACGAACAAAAAAACCGCATCGGTCGATGCGGTTTTTTTGTGCTTGGTGTTTCTTACTCAATAACGCCCGCCAGGCAAATCACCCGCCCTGAAGTCGAAACCAAAGCGCCCGCCATTCATTTCAGGATCATATCCTTGCATCAGCAGCGCCACTTGAGCTTCCTCCCAACCTACCGGCATGACGGAGTGCTCCGAAACTACCGGCACGACGGTATCGGTGGCAATCGAAGAGAGAAAGAACAAGTCTTTTCTGCCCTTGACGTCCAGTACTTTAGCGTACCTGAACCGAGAGGCGAGTTCGCCTGCAGACGTAACACAGTGGGCATACACAATGTTTACCTGATATACATTGAATACACCGGGCCCTTCTATTTCCAACTTCTGAGTGCGTGCCGTCGTCCCAAAAATCCCCTGCGAAGTACCGATCGACGCCTTGATGCTCAGGCCGCACGCTACTATAAAGCCAGCCCCTATACTCACCTCGGTTTCCAAGGTTGCGGTAAAGGAACGGCTATAGCCTTCAGTCACAGCCACCTCTTGAGTATGCTTTACTTTGGTCGGCACGCGCACCGTATTCAAATGGCTAAGATAAGCCATGACCGGTACACTGTAAGTCTGCCAGGTCCGTTTCGCCACTGCCATATCACCGCGCAGTGTAGGGCCTAGCATCAGACAACCCGGGCGCACGACTTCGTCTTGCTCGCCGAACAGGTAATTCTCAATTTCATAGTTGCCTTTCTTGTACGGAAAGTTGCGAATTTCAGCAACCACATTCTTATCGATAACACTCATAGGTACCCCCTCATATTCCATGGGTCGTTCAATAGCGGTGGCTACTTGACTGACAGGCCTGTGCATCGAACTGCCAACGATCTTGCCTGGCCCCATCCAGCACTAGCCCCTGCACTGTCTCCCACCCCATAGGGTCTATGGCGAACTCGCGCTGTATCGCAAAAACATTAGCGAAGGCGATTGAAGAGACCAGGATCGATTGATCTTTGATTTTGACAAAGCGACGGGCGAGTTTGGGGTTGTGCTCGACCAATGCGTTTTCGTTAGCGTACGGAGCATGCGCATACGCCATGTGCATCTGGTAGACAGCAAAGTCGCCTATACCCTTCAAATAAAGCTGTTGGGATTGCTGATGAGTCGCCCCCCAGAGTGAGGCAGGCGCAAAACCACCGACAATCTCGGACAGGCCGTTCACACGCTCAATCGCAGGGTCAACTTCAAACGACAGGCCCAATGAAGTTAGAAAATGCGCACTCAACCCACGACTGCAGACGTGTGAGTGTGAAAAAGCGTCTTCCCCATTACTCCTGATCATGCCGCAATACACGAGGTAGGCATATATAGGCCTTGTGTAATATTCAAGGACACTCCTCCCTATAGAAATCTTGCCCACTACCGTGTGACCCTGAACCCAGCCTCCTGCTTTAAGATCTGCCCCACCAAACAAATGCCTTTCGATTGCGTAGGTACCTTTCAACATTGATTGCTCTTGAGCATCCATTGCCACCCTCCTTTACTATTGAACTCAGTCAATCGAGACTAGCAATAGCGTGCGCCGCTCCAGCAGTGGGAGCACTTTCCCTCAAGCACAGGACGGATCAAAAAAGCAGCCAACGCTGAAACTGAAATACCCGAGCCTCACAAGGGGGGGGGGAATTTTCGTTTATACACACGGAAATCTCCCGTCAACTTGCAGGCCCACCGGTATACTCCCCCCTCGCCTTACCTTGCGCTGAGCGCACATCATGAAAGGACACTCGATGAGCAACTACCTCGAACGCGCGCTGAGCAGCCTGCGCACCATCGGCATCAATCTTCTGCGCCCGGCTCAAGACGCCCCCGTGCTGGTACTGCTCGACCGTGTGGCGCAGTACGACAGCAGCAAGGTCACCTCGATCGCCGCCGTGCTGCAGCAATCCACTGCCTTCAACAGCATGGTCCGCGAGCAGATCGAGGGCATGGACATCTCCACCCGCTTCATGGACATCACCCAGAGCTTTACCTCGATCCGCGAAGACGCTGCTGCCATGGCCGGCTGGATGGACGACGGGCGCCTGGACAGCATGGAGAAGCTCAAACTGGCCTGGATGAATGTGCGCCGTGGTTCGATCCCCAGCCGCTTCAACGACATTCGCGACAACTACCTGCAAGTGTGCAAGTCGGCCAACGACCAAATCAGCCGCGAGACGGTGATCCTGGAGTCCTACATGGACTTTCGCATGGCCATGAAAGCTGCCGAGGTCGAAGCCCAGCAAGTGCTGGCCATTGCCGGCCAGGCGCTGGAACAGCGCACCGCCGCCCTGAACGAGGCCAACCAGCAGGTCGCCGCTGCCGAAACGGCCGAGCCCGCCCAGCGCGCCGCGCTGGAACTGCGCCGCGACGAAGCCGTACGCGCCCTGCAGGATGAAGACAAGCGCTACCAGATCGTCAAGGACATCGCCGATGACCTCAAGGTCGGCTACAACACCGCTGAAATGGTCTTCGCCCGCATCAACCAGGTGCACGTGATCAAGGAGCGCCAGTACCAGCGCATGGTCTCGTTCTTCTCCACCAACGAAGTGGTACTGACCGGCCTGGCTGTCTCCTTCACTGCCAACAGCGGCCTGGCCGAGGCGACCCATACCCTCAACGCTACCACCGATGGTATCAGCAAGGGCCTCGAAGCCCTGGGCAGCACCGGCAACCAGCAACTCGAAGCGGCGGTCAAGGCCAGCTATGGCTCGACCATCAAAGTCGATTCGGTACGCGCCCTGGCCGATGCCACGCTGTCGTTCCAGAACGACATGCACAGCCTCACCGAAACCTACCGGGCCGAATCGAGCAATGCCTCGCGCGACATCGCGGCGGCGGTCGAGGATGCCAAGCGTAAATTCGCCGCCCTGCTCAGCAAGGCAGCCTGATGAGCAGCATTCCACTCTCCGAACAGCTCGGAGCGATGGCGTTCGTCGACGAATTGCGCCACCAGCACATGCAGGTCCAGGAACACCTGAACCTGCCCAAGCGCCGCGCCGATGTTGCGGCGCGTATTCGCGACTACTACCAAAGCCATAACATTGCCTTTGACGAAGCGCTGATCGATCAGGGCGTTCGCGAGTTTTTCGCCCGTCGCCTGATGTTCGAAGAACCGCCCTTGAGCTGGCGGCAAAAGCTGCTGAGCAAGGCGTCGATGGCGCGCAGCCAACTGTTCAAGCTGTTCCTGACGATCATCGCTGCGCTGCTGATTACCCAGTGCACGCGCCTGGTCCACGACAGCGGCGTCACCATCGAGATCGACAACAGTGCCCGCGACCTGCGCCTGCACGATGAAGACCTGCGCGCCGAAATCCAGCTCAAGCACGAGAAACTTGAGCAGTGGCAGCAAAAAGCATTAGCTCGACCCGATGCTGCGGTCGGCCGTATTCTTGATGAAGTCCGGCAAACATTGCCGCCGCTTGCGCAAACCTTCGCCAGCGATGTGCCGCAGTTCATCGACAAGACCAATCGCGACAGCGTCAAGGCCCTGGTCGAGAAACGTGAAGCACAGATCAAGCAGGTCCGCGATTCCATGTACGCGACGCGCTCCGCCTTTGCCACGGTAGAGGGTATCTACGAGCAGCGCGATGAACTGGCCAGGCTCATGGCCCTGCCGACCTACCTGAAAGGCCTTGCGCAGTTCCCCAACCTCAAGGAGCTTGCCGGCTCGGCCGACCAGCAACTGCTGCAGGTCAAAGATAACTCAACACTGACCGCCGCCAGCCGGTATGTCGGCCAACTGCGTTTGCAGATCGATGAAACCGGCGACTGGCTGGAAAAGATCGCCCTGCGCGACCAGTTAGCCCAGCGCCTCAAGGCCATGCCCCTGAGTGCCGGCGATCGGACGCAGCTGCAACTGTTACTCGCTCAGGCCAACACCAGCCTGGACGCTCGGGAGGCCACTCAAACCCACTATCGACTTCGCCACCTGGAGCAGATGCTCGACTTCGCCGCTGCAGCGCTGACGATCCAGATCGTCGACCGCACCGGCGTCAAATCCGGGGTGGAGCGTTGCTACGACCCCGCCGGTTGCAACCGCGGCGAGGCCACCGACAAAGGCAAGAGCTGGTTCGTGGTGGTCGAGGCCACCAACCCGGCCGGCATCAGAGTCGAAGTACCGGTGACCAGTGCCGAAACCGGCAAACTGCAATGGAACGGCTACTTCGGTGTGCGAGTCAGCCAGGCCGAATACCTCAAGGTCAAAGAAGACAAGCTCGACGACGGCCATGTCGATGACCGCATGATGGGCAACAAGGCTGCCAACTCGCTGACCCTGCGCTTTAACCAGCGCACCACGAGCAACCCTGACATGATCATGGACTGGTGAACACATGACCCCCACTACCCTCACCAGCACCGTGGCGCAGAACGCCCGCGACAACGAGTCCTTGTTGCGCAGCGCCGAGCAGTTGCTGTCGACCCTGAGCGATCAGGAAGCGCGCCTGGAACAGGACATTCTCACCCGGCTGAGCAACATCGCAACCCTCAAGCTTGAGCATCGCCCGGCACTGGACCAGGACACCTTGCTACAACTACAGGCTCGCCAGGACGCCGAAGCCCAGCTGCGCGCAGACCTTGCCCGGGTCGAAAGCGATATTGCCGCCTCGTTGGCCGAGCAGCACAGCGTGCGTGTGCGTATTGAAGACATCGACCGCCAGGTCAAGGATCAACTGGCGCTCGAACCCGACTGGCGCCAACTGGGCGAACAGTTACTGGCAGCGCAAGAGGCCAACGAAGAGGCGGTTACCGGCTACGCCGAGATCCGCCAGGAGTGCGTCGATAAGCTGCCCTCCTACAGCGCCAACCCGATCTACTACCACCTGCTCAAGCGTGATTACGGCACCGAGCAGTACCGCTACAACTTCCTCCACCGCTGGCTCGACAACACCCTGGCCAAGCGCGTCAACTTCCAGGGCAACCGCAATAACGAGCTGATACTGCGCGCCATGCAAACGCGTAACGAAGAACTGCAAGGCGAGCGCCTGGCCCTGATTGCCGGGCTGCAGAAAACTGTCGAACAACGCCTGGCCCAGGCACGAACAGCGGCGGGGATGGACCCTTTAAGCGGCCAAGACACCACGCTGAACAAACACATCGCCGCCGCCAAGGCCCGGGCCAACGAGCAGCACCAGCAGTTGGCCAGCTTTGCCGGCAAGCAGGACCCGCACTACCTGCGGATCCGCCAGAACATCACCGAACGCCTGCAGGCACAGACCATCGAGCAACTGCTGGTGGAAGTACAAAAGACCCCGGACAGCAACGACGACCGGATCGCCGCCCAGCTCAAGGAGCTGTACCCGCGCCTGCGGGAAGTGCAGGACCGCCTGCCGCAGTTGCGCGACCAGCATGACCGCGCCCTGCGCGACTACGAGCGGGCCAAGGAACTGGAGCGGGCGTTGCGTACCGACTACTACCGCGACAGCGACTACAACTTCCATACCAGTTTGGGTTTCGATCGCCTGCTGGCCGACTACATGACCCGCGACCTCAGCCTGCATGCCTTGGAGACCCTGCTGCAAAGTGGCCGGCGCCTGGTACCGCGTAGCACGTCCTCCTCCAGCAGCTCGTCGTCGTTCAGCTGGTCAAGCTCAGGCTCCAGCAGTTCCAGCTCAAGCTCCAGCGACTACTCCACCTCCAGCAGTAGCGGGGGCGGCAGCTTCAGCACCAGCGACAGTTTCTGAGCGGCAAAAAAAAACGGTGCACCGACCAAGCGCACCGTAAAGCCGTGTTGCACACAACGAATCAGATCAGTCCAGCAGTGCCAGGGCCTCGGCGCTGCAGGCCTGGATACGGGCCCAGTCGCGGCTTTTGATCCAGCTGCTGTCGAGCATCCAGGTGCCGCCCACGCACATGACGTTGGGCAGCGCCATGTAGTGCTTCACATTGCCCGGGTTGACGCCGCCCGTGGGGCAGAAACGCACATCGCCAAACGGGCCGCCGTAGGCCTTGATGGCTGCCACGCCGCCGCTGATCTCGGCAGGGAACAGCTTGAAGCGCCGGTAACCCAGGGCATAGCCCATCATGAGTTCCGACGGTGTGCTGATGCCGGGCAGCAGTGGGATGTCGCTGTCGACACCGGCCTCGAGCAAATCCTGGGTAATGCCCGGGGTGACCACGAACTGCGCGCCAGCAGCCTGGACGGCGGCAAACATGCTGCGGTCCAGTACGGTGCCGGCACCGATGCACAGCTCGGGGCGCTGCTCGCGCAGCACCTGGATGGCCTTGAGGCCATGGGAGGAGCGCAAGGTCACTTCCAGGGTCTTGATGCCTCCGCCTGCCAGGGCATCAGCCAGCGGCAGGATGTCTTCTTCGCGGGCGATGGTGATCACCGGCAGAATGCGCGCCTGGGTGCAGATCTGATCGATCCGGGCAATCTTGTCGGCCATGGAAGCTCCCGGCTGTTTCAGTTCATGCGTGGTCATAACGGCGGATCCTTGGCTCATGGGCACCAGTAAATATCCAGAGGGTCTTGCAAGAAGGCGCGAATCGGCATCTGCGCCAGGTCATCGCCTGCCAGCGCGGCGCGCAGGGTAGCGAGTTTGCCCGGGCCTTGCACCGACAAGGCGGTAAACCCGGCGCTGGCCAATAGCGC
The DNA here is from genome assembly GCF_004214895.1 of Pseudomonas tructae. Classification (NCBI taxonomy): domain Bacteria; kingdom Pseudomonadati; phylum Pseudomonadota; class Gammaproteobacteria; order Pseudomonadales; family Pseudomonadaceae; genus Pseudomonas; species Pseudomonas tructae. The sequence continues at coordinate 1,479,674 of NZ_CP035952.1, read as the reverse complement.
GCGGGTCATGCTCAGGCGCTGATGCGGCACGCTTGGCGCCAGCATCGGCAGGCAGCGCCGAGAACTCTGCGGATCAAGGCCTTCGACAAGGTTCGGGCTGTTGGGGAACAACGAAGCGGTATGACCGTCATCGCCCATGCCCAGCACCAGAACATCGATGCCCGGCAGTTCGGCCAATGCCTGGTCGGCTTCCAGCGCTGCGACGTCGAGGCTGCCAGCAGCGCGATAGAGGCTGAGGAAAGTTGCCTTGGCAGCAGCGCCAATCAACAGATGACGCTTGAGCAGGCCGGCATTGCTGTCGGCATGCTCCACCGGTACCCAGCGCTCATCGGCAAGCGTCACCAGCACCTTGGACCAGTCCAGCGGCTGCTTGATCAGCGCCGTAAAGAATGCCACCGGGCTACGGCCACCGGAGACCACCAGGGTGGCCCGGCCCTTGGCCGCAATCGCGGCATTCAGGCGCGCTGCCACGTCCTTGGCCAAGCCTTCGGCCAGCGGCGCTGCCGCGTTGTAGTCATGCGCCGTGACGTTGGCCGGCAGTTGCAGTTCAGATATCGCCATACCAGGACCTCCCATCGCGGGTAATCAGTGCAATCGAGCTCATCGGCCCCCAGGAGCCGGCGGCATAAGGTTTGGGCGCATCGCCCGACTGCTTCCAGCCGGCAATCAACTGATCGCACCACTTCCACGCGTATTCGATTTCGTCTTTGCGCACGAACAGGTTCTGATTGCCACGCATCACTTCCAGCAACAACCGCTCGTAAGCATCGGGGATCCGCGCACTGCGCCAGGTATCGGAAAAATTCAGCTGCAACGGCCCGCTGCGCAGTTGCATGCCTTTATCCAGGCCCTGCTCCTTGGTCATCACCCGCAAGGAAATACCCTCGTCCGGCTGCAGGCGAATGATCAGCTTGTTGCCGATCTGCAATCGCTGTTCCGGGGCAAAGATGTAGTGCGGGGTTTCCTTGAAATGGATGACGATCTGCGACAGTTTTTGCGGCATGCGTTTGCCGGTACGCAAGTAGAACGGCACGCCGGCCCAGCGCCAGTTGCGGATATCGGCGCGCAGGGCGACGAAGGTTTCAGTGTCGCTCTGGGCGTTGGCGTTGTCTTCTTCCAGGTAACCGGGCACCGGCTTGCCTTCGCTGTAACCGGCAATGTACTGGCCACGCACCACCTGGGTGCTCAGGCCTTCGCCCTTGATCGGCGCCAGGGCCTTGAGCACCTTGACCTTCTCGTCGCGGATACTGTCGGCGGAAAGGTCGCTTGGCGGGTCCATGGCAATCAGGCAGAGCAGCTGCAACAGATGGTTCTGGATCATGTCGCGCAGTTGCCCGGCCTTGTCGAAGTAACCCCAGCGCCCTTCGATTCCGACCTTTTCGGCGACGGTGATTTCCACATGGGAAATCGAGTTCTGGTTCCACTGGGTTTCGAACAAGCTGTTGGCAAAGCGCAGGGCAATGAGGTTCTGTACCGTCTCCTTGCCCAGGTAATGGTCGATGCGGTAGACGCGGTTTTCCGGGAAAAACTGAGCCACAGCATCATTGACCCGTCGCGAGGATTCCAGGTCATGGCCGATGGGCTTTTCCAGCACCACCCGAGTACGGGCACTGAGGCCGGCTTTGTCGAGGTTTTCGCAGATACCGCCATACACTGCCGCGGGGGTGGCGAAATAGGCGATCAACTGGCTGTCGCTACCGACCCGCTCGGCCAGGGCCTGGTAGTCCTCGGCCTTGAGAAAATCCACGTGCAGGTAGCTCAGGCGGGCAAGAAAGCGTTGCAGCACCGGCGCCTCGATCTGCCCGGCGGGCACGAACTCCTGCAGGTGCGCCTCGATTGACGCCAGGTGCTCATCGACACTGCCCGCCTCGCGGGCCAGGGCCAGCACCCGGGTGTCGGCGTGCAGCAGGTCGGCGCGGTCAAGCTGGTACAGCGCCGGAAACAGCTTGCGCAAGGCCAGGTCGCCAAGGGCGCCAAACAGGGCAAAGGTGCAGGGTTCTACGCTGATCGACGCCATGATGTTGGTTCTTTTATCAAGTTGACCTAGGAATACCGTTTTCAATCGCAGTTTTCAAGAGATAATGTAGTAAAAACCACAACATTTTACCAAGCAGACAGATTCAAGTGGTGTGCCATCCATGCCATCAGTACGATAGGCCACCGTGTCAAAAGCCCGCTGCTGTCACCAGCCGGCTGTCTCAACGACCCAAGGAAAACACCCATGGACCGCGTGCGAAACCTCCTGGAGCAGATCCAGGGCCGCCTCGAAGAGCTGAACAAGGCTGAGCGCAAAGTCGCCGAAGTCATCCTGCTCAACCCTCAGCAAGCCACCCGCTTCAGCATTGCCGCCCTGGCCCAGGCGGCCAAGGTCAGCGAGCCGACGGTCAACCGCTTCTGCCGTTCGTTCGGCGTCAGCGGCTACCCCGAGCTCAAGCTGCAACTGGCTCAGAGCCTGGCCAGTGGTGCCGCCTATGTCAGCCGGGCGGTGGAAGCCGACGATGATCCGGCCTCCTATACCCAGAAGATCTTCGGCAGCGCCATCGCCTCGCTGGACAGTGCCTGCCAGCAGCTTGATCCGCAGTTGGTCAGCCGCGCCGTCGACATGCTGATCCAGGCCCGGCAGATCCACTTCTTTGGCCTGGGTGCCTCGGCCCCGGTAGCCCTGGATGCCCAGCACAAGTTCTTTCGCTTCAACCTGGCGGTGTCTGCCCATGCCGATGTGCTGATGCAGCGCATGCTGGCGTCGGTGGCCCACACCGGCGAGCTGTTCGTGATCATCTCCTACACCGGACGCACCCGCGAGCTGGTCGAAGTCGCCCGCCTGGCCCGCGAGAACGGCGCCTCGGTGCTCGGCCTGACCGCTGCCGACTCGCCTCTGGCCAAGGCCAGCAGCCTGAGCCTGAACATCCCGCTGCCCGAAGACACCGACATCTATATGCCGATGACCTCGCGGATCATCCAGCTGACCGTGCTCGACGTGCTGGCCACCGGCATGACCCTGCGCCGCGGCGTCGACTTCCAGCCGCACCTGCGCAAGATCAAGGAAAGCCTCAACGCCAGCCGCTACCCGATTGACGACGAGCTCAACTGAGCATCTGCGCCTGCAGCCGCAGGTGCGCCTGCTCACCCGGCGCCAGGCTCAGGCTGTCACTGCTGCCACTGGCCGCCTCGACACAGACGAACCCCAGGGTTTCGCTGCCGCTGACGCCCATCAACGGCCGGCTGCCGGGATGCCAGACCACGGTGTCTTCGCTGTCACCGGTATCGATGCATAACTGGCGCTGCCAGGCCGGATCGTGCAACTGCAGGGTCGCCGCATGGGGGAACACCCGCTGGCAGCCACCGTAGACCTTCAAGGCGCCCTTCTGGCGACAGGCCTGACGGTTCAAACGGTCGTAACCGTCAATGTTTTCTAGCCCAGATAGCGCTATCTCAGAAACGTCACTAATACGCCAGTAAGCTAGCAGAGCATGACTCAACTGACACGGCTGACTGTCCTGATGCTCGGTACTCAGTTGCAACTCCATGCGCTTGCCCAGCCTGGCCAGCAGGTCGACCTGCCAGTCGCACAGCTGCAGACGCCACTTGAGGGTCACACCGTCGGTATCTTCGCTGCTGTCGATCAGTTTCCAGTCGAGCAGGCGCGCCCAACCGTGGGCCGGCCACATGTCTTCGCTAGGATGGCGGCCGTACCAGGGCCAACACACCGGCACACCACCACGGATGGCGCCGACTTGCGGCCACTGCGCCGCACACCACAGCCACGGGCGCTCGCCCTGGGGCTGGAAGTGCAGCAACTGCGCACCCTGGCGGCTGAAGACCGCCTGGCATTGCGGGTGATCGATGATCAGCACGTCGCGCTGCTGGTAACGCTCCCACTCGAAGGTCGGCCGCGGCCGCTGCGAGGTGAAGAAACGTTGTAGCGGGTGCTCTGGCATGGCGTGAGACTCTTGTTGTTAGTGAGGGCCCCATCGCGGGGCAAGCCCGCTCCCACAGGCCCCGCGATGGGTGCGCAATATGCGTAAATTTACAACATATTGCCTCAGAACGACGACTGAATTTTCAACCCGGCGACCAGCGCGTTATCCACCTTATCCACCCCGCCCGGGTGGGTGATGTATTGCAGGTTGGGGCGTACGGTCAGCCAGTTGGTCACGTGGAAGCCATAGTTGATTTCGTAGTTGTATTCAGTCTTCTGGATCGGCACAAAGTTCGCGTCGTCGTAGTTGCTGATGCCGGCGGAGGCATTGAGCAGCTCAGCATTTTTCTTCACGTCGTCGTTGACATGGATACGGGCGAAACCGATGCCCAAGTCATCCTTTGGACGTGCGTCGAACAGCCCCTTGTACACGAACATCAACGACTGATAGTTGTCGATGAAGTTGGTGTCCTTGTCGTGGAACGTGGCATTCGCCGCGATGTGCAGGCCACGGCTGGCATCGCCGTTGTGGGTGGTGAGTTGCTGTTGCGCGACAAACCAGTAGCCATGCTTGCTGTCATGCACGCGATAACCGTTACCGCTGGTCACAGCGTCCTGACCGTTGGCGTCCTCGCGCACATCGCTGGCGTCGGCTGTGCTCTTGTAGTAACCCACACGGTATTCACCCGGCAGGCTGTTGAGCTTGGGCGACCAGACCAGTTCGACCGGCAAAACGGTACCGGCAGTGCCACTACCGCTGAGCTTGAAGCCGTTTCCATGTTCCAGTTGCGACGGGTTCTGGTTGTACGCGCCGACTTGCGCGTAGAGCTCGTCATTGATGTTGTATTTGACCCGAATCGCCGCCTGACTGACCGGCCAGTTGTACCAGATATTGGTCGCCCAGTTACCCACCTGGGAGCCACAGAACGCCAGGTTCTGGAACTCGCAGGGGAAGGTGTTGAAGTCTTCGCCTTCACCGAAGTAACCGGCTTTCACGTCGAGTTTGTTATCGAAGAACTGATGCTGAATCCACAGCTGGGTCAGGCGGACCATATGGCCACGACCGTAGACCTCCTGCGAAGAGCTCAACATACCGGCACGCGGATCGCCAATCCGGTCATTGGACAAGCTCTCGCCGTTTCGGTTGGTCAGCTGGATCTTGGCCTGGGTGTTATCCCAGCCCAGCAGTTTCTGCAGATCCAGTGCCGCCCCCAGGCCGAACTGATCGCTGTAGCGCGCGGTCTTGTCGTCGTTGAAGCCACCATTGAGGTTGCCAGCGACTTCACCGACGTAATCGATCTTGATGTCAACACCCTTTTCCAGCAGTTCGGTACGGGTGCCGCCCCAGTCGCCGGTCATCCATTGCGACTCTGGAGCAAAGGCATCGGCCGCCTGCGCCCCGCAACTGACGCCCAAGGCCGCCAACAGGGTCAACGGCGCCAGTGGCTTTATACGCTTGAAGTGATCCATCCCTTGTTTCCTCGTTTTATTGTTCTCGATGGGGTTCTACGCTCTATAACGAATTCAGCGCCCCTTGAATTGGGCAACATTGTCCTTGCCGGCCTGCGGCGCCACGACGCCCAGGCGCTCACCGCTGGCGGCATCGAACAGCAATACCCGCGCCGGATCGAACTGCAGGTTCAGGGTGTCACCCACCTGGGTTGGCACATCCGGTGCCATGCGGCAGCAGACCTTGGTCTGGTTGAGAGTGACGAATACCAGCAGGTCCGGCCCGGTGGGCTCGGTGATCTGCACCTCGGCGCGAATGCTCGGCAGGCCGTTGGCTTGAGCCGGGGCCAGGGCAATCTGTTCCGGGCGAACACCAAGGATCACTTCACGCTCCTCCAGGCCAGGCACATTGAAGCCCAGGGGCAGCTCGCAACGCGCCTGACCACTGTCGAGCAGGGCCAGCAGGCGGCCGTCCTTGCGCTGCAGGCGCAGGGGAATGAAGTTCATCGGTGGCGAGCCGATGAAACTGGCCACAAACAGGTTGGCCGGGTCGTTGTAGATCTGCTGCGGGGTACCGAACTGCTGGATCAGTCCGTCCTTCATCACCGCCACCTTGTCACCCAGGGTCATCGCCTCGATCTGGTCGTGGGTGACGTACACCGTGGTGGTCTTCAGGCGCTGGTGCATCAGCTTGATTTCGGTGCGCATCTCCACCCGCAGCTTGGCGTCGAGGTTGGACAGTGGCTCGTCGAACAGGTAGATCTTCGGTCGCCGCGCCAGTGCCCGGCCCATGGCCACGCGCTGCTGCTGGCCACCGGAAAGCTGGCCAGGCTTGCGCGTTAGCAGATGCTCGATCTGCAGCAGCTTGGCCACCCGCGCCACTTCTTCATCGATCGCGGCGGCAGGCATCTTGCGCATTTTCAGACCGAAGGCGATGTTGTCGCGCACATTCATGGTCGGGTACAGCGCGTAAGATTGAAACACCATGGCGATGTCGCGGTCCTTGGGGCTCATGCCACTGATGTCGGCATCGTCCACCAGGATCGCCCCGCCGCTGATCTGTTCGAGGCCGGCGATACAGTTCATCAAGGTCGATTTGCCGCAACCGGACGGGCCGACCAGAATCAGAAACTCGCCCGAGTCGATCGACAGTTCGATGCTCTTCAGGGTATCCGGCAGACCGTTGCCATAACTCTTGTTGACGTTGCGCAGTTCAAGCGTTGCCATTGTTGTTTACCCCTTGACCGCGCCGGCCGTGAGCCCGCGCAGGAAATACTTGCCAGCCAGCACATAGACCAACAGGGTCGGTAACCCGGCGATCATCGCCGCCGCCATGTCGACGTTGTATTCCTTGACCCCGGTGCTGGTGTTGACCAGGTTGTTCAGGGCCACGGTGATCGGTTGGGCATCGCCGCTGGCGAACACCACGCCGAACAGAAAATCGTTCCAGATCTGGGTGAACTGCCAGATCAGGCAGACCATGATGATCGGCACCGACATCGGCAGCAGGATGCGTCCGAAGATGGTGAAAAACCCTGCGCCATCGAGCCGCGCCGCACTGACCAGGGCCTGCGGCACGCTGCAGTAGTAGTTGCGGAAAAACAGCGTGGTGAAGGCCAGGCCATAGACGATGTGCACCAGCACCAGGCCCGTGGTGGTGCTCGCCAGGCCGAGCTTGCCGAGGGTGAACGAGGCTGGCAGCAGCACAGTCTGGAACGGCAGGAAGCAGCCGAACAGCAACAAGCCGAAGAACAGCTGCGAGCCCCGAAAGCGCCACATCGACAGTACATAGCCATTGAGCGCGCCGAGCAGGGTCGAGATCACCACCGCCGGCACGGTGATCTTCACCGAGTTCCAGAAGTAACCACCCACGGTGTCCCAGGCCTTGATCCAGCCAATGCCGGTGATCACTTCGGGCCAGCTCAACAGGTTGCCGGTACGGATGTCCTCCGGCGACTTGAAGCTGGTCAGCAGCATCACGATCAGCGGGATCAGGTACAGCGCGCAGGCCAGGATCAACGTCGAGTAGATGGCCAGGCGACTGAAGCTCAACGAGCGGGGAGCGAGGGACCTAGTCATGGCGCTTGTTCCTCAGTTCCGAATACAGGTACGGCACCAGGATCGACAGGATCGCGCCGAGCATCAGGATCGCGCTGGCCGAGCCCATGCCCATCTGCCCGCGGCTGAAGGTGAAGGAATACATGAACATCGCCGGCAGGTCCGAGGCATAGCCGGGGCCGCCTGCGGTCATGGCCGCGACCAGGTCGAAACTCTTGATCGCGATGTGCGCCAGGATCATCAGTGCGCTGAAAAATACTGGCCGCAAACTCGGCAGGACGATGCGCAGGTAGATGCTCGGCAGGCTGGCGCCATCGACTTGCGCTGCGCGGATGATCGACTGGTCGACACTGCGCAGGCCGGCCAGGAACAACGCCATGACAAAGCCCGAGGCCTGCCACACCGCAGCGATCACCAGGCAGTAGACAACCCGCTCGGGGTCCACCAGCCAGTCCAGGCGAAAGCCCTCCCAACCCCAGTCGCGGAGCATCTTGTCCAGGCCCAGGCCGGGGTTGAGCAGCCACTTCCAGGCGGTGCCGGTAACGATCATCGACAGTGCCATGGGGTACAGGTAGACGGTGCGAATAAAGCCTTCACGGCGAATGCGCTGGTCGAGCAGCACCGCCAGCAGCACACCGACCACCAGGCTGATTGCGATGAACATACCGCCGAACAACAGCAGGTTCTTGCTGGCCACCCACCAGCGATCGTTCTCCATCAGCCGCGCGTATTGCGCAAAGCCCACCCATTTGTAGCTGGGCATGAAGCTTGAGTTGGTGAAGGACAGGACGAAGGTCCAGAGGATATAGCCGTAAAAGCCGACCAGGACAATCAGCATGCTCGGCGCCAGTACCAGTTTCGGTAGCCAGCGCTGCAGGGCGTCCAGGGGTGAGGCCTTGTTGAGTGTGGCAACAGTGCTCATCAGGAATGTCTCGTGTGGAGGCAATCGCGGGCCTGTGGGAGCGGGCTTGCCCCGCGAAGAGGCCCGAAAGCCCGCCCCCACATCAACCCATCACTTGGCCGACTTGATCGCCGAACTCAGTTGCTTGACCGCCGTCGCCGGGTCGGCTTTCGGGTCGTTGAAGAAGTTGGTGACAACATCGAAGATCGCCCCTTGCACCGCCAGGGTGGTCGCCATGTTGTGGGCCATGCTCGGTTGCAGGCCGTCACCTTTTTCCGCTTCCTTGAAGTCCACCGCCGACTTCTGCGTGCAGGCGTCGAACTGGCTCATGTCCATGTCCTGGCGCACCGGCAGGGAACCCTTGTTCTGGTTGAACACCGTCTGGAACTGCGGTTCCAGGGCGACCTTGGCCAGGTCGTTCTGCGCCTTGATGTCGTTGTCGTTCTTGAGCTTGAACATCGCCAGCGAATCGATGTTATAGGCAAAGCTGCCCTGGGTACCGGGGAAGGCTACGCACTGGTAATCCTTGCCCGCCACCTTGCCGGCGGCGGTCCATTCGCTCTTGGCCCAGTCGCCCATGATCTGCATGCCGGCCTTGCCGTTGATGACCTCGGCGGCGGCGATGTTCCAGTCACGCCCGGCGCGGTTGGCGTCCATGTAAGTGCCCAGGCGTTGCAGGGTCTTGAACACCTCGACCATCTTGGCGCCGGTCAGGGTGCTTTCATCCAGGTCGACGAAGGCCTTGTGATAGCCCTGGGGCCCGAGGATGCTCAGCACCAGGTCCTCGAACACGGTGCTGTCCTGCCACGGCTGGCCGCCATGGGCCAAAGCAACGAAGCCTGCGGCCTTGAGTTTGTCGGCGGCAACGAACAGTTCATCGAGGGTGGTCGGCACCTTGGCCCCGGCCTTGTCGAACACCTGCGGGTTGATCCACAGCCAGTTGACCCGGTGGATGTTCACCGGCACCGCCACATAGTGGCCGTCGTACTGCATGATCTGGGCGACTTTCGGCGGCAGCAGGGCGTCCCAGTTATTGGCCTTGGCAACATCATCAAGATTGGTGAGCAAGCCCAGCGAGCCCCATTCCTGGATGTCCGGGCCCTTGATCTGTGCGGCACCCGGTGGATTGCCGGCGACGGCGCGCGTCTTCAGCACGGTCATGGCCGCTGCACCACCGCCACCGGCGACGGCATTGTCCTTCCAGGTAAAGCCGTCTTTCTCGACTTGTTCCCTGAGGGTTTTCACGGCCGCCGCTTCACCACCGGAGGTCCACCAATGGGTGACTTCAACCGTACCCTTATCGGCAGCAACAGCGCTCAGGGGCAACAAGCAGGCAACGGAAATAGCAGCGGCGAGGCGATTGATCGCATTCATCGAGAGGAACCTTTTCTTGTTGTTATGCAGGTGCAAGTCGTGGTGCTTGCGCTTGCATCGGAGTCTAACCAGCGGCACAGGCGCCGGAGGTAACGAAGGGATGCGCGAATGTCACCAAGCGGTGACATTCGCTCAGACAGGCGCTCAATCACTGCTGCGCGGCAGGCTCAAACTCACCCGCAAGCCGCCTTCACGCAGGTTGCGCAGGCTTACTTCGCCGCCGTGACTGTGGGCGATGTTGCGCGCGATGCCCAGGCCCAGGCCGTAGCCCTGCTGCTGCCCGGCCAGGCGAAAATGCGGCTCGAACACCTGCTCCAGGCGCTGCTCGGGCACGCCCGGGCCTTCGTCATCGACCTGCAGGACGAAGCCGCTGTCGCTGTCGAAAATCCGCAGGTGGGCGCGCTCACCGTACTTGAGGGCATTGTCGATCAGGTTGCCGATACAGCGCTTGAGCGCCAGCGGCTTGCCGGGATACGGCGCCAGGGCGCGGCCCTCCAGGGTGATCTGGCCACTGCCCAGGTACGGCTCGACCAGGCAATCAAGCACCTGGTTGAGATCGATCGGCTCGATGTTCTCGTGGATATCGGTGTCTTTCACGCACTGCAGTGCGCCCTTGACCAGCATCTCCAGCTCATCGAGGTCGCGACCGAACTTGGCCTGCACTTGCTCGTCTTCAAGCAGTTCGACCCGCAGGCGCAAGCGCGTGATCGGCGTGCGCAGATCGTGTGAGATGGCGCTGAACAACTGGCTGCGCTCGGTCAGGTAGCGGCTGATGCGCTCGCGCATGGCGTTGAAGGCCCGCCCCACCTCCTCCACCTCGCTGCCCCCGCCTTCGGTGACCGGCTCGACATCAGCCCCCAGCGACATCTCCCGCGCGGCCAGGGCCAGGCGCTTGAGCGGGCGGCTCTGCCAATGCACCAACAGGCCGATGAACAGCAGCAAGAATGAACTGGTCAGCACGATGAACCACAGCTGCTGGCTGGGCAGGCCCTGTTCTTCGAGGCTGGTATAGGGCTCGGGCAGCAGCGAGGCGATGTACAGCCATTCGTCTTCATCGAGGCGGATCTGGGTCACCAGCACCGGCGGATTGATCGGCTCCAGGGTCAGCGCATAGTGGGCCCAGGAGCGCGGCAATTCATCGAGTTTCAGCCCGCTATTGAAGATGCGCAGCTCCTGCGGGCTGACGAACTGGATAGAGATTTCCAGCTGTGCGCCAAGACGCTGGTGCAACACCTCGCCGACCGCATCGATCACCGCAGCCTTGCGCGGCGTGACGGTCAGCACCTGCATGTCCAGCGGCTTGTCGTTGAGGGTCACGACAAAACGGGTGCCGCCCATGCTGCGCAACTGGTCGAGCACCATCGGCCGGTAGGCCACTGGCAGCGAGCGAAAGTAACTGACGCTGGCACTCATCGAATGGGCCAGGCTGCGTGCGCTGGCGACCAGGCCTTCCATCTGGCTGGCGCGCAGTTGCGACAACCAGATCAGGCTCGACAAGCCTTGCGCCAGCAACACCACCAGCAGGGTCAACAGCAGCATGCGCCCCAGCAACGAGCGGGGCAGCCGCAGGCGCAAGCGCCCGTCAGTGTGCGGGCGCAACGCTGGCCGCCAGCAGGTAGCCACTGCCGCGCACGGTACGAATCAGCCGTGGCGGTTTTTCGTTGTCGCGCAAGCGCTGGCGCAGGCGGCTGACGGCCATGTCGACGATGCGGTCCAGCGGCATCGGCTCACGGCCACGGGTGGCATTGCCGATGGTGTCGCGGTCGAGGATTTGTTGCGGGTGATCGAGAAACAGCTTGAGCAAGGCGAAGTCGGCCCCGGACAGGATCACCTCTTCACCATCGCGGTGGAACAAGCGATGGCTGATGGTATCCAGGCGCCAATCGTCAAAGGCCAGCACATCACTGCCATGGCGCTCCTGGCCAAACCCGGCACGGCGCAGCAAGGCCTTGATCCGCGCTTGCAGTTCCCGCGGGCTGAAGGGTTTGCCCAGGTAGTCGTCGGCGCCCAGCTCCAGGCCGATAACCCGGTCGGCCTCGTCGGAGCTGGCGGTGAGCATGATGATCGGCACCTGGGCCAGGCGCGGATGCTGGCGCACCCAACGGCAAAGGCTGAAGCCGTCTTCATCGGGCAGCATCACATCGAGGATCACCAGGTCGCAATCGCTGGCGTCCAGGGCCTGGCGAAAGCTGCGCCCGTCGGCCACCGCCTGGACACTGAAACCGGCGCGGCTCAGGTAGGTCTGCAGCAGCTCACGAATGTCCTGGTCATCGTCGACCATCAGTATCGACTTGCTCACGCATCACTCCTTGTGGATCAGGGTGAGGGTTTCGCGGGGCAAGCCCGCTCCCACCGAACCTGTCAGCCGGCTTGCTGCAAGGCCACGCCGGCGCCGAGCAAGCCGGAGAATTCAGCGGTGACCAACCATACCGGGACATCCTTTAAGTAGCCACTCATGCAGCCCTTGTCGGCAAAGCTGGCGCCAAAGCCGCTGGCCAGAAACAGCTCGGCAAAGCGCGGAATGATGCCGCCGACGATAAACACTCCGCCGCGCCCACCCAGGGTCAGCACATTGTTGCCTGCCACCCGGCCAAGAAAACGACAGAACTGCTCGATCACCGCCAGCGCCAGCGGCTCGCCGGCCAGGGCCGCATCGGTGATTGCCGCCGGGCTCTGCAACGTTGCCGGCTGGCCATCCAGGACGCAGATGGCCTGGTACAAACGCAGCAAGCCGCCGCCGCTGAGCACGGTTTCGGCGCTGACGTGACCGATTTCGTTTTCGATCTGCTGGCGAATCTGCGCTTCGCGGGCATTGCCCACCGGCAGGTCGACATGCCCGCCCTCGCCCGGCAAGGCGATCCAGTGCTCGTCACCAAGGCTGAGCAAGGTACCGACACCAAGGCCGGTACCCGGGCCGATCACCACCGCCGGGCGGCTGGCATCCGGCGTACCTGGGCAAACGCTCCGGTATTCGCCCGGCTGCAGCCGGGTCATGCCCAAGGCCATTGCGGTGAAGTCGTTGATCAGCAGCAAGCGCTCGACCTGCAAGGTCTTGCAGAACGCCTGACGGCTGAGGCGCCAGTGGTTGTTGGTAAAGCGAAATTCATCGCCGTCGACCGGCCCGGCCACCGCCAGGCACACCGCACCCAGCTCGCCGCGCTCAAGCCCCTGACCTGCAAGGTAGGCGCCAATGGCCTGTTCCGGGCTGGTGTAGTCGGCCGTGGCAAAGACCTGCACCGCATGCATGCGGTTGTCTTCCCAGAGGGCAAAACGGGCATTGGTGCCACCGATATCGCCGACCAGTGCGCGCTTCATTTGAGCGTCTCCAGGGCCGAGGTGAAGGCGCTGGCACCCTTCTCTGCCGGGCTCAGGGCGGTACGCAGAAAACCAAACAGCTCACGGCCGCACCCCAGGTCGTTACCGGTCGGTGCTGCGGGCAGTTCACGGTCGGCAAGTTCCTCGGTGCTGAGCTTGACCGTCAGGGTCCCGGCGACACCATCGACGCGGACGATATCGCCATCGCGCAGGCGCGCCAACGGGCCACCGTCGAAGGCTTCTGGGCAGACATGAATGGCCGCCGGGATTTTCCCCGAAGCGCCGGACATGCGCCCATCAGTCACCAGCGCTACCTTGAAGCCGCGATCCTGCAGCACCCCCAGGAATGGCGTCATCTTGTGCAGCTCGGGCATGCCGTTGCAGCGCGGGCCCTGAAAACGCATTACGGCGACGAAATCGCGCTCCAGCGCCCCGGCCTGGAAGGCATCGGCCAGCGCCTGCTGGTCATGGAACACCAGCGCCGGCGCTTCAACCACCTGATGCTCGGGAGCCACCGCAGACACCTTCATCACCCCACGACCGAGATTGCCTTCCATGACCCGCAGGCCGCCTTCAGGCGAAAACGCCCGTGCCACCGGGCGCAGGATCGCCTCATCGAGGCTCGTCGACGGGCCTTCGCGCCAGACCAGCTTGCCCTCCTCAAGAAACGGCTCCTGGGTATAGCGACGCAAGCCGTGGCCGGCGACGGTGTTGACGTCTTCATGAAGCAAACCGGCATCGAGCAGTTCACGGATCAGCAAGGCCATGCCGCCCGCCGCCTGGAAGTGGTTGATGTCGGCCTTGCCGTTCGGATAGACGTGAGACAGGGTCGGCACCACTTCCGAGAGTTCGGCCATGTCCTGCCAGGTCAGCTGGATGCCGGCGGCCTGGGCGATCGCCGGCATGTGCAGGGTGTGGTTGGTCGAGCCGCCGGTGGCATGCAGGGCAACGATGGAGTTGACCAGGGCTTTCTCGTCGACGATCTCGCCCAGTGGCATGAAGTTGCCACTGGCCTTGGTCATGCGCGTGACCTGCTGCGCAGCCTCGGTGGTCAGGGCATCACGCAGCGGCGTATAGGGGTTGACGAAGGAGGCGCCCGGCAGGTGCAGGCCCATCACCTCCATCAGCAACTGATTGGTGTTGGCGGTACCGTAGAAAGTGCAGGTGCCGGGGCTGTGGTAGGACTTCATCTCCGACTCCAGCAGCTCTTCGCGGCTGGCCTTGCCTTCGGCGTAACGCTGGCGCACGTCGGCTTTCTCTTTGTTGGAGATGCCCGACGGCATCGGCCCGCCCGGAACGAAAATGGTCGGCAGGTGACCGAAGCGCAGCGCGCCCATCAACAGGCCGGGAACGATCTTGTCGCAGATACCCAGCATCAGCGCTGCGTCGAACATGTTGTGCGACAGGGCAATGGCGGTGGACATGGCGATCACTTCGCGGCTGGCGATGCCCAGTTCCATGCCCGGCTCACCCTGGGTGACACCATCGCACATGGCCGGCACGCCACCGGCGAACTGGCCGACCGAGCCGATATCGCGCAACGCCTGCTTGATCTGTTCGGGGTAGTGCTCGTAGGGCTGGTGCGCCGAGAGCATGTCGTTGTAGGCGGAGACGATGGCGACGTTGGCCGCGTTCATCAGCCGCAGGCTCTGCTTGTCCTGACTGCCGCAACCGGCCACACCGTGAGCGAAGTTGGCACACTGCAACTTGGCGCGCATCGGCCCGTCGCTGGCGGCCCCGCGAATCAGCTCAAGGTAGCGTTCACGGGTGGGGCGACTGCGGGCGATCAGCCGTTGGGTGACCTCAAGAATGCGCGGATGCATGTACTGGACTCCAGGCTAACGGTGGTTGCGACCTCTGCGGCGGTTTCCCTTAACAACGATCGCGGCCTAGGCTCAATGGCAGGGGCGATGCGTTGCGGGAGGAACGGCTTGGCCGATCGCTCGTTGTAGATTAAATAAAATACTGCCAGCAAAAAGGCTTGTTTTCTATTTTTTTACGAATAATCTTGTAATTCCAACAACAAAATCAGATGCAGTGAAGCAAAACTTCAATTGCCACGGGCTTTACCCGTTCTGCCAGAGGTAGCTCCATGACCCTTCGTATCGCAATCAATGGCTTTGGCCGCATCGGCCGCAACATCCTCCGCGCACTCTATACCCAAGGCTATCGCCAGGACCTGCAGGTCGTCGCCATCAATGACCTGGGCGACAGTGCAATGAACGCCCACCTGCTCAAATACGACAGCGTCCATGGCAGCTTTGCCGCCACGGTCGAATCCGATCACGAGAGCATTACCGTCAACGGCGATCGCATCGCAGTCAGTGCGATCCGCAACCCGGCGGAACTGCCGTGGAAAGCCGAAGCCATCGATGTGGTGTTCGAGTGCACCGGCTTGTTCACCGAGCGCGCCAAGGCCGCCGCCCATCTTACTGCCGGGGCTGGCAAAGTCATTATCTCGGCACCGGCCAAGGGCGCTGACGCTACCGTGGTGTATGGGGTCAACCACGACATCCTGCGC
This sequence comes from Pseudomonas tructae, assembly GCF_004214895.1. Classification (NCBI taxonomy): domain Bacteria; kingdom Pseudomonadati; phylum Pseudomonadota; class Gammaproteobacteria; order Pseudomonadales; family Pseudomonadaceae; genus Pseudomonas; species Pseudomonas tructae. The sequence goes on along the minus strand of NZ_CP035952.1, from coordinate 1,464,137 downwards.
CCTTCGCACCAGATCATCTCCAGCGCTTCGTGCACCACCAATTGCCTGGCACCGCTGGCCCAGGTGCTGCACCGTGAGTTCGGCATCGAGCAGGGGCTGATGACCACCATCCACGCCTACACCAATGACCAGAACCTCACCGACGTCTACCACAGCGACCCGTTCCGCGCACGTTCCGCGACCCAGTCGATGATCCCGAGCAAGACCGGTGCCGCCGAAGCCGTGGGCCTGGTGCTGCCGGAACTGGCCGGCAAGCTCACGGGCATGGCCGTACGGGTGCCGGTGATCAACGTGTCGCTGGTCGACCTCACCGTCAACCTTGAGCGCGAGGCCAGCGCCGAGGCCGTCAATGCACTGTTCAAGGAAGCCAGCCGACACTCCAAGGTGCTCGGCTACAACAGCCTGCCGCTGGTATCTTGCGACTTCAACCACAACCCGCTGTCGTCGATCTTCGATGCCAACCATACCCGGTCCAATGGGCGCATGCTCAAGGTGCTGGCCTGGTACGACAACGAATGGGGCTTCTCCAACCGCATGCTGGATAACTGCCTGGCGCTGTGCAACGCCCGCTAAAATCACCCCCTCGCAGGAGCGGGCTGGCCCCGCGATAGGGCCAGCCCAACCGATACAAGTCCAGTGCCCGGACTGGCAATCGCGGGGCAAGCCCGCTCCCACAGATAGCGTCAGTACTTGACCTGCGCGTTGATGATAAGCATTATCATTCGCCACGCATTGGTCGAGTACCGCAGTGAGTCAGTCCCGGTTCAACACCGTTTTCCTTGCCCAGCGGGTCAGCCTGCTGCGCACCCTGCAGCGCATGGTGGATAACCCCAGCACTGCCGAAGACCTGTTGCAGGAGACCTACCTGCGGGTGACCCGCGCCCTCGGCGAACGCCCTATCGAGCACCTGGAACCCTTCGTGTTCCAGACCGCGCGCAACCTCGCCCTCGATCACCTGCGCGCGCGCCGGGCGCAGTCGCGCAACCTGGTCGACGATGTGCCCGAGCAGATCCTGCACAACGTTGCCGCCCCCAGCAGCAGCGCCGAAGACGCCGCCCACGCCGAACGGCTGCTCAAGCGCCTGAGCATCAGCCTTGCGCAATTGACCGAGCGCCAGCAACGCATCTTCATCCTCAGCCGCCTGCATGGCGCCAGCTACCTGGAAATCGCCGAGCAGTTGCAAGTATCGGCCAGCACGGTGCAGAAGGAACTGAAGCTGATCATGGCCATCTGTGTAGGGGTGGCCGACCGGCTGAAGTAAACAGCCTGTCGTGGATCGCAGCTAAAACCTTGCCATCCTCATGGATACCCCGGATCATTCGCACACAGCGCCCGCCCGCCAAGGACCCACCCCGTGACCGACAGTCCCTCCCCTAGCCCCTCGCCGCCTGGCCAGCCCGCCAGTGACCGTGCCATGGACCAGGCCCTGGACTGGCTGATCCGCCTGCAGTGCGCAAGCGTAGAAGACACCCAGGCATTCGAAGCCTGGCTCGAGGCCGACCCGGCCAACGCGACCGCCTATGTCGAAGCCGAAGCAATCTGGAACGGCGCTCCCTTGCGCCAGGCCGCCGGGCAGCTCAATCACCTCAAGCGTCGCTCGCTGCGCGCGCGCATCCGCACGCACTGGAAACCCTTGGCCACTGCTGCCGTGCTGCTGGTGACGGTGTTCACGGTCGGCAACCTGCCACTGCGTCTGCAAGCCGATCACCTGACCGTGGTGGGTGAACGTCAGCGGCTACAACTGGACGACGGCTCCAAAGTACTGCTCAACACCAATTCGGCCTTCGCCAGCGACCTGCGCGACAACCGCCAGGTGGCCAGACTGCTGCAGGGCGAGGCCTACTTCGAGATCCCCGGCGGCGCCCAGCCCGCACTGGAACTGCAAGCCGGACCACTGCGCGCCAGCGTGCGTGACACTGACTTTGCCGTGCGCTACCTCGACGGCGAGGCCCAGGTGCGGGTGCAGCGTGGTGATGTCGACCTGCAAGCCAGCAGCGACCAGCGCATTCGCCTCTCGGCGGGCGACAGCATCAGCGTCGGCCCCAACGGCTTCAGCCAGCGCGGGCGCCTCGATGCGCAAAAAGACCTGGCCTGGGTCCAGGGCCGCCTGGTGTTCGAGAACTGCCCCTTGAGCCAGGTGCTGGCGGAGTTGCGCCGCTACTACCCAGGCTTGATCATCAACGGCAATCAACACTTGGAAAACATCGCGGTGACCGGCAACTATCGCCTCGACCAACCGCTGGAAACCCTGCGCGCCCTGGCCCACATCACTTCAGCACAACTGCACGAATACCCGGCACTGGTGATTCTCAACTGAGCTGAAAGTTTTTTTACGCGATCCCTGAAGCTGTTACGTCTCGTTATAGCCAATGCAACTGATTCTTATTTTTGAGTCGGTACGCACCTATAACAATCGCGCCACAGGGAGCGCTTTCGATGCCCACCGGTTTCATTCGTCGGTCTTCAGTCACTTCACGCACCCCCGGCCTGCAGCGTTGCACGCTCTCCCTGTTGACCCTGGCCATGCTCGCCAGCGGCGCTTGCAGCCTGCCGGCGCTGGCCGCAGAGCCTGCCCAGGCCACGGCCCCGCGCATGGGCGATTATCGCTTCGCCATTGGCCAGCAGCCGCTGGTTTCGGCGCTTAACGCCTTCACCGCAGTCACTGGCTGGCAAGTGGGCTTTTCCGCCGAACTGGCCGAAGGCGTCGCCTCCCCGGGCGTGCACGGCTCACTCAAGCCTGAGGCCGCCCTGCAGCGCCTGCTTGCCGGTACCGGCCTGAACTACCGCACCCTGAGCAGCGGCAACGTCGTCATCGAACGCAGCGCCAGCAAGGCCATCGCCCTGCAGCAGATCACCATCAGCGCCACCCGCAACGCCCAGGACATCAGCCAGGTCCCCAGCACCGTCAGCGTGCAGACCCGTGAGCAACTGGACCGCCAGAACGTCAACAACATCAAGGAACTGGTGCGTTACGAACCCGGCGTCTCGGTCAGCGGCACCGGCCAGCGCAGTGGCCTGAACGGCTACAACATTCGTGGTATCGACGGCGAGCGGGTACTGACCCAGATCGACGGCGTGTCGATCCCCGACAGTTTCTTCTTCGGCCCTTACGCCCAGACCCAGCGCAACTACGTCGACCCTGAAATCGTCAAGCGCGTGGAGATCCTCCGCGGCCCGGCCTCGGTGCTGTACGGCAGCAACGCCATCGGCGGCGCGGTCAGCTACTTCACCCTCGACCCCGATGACATCATCAAGCCCGGCAAGGACGTTGGCGCCCGCCTGAAGACCGGCTACAGCTCGGCCGACGAAAGCTGGCTGAACTCGGCCACCGTTGCCGGCCGCCAGGGCGAGTTCGACGGCCTGCTGCATCTGAGCCAGCGCAATGGCCATGAAACCGAGTCCTACAGCAGCCACGGCGGCACGGGCCTGGCGCGCACCGCCGCCAACCCCGAGGATGTGCGCACCACCAACATCCTGGCCAAGGCCGGCTGGAACTACGCCGATGACGCGCGCCTGGCCTTCACTTACGAAAACTACAAGGACGACCGCGACCTGGAGCAGAAGAGCGCGGTGGGCGGGCCGTTCCTTCCCGGCATCGGCGCCATGAACTCGTACCGCGACCGGACCGGCAACGACACCGTGACCCGCGAGCGTTTCGGCATCAACCATGAGTTCGCCCTGGGCAGCATGCTGGCCGACAACATCAAGTGGAGTCTGAACTACCAGATCGGCAAGACCGACCAGCGTACCGAAGAGCTCTACTTTGCCTCGGGCCGCCAGGTGTTTCGTGACCGCCAGACCACCTACAAGGACCGCCAGTGGGTGTTCGACGCGCAACTGGACAAAGCCTTCAGCATTGGCACAACCGACCACCTGCTGACCTACGGCACCACCCTCAAGCACCAGAAGGTCACCGGCTCGCGCAGCGGCACCGGCACCTGCCTGAACGTTGGCGGCGCCTGCCGCTTCATCGGCCAGATCAGCGCTAATGACACCCAGGCACTGGTCAGCGATTTCCCTGATCCGACCGTCAACACCTACAGCCTGTTCGCCCAGGACGAGATCCGTTGGAACCAGTGGACCTTCCTGCCGGGTGCGCGCTACGACTACACCAAACTCAAGCCACACATGACCGACGAGTTCCTGCGTGGTGTAGGCGCTGGCCCCAACGACCCTGTCGACGACGATGCCAAGAAATGGCACCGCGTCTCGCCCAAGTTCGGCCTGACCTATGCTTTCAACGACAACTACACCTGGTACGGCCAGTACGCCGAAGGCTTCCGCACCCCGACCGCCAAGGCGCTGTACGGCCGCTTCGAGAACCCGGGCCTTGGCTACAGCGTGCGTGGCAACTCCAACCTCGAGCCGGAAAAGAGCAAAAGCTACGAGACCGGCCTGCGCGGCAACTTCGATGCAGGTAACTTCGATGTCGCGGTGTTCTATAACAAGTACCGCGACTTCATCAACGAAGACGCCGTGCAGGGCAACAACCTGGGCCAGACCTTCGAAGCCAATAACATCAAGCACGCCACCATCAAGGGGGCCGAGTTCAAGGGCCGCCTGAACCTCGACGCTTTCGGCGCGCCACAAGGCCTGTATACCCAGGGCTCGCTGGCCTATGCCTATGGCCGCAACGACGACACCGGTCAGCCGCTCAACAGCGTCAACCCGCTGACCGCGGTGATGGGCCTGGGTTACGAGCAGGAGCAATACGGCGCGCTGCTGAGCTGGACCCTGGTCAAGCGCAAGAACCGTGTTGACGACACCACCTTCTTTGCTCCCGACGGCACCAGCAAGCAGTTCCGCACCCCCGGCTACGGCGTGCTCGACCTGACCGGCTTCTACAAGGTCAGCGACGACATCACCGTCAATGCCGGCCTGTACAACCTGACCGACAAGAAGTACTGGCAGTGGGATGACGTACGCGGCTACGACGGCCTTGGTGAAGCAGCGGTGACCGCCCCGGCCAACCTCGACCGCCTGACCATGCCGGGCCGTAATTTCGCCATCAACCTGGTCTGGGATATTTGAGCCCAATCGCGGGGCAAGCCCGCTCCTACCGTTTGTGTAGGAGCGGGCTTGCCCCGCGAAAAACCGTACAGGTGAGGTTTTTTTACTGTCGCGCGTCTTCTCATTCGTCTAGTCATCAGGCACGCCCATTTCGCAAGGAATCACCATGACCGCCGCTACCACCACCGAACGCGCCAGCCTGCGTTCGCAACGCTTGAACCAGCTGACCCACGCGCCGCACACCGAACTGGACGCCCTGGTCAAATCCCACGCGCCGTTCGAAACCCGCGAGAGCTTCGCCCGCTTTGTCGTCGCCCAGTACCTGTTCCAGTCCGAACTCAAGGCGCTGTACACCGACCCGGCGCTGATTGCCATCGTCCCTGACCTGGCCGAGCGCTGCCGCGCCGAACAGGCCGGCCTGGACCTGGCTGACCTGAACACCGAAATCCCCGCCGACTTCGCCGGCGCCGTGCAGAGCCCAAGCCTGGGTGAAGCCATGGGTTGGATCTTCGTTTCCGAAGGCTCCAAGCTTGGCGCCGCGTTCCTGATCAAGCGCGCCGTCGTTCTGGGCCTGTCCGACAACTTCGGTGCCCGCCACCTGGGCGAGCCGGCCGGTGGCCGCGCCGAAGGCTGGAAACAGTTCACCCGTATCCTCGACGGCCTGGAACTGAGCGCCGAAGAAGAAGCCAAGGCCGAGCAAGGCGCCGTGGCCGCCTTCGAGCGTTTCACCGAACTGCTCAAACACGCTTACGCCACTGCGCCTAAAGCCGAACTGGCCTGATGCGCCGTACCCGGTTACCCTCGCGGTAACCGGGCCTTGCCCGTGCACACCGACAAGCCCATGACCCGCCCAGTCGCTTCAAAACTCTCACGCCTGCTTTTCGGCCTGCTGGCTTACGTCAGCCTGGGCATCGGCCTTGTGGCCATCGTGATTCCCGGCCTGCCCACCACCGAATTCATCCTGCTCGCCGCCTGGGCCGCCACCCGCAGCTCGCCACGCCTGAGCGCCTGGCTGGAAAACCACCGGCTGTTCGGGCCGATCCTGAGCAACTGGCGCAACGGCAAGGTAATCCAGCGCCGGGCCAAGGTCAGCGCCACCGTCAGCATGCTGCTGTGCGCAAGCCTGATGCTGGTGTTCCTCGATCATCATTGGCCGGTGTTTCTCGCCATTACCGGCATGGCCCTGGGCAACCTGTGGATCTGGTCACGGCCAGAAGCCGCACCCTTGAGCCTCGCCGACCGTTCATCGGCGGGCACTCATGGCTAAGGCGATAAAGCCGATGCACTGTTATCGCTAAAAGGATGTAGCGAATCGAGCCAGCCCTGCTGCTCGGTCCTCTACCGGCCTGCCTTTTAGCGAGTACGTCCATGTTCGACACGCTCTCGATCCGCCTGAAAATCGTCCTGCTCTCCGGCCTCTGCCTGCTTGGCGTGGTCGCCCTCGTGGTCGGTATCAACCTGTATCAATCGCACCAGAGCGATGAACTGGTTGGCGAGGCCAGCACCACCATGCTCACCCGCAACGTCCAGGCCCTGCTGCAGGCCCGCGCCGGCGAAAAAGCCGAAATGCTGCGGCGTACCTTCAGCGACAGCCAGACCGTCATTACCGCACTCGCCGACCAGGTCCAGGACCTGCAGCAACTGGCCCGCGAGCGGGGCCTGAGCGGCGGTGAGCTGCGCGCAGCGATCAACCAGAGCCTGGCCACCAGCTTCAAACGCAACCCGGATGTTCTGGGCATATGGCTGGCCTTCGAGGCCGAAGGCATGGAAGGTGGCGACAGCGCCTTTGCCAACGATGCCAAGCACCTGAGCAACGAAAGCGGCCGCTTCGCCAGCTACTGGAGCCGCGCCCAGGGCCAGGCCCTGAACACGGTGATCAGCGACGTCGACCTGAACAAGACCGAGATCAACCTCAGCGGCACGCCCTACAACGTCTGGTACACCTGCTCGCGCAACAGTGCCCGCGCCTGCCTGCTCGAACCCTACTCAGACACCGTCGGCGGCAAGCAGATGCTGATGACCAGCATCACTGTGCCGCTGCTGCACAACGGCAAGGTGATCGCCGTGGCAGGTGTGGATATCTCCCTCGATGCCCTGCAGTCCGCTGCCGCCCAAGCCCAGCAAGAGCTGTTCAACGGCGCCGGCCAACTGATGATCGTTGCCCCCAGCGGCCTGCTGGCGGCCAACAGCAACGATGCCGCCAAGGTCGGCAAGAACATTGGACAGGACGGCCAGCAGGCGCTGCAGACCATCGCCAGCAACCAGTCGCTGATCCTTGAGCAGGGCGAGGCCATCCGCGCGGTCAACCCTGTCCAGCCAATCACCGACAGCAAACCCTGGGGCATTCTCATCGACCTGCCCAAGCAGGTGCTGCTGGCCGACGCCATCAGCCTGCAGGCCACCCTCGAAGACGCCCGCACCAGCGGCACGCTCAAGGTGGTGCTGTTCGCCACGCTGGCCGGCCTGGTTGGCTTGCTGCTGATGTGGCTGACCGCGACCGGGGTGACCCGGCCGCTCAATACCGTGGCGAGCATGCTCGAAGACATCGCCAGCGGTGAAGGCGACCTGACCCAGCGCCTGCGCTATGCGCGCAAGGATGAGCTAGGCCGCTTGACCGGCGGCTTCAACCGCTTTCTCGACAAGTTGCAGCCGACCATCGCCCAGATCAAGCAGAGCATCACCCAGGCCCGGGCCACCGCCGATCAGTCCTCGGCGATTGCCCAACGCACCAGCGAAGGCATGCAGGTGCAGTTCCGCGAAATCGACCAGGTGGCCACCGCCTCCAACGAAATGAGCGCCACCGCCCACGATGTTGCCAACAGCGCCGCCAGTGCCGCCGATGCCGCACGCGGCGCCGATCGCTCGGCCAAAGACGGCATGGCGATCATCGAGCGCAGCACCCGCGACATCACCGTACTCGCAGAACAGGTCAGCAAGGCGGTAAGCGAAGTGGAAACCCTGGCGCAGAACAGCGAACAGATCGGTTCGGTGCTGGAAGTGATCCGCAGCATCGCCGAACAGACCAACCTGCTGGCGCTGAACGCCGCCATCGAAGCGGCCCGCGCCGGTGAAAGCGGTCGCGGGTTTGCCGTGGTCGCCGACGAAGTGCGCAACCTGGCACGCCGCACCCAAGACTCGGTGGAGGAAATCCGCCAGGTGATCGAGCGTATCCAGAGCAACACCCGCGAGGTGGTTGCAACCATGCATTCGAGCCACGGCAAGGCCCAGGAGAACGCCGGGCAGATCCACCAGGCAGTCCAGGCGCTGGACAAGATCAGCGAAGCGGTGACCGTGATCAGCGACATGAACCTGCAGATCGCCAGCGCTGCCGAGCAGCAGAGCGCGGTGGCCGAAGAGGTCAACCGCAACGTTTCGGCGATCCGCGGCGTGACCGAAACCCTCACCGGCCAGGCTGCAGAATCGGCGCAGGTGAGCAGCCAGCTCAACACCCTGTCCACGCAGCAGATGGCCTTGATGGATCAGTTCAGGGTGTAAAGTTATCGCGGGGCAAGCCCGCTCCCACAGTGTGGGAGCGGGCTTGCCCCGCGATGCTTTAAAGGCTCAGCACCCCACTGTACAACCCATAAGCCGCCAGCCCCGCCCCCACCAGCACGGCAGCAAAGATCAGCTTCTCCCAGGTGGTAAACAACGCTTGCCCCTGCTCATGCTTGGCACGGGCAAACAGGATCACCCCCGGCGCATACAGCAGCGCTGACAGCAGCAGGTACTTGAGCCCGCCGGCGTACAGCAGCCAGATTGCATACACCAGCGCAATCGCGGCAATCAGCAGGTCCTTGCGCCGCGCCCCCGGGTGCCCCTCATAGGACTCACCGCGCAGCGCCAGCAGCACCGCATAGGCCGCCGACCACAGGTAAGGCACCAGGATCATCGACGACGCCAGGTAAATCAGGCTGGTATAGGTACCGGCCGAGAACAGCGTGATCAGCAAGAACAGCTGAATCATCACATTGGTCAGCCACAGGGCATTGGCCGGCACGTGATTGGCGTTTTCCCTGGCCAGAAAGCGCGGCATGGTCTGGTCGCGCGCCGTGGCAAACAGGATCTCGGCGCACAACAAGGCCCACGAAAGCAACGCGCCCAACAGCGATACCGCCAGGCCGATACTGATCAACAAGGCCCCCCAGGGCCCGACGATATGCTCCAGCACCGAGGCCAGCGACGGGTTCTGCAGGGCCGCAAGCTCCGGCTGGGTCATGACTCCGAGCGACAGCACGTTGACCAGCACCAGCAAGGCCAGCACGCCGATAAAGCCGATCACCGTGGCCTTGCCGACGTCCGAGCGCTTCGCCGCCCGGCCCGAGTAGACGCTGGCGCCCTCGATGCCGATAAACACGAAGACCGTCACCAGCATCATGTTGCGCACCTGGTCGAGCACACTGCCGAATTTCGGGTTGCTCAGGCCCCAGATATCACGGGTGAAAATGTCGGCGCGAAAGGCCACGGCAGCAATGACGATAAACATCACCAGCGGCACGATCTTGGCTACGGTGGTCACCTGGTTGATGAACGCCGCCTCTTTGATCCCGCGCAACACCAGAAAATGTACCGCCCACAGCAGCAACGAGGCACAGGCAATGGCGATTGGCGTATTGCCTTCGCCAAACACCGGAAAGTAGAAGCCCAGGGTGCTGAACAGCAATACGAAATAGCCGACGTTGCCCAGCCAGGCACTGATCCAGTAACCCCAGGCCGAAGAAAAGCCCATGTACTCGCCAAAGCCGGCCTTGGCGTAGGCATACACCCCGGAGTCGAGCTCGGGTTTGCGGTTGGCCAGGGTCTGGAACACGAAGGCCAGCGCCAGCATGCCCACCGCCGTGATACCCCAGCCGATCAATACCGCACCGACGTCGGCACGTGCAGCCATGTTTTGTGGCAGCGAGAAAATCCCGCCGCCGATCATCGAGCCGACCACCAAGGCGATCAACGCACCCAGGCGTAGTTTCTGTCCAGATTCGGACATGCCGATCCCCTTTCTGTCTCGTGTTTGTAATACCAGCAGTACACCCTGAGTTAAATATAAGCCGAGTGTAAGCGTCTATATGTATTAAACCACTAAGCGCGACCTGCTCATAACTAGCGACTCTATGCGGACCGAACTAAATGGTGAGTTTTGTGCACAATCTCCGCTTCTTCAAGCGAATAAGAAATTTTCTCATGGAAAATTTGCGATTCCGCCAAAACGGACTAGCTTCAACTCTCGCAGCCCCGCAAGAGCGATTGCTCTAAAACGCCATGGAGGTGCCAGTTGACAAGGCTTGCAGTACCGCGACCGACAGCCTCCGGGAGGCTGTTTCAGTCACTGATTTGCAATGGAATGTCCTGATGAACTGACCTGAATCAGCTAACGACTTCGCCGCTGGATTTATTCTAGCGTCATCTCTTCTCCTGCTATGGAGTTATTCAATGTCAGACGCTCCCGGAAAACTACGACTTGGTGCGCTGGTTGCACTTGTTGTCGGCTCGATGATCGGCGGCGGGATCTTTTCGTTGCCGCAAAACATGGCCGCAAGTGCTGATGTAGGCGCTGTTCTGATCGGTTGGGGCATTACCGCCATCGGTATGCTGACCCTGGCTTTCGTGTTCCAGACCCTGGCCAACCGCAAGCCTGACCTGGACGGCGGGGTGTACGCCTACGCCAAGGCCGGCTTCGGCGATTACATGGGCTTTTCTTCGGCTTGGGGCTACTGGATCAGTGCCTGGCTGGGCAACGTCGGCTACTTCGTGTTGCTATTCAGTACCCTCGGCTACTTCTTCCCGATCTTTGGCGAGGGCAACACGCCGGCAGCCGTCATTGGTGCCTCGGTACTGCTCTGGGCCGTGCATTTTTTGGTACTGCGCGGCATCAAGGAAGCGGCGTTCATCAACCTGGTCACCACCGTGGCCAAGGTCGTGCCGCTGGCGTTGTTCATCCTGATCGCCCTGTTCGCTTTCAAACTGGACATCTTCACCGCTGACATCTGGGGTTCGATGAACCCTGACCTGGGCAGCGTAATGAACCAGGTGCGCAACATGATGCTGGTCACCGTCTGGGTGTTCATCGGCATCGAAGGCGCGAGCATCTTCTCGGCCCGGGCGGAAAAGCGCTCGGACGTGGGCAAGGCCACAGTCATCGGTTTCATCACCGTGCTGCTGTTCCTGGTGCTGGTCAACGTGCTGTCGCTGGGCATCATGACCCAACCGGAACTGGCCAAGCTGCAGAACCCGTCGATGGCCGCCGTGCTTGAGCACGTGGTCGGTCACTGGGGTGCGGTGCTGATCAGCGTCGGCCTGATCGTCTCGCTGCTCGGTGCCCTGCTGTCCTGGGTGCTGCTGTGCGCCGAGATCATGTTCGCCGCCGCCAAAGACCACACCATGCCGGAGTTCCTGCGCCGCGAGAACGCCAACCATGTGCCGGCCAATGCCCTGTGGCTGACCAACGCCATGGTGCAGATCTTCCTGGTCATCACCCTGTTCTCGGCCAGTACCTACCTGTCGCTGATCTACCTCGCCACCTCGATGATCCTGGTGCCTTACCTGTGGTCGGCCGCCTATGCCTTCCTGCTCGCCCTGCGCAGTGAAACCTACGAACAGGCCCTGGCCGAACGCAAGAAAGACCTGGTCATCGGCGCTATCGCCCTGGTCTACGCGGTCTGGCTGCTGTACGCCGGCGGCGTCAAATACCTGCTGCTCTCAGCGCTGCTCTATGCCCCTGGCGTGATCCTGTTCGCCAAGGCCAAGCGTGAGGTCGGCCAACCGATTTTTACCAACGTGGAGAAGCTGATCTTCGCCGCCGTGGTCCTGGGCGCCCTGGTGGCTGCCTATGGCCTGTACGACGGCTTCCTGACTCTGTAACCCCCCGTTTTCGCAACTTGGAGGAAATGAACCATGTCCACGGATAAAGCTAAGTACGGCGTACATTCCGAAGCCGGCAAACTGCGCAAAGTAATGGTCTGCTCCCCTGGCCTGGCACACCAGCGCCTGACCCCGAGCAACTGCGACGAGCTACTGTTCGACGACGTCATCTGGGTCAACCAGGCCAAGCGCGACCACTTCGACTTCGTCACCAAAATGCGCGAGCGTGGCATCGAAGTGCTGGAAATGCACAATCTGCTGACCGACATCGTCGCTCAACCTGAAGCACTGAAATGGATTCTCGACCGCAAGATCACCCCCGATACCGTCGGTGTCGGCCTGACCAACGAAGTGCGCAGCTGGCTCGAAGGCCTGGAGCCGCGCAAACTGGCCGAGTTCCTGATTGGCGGCGTGGCCGGTGAAGACCTGCCCGACAGCGAAGGCGCCAGCGTCATCAAGATGTACCGCGACTACCTGGGCCACTCCAGCTTCCTGCTCGACCCACTGCCCAACACCCAGTTCACCCGCGACACCACCTGCTGGATCTACGGCGGCGTGACACTGAACCCGATGTACTGGCCAGCGCGACGTCAGGAAACCTTGCTGACCACCGCCATCTACAAGTTCCACCCTGAGTTCACCAATGCCAACTTCGACATCTGGTACGGCGATCCGGATCACGACCACGGCAAGGCCACCCTCGAAGGCGGCGACGTCATGCCGATCGGCAATGGCGTGGTCCTGATCGGCATGGGCGAACGCACCTCGCGCCAGGCCATCGGCCAACTGGCGCAATCGCTGTTCGCCAAGGGCGCGGTCGAGAAGGTCGTCGTCGCCGGCTTGCCGAAATCCCGTGCGGCGATGCACCTGGACACTGTGTTCAGCTTCTGCGACCGCGACCTGGTCACGGTCTTCCCCGAAGTGGTCAAGGAAATCATCCCGTTCGTCATTCGCCCCGACAGCAGCAAGCCGTATGGCATGGATGTACGCCGCGAGAACAAATCGTTCCTCGAGGTGGTCGCCGAATCCCTCAACCTCAAGCAACTGCGCGTGGTCGAGACCGGCGGCAACAGCTTTGCCGCCGAGCGCGAGCAGTGGGATGACGGCAACAACGTGGTGGCGTTGGAGCCCGGCGTGGTCATCGGCTACGACCGCAACACCTACACCAACACCCTGCTGCGCAAGGCCGGGGTCGAAGTCATCACCATCAGCGCCGGCGAACTGGGCCGTGGCCGCGGCGGCGGTCACTGCATGACCTGCCCGATCGTGCGTGACCCAATCGACTACTAAAACGACCTCCACCGCCTGCACCCACGGGTGCAGGCGGGCCGATCACCGCTTTCCGTTCTCAAGAACAGGAGAATCATCATGGCGTTCAACATCCACAACCGTAACCTGCTGAGCCTGGAACACCACACCCCTCGCGAGTTGCGCTACCTGCTGGACCTGTCCCGCGACCTGAAACGTGCCAAGTACACCGGCACCGAGCAGCAGCACCTCAAAGGCAACAACATTGCGCTGATCTTCGAGAAAACCTCGACCCGCACCCGTTGCGCCTTCGAAGTGGCTGCCTACGACCAGGGCGCCAACGTCACCTACATCGACCCCAACTCCTCGCAGATCGGCCACAAGGAAAGCATGAAGGACACCGCCCGGGTGCTCGGACGCATGTATGACGCCATCGAGTACCGTGGCTTCAAGCAGGAAATCGTCGAAGAGCTGGCCAAGTTCGCCGGCGTACCGGTGTTCAACGGCCTGACCGACGAGTACCACCCGACCCAGATGATCGCCGACGTGCTGACCATGCGTGAACACGCCGACAAGCCGATCCACGAGATCAGCTACGCCTACCTGGGCGATGCGCGTAACAACATGGGTAACTCGCTGCTGCTGGTCGGCGCCAAGCTCGGCATGGACGTACGCATCTGCGCGCCCAAAGCCCTGTGGCCCCACGACGACCTGGTCGCCCGTTGCAAGAAATACGCAGAAGAAAGCGGCGCACGCATCACTCTGACCGAAGACCCGAAAGCGGCGGTCAAGGGCGTCGACTTCATCCACACCGACGTCTGGGTATCGATGGGCGAGCCGGTTGAAGCCTGGGCCGAGCGCATCACCCAACTGCTGCCGTACCAGGTCAACGCCGAGCTGATGAAAGCCACCGGCAACCCGCGGACCAAGTTCATGCACTGCCTGCCGGCGTTCCACAACTCCGACACCAAGGTCGGCAAACAGATCGCCGAGCAGTACCCGCACCTGGCCAACGGTATCGAAGTGACCGACGACGTGTTCGAGTCGCCGGCCTGCATCGCCTTCGAGCAGGCGGAAAACCGCATGCACACCATCAAGGCGATCCTGGTCTCGACCCTGGCTGACCTGTAATCCAGCTGACCACTTCTGTGGGAGCGGGCTTGCCCCGCGATAACGTCACCGCGGTGCAGCAGATGCACCGCCATCGCGGGGCAAGCCCGCTCCTACAGGGTGGCATCTCTTTCCTAGAAGGACATCATCATGCGTATCGTTGTTGCATTGGGCGGCAACGCCCTGCTGCGCCGTGGCGAACCCATGACTGCAGACAATCAGCGCGCCAATATCCGCATCGCCGCCGAGCAGATCGCCAAGATCCATTCGGGCAACGAGCTGGTCATCGCCCACGGCAATGGCCCGCAAGTCGGCCTGCTGTCGTTGCAAGCGCAATCCTACAAGCCCGACGAAGCCTACCCGCTGGATGTGCTCGGGGCTGAAACCGAAGGCATGATCGGTTACATCATCGAACAGGAACTGGGCAACTTGCTGGACTTCGAAGTACCGTTCGCCACCCTCCTGACCCAGGTCGAGGTGGACGCGAACGATCCGGCCTTCAAGGACCCGACCAAGTTCATCGGCCCGGTCTACAGCAAGGAAGACGCCGAACGCCTGGCCAAGGAAAAAGGCTGGGTGGTCAAGGCCGACGGCGACAAGTACCGTCGTGTGGTGGCCAGCCCCAAACCCAAGCGCATCTTCGAGATCCGCCCGATCAAATGGCTGCTGGAAAAGAACAGCATCGTGATTTGCGCCGGCGGCGGTGGCATCCCCACCATGTATGACGAGAATCGCAAGCTCAAGGGCATCGAGGCGGTGATCGACAAGGACCTGTGCTCGGCGTTGCTGGCCGAACAGCTGGACGCCGACCTGCTGGTGATCGCCACCGACGTCAACGCCGCGTTCATCGACTACGGCAAGCCGACCCAGAAGGCCATTGCCCAGGCGCATCCGGACGAGCTCGAGCGTCTGGGCTTTGCCGCAGGCTCCATGGGCCCGAAAGTCCAGGCGGCTTGCGACTTTGCGCGTAACACCGGCAAAGTCGCGGTGATCGGTTCGCTGGCCGACATCGAGGAGATCGTCAAGGGTACTGCCGGTACCCGGGTGAGCACCTCGAAGCCTGGAATCAGCTACCGTTGAATGCAGTGGGCGGGCTTGCGGGCCCGCCGTTTTCAACTTTCCGGAGGATTCCATCATGGCCCAGTTTCAACCCGGTCACGTGCATATCGAGCGCACTGCACTGAATAAGGCTGATCACAGTTACGACCTGAATATCGAGTACGCAGTAGTCCGGGAAGCCAACAAACACGGCATTGATTTCCACATGCATGGGAGCATCGAAGGCAAGACCGTGGAGGAGAAGTTCTTCCTGAGCAAGGAAGAGGTACTGCCGAGCTTCCTGAGTGTTGCCACGCGCAGGGCGCAGAGCTACATGCCGTCGCCCAAGAAATTCGAGAGCCTGGGCTCAACGCACAAGATCTACGACCTGATGTTCGAGGACATTCGCGAGAAACTGGATGTGAAATCGGGGGATTCGGTCAATCCCGAACACTTCGAATAGCCTTCGGGCCTCTTCGCGGGGCAAGCCCGCTCCTACATTGGTGGGAGCGAGCTTGCCCCGCGAAGAGGCCGCACAGCATACTTGCCGCCTTCGGCAGCCTTGAATCCCCCTCCCCATGCGCATCCACGTCAGTTTCATCGACCGCGTCGGCATCACCCAGGAAGTGCTGGCCCTGCTCGGCGCCCGCAACCTCAACCTGGACGCCGTGGAGATGGTGCCGCCGAACGTCTACATTGACGCCCCGACCCTCAGCCCCCATGTCCTCGAAGAACTGCACGATGCGCTGTTCAACGTGCAGGGCGTGCAAACCGTGCAAGTGGTCGACATCCTCCCCGGCCAACGCCGTCACCTGCAACTCGATGCCCTGCTCGCGGCCATGAGCGACCCAGTGCTGGCGCTAGACAGTGCCGGCCATGTCTTGCTGGCCAACCCGGCACTGGTGGCGCTGTGCGGGCAGGAGCCGTCCGACCGTTCGGTGGCCGACCTGTTTGGCGACCCAGGCCTGCTCGACGCGTTGATCGAGCAAGGCTTTCACTTGCCGATGCGCGAAGTCACCCTCAATGGCCAGACCCTGCTGCTCGACGCTACGCCGATCACCAATGCCGGCGCCCTGCTGACCCTGTACCAGCCCAACCGCATCGGTGAGCGGCTGTCGGCGCTGCACCATGACCACGCCGAAGGCTTCGATGCGCTGCTCGGTGATTCGCCGCCTATCCGCACCCTCAAGGCCCGCGCCCTGCGTGTGGCGGCCCTGGATGCGCCGCTGTTGATTCACGGCGAAACAGGCACCGGCAAAGAGCTGGTGGCCCGCGCCTGCCACGCCATCAGCAGCCGCCACAACGCGCCGTTTCTGGCCCTCAACTGCGCCGCGCTGCCGGAGAACCTGGCCGAAAGCGAGCTGTTCGGCTACGCCCCCGGCGCCTTTACCGGCGCGCAGCGCGGTGGCAAGCCGGGGCTGATGGAACTGGCCAACCAGGGCACGGTGTTTCTCGACGAGATCGGCGAGATGTCGCCGTACCTGCAGGCCAAGCTGTTGCGCTTTCTCAATGACGGCAGCTTCCGTCGGGTTGGTGGCGACCGTGAGGTGAAGGTCAATGTGCGCATCCTCAGCGCCACCCACCGCGACCTGGAAAAGATGGTCGCCGAAGGCAGCTTTCGCGAAGACCTGTTCTACCGCCTGAACGTGCTCAACCTGCAGGTACCGCCGCTGCGCGAGCGTGGCCAGGACATCCTGCTGCTGGCGCGCTACTTCATGCAGCAGGCCTGTACCCAGATCCAGCGGCCATTGTGCCGCCTCGCCCCGGCCACCTACCCGGCGCTGCTGGGCAACCGCTGGCCGGGCAACGTACGCCAGTTGCAGAACGTAATCTTCCGCGCCGCAGCCATCAGTGAGAGCAGCCTGGTGGACATCGGCGACCTGGACATCGCTGGCACCTCGGTCGCCCGTGGCCACGATGCCGAAGTCGATAGCCTGGAACAGGCCGTGGAAGACTTTGAACGCAGCCTATTGACCAAGCTCTACAGCAGCTACCCTTCTACCCGCCAGCTGGCCAGCCGCCTGCAGACCTCGCACACCGCCATCGCCCATCGCCTGCGCAAATACGGCATCCCGGCCAAGCCCTGATCACGTGTAGCGAAATCAATACGCCGTATCGAAATCAATACAGCACAGTTTCGAGGCCATGGTGCAAGGTTCTGATCCACTTGCGCTTTTTTTCCCGGCCTGTGCTGTAGCGATTTCACTACAGCAGACGATCATCTAATCTCCATAAATTATTTAACATATTGATTTATAACGATATTTTATAAATGGCCGCATTATTGCTAAGGCATTCCTCATCCCTGGCTCACCTGAGCCACGCCTACAGCCGTCCCCTGCGGCCTTTGAGGAGTTTCCATGAGCGAGTTGCGTTTTACCGAAGATCACGAATGGCTGCGTAGCGAAGCAGACGGCAGCGTCACCGTCGGAATTACCGCCTTCGCCCAGAAAGCCCTGGGCGATGTGGTCTTCGTGCAACTGCCAGAGCTGCAACGCTACGAGCAAGGCGCCGAAGCCTCGACCGTCGAGTCGGTCAAGGCCGCCAGCGGTGTGTACATGCCCCTGACCGGCGAAGTGGTCGCCGTCAACGAGCAACTCGAAGGCAATCCCGAGCTGGTCAACGAAGACCCGCTGGGGGAAGGCTGGTTCTTCCGTTTCATCCCGGCCGACGCCGGCGCCGTCGCGCAGCTGCTCGACGAGGAGGCCTACGACCGCCTGATCAAAGCCAACGCCGACGCCTGAGGAAACCACCATGACCATCAACCTCGGCACTGCCAACGAATTTATCGCCCGCCACATCGGCCCGCGCCAGCACGACGAGCAGCACATGCTCGCCACCCTCGGTTTCGACTCGCTGGACGCGATGAGCGCTGCGGTCATTCCCGACAGCATCAAGGGCACCAGCGTCCTGGAACTGGGCGCAGGGCAAAGCGAAGCCCAGGCCCTGGCCTCGCTCAAGGCCATCGCCGGCAACAACCAGCTGTTCAAGAGCTTCATCGGCCAGGGCTACTACAACTGCCACACTCCGGCGCCAATCCTGCGCAACCTGCTGGAGAACCCGGCCTGGTACACCGCCTACACCCCTTACCAACCTGAGATTTCCCAGGGCCGCCTGGAAGCGCTGCTCAACTTCCAGACCCTGATCAGCGACCTCACCGGCCTGCCGATCGCCAACGCCTCCCTGCTCGACGAAGCCACCGCCGCCGCCGAAGCCATGACCTTCTGCAAGCGCCTGAGCAAGAACAAGGCTAGCCACGCCTTCTTCGCGTCCGTGCATTGCCACCCGCAGACCCTCGACGTGCTGCGCACCCGTGCCGAACCGCTGGGTATCGAAGTCGTGGTGGGTGACGAGCGCCAATTGAGCGATGTCAGCGCTTACTTCGGCGCCCTGCTGCAGTACCCGGCCAGCAGCGGTGAAGTCTTCGACTACCGTGAATTGGTCGAGCGCTTCCATGCGGCCAATGCCCTGGTCGCCGTGGCCGCCGACCTGCTGGCCCTGACCCTGCTGACCCCGCCGGGTGAGTTCGGCGCCGACGTGGCCATCGGCAGCGCCCAGCGCTTCGGTGTACCGCTGGGCTTCGGTGGCCCGCACGCGGCCTACTTCTCCACCCGCGATGCGTTCAAGCGCGACATGCCAGGCCGCCTGGTCGGCGTGTCGATCGACCGCTTCGGCAAGACCGCCCTGCGCCTGGCCATGCAGACCCGCGAGCAGCATATCCGCCGCGAGAAGGCCACCAGCAACATCTGCACCGCCCAGGTATTGCTGGCCAACATCGCCAGCATGTACGCCGTGTACCACGGCCCCCAAGGCCTGAAGCAGATCGCCGAACGCACCCACGCGCTGACTGCGATCCTCAAGGCCGGCTTGCAGCAACTGGGCGTTGCGGTGCAAGTCGAACACTTCTTCGACACCCTGACCCTGGCCACCGGCGACGCCACCGCCACCTTGCATGAGCAGGCCCGCGCCCAGCGCCTGAACCTGCGCCAGATCGATGCTCAGCGCCTGGGCCTGTCGCTGGATGAAACCAGCACCCAGGCCGACGTCGAAGCGCTGTGGCAGCTGTTTGCCGAGGGCAAAGCCACTCCAGACTTCGCCGCCCTGGCGGCCAGCGTGCTGGCGCAATTGCCTGCCGCCCTGCTGCGCCAGTCGGCGATCCTCGAGCACCCGGTGTTCAACCGCTACCACAGCGAAACCGAGCTGATGCGCTACCTGCGCCGCCTGGCCGACAAGGACCTGGCTCTGGACCGCACCATGATCCCGCTGGGCTCGTGCACCATGAAGCTCAATGCCGCCAGCGAAATGATCCCGGTGACCTGGGCCGAGTTCGGCAACCTGCACCCCTTCGCACCCGCCGAGCAGAGCCAGGGCTACCAGCAACTGACCAGCGAGCTGGAGGCCATGCTCTGCGCCGCCACCGGCTACGACGCCGTGTCGCTGCAGCCCAACGCCGGCTCCCAGGGCGAATACGCAGGCCTGCTGGCCATCCGCGCCTACCACCAGAGCCGTGGCGACGCGCGCCGTGACATCTGCCTGATCCCGTCCTCGGCCCACGGCACCAACCCGGCCACCGCCCACATGGCCGGCATGCGCGTGGTGGTCACCGCCTGTGACGCCCGTGGCAACGTCGACATCGACGACCTGCGAGCCAAGGCCATCGAGCACCGCGAGCACCTCGCCGCGCTGATGATCACCTACCCCTCGACCCACGGCGTGTTCGAAGAAGCCATCGGCGAGATCTGCGCGATCATCCACGACAACGGCGGCCAGGTGTACATCGACGGCGCCAACATGAACGCCATGGTCGGCCTCTGCGCCCCGGGCAAGTTCGGCGGCGACGTGTCCCACCTGAACCTGCACAAGACCTTCTGCATCCCTCACGGCGGCGGCGGCCCGGGCGTCGGTCCGATCGGCGTCAAGTCGCACCTGGCACCGTTCCTGCCCGGCCATGCACACATGGACAACAAGCAGGGCGCGGTCTGCGCCGCACCGTTCGGCAGCGCCAGCATCCTGCCGATCACCTGGATGTACATCCGCATGATGGGTGGCGCCGGGCTCAAGCGCGCATCGCAAATGGCCATCCTCAATGCCAACTACATCGCCCGCCGCCTGGAAGAGCACTATCCTGTGTTGTACACCGGCAGCAACGGCCTGGTGGCGCATGAGTGCATTCTCGACTTGCGTCCGATCAAGGACAGCAGCGGCATCAGCGTCGATGACGTGGCCAAGCGCCTGATCGACTTCGGTTTCCACGCCCCGACCATGTCGTTCCCGGTGGCCGGTACGCTGATGATCGAACCGACCGAAAGTGAGTCTAAAGAAGAACTGGACCGCTTCTGCGAGGCGATGATCCGCATCCGCGAAGAGATTCGTGCGGTAGAGAGCGGCAGCCTGGACAAGGACGACAACCCGCTGAAGAACGCCCCGCACACCGCCGCCGAAATCGCCGGTGAGTGGAGCCATCCGTACAGCCGCGAGCAGGCTGTGTATCCGCTGGCGTCGCTGGTGGAAGGCAAGTACTGGCCACCGGTCGGCCGCGTCGACAACGTGTTCGGCGACCGTAACCTGGTGTGTGCCTGCCCGTCGATCGAGGCTTATCAGGAGGTCTGACGGCCTCCATCGCGGGGCAAGCCCGCTCCCACAGGATGTGGGAGCGGGCTTGCCCCGCGATGCTCTTGACCATCAATGAGGGTACGACCATGTCACTAAGCGTCTTCGACCTGTTCAAGATCGGCATCGGCCCCTCCAGTTCCCATACCGTAGGCCCGATGCGCGCTGCTGCGCGCTTCGCCGATGGCCTGCGGCGCGATGGCCTGCTGACCGCCACCGCCTGCGTCAAGGCCGAACTCTATGGCTCGCTCGGTGCCACCGGCAAAGGGCACGGCAGCGACAAGGCCGTGCTCCTGGGCCTTGAAGGCGAGCACCCCGACAGTGTCGACACCGACAGCATTCCCGCCCGCCTGCAGGCGATCCGCAGCAGCGGTCGGCTGAACCTGTTGGGCGAGCACAGCATCGACTTCGTCGAAAAACAGCACCTGGCGATGATCCGCAAGCCGCTGGCCTATCATCCCAACGGCATGATCTTTCGCGCCTTCGACGCCGCCGGCCTGCAGATCCGCAGCCGCGAGTACTACTCGGTGGGCGGTGGCTTCGTGGTCGATGAAGATGCCGCCGGCGCCGACCGCATCGTCGAAGACAGCACCGTGCTGCCCTTCGCGTTCACGACCGCCAAGCAACTGCTCGGCCATTGCGCTGCGCAAAACCTGTCAATCAGCCAGATCATGCTGGCCAACGAGGCCGCCTGGCGGCCGGAAAGCGAAACCCGTAGCGGCCTGCTGCATATCTGGCAGGTCATGCAGGACTGTGTCTCGGCCGGCTGCCGCAACGAAGGCATCCTGCCCGGCGGGCTCAAGGTCAAGCGCCGGGCTGCGGCGCTCTACCGCCAACTGTGCAGCAACCCCGAAGCGAGCCTGCGCGATGCCCTGTCGGTGCTCGACTGGGTCAACCTGTACGCCTTGGCGGTCAATGAAGAAAACGCCTTTGGCGGACGTGTGGTCACCGCGCCGACCAATGGCGCCGCCGGCATTGTCCCGGCGGTACTGCACTACTACATGCGCTTTATTCCCGGCGCCAACGACGACGGCGTGGTGCGTTTTCTGCTTACCGCCGCCGCCATCGGCATCCTCTATAAAGAAAACGCCTCGATCTCCGGTGCCGAAGTCGGTTGCCAGGGCGAGGTGGGCGTTGCCTGTTCAATGGCTGCCGGCGCCTTGTGCGAAGTCATGGGTGGCAGCGTGCAACAAGTGGAGAACGCCGCCGAGATCGGCATGGAACACAACCTGGGCCTGACGTGCGATCCGATTGGCGGGCTGGTCCAGGTGCCTTGCATCGAACGCAACGCCATGGGTTCGGTCAAGGCCATCAACGCGGTGCGCATGGCTCTGCGCGGCGACGGGCAGCACTACGTCTCGCTGGATAAAGTCATCCGCACCATGCGCCAGACCGGCGCCGACATGAAAAGCAAATACAAGGAGACCGCCCGCGGCGGTCTGGCCGTCAACATCATCGAATGCTGACACCCTCTCAAGCCCCAAGGAGTCATCAATGTCTACCCAAACGCTGCTCAAGACCCCGCTGCACGCCCTGCACCTGGAGCTGGGCGCACGCATGGTGCCGTTCGCCGGTTACGACATGCCGGTCCAGTACCCGCTGGGGGTGATGAAAGAGCACCTGCATAGCCGCGAGCAGGCTGGCCTGTTCGATGTATCGCACATGGGCCAGATTCGTCTGAGCGGTGCCAGTGCCGCCAAGGCCCTGGAAACCCTGGTACCGGTCGACATCATCGACCTGCCGGTGGGCATGCAGCGCTATGCCATGTTCACCAACGAACAAGGCGGCATTCTCGACGACCTGATGGTCGCCAACCTGGGCAACGACGAACTGTTCCTGGTGGTCAACGCCGCCTGCAAGGACCAGGACCTGGCGCACCTGCGCAAGCACATCGGCGAGCAGTGCCAGATCCAGCCACTGTTCGAGGAGCGCGCGCTGCTTGCCCTGCAGGGCCCGGCGGCGGTCAAGGTGCTGGAGCGCCTGGCGCCTGAAGTGGCGAAGATGACCTTCATGCAGTTCCAGCCGGTACGACTGTTGGACGCCGACTGCTATGTCAGCCGCTCGGGCTATACCGGTGAAGACGGTTTCGAGATTTCAGTTCCGGCGCAGCGTGCCGAAGCCCTGGCCCGTCGCCTGCTGGCCGAGCCGGAAGTGGCTGCCATCGGCCTGGGCGCACGCGACTCGTTGCGCCTGGAAGCTGGCCTGTGCTTGTACGGCCACGACATGAACACCCAGACCACGCCAATCCAAGCCAGCCTGCTCTGGGCCATCTCCAAGGTGCGTCGTGCCGATGGCGAGCGCGCCGGTGGTTTCCCCGGTGCGGCGGCAATCTTTGCTCAGCAGCAAAGCGGCGTTGCGCGCAAACGCGTGGGATTGTTGCCACAGGAACGTACGCCAGTACGCGAAGGTGCCGAGATCGTCGATGAGACGGGCACTGTAATCGGCAGCATCTGCAGCGGTGGCTTCGGGCCGTCGCTCAATGCGCCGGTGGCGATGGGGTATCTGGACACAGCCCACAGCGCACTGGATACAGCGGTGTGGGCGATTGTTCGTGGCAAGCGCGTAGCGATGAAAGTCAGCAAGATGCCGTTCGTTGCCCAACGCTATTATCGCGGCTGAATCGTTACTTGAAACAGGGTGTCATGACGCGTTCGGACTTTCGGATCCGAACGTGTTTCCTCACTTTCGAAAAGCCTTGCAACAGCGCTTCGAATGGGCCAGAAAAAATCCCCCGAACGGCCGCTAAAAGGCACAGCGGCAGCGGTCTGCAGGGCTTGTTTTTGTCTTCAAAGTTAGCGTATTGTCTGTGCACTGTGTTTGCATGGGTCGCTATGGTTCGTGACCTGGGCAGTAGCGCTGAGATTTGCTACAACCCGTTCGACGTCTCTTACTTTCCTGCAACCCAGCCCAGTACTCTTTCATTTGGAAGAAGCTGTTACTAATTCTAAGTTTCAAAGGAAATAAGACAATGTCCCAACGTCAGAGCGGTACCGTCAAGTGGTTTAACGACGAGAAAGGTTTTGGTTTCATCACTCCAGAAAGCGGTCCGGATCTGTTCGTACATTTCCGCGCTATTCAGGGTAACGGCTTCAAAAGCCTGAAAGAAGGTCAGAAGGTTACTTTCGTTGCTGTGCAAGGCCAGAAAGGCATGCAGGCTGACGAAGTTCAAGCCGAAGGCTGATCTTCCTCTACAAAGAAGCCTCTGCTGGCAACAGCAGGGGCTTTTTTGTGCCCGCTGGGTAGGAGCGGGCTTGCCCCGCGATTGCGGTTTGACAGATAAACGGTGTCGCAAGGCAACGAATCGTCCGCGTAATTTCGTAGAATGGCGGTTTTGCGCAAAGAGGCCCTTGTATGCCCAAGCAGTTGTTACAGCCCCAGGGCGAATTCCCGGTTGTCGACCTGGGTCGCCGTCTGGCCGCCATGTTCTACGACTTTCTGCTGTGCACCGCGCTGCTGATCGTCACCGCCGGCGCCTACAAGATGATCCAGATGGCCTTCATTGGCGAGTCGCGCATGCGCGAGCTGACTGAAGCCGGTGCCCTGGATGGCGATCCGTTGCTATCGACCATCCTGCTGTTCGCCCTGTTCGGCTTCTTCGCCAAGTTCTGGACCCACGGCGGCCAGACCCTGGGTATGCAGGTATGGGGTATCCGCGTGCAGAACGTCGACGGTAGCGCCATCAGCCTGTGGCAGGCCTTGCTGCGCTTTGTCGTAGCGATTGGCTCATGGTTGTGCCTGGGCCTGGGCTTCTTCTGGGTGCTGTTGGACAAACGCAAGCGCAGTTGGCACGACATCTATTCGGACAGCCAACTCGTGCGTATTCCCAAGAAAAAGTGAACCCCAGAGGTGGGCCTGGCGACATAGCCCACCGCTACTCTGCTTCACGGGCCCCTACGTCAGTAGCGAAGACGTGGATTGATGTCTGCGGAGTAAAAGTCGATCTTGAACGCAGCGTCATTTGAATTGGGATCATCATTGGCCTGTGGATCGAAACCTTCCATCAGCACGATTCTCTGAACGTCCTCCCAGTCCAGAGGGCTGACGGCAGCCTCGCCTTTGACGGTAACCGTTTTGTTGGTCGCGACCGACGACAAGTAGTACAGGTCCAGCACGCGCCCTCTCAGCAATTGCTTGTGATACTTGAAATGCGCGGCCATCGACTTGCCCGCTGAATCGGCACAATGCGCATACACCATGTACAGCTGATAAACCGTGAACACACCTGGCCCTTTCAGGGTTACTTCCTTGGCGTGGGACTTTTCATTTGTCCAGGTTTCCGTCTGGCTATAGCCCATCTCAAGACCGGCGCTAGCATTGATAATATCAATGCTTGGACTGATGTCGTACTTGACGCTCAAGGACTGAGTAAAAGCTCTGCTATACCCCTGGGCGACGGTGACCGACTCCTTGAATTCGGCCTGATCTTCCAGGCGAATAATATCCACCTGCTCAAGGTAGGCAAATACCGGTCGACTGTAAGTGTGCCAGTTCTGCCTACCGATAAATACATCACCCCGCACGGTTTCCCCCTCCACCCAACAGCCTTGCCTCAGCCCGTGCGCCCCCGCAAGCAGGTACCTGTCGATCTTCGCAGACCCACGTAGCAACGGATAACCCTTGCGGTGCTCCGGATAAGACTCGTGCTTTTCCATAACTGCTCTCCATCTTGATGATTGAGTAAGTTGAACAACTTAAATCAATCACCTTATGTGAACAGCCGGAAATCATTACCTTGTACCAACGTCCGACAGCGCTCGCCCGAAACGACGTACCGATCAAGCAGAACAAGACGGCTGCTCAATAACATGCGAGCACTTCAGGATAGCGCCCCCTACCTGGAGAGTTCTACCATGTATCAATACGACATACCCCGTTCATTCATTGCCCGCCTACGGGTTAATAAAAGCAACTACCAAGGACAATTGGGAACCGTTGAACTGAGCACGTATTTAGACCGTTCATATGGTGCAACGTATAGCAGTTGGCTAACACTCAGCGATTACCCATATGCGCCGAAACAACTGTTCTGGTTCGGCGCCCTTAACGTCGCCAATACCATTGATTACTACGAAATTCGTACCTGGCGAGCAGCCAACCAGCGGGAAACCTCCCACAATCAACGGCTGGACTGGAGCACAAACAGGTATATCGGCCTGTACCCGGCAAAGGACACACCCGGACCGTTCTGGAGCCTGAGCAAACGGATAACAGCCCCTGGCGAGTACAGTGATGTCAGGATCATCAGCGAAAACCTGCGCCCGATGGCGGCATACAACAAGACCCAGGCAGGAGACTACCAGTCGCATTACCTGAATGACGAAGCCGGTGAAACACTGGCCTTTGAAATTGAAGTCGTCGACACTGGCATCCGCTGGCCTTGACTCAATGCACCATAAAAAAGGCCCTGACACTCAAGTGTCAGGGCCTTTTTTATGGTGCGGTCATACTAGCCAGCCCGACGCAGCATCCACAGCCCGGCCACCGCACAGATCGCCGCCGGTAACACCACCGCCAGCAACGGCGGGAAACCAAACACCTGGCTCGATGGCCCGAGCAGGTCCTGGGCGATGCGGAACACGAAGCCTACCAGCACACCGGTGAACACCCGCTGACCGAGGGTGACCGAGCGCAGCGGGCCAAAGATGAATGAGATCGCCATCAGTACCAGCGCAGCGGTAACCATCGGCTGCAGCACCTTGGTCCAGAACGCCAGCCAGTAGCGGGCATTATTCAGGCCCTGGTCGGAAAGGTAGTGGATATAGTCCCAAAGGCCGGTGATCGAGAGCGACTCTGGCGCTACGACCACAGTGTTGAGCAATTGCGGTGTGACGGATACGTCCCAGCGCTCTTCAGGGGTTTTCACCACTTCGGTGTGGTCGCCTCGGAAATGCGTAGTGGTGACATCACTGAGCAACCAGTGGTCTTCCTTATACTGGGCGCGACGGGCAAAGCTGGACGTCTGCATGTGCCGCTCGCTGTCAAAACGATAGCGGGTCACGCCGTACAGCAGGCCGTTGGGCTGCACCGAGTTGATGTGCACGAACTCATCGCCCTGACGGTGCCACATGCCGCGCTTGGAGCTCTGCGCCTCGCCACCGCCCTGGGCCAGGGAACGGTCGGCCTGGGCCTTGTTCTCGGTGACCGGGGCCAGGTATTCGCCAATCAGGATACCGGCCAGCATCAACACCAGCATCGGTTTCATCACTGCCCAGACGATGCGGCCGATAGACACGCCAGCGGCACGCATGATGGTCAGTTCACTGCTGCTGGCCAGGCTGCCCAGGCCGATCAGGCAGCCGATCAGGGCCGCCATCGGCAGCATGTCGTACAGCCGCCGCGGGGCGGTCAGCAGGACGAAGTTACCCGCATCCATCAAGGTGTAGGTATCGGTGATATCGCCCATCTCGTCGATGAAGGCGAACAGCGAGGCCAGGCCCAGGATGATCCCCAGCACCGCCAGAATGGCCATCAGCACGCTTTTGCCGATGTAGTTGTCGAGTTTAACCATGGGCCACCTCCGCACGGCGAGCGGCACGCTTGAGGCGCAGCGGCTCCCAGTACATCAGGCCGAGGCCGATCGACAGGAACAGGCCATGGACCCACCAGATGCCCAGGCCGATCGGCAGCTTGCCTTTCTCCAGGGCGCCACGCACGGCAATCAGCATTGTCAGGTACGCCATATACAGAAGAATTGCCGGCAGCAATTTGAGGAAGCGGCCCTGGCGCGGGTTGACCCGCGACAGCGGCACCGCCAGCAGGGTCACGACAAACACCAGCAGCGGCAACGACAGACGCCATTGCAGCTCGGCACGCTCGCGCAGCCCGTCACTGCCGATCAGTTGCGAGGTCGGAATGGCTTCACGCTCGGTGATTTCCTCGCTGACTTCAGGCTTGGGCAACAGCACGCCGTAGGTGTCGTACTTGATCGCCCGGTAGTCAGCCTGGCCCGGATTGCCATCGTAGCGGTAACCGTTTTCCAGGATCAGGTAGCGATTGCCGTCGGCATTGACCTGCTGGTGGCCCTTCTCGGCGACCAGCACCGAAGGACCACGGTCCTTGGTCTTGTCCTGATTGAAGCGCTTCTCGGAAATGAACACGCCGCCCAGGTTGACCCGATCGTCCGACAGCTGTTCGGTATAGGTCACCCGCGACCCGTCACGCAAGGTCTGGAATCGCCCCGGTACCAGGGTATCGAACTCGGTCAGGGCATCCTGCTGGTTGATGATCTTTGCCACCTGGGTAACACCCTGTGGCGCCAGGCCCAGGCTCAGCCAGGCCACCAGCAGGGCAACCAGTGCCGCTGGCGCCATGGTCATGCCCAGCAGGCGCTGCTGGCTCATGCCAGTGGCCGAGAGCACGGTCATTTCACTTTCGAGGTACAGCCGGCCATAGGCCAGAAGGATCCCGAGAAACAGCCCCAGCGGCAGGATCAACTGCAGGAAGCCCGGCAGACGATAGCCCATGATCAGGAACAGCACGCTCGGATCGAGCACGCCCTGCGCGGCCTGGGCCAGGTATTTGATGAAGCGCCCGCTCATGATGATGACCAGCAGCACAGCGCTGACGGCACTCAAGGTCACCAGGACCTCGCGGGACAGATAACGAAAGACGATCAAACCAGACACTCCTGGGTTGTCAGGCTCGGACAGCCGAACAAGGAATCCATAACAGCCAACATAGTAGCCCGCTCGCTGGAGCGAACCCGGGTAAAAGTTGGCGCATTATCCTGTGATTGACCGTGCCTGTCACTTGGCGCCGCACAATGCTTCATCTCGGGGTTGTCAGCGCGGGCGAAGCAGGCTCAAACTGGGGGCTTTATTGCTGGTACGCGACCACGCGGCCACAACCCTTGACGCGCCGGCACACGCCGCGCGCACTGACAGATCATTCGGGGAACCTGACATGGAACTGGTTGTAAAAA
Source organism: Pseudomonas tructae (assembly GCF_004214895.1). Taxonomy (NCBI): domain Bacteria; kingdom Pseudomonadati; phylum Pseudomonadota; class Gammaproteobacteria; order Pseudomonadales; family Pseudomonadaceae; genus Pseudomonas; species Pseudomonas tructae. Next base: position 1,435,348 of record NZ_CP035952.1, on the reverse strand, counting down.
GCGTAGCTGCTGCATCCTTGAAAACCGCTACCCTGGTCCTGCCCGTGACGCAAGGCGGCAAACTCGGCGCCATCGCCAAGTCTATCGACGAGGCCACCGGCGGTGCCCTGGCCAGCGTGCTCAAGCGTGGCGACCTGACCGGCAACGTCGGCCAGACCCTGCTGCTGCACAGCCTGCCCAACCTCAAGGCCGAGCGCGTGCTGCTGGTGGGTACCGGCAAGGATGGCGAACTGGGTGATCGCAGCTTTCGCAAAGTCATCGCCAGTGTGCTGACCGTGCTCAAGGGCCTCAATGGCGGCGATGCGGCGCTGGCCCTGGACGACGTTAACGTCAGCGGTCGCGATGCTTTTTATGGCAAGACCCGTCTACTGGCCGAAACCCTGCTCGATGGCCAGTACGTTTTCGACCAGTTCAAGAGCAAGAAGGCCGAACCCCGTGCCCTGAAGAAAATCACCCTGCTCAGCGCCAAGGCTGGCGTCAGCGAAGTCGAGCGCGCGGTCAAGCATGCCGTCGCCATCGCCAACGGCATGGGCTTCACCCGTGACCTGGGCAACCTGCCACCCAATGTCTGCCACCCAAGCTACCTGGCCGAGCAGGCCAAGGCCCTGGGCAAGGAATTCAAAGCCCTGAAGGTCGAGGTGCTGGACGAGAAGAAGATCAAGGACCTGGGCATGGGCGCTTTCTACGCCGTTGGCCAGGGCAGCGATCAGCCACCACGCCTGATCGTGCTCAACTACCAGGGCGGCAAGAAGAGCGAAAAGCCATTCGTACTGGTCGGCAAGGGCATCACCTTCGACACCGGTGGCATCAGCCTCAAGCCTGGCGCCGGCATGGATGAGATGAAGTTCGACATGGGCGGCGCTGCCAGCGTCTTCGGCACCCTGCGCGCCGTGCTCGAACTGCAATTGCCAATCAACCTGGTGTGCCTGCTGGCCTGCGCCGAGAACATGCCAAGCGGCGGCGCCACCCGTCCTGGCGACATCGTCACGACCATGAGCGGGCAGACCGTCGAGATCCTCAACACCGACGCCGAAGGCCGCCTGGTGCTGTGCGATACCCTGACCTACGCCGAGCGCTTCAAGCCGCAGGCAGTGATCGACATCGCCACTCTGACCGGCGCCTGCATCGTCGCCCTGGGCAGCCACACCTCGGGCCTGATGGGTAACAACGACGAGCTGGTCGGGCAACTGCTCGATGCTGGCAAGCGCGCGGACGACCGCGCCTGGCAACTGCCGCTGTTCGACGAATACCAGGAGCAGCTCGACAGCCCGTTCGCCGACATCGCCAACATCGGCGGGCCGAAAGCCGGCACCATCACCGCCGGTTGCTTCCTGTCGCGCTTTGCCAAGGCCTACCACTGGGCCCACCTGGACATCGCCGGCACCGCCTGGATCAGCGGCGGCAAGGACAAAGGCGCCACTGGCCGCCCGGTACCGCTGCTGACCCAGTACCTGCTCGATCGCGCCAACGCCTGAGATGACGCTGGCCAGCTACACCTTCGGGCGTAGCCGGCCGGCAGACCGATCATGAGCAAAGTCGATTTCTACATCTTGCCCAGCACCGCCCCTTCAGCGCGCCTGGATTTCGCCTGCAAGCTGTGCGAGAAGGCCTGGCGCCTCGGGCACCGGGTCTACCTGCATTGCCGCGACAGCGCCCAGCGCGATGAGCTGGACGCACGCCTGTGGGCCTTCAAGGGCGAGGCCTTCGTGCCGCACAGCGCGGCCGAAGACGAACCACAAGGCAGTGTTGGCCTGGGACTGGGCGATGACGCCGGCAACCATCAAGACCTGCTGATCAACCTTGATCTCAAGGTGCCGCCGTTCGCTGCCCGCTTTGCCCGGATCGCCGAGATCGTGGTCGAGGAGCCAGCGATTCGTCAGGCGGCCCGAGAGAGTTTCCGTTTCTACCGCGAACAGGGCTATGCTCTGCAAGATCACCGCTTACAGCGACTCTGAAGACGATGGACAAACCCACACCCATGCCCCAATCCGCACACCTGCTGGACGACCTGGAGTCGATCCGCCAGTTGCTCGGCGACGCATCCCTCGAGCCGCCGCTGTTGACCGATACCGTCGAGGAGCAGATCCCGCTGCTGCTTGAAGAGGCCGAAGCGGCGCCGCAACCTGCGCCTCAAGCGCCTGCCGACCCGCAGGCCAAGCGCCAGGAGACGCTGCTGCACCTGGACAGCGAACTGCGCGCCGCCGCCCAGTTGATCATGCAAGATGTGATCAACGATTTCGCCCCGCATATCGAGAGCGAAATCAAGCGCCGGCTCGATGCCCGGCTCGAACGCCTGCTCAACCAATAAAAAGCAGTTCCAAGCTGCAAGCGACAAGCTGAAAGAGCCGTGCGGCGCTCTGAGCTTGCAGCTTGTCGCTTGAAGCTTGCCGCTTCGTTATACTCTCCGGCTTTCCTGAATAAATGCCTAAGGGTCCCGCCGCGCATGGATAAGACCTACCAGCCGCACGCTATTGAAACTTCCTGGTACAACACCTGGGAGTCCGAGAATTATTTCGCCCCGCAAGGCGCGGGCGATTCCTACACCATCATGATCCCGCCGCCGAACGTCACCGGCAGCCTGCACATGGGTCACGGCTTCAATAACGCGATCATGGACGCCCTGATCCGTTTCCGCCGCATGCAGGGTCGCGACACCCTGTGGCAGCCGGGTACCGACCACGCCGGTATCGCCACGCAGATGCTGGTCGAGCGTCAACTCGAAGCCAAGGGCCAGAACCGCCACGACCTGGGCCGCGAGAAATTCCTGGAGAAAGTCTGGGAATGGAAGGACCAGTCCGGTGGCAACATCAGCCGCCAGATTCGCCGCCTCGGCTCGTCGGTCGACTGGAGCCGCGAGCGCTTCACCATGGACGACGGCCTGTCGGAAGCGGTGAAAGAAGCCTTCGTGCGCTTGCATGAAGACGGCCTGATCTACCGCGGCAAGCGCCTGGTCAACTGGGACACCAAGCTGCACACGGCGATCTCCGACCTGGAAGTGGAAAACCACGACGAGAAGGGCCACCTGTGGAACCTGCGCTACCCGCTGGCCGACGGAGCCAAGACTGCTGACGGCAAGGACTACCTGATCGTCGCCACCACTCGCCCGGAAACCATGCTCGGCGACGCCGCCGTTGCCGTGAACCCGGAAGACGAGCGTTACAAAGCGCTGATCGGCAAGTTCGTCGAGCTGCCACTGGTTGGCCGACGCATCCCGATCATTGCTGACGACTACTGCGACCCTGAATTCGGCACCGGCTGCGTGAAGATCACCCCGGCCCACGATTTCAACGACTACGAAGTCGGCAAGCGCCACAACCTGCCGCTGCTGAACATCTTCGACAAGAACGCCTTCGTGCTGCCGGCAGCCCAGGTATTCAACCTCGACGGCAGCCTCAATGAAAGCCTCGACGCTACCCTGCCCGCACAATACGCAGGCCTGGACCGCTTCGTTGCGCGCAAGCAGATCGTCGCCGATTTCGACGCTGCAGGCTTGCTGGTCAGCATCGACGACCACGCGCTGAAAGTACCCAAGGGCGACCGTTCCGGCACCGTCATCGAGCCATGGCTGACCGACCAGTGGTACGTGTCTACCAAGCCGCTGGCGGAGCCGGCGATCGCTGCCGTTGAAGACGGCCGCATCCAGTTCGTGCCCAAGCAATACGAAAACATGTACTTCTCGTGGATGCGCGATATCCAGGACTGGTGCATCAGCCGTCAACTGTGGTGGGGCCACCGCATTCCGGCCTGGTACGACGAGTCCGGCAAGGTTTATGTCGGCCGCAGCGAAGAAGAAGTCCGCGCCAAGCACAACCTCGGTGCCGACGTGGTCCTCAACCAGGACAACGACGTCCTCGACACCTGGTTCAGCTCGGGCCTGTGGACCTTCTCGACCCTGGGCTGGCCACAGCAGACCGAATTCCTCAAGAAATTCCACTCCACCGACGTGCTGGTCACCGGATTCGACATCATTTTCTTCTGGGTTGCCCGGATGATCATGCTGACCATGCACCTGGTCAAGAACGAGGACGGCACCCCGCAGGTACCGTTCAAGACCGTCTATGTGCACGGCCTGGTGCGCGATGGCCTGGGTCAGAAAATGTCCAAGTCCAAGGGCAACGTCCTTGACCCGCTGGACATCGTCGACGGCATCACCCTGGACGAGCTGCTGGAAAAACGCACCAGCGGCATGATGCAGCCAAAACTTGCCGAGAAGATCGCCAAGCAGACCAAGGCCGAGTTCCCTGAAGGCATCGCCAGCTACGGCACCGACGCCCTGCGCTTCACCTTCTGCTCGCTGGCCTCCACCGGTCGCGACATCAAGTTCGACATGGGCCGCGTCGAAGGCTACCGCAACTTCTGCAACAAGATCTGGAACGCTGCCCGCTACGTGCTGGACAAGGGCGAAGACTGCGGCCAGAACGGTGAAGCCTACGAGCTGTCGCTGGCCGACCGCTGGATCATCTCGCAGTTGCAGCGCACCGAAGCCGAAGTAACCCGCCAACTCGACCAGTTCCGCTTCGACCTCGCCGCCCAGGCGCTCTACGAGTTCATCTGGAACCAGTATTGCGACTGGTACCTGGAGCTGTCCAAGCCGGTCCTGTGGGACGAGAACGCCCCGGTCGAACGCGCCCGTGGCACTCGCCGCACCCTGGTTCGGGTACTGGAAGTGGCGCTGCGCCTGGCCCATCCGTTCATGCCGTTCATCACCGAAGAAATCTGGCAGCGCCTGGCGCCGCTGGCCGGCGCTGAAGGCAAGACCATCATGCTGCAGCCATGGCCAGTGGCCAATGAAAGCCGCATCGATGCCGCTGCCGAAGGCGATATCGAATGGCTCAAGGAGCTGATGCTCGGCGTGCGCAACATCCGTGGCGAAATGAACATCGGTCCGGGCAAGCCCCTGCAACTGTTCCTGAAAAACGCCAGTGCCGAAGACCAGCGCCGCCTGCAGGAAAACGAAGCGCTGCTCAAGAAGCTGGCGAAGATCGAGTCCTTCACCGTGCTCCGCGAACAGGACGAGGCACCACTGAGCGCCACCGCCCTGGTTGGCGATCTGCAGGTGCTGGTGCCGATGGCCGGCCTGATCGACAAGGACGCCGAGCTGGCTCGCCTGAACAAGGAGATCCAGCGCCTGCAGGGTGAAGTCCAGCGCGTTGGTGGCAAGCTGTCCAACGCCGCCTTCGTCGACAAGGCACCGCCTGCGGTGATCGACAAGGAGCGCGCCAAGCTGGCAGAGGCCGAGCAGGCCCTGGCCAACTTCACCGAGCAGCATGCGCGGATTGCCGCCTTGTAACGATCGCTGACCTCAGTGATGCCATCGCGGGTCAAGCCCGCTCCCACAGATCTGTAGGAGCGGGCTTGACCCGCAATGCTTTGCACCGGACATCAAGATGACCACAACCAACAAACCGACCCTGCACCCGCGCAACCGCCACCAGGGCCGCTACGACTTCCCCCAGTTGATCAAGAGCAGCCCGCAGCTGAGCCAGTTCATGATCACCAACCCCCACGGCAAGCCAAGCATCGACTTCGCCAATCCCGAGGCCGTACGGGTGTTCAACCGCGCCTTGCTCAAGGCCCAGTACGGTATCCAGCACTGGGATATTCCAGCTGACTACCTGTGCCCGCCGATTCCTGGCCGGGCTGACTACGTGCACGTACTTGCCGATCTGCTGGCCGAAGACAACGGCGGCGAAATCCCCCGAGGTGCTCAAGTCCAGGCGCTGGATATCGGCGTCGGCGCCAACTGCATCTACCCGTTGCTGGGCCACAGCGATTATCGCTGGCGCTTCCTGGGCTCGGACATCGATGCCACAGCGCTCGCTGCGGCCGGCGCCATCGTCAAGGCCAACGGCCTGGGCAAGGCCATCAGCCTGCGCCAGCAAGGCCATCGCCAGCACATCCTGCTGGGGCTGCTCAAAGGCGACGAGCGTTTCGACCTGACCCTGTGCAACCCGCCCTTCCACGCCTCGCGCGACGAAGCCACCCGAGGCAGCCAACGCAAATGGCGAGCCCTGGGCAAGGCCGACCCCAAGCGCAAGCTGCCGGTGCTGAACTTTGGCGGGCAAAACAACGAACTGTGGTGTGAAGGCGGCGAGATCCGCTTTGTCAGCCAACTGGTGGCCGAAAGCGCAAGCCTGGGCCAGCAGGTGCTGTGGTTCACCAGCCTGGTGTCCAAAGCCTCCAACCTGCCCGGTATCGAGGCGGCGTTGAAAAAGGCCGGTGCAGTCGAGCAACGGGTGGTAGAGATGGGCCAAGGGCAGAAACAGAGCCGCATGGTCGCCTGGACCTTCAAGGATGCTGCAGCACGCCAGTCCTGGCGACAGCTGCACTGGAACAAAACCCAGGCATAAAAAAGCCGCGTCCGGGCAACCCGGACGCGGCTTTTGTCGAGCTGTTTACAATTACTTGTTTACAGCGTCGGTCAGCACTTTGGCTGGTACGAACTTGACGACTTTCTTGGCAGCGATTTCGATGGCAGCGCCAGTCGAAGGGTTGCGGCCGGTACGGGCAGGACGCTCGGTGATTTTCAGTTTGCCGATGCCTGGCAGGGTGATTTCGCTGCCATTTTCCAGTTGATCAGCAACGATCTGACCCAGTTGCTCCAGAGCGTTACGCGCGGTGGTTTTTGGCGCGTCGATAGCTTCAGCGATATCGGCGATCAGTTGGTCTTTGGTCAATGCCATGGTGGTGTTCCTTCCCTATCAAATTCAGTGAGTATGCAGAGTGCTACGTCAGTCATCGAGCCAGACCTGCGGGGTAGCCGGCGGTCCGGTGTTACAGCCACGTCTATCGCGTATGTAGATACGTAAAACGACGTTTGGTTCGACGTGACGCGAGCGGTCTGCCAGCAATGCGCCACACACGGGGCGCAAGACCGGGCAAAACTACCACAGGAATAGATAAATATCCGCCTCCCACAGGGCAAATGTTCAGGTTTTTCGGGGGTTTGCGCGAAAAAATGCAGAAATCTGAGCAAAAAACGAACAACCGACATATCTGCCAACATCTGGCCGCTGAATCACCCCCGTGCTGAGGTACACTTGGCGACTTTGCAACGCGGCCAGCACCGCCCATTTTCAACCGAGAATCCCATGCCGATCCGTCATTGCATCGTCCACCTGATCGACAAGAAACCCGATGGCAGCCCAGCCGTGCTGCACGCACGCGACACCGAACTGGCCGAATCCGGCGCCATCGAAAACCTTTTGGCCGACCTCAACGACAGCTACAACGCCAAACAGGGCAAAGCCTGGGGCTTCTTCCACGCAGAATCCGGCGCCCACCCATTCAGCGGCTGGCTCAAGGAATACCTGGATGAAGGCAGTACCTTCACAGCCTTCAGCCGTGTCGCCGTCGAGCACCTGCAAAAGCTGATGGAAGAGTCCAACCTGTCGGTCGGTGGTCATGTGCTGTTTGCCCACTACCAGCAAGGCATGACCGACTACCTGGTCATCGCCCTGCTGCACCACAGCGAAGGCGTTGCGGTGAACGCCGAGCTGGACGTGACGCCCTCGCGCCACCTGGACCTTGGCCAGTTGCACCTGGCCGCCCGCATCAACCTCTCCGAGTGGCAGAACAACAAGGCCTCCAAGCAGTACATCTCGTTCATCAAGGGCAAGAACGGCAAGAAAGTCTCGGAGTACTTCCGCGACTTCATCGGCTGCCAGGAAGGCGTCGACGGCCCGGGCGAGACCCGTACCCTGCTCAAGGCTTTCAGCGACTTCGTCGAAAGCGAAGACCTGCCCGAAGAAGCCGCCCGCGAGAAAACCCAGACCCTGGTCGACTACGCCACCAGCCAGACCAAGGCCGGGGAGCCGGTGACCCTCGAGGAGCTTTCAGGGCTAATCGACGAAGACCGCCCACGGGCCTTCTACGAGCACATCCGCAACAAGGACTACGGCCTGTCGCCGGAAATCCCCGCCGACAAACGCACCCTCAACCAGTTCCGCCGCTTTACCGGGCGCGCCGAAGGCCTGTCGATCAGTTTTGAAGCGCACCTGCTGGGCTCGAAGATCGAGTATGACGAGCAAGCCGGCACCCTGATCATCAAAGGCCTGCCGACGCAGCTCACTGATCAGCTCAAGCGTCGCAAGGACTGAGCCCCGTCCAGGAGGCCACCAGGGCCTCCTTGGCACTTTTGCGTAGTTTCTTCACCAGCCGCTCCTGTTGCAGGGCCCTGGCCTTGTCCGGCCAGGCTTCGACATAAACCAGGGCCACCGCCGGGCTGGTGCTGAAATAGCGTGCACCCTGGCCCTTCTGATGGGCCAGGAAGCGCCGTTCGGGGTTGTCGCTGATCCCGCAGTACAGCGAGCCATTGGCGGCGCGCACCAGATAGACGTACCAAGGTTTGTTCAGCGGTTCAGGGGTGGTCTCGGACACGGGTGGCTACTATCAACGGCAAAGCGCACAGCTTAGCGCCTCAACGTCCCGCCTGAAACGCCCGCAAGCCTTTCTGTGCCTGGGCACGCACCTTGCCCTGCAGCAGTGGCGACCAGCCCAGCAATAGCCCTGTAGCGCCCAATGCCTGACGCGACCAGCGCCACAGGTCGAAGCTGTCGTGGTGCTCGCAGATCTTGCCGTCGCGCAATACGAAGCGGGCCTGGATGTCGTTGACCACGGTACGCCCGGTCTGGCTGAACAGGTAGGTCGCCACCCAGTGGGCGCTGCCACTTTGCTCATCGGCACGGACCTGATCGAAAGTCAGGGAAAAGTCCTTGGCTCGGGTGGTGAGCATGCGCCACATGTCACCGGCATCCTTGCCGCGCAAGGTGCCAAAGGCCGGGTCGCTGAAGACGATATCGTCGCTGTAGCAGGCAACCATCGCTTCGGCATCCAGGCGCTGGAACGCCTGGTAGAAGCACGAGATCAAAGCAGTGTTGGCGTCGCTCATTTGGCGGGTCCGGCTCCAATGATTAGACCCGCACCATAGTGGCAAAAACCATCGCGGGGCAAGCCCGCTCCCACTGGATTCAAACCCGCTCGCTGACTACTTGCACATGCAGGTTGCGCCCGGCCTTCAGGCCAAAGCCGATGGCGCCAACACCCAGCACGGCAAAAATCCAGCCCACTGCACTCCAGCCACCGGTCAAGTCATGCACCAGGCCGACCGCGAACGGCCCCATGGACGCCAGGGTATAGCCGATGCCCTGGGCCATGCTCGAAAGGTTGGCCGCTACGTGGGCATCGCTTGAGCGCAATACGATCAAGGTCAATGCCAGAGCGAAGGTTCCGCCCTGCCCCAGGCCGAGCACGATTGCCCAACCCCACAGCCCGTCCAGAGGCGCATACAGGCAACCGAACAGGCCAGCCAGGGCCAACAGCATGACCACGACAATGGCCAGGCGCTGGTCTTTGCCACGGGTCGCCAGCCACGGGGCGCTGAGCGAACTGATCAACTGCACGATCACCGACCCGGACAGCACCAGACCTGCCTGGGTAGGGCTCAGCCCCCGACCGATAAGAATCGAGGGCAACCAGCCAAAGACGATATAGGCCAGCGACGACTGCAACCCCATGTACAGGGTCACTTGCCAGGCCAGCGGGTCGCGCAGCAGGCCCCGCACCCGGTAGGCGACATGATGCGCGCCATGGCCCTGACGGGCCTGTGGCAGCCAGATCAGCGCCGCCAGCAATGCCGGCAGCAACCAGAAACCCAGGCCCAGCGACCAGCTGTCACCCAGCCGCTCGCTCAACGGCACGGTAGCCCCCGCCGCCATCGCCGCCCCCAGGCACAAGGCCATGGTGTAGACCCCGGTCAGGGTCCCGGCATGCTGGGGAAAGTCACGCTTGACGATGCCCGGCAACAGCACGCCAATCACGCCGATGCTGGCCCCGGCCATGATGCTGCCAACGAACACCCCAGTGCTGCCAAAGGCGCTGCGCACAGCGATACCCGCAGCCAGCACCAGCAAAATGCCGAGGACCACCCGCTCGCTGCCAAAACGCCGCGCAAGCACCGGCGCCAGCGGCGCGAACAAGCCCAGGCACAGCACCGGCAAAGTGGTCAACAATCCCGCCTGGGAAGCGCTCAGGCCAAGGCTGTCGGACACCTGGCTGAGCAACGGCGCCATGCTCGACAGCGCCGGACGCAGGTTAAGCGCCACCAGCACCAGGCCGAGCAACAACAGCCAGGGACGCTTGAGCAGCAACGGTTGCTGTTGCACCTGTTCGTCGTCGGCTTCAGCGTCGATCAGCAGTTCTTCCAGCTCCGGCCCTTTGGCCGGCGCCGCAGTTCGGGGAATGTCATGCGCCATGGCAGTCTCGCAAGGTCAGGATTCGTTGATCAGGGTCCGGCTCAGGGCCTTGGCTTTGTCCGGATCGCGTTGTTCGATGGCATCGAGAATCTGCCCATGCAGGTCGAACACCTGCTGACAGCGGGGAGCGTGGCTCAGGTTGTGGTGCAAGGTAGCTGCCACCACTCCGGAGAAGTAGCGGTACAGCTCGCTCAAGGCCGGGTTGTGTGCGGCATCGACCAGACGCTGGTGGAACACCAGGTCGCAGCTGATATAGCGCTCCAGGTCGTCATGAAAATGCGCACTGCTGTGCGCCAGGGCTTCACGCAGGCCCTGTAGGTCGGCATCGGTGCGGCGCAGCGCGGCCAGGCCGATGGCCTCGGCCTCGAGGATATGGCGAGTCTCGCGCGCCTGCTCCAGGTCGCAGCGCGACAATGCCTGCAGTGCCTGCAAAGGGTCGACGGCGGTACGCAAATAGCTGCCGTCACCCTGGCGAACTTCAACCAGGCCGCTGAAAGCCAGTACCCGCATGGCTTCACGTACTGTGTTACGGCTGATACCCAGCTCACTGGCCAGCTCAGGCTCGGTCGGCAGGCGCTGGCCCACCGCCCAGGCGCCGCTGGCAACCCGCTGGCGCAGTTGGTCGACGGCTTGTTCGACCAGGGAGCGTTTGATCAATAACGTCATGACATCCAATCATCGGATGAATTTGAGAGGCAGAGGTTACCGGTAAAAACCATCGCGGGGCAAGCCCGCTCCTACACAGATGGGGGAAATCCTGTGGGAGCGGGCTTGCCCCGCGAATCAGTTCAGTGCATCAAGCAACGCTTGGTTCTGCTCCGGCGTACCAATGGTGATGCGCAGGAACTGCGCGATTCTCGCCTGCTTGAAGTGACGCACGATCACCCCCTGCTCACGCAAGCGGGCGGCCAGTTCGGCGGCATCCTGCTGTGGGTGGCGGGCAAAGATGAAGTTGGCCGCCGACGGCAGCACGTCAAAACCACGGGCACTCAGCGCCTTGACCAACGACTCGCGGCTGTCGATCACCTTGCGGCACGTCTGGTCGAAGTAGGCACGATCTTCGAACGCCGCCGCCGCACCGACGATCGCCATGCGATCGAGCGGATAGGAGTTGAAGCTGTTCTTGATCCGCTCCAGCGCCTCGATCAGATCCGGGTGCCCCACGGCCAGGCCGACCCGCAAGCCGGCCAACGAGCGCGACTTGGACAGGGTCTGGGTAACCAGCAGGTTGTCGTAGCGATCCACCAGGCTGATGGCGGTCTGGCCGCCAAAGTCGATGTAGGCTTCATCCACCACGACCACCGAATCCGGATTGGCCTTGAGCAATTGCTCGATGGCATCCAGGGCCAGCAGGCAACCGGTCGGTGCGTTGGGGTTGGGGAAAATGATCCCGCCGTTAACCTTGCGATAGTCCTCGACACGAATCTGGAACTGCTCATCCAGGGCCACAGCCTCGAACGGGATGCCGTACAGCCCACAGTAGACCGGGTAGAAGCTGTAGCTGATGTCCGGAAACAGCAGCGGCGCATCGTGCTGGAACAGGCCGTGGAAGATGTGCGCCAGCACTTCGTCCGAACCGTTACCGAGGAATACCTGGTTACCCTGCACCCCGTAGTAGCCAGCGACTGCCTGCTTGAGCAGGTCACTGTTTGGGTCCGGGTACAGGCGCAGGTTGTCGTTCAGCTCGCCACGCATGGCCTCCAGCGCCTTGGGCGATGGGCCGTAAGGGTTTTCGTTGGTGTTGAGCTTTACCAGCTTGGCCAGTTTTGGCTGCTCACCCGGGACGTAAGGCACCAGGTCCTTGACGAAGGGGCTCCAGAATTTACTCATGCTCAGTTCCCCTTCTTGTCGGCAAGGATGCGGTATTCAGCGCTACGGGCGTGGGCGGTCAGCGACTCGCCACGGGCCAGGACCGAGGCGGTGCGGCCCAGCTCGGATGCACCCTGCTCGGAGCAGAAGATGATCGACGAACGCTTCTGGAAGTCGTACACCCCCAGCGGCGATGAGAAGCGCGCGGTGCCGGAGGTCGGCAGCACGTGGTTGGGGCCTGCGCAGTAATCGCCCAAGGCCTCGCTGGTGTGGCGGCCCATGAAGATCGCACCGGCGTGGCGAATCTGCGGCAGCCAGGCTTGCGGATCGGCCACCGACAGCTCCAGGTGTTCTGGCGCGATGCGGTTGGCAACGTCGATTGCCTGTTGCATGTCGCGCACCTGGATCAGCGCACCCCGACCGTTGATCGAGGTCTTGATAATCTCGGCGCGCTCCATGGTCGGCAGCAGTTTGTCGATGCTGGCAGCCACCTTGTCGAGAAACGCAGCGTCCGGGCTGACCAGGATCGCCTGTGCATCTTCGTCGTGCTCGGCCTGGGAGAACAGGTCCATGGCGATCCAGTCCGGATCGGTCTGGCCGTCACAGACCACGAGGATCTCCGAAGGGCCGGCGATCATGTCGATGCCGACCTGGCCGAACACATGACGTTTGGCCGTGGCCACGTAGATGTTGCCCGGACCGACCACCTTGTCGACCTGCGGCACACTTTCGGTGCCATAGGCCAGGGCCGCGACCGCCTGGGCGCCACCGATGGTGAAGACCCGGTCGACACCGGCGATGCAGGCGGCGGCCAGCACCAGCTCGTTGACCTCGCCACGCGGAGTCGGGACGACCATGACCACTTCAGCGACACCGGCAACCTTGGCCGGGATCGCGTTCATCAGCACCGACGAGGGGTACGAAGCCTTGCCGCCAGGCACATACAAACCAGCACGGTCCAATGGCGTGACCTTCTGGCCCAGCACAGTGCCGTCAGCCTCGGTGTAGCTCCAGGAATCCTGCTTCTGCCGCTCATGGTAGCTGCGCACGCGCTCGGCAGCCTTTTCCAGCGCTTGGCGCTGAGCCGGGGTGATACGGGTCAGGGCCAGTTCCAGGCGTTCGCGACCCAGGATCAGGTCATCGATCGAGGTGGCTTGCACGCCATCAAAACGCTGGGTGAACTCCACCAGCGCCGCATCGCCACGCTCGCGCACAGCCTTGATGATGTCGAGCACGCGCTGGTTGACCGCGTCGTCAGACACACTTTCCCAGCTCAGCAGATGATCCAGATGTCGGGCGAAATCCGGGTCAGCGGCATTGAGTCGGGCGATTGCAGTGGACGTGGTCATAGCGAGGGCCTCAATAAATGGCGAATGCTCAGGCGCCCTAAGCTACCAGTCCATCCGCGCGGGCACCCGAGAAAATTGGCTATGACGCGGATAGACGGGCGCGACAGCGAAGGTCGCGCGCAGAGGTCAGCCGCGGTGTCGCGATTCGACAGCCTGGCGCAGGGTGTCGATCAGGCTCTGGATGCGGGCGTGCTGCATCTTCATCGAAGCCTTGTTGACCACCAGGCGGGAGCTGATGGTGGCAATCAGTTCCTGGGGTTCCAGGCCATTGGCACGCAGGGTGTTACCGGTATCGACAACGTCGATGATCTTGTCGGCCAGGCCGATCAGCGGCGCCAGCTCCATCGAGCCATACAGCTTGATGATGTCGACCTGACGGCCTTGTTCGGCGTAGTAGCGCTTGGCGACGTTGACGAACTTGGTGGCAATGCGCAGGCGGCCCTTGGGCTCGGCAGCACCGATCTTGCCGGCGGTCATCAGCTTGCACTGGGCAATCTGCAGGTCCAGCGGCTCGTACAGGCCCTGGCCACCGTACTCCATCAGCACGTCCTTGCCGGCCACACCCAGGTCGGCGGCACCGTGCTCGACGTAGGTCGGCACATCCGTGGCACGCACGATCAGCAGACGCACGTCTTCCTGAGTCGTAGGGATGATCAACTTGCGGCTTTTGTCTGGGTTCTCGGTCGGAACGATACCGGCCTCCGCCAGCAGCGGCAGGGTATCGTCGAGAATCCGACCTTTGGATAGCGCGATGGTCAACATGGGAAACGTCGGTCCTTATGCGGCTACAGCCGACCGGGCCTCAACAGGCCCGGTCGCATTCAATTCTATGCAGCAATTGGCTGGCGCGTCCCTGCGCCACTCACAGACTAGCCCGGTACGCGACGGATCTTGGCGCCGAGCATCTGCAGTTTTTCCTCGATGCACTCATAGCCACGGTCGATGTGGTAGATGCGGTCGATCAGGGTGTCGCCTTCGGCAACCAGCGCCGACAGCACCAGGCTGGCTGAAGCCCGCAGGTCGGTGGCCATTACTGGAGCGCCTTTAAGGGTCTTGGTCCCGGTGACGATGGCAGTGTTGCCCTCGACCTGGATCTGGGCGCCCATGCGGTGCATTTCATAGACGTGCATGAAGCGGTTTTCGAAGATCGTCTCGATCACTGCGCCGGTGCCTTCGGCAATGGCGTTGAGGGAGATGAACTGCGCCTGCATGTCGGTCGGGAACGCCGGGTACGGAGCGGTTCGCAGGTTGACGGCCTTGGGCCGCTTGCCGTGCATGTCCAGCTCGATCCAGTCTTCACCGGTGGTGACTTCGGCACCCGCTTCCTTGAGTTTCTCAAGCACGGCTTCGAGGATGGTCGGATCGGTGTCCTTGACCTTGACGCGACCGCCGGTCACGGCAGCGGCCACCAGGTAGGTACCGGTTTCGATACGGTCAGGCATGACCCGGTAGGTTGCCGAACCCAGGCGCTCGACGCCATCGATGGTGATGGTGTCGGTACCAGCGCCCTGGACGTTCGCACCCATGGCGTTGAGGAAGTTGGCAAGGTCTACCACTTCCGGCTCGCGCGCAGCGTTTTGCAGCACGCTGCGGCCCTTGGCCAGGGCTGCGGCCATCATGATGTTCTCGGTACCGGTCACACTGACGGTATCGAAGAAGAAGTGCGCGCCACGCAGGCCGCCTTCAGGCGCCTTGGCCTTGATGTAGCCGCCTTCGACTTCGATCTTCGCACCCATGGCTTCAAGGCCGCGGATGTGCAGGTCGACCGGGCGCGAACCGATGGCGCAACCGCCAGGCAGGGCAACTTCAGCCTCACCGAAACGGGCAACCATCGGACCCAGCACCAGGATCGAGGCGCGCATGGTTTTAACCAGCTCGTACGGCGCAATCAGGGTCTTGATGGCGCGCGGATCGATTTCGACCGAAAGCTTCTCGTCGATGACCGGCTCAATGCCCATGCGCCCGAACAGCTCGATCATCGTGGTGATGTCGTGCAGGTGCGGCAAGTTGCCAACGGTGACCGGACCATCGCAGAGCAAGGTGGCCGCTAGGATCGGCAGGGCAGCGTTCTTTGCCCCGGAAATGCGGATTTCGCCATCGAGGCGAACGCCGCCAGTAATAATCAGTTTGTCCATTTAGAGTCTCGCCGCCAAGTTGGCTCAGGTGCGCTCAGCCCAGGCTGCGCTGCTGAAAAATTTCATGGTTACCGCATGGATGCTGCCATCGGTGATCCACGGGTTAAGGTGAGCATAGATCTGCTGCTGACGCTTGACCGGGCTCAAGGCCGCCAATTCGTCACTGATCACGTTCAACTGGAAGTTGCAGCCTTCGCCTTCAACTTCGACCCGGGTTCCCGGCAACTTTTCTTCAAGGAAGTTCTTAACTTCTACGGCCTGCATGCTCAACCTCAATCGGCGCCCTTTGCGCGCGGGTCGGCCATCATACAAAAAAGCCCCTCGCCTGCGAACCCCGTAATCGGAGACTCTGACAGAGGGGCCAGCCGCTGGCGGGCAATCACTGCCCGGCCAGTACCTCATCGAGGTCATAAACCTCGGCGATTTCACGCATGTCCTGGGGCATGGAACGCACCTCGACAGCCTTGCCAGCCGATTTGCCATCGCGCATGAATGCCAACAGCAGCGACAGGCCGACGCTGCTCGACTTCTCGACCTGCGAGCAGTCGAGCACCAGCGCCTGGGCCTTGCACGCAGCGATCAGTGCCTTGCCTTGCTTGCGCAGGCCTGGCCCGCTGCTGTAGTCCAGCACGCCGGCCAGGTTCAACACGCCCGGCTCACTCATGGTTACCGCGCTGGCACTCATTGCGCTTGCTTCTCGGCCGCTTGTTCGGTGGTTTCCTTGGCCTTGGCCACTTCGCCAGCCCATCCGTCGATGGTCTTGTCCAGGTTGTTGCCGTTGCGGTTCATTGCATCGGCGAACTGGTCACGGAACAGCTTGCCAATGTTGATGCCATTGACGATGACGTTACGCACTTTCCATTCGCCACCGAGCTTGGTCAGGGTGTACTGCACCGGATACACGGCGCCGTTGTTGCCCTTGACGCTCATGTCGACGCTGGCACGCTCATCACCATCCTGCGTGGCTTTGCCAACGGTGATGCCCTGATTGTTGTACTCGAGCAGGGCGTTGCCATAGAACTGCATCAGGCTGCGCTTGAAGTTTTCCTGGAAGCGCTGCATCTGCGCAGGAGTTGCATTGCGCGAATACTTGACGGTCATGATGCTTTTCGAGATGCCATCGGCATCGACCACCGGCCCCAGGTTGGCGTTGAGTGCATCATAGAAGGCCTGAGGGTTGGCCTTGTATTGCTCCTTGTTGGCCTTCAAGTCAGCCAGCAACTGAGTGGTGGTCTGTTCAATCACCTGTTTGGGAGACTGGGCAGCCGCGCCGGCCATCAATGGCAGCGCTGCCAGCAACACCAGCAAGCCGCGTCGCAGGATCGAAATCATGGAAACTCCTTATTTAGCTTCTTTGCCAACGGTATTGAGCAGGAACTTGCCAATCAAATCTTCAAGCACCAGCGCCGACTGGGTGTCGTGAATGGTTGCACCATCCTTGAGCACCGTGTCTTCTCCACCCACGCTGATACCGATGTACTTCTCGCCGAGCAGCCCTGCGGTGAGGATAGATGCAGTGGAGTCGACCGGCAGGTTGTCTACCTGTTTTTCCAACTGCAGCGTTACCCGACCGGTAAAGGTGTCACGATCCAGATCGATGGCGGTGACCTTGCCGATGGTCACACCGGCCATGGTCACTTTAGCTCTGACCGTCAAACCGGCGATATTGTCGAAGTTTGCATAAATTTTGTAGGTGTCACTGCTCGGGCTCGCCGACAGGCCGCTGACACGCAGGGCCAGCAGGATGAGCGCCAGAATCCCGGCCAGGAGGAACAGGCCGACACCGATTTCCAGGGTGCGGTTTTGCATCAGAAATCTCCAAACATCAAGGCGGTCAGAATAAAGTCCAGACCCAGTACTGCCAATGAGGCATAGACCACGGTCTTGGTAGTGGCACGACTGATCCCCTCTGAAGTGGGCTCGCAGTCATAGCCCTGGAATACGGCAATCCAGGTCACGACGAAGGCAAAAACCAGGCTTTTAACCACCCCGTTGAGCACATCGTCGGTAAAGGAAACACTGTTCTGCATGTTGGCCCAGAACGAGCCTTCGTAGACGCCCAGCCAGTCCACCGCGACCCATGATCCGCCCCAGATGCCGACCACGCTGAAAATCAGCGCCAGCAATGGCAGCGAGATGAAACCGGCCCACAGCCGCGGCGCAACGATGTACTTGAGCGGGTCGACACCGATCATTTCCAGGCTGGACAACTGCTCGGTGGACTTCATATTGCCAATCTCGGCAGTCAACGCCGACCCGGCTCGGCCGGCGAACAGCAGCGCGGTCACCACCGGGCCAAGCTCGCGCAGCAAGGTCAGGGCGACCATCTGCCCCACCGCCTGTTCCGAGCCGTACTTGGTCAGGATGCTGAAGCCCTGAAGGGCCAGGACCATGCCGATGAACACCCCGGAAACGACGATGATCGCCAGCGACAACACGCCTACCGAGTAAAGCTGCCGGACCAGCAGCTGGAAGCCGCCGCCAGTTCCGCTACGCCCGACCAGCGAATGCAGCAGGAACAGAAATGAACGGCCAAGGATGGCCAGCACGTCGATGGCCGAGCGGCCGAAGCGACGAATACGTTCGAGCAAGGATTTTCTGCGCATCAACGCTTCCCCAGAAGATCGGCGCGGTAATCCGGCGCAGGAAAGTGAAAGGGCACCGGGCCATCCGGATCGCCTTTCATGAATTGACGGATGCGCGGGTTGTCGGACCCCATCAGCTCTTGCGGAGTACCCTGCCCCAGCACCTGACCGTCGCCCACCACGTAGATGTAGTCGGCAATGCTGGCGGTTTCGGCCAGGTCATGGGAGACCACGATGCTGGTGATGCCCAGGGCATCGTTGAGCAGGCGGATCAGCCGCACCAGCACACCCATGGCGATCGGGTCCTGGCCGACGAACGGTTCATCGTACATGAGGATCTGCGGGTCCAGAGCGATGGCCCTGGCCAACGCGACGCGGCGCTTCATGCCGCCGGACAACTCATCGGGCATCAGTTCGATGGCGCCTCGCAGGCCCACGGCCTGCAGCTTCATCAGAACGATGTCGCGGATCATCTCGTCGGACAGCTGGGTATGCACGCGCAGCGGAAAGGCGACGTTCTCGAACACATCGAGGTCGGTGAACAACGCGCCACTCTGGAACAGCACGCCCATCTGCTTGCGGGCGTCGAACAGGTCACTGCGCGACAGGGCCGGCAGGTTCTGACCCGCCACCCAGACCTCGCCGCTGGCCGGACGCAGCTGTGCGCCCATCAGCCGCAGCAGCGTGGTCTTGCCGCACCCGGAAGGCCCCATGATGCCGGTGACCTTGCCCCGGGGAATGCGAATATCGACATTATTGAAGATGCTGCGCGAACCGCGCTTGAAGGACACGCCCTTCAATTCGACCGCGTAGGCGTTATCAACGCTCATCTAGACTCCTTGCGATGCAGCCTTCTCACTCAGACGCGCGCCCCCTTCGTGGAGGCACGCACGCGCCGAGCGGGCCGAACAGCGGCGAACTATAGCACCGCAGATAGGGCCGCCCCAAGGCCGCCGCAGCGGTTGTTCAGCTATGGTTAAGCCAAGTGGGAGAATGTATGACAATCACAAGGTGAGGCTTTTGCCCATTACCGCTATAATCGCCGCCTTTTCACCAGGCAATCCGATTTTCGACATGAGCCAATCCAGCGAGCTGATCCAATCCGCGCAGCGCACCATCCGCTTCGAGCTCGAGGCGGTAGAGGGCCTGCTGGCCCACATCGACGCCGATTTCGTCAAAGCGTGCGAGCTGATCCTGGCCAGTAAAGGCCGGGTCGTGGTGGTCGGCATGGGCAAGTCCGGGCACATCGGCAACAAGATCGCCGCGACCCTGGCCAGCACCGGTACGCCGGCGTTTTTCGTCCATCCGGCCGAAGCCAGTCATGGCGACATGGGCATGATCACCCGCGATGACGTGATCCTGGCCCTGTCCAATTCGGGCTCGACCGCCGAGATCGTCACCCTGCTGCCGCTGATCAAGCGCCTGGGTATCAAGTTGCTCAGTCTCACCGGCAACCCCGACTCGCCACTGGCCAAGGCCGCCGAAGTCAATCTGGATGCCCGCGTGGCCCAGGAAGCCTGCCCACTGAACCTGGCTCCGACCTCCTCCACCACCGCTGCGCTGGTGCTTGGCGACGCCTTGGCGATTGCCCTGCTCGAGGCTCGCGGTTTTACCGCCGAAGACTTCGCCTTCTCGCACCCCGGTGGCGCCCTCGGCCGCCGCCTGCTGCTCAAGGTCGAGAACGTCATGCACGCTGGCGATGAACTGCCTCGGGTACAACGCGGCACCCTGCTCAAGGACGCACTCCTGGAAATGTCGCGCAAAGGCCTGGGCATGACCGTGGTGCTCGAAGCCGACGGACGGTTGGCCGGGATCTTCACCGACGGTGACCTGCGCCGCAGCCTCGACCGTAACATCGATGTGCACAAGACCCTCATCGAAGAGGTCATGACCACCCATGGCAAGACCGCCCGCGCCGAGATGCTCGCGGCCGAAGCCTTGAAAATCATGGAAGACCACAAGATCAACGCCCTGGTGGTGATCGACAAGGACGAGCGCCCGGTCGGCGCCCTGAACATGCACGACCTGTTGCGTGCGGGAGTGATGTAAATGACCCAGGACCTGCTCCAGCGCGGCAAGGCCATCAAGCTTGCAGTTTTCGACGTTGACGGCGTGCTCACCGACGGTCGCCTGTACTTCCTTGAAGATGGCAGCGAATTCAAGACCTTCAATACCCTCGACGGTCAGGGCATCAAGATGCTCATGAACACCGGCGTGACCACTGCCATCATCAGCGGGCGCAAGACCCCGGTGGTCGAGCGGCGGGCAAAGAACCTCGGTATTCCTCACCTGTACCAGGGCCGCGAAGATAAATTGGTGGTTCTGGACGAGCTTCTTGGCCAGCTCAACCTAAGCTATGAACAGGTCGCCTATCTGGGCGACGACCTGCCTGATCTGCCGGTGATTCGCCGGGTCGGCCTGGGCATGGCGGTGGCCAATGCCGCCAGCTTCGTCCGCGAGCACGCCCATGGGGTTACCCGGGCACGCGGCGGCGAAGGCGCAGCTCGCGAGTTCTGCGAACTGATCCTGCAAGCCCAGGGCAATCTTGACGCGGCCAACGCCCATTACCTGTAGAGCGCCACATGTTCAGTAAGAAAATTCGTAACCTTGCGCTGTTCAGTGTGATTGCCGCCTTGCTGGTGGCGGTCGGCTACTGGAATATCAGCCCTGAAAGCTTTCTCGACAACAAGCCGCTGGCGACGCCCGACCAGAGCGCCATCGACTACTACGCGGTAAATGCCCACAGCGTGCAGTTCCTGCCCGATGGCAAGCTGCAGTACGAGATGACCGCCGACAAGGTCGAGCACCTCAAGGTCAGCGAAGTCACCCTGCTGACCAAGCCTGACCTGCAGCTGTACCGTGGCACCACCTACCCGTGGCACGTGCAGAGCGAGCGCGGGGAAGTGAACCCCGACGGCAGCGAAGTCGAACTGATCGATTCGGTACGGGTTGCCCGCACCGACGAAAAGAACCGCACCATGATCATTACCAGCAGCCGCATGACGGTATTCCCGCAGAAGCAATATGCGCAAACCGAGCAAGCCGTTAGAATCGACGGCGCCGGTGGCGTCACTACGGGCAATGGAATGAAAGCGTATTTGAAAGACGGCAGGATGGACCTGCTGTCCAACGTAAGAGGACAGTATGAGGCTCGTTAAAACCCTCCCCTTTTTGCTCAGCCTGAGCGCAGCACTGGGAAGCGCGAGCGCCTGGGCCCTGCCGAACGACCGTGACCAGCCGATCCGCATCCAGGCCGACCACGCTCAGCTGGATGACAAACAAGGCGTTGCCACCTACACCGGCGACGTGATCATCACCCAGGGCTCGATGATGATCAAAGGCAATACCGTGACCATCACCCGTACCGCCGGTGGCGATATCGACGTGGTGACCTCGGTGGGCAACCTGGCCTACTTCGAACAGCAGCAGAGCGCCGCCAAGCCGGACAAGATGCAGGGCTATGGCAAAACCATCCAGTACAATGCGCCGCAGAACCGCATCGTCCTGATCGACCGCGCCAAGGTCATCAACGAAGGCAACACCACCGAAGGCGAGAAAATCGTCTACGACACGGTGAAACAGATCGCTACCGCCGGTCGCGGTGGCAAAGTCACCGAGTCGCGTCCACGTATCGACATGGTGATCCAGCCGAAGAAGAAGGCCGAGTAAATGGCAACCCTCAAAGCCCAGCACCTGGCCAAGAGCTACAAAAGCCGGCAAGTGGTCCGTGACGTCAGTCTGTCGATCGACAGCGGTCAGATCGTCGGTCTGCTCGGCCCCAACGGCGCCGGCAAGACCACCTGTTTCTACATGATCGTCGGCCTGGTCCAGGCCGATCAGGGGCGCGTGCTGATCGACAACCTCGATGTCAGCCACCAGCCCATGCACGGCCGCGCCCGCGCCGGCATCGGCTACCTGCCGCAGGAAGCCTCGATCTTCCGCAAGCTGTCGGTGGCCGACAACATCATGGCGATCCTGGAAACCCGCAAGGAACTGGATCGCGATGGCCGACGCAAGGAGCTGGAAAGCCTGCTGCAGGAGTTCCACATCAGCCACATCCGCGATAACCTCGGCATGAGCCTTTCCGGTGGCGAACGCCGCCGCGTGGAGATTGCCCGCGCCCTGGCAACCGCGCCGAAGTTCATCCTGCTCGACGAACCTTTTGCCGGTGTCGACCCGATTTCGGTCGGCGACATCAAACAGATCATCCACCACCTGAAGGCCAAGGGCATTGGCGTTCTGATCACCGACCATAATGTCCGTGAAACCCTGGATATCTGCGAAACCGCTTACATCGTCAACGATGGTCAACTGATCGCCGAAGGCGATGCGCAGACCATCCTGGCCAACGATCTGGTCAAAGAGGTTTACCTCGGCCATGAGTTCCGCCTGTAGGCTTAAAGTACAAGGCGCTGCCGGAGCGCTGGCAAGCAGGCCAGATGATGGCTTAATTGCTAAAGCGCTCTAGGCAAACGCTGCAATTTCAGGCATATAATTTGCTTAAAGTTGGCGCTTCGGTGCCCTTGTAGTGGATGGCGCATGTGCGCCGGCAATTAAGGTGTTAAGCCCCTGCCATGAAACCATCGCTCGTCCTAAGAATGGGCCAGCAACTGACGATGACCCCGCAGTTGCAACAGGCCATACGTTTACTCCAGCTTTCGACCCTGGACCTCCAGCAGGAAATCCAGGAAGCGCTGGAATCGAACCCGATGCTCGAACGCCAGGAAGAGGGCGACGACTTCGACAACAGTGACCCGATGGCCGACAACGCC
The DNA here is from genome assembly GCF_004214895.1 of Pseudomonas tructae. Classification (NCBI taxonomy): domain Bacteria; kingdom Pseudomonadati; phylum Pseudomonadota; class Gammaproteobacteria; order Pseudomonadales; family Pseudomonadaceae; genus Pseudomonas; species Pseudomonas tructae. The sequence continues at coordinate 1,412,445 of NZ_CP035952.1, read as the reverse complement.
GAGAGCAAACCCGTCGCCGAAGCCCAGGAAAGCAGCTTCCAGGAGTCCGCCCCGACGGTGGACAACCTCGAAGAGGGCGAATGGAACGAACGCATCCCCAACGAGCTGCCCGTCGACACCGCCTGGGAAGACATCTACCAGACCAGCGCCAGCAGCCTGCCCAGCAATGACGATGACGAGTGGGACTTCACCACCCGCACCTCCGCCGGCGAGAGCCTGCAGAGCCATCTGCTCTGGCAACTTAACCTGGCGCCGATGTCCGACACTGACCGGCTGATTGCCGTGACGTTGATCGACTGCATCAACAACCAGGGCTACCTCGACGAGACCCTGGAAGAAATCTGCGACGCCTTCGACCCCGAGCTCGATATCGAGCTGGACGAAGTCGAAGCCGTGCTGCACCGCATCCAGCAGTTCGAGCCGGCCGGCATCGGCGCCCGCAACCTCAGCGAGTGCCTGCTGCTGCAATTGCGCCAGCTGCCACCACGCACGCCGTGGATGGCCGAAGCCCAGCGCCTGGTCAGTGACTACATCGACCTGCTCGGTGGCCGCGACTACAGCCAGCTGATGCGCCGCATGAAGCTCAAGGAAGACGAGTTGCGCCAGGTCATCGAACTGGTACAGAGCCTCAACCCGCGTCCGGGCTCGCAGATCGAGTCCAGCGAAGCCGAATACGTGGTCCCTGACGTGATCGTTCGCAAGGACAACGAACGCTGGCTGGTGGAGCTCAACCAGGAAGCGGTACCGCGCCTGCGGGTCAATCCGCAATATGCCGGTTTCGTCCGCCGCGCCGACACCAGCGCCGACAACACCTTCATGCGCAACCAGTTACAGGAAGCGCGCTGGTTCATCAAGAGCCTGCAAAGCCGCAACGAGACCCTGATGAAGGTCGCCACCCAGATTGTCGAGCACCAGCGAGGCTTCCTCGATCACGGTGACGAGGCGATGAAGCCGCTGGTGCTGCACGATATCGCCGAGGCGGTGGGTATGCACGAGTCGACCATTTCCCGGGTGACCACGCAGAAATACATGCACACGCCCCGCGGAATTTACGAGCTGAAGTACTTTTTCTCCAGCCACGTCAGCACCTCCGAAGGCGGTGAATGCTCGTCCACGGCGATCCGCGCAATCATCAAAAAACTGGTTGCAGCGGAAAATCAGAAAAAGCCATTGAGTGACAGCAAGATCGCTGGTTTACTGGAGGCACAAGGCATCCAGGTAGCACGTCGCACCGTCGCCAAGTACCGCGAGTCCCTCGGCATTGCACCGTCGAGCGAGCGCAAGCGATTGATGTAACGGCTCCTGAGGTGTGCCACCGCAGTTCAGTGGCAGGCGCAACACCTGCCTCTTATGCACCGGCAACAAAGGAGAAGCTGTATGCAAGTCAATATCAGTGGACAGCATGTAGAAGTTACTCAGCCCCTGCGCGAGTACGTCGAGCAGAAACTCAAACGTCTTGAGGGGCACTTCGACAAGATCACCAATGTGACAGTGATCATGAAGGTCGAGAAGCTGCAGCAGAAAATTGAAGCGACGCTGTTTATTCCCGGCGGCGAAGTGGTTGCAAATGCCGAACACGCAGACATGTATGCAGCGATCGACGCCTTGACCGACAAGCTCGACCGCCAACTGAAAAAACACAAGGAAAAACAGCAAAGCCTGCTGCAAGGTGCAGCGGCCCGCTGATCCCCCTCATCCATGATCCGACTTGAAACCATCCTGACCCCCGGCCGTTCCTTGGTGAACGTGCCGGGCGGCAGTAAAAAGCGTGCGCTCGAACAGATTGCCAATCTGATCGGTAAAGAAGTGCCCGAACTGGATACCCAGGACGTGTACGAAGCCCTGATCGCCCGAGAAAAACTCGGCTCGACCGGCTTTGGTAATGGCATTGCCATTCCCCATTGCCGCCTCAAGGGCTGTGAGTCGCCGGTCAGCGCCCTGCTGCACCTTGAAGCCCCCATCGATTTCGACGCCATCGACGGCGCCCCGGTCGACCTGCTGTTCGTGCTACTGGTCCCGGAAGCCGCCACCGATGCGCACCTGGAGTTGCTGCGCCAGATTGCCAGCATGCTCGACCGCGAGGACGTACGCAAAAAGCTGCGTGCGGCCACCAGCAACGACGCGTTGTACCAGGTCGTTCTGGACGTACAGAACGAGCCCTGATTATGCGCCTGATCATCGTTAGCGGCCGGTCCGGCTCCGGAAAGAGCACTGCCCTGGATGTACTCGAGGACAACGGCTACTACTGCATCGACAACCTGCCGGCCGGCTTACTGCCGCAACTGGCCGAAAGCGCGCTGATCAACACCGAACTGATGCAACCCAAGGTGGCCGTATCGATCGATGCCCGTAACCTGCCCAGTCACCTTTCGCGCTTCCCTGAACTGCTCGAGGATGCTCGTAGCCGGCATATCCAGTGCGATGTGCTGTACCTGGATGCCGATGAAGAAACCCTGCTCAAGCGTTTCTCGGAAACCCGCCGGCGTCACCCGCTGACCAACAACGAACGCTCCCTGGCCGAGGCCATTGAGGTCGAGAGCGAACTGCTCGGGCCGATCGCCGACCTCGCCGACCTGAAGATCGATACCACCAACCTGAACCTGTATCAGTTGCGTGACTCGATCAAACTGCGCCTGCTCAACCAGCCCGAGCCCGGCACCGCGTTTCTGGTCGAGTCCTTCGGCTTCAAGCGTGGCATGCCGGTGGACGCCGACCTGGTCTTCGACGTGCGCTGCCTGCCCAACCCGTACTGGAAGCCCGAGCTGCGTGATCACTCGGGCCTGGAACAACCGGTAATCGATTACCTGGCAGCGCAGCCGGATGTCGAGGACATGTTCCAGGACATCTCCAGCTACCTGCTCAAATGGTTGCCACGCTTTGCCGCCAGTAACCGCGCCTATGTCACCATTGCCATAGGCTGCACCGGCGGCCACCACCGCTCGGTGTACCTGACAGAGCGCCTGGGCCAGTTATTGCAACAATCGTTGAAGAATGTCCAGGTTCGCCACCGCGACCTCTAGCCCACAGGATCCCCGCCTCGATGCCCGCTTGCGAAATCACCATCATCAATAAGCTGGGGCTGCACGCCCGGGCAGCTGCGAAGTTCGTCGGCGTTGCTGGCCGGTTCCCCTGCCAGGTTCGCGTTGGCCGCAGCCCGCAGTCATTGGTCGATGGCAAGAGCATCATGGCGGTGATGATGCTGGCCGCCGGCAAAGGCACCAGCATTCATCTGCAAACCGAAGGCGAACAGGACAACGATGCGCTCGAAGCCCTGACCGTGCTGATCAACAATTATTTTGACGAGGGCGAGTAACCGCCCTCGCTGCGCTCAAGACAACGCGGTATCCATCACCATCATCAAGCAGAATCCGATGCACAGCCCCAGGCTCGCCAAGCGGTGATGACCGTTGCTGCGCGACTCGGGAATGATCTCCTGGGTCACCACCAACAACATCGCCCCTGCCGCGCAGGCCAGCCCCAGCGGCAACAGCAGCTCAGCCACCGTCACCAGCCAGGCGCAGACAACTGCCGCCAGCGGCTCGACCAGCCCGGACGCCGCGCCAATCAGGAACGCCTTGAAGCGGGCCATGCCGGCACCGGCCAACACCAGGGCGATAACCAGGCCTTCCGGGACATCCTGCAGGGCAATGCCCATGGCCAGGCTGTCGGCATCGGGCATACCGCCACCGGCCGACACGCCGATGGCCATGCCTTCGGGAATGTTGTGAGCAACGATGGCAATGACAAAAACCCAGATCCGCGCAGCAATCACTGGTTGCTGGCAGGTACCGACCAACGCCTCCGGTGACGCGCCAGAAACCTTGAGGTCGACCAGATACAGGCACAAGGCGCCGAACAGCAAGCCGAAACTGACCAGCCCACCAGCGCCCCATTTGCCCAGGCCGATGGCCTGGGCGGCATCCAGGCCGGGAATGATCAACGAGAACGCCGTGGCCGCCAGCATCACCCCGGCCCCAAAGCCGAGCAAAGTGTCGGCCAGCGCTACCGGCATATTGCGGATCACCAGCACCGGCACCGCGCCCAACGCCGTACCCAGGGCGCACAGGGCACCACCTTCCAGGGCCCGCAACATGCGCGGCTCAAGGTCCAGCCAGGCAATGCCCTGGGCTACCAGCAGGGCAAAGCCGACCAGCAGCAACAGGGTACCCAGCGCCAGGCGAAACAGCCGCACGCCACCAATTGACATCACATCCGAACGCATAGCGCTACGACTCACACAAGCGCGGCTGCATAACGACGCTCTACCTCGGACCAATCGATCACGTTGTAGAAAGCGTTGATGTATTCAGGGCGGCGGTTCTGGTACAGCAAGTAGTAAGCATGCTCCCAGACATCCAGGCCCAGGATTGGCATATTGCCGTTCATCAGCGGGCTGTCCTGGTTACCGCTGCTCTCCACCACCAGGGTCTTGGCCGGGGTCACGCTGAGCCAGGCCCAGCCGCTGCCGAAGCGGGTCAGCGCGGCTTTGGTGAAGGCATCCTTGAAGGCCTCGAAACCACCCAGTTGCTCATCAATGGCCTTGGCCACCGCGCCTTGCGGCAGGCCGCCGCCCTTGGGCGACATTACTGTCCAGAACAGAGAGTGGTTGGCGTGCCCGCCACCCTGGTTGATCACCGCGTTCTGCAGTTTCTCCGGCAGTTGCTTGACGTTGGCGACCAGTTTTTCCACAGGCCACTCGGCATACTCACTGCCTTCCACCGCCGCATTGAGATTGTTGATGTAGGTCTGATGATGCTTGCTGTGGTGAATCTGCATGGTCTGGGTATCGATGTGCGGTTCCAGCGCATCGTAGGCATACGGCAGTGCAGGCAAGGTATAAGGCATTTCACTGGATTCCATAGTGTAGGGCTGAAGGCGCGGCGCTATCCTGGCCGGCATGCAGGGCCGGCTGCGGCTCGTGCCGGTAAAGCAAGCGCTCGGTGCGCGGGTACTGGCCGTACTCGCTGATAAAGCTCAGCAACTCGGTGTAGGTCTTGCTGCTGTGACGCAGCGCGGCTTCGCGCAGCATCGGCGCCATGCGCGGATCCTGGGCGGTCTGCAGCAGCCGCTGGTGAATGGCACAGAGGTACTCGGCGCTTTCCTGCGGCTGATTCAGGCGCAGGTGCAAGTCGGCCAGGTTGTGGTGAGCAATGACACACACGGCCACCGCCTCGTCGGCGTCATGCCAGCGCTCGAACAACACCTGGGCCAAAGCCAGGGCCTGCAGATACAACTCACGGGCATCGACCAGCTCACCTTGTTCGAACAGGCGGTTGGCGATCTCGGTGGTGCGTTTCCAGTGCTGCATGACAAACCTCCAGAACGGTGGGCCTACTCAAATCCCGCCAGCGGTGAGCTTTTCCGGATCGAGCAACGCTTCGAGCTGACTGCGCGTCAGATCGGTGTGTTCCAGTGCCACCTCAATAATTGGGCGGCCCTGCTTGTAGGCGGTCTTGGCGATTTCGGCGGCCTTCTGGTAGCCGATGATCGGGTTCAAAGCCGTCACCAGGATCGGGTTGCGCGCCAGGGCTTCCTTGAGCTTGGGCTCATTGACCTTGAAACTGGCGATCGCCTTGTCGGCCAGCAGACGACTGGCATTGGCCATCAACTCGATACTGCTGAGCAGGTTCTGGGCGATGATCGGCAGCATCACGTTGAGTTCGAAGTTGCCCGATTGCCCGGCCACGGCGATGGTCGCGTCGTTGCCGATCACCTGCGCGGCAACCATGGCGGTAGCCTCAGGAATCACCGGATTGACCTTGCCCGGCATGATCGAAGAGCCCGGCTGCAAGCCTTCGAGCTCGATTTCGCCCAGGCCGGCAAGCGGCCCGGAGTTCATCCAGCGCAGGTCGTTGGCGATCTTCATCAGCGCCACGGCAGTGGTCTTGAGCTGGCCCGATACCGCTACTGCGGTGTCTTGTGAGCCAATCAGAGCGAACAGGTTGTGCCCCGGCACAAACTCGACGCGGGTCAGCGCGGTCAGTTGCTGGCTGAAGCGCGCAGCAAATTCAGGATGGGCATTGATACCAGTGCCCACGGCGGTGCCGCCCTGGGCCAGCGCCTGCAGGCTTGGCAGGGTGGCCTGCAGATGGGCAATGGCTGCCTTGACCTGCGCCGACCACCCACCCAGCACCTGGCTCATGCGCACCGGCATGGCATCCATCAGGTGGGTACGGCCAGTCTTGATGAACGGATGCACCTGTTCAGCCTTGGCGTCGATGACCTTGACCAAGTGCTGCAGCGCCGGCAGCAGCTGCTCGTGCAAGGCCAAAGCGGCACTGACATGAATGGTGGTGGGGATGATGTCGTTGCTGCTTTGCCCGCAGTTGACATGATCGTTGGGGTTGACCACGTCGCCCAGCACGCGGCTGGCCAGGGTGGCGATCACCTCGTTGGCGTTCATGTTCGAGCTGGTACCGGAGCCGGTCTGGAAGATATCCACCGGGAAATGCTGCATGAAGTCACCGGCCAGCAACTGCTCCACGGCCTTGACGATCGCCTCGCCCCGGGCCTGGTCGAGCTGCTTGAGTTCGATATTGGCCTTGGCCGCCGCTGCCTTCGCCAGCAGCAAAGCACGAATGAACTGTTTCGGCATGCGTTGCTGGCTGATTGGGAAGTTATTCACCGCGCGCTGGGTCTGGGCGCCATACAGGGCCTCGGCCGGCACCAGCAGCTCACCCATGCTGTCGCGCTCGATACGGGTATTACTCATCATCAAGTCCTTGCATCAGTTCATCGTAGGAAATCGAAGGCAGCAGTACACAGTTCGCCAATTGCAGGGCGAAGGGCTGCCAGCGCTGGTTATGTTCGCGACGGTCGAGGTTGCGCAGCTCCAGCAGCGGTCGCCAGGCCTGGTCCAGGCACAAGCAACGCCAATGCCAGGGCAACGCGCGATCGCAGGCGGTGTCCAGCAGTAAGCGGAATGAGGTCAAGGCGACAGTCCATGCGCTGGTATCGGTGCAACACACCAGATAGCGGCCTTCGGTCAGGTAGTGCTCGATCAGGCGCGGCTCGTCCGGGTCGAGAGCACAGCGAATGCGCCGGCTCAGCCAGCGCCAGTTTTCCAGGTAGGGCAATTCGTGGAGGACGGGTTTCATGAACATCATCGCCTAGATAATGATATTCATTATTAGTTGATAATGACAATCAGTACAAGCACAGAGCTTCATGAGAAGCTCTGTGCAATTACCACTCAGTGGGTGATCGACAGATTATCGATCAATACCGATACCCCCTTGATTCGCGACATTTGCTCCAGATCATTGCCAATGACACTGATTCTTGCGAACAAATCCAACAAGTCACCCGATACGGTGAATGGGCTGAGTGGGTACTGAATTTCTCCGTTCTCTACCCAGTAGCCGACCGCTCGCATGCTGAAAGTTCCTTGTCGCACATCGATCTGGGGCTGGCGGGCCTCGGCGACGAAAACCCCACGGTCCACCTGCGCCAACAACTGCGCCTGAGTGTCTGGGCCGGGCACAAATGAAAGGTTGCGCGCTTGCTCGAACGGCAGGCTGGCGTTCCCGCTGTTTTTCATCCCCAGGCGACGGGCCGAGGCAGCATCCAGCGCATAAGAGCGCAAAAAGCCTTCTTCAACGAAGGTCCGCATGCTCACTGCCACGCCTTCATTGTCGAAAGGGATGCTACCGATGCCACCACGCTGAAGGGGGTACTCTGCGATCGAGATACTGGGTGAGAACAATGGCTTATCCAGCATGCCCGACACTACTGAAGCACCATTGCTGACAGCCTCCCCAGCAATTGCCTCAATGAACGCCACCAGCAGAAACCGACTGGCTTGGGGAGAGAGCACCTGCGGCCATCTCGTCCCTCGCAGCTTGGCATCGCCCAGATAATCTATGGCTCGCCGCGCTGCGAGATTGCCCATACGCTCGGCCTCACCGAGTGAAAGCAAATCACGCTGAATGCTCTGCACCCCACCTGTGCGACGAATCCCATTGTGCTCAGCCCTGATGTAGCTACTCAGACTGAACTCGGTCTGGCAATACCCCGCCAAGAAACCATGACTATTGCCGAACACCCGGCTTTGCGCTGAGCCGGTCATGGTCGAACCCCGTGACTCAACAACCCGTGCATCGGTTTGCCAGGCAGCCTGATCGCAGCGCTGGGCAATGCCGAGCAACACCTCGGAATCTACCGGCCAATCATGGAAAAGATCGAGCTGCGGATGCTCCCATGCCAGGTCCTGGGCATCCGCCGGTCCTGTATACATATCGAGCTGCGCTGCCCGAGCAGTGGCCATTGCCTGGCTGACAAGCTTTGCGGGACTAAAGTCTTCGCCGACCTCCAGTTGTACTTCGCCTTTGCGGCCGTCGACGTAACACGCCAACCCCAGGCCCAGCACTTGTTGAATATCGACAGGGTCTACGACCTCTGCGGCAACGTGCTGTCGGGTCTGATGCAGATGCTGGCCCAGCACCTCACAGCTCTCTGCACCCTGACGGCGCGCCTCATCAAGAACATCCTGGACCAACTGCTTGAGAAGCGGCAGGTCTTCTGGTCCGACGGACATCTGTTCAAACGTACTGTGCATGCTCATTCCTGCTCGAATTGACTTGAGGAATGGACATGCTAGGGAGGCGACTCGGGGGCCAGGCGGTAAATAATTACGACCCGGCCCCAACCCGGATCAACTTCCGGCTACGGTCATCCGCTCGATCAACACCGAGCCGGTGTGGATATTGCTGCGGGTCTCAAGGTCATTACCGATCGCGACGATTTGCTGGAACATATCCTTCATATTGCCGGCGATCGTCACTTCCTGCACCGCGAACTGGATCTCGCCGTTTTCCACCCAATAACCTGCGGCGCCACGGGAATAGTCGCCGGTGACCATGTTCAGGCCATGGCCCATCAACTCGGTCACCAACAGCCCGCGCCCCATGCGTCGCAGCAGGGCCGCCTGGTCTTCGACACCATGGGTAACGAACAAGTTGTGCACGCCACCGGCGTTGGCGGTACTCGGCAGCCCGAGCTTGCGCCCCGAATAGGTACCCAGCACATAGGACACCAGTTGGCCATTTTCGACGAACGGTTTTGCATAGGTTGCCAGGCCATCACCGTCAAAAGCGGCACTGCCCAGGGCACGCGGCAAGTGCGGGCGCTCATCCAACGTCAGCCAGGTCGGGAACAGACGCTGGCCGATGGTGCCTTCGAGGAAGGATGACTTGCGGTACAGGTTGCCGCCGGAAATCGCCGAGAGGAAGCTGCCGAACAGTCCCCCTGCCAACTCGGCCGAAAACAGCACCGGCACTTCACAGGTGGGCACCGGCCGCGCGCCCAGGCGGCTGGCGGCCCGTTGTGCGGCGCGGATACCAATGCTGCTCGGGTCGGCCAAAAGCTCGCCCTGGCGATTGACGTCATACCAGTAGTCGCGCTGCATCTGCCCGTCGGCCTCGGCGATCATCACGCAGCTCAGGCTGTGCCGGGTCGAAGCATAGCCGCCGATAAAGCCATGGCTGTTGCCATACACGCGGCAGCCCTGGTGGGTATTGAGGGTAGTGCCGTCGGCATTCTTGATCCGCGCATCGGCGTCAAAGGCTGCCGCTTCGCATTGCAAGGCTTTCTCGATGGCCTGCTCAGGGGTGATATCCCAGGCGTGATACAGATCGAAATCCGGCTGTTCACGGGCCATCAGCGCAGGGTCAGCAAGCCCGGCACAATCGTCTTCGGAGGTGTGCTTGGCAATCGCCAGGGCAGCGGCGACGGTTTCGCGAATGGCATCGCTACCGCTGGCCGAGGTGCTCGCCGAGCCTTTGCGCTGCCCTACATACAAGGTAATGCCAAAGCCCTGGTCGCGGTTGAACTCCACGGTTTCGACTTCGCGCTGGCGCACCGAGGTCGACAACCCCTGCTCCAGCGATACCGCCACTTCGCAAGCGCTGGCGCCCTGGCGCCGGGCTTCGGCGATGATCTGTTCGACCTGTTCCTGCAATGCCGGCAGATGTTCCGGACCTACGCTCTGGACTGCACTCATGGTTTTCTCCACTCAAATTCTGCGTTCGGCACGGGTCAATCTACGACCGGACCGGACAAGCGGCCCCCGACTGGTTATCATGGCGGCGATTCTCAGCGGACTGCCCCCATGGTTGATTCTTACGACACCGCCTTTGAAGGCGAAAAAAGCAAAACCCAGGTTAAGCGCGAGATGCAGGCGCTGGTTGACATGGGCGAGCGCCTTACCACGCTCAAGCCCGACACCCTGGCCAAACTGCCGTTGACCGACGAACTGCGCGCGGCCCTGGAAGAACACAAGCGGCACACCGCGAACGAGGCGAAAAGACGTCATAAATCGTTCATCGGCAAGCTGATGCGCGACCAGGACATCGACGCGATCAATGCGCTGCTTGACCAACTCGACGCCTCCTCGCGCCAGTACAACGAGCGTTTCCACAACCTCGAACGCTGGCGCGACCGGCTGATCGGCGGCACCGACGAAGTCCTGGAAAAATTCGTCCAGGAATACCCGGAAGCCGATCGCCAGCAACTGCGCTCGCAGATCCGCCAGGCCCAGCACGAACTGGCGCGCAACAAAGCGCCGAGCGCGAGCCGCAAGCTGTTCAAGTACATCCGCGATCTCGACGAGGTCCAACGCGGTCTGCGTTGAGCCCCGCACACGGGCAGGCGCCATGCCTGCCCGGTTTCACCTTCATGCGCCCGTGCCACCAACGGTGATCGCATCGATCTTCAGGGTCGGTTGGCCCACGCCCACCGGCACCGACTGGCCATCCTTGCCGCAGGTACCGACACCGCTGTCCAGCGACAGGTCGTTGCCGACCATCGATACCTTGCTCATAGCCTCCGGGCCATTGCCAATCAAGGTCGCACCCTTGACGGGAGCGGTGATCTTGCCGTCTTCGATCAGGTACGCCTCACTGGTGGAGAAGACGAACTTGCCACTGGTGATGTCCACCTGGCCACCCCCCAGGTTGGCACAGTAGATACCGCGCTTGACCGATTTGATGATTTCTTCCGGATCACTCTCGCCGGCTCGCATGTAGGTATTGGTCATGCGTGGCATGGGCAGGTGCGCGTAGGACTCGCGACGCCCGTTACCGGTGACTGCCATGCCCATCAGGCGTGCGTTGAGCTTGTCCTGCATGTAGCCCTTGAGGATGCCGTTTTCGATCAGCGTGGTGCACTCGGTCGGGGTACCTTCGTCGTCGACGCTCAGGGAACCGCGACGCCCCTCCAGAGTGCCATCATCGACGATGGTGCACAGGCTTGAAGCCACCTTCTCACCCAGGTGGCCGCTGTAGGCGGAACTGCCCTTGCGGTTGAAATCACCTTCCAGGCCATGGCCAACCGCCTCATGCAGCAATACTCCGGACCAGCCTGAACCCAGCACCACCGGCAAGGTACCGGCCGGCGCCGGAATGGCTTCAAGGTTGACCAGCGCCTGGCGCAGCGCTTCACGGGCAAAGCCCATGACTCGCTCGTCGGTGAAATAGCGGTAGTCGGTACGCCCGCCACCGCCATGCCCGCCGCGCTCACGCCGGCCGTTGTGCTCGACGATGACGCTGACGCTGAAACGCACCAGCGGGCGAATGTCAGCCGCCAGGCTGCCATCGGCGGCGGCGATCAGGATCCGCTCCCAGACCCCCGCCATGCTCACGGTGACTTGCTGGATGCGTGAATCAAGCTTGCGCGTGGCGGCGTCGACACGCTTGAGCAGCTCGACCTTTTCGGCACGGCTCAGCACGTCCAGCGGATTGCCGGGGGCATAAAGTTGGGCGATATCCTGGGTTTTGAACGCCTGCACGCTGCCGTTCTGCCCGGCGCGGGAAATAGAGCGCGCCGCACGGGCCGCCGAGGTCAGCGCTTCAAGGTTGATGGCATTGCTGTAGGCAAAACCGGTCTTCTCACCGGACTGGGCACGCACGCCCACGCCCTGGTCGAGGTTGAAGCTGCCTTCTTTGACGATGCCGTCTTCCAGCGCCCAGGATTCGGAAATCTGCCCCTGGAAGTACAGGTCGGCGGCATCGATGCCTGGCCCGGCCAGCTCGCCCAGCACTGATTGCAGGCTGTCGAGGGTCAGGCCGCCCGGCGCCAGCAGGTGTTCGCTGACAGTGGATAACATCTCGCTCATAGTCACTCCGAGGTGTGCGCAGGCCGCAAAGCGTCCTGCGAGAAAAAGCGCCGGTGCAAGGTCACCGGCATCCGCGCCCGGATGGACGCCTGTTCGCTGCTGTCGCGCTCGCTTAGCAGCACGGCTTCGCCATTGTCCTGTTCGGCGACGATCCGCCCCCAAGGGTCGATGATCGCCGCATGACCATAGGTTTCCCGTGGCCCCGGGTGCGTACCGCCCTGGGCTGCGGCCAGGAGGTAGCATTGAGTTTCGATGGCCCGCGCCCTGATCAACACCTCCCAGTGCGCCGCACCGGTCACTGCGGTAAAGGCCGATGGCGCGCTGATCAGTTCGGCCCCGGCCTCGCGCAGGGCGCTGTACAGCTCAGGGAAGCGCAGGTCATAACACACGCTCAGGCCCAAACGCCCGACCGGAGTATCAGCGACCACCACCTGGCTGCCGTGAGCATAGTCGTCCGATTCCCGATAGCGGCCGCGGTTATCCGCGACATCGACATCGAACAGGTGCAGCTTGTCGTAACGTGCCACCTGCTCGCCGTGCTCGTCGATCAACAGCGAACAGGCATGGGACTTGGCCTCGGGCTGGCCGACCGGCGGCAACGGCAAGGTACCCGCCACTATCCATAACTTGAGGTCGCGAGCGGTCTGTTTCAACCAGGGCAGGATCGGACCTTCGCCCAGGGCTTCGTCCCGGCCGATTGCAGCGGCGTCGCGCCGGCCCATCGCGGCGAAGTTCTCCGGCAGCACCGCCAGCCGGGCGCCACCTTCGGCGGCCTGCTCGAGCAGCTGCCGGGCTCGTTCCAGGTTGGCCGGAACGTCGCTCTGGCTGACCATCTGGATGACCGCTGACTTCATGCCCGCTCCTAGCGCGATTTTTCGAAAGGTTTGATAAAGCTAATCTTAGGCTCTTTCCACGGCCCCTCGACGCGATAATGCACACTGGCGTAACGGGCCACCCGATCACCGAGCAACCGATCGACCAGGAACAGCGCCCCGCCAATGGCCGGCGCACCGACGATCAACGCAGCTATCGGCAGGTTGTTGGTCACCGGCAGGGTCACCAACAGGTTGGCATCGACCCGGTCACGGACCATGTCCAGGGTGCCGTCGAGCTCAAGATTGCTTGACGGGCCGGTCAGGGTGATCGGTTCGCGGGTGACATAGACCCCTTCGCTGGCCACCAGCAGGCCCTTGACCCGATCGTAGCTCAAGCCCTTGTCGAGCAGGTCGGAGAAGTCCAGGCGCAGGCGCCGGCCAATCGAGTTGAAGTTCAGCAGGCCAAATACCCGCAGGGCCTGAGCCCCCCCTTCCACCTCGACGAACTGACCTTTGCGCAAGGCGGCGTCGAGGCTGCCGGAAAAGCGCTTGAGCCCGACCCAGGCCGGTGAGCCGGGCCAGCGCCCATCGACGTCCAGGCGAAAATCACGGCTGGTGACAGTCGGGGCAAAGTTCCAGGCCTTGAGGATGTCGGCCAGGTTCTTGCCTTCCAGGCGGCCCTTGTACCAACTGCTGCTAGCTCCCGGTGCACCTTCCCAACCGCCATTGCCATCGATCTGCAAGCCCTTGACGCTGACGTCCAGGTCGTTGAGGGCAATGCCCTTGGCGGTCGGGCGGACTTTTACCGCCCAGCTGCCAAGCGGGTCGTCACCGCGGAACAGTTTGTCGATGGTCAGGTCGACGGCGGGAATCTTGCGCGGATCGATGCTAGCCATCGGGTCCGGGCCATCATCCGAGGACGCCTCTGCAGGGTCGGCAGCCGGCAGATGAATGGTCTGCAGGTTGATCACCATCGGCGCGCCCTTGGCATCCGGAATGCGTGCGTTACCGATGACTTCCTTGCTGTCCAGGCGCAAGGCCCACAGGTTGCTGCCGCGGTCCACCCTCACCACTGCCTGGGCCAGGTTCAGGCCGAAGCCCTGAAGCTTGCCGATACTCAGGTCGACGCCACGCAGCATCTGCTTGGCACTGCCGCCCGGATCATTGCCGGCAACGCGATCGAGCTGTTTCTGCCAGGGTTGCAGATCCAGTTCCGCCAGGCGCCCGCGTACCCGCAGGCCCTGGCCGGTGGGCAACTGCGGCATGCCGGCGCCGAACAGCACTTCGCCACGGCCCTGGTCGAGCTTGTCCATGGGCGCGGCATAGATCGCCTTGGCGACATCGCCGTAAGTGACGTTGAAGCGCCGCTCCGGCCCCTGCAGGCTCATGCTGAACTGGCTGTTGCGGCTCTCGCTCGCAGCCTTGCCAAAAGGCGCCGGCAAGTCGACTGCCAGGCCCTTGAGGCTGGAGTCGACCGTCAGCTGGTTGTCGCGGCTGCCCAGGCTGATCTGCAACTGGTAGGGCAACTCACCCGACAGCGGCAGGGCTTGCTTGAGCTGCAGCCAGTCGGTCAGCGCCTTCAGCGGCATCTGGCCCTTGGCGTTGACCCGAGTCTGCAACTGTCCGGGCTTTCCTTCGGCAACTATCTGCGCCGTGATCGGCTTGTCGAATGCTCGCGCGCTGATGTTCTCGCCACTCAGGCCCTTGTCGAAGTCGAAGCGAAAGTCACCTTTGAGCTGGTTCAATTCCAGGGCCGGAGCGGCAATTTTCAGCCGCGCATCGCGGGTGTCGAAATCGACCACCACCTTGGGCTGCTGACCTCTGGTCAGGGGAATATCCAGCTTCAGCTTGCCCTTGAGGCTGCCCTCCCCCTCCCAGCCGGCGAACATCGGCCCGGTCCCGATGGGCGCATCTTGGAGAATCTTCAGGCCGTCGCCAAGCCCGCCGTCGAACTCACCGTCCAGGTAAAGATGATTGTGTTCACCGGCAGCCACATGGGGAATGTTGACCTCGACGTTACGCACCTGGGTAGTGAGCAACTGCCCGCTTTGCGCTTTGATACGCACGCCATCGTCGTCGATAAACACATCACCTGCGACCTTCTGCACCTGCGGCCAGCCGGGCTGGAAGTCTAGCGCAGCGTCGTGAACCTTGAAGAACAGGCTGATACTGCGGGCCTGTTCGGCAGCACCGTGATTGAGCGAGCCCTGGTACTGGAAATAGCCTTCGTCGACCGCACCCTTGAGGATTGCCGTGCGCAGCCACTGGTCCAGCGCCGGGCTGAGGACTTCGGGCAGGTACTTGGCGGTATAGCGTCCGTCGCCCTCGAGCAGGCCGACACGCAGGTCCATGTAGTCTTCGCGGGTTTCATCGAACAACAGGCGGATGAGGAAATCCCCGGCGATCTTGCCCTCTTCACCCAGCACTTTGAGGTAGGGCGCGATCAGGGTGAAACCTTCCTGGTCCAGGCGCCAGGTCAGGCGCGCGTTGGCCTTCTGGTAATGCCAGGGTTTTTCGAAGATCGGGTACAGGTGCAGCATGAAGGCGTCGGTATCCAGGCGCAATTCGCCCTGGCCAAGGTCGCCGCTGATGCTGCCGCTGACATTGCCGGCCGCCGGCGCACCGTGATAGGCATCAAAGCCGACCCGTTCAAGGTTGGCGGCAAAGCTCAGGCGCTGGTCACCGCTAGCGTGGGGGCGAAGCTGCAGGCTGACGTTGCGCAGCGCACCCGTGACCTTGAGGCCATCGACCACCGCCATGAGTTTTTCCGGCAGAGGTGCCAGTGCGTCGATCAGCGGGGTTACCGGGGTCAGGTCCAGGCGGTCGGCCTGAATGGCCCAGGTCTCTTCGCCGGCCTCACCAGCCAGCGTCTGCCTGAGCTGCAGGTGGGACTCCCAGCGGGTCTTGCCCAGGCTCATGGCCAGGGAGTCGACCTGTACCTCGATGCCCTGCTTACCTCGCTCGAACCAGGCATTGAGTGCCAGGTTGTCGACCTGTACCGGCTTGCGTCCGGTGTAGTTGCCACGCAGTTGCGGCGCGTTGAGGCGAACCGTGGCAGCCTGCAACTGGCCCTTGCCCCAGTTCACCCAGAACTCGCCGCCTGCGCGCAGTTCGGCGGCCTGCCACTGACCCAGCAGCCGTGGCGGCAGCCAGCGCACCCAGTCGCTTTGCGGCAGGCTCAAGTAGGCATCGACCTCACCGTCGCGCCACTGGCTGGGGCGAATACGACTGCGCAGGCTCAACGCCAGCGGCTGGCCATCGGGCAAGGTCAGTCGTGCATCCAGGCGCTGGCGCACGCTGCCGGTCTGCAAGCCCAGGTTGACGTAGGTAAGGGTCAGCGGCTCGCGCTGGAACGGTTCCAGGGTGACCTGACTGTCGACCACCGTGACTCTGGAGACGACTTGCATGCGGGTCAGCAACTGCTCGGGATCCAGTGGCTGATCGTCCTTTTTCGGCAAACCCTCAAGGGCCCAGGCACCGCGCTCATCTTCGCGCAGGCTCAGTTGCAGGCCGCCGACTTCGAGGTTGGCCAGGCGCGGCTGGCGCTCGGTGAGGCTGGCCCAGAGGTCGGGTACCAGCTTGACGCCATCCAGGCGCAGGGCACTGGGCCCTTCGCCGATCTGGATATCGCGGACCCGCACTATCGGCGCCAATCCGCTCCAGTGCCCTTCCAGAGCGCCGATGTGCACCGGCAAGCCCAAGGCCTGCTCGGCCTTGTCCTCGACCTCGGCGCGATACTCGGCCACCAGCGGGATGAATTGCCGACCGAGACTGACATACAACGCCACCACAATCGCCAGCAAGGCGCTGACGCCCAGCCCCCAGCGGGTCAAGGCGCCGAGAACGCGCATCAGTCGTTGCATGCCAATGGCCCTCCAGGTCCTGCCTTGACTATGGCCGCAACCCGGCACTTTGCCAGCCCGGACCGTGCGGATTGTGGGTCAGACCGCGTCAGAGGAGCACCACATCGTATTGTTCCTGGGAGTACATGGACTCGACCTGGAAGCGAATGGTTCGACCGATGAATGCTTCAAGCTCGGCAACATTGCCCGATTCTTCGTCCAGCAGGCGGTCTACCACTTTCTGGTTGGCCAGTACTCTATAGCCTTCAGCCTGATAGGCACGGGCTTCGCGGAGGATCTCGCGGAAAATCTCGTAACAGACTGTCTCAGGGGTTTTCAGCTTGCCGCGCCCATGGCAGCAGAAACAGGGCTCGCACAACACCTGCTCGAGGCTTTCGCGGGTGCGCTTGCGGGTCATCTGCACCAGGCCCAGCTCGGTGATGCCGATGATGTTGGTCTTGGCGTGATCGCGCTCCAGCTGCTTTTCCAGGGTACGCAGTACCTGACGCTGGTGCTCCTCGTCCTCCATGTCGATGAAGTCGATGATGATGATCCCGCCGATGTTGCGCAGGCGCAGTTGCCGGGCAATGGCGGTAGCCGCTTCCAGATTGGTCTTGAAAATGGTCTCTTCAAGGTTGCGATGACCGACGAAGGCACCGGTGTTGACGTCGATAGTGGTCATCGCTTCGGCCGGATCGACAACCAGGTAGCCACCGGACTTGAGCGGCACCTTGCGATCGAGGGCGCGTTGAATTTCGTCTTCGACGCCATAGAGGTCGAAGATCGGCCTCTCTCCCGGGTAATGTTCCAGACGATCGGCAAGTTCAGGCATCAGTTCAGCGACGAACTGCGTGGTTTTCTGGAAGGTTTCCCGTGAGTCGATGCGGATCTTTTCGATCTTCGGGTTGACCAGGTCGCGCAGGGTTCGCAACGCAAGACCGAGGTCTTCATAGATTTCGGTGGGCGCGCCGACAGTCTTGATCTGGGTGCCGATCTGCTCCCAGAGCCTGCGCAGGTAGCGGATGTCCATGAGGATTTCATCGGCACCGGCACCTTCGGCGGCGGTCCGCAGGATGAAACCGCCAGCCTCCTGGATATTTTCCTGGGCGATGCAGTCGGTGACCACTTGCTTGAGGCGCTCACGCTCGCCTTCATCTTCGATCTTCAGCGAAATGCCGACATGGCTGGTGCGCGGCATGTACACCAGGTAACGGGAGGGGATCGACAATTGGGTGGTCAGGCGCGCGCCCTTGGAGCCGATCGGGTCCTTGGTGACCTGCACCACCAGGCTCTGCCCGTCATGGACCAGGGCGCTGATGCTCTCGACTGCCTGGCCTTCGCGCAGCGAGATTTCCGACGCATGAATGAAGGCGGCACGGTCCAGGCCAATGTCGACGAACGCTGCCTGCATGCCCGGCAGCACCCGCACCACCTTGCCTTTGTAGATATTGCCGACGATGCCGCGGCGCTGGGTGCGCTCGACGTGCACTTCCTGCAGCACTCCGTTTTCGACCACCGCCACGCGTGATTCCATCGGTGTGATGTTGATCAGAATCTCTTCACTCATGGCAGGCTCTCGTCAAAGGACTTCAGTAATGATGGATCGCCCGCGGGCGACTGGCTAGCGCGGTTCGGCCTAATCCTCGCTCAACGGGCCGGCAGGCGCTGCCAGCAGGGAATACCGAATTGACCGAGCAGCTTGGCGGTTTCGTTCAGCGGCAAGCCGACTACAGCGGAATAGCTGCCTTCAAGACGCTCCACGAAAACCGCACCCAGGCCCTGAATGGCGTAGCTGCCAGCCTTGTCGGCCGGTTCGCCGCTAGCCCAGTAAGCCTCAGCCTCCTCGGCACTGATGGCACGAAACAGCACGCGGCTGCTGACATTGATGCTCAGACAGCGCTGATGATCGGCCACGGCTACCGAGGTCAGTACCTGATGCTCGCGTCCTGAGAGCGTCGCCAGCATGGCCAGGGCATCTTCGCGGTTTTCCGGTTTGCCGAGGATGCGACCGTCGAGCACCACTGCAGTGTCGGCGCCAAGCACCGCCAGCAGCTGGTCCGTGTCTACAGGTAAGGAGGCAAGGCCTGCGGCGGCCTTTTCCCGCGCCAGACGCTCGACATAAGCCTCGGCCGCCTCGGCGGCCAGGGGCGTTTCGTCGATCGCGGCGCTGAGCGAAGTAAAGGCAACACCGATCTGGGTCAGCAACTCACGGCGGCGTGGCGAGCCAGAGGCCAGGTACAGCAGGGTCATCTTGACGTCTCCCTGTCAGCGTCGAATGCAAGTGCTCAGTTGATGCTCAGGCGTCGGCGCAGGCCGCGCAGGCCATAGCTGATCCACGGCCAGAGCAAGGCACTGATGACCGCCGACCAGATCAGCGCCAGGGTCGGCAAGCGGTTTCCGGTCAGGGCGCTGAGCCACAGCTGGATCAACTGCGCGATACCGAAGATCACCAGGATCACCAGGCTTTGCTGCCACATCGGGAACATGCGCAGGCGCTGTTGCAACGACAGCACCAGGAAGGTGATCAGGGTCAGCACCAGGGCGTTCTGCCCCAGCAAGGTGCCGTACAGCACATCCTCGGCCAGGCCCAGGATGAACGCGGTAGTCATGCCCACCCGGTGCGGCAGGGCCAGGGTCCAGAACGCCAGCAGCAGTGCCAGCCACATCGGCCGGAATACTTCGGCGAATGCTGGCATCGGCGACACGCTCAGCAGCATGCCGATCGCAAAGCTCAGCCAGACGACCCAGCCATTACGGCTGCGGGTGCTTACCATCAGTGTCTCTCCCGGGAAATGACCGGCGCACCGGGTGTTGCAACAGGTGCGGCTGGAGCGGGTGCGGCCGGCGCTGCAACCGCTGGTGGTACGGCTGCACCCGCTGCCGGCGCCGGTGCGGTGGCAGGCGCAACGCCGCTGGCAGCACCCGGTAGCCCCTGGCGATCAGCTTCTTCCTGGGCAATGGCGGCATCGCTGGCACGCTGCTCGGGTGATCGGCTGTCGGTGAACACCAGCAACAGGTAACGGCTGCGGTTGAGCGCTGCGGTCGGGATCGCCCGGACAATGGCAAACGGCTGGCCGGAATCGTGGATCACTTCCTTGACCGTGGCCACCGGGTAGCCGGCCGGGAAACGCTGGCCCAGGCCGGAGCTGACCAGCAGGTCGCCTTCCTTGATGTCGGCGGTGTCGGCAACGTGGCGCAATTCGAGGCGCTCGGGGTTGCCAGTACCACTGGCAATCGCCCGCAGACCGTTGCGGTTGACCTGCACCGGAATGCTGTGGGTCGTGTCGGTGAGCAGCAATACACGAGCGGTGTACGGCATCAGTTCGACCACCTGGCCCATCAGGCCACGTGCGTCGAGCACCGGCTGACCGAGGACCACGCCATCGCGCTCGCCTTTGTTGATCAGGATCCGGTGGGTGAAAGGATTGGGGTCGACGCCGATCAGTTCGGCAACTTCGACTTTCTCGTTGACCAGCGCCGAGGAGTTGAGCAGCTCGCGCAGGCGCACGTTCTGCTCGGTCAGGGCCGCCAGCTTCTGCAGGCGACCTTGCAACAGCAAGGCTTCGGTCTTGAGTTTCTCGTTTTCGGCGGCAAGTTCGGTGCGGCTGCCAAACTGGCTGGCAACCCCCTGCCACAGGCGCTGGGGCAGATCGGTGACCAGATAGGACGGCATCAGCACCAGGCCCATCTGACTGCGAAAAGGCTTGAGTAGGGTAAAGCGCGCATCGACCACCATCAGGGTGATCGACAGCACAACCAGCACGAGCAGGCGTACGCCCAGCGAAGGGCCCTTGGCGAAAAGCGGTTTAATGGGCCGCTCCTCGTGGACGACGATTCAAGAGGTCATTCATACGGCAACGCACCGGCCTGCTTGCGGATTGACGGAAAACGACGCCCACACGGACGTCAGCCCAGCACATACAGGTAGCACTGTGGGCACTACCTGTAAACCGGGCGGCGTGAACTGCAAACCCAAGCTTACTCGCTGGAGAGCAGGTCCATGGTGTGTTTGTCCATCATTTCCAGGGCACGGCCACCACCGCGGGCCACGCAGGTCAGCGGGTCTTCGGCGACGATTACCGGCAGGCCGGTTTCCTGGGCCAGCAGTTTGTCGAGGTCACGCAGCAGCGCACCACCACCGGTCAGCACCAGGCCACGCTCGGCGATGTCCGAGGCCAGCTCTGGCGGCGATTGCTCCAGGGCGCTCTTGACCGCCTGGACGATGGTCGCCAGGGATTCCTGCAGTGCTTCGAGCACTTCGTTGGAGTTCAGGGTGAAGGCACGTGGCACGCCCTCGGCCAGGTTGCGACCGCGAACATCGACTTCACGCACTTCGCCGCCAGGATAGGCGGTACCGATCTCCTGCTTGATGCGCTCGGCGGTGGACTCACCAATCAGGCTGCCGTAGTTGCGGCGCACATAGGTGACAATGGCTTCGTCAAAACGGTCGCCACCGACCCGCACGGACTCGGCATAGACCACGCCGTTCAGGGAGATCAGCGCGATTTCAGTGGTACCACCACCGATATCGACGACCATCGAACCACGGGCCTCTTCGACCGGCAGGCCGGCACCGATGGCAGCGGCCATCGGCTCTTCGATCAGGAACACTTCACGGGCGCCGGCGCCCAGCGCCGATTCACGAATGGCGCGGCGCTCGACCTGGGTCGATTTGCACGGCACACAGATCAGTACCCGCGGGCTTGGCTGCAGGAAGCTGTTTTCGTGAACCTTGTTGATGAAGTACTGCAGCATTTTTTCGCATACGCTGAAATCGGCGATGACGCCGTCTTTCATCGGACGAATGGCAGCAATGTTGCCAGGCGTACGGCCCAGCATGCGCTTGGCTTCGGTACCGACAGCGACGACACTTTTCTGGTTGCCGTGAGTGCGAATGGCCACAACCGAGGGCTCATTCAGGACGATACCGCGCTCACGCACGTAAATAAGGGTGTTGGCAGTGCCCAGGTCGATGGAAAGATCGCTGGAAAACATGCCACGCAGTTTCTTGAACATGGGAAAGTGACCCTAGGCAACGCGTGGGTAAAAAAGTGCGGCAAACTCTAACAACGGCGGGGATTTTGGGCAAGGCACCAATATGTTAAATTGGCTGTTTTTCCGAGCAAGCCTGCACATGATCGCGGCCTTATGACCGTAATACTGCCAGCATGTTCCTTTTCGCGGAGCAAATCCGTTTCTGTTTTTCCAGGAGATCCCCATGGCGCTTGAACGCTGCGACGTGGAAAAGATCGCTCATCTGGCCCGACTTGGCCTGAATGAAGGCGATCTGCCACGCACTACCGATGCCCTGAACAGTATTCTGGGACTGGTCGACCAGATGCAAGCGGTCGACACCACTGGCATCGAGCCACTGGCCCACCCTCTGGAAGCCACTCAGCGCCTGCGCGCCGATGTAGTAACAGAAAGTAACCATCGCGACAGCTACCAGGCCATCGCCCCGGCGACGGAAAACGGCCTGTACCTGGTTCCGAAAGTCATCGAGTAAGGGAATAGAGCCTGCCATGCATCAATTGACCCTGGCCGAGATCGCCCGCGGACTCGCCGACAAGAAGTTTTCCTCCGAAGAGCTGACCCGTGCCCTGCTGGCGCGGATCACCCAGCTCGACCCGCAAATCAACAGTTTCATCAGCGTCACCGAGGAACTGGCCATCAGCCAGGCCCGTGCCGCCGACGCCCGCCGCGCCGCCGGCGAGAGCGGCGCCCTGCTTGGCGCGCCGATCGGCCACAAGGACCTGTTCTGCACCCAGGGCATCCGCACCAGTTGCGGCTCGAAGATGCTCGACAACTTCAAGGCGCCGTATGACGCCACCGTGGTCAGCAAGCTGGCCGAAGCCGGCACTGTCACTCTGGGCAAGACCAACATGGACGAATTCGCCATGGGTTCGGCCAACGAGAGCAGCTACTACGGCGCGGTGAAAAACCCGTGGAGCTTCGAGCATGTGCCCGGCGGTTCCTCCGGTGGTTCAGCTGCCGCCGTCGCCGCGCGGCTGCTGCCTGCGGCCACTGCCACCGACACCGGCGGCTCGATCCGCCAGCCGGCTGCACTGACGGGCCTCACTGGCCTGAAACCGACCTACGGTCGCGTTTCGCGCTGGGGCATGATCGCCTATGCCTCGAGCCTCGATCAGGGTGGCCCACTGGCGCGCACCGCCGAAGACTGCGCGCTGCTGCTGCAAGGCATGGCCGGTTTCGACGCCAAGGACTCTACCAGCGTCGACGAGCCGGTGCCGGACTACAGCGCAGGCCTCAATGCCTCCCTCGAAGGCCTGCGCATCGGCCTGCCGAAGGAATACTTCGGTGCCGGCCTCGATCCACGCATTGCCGACCTGGTCCACGCCAGCGTCAAGGAGCTGCAAAAGCTCGGTGCGGTGGTCAAGGAAATCAGCCTGCCGAACATGCAGCACGCGATCCCGGCCTACTACGTGATCGCCCCGGCCGAAGCCTCGTCCAACCTGTCGCGCTTTGACGGCGTGCGTTTTGGCTACCGCTGCGAGAACCCGGTCGACCTCACCGACCTGTACAAGCGCTCCCGTGGCGAAGGTTTCGGCCCCGAAGTGCAACGCCGGATCATGGTCGGCGCCTACGCCCTGTCGGCCGGTTACTACGACGCCTATTACCTGCAGGCGCAAAAAATCCGCCGCCTGATCAAGAACGATTTCATGGCAGCCTTCAACGACGTCGACGTGATCCTCGGCCCGACCACGCCAAACCTGGCCTGGAAGATCGGCGCCAAGAACAACGACCCGGTCGCTGAGTACCTGGAAGACGTCTACACCATCACCGCCAACCTCGCCGGCCTGCCAGGCCTGTCGATGCCGGCCGGTTTCGTCGATGGTCTGCCGGTTGGCGTGCAATTGCTCGCCCCGTATTTCCACGAAGGCCGCCTGCTCAACGTCGCGCACCGCTATCAGCAAGTGACTGACTGGCACACTCGCGCACCTAACGGCTTCTGAGGGATCACCACATGCAATGGGAAGTTGTCATCGGGCTGGAGATTCACACCCAGCTCGCCACCCAGTCGAAGATTTTCTCCGGCAGCGCTACCACGTTCGGCTCCGAGCCGAACACCCAGGCCAGCCTGATCGACCTGGGGATGCCTGGCGTGCTGCCAGTGCTCAACCAGGAAGCGGTGCGCATGGCCTGCATGTTCGGCCTGGCCATCGATGCCGAGATTGGTCAGCACAACGTGTTCGCGCGCAAGAACTACTTCTACCCTGACCTGCCCAAGGGCTATCAGATCAGCCAGATGGAGCTGCCGATCGTCGGCAAGGGCCATCTGGACATCGCCCTCGAGGACGGTACGGTCAAGCGTGTCGGCATCACCCGTGCCCACCTTGAAGAAGACGCCGGCAAGAGCCTGCACGAAGACTTCAGCGGCTCCACCGGCATCGACCTCAACCGCGCCGGCACGCCACTGCTGGAGATCGTCTCCGAGCCGGACATGCGCAACGCCAAGGAGGCCGTGGCCTACGTCAAGGCCATCCATGCCCTGGTACGCTACCTGGGCATCTGCGACGGCAACATGGCCGAAGGTTCGCTGCGTTGCGACTGCAACGTCTCGGTACGTCCCAAAGGCCAGGTCGAGTTCGGCACCCGCTGCGAGATCAAGAACGTCAACTCGTTCCGCTTCATCGAGCGCGCCATCAACACCGAAGTGCAGCGCCAGATCGAGCTGATCGAAGACGGCGGCCGGGTCATCCAGGAAACCCGCCTGTACGACCCGAACAAGGACGAAACCCGTTCGATGCGCAGCAAGGAGGAAGCCAACGACTACCGTTACTTCCCCGACCCGGACCTGTTGCCGGTGGTCATCGAGAACAACTTCCTCGAAGACATCCGCGCCACTTTGCCAGAGCTGCCACCGCAAAAACGCGAACGTTTCCAGAGCCAGTTCGGCCTGTCGGCCTACGACGCCAACGTGCTGGCCACCAGCCGTGAGCAGGCCGACTACTTCGAACAAGTGGTCGGTGTGTGCGGCGATGCCAAGCTTGCCGCCAACTGGGTCATGGTCGAGCTGGGCAGCCTGCTCAACAAGCTGGGCCTGGAAATCGACCAGTCGCCGGTCAGTGCCGCGCAGTTGGGCGGCATGCTCAAGCGCATCCTCGACAACACCATCAGCGGCAAGATCGCCAAAGTGGTGTTCGAGAAGATGGCCGCCGGTGACGGCGATGCCGACCAGATCATCGAAGCCGAAGGCCTGAAACAGGTCACCGACAGCGGTGCGATCGAGAAGGTCCTGGACGAAATGCTGGCCGCCAACGCCGAGCAGGTCGAGCAATACCGCGCCGCCGATGAGGCCAAGCGCGGCAAGATGTTCGGCTTCTTCGTCGGCCAGGCCATGAAAGCCTCCAAGGGCAAGGCCAACCCGCAGCAAGTGAACCAATTGCTCAAGAGCAAGCTCGAAGGGTAATCGCGTCGCCTGCTAATCGCGGGGCAAGCCCGCTCCCACAGCTTGTGGGAGCGGGCTTGCCCCGCGATAGCCACCCCACGGAGCATCTGCACACATGTGGCGTCCCTTCAGCGCACTCGCGCTCTGCACTCTGCTGGCCGGCTGCGCCAGCCACGCTATCGACCCCCGCGGCTATGACAAGTCCGGCACCGCCTCCTATTACGGCTCCCGTCACCACGGCAAACGCACCGCCAGTGGCGAGCCTTTCAATCAACACGGCATGACCGCCGCCCACCGCAGCCTGCCCTTCGGCACGCGGGTCAAGGTCACCAACCTCAATAACGAACGCAGTGTCGTGGTCCGCATCAACGACCGCGGCCCACACAGCCGTGGACGGCTGATCGACCTGTCGCGCGCCGCCGCAGAAAAACTCGGGATGATCCGTAGCGGAACCGCCCGCGTACGGGTACAAAGTCTCAGCGACTGACCTGACCCCGGAGCACGACCATTTTCGACCTGGCCGCTTTACCCACTTTCAGCCTGCTGCAACTGAGCATCGGCCTACTGCTGCTGATTGCCGGCGCCGAACTGCTGGTACGCGCCGCCTTGCGCCTGGCCGCCAGCCTGCAGGTACGGCCACTGATCATCGGCCTGAGTCTGGTGGCATTCGGCAGCAGCGCTCCGCAACTGACCGTCAGCCTGCAGGCAGCCTACACCGGCGCCCCGGATGTCGCGGTCGGCAGCGTGATCGGCAGCAACATCTTCAACATCCTGGTCACCCTGGGCCTGGCCGCACTGATCATCCCACTGCGGGTTTCGCGCCAATTGGTGCGCCTGGACATCCCGCTGATGATCGGCGCAAGCCTTGCGGTGTACCTGCTGGCCCTCAACGAACTGCTTGGCCGCCTGGAGGGTGCCTTGCTGCTGTGCGGCCTGCTCGGCTATCTGGCGATCCTCTGGCACCAATCCCGACACCACGCCCGTACCTACCCGGCGCCAGGCCCACGCCCGCAGCGCGGTGGCCGGTTCTGGCTGGTCAGCGTGCTGATGATGCTGGCCGGGCTCGGCCTGCTCAGCGTGGCCGGCCATCTGCTGCTGGAAGCAGCGGTAGAGGTGGCCCAGGACCTGGGCCTGTCGGAGCGGGTCATCGGCCTGACCGTGGTTGCCGTCTGTACCTCCCTGCCGGAGCTGGCCACCTCGCTGATCGCCGCCCTGCGCGGCGAGCGGGAAATCGCCGTGGGCAACGTCATCGGCAGCAACCTGTTCAACCTGCTGGCAGTGCTCGGCCTGACCGCGCTGGTGGCCCCCGCACCCCTGTCGATCTCGCCCAACGCCCTGGCTTTTGACTTGCCGGTAATGCTCGGCGTCGCCGTGCTGGCCTTGCCGGTGTTCTACTCGGGCTACCGGGTGACGCGCGCCGAAGGCCTGATATTCCTCGGTCTGTATCTGGCCTATGGCCTGCACGTGGTCGCCTTCACCACCGGCATGCCGCTGGCCAGCCGGCTTGAAAAACTGATGCTGTTCTATGCACTGCCAGCACTGGGGGCGTTGCTGCTGTACACCACCCTGCGTGCCTGGCGCCGCCAACACTAAGGAAAACAACATGGGCGACAACAACAAAACCGGCGAACAGGTTCGCCGCCAGGTCATGGGCGATGCCTTCGTCGATCGCGCACTGAACAACGCGACCGAGTTCAGTCAACCACTGCAGGACTTCGTCAATCAACACGCCTGGGGCAGCGTCTGGAGCCGTGATGGCCTGCCGCTGAAAACCCGCAGCCTGATCACCCTCGCCGCCCTCACCGCCCTCAAGTGCCCGCAAGAGCTCAAGGGCCACGTGCGTGGCGCCTTGAACAATGGCTGTACGGTGGAGGAGATTCGCGAGGCGCTGCTGCATTGCGCGGTGTACGCCGGCGTACCGGCGGCGGTCGATGCCTTTCGCGCCGCCCAGGAAGTGATCGACAGCTACCCGCAGGGCTGAACGATCACTTCGGGCAAGGCCGTCAGTTGCTGACGACGGCGGTCTTGGCGCTCTTCTTTTTCAGCCAGAAGGCCACGCCCAGGGTGGCGATCCAGGCCGGGATGAGCATCACCGATATGCGGATCGGCGGGGTCAGGTACATCACCACCAGGATCAGGCCGATGAACGCCAGGCACAGGTAGTTGGTCACCGGGTGGCCCCAGCTCTTGTAGAAGGTCGACTCGCCCGTTGCCTGCTTGGCACGGCGGAACTTCAGGTGGGTGATGCTGATGCTCGCCCAGTTGATCACCAGCGCCGACACCGCCAGGGCCATCAGCAAGCCGAAGGCCTCGCCCGGCATCAGGTAGTTGATCAGCACGCACAGGCCGGTCGCCAGCGCCGAAACGCCCAGGGCAGTCAGCGGCACGCCGCGACGGTTGACCTTGAGCAAGGCCCGCGGCGCATCGCCCTGGCTGGCCAGGCCGAACAGCATGCGGCTGTTGCAGTACACGCAGCTGTTGTACACCGACAGCGCCGCCGTCAGCACCACCACGTTGAGGATGGTCGCCACCAGGTTGCTGTCCAGGTTGTGGAAGATCATCACGAACGGGCTGCCGCCCTGCACCACCTTCTGCCACGGGTACAGCGACAGCAGCACTGCCAGGGCACCGATGTAGAAGATCAGGATACGGTAGACCACCTGGTTGGTGGCGCGCGGAATGCTGTAGCGCGGGTTGTCGGCTTCGGCTGCGGTAATACCGACCAGCTCCAGGCCACCGAAGGAGAACATGATCACGGCCATGGCCATGAGCAAACCGGTGAAGCCATTGGGGAAGAAGCCACCGTACTGCCACAGGTTGGCCACGCTGGCGTCCGGCCCACCATTGCCGCTGGCCAGTAGCCAGGCACCGAAGCCGATCATGCTGACAATGGCGATGACCTTGACCAGGGCGAACCAGAACTCCATCTCGCCATAGACCTTCACCTGGGTGAGGTTGATCAGGTTGATCACCACGAAGAAGATCGCCGCCGTCGCCCAGGTCGGGAAGTCCGGCCACCAGTACTGTACATAGATGCCCACAGCCGTAAGCTCGGCCATGCCGACCAGCACATAGACCACCCAGTAGTTCCAGCCGGAGACGAAACCGGCGAACTCGTTCCAGTAGCGGTGGGCAAAGTGGCTGAAGCTGCCGGCAACCGGCTCATCGACCACCATCTCGCCCAACTGGCGCATGATGAAGAAGGCCATCAGGCCGGCGATGGCATAGCCCAGCAATACGGCCGGGCCGGCCATTTGAATGGTCTGGGCAATGCCGAGAAACAGGCCGGTACCGATGGCGCCACCCAGGGCAATCAACTGGATGTGGCGATTTTTCAACCCGCGCTGTAATCGCTCCGGAGGGGTCTGTTCTTGCATGAAGTGTCCTTGAAGGTGGAAGGCAGTGTTGGCTTTATTGTCGGCACAGAATCTAGATCCAGCCGCCCCACTGCAAGAGGAAAATGCCGATATTCGTGGTTATGGCAGCCATCAGCGTAGTAATTACGATGATCGAGGCGGCCAGCTCATGGTTACCGTTGGCCGCCCGGGCCATGACATAACTGGCGGCGGCGGTCGGGCTACCGATGTACAAAAACAGGATGCCCAGCTCCGCCCCGCGAAAGCCGCAAAGCCAGGCGGCCAGAGTACCGATCACCGGCAGCCAGAGCATTTTCACAAGGCTTGCACTGACCGCCAGGCCACCACTTTCGCGCAACGAAGCCAGCGACAGGGTACCGCCGATGCAGATCAACGCCAGCGGCAGGGTCATCTGCGCCAGGTAGTCACCGCTGGTCAGCAACCAGTTGGGCAGTGGCACTTGCCCGTAGGCCATGGGCGTGGCCAGCAGCACGCTGATGATCAGCGGGTTGCGCAGGATACTCTTGAAGATGCTCCAGGGGTCGGACTTCATGCTCGGGCTGTACACCGCCAGCACCACCGATGACAGCGAGTTGTACAGCAGGATCACCAGGCCGGCGAGGATCGCCCCCAACGAGATGCCGTAGTCACCGTATATGCTGGCGGCCAGCGCCAGGCCAATCACCCCGTTGTTGCCGCGAAAGCCGCCCTGGGTGTAGATCCCGCGATCTTCCCGGGGGCAACGCCAAAGGGCAAAGCCCCAGGCCAGGGCAAAACCGCCCAGGGTAGCGACCACGAAAAACACCAACAGCCCGGGTTTGACTGCCGCACTCAGGTCGGCGTGGTAGATCCCCAGAAACAGCAACGCCGGCATGCACACGTTGAACACCAGCGACGAAGCGGTGTGAATGAAGCTGTCGTTGATGGCCTTGATGCGCTTGAGCAGCACGCCCATGAACAACATGGCGAACACCGGCGCCGTGATGTTCAGCGTCTGGATAAAAAGGGCGAGCATGCAGGACGGTCCCGATGGCTGTCGTTAGGCGGCTAATGATACGTCAGCCTCCCCTTGATGCAGCGTATTTCAGCGTAAGAAAAAAGAACTGTTGACGTGGGAAATGGTTTGGATATGATCAAAACAACTGTACATACATACAGTTATTTTGAATCCATGACATCTCAAAGGAGTTGAATATGTCAGGTATGCAAACCGGACTGCACACGCAAAAAGCGCTCGCCACCACCCTGGTCGCCGACCTCGATGCCCTGTTCAGCGTTGACGGCATCAAGATTCCCGGCCCCGATACCCGCATCGTGCTGGTACTCGACGGCCATCACACCATCAAGTACCACCGCCTCGGCCTGGCCGCCAAGCCGCCCGTAATCAGCGAACCGGTGCTGCGCTTCGAGGGCGGCGAACACACCGCCATCGGTGACCACACCCTGCTGCGCTTCAGCCAGGACGGCGCACCGATCCCAGCCTGGCAAGTGGCCCTGCACCTGCCCAATGGCCTGACCCTCAGCTACGGCCAGATCGTTGCCCTGGGTGGCGATTTCTATGGCGTTCCCGAGCGGCCGATTGCCGATGGCGCCACTGCCGAAGAACGCGTCCAGCGCTTTGCCGCCGCCTTCGATACGCTGGCCGTATTGCCCGCCTCCCGGGCAGAAGCCGGTGAAATCCTTGCGGTCATGCAGCGCGAAATCACCGCTGCCAACCAGGCCATCAAAGACGGCCGCCAGCCTCACGAAGCCTACGACCAACTGGGCGATACCCTCTCGGAGGAGTGGAACAAGATCACCGGCGGCGGCAGCGTCGTCTCGGCGATGTTCCCGCTGGGCCGCTACCTCAAGCTTGCCGCCAGCAACTGGGACCACTTCGGCGAATGGGCACTGATGGCCTATATCGCCGGGCACACCGCCGCCCTGCGCCAGGCCGTGAAAGCACGGGCCAGCGGCGATGACCAACAGCTGGAACTGGCCTATGCAATGAACGCCTTTGCCGACCACTTCCTCACCGACCTGTTCTCGGCCGGCCATGTGCGGGTACCGCGCAAAGCGATCAAGGACAACGTCACCCCGGCCGACCTCGGCTCGTTGATCTCGCGCTTCATGCACGACGAAGACAGCAAATATGGCCTGGTGCTACGCAATGCCCAGGGCGACACCTGGCGTGGTTATGGCGACAAGCGCTACTTCGACAGCATCGACGTGACCAACCGCAAGCAGGTAGGCCTGGCAGTACAGAAGTCTGCCGATGAGATCTTCCAGGCCTTCGACAGCGGCGCCCTGCCTGCAGCCGCTGCTTATGGCGCCTTGCGCATCGCCGCCGACCTGCAAGCGGCAGTACAGGGCCAGGTGCCAGGCAACTTTGCGCCGCTGTTCGCCCTGCGCAACGGCAAGCTGATGCGCCGCGCCGACGTCAACAACCTCAATGACACGGCACAGATCGACAATTGGTGGGGCTGGAGCACTTACCTGTTGCTCAAGGACTACACCCCGAACAAACCCACCGGCTATCTCGAAGCCCCTGCCGGTGCCCCGAGCATTCACGCCGACGGCTGGCAAACCCAGGCTCCTAGCCAGCCGAACTGGCTGCCCGGCCATGCCGTGCGTTATGCCGTCAGCGTGGTCAACGGCCTGAACGAGTCATACATCGGCCCGTGGAGCGCCTATGCCGAACTGAGCGAGCGCTTCCAGCCGACCCTGTCGGTGCCGCTGGATACTTCCGGCAAGTCGGTTGCACGCAACCTGTTCCGCCAGTTCCGCGGCGGCTCGCCGGAACTGATCGCCTCGCTGGATGCGGCGACCACGACCTATATCGATCAACACCAGTGATAAGGAAATCACCCATGAGCATTACCCTGAACATTGAACTGGCGTCGGGCCAGTCACTCAAGGACGTACCCCTGGAACTGCTGCGCGATGGCGTGGTGATCAGCCGGGCCAAGCTGGCTGAAACGGGCAAGGTGGTGTTTGCTGCCGCGCCTGGGGCCGGGCAGTTGGCGGTGCGCGTGGATCGCACGATCCTCGGCGGCAAGTAGATTGATCGCGGGGCAAGCCCGCTCCCACAGAGACAGCACAAATCCTGTGGAAGCGGGCTTGCCCCGCGATTTGCGATTAGCGCCGAACCGGGCGCTTTTGCAGTTTGCGCTGCAAGGTCCGCCGGTGCATGCCCAGGGCTCGGGCCGTAGCGGAGATATTGCCTTCGTGCTCGGTCAGCACGCGCTGGATGTGCTCCCACTGCAGGCGGTCGACCGACATCGGGTTTTCCGGTACCAGGCTGTCGAGGTCGGCGTGCTCGGAGAGCAAGGCGGCCAGTACATCGTCGGCATCGGCCGGCTTGCACAGGTAGTTGCAGGCACCGCGCTTGATCGCCTCGACTGCGGTGGCGATGCTCGAGTAACCGGTGAGGATCACCACGCGCATTTCCGGGTCCAGCTCGAGCAATTTTGGCAGCAGTACCAAGCCCGAATCACCGTCCATTTTCAGGTCCAGCGTGGCGTAGTCAGGCACGTCGTCCTGGGCGATTTTCAGGCCCTCTTCGGCAGAACCAGCCGTGCTTACGCGAAAACCGCGGCGACTCATGGCCCGGGCCATCACTCGGGTAAACGTGGCGTCGTCATCAACCAGCAGCAGGTGTGGCAGCTCTTCGCCTTCAACCTGGATTTCATCACTCATCACACATCTCCTCGCGCGTCACGCGGCAGGCGTAGCTCGGTGAGCGTACCGCCCTCTTCATGACTATAGAGTTTTACCGAGCCGCCAGCACGGGTCACGCTGGCCTTGCTCAAGAACAGGCCCAGACCGAAGCCTTTGCCCTTGGTGGTAAAGAAAGGTTTACCGATCGATTCGGCGATGGCCGCCGGCACACCCGGGCCATGGTCACGAATGCTGATCACCATGTCCTGGGCGTCCCAGTCCAGGCGTACTGCCAGGTCATCCGGGCAGGCATCGGCGGCGTTGTTCAACAGGTTCAGCAGGGCCTGGGTCAGGTCCGGCGGTGGCGCCAGGCGCGGCACGCTGCCCTGGCCCAGGCGCTGGAAGCGGTAGCTGGCCTCGGGACGCATCAGGTGCCAGCGATTGAGCGCCTCGTCGAGCCAGAAGGTCACTTCCTGATTCTCGACCGCCAGACGCCGGTTGGCTTCAGCAGCCCGTACCAGGTTCTGCAGCGTCTCTTTGCACAGTTTTACCTGGTCCTGCAACACCGCCAGGTCTTCTTGCAGCAGCGGGTCACTGTGATCCTGGCGCATCTCTTTGATCAGCACGCTCATGGTCGCCAGCGGCGTGCCCAATTCGTGGGCGGCACCGGCGGCCTGGGTGGCCACGGCCAGCAGTTGCTGGTCACGCAGGCCTTCTTCACGGCGTTCGGCGCGCAATTGCTCCTGACGGCGCAGCTCTTCGGCCATCTTCGCGGCGAAGAAGGTAATCACCGCCGCGGCCAGGGCAATACTCAACCACATGCCGTAGACCTGCATTTTTTCCCGGGCCATGGGAAAGGTCTCCAACGGATAGAACTGCACCAGCAGCAAGCTGTAGGCCGCCAGGGCGATACCGGAAAGAATCAGCGAGTAGACCCAGGGCAAGGTCACCGCGGCAATCGCCAGCGGCACCAGGTAATAGGACACGAAGGGGTTGGTCGACCCTCCCGAGTAATACAGCAGGGCACTGTGGATCAGCAGATCGCAAGCCAGCTGGAAGGCATATTCGAGTTCGGTGACCGGCAAGGTCAGGCGCAGGCGCAAGGCCGTGAACGCGCACAGCAGCATCGACAGGCCAAGGGTGATGACCAGCGACAGCCACGGCAGCGGCAGCAGCTCGGTCCAGTAGGCAACACCGACCGAGCCGGCCTGGGCGGCAAGCACCAGAATACGGATAAAGGTCAGGCGCCAGAGGTTCTGACGGGTTGCAGACAACATTTGAACGGGGGCGAGCATGAGCTCTCCTGATGAGTGCTCCAGGCGAATCGTCGCGAGTATACCGAAGCTGTGGCCTGGTCTGCAGTGATGCGGCAAAGCGCCACACTTTTTTACACAACAATGATGGCCATTTTGAACCTCACTACACTTTTGCCAGTCTCATTGGCCAACGTGGATTGGATCCTTCAACCTCCACGCTTCAATTTTCAAGGAGTTCTACATGTCTATCACCCGCAGCAGCGCCGCCCTGGTCATGGCTACCAGCTTGCTGGCCAGCCTTCCGGCCCTGGCTGAAGAAGCCCCGCGCTACAACCAGATTTCGCTGCGCGCCGAAGTCAGCAAGGAAGTGCCCCGCGACCTGATGGTCGTGACCCTGTACAGCGAAGCGCAGAATACCGACCCCGGCAAGCTGGCCACGCAAATCACCGAAACCATGAACAAGGCGGTGAAACAGGCGCGTGAGGTCAAGGAAGTGAAGATCAGCCAGGGCAGCCGCAACAGCTACCCGATCTACGACAGCAAGGGCCAGAAGATCACCGGCTGGCGCGAGCGCGCCGAGCTGCGCCTGGAAAGCGCCGACTTTCCGGCCTTGTCGCAACTCACCGGCACCTTGCTGCAGGACCTGAAAATGGGCGGCATGGACTTCTCCATCGCTCCAAGCACGCGCAAGACCAGCGAAGACGAACTGCTCAAGGACGCCGTCAACGCCTTCAAGGCCCGCGCCCAACTGGCCACCGAAGCACTGGGCGGCAAAGGCTACAAAGTGGTCAACCTCAACCTCAACAGCAGCGGCTACCCACGTCCTTATGCCCGTAGCGCACCAATGATGATGAAAGCCGGCATGGCCGAAGACGCAGCCGCCGCGCCAGAAATCGAAGCCGGCACCAGCGAGGTCAACATCAGCGCCGACGGCACCATTGAAGTCCAGATGCCCTGAGCAACGTTACTTTTGCGCTGTTTCGCGGCAGCTTCGGCTGCCGCGCCCCCTGTTACCCGTAGCAACTCATGCACAAATTTAGTGCACAGACTGACTCAAACTAGAGATAACGTCTTAGAAACACGCTGAAACACCCCTCGCAAACGATCAACTTCGTAAAAAATTATACGAATGCGACATTCCTGTACGTTCGTCCCACTGTTTGCCATGACACATCCCTTTGAGTGTTGCATTGGGTATGGGGCCTGCATAAGTATCCGCAGGTCGGCTCACAAGGCCCCCTCAAATCAAAAATGACAACAATGAGGCCACCATGCTCAAACACGCGGTCATTCCGTTCCTGGTCAGCGCAGGCTTGCTTGCTGGCGCCCCATCCGCCTTTGCGGCGACTAACCTGGTGTTTTGCTCCGAAGGCAGCCCTGCGGGCTTCGACCCGGGCCAGTACACCACCGGAACCGACTTCGATGCCTCAGCCGAGACGCTCTTCAACCGCCTGAGCCAGTTCGAGCGTGGCGGTACTGCGGTCATCCCGGGCCTGGCGACCAGCTGGGATGTTTCCGATGATGGCCTGACCTATACCTTCCACCTGCGTGAAGGGGTCAAGTTCCATACCACCGATTACTTCAAGCCGACGCGTGAATTCAACGCCGACGACGTGCTGTTCACCTTCAATCGGATGCTCGACAAGGACATGCCGTTCCGCAAGGCGTACCCGACCGAGTTCCCGTACTTCACCGACATGGGCATGGACAAGAACATCGCCAAGGTCGAAAAGCTCGATGAGCACACCGTCAAGTTCACCCTCAACAGCGTCGATGCCGCGTTCATCCAGAACCTGGCCATGAGCTTCGCCTCGATCCAGTCCGCCGAATACGCCGACCAGTTGCTCAAGCAGGGCAAGCCCGCCGACATCAACCAGAAGCCGATCGGCACCGGCCCGTTCGTGTTCAGCAAGTACCAGAAAGACGCGCAGATCCGCTACAAGGGCAACAAGGACTACTGGAAACCCGAGGACGTGAAGATCGACAACCTGATCTTCGCCATCACCACCGATGCCTCGGTACGCATGCAAAAGCTCAAGAAGAATGAGTGCCAGGTCACCCTGTTCCCGCGCCCGGCCGACATCGAGCCGCTCAAGGCAGACCCGAACCTGAAGATGCCCAACCAGGCCGGCTTCAACCTTGGCTACATCGCCTACAACGTGATGGACAAGATCAAGGGCAGCACCGAGCCCAACCCCATGGCCCAACTCAAGGTCCGCGAAGCCCTGGACATGGCGGTGAACAAGCAGCAGATCATCCAGTCGGTGTACCAGGGCGCCGGCCAGCTGGCGGTCAACGCCATGCCGCCAACCCAATGGTCCTATGACACCACCATCAAGGATGCCAAGTACGATCCGGAGAAGGCCAAGCAACTGCTCAAGGAAGCCGGCATCAAGGAAGGCACCGAGATCAACCTGTGGGCCATGCCGGTACAACGGCCGTACAACCCCAACGCCAAACTGATGGCCGAGATGCTGCAATCGGACTGGGCCAAAGTCGGCATCAAGGCCAAGATCATGAGTTATGAGTGGGGCGAGTACATCAAGCGCTCCAAAGGCGGTGAGAACGGCGCCATGCTGATTGGCTGGAGCGGCGACAACGGTGACCCGGACAACTGGCTGGGCACCCTGTTCGGCTGCGACGCCCTGGAAGGCAACAACTTCTCCAAATGGTGCTACAAACCGTACGACGACCTGGTCAAGCAAGCCAAGGCCACCTCCGACCAGGCCAAGCGCACCGAACTGTACAAGCAAGCGCAACACATCCTCAAAGAACAGGTTCCGATGACACCCATCGCTCACTCGACGGTGTATCAACCTATGCGTAGCACCGTACAGGACTTCAAGATCAGCCCGTTTGGCTTGAACTCCTTTTATGGGGTCAGCGTGACCAAGTAGCAGCCAACCGGATCGGCCCCGGCACGCCACACGGCGACCGGGGCCGCAACCTGATGGCCTGGCAGGTCAACCGTTAGCGCATCGACACGGAAACGTCGCACGCCCTACCGGACACCTCCTACACACCTCTGCGTAATCGAACCTACCTGCAGCTCCGTGATGGTCCTACCGTCAGGGTGCAGCGCAGTAGGCGCGATTCGTGTGGCTGTGCGCCATGGAACGCGTGAAAACAACAAGAGAGAAGGGATCGTCATGCGCCATACCCCGATTTACGCAACGTTGCTGGGCCTGGGCCTGCTTGCCCAGGCTCCCGTGAGCCTGGCCAACAACTTGGTGTTCTGCTCCGAGGGCAGCCCGGGCGGCTTTGATACCGCGCAATACACCAGCGCCACCGACAACGATGCCGCCGAGCCGATCTACAACCGCCTGGTGGAGTTCGAACGCGGTGCCACGGCAGTCAAGCCGGCCCTGGCCAAAAGCTGGGAGGTTTCCGCTGACGGCCTGACCTACACCTTCCACCTGCGCGAGGGGGTCAAGTTCCACAGCAACAAGGACTTCACACCCAGCCGCGAATTCAATGCCGACGACGTGCTGTTCACCTTCAATCGGATGCTTGATCGCGAACACCCGTTTCGCAAGGCCTACCCCACCGAGTTCCCCTACTTCGTCAGCATGAGCCTGGACAAGAACATCGCCCGGATCGAAAAAACCGCGCCGATGACGGTGGTCTTCACCCTCAACAGTGTTGATGCCGCCTTTGTGCAGAACCTGGCGATGAGTTTTGCCGCCGTGCTTTCGGCTGAATACGCCGAGCAGCTGACAAGCTCCGGACGCCCCAGCGACATCAACCAGAAGCCGATCGGCACTGGCCCGTTCGTGTTCCAGCGCTACCAGAAGGACTCGCAGATTCGCTATCGCGGCAACAAGGACTACTGGGACCCGAGCCAGGTGAAGATCGACAACCTGATCTTCTCGATCAACACCGACCCTTCGGTACGCATCCAGAAGCTGCGCAAGAACGAATGCCAAGTCACCCTGCACCCACGACCGGCTGACCTCGACGCACTGAAGAACGACCCAAAACTGCAGGTCATTGAAAAGCCCGGTTTCAACCTCGGCTACATCGCCTACAACGTGCAACACAAACCCTTCGACCAGCTTGAAGTGCGCCAGGCCATGGACATGGCGGTGAACAAGCCGGCCATCGTCAAAGCGGTGTACCAGCACGCCGGACAACTGGCGGTTGGCAGCATGCCGCCAACCCAGTGGTCCTACGACGAAACCCTCAAGGACGCCGGCTACAACCCGGACAAGGCCCGCGAATTGCTCAAGGCCGCCGGGGTCAAGGAAGGCACCGAAATCACCCTTTGGGCCATGCCGGTGCAACGCCCGTACAACCCCAATGCCAAGCTGATGGCAGAAATGCTCCAGGCCGACTGGGGCAAGGTCGGCTTGAAAGTGAAAATCGTCAGCTACGAATGGGGCGAATACCTCAAGCGCACCAAGGACGGTGAACACGATGTCTCGCTGATCGGCTGGACCGGCGACAACGGTGACCCGGACAACTGGCTGGGCACCCTGTACAGCTGCGACGCGATTGGCAGCAACAATTACTCCATGTGGTGCGACCCGCAGTACGACGCACTGGTCAAGAAAGCCAAGACCATTACTGATCGCGAGCAACGCACCGCGCTTTACCAGCAGGCGCAACAGCGCCTGAAACAGCAATTGCCCATTACCCCGATCGCCCACTCGACGGTCAACCAGCCGCTCAGCGCCAAGGTCGTGGATTTCAAGGTAAGTCCTTTCGGACGCAACAACTTCTCAGGCGTCAGTACCGAATAGAACCTGAACCGTTCACGGGGGTGTACCGCACCCTCGTGTCGGCGTTCAGCCTGAAGATGCCCGAATGCCTTGCACAACTCGTTTGCAACCCTTGTTCCAACCGGCAAGACGCCCAGCCCAAAAGGCCAGGCGGTAACTACAAAAAGAAAAGAAAGGGAGCTTTACCTTGAGACGAACCAAAACCGCAGTACTGGCATTGTCCCTCAGCGGCCTGTCAGCCGTAGCTCTGGCCGAACCTGTCAGCCAGGACTTCGTTCCGGTCAGCGTCAAGTCCACCAGTGCCCAGGACGAGGCCAAGGGCTTCATTGAAGGCCAGAGCCTGTCCGGCTCGACACGCAACTGGTACGCCCGTGAACGCGCCACCCGCGCGCCACTGTGGAAGTACTACAAGAGCGATGGTACGCAGCGCACCACCCACAGCCGCGATAACTGGGTGCAGGGCACCATCCTCAACTACACCTCGGGCTTTACCGAAGGCACGGTCGGTTTCAGCACCGAAGTGGCGGCCTACAACGCCATTGCCCTGGAACGTGGTCGCGCCGCTGTTGCCGGCCCCAACAACCGGACCCTGACCCACAGTGATGGCGACGTCATCGGCCAGTGGAGCAAGATGGGCCTGGCCAACGTCAAGGCGCGGGTGTCCAACACCACCCTGACCGCCGGTCGGCAGTCGATGGATACCCCGGTACTGGCCTTCATCGGCAACCGCGCATTGCCATCGAGCTTCGAAGGGGTGAGCCTTCACAGCGAAGAATTCGACAACCTGTCCTTTGACTTCGGGACCTTCGACCGGCTCTCGACCCGGACCGAACAGGGCACCAGCAAATTTGTTGCCGAGTACGGTGATCGCGCCTTTGACGCCGATCACGTCAACATCGCCGGTGTGAACTACCAGCCACTGAAGAGCCTGAAGACCGCCTTCTACGTGTCCAACGTCGAAGACCTGTGGAACCAGTACTACTTCGGCGCCACCCACGAGCTGGGCGACAGCTCGGTGCTGAGCCTGACCACTGGCCTGAACTACTACAAGACCAAGGATGAAGGCAAAAGCCAGCTCGGCGACATCGACAACGACACCTACAGCCTCTCGTTCGGCCTGACCCACCAGGCCCATAACCTGACCTTCGCCTACCAGCAGGTCAACGGTAACGAGTACTTCGACTACCTGCACGACACCAACGCGATCTTCCTGGCCAACTCCCTGCTCTCGGACTTCAACGGCCCGAACGAGAAGTCGGTGCAAATCGCCTACGTGCTGAACATGGCCCAGTACGGCGTGCCCGGCCTCAAGTTCAACCTGTACAACGCCCGCGGCTGGGGCATTGACGGCACGCACTACACCGGCAGCGGCTATGACGTGAAAAACCTGGATGACGAGAACCACTATGAGTGGGGCATCGGCACCAGCTACGCGGTGCAAAATGGCACGCTCAAGGACACCACCATCCGCGCCACCTACACCGCGCACCGGGCCAGCAAGAACCAGGGCGACGGTAGCCTGGATGAGTTTCGCGTCGTAACCACCATTCCATTCAACATTCTTTAAACCCCGGCGGCCCCGGTCGGTTCATCGAATCGACCGGGACGACTACTCTGGTAAATCGATTGCAGGAGGTTTCATGAAATTGCTACCGCTACAGGCTGCCCTGGCAGCCGTCCTGTTGAGTACCGCGGCAGGCCTGTCGGCCAAGCCGCTGGTGGTGTGTACCGAGGCCAGCCCGGAAGGCTTCGATATCGTCCAGTACACCACCGCCGTGACCGCCGACGCCTCCGCCGAGACGATCTTCAACCGCCTGGTCGACTTCCGGCCCGGCACCACCGATATCCAGCCGGCCCTGGCCGAACGCTGGGACATCAGCGACGATGGCCTGACCTATACCTTCCACCTGCGCGAAGGGGTCAAGTTCCATACCACCGACTACTTCACCCCCACGCGCGCGATGAATGCCGACGACGTGTTGTGGAGTTTCCGACGACAGCTGGACCCGAATCACCCGTGGCACAAAAAGACCAGTATCGGCTTCCCTTATTTTGAAAGCATGGGTTTCAAGGACCTGCTCAAAAGCGTCGAGAAGACCGACGATCACACCGTCGTCTTCACCCTGACCCGCCCCGAAGCGCCCTTCCTGCGTGACCTGGCCATGGCCTTCACTTCGATCTACTCCGCCGAGTACGGCGACCAGTTGCTCAAGGCCGACAAGACCGCCGATCTCAACAGCAAACCGATCGGTACCGGCCCGTTCATCTTCCAGCGCTACAACAAGGACGCTCAGGTTCGCTACAAGCCCAATCCGGATTACTTCCGCGGCAAGCCGCCCGCCGACGCCCTGATCTTCGCCATCGCCAACGACAACAATGTGCGCCTGCAAAAGCTCAGGGCCAACGAGTGCCAGGTAGCGCTGTATCCCAAGCCTGACGACATCCCCAGCATCAAGAACGACCCCAAATTGAAAGTGGCCGAGATGGAAGCGCTGACCACCGGCTACATCTCGCTCAACACCGAACACAAATACCTGAAAGATGTGCGCGTGCGCCGAGCCATCAACATCGCTTTCGACCGCCAGACCCACGTTGACAGCCTGTTTGGCAAGGGCAACGCGCTGGTCGCGGTCAACCCTTACCCACCGAGCATGATTGGCTACAACACCCAGAACAAGAACCCGCCCCGCGATCTCGACAAGGCCCGCGCCCTGCTCAAGGAAGCCGGTGTACCGGACGGCACGGTGCTGACCCTGTTCACCCGCAACGGCGGCGGCCCGACCAACCCCAACCCGCGCCTGAGCGCCGAGATGCTCCAGGCGGACCTGGCCAAGATCGGCCTGACCGTGGATATCCGGGTAATGGAATGGGCCGAGATGCTGCGCCGGGCCAAAAAGGGCGAAGCCGATATGGTTTCGGCCGGCTGGGCCAGCGACAACGGCGACCCGGACAACTTCCTCAGCCCGCTGCTGAGCTGCGATGCGGTGAAGAGTGGCGAGAACTACTCGCGCTGGTGCAATAAAAACTTCCAGGCGCTGATCAGCAAGGCTCGCGAGGTCACCGACAACGATGAGCGCGCAGCGCTCTATGTAAAGGCCCTGGCGGTGTACGATGAAGAACAACCGTGGATCAGCATGGCCCATCCGCAGATGTTCACGGCCATGCGCGACAACGTTGAGGGGTATCACATCAACCCCCTCACCAATAACAACTTCGCCACTACCCAGGTGAAGTAGAACAAGAACGACCGCCGGCGCCCTACCCGGGTGCCGGTGGACATGCCTGACCGGCTGATGAGGTACTTCAGAAGATGTTTAGTTTTATTGCC
The DNA here is from genome assembly GCF_004214895.1 of Pseudomonas tructae. Classification (NCBI taxonomy): domain Bacteria; kingdom Pseudomonadati; phylum Pseudomonadota; class Gammaproteobacteria; order Pseudomonadales; family Pseudomonadaceae; genus Pseudomonas; species Pseudomonas tructae. The sequence goes on along the minus strand of NZ_CP035952.1, from coordinate 1,370,966 downwards.
CGGCGACTGGGATTGCTGATCCCGACCTTCTTCGGCATCACGTTGCTGACGTTTGCGCTCATACGGCTGATACCCGGCGACCCGGTGGAGGTCATGATGGGTGAGCGCCGGGTCGACCCGGAAATGCACGCCCAGGCCATGGAACGCCTGGGGCTGAACAAGCCGCTGCCCGAACAGTACCTGGACTATGTCAGCAAGCTCGCCCAGGGTGACCTTGGCGAGTCCCTGCGCACCCGCGAAAGCGTCTGGACCGAGTTCCTCGCCCTGTTCCCGGCGACCCTGGAACTGGCCCTGGCGGCCTTGTTCTTCGCCGGTATCATCGGCCTGCTGGCCGGGGTCATCGCGGCGCTCAAGCGCGGATCGCTGTTTGACCACGGGGTCATGGGCATCTCGCTGGCCGGCTACTCGATGCCGATCTTCTGGTGGGGCCTGATCCTGATCATGTTCTTCTCGGTAAGCCTGGGCTGGACCCCGGTGTCCGGACGCATCGACCTGCTTTACGACATCGAGCCGAAAACCGGCTTCATGCTCATCGACACTCTGCTCAGCGGCGAAGAAGGTGCCTTCAAGGACGCGCTGATGCACCTGATTCTGCCGGCCATCGTGCTGGGCACTATTCCGCTGGCGGTGATCGCGCGGATGACCCGCTCCTCGATGCTCGAAGTACTGCGCGAAGATTACATCCGCACCGCCCGCGCCAAAGGCCTGTCGCCCGCCCGGGTGGTGTTCGTGCATGGCCTGCGCAACGCACTGATTCCGGTGCTGACGGTGTTCGGCCTGCAGGTCGGCACCCTGCTCGCCGGTGCCGTGCTGACCGAAACCATCTTTTCCTGGCCGGGCATCGGCAAGTGGCTGATCGAAGCCATCGGCGCCCGTGACTACCCCGTGGTACAGAACGGCATCCTGTTGATTGCCTGCCTGGTGATCCTGGTCAACTTCGTCGTGGACATCCTCTACGGCCTGGCCAACCCACGCATCCGTCATCAGCGCTGAGGCCTTTGTCATGACTACCCCACTTCCGAAATCTGTCACCACTCCGGCCACCGCCGTCGACACGAGCCTGCTCTACCCTTCGCCCTACAAGGAGTTCTGGCAGGCCTTCTCGCGCAACAAAGGCGCGGTCGCCGGGCTGATGTTCATGAGCCTGATCGTGTTTTGTGCGCTGTTCGCACCCTGGGTCGCCCCACATAGCCCCAGCGAGCAGTACCGTGACTTCCTCCTGACCCCACCGGTGTGGCTCGAAGGCGGCAACTGGCAGTTCATTCTCGGTACCGACGAACTGGGCCGCGACCTGCTCTCGCGACTGATCCAGGGCTCGCGGCTGTCGCTGCTGATCGGCCTGTCGTCAGTGGTGATCTCGCTGATTCCGGGGATCTTCCTCGGCCTGTTGGCCGGGTTTTTCCCGCGCATCCTCGGCCCGTCGATCATGCGCCTGATGGACGTGATGCTGGCCCTGCCCTCGCTGCTGCTGGCAGTGGCGATTGTCGCCATCCTCGGCCCTGGCCTGATCAACACCGTGATCGCCATCGCCATTGTCTCGCTGCCGTCCTATGTGCGCCTGACCCGCGCAGCAGTGATGGGTGAACTGAACCGCGACTATGTCACCGCCGCCCGCCTGGCCGGTGCAGGCCTGCCACGGCTGATGTTCGTCACCGTGCTGCCCAACTGCATGGCGCCGCTGATCGTGCAGGCCACCTTGAGCTTCTCTTCGGCGATCCTCGATGCCGCCGCCCTGGGCTTCCTCGGCCTCGGCGTGCAACCGCCAACCCCTGAGTGGGGCACCATGCTGGCCTCGGCCCGCGACTACATCGAACGCGCCTGGTGGGTAGTGAGCCTGCCTGGCCTGACCATTTTGCTCAGCGTGCTGGCAATCAACCTGATGGGTGACGGACTGCGCGATGCGCTGGACCCGAAACTCAAGAATGCCGCCTGAGGAGATCGCCATGTCACTTCTACAAATAAAAAATCTGAATGTGCGCTTTGGCGACGCCACTGCGGTACCGGTGGTCGACGGCCTGGACCTGACGGTCAATGAGGGTGAAGTACTGGCCATCGTCGGCGAGTCGGGCTCGGGCAAGTCTGTGACCATGATGGCGCTGATGGGCCTGATCGACGCCCCCGGGCGCATCACTGCCGACGCCCTGACCTTCGACGGCACCAACATGCTCAAGCTCAGCGGCCGGCAACGGCGCAAGGTGGTGGGCAAGGATATGGCGATGGTCTTCCAGGACCCGATGACCGCCCTCAACCCCAGCTACACCGTGGGCTTCCAGATCGAGGAAGTGCTGCGCCAGCACCTGGGCCTGCGCGGCAAGGCCGCTCGCCAGCGGGCTCTGGAGCTGCTCAAGAAGGTTGAAATCCCCGGCGCCGAAAGCCGCCTGGACGCCTACCCGCACCAGCTCTCCGGCGGCATGAGCCAGCGGGTGGCGATCGCCATGGCAATTGCCGGCGAACCCAAGCTGCTGATTGCCGACGAACCGACCACGGCCCTGGACGTGACCATTCAGGCGCAGATCATGGAGCTGCTGCTCAATCTGCAAAAAGAGCAGAACATGGCCCTGATCCTGATCACCCATGACCTTGCCGTGGTCGCCGAGACCGCCAAGCGGGTCTGTGTGATGTACGCAGGCCAGGCCGTGGAAGTCGGCCAGGTGCCGGAGCTGTTCAACGTGCCAGCACACCCCTACAGCGAAGCACTGCTGGCCGCGATCCCCGAGCATAGCGAAGGCGCCGAACGCCTGGCGACCCTGCCGGGCATCGTCCCCGGGCGCTATGACCGTCCTGAAGGCTGCCTGCTCTCACCGCGCTGCCCCTATGTGCAGGACAGCTGCCGTCGGCAACGGCCAACCCTCGATCCCCAGGCCCATAGCCAGGTACGTTGTTTCTACCCGCTGAACCAGGAGGTGGCGTAATGACCGTCGTCCTTACCGCCCGTGAACTGACCCGTCACTACGAAGTATCCCGCGGCCTGTTCAAGGGCCATGCCCTGGTACGCGCGCTCAACGGTGTGTCCTTTGAACTGGAAGCCGGCAAGACCCTGGCCGTGGTCGGCGAATCCGGCTGCGGCAAGTCGACCCTGGCCCGCGCCCTGACCCTGATCGAAGAGCCCTCCTCCGGTTCGCTGAAGATTGCCGGCCAGGAAGTCGCCGGGGCCAACAAGGCCGAGCGCAAGCAGTTGCGCAAGGACGTGCAAATGGTCTTTCAGAGCCCCTATGCCTCGCTCAACCCGCGGCAGAAGATCGGCGACCAGCTGGGCGAGCCGTTGCTGATCAACACCAACCTGTCCAGGGCCGAACGCCGCGCGAAAGTCCAGGCGATGATGCAGCAGGTCGGCCTGCGCCCCGAGCATTATCAGCGCTACCCGCACATGTTTTCCGGTGGTCAGCGCCAGCGTATCGCCCTGGCCCGGGCAATGATGCTGCAACCCAAAGTGCTGGTGGCCGACGAACCGACTTCGGCCCTCGACGTATCGATCCAGGCCCAGGTGCTGAACCTGTTCATGGACCTGCAAAAAGAATTCAACACCGCCTATGTGTTCATCTCCCACAACCTTGCGGTAGTGCGCCATGTGGCCGACCAGGTGTTGGTGATGTACCTGGGCCGGCCGGCGGAAATGGGGCCCAAGGAGGACATCTACAACAAGCCGCTGCACCCCTACACCCAGGCGCTGCTGTCGGCCACGCCGACCATTCACCCCGACCCGCTCAAGCCGAAGATCAAAATCTCCGGCGAGCTGCCCAACCCGCTGAACCCGCCACCGGGCTGCGCTTTCCACAAGCGTTGCCCGTATGCCACCGAGCGTTGCGCGGCTGAGGAACCGGCGTTCAGGCAGGTGGGAACGCGGCAGGTGGCGTGCCACTACGCTGAGCAGTTCCTGTAACTGTATCGCGGGGCAAGTCGAAGCGTCGCACCGCCGCTCCCACAGGGCACACTGTAGGAGCGGGCTTGACCCGCGATTGGCCCCTCCATCACTATCGAGCAATGACCCCAGCCCCTCTCCCCGACGGCCCGGCACAAACCCCGGAAACCGCCGCCACCGTCCTGCGCTACCACCTGTGCTGGAAGCATCGCGACCTGGACGGGGTGATGGCCTTGTATCACCCCGATATCCAGTACAACGACTACTTCCAGAACCGTGTCCTGCACCTTGATGAGCTGCGTGACTACGTGCGCGTGAGCATGCCCCGCGAAGCCGATGAAGACATCGTCCACAGCGACCGCATCCGCGTCGATGGCTGTACCGCCTTCATCCAGTACCAGGTCACCCTGCGCGGTGGCGAAGGCCTGGTGGCGTTCCAGTCCAGCGAAGCGATCACCGTGTGCGACGGGCTGATCTGGCGGGTCAACGAATACGCCTCGCTGGTCCGTTCCCCCAGCCAGGACACCGGCCACAATGACCTGCGCCCGGCCGTCAGCCGCCTGGGCCTTTCACCGCGCCAGTTGAGCTTCATGGCCCAGGACCTGGAGCAGTATTTCCAGCGCCAGCAACCCTACCTCGATCCGGAACTGGACCTGCAACGGGTGGCCCGCGAAAGCGGCTACAGCCGCAACCAGATCTCCTACCTGCTCAATCAGGTGCTCGGCCAGAGCTTCTACCGCTACGTCAATCAGGCGCGCTTGCAGCACTTGCTGGCCCGCCTGGAAAGCACCACCGCGCGGGTGCCCATCGACGAGTTGGCGTTCGCCGCCGGCTTCAACTCGCTGTCGGCATTCTACAAGTGCTTTCGCCAGCACACCGGTCTGTCGCCCAAAGCCTATGTGAAGCAGAATTCTCTGCGTGCACGCACGTAAGACACAGCCCCCCGCAAGCTTCTAGGATCGCCACAGACCGTTTTGATGTGGAGCCGAACAATGCTGGCATGGCGCAGTATCAGCCTGTGGATGGACCAACTCGATGAGCCGTTGAACGCGCGCCCCGCACTGCAACAGGACCTGGACGTCGACGTTTGCATCATCGGCGCCGGCTATACCGGCCTGTGGACCGCCTACTACCTCAAGCGCCTGGCGCCGCAACTGAGTATCGCCATCGTCGAAGCGCAGATTGCAGGCTTCGGTGCCTCCGGACGCAACGGCGGCTGGCTGATGGGCAACCTGCTGGGTGAAGACCGCCTGCTCGCCGGTTGTACGGCCGAACAACGGCGTGCTGCTTACGAGCTGCTGCACAACATCCCCGATGAAGTCGCCCAGGTGCTGCAACGTGAAGGCATCGACTGCGACTACCGCAAAGGTGGCGTGCTGTACTGCGCCGCGCGCTACCCCGAGCAGGAAGCCAGCCTGCGCAATTACCTGAACAAGCTGTACAAACAAGGCCTGAACGAGGCCGACTATCGCTGGCTCAATCCCAGCGAGCTGGCCTCCCAACTGCGCATCAGCCGCCCCTTTGGTGCAATCTTCAACCCCAATGTCGCCACCCTCCAGCCGGCCAAACTGGTGCGCGGCCTGGCCCGCACGGTAGAGGCCATGGGCGTGAAGCTCTTTGAGAACAGCCCCGTGACCCAATGGCGCGCTGGTGAAGCACGCACCTCCCAGGCACGGATCAAATGCCAATGGCTGGTGCCGGCGGTCGAGGGTTACTCGGTCAACCTGCCGCCGCTGGGCCGCTACCAGATGCCGGTGCAAAGCCTGCTGGTGGCCACCGAACCGCTGTCCGATCAAGTCTGGGAGCAGATCGGCCTCGACCGCGGCCAGGCCTTCAGCGAGAACAGTCGCCAGGTCACCTATGGCCAGCGCACCCTGGACAACCGCCTGGTGTTCGGCGCCCGTGGCGGCTATCGCTTCGCCGGGCGCCTGCGGGAAAACTTCGACCTCAGCGAGAGTGAAATCGGACTGCGCCGCTACCTCATCGGCGAGCTGTTCCCACAACTGAAGGACGTCAACATCACCCACGCCTGGGGCGGCAACCTGGGCATGGCCCGGCGCTTCCAGCCGCACATGTTCTGCGACCGCAAACAGGGCATCGCCCTGGCCGGCGGCTACGGTGGCGAAGGCGTTGGCGCCAGCAACCTGGGCGGGCGAACCCTGGCCGAGCTGATCCTGGAGCGCCGCGGCGTGCTTACCGAACAGCCCTGGGCCAGCCACGACCGGGCCCTGCACAGCCTGCCCGGCTGGGAGCCCGAACCCTGCCGCTGGCTGGGCTACAACGCGATCATCAAAAGCTTCGTCCATGAAGACCAGACCCTCGCCAACCCGGCCAGCGCCCCCTGGCGCCGACGCCTGGCCAGCGGTGTGGCCGACTTCATGGAAGGTTTCATGCGCTGACTTTTCGATCCCCCTGCACAGGATTCACCGCGATGAGCATTACTCAGTTCAAGAACACCGACTGCGTCACCCTGGCCGAATCCAACCCGGTGGCCGTGCCGCTCGGCGAGCCGGTCTCTATTGCCTCGGTCACCTGCGTCGAACGCAGCGATGGCGTTGAAACCGGCATCTGGGAATGCACCCCCGGGCGCTGGCGCCGGCAGATCGTCCAGCAGGAGTTCTGCCACTTCATCAAGGGCCGCTGCACCTTCACCCCTGATGGTGGCGAGCCGCTGACCATCGAAGCTGGCGACGCCATCCTGCTGCCGGCCAACAGCACCGGCATCTGGGATATCCACGAGACCGTGCGCAAAACCTACGTGCTGATTTTCTGATCATTCGATCGCCTGCCTCCTTCGATAACAAACAGACCAAGCAAGGAATCCAGACATGCGCCCATTGCTCTTCGCACCCTTGTTACTGGCCGCCTCCGTCGCCCAGGCGGCCGATTCGGTGAAGATCTACAACTGGTCCAGCTACATCGCTCCCGACACCCTGAAGAACTTCCAGCAAGCCAGCGGCATCGTGCCGACCTACGACGTGTTCGACAGCAACGAAACCCTCGACGGCAAGCTGATGACCGGCAACTCCGGCTATGACGTGGTATTCCCGTCCAACCACTTCATGGCCCGGCAGATTCAGGGCAAGGCGCTCAAGCAACTGGACAAGCGCCAGCTGCCCAACTGGAAGAACCTCAACCCGGTACTGCTCAAGGCCCTGGAGGTCAACGACCCTGGCAACCAGTACGGCTTTCCGTACCTGTGGGGCAGTACCGGCATCGGCTACAACATCGACAAGGTCAAGGCGGTGCTGGGCGACAACGCGCCGATTGACTCCTGGGACCTGATCTTCAAGCCCGAGTACATCAGCAAACTCAAAAGCTGCGGTGTTGCGGTGCTCGACAACGGCCCGGAACTGCTGCCGATTGCCCTCAATTACCTGGGCCTGCCACATCACAGCCAAAAGCCTGAGGATTACGACAAGGCCAAGGCGCTGCTGATGAAGGTGCGCCCATACATCAGCTACTTCCATTCTTCCAAGTACACCGGCGACCTGGCCAACGGCGATGTCTGCGTGGTGGTGGGTTTCTCAGGTGATGTGCTGCAGGCCAAAAATCGCGCCGAAGAGGCCAACAATGGCGTAAAAGTCGGCTACTCGATCCCCAGGGAGGGCGCGCCGATGTGGTTCGACATGGTCGCCATGCCGGCCGATGCGCCGAACGAAAAGGCCGGCTACGCCTATATGAACTACCTGCTCGAACCCAAGGTGATGGCCAACATCAGCAACCACGTGCAGTACGCCAACGGCAACCTCCAGGCCGACACCCTGGTCGACCCAGCCCTGAAGTCCAACACCATGATCTACCCGAGCGACGAGATGCTCGGCAAGCTGTATGCCCTGGAGGCGATGCCCGCAAAGATCGACCGCCTGCGCACGCGGATCTGGACCAGTATCAAGGCCGGCAATTGATCTATGTAGTGCTTCGACGCACAAACGTCCCGGCAGACTGAAGGGTGCCGGGGCCAGTTGGCATACCGGCATACCTTGAGCACTGACGAGGCCTGCCCATGCCGCTGCGCGATCTCCCCTGTTTTCACCGTGACGTCCTGCGTGCGGGTTTTCTCCAGCATCTGAACCTGGCACACACAGCCGGTCTGCTCGACGACGAGGAGTACCGGCAGCTCCCTCTGCTCGCCCCCACCGCTGGAACGCCTGCATACTCCGGCCATTGGCGGCTCGACGGGCTCGACGCGCTGACCGCCCAGAGCCAGGCCTTGCCCCTGGACAGCAGCGTACTCATCAGCGATAGCGCAAGCAGGGTGTTTCTCTACAACCCGGATATTGGTCTGCAGCGCTTCGTCGACCGCCACCAGGCTATGGCTGAAATACTCAAGCAACTGAGCCAGCCAAGCACTGCACTGGCCTATGTACGCTATGCCACCCCGGAGCAACAAGAGTGGCTGGCCACCCGCCAGTTCGTCCAACTGCAGGTCAACCTGCTGGACCTGCCGCTGTTCGATCACCTGATGCTCACACTCAACAGTAACCTGAACCGTGCGCTGTGGCAGATGCACCAGCTGTTGAGCAACCAGCCCGAGGCCGAACAGGCCATCAGCAATACCCTCAATCGCGTCCTCAAGGGCTCCCCGCACGGCCCGGGCTCATTCGGCTATCTGGCCCCATACGCCACCTCCACACCGGCGACCCTGGATGACTTGCTGCTGGACCTGCTGCGCGAACCGCAGGCCGGGTTCAGCGGGCAATGGTTGATCAATGGTCAGCCCAGCAGCGACCACTCAACGCCTGGCACAGCGCTGCTACGTGCACGCGAGATCCTGGCCAAACAGTGCCAACGTATCCTCGAGCAATACTGGTCGAATGCCCCGGCAGGCAAACCCAGCCGTCGCGAGCAACTGGCGTCACTGCTGCGCTGTCGCCTGCAGCTCGCTTTAGAGCAGGTCCACCGGCAAGGTGCACTCGGCAGCCTGGATTACCGCAACCTGTCGAACTGGCTGAACCCGGGCGACACACCCTTGCTGCGCACCTGCACAATAGCGTTGATGGATGAAGATCAGCCTGCAATGTTCCTCGATGCGCTGCTGGTCATCGCCTCCAGCAACTCCCACGACGAACCTTGCTTCACCTACAGTGCCCGCTACGGGCTAGAACGCTTTCCCAGTGCCAAGGCTTTGCTGGCGAGCATCAACGCTCCCCTTTCCCGCACACGCTGGCTCGATTGCGCAGCACCCGGGCAACGCCTGCACCTGAGCAAACTGGCGCTTACCCAGAGCAAGCTGGTGGCCCTGGCAGCGTCAGGCGTGCAGCCGTTTGTCGACAACCTGCTCGATGGACAGCGTCAGCGTCTGGTCGCAAGCCTGACTCAGCCCAACGGCATCGACCTGCACGCCTGCTTCCAGCAGGCACGTGAACTGGGCAGCATGCTCGACCCGCAACTGGACGACCTCGCCCCATTGAGCCCCGCACGTCCTTCGCTGAGCGTCCTGCAGCAGGTCGCCGCCAACCTGGCCAGCCCGGCATCGGTCGGCAGCGAGGCCCATCTGCTGCAACAGTTGCTGGACGACTATGGCCATATGCAAACCCAGCGCCCGGGATTGCGCGCCATCACCCAGGCACTGCTTCAACTGCACCTGGGTGGCCTATTGGCGACGCAACTGCCACTCACCGCCATCACCGTGCGTCCGACCGCCGCCCACGCCCACGCCACACAGCCGCTGCACGCCCTCGCCTGGCGCTATGTCGCGGCGCAGCAATCGGCTCGGCCAGTAACACAACGCTATCAACTGAGCACCGAGTCGGCTGACGCAAATGAGCTGGCCACGCGCCTGCCCTGGATCGTGGTGGATCAGGGCCTGCGCAAGGTCGCCCAGGCATTGCCTTTACGCCTGGAGAAAATCCTTGCCCGCGATGCGCAGTACACCCAGGCCTACCAGCGTCGTCTGTTGAGTCTGTGCTTGGCCCTGGAACGGCGCCTGCCGGGTGCGGCCCAACGGCCGCCCCCGACCTGGCTGAGCGCCGGCTTCCCAGGTTCAGCCATCACGGTGCAACGCTACAGTGACCTGCTCGCAGGCTTTGAACAGGGTCTGGCTGCCGGCCTGCCGGCCAGCGAACTGGAGCGTCTGGCCCAGGGTCACGACAGCCTCGACAGGGGCCTGCAGGCCCTGCAGCGTCTGAGCGACCTGGCCCTGGATCTGCAGCAAAGCAACCAGTTGCCCGACTGGCTGGGCAAGGCCTCTTCAACACAGCGCCGACATTACCTGCAGGCGCTGCTCGGCAGCCTGGCCAGTGGCAGCGGCGCACGCGACTATCTGTTCGAGGTACCGACACTCGAGCAATACAGCCGCGACCATTTGCAAACGCAGCTGGACCTGGATTTTGGTCCTGCCGGCCTGCGCGCGGAAGATATCCAAGTGACCAGCAACCGCTGGATCGCCGCCCCCGTAGCCATCGGCCAGATTCCCTCGGCGTTTCCCGCTGCCTATGAACGCCATCGCCAGTCCCTGGTGAGCTACGCCCAGAACCACTTCCATGACTGGCAAAACCCCATCCTGCATATCGAACCGGCAACTGGCGTACAACTGCCCAATACCTTGAACGCCCGCTACCTGCTCAACCTGGTTCGGCAACTGGATATCGGTGGGCGCTACCAGTTGCTGCTGCGCTCAATCTTCGATCCGAGCGACGCGCATTATCAGACGCGCCTACAACTGTTCTGCCAGCAACTACCCGGCCAATTGCTGGAAATTGCCTGGCGCGCACGGCTGCAGGGAACGCTGGATGACCGCGGCCTGGCGTGCATCCAGCAACTGATGCTGATGCCACAAAGCAGCAGCCGGGCCGCTGTCGACGGCGGCAAGGTCGAGTTGATGCCCCTGCTGTTGCAATGCGCCGACCTTGCCCCCGACCCGGTGCCCGGCCTGTGCCTGATCAGCCCAGGGAGCCAGGGCCCGCTGCTGCTCTACTGCCCCTATGAAGCAAGCGCCCCGCTGCGCCAGTTCCGTCATGAGCAGGATCTGCTGCAACAGCTCAAAACCGATCAGACGTTGCAGCAATTGCTACTGTCGCGCCTGCCGCCGGACACACGCAAGCGTTATGCCCATGGCGGCTTCAGCGAGCCGCATCTGCCGGTCATCATCGAGTCTGACTTCGACCTGCCCTGGAGCCGGCCGGCGCCACCGCACCTGGTCCTGCAACCGATCCAGGGCAATATCCTGCACTGGTTGTTCCTGGACAACGCGCAGCAGTTGCAGGCCATGGCCAAGGCTCAACTGAGCAGCGCCGACAAGGTTCGCTGGCAAGCCTTCACACAACTGCTTGGCGATCTCTGGCAAACCGTCAGCCTGTTCCTTCCCGGCAGGCTCGGCTCACTGCTGGCATTCTGGCAAGTGGAACTTGCCGCCGTGCAGGTGCTGGACAGTATCGGCAGACGCCACTGGAGCGAGGCACTGGCCCAGTTGGGATTAGGCCTGGTCCTGGCCCTGCCGTTCGGCTGGAACGCCAGCACTGGGGAACCCAAGGCGCAATTCTGGAACAGCGTACGCAAGCTTGCACAATACGACACCACGCTGCTGCACTATGAAGCCCCGGGGCAGGAACTGGCAGCGTTGCAACTGGACCCCTCGACCCAGGTCTATCGCGCGGCCGAAGGCGAGGATCGCTTTATCGATCTCAATAGCCGGATCTATCACGTCCGCCAGTCAGGCAGCCGCTGGTACCTGCAAATCGGGAATGGCGAACCCGGTCCCAGGCTGCTGCTGGATGCCAATAGACGCTGGCTCATCGACCCGGCGCAACCCTTGCCACTGGAGTACGGCGGGGCCCTGAGCCACCTCAGCGGCCGTTTCAGCCGTTGGCGCGCCTCTCGCGCAAACACGGTGATCCTGGCCGTCGGTATGCGCCGAATCCAGCGCCTGTTCCCCGGCCACGCCCGCAAGATACGCGATGCCCACCGCATTGCCGTGCATGACCTGGTGACCTGCCACAGCAACCTGGACCGGGCTTCGGCCACACAGCTATCGGCCGAGACCGCACAGATCCTGGAAGCGTTTTTCGAACTGCCCCAGGTGACCGATGACATTCTGGAATTGGTACGTAGCAACGTGCAAAAGCTGCTGGCCAAGATGCTGGCTACGCACTACTCCCCCTCGCACTCGCAACGCTACGTCCTCGGCACCGATGCTAACGCGCCCGCCGGCTCTATGGCTTTTGTCCTGCCATTCGACTTCTCCGGACAAGTGTTTCTGCTGGACGACTTCTTCAACTTCAGCCCCAGCAGCTATCTGCCATTGCAAATGATCTATCGTCCCGAGGAAGCTGCGGACATGACCCGGGCCATGACATTGCTTCACGAGTTTTCCCACCTGGCCTGTGAGACCCGGGATATCCGCTACCTGGATGGCACCACCCCTTACGCTGACTGGCTGGTCCCGGGCGAGGAACGGACAAGGCTCGCAGGGTTGCATCAGGATGCTTTCTCGGCGCGTACTCCGGCCAACCAACTGTTCGTTGTACAGACCCCGGCCGGGCGCCTGCGCGACCTGCAGGCCATTGACCGCAACGGCTTGCGCCGGATCCTTGACATCACCGGCGCACAGAATCTGCATGATGCACGCCTGACGTTCTACAGCGATGTGAACAAACGCGTGCGGATCATACTGGCCAATGCCGACTCGCTGGTCCTGCTGATCTACCAGTTGAGCAGAACGCTGCACCCCTGAGCCTGCCAGCAGGCCGAAAAAAACCCCGCCGGGCGTGCCTGGGCGGGGTTTGGCAGATCAATGATGCTCGCGGGTCGCGCGGAACTTCACATCCGGCCAGCGCTCTTCCATCAGCGCCAGGTTGACCCGGGTCGGGGCCAGGTAGGTCAGGTGACCACCGCCGTCGATGGCCAGGTTTTCCACGGCCTTGTTCTTGAATTCCTCGAGCTTCTTCTTGTCGTCGCAACTGATCCAGCGCGCCGACCAGACGGTGATTGGCTCGTAGGCACACTCGACCTTGTACTCTTCCTTCAAGCGGCTGGCGACCACATCGAACTGCAGCACACCGACGGCGCCGAGGATGATGTCGTTGCTGCGCTCGGGGAAGAACACCTGGGTTGCGCCCTCTTCGGCCAACTGCTGCAGGCCCTGGCGTAATTGCTTGGACTTGAGCGGGTCTTTGAGGCGCACACGGCGGAACAGTTCCGGGGCGAAGTGCGGAATACCGGTGAAGCCCAGGGCTTCGCCTTCGGTGAAGGTGTCGCCGATCTGGATGGTGCCGTGGTTGTGCAAGCCGATGATGTCGCCGGCCCAGGCCTCTTCCAGTTGCTCACGCTCGGAGGAGAAGAAGGTCAGCGCGTCGCCGATACGCAGGTCCTTGCCGGTGCGGACGTGGCGCATTTTCATGCCCTTCTCGTAGCGGCCGGAGCAGATGCGCATGAAAGCGATACGGTCGCGGTGCTTGGGGTCCATGTTTGCCTGGATCTTGAACACGAAGCCGCTGAATTTCTCTTCGGTCGGCTCGACATTGCGCTCGTTGGCCTCGCGCGGCAGCGGGCGTGGCGCCCAGTCGACGACGGCATCGAGCACATGGTCGACACCGAAGTTGCCCAGTGCCGTACCGAAGAACACCGGGGTCAGCTCGCCGCGCATGAACTCGCCCTGGTCGAACTCGTGGCAGGCGCCCTGGACCAGTTCCAGTTGCTCGAGGAAGCGCTCGTACTCGTCACCCAGGTGAGCGCGGGCTTCATCGGAGTCGAGCTTCTCGATGATCTTCACCTCGGTACGCTCATGGCCGTGGCCCGGGGTGTAGACGATGATGTAGTCGCCCGCCAGGTGATACACGCCCTTGAAGTCGCGATAGCAACCGATTGGCCAGGTGATCGGCGCGGCCTTGATCTTGAGTACCGCTTCGATTTCGTCGAGCAGTTCGATCGGGTCGCGGATGTCACGGTCGAGTTTGTTGATGAAGCTGACGATCGGTGTGTCACGCAGGCGGCAGACGTCCATCAGGGCGATGGTCCGTGGCTCGACCCCTTTACCGCCGTCGAGCACCATCAGCGCCGAGTCGACGGCGGTGAGGGTACGGTAGGTATCTTCCGAGAAGTCTTCGTGGCCCGGGGTGTCGAGCAGGTTGATCATATGCTCGCGATAGGGGAACTGCATCACCGAGGTGGTGATGGAGATACCACGCTGCTTCTCCATTTCCATCCAGTCGGAGGTGGCATGGCGGTCGGACTTTCGCGATTTCACCGTACCGGCAACGGCAATTGCCTTGCCCATCAGCAACAGCTTCTCGGTGATGGTGGTCTTACCCGCATCGGGGTGGGAAATAATGGCGAAGGTGCGGCGTTTCGCGACTTCGGCGGCCTGGTTGGTCATGGGAAATCGCCTGGCAGGTGATTCAAAAAAAGGGCGCAGATTATAGCCCAAATCTGTCTCCGAACTGAACCGTTGGGTTAATCAGCGCTGGCCAAACTCCGCTTCAGATGGGAACCTTTACGGCTGTGGAGCCGTCCACTGCCCTGATACGCAATCGGTCATGACCGTTCGTCAGGGTTGCTTTCACTGGCACTACGAGCCTGACGAGGCTTCGCTTATGGCGTGTTCCGCTCCGTTTTCGGACAACGCGCTGCTTATCGCGATCACACTGCCTGCCGCCTGGAATGGTGGCCGCCACGGGAGTGTGTTCGCCGACGACAAAAGGAGTCCGCCTGTGGCTAAACGCTATGGCAAGGGGCTGATGGGATGTGCCTTCGTGCTCGTCATCCTGGCCCTGCTGATCCACTGGATCGGCATCGAGACGATCGCGCACTACCGCGCCGATCTATGGTTCTACCTGCAAGCGCACCTGATGCTGGTGTTGCTGTCGATGGTGGCGGCATTAGCCGTGGGCATACCCGCTGGGATTGCCTTGAGTCGACCGCACCGGGTCGACCGCGCCGAACGCTTCATGCAGTTTTTCAACATTGGCAACACCATCCCCCCTCTGGCCGTTCTGGCCATTGCCCTGAGTGTCCTGGGCATTGGCGCCGGTCCCGCGATCTTCGCGCTGTTCCTCGCCTCCCTCCTGCCGATCGTGCGCAACACCTACGAAGGCCTGAAAAACGTACCCGCCTCGCTCAAGGAAGCCGCCACCGGCATCGGCATGACCCCGCGCCAGAGCCTCTGGCGGGTCGAGTTGCCCAACGCCGTGCCGATCATCGTCGGCGGTGTGCGGGTAGCACTGGCGATCAACGTCGGGACTGCACCGCTGTCGTTCCTGATCGGCGCCAATAGCCTGGGCAGCCTGATCTTCCCCGGCATTGCCCTGAACAATCAGCCGCAACTGCTGCTCGGCGCTGCCTGTACCGCCCTGCTCGCCCTGCTGCTCGACGCCCTGGTGGCGCAGTCCAGCCGCCGTTGGCTTGAACGCGGCCTGGCCCACTAAGCGAAGGAGATGTCATGAAGAGAATCGCCTTGTTACTGGGTGCGGCCCTGCTGTTCGCAGGATTTGCCCAGGCCGCGAGCAAACCCGTGATCCGCCTCGGTGCGCGGGTCTTCACCGAACAAACGGTGCTGGCTGAAATCACCGCCCAGTACCTCAACCAGAACGGCTTCGACGTACGTATCACCGGTGGCCTGGGCAGTAACCTGGCCCGCAGCGCCCATGAAACCGGCCAGCTGGACATGGTCTGGGAATACACCGGTGTCTCACTGGTGTCCTACAACCATATTGACGAACGTATGCCCAGCGCCGAGGCGACCTATGCCAGGGTCAAGGCACTGGACGCCAAGAAAGACCTGATCTGGCTAACGCCGTCGAAGTTCAGCAACACCTACGCCCTGGCCCTGCCGCGCAAGGTCGCCGAGCAGTACCCGCAGGTGAACAGCATCAGCGAGCTGAACCAGGTGCTGCGCGACGAGAAGGACCGCACCCACGTGGTGGCCCTGGACACCGAGTTCGCCAACCGTCCCGATGGCCTGGTGGGCCTGAAGCAAACCTACGACCTGCAACTGACCCGCCGCGACATCCGCCAGATGGACGCAGGCTTGGTCTACACCGCGCTGCGCAACGGCCAGGTGTTCAGCGGTCTGGTGTACACCACTGACGGGCGCTTGAGCGCCTTTGACCTCAAGCTGCTCGAAGACGACAAGCACTACTTCCCCGACTACACCGCAGCCCCGGTGGTGCGCAAGGCCGTGCTCGACGCCCACCCGCAACTGGCCAGCCTGCTCAAGCCGCTGGCCGAACAGCTCGACGACCAGACCATGCGTCAGCTCAACGCCAAGGTCGATGTCGAACACCAGAGCCCGAGCAAAGTTGCCGCCCAGTACCTGCGCCAGCATCCACCTGCACAGGAGCAGCCCTGACATGCTCGATACCTTTACCCATCTGGACTGGGCCCAGGTGCTGCACCTGACCTGGCAGCACATTACCCTGGTCGGTATCGCCGTCAGCCTGGCGATCCTGTTCGGCGTGCCGCTGGGCATTCTCATGACCCGCTTCCCATCCCTCGCCGGCCCCTTGCAAGCCAGCGCCACGGTGCTGCTGACCATCCCCTCGATCGCCCTGTTCGGCTTGTTGCTGCCGTTCTATTCCAAGTTCGGCCAGGGCCTGGGGCCATTGCCGGCGATCACCGCAGTGTTTCTCTATTCGCTGCTGCCGATCCTGCGCAACACCTACCTGGCCCTGACCAACGTCGAGCCGGGCATCCGTGAGGCCGCCCGCGGCATCGGCATGACCTTCGGCCAGCGCCTGCGCATGGTCGAACTGCCCATCGCCGTGCCGGTGATCCTGGCCGGGGTGCGGACCGCCGTGGTCATGAACATCGGCGTCATGACCATCGCCGCGACCATCGGCGCCGGTGGCCTGGGCGTGCTCATCCTCACCGCCATCAGCCGCAGCGACATGTCGATGCTGCTGGTCGGTGCCGCGCTGGTGAGCCTGCTGGCCATCTTCGCCGACCTGCTGCTGCAAGCCCTGCAACGCTCCCTGACTCCAAAAGGACTGCGCCCATGATCGAACTCCAGAACCTCAGCAAGACCTTTCACGCCAATGGCAAAGACGTCAAAGCCGTCGACTCCGTCAGCCTGACCGTCAATGAAGGCGAGATCTGCGTGTTCCTCGGCCCCTCCGGTTGCGGCAAGAGCACCACGCTGAAAATGATCAACCGCCTGATCGCGCCCACCTCGGGCAAAGTACTGATCAACGGTGAAGACACCACCGGCCTGGATGAAGTGACCCTGCGCCGGCGCATCGGCTATGTGATCCAGCAGATCGGCCTGTTCCCCAACATGACTATCGAAGAGAACATCACCGTGGTCCCGCGTCTGCTTGGCTGGGATAAGCAAAAATGCCACGAGCGCGCCCGCGAGTTGATGAGCATGATCAAGCTTGAACCCAAGCAGTATCTGCAGCGCTACCCGCGTGAGTTGTCCGGTGGCCAGCAACAGCGGATCGGTGTGATCCGCGCCCTGGCCGCCGAAGCACCATTGCTGCTGATGGACGAACCCTTCGGCGCGGTCGATCCGATCAATCGCGAGATGATCCAGAACGAGTTTTTCGAGATGCAGCGCGCGCTGAACAAGACCGTAATCATGGTCAGCCATGACATCGACGAGGCCATCAAACTGGGTGACAAGATCGCAATTTTCCGCGCCGGCAAACTGATTCAGATCGACCATCCGGACACCCTGCTGGCCCATCCTGCGGATGACTTTGTCAGCAACTTCGTAGGCCAGGACAGCACGCTCAAGCGCCTGCTGCTGGTGCGCGCCGAAGACGCCGCCGACAACGCACCGTCGCTCAGCCCGCAAACACCGGTCAGCGAGGCCCTGGAACTGATGGACGAACATGACCGCCGTTACCTGGTGGTCACCGACGGGCAGAACAAGGCCATGGGGTACGTACGCCGTCGCGACCTGCATCGCCAGCAAGGCAGCTGCGCTGATTTTCTGCGCAGTTTCAACGCCACCGCCTCGCACGATGAACACCTGCGCATCCTGTTGTCGCGAATGTACGAGTTCAATCGCTCGTGGTTGCCAGTGCTGGACGCCGAACAGGTGTTCCTCGGCGAGGTGACCCAGGAATCGATTGCCGCTTATCTGAGTTCGGGGCGTTCGCGTGGGGGTAAGTCCAGCATAGTGTCGCCGGCTGAAACGGTGTGAACGCATCGCGGGGCAAGCCCGCTCCCACACAGGTCTCGTGGGAGCGGGCTTGCCCCGCGATCAGGCCTCAGAAACCGACACTGGCCTGCACATAGAAGGTGCGCGGCTCACCCAGGTAGATCCCCGAGTTGTTGTCGCTGGAGCGGGTGTAGTACTGCTTGTCGAAGAGGTTCTTCACCCCGGCCGCAAGCTTGAGGTTCGACAGCTCCTGGCCAAAGTCATAGCCACCGCGCACCGCCCAGGTCACGTAACCCGGAATGTTGCCGTACTGGCCATCGGCACTCGGCTCGGTGATATAGTTGCCGTTGAAGCTACCGTCTGCGTTCATGCCCGTACCCGGTGCGCGCTGTTTCGATTGGGCGTAGGCATCCAGGTTCCAGGTCCAGCGATTGATCTCGTAACGCAGCCCGGCGTTGACGATCTGTCGTGAGTAGAACGGCAGGTCACGGCCCTTGAAGCCGGGGATCTCACCTTCATAAGTGGCGCGGGTGTAAGTGAACCCGGCGTTGGCACTCAAGCCTTGCAGGCGCGAATCGAGGCCGGACAAATCGTAATGCATCGAGGCTTCGATGCCCTGGTGCTTGGTCGCCCCCAGGTTGGTCCAGCCGATGTCGTTGCTGATGTACTGCAACTCGTCATCGAAGTCGATGTAGAACGCCGTCAGCTCGCCCCCCCAGGTGCCGTTGTTGTAGCGCGTGCCCACTTCATAGGTCTTGGCCTTCTCGGCTTGCAGGCCGTTGGCGGTCTGGTCGCCACTGCCACCCTGGCCGAGCTGGAAATACTGCAGGCTGCCGAAGGATGTCTCGTAGTTGGCGAACAGCTTCCACTCATCGGACAGGTGATACATCACGCTCAGCGCCGGCAGCGGCTCGTTGCTGGTCACGCTGCGGCTCTTTTCCTGCACCGGCACGCCGTTGGTACCGCGCACCGGACGCTCATGCCAGTCCGTGTTGATGTGTTCGAAACGGATACCCGGGGTGATGGTCCAGTTGCCGACATCGATCTTGTCATCGATGTAGTAGGCACTGGCTTCAGTACCGCCAGTGCGGTCCTGGAACACATGGCCGTCGGAGCTTGGGGTGACGGTCGGCACGTTGTTGACCAACGCCAGGCGGCTCGACTGCTCGTGCATCGCCTCCTTGAGGTAGCGGTAACCGACGCTGACTTCCTGGGTGGTGGGACCTGCGAAGAAGATTCGCGACACCCGTGGCTCAATGGCGAAGGTGTGGTAACTGCGTGGATACGACGACAAGGTCTTCTGGTCGCGGGCGGCAATAGTGCTGCCACGGAAGCTGTCGGTGTAGTAGGTCTGCACCTCGAACTGAGTGACATCGTCGATCTGGCGCAGGTATTTGAGGGACACATCCTTGCGCCGGCCGCTGAAGTTGTCGTAGTCCCGATCGGACTGGTACGGGTCGTCGTCGAACTGGGCCTGGGTCAGGCCACCAGGCATGTCGGCCTTGGCGTCGTAGTAATGAAAGTTGAGCCAGAACTCGTCGCTGTCGGTGACCGCCCAATGGGTCTTGAGCAACACGTCATCGATATCGTTGTCGTTGTTGCTGCTGCGATAGCCATTGCCGTTGACCCCGGAATACAGCAAGGCCGCACCCAGGCCATTGTCGGCAGTGCCGCCGAGGAACGCCGATTCGATGTGCTTCCAGCCGCCATGGCGTGACGTTTCCATCGTAGTGGACAGCTCACCGGTGGCTTTCTCGGGGATCGCCCGGGTCACGAAGTTGATCACCCCGCCAACGTTTTGCGGGCCATAACGCACGGAACCGGCGCCACGCACCACATCGATGCTGTCGAGGTTGCCGGAGGAGATCGGCGCCATCGACAGCTGCGGCTGGCCATAGGGGGCAAAGGCTGCCGGGATGCCGTCGATCAACACCGTGGAGCGTGGCGACAGCCGCGAAGTCAGGCCGCGCACGCCAACGTTCAAGGCGATGTCACTGCCGCCAGTACCGTTGGAGTCCTGCACCTGAACACCCGGCACACCGCGCAGCACGTCGCGAACATTCAAGGCACCCTGCTCGATCATCGCTTCGCGGCGCACCACGGTACGGGCGCCAGGATGATTCTGCACCACGGTTTCTTCGGCGCTACCAAGCCAGTCGCCAACAACCTTGACGTCGGTCGGGGCCAGTTCGAGGCTGCCAGTGGTCAGGGTCCCGGCAGTCTGTGCCGAGTGCAGGACGACGGTGCCCTGGGAGATTTCGTAGGTCAGGCCACTGCCCTCAAGCAACGCGCGCAATGCCTCTTCGGCTTGCAGCTTGCCGGAAACCGCTGGTGCCTGCTTGCCCGCCACCAGCTCAGGGCTGAAGAACAGTTGCAGCGATGTCTGCTGACCCAGTTGGCTCAACGCCGACGCCAGAGGCTGAGCCTGGATCTGGATACTGGCGACTGCCGGTGCGGCGTAGCTGCTGGAAATACCGCCGCTGACAGCCAGGGCCAGGGCCAGGGGCAACCAGCGGGAAGAACGCGGGGAAAATTTGTTGTTGTTCACGTCGTCAAGAGGTCCTGAAGGTCCATACAGATGTCAATGCCATGCAAATGGAAATGCTTGGCAGTTGCAGTTGGCCAGGAAGACGAACAACTGAAAATAAACCTGAATCTATTTTGCGATTATTTCGCTGGAGCCATCGGCATGGGCCTTGATCGCTACCGGCAGGATGCTTGGCAGCGCCCGCAACAAAGCGTCGGTATCGTCGGCACTGAAGGTGCTGCTCAGGCGCGACGCGGCAATTCTTCCGGGGGCGACACGCAGCGGCTGTTCCCGATAGCGCGAGACTTCCTTGACCACCTCGCTCAGCGGCGCATCGTTGAACACCAGCTTGCCGTTGCGCCAGGCGGTCAGTGCAGCGGCATCCACCGCATAGGGCGCAGCCACCTGGCCCTTGCTGTCGATATGCGCGCCCAGCCCGGCACTGAGCAGGGCCTGGGAAGCATCGCGGCCTTCGACCCGTACCGAGCCGTGCTCGACCGCGACGCGGGTTTGCTCAGGGTCCTTACGAACATCGAAGCGGGTGCCGGTCACGGTCACCGTGCCATTACCCGTGCTGACCACAAAAGGCCGCGCACTGTCGCCGGCGACACTGAACATCACCTCGCCCTCTCGCAGCTCGATGCGGCGTTGGCCGGCACTGAACTGCACGACCAGGTGCGTGCGGCCGTTGATTTCAAGCTGTGAACCATCCGGCAAATCGAGCTGACGCCGCTCGCCCAGGGCGGTCTGCAACTGGCCCTGATAATTGAGCTGATGCTGCTGCCAGCCCACCCAGCCCAGGCCCAGCGCCAGGGTCGCAATGCCGGCGGCCAGCGCCTGGCGCAGAATACGTCGACGCGGCAACTGACTGACCGGATCGGCCTGGCAAAGGGCTTCGAGGCGGGCCCGGGGCACCTGCCCGGCAGCATTCCACAGTGTATCCAGCAGATCGAATTCATACTGATGCTGGTGGTGCTCGGCCAGCCAGCGCTGCAGTTCGCCCTGTTGCGCTGGCGCCAGGTCACTCTCGCGGCTGCGGGCAAACCAGAGGGCGGCCTGCTCGCGCACGGATTCGCTGCCACAACGGCACGCGTCCTGATTCATGAAAACATTCGCCTGACTCATCTCGTCGACACATCCAGGTGCTCACGCAGATGCCGGAGCGTGCGGATCATATACTTTTCGACCATGTTCTTGGTCAAGCCCATGCGCTCGGCGATCTCGGCCTGGGTCAAGCCTTCGAGTTTCTGCCAGATAAATACCCGTCGGCAGTTGAGGGGCAGTTCTGCCAAGGCGCGCTCTACGCTATCGGCCAGTTCCACGGCATTCACATAGGCCTCCGGGTCGCCGCTGGCACTGGCACTCAACTCGAACGCGTCCTGTTCCAGCGCCTGACGGCGGTCTTCACGGCGGTAACCATCCACCGCAATGTTGCGCGCGGTCTGGTGCAGGTAAGCCCGTGGTTGCTCGACTCCGGTCTGGTCGTTTTCCAGTACCCGCACAAACGCATCATGCGCCAGGTCCTCGGCCTGCTGACGACTGCGCAACTTGCGCGTCCAGGTGCCGATCAGCTCGTGGTAGTGGTCGAGAAAGCCTTTGTGTCGCGACACGGTGCGGGAGTCTTCGCAGGCGATAAAGAATGGCGTGAATAGTAATGTTTCTTATTAAGACCGGCAATCGGAGATCGCCGCGGCCGACGAAGCGCTGTTGGCGAAATTAGTTCTTAAAAAAGTGTGTGGCGAACCTGCTGTCAGAGCGGAAAAAAATTTGAACGGCAGCGTCGAAATCGCACGCACACAAGAACCACCATGCAGCCGAAAATTCCCGATATTTGCCGCACTTTCGCCACCAACTCCGACGATCATATCCATTTGCGTGTTCTACAGAAGATCCCAGCGTATACGGGTATTTTTAACGCTTTTGCCATCAAATTGAACATCTACTGTTTACCTGGGTCGGTTACAAAGAGGCCGACCCTTCCAGGGCGACGGACGTATGCAAAAACGCGACATTTTTTGTTGATCTTGAGCCCCCCAGGTCCTAAAGTTCGCGCCGAACGTCCATGCTGGAAACGATCCATCCGGCTCAAGTACTGACGACGAGACAGCAAGGTCACCCGTAGCCGCTTTATTACGCACGGTTGACCTTTTTGCTTTCGGCGACATGCCTTGGGAAGTAGGCGAACCAAAGTGGGGATACGGAGGACGTTCAGTTGCAGCCACTTATTTTTTCAGTTTGCCCATGGAGTCCCTAAGCATGTCGATTCAGGTCGAAGACTACTTCGCGCGCGATACCTTCCAGAAAATGAAGGCCTTCGCCGACAAGCAAGAAACCCCGTTCGTGCTCATCGACACGCAGATGATCAGCCAGGCCTACGACGACCTGCGCGCCGGTTTCGAATTCGCCAAAGTCTATTACGCGGTCAAGGCCAACCCGGCCGTGGAGATCATCGACCTGCTCAAGGAAAAGGGCTCAAGCTTCGACATCGCCTCGATCTACGAGCTGGACAAAGTGATGGGCCGCGGGGTCAGCGCCGATCGCATCAGCTACGGCAACACCATCAAGAAGTCCAAGGACATCCGCTACTTCTACGAGAAGGGCGTGCGCCTGTACGCCACCGACTCCGAAGCCGACCTGCGCAACATCGCCAAGGCCGCCCCAGGCTCGAAAGTCTACGTGCGCATCCTCACCGAAGGCTCGACCACCGCCGACTGGCCCTTGTCGCGCAAGTTCGGCTGCCAGACCGACATGGCCATGGACCTCTTGATCCTCGCCCGTGACCTGGGCCTGGTGCCTTACGGTGTATCGTTCCACGTCGGCTCGCAGCAGCGCGATATCAGTGTCTGGGACGCAGCGATCGCCAAAGTGAAGGTGATCTTCGAGCGCCTGAAAGAGGAAGACGGCATCGAGCTCAAACTGATCAACATGGGTGGCGGCTTCCCGGCCAACTACATCACCCGGACCAACAGCCTGGAAACCTACGCCGAGGAGATCATCCGCTTCCTCAAGGAAGACTTCGGCGACGACCTGCCGGAAATCATTCTTGAACCGGGCCGTTCGCTGATTGCCAACGCCGGCATCCTGGTCAGTGAAGTGGTGCTGGTAGCCCGTAAATCGCGTACTGCCGTCGAGCGCTGGGTGTACACCGATGTGGGCAAGTTCTCCGGCCTGATCGAAACCATGGACGAGTCGATCAAGTTTCCGATCTGGACCGAGAAGAAAGGCGAGATGGAAGAGGTCGTGATCGCAGGTCCCACCTGCGACAGCGCCGACATCATGTACGAGCACTACAAGTACGGTCTGCCGCTGAACCTGGCGATCGGCGACCGCCTGTACTGGCTGTCGACCGGTGCCTACACCACCAGCTACAGCGCGGTGGAGTTCAATGGTTTCCCACCACTCAAAGCCTACTACCTCTGATTTGGCAGCGATGGCGACGCCTAGGCGTCGCTATCGCCTCTGCGGTGCACTAGCAGGTCACGCCAGTATCTGTACGTGTCGAAGTCCGAAGGTCAAGACCTGTCCCTTACGCACATTCAAATAGTGCCAACCATCATCGCTTCGGTGATTGCAGACCCGGTAGCCATCCTTGTCTCGCAGATGAAAGCGCTCCCTCTGAGCGCCTGATTGCTCATTGAGCCGCTCGATTTTCCACAACGGCGCATCCTGTTCTCTGTAGAAACCCAAGTAGCCATTGCGGCTGATGTTCATCTTGCGCCCCTGGTAGCCCTCTACGTCGGAGGCGCAACTGACCTGGTAGTGGATCCTGTCACCCTTGGTCTGCAGATAGTCGAAACGAAACTGGATTCCGGCGACCTGTGCGCCCATGTTCTGTATTTGTAGCCAACCGCTGCTGGCCAGGTCGGTCCCACTCAGCGAGTGAGTCGTCTCAGAAACACCCACCCAGCCGAAGTGCTCCGGTGTGATGCAGATCAGACGGGCCAGAAAAGATTGCATGTGCGGAATATTCATAGAGCCTCCTGCTCTTTCGTTCAGCCCGGTTGGGCTGGGGCTAAAACTTGCTCCAACTCCCTGCGCAAGTGAATCCAGCAGCCCTTCCCATCCGAGGTCACGTCTCGACGCATGAACAGGGTCCGGACATACAATCAGGATTACGCCTGCAATTGCCGCAGGCGTTGCTTGTAGAAGGGTAGCAACGCCCTGATCCTGGCATTATCAACCTGCTCCAGACTGGCAATGCTGCTGCGCAAAAAGTTGGCATTGCCATGTTCCAGCGCCCGACGTAACCAAACCAGCGCCTCCTCGATTTCGCCTTGCTCGAGCAAAACGCTGGCATGACTGAATTGGCCACGAAAATCACCCGCCAGGGCTGAACGTCGATACCAGCGCCTGGCCCTGGCCGGGTCAGCCGTGCACCCTAGGCCCAACTCCAGATAGCGCCCCAACAAGTTCATCGATTTGGCGTGCCCTTTCTCGGCTGCCCGGCGATAGGTTGCCAAGGCAAGGCCCTGATCCATTGCCACTCCCCGTCCGGTACCCAGCAGGTTGGCATAGTTGTACAAGCCCCAATCCAACCCTGCCTGTGCCGCCTCCCGGTAGTGGAAAGCGGCCAGAACCAGGTCACACGCACCGCCCCAGCCATGCTCCAGGCAGCGCCCGAGCATGTTATGAGCCATTGCACTACCCGCTTGGGCTGCAATAGCGAACCACTTGCGGGCCAGTGGCAGGTCCTGCTCGATGCCTCGCCCATCCAGCAGGATCTGCCCCAGCAGCAGCTGCGCCTCGACACCTCCTTGCCCCGCGACGACGAGAACCGCCTGGGCGGCTTTGCCCGGACTGTGCTCGAGCATCTTTTGCAACTGTTCGGTGTCAACCAGCTCTTTGCGTCGCAGTTTAAAACTCACTTCAGACCTCGGCCCAGCGGCGCAACAGGTTGTGGTAGGTGCCGGTCAGCTGGATCAGTGCCGGGTGCTCGGGCAGGTCGGCGCTCAGTTGCTGGATGGCGTTATCCATCTCGAACAGCAGGGTGCGCTGGCTGTCTTCGCGCACCAGGCTCTGGGTCCAGAAGAACGCCGCATAACGGGCGCCACGGGTCACCGGATTGACCTTGTGCAGGCTGGTGCCCGGATACAACACCAGATCACCTGCCGCCAGTTTCACCTGCTGCAGGCCGTAGGTGTCCTGAATCACCAGCTCGCCACCGTCATAGTCCTCGGGGTTGCTCAGGAACAACGTCGAAGACAGGTCGGTGCGTACCCGCTCATGACTGCCGCGCGGCTGGCGCAGGGCATTGTCGATATGAAAGCCGAAATTACCGCCTTCGCGGTAGCAGTTGATCAGCGGCGGAAAAACCTTGTGCGGTAATGCCGCCGACATGAACTGCGGGTTCTGCCACAGGCGCTCGATCAACGCTGCGCCGATCTCCTTGGCCAATGGATGAGCTTCAGGCAATTGCAGGTTGTGCTTGGCCTTGGCCGACTGGTGACCTGCGGTGATCTTGCCGTCAGCCCACTCCGTCTGCTCCAGCGCCTCGCGAATACGCTGGACTTCCTGGGTGGTAAACAGCCCGGAGATATGTAGCAGCATGGTGTGAACACCTGAGGCGAGAAAAGACGTCAATGGTATTGATTCCCATTGCCCCTATTCAAGCCTTTTCGGCGGGAGAGACGTTTCAGCAGCAAAAAACCGCCAGTTACAAATCGTAAAGATTGTAAATTCAGCGCAATTGGCAATGCTTCTCAATTGTTACCAATATTTGTTTACATTATATTTCGCGGCCTAAAAACCTGGGGAAGGGGACCACCATGCCGCGACACTATGTGCCAACCGCTGTCAGTTCACCACGCTTGCTCACTTGCGCCATTGGTGTAGCGCTCAGCGCTACCGGCCACGCGGCTTTTGCCGCCGATGCTGAACCTGTCAAAAATGGCGCAATTGCCCTGGACGCGACCAGCGTTACCGGCCAGGCAGAAACTGCCAGCACCGACTACAAGGTCGAGCGTGCCTCTTCGCAGAAATACACCGCACCGCTGCTCGATACGCCGCGCACCGTGACAGTGGTCCCTCAGCAAGTCATCAAGGACACCAACGCCCTCAACCTGCAGGACGCCCTGCGTACCGTGCCCGGGATCACCATGGGCGCCGGTGAAGGTGGCAACCCGTCCGGCGATCGTCCGTTCATTCGCGGTTTCGACTCGCAGAGCTCGATGTACCTGGATGGCGTGCGCGACACCGGCTCGCAAACCCGCGAGATCTTCGCCATCGAATCGGTCGAAGTCGCCAAGGGCCCGAACTCGGCCATCGGCGGTCGTGGTGCGGCAGGCGGCACCATCAACCTGGTCAGCAAGCGCGCGCACCTGGGCAACTCGACCGACGGTGCCTTCACCTGGGGCTCGGACCAGACCAAGCGCTACACCTTCGATGGCAATTACCAGTTCCTCGACACCGCCGCCTTCCGTCTCAACCTGATGAGCCACGAGAGCAATGTGGCCGGGCGCAACGAAGTCAACTACGACCGTTGGGGGGTGGCACCGTCGCTGGTCTTCGGCCTGGGTACCCAGACCCGCCTGAGCCTGGACTACTACCACATGGAGAGTGATGACCTGCCTGATTCGGGAATTCCCTATAGCCTCAGGTCCGGCAGCTCCGCCAACCGTACTTCGGCCAACCCGGACAAACCCACCGACGGCGGCGACAGCGACAACTACTATGGTCTTGTGGGCCGCGACTTCTACAAAAGCCGCGCCGACATCAGCACCATCGCCCTTGAGCACGACCTGAGCGATTCGCTGACCATCAAGAACACCCTGCGCCACGGCAATACTCTGCAGGACTACATCTTCAGCCAACCCGATGACAGCAAGGGCAACATCCTCAAGGATGAAGTCTGGCGTCGTCCGAACAACCGTGTCTCCAACACCAGCACCACCACCAACCAGACCGATCTGTTCGGCGAGGTTTACATCGGTGGTTTCAAGAACAGCTTCTCGACCGGTATCGAGTTGAGCCGTGAAGCCTCGGTCAAGACCGGTTACGACGTCACCGGCTTCAGCTCCGGCAACTGCAGCAGCGCAACCGGGCAGATATCCGGTGTCTGCACCTCGTTCACCGATCCAAACCCCAACGAAGCCTGGAATGGCACCGTCAGCCGCACCCTGGCCGGTGCCGACACCACCAGCAACACCCGCGCCATCTACCTGACCGACACTCTGGAACTGGACCCGGCCTGGTTGCTGACCATGGGCCTGCGTTATGACCACTTCGACACCAAGGCCAAGACCAAAGTGGCCAGCGGTGCGACCAGCTTCAAGACTGAAGACACCAGTGAGTTCGTCACCGGCCAGCTGGGCCTGACCTGGAAACCGGCCGAAAACGGCAGTGTGTACATTTCCTACGCGACGTCAGCGACGCCAGCAGGCGCCTCGCTCGGCGAAGGCAGCGACGGCAACCCACTGCTGACGGCCACCACCAAGAGCGACCTGAAACCGGAAGAAACCACCAACTACGAAATCGGCACCAAGTGGAACCTGCTGGACGAGCGCCTGGCGCTCACCGCAGCGATCTTCCGTACCGAGAAAGAGAATGCCCGGGTTCTGGTCAGCACCAATACCTACGAGAACGTTGGCACGAGCCGCGTTGATGGCCTGGAACTGACCGCCACTGGCAAACTGACCAACGACTGGCAAGTCTTTGCCGGTTACACCTACATGGATGCCAAGTTGATCGATGGTGGCAAACAGAACGTTGGCGGCGTGTTTGTCGACAGCCCGAACAACGACAACCAGATGCCCAACACGCCAAACAACAGCCTGACCCTGTGGACCACCTACAACGTCACGCCGAAACTGACCGTCGGTGGCGGTGCCTTCTACGTCGATGACGTGTTCGGCAACGTCAACAACACCGTGATGGTCGACTCCTACTGGCGTTACGACGCAATGGCCAGCTACAAACTGACCAAGAACGTCGACCTGCAACTCAACGTGCAGAACCTCACCAACGAGGTGTACTACGACAAGGCCTACGCGGCCCACTACGCCAATCAGGCCGCCGGGCGCACTGCCCTGCTGACCACCAGCTTCCACTTCTGACAGACGCTGACTGGCAAGCCCCGTTCATTTAGGTGAACGGGGCTTTTGTGTATCAAGGCATAATGTGCGTCGCATTCGCATTTGCGACACGACAAGGTGGTTGATGTGGTGAAGAAATCCCTGTTTCAACTGCACTGGTTCTTCGGTATCACCGCAGGTCTGGTGCTGGCCCTGATGGGAATTACCGGCGCTGCCTGGTCGTTCCAGGACGAGCTGTTGCAGCTGTGCAACCCTGACGTGCTCAAAGTCGAGGTGCGCCAGGAAGGTGTACTGCCGATGCCCGAGCTGGTTCGGCGTATAGAGGCAGAACAGGGCGACAAGATCGCCATGCTCTGGATCCAGGCCGACCAGGACAAAGCGGCGCGGGTGTTCTTCACCCCTGCCCCGGGCGAACGCCGGGGCCTGATGCGTTATGCCGACCCCTACACCGGCAAGTTGCAGGGTGAGGTCGGTGGCCAGGCGTTCTTCGACCTGATGCTCCAGTTGCACCGCTTCCTGGCCATGGGTGACACCGGCCGGCAGATCACCGGCGCCTGTACCTTGATGCTGATTTTCTTCTGCCTGTCCGGGCTGTACTTGCGCTGGCCGCGCAAAGCACTGAACTGGCGGGTCTGGCTGACCCTGGAGTGGGCGAAAAAGGGGCGTGCCTTCAACTGGGACCTGCACGCCGTAGCCGGCACCTGGTGCCTGTTGTTCTATCTGTTGTTCGCCCTCACCGGCCTGTTCTGGTCCTACGAATGGTACCGCGAAGGCCTGAACAAACTGCTGGGCGATGCCCCTGCCGCGGGCGAGCAGCACAAGCGCGGCGAAGCTCGCGGCGGGCGCCCTGGCGGCGCCCCGGGCAAGGACAGCAAACCCCTGGTGGTCGATTACGACGCTGTCTGGACCAACCTGAAAGCGGCCGCAGGCCCCGGGATGACCAGTTACAACTTGCGCCTGCCGCCAGCGGGCGGGCAACCGGCGATGATCTTCTACCTGCTTGAAGGCGCCGAACACGAACGCGCCCTCAACAGCCTGAGCCTCGACCCGGCCAGTGGCCAGGTGAAAAAGCACGAGCGCTATGCCGACAAGTCGTTCAAGGCGCAGCTGCTGGCCAGCGTCTATGCCCTGCACGTGGGCAGCTACTTCGGCCTGACCGGGCGCATCCTGGTGACCATCGCCAGCCTGAGCATGCCGTTGTTCTTCGTCACCGGCTGGCTGCTCTACCTCGATCGTCGGCGCAAGAAACGCCAGGTCCGTGCCGCACGCGGCAACCTTGCGCCAACAAACGGGCAAAGTGACAGCTGGCTGGTTGGTTTTGCCAGCCAGAGTGGCTTTGCCGAGCAACTGGCCTGGCAGAGTGCCGGACAATTGCAGGCAGCAGGTTTGCCGGTGCAGGTACGGCCTTTGACCGAACTCACCGAACACGACCTGAAACAGGCGCAAAAGGCCCTGTTCGTGGTCAGTACCTTCGGCGATGGCGAAGCGCCCGACAGCGCTCGCGGATTCGAACGCAAGGTGCTTGGCCAGCCCTGGGCCCTGGGTAACCTGAGCTATGCCCTGCTCGCCCTGGGTGATCGCCAGTACCCGGACTTTTGCGGCTTCGCCCGCCGCCTGCAGGCCTGGCTTGGCGAACGCGGGGCGACCAGCGCCTTCGCTCCGGTTGAAGTCGACAGCGCCGACCCAGCCGCCCTGCAACACTGGCAACAGCAGTTGGCACAGTTGACCGGGAGCGCGCCGCCAGCGGCCTGGCAAGCTCCCGAGTTCGGCAACTGGCGCTTGCTCAGTCGCACATTGATGAACCCTGGCAGTCAGGGTTCGGCGGTCTACCTGCTCGGCCTCAAGCCTGAACAACCAGCGCAATGGCAGGCCGGCGACCTGGTGGAGATCCTGCCGCGCAACAGCACCGCAAGCCTTGAGCTATTCCTCAAAGGGCTGGGCCTTGATGGCGAAGCACCGGTACAGGTCGACGGCCTGCGCGAGAGCCTGCTGCAAGCCCTGGCCAGCCGGCAACTGCCCAAGAGCCGCGAACATCTGGTCGGGCTGCACGCCCAGGCCCTGGTCGATGCACTGATCCCGTTGGCAGCGCGGGAATACTCGATTGCCTCGATCGCCAGCGATGGCGTGCTGGAACTGATCGTCCGTCAGGAACGCCACAGCGATGGCAGCGTGGGGCTTTGTTCCGGCTGGCTGACCGAGCACCTGGCTGTGGATAACAGCGTCAGCCTGCGCCTGCGTCGCAACAATGGTTTCCACCTGCCGGCAGCGGCAACGCCGATGATCCTGATCGGCAACGGCACTGGCCTTGCCGGGCTACGAAGCCTGCTCAAGGCGCGCATCGTAGCCGGCGAGCAGCGCAACTGGTTGCTGTTCGGCGAGCGCAACCAGGCCTATGACTTCCTCTGCGCGCTGGAGCTGCAAGGCTGGCAACACAGTGGTGACCTGGCGCGGCTGGACCTGGCCTTCTCTCGCGACCAGAGCCACAAGGTCTATGTCCAGGACCGTCTACGCGAACAGGCGCCAGAGTTGCGGCGCTGGCTGGATCAGGGCGCGTCGATCTACATTTGCGGCAGTTTGCAGGGCATGGCCAGCGGCGTGGATGAGGTGCTCAACGAGGTGCTCGGGGTAGCCGAGGTTGAAAGGCTGATTGAGCTTGGGCGCTATCGGCGGGATGTGTACTGATTCGCGGGGCAAGCCCGCTCCTACCGTAGGAGCGGGCTTGCCCCGCGATCGGGCTCAATGCAGATCGAAGGTATCAGCATCCAGATTGGCCGGAAACCGCGTACGGTAGGCCGCAAGGTCCGCCGCACTGAGCACCACGGTGAATACCCCGTCCGCCTCCCCTGCACCGAGCAGGCTCTCACCCTGGAAGTCCAGCACCTGGCTGTCGCCAGTATAGGCAAAGCCCTTGCCGTCAGTACCCACACGGTTGACTGCCGCCACATAACACAGGTTTTCGATACCCCGCGCCGGCAGCAGGCGATTCCAGTGCTGACGCCGGGCCGCGGGCCAGTTGGCGGTGTACAGCAACAAATCGGTGTCCTGAGCGTCGCGGCTCCACACCGGAAAACGCAGGTCGTAGCAAATCAATGGTCGTACCCGCCAGCCCTTGAGCTCGAACTGCACCTGACGCTCACCCGGGGTGTAGTGCTTGTGTTCACCGGCCATGCGAAACAGGTGGCGTTTGTCGTAGAACAGAATCTCGCCATCAGGCCGGGCCCACAGCAGGCGGTTGCGGTGGCTGCCATCAGCGGCCTGGATAATCACGCTGCCGGTGACCACGGCATCGAGCTTCTTGGCCTGGCTCTTGAGCCACTTGTAGGTCGGGCCATTCTCAGGCTCGGCCAGGCTTTCGGAGTCCATGGAAAAGCCGGTGGTGAACATTTCCGGAAGGACAATCAGGTCAGCGCCACGGGCCTGCTCCAGTAGCGTTTCGAAATGTTCGTAGTTGGCCAGGCGATCCTGCCAGGCCAGGGTAGTCTGAACCAGAGCCACTTTCAGATTGGGCAGAGCACTCAGATCGCGCATAACTTCTCCGCTGCCTGACGCAGCGTCTCCTCGCGTTTGGCAAAGCACAGGCGCACCAGGCGCTGCTCGGGGATGGGTTGCTGGTAGAACACCGACACCGGGATGGTCGCCACGCCGTGCTCACGGGTCAGCCACAGCGCCATGTCGACATCGTTCAAGTCCGGGCGAATCTGCGAGTAATCCACCAACTGAAAGTAAGTACCCGGTGTGGGCTTGAACTGAAAACGAGATGACGCCAGCAGCTCGCAAAAAAGGTCACGTTTGGTTTGATAGAACGCTGGCAGCTCTTCAACGTGCTCAGGGTGTGCGGCCATGAAGTCGGCCAGCGCCCATTGCAGCGGCGTCACCCCGCAAAAGTTGACGTACTGGTGGACCTTGCGCAATTCAGCGCTAAGGGCCGGCGGCGCCACCACATAGCCCGTTTTCCAACCGGTGACGTGGTAGGTCTTGCCGAACGAGCTGACCACGAAAGCACGCTGATACAGCGCTTCATGGGCCAGCACGCTGGCATGCTGGACACCGTCGAACACCAGGTGCTCGTAGACTTCGTCGCTGATCAGATAGATATCACGCTCGGCAATCAGTAACGCCAGCTTGTCCAGGTCATCACGGCTGATCAGCGCGCCGCTGGGGTTATGTGGCGAATTGATGATGATCATCCGCGTGCGCGGGCTCAAGGCATCCGTGAGCTTCTGCCAGTCGATGGCAAACGCGCCATCAGTCAGTTGCACATGCACGCAACGTCCGCCGGCCAGTTCCACCGAGGGCTCATAGCTGTCATAGCTGGGGTCGAAAACGATGACCTCATCGCCCACACGAATCACCGCCTGGATGGCACAGAAGATCGCTTCGGTGGCGCCGGGGGTGATGGTGATTTCGTTGTCGGCATCGACACTGACGCCATAGCTGCGGGCGATCTTGCCGGCCACTTGCTCGCGCAATGCCGGTAGGCCGGTCATGGGGCTGTACTGGTTGTGCCCGGCACTGACATGCCGGCCAACCGCATCGAGCAATGCTTGCGGGCCGTTGAAATCGGGGAACCCCTGGGACAGGTTCAAGGCGCCGGTTTGCGCGGCGAGCTGGGACATGGTGGTAAAGATGGTCGTGCCGACATTCGGCAACTTGCTGCTGATCATGGAACCCTCTTTCCTGGGCGGTCAGAGGTCGAGCATAGCGGATTGATTGGGCAGGAAAAAGGTTGTAACGGTCGCAGGCCAATCGCGGGGCAAGCCCGCTCCTACAGAACGCTCTGTGGGAGCGGGCTTGCCCCGCGATGATTTTTAGCGCTTGTCTTTACGCTTTTTCTCGGCCTTCTTGTGGTGCGACATCAAGCGACGCTTCTTGTTGACCTGGCGGTCGGTCAGCGTGTTCTTGTTGCCTTCGTACGGGTTTTCGCTGCCTTTGTACTCGATGCGAATCGGCGTACCGACCAGCTTGAGCACCCGGCGGTAGGTGTTTTCCAGATAGCGCGAGTAAGACTTGGGCACCTTCTCGACCTGGTTGCCGTGGATCACGATGATCGGCGGGTTGGCGCCACCCAGGTGGGCATAGCGCAGCTTGATCCGACGGCCGTTGACCAACGGTGGCTGGTGCTCGCTGACTGCGTCCTCGAGGATCTGGGTCAGGCGGCTGGTCGGCCAGCGGGTGACCGCCGACTTGAACGAGTTCTGCACCGACTGGTACAGGTTGCCCACGCCAGTGCCGTGCAGCGCCGAGATGAAGTGGATGTCGGCGAAGTCGACGAAGAACAGCCGGCGCTCCAGCTCGGTCTTCACATAGTCGCGCTCACCGGGCTGCATGCCGTCCCACTTGTTCAGGGCGATGACGATGGCGC
This sequence comes from Pseudomonas tructae, assembly GCF_004214895.1. Classification (NCBI taxonomy): domain Bacteria; kingdom Pseudomonadati; phylum Pseudomonadota; class Gammaproteobacteria; order Pseudomonadales; family Pseudomonadaceae; genus Pseudomonas; species Pseudomonas tructae. Next base: position 1,337,147 of record NZ_CP035952.1, on the reverse strand, counting down.
GGCCCGCTTCCAGGGCAAAGCCCAGCAGGTTCAGGTCATGGTCGACCACGCCTTCACGGGCGTCCATGACGAAGATCACCACGTTGGCGTCCTTGATCGCCTGCAGGGTCTTGACCACGGAGAACTTCTCGACTTCTTCGTGGATCTTGCCGCGCTTGCGCACCCCGGCCGTGTCGATCAGGGTGTACTTCTCTTCGTTACGCTCGAAGGGAATGTAGATACTGTCGCGGGTAGTGCCAGGCTGGTCATAGACGATGACCCGGTCTTCACCGAGCATGCGGTTGACCAGGGTCGACTTGCCGACGTTCGGCCGGCCGATGATGGCGATCTTGATCCCGTCTTTTTCGCTCGGGCCAGGAATGCGTACCGCTTCCTCGCCTTCGGCGACGTCGGTGTCGATTTCTTCGTCGGCATTGTCCCGCGGGAAGTCGCTGAGCACGGCTTCCAGCAGGTTGTTGACGCCACGGCCTTGAGCGCCGGCCACGCCAATGGCGTTGCCCATACCCAACGGCGAGAACTCGGCGATCGCGGTGTTCGGATCGATATTGTCGATCTTGTTCGCCACCAGAACCGAGCGTTTGTTGCGCTTGCGCAGGTGCTCGGAAATCATCTGGTCAGCGGCGGTCAGGCCAGCACGGGCATCGACCAGGAACAGCACCACATCGGCTTCTTCGATGGCCATCAGCGACTGCTCGGCCATCTTCTCGTCCATGCCGTGCTCGTCACCGGAAATACCGCCGGTGTCGACCAGGATGTACGAACGACCTTGCCAGCTTGCTTCACCGTACTGGCGGTCTCGGGTCAGCCCGGACAGGTCGCCGACGATGGCGTCGCGGGTCCTGGTCAGGCGGTTGAACATGGTGGATTTACCGACGTTCGGTCGGCCCACCAGGGCGATTACGGGAACCATTCGGCTCTCCACTGCATAAATTCAAAAAATACAAAGGCCGCTGCATAGCAGCGGCCGGAGTTCGAGCGGCACCCGAAGTGCCGCAGCCCGAGGCCGGCATGGCCTCAAGCATAGCCTCAGCGGATGGTCAGCGCCTCGAGCTTGCCGCTGTTGCCGTACACATAGATGGTGTCACCCACCACCAGTGGACGGGCGCGCAGGCCATCGCTGTCGATACGCTCACGACCGACGAAACGACCATCGACCTGGCTGAGCAGGTGCAAGTAACCTTCCAGGTCACCCACCGCGACGTAGCTGGAGAACACTTCCGGCGCCGACAGTTGGCGGCGTGCCAGCGAGTCATTGCTCCACAGGGCGCTGGAGGAACGCTCGTCGATACCTTCGACGGTGCCCGAAGCCAGGCTCACGTAGACGTTACCGAAGCCCTGGGCCACACCGGCGTAGCTGGAAGCATCACGCTGCCACAACATCCGGCCGCTTTCCAGATCAAGGCCTGCAACACGGCCCTGGTAGCTGGAGACGTACAGGGTACCGCCGGACAGCAGCAGGCCGCCGTCGATGTCCACAACCCGGTCAAGCTCCGAGCGACCTTGCGGGATGGCCACACGCTGCTCCCAGACCGGCGCGCCGTTCTGGGTGTCGAGGGCAACCACTTTACCCGTCGACAGACCAGCAACGGCCAGGCGGTTGGTCACGATCGGGGCGCCAGTACCGCGCAGGGTCAGTACTGCCGGGGTGCTTTCGTAGATCCAGCGACGGTCGCCGGTGCTGGCATCCAGACCGATCACGCGGTCGTCCTGAGTCTGTACCACCACCACGTCACCGTTGGTAGCCGGCGGCGCCAGCACTTCACTGGTAACGCGCGAGCGCCAGCGTTCTTCACCGGTGCTGGCATCCAGGGCAATCACTTCGCCCTTGAGGGTACCGAGCATGACCAGGCCGTAGCCCACGCCAACGGCGCCGGAAACTGGCAACTCCAGGTCCTTCTTCCAGACCACGTCGCCGTTGCTGCGATCCAGCGCCATGACCACGCCGGTCACATCGGCCGCGTAGATACGCTCGTTTTCGATCGCCGGCACCAGCATGTTGAAGGTTTCGCCCTGACCGTCACCGATCGAGCGGCTCCACTGCTTCTTGAGGACCACCTCTTCGGTGAACTTGGTGAGTTCGGCCGGCGGCAATTCCTTTTTGCTGTTGCTGCTGCAACCCACGGCCAGAAGGGCCAGGGTCAGCACTGCTGCATGTTTCCAACCGATCACGTCACGCATCCCCTTTGGCCAGGTCGTCGAGCTTGAGTTGCAGGCCACCGATCGCGGCGTCATCAGACAGCGCAGCCTTGGCTTTTTCGTAAGCGGCATGAGCATCGCCAGCACGGCCCAGCTGTACCAGCAGGTCGCCTTTGAGCTCTTCACGGCTGGCCAGGAATGCCTTGTCGGCATCGCCGTCGAGCAGTTTCAGTGCATCTTCGACCTTCTGTTGCGCAGCCAGGACACGGGCCAGGCGCTGCCGGGCGATTTCACCCAGGGTGACGTCGGCCGGCTTGTCCATCACCGACTTGAGCTCGGCGGCGGCGTCATCGAGCTTGCCGCTGTCGACCGCGACCTTGGCCACGAACAGACTGGCGTACTGGGCATAGGCCGAGCCGCCGAATTCGTTCTTGAGCTTGCCAGACAGCTCCGCAACCTTGGCCTTGTCAGGCTCGCCGCTTGGCGTCAGGGTAGTCTCCAGCAGGGCCTGGTAGAGGTTCGAGGCGCCTTGCGACTGGTTGGTCTGGTATTTCTGCCAGGCTTGCCAGCCGAACACCACGACCAGCGCCAGCAGGCCACCGGTTACCAGCGGCTTGCCATTGCGGTCCCACCAGTCCTTCATCGCGACCAGTTGTTCATCATCGGTACTCGACACCCCAATACTCCTTTTCACCAAATCGGCTGTTGACTCGCCTCACGCCTGCGCGAACGAGGCTTCCAGGTGCTCTGCCAGAGCATCCCAGGCAATGTTTTGTTGTTCGCCCTGACCGCGCAGGGGTTTGAAACCTACCACTTGTTGCGCCAGTTCGTCGTCCCCCAGGATCAAGGCGAACAGCGCGTTGCTCTTGTCGGCTTTCTTGAACTGGCTCTTGAAGCTGCCAGCACCGGCATTGACCTGCAGGCGCAGGTTTGGCAGACGGTCACGCAGGCGCTCGCTCATGGCCAGGCCGGCCAGCTCGGCCTGCTCGCCGAAGGCGCACAGATAGACGTCGACCTGACGGTTGATCGACTCAGGCACCTGCTCGAGGGTTTCCAGCAGCAGGATCAAACGCTCGATACCCATGGCGAAACCAACGCCCGGGGTCGGCTTGCCGCCCATCTGCTCGACCAGGCCGTCGTAGCGCCCGCCGGCACAGACGGTGCCCTGGGAACCAAGCTTGTCAGTGACCCACTCGAACACGGTTTTGCTGTAGTAGTCCAGGCCGCGCACCAGCTTGGTATTGATCACGAACGGAATGCCGGCGACATCCAGACGTGCCTTGAGGCCTTCGAAGTGTACGCGGGACTCTTCGTCCAGGTAGTCTTCGAGCTTCGGCGCATCGACCAGCACGGCCTGGGTGTTGGCGTCCTTGCTGTCGAGGATGCGCAGCGGATTGCTTTTCAGGCGGCGCTGGCTGTCTTCGTCCAGTTGTTCCAGGCGCGCCGAGAGGAACTCGACCAGCGCATCACGGTAACGGGCACGGGCTTCGCTGGTGCCCAGGCTGTTGAGTTCGAGCTTGACCGCGTCGCGGATGCCCAGCAGGCCCCAAAGACGCCAGGTGAGCATGATCAGCTCGGCGTCGATGTCAGGACCGTCGAGGTTGAAGACTTCGACACCGATCTGGTTGAACTGGCGATAACGGCCTTTCTGTGGGCGCTCGTGGCGGAACATCTGGCCGATGTACCAGAGCTTCTGTACCTGGCCACTGCCGGTGATGCCGTGCTCGAGCACTGCGCGCACGCAGGCCGCGGTGCCTTCCGGACGCAGGGTCAGGGAGTCGCCGTTACGGTCATCGAAGGTGTACATCTCTTTTTCGACGATGTCAGTGACTTCACCAATCGAGCGCTTGAACAGCTCGGTGAACTCGACGATCGGCGTGCGAATCTGGCGATAGCCATAGGTGTCCAGCAGGCCTGCGACCGTGCTCTCGAAATAACGCCACAGCGGTGTTTGCTCCGGCAGGATGTCGTTCATGCCACGAATGGCTTGCAGCGATTTGCTCACGGAAAATCCCTTAACAATTCTGTGTCAGTCAGCCACGGGCGATCAGCGCCGCGTCGGCTTCGGCTTTTTCAGCCGCTTTCTGGCGGATGAGCCTTTCCAGCTCATCGACCAGGTTGTCATTGGTCAGCTTCTGCGCAGGCTTGCCGTCGATGTAGATCAGGTTCGGCGTGCCACCGGTGAGCCCGACATGGGCTTCCTTGGCCTCGCCCGGACCGTTGACCACACAACCGATCACCGCGACGTCCAGCGGCACCAGCAGGTCTTCCAGACGCCCTTCCAGCTCGTTCATGGTCTTGACCACATCGAAGTTCTGCCGCGAGCAGCTCGGGCAGGCGATGAAGTTGATGCCACGCGAACGCAGGTGCAGGGACTTGAGGATGTCGTAACCGACCTTGACCTCTTCGACCGGGTCGGCTGCCAGCGAAATGCGAATAGTATCGCCAATCCCGTCAGCAAGCAGCATACCGAGGCCGACCGCGGATTTCACCGTGCCCGAGCGTAGGCCACCAGCTTCGGTGATGCCCAGGTGCAACGGCTGGATGATCTGTTTGGCCAGCAGGCGGTAGGCTTCGACGGCCATGAACACGTCAGAGGCCTTGACGCTCACCTTGAAGTCCTGAAAATCCAGGCGGTCGAGGTGCTCGACGTGACGCATGGCCGACTCGACCAGGGCCGCCGGAGTTGGTTCGCCGTACTTCTTCTGCAGGTCCTTTTCCAGGGAACCGGCGTTGACGCCGATACGGATCGGGATACCGCGGTCGCGGGCGGCATCGACCACCGCACGCACACGGTCTTCGCGACCGATGTTGCCCGGGTTGATGCGCAGGCAGTCCACCCCAAGCTCGGCCACACGCAAGGCAATGCGATAGTCGAAGTGGATGTCGGCGACCAGCGGCACGCTGACCTGCTGCTTGATCTTGCCGAAGGCTTCGGCAGCGTCCATGTCCGGTACCGAGACGCGCACGATATCCACGCCGGCATCGATCAGGCGGTTGATCTGCGCCACGGTCGCGGCCACGTCATTGGTGTCGGTGTTGGTCATGCTCTGGACCGCGATGGGAGCATCGCCGCCAACAGGTACATTACCTACCCAGATTTTCCGGGATTCGCGACGTTTGATCGGTGATTCGCCGTGCATGACTTATTGTCCCAACTTCAGGCGAGCAGTCTCGCCACTGGTGAACGGCGCAACGTCGACTGGCTGGCCGTTGTAGCTGACCTGCACGCCACGGGCAAAGCCCAGGCGTACCGCGAACGGCGGCTTGCCGGTCAGGTCCAGGCTGTCGCCCTTGCGCTTGATAGCACTGAATAGCACCTTGCCATTGCCATCGGTAACCGACGTCCAGCAATCGGCATTGAATTGCATGTGCAACTGGCCGCTGCCGGCCGGCGCTGGGGCGGCAACAGCAGGTGCTGCTGGCGTGACAGCCACCACGTTGCTGACCACTGGCGCTGCCGGGGCAGGCGCAGGTACAACTGGGGCGACCGGAGTTACGGGTGCCATTGGGGTCGCCGGAGCACTGGCCAGCGGGGCAACGGGCACGACAGCCGGGCTGGCCGGGGCCTGCTCAGGTGCTGCAGTTGCCACGGATTCGGCGGGTGCCGGAGCGGGTTCGAGGTTCAGGGTGGTGCTTTGCGGTTGCTGCCCTGCGCTCACCGCCTGGTCTTCAGGCTCGTCCAGCGGGTGAATCTGAGTGGTGCCGTCGGCGCTTTCGACCTCGACATGCTCAAGGGCCATGGTGGTCAGGTCCTTGCCACGCAGGCTGGTCTGGTCCTGCCACCAGAAGAAGCCACCGCCGATCACCACCACCAGCAGCACCAGGCTGACAATGCGCAGAATATTGTGGGACAGGCGTACCGGCTCTTCGATACGCCCCAGGGCATGTACATCGCTGCCCTGGGCATGGGTACCGGTGCACTGGTCGAAGGCCTGCACCAGGGGCGCCTGATCCATGTCCAGCAGCTTGGCGTAGGCACGGATGTAACCACGGGCAAAGGTATGCCCCGGCAGCTTGTCGAAGGCGCCGGTTTCAAGATTGTTCAGGGAACTCACGGTGAGGTTGAGCTTGCGGGCCACTTCGGCCTGGGACAAGTCCCTGCTTTCGCGGGCCTGACGCAGGATTTCACCGGGATTTTCGCGAGTCGCTGCTGCTGCTTCGGGATGCGCCGCTTTCATCATTGCTCCGACAGGTATTGCTGATATTCCGGCGTACCGGGATAAAGTCGTTGTAATTGCAGGCCCAGTTCACTGGCCTTGTTCCGTTCTTCGAAGACACTGGCCAGGCGACTGCCCAGCAGCAGGCTGCGGGCACTGGGGTCGCTCAGCTGGCTGAAACGATCGTAGTAGTCACGTGCCGGCACATAATGCCTGTCTTCATAAGACAACTCAGCCATTTCCAGCAACGCGCGCGGCTGCTGGCGGTTGAGCCGCAAAGCTTTTACCAGGTATTCCTGCGCTTCGGCGCGCTGGCCTTGCCTGAGCGCAGTCAGGCCAAGGTTCTCGAACACCCGGGAGCGTTCAGGATACAGGGTATCGGCCGCCGCTTGGGCAAACATCTGCTGCGCCTGGGCGTATTGCCCACGAGCATAAAGGAAACTGCCGTAATTGTTGCGAATTCGGGTGTCGCCCGGACGGCTGGCCAAGGCCTTGCGAAAATGCGCCTGAGCCAGTTCCGGCTCATCTTCGGCCTGAAACACCAAAGCCAGGGCGGCATGGGCTGCGGCATCCTGGCTATCGAGGTCGAGGGCTTTTTTCAGCGGCGCCTTGGCCTGCTCGGTCAAACCTTGTTGCAAATATCCCAGACCCAATTGCACATAGGCCTGCCGCGCCTGCTCACGCCCTTCACGACTGCCCAACGCGTCCGAACTCCCGCCGGACACGCAACCTGCAAGCAGGGCGAGCGCCAGGATCGACAGCGCGAAGCGCAGGGTCATGGAGGTCCTCTCTATCAGTTGCGCGCAGCGCTTTCTTGCCCATCACCGTCGGCGTTCAGCTGACGCACGGCGATGTAGCGTTCACTGCGACGAGTGCGGTCCATTACCTGGCCGACCAGTTGGCCGCAGGCGGCATCGATGTCTTCACCACGGGTGGTGCGCACGGTAACGTTGTAGCCGGCGTGATGCAGGTGATCCTGGAAGCGGCGAATGGCATTGTTGCTCGGCCGCTCATAACCCGAATGCGGGAACGGGTTGAACGGGATCAGGTTGATCTTGCACGGCACGTTCTTGAGCAACTCGGCCATTTCCACAGCGTGCTCGAGCTTGTCGTTGACGTCCTTGAGCAGGGTGTACTCGATGGTCAGCACGCGCTTTTCGCCCAACTGCGCCATGTAGTTCATGCACGCCGCGAGCAGCACCTTGAGCGGGTACTTCTTGTTCAGCGGCACCAGCTCGTTGCGCAGCGCATCGTTCGGCGCGTGCAGCGACAGGGCCAGGGACACGTCGATGTGCTTGGCCAGCTCTTCGATCATCGGGACCACGCCGGAGGTGGACAGGGTCACCCGGCGCTTGGAAATGCCGTAGCCGAGGTCGTCCATCATCAGGTGCATGGCGGCGACCACGTTGTCGAAGTTCAGCAGCGGCTCACCCATGCCCATCATCACCACGTTGGTGATGGCACGGTCGATGGTGGCTGGAACGCTACCGAACGACTTGTTGGCAATCCACACCTGGCCGATCACTTCGGCGGCGGTGAGGTTGCTATTGAATCCTTGCTTGCCGGTGGAGCAGAAACTGCAGTCCAGGGCGCAACCGGCCTGGGACGAGACACACAGGGTGCCACGCTTGCCCTGGGGGATGTACACGGTCTCGACGCAGCTGCCGGACGCCACGCGCACCACCCATTTACGGGTACCGTCGCTGGAGATGTCCTCGCTGACCACTTCGGGGCCGCGAATCTCGGCAACAGCCTTGAGCTTTTCGCGCAAGGCCTTGCCGACATTCGTCATGGCGTCGAAATCATCGACGCCAAAGTGGTGAATCCATTTCATTACCTGACCGGCACGGAAACGCTTCTCCCCGATAGAGTCGAAGAATTTTTCCATTTCCGGTTGGGTTAGCCCCAACAGGTTAGTTTTACCAGTCGATGTCGTCATGGATTCACCCTCACTCGTAAGCTTTCGCTTAGCGAGTGGTTACCTCGGTAGCTGCGAAGAAGTACGAGATTTCGCGAGCAGCAGCGGCTTCGGAGTCCGAACCGTGAACGGCGTTGGCGTCGATCGACTCGGCGAAGTCAGCGCGGATGGTACCGGCAGCAGCTTCTTTAGGGTTGGTAGCGCCCATCAGCTCACGGTTCAGAGCGATAGCGTTTTCGCCTTCCAGAACCTGAACAACGACAGGACCGGAAATCATGAAGGCAACCAGGTCGCCGAAGAAACCGCGCTCTTTGTGCTCGGCGTAGAAGCCTTCGGCTTCGGCTTTGGACAGTTGCTTGAGTTTCGAGGCAACGACGCGCAGGCCGGCTTTTTCGAAACGGGTGGTGATCTCGCCGATCACGTTTTTAGCAACGGCGTCAGGCTTGATGATCGAGAAAGTACGTTGAACAGCCATGGTGAAACTCCAGAAACGTTGAGTGAAGCGAAAAATTAAACCCGCGAATTATACGCGGGTTCCGGGGGATTGCCTAACCTGCCGAGCGCGCTCAGTCGGCTTCTTCGATCCAGGCCGCCTGGATGGCTTCGAGAACCTTCTCGCCGCCACGGGACGGATCGTCACTAAATTCCGGCAATGCCAGCACCCACTGGTGCAGATCGACGAAGTTCACATAACGAGGATCGACTTCCGGCTTGCTTTCGGCAAGCTGGATTGCAATTTCAAGTACATCAACCCATTTCAGACTCATGATGGCCTCCTGAATCAGTGCGGCGCTTCGGCGGCGTGGTTGAGCGAGTACTTGGGTATCTCGATGGTCAGGTCTTGCTCACCAACGATCACCTGGCACGCCAGGCGCGACTGGCGCTCCAGGCCCCAGGCCTTGTCGAGCATGTCTTCTTCGAGCTCGTCGGCTTCTTCCAGCGAATCGAAGCCCTCACGCACGATGCAGTGGCAGGTGGTGCAGGCACACACGCCGCCACAGGCGCTTTCCATCTCGATGTGGTGCTCGTGGGCCAGTTCCAGGATGTTGGTCCCTGGCGCCACCTCCACCACCAGCCCGTCCGGGCAGAATGTTTCGTGGGGCAGAAAAATCACCTGCGGCATCAGTTATTCCTCGATCTCATTCAGGTTGCGCCCGGCCAAAGCGGCTTTTACCGTCGAATCAAGGCGACGGGCGGCAAAGGCATCGGTCACCTGCGACAGACGCTTGGTCTGCTGCTCGATGGCCGCGCCATCGGTGCCGTTGATCAAATCACGCAAGTCTTGCATCTGTTGCTCGATCGCCAGACGCTCTTCGGCGTCCAGCAGGCGCTCGCCATCGGCGTCCAGCGCGCCCTGCACCGCTTCGAGCAGGCGCTCGGCGTCCACCTGGTGCTCGCGCAGCTGGCGCGCCACCTTGTCGAAACCGGCATGTTCGAAGGAGTCCTTGAGCATGCGCGCGATTTCGCCGTCGGTCAGGCCGTAGGATGGCTTGACCTGGATGCTCGATTCGACGCCCGAGCCCAGCTCGCGCGCCGAAACGCTGAGCAGGCCGTCAGCATCGACCTGGAAGGTCACGCGGATTTTTGCAGCACCGGCAACCATCGCCGGAATGCCACGCAACTCGAAACGCGCCAGGGAGCGACAGTCACTGATCAGTTCACGCTCACCCTGCAGCACGTGAATCATCATGGCCGACTGGCCATCTTTGTAGGTGGTGAACTCCTGGGCACGGGCAACCGGGATGGTGGTGTTGCGCGGAATCACCTTCTCCATCAGCCCGCCCATGGTTTCCAGACCCAGGGACAGCGGAATCACGTCAAGCAGCAGCAGTTCGCCACCATCGCGGCGGTTGCCGGCCAGGGTGTCGGCCTGGATGGCGGCGCCGATGGCAACCACCTGATCCGGGTCGATTTCGGTCAGTGGCGTGCGGCCAAACAGCGCGCCAACAGCTTCGCGCACACGCGGCACGCGGGTCGAACCACCGACCATGACCACTGCGGCGACCTCATCGAGCTCGACGCTACTGTCACGCACCGCGCGACGGCAGGCCTTGAGGCTGCGGGCGACCATCGGCTCGATCAGGGCGTCGAAGGCACTGCGGGTCAGCTCGGCCTGCCAGTTGCCATGGGCAACGGTTACCGAATCGGCGTCGGTCAGGGCTTCCTTGGCCGCGCAGGCGGTTTGCAGCAACTGCCGCTGGGCACCTGGATCGAGGTCCGAGGACAAGCCGGCCTGTTCGACGATCCAGCTGGCAATGGCATGGTCGAAGTCGTCGCCACCCAGGGCGCTGTCACCACCAGTGGCCAGCACTTCAAAGACACCGCCGGTCAGGCGCAGGATCGAGATATCGAAGGTACCGCCACCCAGGTCATAGATGGCCACCAGGCCTTCGGCATTCTGGTCCAGGCCGTAGGCCACGGCCGCAGCAGTCGGCTCGTTGAGCAGACGCAATACATTCAGCCCGGCCAGACGCGCGGCGTCCTTGGTGGCCTGGCGCTGGGCGTCGTCGAAATAAGCCGGCACGGTAATCACCGCACCGACCAGCTCGCCACCCAGGGTTTCTTCGGCACGCTGACGCAGCACCTTGAGGATATCGGCCGAGACTTCCACCGGGCTTTTCGGGCCCTGGACCGTGTCGATGAACGGCATGTGCGACTCGCCGCCGACAAAGCGGTAAGGCAGTTGCTCACCCAGTTGCTTGACGTCCGCCAGGCCACGGCCCATCAGGCGCTTGACCGACAGTACGGTGTTGAGCGGGTCGCCGGAGGCGGCTTCACGGGCGATCTGGCCGACGTCGATGTGGTCGGCGTGATAACGCACGGCGGACGGCAGGATGACCTGGCCCTGGGCATCGGGCAGGGGCTCGCTGCGGCCGCTGCGCAACGCGGCAACCAGGGAATTGGTGGTACCAAGGTCAATACCCACCGCCAGGCGACGCTGGTGCGGCTGAGGGCTCTGACCGGGTTCGGCGATCTGCAGTAGGGCCATGCTTATCTGAATACCAAAGGCGCCGCCAGAAGCAGCGTCGGGTTAATCGTCGAGGCGCTCTTCCAGCTGGCGCACTTCGTAGGCGAGCTTGTCGAGAAACTGCATGCGGCGCATCAGGCGCTCGGCCTGTTCACGCTGCGCAGGATCATCCCAGCAGGCGGCGAAGTCCTCGTTGAGTGCTTCCTGGGCTGCCTTCAAGCGGCGCTTGAACACGGCCACGCCATCGAGGTCGGCACTGTCCTGGAGGTCTTCGAGCTCTTCGCGCAGTTGCATCTGCTGCAAAAGGAACTCGGGATCATGGACGGTGACTTCCTGCGGCACTTCATGGCCGCCGATCGCCAGCAGGTAGCGGGCACGCCGGGGCGCGCTCTTGAGCGTCTGGTAGGCCTCGTTCAGCGCAGCCGAACGCTCCAGCGCAATGCGCTGCTCACGTTCGGAAGCATCGGCGAAGCCATCCGGGTGGACCTCGCGGGCCAGCTCGCGATAGCGAACAGCCAGCTTGTCGAGGTCCAGGCGGAAGCCAGGTTGCAGGTCAAACAGGGCGAAATGACAAGGAGTACCCACGCGCAGCCTCAGACGTTGAAGCTTTCGCCGCAGCCACACTCACCGCGCACGTTGGGGTTGTTGAACTTGAAGCCTTCGTTCAACCCTTCCTTGACGAAATCAAGCTCGGTACCGTCGAGGTACGTCAGGCTTTTCGGATCGATGATCACCTTCTCGCCATGGCTTTCGAAGACCTGGTCATCGGAAGTTACTTCATCGACGAACTCCAGCACATAGGCCAGGCCCGAGCAGCCAGTGGTGCGCACGCCAAGGCGAATACCTTCACCCTTGCCACGTCCATCGAGGGAGCGCCGCACATGCTTGGCGGCGGCTTCTGTCATGCTGATAGCCATCGAGACTCCTTACCTGCAACAGGCGACCTTAGAGCAAACCTTTCTTCTGCTTGTAATCGCGCACGGCCGCCTTGATGGCGTCCTCGGCGAGTACCGAACAGTGGATCTTCACCGGCGGCAGGGCCAGTTCTTCGGCCAGCTGGGTGTTCTTGATGGTCTCGGCTTCGTCCAGGGTCTTGCCCTTCATCCACTCAGTGGCCAGGGAGCTGGAAGCGATGGCCGAACCGCAGCCGTAGGTCTTGAACTTGGCGTCTTCGATGACGCCCTGCTCGTTGACCTTGATCTGCAGGCGCATGACGTCGCCGCACGCAGGAGCGCCGACCATGCCGGTGCCGACATCCGGGTCCTCGGCATTCATCTTGCCGACGTTACGCGGGTTTTCGTAGTGGTCGATGACCTTTTCACTGTATGCCATGGTGCAATTCCTTCCTCATCAGAGAGCCGCTCTTGCCGGCGACTACTTAGTGCGCGGCCCACTCGATCTTGGAGATGTCGACGCCGTCTTTGAACATATCCCACAGCGGCGACAATTCGCGCAGCTTGGTCACGGCCTCGCATACCTTCTGCGCGGCGTAGTCGATTTCTTCTTCGGTGCTGAAACGGCCGAAGGTGAAGCGGATCGAGCTGTGTGCCAATTCGTCGTTGCGGCCCAGGGCGCGCAACACGTAGGACGGCTCGAGCGATGCCGAAGTACAGGCCGAACCGGACGAAACGGCCAGGTCCTTGAGCGCCATGATCAGCGACTCGCCTTCGACGTAGTTGAAGCTCAGGTTCAGGTTGTGCGGGATGCGCGCGGTCATGCTGCCGTTGATGTACAGCTCTTCGAGGCCTTCGACCTGCTTGTAGAAACGGTCACTCAGGGCCTTGATGCGCAGGTTTTCGCTGGCCATCAGCTCTTTGGCGATGGCGAAGGCTTCGCCCATGCCGACGATCTGGTGGGTGGCCAGGGTACCCGAACGCATGCCGCGCTCGTGACCGCCGCCGTGCATGGTGGCCTCCAGGCGCACACGAGGCTTGCGGCTGACGTACAGCGCGCCGATGCCTTTAGGGCCGTAGGTCTTGTGCGCCGAGAACGACATCAGGTCGACTTTCAGCTTCTGCAGGTCGATTTCGACCTTGCCGGTGGACTGCGCGGCGTCGACGTGGAACATGACGCCGCGGGCGCGGGTCAGCTCGCCGATGGCGGCGATGTCGTTGATGGTGCCGATTTCGTTGTTCACGTGCATGATCGACACCAGGATGGTGTCTTCACGCAGGGCCGCTTCGACCATGGCCGGAGTGATCAGGCCGTCGGCACCTGGCTCGATGTAGGTGACCTCGAAGCCTTCACGCTCCAGTTGACGCGTGCTGTCCAGGACCGCCTTGTGCTCGATCTTGGAGGTGATCAGGTGCTTGCCCTTGGTGCTGTAGAAGTGCGCGATACCCTTGATTGCCAGGTTGTCGGACTCGGTTGCACCGCTGGTCCAGACAATTTCCCGCGGGTCGGCGTTGACCAGGTCGGCGACCTGGCGACGGGCGTTCTCGACCGCTTCCTCGGCCTTCCAGCCAAAGACGTGGGAGCGCGACGCCGGGTTACCGAAGTTCCCGTCGACCAGCAGGCAGTCGCTCATCTTCTGGGCAACGCGTGGATCGACCGGGGTGGTCGCGGAGTAATCGAGGTAGATCGGCAACTTCATTGAATATCTCCTATCAGGCGGTCGCGCCGCGCGTCGAAACGGTCATTCGACGGCGGACGTCTCAATCTTGTCCAGCTGCGGTGCCCGGCCTGCGATACGACGCAGGTCCTGGCGCTGGGCGACTTCTTGTACCTCACGGCGAGTAACAAGGTCAGCCAGGCTGATGCCGCTGAGGAATTCGTGAATCTGCTGGCTCAGGTCACACCACAAGTGGTGGGTCAGGCAGGTGTCGCCGGCGTGGCAATCACCCAGCCCCTGACAGCGCGTGGCATCGACCGATTCGTTGACCGCATCGATGACCTGGGCGACCTGAATGCTCTCCATGCTTCGCGACAGCTGATAGCCGCCGCCAGGGCCGCGCACACTGGAAACCAGGCTGCTGCGGCGCAGCTTTGCAAACAGCTGCTCCAGATAAGAGAGGGAGATGCCTTGGCGCTCGGAAATGTCGGCCAGAGACACCGGCCCATTCTGCGCGTGCAACGCCAGGTCGAGCATGGCGGTCACGGCGTATCGGCCTTTTGTAGTCAGTCGCATGGCTAGTAGGTACCACGGGTTTCGGAATGGGAGCGAGTATGCTATTCCCGAGCATTTAAGTCAACTATAAGACCTAGTGCTTTAGTCGGGTTTACCGCAAGAGGGCGGCCGAATGATAGCAAACTAAGGGGCGCTTGCGCACGCCCCTTCTGTCAATGCGTCGACGCGTCGCTACGGGCTTCGTCCTTGATTTCGGCGAAGTCCTCTTCGCGCAGCGCTGGTAGTTCTTTGGCGCAGTAGTCGCTGCCCAGGTTCTTCAGTGCACCACACATGTCTTCCAGGCGGCCATCGACGGCTTGAAGGTGGTCGAGCAACTGACCAATGGCGCGGGCAACCGGGTCGGGCATGTCTTCGCTGACGCCGTAGGCATCGAAGCCGATCTTCTCGGCCATGGCCTTGCGCCTGGCCTCCACTTCGGCATCGCTCTTGACGATGATCCGCCCCGGAATACCAACAGCCGTGGCCCCTGCAGGCACGGCCTTGGTGACCACTGCGTTGGAACCGATCTTGGCCCCGGCACCGACGGTGAACGGGCCCAGCACCTTGGCCCCGGCGCCGACCACCACTCCGTCCTCCAGGGTCGGATGGCGCTTGCCTTTGTTCCAGGTGGTGCCACCCAGGGTCACGCCCTGGTACAGGGTGACGTCGTCGCCGATCTCGGCGGTTTCGCCAATGACAATCCCCATGCCATGGTCAATGAAAAAGCGCCGGCCAACCTTGGCCCCCGGGTGAATCTCGATACCGGTCAGCCAGCGGCCGAAGTTCGACACCAACCGCGCCAGCCATTTCCAGTCCCGCACCCACAAGGCGTGCGCTGCGCGATGCAGCCAGATCGCATGCATGCCCGGATAGCAGGTCAGCACTTCAAAGGCATTGCGCGCCGCCGGGTCACGGTGGAAAACGCTCTGGATATCTTCACGCAGACGCTCGAACATCTATTGATCCTTCCGCTTATGCGGTTCGCCACGGGCCGCTTTCTGGGTTTCCGTAAGAATGCCGCGCAAAATATTCAATTCCGAACGATCGACCGAGCTGCGCCCGTACAGGCGACGCAGGCGCGGCATCAGGTGCTTGGGTTTCTGCGGGTCGAGAAAACCGATATCGACCAGGGTCTTTTCCAGGTGCTCGTAAAACAGCTCCATTTCATCCATGGTCGCCAGCTCGCCGCTGTCGACAGTTTCCGTCGGCGACGCCTGACCTTCCAGCGCCAGCCAGGCCATGCGCACTTCATAGGCCAGCACCTGCACCGCAGCACCGAGGTTCAGCGAGCTGAAGTCCGGGTTCGAGGGGATGTGCACATGAAAGTGGCAACGCTGCAGCTCTTCGTTGGTCAGGCCAGCGTGCTCGCGACCAAACACCAGGGCAATCTCCTCGCCTTGGGCGGCATGCTCAATGACCTTGCTGGCGCACTCGCGCGGATCGACCAACGGCCAAGGGATACGCCGCTCGCGAGCACTGGTGCCAAGCACCAGGTTGCAACCGACCAACGCCTCTTCGAGGGTGGCGACCACTTGCGCACCGGCTAGCACGTCATCGGCACCCGACGCACGGGCATCGGCCTCAGGCGAAGGGAAATGCTGCGGATCGACCAGCACCAGGCGCGACAAGCCCATGTTTTTCATGGCACGCGCAGCGCCGCCGATATTGCCGGGGTGGCTGGTATTGACCAGAACAACACGAATATTTTGCAGCAAGGCGAAGTGCTCACAGACGCGGGAAAGGGGGAGTAAATCTTACATAAGCGACCAGCGTAACGCCACGAAAGCAAATCTCACACTTCTGCGAAGAAAGTTTTCTGCTAGAATGTGCGGCTTTATTCTTTAACATCCCCAGGTGAAACGCCCATGCAGCCTATGCTGAATATCGCGCTGCGCGCCGCTCGCAGCGCCAGTGAACTGATTTTCCGCTCCATCGAACGCCTGGATACCATCAAGGTTGATGAGAAGGACGCCAAAGACTACGTCTCCGAGGTTGATCGCGCCGCCGAGAAAATGATCGTCGACGCCCTGCGCAAGGCATACCCGAACCACACCATCCGTGGTGAAGAGACTGGCCTGCATGCCGGCAGCGGCGAAGAAGGCAAGGACTACGAGTGGATCATCGACCCTCTGGACGGTACCACCAACTTCCTGCGTGGCGTTCCACACTTCGCCGTCAGCATTGCCTGCAAATACCGTGGCCGCCTTGAGCACGCCGTGGTGCTGGACCCTGTCCGCCAGGAAGAATTCACCGCCAGCCGTGGCCGTGGTGCCCAGCTCAATGGCCGCCGCCTGCGCGTCAGCTCGCGCACCAGCCTGGAAGGCGCCCTGCTGGGTACCGGCTTCCCGTTCCGCGACAACCAGCTGGCTGACCTGGACAACTACCTGGGCATGTTCCGCGCCCTGGTTGGCCAGACCGCCGGCATTCGCCGCGCCGGCGCTGCCAGCCTGGACCTGGCCTATGTAGCCGCCGGTCGCTTCGATGCCTTCTGGGAATCGGGCCTATCGGAATGGGACATGGCTGCAGGCGTCCTGCTGATCCAGGAAGCAGGTGGCCTGGTGAGCGACTTCACCGGCGGCCACGACTTCCTCGAGAAGGGTCACATCGTTGCCGGCAACACCAAGTGCTTCAAGGCTGTTCTGACCGCTATCCAGCCGCACCTGCCTGCCTCGATCAAACGCTGAGTTTCGATCAGGCACAAAAAGCACCCCTCGGGGTGCTTTTTTTATGGGCTTGCGTGGGAGCGGGCTTGCCCCGCGATGCGATGCGACTGACAGATCGCAATCGCGGGGCAAGCCCGCTCCTACCAGGTAGGGTTACTGGCCGGGCTGGGCCTGGCTCAGTACCAGCTTGCCCTCTTTATCCAGCGGAATCTGCGCGCCCGGGTCACGGTCCATGCGCACCTGACCGACCTTGTCGCCGATCGAATACTTCACGTCATACCCGACAACCTTCTCACTCAGGTCGTTGACCGTGTTGCAGCGGGTTTGCGTGGTGGTGTAGGTATCACGCTCCTGCATGCCTTCCTGCACCTTGTTACCAGCGTAGCCACCACCGACCGCACCGGCCACGGTAGCGATCTTCTTACCGGTACCGCCGCCAATCTGATTCCCCAGCAAGCCGCCTGCCAACGCACCGACCACGGTACCGGCAATCTGGTGCTGGTCTTTGACCGGCGCCTGACGCGTCACCGTGACATCCTTGCACACTTCCCGTGGCGTCTTGACGGTCTGTTTGACCGGTTGCACCGCCAACACCTCGGCGTACTCCGGCCCACCCTTGACCAGGCTGTAGGTGGCAACAGCACCTCCGGCGGTTACACCGACAGCACCCAGAACCGCACCCACCAGCATCGACTTGTTCACGTGAACCTCCTGATCGTACCTGCGGGACACAGCCCGCCTTCTCCCTGCCTTGGAGCATAAAAAAAGGCGCGAGTTCAACACTCGCGCCCTTTGTACGACCAACAGCGTGGGAAAACCCCTTATGGGCGGTCGTCCACACCCTCGGCTTTCACCGTCGGGATCAGGTCTTCGCTGTTCAGGTTCAGCCAGATCAGCACCACGTTGGCGATGTAGATCGACGAGTAGGTACCGGCCATGACACCGATGAACAGTGCCAGGGAGAAGCCCCACAGGTTGTCACCACCGAAGAACAGCAGCGCGGCAATGGCCAGCAAGGTCGATACCGAGGTCGCGACAGTGCGCAGCAGGGTCTGGGTGGTCGAGATGTTGATGTTCTCGATCAACGAAGCCTTGCGCAGCACCCGGAAGTTCTCACGAACCCGGTCGAACACGACAATGGTGTCGTTGAGCGAGTAACCGATGATCGCCAATACTGCCGCCAGCACCGTCAGGTCGAAGGTGATCTGGAAGAACGAAAGGATACCCATGGTCACGACAACGTCGTGGATCAGCGACAGGATCGCACCCAGGGCGAACTTCCACTGAAAGCGGAAGGCCAGGTAGATCATGATGCCGCCCAGGGCCAGCAGCATGCCCAGGCCGCCCTGGTCGCGCAGCTCTTCACCCACCTGTGGGCCAACGAACTCGACACGCTTGACCACGGCCGGGTTGTCGGTGCTGACCTTCTGCAGCGCCTCGGAGACACGGTTGCCCAGCAGCGGGTCATCGCCCGGCATGCGCACCAGCAGGTCGGTGGTAGCACCGAAGCTCTGCACCACGGCATCCTGGAAGCCGGCCTTGACCAGCTGCTCACGTACCTCGCCGAGGTTGGCCGGACGCTCGTAGGTCAGCTCGATGAGCGTACCGCCGGTGAAGTCCAGGCCGAAGTTCAGACCCTTGTAGAACCAGCTGAACAACGCCAGCACAGTCAGAAGCAGGGTGATGCCGAACGCAAGGTTGCGCACACCCATGAAGTTGATGGTACGTAACATGGCAGCCCCTTAAACCCACAGCTTCTTGATATCACGCCCGCCGCAGGTCAGGTTGACCATTGCGCGGGTCACCATGACGGCGGTGAACATCGAGGTGAAAATCCCGAGGGACATGGTAACCGCGAAGCCCTTGACCGGCCCGGTCCCCATGGCGAAGAGGATGCCGCCGACCAGCAAGGTGGTCAGGTTGGCGTCGACAATCGCCGTGTAGGCACGGTTGAAACCTTCGTGGATGGCGCGTTGCACCGACATGCCATTGGCCAGCTCTTCGCGAATCCGCGAGAAGATCAGCACGTTGGCGTCCACGGCCATACCCATGGTCAGAACGATACCGGCGATACCTGGCAGGGTCAGCGTCGCACCCAGCAAGGACATCAGCGCCAGCAGCATGACCATGTTACCGGCCAGGGCAATGGTGGCGATCAGGCCGAAGAAGCGGTAGATGGCCATGATGAACAGCGAAACGAACAGCATGCCCCACAGGGATGCATCGATACCCTTGGTGATGTTGTCGGCACCCAGACTCGGGCCAATGGTGCGCTCTTCAGCAAAGTACATCGGCGCCGCCAGGCCACCGGCACGCAGCAGCAGGGCCAGTTCCGACGATTCGCCCTGACCGTTCAGTCCGGTGATACGGAACTGACTGCCCAGTGGCGACTGAATGGTCGCCAGGCTGATGATCTTCTTCTCTTCGGTGAAGGTCTGCACGGCAACGTCTTTCTCGACGCCATCGACCATCTGCTTGACGTAGCGGGTGGTTGGACGCTGCTCGATGAAGATCACCGCCATGCTGCGACCGACGTTGCTGCGGGTGGCGCGGCTCATCAGCTCGCCGCCATGACCATCCAGACGGATGTTCACTTGCGGGCGGCCCTGCTCGTCGAAACTGGCCTGGGCGTCGGTGACCTGGTCACCGGTGATGATCAGGCCACGCTCGACCGCAGCCGAACGACCGCCTTCACGGAACTCGAAGGTTTCGGTGGTGGCTTTCGAGGCACCCGGCTCTGCACCCAGGCGGAACTCGAGGTTGGCGGTCTTGCCGAGAATACGCTTGGCTTCGGCGGTATCCTGCACACCTGGCAGCTCAACCACGATGCGGTTGGCACCCTGGCGCTGAACCAGTGGCTCGGCCACACCCAGCTCGTTGACGCGGTTACGTACCGTGGTCAGGTTCTGCTTGATCGAGTACTCACGGATTTCCGCGACCTTGGCCGGGGTAATCGCCAGACGCAACACGGACAGGCCGTTACGCTCGGTGGTGGTCAACTCGAAATCATTGAAATTCTTGCGGATCAGGCTACGGGCCTGTTCGCGGGAAGCATCGTCGGAAAAGCCCAGCTGAATGCCGCCATCTTGTTGCGGCAGGCTGCGGTAGCGCACGCGCTCTTTGCGCAGCAGGCTTTTGACTTCACCTTCGTAGACTTTCAGGCGGGCCGCCATGGCCTTGTCCATGTCCACTTCAAGCAGGAAGTGCACACCACCGGAAAGGTCCAGACCCAGCTTCATCGGGCTTGCGCCCAGGTTGCGCAGCCATTGCGGAGTGGTCGGGGCCAGGTTGAGCGCTACTACATAGTCGTCGCCCAGTGCCTTGCGCACTACATCCTTGGCTGGCAGTTGGTCTTCCTGCTTGGTCAGGCGCACCAGACCAACCTTGCCCTTCTCGCCAAGGCTTGCGGCCTTGACCTGGATACCGGACTCGTTGAGCGCTTTGCTCACGCGGTCCAGATCAGCCTGAGTGACCTGCAGTGCAGTACTGGCACCACTGACCTGAACGGCCGGATCATCAGGGTAGAGGTTGGGAGCGGAATAAATAAAACCGATCGCCAGTACCACCAGGATCAGTGCGTATTTCCACAGAGGGTATTTGTTCAGCATCACGCCGCCCGTTCAAGACGCGGGGCGCCTTGCGCGCCCCGTCGATTGGTAAAAAACTGAAACTTAGATCGCTTTGAGCGTGCCTTTAGGCAGGGTCGCGGCTACGGCGCCCTTCTGGAACTTCAGCTCAACGTTGTCGGACACTTCCAGAACCACGAAGTCGTCGGCAACTTTGACGATCTTGCCGGCGATGCCGCCGTTGGTAACAACTTCGTCACCTTTTTGCAGGTTGCTCAGCAGGTTCTTCTGCTCTTTGGCACGTTTGGCCTGCGGGCGCCAGATCATCAGGTAGAAGATGACCAGGAAACCGACCAGGAAAATCCACTCGAAGCCAGTACCGGCTGGGCCGGCGGCTGGGGCAGCAGCGTCCGCGTATGCGGCAGGGATCAAAAAGCTCATTTAGCACTCCAGTTGCAAATCAGTACTTGTTAGGGATCGACAATACATCAGTCCAAGGGCGGCACAGGCAGCCCGCGCTTGGCGTAAAAGGCATCGACAAAGGCGGCCAATGTACCTTGTTGAATAGCCTCGCGTAAACCAGCCATCAAGCGCTGGTAATGACGCAAGTTATGGATCGTATTCAACATACTGCCCAACATTTCGCCGCATTTATCCAGGTGATGCAGATAGGCGCGGGAGAAGTTCTGGCAGGTATAGCAATCGCAGGTCGCGTCCAGGGGCGAATCATCATGGCGATGGAACGCGTTACGGATCTTCAGCACACCGGTATCGACAAACAGATGGCCGTTGCGCGCGTTGCGCGTGGGCATCACGCAATCGAACATGTCGACGCCGCGGCGCACACCCTCAACGAGATCTTCCGGCTTGCCTACCCCCATAAGGTAACGAGGTTTGTCAGCCGGCATGCGTCCTGGCAGGTAGTCCAGCACTTTGATCATTTCGTGCTTGGGCTCACCCACCGACAGGCCGCCAATGGCCAGGCCATCGAAGCCGATCTTTTCCAGGCCTTCGAGCGAGCGCATGCGCAGGTTTTCGTGCATGCCGCCCTGGACGATGCCGAACAGCGCCGCAGTGCTGTCGCCATGGGCGTTCTTCGAACGCTGGGCCCAGCGCAGGGAAAGCTCCATGGACACCCGGGCAACGTCTTCATCCGCCGGGTACGGGGTGCATTCGTCGAAGATCATCACCACGTCCGAACCCAAGTCGCGCTGGACCTGCATCGACTCTTCCGGGCCCATGAACACCTTGGAACCGTCGACCGGCGAGGCGAACGTCACACCCTCTTCGCGGATCTTGCGCATGGCGCCCAGGCTGAACACCTGGAATCCACCGGAGTCAGTGAGGATAGGACCCTGCCACTTCATGAAATCGTGCAGGTCACCATGGGCCTTGATCACCTCGGTGCCCGGGCGCAGCCACAGGTGGAAGGTGTTGCCGAGGATCATGTGCGCGCCGATGGCCTCGATGTCGCGCGGCAGCATGCCCTTGACCGTGCCATAGGTGCCCACCGGCATGAACGCCGGAGTCTCGACCACGCCACGAGGGAAGGTCAGGCGGCCACGACGGGCTTTACCATCGGTGGCGAGCAATTCGAAGGACATACGACAGGTGCGACTCATGCTTGATCCTCGGGGCCGCGTGGCGCCGGATTGCGGGTGATGAACATGGCATCACCGTAACTGAAGAAGCGGTACCCGTTCTCGACCGCTGCCGCATAGGCAGCCATGGTCTCTGGGTAACCGGCGAAGGCCGAAACCAGCATCAGCAGCGTGGATTCAGGCAGGTGGAAGTTGGTCACCAGGGCATCGACCACGTGGAACGGCCGGCCCGGGAAGATAAAGATGTCGGTGTCGCCGCTGAACGCCTTGAGCACGCCATCACGGGCAGCGCTTTCCAGCGAGCGCACGCTGGTCGTGCCCACGGCGATCACCCGTCCGCCACGGGCACGGCAAGCGGCCACGGCATCGACTACATCCTGGCCGACCTCCAGCCACTCTTTATGCATGTGGTGGTCTTCGATACGCTCGACCCGCACCGGCTGGAACGTGCCAGCACCGACATGCAGGGTGACGAAGGCGGTTTCCACGCCCTTGGCGGCGATTTTACCCAGCAGCTCTTCATCGAAGTGCAGGCCGGCGGTCGGCGCAGCCACGGCGCCGGCACGCTCGGCGTACACAGTCTGGTAACGCTCGCGATCGGCGCCCTCGTCCGGACGGTCGATGTACGGCGGCAGCGGCATGTGACCGACGCGATCGAGCAGCGGCAATACCTCTTCGGCGAAGCGCAGTTCGAACAGCGTGTCGTGACGGCCGACCATTTCGGCCTCGCCCCCGCCGTCGATGACGATCTGCGCACCCGGCTTGGGCGCCTTGCTCGAACGCACGTGGGCCAGCACTCGGTGGCTGTCGAGCACGCGCTCAACGAGGATTTCCAGCTTGCCGCCGCTGACCTTCTGGCCGAACAGACGTGCCGGAATTACCCGGGTATTGTTGAACACCATCAGATCGCCCGGGCGCAGATGCTCGAGCAAGTCGGTGAATTGACGATGTGCCAGCGCCCCGCTTGGCCCGTCGAGGGTCAGCAGCCGGCTGCTATGGCGCTGCGCCAAAGGATGGCGAGCGATCAGGGAATCAGGGAGCTCAAAAGAGAAATCGGCGACGCGCATGATGGTGTTCGGTTCGACAGGGCCGCAAAGTTTAGCCGAAACGATGAAAATTGACCATGAAAGCTGATTGACCAACGGTAAACGTCTCTCTATACTTCGCCGCCACAAGCCCTGATGGCGGAATTGGTAGACGCGGCGGATTCAAAATCCGTTTTCGAAAGGAGTGGGAGTTCGAGTCTCCCTCGGGGCACCAAATAGCAGTATCTGAGAGTCTCTACCAGCCTCTCAGACCCAGAGAAACCGGCCACATGGCCGGTTTTTTTGTGGCTATCGTTCCGACACCGCCATCCGCACCGCCAAACCCCGCGACAAGCCGTATCGCGCGCCTGCCGCTCACCGTTCATGCCTTGAGGTCACAACGCCCGGCAGCAAGCTGTGGCGCGTCAGCTACCGATTCGAAGGGATTACAGTATCTGGACCCAGACATTCCCCCTGTGATCGGCAAGCGGCCCGCTGCAGAGCTACAACGCCCAGAGCTGCGACTGGCGCCCTGGGGCGAGGTGGACCTGGATTCGGCGACCTGGACGACCCCAGCGACGCCCTCACATCGTCCCCGCGCCACATCAGGCAGTGGATCTGCGGCGCACCCTGCATGAGCTGACCGGTACCTGTCCCTTCGCCTTCCCTGGGCGCAACGACCGGCCCAGGCCCATGTCACGATGGGTGAGGGTCGGCAAGCTCTGACATAGTGAACTTCTGAGTCAACGCGAGGGGGCCATTCCAACCGATGTAAGACTGGTGGGAGCGGGCTAGCCCCGCGATGCGATGTGCCTGACAGAATGCTATCGCGGGGCAAGCCCGCTCCTACAGTCGAGGCAAACGCAAGAAAGACAAAACCCCTACCTGCATGCGCAGATAGGGGTTTCGGAATTTAATCTTGACGATGACCTACTCTCACATGGGGAAACCCCACACTACCATCGGCGATGCATCGTTTCACTGCTGAGTTCGGGATGGGATCAGGTGGTTCCAATGCTCTATGGTCGTCAAGAAATTCTGTTGCCAGAAGGTCTTGTTTAAGACACTCCAGCGAATCGGGTATGTGATGGTTTGTGAGGTACAAATTCTCGGCTTTGTGTCTTCACAACACCGCAATCTGATGCTCTTTCGAGTAGTCAAATTGCTTGGGTGTTATATGGTCAAGCCTCACGGGCAATTAGTATTGGTTAGCTCAACGCCTCACAGCGCTTACACACCCAACCTATCAACGTCGTAGTCTTCGACGGCCCTTCAGGGAGCTCAAGGCTCCAGTGAGATCTCATCTTGAGGCAAGTTTCCCGCTTAGATGCTTTCAGCGGTTATCTCTTCCGAACATAGCTACCCGGCAATGCCACTGGCGTGACAACCGGAACACCAGAGGTTCGTCCACTCCGGTCCTCTCGTACTAGGAGCAGCCCCTCTCAAATCTCAAACGTCCACGGCAGATAGGGACCGAACTGTCTCACGACGTTCTAAACCCAGC